>NZ_JARPUQ010000004.1:0-2024 GCF_029537735.1 Robiginitalea aestuariiviva | reverse complement strand
CGTAGTCTCAGGCAGACTCCCCGATATCCATCGGGGTAGACTTCTCACTGCCTTCACCTACATTGTAGTCTCAGGCAGACTCGAACTGCCGACCTCTACATTATCAGTGTAGCGCTCTAACCAGCTGAGCTATGAGACTGCATTGTTATAATGACAGACACAAACAACATCCTTAAATTATGCTTTAAGGAAGCTTAAAAAAACCTGGCCCGGTCGGGAAGATTCCCAATTGCTTGAAGGAACTTCCGCGTTTGATTTGGTCGCCTTTAATAGATAATCTGATGACTTCTCTAGAAAGGAGGTGTTCCAGCCGCACCTTCCGGTACGGCTACCTTGTTACGACTTAGCCCTAGTTACCGATCTTGCCCTAGGCCGCTCCTTGCGGTGACGGACTTCAGGCACTCCCGGCTTCCATGGCTTGACGGGCGGTGTGTACAAGGCCCGGGAACGTATTCACCGGATCATGGCTGATATCCGATTACTAGCGATTCCAGCTTCACGGGGTCGGGTTGCAGACCCCGATCCGAACTGTGACCGGTTTTATAGATTCGCTCCTGCTCGCGCAGTGGCTGCTCATTGTACCGGCCATTGTAGCACGTGTGTAGCCCAGGACGTAAGGGCCGTGATGATTTGACGTCATCCCCACCTTCCTCACGGTTTGCACCGGCAGTTCCGTTAGAGTCCCCGACTTTACTCGCTGGCAACTAACGGTAGGGGTTGCGCTCGTTATAGGACTTAACCTGACACCTCACGGCACGAGCTGACGACAACCATGCAGCACCTTGTAATGAGTCCGAAGAAAAGCCTATCTCTAAGCCTGTCCCATTACATTTAAGCCCTGGTAAGGTTCCTCGCGTATCATCGAATTAAACCACATGCTCCACCGCTTGTGCGGGCCCCCGTCAATTCCTTTGAGTTTCATCGTTGCCGACGTACTCCCCAGGTGGGACACTTATCACTTTCGCTTAGCCACTGAACCGCGGCCCAACAGCTAGTGTCCATCGTTTACGGCGTGGACTACCGGGGTATCTAATCCCGTTCGCTCCCCACGCTTTCGTCCATCAGCGTCAGTTGGCGGTTAGTGACCTGCCTTCGCAATCGGTGTTCTATGTGATATCTATGCATTTCACCGCTACACCACATATTCCGGCCACTTCACCGTAACTCAAGACCAGCAGTATCAAAGGCAATTTTACGGTTGAGCCGCAAACTTTCACCTCTGACTTACTGATCCGCCTGCGGACCCTTTAAACCCAATGATTCCGGATAACGCTCGGACCCTCCGTATTACCGCGGCTGCTGGCACGGAGTTAGCCGGTCCTTATTCGTACGGTACCGTCATCTGCCCACACGTGGGCATTATTCTTCCCGTACAAAAGCAGTTTACAACCCATAGGGCCGTCTTCCTGCACGCGGCATGGCTGGATCAGTCTCTCGACCATTGTCCAATATTCCTCACTGCTGCCTCCCGTAGGAGTCTGGTCCGTGTCTCAGTACCAGTGTGGGGGATCCCCCTCTCAGGGCCCCTACCTATCGATGCCATGGTGAGCCGTTACCTCACCATCTAGCTAATAGGACGCATAGCCATCTCCTGCCGATAAATCTTTAATTATAATCCGATGCCAGATCATAATACCACGGGGTATTAATCCGAATTTCTCCGGGCTATCCCCCTGCAGAAGGTAGGTTCTATACGCGTTACGCACCCGTGCGCCACTCGTCAGCGGAAAAGCAAGCTTTTCCCTGTTACCGTTCGACTTGCATGTGTTAGGCCTGCCGCTAGCGTTCATCCTGAGCCAGGATCAAACTCTTCATCGTAGATTCTTATATAACTTGAGAACAAATTATCTTCAACTCCCAAATCACAAAAATTCCACAACTAAGATCTATCCCAACTCGGTCCAGGTTTTTTTATTCTTCCTTGACGGATGTTGTTTGTACTTACCAAGTCTTCCGCCCCGCTAAAGGCAGAAGAGTTGCTGTCTGTCAATATGTCAATGACCTTGGGGCGCCTTTCGCTCCCC
>NZ_JARPUQ010000003.1:121014-417442 GCF_029537735.1 Robiginitalea aestuariiviva | reverse complement strand
AGTCTTCCGCCCCGCTAAAGGCAGAAGAGTTGCTGTCTGTCAATATGTCAATGACCTTGGGGCGCCTTTCGCTCCCCCTTGCACTCCCCGAAACAAACCTGCGTTTCCCTCGAAAAGCGGGTGCAAATATAGGATGGTTTTTTGAAATTACCACCAAATATTTCCGGTAAATTTTGAAACTTTTTTTGCCCCTGATCCTAATGCGCTAAAAACTAGAATTTTGAAGTATCAGACGCCAAAAAAAGGACAATCAAGATAGTGAAAGAATTCCGAACGCGCAATTATTCCACCTCCTTTTTGGCCACATTCCACTTGTTGGTGAGACTTGCGTAGTCATAATCGGCCTTGGCTTTCTGGGGCTCCAGCTGCCCGGCGGCAAAAGCCCGTTGCAGGATATCTTCAATCAGATAATCTTCGTGGATCAGATCCGGATGGAATTCCTCCTTAATGCTGATGTCGAACATGCGGGCCGTGGTCTGGTACCAGAAGGCACGCCAGCCGCTGCGCAGCTCCCGCACCAGTTCGAAGGCGGTAATCCCGGTTTGCCGGTAGATGAGTTTCACCAGGATCTGACCCTCCGTACGGGTCAATTTTTTGAGCTCCCCGGAGAATTCCTCTTCAATAAACCGTTGCACAACTTTGGTGTACTGCTTGCGCTTGCGGCGGGACTGCACCTGCTCCAGGCGGGAGTTAAGCTCCACCAGCCGGTCAGCCGCCAGCTTGGCATAAGGGTAGACCTTCAGGGTCTTTCGCCTGAGGATGTAATAACGTAACTTATCCTGGTAAGTGTCGAACTTGAGCTTCCCGAAGATATAGACCTCTTCCAGTTCGATGGAACTCCGGAATATGGAATCCCCTTCCACAATGATCAGCTGTTGCTGGATGGAATCCAGGGGCTCTTCCGGGACCTGGGCCCAGAGCCCGGCCGGAATGCCACACATCAAAAGGAAGATCGCGATTTGCTTCATGCCAGGCTACTCTTAGCGGCAGCAATCCAAAAGTAACGATAATGGGCTGCAAACGGTATTAAATAAGTGTGAAAATGGCTAATTTTACACCAAACCCAAGCGAAGATGAAAACAGATCAGATCCTGGACCAGAAGGCCCTTGAATTCTTTGAACAATACCTGAACAACGCCTCCCCTACCGGGCACGAATGGGAAGGCCAGAAGTTGTGGATGCAATACCTGAAGCCTTATGTGGACAGCTTTATCACGGACACCTATGGGACTGCGGTAGGGGTTATTAACCCGGATGCCCCCTACAAGGTAGTGATCGAAGGGCATTCCGACGAGATCTCCTGGTACGTGAATTACATTACGGACAACGGGCTGATCTATGTGATCCGCAACGGGGGGAGCGACCACCAGATTGCCCCTTCCAAATGGGTGAACATCCATACCGACAACGGCATCGTGAAAGGCGTTTTTGGCTGGCCGGCTATCCACACCCGCGACCGTGCCAAGGAGGAAGCGCCCAAACTGGAGAACATCTTTATCGACATCGGAGCCAAGGATAAGGAAGAAGTAGAGAAAATGGGCGTGCATGTGGGCTGCGTGATAACCTACCCGGACACGTTCAATGTGCTGAACGGAGATAAATTTGTGTGCCGGGCCATCGATAACCGGGCCGGCGGCTTTATGATTGCCCAGGTGGCCCGCCTGCTGCACGAAAACAAGAAAAAACTTCCCTTTGGCCTGTACATCACCAATTCGGTGCAGGAGGAAATCGGGCTTCGCGGGGCCGAGATGATTACCAACCGCCTGAAACCGGATGCGGCCATCATCACAGACGTGTGCCACGACACCACTACCCCTATGATTGAAAAGAAGAAGGAGGGACTGATCGAGATGGGTTCCGGCCCGGTAATTTCCTACGCCCCGGCCGTACAACACAAGCTTCGGGACCGGATCCTGAGCGCGGCCCGGGAATCCGAAATTCCGTTCCAGCGCCTGGCCGCTTCCCGTATGACGGGGACGGATACCGATGCTTTTGCCTACTCCAACGGGGGGGTGGCTTCTGCCCTGATCTCCCTCCCGTTGCGCTATATGCACACTACGGTAGAAATGGTCCACAAGGAAGATGTGGCCAATGTAATCCGTCTGATCTACGAAACCCTGTTGCGGATCGAAGCCGGGGAATCCTTCAGCTATTTCGAATAACCCAATACAAATGGACGAGCGCATCGATATCTGGGATTCCGAAGGGAGGCCCACCGGGCGCTCGGCCCTGAAATCCGAGGCGCACCGCATGGGGTGGTGGCACCCTACGGTGCACGTATGGGTGTACACGCCCCAGGCGCAGGTACTTCTGCAGCAACGGGGTTTGAATAAGGTTACTTTTCCGGGGTTATGGGATGTTTCCGTGGCCGGGCACATGGGTGCCGGGGAGGCACCGGAGGAGGCTGCGCTGCGCGAAATACAGGAAGAGATTGGCCTGGAGGCCGTACCCTCCGGGCTGGAATACCTGGGCCTGCATCAGGAACAGCACCAGCACCCCGGGGGGATTACCGATTCGGAGTTCCACCACCTGTTTCTCTTGCGCGTGGCCCATTCCGGCTTAAAGCTCATTCCCCAGGCTTCGGAGGTAGCCGCCCTGCGCTGGGAACCCCTTACCCAGCTGGCCGAGGCCACCTGGGGGCTGGCCAACCCCGGGGCATATGTGCCCCACGGCAGCGCGTATTACGCTAAAATCATTAAGGAAATCCGATCACGGTTGTAGGCGGTCGGCAAACTGCTCCCAGGCATTCAGGGAGTAGGTGTCCTGGGTGCCGCCCTGCATATCGCGCACGGTAAAGGTGCCGCTGGCGAGTTCCTCTTCCCCGATCAGCACCACATAGGGCACTGCGCGACGGTCCGCGTACTTGAATTGTTTCCCCACCTTTGCAGCTGTCGGGTACAGATCTGCCCGGATACCGCGATTGCGCAGGTTCAGGACCAGTTGCTGGGCCGCATCGGCCTCCTGCTGCCCGAAATTCACGCAAAATACATCCAGGGCGCGGTCCAGGGTTTGAGGAAACAATCCCAGTTGTTCCATAACCAGGTAAATGCGGTCCAGACCAAAGGAAATCCCCACCCCGCTCATGTCCTGCAGGCCAAAGATGCCGGTCAGGTCGTCATATCGCCCGCCCCCGCCAATGGAGCCCATATTCACGCCTTCGGGCGCAGCCACTTCAAAAATGGCCCCGGTGTAGTAATTCAGGCCGCGGGCCAGGGTAATATCCAGTTCCAGGGTGGCTGCCTTCAAGCCCAGGGCTGCGGTGCGTGCCACCAGGGTTTCCAGCTCGTCCAGCCCTTCCATCCCCTGGGCAGAGCCCGAGAGGAGGCCGCGCAGGGCTTCTATCTTTTGTGAGGCAGTCCCTTTTAATTCAAAAAGGGGCGCCGCCTTGGCGATGGCCTCCCGCGAAATGCCCTTGCCTTCCATTTCGGCTTCCACCTTATCCCGGCCAATTTTGTCGAGCTTGTCCAGGGCTACGGTAAAGTCTACCAAACGGTCTGCTGCCCCGATTACCTCGGCAATGCCAGAAAGCACCTTGCGGTGGTTCAGTTTTAGGGTAACCCCTTGCAGGCCCAGGTCTGCAAAGGCCCGGTCGTAAAGCTGTATGAATTCCGCCTCCTGTACGGTGCCGCGGGCACCGACCACATCCGCATCGCACTGGTAGAACTCCCGGAAACGGCCCCGCTGGGGGCGGTCGGCCCGCCATACCGGCTGGATCTGGTACCGCTTGAACGGGAATTCGAGTTCGTTCTGGTGCATGACCACATAGCGCGCAAAAGGTACAGTCAGGTCGTAGCGCAGGGCCTTCTCACTAATCTGCGGGGTGAGGGCCTGGGCATCGGCCTGCTGCAGGGCAGAAAGGTCTGCCTTAGATAGGAAATCCCCGGAGTTCAGGATCTTAAAGATGAGCCGGTCTCCCTCCTCCCCGTACTTCCCCATCAGGGTGTCGTAGTTCTCCATGGCCGGGGTTTCGATGGGCTGGAAGCCAAACAGTTCAAATTGCCGGCGGATCCGCTCGATAATAAAGTTGCGTCGGGCTACTTCGGCCGGGGAAAAATCCCGGGTACCTTTGGGAATGGAGGGTTTCTGGGCCATCGCTCGGGTTTGTTGCTGCAAATATAAGGGAAGCCTGCGGGATGCGGGCTAGGTATCGATCACTTCCTCGAACCAGCGGTAGAGATCGCCCCGGGTAATGACTGCCCCTTTTTCGATCAGTTCGAATTTGTCCTGGTTGGGGTCGTCCGAATAGGCTTTGGCCGCCGTCAGGTATTCGACAAAATCGGATTGCCAGTTCTTTTTAAACCAGCCAAAACCCTCCGGGGTGCCCAGGTCCACCTCCGGGTTGTTTACCTTTACGGAGATCAGTTTCATCTCCTTCTCCGTCAGGTAGAACAGGTTCATATGGTGCGTCCCCAGGTGCTCCAGGTAGGCCACCCGCCCCAGGACCCCTTCCCAGATCAGATCGCTGAAGACATCCAATTCCTGTTCGGCTACCTCCGGCTTCCGGGCTTTAATGTCTGCCCATTCCTCCGCGGTAATGGATTGGGTAGCCAGGAAATTGATGAATTCCTCGTGCAGTTCTTCCAGTTGCTCCCGGGTGAGTCTACGGTATTTCATAAAAAAACCGTCCGGCTTTAGGGCCGGACGGTACAAAATTAAGGATTCTGCTGCCTAGTTAAAAATATAACGCACCCCAAGCTGTGCCCTCCAGCGGGAACGCGCATCGGTAGCCGCCGTAAAGGTCTGCGCCAGGTTTTCGTCAAAAGAGTAGGTGGGCACATTATTGGCATCAACGCTAACCCCGAGCAACTGATTGAAGGCGGGTTCTTCCACCACGCCCCAGTTGGAGTTGACCAGGTTTCCGATATTCAGAACGTCCAGGCTCAGCTGCAGGGTGTGCTTTTGCGCCAGGTGGATGTCCTGCAGCACCTTCAGGTCCCAGCGGCCCCTCCAGGGCGCCAGTGCGCCATAGCGCTCGGCATACTGTCCGCGGTTGTCGCTCAGGTAATCGTCCTGCCCGATAAAGGCCTCAAAAGCCGCCGCATCGCTGGCCTCGGCCCAGTTCATCTGCTGCACTTCCTGGGCGGTGGGGATGTACAACAGGTCGTTGATGCTGGACCCATCGTTGTTGATGTCCCCTCCGTAGATGTAGTTGTAGCGGTTGCCCCGGGCATACTCAAAGAAGGTGGATACCGTGGTCCCGAAATCAAAGGCCTTAGAGAACACCCCGATGATGCGGTGCATATCCCCGTACTTGGAAAACGCCAACACATCGTTGTTGGCATTGCCTACAATGGCATTCCCGGCAAAGGCATCACCGGTAATTTCGGCCTCAATGGAATTGACCTCCTTGGCATTCAGGTAACTGTAAGCCAGGCGGCCGTACATGCCGTTATCCCAGGTTTTTTCGGCCTTCAGGGCAAGGTTCCAGATCCGTCCCTGGTCGGAGTTGGTAAAGACATAGGCATTGGTAGAGCCCCCAAAAATCTGGGACTTGTCCCCATTGGCATAAACCGCCCGGTTGTCTGCCCCCTGCAAGGTCCCGGAAGGGGTATCCAGCCCCCAGTTCTGAACATGGGGGGCATTGATGTCACGCGTATAGGACAGGTCTCCGGTAAGGACCAGGTTGTTTTCCAGGCGCTTATCCACACCCAGGTTGGTACGCCATACCTGGGGGAACTGGAATGCCGGATCCACCACCTGATAGAAGAAGAAGTCTACGCCCTGTACCTGGTTGCCCAGCCACACGAAGGGGAAGCGTCCGGTAAAGAGTCCGGTACCCCCCCGCACCTGCAGGGTATTGTCTCCGTGCACATCCCAGTTCATACCCAGACGGGGAGAAACCAGGAAGTTGTTGTTGGGCATTTGCTCGGAATCCAGGTAAACGGCTTCGCCGGTTTCCGGGTCATAGTATTCAATGGACGGGATATAGGTGCCGCTGGCCCCGCCCTTGCGTTCAATGTTGTCCCTTACCTTATCCGCCGTGTCAAAGAACAGGGGCTTATCGAAACGCACCCCATAGGTGAGTTTGAAATCGCGCGTCAGGTTCCATTCGTCCTGCATATAAAAAGCCAGCTGGCCTACATTGGTTTCTGCCAATGACCATCCTCCGGGGTTGCCTGTGCCGTTGGCGCTCAGGCTGCGGTCTGCCGCAATAGCCGCATTGAAAGCCTGCTGCAGCGCTCCGGAGGTGGCATAATCCGGGAAATCCGTGATGGTCGTAGTGGGGAAGAATACGCCCTGTGCGCCATAGGTTCCCAGGTTAAAGGAGTTGTCGAATTGGAACTTTTCGAAGGAAAAGCCCACGGTGTAGGTATGGTCCCCTTTGAAAATATTCAGGTTATCGGTGATCTGGAATACCTTTTGATCCAGGCGGTTGTTGATGGAAAAAGGTTCATGCCCCGCAATGATGTAGTTGGAGCTGCCCGTGGCATCCAGGATGGTAAGGGTCGGAGCCGGGGAGGATAAGGGAGTCCGGAAGTCGTCAAAATGGGTGTACCCTACCTGCAACTTGTTGGTGGCTTCCCCGGAAAGGGTGCTGTTCAGTTCCAATTGTACGGACTGGATACGGTTGTTGATTTGGTATCCCGTATTCTCAAATTGAAGGGTGGACGCATTCGGCCCCCGGAATCCCAGGGCACTGGGGTGGGCGGGTTTCTCCTTGGAGGCATCCAGGAAGTTGTAGATAAACGCCAACCGGTTATTGTCGTTGATGTTCCAATCCAGCTTGAAGATCCCTTTGGTGGATTCCTGGTCAAAGTTGAACCCTTCGTAACGGCCGGGGTTGTAATAAATAGGGTTGCCCTGTCCGTCCCGGCCTACTACGACCTGCCGCAGGTAGCTGTCTACCATCTGAAAATCGGAAGCCAGAACCCGGGATTCGTTAATGCTGCCCGCTCCCCGGTTGGGCACAAAGCCGGCAGTACCCAACTCGGTCAGGTCGTCCTTTTCAAAGTTGGCAAAATAAAAGAGCTTGTTTTCAATAATGGGGCCGCCAATGCTGAACCCGAATTGGGTCTGCTCCAGGCCGGTTTTGAATACATCGTCCCCGTTAATCTTGCCCCCGGTAAGGTCGTCGTTGCGGAAGAACCCGTACACCGTCGCATACAGGTCGTTGGAACCGCTGCGGGTTACCGCGTTTACCGAGGCCCCGGTAAACCCGGCCTGGGTTACGTCATACGGGGCTGTGGATACCTGGATCTGGTCAATCGCATCCAGGGAAATAGGAGTAGCCTCCGTTTGCCCCCCGGGCTGGGCCGCATCCAGTCCGAACGGGTTGTTGAAAATAGCCCCGTCCAGCGAGAAATTATTAAACTGATCGTTGCGTCCCCCAAAAGAACCGTTACTGGCTGTAGGCTCCAACCGGGTAAAATCGTTGGTGGAGCGGGAAATGGTAGGCAAGCGGGTAATTTCCCGGCGCCCCACACTGGTTTCGGCCCCGGTGCGGTCACTGCCAAAGGTGGCGTTGCGATCCGAGGTTACCACTACTTCCTCCAGCGCCTGGCTTTGTTCCACCAATTGTACATCCATTGTATAGGTTTTCCCCAGGGTCAGAAAAACATCGGATTGTTGCTGGCTGGCAAAGCCCACATAGGAAATGGTTACTTCATACGGGCCACCCACACGAAGGTTCAGCAAATTAAAGCGGCCATCTTCGTTGGTGATGGCTCCGTAACGGGTTCCCGTTGGCGTGTGCAGAGCTACTACGTTGGCTCCAAGCAGGACCTCGCCTTGCTGGTCCGTAACCGTACCCCGGATATTGGAGGTGGTTACCTGGGCTGCCAGGGGCGCGGTGGCCAGGCAAACCCATAACAGTAAGAGTTTCGCTTTCATAAATTTTGATTTCGTTAGTTAGCTATCCTTTCCCGGTTAAGGGAGGTTGAAGATAAGGCAAAAAAAAAGAGCTATGCATGCATAGCTCTTTAAATTTTCACTGGGAAAATTACTTCTCCGGCACCACCTCGAACCCGAAAGGTACCACCACCTCGCGGTGCAGGCGGATTTCGGCTTCATAAGGGCCAGCGCGCTTGATGGCGCCCCCTTTGATGCTGATGTACTTCTTGTCGATGGCGTGGCCTTCCTTCTCCAGGACAGCAGCCAGATCAATGTTGGTTACAGAGCCAAAGAGCTTATCCGCATCCCCAACCTTGGCCGGAATCTTAACCTCCAGACTTTTCAGGGCTTCGGCAGTCTTCTCGGCGGCTTCAATTACCTGCTTTTCCTTGTGGGCTTTCTGCCGCAGGTTTTCGGCCAGTACCTTTTTCGCGGAGGAGGTGGCCAGAACAGCCATCCCCTGAGGAATCAGGTAATTGCGTCCGTAACCGTTTTTCACTGTTACCACGTCGTCTTTGAACCCGAGGTTCTCAACGTCTTGCTTTAAGATCAATTCCATGCTTCCTTCCGTTTATTTTAACAAATCTCCTACGTAAGGCATCAGGGCCAGGTGACGGGCCCGTTTGATGGCCTGAGCCGCTTTGCGCTGATACTTCAGGGAAGTACCTGTGAGGCGGCGGGGCAGTATCTTGCCCTGCTCGTTCACGAGCTTCATCAGGAAATCCGGATCCTTGTAGTCGATGTATTTGATGCCGGATTTCTTGAACCGGCAATATTTCTTTTGTTTGGCAGTCTCGATGTTCAACGGGGTCAGATACCGGATCTCCCCGTCTTTCTTGCCTTTTGCTTGTTGTTGTAATGTGGCCATACCCTTACGCTTTAGCTTTTAGTTTGGTTCTGCGTTTCTCCGCCCACTCAATGGCGTGCTTGTCCAGTTTAACGGTCAGAAAGCGCATGATGCGCTCATCCCGCTTGAACTCCTGTTCGTACGGGGCCAAAACCTCTCCGGGTGCGGTGAATTCGAACAGATGGTAGAATCCGCTCTTTTTGTTCTGAATGGGATAAGCCAGCTTCTTCAGTCCCCAATCTTCCTTGGAGACCATCTTGGCACCATTCTTGGTCAAGAAATCCTCGAATTTCTTAACTGTTTCCTCTACCTGAGTGTCAGATAGAACGGGATTTAAAATGAAAACAGTTTCGTAATGGTTCATATATATTAAACATTTAAAAAGGAGCGCAAAAGTAATAATTCTTAGATGCATTCACAAGAAAACCAAAAAAAGTTCGTTATAGCCTTAAGCAATGCAAAATCGTACGCTTAACCTAAACCCAAATCAAATCATGCAGCGTCATCGTCATTGGTACATTATTCACAGCGATGTTTACAACTTTAATTGTAATTCATCGGTGCTTTTAGGTACTTTGTCGATGATTTAACCCCACAAATCAACCCTTTATGAAACTAAGAAGTATCGTGGTTGATGATTCATCAATGCAACGTATGGCGGTTGCCAAGTTGGTGAATAATCATCCTAACCTTGCTCTGGTGGCCGAGTACAGCAATGCGATCGAAGCCAAGAATGGCATCAAAAACAACGAGATCGATCTTATTTTCCTGGACGTAGAAATGCCTATCATCAACGGTTTCGACCTGCTCGAAACCCTGGAGAACCCTCCACAGGTGATCCTCATAACCGGGAAACCGGATTATGCCCTGAAGGCTTTCGACTACGACGTTACCGATTACCTGCACAAACCCATTACCATGGCGCGGTTTGACGCCTCCGTAAAACGGGCGGTAACCAAGTACGAACAAATCAACAAGGTTTCTGAAGACGAAGAGCACATCTTTGTAAAGAGCAACCTGAAAAAACGCAAGGTCTTCCTGAACGAAATCAAATGGATCGAGGCCCTGGGTGACTACATCAAACTGGTTACCGACGATGCCAATATTGTGATCCTGAGTACTATGAAGGCCTTTGAAAAGCAACTGCCCTCCGATAAATTCCTGCGCATCCACAAATCCTACATTGTGAATCTGGAAAAAATCGAAAAGTTCAACAGCAAGAACGTAGAGGTAGGCGGTCGCTCCATTCCCCTGAGCCGGAACAAGAAAACTGAGCTGGCGGAAGCCCTGAGCAACGTATAATCAGATATAATCTACATTATAGACCACACGAATACTTCTGTACTGGGAAATAGCATTAAAGGAACGTTCGATTCTTTTAATGCTATTTTTCGTTGGTGACAGGGGTTGCCCCGGCGGGATTTTCAGCAACACATTCATGTGGTACTGATTGCGGATCCGCGCCACCGCCGGGAATTCCGGCCCCAGCACCTGGGTGCCGAACTGCTGGCGCAGGGCCTGGGCAAACCAGGCGGCTCCCTCCCCCACCCGGTTATACTCCTTATGGCGGAACGTGATCTTTAATATCCGTACCGCCGGCGGGTATCGAAACTGTTCCCGCTCATAGAGTTGCTCCTTGTACATCCCCTCATAATCCCCGTTAGAAACCTGCACCAGGATCTGGTGGTGGGGGTTGTAGGTCTGGATCAGCACCTTGCCCCGTTCCCGGGTGCGGCCCGCGCGGCCGGACACCTGCGTAAGCAACTGGAAGCAGCGTTCGTGGGCGCGGAAATGCGGAAAGTGCAGCAGCGTATCCGCATTCATGATCCCCACCAGGCCCACGTGCCGGAAATCAAGCCCTTTGGTAAGCATCTGGGTGCCTACTAAAATGTCCGTTTCCCGGGCCTCAAAGGCCCCGATAATTTTCTGGTAACCGTATTTGCCCCGGGTGGTATCCAGGTCCATCCGGTCCACGATGGCCTCCGGGAAGAGCTCCCGCAGTTCGGCCTCCACCTGCTCTGTCCCGAAGCCCTTGGTATCCAGGGTGGGGTTGCCGCAGGCCTCGCAGGTCTGTTCCAGGGCCCGGTGGTGGCCGCAGTAATGGCAACGCAATTCATTGCGGTAGCGGTGAAAGGTCAGGCTTACATCGCAGTTGGGGCACTGGGGGGCATGCCCGCAACTCTGGCATTCCACAATGGGGGCGTATCCCCGGCGGTTCTGGAAGAGGATCACCTGCTGGCGGGACGCCAGGGTTTCGGAAATGGCCTCGGCCAGGGGTTCGGAAAACCGCCCTTTCATCCGCTTCTGGCGGTACTGCCGGGCCAGGTCAACCAGTTGGATGTCCGGTAGCAACACGTTCCCGTAGCGGCGTTCCATCCGGGCCAGCGCATATTTACCCTTCTGCACGTTGTGCATGCTTTCGATACTGGGGGTGGCTGAACCCAACAAAACCCGGGCCTTGTGGTAGCCGGCCAGTACTATGGCGGCATCCCGACCGTGGTAGCGGGGGGCCGGATCGAATTGTTTGAAGGTGTTTTCGTGTTCCTCGTCCACCAGCACCAGCCCCAGGTCTGCAAAGGGCAGAAAAAGGGCGGAACGGGCGCCGAGCACTACCGCAGCTTTCTCGGTGCCGGCCTGTACATGGTACCAGAGTTCGGAGCGCTCCATCAGGTTCAGCCGGGAGTGAAAGACCACCACCCGCCTGCCAAAAACGCGTTGCAAACGGTGCACCAGTTGCTGGGTGATCGCGATTTCCGGGACCAGATAAAGCACCTGCCGGTTTTCCTGTAAGGCTTCTTCGATCAGGCGTACATACACCTCGGTTTTCCCGGATGCCGTAACCCCGTAAAGCAATACGGGTTTCCCGCTTGCAAAGCCCTGTCGTACTTGCTGCAGGGCTGCCTCCTGATGCGGGCTCAATACGGGCATAGGGCCGGAAGGCCCCTCCTCCCCTACGGCAATGCGATCTTCCTCCAGCAGATACTCCTCCAGGATTTCCTTATCGATCAAAGCCTTGAGCACAGCCCGGGAGGCTCCTGCCTTTTCCTGCAGCACTTTGCTTTTGACCGGCTTTTCGGCCCCTTCCTGCAACTGGAACAACTGCAACAGGATGGCCGATTGTTTAGGTGCCCGGCCCAGGCTGTCCAGCAAAGTCTCCAGGGCCTGGTCCGACCGGTATTGGGCATGCAGGCGGATGTAGCGCACTGTCTTGGGGGTGTAGCGCTCCTGCAGTTTTTCCTGCAAACGGATCAGCCCCCGGGACCACATGCCGTGCAGAAGGGGGAGCACCCGTTTGCGGTCCACAATCTCCCCGATCTCCCCCACGCTCAGGGCCGGTTGGTGTTCCAGGGCTTCAAGGACCAGGTACTCCAGGTCATTGAGTTCCTCGCCCTGCAGGTCAGTACCTTCCACGCGCAGTACGCGTGTTTCGCTCTCCAGCAGGAATCCTGAGGGTACGGCCGTGCGGAAAACTTCCCCCAGGGTACACATATAATATCCGGCCATCCAGGCCCAGTGCCGGAGCTGCACCGGGCTCACCAGGGGCTGGTCATCCAGCACCCGGAATACCGGCTTGGGGGTATACGCTTCGGGGCGTTCCTTATGAAGGCGCAGTACCAGGCCGGTATAGAGCTTGGACTTCCCAAAGGGTACGGCCACCCTTGCCCCAATGGCTGCAGAGGCCACCTGAGATTCGGAAAGCACATAGGTAAAATTCCGTTCCAGGGGGATGGGCAGTAAGACTTCGGCATAGGTTTCCATAGGCCGGCCTTATTCGTCTTTTCCGAGTTGCTTCCTCAGGTAGGTAAGCGTGGCATTGAGTTCAAAGCCCAACAACAGAATGTTGGCGTTGAGCCAGATGTATACCATCAGGATCAGCAGGCCGCTAAGGGCGCCGTATAATTCATTGTAGCGGGCAAAACTGTCGATATAGATCCCGAACAGGTAGGAAGTCAGGATAATGAGCAGGGTGGTCATCAAAGCGCCGTACGAAAAGAATCTGGCCTTCTTCCCTTCGGCCGTCCCGAAATAATACAGGATGGCCGTGGTCAGGTAGGTAAGCAGGACAAAGAATACAATCTTGGCAATTCGCGCCCCGAAAATCTCCCCTTCGTCCAGTACCACCCCACTGGTGCGGGCCGTAAAATCCGTAAGGTAACCCAGGATATAAAATTCAAAATACACGTAGGCCACCGCCCCGGTGATCAGCAGCAGGGAGAGTACCAGCCCTACCATCAGGGCATAGGCATACTGTTTAAAGAAATTCCGGGTCAGCTCAATATGGTAACTGTTCTCGAAGCCCCCGAAAATGGAGTTCACCCCATTGGCCATCAGTAAGATGGAAATCAAAAAGGAGGTCGAGAGCCACCCGCCCTGCCGCTGGTCCTTGATTTGCTGGTAAACTTCGGAGAAATAGTCGCCCGTGGCAGTTGGCAGGAAGGTCTCCAGGAAATTCAGGAACTCCGCATCAAAATTCTGGTTCCCCAGGCTTACATACGGGATCAAAAACGGGATGAGGGTAATCAGAAAAATCAACAGGGGGAAAATAGCCATAAACAGGCTGAAGGCAATGGCGCTGGCCCGTGTGGAAAGGGCCCCCTGAATGATCCCCCGAACGTACATGGCCAGCAAGTCGTACAGGGAAAGGCCTTCAAAAGCGGTGAGCTGTATGCGCTTGAGCAAAGCTATGGCCTCACGGACCACAGGGAGTTTGAGCAGGCGTTCCTCCAGCGTCATGCCCATTTATTCCGCTTTTAGGCTCAGGTCCAGGTTGTAAACCGAATGCGTAAGGGCCCCGGATGAAATAAAATCCACCCCGCAAGCCGCGTATTCCCGCAACGTCTTTTCGTTGATCCCCCCGGAAGACTCCGTTTGTACCCGCCCGCCAATGCGTTTCACGGCCTTGCGGGTGTCTTCGTAATTAAAATTGTCCAGCAGGATACGGTGTACCCCGGGTTCGGAGAGGATCAGTTCCACCTCCTCCAGGTTTCGCGCCTCCACGATGATTTTCAGGTCCCGCCCGGTGCGCTCCAGATAGTCCCGGGTCTTGCGGATGGCCTGGGGAATACCTCCGGCAAAATCGATGTGGTTGTCCTTAAGCATGATCATGTCGTAGAGGGCAAACCTGTGGTTTTCACCCCCGCCAATGCGCACGGCCCATTTTTCCAGGGCCCGGATCCCGGGGGTGGTTTTCCGGGTATCTAAAATGCGGGTGCCCGTACCCTCCAGTATCTGGGCGTAGCGCGCAGTCTTGGTCGCAATGGCGCTCATACGCTGCATGGCATTGAGTACCAATCGCTCCGCCTTCAGGATGCTCTGGGACGAGCCTGCCACGCGAAAGGCAACATCCCCGTATTTCACCGGGGTGCCGTCCGCGATCAGTACCTCCATCTCCAGGGCCGGGTCTACGGTTTGAAAGACCTGCCGGGCAAACGCCACCCCGGCCAGTATTCCTGAATCCTTGACCAGCAAACGCGCACCGCCCCGGGCTGTTGCGGGGATGCATGCCAGGGAACTGTGGTCCCCGTCGCCCACGTCTTCCCTCAGGGCGTTGGCAATGATAAGGTCGATTTCTTCCTGAAACTTTTCGGGTGAGATCATCGCTGTGGTTTGGTGTACTAAAGTACTAAAATGTTCGGGGAATCCGGGGGGGCACGGCCAGGCATTTTCGGGTCTGCCGCCAATGGTGTACCTTCCCGGGGTGAAACTGCTTTTGCTTGCCGTAGGCCCCACAGATACAGGGGCCCTGACTGAACTGGTCACTACGTTTTCAGACCGGATTGGCCGCTATGTTCCCTTTGAACTGGAATGCATCCCCAATGTGCGGGCAAAAGGGGCAGACCCTGCCCTGTTGCGCCAAAAAGAATCCGACGCCCTCATACGGCGCCTTGAAAGCCGGGACCTGGTCTGGCTGCTGGACGAAAAGGGGAAGGAATTTACTTCACGCCAGTTTGCAGACTATCTCCAGAAAGGGATGAATACCGGCCCTAAGCGCCTGGTACTGGTCATTGGCGGGGCATACGGCTTCGGACCAGAGCTGCAGGCCAGGGCAAACGGGCGCATCTCCCTCTCCCGCATGACTTTTAACCATCAGGTGGTACGCCTGCTGGCCGTGGAACAACTCTACCGCGCCCTGTCCATCCTGAAGGGCGACCCGTATCACAACGATTAAGAATAACCGGAACAAATCCTGCGGGGGTAAGCTGCGGTTTGAGGTTGGTCCGCTGCAATCCGGTTTCGGACCTGCACCCTACTTTTAAGCCGGGTGGGCGGGTGGCTCCCCTAAGAGGCTGCACACAAGGTTTCAACCCAGAAGCCCTACATCCTGAACCCTGGGCCCTTCCCTAAAAGCGCCTGCCCGATTGCCCCCTGCAACCGGCGGGTGGCTAGTACAACACCCGGAATTTTATAGTGTGTTCGATATTCTTCAGCGCCTTGATGGCCGCCTTATTGTAATCCTTATCCAGGTCTGTGATCACATATCCCACGTCGGGATCTGTGGAGAGGTACTGCCCGGTGATGTTCATATCGTAGGAGGCCAGCACCTGGTTGATATGGGCCATAATGCCGGGCACGTTCTTGTGGATGTGCAGGAAGCGGTGGGCCTTTTGCTGCTTGGGCAGGCGGATGTTGGGGAAGTTTACCGCATCTACCGTACTGCCGGAGTTGATGTACTCCATGATCTTGTTGGGCACAAAATCCGCAATGTTGCGCTGGGCCTCTTCCGTACTCCCCCCAATATGCGGGGTAAGGATCACGTTGTCCAGCCCGGCCAGTTCCGTGAGGTAGGGCCCATTGCTGGCGGGTTCTTCCGGATACACGTCAATGGCAGCGCCCCCGAGTTTGCCACTCTTCAGGCCTTCCACCAGGGCGGGGATATCCACTACAAAACCCCGGGAGAGATTAATCAGGCACGCCCCGTGTCGCATCTGCCCGATTTCCCGTTCGCCAATAAAATTCCTGTTGGCGGGGTTGTCGTCCACATGGAGGGTCACCACATCGGAAACGTTCAGCAAATCCTCCAGGCTGTCGCACTTCACGGCGTTGCCCAGGGCCAGCTGTTCGTCCACGTCGTAATAATACACGCGCATGCCCATGGCCTCGGCCAGGACGGAAAGTTGTTTCCCGATATTTCCATAACCCACGATCCCCAGGTTCTTGCCGCGGATTTCCCGGGCATTGGCTGCGGTTTTGTTCCACTGGCCGGAATGAATTTCCGTACTCCGGGGAAAAATGCTGCGCATCAGCATGATAATTTCCCCCACCGCCAGTTCGACCACGGAGCGGGTATTGCTATACGGAGCATTAAAGACCACCACGCCCTTCTGGCGGGCGTAGTCTAAATCTATCTGGGTTGTTCCGATACAGAACGCCCCCACCACCATGAGCTTGTTGGCGGCATCCAGCACCCGTTGGGTTACCTGGGTTTTGGAGCGGATACCCAGCACGTGCACGCCTCTGATCTTTTCCACGAGTTCGTCTTCGGATAGGCTGTGTTTGACCAGCTCTACGGAGAACCCGTCTTCGGTCAGGTTTTCAAAGGCTGCCGGGTGTACATTCTCCAGCAATAAAATCTTGATACGGTTCTTGGGGTAGGAAAGGTTTCTAGGCAAATCGTTTACAAATAAAAATTCATCCAGGTTGGGGGCTACGTGATCCGCATGGCGGGTAGCCTTGTCGCGGTGCACGTTTTCGGTATAGGCGAAAAATTTATGGGCAATTCCGGCCTCGCGCATCACATAATCGCTGTAGCCGTCGCCAATGACCTGTACCTCGCCTTCCAGGTTCAGGGCGCGCAGGCAGTCGATCTTCCCGTTGTGTGCAGCCAGGTAATTTTCCTTGTCGAAACCGACAATATTCCCGTCCGCATCACATTCAAAGGTGTTCGCATAGACCCGCTCCGCTGGGATGTTGTATTCCGAGACAATGGGTACGATAAACTCCTTAAAACCCGCAGAAATCACATAGATATCTTCCGCATAAGTCTCGAAGAATTCCTTATTCGCAGCAATGGATCGGGAAATCTTTTTGCGGAGTTGGGCAATGAGAGGTTTCAGGTCTTTCCGGTGCGCACCCAGCAGGCGGATCCGCCGTTCCAGGGATTCGGTAAAGGAGATGTCTCCGTCTATGCCGAGGTTTGTGATTTCCTGGATTTCCCGGATAATCGCCCCCCGGTCTTCCCGGTCGCCCAGGGTAATTTCGGCCAGGACATCCAGGGCCTCCACCTGGGTCAGGGTGCTGTCAAAATCGAAGACAAATTTGCGGCTCACGGTCAGGTGTTTTCAGGGCGTGAATATAACAAGAAAAACCCGCTTCGGCAGGAAGCCGACGCCAAATTCGAAAGGCCGTTACAAAGGCAGGCGGCTTTGTTAAAAAAATGCGGGCTATCTCCCTTTTCATTGCGAATTCCGCATTGGGAAGGCTTTAGCCCATCCGGGCCAGCAGCCCTGCGCAAATGGCCATTCCAAAGCTTAGCAGCGTACCTATGAGGATATACTCCGTCCATTTGCGGTTGTTCTGCTCCTTCAGGTCGTTAAAACGGAACACGGACTTGGCGGCAATCAGCAGGCCTATGGCTTCCCAGTGGTCCAGCAGGATAAAAAGGAACACCAGCAGCCGCTCCAGAATGCCGATATACATCCCCGCCCCGGGCAGGGAAGCGTGGTCCCACTGGATCTGACGGGACAACCCTTCCAGCAGGCGGGCGTTCAGGATGGCGGCCGGGTAAGTCACAAAAAATAACCCGGTAACCAGGGCCCAGTTGGTCTGCTGCAACATCCCCTGCAAGGCCTCCAGGGTATGCGGATAAGAGGCCACGGCCCCCAGCACGGCCAGGTGTGCGGCCTGGTCCAGCAGGAATGGGACTTCTACCCGCTTATACCTTTTTTCGGTATACAGCTTGACCAGGTCAATTACCCCATGGGACAACGCCACCAGCAGGGCGGGTTTCCATCCCGAGGGCGTCCAGAGCAGCAACCAGGCCAGCCCAAAATGGATGCCCACATGCAGGTAAAAAAAAGGCGATGCCGCCTTTCGGGCCTGTTTATGGATCAGGGCCCGGCGGGGTTGGAGCAGAAAGTCCCCAAGCAGGTGGGCCAACAGGAGTTTTACGAACATGGGGGCAGGGTTTTGAGGTAATCGGTTTGATAATATTCCAGTAATTCCCACACCAGATCCAGGCGAGCCCGGCTTTGGCGCTGGCTAACGGCAGGCTGCCGGATGCCCAGGCTATTGGCGAGTTCCTGCTGGGAGGCTTCCGGGTGGTCCAGGACCATCCCGGCCATTTCCGCGGAAACCTGTGTCCACTGGTCCATAAACTGGAGGGCCAGTCGCAGCATCAGGTTCAGGGTGCGATCCGGAGCGGCTGCCCCACTGGCTACCTGCAGGTGTATTTTCCGGGTTTTCAGTTGTTCAAAGAGCCTTCCGGAGTGGCGGTAGGCCCCCCCATTGGATTCCGAGAGGTTCGTGGCATGGTGGTTCTCGCCCCCCAACCCGATTGCGATCCGGATATCCATCCCGGAAAAAGTGCGCACCAGGGCCTTTAGGCGGAAGGCTATCCGGAGGGCATCCTTGGGGTCCAGGCGCAACTGCAGTTCATCACCCCGGTAAATGACCCAATCGGACGGGCTTTTGCCCTTGCGGGAGAGCAGGGCCTTAAGCGGCGGCAACCAATCCGCGGGCGGGTGGGCCGCAGAATTGATGAGGTCGGCGGTAAGAACGGCGATCACTGTATAAGGTTTTTAGCTTATTTTTATATATATAAGCAAATATATCAATAATAAAGAACATGCGCAAATCTAAAACCACCTGCGTACGGCCTGGCCATATTGGCGGTAAGCCCCGCCAAAGCGGTCTTCCAAAATTCGCTCTTCAGGCCGGATCTGAAACCGGTTCATATAGGCGACAAACAGGCCGGCCGTTACGGCGTTAAACGCATTGCCCAGCCAGAGGCCCCAGGCCAGCAAAACCAGGAGCAGGGCCAGGTACATGGGATTCCTGCTGAAGCGGAAAACCCCTCCGGTTACCAGTGCCCCGGTCGCTTCCGGGCGGAAGGGGTCCAGGGTGGTCCCCCGCCGGAGGAACTGACCCACGGAAATCAAACCCACCAGGATGCCGAGGCCAGCCAGCACCTGCCAGAGGAGTTCCCTCCCGAAAAAATCGAACTGGCCCACGGGCAAAAAGGCAGCCAGCAGGTACATGGCCCCGCCAAATGCCAGGAAAACCAGGGCTGGCGGGATTTTCAATTCCAATGCATGGGTTCTGAACATCTCTCAAATGTAGTATTTTTGATGTGGAACCGACCCCTGCCCTATGGAAAAAGAATTGGTGTTTGCCACCCATAATCCCCACAAACTGGAAGAAGTCCGCCAGATGCTGCCCCCGGGCTTCCGATTGCTTTCCCTTTCGGATATCGGCTGTATGGAAACCATCCCGGAAACCGCCGAAACCCTGGAAGGTAATGCCCGCCTGAAAGCCGCACACGTGCAGCAACATTACGGGTACGACTGCATTGCAGATGATACCGGCCTTGAAGTAGAAGCCCTGAACGGGGCCCCGGGGGTCTATTCGGCCCGGTATGCCGGCCCAGAGGGCAATGCAAAGGCCAATTGCGAAAAGCTGTTAACCGCCCTGGCCGACACTGATCACCGCAGTGCCCGCTTCCGCACCATCATTGCCCTGACCGAAGGGGATACCTTTCATTATTTTGAGGGGGTTGCCCAGGGAGAAATCCTCAGGGCCCCACAAGGAGAAGGCGGTTTCGGGTACGACCCCATCTTCCGCCCCACAGGGCATTCCCGCAGTTTTGCCGAATTGACCCGGGACGAAAAAAACCGGATCAGCCACCGGGGAAAGGCCTTTCGTGCCCTGCAGGCGTTTATGGAGGATGCAGGAGCCCATAAACCAGGCTGAATACCAGAAATTTAAAGTCTTCGAAAAAAGACGGTGTCTGGATTATTCGAAGTATATTTGCCCCCGAATTGCAACCGCCGTCCAACCCTGCTTTCCAATATATTCAGGACGCCGAACGCCTGGTTGACCAACCACACTACATGTCTACATTTACCGATTTGGGGTTGAGCGCCCCTGTTTTAAAAGCCATTGAAGCCCTTGGCTTCGAAACTCCTACTGAAATCCAGCAACGGGCCATCCCCGAATTGCTTACCGGGGATAAGGACCTGGTAGCACTGGCCCAAACCGGTACCGGGAAGACGGCTGCCTTTGGCCTGCCACTGCTGGAGTGTATAGACACCGACAGCCGCACCACCCAGGCGATTATTCTGGCGCCTACCCGCGAGCTCTGCCTGCAGATCACCAACGAAATGCAAGCGTATGCCAAGTTTATCCCTGGGTTCTCGGTGGTTGCCGTATACGGAGGCGCCTCCATTCAGGAACAGGCCCGCGCCCTGAAGCGCGGCGCCCATATCATTGCAGCCACCCCCGGCCGGATCAAGGACATGATCTCCAGGGGCCTGGCAGACCTTTCCAAGGTAACCTACTGCGTGCTGGACGAGGCGGACGAAATGCTGAACATGGGTTTCTATGAAGACCTGACCGACATCCTTTCGCATACCCCTTCGGACAAATCGACCTGGCTTTTTTCGGCTACCATGCCGGATGCCGTAGCCCGGATTGCCCGCGAATTTATGCACCAACCCACCGAATTGACCGTAGGCGGGCGCAACGTGGCCACAGCTACCGTACGCCACGAATATTACTTAGTAGGCGGGCGGGAACGCTACGCCGCTTTGCGCCGTTTGGCCGACGCCAACCCCGGTTTGTTTTCCGTAGTCTTTTGCCGTACCAAAAGGGATGCGCAAAAGGTGGCCGAAAAACTGATTGAAGACGGCTACAATGCGGGGGCCTTACACGGCGACCTCAGCCAACAACAGCGGGATCTGGTCATGAGCGCCTTCCGCAAACGGCAGTTACAATTACTCGTAGCCACCGATGTGGCCGCCCGTGGCATCGATGTGGACGACATCACCCACGTTATCCATTATCAGCTGCCGGACGATATTGAAACCTATACCCACCGGAGCGGCAGAACCGGCAGGGCTGGAAAATCTGGGGTTTCCCTGATTATCATGACCCGATCGGAGCGTGGGCGCATCCGCGCCCTGGAACGCATAACAGGCCGGCCCTTTGAGGAACTGCCCCTGCCCACCGGGATGGAGATCTGCGAAATACAGTTGTATCACCTGGCGGATTCGATCCGCAACACAGAAATCCATCCGGAGGTTAAAACCTACCTGCCCGCCGTGAACGACCTGCTCGACGGCCTGGACCGGGACGATCTAATCGCCAAAATGGTATCGGTAGAATTCAGCCGTTTTGCCGAATTCTATGCCAAAAACCAGGATCCCAAGGCAAGTCCGAAAGCAGGTGGAACGTCCGAACAATTGCCCGGGAATGCCCCGGCGCGCTTCTTTATCAATGTTGGGGAGCGGGACGGGCTGGACTGGATGATCCTCAAGGACATGCTGAAGGAAGCTACCGGCCTGGGCAAAGAAGATATCTTCAAGGTGGAGACCAAGGACAGCTTCTCCTTTTTTAGCACGGAACCCGAAGTAGCCCCCCTGATCCTGGAGAGCCTGAAAGGGGCCAACCTGGAAGGCCGGGAAATCAAGGTGGAACTCACCGATGCTCCCCCGGCATACAAGGGGAAGAAAAAACCCTGGAAAAAAGGCGGGAAGCCCCCCTATGCCAAAAAAGGCAAAGGCTACGGGAAGCCCCCCGGAAAAAAGGGGAAAGGGTATGGGAAACCGGCCGGGAAAAAGAATAAAAAAGGGAAGAAACAAGCTGGTAAAGGCTAGTTAATCCCATGCTAAAATTTGGCATTCACCTGGATTTTTTACGTTATTAGCGTAGTGAATGCATCCCTCCCAATCAGGTACCTGCTCCTGCTGGCATTAACCTGGCTGGCGGCCTTTCCGGCCCTGGCCCAGGACGCCGATTCAGAAGACACTTTTTCCGCCGTGGTCATCAATGCCCAGAGCCAGTTGCCTCTGGAGAGCGTACACGTGATTAACCTGAACCAGGTGGTGGGCACTATCACCAATGCCCAGGGGGAATTTTCCATACGCGCCGCGGTTAACGATACCCTCTATTTTTCCTACCTGGGCTTTAAATCCCAGAAAATCCGGGTAACCAATGATATGTTCCGGTTTTCCGGGACCAAAATTGCCCTGACCGAGCTGGCCTATGCCCTGGAGGAGGTAATTGTACGCCCCTACCAGCTTACGGGATACCTGGAGGTGGACGTGCGCAACCTCCCGGTAAACACAGCCTACCAGTACAGCATTTCCGGGCTCCCGGTAAGTTATGAGGCGGGCAGTAAAAACCCCAGTGCCGTAACTAAGGTCCTTGGCGCCATCCTGAACCCGGCGGACCTGTTGCGGAATTTATTCGGGAAACACCCCCGGCAGATGCGCAAGTTGCGGCAGATCAAGGAAGACGACCGCATCCGGGATCTGCTGGCATCCAAATTTGACCGGGAAACCCTGACCGAACTCCTGCAGCTCGAGAAAGTGGACATCGAAGACATCCTCACCAATTGTAATTATTCCAGCTCGTTTATACAAACCGCAAATGACCTTCAGATTCTGGATGCCCTGAGCAGCTGCTACGAGGAATTTAAGGTGCTGAACCGGGAAAATTAGTTTTATTTCTCCCCGCCATTTTATAGCTTTAGGCAAAGCTAATACATGAAACCACTGTTGCTGCCGCTGCTGGCCTTGCTGCTGCTCTGGAATTGCCAGGGCGAACCCCAGAAACAGGACGCCTCCCAAACCACAGAAGAACAAGCCAAAACAGCTGCGCAAACGGACAGCATACCCTTCCTCTGGGAAGGGGCCAATGTTTATTTCCTCCTCACGGACCGTTTCAGAAACGGAAAGCCCGAGAACGACGTAAACTTTAACCGCACCCTCCCCACAGGCCCCTTACGGGGGTTTATGGGGGGAGACCTGGCCGGGATTATCGACAAAATTGAAGCCGGGTATTTTGACCGTCTTGGGGTGAATGCCATCTGGTTTACTCCCGTAGTAGAGCAAATCCACGGGGCCACAGACGAGGGCACCGGCCTCTCTTACGGATACCACGGCTACTGGGCCAAGGACTGGACGGCCCTGGACCCTAATTTTGGGACAAGGGCCGAACTGGAACGCCTGGTGGAAACCGCCCACAGCCATGGGATTAGGGTACTGATGGATGTGGTGCTGAACCACACCGGCCCGGTTACGGACCAGGACGCTGCCTGGCCCAAGGACTGGGTGCGGCAGGAACCTGTCTGCACTTTCGATTCCTATGAAAACACAACCGCCTGTACCCTGGTGGAAAACCTCCCCGATATCTATACGGAATCCGATGCCCCGGTGGAACTGCCGGACGCCCTGCTGGCCAAGTGGAAGGCCGAAGGGCGGCTGAGCCTGGAACTGGATGAGCTACAGGTGTTTTTTGAACGCACCGGCTACCCCAGGGCACCCCGCTTTTACCTCATTAAATGGCTCACGGATTACGTGAATGATTTGGGCATAGACGGCTTCCGGGTAGACACGGCTAAACACGCGGATGAAAAGGCCTGGGGCGAACTCTACAAGCAGGCTTCCTTCGCGTTCGAAAACTGGAAAAAACTGCATCCGGATCGCATCCTGGACCAGAATCCCTTTTTTATGGTGGGCGAGGTATACGGGTATGGGATTTCCGGGGGTCGCGACTACGATTTCGGCAACCGCAAAGTGGACTATTTCGACCACGGGTTCAAGGCCCTGATCAACTTCGAGTTGAAGATGGACGCCGCCAATCCCTACGAAGAGACCTTTCGCAAATACAACCGCTTACTGCAAAACCCCCTGAACGGTAAATCCGTAATGAACTACCTGAGCTCCCACGACGACGGCAACCCCTTTGACCCGGACCGGGTGCAACCCTACCGGGCTGCCAATGTGCTGTTGCTCACCCCTGGAATTTCTCAGATCTATTACGGGGATGAAACCTCGCGCCCGCTTAGAGCCGAAGGCGCGGTGGGCGATGCCAACCTCAGGACGTTTATGAACTGGGGTGATCTGGACAGCCTGGAAACCACCCAAAACATCCTGGACCACTGGCAAAAACTGGGACGTTTCCGCCGGATGCACCCCGCAGTGGGGGCAGGGCGGCACCACCGACTGAGCAGTTCACCCTACGTGTTCAGCCGAAGCTATACCGGGGAAGGCTTTCGCGATAAGGTGGTGATTGGCCTGGACCTAAAGGAAGGCAAGAAGTCCCTTCTGGTGCGTGGCTTCTTTGGAGACGGCACCGCGCTTCGGGATGCCTACTCCGGGCAGGAACTGGTGGTGCGCAACGGGCGCGCCGAATTTGAAAGCCCCTTTGCCGTGGCTCTGCTGGAACTCAAACCTTAAGCCAGCACCTAAGCCTGTGAATACAGGGCAACCCGGTTGCCCTCGCTATCCAGGAATAGGCCCATATAGCCCATGCCTTCGGCAATCAATTTTTTGGATTGCAGGATTTCCCCGCCCAGGCCGGCAATCCGGTCCAACTGGGTCTGTACATCCGCACACTGCAGATATACCAACGTACCCTGGTCCTTGCTGGGAAAGTAAAATTCCGGGTGTTTCACCAGGGAACCCGGCGCCCCGGACTTACCCGGGGCCATGGGAAACCACCCCATCTCCAGATCATTCATCTGTTGCACGTGGATCTCTATATCGAATACCTTTTCGTAAAATGCCCGGGCCCGTTGCATATCCGTAACGGGGATTTCGAACCAGGCTACCATATTTGTTTCCATAGTTTGCTGTTAGGCGTTGGTTTCCATTAGGGCCTTCAGGGAGGCCAGGCCTTCCTCAAAATCCTTTCCTACCATTTTGTCCATGCTCATAAAGAGCATCATCAGGCGCATGGGAAAGCCATTCTCCCCCTTAAATCCCCATCGGACACGGGTGCCGGAGCCCAAAGGTTCAACCTCCATGTAAGCATCGGAGGTGGATTTCCAGGGCTTGAGGAACCGCAATTCGGTTTCGATGCGGCGGCCGGGTTCGATACGGGTAATCTCCTGTTCCCCGGACCCGACTTCCTTATTGCCTTCCCAGGCGCTCACGGCGCCTACCATGCCGTCCTTGCCCCTGAAATCCTTTTTCATATCCGGGTCCCGCTTGCCCCAGGGGGACCAGTGGTCCTGATTCTTCAGGAGCTTGAGGTACTCAAAGACCTCCTGCGGGGGTTTCTGGATTTCGATACTTCGGGAAACGTCGTAGCGGGCAGGGCCCAGCTGGTACAGGACAATAAGCAGGAGTAAGAGTCCTGCAATAATATAGAGTGCGGTTGTCATAAGGCAGGTTGTTGTTTCTGGCGGGATGGGGGCCTGGCATGGCGCCCGCTTTACCCGCCTTCTTAAGGTACAAAAAATCAGGATTCGCTCCGGAAACGGGCAATAATATCCTCAGAAGACTTGATGGTTTTTTTTGTCCAGTCCAGGCGCTTCTCCAGCTGGTCGGCCTCGGATAGCCCCCAGGGCATATCGGACTGCCGAAGGCGCTGTGTTAAGCGGTACAGCAGGATGGCCGCCGCCACAGAGATGTTCAGGCTTTCGGTAAACCCCTGCATAGGGATGTGGATGGTGTGGTCGGCCTGCTCCATTACTTCCTGGCTCAGGCCTTCCTTTTCGGTGCCCAGGAACAGGGCCAGGGGGCGGTCCAGGGGAAAGTCGTCCGGGGTCAGGCTCCCCTCGCGGGGAGAGGTGGCTACAATGCGGAATCCGCGGGCTTTCAGGGCACGCAGGCAATCGGCCGTGGTGGCATGCCGGTGGATATCCACCCAGCGCTGGGCGCCCATGGCAATTTTTTTATCCAGCCTCCGGCCAAAACGGGCCTCAATCAGGTGGGCCTCCTGCAGGCCAAAAACATCGCAGGAGCGGATTACCGCACTGGCGTTGTGCAGCTGGAACACATCTTCCAGGGCCACCGTAATGTAGCGGGTACGCCGGGCCAGGACCTCCAGGAATCGGGCCTTGCGTTGGGAGGTTAAAAACCCCTCCAGGTATTCCAATAATTCCGGGTCAAAACTTGGCATATGTCCGTTTGGCGCCTAAATTTAACAAAATTCATCGCGGGGCAGACCCGGCAAAACAGATGGGATATACGAAAAAACGATTGGTGGTCCTGAGCGGGGCCGGGATGAGTGCAGACAGTGGTATCCGTACCTTCCGGGATGAAGACGGGCTTTGGGAAGGGCACGATGTGATGGAAGTGGCCTCTCCGGCCGGATATCACCGAAACCCCGAACTCGTGCTGGATTTTTACAACCAGCGGCGTCGGCAACTCAAATCCGTAGCCCCCAATGCCGGGCACCAGGCCCTGGCGGAACTGGAGGCAGCCTTTGAGGTAAATATCGTAACCCAGAACGTGGACGACCTGCACGAACGGGCAGGCAGCTCACGGGTGCTGCATCTGCACGGCGAACTCCGCAAGGTGCGCAGTACCGGGCCTGGAGCAGAGGTGTTTTTCTGGGAAGACGACCTCGCGCTGGAAGACCGCTGCCCGAAAGGCTACCCCATGCGACCGCACATTGTCTGGTTTGGAGAAGAAGTGCCCTTGCTCCAACCCGCCTCAACCTGCGTACAACAGGCGGACCTTTTGCTCATTGTAGGCACCTCTATGCAGGTATATCCGGCTGCCGGGCTGGTGCATTACAAGCGTACCGGGGTACCCCTGTATTTTATTGACCCCAGGCCTCAGGTGCTCCCGGGGGATTTCGACGGGTTGGAAATTATTGCGGAGCGGGCAGCAGTGGGCGTGCCTACTCTTGTGCGGCAGCTGTTGGGTAAAGGGTCCGGGACTTTTTAGCCCAGGCGATAAGGGCCTCCTTTTCTTCAGCCGTCAGGCGGGCTCCGGCGTGCGTCCAGGTGTATTCGCGCAGGGGCATTTCGCCTTCCTCTACCGTTTCCACCACCTCTTCCAGCTTGTGGTCTTTCTTTTTGGCGGAATACGCAGCCCACTCGGAAAAATTCAGGTGTTCCTTCCCTTCGTCTACATGGCTGGCCAGCCAGAAGGACACCGGGGCTATATGATTGTACCAGGGGTATTCCGTATGATCGCTATGGCAATCGTAACAGGCTTTGGAAAGGGTTTGAGACACCCCTTCCGGCGGGGTAGTTTCCTGCAGGAAGGCCTGCAGGTGGTCTGAAGTGGACTCATTCTTTTCCGGCCGAATGAACTGGATCACGATAAAGGCCAACAGCAGGGCCCAGGCTATTTTTTTCCCTATTTTCACGATGTGTATCTTTTTCACTAAAGTACAAACTTGGAAGAGAAAGCCCAACTGCTACATCGGCTGGATTATGTAGATGCCACCCGGAAAGCCCGCACGGCCATGGCCGGGGAGGTGCTGGCCAACCCGCAGTGGGTGCCCACCCTGCTGGATATCGGCTTCGGGGCAGAAGAACCCGCAGGGCACCGGGCCTGTTGGGTATTGGAACGGGCCATTGGGGAAACCCCGGGAATCCTGTTCCCGCACCTGGAAGCATTCACCCTGGGGCTGGAACACCTGCAGGGGGAGTCTTCCATCCGGCCCATGGCCAAAATCTGTGAAATCCTGTCCCTGGCGTATACCCGGAAGCCGGAAGCATCCCGCCCGCCCCTGAGCATGGTGCAGCGGGAGCGCATGGTGGTGGCTTGTTTTGACTGGCTAATCGGCCCGCACAAAGTGGCCCCGAAAGCCTTTGCCATGCAAACCCTGTTTGCCCTGGGGCGGGAATGGCCCTGGGTTCACCGGGAGTTACGGGCTACCCTGGAAAAAGGCTACCCCACAGGCAGCGCCGGCTATCAGGCCAGGGCCCGAAAGGTCCTGAAATTGCTGGATAAACCGGCATAATCCCTATCTTTGCCTCTTTCTAAACGACCCCCTATGGCCGCAGATCCGTTATTAGCCATTTCGCCCGTGGATGGGCGCTACCAGGGCAAAGTTGCCCGCCTGAGCGACTATTTTTCCGAAGCCGCCCTGATCCGCTACCGCCTGCGGGTGGAGGTGGAGTACTTCATCGCCCTGTGCGAGCTCCCCCTGCCCCAACTTAAAGCAGTGGATGCCAGCCGGTTTGCAGCGATGCGCGCCATTTACGAAAATTTTTCCCTGGAGGATGCCCGTGCGGTCAAGGCCATTGAGAAAATCACTAACCACGACGTAAAGGCCGTGGAATATTTCCTGAAACAACGCTTTGACGACCTGGGCCTTTCCGCCTGCAAGGAATTTATCCATTTCGGGCTTACCTCCCAGGACATCAACAATACCGCCATCCCGCTTTCCCTGAAGGAAGCGGTGGGGGAAGTCTACATCCCGGCCTACCAGGCCGTACTGGAGAAACTCGAAGCCCTGAGCGACGAGTGGAAGGACATCCCCATGCTGGCCCGCACCCACGGGCAACCGGCCTCCCCTACCCGCCTGGGTAAGGAAATCGCCGTTTTCGCTACCCGCCTGCGGGAGCAGTTCGACCTGTTGAACGACATCCCGTCCGCCGCGAAGTTTGGTGGGGCCACCGGGAATTTCAACGCCCATGCCATTGCCTACCCCGGGGTAGACTGGAAAGCCTTCGGCCAGCGTTTTGTGCAGGAGCAACTGGGACTGCACCACTCCTTCCCCACCACCCAGATTGAACACTACGACCATATGGCGGCCCTCTTTGACGGGTTGCGCCGCATCAACACCATCCTGGTCGACCTGAACCGGGATATGTGGGCATACATCTCCATGGATTACTTCAAACAGCGCATCCGGGAAGGGGAAGTCGGGTCTTCCGCCATGCCGCATAAGGTGAACCCCATCGATTTCGAGAACTCGGAAGGTAACCTGGGCATTGCCAACGCCCTGTTCGGGCACCTGGCTGCCAAACTGCCCATTTCCCGCCTGCAACGGGACCTGACCGACAGCACGGTACTCCGGAACATCGGGGTGCCCCTGGCCCATACGCTGATCGCCTTCGAAGCTACCCTGAAAGGCCTGGGCAAACTCCTGCTGAACCGGCAGCGCCTGGAATCCGACCTGGAAGACAATTGGGCCGTGGTGGCCGAAGCTCTGCAGACCATCCTGAGGCGGGAGGGCTATCCCAACCCCTACGAGGCCCTGAAGGCCCTGACGCGCACCAACGCCCGGATTACGGCCGCGACCATGGCTGAATTCATCGATGCGTTAGACATTGCTGAGGCCGTTAAGGCCGAGATGCGGGCCATCCGCCCCGAAACCTATACCGGTATATAGAGAAAAGCCGCCCTGGGGCGGCTTTTAAAGGGAACTACCTCTAACGGGGGATTATTTCTGTATCTGTACGCGATGCGGGTACGGAATCTCGATCCCGGCTTTATCCAGGGCCAGTTTACACCCTTCATACGTGGCAAAGTATACGTCCCAGTAATCCTCAGGGGTACTGTAGGGGCGTACCGCCAGGTTTACCGAGCTGTCTCCCAACTCCAGCACGTTCACGGACGGGGCGGGATCCTGTAGAACTTTGGGGTTGCTGGTCAGGACTTCGGTGAGTACCGCCTTGGCCTTCTGCAGGTCCTCCCCGTAGCCTATACCCACCACCACATCGACCCGGATCTTGCCCAGAGCCGTATAATTGATAATATTGCCGTTGGCCATGGCCCCGTTGGGCACAATGGCTAGTTTGTTCTGGGGCGTACTGAGCTTGGTGGTAAAGATTTCAATCTCCTTTACCACGCCCAAAACCCCCTGGGCTTCAATCAGGTCGCCAATGCGGTAGGGCTTGAAGATCATGATCAGCACCCCGCCGGCAAAGTTGGACAGGGAACCCTGCAAGGCCAGGCCCACGGCCAGGCCGGCAGCTGCTATAACCGCGGCAAAGGTGGTTACGTCTACCCCAAGTTTCTGGATCACCACCAGGATCAGGGCTACCCGCAGGGCCCAGGAGAGGAGGTTCAGCAGGAAGCGCTGCAGAGATTCGTCATAAGCGCTCTTCTGCATCACCTTGCGGACACCCCGCATCAGGCGCCTCAGGATCCAGGAGCCTACGATCCAAATCAATAAAGCCCCAACAATACGGGGGCCGTAATCTGCGGCGAATTCCACCGCCTTGTTCATCCATAATTGTGCTTGTTCCATGGGTATGTTCTTGTGTTCGTTCGCTCTTATGACACGCCCTGTCTCCGAAAGTCACAAAAAAAAATCCCGCAGCGCCGGGCTGCGGGATTGAAAATGCGGTACAACGGAATTAACCTTTCAGCATCCCGGAAAGTTCGCCCAGGCCGGAGCCTTTAAAGTCCGCCTGGTCAATGGCCTGTAACAATTGTACAAAATGGGCCGGGTTCATATTCTTGCCCAGCACGCGGATTACGGCAAAGCCGTTATCCTTGTTGTGGCCGTAGATCACCACCTCGTCTATGGCGTCTTCACTGCCCAGGTATTTCACCACGCCCTTCCCGTATTTGGTGTTGAGCTGGATGAGCTCCTTAAACTGAGGCGCTTTCAGGATGGCCTTTACCTTGGCTGTTTCCTCCTGGTAGAGCTGGGCATTCGCTTCGGTTTTTTTGAAGGCGAGAATGTTCAGCTTATGCAGGGAATGCAGGGCTTCCTGCTGGGAGGCATCCAGGTTGGCCTCCTCCAGTTTCAGGATACTGGCCGGGACATCCAGGGATATAAAATTCGGGTTCTCGGAATTGTCCACATAGTACTCCTGCAGGTTCTGGCTGCCGGAGCAACTCCCGAGGAGGAGCAACAGGAACAAGCCGCCAAAGATCCAGGCTTTCATGGCATAAATGCGTTTCATCTGGGTTGGGTTTATGAAATCCCGGGGGCAAGCCCCCGGGAATTTTCGGTTGTTACTGTTTGGATTTATTTTTCTCCGCCTGGTTGAGTTCCTCAGGGAGATTCATCTTGCGGGTCAGGGCCCCGATCTTGGTCAGGTCAATGTCCCCGGTCAGGGTCAGCAGGACGGTTTCGACCTGGCGGTCGTTCACCTCCACGTCCATGTTCTTGATCCCGGTCACAAACATGAGCAGCTCGCTTACATGGTCGCTGTCCTTGCCCTCGCGGATGTAGAACTTCACGTTGGCATCCTTGTCCTTTACGCGCATCAGCTCGCTCAGGGAGGCGGATTTCAGGTAGCGGTCTACCGTGGCTTGCATGTCTGCAGATACCCCTTTGTCTTCGGTAATAAAGACTTTGACGCCGCTCAGGCTCTTGGCGATCTGCATGAATTCCCGGGCTTCCGGATCGTCCACATCCACGTCCATCTTGACCAGGAGTTCAAACATGTTTTTGTTGACAATCACGGAACTTACCTGGTCCATGTCCTCGTATTTGTCAAAGATTGACTGCGCACCGGCCAATACGGGGGCCAACAACAGCAGGCTTAGGGCTACTAACTTTTTCATCGTTTTTTGATTTTACTGGTTTTTGTAAATTTTTTGTTTCGTCGTTTCAAAGGTTTCCAGATGCGCCACCTTCTCGGTGCCGCGATCCAGGTTCTGGGCAATCAGCCCCAGGGCTTTGCGGGTCTGCTGGTAGGCATACTCCGCTTCGCGCTGCTCTTGGTACTGGTTGCCGAAATAAAAGCCAAGTGCGAGAACTGCAACCGCTGCAACGGATAACCACCTGTATGGCATGCTTCTGGTTTTTAATGGTACCTGCCGGGTATACCGTTCCTGCTTGGCCTGGGAAAAGAACTGGAACATGGGGGTGTATTCCTCCAGGTGGGGCGCTACGTCCCCGCTTTCAAAATACGCCCGGAGTTCCTGCTCCTCGGCTGCGCTGGTGGCTGCCTCGAAGTACTTTTCCAAAAGTTTTTCTATTCTATCCGATCCCATAGCGATGTTTTTCTAAAAGTTTCTCCCGAACCGCCTTCCGGGCCCTGGATAGGGCCACCCGTACGGCTGTGGGTTTCATATCGAGCAATTTTTCAATCTCTTCGTATTCGTAGGCCTCTACATCCCGCAGCTGCAGAATCATCCGCTGCTGCTCCGGTAACTCTTCCATGATGCGCTCTACCCATTCCAGGCTGTTGCGGCGCTCTACCTGCTGTTGCAGGGAGGCCCCGGTTTCCGCGTAATTGCTGTGTACCAGCTTCAGGTTCGCGGACTGCTTGGATTTCAGGCGGTCCAGGCAGAAGTTCTTGGTCATGGTCATGGCAAAGGCTTCTACATTATTATAGCGGTGCATTTGCTTTTTCCCGGCCCAGAGCTTCAGCAATACCTCCTGGGTGGCGTCCTCGGCTTCCTCTGCGGAAATCAACAGGCGCTTGGCCAGGCGGTAGAGCTTGTCCTTGAACGGCATCACGATGTTTAAGAACTCTGACTGCGTCATACGTGCAGGTTGGGTTGTTGTGGTCATCACCTTTTACGAGGGCTTTACACCAGCAAGACGATGGGGGCCTAATTTTGTTACAAAAAATTTTTTTTTAGGGCCTTAACCCCTAAATTGGGTCCTTAAAGCTACGGATTTAGGCGTATCCCCCAACCCTCCGGGCGCCCGCCCCAAGCGGTCCTGGAACGGTTTTTGCGCCACTTCCGACAAAAAAAATGCACCATGAAAAAGTTTGCCTACGCCCTTGCGGCCCTGATGGTCGTGGCCTGCAGCAAGGATAACGAGACCAACCCCGGTCCCGATCCGGTCGGGAACCTGGATGTTCAGGACTTTATGTGGAAAGCCATGAACATCTGGTATTACTGGCAACAGGACGTGCCGGACCTGGCGGATACCCGGTTTTCCACCGATGCCGAATACACCCAGTACCTGGCCTCGGAAACTGACCCCGCCGTTTTCTTCCAGAGCCTCCTCTTTAGCGCGGACCGCTTCAGCTTCCTGAGCGAAGATTATGTGGAACTCACCCAGAACCTTTCCGGGGTTTCCCGCAGCAACGGCCTGGAATTTGGCCTTACCTACCAGGATGCCAACAGCAATGGGGCCCTGGATCCTTCCGATCCCGTTTACGGGACCGTACGCTATATCGTGCCCAACTCCAGCGCCGCCGCGGCGGATATTGCGCGGGGCGAGGTCTTTGTTGGGGTGGACGGGCAGGCCATGAACGGTGGTAATTACCGGGACCTGCTCTTTGGCGACAATGCCAGCTACACCCTGCAGATGGCGGATGTACAGGGCGGGGTGATCACCCCCAACGGGAAGGAAGTGCCCCTGACCAAAGAGGAAAACCTGGTGGAAAACCCGGTTTACATTGCCAAAACCCTGGATGTACAGGGCCAGAAAGTGGCCTACCTCATGTACAACGGCTTCACCAACGAATTTGATGAGGACCTGAACGCTGCCTTCGGCACCTTTGTGGCCGAGGGAGCGACGGACCTGGTACTGGACCTGCGTTACAACAGCGGGGGTTCTGTGAACAGTTCCCGCCTGCTCTCCAGTATGATTTTTGGCCGGCGCACCCAGGACGTATACCTGGTACAACGCTGGAACGATCGCCTGCAGCAGATCTTTACCCAGGACGACCCGGATGCCCTGACGGATTACTTTGCCGCCACTACCGGGGCGGGAAGCACCATCAATACGCTGAACCTGCAGCGGGTGTACATTCTGACTACGCGCAGCACGGCCTCCTCCAGCGAGCTGGTGATCAACGGCCTGAACCCGTATATCGATGTGGTAACCATAGGAACCACCACCACGGGCAAGAACGAATTTTCCCTTACTATGGTAGACGACCCGGACCGGCAGGGGGCCCCATATATTTATACGTCCTCCCGGGAGAGCCAGATCAACCCCAACAACAGCTGGGCCATCCAGCCCCTGGTGGGCCGGAATGAAAATTCTGCGGGCTTTTCCGATTACACCTCCGGCTTTCCCCCGGATATCGAGCTTCGGGAAGACCTGGAAAACATGGGGGTGCTGGGCGAAGTGACCGAGCCCTTGCTTGCCCGTGCCCTGGAGGAGATTACCGGGATATCCGGCAAACGCAGCTTCGAGGTATGTACCCCGGACCGCCCCTTTACCCACAGCAAGATGTTCAAGCCCTTGCGGGACAATATGTATGTGGAACCCGGAACGGATTTCCAATTGCCGGACAACCTGCTGAAAACCCTACAGTAATCACGCCTGTTTCCTGAAAAATAAAAAGCCCCCGAAATTCGGGGGCTTTTCTATTCGGTTATCTAAAACCGGAAAGACCATCCCAACTGGGCGGTACGACCCGGGGTCTGGTAACCCACCACCTCGGTGAATTCGGTATTGAAGATATTGTTGACGGCCAGGAACGCCTCCAGGCGGTCCGATATAAACGTATACCGCAGGCGTGCATCCACCAGGGAAAAGGCATCCAGTTCTACCTGGGTCTGCGTGCTGAAATCCGTATCCGGCCGGTCCCCGGTAAAGGCATAGGCCAGAGTGCCCTGCCAGCGCGGGGCCAGGGACCCGGACAGCAGCGCGTTAAACTTGTGCTTCGGGATGCGGATGGCAGCATCGCCCTGCCGCTCGGTAAAGGTGTAGTTGGCCTGCAGGTTCCAGCCTTCGGAAAGGGTCAGGTACCCTTCGATTTCCACCCCGGATACCCGGATGTCGTCCGCGGCATTGAAATAGGCAAAATTGGCATTATCGAAGACCACGGCCTGTTGCTCCCGCCGGTTGAAATAGAGCAGGCTCCAGCGCAGGGTTTCCCCGGGCCGTCCCTCCAGCCCGGCCTCCAGGCTGCGGTCCGTTTCGGGTTCCAGGTCCGGGTTGGCCCCAAAGGCCCCGTAAAGCTGTTGCAGGGTTGGGGTAATGTAGGCCGTGGAAAAGGACCCGAATACCTTCCAGTACCCCCCATCCGCCGGAAGGGTCCAGGAGGGGTTAAGCTGGTAGACCCACTGGCTCCCGTACTCCGAATGCAGGTTCAGGCGGGCCCCGGCATTCAGGTTAAAGCCTTTGGCGCTGCCCCAGACCACATTGACAAAAGGGTCTATCAGGGTAAAGGACTCCGGGGCCTCCAGGTCTGCCCGGTCCCTCAGGTATTGCACCCCGGCTACCAGGTTCAGGTTTTGATCCAGGGGCTTGCGCACCAGGACCTCCCCGGCCCAGTTGCCGCCGGTATAGGCCGCCGGGAAGGCACCCCGGTCTTCCGAGGCGTAGGCGGCATAGGCCGCATAGGCCTCCAGGATAAAACCGGTGCCTGTATACTGGAATTGCGTCCCGATGCGCTCCTGGTCCGTCTGGTATTCATGAGGGGCATCCGTACCCCCAAAGGCATCGTCGTACCCGGTCTTCATTCGCGTGCGATCCGCAAAAACGGAAAGCCGCGTCTGCTGCCCGGCCAGCCAGGACAGGCGGGCATTGAAACTACTGTTGCGATAGGCGTCCTTTTCGTCCGTATCCGTAGCCAGGGCCGAAAGCCCGTTGGCCAGGCGGTGGGAAAAACCCGCCTGGTAGGAAAAGGCACCGCTTGTGCCGCTTAACCCCAGGCTGGAGGTATACTGCCCAAAGGTCCAGGCATCGTTTTCGGCCGCCCGGTGGGTGCCGGCGCTGTTCTGCACGCTTAACTCCAGGGGTCGGTCTGCGGGTTTTCGGGTGCGGATATCGATCACGGCTGTAGCCGCATTGGTCCCGTAGAGGGTACTGGCCGCCCCTTTCACGATTTCGATGGAGGCCACCTGGTCCAGGGGCAGGAGCCGCAGGTCGTACTGCTGGGAAAAGGACGAGGGGTCGTTTACACGTACCCCGTCTACCAGTACCAGCACCTGCCGGCCCCGGCCACCCCTGGCATAGAGCCCGAGAACTTCCCCGGGGCGCCCGCGCCCCCCGCCGATTTCAAAGCCGGCCTGCCGGTTCAGTACATCGGCCACACTGCCGCCCTGGTAGGCCTTCAGGGCTTCGGCATCCAGCCGGATTACGGTTTTCCCCGATTGTTCGCGGGGGATGGGCACCCGGGTATCGGTGATCACTACTTCGTCCAGGCGGGTTACCGCTGTGGAATCCTGCCCGTTCTGGGCATGAGCAGTAAGGACGGTACAGAGTACGGTCCATGCTGCCTTGTGCATGTTTTTCATGTCGCTTGAGTTTGGACACGGGAAGGCGTTTCTGTAAAAAAGCTACCTAAACTTTTATCCCGAAAGTTTAACAATGTGTGGGTGAAGGGGGCAGGTCTCCTGACTTGCGTCCCCGGGGCCAGCCTTCCCACCCGGTTCCGGGCAGTGGCATGAAGATGGCCTGGGGCACCCGCGGATGCGGGTAAAGCTTACAGTTGCGGGAACAGTTCCGGATTTACACCGGATTCCCTTTTAATCCCGAAAGCCGAAGGCCGTCGGGAACCCATTTCGGGGAGCAAGGTAGCCAAAAGTTGCGAATTTTTGCAGGCCGATTTTTAGGGCTACTTTTAGGCCGGAAAACCGGCAGTCCCATGGCATACCGCTTCTTTTTGGTCCTTTTGCTGCTCACGGCCTGCCGCGGCGGGAACCCGTCCCCCCCCGGGGCGGACGGATCAGGGCCCCTACCCGTTTCCCTGGATTACGCCCGGGGTTTTGCGGCAAGCCGCCAACCGGGAGGCTGGGTGCTGCTCACCGTAAACGAACCCTGGCCCGGGGCCGGCAGGGCCTATCACTACGCCCTGGTTCCGGACTCCGTATCCCGGGCCACCCTGCCCGGGGCCGATACCCTGGATGGGGTGATTCCGACCCCGGTGCGCCGGATAGTCCTGACCTCCACCACCCATATCCCCGCCCTGGAAACCCTGGAAGCTGCGAGTACCCTGGTAGGCTTCCCGGGCCTGGACTACATCTCCTCCCCCCAAACCCTGGATCGGATAGCCCGGGGCGAAGTGGCCGAACTGGGGGCCAACGAGCAACTCAACACAGAACGGGTGCTGGAAACCGGGCCGGACCTGGTGGTCGGTTTTGGGGTAAGCGATGCGCCCCGCGCCTACCGCGGCATACAACAAGCCGGGATCCCGGTAATCTTCAACGGGGACTGGACGGAACAAAGCCCTTTGGGCAAGGCGGAATGGATCAAATTCTTCGGCTTGTTGCTGGAAAAATCCAGGGCTGCGGAAATAGCCTTCGCCACCATCGAAAAGGAATATTTGCAGGCCCGGGCTCTGGCCCGGACGGCTCCGGAAAAACCCAGGGTTCTGAGCGGGGCCCTGTACCGGGACGTGTGGTACCTGCCTGCCGGGGAAAGCTGGGCGGCCCGCTTCCTGGAGGACGCACATGCCAACTACCTCTGGGCAGACCACCCCGGAACCGGCAGTCTGTCCCTGAGCCTGGAGGCCGTGCTGGAACGGGCAGACCAGGCCACAGCCTGGGTATCGCCCTCCCAGTTTACCTCCTATACCGAGATGCGCGAGGCGCAGGCCCTGTACGCCCGGATCCCCGCCTTCCAGGACCGGGCGGTATTCACCTATGCCGCTACCCGCGGGCCGGGCGGTGGTCTCTTGTATTTTGAACTGGGCCCCGCACGCCCGGACCTGGTGCTGAAGGACCTGATCCATTACCTGCACCCGGGCCTGCTGGCGGATTATAAGCCTGTTTTCTTTAAACCCCTTGACCCTTGACCCGTAGCCAACCAAAGCCCATGCGCTATATATTGCTGCTCGTCCTGCTGGCCGCGGCCCTGGTGCTGAACCTGAGTCTGGGGTCTGCAGACATCCCCCTGAAGGATACCCTTGGGGTGCTGCTTGGGCGGGACGGCCTGCCCGAAACCTGGCGATATATTATTTGGGACTACCGCCTGCCCAAGGCCCTGACGGCTATTTTGGCCGGGAGCGGCCTGGCCCTGAGCGGGCTGCTCATGCAAACCTTCTTCCGCAACCCCCTGGCCGGCCCCTTTGTGCTGGGTATCAGCTCCGGGGCCAGCCTGGGGGCCGCCTTGTTGATCCTGGGAGCCAGCCTGCTCCCGGTCGCGGCCGGGGTATGGTTTTCGGATGCAGGCCTGGCCCTGGCCAGCAGCCTGGGCAGTTTCCTGGTACTGGCCGTAGTCCTTACGGTTTCAGCTCGCCTGAAAGATGCCATGGCCCTGCTCATTGTAGGCCTGATGTTCGGCAGTATTACGGCGGCCCTGGTTACCGTGCTGGCTTCTTTTTCCAATGCCGAGGCCCTGCAGCAATACATCTTTTGGTCCTACGGCAGCGTAGGGAACCTGAGCTGGGGGCAACTGGGCATCCTGTTGGTGGTTTTCCTGGCCGGGTGCGGCATCAGCCTCTGGCAGGTAAAAGGCCTTAACGCCCTGCTGCTGGGCGAAAAATACGCTGCCTCCATGGGCACCTCCCTGCCCCGGTTGCGGTTCTGGCTGATCCTGGCCACCGGCTTGCTGGCGGGTGGGGTTACTGCTTTTACCGGGCCGATCGCCTTTGTAGGGTTGGCCGTACCCCATCTTACCCGCCTGTGGTTTACCACCTCGGACCACCGCCACCTATTGCCCGGGGTCCTGGGGGTGGGGGCAGCCCTGATGCTGGTTTGCGATACGGTGGCCCAACTGCCCTATTCCGCCTACGTCCTGCCCATCAATGCCATTACCTCGGTGGTGGGGGCCCCGGTGGTGATCTGGCTGTTGCTGCGGCGCAATAAAATGCTGTTCTGATCCGGGCCGTTTAGGATTTCTCCAACAGAGCCCGTACTTTCGTCCTTCCCATTTTCCATATGGAAGTCAAGACCCACCATCCCGCCCTGGAAGCGGCCGACCTGCAAATCGGATACCCGCGTAACCGGCCGCCCCTGCGGTTGTCCGGTTCCATCCGTATGCAACTGGAGCCCGGGAGTCTTACTGCCATTGTGGGGCCAAACGGGGTTGGGAAATCCACCCTGCTGCGCACCCTGGCCGGGTTGCAACCGGCCCTGGCCGGTGCGATTTACTGGCAGGGGCAGTTGCTGGAGGAGATTCCTTTAGCCCAGCGGGCTACCTGCCTGAGTATTGTCCTGACCGACCCCCCGGCATCGCGCAACCTTACCGTAGGCGAACTGGTTGCCCTGGGGCGCCACCCCCATACCAACTGGGCCGGTCGCATGGGAGAGGCAGACCGGGCAGCGGTACGCGAGGCCCTGGAACAATTACAACTGACGAACCTCCGGAAACGGCCCTGCCATACCCTGAGCGACGGGCAGCTGCAGCGGGCATTGATTGCCAGGGCGTTGGCCCAGCAAACCCCGCTTATGCTGCTGGATGAGCCCACCACCCACCTGGACCTCCACCACAAAGTCAACATCCTCAAAGCCCTGGGGCATATTGCACGCGAGCGCAGGATCACCATCGCCTTTACCACCCATGAAATTGAACTGGCCCTGCAGCTTTGTGATGCCCTGCTGATCCTGAAGCCCGAAACAGCCAGCTATGGCCCCCCTGCGGAACTCATTGCCTCCGGAGCCCTGCAAAGCCTCTTCCCGACGGATGCCGTCCGTTTCGATACGGAAAGCGGCACGTTTCGGGTGCAACCCTAATCCCTGCCCCGGACTGCTTTTCTTCTTCAGGCTTCTTCCTATCTTTACACCAAAGGCAAGACAGCATGGATACGATTTGGATCGTGGTTATCGGATTGGGATGCCTGGGCATCGGTTTTTTCCTGGGCAGCTACATCCTGAAGCTTAAAACCCAAAGCGCTCAGAGCGCGCTGCAGGAGCGCGAACGGCAACTGGGCAGCAACCTGGAACGCCTGGGCGGGGAACTGCAGGAAACGCGACAGCAGGCCCAGACCCTGCAACTGGATCGGGAGCGGCTGCGGGAAGAACTGGTCCGCCGGGAATCGCAGCTGGCCAGCCTACAGGAGAAGCAGGCCGAGCAGCAGCAGGCGCTGGAGGAGATGCAGGAGAAGTTTACCAAGGAATTCGAAAACCTGGCCAATAAAATCCTGGACGAAAAGAGCCTGAAATTCACCGAGCAAAACCAGAAGAACATCAAAAACATCCTCAACCCCCTGCAGGAGCGCATCCAGCTCTTCGAGAAAAAGGTTGAGGAAACCCGCAAGGAAAACTACGGCATCCACCAGGCCTTGCGGGAACAACTGCTGAACCTGCAGAACCAGAACCTGAAAATCACCCAGGAGGCCGAAAACCTGACCCGCGCGCTGAAAGGCGACAGCAAGATGCAGGGGAACTGGGGAGAACTGGTGCTGGAGCGGGTACTGGAAAAATCCGGCCTGGAGCGGGACCGGGAATATTCCGTGCAACAGAGCTTTACCCGGGAAGACGGCAGCCGCCTGATGCCGGACGTGATCATCCACCTGCCCAACGGCAACAAAATGGTGGTGGATTCCAAGGTGTCCCTTACGGACTACGAACGCTTTGTCAATGCCGAGGAAGACCAGCGGGAACGGCACCTGAAAGACCACGTGTCCTCCCTGCGCCGCCATGTGGACCAGCTATCCGCCAAGAAGTACGAGGACCTCTACGAAATGGAAAGCCCGGATTTTGTGCTGATGTTTGTCCCGATTGAAACCGCCTTTACCATTGCCATCAATTTTGACAATGAGATCTACAACTCCGCCTTCGCCAAGAATATCGTTATCGTAACCCCCTCTACCCTGCTGGCCACCCTGCGCACCATAGACAGCATGTGGAGCAACGAAAAACAGCGCCGTAATGCCCTGGAAATTGCGCGCCAGGCCGGGAACCTCTACGACAAATTTGTAGGCTTTGTGGAGGACCTCACCGAGGTGGGCCGCAAGATGGACCTGGCCAAAAAGGATTACGAAGGCGCCATGAACAAACTGGTCTCCGGCAAGGGCGACCTGATCAGCCGGACCGAGAAACTCCGGCAATTGGGGGCCAAGGCCAAGAAATCCATCCCGGAATCCCTGTTGAAGCGCGCTGCGGAAACCTCCGGGGCCGCCTCCCTGGAATCGTCCCCAGAAACCCCTTAACCCAGACCCATGAAAAAAGCCCTGTTCGCAACCCTCGGCATCCTGTTGCTCCTCTTTATGGGGGTATATGCCTTTTTATACTACGTGCCCTTCAGCGAAGGGGTGCGGGCCGGGGAACTCATCAAAATCAGCCATAAAGGGGTACTGATCAAAACCTGGGAGGGCCAGATCAGCCAGGGGATTTCAGGGGCTCAGATCTTTTCTTTTTCCGTTTTGGACAAGGAGGAAGAGGTCATCAAACAACTGGAGGAATACCAGGGGGAATACGTGAAGCTCTACTACCGGGAACACTTTGCCACCTTTCCCTGGTGGGGAGACACCCCATATTTTATTTACCGGGTAGAACCGGACCAATCCCCCCACAGGAGGCGATAAACTCCGCGGACAGCCCGGCCGCAGCCTCCGCATCCAGCAGCCACAGCAACTTCCCGTCCGTCGGGCTTACCCGCGCGGCGGGATAGTGTTTGGCAGCCTCCGGCCCCTCCAGTACTTCCCGGACCATTTCCGCCTTGGAAGCCCCGGTAACCAAAAAGACCACCCGCCTGGCATTGTTGATCCAGGGCCCCGTTAAGCTGATGCGTTTTTGCCCGCTTTCCGGGTGGGTAGCCACCACGCACCCTTCGGGGGCATCCCACAACCCCATCTGGTGGGGAAATACCGATGCCGTATGCCCGTCGTCCCCCATCCCCAGGATTACCAAATCAAACTGCGGCATCTCATGGGCTTGGGGCAAGAGAGCTTCCAGTACCCCGGCGTACCGGGGTGCCTCATCATCCGGCCTGGCCTCCCCATGTACCCGATGTACCCGATCCGGGGCAATCCCCAGGGGTTCCAATAAGTGCCTTGCCGTCATCCCATAATTGCTTTCCGGGTGATCCGGGGGCACGCAGCGCTCGTCCCCCCAATACCAATGCAGAGCATCCCAGGGCAGTTGCTCCCGGAAATGGGCGGCCATATGGTCAAACCATATTTTGGGGGTACTGCCCCCGGATAGGGCCAGGTGGTATGCTTCCCTGCTTTGGCACCAGGCCACCAGGTATTCGGAAAGGGCTTCGGCAACGGCTTGTTTGGTCGGGAGGATCTGTACTTCCATAAGAGATCAGGTAATGATACAAAAGGCGGGGTCGTCCCGCAGGTGGGCGCCCGGATTGCGCCAGTAATGGGGGCCTTCAAACATATCGTCGGCATTGCGGGGGCCCCACATCCCGGCGGTATACCCGTAGGTGGGCACATCCTTGCCGTGCTTCCAGTAGTCGAGGATAGGGTCCACGAATTCCCAGGCCGCCTCTACCTCGTCCGCCCGGGCGTAAAGGGTGGCATCGCCCTGCATGGCGTCCAGCAGGAGGCGCTCGTAGGCGTCCATCACCCGGGATTCCGACAGGTCTGAATAGTAGAAATCCATATTGGCCCGCTCTACCTGGAAGCCCTGCCCGGGCACCTTTACCCCAAATTTAATCAGGACCCCCTCATCCGGCTGGATACGGATAATGAGTTTGTTGTCTTTACTGTCCAAATGCTCCTCCCGGAACAGTTGGTGGTGGGGGCTCTGGAAGTGGATCACCACTTCGGTAACCTTGGTGGGCATACGCTTGGCGGTGCGCACAAAAAACGGCACCCCGGCCCACCGCCAGTTATCCACATAGAATTTTATGGCCGCATAGGTTTCTGTGGTGGAGTGCGGGTCTACCCCGGGTTCTTCCCGGTACCCGGGCACCTGCTGCCCGTCAATTTCCCCGGCCAGGTACTGCCCGCGAATAGTATGGGCACTGAGCTCCTCCGGGTCCCGCATAATGCGCAGGGACCTGAGTGCTTTTACTTTTTCGTTCCGGATGGATTCCGCATCCGATCCTATCGGTGGCTCCATCACCACCAGGGAAACGATCTGCAACAGGTGGTTCTGAAACATGTCGCGCAGGGCCCCGGCTCCATCGTAATAGCCGCCCCGTTTGCCCACCCCCACACTTTCGGCGTTGGTAATCTCTACATGGCGGATGTAATTCCGGTTCCAGAGGGGCTCAAAAATGGAATTGGCAAAACGCGTGACCAGCAGGTTCTGCACGGTTTCCTTCCCCAGGTAATGGTCAATCCGGTAGATCTGCGATTCTTCAAAATACTGCTGCAGGCTGGTATTGAGCTGCCGGGCCGTTGCCAGGTCGTACCCAAAGGGCTTTTCCACGATTAAGCGGCGGTGGCCCTCGCCCTGGTCTGTCAGGCCCTGCTCGTGCAGGCGACGGGCAATTCCTTCATAAATGCTGGGAGGGACCGAGAGGTAAAACAGGCAGTTCCTGCCCGTGTTTTCCTTTTGCTGCAGGGCTTCAATGCGCTCCCGTAGTGCCGTATAATCCCCATCGTACCCGTTTTCCAGCGCCATGGAATGCAGTTTTTCCGCGAACTCCTTCCTGCGGCCATGATTGCCGATCGTTTCTGGGATGTGGCGGTTTTCCAGGGCCACCCGCCGACGGAATTCGGCATCGTCACCCCCGCTTCGGCTCACCCCGAGTACCGCAAACCCCTCGGGCAGGTGCCCCTGTTGGAAGAGGTCGAAAAGGGAAGGGATGAGCTTGCGCTCGGTCAGGTCCCCGGAGGCCCCGAAGATCACCAGTAGCTGGTTGGGTGTACGCTGCATGTGACGGTTTTTAAACACCCGGCTGCCTGCCTTGAGCCCCGGCCGGGAATGGATAATTTGCCCTATTTTTGAAGGCGCAGTCAAAGATAGGGTTATTTTGCTCCGGCAAAAAGCCGCCGGACTGCCTAAAAAGTTATGATATGCCTGAAAGGGACTTGAGTACATTCGGCCTGGTTGGCCTGGGAGTTATGGGCCGGAATTTCATCTTAAACGTGGCGGACAAGGGCTTTACTGCCCTGGGTTATGATTTGGATCCTGAAAAAGCGGCGGCACTCGAAAAAGAGGGGGCTGCCAGTGGCCGGGTCCGCGCCACGGACAACCTTGAAGCCTTTGTCGGGGGGTTGGAACGCCCAAGGCGGATCATGCTGCTGGTGCCGGCCGGCAAGCCGGTGGATGCCGTTATCGATGCCCTGCTGCCCCACTTGGAGGCAGGCGACATCATCGTAGACGGCGGTAACTCCTTCTATAAGGATACGGACCGTCGCGAAGCCTTTTTGAAGGAAAAGGGGATCCACTTTTTTGGCGCCGGGGTATCCGGCGGGGCTGAAGGGGCCCGCAGGGGGCCCAGCATCATGCCCGGGGGCTCCCGGGAGGCCTATGCCCACCTGAAACCGATTTTCGAGGCCGTTGCTGCCCGTTACCAAAATGAGCCCTGCGTGGCCTACCTGGGGCCTAAATCGGCCGGGAATTACGTTAAAATGGTCCACAACGGCATCGAATACGCCCTGATGCAGGCCATTGCCGAAACCTACGACCTGCTCAAACACCTGGGCGGACTGGACAATGCCCAACTGGCAGCAACCTTTTCCCGCTGGAACGAAGGCCGCCTGCAGTCCTTTCTGGTAGAGATTACCTCACATATCTTCCGGCAACCGGACCCCCTGGGAAGCGGGGCCCTGGTAGACCGCATCCTGGATAAAGCCAAACAGAAGGGCACCGGCAAATGGACTTCCCAAAACGCTATGGACCTTGGGATTCCGGTCCCGTCCCTGGATATCTCCGTGAGCATGCGGCAGATTTCGGCCCTGAAACCGATCCGTGAAAAGGCCGAAGGCATGTACCCCAAACCGGCACTCCCTGCGGCAGACCTGCAATGGGTTGAAGCAGCCGAGGCTACCCTGTATTTTACCTTTATCACGGCCTATGCCCAGGGCATGCATTTGCTCTCGGAAGCCTCAAAGGCTTATGGATACGAATTGGAACTGGGGGAAATCGCCAAGATCTGGCGGGCCGGCTGCATTATCCGGGCTGCCCTGCTGGCCGATATCACCGGGGCTTATCAGGCCCGACCGGAGCTGGATAACCTGTTGCTGGACCCGGGCTTTGCCGAAAAGGTCCGCCCCGCTTTGGAGCCCACACGCCGCCTGGTATCGGCCGGAATACAACACGGTATTGCCATCCCTACCCTGGCCGGCAGCCTGTCGTATTTTGACGCGATGAGCAGCGGGCGCTTACCCCTGAACCTGGTACAGGCCCAACGGGATTACTTCGGGGCGCACACCTACGAGCGTACGGACCGGGAAGGCACCTTCCACACGGAGTGGTAGGCCGGGGGTTCTCCGCAATCCGGGAATTCCCTTATTTACTCAGGTACATGGTACGCCGGGCGTAGAGGTTGTAGAACTCGTCGTCCTTCAGGCTGTCGATAAACAGGATGCTCTCTCCCGTACTCTTCATCTCCGGCCCCAGGTTCTTGTTCACATTCGGGAACTTGTTGAAACTGAACACCGGCTGCTTGATGGCAAAGCCCTCAAGCTGGGGGTTGAAGGTAAAGTCCTTGAGCTTGTTGTGGCCCAGCATCACCTTGGTGGCGTAATTCACATAGGGTTCCTTGTAGGCCTTGGCGATAAAGGGCACCGTACGGGACGCCCTGGGGTTCGCCTCGATTACATACACCTTGTCGTCCTTCACGGCAAACTGGATGTTAATCAGCCCTACGGTGTTCAGGGCCAGGGCTATTTTCCGCGTATGGTCCTTGATCTGCTGCAGCACAAATTCCCCCAGGTTAAAGGGCGGCAGGGTGGCATTGGAGTCCCCGGAGTGGATCCCGCAGGGCTCAATGTGTTCCATGATCCCGATAATGTATACGTCTTCCCCGTCGCAGATGGCATCGGCCTCGGCCTCTATGGCCCCATCCAGGTAGTGGTCCAGCAGCAGTTTGTTGTTGGGGATTTTCCGGAGCAGGTCCACCACGTGGGCCTCCAGCTCTTCCTTGTTGATGACGATCTTCATGCCCTGGCCGCCGAGGACGTAAGACGGACGAACCAGGAGTGGGAATTTCAATTCATCGGCAAGTTCAAGGGCCTGGTCGGCGCTTTCGGCTACCCCGAACTGGGGATAGGGAATATCGTTGTCCTTCAGCAGGCTGGAGAAGCTGCCGCGGTCTTCGGCCAGGTCCAGGCTGGCAAAACTGGTACCGATAATGCGGATGCCGTATTTATCCAGCTTTTCGGCCAGCTTCAGGGCAGTCTGCCCACCCAGCTGTACGATCACCCCTTCGGGTTTTTCGTGCAGGATAATGTCGTAGATATGCTCCCAGAACACGGGTTCAAAGTAGAGTTTGTCCGCCGTGTCGAAGTCCGTGGAGACCGTTTCCGGGTTACAGTTGATCATGATGGTCTCGTACCCGCATTCGGCAGAGGCCAGAACCCCGTGCACACAGCAGTAGTCAAACTCAATTCCCTGCCCGATGCGGTTGGGGCCGGAGCCCAGCACCACAATCTTTTTCCGGTCCGTGACTTCGCTGTCGTTGGCCACATAGCGCTTCCCGTCCGCGGTTTCGATTTCCTCCTCGAAGGTGGAGTAATAATAGGGCGTCAGGGCCTGGAATTCTGCGGCACAGGTATCCACCAGTTTATATACCCGTTTGATGTCGAGGTTCATTCGTTTCTCGTGCACCTCGCTCTCCCAGCATTCCAGCATATGGGCAATCTGCCGGTCGGCAAACCCTTTTTGCTTGGCTTCCAGTAATAATGCCTTGGGCAGGGTTTCAATAGAATAACGGCTGATTTCCTTTTCCAACTGGTACAATTCCTCGTATTGTTTGAGGAACCACATATCGATCTTGGTGATCTCGTGGATACGGCTCAGGGGGATGCCCAGTTGGATGGCGTCGTAGATTACAAACACCCGGTCCCAGCTGGCGTGGGTCAGCTTCTGGATAATGGTGTCGTAATCCGTGTAGCCCTTGCCGTCTGCGCCCAGGCCGTTGCGTTTGATCTCCAGGGACTGGGTGGCCTTGTGCAGGGCTTCCTGAAAGGAACGCCCAATGCCCATCACCTCCCCTACGGCTTTCATCTGCAGCCCCAGAGTGCGGTCCGCCCCCTCGAATTTATCGAAGTTCCAGCGGGGGATCTTCACGATCACGTAATCCAGCGTGGGCTCAAAGAGGGCCGAGGTGGATTTGGTGATCTGGTTCTCCAGCTCGTCCAGGTGGTAGCCAATAGCCAGTTTGGCGGCTACCTTGGCAATGGGGTATCCCGTAGCCTTGGAAGCCAGGGCCGAAGAGCGGGACACCCGGGGGTTGATCTCAATGGCAATGATGTCTTCCTTCTCGTCCGGGCTCACCGCGAACTGCACGTTACAGCCGCCGGCAAAGTCGCCGATGGCGCGCATCATTTTGATGGCCATATCCCGCATCCGCTGAAAAGTGCGGTCCGAGAGGGTCATGGCCGGGGCCACAGTGATGGAATCTCCGGTGTGGATCCCCATGGGGTCCATGTTCTCGATGGTACAGATAATGACCACGTTGTCATTCTTGTCGCGCAGCAGCTCCAGCTCGTATTCCTTCCACCCCATCATGGCCTTGTCGATCATTACCTCGTGGATGGGGGAAATCTCCAGGCCGCGGCTCAGGAGTTCGTCAAAATCCTCCGGCCGGTAAACAATGGATGCCCCGGCACCGCCCAGGGTATAGCTGGCGCGAATTACCAGGGGAAACCCGAATTCCTGGGCGATCTCTTTCCCCTGCAGGAAAGAAGTGGCGGTAGCCTGAGGCGCCATGGGCACTCCGATACGCTCCATCAGGTCCCGGAATTTTTCCCGGTCCTCGGTAATGTTAATGGCGTCGATATCCACCCCGATGATATCGATCCCAAAGTCTTCCCAAATGCCCTTGTCGCCCGCCTCGATACACAGGTTCAGCGCGGTTTGCCCGCCCATGGTCGGCAGTACGGCATCGATTTCCGGATGATCCTTCAGCACCTTTACGATGGACTTGGTGGTAAGCGGCAGCAGGTATACGTGGTCTGCCATGGATGGGTCCGTCATGATGGTGGCCGGGTTGCTGTTGATCAGCACCGTTTTGATCCCGTCCTCGCGCAGGGAGCGCAGGGCTTGGGAGCCGGAGTAATCAAATTCGCAGGCCTGGCCAATGACGATGGGGCCAGATCCGATAATCAAAATGCTGTTGATGTCTTTTCTTCTGGGCATGCTATGAGTTTCGTGTTAGGCGGTTCAAGGATAAAAAAAAGGTGTCACTTTTAAAAAGCAACACCTTTAAACTTGTCAACAGGATATCCCATTTACTTTTTGTGTCGTGGCTCGGAGGAAACGCTTAATTTCTTGCGACCTTTAGCTCTTCTGCGGGCCAATACCTTTCTACCGTTGGCAGATGCCATACGCTCACGGAATCCGTGCTTGTTCCTCCTCTTTCTCTTGGATGGCTGAAATGTTCTTTTCATCTTGAATTGTTTTCCCCGGAATGAGGCCCGAAGGCTTAAAAAATCTGGGCGCAAATATACGAAGAGTTTTCGCAATCCCAAATGCACCCTCATTTTTTTTCGAAGACTTTTTACTACTTTTGCAGGGACGTTTATCGGCCCAGCCTTCCATGTATAAAACCCTTTTGTTTCTCGTACTTCTGACAGGGAGTGCCGGTATCTGCACCGGCCAGCAGCCGCTGGGCTACCAGTGGAAAAAAGGGGATGTTTTCACCGTAGAACAACGTTCTTTACAGGAAATGGAACAACAACTGCAGGGCGACACCCACAAGGTAAGCAGCACTGTTTCGGCCCTGCTGGAATTCAGGGTGATTGCGGAAGGGGCAGCAAGCAGCATCCTTGAAATGGCCTACCGGGACCTGTTTTTTCATATCGACAGCAGCCTGAAAGGCGAATTGCTGGATATCCATGCCCGGGAACTGGACAGTAGCAACGTGCATTCCCGCATATTCCATAGCATGTTGGATACGCCCGTTCGTCTGGAAGTGGACCCGCAGGGACACATCCTGCAGGTTTGGGGGGGAGACAGCCTGATCAACCGGATGGTTGCCCGAGCCGGAATAGAAACTGCTTTGGTCCGCACCCAGGTCCGCAAATCGCTGGAATCCCAGTATGGTCCCGAGGCTTTGGCGGCCAGCTGCGAACAGCTGACCCTGATCTATCCGAAAAAGCAGGCCGTAGCCGGGGCTACCTGGGAAACCCGGGCCCGCGAACCCCATGGCGGCAGCCACACCTGGACCCTGGAACACCGTGATACCGATCAATGGGTTATTAGCGGGGAAGGGGAAGTACGGATGAATGAAACCCAACCGGGGAGTGAAATGCGCCTGTCCGGACAACAACACTGCCGGATCCTGGCCGATGCCCAAACGGGCTTTCCCAAAGAAATGCGGGTGGAAGGCCATTGCGAGGGCTTTTCTACCATGGCAGAAACCGGCGGCCTGAAAATCCCCACACAAGTCAAGACACAAGTAACCTACACCCTAATCGATCACAGACATGTTCAATAAAAACATCAAAATCATACTGGCAGCTGCCCTGGTGGGTACTGCCGGATATCAGTTTGTCCAGGGCGAAATCGGAAACGGGATCATGCTGATCCTGCTGGCCCTGATTTTCGTATTCCTGTATTTCCGGAACGAAATCATCCTGATGGCCTTCCTGAAAATGCGCAAGCAGGATTTGGACGGCACCGAAAAATGGCTGGCGAAAATCAAGAATCCCGAGGCGGCCCTCACCACCAAGCAGCAGGGGTATTACAACTATCTGCACGGGATTATATACTCCCAGAAAAACCTCACCCAGGCCGAGAAGTACTTCCGTAAGGCTCTGAAGCTGGGGTTGAATATGGATTACGATGTGGCCATGGCCAAATTGAGCCTGGCGGGCATAGCCATGCAGAAACGCCGCAAACGCGAGGCCACTACCTTGCTTTCCGAAGCCAAAAAGCTGGATAAGAACAACATGCTTACCGAGCAGATCAAGATGATGCAGCAGCAGCTGAAAAAGATCTAAAGGGAATACCTCATAGCTGAAGGAAAGAAGCTTTAAAGCCTTCATTATGAAGGGGGTGAGCGCCCCTAATCCAGAGGTCGGGGTTGCAAACCCCTCCCCCGCCCGACTTCAAAATAAACTCGAAGCCTGCACCGGGCAATCATTGCTGGGGCGTTCCTGGAACTCAGGGTCCGAAACGCTTGCGGAGCTTATGCTGTACCCGCCCAAAAACGGTTACGCATCCTGCCAGCAGAAGCAGGCCCGAAAGGCCCAGGGTTACCGACAGGGGGTTGACCAGGGTCTCCATGGGTTAGCCATGTAATGTGCGTTTAGCCTGGCGACGATCAGGGCCCAACGGTATAATAGCCCTTCAGTGGAATGGCAATCTGGTATTTTTTACCGGAGGCATTGTTCAGGTGGGGTTCCCGCAGCCAGGGGTTGTGCCGCTTCAGGATCTTGTAGTTGATCTCGTACTGTTTGGCAAAAGCGGCAAAATCGGAAACCGGGGTATCCACTTCCACCTGGAAGGTGGGCACGTTGGTATAGAGGTCTTCCTTCCCGATATCGAAGCCGTACTTCTGCGGGTGGGACAGGATCTCCTTAATGGCCAGGATGCGGAACACATAACGCCCGGTTTCCTGCCCCAGCAGGAGTTCGTAGTAGTCGTCTGCCTTTTGAATATTCAGGTAGCGGTCAATAGAACCCGTACCGGTGTTGTAGGCAGCAGCAGCCATGGTCCAGCTGCCGTATTTCTCCTTGTATTTTTTCAGGTAACGGCAGGCTACTTCGGTGGCCTTCTCCAGGTGGTAGCGCTCATCCACGTTGTTATTTACCTCCAGGCCGTATTCCCGCCCGGTGGCCTTCATAATCTGCCAGAACCCGGTAGCCCCTGCCGGAGATACCACATTCTGCAAACCACTTTCGGCCACGGCCAGGTATTTGAAATCGTCCGGGACCCCGTTTTTGGCCAGGATGGGTTCTATCACGGGAAAGTACTTATGGGCCCGCTTCATCAGCAGCAGGGCATTGGACTGCCAGTACGTATTTACCAAAAATTCCCGGTCAATGCGCTCCATCACCTCCGGGTCTTCCTGGGGTACGGCTTCCCCGGCAAAATTCAGGTCTTCCGGGATTTCGATGGCGGAAATCCGGTAGGAAGGGGCCACCCGGGTTTGGTCTGCGGATGCATCCACAATCTGTTCGGCTTCTGCCTGGGGTTCCATTTGTTGTTGCACGGCAAATACCAGGGTGCTGAGCACGCTCAGGATTCCGATCGTCATCAGGGCATTCTTCAAAAAGCGCATGTCGGAGGGTTTAAGGGTTTGATTTCAAAGGTATAAAATTAGAACCTTGATCTTCTAAAATTATTGCGGGCAGGTGTTGGTTAAACCAGCGGAAGCGGTGGATGATCATGGTGTGGGTGCCGCCGGGAACCCGGATACAGGGACCGATATGCCCAATGGGAAAGACCGCATCCTGTTCCCCGTGGATGTGGACCAGCCCGGGCAACGGGCTGTCCCTTTTCCAGTTTACAATCTGCTCCAGGGCCCAGTCCAGGTAGGTCTTGTCGCGCATGGAGAGGTAGCGGTCGTAGAGTTCCAGCCGCCGGGTTACCGGGTCGCCAAAAGCGTACCGGGCCAGCACTTCCACATTCTCCACCAGGCTGGTGGGCAGTAACTTATGGAGTTTCGTGTATCGGGCCAGCAGCAACCGCCGGGGCATTTCCGCCTTGCATTTAATGCTGGAAATGATGATGACCTTCCGCGCCTGTACCCAGGCTGCCATTTCCTGCACTAAAAAGCCGCCAAAGGAAACCCCGACCAGCACCGGGTGCTTGTGCCGTATCCCGGCCGCCATTTCCCTGGCATATTCCTGCAGAGACATGCCGGGCCGGGGTACAAACCATTCCAGATATTCCACATGGAAGGCCTGCCCCGGGAGTTTCAGGTGTTCGAAGATCTCCGGGCTGGCGGCCATTCCGGGCATGAAGTATACGGGGATGGGTTCGGGATTCTGGGCTTTCAAAACGCGCTATAACTTAGGATTTTAGCATTTTTTTTGCTAACTTTGATGCTTGACGGCAATCGGGCAGATTATGTGCTAATGACCAGCCCGAACACATGACGAATTACGGCCTTTCGGGGTGCGTAATTTTTTTTCCGATATCAAATGTAAAGCAAACCATATGAACCAACTGGCAATTAAGGACAACAGTTTCCTGCGTCAATTCGAAACACGCGTAAACGGGCATCTCGCCAAAATCGAATATTCCTCCCAGGAACGCAAGGTATTTTTAACCAAACTCGTAATCCCGGAAGAAATTACACAGGATGGGTTCAAAGAAGATTTCATCAAAGGGGTGTTGCACCTGATCCAGGAACAAAACCTAAGGGTGGTGCCCACCAGCCCGCAGATTGCCGGATTCCTCCGGAAAAACCGTCAGTACAAGGAGATGCTGCCCGTAGGCATCCGGATCTGATCGAAAGTTTTTAATCCTCACCGCATAACGCGGAAGACCATCCCGGCCAGGCGCCGGGTTTTTTTATGCCGGAACCCCTGCCGGGATCGGCTCATAGCGCACCATCCCATCGGTATCGATTTCCGTAAGGCGCACCCGGTGCAGGGTATTCACCAGGGCAGGATCCCAAGGGGCTTTCACCTTCACGTAATTCTCGGTAAATCCATGGATATACCCCTCGCGGTTTTCGCCCTCCAGCAGGATGGTCCGCTCGGTCCCCAACTGGGACTGGTAAAATTGCCGCCGCTTTTTCTCCGACAGGCTCCGGAGCATCTTGCTGCGGCGGCGGCGTTCGGCCGGCTCTACCACCCCGTCCATTTCGGCTGCCGGGGTATTTGGGCGTTCGGAATAGGTGAACACGTGCAGGTAGGAGATGTCCAGGGCGTGAAGGAATTCGTAGGTTTCCATAAAATGCGCCTCGGTCTCGCCCGGGAAACCCACAATCACGTCCACTCCAATACAGGCATCCGGCATCACCTGCCGGATACGCGATACGCGCTCCTGGTATAATTCCCGGAGGTAGCGCCGGCGCATAAGTTTCAGGATGTCGTTACTGCCGCTCTGAAGGGGAATGTGGAAATGGGGTACAAAATGCTTGCTGGACGCCACAAAATCGATGGTTTCGTTCCGTAGCAGGTTGGGTTCAATGGAAGATATCCGCAACCGGTGTATGCCCGGCACGCGGTCCAGTTCACGAACCAGTTCCAGGAAGGTGTGCTCGTGTTTCTTATTGCCGAATTCCCCCTTGCCATAATCGCCGATATTCACCCCGGTCAAGACGATTTCGCGTATGCCCTGGGCCGAGATTTCCCGGGCTTGCTCCAGCACCTGCGCCAGGGTAGCACTGCGGGAGATCCCCCTTGCCAGGGGGATGGTGCAGTAGGTACATTTGTAGTCACACCCGTCCTGCACCTTGAGAAAGGCCCGGGTACGGTCCCCGATCGCGTAGCTGCCCACATAAAAATCCGCGTCCCGGATCTCGCAGGAATGCACCTGGCCATGGGTTTGTTTTTCCAGGGAGCCCAGGTAGTCTGCCAATTTGAATTTTTCCGTAGCCCCCAGCACCAGGTCTACCCCCGGGATGGCGGCAATCTCCTCCGGCTGCAGCTGGGCATAACACCCCACCAGGGCCACAAACCCCTCCGGATTGGCGCGCAGGGCCTGGCGCACTGCCTGGCGGCAGCGCTTGTCCGCATTGTCCGTTACCGAACAAGTATTGATCACGTAGAGGTCTGCAGGCTGGTCAAAACCCACTTTCTCGAAGCCCTCGGCTTCCAGATCCCGTGCAATAGTCGACGTTTCTGAAAAATTCAGTTTGCATCCCAGGGTATGAAAGGCCACTGTTTTCGGCATGGATTCGCTTATTTTTTTAGGCGCAGGGCCGCAAAGGTACGCAAAAGCCACGAGGGGTAAAACCCGGGGGCTGAAGCCTTTAGTACTTCCGCCAGTGGGCGGTGTCTGCAAACACCTGCTCCAGAATGCGGGCATCTTCTTCCGTAAAGGCCACATCGCGCCGGGCCATCATCACTTTGGCAGCCTCAAAGGCGCGTACGGGCAGGTACTCGGTAAAGCCTTTGGCCCCGCCCCAGCTAAAACTGGGCACAAAATTCCTGGGGAAGCCCGGAGTATAGATGTTGCAGTTCACCCCGATCACCGTTCCCGTATTGAACATGGTATTGATGGCGGTCTTACTGTGGTCACCCATCATCAGGCCACAGAATTGCAGGCCGGTATTTTCAAAACGGCCGCTCTGGTAGTTCCACAGCCGTACTTTGGCGTAATTGTTCTTCAGGTTGGAATTGTTGGAATCCGCCCCTATGTTGCACCACTCCCCTAAAACGGAGTTGCCCAGGTAGCCGTCGTGGCCTTTGCTGGAGTATCCGAAAATCACCGAATTACTGATCTCCCCGCAAACCTTGCCATGCGGGCCCACGGTGGTGGGGCCATAAATTTTGGCGCCCATTTTCACCACCCCTTTCTCGCAAAGGGCAAAGCCGCCGCGAATCATGTTTCCCTCCATCACCAGGGAGTCCTTACCGAGGTATATGGGCCCTTCCGTGGCATTGAGGATGCTGTATTCCACCTGGGCGCCGGGCTCCAGGAAGATACGGTCCGGGCGAATGACCCGGTTGGATTCCGGAATGGGCTGGGATTTCCGCCCGCTGGTCAACAGCTCAAAATCCGCTTCCAGGGCGGGGCCGTTTTCTGAAAAAATTTCCCAGGTGTTCCGCAGCAGTTGTACCGGGCCGGTATATGAAACGGCTTCCAGATCCCCGGCTCTGGCAGGGGAAATCGGTTCGGGGCAACGGTAGGCCAGTAATTCCTCCCCGGCCCAGAGGGCTTTGCCGGAAGGCAGGGCCTGTACGGCCTTAACCAGAGCGTCGTCCGGGAGCAGGCTCCCGCAGAGCATCAGGTTATCCGCCCCGCTATCCATGGGAAATTTCCCGGAGAGGTAGGCCTCGGTCATGTGGCTTACCGGGGCCTGCAGGCGGTGTTCCCACTTTTCGGCCAGGGTGAGAATCCCCATACGGATTGCAGCCACGGGCCGGGTAAAGGTAAAGGGCAGCAGGGAGGTACGGTAGCTGCCGTCAAAAAGGATGTAATGCATAGCAATGACCTTTGGCACAAAGGTAAGAAAAGGGGGGCAGCAGGGGGATGCGATCCGCCGCCTTTCCCGGCTGCTGGTCGAAAATCACCAAAAAAAAAAGCAATGCCGGCGGGCATTGCTCCTTATCTTGGCAAGCGGTCCGAAATTATTTCTTTTCGAACTTCTTGTATTTGTTCTTGAACTTGTCAATACGCCCGGCAGTATCCACCAATTTGGCTTTCCCGGTGTAAAACGGGTGGGAAGTGCGGGAGATCTCGAGTTTCACCAACGGATATTCTACCCCGTCCACTTCCAGGGTTTCCTTGGTTTCGGCGGTAGACTTGGTGATAAATACATCGTCGTTAGACATGTCTTTGAAGGCCACCAGTCGGTAATTGTCGGGATGAATCTCTTTCTGCATGATAAACAGCAATTAGTTTCCTGAATTTTTCAGGCTGCAAATGTAAACAATTTATTTTTAAATCCACGAAGGAAATCCGTCAAAAATAGCTGTCTTTTTTTTAACTTTCCTGTAACAAATTGGGGCTGTGGCCTACTTATAACGAAGGAATTCAAAACATCTGTATATTATGGAAGCTAACCAACCTACCACCAACAAATTTGCACTGAATTACGGCATCCTGCTGGGCGCCCTGGGCGTTGTCCTGGCCTTTATGCTCTACCTGCAGGACCTGCACTACCAGCAAGGTTTTTCCAACCTGGTTATCGCCTTTGTGCTTACCCTGGGGGTGGCCATTGTGGCTATGCTGCAGTTCCGTAAGGCGAACGGGGGTAAAATGACCTTTGGCCAGGCCCTGAAAATTGGGGTGGGCATGTCTTTGATCTCCGCCCTGATTACCATTGCTTTTAATTACATCCTGACCCATGTGATCGATCCGGATACCACGGATAAAGCTATGGCCTTTGCCGCAGAGCAAATGCGGGAGCAATACAACCTCACCCAGGAGCAGATAGACGCCCAACTGGCCATTTCCAAAAAAATGTCCGCCCCGTATATCCAGATCCCGCTGGGGATCATTTTCAGTGTAATCATCGGGTTCCTGGCCTCCCTGGTACCTGCCCTGGTGCTGCGTAAAGCCTGATTGGGAGAATCCCCGGGTTATTCGTTACCTTTGGTCCAAACCTGAAGTGAGGTATGCACCTTTCCATTGTCATTCCTTTACTGAACGAAGAGGAATCCCTGAAAGAACTCCACGATTGGATTGTATCGGTTATGCAATCCAATCGTTTTTTGTACGAGATCCTTTTTATTGACGACGGCAGCTCGGACGGCAGCTGGGAGGTGGTATGCGATCTGGCGGCCGAAAACCCCCAGGTGCGCGGCATCCGCTTCCTGAAAAATTTCGGCAAATCCCAGGCCCTGCACGCCGGTTTCCGGCAGGCCCAAGGGGACATTGTCATCACCATGGATGCCGACCTGCAGGACAATCCGGAAGAAATCCCGGAAATGGTCCGGAAGATTGAGGCTGAAGGCTATCAGATGGTTTCGGGCTGGAAAAAGAAGCGGTACGATTCCGTGCTGATGAAAAACCTGCCCTCCAAACTCTTCAACTGGGCTGCGCGAAAAACCTCCGGGGTCCGGCTGCACGATTTCAACTGCGGCCTGAAAGCGTTCCGGCGCGAGGTGATCGAGCAGATTGAAGTTTCGGGGGAGATGCATCGCTATATTCCGGTGCTGGCCAAGAATGCGGGGTTTTCCCGGATCGGGGAACAGGTGGTACAACACCAGGCCCGCAAGTACGGCCGCACCAAATTCGGGCCGGAACGTTTTATCAATGGCTTTCTGGACCTGATCACCATCTGGTTTGTCTCCAAGTTCGGAAAGCGCCCCATGCACCTCTTTGGGGCCCTGGGCGTGCTCATGTTTATTATCGGCTTCGGCTTTGCCCTTTACCTGGGCATCGACAAGCTCTTTATCAACCCCACCGGCCGCCTGCTTACGGACCGGCCGCAGTTCTTTATCGCCCTGACGGCCATGCTCATGGGGATTCAGTTCTTTATGGCGGGGTTCCTGGGGGAAATGATCCTGCGCAGCCGCAAGAGCGGGGACCGCTATACCATTTACGACCAGGTAAACCTTTCGACCGGCAAGGCCTGACCCCCACCCCCACATCCGGGATTTTTATCCCCTGCCCGGTCCTATTTAAAACGGGTAATGTACTTTTGCCAAAAACCCAATACCCATGCAATCTGACAAGGCTATTCTGGAAACGGCACGCACCTGGCTGAGCGACTTCTTTGACCCGGCCGTGAAAAAGGAAATCCAGGACCTGATCGACCATAACCCGGAAGACCTCAAGGACCGCTTCTACAAAGACCTCGAATTCGGTACCGGGGGCATGCGGGGTGTGATGGGCACCGGCACCAACCGCATCAACCAATACACCCTGGGCAAAAGCACCCAGGGCCTGAGCCAATACCTGCAGAAAACCTATGGGAAGGACGGGCTCAAAGTGGTGATTGCCTACGACTGCCGCCACAACAGCCAGTCCCTGGCCCGCACGGTGGCCGAGGTCTTTTCCGCCAATGGCATACAGGTCTACCTCTTTTCGGAGCTGCGGACTACCCCGGAACTCTCCTTTGCGGTGCGCTACCTGGGCTGCCATGCCGGCGTGGTGCTTACCGCTTCCCACAACCCCCCGGAATATAATGGGTACAAAGTGTACTGGACCGATGGCGGGCAGATTGTGCCGCCCCAGGACGGGGAAATCATTGCAGAAATCAACCGCCTGGACTTCAGCGATGTCCGCTTTGAGGCCAATCCGGACCTCATCACCCTGATCGACAAAGAGGTGGATGAGGCCTTCATTGAAGCTTCGGTAGCCAACGGCAGCATCGGGGCAGCAGGCCGGGATCAGTTTTCCATTGTGTTTACCTCCCTGCACGGCACCTCCATTACGGCCATTCCAGAAGTGTTAAAGCGCGCTGGCTACCCCAATGTGACCGTCATTGAGGAGCAGGCCAAACCGGACGGTAGCTTCCCTACCGTGAAATCCCCCAACCCCGAAGAACCGGAAGCCCTGGCTATGGCACTGGAAAAAGGGGAAGCCCTGGGGGCAGACATGGTGGTGGGCACGGACCCGGACAGCGACCGCCTGGGGATTGCCGTACGCAATGCGGAAGGCCGCCTGGAACTGCTGAACGGGAACCAGACCATGGTGCTGATGACCCGCTTCTTGCTGGACAAACAAAAGGCTGCCGGGCTTAAGGGGAATGAATATGTGGCGTCCACCATTGTTTCCACCCCCATGATGCCGGCCATGGCCAAGGCCTATGGGGTGGAATGCAAAACGTCCCTGACCGGCTTCAAATGGATTGCCAAGATGATCGTGGACTACCCGGACCAGCATTTTATAGGCGGCGGGGAGGAAAGCTTCGGCTTTATGGTCGGCGATTTTGTACGCGACAAGGACGCGGTAACCTCTACCCTGCTGGCCTGCGAGATCGCGGCCCAGGCCAAGGCGGACGGCAGCAGTTTCTACCAGGAACTCCTGCAGTGCTATGCGGACTTTGGCTGCTATCGCGAACGCCTGGTGTCCCTGACCAAGAAAGGCATGGACGGGGCTGCGGAAATTGCCCAGATGATGAAGGATTTCCGGGAAAACCCGCTGAAGACCCTGGACGGTTCCGAGGTGGTTCGCATAGACGACTACAATACGGCCGTTTCCCGGGACCCGCGTTCGGGCGAAACCGCCCCTATTGACCTGCCGCGCAGCAACGTGCTGATCTACACCACCGCAGACGGCACCCGCCTGGCGGCCCGCCCCAGCGGTACCGAACCCAAGATCAAGTTCTACGTGAGCGTAAACGGGCCCCTGGATACCCCGGATGGGTACGAGCAGGCCAAGACGGCCCTGGAAGCCAAGATTGACCGGGTGCTGGCCGAACTCAACCTGGAGGCATGAAGTACTTCCGGAAAATCCTGCGCTTTGCTGCCCCCTACCGGCGGTACGGCGCTTTGAATATCCTGTTCAACATCCTGTATGCCCTGTTCAGCGCCCTGTCCTTTGTGGCCCTGATTCCCATGCTGGAAGTACTTTTCGAACAGACCAAGCCTATTGAAAAGGCGCCTGTGTACACAGGAATCGGACAGCTGGAAAGTTATATCAAGGATTCGCTTTATTTCAAAATGGGCGCTGTGGCATCAGAAGATAAAATGCAAGCGCTGGTTTGGGTGATCGGACTGGTACTGGTGCTCTTCCTGTTGAAGAATATCTTCAACTACCTTGCCATGTACTTCATCACCTTTTTGCGCAATGGAGTTTTGAAGGACTTGCGCAACGCCCTCTACGACAAAATTGTGGGGCTGCCCGTTTCCTATTATTCCGAAAAACGCAAGGGGGATGTGATTGCCCGCATCACCTCTGATGTGCTGGAAATTCAGCATTCCTTCCTTTCCGTCCTGGAACTGATTGTTCGCGAACCCCTCACCATCCTCTTTACCATTGGGGCCATGTTCCTGATCAGCGTAAAGCTCACTCTCTTTGTATTCATCTTTATACCCCTCGCGGGCTTTTTGATCTCCAGGATCGGCAAGACCCTGAAGCGCAAATCGGATAGGGTGCAACAGGAACAGGGGACCTTTTTGTCCATTGTGGAGGAAACCCTTGGCGGGCTGCGCGTGATCAAGGCCTTTACGGCCGAAAATACTTTTGGCCGCCGTTTCCGGGCGTCCACCTCCCGGTTTTTCCGCTTTTCCAACAGCCTGCTGAACCGGCAGAACCTGGCCTCCCCCGTCGGGGAATTCCTGGGGATCCTGGTCATTGGGGTCCTGCTCTGGTTTGGCGGGCGGATGGTTTTGGTGGAAGGCACCCTGGACGCCTCTTCTTTTATTGCCTATATGGGGCTGGCCTATAACATCCTCACCCCTGCCAAGGCTATCAGCAAAGCCTCCTACGGGGTTAAGAAAGGCAATGCCGCCGCAGACCGGGTCCTCGAAATCCTGGAAACGCCCAACCCCATCCAGGACCCGCAGGACGGTCGGGTGTTGGAAGGGTTCGAAAGCGAACTGCGCCTGGAAGGGGTAAGCTTCAGGTACGACGGGGAACCCGTGTTGAAAGACTTCAGCCTGGCCATCCCCAAGGGGAAAACCGTGGCCCTGGTGGGGCATTCCGGCAGCGGAAAAAGTACCATTGCCAACCTGGTCACGCGCTTCTACGATGTGCAGCAAGGACGGATTACCCTGGACGGTGTGGATATCCGCCAGGTCACCAAGGCTTCCCTGCGCAAACTGATGGGCCTGGTTACCCAGGATTCCATCCTTTTTAACGACACGGTGCGCAACAATATTTTGCTGGGCCTGCCCGGGGCCTCCCAGGAGGCCGTGGAGGCCGCAGCACGCATTGCCAATGCCCATGAGTTTATCGCCCAGTTGCCACAAGGGTACGACACCCCTATCGGCGATAGCGGGAACAAGCTTAGCGGGGGGCAGAAACAACGCCTTTCCATTGCACGGGCCGTGCTCAAGAACCCGCCCATCATGATCCTGGACGAGGCCACCTCGGCCCTGGATACCGAAAGCGAACGCATGGTACAGGACGCCCTGGAAAAAATGATGCAGGGACGCACTTCCCTGGTCATTGCCCACCGCCTGAGCACCATACAGCATGCGGACCTGATTGTGGTGATGCAAAAGGGCGCCATTGTAGAAGCCGGAACGCACCGCGAATTGCTGGAAGCCAAAGGGGCATACTGCCGCCTGGTGGAAATGCAGCAGCTGGCCGGATAATAAAGGTTTTCAACGGCCCGTTTAAACCATTGGCCGCAGGGCGGGTCTAAACCATCCATCACAATGACTTCAGAAGCCGACTTCATAGCAGCCCTCCGGGACCCCGCTCAGCGGGACCTGGCCTTCCGCAGGCTGGTAGAGACCTACCAGGAGCGGCTCTATTGGCACATCCGGCGCATTGTGCTCTCCCACGACGATACGGACGATGTCCTGCAAAATACCTTCATCAAGGTATTCAAGCACATCGGGCAGTTTAAGGGAGACAGCCAGTTGTACTCCTGGCTGTACCGAATCGCTACCAATGAGGCCCTGAGCTTCCTGCGGAAACGATCCCGGATGCAGGGCTTTGACGAGGCCGAAATGCAGGAATATATGGTATCCCGCCTGGAGGCCGACCCCTATTTTGACGGGGATGCCGCCCAGCGGCAACTGCAGCAGGCCCTGGCCCGCCTGCCGGAAAAACAGCGGCTGGTTTTTAATATGAAGTATTTTGAGGAGATGAAGTACGACGATATCTCGGAGGTGCTGGATACTTCCGTGGGGGCCCTGAAGGCCTCCTACCACCATGCCGTTAAAAAAATTGAACAGTATCTGAAAACCGTAAACGCCTGAGGCGCGTATAACAAATTGGGTTTTAAACCATTTGGCAAAACCTGCATCTAAAGCATACATGAAGGCAAAAAAGGGACATAGCGGATTTCGTGTGCCGGAAGGATATTTCCGGGACCTGCCCGGCCGGCTGGAGCAACAGCTGCAGGCCGAAGGGGACTCCCTGCCTGCAGATGACGGTTTTAGCGTACCCGAGGGGTATTTCGATGCCTTTGCCGACCGCCTGGAGGCGCGCATGCGCCGGCCGAAAGGCCGGGTTCGCAACCTCTGGGCCGTATCCGGTTGGGTAGCTGCTGCGGCAGCTGCCGTAGTCCTGCTCCTGGTGCTCCGGCCAACCGGGGGGCAGGGATCGCCTGCCTTTGAAGACCTGGCCGGTTTTGAAATCGAAGCCTACCTGGACGGGTACGACGAGATGAGCACCTATGAACTGGCAGAAGCCCTGCCATTGGAAGATATTGCCCTGGATGCCGTGATGGAATCCGGCCCCGGGGAAGAACAAATCCTGGATTATCTGGACCAAAACATGGAATCCGATGATGCAATTTTTTGGAATGATGAAGACTAGAATCACCCTCTTGGGCATCCTGGCCGCAGCCTGCCTGCTGGCCCCACGCCAGGCTACTGCCCAGGACCCCGACAGCCGTGAAAAAATCAAGGCGCTGCAAGTGGCCTTCTTTACCGAGCGCCTGGAACTCAGCCCGCAGGAAGCCACTGTCTTCTGGCCCATGTACAACGCATACGAGAAGAAAAAAGAAGCCTTGCGAAACCAGGAAATCAAGGAAATCCGCAACCGGCTGGCTTCAGGAGAGGCCTTTGGGGAGCGGGAGGCTCAAGATATCCTGGAACGTTACCTTGCCCTGGAGCAGGAACAGGATGCCCTGGACCGCCGTTTCTACCGGGATTTGGCCAAAACGCTTTCGGCCTCCAAAACCCTGAAGCTATTTAAGGCAGAACACGATTTCCGGCGTCGGCTGCTGCGGGAATTCCGCAAGCGGGGCGGCAATATGCCCTAACCCCACCCTATTGCCGAAAAACGAGGCGGGCCACCCGGCCTCGGCCTGCAGCATAGGCCACCGAATCATTCAGGAAGCGCAGGGTATAGAAAGGCTCATCGTTCAGGTGCTGCCAATGCAGCCCTCCATCCCCGGAATAAGAAACCCCGGTAAACCCTACCGCTACCAGGTCCAGCCCCCCGGCACCCGGCACGTACTGTACGCAACTTTTGTACCCGGGCTGCTGCCCGTCTGCCACCAATTCCCAGCTTTGCCCCCCGTCTGTGGTCCGGGCTTTGTTTTGGCTTACCGCATCCGGCCGGGTATAATCCCCGCCTATGGCATAGCCCGTGATTTCATCCCAGAAGGCCAGGCTGTATAACCCCTGGGTGGGCTCGGGCCCGCCAGCAGGGGTTTGCACCACCTCCCAGGTATGGCCCCGGTCCGGGGAATGCCAGATTCGGGAGCGGGAGGAGACCACCCAGGCATGGTCGCCTTTGAGCACCAGGTTGGTATTGCTGGCGGCAAAGGCGCCTTCCCCATTCAGGGCCTCCGGTAGCGCGGTACAGGGCAGCTTTTCCCAATGCTGGCCGCCATCGCGCGTCACCAGGATACTCAGACACCCGCCCTGGGCATCGCCCACGGCCATCCCTTCCCGGTTATCCCAAAAGGCCATGGCATCGTAAAATACCTCGGGCCCGTCTTCCCGGTACACCAGTTCCATCTGTCCCTGGTCCCCGGTTTTGTACAACAGGGCCGGACTCCCTGCGGAGAGCATAAAAAAGTCGGTGGCCGTATGAGCTACGGCCCGGAATTCGGGAAGGGTATCCCCAAGGGCCTGCCGCCCGGCACGCACCTGGTGGTCCTCCAGGCCAAGGGTACCGAAAAACCCGTCGCTCCCGGCCATGGCCAGGGCGCCCGGCATAAGTTCTATGGCCCGGATGGACACCGAATCCCGATAGTAATCTGTTACCGTTACCCGGGTATACCTATGGGATCCGGGGCCACTGCAGGCGGCGGTGGCCAGCAGGGCCAACAGCAGCCAAAACTGATATTTCATGGGGTAGTTTTCTCGTAAAGATACCTTTATTTGACCCAAAACGATACCTTTGCCGCCATGCGATTCCACCGGAACTTAGTAGAGGCCGTCCTGGACGGGGCCGACCAGATTTTTAACCAGGGCCAGTATGCGGACAAGGCCGTGGAACGCCTGCTGAAGCGGGATAAACGCTGGGGAAGCCGCGACCGCGGCTTTATTGCGGAAACCCTTTACGAGCTGGTGCGCTATAAACGGCTTTACGCGGCCATTGCCGAGGTTAAGGACCCGTTTTCCCGGGAAGACCTGCAGCGGATTTTTGCGGTTTGGGCCATCCTGAAAGGGCACCGCCTACCCCCCTGGGAAATGTTCGCATCCACCCCCACCCGCAGGATCAAAGGGCGGTACGACACCCTTAAAACCCAGCGCAAGTACCGGGAATCTGTGCCGGACTGGCTGGATGCCCTGGGAGAAAAAAGCCTGGGGGAAGGCCTCTGGGAGCAAGAACTCCACGCCCAGAACGAACCTGCCCCCGTGGTGTTGCGCGCCAATACCCTGAAAGGGGACCGTAAAAAATTGCAGCAAGCCCTGGCGGCGGAGCAGATTGCCTCCAAGCCACTGGATGGGTTGCCGGAGGCCCTGGAACTGGAAGAACGCCCCAATGTGTTTCGAACCCAGGCGTTTCAGGACGGGGCTTTTGAAGTGCAGGATGCTTCCTCCCAGCAGGTGGCCCATTTCCTGCAGGCGGCCCCCGGGATGCGGGTGGTGGATACCTGTGCGGGCGCCGGGGGCAAAACCCTCCACCTGGCGGCATTGATGGAGAACAAGGGGCAGTTGCTGGCCATGGACATTTACGGGAACAAACTGCAGGAATTAAAGCGCCGCGCGCGCCGCGCCGGGGCCTTCAATATCGAAACCCGGGTACTGGAATCTACCAAACCCCTGAAGCGCCTGGCCGGGACGGCAGACCGCGTCCTGATCGATGCCCCCTGCACCGGCCTGGGGGTCCTGAGACGCAACCCGGATGCCAAATGGAAGCTGCAGCCGGAATTCCTGAAGGAAATTACCGGTACCCAGCAGGAAATCCTGCAGCGGTACAGCCGCCTGGTCAAACCCGGGGGCAAACTGGTCTACGCCACCTGTTCCATCCTGCCGGCCGAAAATGCCGAACAGGTACAAACCTTCCTGGCTTCCGAAGCGGGGAAGGCCTTCCGCCTGGAAGGGGAGAAGTCCCTGCTGGCCTCGCGGGACCACTCGGACGGCTTCTACATGGCGCGCCTCGTGCGGGAAGGGTAATGAACAATCCCAAAGCCAATTGTTAATACTTCGGCCTGCGCCATCCGGCTAAAAATGATACCTTTGTGGCCTAAATACCGGCCGTATATGATCCACTTTTTCGGAGACCCCCAGACCCAGCTTTACGCCCTGCAACACCAGGGAGAACTCCTTCCGGAAGACATCGCAAAACTCACCTGGCTTTTCGGCAACCGGCCAAAGCTCGATACGGCGTCAGTGGACGCCTTTTTTGTTGGACCCCGGGCAGCCATGGTGACCCCCTGGAGTACCAACGCCACGGAAATTACCCAGAACATGGGGATACAGGGGGTGGTGCGCATCGAATCCTTCCAGCGCGTATCCCCGGATTTCCAGGGATACGACCCCATGCTGAGCGAGAAATACAACGGCCTGCACCAGGGCATCTTCGAAATCGAACACCAGCCGGACCCGATCCGGGACATTACGGACATTGCCACCTACAATACCCAGGAAGGCCTGGCATTGAGCCCGGATGAAGTGGCCTACCTGGAAGCCCTGAGCGAACGCCTGGGCCGCCCCCTGACCGATTCCGAGGTCTTTGGATTCAGCCAGGTAAATTCGGAACACTGCCGGCACAAGATCTTTAACGGCACCTTTGTGATCGACCACCGGGAAATGCCCGAGTCCCTCTTTCAGCTGATTAAAAAGACCTCCAAGGCGCACCCCAACGATATTGTTTCTGCCTACAAGGACAATGTGGCCTTTGTGAAGGGCCCCGAAGTGGTGCAGTTTGCGCCCCAGGCCCCGGACCGCCCGGAATACTACCGGGAAACGCCCTTTTCCTCGGTGCTTTCCCTGAAGGCGGAGACCCACAACTTCCCCACAACCGTAGAGCCCTTTAACGGGGCTGCCACGGGTTCCGGGGGCGAAATCAGAGACCGCCTGGCCGGGGGCAAGGGATCCATCCCCCTGGCAGGTACTGCCGTTTACATGACCGCCTATTCCCGCCTGGAGGCGGACAGGCCCTGGGAACGTTTTGTTCCGGAGCGCAACTGGCTCTATCAAACCCCCATGGATATCCTGATCAAAGCCTCCAACGGGGCATCGGATTTCGGGAATAAATTCGGACAACCCCTGATCTGCGGCTCCGTCCTCACCTTTGAGCACGAAGAAGAAGGCCGCCTGCAGGCCTTCGACAAGGTTATCATGCTGGCCGGGGGCATCGGGTACGGGAAAACGGAACAGGCCAAAAAAGACACCCCCAGGAAAGGCGACAGCGTGCTGGTGATGGGGGGCGACAACTACCGTATCGGGATGGGCGGGGCCGCCGTATCCAGTGCAGATACGGGCGCCTTCAGCACAGCCATTGAACTGAACGCCGTACAGCGGTCCAACCCCGAGATGCAAAAACGGGTAGCCAACGCCATCCGGGGCCTGGCCGAAAACGACCACAACCCCATAGTCTCCATCCACGACCACGGGGCGGGCGGGCACCTGAACTGCCTCTCCGAACTGGTGGAAGAAACCGGCGGGCGTATCCATCTGGACAAGCTGCCCGTGGGTGACCCCACCTTGTCCGCCAAGGAAATCATCGGCAACGAATCCCAGGAACGCATGGGGCTGGTTATGGCTTCCAAGGACCTGGACCTTTTGCGCCGCATTGCCGAGCGGGAGCGTGCGCCCCTCTACGAAGTGGGCGAGATTACAGGAGACCACCGCTTCACCTTTGCCTCCGACGCTGAAAAGCCCATGGACCTGGCCCTTTCCGATATGTTCGGGAGTTCGCCCAAGACTGTAATGGAAGACCAGCGGCAGGAGCGCCGCTATGCCGAGCCCCAATACGAACCGAATATCCTGCACCAGTATCTGGAGCAGGTCCTGCAACTGGAGGCGGTAGCCTGCAAGGACTGGCTTACCAACAAGGTAGACCGCTGCGTGGGCGGGCGGGTGGCCAAACAGCAATGCGCCGGCCCCCTGCAACTGCCCCTGAACAACTGCGGGGTAATGGCCCTGGATTTCAAAGGGAAGGAAGGCCTGGCCACTTCCATTGGCCATAGCCCGGTATCTGCCCTGCTTCACGCGGGAGCCGGCAGCCGGAACAGTATTGCAGAAGCCCTGACCAACCTGGTTTGGGCGCCCCTGGAAAATGGGTTAAAATCAGTGTCCCTCTCGGCCAACTGGATGTGGCCCTGCAATAATCCCGGGGAGGATGCCCGCCTGTACGAGGCGGTGGAAGCGGCCTCGGAATTTGCCATAGCGCTGGGGATCAATATCCCGACGGGAAAGGATTCCCTGTCCATGAAGCAAAAATACCCGGACCGGGAGGTACTGGCCCCCGGAACCGTGATCATCTCTGCCGCCGGGCACTGCTCCGACCTTAAAAAGGTGGTGGAGCCCGTGTTCAAAAAAGGAGGGGGCAGCATTTACTACCTGGGGGTTTCCTCCGACGCCTTCCAACTTGGGGGCTCCTCTTTTGCCCAGGTGCTGGGGCAGCTGGGAACCCAGGCCCCGGACGTAAAAGATGCAGCCTACCTGGCCAGGGTCTTCGATACGCTGCAGGAAAATATCCGCAACGGCCAGCTGCTTGCCGGGCACGACGTAGGCTCCGGCGGGCTGGTGACAACCCTGCTGGAAATGTGCTTTGCTGACCTGGACCTGGGGGCCGAGCTGGACCTGACCCCCATGGAGGAACCGGACACCCTGAAACTCCTGTTTGCGGAAAATGCCGGGGTGGTGGTACAGGCCAAGGACGATACCGTTGAAGCCACCTGGCGCGCAGCAGGGGTCCGCTTTGCCAAAATCGGGGAAGTACGGGAAGAGGCCGTGGTGGCACTCCGCAACCACAGGCAGACCGTGGCCCTGGATGTGGCCGCCCTGCGGGATACCTGGTACCGGACCTCCTTCCTGCTGGACCAGAAGCAAACCGCGGGCGATCTGGCCCGGGCGCGGTACGAAAATTACAAGGCGCAGCCCCTGCAGCTGCGTTTCCCCAAAAAATTCAAAGGCAAACTCCCCAAAGGCCTGGAACCTGTTGGGCAACGGCCCAAGGCTGCTATCCTCCGGGAAAAGGGAAGCAATTCCGAACGGGAAATGGCCCATGCCATGTACCTGGCGGGCTTTGACGTAAAGGACGTCCACATGACCGACCTGATCAGCGGGCGGGAAACCCTGGAAGATATCCGGTTTATCGGTGCCGTTGGGGGCTTCTCCAACTCCGATGTGCTGGGCAGTGCCAAAGGGTGGGCCGGGGCCTTCCGGTACAACGAAAAAGCCAACCAGGCCCTGCAGCGCTTCTTCTCCCGCCCGGATACCCTTTCTGTCGGGATCTGTAACGGCTGCCAGTTGTTTATGGAGCTGGAACTGATCCACCCGGACCACGAGGACCACGGCAAAATGACGTATAACGATTCGGGGAAGCACGAAAGTGCCTTTACTTCTGTGAAGGTGGGCGCCAACCACTCGGTAATGCTCTCGGGCCTGGAAGGCACCACGCTGGGGGTCTGGATTTCCCACGGGGAAGGCAAATTCCACCTGCCCTATGCCCGGGACCGTTACAATATTGTAGCCACCTACGGATACGAAGCCTACCCGGCCAACCCGAACGGCAGCGATTACAATGCCGCCATGCTTTGCGACGACAGCGGACGCCACCTGGTGACCATGCCGCACATTGAACGTTCCATCTTTCCCTGGAACTGGGCCTATTACCCGGAGCGGGAAGATGCGGTATCGCCCTGGCTGCAGGCCTTTGTAAACGCCCGGAAATGGATTGAAAAACACGGGCAGTAAAACCCCGGAAAACGGCTGTTATGGCATCCCAGCACCCGTTCGACATCGCCTTTCTGGACCATGTGGCCCTTCGGGTACAGGACATGGAGGCCTCTGCACGCTGGTATACCCGGGTGCTGGGGTTAACCCGGTACGACGTCCCGGAATGGGGGGAGTTCCCCGTGTTCCTGCTGGCCGGGAAGACGGGTATAGCCCTGTTTCCGCCCAAGGGCGACGCCCCGCAGTACCCGGCCCCCGCTATCCGGCTGGACCATTTTGCCTTTCAGGTAAGCCCATCGGCCTTTGACCGCGCCCTGGAGCACTACCGCGAACTGGGTCTGGAATTCGAGGTAAAGGACCACCTGCATTTCCGTTCCGTCTATACCCGGGACCCCGATGGCCATACCGTAGAGCTTACGGCCCTGCAAGTCCCTCCGGAATCTTTTTACCTCCCGGGGTTCTAGGGATATCCTCCTATCCCATCGACTTTTGCCTATCTTTAAGGACGGGCACCCGTATGCCGGGATGCCCCATTAAAACCAACCCTGATATGCGCCTGATCCGCCTTTTAGCCCTGTTATTGGCCTTCTCCCTGGCCCCTTTTGCCACTGCACAACCCACCCTGGAAACGCTGCTGGAGGCACCGTATGTAGAAAGCCTGAAAGCCTCCCCGGACGGGGATCAACTGGCCTGGGTGGTCAATCAGGGCGGGGCGCGCAACATTGGCTATACCACAACAGGGGAAATTAGCCCGATAATCCTGACAACCTATACGGAAGACGATGGGTTGGGGATAGCCCTGGTGGGCATTGCTCAGGGGTATATCCTCTACCTGCGTGGAAATGGCAACAACCGCCAGGGATACCCCGCAAACCCGGCCAGCCTGGCCACTACGCCAGAGCGGCAATTGCTCCGCCTCCGGATTGCGGACGGTGCCATCGATACCCTGGCAGCCACCGGGAATGCCACCCTGGGGCCCCAGGGCCGACGACTGGTTTACGCTAAAGGGAACCAGGTTTATGAAATACCCGACGTAAGCGAGGAAACCCCTCAGCCCAGGGTAGGGTTTGAGGTACGCAGCGGGGCGGGCTCTTTTGCCTTTTCCCCGGATGGGGAACGCCTGGCCTTTACCAGCCGGCGGCAGGATCACAGCTATGTGGGGGTATACCGATGGGGGGCACGTCACATTGCCTGGATGGCCCCGGGCCTGGCATTTGACGATGCCCCGGCCTGGAGCCCGGACGGGAAACAACTGGCATTTATCCGCCAACCCGGATACAGCAAAGACGGGCTGCGCAACCTGATGGGTGGTACGCCCTTTGAGATTGTAGTGGCCGAAGTCGCTACCGGGAAAGGCAGCACGAAATGGAAATCCCCTGCCGACGACGGGGGCTATGCTCAATATTACCCCAATGCCCCTTTGCGGTGGACGTCCAGCGGGCACCTGGTATTCTATTCCGAGCACGAGGGGTGGAACCATATTTATGCCATGCGCCCGGACGGCACCGGCCTCAGGGACCTGAGCCCGGGCGCCTGCGAAACGGAAAACAGCGCCCTGTCTGCAGACGGGCAGACCCTGTACTTCACCAGCAACTGCGGGGACCTGAATCGCCGCCATATCTGGGCGGTGGCCCTGGGTAGTGGCAGTGCCCGGCAGCTCTCTGAAAACGAAGGGATACAAACCAACCCGGAAGCCCTGGCCGGTGGCGCCCTGGCCTACCGGGAAGGTCGGTACAACCAACCGACCACCGCAGTACTGCAAAAGGGGAATTCAAGGGAAACCCTGCAGCCGCTGCCAGCAGCCTTTCCCCGGAATGCCCTGCAGGAACCCCAGGCCGTAACCTTTACCGCAGCCGACGGGCTTACCATCCATGGCCAATTGTTTTTACCCCCCAATGCAGGCCGCCGGCAATACCCTGCCGTGATCTTTATGCATGGCGGGCCCATCCGGCAAATGCTACTGGGCTACCACAACCGGGGATATTACGCCAATGCCTACAGCATGAACCAGTACCTGGCCGCCCAGGGCTATGTGGTTCTTTCGGTGAATTACCGGGCGGGAATCGGATACGGCCGGGACTTCCGGCGCGCCAAAAACCAGGGCCCGCGGGGCGCTGCTGAATATAAGGACATCCTGGCGGGTGCGGCCTTCCTGCAGCAACACGCCTCGGTGGACCCGCAACGCATCGGGTTGTGGGGTGGCTCCTATGGGGGCTATCTGACCGCCATGGGCCTGGCTAAGAACTCGGACCTCTTTAAGGCCGGGGTAGACCTGCATGGGGTACACGACTGGGCCTGGAGGGGACGGGACTTCTCCCCAGGAGGCGGCTGGGGTATTGGGGCTGATCTTATGGAGCAGGCCTTCCACTCCTCCCCCATTTCGGAACTGCAGTACTGGAAATCCCCGGTGCTGATCATTAGCGGGGACGACGACCGCAATGTGATGATTGGCCAGTCTATTGACCTGAAGAATAAACTGGACGCCCTGGGGGTCTATAACGAAGTGCTGGTTTTTCCGGACGAGGTACACGGCTTCCTGCGCAGCGGGAGCTGGCTGGAGGCTTACCGGGCCGCGGCAGACTTCTTTGACCGCCATTTGAAAGGAGACTGATTTCAGAAGGGGTCCCCCCCTCCCCCCACCCGATTTCAAAATACCCCCCGGCCCTGCAACTCCCAATCAGAAAGGCAGATGGACCAGGTGACCGATTCGGATTTCGCAAAAACCCGGGGCCGGAATTACAAATCTTTTTTATTTAACCGCCTCCTTTTGTTATTTTGCGATTCCGCATTACAAACGAGCTATGGAAAACCCGACCCGTCTTTTCGACTTTCCCAGATATCAGGCCAGCCATTGCAGGCTGGACAAAGCCATGGTCCGCAAGACCGACGGCCAGTGGCAGGCTATCTCTTCCGAAACCTACCTGGACCAGGCCGATAGCATCAGCCGCGCCCTGCTGCGCCTGGGCGTGAAGGCCAATGATAAGATTGCCCTGATCTCCATGACCAACCGGACGGAATGGAGTATAATGGACACCGGGATCCTGCAAGTGGGCGCCCAAAACGTCCCCATTTACCCGACCATATCGGAAGACGACTATGCCTATATCCTGAACCATTCCGAAGCATCCTATTGTTTTGTTTCCTGTACCGAGGTATTGGAAAAGGTAGAGGCGATCCGCAAGGATGTTTCGGGGTTGAAAGCCGTATACAGTTTTGACGAAATCCAGGGTTGTCCCAACTGGAAGGAATTGCTCGAAAGCGGGGCAGACCCGTCTAACCAGGAAGACGTACAGGCCCGTATGGATGCCGTGCAACCCAAAGACCTGGCCACCCTGATTTACACCTCAGGAACCACCGGGCGGCCTAAGGGGGTTATGCTTTCCCACGAAAACATCGTGTCGAACGTGTTGGCCAGCAAAGAGCGGGTGCCCTTTGAATACGGCGGTACGGCCTTAAGTTTCCTGCCCGTCTGCCACATCTTTGAACGCATGATCCTTTACCTCTACCAGTATTGTGGTATCTCGATCTACTATGCGGAAGGACTGGAGAGCATCAGCGATAACCTGAAGGAAGTAAAGCCCAACGTAATGACCGTGGTGCCCCGGCTTCTCGAAAAGGTATACGACAAAATCATCGCCAAGGGCGCAGATCTCACCGGCATCAAAAAAGCCCTGTTCTTTTGGGCGGTGGACCTGGGGCTCAAGTTTGAGCCTTACGGAGCCAATGGGGGGTGGTATGAATTCCGCCTGAAACTGGCCCGGAAGATCATCTTCAAAAAATGGGTGGAAGGCCTGGGCGGTAACCTGGAGACCATGGTGAGTGGCAGCGCCGCCCTGCAGCCCCGGCTGGCCCGTATTTTTGCCGCGGCCGGCATCCCCGTGATGGAAGGATATGGCTTAACGGAAACCTCCCCGGTGATCTCGGTGAACGACCAACGCAACGGCGGGTGGAAAATCGGTTCCGTGGGGCGTGTGATCAGCGGGGTGGAAGTGCAGATTGCAGCCGACGGGGAAATCCTCTGCAAAGGCCCCAACGTTATGATGGGTTACTATAAAGACCCGGAAAAGACGGCCGAGGTGATACAGAACGGGTATTTCCACACCGGGGATATTGGTGAACTGGATACCGATGGCTTTTTGCGGATCACGGACCGAAAAAAGGAAATGTTCAAGACTTCCGGCGGGAAATACGTGGCGCCCCAACTGCTGGAGAACCGGATGAAACAATCCCGTTTTATTGAACAGGTTATGGTGATCGGGGAAGGGGAAAAAATGCCTGCGGCCTTTATCCAGCCGAATTTTGAATTCCTGGCCGAATGGGCCAAGCGCCACGAAATTCCCAGCGGTTCCCCGGAAGAAATGGTGGCAGACCCCCGCGTGGCCGAACGCATACAGCAGGAGGTGGACCTGGCCAACAGCCATTTCGGCAATTGGGAGAAGATCAAGCAATTCCGCCTGACGCCCGATACCTGGTCTGTAGATGGAGGGCACCTGACCCCTACCATGAAGCTCCGCAGGAAGATCATCAAGGAAAAGTACCGGGACCTCTACAAAGACATCTACGGGCACTGAGGAACATCCCACCAGGGGCCCGATTTCCCAGCCTAGGTGTTAAATCCACATTTTAGCATTATTTATTATGCATGCATAATAAATTTTCCTATATTTGGTGGAATCCAAGTTCCCGAGATGAAAGATATCACCATCGACCACGCCATGCGCGCCACCTGGCAGGCGGTAGCCCGGATGTACAACGAGGAGGCCAAAAAATTCGACGGCACCATGGCCATCGGGTTTTGCCTGCTTAGCATCGACCCCAAAAAAGGTAGCCCCTCCACCGCCCTGGGCCCTAAAATGGGGATGGAAGCCACCAGCCTTTCCCGCATCCTGAAAAGCATGGAACAACAGGGGCTGATCCAGCGCAAACCCAACCCGGAAGACGGACGGGGGGTGCTGATCCACCTGACAGATTTCGGGCTGAAAATGCGGGCGAATTCCAAGGAGGTGGTGCTTCGGTTTAATGAAGCCGTTACGGGTAATGTCAGCCCCGGGGACCTGCAAGCCTTTTTCAGGGTCATGGATACCATCAACACCCTGATTTCAGAAAAGAAAATATACGAGAAGACCACGGATACCCCGGTATCCCAATCCTGACACTGCAAACGCATCCACACTATGAACAGACACATCAACAAGGTAGCCGTAATCGGCTCCGGGATCATGGGAAGCGGGATTGCCTGCCATTTTGCCAACATTGGCGTACAGGTACTCCTGCTGGACATTGTACCACGGGAGCTCAACGATGCTGAAAAAGCCAAAGGGCTTACCCTGGAGGACCGGCGCGTACGCAACCGCCTGGTGAATGATTCCCTAACCAAAGCCCTGAAAAGCAAGCCCTCCCCCATCTACCACGCAGATTTTGCCAAGCGTATCCAAACCGGGAACCTGGAGGACGACCTCCACCGGGTATCCGAGGTGGACTGGATTATCGAAGTGGTGGTGGAACGCCTGGACATCAAAAAACAGGTATTCGAAAAACTGGACGCCCACCGCAAGACAGGCACCCTGATCACCTCTAATACCTCGGGGATCCCCATCCGGTTTATGTGCGAAGGCCGCAGTGCGGATTTTCGCGCCCATTTCTGCGGGACCCACTTCTTTAACCCGGCCCGCTACCTGAAACTCTTTGAAATCATCCCCGGGCCGGACACCCGCCCGGACATCCTGGAATTCCTGAGGGGATACGGGGAACAATACCTGGGAAAAACCTCCGTGGTGGCCCAGGACACCCCGGCCTTTATCGGAAACCGGATCGGGATTTTCAGCATTATGAGTCTCTTCCACGCCGTGGGCGAGATGGGCCTGACCGTGGAGGAAGTGGACAAACTGACCGGACCGGTTATTGGCCGGCCCAAATCCGCCACCTTCCGCACTGTGGACGTGGTGGGACTGGACACCCTGGTACATGTGGCCAACGGCATTGCAGACAATTGCCCGGACGACGAGCGCCACAGCCTGTTCCAGCTCCCGGGCTTTATCAGCACCATGATGGAGAACGGCTGGCTGGGCAGCAAATCCGGCCAGGGCTTTTATAAAAAGGTGAAACAGGAAGACGGCTCCAGCGAGATCCTGACCCTGGACCTGGATACCCTGGACTACCGCTCCAAAAAGCGGGCCCAGTTTGCCACCCTGGAACAGACCAAGACCGTGGATAACGTCATTGACCGCTTCCCTATCCTGGTGGCCGGCAAGGACAAGGCAGGCGCCTTTTACCGCAAGAGTTTCGGGGCCCTTTTTGCCTACGTATCCCATCGCATCCCGGAGATCACCGATGCGCTCTACAAAATTGACGATGCCATGAAGGCCGGGTTCGGCTGGGAACACGGCCCCTTTCAGATCTGGGACGCCGTAGGCCTGGAGCAGGGCCTTGCCATGGCCCAAGAAGCCGGACAGGAAGTGGCCCCCTGGGTTTCCGAACTGTCGGCATCCGGCGCCAAAAGCTTTTACACCGTCCGGGACGGGGCTACCTGCTATTATGACATCCCCGAAAAAACCCACCAGAAGGTCCCCGGGCAGGAAGCCTTTATTATTCTGGACAACATCCGCAAATCCCACGAAGTTTACAAAAACAGTGGCGTGGTGGTGGAAGACCTGGGCGACGGCATCCTCAATGTGGAATTCCGTTCCAAAATGAATACCATTGGCGGGGACGTCCTGGCCGGGCTGAACAAAGCGGTAGATCTGGCCGAGGCCAACTATCGGGGCCTGGTGGTGGGCAATCAGGCCGCCAACTTTTCCGTAGGGGCCAACATCGGGATGATCTTTATGATGGCCGTGGAACAGGAATACGACGAGCTGGCCATGGCCGTAAAGCAATTCCAGGACACCATGATGCGGATGCGGTATTCTTCCATTCCCGTAGTGGCCGCCCCCCACGGGATGTGCCTGGGCGGGGGTTGTGAGCTGAGCCTCCATGCAGATATGGTGGTGGCAGCTGCAGAAACCTATATCGGGCTTGTGGAATTTGGCGTTGGGGTGATCCCCGGCGGGGGTGGTTCCAAGGAAATGGCCCTGCGCGCCTCCGATATCTTCCACAAGGACGACGTGGAGCTGAACGTACTGCGGGAATACTTTCTGACCATCGGTACGGCCAAGGTCTCCACCTCGGCCTACGAGGCCTTCGACACCGGCATCCTGCAGAAAGGCAAGGACATCGTAGTGGTGAACAAGGACCGCCAACTGGCTACGGCCAAGGCCTATGCCGCCCTGCTTGCCGACCGGGGGTACACCCGCCCCATTGAGCGCACCGACGTTAAGGTGCTCGGAAAACAGGCCCTTGGGATGTTCCTGGTGGGTACCGATTCCATGCATGCCGGGAAGTACATCTCGGAGCACGATAAGAAGATTGCCAACAAACTGGCCTACGTGATGGCCGGGGGCGACCTCTCCGAGGCGAGCTACGTTAGCGAGCGCTACCTGCTGGACCTGGAACGGGAAGCCTTCCTGTCTCTCTGTACGGAACGCAAAACCCTGGAACGCATCCAGCACATGCTGAAAGTGGGTAAACCCCTGAGAAACTAATCCGAAATCGGACAACCCAAAAACGCGCAAAAAAATGAAAACCGCATATATCGTTAAAGCCTACCGCACCGCTGTCGGCAAAGCCCCCAGGGGTACCTTCCGCTTTAAGCGCCCGGACGAGCTGGCCGCCGAAACCATCGCCTACCTGATGGCGCAGGTGCCGGAGCTGGACAAAGCCCGACTGGACGACGTGATTGTGGGCAATGCCATGCCTGAAGCCGAACAAGGCCTGAACATGGCCCGCCTGATCTCCCTGATGGGCCTGGGGATTGAAGATGTTCCCGGGGTTACCGTAAACCGCTACTGCGCCTCCGGCCTGGAAACCATTGCCATGGCCACCGCGAAGATACAGGCGGGAATGGCAGACTGCATTATTGCAGGCGGGGCCGAGAGCATGAGTTACATCCCCATGGGCGGGTACAAACCCGTGCCGGATTACAAACTGGCCCAGGCCGGGCACGAAGATTACTACTGGGGGATGGGCCTTACGGCCGAAGCCGTGGCCCAGCAATTCAAGGTTTCCCGGGAAGACCAGGATGCCTTTGCCCTGGCCTCCCACCAAAAGGCCCTGAAGGCCCAGGCGGAAAACCGGTTTAAAGACCAGATTGTCCCCATTACCGTAGAACACACTTTTGTGAAGGACGGGAAGAAAACCACCCAAAGCTATACCGTAACCGAAGACGAAGGCCCGCGGGCCGATACCAACCTGCCGGCCCTGGGTCGACTGCGCCCTGTCTTTGCTGCCGGGGGAAGCGTAACGGCCGGGAACTCTTCCCAGATGAGCGACGGGGCGGCCTTTGCCCTGGTGATGAGCGAGGAAATGGTCAAAGAGCTGAAGCTGGAACCCGTGGCGCGCCTGGTGAACTATGCGGCTGTGGGCGTAGAGCCCCGAATCATGGGGATCGGGCCCGTGAAAGCCATCCCCAAGGCCCTGCGCCTGGCCGGCCTGAAACAAGAGGACGTAGGCCTGATTGAACTCAACGAGGCCTTTGCCTCCCAATCCCTGGCCGTTATCCGCGAACTGGACCTGGATCCTGAGCGCGTGAATGTGAACGGCGGGGCCATAGCGCTCGGCCACCCGCTGGGGTGTACCGGAGCCAAGCTGTCCGTGCAACTCTTTGATGAGATGCGCCACCGGAAGATGTCCGGAAAATACGGGATGGTCACCATGTGCGTGGGGACCGGACAAGGGGCGGCCGGAATCTATGAATTCCTGTCCTGACCCCCGGGTAAGAAACAACAACATTTAGCTATACTACACACACCATGAGCACAAAAACCGAAAAGAAAGAGCTGCTGCGCGGCGGGCAGTTTATCGTAAAGGAGACCGCCTGCGAAGACGTCTTCACCCTGGAAGACCTGAGCGAGGAACAACGGATGATGCGCGAGAGTACCAAGGAATTTGTAGACCGGGAACTCTGGGCCCACTGGGAGCGCTTTGAACACAAAGATTACGCCTACACCAAGGAGTGTATGCAAAAAGCCGGGGAAATGGGCTTCTTGAGCATTGCCGTGCCCGAAGCCTATGGCGGTATGGGGATGGGCTTTGTAGACACCATGCTGGTTTGCGATTACATCTCCGGGGCCACCGGCTCCTTCAGTACGGCTTTCGGGGCGCATACCGGGATTGGTACCCTGCCCATTACCCTGTATGGCACCGAAGAGCAGAAGCAGAAGTACGTGCCCAAACTGGCCACCGGGGAATGGTTTGGCGCCTACTGCCTGACCGAACCGGGGGCAGGCTCCGACGCCAATTCCGGGAAGACCAGGGCGGTGCTCTCCGAAGACGGCACCCACTACAAAATCAGCGGGCAGAAGATGTGGATCTCCAATGCCGGGTTCTGCAACCTCTTTATCGTTTTTGCCCGCATTGAAGACGACAAGAACATCACCGGGTTTATTGTGGAGAACGATCCGGAAAATGGGATTTCGCTGGGGGAAGAAGAAAAGAAACTGGGGATCCACTCCTCCTCTACCCGCCAGGTCTTCTTCAACGAAACCAAGGTTCCTGTAGAAAACATGCTGTCCGAACGGGGCAATGGCTTTAAGATTGCCATGAACGCCCTGAACGTAGGCCGCATTAAACTGGCTGCCGCCTGCCTGGAAGCCCAGCGCCGCGTAACCAATGAAGCGGTAACCTATGCCAAGGAACGGGTACAGTTTAAAACGCCCATTGTAAACTTCGGTGCCATCAAGGCTAAAATCGCCACCATGGCCACCAACGCCTATGTGGGCGAAGCCGCCTGTTACCGGGCTGCCAAGGATATTGAAGACCGTATTGCCCTGCGCATCGAAGCCGGCAACAACCACCAGGAGGCCGAACTAAAGGGCGTGGAGGAATACGCCATTGAGTGTTCCATCCTGAAAGTTGCCGTTTCGGAAGACGTGCAACAGACCACGGACGAGGGCATCCAGATTTTCGGGGGCATGGGCTTTAGCGCAGACACCCCCATGGAATCCGCCTGGCGCGATGCCCGGATTTCACGGATCTACGAAGGCACCAACGAGATCAACCGCATGCTGAGCGTGGGGATGTTGATCAAAAAAGCCATGAAGGGCCATGTGGACCTGCTTGGGCCTGCTACGGCTGTAGGGGAGGAACTCATGGGAATTCCTTCCTTTGACACCCCGGATTTCTCGGCCCTGATGTCCGAGGAAAAAGACCTGATCGCCCGCCTGAAAAAAGTGTTCCTGATGGTGGCCGGCAAGGCCGTGCAAACCTTCGGGCCCGACCTGGAAAAACACCAGTTGCTGCTGATGAATGCCGCAGACATCCTGATCCAGGTGTATATGGCCGAATCCGCCGTACTGCGGGCCGAAAAGAATGCCAAGCGCTTTGGGGAAGACGCCCAGAAAACCCAGGTGGCCATGGCGCGCCTGAACCTCTACGAGGCCACGGAAATCGTGATTTCCAAGGCCAAGGAAGCCATTTTGTCCTTTGCCGAAGGGGACGAACAGCGCATGATGCTGATGGGCCTCAAACGCTTTACCAAATACCACAACCCGCCCAAAGTTGGTGCCCTTCGCGAGATGATCGCAGACCAGGTGGCCGAGGCCGGGTCGTATACCTTTGACTAATTCAGATGCACTGCTGGAAACAGGAGTGAGAAGCCGCCTTCCGAAAGGGAGGCGGTTTTTAGTTGGGGGCATCTTGCCCGTGCCGCGCTTTCCCGCTACTTTTAAGGCATGGAAAACGACGTGCTGCAACAGGCGTATGACCCCGAGGCCTTCCGCAGGCAGGGGCACGCCCTGATCGACCAACTGGCCGACCACCTGAGCGGGGTGATGTCCGGAATGGGACCCGTACTGGAGTACCGCGAGCCCACCCAGGAATGGGAAGACTGGGAAACCTACCTGAAGGAAGGCAACCCAGCCGACCTCTTCCCCAAAATGCTGGAGCGAACCACCCAGGTACACCACCCGAGATGCGTAGGTCACCAGGTGGCTCCGCCCATGCCGCTGGCCTCCCTGGCTGCCCTGCTCAGTGGCGTACAGAACAACGGAATGGCTATTTACGAAATGGGGATGGCGCCTACAGCCATGGAACGGCTGCTTACCGACTGGCTGTGCCGGAAAGCGGGCTTTGGGCCAGATGCCCGCGGCTTCCTTACCTGCGGCGGCACCCTGGCCAACCTGACCGCCCTGCTGGCGGCACGTCGGGCGCGAGGCCGGGACGATGTCTGGAACCAGGGGTATTCCGCCCGGCATGCCGTGCTGGTCAGCGCTGCCGCTCATTACTGTATTGACCGGGCTGCCCGCATCATGGGGATGGGCAGCCAGGGGGTAATCCTGGTGCCGGTAGATTCGGAGTACCGTATGGACCCTGCCGCCCTGGAAGTTGCCTATACAAAAGCCCTGGAAGACGGCCTGGAGCCCATTGCCGTAGTGGGGAGCGCGCCCAGCACGGCCACCGGCAGTTACGACCCCCTGGCCGCCCTGGCGGATTTCAGCGAAAAACACGGGTTGTGGTTCCACATCGATGGGGCGCATGGCGGGGCAGCCTTCCTCTCGGAGCAGTACCGCCACCTGGTCCGGGGGCTGGAACGGGCCGATTCCGTGGTCATTGACGGCCATAAAATGATGGGCATGCCCGTTTTGACCACCGCCTTGCTGTTTCGCAACGGGGCGGACTCCTATGCCACCTTTTCCCAACAGGCCGAGTACCTGCTGGGCGAAAGCCAGGAGGAAGACTGGTACAACCTGGCCAAGCGCACCTTTGAATGCACCAAAATCAGCGGGGTATTCAGCTGGTTCGCCGTTTGGAAGCACTACGGGGAGGGCGTTTTTGCCCAATACCTGGAACGGCAATACCACCTGGCCCGGGAAGTGGCCGCCCTGATTACAGACCGCCCGGAATGGGAACTGGCCTGCCCGCCGGACGCCAACATCCTTTGCTTTAGGTACCGGCCCGAAGGGCTGGACGGGGAAGCTACGAACCAGCTAAACCAGGCCCTCCGCCAGGCATTCCTGGAAGAGGGCCGGTTCTATGTGGTCCAAACCCGCCTAAAAGGGGAGGTATTTCTGCGGACCAGCCTGATGAACCCCTTTACCCGGGTGGAGGACCTTTCCGCCCTACTGGCCCTGGCCGAGCAACAGGGCCAGGCTATTCTGGCGAAAGGAAACTAAACCGGGCCGCATAATCCAGCATCTGGGCCTCAAAGGTCTCCGGCTGGGTAAGCACCACATCGGTAATGTTCCCGTCCGCATCGGACACCAGTTCATACACCGGGTTTACAAAGCCGCTGTAGGGCGCCGAGGTAAACTGGGCGTTGCGTTCCAGCACCTGGGCATGCAGGGCCTGGTCTACCTTAACGCCATACCCCTCCACCAATGCCTGGGCGGCTTCAAAATCCCCCTCGGACTTGATGCGCTGGGTTTCCCGAAGCAGGTCCCCGAAGAGTTCGCGCAGGCGGTCGTAATCCTTGATGTCGTAATAGGTTTTCCCGTCAAGGGCAATTTTTTCGATCACCCCTTCGTCCTGACCTTTCTCAAAAACCCAGGCAGAAACCCACTGGCGGTTCACCATATGGTCTTCCTCTATGTCGTTGCCCAGTTCAATGCGGATCAGCTGAGTTACCAGCCCATTTCGAATATAGCCGTCATAGGCAGCCATGCCCACCTTGCGGTAGTCGTCCACCAGGCCCAGCTCCTGCAGTTTGGGATCCATCAGGTAGTAAAGGGCCACCAGGTCTGCCCGGCCCTCCTCCATGGTGGAGCGGTAATTGCGTAGCGTTTCCTTGGGCTGTCCCACCCCCGGGTTGATCTGGCCGGAGGCGTGGCCCACCACCTCGTGTAAGGCGGTGTGTAGCTTATCGGCCAGCTGGCCGTACTGGATTTCGAGGTCGATTTCCGTGCTGTCGTGGGCAAACTCCTTGAGGCGGCCCGTACCCCCGGCCTGGTTATAGGCATCGATGATGTTTCCCAGGGAAACGGACTTGCTGCCATGGGCAGCCCGGATCCAGTTGTTGTTGGGCAGGTTTACCCCGATGGGCGTGCTCGGGGACGCGTCCCCGGCCTCCCCGGCCACGATAACCGTTTTATAGGACACCCCTACCACACTGTCTTTCTTGTGCTCCTCCATAAGGGGGGATTGGTCCTCAAACCACTGGGCGTTCTCGGAGAGGACTGCCATTTGCCGGCTCATCTCAAAGTCCTTGATCTCCACAATGGTTTCGTAGGAACCCTTATACGCTTTCGGGTCGTTATAGACCTCGATAAAGCCGTTAATCCAGTCGATGTTGCCTTCGGTGGCGTTCACCCAGGAAATAGCGTATTCGTCCCATACCTCCAGGCTGCCGGTGCGGTAGTATTCGATGAGCAGTTCCAGGGTCCGGGCCTGGGCTTCATTTTCGGCTACTTCCCTGGCCTTTTCCAGCCAGGTTACAATTTCGGCAATGGCCGGGCCGTAATGCCCGCCCACCTTGTTTACCTGCTCGACCAGCTTGCCGTTTTCACGCACCAGGCGGCTGTTCAGACCAATTTCCACCGGCCGCCCTTCCGGACCCCGGTCCAGGCTGCTGTAGTAGGCATCCACATCTGCATCCGTAATATCCGGGCCGTAGAAATTTACAGCCGAGGCCAGGGTATTGTCCACACCCTTTTTCTTGTTGACCTTTTTGGTGTCGGCTTCGTTGAAGATTACATCAAAGGCTTCCCCTTCCAGGGAGGCACCGCTCGCTTCGAGCAAAGCGGTAAGGTATTCGGGCGAGAAGCCCGCGGGCAATTTGTCATTGGAATAATGGTGGTGAATCCCGTTGGAGAACCACACCCGTTTCAGGTAGGTTTCAAAGGCCGCCCAATCTTCCGAGTTGCGGTCACCCGGATAGTTCGTATACACTTTTTCCAGGGCGTGGCGAATGGCCAGGTTGTGGCGGTAGTTCTGGTCCCACATGATATCCCGCCCGGCCAGCCCGGCCTGGTTCAGGTAGTATACCAGCAGTTTTTCGTTGAGGGTAAGCTGGTCAAAGCCGGGAACCTGATAGCGGAGGACCCGCACATCGGCAAACTGGTCCACCACATATTCAAAGGCCTGTCCGGCATCCGGTTTTTGCACTTCCGCCTGGGGTTTATCGGCACAGCCGGTCCATAGCGCCAGGGCCAGGGCAAGCCCCGTAAAACGAAGGGTTTTCATGTGTATTAATGGGTTTTGGTTAACCTAATAAAGGTACGGAAAAGCCTGCAGAAAAGCGAGGGAAACCGGCTTGGATTGGGGCTGGGGGCACCCCCCTCCCCCCACCCATCCAAACTACTTGCCCACCCTGCAATACCCCAGCACCACATGGTCAAAAAATAGCACCCCCACCTCAGCAATCCGGCAGGTAAATGTGCCGGGTATGGCCATAAGAAAAGCCCGGACATTCCTCCCGGGCTTCACTTTTATGGCCACTGCGACCTTATTTTCCCATGGCCTGCAATACGCGCTCTTCCCGCCCTTTGCGGGAGAAATTCACAGCGCATTCAATCAGGGCCAGGTGGGAATACGCCTGGGGGAAGTTCCCCAGCAGGCGCTTGGTCTTAAAGTCGATGTCCTCGCTAAAGAGCCCCAGGTGGTTGCTGTAGGAAAGCAAGCGTTCAAAAAGCTCCCGTGCGCGCTCTTCCTCCCCAATCTTGTACAGGCTGTTAACAAACCAGAAGGTACAGATGGTAAAGGAGGACGAGGGCAGGCCAAAATCGTCTTCATTCTTGTAGCGGTAAAGCAGCCCGTCGTTGCTCAGGTGTTTTTCCACGGCCCGCACCGTATTCACGTATTTGGGGTCCCGGGCGTGGATAAAGCCGTAACTCTCCATCAGCAGGATGGAGGCATCCATATGGGGCGACCCGTAGGATTGTGTAAAGGCTTGTACCTCATCATTCCAGGCGTGGGCGTGGATGTCGTTTTTAATCTCCTGCTCCAGGGCCGTCCAGCGTTCAATTTTGTGGCTTTTCCCAAAGATGCGGGCAATCTTGATGGCCCGGTCAATGGCCACCCAGCAAAGCACCTTGGAAAAGGTAAAATGTCGGTCTTCTGTCCGGAATTCCCAAATCCCTTTATCCGGCTCCTGCCAGTGCTTCTGGACAATCCAGACAATGCCCTTGGTAATCCCCCAGAGTTCCTCCCCGTGTTCAATGTCGTTGGGAAAACGCACCAGCTGGGCGTGGATCACATCCATCAGGATGCCGTAGATATCGTTCTGCCGCTGCTGGTAGGCGGCATTGCCCACACGCACCGGGCGCGACCCCCCGTAACCGGCCAGGTGTTCCAGGGTGGTCTCGGTAAGCTTTTTTTCCTTGTTGATCCCGTACATGATCTGCAGCTTCTCATCCTTGTCCGGGATCAGGTCTACGATAAACTGCAGATAGCGCCGGGCCACATTCTTATGCCCCAGTTCAGAAACCACCTTCACCACCATGGAGGCATCGCGGATCCAGCAGAAGCGGTAATCCCAGTTGCGCACCTCCCCTATGGTTTCCGGCAGGGAGGTGGTGGCCGCAGCCAGGACGGCCCCAGAGCGGTCGTAACTCAGGAGTTTCAGGGTAATGGCCGAACGCTGGATCTGCTTGTTGTAGGCCTGGTACACGGGGGTGCGGCTGCTCCAGTTGAGCCAGTACACCTTGGTGCGCTCCATTTCCAAATAGGCATTGCGGGTAGAGGGTTTAAAAAGTTTCTCATTGTAGGACAACAGGAAAAAGCCGTTTTCCTTTAACGTGATCTCCCGGCCTTCCACCACCGCATTTTTATTGAAGGAGGTATACAGGAAAACCGTATCGTATTTCTCCCCGTGGTTCAGGCTCACAACAAATCCGTTCTTTACATAGGTTTCCGTGGTGCCCTGGGCGTACTCCAGGCGGGGGTCGTAGTGCACCCGGAATACCGGGGCGCCCTTCACGTATCGGATATAACGGATTATTTCAGGGGGGGCGTGGTACCCGCCATTTTCCTTCCGGTAGCGCGGCATAAAATCCCGTACCTCAAAGATATCTTCCCCGTTGGAGAAGCGGGTAATCAGCAGGGCGGTGCCCCGTTTATAGCGTTGGGTGATGGTATAGGAATCGTCGGTCAGGATTTGAAAACTACCGCCCTTTTCTGCATCGAGCAGGCGGGCAAAGACCGAGCTGGAATCAAACTCGGGCAAACAGCACCAATCCAGGGAGCCTGTTTTAGAGATCAGGGCTGCTGACCTACAGTTTCCTACGATACCAAAATCCAAATTATCCATATGTTGAAATATCCTTAAAAGTGAATGTTTTATTGGTTTAACCCATTCGTTTTGCCGAAATTTAGAGAAAATCAGGCCAAAAACACATCAAAAACGCCCATTTATGCCCAAAACTATCATTATCTCAAACAGACTCCCCGTTCAATTGCAAATTCACAATGGCGGCCTGGAAGCCACCCCCAGTGTGGGTGGTCTGGCTACCGGGATGAAGTCCGTGCACTCCGATGGGGAAAGCCTCTGGATTGGGTGGAGCGGGCTCACCCGGGAAGAAATCCCCGAGGGCCTGGACGGGGATATCGATGCCGCCCTGGAAAAACACGGATGCCGGCGGGTGTCCCTGACCCAGGATGAAGTGGAAGGCTTTTATTTCGGTTTCAGCAACCGCACCATCTGGCCCCTGTACCACTACTTTACGGAATACACGGAATTTGAATTGTCCAGCTGGGAAACCTATGTGCAGGTCAACCGCAAATTTGCCGATGCCATTCTGGAGGAGGCAGAGCCTGAAGACCTGGTCTGGGTACACGATTACCAGCTTATGCTGGTGCCCCAGATGCTGCGGGAACAACAGCCCGACCTTTCCATCGGTTTTTTCCTGCACATCCCCTTCCCGTCCTATGAAATTTTCCGGACCCTGCCCTGGAGGCGGGAAATATTGCGCGGCTTGCTGGGGTCTGACCTCATTGGCTTCCACACCTACGACTACGAACGGCACTTCCTGAGTTCCGTCCGCCGCCTGCTGGGCCTGGAGGTGAGTTTTAACGAAATCCATATGGATGGCCGGGCCGTGAAGGTAGATTCCTTCCCCATGGGCATCGATTACCAGAAATTCAATCAGGCGGCACAGCATCACGCCGCCCTCAAAGAAGGGGATCGCTCGGATCTGAAGCGTCGCCTGGACCAGCACAAAGCCTCCACCCCCAATGCCAAGTTTTTCCTCTCCATAGACCGCCTGGATTACACCAAGGGGATTGCCCAGCGCCTGAAAGCCTTTGAATATTTCCTGAAGAAATACCCACAGTACAAGGAAAAAGTACGTCTGATTATCCTGGCCGTCCCATCCCGATCCAAGGTGCCCCAATACCAACGCCTGAAAAAGGAGATCGACGAGCTGGTAGGACGCATTAACGGGGAATGGTCTACGGTAAGCTGGACCCCCATCTGGTACTTCTACCGCTCCCTGCCCTTCGACAACCTTATAGACCTCTACACCTCCTGCGATATAGCCTGGCTTACCCCCATCCGGGACGGGATGAACCTGGTGGCCAAGGAATACATCGCTACCCGCACGGACCAGAGCGGTGTACTGATCCTGAGTGAAATGGCGGGCTCCGCCAATGAAATGCACGAAGCCCTGCTGATTAACCCCAATAACTTCGAACAGATTGCCGAATCCCTCTACCAGGCCATTAACATGCCCCTGGAAGAGCAGCGTTCCCGAAATGCCCCTATGCAAAAGCGACTGGAACGCTATAATGTGGAGAAGTGGGCCAACGATTTTGTGGATTCCCTCAGGGCTCAGAAAAAACTGGATTTCTCCCACATTGCCCTGAAGCTGAACGTAGACAAAACCCAGGACCTGATCCGGAGCTACCGCGAAGCCAGCAGCCGTATTCTCTTCCTGGATTACGACGGCACCCTGGCCGGCTTCCATACCGACCCTCAGAAGGCCGAACCGGATCCGGAACTCTACAACTTGCTGGATGCCTTGCAGGCCCAGCCGCGCACGGATTTCTTTTTGATCAGCGGGCGCGACAAAGACACCTTCCAGCGCTGGTTTGGCAACAAGGGCTACTCCATGATTGTAGAGCACGGGGTCTGGATTTCGGAAAACGGCAACGGCTTCCGCATGCTGGAAAACGTCAAGAACAACTGGATGGATAAAATCCGCCCGGTGCTGGAATCCTTCGTGGACCGCACCCCAGGGAGTTTTATCGAAGACAAGAACTATTCCCTGGCCTGGCATTACCGCAATACGGACCCCGATTTTGGCCAGAAACGCGCCTCGGAACTCAATACGGTGCTCACTTCCCTGATCGCCAATGACGAACTGAGCGTGCTCAACGGAAATAAGGTGATGGAAATCAAAAGCAGCAATGTAAACAAAGGCCGGGCAGCCATGCGGATGATCGGCCGCAAGGCCTATGATTTTGTCTTTGCCATCGGGGACGACTGGACGGATGAGTTTATGTTCCAGGAACTCCCGGAACAGGCCATTACCGTAAAAGTGGGGCCCATGAAAACACAGGCGCGCTACTTTGTGGACGGCATTGGTTCGGCCCGCGAACTCCTGGGCCGCTTTGCAGCGCTCTAAACGCGCTCACCCCTTGTGAAAACGGCGCGAATTGGCTACTTTAACGCCCCTTTGCCAACCCATGCTGACGATGCTTTTTCACCGGACCTTACAGCACGCCATTCTATTGGCGACGCTAACCCTCCCTGCAGCCTTGCTGGCCCAGCCGGACACCGAGGTATACCAGGTACGCCTGGAAAATGGCCGGATTGCCGGCCCGGCACAAAACCTGTCCGATAACCCGGGTTACGACAACCAGCCGGCATACCTGCCAGACGGGTCCCTCCTGTACGCCCGCACCCGGAACGGGCAAACCGATATTGCCCACTACTCCGCAGCGGATGGCACCACCCAATGGGTTTGCGATACCCCGGGTGGCGGGGAATATTCCCCCACGCCCATCCCGGGCAGTGATGCCGTATCTGCCATTCGCCTGGATACCACCGGCCTGCAACGCCTCTACCGCTATACCGACGGGGAACCCACCCTACTGTTGAACGACTTGAAAGTCGGGTACCACCTCTGGGCCGGGCCTGACCTGTTGATTTGCACCGTCTTGCGGGAAGACCGGATGGACCTGGTCATGGCCCACCCGGGCACTCAGGGCTCCCGCACCCTGCGCAAGGGCGTGGGGCGAAGCCTGGCCCGCATCCCGGGCAGCCATCGCATTAGCTTCACTTCCCCGGAGGACGAGCAGACCTGGGTGTTTACCCTGGACCCTGAAACCGGAGAGCAACAACGCCTGCTGGCCCTGCCGGCCGGGGTACAGGACCTGGCCTGGCTGCCGGATGGTTCCCTGCTCTGCGGCGGGCCGGATGTGTTGCGGCAAATCATGCCAGGGACGGAGGCCCAATGGCGCACCTTCCACCGGTTCGAAGCCGGGGTGGGCCACATTTCCCGCCTGAGCGTTTCCCCGGACAGCCAACGCCTGGCCTTTGTGGCCGAAAAAACAGTAGCCCATGACTAAACCCCACCACAGTGGCCGGCTACAAGCCTTTAGCGACGGGGTATTTGCCTTTGCCGCCACTCTGATGGTGGTTTCCCTGGACCTGAACCGCGGGGTAGCCGAACTGATGGCCCAGGGCAGTAACCTGGTGGCCTTCGGGGTGAGTTTCTTTGTGCTGGTGGCCCTGTGGGTCGTGCATTACAACTACTTCCGCCGCTCGGGCTACGTGGACTACTGGATCATGGCCTACAACGCCCTGTTGCTATTTGTAATCCTCTATTACGTATTCCCTTTGAAATCCCTTGTGCACTCCTGGATGGGGACCCAGCAAATGACCCTGGAAGGCCTCTCCAGCCTGTTCCAGTTGTACAGCCTGGGCTTTGCCCTGATCTTTCTTTGTTATGCCCTGATGTACCGGCGGGCTTTTAAAAAAGAACGCAATGCGGCCACGGCCGTAGACCTTTTGTTTTACACCCGGCATTTTGCCCTCTACGTGGGGGTAGGCCTGCTGTCCATGTTGCTCTCTGCCCTGAAGGTGGGTGTAGGCGTTGGCCTGCCCGGCTTTATCTACGTCCTGCTGGGGCCCCTTTGCTATGCACATTCCAAATGGTTCGACCAAAAATTCAGACCCTCAGACTTATGAAACACTTCCTTACGCTTTGTTTATTCCTGGGTTCCCTGGGGCTTGCCGCCCAAACGGATACCCGTATGTATGATATTATCGATGCCGTATCTGCCAGCCGCCTGGAGGCGGATATCACTACCCTGGCCGGGTTCGGCACCCGGCACACCCTGAGCGACACCGTGTCCCAGACCCGGGGCATTGGCGCTGCCCGCCGCTGGATCAAATCGGAATTCGACAAGATTTCGGCTGCCTGCGGGGATTGCCTGGAGGTTTTCTACCAGCGCAACCTGGTCAAGGCCGGGGAAAACGGGCGCATCACCCGGGACGTATGGGTAGTGAACGTGGTAGCCATACAGCGGGGCACGGCGCATCCCAATCGCATGGCCATCATGAGCGGGGACATCGATTCCCGGGTAAGCGATGCCAATAATTTTACCTCGGATGCCCCGGGCGCCAACGACAACGCCAGCGGGATGGCCGGGGTCCTGGAAGCCGCACGGGTCCTGAGCCAGTACCGTTTCCCCAGCAGCATTGTGTACACCGGCCTCTCCGGGGAAGAGCAGGGCCTCTTCGGGGGCCAGGGCCTGGCCGCCTATGCCCAGGAACAGGGCTGGGACATTGTGGGCATCCTCAATAACGATATGATCGGCAATACCAGCGGGGTAGACGGGGTAGTCTCCAACCGGGACTTCCGGATCTTTTCCGAGCCCGTGCCACCCACGGAAACCGAACGGGAGCGGCGGGCCCGCCGCTTCTACGGAGGCGAAGTAGACGGGATTTCCCGCCAGCTGGCGCGGTACATTTACCGCAGTACCCAGACCTATATGCCCGAGATGAACCCCATGCTCATTTACCGCCTGGACCGCTTTGGGCGGGGCGGGCACCACCGGCCCTTCAACGATGCGGGGTTTGCCGGGGTCCGCATTATGGAAGCCCATGAAAATTACACCCAGCAACACCAGGACATCCGGGTGGAAGACGGGATACAATACGGGGACCTGCTGGAATTTGTGGACTTTGGCTATGCCGCCAAATTAACGGCCGTAAATGCCATTTCCCTGGCCGGGCTGGCCTGGGGCCCGCCGGCCCCTGCCAAGGTGGAAATCGGGGGCGTGGTACAGCCTGCCGCCAAACTGCGATGGGAAGCGGTACCCGGCGCCGTGGGCTACAAGGTCTACTGGCGGGATACCACCTCGCCTACCTGGGACCATTTCCGCTATGTGGGTGATGCCACCGAAACCGTCCTGGAAGGTATCGTAATCGACAATTTTTTCTTCGGGGTAGCCGCCGTGGGGCCCGACGGGCATGAAAGCCCGGTGGTCTTCCCCTCAGGTGTATACCGTTAACAGCACATTATGAAAAGACTCTTTGGATGGGGGCTGATGGCCCTGTTGCTCCCGGTGGGTGCCTGCATGGCGCAGTCCCGGGGCAGCGAATCGGAAACCAAACCCAAAAGCGGGCTGCTCACCCCCTGGGACGGGCGGGCCTTTACCCGGCAGGACAGCCTTCGCGGCAGTATTACCCCGGAAAGGGCCTGGTGGGACCTCACCTATTACGACCTCTCCCTGTCCGTAGACCCGGGCCAAAAAGCGATTTCGGGTAGCAATACGATTGGATATACCGTTTTGGAACCCGCCAACCGGATGCAGCTTGACCTGCAGCCGCCCCTGGAAATTACCGGGGTTCGGCAGGACGGAAAGCCCCTGGCCTTTACCCGGGAGGGGAATGTTTACTTTATAACCCTGGAAAGCGCCCAGCAACCCGGTACCTACCGGGAGGTGGAAGTGGCGTATGGAGGGCACCCCAGGGAAGCCGTCCGCGCTCCCTGGGACGGGGGCTTTTCCTGGAAGCAGGACAGTGCCGGCCTCCCCTTTGTGGCCACCTCCTGCCAGGGCCTGGGCGCCAGTGCCTGGTGGCCCAACAAGGACCACATGTACGACGAGGTAGACAGCATGTCTATGCGCATTACCGTGCCCAAACCTTTGGTGGATGTCTCCAACGGCCGGCTGAAGGCGGTTTCGGAAACGGACAGCACCAGCACCTACCACTGGGTGGTGGCCAACCCCATCAACAATTACGGGGTGAATGTCAACATCGGGGACTATGTGCATTTCGGGGAAACCTATGCCGGCGAAAAAGGCCCCCTGGATGTAGACTATTATGTGCTGCGCGAAAACCTGGACAAGGCTAAGGCGCAATTCCGGCAGGTACCCCTGATGCTGGAGGCCTTTGAACACTGGTTTGGCCCCTACCCCTTCTACGAAGACAGTTTTAAGCTGGTGGAAGCCCCTTACCTGGGGATGGAGCACCAGAGCTCGGTCACCTACGGCAACGGCTATGCGAACGGGTACCGGGGTACCGACCTGTCCGGAAGCGGCTGGGGGATGAAGTTCGATTACATCATCATCCACGAGGCCGGGCACGAGTGGTTTGCCAACAACATCACCTACCGCGACATCGCAGACATGTGGATCCACGAGAGCTTTACCACCTATTCCGAAAGCCTGTACTTGGATTACCACTTTGGGACGGAGGCTGCCAATGCCTATGTTATCGGGCTCAGGCGGAACATCCGCAACGACAGCCCCATTATCGGGCCCTATAACGTGAACCAGGAAGGCTCCCGCGATATGTACTTTAAAGGGGCCAACATTTTGCATACCCTGCGGCAACTGGTGGAGGACGATGCCCTGTGGCGCAGCATGTTGCGGGGGTTGAACCAGGAATTTTACCACCAGACGGTAACCACCCGGCAAATCGAGGACTTCCTCAGCGCCCGCAGCGGCAAGGACCTCTCTGCCTTTTTTGACCAGTACCTGCGCACGGCAAAAATCCCCAGGCTGGAATACCGGCGGGCCAACGGCCAGCTGGAATACCGCTATACCCAGGTGGTACCCGGCTTTGACATGCCGGTTCGGGTGTTCCTGGACGGGGAGGCCCACTGGCTTTTTCCGTCCGCCCAATGGAAGCAGGAAGCCCTGCCGGAAAATACCGCCCTGATGTGGGACCCGAATTTTTATATCCAAACCCAGGCCCTTCCCCCGGGGCAACCGTAATTGACCCTGCGTTATGAAACCGTATTATCTCTGCCTGAGCCTTATTTTGCTGGCCGTGTCCTGCCAGGAAAAACCGGCGCCCGAACCGAACCGCGTGGTGCAACAGGAAGCCCGCGCCCGTATGGATTCCCTCTTGCAATCCCTGGTGGCTTCGGGGAAAGTGGCCGGGGTCTCTTCCCTGGTCTACGAAAAAGGCCAAGAAGCCTATTTTGGCGCCTACGGGTACGCCAACCGGGAAGACAGCATCCCCATGGCCCGCAACACCCTGGTGCAGATCTTTTCCATGACCAAGCCCCTGACCGGCACCGCCCTGATGTCCGTCTATGAAACCGGGGCCTTTGCCCTGGACGATTCCCTGGCCCAATATGCCCCCGAGTTTGCAGGGATGCAGGTGTATAAGGGGGTGGATGAACACGGGCAGATGCAGACCGAGCCGGCCCGCAGCGCCATTACCATCCGGGATATTACCCGCCACACGGCTGGCTTCCCCAACCGTACCGAAATTCCCGGTTTGGGGGATGCGTTGGCCGAAGCCGCCCCCCTGGCCAAAGAAAAGACCCTTTCGGAAATGGCAGCCACCTTTGGAAAGCTCCCGCTTTGGTTCCATCCCGGAACCCAGTGGGAATACGGCCCCAGCGTAGACGTGCAGGCCTTCCTGGTGGAGCGCCTCTCGGGCATGCCCTTTGATGACTACCTGCAGCAGGAAGTCCTGGGGCCCCTGGGGATGACGGACACCCGCCGGGTGGTTCCCCCGGCAGACCGGGAACGATTTTCTGCCATGTACCGCCTGGAAGAGGACGGAAGCCTTACCCAAATCCCGGACAGCCTCTCCAAAATCGAGCATTTCCAGGCCTGGCCCCTGCAGCGGGGCGGCTGGGGGATGACTTCCTCCCTGGACGACTATATGCGCTTTGCCCGGATGTTGTTGGGTCGCGGTACCCTAAACGGGGTACAGGTGCTGAAACCGGAGACCGTGGCCCTGATGGCTACCAACCACCTGCCGGACAGCGTAACCGAACGGGCCTGGTTGCCCAGCAAGGGGCAAGTAGGCTTCGGGATTGATTTTGCCGTGCGCACCGCACCCCCGGCCGGGCCCCAGGAAAACAACGGCGCGGTGGGCGAATTCTTCTGGGACGGGGCAGCCAGCACCCTCTTCTGGGTAGACCCGCAAAACGAGCTGGCCGCCGTTCTGTTTGTACAACTATTCCCCTACGACCCCATCCGGCTGCACAAGAATTTCCGGGATGCGGTCTACGGGCCGTATGTGCCCCCAGCTACGCAAAACGCAGAATAAGAAAGGGGCGCCCATGGCGCCCCTTTTCATTTCGTTCCGGGTTTCGGTTTACTGAAACTGTACCCCGGTAATGGCTACCATACCCGGGTCGTCCGAGGGGTGGCGCTTATAGGTGAGGTACACGGTTTGTTTCCCTTGTTGGGGCTTGCTGATCATTACGGGTATACCTGTGCCTTGTCCCGCCTGGGGGGTGGTCAGGCTACCGGAGCCGATCACTTCCCCGTCCGGGCTGCCCAGGTGGAGTTCAAAATCCGCCCCGGCGGATGGGGGCGTCTGCCACCCGGCCATAAGCAGGAGCATTTTCACTCCGCTCATGTCATATCCATCCAGTTTCAGGTAACCTTCTCCTGCATTGAGCAGCGCCAGGTTCATGGCCCCGAAGGACATGGCCTGCATCCCTTCCATTTCCATATCCTCAGATGGGGAAATGGTGTTGCCGGTAAGGGCCATCTGCCCGTTGCCGGTAAGGGCCTTTACCCCGTTCCCGCCCTGGTCAGTGTAAGACGCGGTCAGGATCATGGTGTTGGCGGCCTGGGAGGCGTCCGGGATAATGGTGCCGGACAGCGGCAGGGAGGGTGCCCGCTCCCGCGTATCTTCCAGGGACAGGATATAGGTGGCAATCTGCCGCGCCTCCTCGGTGCTTACATCCGGGTGGGCCGGCATGACCACTTCGCCCCATACGCCGCTGCCGCCCTGCTGGATTTTCTCCATCAGGTAGCGCAGGTTGGTATTGCGACGGCCTTCCTGGTATTTGGCAGACACCAGGTTATAGGCCGGGCCAATAGAGGCCTCGTTTTCCTTGTGGCAGGATTTGCAGTCCAGGCTCTGGGTGAGGGCCTTGCCGCTGATGGCAGCCGTAGCCTGCTGGTGCCCAAAGTTCCGGGAGCTGTCGTCCATGCCTTCGCGGTAATCCACCGCGATGTAGTAACTGCCGTCTTCGGGAACCACTTCCTCCCCTTCATCCACAATGGTAACCTGGTATTGAACCGGTACGCCGGGGATAAAGAAGGATTCGTTCCCCCCGGCCAGGGATATCCGGACCTCCGGACGGGTATTGCCCACAAATACGGTTTCTTTGGCGGATTCAGAGGCCATGCCGGAAGCATCCACCGCCTTGGCGCTCAGCTGGAACTCCCCGGTTTTTTCGAAAGTATATTCCAGGGTGGGGGTATCCGTCACCACGCTGTCGCCGCTGCTAAACTGCCACACATAGTGCATAGCGTCTCCTTCCAGGTCCTGGGCATTCAGGGTGGCCTTGATGCTCAGGGGGGCCTGTCCGGAGGTGAGGTCCACTTCCAGGCCCTCGATCATGGGCGGGCGGTTGCCTCCATTGTATTCGATATAGCTGAGCCCGCTGTTGTCGTTCTTGGTAAACCAGCCGGTCCCGTATTCCAGCAGGTATACCCGGCCGGAGGGGGCTACCTCCATATCGATCAGGTTGTAGAGCTGTATGTCCGAAGCAAAGGGTTCCATCTTGTTGAAAGTGCCATCCTCAAAGAGGTGGACGGCCTTCATCCAGCCCCGCATCCAGTCGTAGACAATCACCTTCCCATCGTAGTATTCCGGCAGGGCCCCTTCCCCGTTATAGAGGTCGGAATAATAGGCAGGGCCCGCCATGGCGTTCCGGCTACCGGAGCCCACCTGGGGGTATTCGGCACTCTCCCCGTAATGGTAGTACACCATGGCCGGCTGGGCCGGGGGAAGCTCCTGCAACCCGGTGTTGTTTCGGGAATTGTTGATGGGATGCTCGGGGTCGAAGGGTTCCCCGCTTTCCCCGGTGGCATAATCATATGCCACATAGGGCTTGTTGTTGGCGATAAACAGTGGCCAACCAAAGTTACCGGGCTGGCGTGCCTGGTTGATCTCGTCATAGCCGCGGGGCCCGCGGGTCTGAAGGCTGTCTGCCCGGGCATCGGGGCCCACATCCCCCCAGTAAACATATCCATTTTTCGGGTCTACCGAAATCCGGTAAGGGTTCCGGTGGCCCATGGTATAAATTTCCGGACGGGTATTGGGCGTACCCGGGGCAAAGAGGTTCCCTTCCGGGATGTCGTAGCTGCCGTCTTCGTTCACCCGAATCCGGAGGATCTTACCCCGCAGGTCATTCGTGTTCCCGGAAGAACGGCGGGCATCGAATTGGGAACTACCCGGCAGGTCGTTCAGGGGGGCAAAGCCGTTGTTTACATAGGCTACATCTGCCTGGTTAAACGGCGTGGAGTTGTCGCCCGTAGACAGGTAGAGCAGGCCGTCGCCCCCGAAGGCGATGGAACCCCCGGTGTGGCAGCAGATCTCCCGGTCGCTGTGCAGTTCCAGGATCACCTGTTCGGAATCCAGGTCAAAGTTCCCGTCCTGGTATGTAAAGCGGGACAGCCGGTTGATCTCCGCATCCCCTGTGGGGGCATAGTATACGTAGATCCAGTGGTTATTGGCGTAATCCGGGTCCTTTTGCAGGCCCATCAGGCCCTCTTCGGCATTTACCCCGGGGGTGCGCAGGGTCTTGTGGTACACATCCAGGTAGGCTACCTGGCGCAGCTCGCCCGTGGCCTGCTCATAGAGCATGATCTCGCCCCGGCGCTGCCCGATCAGGATATCTTCCCCGGGAAGGACCGTCATTTCCGTAGGCTCAAAGAATTCCCCCTGAATCAGTTGAACCTTGGTGAAGCGGTTGGCCTCCGGCGGGATCTGGGAATGGGCCTTACTGTAGTCCAGTTCCATGTTTTCGCCAATGGCATACTGAATCCCACCCCAGAGGTGTTGCAGGTAGAGATCTTCGGAAAAACTTTCCTCCGTATGGCCCAGGGCGGTGTAGAACGCCCGGCCGCCGTCGTACTCGTGGTACCAGGCCATGGGGTGGTAATCCCCGTTCTGCCCGCCTTCGTACGTGCTTTCATCAATAGTGATCAGGACGTTTACCTCCGGGTTCAGGTTTTTAAAATTGTACATTTCATCGGTACGGTGCCAGATGGAATCCTGGAAAAAGACGGTGGAAGGATGCCCCTGATCCACAATGGTAAAGTCGGCTTCGGGCGTGCCGGCAGGATGGCTCAGGAAGTAGCCCCCGGCCAGTTTGCCATACCAGCCCCAATCGTATTCGGTATCGGTGGCGGCGTGAATCCCCACATACCCGCCCCCGGCCTGGATATAGCGCTCAAAGGCGGCCTCCTGGGCGGCATCCAGCACGTCGCCGGTGGTACTCAGGAAGATCACCGTGCTGTATTGCTTCAGGTTTTCTTCGTTAAAGCGGGCGGCGTTCTCGGTGGTATCCACTTCGAAGCCATGCTGGGCGCCCAGCTCGCGGATCGCTTCAATCCCCGCGGGGATGGAGGCGTGGCGAAAGCCCATGGTCTTGCTGAAGACCAGCACCTTAGGCGGGCCCGGACGTTTCTGATCACAAGAAACGACAAAGGCCCCAACCAGGAGGGCCACAAGTAAAATGCGTACGGATTTCATGAACGTTTTCGTTTGAGTTTGATTATTCAGGAAGGTAAATGTACAATTTACACCTGTGGCATTCCCGTTTGCCAAAAACTTTATCGTAATTTTAAGATTCCCTGTTTGATATGAAACAAATTGGCCCTGGAAACCCAATATTTTGAGCATGCCGGGTTGTGGCGCAGCTGGTTGGAATCCCACCACGGCCACAGCCAGGGGGTCTATCTGATCTTTTATGCGGTGGGCCATGCCATGCCGAGTATGCGCTGGGAAGAGGCCGTGCGGGAGGCGCTGTGCTTCGGGTGGATTGACTCCACAGTAAAGAGCCTGGGGGATGGAAAACGCCGGCAGTATTTCTGCCCGCGCAAGCCGGGGAGCACCTGGAGCCGGATCAACAAAACCCATCTGGCCGAACTGATGGAAGCCGGCCGCGTACACCCCAGCGGGATGGAACGCATCCGCCAGGCCCAGGCGGACGGTTCCTGGGTAGCCCTGGACCAGGTAGAGGCCGGGGTGGTCCCGCCGGACCTGCAGGAGGCCCTGGATCGGTCACCTGAAGCCCTTAGCTTTTTCAACAGCCTGAGCCGGACCTATCGCAAGAGCTATTTGTACTGGCTGTTTCAGGCCAAACGGGAAGAAACCCGGAACAAACGCATTTCAACCATTGTCGGCTGCTGTGCTGCCGGCAAAAAAACCTGGTACCCATGAATCTGAAAGTCCTCTGTGGCATCCTTTTGCCGGCCCTTCTGGCCGCAATGGGGTGCCGGCCGGCCCCTGCCTCGGGCCCGGAATCCGAAACGGCCATGATCATCCGCAACGTCCATATTGTAGATGTGGAACGTGGACTGCTCCTGGAGCACCAGGCCGTGGTTATAGATTCCGGCCGTATTGTCCGCATTGCCCGGGGGGCCGAAGTGGCAGTTACTTATGCTACCGAAATAGATGGGCAGGGCGGGTACCTGATGCCCGGGCTCACGGAAATGCACGCCCATATCCCCTCTCCCCCGGCAGACCCGCAGTGGATCCGGGATGCCCTGTACCTTTACCTGTCCCAGGGGGTGACCACCATCCGGGGCATGCTGGGCCACCCGGCCCACCTGGAACTGCGGGAGCAAGCCGAAAACGGAGAGCTCCCCAGCCCCAGGATTTATACCTCCAGCCCTTCCCTGAACGGCAACACTGTTCCTGATACGGCCACCGCAGCGGCCCTGGTACGCCAATACGCCCGGGAAGGTTACGATTTCCTCAAGATCCACCCAGGTATTCCCCGGCCCGCCTTTGATGCCCTGGTGGCCACCGCCCAAGAGGAAGGTATCCCCTATGCCGGGCACGTACCCGTGGATGTGGGGATCCGGCAAGCCCTGGAAAGCGGTTACGCCACTGTAGACCACGTAGACGGCTACCTGGAAGGCCTGGTCCCGGAAAAGGCCGGGGTTGCCCCGGACCAGAACGGGTTCTTTGGCTTCAACTTTACCGACCTGGCGGATACCACCCGTCTGGAGGGGCTCCTGCAACTCACCCGGGAAAACGGGGTCTGGATTGTACCCACCCAAAGCCTCTTTGAGCGGTGGTTTGCACCCACCACTGCCGATAGCCTGTTGGCCCAGCCGGAAATGCAATTCATGCCTCAAACCATACGCGATGCCTGGGCACGGAACAAGGCCCAGTATATGAATAGCCCGAACTGGGACCCGGAGCGCTGGGCCCGCTTTGACCAACTTCGCCTTTGGATGATCCGCCGCCTCCATCAGGACGGCCATGGCCTGCTCTTGGGCTCGGATGCCCCCCAGGTATTTAATGTACCCGGTTTTTCCCTCCGGCACGAAATGGCCGGGATGCTCCGGGCCGGGATCCCCCTGGCCGATATCCTGAAAATGGGCACCCTGGAACCCGCCTTCTTCTTTGGCATTGACGGGGAAACCGGCTCGGTGGAAGTGGGAAAAAAGGCGGAATTGGTCCTGCTGGCCACCAACCCCCTGGAAGACCCGGATGCCCTTGGGGATATACGCGGGGTGATGCGGCAGGGGCAGTGGCATTCCCAAACAGACCTGGCTGCTGGCTTGGAAGCCATTGCCCAAAGGTATGCGCAGAACGGAGCGGAATAGTCACCGGAAACGAATACTGTAGATTGCCGGGGTTAAACCTTTAGCCCTTTCGCGGGTCAAAGAACCCTATGGTTCTTTGCAGCCCCCATGGGGGAGGACCTGAACACGCACAACCTAAAACCACACCTATGAAACCCACCTTGTACGGCCGGTTCGCATGTGCCGCCCTGACCTTCGCCCTGCTGCTGAGCAGTTGCGGCCCCAAATGGGAAGAAACCCAGAAAGACGGATTCAATGTAGTGACCCAGGCCGGGGGCCAAACCCTGGGGTATGCCCCGGGTTCCGGGGTTACCCTGCTTACCGAAGACCGGTATGCGTTCAAGGACCTGAACCGCAATGGCAGCCTGGAGCCTTATGAAGACTGGCGGCTTACGGCCCGGCAGCGGGCCGAGGACCTGGCCGGGCGCATGAGCGTGGAACAGATTGCGGGCCTGATGCTCTACAGCGCCCACCAACGGGTACCCGGAGGGGGCTTCGGGGGGCGGGACACTTACAACGGGCAATCCTTTGAGGAGAGCGGGGCCCTGCCCTCGGACCTCACCGACCAGCAAAAGGCCTTCCTGACCGACGACAACCTGCGCCACGTCTTGATTACCACCGTGGAACGCCCGGGGGTGGCTGCCCGCTGGAACAACAATGTACAGGCCCTGGTAGAGGGCCTGGGCCTGGGCATCCCGGCCAACAACAGTACGGACCCCCGCCACGAAGCCGCTTCGGATGAAGAATTCACCATGGGGGCGGGGGGCGACATTTCCCGCTGGCCCAATGCCATTGGCCTGGCGGCGAGTTTTGACCCCGCCCTGGTACAGGAGTTTGGCCGGATTGCCTCCATTGAGTACCGGGCTCTGGGCCTGGCCACAGCCCTGTCGCCCCAGGTAGATCTGGCCACGGACCCGCGCTGGTACCGCTTCAGCGGGACCTTCGGGGAGGAGCCCCGCATGGCCACGGCCATGGCGCGGGCCTATGTGGACGGGTTCCAGACTTCCTCTGCGGAAAAGGAAATTGCCGGCGGCTGGGGCTATGAATCCGTGAATGCCATGGTCAAGCACTGGCCCGGCGGCGGCGCCGGGGAAGGCGGACGGGACGCCCACTACGGCTTCGGCAAGTTTGCGGTTTTTCCGGGTAACAACCTGGACATGCACCGCCTGCCCTTTACGGAGGGCGCGTTTAAACTGGATGGGGGCACGGGGAAAGCAGCCGCAGTTATGCCCTATTATACTATTTCCTTTGGGCAGGATCCCGCCGGGGATAACGTGGGTAATGCCTTCAGCAAGTACTTTATTACGGACATGCTTCGCGGCACCTACGGGTACGACGGGGTGGTCTGCACGGACTGGGGGGTAACCCGCCCGGATGAGGGCATGGCCGTTTTTGGCCGGACCCCATGGGGCGTGGAAGGCCTGACTGAAGCCCAGCGGCATTACCGCATCCTGATGGCCGGATGCGACCAGTTTGGGGGCAACAATGCCGCCGGACCGGTATTGGAAGCGTACCAGATGGGCGTGGAAGAACACGGGGAGGAATATATGCGGACACGGATGGAGACCTCCGCCCGCAGGCTGTTGACCAATATTTTCCAGGTGGGACTGTTCGAGAACCCCTATCTGGATGTAGCCGAAACCGAAGCCGTGGTGGGCAACCCGGAATTTATGAAGGCCGGGTATGAAGCCCAGCAGAAATCTGTGGTGTTACTGAAAAATGAAGATGGGGTACTCCCATTGGCTAAAACGACCAAAGTCTATATCCCGCAACGGTTTGTACCCCCGTCCGAAAGCTTCTTTGGCGATCCCATCCCGGGCCGGTGGGAAGACCCCATCCGCCCGGAAATTGCTTCCCGGTATTTCGAGACCGTAGATACCCCGGAAGCCGCCGATGTAGCCCTGGTGGTTATCACCAGCCCCATTAACGGGCGTACGGCCGGGTACAGCACGGACGATGCCGAGGCTGGCGGCAACGGGTTTTTCCCCATCTCCCTCCAGTACGAACCCTATACTGCCACCGAGGCCCGGGACCCCTCCCTGGCCGGTGACCCGCGGGAAGGCGATGTGCTGAACCGGACCTACAAGGGCAAAGCCGCCACAGCCCACAATAGTACGGACCTGCAATTGATCCGGGACACCCAGGCCGCCATGCAGGGCAAACCCGTGGTGGTGGTTCTGAAATTGTCCAACCCCACCGTGGTGGCCGAATTTGAACCTGGTATCCAGGGTCTTTTGGTGAATTTCAATGTGTCGGACCAGGCCGTACTGGATATCGTTTCCGGAGCGGTGGCCCCTTCGGGCCTGCTACCCCTTCAGATGCCCGCCCATATGGCCACGGTGGAACGGCAATATGAAGACGTGCCTCTGGATATGGAGGTCCATGTGGACCAGGCGGGGCATGCCTACGACTTCGGGTACGGCATGAACTGGGAAGGCCCCATACAAGACGCGCGTACAGAAAGGTTTAAACCCGCTGAAGATTAACCATTTATGAATTTATATAAAACCATCCCGGCCCTGGCCGGGATGTTATTTTCCTTTAGCGCCCTTGTGGGGCAGACCCAGGTGGGCGACCCCCGTGAAAGCCACCAGTTGGAAATCCGAAGGGCCTCCTCCCCTATTGTCATGGACGGCTTGCTGGGCGAAGCAGCCTGGGACGAGGCCGCCGTGGCCACGGAATTCTGGCAAAAATACCCCACGGACGGGGTCCCCGCGGCCAAACGCACGGAGGTGCGCATGACCTACGACGACCGCTTCCTCTACATTTCCGCCGTGTGTTACGACAGCGGGGAGTATGTGGTGCAGACCCTGAAGCGGGACAGCCGTTTCTTTGACGGGGATGCCTTCGGGGTGGTGATTGACCCGGTAAACCGGCGCACCAATGGTTTCCTGTTCGGGGTAAGTCCCTACAATGTACAATCCGAAGACCTGCTGAGCCAGAATAGTTTTGGCAGGCTCAACTTTAGCTGGGACAACCGCTGGTTTTCAGAGGTCACCCGTTTTGATGACCGCTGGATTGTAGAGATGGCCATCCCCTTTAAAACCCTACGGTTTGAAACCGGGCTGCAGACCTGGGGCATCAACTTTTTTCGCAATGACCTGAAGGCCAACCAGTACCACAGCTGGACCCCCATGCCGGTAAACTTCAACCTGACGGACCTGGGGTATACCGGCGCCCTGACCTGGGACGCCCCGCCCCAGAAAACAGGGACCAACGTCTCGGTAATCCCTTACCTGCGTACGTCCCTCTACAAGGATAAGGAAGCGGCAGACCCAGGGGTGGATTCCGAATTGGATGCCGGGGTGGATGCCAAACTGGCCCTGACCTCCTCCCTGAACCTGGACCTGACGGTAAACCCGGATTTTTCCCAGGTGGACGTGGATGTGCAACAGACCAACCTCACCCGGTTTAGCCTGAACTTCCCGGAGCGCAGGCCCTTTTTCCTGGAAAACAACGACCTGTTCACCAGCTTTGGTACGCCCCCGGCACGGCCCATCTTTACCCGCCGCATGGGCCTGGACGAAAACCGGATGCCGGTCCCCATCCTGTTTGGGGCACGGTTGAGCGGTAATGTGGGCAACCGCCTGCGCGTGGGCCTGCTGAACCTGCAGACCAAGGCAGAAGAAGGCCGCAACGGGCAAAATTATACCATTGCCACCTTTAACCAGAGTGTGTTGAAGCGCTCGCTAATCAAAGGGTATGTGACCAACCGGCAGGCCGTGGTGAAAGGGGAAGGTTTCGATTACAATGACTATGGGCGCAACGCAGGCCTGGAATTCAACTACCTGAACCTTTCCGGTACCTGGAATGTATTTGGCGGGCTGCACCTTTCGGACAAACCGGACATTGGCCTGGGCACCTTCCGCAATTTGGCCGTGCAGCACAGTGGGCGCAACCTCAACTTTTTTGTGGATTACTTTGGGATCGACACCGAATACTATGCCGATATCGGTTTTATCCCCCGCCTGGATAATTATGATGCTGCCAATGATACCATCGTTCACCTGGGGTACGAGCACCTGTATTCCCGTGTGGGTTATACCTGGCGTCCCGAGGGGGACAAGGCGGTGATTTCCCATGGCTTTGCCCTGCAAAACCGGCAGGACTGGCAGGTCGACTGGACATTTAACGAGCGCGCCAGTGCCTTGAACTACGAGGTGCGGTTCCGCAATACCAGCCAGCTGCAACTGTCTTTGGAAGATAATGACACCCGCTTGCTGTTTGCGACCCGGTTTACGGATGCAGAGCCCCTGCCGCCGGGGAAATACACCTACCGCGCGGCCTCCCTGGGCTACAATTCCGATACCCGCAAATCCATAGCTTTTGAAGGCGGGATGCAGACCGGAGGTTTTTACAATGGTACCCTGAACAGTTTTGTTGCCGGGCTTACCTACCGGGTGCAGCCCTGGGGGAACTTCAGCCTGGCCCTGGAGCAGAACTACCTGCGGTTGCCCGGGCCCTATGGCTCGGCGGACCTTACGCTGATCAACCAGCGATCGGAGGTGAATTTCTCCAACAAATTGTTCTGGACCACCTTCCTGCAGTACAATACGCAGGCGGACAATTTTAACATCAACAGCCGGCTGCAATGGCGCTTTGCGCCCATGTCCGACCTGTTCCTGGTGTATACGGACAACTACCTGAGTACCCCCTTTTTACAGGTAAACCGCAACCGGGGCGTGGTATTGAAACTCAATTACTGGTTTACGTTTTAGGGTTACTGCAAGGGGATTACAGCCCAGAGGCCTATCTTGAATGCGGGGGTGGGGGCGGGATGTTTTATCCCCTTCCCCCTACCCGGGATGACGGGAACTTTGTATTTTGAACCCAAATCCAACCCTGTATGATAAAGCCCCTCGCCCTCCTGTTTTTCCTGTTCCTGCTCCCCCTGCCCGGCACGACCCAAACCCTCCTGCGCCCGGACCGGGTTTTTGACGGGGAAGCCATGCACCCCGGGTGGGTGGTCGTGGTAGACCAGGACCGCATTGCCTACGCCGGGCCCGAATCCGGATACCGGGTTACCCGGGGCGTAACCACCCTGGACCTGGTGGGGCATACCCTGATGCCAGGCCTTATTGAGGGCCATGCCCACCTGTTGTTGCACCCCTATAACGAAACCCCCTGGAACGACCAGGTACTGAAGGAAAGCCCGGCTGAAAGGGCCATCCGGGGTACCGTCCATGCCCGCCGCAGCCTGATGGCCGGGGTAACGGCCATGCGCGACCTGGGCAGCGAAGGCGCCGGGTATACGGACGTGGCCCTGAAAAAAACCATTGAAGCCGGAATCGTGCCCGGTCCCCGCCTGCTGGTGGCCGGCCCGGCCCTTGTAGCCACCGGGGCTTACGGGCCCAAAGGGTTCCACGAGGGGGTGAGCGTACCCCTGGGGGCGGCGCCCGTGAGCGGCGTGCCTGATATCATTGCCGAAACGCGGCGGCAGATGGGCGGCGGAGCCGACTTTATCAAGGTCTATGCAGATTACCGCTGGGCTACCGGCGCCCCCTCCCAGCCCACCTTCCTGCAGGACGAACTCGATGCCCTGGTGGCCACCGCCACCTCTGCCGGTTCCTATGCCGTAGCCCATGCCAGTACGCCGGAAGGCATGCGCCGGGCCGTCATGGCCGGGGTGGAAACCCTGGAGCACGGGGATGGGGGAACGGCCCAGGTTTTTGCGCTGATGCGGGAAAAGGGCGTGGTCCTTTACCCCACCCTGGCCGCAGGGGATGCCATTGAACGCTACAACGGCTGGGACGGGGATGCGGATACAGACCGTATCCGCCGGAAAAAGCAGAGCTTCCGCCTGGCCCTGGAAAGCGGGGTAACCATCGGGTTTGGTGGCGATGTAGGCGTCTACCCCCACGGGGAGAACTACCGGGAGCTGGAACTGATGGTGGCCTATGGCATGCGCCCCCTGGAGGTCTTAAAGGCGGCCACTTCTGTAAATGCCGACACCTTCCACTGGGAAGGCCTGGGCCGCATCCGCCCCGGCTACCTGGCCGACCTGATTGCGGTACCCGGCGATCCGTCCCAAGACATTACCGCCCTCAGGCAGGTGCCCCTGGTGATGCTGAACGGCCGAATCGTAAAACAGGAAATCCCCTAGAGCAACCCGGCCACCAGAAAGCCCAGGTAGGTGCCCAGGGCGTTGCCCAGAGAACCGATGATGATGGCAGGCAGGATCAGGGCATCCCGCCCGAAGTTCTTGGCCAGGGCCATGGCGCTGGTCCCCCCACCTACATTGGCCTGGGAGGCAATGGCAGCCAATTCCCAGTCATATCCCAACAGGGCGGCCAATCCAAAGGTGATGGCCCCGTGCAGGAGCACTGCAATCAATACCACCGCCAGTAGCAACAAAGCCAGTTGGCCCGCCGCCACCAGGGCGCCAATATCGCAAAAGGCCCCTACGACGGCCAGAAAGAGGTAAACCGCCCAGCTGCCCAGGAACATATTCCCCCGAAAACGGTGTACGGCAGGCACCTGCGCCAGCAAGAGGGCCAGGGTGGTGAGCACCAGCATAAAGGGGATGGCCAGGCCTATGGACGCAAGGGCTGCGGTTGCCGCTTCGGAAAGCAGCAGGGCCGCCCCGGCCAGGACAATCCAGAGGGAGAGGCTGCCCAGGTTCAGGTGTTCGGCCTCGTCCGACCGCAGGGCCGGGGTGGTATCCGCAGGTACTCCGGAAGTTGCCACCCCATCCACCTGCTGGCGCGGCATCCACCGTTGCAGGAGCACCGGCAGGGTAATGGTGGCAAAAAACCAAAGCGTGGTCAGCACATTATCTGCAGCCACCGCACTGGTATAAACCAGCCCGTTATCCATTACGCCATACTCCAGGGCCACCGCATTAAAGTTGATGCTCCCCCCGGTATAGGTCCCGGTAAACATCCCGCCCAGGGGGGCATAGAGGCCCTCGAACAAAGGGCTGTCTCCAATAAGCCACATCCCGCCCACAACACCCGCCACGGTGCCCAGGCTCCCGGCCAGGAAGAGGACCAGAATGGGCAGGCCCGTCTTGCGCAGCTGGGACAGGTTGGCATCCAGCAGCAACAGGAACAGGGCCGCAGGGGCAACAATCTCGAAAATGGCATTGTAGGTGGGGTTGGCCTGGCTGGGGATCAGGCCCAGGTTGGAGGCCACCGCCCCAAAGATGATAGCCAGCAGGGCCATGCCAAAAGCGCGGAACACCTTGTGCTGGCTAAAACGGTAAGACAGGTATAACACCAGGGCCAAAGCCGTAACCAGGTATACCGGGTGTTCGGTATCGATGCCGGGGATAGAAATCAGGAACGCGGAAATGGGCATGCGGTAGCCTTTATTACTGTTCGTCAATAAAGGCCCCTACATCTGCTTTGAACTGGGCCATGCTGGGCGGATGCGTATACATCATATGCCCGGCCTCGTAGTACTTCATAATGATATTGCCCTGCAATTCCGGCTTCAGGCCCATATGGCTTATGGAGTGTTCCACCCCATAGAATACAGTGGCCAGGTCATAGTACCCGTTCAGGATCAGGATTTTCAGGTTGGGGTTCCGGTTCATGGCCGAGGTCATGTCCGGGAGGGTACTCACCGCTACCTGGGCGTTCCAGGCCAGGTTCCCCTGGTGTTTCCAATCCCACTGGAAACCATCCCGCAAGCCAGTGGACGTTACATAAGTCATATTGCGGTCTACCCCCAGGTCCGAATACAGGTAGTCTTTAAAGGCTGCGATATAGGGGGCCGAAATGGCATCGCTCTGGGGATCCGTCTGGGCATACTGCCCCAGCAGGTCTTCGTTTACACCCGTAAAACGGGAATCGAGACGGCCCACGGTTTCGCCCGCGTCACGCAGCAGCTCCTGGAAGTACTCCTGGTTGGTGACCCTTAGGTTTGCCTTCAGCCAGAAGTTGGCAGACAGCCCGCTATAGGCCGCCAGGCGACCCGCCATGGCCTGCTTTTCGGCCGCGGAAAGGCGGTCGCCCTGCAGCAGGGCCGGGGCGTATTCCTGCTCCGTAAAGCGGCGCACCTCGCTGAGGAAGGCTTCCAGGTCCGGGTTTTTACTGGGCAGGCGGTTGTGGTACCAGGCCGTGGCGGCATAGGTGGGGAAATGGATCAGGTAGGCCGTATCGTCTCCCGGGCCAAAGAGCAAATGCTGCAATTCGAAAACGGCGGAGACCATGATGACCCCGTTCATGGCAATACCGCGGTCCTGCAGCCATTTGACCAGGCCGGCATTGCGGAAGGTGCCATAGCTTTCCCCCAGCAAAAATCTCGGGTGGTTCATGCGTCCTTCCCGGATCAGGAATTGTTCGATAAAGCTGCCGATGCTGCGGATGTCCTGGTCTACCCCCCAGAAATCCTTGAATTCGGACTTGCCCACGGGGCGGCTGAAGCCCACCCCTACCGGGTCGATCATCACCAGGTCTGCCTTGTCCAGGATGGAGTATTCGTTATTCACCACCTGGTAAGGAGCAGGGCCCGTATACCCGGGGTCGTTCACCACTACCCGCTTGGGGCCCAGGATGCCGAAATGCAGCCAGAAACTGGCCGAAAGCGGCCCCCCGTTAAAGGCAAAGACAATGGGGCGGTCCTTGCCCCCGGCCTGTTTGTAATAGGTAAAGCCGAACAGGGCAATGGGCTTGTCGTCCTGGTCGCGTAGCAGGTGGGTGCCCACCTCCGTCTGGAAGGTGTAATTACGCCCGCCGATAACGGCCGTTTGCGTGCTTTTAAAAGTTTTGGCATCCGGGACGGGTGCAGCCTTTTCGGGGGTATCCCCGGCCTGTTGGGCGTACACCCCAACCGTCAGCAAAAAGGAACACAAAAAGAGGTAAAGCAGTTTCATGGGCGAGCATTTTGTTTCGAAGGAAGATACAACTTCAGGGCGATACCCGCAATGCCACTCTTCGGCATCCCTTTGTGACCTGTCTGCTATTCAGGGGGCTCACTAACAAATATCATAGATTATATCATAATTAAGGGTGATCTTCTAGAGTAGAATGCAGGGGAAATGAGCTATGGGTGTCTGGAATGTGGAAAACGGGTCACCGTGGGGTTTGCGACTTTTTCAATCGCCCAGTTTGGCGTGCCCCTTTGCCTGGAACACCAACGCTGGCTCCTGCAGGCTGAATCCCGTGGTCGCCCGGCCCTTTTCCACCTCTATTTTGAATTGCATGCCAGGGGTATCCCGGCGGTACTGGACGTACTGCCCGGCACGCGGGAGGCGTGCATCCGCCTGACCGGGGAGGACGTATACCTGCGCCTGGACCCACGCATTACCTTCCCGGTATTGCGGGAAGGGTTTAACGTTACCCGGAGGGATTACTACAGCCACGGCCATATTCCGGGCTATCCGGTGGTGCTGGCCGAACGCCTGATGGACCGGCCGGAATACACCCGCAATACGGTAGACTTCCTGATTTCCCTGTTGGGGCTGCCCGCTCCCTTGTCGCACGGCCGGGCCCCGGAGTTCAACTACCGGCCTCCGGCAGACCGCATCGACTTTCGGACCCTGCGCGTGGAGGCCTCGGAAATCCGGCCGGAGAACCCATCGGAATCGGACTTATAACCTACCCGAAGCTACGCAACGGAAAGAGGATGTCCATCAGTTCAATCTGCGGGGGTTCCACCACCTGGTAGGCTTTGGGGATGGTCGCCGCCAGGTCCGAATGACGAAAGGCTTCCAGGGATTCCAGGGAATCCCAGACGTATATCCCGCCGTAACCGGCGCCGGCGCCCAGGCGTACATAGTACTTCTGTAAAAGGCCGGGGATGGCCTGGAACTCGGGTGACCGTTCATGAGCCTTTTCCATGAGGTCCGCCTCCGAAAGGCTGGTGTTCAGGCGTACGATCATCAGGATCGGGCCGTTGTGTGGGTTGTCCATAGTCGGTTGTTTGCCATAAGGTACGTTTTTCGCCCCAAAGCCGGCCGCGTGCCCGTAGGATTTCCCATGGCAAATCCGTACTTTGATCCCAACCAACCAACCCCTTTCCATGCCGACGCCAGCCTCCCTCCCCGCGCGCATGCGCTCCATCGATTTCTTTCGCGGCCTTACCATGCTCTTGCTGATCGGGGAATTCAGCGGCCTGTTTGAATGGCTGGCCCGCCCGCCCCTGGATGAAAGCTGGTTCCACCCCCTGGTGGAGCAGTTCCACCACCACCCCTGGCACGGGCTGCGGTTCTGGGACCTGATCCAACCCTATTTTATGTTTATTGTGGGGGTATCCCTGGCGCTTTCCGTAGCCAACCGCCAAAAACGGGGGCAAACCCGCGCCCAGCTGTCCCGCCACGTGGCCCGGCGCTCGGTCCTGTTACTGCTGCTGGGCTGGGGCCTGTACTGCATTGCAGACGGGGCGATTACCTGGCGCTTCCAGAATGTACTGGCCCAGCTGGCGGTAACTTACCCCCTGGCCTATCTGGTGATGCGCAAGCCTTTCCGGTTCCAGGCGGGTTTTTCCCTGGCCGTGCTGGTGCTGGCCGAAGTCCTGTATCGCTACTTCCCTTTGGAGGGGTTTGACCAGCCCTTTACCCCGGGTCACAACCTGGGCGAATGGCTGGAACTCCAGCTAAATGGCAACCTGCCCGGGGGGCACTGGGTTTCCCTGAATGCCCTCTCTACCACGGCCCATACCGTATGGGGGGTGCTGGCCGGGCAATTGCTGCTGGGTAGCCGCCCGGCGGGAGAAAAGCTCAAATACCTGCTGGGGTTCGGTTTGGGGTTGCTGGTGGCCGGGTATGCCCTGGACCCGCTAACCCCCATCATCAAACGCATTGCCACCAGCACCTTTGTGCTGGCCAGCGGCGGGTGGACCCTGCTTACCCTGGCGGCCTGTTTCTGGTGGATAGACGTAAAGGGACGAAGCCGTGCCGTGTGGTTTTTTGCCGTAGTCGGGATGAACCCCCTATTTATCTATCTCTTTGCCCACCTGGGCGGCGGGGGTTTCCTGGAAAACATCCTGCATCCCTTTACCTATGCCCTGATGGGGTGGGCCGGGGAGCCTGCGGCAGCCATCTTTACCGCCCTGTGCGTATGGGCCGGGCTCTGGGGTATCTGTTACTGGCTGTACCGGCGCGAAATTTTTATCCGGATTTAGCAGCCCATGGGCAGTTCCAGCACCACGTAGTAGGTTTGGCGTTCGCCCCCGGCCGGGTAGTATTCAATCCAGAGGAAGATCCGGCTCATCCCTACGCCCACCGGGTATTCCAGAGGGCTTGGGGCGCTGCCGGCCAGTTCCGCCCAGTGATCGCCGCACTGCCGGCGCACGGCTTCCACCACTTCTTCCTGTGTCACTTTCGGGAAGCGCTCCCGGTCTTCCGGGGTGTAGCCCGCCAGGATAAACGACCGCCCGCGGAAGGGCAGGCGCTCCCAGCTGCTGTTGTAGTGGGTCCACGCCGTCAGGTCGCAGTGGGGGCCTTCCTCCATTACGGTCAGGCTGTTTTCAAAGCGCTGGCGCACGGTCATGCTGCCCGGGGTTTTCTGGGTAAACTGCACCCGGGTATTTTCCAGGGATTCGCCCAGGGCCAGGTATACGCGGGCGGTGTCGGCTTGTACGCCCTGCAGCAGGCCTTCTTCGTCCCAAACCTCTACGGCTTCAAACTCCAGGCGGAGTTCCGGGAACTCGATGACCAGCGGCCCGGCATCCTGGGCCTGCATACCTAAACCGAAAAGGCAAAAAAGGGGAATCAGATATCTCATATCGGTTAAACGCATTCGTTATAAAAATCTTATGTGGTTCCCAGCGGGATTTGGGAAGGTACCAACAGCCCTAAACCGCCACCCCAAAGAGGTACCCCACCGCCGCGGTAAGCCCCATGGCAATGGTCCCCCAGAAGGTGATGCGCCAGATGGCCTTACCCACCGGGGCCCCGCCTGCCCTGGCCGAAAGGGCACCCAGCAGGATCAGAAAGCCTGTAGCAAAGCCGTACAGGGTGTATTCCATAAAGGAGATGGGCGCCAGCAGCACCACCAGCAGCGGCAGCAGCCCGCCCAGGGAAAAGGCAGAGCCGGAAGCCAGGGCGGCCTGTATGGGCCGGGCCTGGGTTTGTTCAGTAATCCCGAGTTCGTCCCGGATGTGGGCCCCCAGGGCATCGTGCTCGGTGAGTTCCCGGGCCACCAGCTCGGCGGTTTCGTGTTTCAGGCCCCGTTTGCGGTAGATTTCCGCCAGGAATTCCAGCTCCATCTCCGGCATGGTGCGCAGCTCTTCTTTTTCGCGTTCAATGTCCGCCTCTTCCAGGTCCGTCTGCGAACTGACCGAAACATATTCCCCGGCAGCCATGGAGAGGGCCCCGGCTACCAGCCCGGCCAGGGTGGCCAGGATTACCGGGGTACGGGTATCGCTTGCGGCCGCCACCCCAATGGCCAGGGAGGCGGTAGACAGGATGCCGTCGTTGGCGCCCAGTACGGCGGCGCGAAGCCAATTGCTGCGGTGGATGTAATGTTTTTTGCGGTAGGCTTCCAGGTTAAGTTCGGAGCCCGGGTTTGAAGCGGTCATGGCCAGGAGGTTTATTCCCTTAAAGGTACGGAAAATCAAGGGTTTTACCCAGCGTACCACAGGGGTTTTACCCCATATGGACAGGGGGCTTCACGCTCCAAAACTAAGGGACAAACCTCCCCGTCTTACAGGCGGTAAATGGCGGCATTGATGTGCATGCCCGCGCCTACGGAAGCAAAAATGATGGTATCCCCAGCCTGCAGGTTATGGCCCTCCATTTCGCCCCGCATCAGGATGTCGTACAGGGTGGGCAGGGTAGCCACGGAGGAATTCCCCAGCCAGGTGATGGTCATGGGCATGACCTCCTCGGAATCCGGTTCCATGCCATAGAGCTGGTACAGGCGCACCAGGATGGCCTCGTCCATCTTGCCGTTGGCCTGGTGGATCAGCACCTTTTTGATGTCCGAAAGCGGGATACCCGTTTTGTCCAGGCAGGCCTTGATGGCCTGGGGTACGTTTTCCAGGGCGTACTGGTAGAGCTTGCGCCCGTACATTTTCAGGTAGAGATCGTCTTTGTGCTCCTCCCCCGGCTTAAAGGTGTGGCCCATAAAGAGCATCCCGGAATGCACCAGGGTATCCGAACGGCTCTGGTGCGCCAGGATCCCCACAGGGGCCTCCGTTTCCCGGGCTTCCAGCAGGGTTGCCCCGGCCCCGTCTGCATAGAGCATGCCGTCCCGGTCGTGGGGGTCGTACACGCGCGAGAGGGTCTCCGCCCCGATCACCAGTACCTTTTGCGCATCGCCGGAACGGATATAGTAGTCGGCCTGTATCACGCCCTGCAGCCAGCCCGGGCAACCAAAGATCACGTCGTAGGCTACCGTGGCGGGGTTTGCAATCCCCAGCTGGTGTTTTACCCGGGCCGCCAGGCTGGGTACAATATCCAGGCGGGTGCTGCCCGGTTGCACATCCCCGAAATTGTGGGCCACAATAATGTAGTCCAGGGTTTCCGGGTCTGCCCCGGCATCCTCCAGGGCCTCGCGGGCCGCAAAGGTGGCAATGTCCGAGGTCACCCACTGGTCTTCCACATAGCGGCGTTCCGCAATGGTGGTGATCTCTTCAAATTTTTGGGTAATCTCGGCTCCGGGTTTATCCAGTTTGCGGGCATCGGCCGTGTAGAATTCCGTGTCCTGGAAATCCGCATTGGTAATCTTCCGCTTGGGGATATACTTACCGGTGCCGGTAATGACGCTGTGAATCTTCTGGGTACTCATATGGGGGTTGGTCAGTTCTGTGGGCGGGCGGAGGGGTTCACCTCCAAGGCCTTGCCCGTTTCAAAGCCTTAAATATACCCCCACTTGCAGGACTTCGCCAATTCAATTTTCAAGAATCTGCTCCAAAGCCCTGCCCAGGCCCCTTTTATTGCCCCTGCAGCATAAAAAAAGCCGGAGCTGCAATGCCCCGGCCTGGTTTTGTGTTTTAATGCAAGCCTAACGCCCGCGGCGCTGCCCGGGGCGGCCTCCGCCCTGGCGCTGTTGTTTGCGACGGGCAAAGAACTCCTGTTTGCGGCGGTTCTTCTCCTTCTCAAATTCCTTGCGTTCGGCCGCATTCATGGGCCGGTCAGTCTGGGGGTACGGGTGGTCCTGCACCTCCTGGATTTTGCGGGAAATCAGCTTTTCAATATCCTTTACATAGGCGTTTTCCTCCGGTTCGCACAGGGAAATGGAAACGCCCTCCTCCCCGGCCCGGCCGGAGCGGCCAATGCGGTGCACATAGGTTTCGGCCTCGTTGGGGATGTCGAAGTTCACCACGTATTTCAGCTGGTCAATGTCGATGCCGCGGGAAGCGATGTCCGTGGCCACCAGCACACGCACCTTCCCGTTCTTGAATTCCTGCAGGGCATTTTGCCGCTGGTTCTGGGATTTGTCTCCATGGATGGCCGCTGCGCGGATTTTCTGCTTGTTGAGCTTGCGGGCAATGCGGTCTGCCCCGTGCTTGGTGCGGGAAAACAGCAGCACCTGGTCCAGGTCCGGGTCTTCCAGCAAGTGCAGCAGCAGGTCGTTCTTCTTGTCCTTGTTGGTGCGGTATACGTACTGCTGAATGGTGTCGGCCGTAGAGGAAACCGGGTCTACCGCCACCTTAACCGGGCGGGTCAGGATGGTGCGGGAGAGTTCCACAATGCTGTCCGGCAGGGTAGCCGAAAAGAAAAGGGATTGCCGCTCTTTGGGCAGGGTGGCAATTACCCTGCGGATGTCGTGGATAAAGCCCATGTCCAGCATGCGGTCTGCCTCGTCCAGCACAAAGTATTCAATGCGCTCCAGGCGCACCAGGCCCTGCCCCATCAGGTCCAGCAGCCGCCCGGGGGTGGCCACCAGGATGTCTACGCCATGGCGGAGGGCATCTACCTGCCGGTTTTGTTTTACCCCTCCGTAAATGACCGCGCTGCGCAGGTTGGTGAAGCGGCCGTAGGCCTTCAGGCTGTCATTAATCTGCAGGGCCAGCTCGCGGGTGGGGGTCAGGATCAGGCCCCGCACCGGGCGGAAGCCTTTTTTAATGGGGCGGTCGCCCGCCAGCTTTTGGATAATGGGGAGCGCAAAGGCAGCCGTTTTCCCCGTACCCGTCTGGGCACTGGCCAGCAAATCGTGGCCTTCCAGCACTTTCGGGATGGCCTTGGCCTGTATGGGCGTGGGGTGGGTGTAATTTTCGTGTTGCAGCGCCTTCTGAATGGGCGCCATCAGTTCCAGTTGTTCGAATGTCATGGGATAAAATTAGAGGTCCCGTGAGTGAAGCCAAGCCGGAACCCGTGTAGTTTGAAGGTGCGAAGGTAGGCATAAAAAGGGCAGCCCCTCCGGCTTTTGGGAATTAATTGGGTTTTGGGCAAAAGAAAACGCGGGGGCCGCCCCCCGCGCTTTCACTCCATAATACTATGGCATTCAACCCCTATCTGTGTCTTTTTTCTCCTTTTCGGGTTTGGCCTTTCGGGACTCCCGAATGGCCTCGCGCTCCGATTTATAGCTTTTGCGCGCCTGCTTGTAGCGTTTTTGCTGGGCCTTCAATTCGGCCTTCTCCCGCTTCAGGCGGCGCTTCTGTTCTTTCAGCCGGGCCTTTTCCCGGGCCCGCAGTTCCTTTTGGTGGGCTGCCTCGGCCGCTTTTTGGGCCGCAGCTTCGGCTTTTTCGGTTTGGGCGGCCTGCTTCCCGGCCGGCGTTTCCTGCCCGAAGGCAGCGGTCCCGGCCAGCATCAGGCACAGGAGCCATACATATTTAAATTTCATCCCTTGCTGTGTTCCCGGTGGCAAATAAAGGGGATTTTACAATCGGTTCCCCCGTTAAAAATTACCGGTTTTTGATCATAAGACCCGAAAAATGGGAAAAAGTCACGCCCCGGATGGAAAATTTTGAAAAAAGTTTGGACCTGTGGCCTGTAACCGGGTTTCAGAGCTGTGGGCGAACTTTACCCCAGGGGTGGGGCAAAGGGCCCCAGCCGGCGTTAATCGTCCAGCCCGTCGCCTTCCCGCCCCCCGCGAATCAGCAGCCAGACGGCAAAGCCCATTTCCCCCAGGACGCTGGGCAGGGCCACCAGGGCCAGCAGCACCCCGGCATAGGCCTCGTAATTGCCCAGCAGGGAATGGGCCAGGGTATCTACCATATACATCACCCCCGCTATGGTAAGCAGCATGGCCAGCCAGCGCGGGTTCCCCAGGATACGTGCCAAAAGGATCAGGTGGATGCCAAAGAAAAACAACCCAATAAGCCAAACCCCTTCAAAGCGGTCTACCTGGGTAAGGATTTCCGAGACCGTCCCGGGCCGCAGCACCTGTTGCAAAAAGATGAGGGCAGCAGCCATCAAAGCGGCGTGCAGCACCCGGAATAGGGTACTCAGCCCGGAAAACGGCTGGTCTTCATACAGGCGGTACAGGGCCCAGGCCACCACCACGTCCAGCACCACCGTACCCCAAAAGGCCGCAATGCCCAGGCGCACCAGGGTGCCATGTTGGGCTACCGTGCCCAGGGGGTCTGCCTTAATGGCCTCCAGCACCACAAAATTGGCGAAGATGGCGGCAAAGAAGATCCCCAGGTAGGCGGTGCCCGCTATTTGGGCATAGGTGATGCGCGTCATACCATTTGATTTAATCCGCCCCCAGGCGGTTGCGTACCTGCTGGGCTTTCAGCACCAGGTAAATGCCATACCCCAGCATGCCTATGATGGCCAGCTTCAGGACAATCCCCCTGAAGATCAGGGCCGGATCCGTCATATAGGCCACCCCCATATTCCCCAGGTAAAACATCAGGGGGATGGCGGTGCATAAAACAGGCTGGCGCTCCATAAACAGGCCGCAGATAAAAAACACCAGGGCCAGCATCAGGGTAATGCCCGCCCCCAGCAGGTCTGCGGTGCCGGCCAGCAGGCCAATGACCAGGGCCAGCACGGTAAACCCGGCAATGCCAAAGAGGATGTAGCGGCTGCGTTTCAGGGCTACTGCCACGTCTACCAAAACGCCTTTCTGTTCAATGATGCGGCCAATATGGCGCGCGCGCTCCGCGTCCGTCCCCAGGAAGGGGTAACGGCAACGGGTACAAAAATCCACAGGCTCCCGCTGTGCACTTTTACAGGCCGGGCAGGTTATTTCCATGTACAAAAAAATTAAGGTTTGGGCAGCCGGGCGTTTGGGCCCGCTGCAAAGGGGGGAATGCGTGTTAACAAGGTAGCCAATCGGGGCGTATGCAGACTATATGAATCCCATAGAACTTTTAGGGTTTATCTTGACGGAAAAGGGCCACAGGGCGTTACCGCCTTTGGGCCACCACCCGAAACCCGATGGAAAAGCCCCAGGCATCTGCCCTGTGGGCCCGCCTGTGGCCGGAGCGCGCATTGCCCGCCCCGTAGTACCAGCTGCCCCCTTTTAGCCAGGGGCCATCCGGGGCAGCCACCCATTCCCAGGCATTGCCGTGCATGTCCTGCAGCCCCCAGGGGTTGGGCGGATAACTCCCCACCGGGGTGGGGTGGCCCACCGCCTTCCCGGGCGGGCCGGTTTCCGAAGGGATCTCTGCATTAATGTTGGCCTGGGCAGCCGTCAGGACTTCACCCGTATAAAAAGGTGTGGTTGTGCCCGCCCGGCAGGCGTATTCCCACTGGGCCTCGGTAGGCAGACGGTACACCCAGGGCCCGCCGGCATGGTTAAGCCGCGCCAGGAAATCCTGCACCTCCACATAGGAGATGCTCACCACCGGGTACTGCGGATGCTGCCCCCTAAAGGGCGAGGGCTTTTCCGGGTGGGGTTCCCCTTTGCCCATTACCGCCTCCCACTGCGCCTGGGTAACCTCGGTGCGCCCCATCCAGAAGGGCTCTGCCAGGGTTTCCCGATGCTGCTTCCCTTCCTCCCCCATCAGGAAAGTCCCGGCGGGCAGGCGTACCAGTTCCATGCCGGTTAGGGGTTCGGTCAAGGCATCCGGTTCACCCTTGGCCTTACAGCCCAGGGTGAGCAAAACGAGTAAAAGGAAACGTAAATGCATCGGATTTACAAGTTATTGGTTAGCCCCCGGCAGCCTGTCCTTAAGGGCGTATTATCAGGGCTTTCATGGATGTGCCTGTTTTAAAATTTCCTGATGAAGGTATTCCCGTTCCATATATAAACTGCACCGGGAGATTCACCCGCAAACAGTAATTGTCCTTCCCTTGTTTTATAAATGGTCCAGATATTATCGCTCTTAACCCCGTTATCCGCGGTGTAGTTTTTAAATATTCCCGTTTTGGGATGGTAGCTCCATATACCCGAATATACCGTACCAAACCACATTGTTCCCGCAGCATCTTCGGATACGGAAAATGCCCGGTGAAGAGTACTGCCGGCGTTACTTCCTTCATCCAGATTATGCTTCCGGGTGAAGTTCAGCGTTTCTTTCCCATTATACACAAAGACCCCAGCCCCATTATCGGCGATCCATAATTTCCCTTCACTATCCACAAAAATCCCCCGAATGCCCATTTGACGTTTGTCTTCATGCCGCCCCATTTCTTTGCGGCCAATGGAAACAAAGGACTGATCTTTGAAACCGAACACCCGCTCCATAGTTCCCATCCAAACAGTGCTATCCTTTCCAATAGCTGCTTTTGTACTTGGGAAATATAAATACTTGTTATCCGTATGCTCCTTAACCGGGTAGGGGTGAAAAACGGCATTTCCAGATCGTACCTCATACAGGCCTGGCGCTGCATAAGTCGTGTCTGTGGGACTTAGGCCCCGTTGCATCCAAAGCCCATTAGGACCTGCAATGCTGTCCAGACGTATTTCTGAAAATCCCTGCCCATGATATACGAATACCTGAGTTCCATTCTCAACCCAAATTTTGCCATCGGCATCCTCATGGAGATTTCCAGGGCTTCCCAACCCATCTTTTTCAGTGAAGTATACCAGGGTTTTGCCATCGAACATGGCCACATAATCCGGGCTGGAGAACCACAGGTTTCCCTTGCGGTCCTGTAATATATCCCGGATACCCCGCGTTTCCTTTAGCCAAAAGCTGGAATCGTTTTCAATGTGTGGTTGGGTTGATCCAGATGCGGTATTCTTTTCAAAATGCCGGCAGGACATCATAATAACACCCAGGATAACCATCGGAAATACAACCCTTATTGCGCTCCTCATGTACACTTCAATCCTCGTTAATTTAATGATGCCAAGCCATCTCCAAAAGATAAACACTCCCGGGGAGGTGGTGGGGAGTTGCAGGGGCAAACCCGAACTTTCAGCTTCGGGCGGGGATGGGGCCCCGCCCGCTATTTAAAACCGCAACGCCACCCCTACCCCCTTTCGGGACGGTTCCAGCTTAAAAGCGGTTCGGGTTTCCAGTTGTTCGTTATAGTCCAGCACCGCCTTGCGTTTTTTGTTTTTGGCGATCTCCACCAAAATGCCGCTCACCACAAAAGCCACGGCCCCGCCCACGTAAAACCCGGTAGCCTCCTCGCCTAAATCGTCTTTGGCCAGGCCGGTACCCAACAGGAACCCGCTGCCCCCGGCCGCCAGCAGCCCGGCTACTTCAAAGCCCGTGCCGGTGTTCCAGTTTTTAAGCGATGCCTCGTGCTGCGCCAACAATCCTTTAAACTCCTTTTGCGTGATGCGCACATGGTCCTGGTAGTAAGATACCGAGAGCATACCCGGGTAGTAGGAAAGTTCCTGGGCGTGGGTGGTGTTCGTAAAGGTGAGGGCGAAAAAGAGAAAGGCGAAAAACAGTAAGGGGTTGGAGGGGGTGGGTTTCATAGGGTTAGAAATATAAAGTTTATATGTTGCTTTTTGAATGGTTGAAAATAATATCTCCTTGAAGTTTTTTTGCCCTTTCCTTATTAATCCCAATGGGGCTACCCAGCAGTTACATTTTAAATCAGAAAGGAATTCTTTGCATTGCAATGGCCAATTTTTTTAGAGCTTGTTGCTACTCCTCCAACTGCTCATCGTTGTTGGATGCTCATGGTCAATGGGATAATTCCGAATGATAAAGTCATATTGATTTGGGGTTAAGAGCACAAACCTGCCATCATTCCCGCAGTCAATGGGATAGAATTGTTCGTTGGAATGTTGGCGCCTTAATTCAGCATTCAACATGTCTATGAAATTCACGTAGGCCACTCCCCAGTCCAGATCTGAAAATGGTCCGTCAAAGGCTACGTATTCATTTCCATTTAGTTCAATGGTGTGTTTCCAGCTCCTTTCATCTTGTTCGCTTTGTTCATTTTCCCAGGCCAATTCCAGCCCGAGTTTCTCAAAAGTCGGTTTAACCTGTTTTAAATATGTGGTTAGCCCGCCGACTTCAAAAAGTTCTTCACAGTCTACCCAATAATAGCGATAATCCATAAAATTCAGGGTTTCTCCCCGCATGGGTCCCTGAAAGAAATTTTGGTCGGTATATTTTATTTCAAAATCAGCTTTTACCGTATCTAACTCGGATTCGCTGGTTAAATTGAAATACCCCAATCTTTCCAATTCCTCCACCACCTCTTTTCCACTTAATTGCTGTTGAATGGTTTTCTCGGGATTTGGGTTTTTGATTTTGGAAACCGCGTTGTCCTTTTTAGGATTACAAGCCAGAAAAGAGGTTAGAATGATAATCAGAAATAATGCCTTCATGTGTTGGGTCATTGGGAACACATCAGAATCGGATGTTCCTCCATGTTATCTTCGTTGTACAGGTTTTTACCATGAGCGGCCCCGCGGCAAAACCCTCTGGGTTAGGTTGTTTCCAGGTGACTACTAATTTTACTTCAATGTAGAAATTTTTAGGGTCGGGCAGGTGCAGCCATGGGAGATACCCGATGCTGTACTACGTTTTACCCAATTATTCTAATTGCCATTTTCGCAATAGATGTAAAGCATGTCCTCCACAGAGTTATCTCCGAGTTCTTTTGCTTTTGCCAAGTCTTTGCAGGCGCTTTTTGTTTCTTTTTTTGAGGGTTTTAAATTACCCCTGGTCGTTAATAGATTAATCTTGGCGACTCCTCTGTTGGCATACGCCTGATAGGCATTTGGATAGTTCTTTAATATTAAAGTATAATCTTTAATTGCTTGTTCTAGATTGCCTGTCAAACCATAAGCTAAGGCCCTAAGAAAGAGGACCTCAACATCAGAAGAATTTAAATCCAGAAATTGGTTACAATATGCAATGGATAAATCTGGATTTCCTTGTTGATAGCTAATTAAGGCTAACCAGTAAAGTGAATTCTCACTCATTTTTCTATTGCTGTTGGAAGCTACAACATATTGGAAATCGGTAGTTGCCTCCTCGAATCGTTGAGCTTGAAAAAACGCCAGGCCTCTATCGACAAAAGATGCCATGTCTGTACTGTCTATCTGAATGGCATGGGTGAAATCTGAAATCGCCTTGTCATATACTTTCATTCTCGTAAAGGCGAGCCCGCGATTAATAAGACCTTGTTTCATTATAGCAGGTTCATCTGTCGCTTCAATAAAGCGTGTGTAGTAGGGTATTGCCTTTTCAAATTCCTTTGCATGGTAATGAGAGTTACCTTCTTGATATAGGTTCATTAGCTCATTGGTTTGCCCCGAGCAAACCGTTACCATAAAAAGAGCAAAGAGTATGAATATGTTAGATCTCATTTAGAATGTAGTACAACGGTCTCGGCTACGAGTAGTTGCGTGGGGTAGCACTTAACTTTGCAAATACGCACCAAACTGAAAATCCACCAGGGTTTTCAGAAGTAGGCGAGAACAAGCAATTACTTATAGCCATTGTTGTAGCAAGTACTTTTTCAGAACAAACTGTCTGGATATTTCTCAATTTCGTTTTCAATTTGTTCTTGTTTAGCTTGCTCTAATTGTTTAATTATTGATTTTGTTTCTCTATATTCTTGTGCTTCTGGAACTTTAATAAATTCCACTTCTTTATCATATTTTTCTTGGATAACTTGTTCTATTTCGTCAAGTGTAACTCTAAAATATTCTTTACGATAGTTTACTTTATTTATTCTTCTATCGTCAAACTCTTTTTGTAGTAAATTTTCTAATTCAGGTGCGTTTTCGGTGAAGATAAGAGCGTGTAAGTCAAACCTGAAAGGAACGGAAGCATCTCCTAATTCCTTTACTCTGTCCATCGGTTCAAGTCTTCTTGTCATTCCAATTTTGTATATGTTCTCGCCAAAAGAACCAATATTTGAAATAATGTAAACGTGTCCCGATTTTGTTTCTTGCGCTCTTGAAATTGCTCTTTCTTTTGCTTCGTGTGCTTCTTGAAGGTTTTTTTGAAGTTCAGCTATTTGAGTATTCAATTTTTCAAGTTCTTCGCCACTTACTAACCCAAGCTCTTTTTGTGCTCTTTCAAGTGCTTTTTGGAATCTCTTTTCTTCTAATTCCGCTTCTTTTTTTGCTTTTTCAAATTCTCTTTGTGCTATTTCTTCTTCTCTTTGTTCTTCTCTTATAGCTCTCTGTTCTTCTTTTTCTTGTTGTTTTTTATGTTCGAGTTCATAAGCTAAATGAAGTTCGTCAAGTTTTAATTTCAAGTACTTATCTGTTATATAAACATCATTTGATTTGCCAAGTTTATTAATTGCATTAAATGCTTTTGTTATACGTTCTTCAAAACGTTTTACATTGTTCCATTTTACTTTTGAAATTAGAGTGTCACACTCTCCGTTAAATGCTCTCAAGGTTAGATTAATATAACGCCTTGTCATTATTTCTCCTTGCTTTCTGCTATTCCCAACGTGCCAATTTGTATTACAGATACAAGCGTTTCCACCTTTTATGAGTTGTTTTTGTTTAGTTCTAATATTTGTTAGTTGTTCTTTGTACTTTTCAGAGGTTTCGTAATCAAATATTGGTTCATAAATTCCAAGTTCAACAAATTCGAGGTCGTTTCTGTAAAGTTTTATGTCTCTTTCTAATTCTTTGAAAATTGATTTAGCATTGGTATATCTGTCGTTGAGATTTGAGGCTTTATTTTGAATTTCATTCAATTCCTTTTCCTCAATTTCTTTCAAGTTTTTAAGTTTATCGAGTTCTGAATTTAATGTCTGTAAATCATTTATACTTTCATTGAAGGATTTGGCAGTTTTTTGTAATTCAGCCAATTCAGAATTTTTGTTTTCAATTTCCTTTTCTATTGATACAATTCCGTTATATCTGTTTAAGTCGGAATGAAGTTTATCCGATTCTTTCGTTTTTTGCTCTAATTCCGATTTGAATTTTTTCTTGGTTTTAAGACAGTTTAAAATTGTTAAGATTAATGCAATTCCTAAAACTACAGTTGTTATTATTAGTCCTAATTCCATTTATTCGTTTTGGTTTTTCAGTATTTGCTACAACGGTCTCGTATAACCGTCAGTTACGGGTTTATATACGTTAATTTTCGGTTTAGCACTGACGTTAGTAATTTCGAGTGGATTTGGACGTAGTCGAATCCGCCGTAATTGCGGTTATACATTGTTGTGTGCTGGCTTTTATTCTTCACTTGTGGATTCCGTAGCATCTTTAATTCCTCTTTGAACTTTAGAAGGAAATACAAAAAGATATTCCGCAAGTGCTAGAGCAAAGTCCACTGCTTTTTCAGCATCTGAAGTATTCGGTAATTCAGCATCATCGTCAGCATGTCTTTCATCATTTGCATCTAATCTTACTTCATGTGCCCAAGTAGCCATATTTTCAGTGATCAAATGGTCTTCCACTGCAGAATTTATTCTAGCGTACAAAGACCCTTTTTTATAGCCCTTGTCCTTTAACATTGCATCAACTGCGCTAGCAGAAAGCATTATCGCTCCTGACGGTGCATGAATACTGTTTTTAGCTTGGTCCAAAAACGCCTTAGCCTTGTCTGGTATTGATTCATCAGTAACTGAACTTTCAGGAAACCACTTTGCCACATCTCCGTTTTGTGACCACGTAAATGCGTTTACAGCACCACCACATCTTTCACATAAATATGTTTTCCAAATCCTCCCTCGAGAGCCATCTGATGCACTTGAGGTAAATTGGTTTATTCCTCTCAGGCTAGGACTATCGATTTTACAATGTGGACACCTATCAAGTAATAAGTAATTTTCTAATTTCATTTTATCGGTTTTCTTTTTTCAGCTTGCACACAACGGGTATTATGTTCTATTTCTTTGTTTATATCCCCAATAAGTTTGGTAAAATGGTCTATCTATCTAAAAGTGGGTATAGCCCATCAAACAAGGGCAGCGGAGGGAACAGCCTACAATTTACCACCAATCCCCCTAACCCCCAATACGGAAAACCATAGAAGTTTTAGGGGTTTTCAACAAAACGTGTTGAGAATCAGGGAATGTCATTCTCTAATGCCCGCGCAGCTGGCAAACCCTAGCGTTTCATTTTCTATTTTTTCCGGCCTACTTTCTCGTTTCGTCAGAAATCAAGGAGGCCGGCAAAGGCCCTGGGGAAGCCACTTCGGAGCAACCTGCGGTTGCGTAGTTTAAGTGGCTGAGGACGTGCGGCCGACGTAGATTTGTAGAAACAGAAAGTCAGCCGCCAGCTCTTTTGGCCACTTTTGGAGCGCCTGCCAAAAGTGGCAAGACTTGGGAGGCGGGGCACAGCCCCACCGACCGTTCTCGATACCCTGAATCAGAGCAAAGTTCACTTCAGGCCACAGCATATAACAATACCACGGATACCTAAATGCAGGCGCAGCCGGCCCCCCCCCGAGGTTCAGCGTAAGGTATTGGAAGCGTTAAGAAGGCGGGAAGCCTTGGACCGTCTTTAGCTTCCAATGCCTGGTTTTGCAGTGCAAACTGCAAAAACGCCTAAGCGAGGGCGCCTTTTCTTTTGGTTCGTTTTCTTTGGGCGAGCAAAGAAAATGAACAAACCTGGGGAGGCGGACCCTGGTCCGCCGACCCTTCCCCCTTAACACTTCTTTAAGACTACCCCCCTCCCCCTTTTTCTTACCTTTAGGCGGCTAACTAACGACACCTGAAATGAGACAACTTTTACTCAGCCTGCTGCTGCTGGCAGTGGCTCCGGCCTTTGGACAAAATTTTGACATGAAACTGGCGCGGGACGTAAAACCGCGCAACATCGGGCCCGGCGGTATGAGCGGGCGGGTTACCGCCATTGATGTGGTAACCGAGAACCCCGACGTCATGTACGTGGGCACCGCCTCCGGCGGGCTGTGGAAATCCTCCTCCGGGGGCATTAAATGGGAGCCCGTCTTTGACGAGGAAGTAACCGCCAGCATCGGGGCTGTGGCCATACAGCAGTCCAACCCCAGCGTGGTCTGGGTGGGCACCGGCGAGGGGAACCCCCGCAACTCCCTGAACGGGGGGTATGGCGTATACCGCACCCTGGACGGGGGTAAATCCTGGCAGCGCATGGGCCTGGAGCAGACCCGCCACATCCACCGGATTATTATTGACCCCACCGACCCCAACACCGTATACGTGGGCGCCATTGGCTCGCCCTGGGGCGAACACCCGGAGCGGGGCGTCTTCAAGACCACAGACGGGGGCAAGACCTGGAAAAAGATCCTCTTTGTAAACAACAAGACCGGGGTGGCAGACATGGTTATGGACCCCACCAACCCCAACAAACTGCTGGTGGGCATGTGGGAACACCGCCGCTGGCCCTGGTTCTTTGAATCCGGCGGGCCCGGCAGCGGGCTGTTTATGACCCACGACGGGGGGGAGACCTGGAAGCAGCTCTCCGAAAAAGACGGCCTGCCCAAAGGCGATCTGGGCCGTATTGGCCTGGCCATTGCCCCGGGCAAACCGGACGTTATCTACGCCCTGGTGGAGGCCAAGAAAAACGCCCTCTACAAATCTACGGACGGGGGCTTTAGCTGGAAGATGATCAACAACAAGAACGACATTGGCAACCGCCCCTTCTACTATTCCGACATTCATGTAGACCCGGAAAACGAGAACCGAGTGTATTCCGTCTTTACCTATGTAAACGTGTCGGAAGACGGCGGGAAAAACTTCACCGAACTCATGCCCGCCTACGGGGTAGACAACGGGGTACACCCGGACCACCACGCCTGGTGGATCCACCCCACCAACGGGCAGTTTATGATGGACGGGAACGACGGCGGCCTGAACCTGACCCGCGACGGGGGCAGGACCTGGCGTTTTGTGGGCAACCTGCCCGTGGCCCAGTTCTACCACATTGCCGTAGACCAGGAATACCCCTACAACGTGTACGGGGGCATGCAGGACAACGGTTCCTGGCGGGGGCCGGGCTATGTATGGCGCGCCCAGGGCATCCGCAACAGTTACTGGCAGGAAATCGCCTTTGGAGACGGGTTTGACGTGGTGCCGGACCTGGACAATTCCCGCTACGGTTATGCCATGAGCCAGCAGGGCTTTGTGCGCCGCTACGACTGGATGACCGGGAACGACTATACCGTACGCCCCACCCCCCCGGACGATTCCACCGAGCTGCGCTTTAACTGGAACGCCGGCATTGGGCAGGACCCCTTTAACAACAACACCGTATACTTTGGTTCCCAGTTTGTGCACAAGAGCACGGACAAGGGCCTGACCTGGGAGGTGATCTCCCCGGACCTGACCACCAACGATCCGGAAAAACAAAAACAAAGCGAGAGCGGGGGCCTTACCATGGACGCCACCGGGGCGGAGAACCACTGCACCATTTTGGTCATTGAGCCCTCGCCCGTAGAGCGGGACATGCTCTGGGTGGGCACGGACGACGGCCGGGTGCACATTACCCGCAACGGCGGGCAAACCTGGACAGACGTTAGCGCCAACCTCAAAGGCCTGCCCAAGGGGAGCTGGATCCCGCAGATCCGCGCCTCGGCCAATACCCCGGGCGAAGCCTTGCTGGTGGCCAACGACTACCGCCGCTTTAACTATACCCCATACGCCTACCGCACCCGCGATTACGGGAAAACCTGGCAGCGTATTGTGGACGGGAACGATGTGGCCTCTTACGCCCTCTCCATCCTGGAAGACCCGGAGAACCCCAAACTCATGTTCCTGGGTACGGACGACGGCCTGTACATGAGCATGGACGCCGGGGCCAGCTGGACCAAATGGCAGCACGGCTATCCGACCGTATCGACCAAAGACCTGGTGATCCACCCCCGGGAGCAGGATTTGGTCATCGGCACCTTCGGGCGTTCGGCCTGGGTGCTGGACGACATCCGCCCGCTGCGGGCCATTGCCAAAGACCCGGCCGTACTGAATAAAGACCTGGCCCTTTTCCCCTCCCCCACGGCCTACCACGCTGCCTACCAGCAGCCCACGGGCAGCCGCTTTGGGGGCGACGCCCTCTACAATGCCGAGAACCGCCGGGGCGGGGCCATGATTACCTACTTCCTGAAGCAGGGCAGCAAAGAAATGCCCAAAGCCAAAAAGGAGGATAAAAGCGAGGACGAAGCAGAAGGCGAAGCTGCCGAAAAGAAAGCCACCAAAGATTCGGTGATCTTTACCTTCTACGACGGCGACCGCCTGATCCGCACCCTGAAGTACAAAACCCCGGATTCCGCCGGGCTGCACCGCATTTACTGGGGCCTGGACGAGTCCGGGGCAGACTTCCCCTCCCGCACCCTGCGCAAGCGCAACCGGGAACCGGGCGGGCCGGCCGTGAAGCCGGGCACCTATAAGGTGGTGGCCCAATTTGGGGAAGCTAAGGATTCCACCATGGTTACGGTAGAATCGGATCCCCGCCTGGAGGTACCCCGCAAGGCTATAGACGAGGCCTACGCCGCCGCCAAACAGTTGGAGGGTTGGCAGCAGACCGCCGCCGATGCCGTACGCCAGCTGGCCGAGAGCAAGAAGATTGCTGAGGACCTGCAGAAGACCATGAAGGAAAAGGATAAGGACGGCTTTAAGGACGCCCAGAAGGCATCCAGGGAGATCGTAAAACAGGTAGACAGCCTGATGGCCCTTTACATTGGCAAGGAAGACAAGCGGCAGGGCATTACCCGCAACCCGGAGATGACGGTGATGACCCGCCTGCGCAACGCCGCCGGTTATGCCACCAGCCGCCCTGCGGGCCTGACCGAAACGGAGCGCCGCCTGATGGCCTTTGCCCAGGCCGATCTGGAAAAAGCCCTCTCCGCCACCAACGCCTTCTTTGCAGAGGCCTGGGCGGAGTACCGCAGCACCATGGAAGGGCTGGACATGTCTCCCTTTAAGGAGACGGAAACCTTTTCCATGGAATAGGCGTCTGATAAGACAACCTTAAACCATCGATATGAAACGCATCGCAATTGTACTGGCCCTGGCCCTGGCGGTTTCCTGCAAGCAGGAACCCCAGGCGCCTTCGGTGGCCGAAACCCTGGAGTCCTACACCATCGCCCAGATGATGGACAACGAGGCCGTGGGGGGCGGCAGCTTCTCCCCGGACCACAGCGAGCTGCTGGTCCACAGCAACCGCTCCGGTATCTACAACGTGTATACCGTAAGTACGGCAGACGCTACCTGGCGGCCGGTAACGGCTTCGGACAGCTCTTCGGCCTTTGCCATCTCCTTCTTCCCGGAAGACACCCGCAAACTGTTCCGCATGGACAACAACGGGGATGAGATCTGGCACATCTACCTGATGGAGGAAGACGGCACCCACCGCGACCTGACCCCGGATGCCGGGGCCCGCGCCCTGTTTTACGGCTGGGCGGAGGACAAGCAGTCGTTCTTTTACGGCAGCAATGCCCGCGACAACCGCTTCACGGACCTCTACCAGATGGACCTGGAGACCTTTACCCCGGAGCTGGTGTACCAGAACGACGAGGGGTACAGCGTGGAGATGATCTCGGATGACAAGGCCTATATAGCCCTGTCCCGCTCTTTGAACACCAACGATGCGGACCTGTTCCTCTATAAAATAGCGGACGGCAGCCTGGTGCAGATCAATGAAACCCAGAGCGCCAACAGCGCCCAGGACATGGGCCCGGACGGCTGGTTCTATTACACCACCGACGCCGGGGGGGAATTTGCCTACCTGATGCGGTACAACCCTGCAGACGGCACCCGCGAAAAGGTGATGGAACGGGACTGGGACATTTCCGGTTCCTACTTCACGGAAAAAGGCACCTACCAGGTAACGTACGTAAACCAGGACGCCAAGAACGCCATTGAGGTAACCGAGGTGGCCACCGGCAAGCCGGTAGCCATGCCCGCCCTGGACGGCATGGACGTGACCTCCGTGGGCTTTGCGGCAGACGAGGCCATGATGCGCTTCTTTGCCGGGGGCTCCCACACCCCCTCCAACCTCTATGTATACGACCTGGAAAGCGGGGAGATGAACCAGCTCTCGGACGTGCTGAACCCGGAAATCACCCCGGAGCACCTGGTACGCGCCAGCGTGGTGCGCTTCCCCTCCTTTGACGGCCTGGAGATCCCGGCCATCTACTACCGGCCCCACCAGGCCAGCGCAGACCACCCCGTACCGGCCCTGGTATGGGTACACGGGGGCCCCGGGGGGCAGTCCCGCCAGAATTTCAACCCCTTCTTGCAGTACCTGGTGAACCACGGCTACGCCGTGCTGGCGGTTAACAACCGCGGCAGCTCCGGCTACGGGAAGACCTTTTACCAGATGGACAACCAGAACCACGGAGACAAGGACCTGAAGGACTGCATTGCCGGGAAGGACTGGCTGGCCCAGCAACCCGATATTGACGGGGAGAAGATCGGCATTTTGGGCGGCTCCTACGGGGGCTATATGACCATGGCCGCCCTTACCTTTGCCCCGGAGGAATTTGACGTGGGGGTTAACCTCTTTGGGGTGACCAACTGGATCCGTACCCTGCGTTCCATCCCGCCCTGGTGGGCCTCCTTCAAGGATGCCCTCTACGACGAAATGGGCGACCCCTACAGCGCGGATTCCGTGCGCCTGAAAGCCATTTCCCCCCTCTTCCACACGGACCAGGTAACCAAGCCGCTTATTGTGCTGCAGGGCTCCCAGGACCCCCGGGTGCTGCAGGTGGAATCCGATGAGATTGTGGCCGGGGTGCGCGCCAACGGCGTGCCCGTGGAATACGTGCTCTTTGAGGACGAGGGCCACGGCTTTGTGAAAAAAGAAAACCAGATAGAAGCCTACGGGCAGGTGCTCAATTTCCTGGACACCTACCTGAAGGGCGAGCCCGCCACCCCCATCCGGGACAATGCCATGGAGCAGCCCGAAATGGAATCCGGGGGGGCGGAGCAGGAGTAATTAGGATGGGAACGGGCGGGGCACCAGCCCCGCCCTGCCCCAAAAGTAAGGACCAACCCTGAACATGACTTTCATGCCATGGATTAAAAGTAATACAGCAGGCCGCCTTTTCGGCCTGTTGTTGTTTGTATGCGCCGGCCAGGGCCTGTGGGCCCAAAACACGGGAGAAGACCAGCTGGGCGCCTGGTATATGTATTTCGGCACCAACCGCGTGGCCGAGAAATGGAGCATCCACACCGAGGCCCAGTTCCGGTTTTACGATGCCTCCAGCAACTTTAACCAGTTGCTACTGCGCACAGGGGCCAATTACCATTTAACAGACCAGGCTATCGTTACCCTGGGGTACGGCTACATCTGGACCGATCCCACCTTTGAGGATGGGGATGCCCTGCCGGACCGTATCCTGGAACACCGCATTTTCCAGCAGTTTATCCTGAAAAATAAGGTAGGTCGCCTGGCCTTTGAGCACCGCTACCGCCTGGAGCAGCGCTTCCTGGATTTTGACGGACCCACGGAGACCCAGCACCGGGCGCGCTACCGCCTGCAGCTGACCCACCCCCTGGGCGATACCTTTTTTATCAACTTCTACGACGAAGTTTTTATAAACCTGCAGGAGCCCCTTTTCGGGCAGAACCGCCTGTATCTGGCCCTGGGGGCGCGCCTGTCGCCTGCGGTAAGCCTGCAGGCCGGCTTCCTGAAAAACAGTTTTACCGGGCGGGACTACAACCGCCTGCAGCTGGGGGTTTTCTTTAACCCGGACCTGCGCAAACGCCCTGCCGCCCCTTGAAGCAGCCCCTGCGGGCCTTGCTGGCCCTGACACTGGTCTGGCTGGGGACCGCCGGCGCCCATGCCCAGGAAGAACCCCGGGGCATCGGGGCCTGGTACATCTATTTTGCGGATTATGGCCTGTCCGAGCGCCTGTCCATCCACCACGAGACCCACCTGCACTTTCACGGCACCCTGCAGGGGTTTAACCGGTTTATTGTGCGCCCGGGGGTGAACTACCGCCTGGCCAACGGGCTGGTGGGGTCCCTGGTATACAGCTATATGTACTCAGACCCAACCTTTGAGGATGCCCTGCCCCGGGGAAACCGTTCGGACCACCTGCAGGAGCACCGCATCATGGAACAATTTGTCTGGCGCAGCCCCCTGGGCAGCTTTCGGTTTTCCCACCGCCTGCGCATAGAACAGCGCTTCTTTAACGACGAAGGCGAACGCTTTACCCGCCACCGCCTGCGCTATCGGGCCCTGGCCAGCCGACCCCTGACGCGCCGCCTCTATGCCAATGCCGATGCCGAGGCCCTGCTGACGCCCCACCAGGGGGGCATCTGGAACTACCGCCTGGGGGCCAGCCTGGGGGTGCGCCTGAACCCACAGGTACGTTTGCAGGCGGGGTATGTGCGCTTTTTCAGCCCCAATGGCCAGGACCAGCGCCTGAAATTCATCCTGTTGTTTAACCCGGACCTGCGCCCAAAAATCCTGCAACCATGACCACGGAAAAGATCACTTTTACCTCGGCCGAAGGCCATGAATTATCCGGTCGGCTGGAACTCCCGCCGGACCGCCACCCTCACCACTATGCCGTGTTTGCCCATTGCTTTACCTGCTCCAAAGATCTGAAGGCGGCCCGGGAGGTGACCCGCGCCCTGAGCCGGGAAGGCTTTGGGGTGCTGCGCTTCGATTTTACCGGCCTGGGCAGCAGCGAGGGGGATTTTGCAGCCACCAATTTCAGCGGGAATGTGGAAGACCTGCTGGCCGCCGCGGCCTTCCTGGAGCGGGAATACCAGGCCCCGGCCCTGCTGGTGGGCCATTCCCTGGGCGGTACGGCCGTACTTTCGGCGGCCTTTAGCCTGCCCTCGGTAAAGGCGGTGGCCACGGTTGGCGCCCCGGCGGCCCCGGCCCACGTCACCCATTTGTTCCGGGATAAAAAGGAAGTGATCGAGGAAGAAGGGAGCGCCGAGGTACAGATTGGCGGGCGGCCGTTCCGCATCCGCCGGCATTTCCTGGAAGACCTGGAGCAACATCCCCTGGAACAGCGCCTGGGCAACCTGGAGAAGGCCCTGCTATTTTTGCACTCCCCCCAGGACACCACCGTGGAACCCCTGCAGGCCGAGCGCCTGTACAAAGCAGCCCGCCACCCCAAAAGCTTTATCAGCCTGGACGGGGCCGACCACCTGCTGAGCCGGGCCGAAGACGCGGCTTATGCCGGTCGCGTCATTGCCGGGTGGGCCTCCCGCTACCTGCCGCCCCCGGTGGGTACGGACCCGGAAGCCCGCCACCATGTGGTGGCCAGCCTGGATGCCCATGCGGGTTTTACCACCGAAATGCGGGTGGGCCGCCACCAGATGACGGCAGACGAACCCGAATCTTTCGGGGGGGACGATTTTGGGCCTTCTCCCTACCAACTGGTATCGGCCGGGTTGTCTGCCTGCACGGCCATGACCCTGCAGCTCTATGCGCGCCGCAAGGGGTGGGACCTGCAAAACGTAGAAGTACACACCTCATACAGCAAGGACCATGCGGAAGATTCCCGGGACTGCCAGCAGGAGGATGCCAAAATAGACACCTTCCGGCGCAGCCTGCGCCTGACGGGGAACCTGGACGCATCCCAGCGGCAGCGCCTGCTGGAAATTGCCGAAAAGTGCCCGGTACACCGCACCCTGACCAGCCCTACCCAGGTGCTTTCCAGCCTGGAAGGGCCCGGAGAGAATGGGGGTTGATATCCCCCTTCAAATTGTGTAATTTTAGGGCTAAACCCAAAAACACGATCACATGAAAAAAGTAAGCATAAGCCTGCTGGCCCTGGCCCTGGTGGCCGCAACCAGCTGCAAGCAGGCCAAAAAGGAGGCAGACGACGCCATGGACAGCATGGAAGAAGCCACCGAGGAAGTTATGGACGAAGCCAAGGAAATGGTGACCGAGAAAACCGTCACCTTTACCATGGAGCCCAAGAGCGACAGCGGGGTATCCGGGGAGGTGACCTTTACCGAGAAAGACGGGAGCGTGATGATGCACGCCATGTTTTCCGGTCTCACTCCTGGGGAACACGCCATCCACATCCACCAGACGGCAGACTGCTCTGCCGCGGACGGCACCTCCACGGGCGGGCACTGGAACCCCACCGGGGAGCCCCACGGCAAATGGGGTGATGACACCGGGTACCACAAAGGGGATATCGGGAACTTTACCGCAGATGAAAACGGCAACGGCATGGTCCACTTTGAGACCGACCAGTGGTGCCTGGGCTGCGGAGACTCCAACAAGGACCTCATGGGTAAGGCCGTTATCGTGCACCAGGGTACAGACGACTATACCTCCCAGCCCAGCGGGGCTGCCGGGGCGCGCATTAGCTGCACCGGGATTATCGAGTAATCCCTGTTCCTGAATACAAGCCACAAAAAAGGCCGGGAATTTCCCGGCCTTTTGGTTTGTTTAGGGTTAGGGGGTACGCCTCAGATCTGGGCGTCCATGTTCTTTTGAAACTTGCGCAGGGACTGGTGGGCGATATAGACCCGAAAGCTTAAAGCAGACATTACCAGAAGCCATGCGGAAAAGAGAATGATTTCCATAACATATAGTTTAGTAGGTTCTTATTTCGGGGAGATTACGCCCCCCGGAGTGAATTGGGTTCGATCAAATGTATGAAAAAACCGGTGAATTACCTGATGTAAATTCACAGTTTTGCGCGAAAATGCCGATGAATGGCACTATTCAGGGGTTGTATGACACCTTTTGGGCCAAATTTGCACCCGATGTTAAGGCAATGTTAAGGTAAATGGCGGCCCGTCGAAATCCCGGCCCCGGGTTTCCGGCGGTGGGAAATAAACCCTAATTTGGCGGCCTAAACCGGGAAGTCGTGAACCCCTCAGCATCGGGTTGGATAGAAAAATTTGGCCATCTGGCCGCCAAAGAGGCGGCCGCCTACCCGGATTTTACCCACCTGTACGACCAGTTGCGCCGCCTGGGCTTTGCCTACGGCATGAATGTCTGCATCCCCGACTTCATCAGACCCACCCACGAGCTTACCCAGGACGAACGCGCCAAAATCAACCTACTGTTTGGCCTGTTTGCCACCCACCGCCTGCAGCGGCCCGGGGCGGGGTTTGACGCCTTCCTGGAGTCCGTCTTCAGCTATTACAAGGCCCTGGGGGTGGGCCGCATCACCTTCCTGCAAAAGATTCTGAGCGGGCGCAAGACCTCTTCCCAGCTGGAAAAGCTGCTGGATTCCCGCATCTACCTGGGGGGGAACGTGCTGTCCAAGACCTTCAACAGCATGATCACCAACTCCCTGTTGCAGATTGACGTGCTTACCTACAAGCACTATTTGGAGCAGGACACGGACCCCCGCACCTTTGCGCGCAACCTGGAATTCGTGGCCGTAAACATTGCAAACCAGGCGCTTTCCGCCAAGCGGAAGAAACCCTCGGACGAACGGCTGCGGGACCTCTTCCAGGCTTCCCTGACCTATATGGAGCACCCGCCCCATCCCCTGGACCTGAGCTACCGGGGCATGCTCGAGGGCTACCGGGGTACCGCCATGGCCGCCTACCTGATGGATGTGGCCTGCCTGACCGTGTGGGAAGACAACAGCCTGGAATATCTGGAGTCCGAATTTGTCCTGACCCTGGGGCGGGAACTGGGCCTGGATGGCAGGGCCATTCGCGAAGCCCTGAATGCGGTTACGGAATTCTTTGCCCATTATGCAGACCAGCTCTCGGTCTTTAATAAAGAGAATTACTACGACAATATGTCTAAGGTGGTGGGCAAGCTGATCCGGCGCAATTCCCGCCGCCTGCAAAGCGAACTTTCCCAAAGCCGAGAACTGGTATACCTGCTGTCTAAATCTACGGTAAAGGAACTCTCCGGGGAGGAACGCAAGAAGATGCAGGAGCAGCTGCTGGACCTTTTTAAAAGCATCCCTTCCCTGGCCATCTTCCTGCTGCCCGGCGGGGCGTTGCTACTCCCTATCTTTATTTCCCTTATCCCGAAGCTGCTGCCCTCTTCCTTTGACGAAAACCGGGTAGACCCGGAGGAAAATACCGGGTATAAGGAAAATCTATAATACAGGCTTGATACCTCTTTTCCAGAGGTGTAAATCCGGTTATTCCAACCAAAGCTTAAAATCCCGGACCCGTTCGCGGGCCACGATGATTTCCTGCTCCCGGTAGCGGCCCAGCAGGATTTTCAGGCGGGAATTGGAGTAGGCTACAATGTCTTTGATGTGGTCGATGTGGACGAAGAATTTCCGGCTGACGCGGAAAAACGTCTCGGGCGAAAGTTCGTTTTCCAGCTGCTCCAGGGTAGTGTCCAGCAGGTAGGTGCGCCCCTCGGAGGTGGCCGCATAGGTGCCCTTGTTCTCACTGTAGAAACACTCGATTTCGTCCGAGTGGAGGATCTTCAGATGTTGCCCCACCCGGGCGGTAAAGCGCTTCTTGTAATCCCGCTCCAAGGGGTTGGTCAGCAGCTTGCGGATGTCTTCAAAATCTACCGTGACCGGCCCGGCCTCCGGCATGCGGTCCCGGTACTGGGCCAGGGCGGCCCGCAGCTCGTCCGGGTCTATGGGCTTGAGCAGGTAATCCACGCTGTTCAGCTTAAACGCCTGCAGGGCGTACTCGTCGTAAGCGGTGGTAAAGATGATGGGGGATTTTACGGTTACCGCATCGAAGATCTCAAAGGAGAGCCCGTCCGAGAGCTGGATATCCAGAAAGATAAGTTCGGGGGCGGGGTGCTGCCCGAACCACCCGATGGCTTCTTCCACGGAATGCAGGGTATGGGCCACCTGTACCCCCTCCCCTTCCAGCATGCGGGCCAGGCGGCGGGCGGCGGGCTTCTCGTCCTCGATAATCAGTACTTCCATGTCCGGCCTATTTGAATTTCTCGGCTTCCCGCTGGTCTTCCTCCATGTATTTGCGGATTTGGCGGGCTTCCCACTCCCGGCCCAAGATACCATTTAATCCAAAGACATTGATGGCGTGGAAGGCCAGGCCAATCCCCCAGAACACCGGGGTGGACAACACCCCCCAAAGCCCTGCCCCCTGCACGTGCCAGTTGGACTGGATCAGGATGGAGCCGGCAATAAACAGGTTAATGACCAGGTAGACCGAAAGGTGCACATAAAAGCCCTTGATCTGCTGTACCCGTTTGCGGGCGCGCTGCAATTTGTAGAATTCCCGGGATTGCTCCCCGGAGCCGGAGGTGTACTCCTCGTTTTCGTAAGGTTCCATAAGGCGGTATTTGAAGGTTATTCCCAGCGGCCGGTTTTCTCGTCCTCTTCCATAAACTCCCTGATCTTGCGCTCTTCCCAGTCCCGGTTAAAGAAAGGGTTCCAGCGGAAGGTCTTCAGGGCGTGGAACAACAGGCCAATGCCCCAGCCCAGGGCGGCCCAGAGAAACCACTTATACTCCCAGAAGGTGAAGTAGTTGATCAGGGCCAGCATGCCGATCACAAAGACGTAGGCCGTCAGATTCCCGTAAAACTTCTTGAGTTCTTCCACCCGCTGGCGGGCACGGATGTACTTGTTTTCCCGATTGAGGTCTTCTTCCATGGTATGGGTGATTAAAAATCGTCTTTAGACATGAATTCGCGGATTTTCCGGTTTTCCCAGTCCGGGCCCAGGAACAGGTTGTAGCCAAAGGCCCGCAGCCCGTGCATGGCCAGGCCCATCCCCCAGCCCAGGGCGGGGAAGATCACCCAGGGAAAGTGGGTGGTGCGCCAGTTCAACCAGGCCAGGAAGGGGATTACGATCAGGTAGGCCAGCAGGTTGTGGTAAAAGCCCTTGATGCAGTCTACCCGGCGGCGGGCCCTCAGGTAGCGGTCGGATTCGATTCGGTTTTCCATGATGTTGCGTTTTTTGATGGTTTCTAAGGCAAAGGTGCAACCGCGGCAGGGGCTTTAAAAGGATTTCCGACCGAACTGTCGAAAAGCCCTCCCGAACCGGGGACGCCCTTAAAAATCGTCCCGTTCCATCAGTTCGCGGATCTTGCGCTCTTCCCATCGTTTCCCCCAAAGCGGGTTGTACCCATAGGCTTCCATGCCGTGCATCAGCAGGCCAAACCCCCAGCCCAGGGCGGGAAAAACCACCCAGGGGAAGTCCGTGGTGCGCCAGTTCAGCCAGGCCAGAAAGGGGATAACCACGCAATAGGAGGCCAGGTTGCCGTAGAATTTCTTGATGGCCTCTACCTTCTCCCGAGCCTTCTGGAAGCGCTTGTCGCGCAGGAAATCGGCGCTGGGCTGCACGGTGCCTACCTGACGGGTAAGCATGGGCAGGGCCACGCGAAAGGCGCCTCCGTCTTTGGAAATGCGCACCTGCCGGTCCGTAAGCAGGGCATAGCGCTGGCGGATGTTCTGCAACCCCACCCCGCTGGATTTTTTCACCACCTGCTTTTCCTGCAGGTTGTTGCTCACCACCAGGTAGCCGTCTTCCTCCCGCACGGTAATCCGCAGCGGGCGGGTAGCGGTTACCACATTGTGCTTTACGGCGTTTTCCAGCAGGAGTTGCAGGGAGAGGGGCACAATGCGGGCCTCGGGCTGCTGCGCCGCCTCGGGAATGTCGAAAACGATGCTGTCCTCGAAGCGCATTTTCAGCAGGCGCACATAGGTGCGGGCAAAAGCAAATTCCTCATCTACGGGCACCAGTTCCTTATTCTTCTGTTCCAGCACATAGCGGTACACCTTGGAAAGGGAGGTGGTAAAGCGCTGGGCCGCCTCCGGGTCTTCGTCGATCAGGCTGGTGAGCACATTCAGGCTGTTGAACAGGAAATGGGGGTCCAGCTGGTTCTTCAGGGCGTCGAACTGGGCAGAGGCCGTGCGGGCAATGATCTTCTGCTCCTTTACCCGGCCTTCCTGCCGCTGTTTGTAGTAGTACAAGGCATAAAAAACGCCGGCCACTACAAGGGCGATCAGCACGCTGGTGGTGTAATAGCCCGGCTGCTGCATCTGCAGGTATTCCTCCATGGGAATGCGCCAGAAGGCCAGGGCCACCAACAGGCGGGCTACAAAGATGGCCAGGGCGGTCACCAGGGCATGGGCCCCCAGGCTAAGGGCCAGGTTGCGCAGGCGGAAGACCCTGGGGCCAAACCGCTGCAGGGCCCGGCTGAATACCCAGTAATTGGCCATATAGATCACCCAGCTGAAGATCATGTGTTCGGCAAAATCCGATCCCATTTCCAGGTTAAAGCGGATCTGGGTGCCGTTCCAGAAGTAAATGAGCAGGAACACGGCATAGAGGGCTATCCCTACCAGGGTGGCGCGTCCGAGTTCTCTCCAGAGGGTTTTCATGTATGCCGGTTTTTGCTGCAGCCCGCAGCCGTCCCTAAAGTAACAATTCTATGGCGGCCTTGCGGGATCTCTGGAAACAAAGGTGGGGCCTTTCGGGGCTTCCGCCCAATCCGGCCTACCCAACCGTCGGATTCCGGGGCTGAACCGTAGGTGGGCATCCCGCCCGATTTCCTACCTTTAACCCATGTACATCCCGCCCAAATACCGCAATGAAGACCCGGAGGCCATCCGCCGCTTTATCCGGGAACACGCCTTTGGCATCCTGGTCAGTGGGGGTGCCGAGACACCCATGGCCACCCACCTGCCCCTGGAACTGGAAGAAGCCGGGAACGGCCAGCTCGTGCTCTGCGGGCATTTTGCCCGGGCCAACCCCCAGTGGCAGCACATCGCAGACGGGCAGCAGGTACTCTGTATTTTTAACGGGCCCCATGCCTATGTCTCTTCTTCCTGGTACCAGCAGGAAGAGGTGCCTACCTGGAATTACATGGCCGTACACCTGACGGGCACCTACCGCCAGCAGACCGAGGCGGAACTCTGGGCCTCCCTGCACCGGCTGGTAGACCGGTATGAGGCCGATTCCGAGGCCCCGGTACGCCTGCAGGACCTCTCCGAAGCCACGCTGCGCCAGGTGCGGGGCATTGTGGGCTTTACCATTACGGCCACCCGCCTGGAGGCCGCTTTTAAACTCTCCCAGGGCAGGGAACAGGACCACCCGCGCATTGTCTCGGAACTGCAGCGCCGGGGCGGGGCCTCCGGGGCTGTGGCCGATGCCATGCAGGGACCGGAATCCCTTTGAGGATTCCCCGGTTTGGCCTATCTTTAAGGAAAAACCCAGCCATGTTACAAAGCAAGTTCTGGCAGGCATTCTTTGCCCTGGCCCCCTTTATCGCGATCATCCTGCTTTTTGGCGGGTACTTTATATTTATTTTCTCCATGATCGGCCATATGGACGAGATGGAGCACGGGGGCGGCCTGCCCATGACCACCTTTAGCGTGCTTTCGGGGTTTCTCGTGCTGGTCCTGCTGATGGTGGCCCTGTGCCTGGGCAGCCTGATCTTCTATATCGTACACGCCGTAAAAAACCCCAACCTGCAGCAGAACAACCTGCTGCTGGTCTGGATCCTGCTGTTCATCTTCGCCAATGGCATCGGGCAGTTTATCTACTGGATTGTGGAAATCCTCGGTAAAAAGGATACCCCGGCCACCCCCTGACCCATGGACCCTGTACAGCAGGAGGTGCGCATTGTACCCTACGCCCCCCGTTACCGGCAGGCCTTCCACGACCTGAACAAGGCCTGGATAGACCAGTATTTTACCATGGAGCCCATAGACCACCAGGTGCTGGAACACCCGGCAACCTACATTTTGGATCCCGGGGGTGCCATCTGGGTGGCCCTGGTGGGGGAAACCCCGGTGGGGGTATGCGCCCTGATGCCGGACCACGAGGCGCCCGCCACCTTTGAACTTACCAAGATGGGCGTAGACCCCGCCTACCAGGGGCTGGGCATTGGCTATGCCCTGGGCCGCGCCGTCCTGGAAGGGGCGCGCCAACTGGGGGCACGCCGGGTTTACCTGGAGAGCAATACGGTGCTGGAGCCCGCCATCCGCCTCTACCACAAGCTGGGGTTCAAGGCCTTTCAGGGGCGGCATTCGCCCTATTCGCGATGCAACATACAGATGGAGGTCCAGCTCGCCCCCTAAGCTACGGTTCGGGGCGCCCATCCGACATTTCGGTCAATCGCAATTGCCAGGGACAAGTACGTTTCGGAGTTTTGGGGCATAACCTTCAAAAAACGTGCTGTAATGAAAACTGTATTACTTACCGCCTTTGCCCTTTTGACCGCCCTGGGGACCTTTGCCCAGCAAACCCCGGGGGTTACCCTAACGGTAACTGTGGAAAATGTCCTGAACGACCAGGGAAATGTCCTGGCCGCCCTGCACCAGCAACATACCTTTATGAAGGGAGCCGGGCTGGCCGGGTACAGTAGCCAGGCCCAAAAAGGCCCGCTCACCATTACCTTCGAAGATGTAGCCCCGGGCACTTACGCCATCTCGGTGCTGCACGACCTCAATGCGAACGGCCGGATGGATTTTGACACCAGCGGCATGCCGCAGGAACCCTACGGCCTGAGCGGCGAGACCCTGCAAATGGGGCCGCCCAACTTCCAGGCCTCTGCCTTTGAAGTGGGCACGGAAGACGTCAGCCTCAGCATTCGGTTCTAAGTTCCAATGAACCCTAAAACATCATCCAAACCAAGTATCTTATTTGATGTATGTGCTAAAACAGTAATATTTAAAAGGTTTGAACCCGTGGATTAAATGGCAATAATAAGAGGGTATAATCGTTATGAACACAGATCTAAATGTCATTAAAAACATTACTGATGAAAACAGTATACACAAAATTTCCCAAACTTTTATTGCTGCTGCCAGCCTTACTGCTATTTCTCTCATGCAGCAATGACGAAGAGGCCTATGCCCGCGTAACCGTTAACGGAACCCTCCTCATGGAAGATGTCTCCGATTTTAATGGGGATATCAACGCGAGTTTTACAGGCAACGGGGGGACAGCAACCCGGAGCTTCGTCTGGAACAACAATTTGTCCACTGCAGACTTCAATGCAGATATTACATCTACTGCGTCTGGAAGTTTCCAGATGATTGTTGAAGATTCCCAGGGTATGGTAGTTCTGGATCGCACCATTCTCGGATCGAATCAGGAGGACACCATTGGCGGGGTAACCGCCGCGGGAAGTGCCGGACTTTGGACGGTTACCATAATTGTTACCAATTTTAACGGAGATGGCAGCTTTTCCCTAAGTGAAGGAAACTAAGACGGCAATCTCTTTCCTATCAAGCGCTACCAGAAGTTCTGGTAGCGCTTTTTTTTGGCTCAATGGCATATTATGTCACAGTTGGCCCATTATACCTGTTCGGCCAGCCAGGCTTTCATCATCCATACCGTTTTTTCCTGTTCGGTGATAAAGTCGCTCATCATGGCATTGGTGCCTTCGTCCCCGGAACGGTCCGAGGCGTCCAGAATTTCCCGCGCAATAAGGAGCAATTCCGTCAGGGAATCCGCGATCAGGCGCTAGTCATGTTGATTTAAAAACCTGATCTGTATTTAATCAGAATACCTGATTACAATAAGCAGTTACAATAGGTATTTTTTATACCTTTATGGGACTTATAACCCATACCAACCACGCCTTTCCGCCATGACCATTACCCAACTCCAGTACGTACTGGCCGTAGCCGAACACCGGAATTTTACCCTGGCCGCAGAAAAGAGTTTTGTCACCCAGCCCACCTTAAGCATGCAGGTACAAAAGCTGGAAGACGAACTGGGCCTGCTCATCTTTGACCGGGGCAAAAAACCCATCGCCATCACGGAAGCCGGCCAGAAAATTGTGGACCAGGCCCGCAACATAGTGCAGGAGGCCGCACGTATCCGAGACATTGTAGACCAGGAAAAAGGTTATGTGGGGGGCTCCTACGCCCTGGGGGTCATTCCCACGGTTATGCCCACCCTGTTGCCCATGTTCCTGAAATCCTTTACCCAGAAATACCCCAAGGTGCGCCTGATTATCCGGGAGGTCAGTACGGAACAGATGATTGAAGAGCTGCGGGAAGGCCACCTGGATGCCGGGATTGCGGCCACGCCCCTGGAAATCCCGAACCTGGTGGAGCGCCCGTTGTATTACGAACCTTTTGTGGCCTATGTGCCCCCGGGGCACCGCCTTTCCGGTTCCGGGAAAATCGGGCGGGAACACCTGGACCTGGAAGACATGCTGCTGCTGCAGGACGGACACTGCTTCCGGGACGGCGTCATTAACCTCTGCAAGGCCACCAACCGGGCGGCAGATGAACCCTTCCAACTGGACAGCGGCAGTTTTGAGACCCTGGTGAACCTGGTAGACGAAGGCCTGGGCATGACCCTGCTACCCTACCTGCATACCCTGGGGCTGGACGAGGCCCGCCAGCAAAACCTGCGCTTTTTCCAGGACCCGGCCCCAGCCCGGGAAGTGAGCCTGATCTACCACAAAAAAGAATTGAAATTCCAGATTACCGAAGCCCTGAGGGAGGTTATCGCATCCGTGGTACGCGGGGCCATCGCCTTTCAGGACGTACAGATCATCAGCCCCAAAGCCAAAGGCCGGGGCGGGAAGGCATAAAAAAGCCCCGCCGGAGGGCGGGGCGTTATGCCTTACGCAGGCAGATAGATTAATGCAGGTTGTAACTCCGGCTTGTCTGTGGTGAACTGTAGCAGCCACTGTTTGAGTTCCTCAATTTCATTGGGAAGCAGGTGCTGCATTGCTTTTTTGAGTTCCCTGCCAAACAACCGGGCATCGAAACTGACCTTTTGGAGTACCGTTTTGGTGTACTCCAGCATAGATCCAGCCATAAATCAGAATGTTTTGGTGAGTTGTTGTACAGACAAAATAACCAAAAATTGCGCTTAAATCGTATGCGGGATTCGTTAAAAATTGAATAATTTCATCCCAACACACCTTTAAATTCCTGTTGAAAACGCCCTTAAACGCCGTAATAAAAGGGGTTGCAGCCGCTGCCCTGATTTTGTCATTTACCTCGGGTTGCAGCCCGGCCCGCCAGGTACACCGCCATGCGAGCCGCACCCTGCAGGGCCCTGCCTTCCAGGCCCAATTAACAGGCCTGTTACTGTTGGATCTGCAGGCCGGCGATACCCTCTATGCCCATAACCCCCTTAAGCCCTTTACCCCGGCCAGCAACGTAAAGTTATTGACGCTCTACGCCGCCCTGAAAACCCTGCCCGAACGCCTTCCGGCCCTGGCCTATACCATGGCAGGAGATACCCTGGTGGCCTGGGGTACCGCCAACCCCGCCGCTCTGCACCCGGATTTGGCGGACAGTACGGCCTTCCATTTCATGCAGGGGTTCCCGCGGGTAGCCCTGGTAAATACCCATCTGGAAGACCCGGCCTGGGGCCCGGGATGGTCCTGGGACGATTTTGACCAGTACTATACCCCTACCCGTTCGGCCTTCCCGGCCTACGGGAATCTGCTGCGCGTGATTCGCGGGGATGATTCCCTCCGGGTATGGCCCATGGCCTTCCGGGACAGCATATTTCCCGAAGCCGGCAGGTATGCCCGAACGCCGGAGCACAATCGCTTTTTCCTGGACCCCCAACCCGGAGACACCCTGGAAGTACCCCTGGTGACGGACCCGCAGCGGGAGCGGCAGCTTTGGTCCCAGGCCCTGGGCAAACCCGTTCTCCCCTACCCGGCCCGGCCGGGGGGCAACCTCAAGGTCCTGGACGGCCCGCAGGCAGACAGCGTCTACCGGCGGATGATGCAAACCAGCGATAATTTCCTGGCCGAGCAGCTGATGCTGATGGTCTCGGCCACCCTGGGGGATACCCTGGGTTTTGGGCGGGCCCGGGATTACGTGCTGGACACCTACCTGGCCGACCTGCCCCAACGCCCCAAATGGGTAGACGGGTCCGGGCTAAGTCGCTATAACCTGATCTGCCCGGGCAGTGTGGTGCACCTGCTGCGCAAACTCCATCGGGAAATCCCACCGGAGCGCCTGTTGCCCCTGCTGGCCCAGGGCGGGGCCAACGGCACCCTGAAGGACTGGTACCGCAGCCCGGAGGGGCCCTACCTTTTTGGGAAAACGGGAAGCCTGAGCAACAACCACAACCTGAGTGGCTACCTGCGCACGCGCTCAGGCAAATGGGTGGTGTTTGCCTTTATGAACAACCATTACCTGGATAGCGGCACAGCCGTGAAAGCGCGGATGGAAGCCCTGCTTACCTGGGTGCGGGAGCACTATTGAGGAAGGCCTCCCGCAGCGGGCCATACAGGGCTGCGTACTGCAACAGCAGCACGGTCTTGGCGTCCCGGATGCGTCCCTGGGCCAGGGCCTGCAGCACTTCGGCATAGGAAACCTCCAGCACCTCGATATCTTCGGATTCACTATCGAGGCCCCCGCCTGCCCCGGCTTTCATCTCCGGGGCATATTCCGCCAGGAAATAATACAGCTTTTCGGTAACGGCCCCAGGGGAACTGTAGGCCTCCAGCACCCGCCTTACCCTGGGGACCCGGTACCCGGTTTCCTCCAGGATTTCCTTTTGGATGCAACCCTCCGGGTCCGCCTCGTCCAACAGGCCGGCACAGGCCTCGGTAAGCATCCCGTCTGCATTCCCGTTCACATAGGTGGGCATGCGGAACTGCCGGGTAAGCAGCACCTTTTCCCGCCCGGGGTCGTATAGCAACACCACGGCCCCGTTCCCGCGGTCGTAGACTTCCCGCTGCTGGGTATCCCAGCGGCCGTCGGACCGGAAATAATCGAAGGTGTAGCGGTATAGGGTATACCAGGCGTCCGAGAGGACTTCCCGGGCCACGTTGCGAAGGCTGCCATGGGTTGGAAGGTGTGAAGACATAGGTATAGAATATCAGGTATAACAAAGGTCGGGAATTCCCGGCTGGGCCCTTTTAGTCCCTGAGGTGGTTCAGGATCCTGCGCTGGAAACTCCGGTCGGATGCCAACAGGTTAAAGCCCTCCTCCAGATAGGCCCGCGCCCGGGCATAGGCCTCCGGGTCCCGGAATTCCGGTTGGGCCGCCTTCAGGATCCGGAAACAGGTATCCCGTGCCCCCAGCACCTGTTCCCGTGCCTGCTGGAGCACCTCCGGGTTGCGGCGGAAGCCCTTATAGATGCGTTCGGTTACCACCCCGACAGAACCCTTCAGGTGCTGCGTATTGGAAACGGTGGCATAGGGGGCATTCACCCAGCCCGAGAGGTCAAAATCATACGGAATGCTGAGGTAGCGCCCGCCAAGAAAATACAAGCGCTGGTTGTGCTGCAGCCGCAGGGAGAAATCCGTATGGCCGATCAGGAACTGGAACAGGTTGTTCAGGGCGCTGTAATAGGGATCCTGCATCCCGGCGGGCATTTCCCGGCGGACCCGCTGCCCCTCCAGGCGCCGGGCCAGGGCCCCGTGGTCTTCCAGCAGGAATCCCTGTAAATCGCGCTCCAGCCGTCGGCGGCCCCTGTGCTCGGTAAACACAACGCGTACCGGCCGGGTCTTGTAATGATAGGGGCTTATGGCCGCATACATGCGGTAGGCCAGCCATTCCTTCAGCACCAGGTCCTCGGCCTCACGGCTGGCCTGGCAGGGCCAGACCAGCTTGAGTTCCCGCTGCCCTGCCAGGACGGGGTTTTGGCGGGCCGCAGCTGCAAAACGCAGCGTCAGGGGCGGGTAATAACAGGTTTGGAGCCGGGACTGCCCGCGTACCCGAACCCGGGCCGTAAAGGCCTCCAAATGTCCGCCTTCCCCCATACGCAGCGGTATGGAAATGGCTGTGGTATCCCCGGTCTCCGATTTCAGGGTCCGGATGTTTGCACTGAATTCCAGGAGAGCCGCTTCCCGTTCCCAAAATTCCTGATCCTGTGAGGACAAGGGATGCTGGGCCCGGGTAAACAGGGTCAGGAGGCCAAAAAAGACCAGGAAAAGGCGCCGCAACTGCATGGGAATGACTTACCCCTTTAAGTTACGGAATTTCAGGGGATTTCAGACCGTCAGGGCCTGGTTCAGGTACCGGCGGAAAGGCAGCATTTCCCGGTAGGTTTCCAGCACCAGGGCCTCAAAGCCGGGGGCCAGGATTTCGGCCCGGGTCAGGGGGCGGGAAACCGCAAAGGTTTTCTGGCGCAACAGTTCCGCCTGGGGGTGGTCCGCAGCATACCCTTTGGGCATGCGCTGCAAGGCCTGGTCCGGGTACAGGCCCCCGAATGTCTTTTTAAAGGATGGCTTTTCCAGGATGGCCTGCAGCACCTCCCCGTTGTAATCGATGGCTTCCCGCACGCTCTGCAGCCGTTCCCGGCCCGGGCGCCACAGCCCCCCGGCCAGCATGGATTGGGACAGACCCACCTCGATGTAGAAATCCGCCGTGCCCGGGGCCTTGTCCAGCCCGGCTCCGAAATGGTCCTTGTAAACGGGGCGATCCGGGTGGAACATCAGGTTGTTGTTGATGCGGTTAATCCCGCGTTTTCCGGGCGTGGGATAGTATTCAGGGTCTATGGCCGCCACCTCGGCATCCAGGTGGTCCAGCCAGCCGATAAACTGGTTGCGCAGGCGGGTATACCGCTTGCGGTGCTGGTCCATCCAGGTTTTGTGGTTATTGGCCTGCAGTTCCTCCAGAAAGTCGAATAGGGCTTGGAAATCCATGGGGGCAAAGATACGGATTCAGGGCCGTTCTCCCCCGGGTGGGGGTGCCCCCCACCCCGGCACGAAGATACCTTTCTGTCCTGAAATCCGTCAGCAGGAAGTTTAGAAGCGGTTGTCCCCGTCCAGCAGGTCGCCCAACCCGCCCAGCAGGCTGCCTTCCCCCTTGTCTTTGCCGCCGGCCCGGGGCGCAGCGGCCAGTACCCGGCCGGCCAGCCGGCTGAAGGGCAGGGATTGTATGTAGACTACCCCCGGGCCGCGCAGGGTGGCAAAAAACAGCCCCTCGCCCCCAAAGATGGTGTTGCGGATGCCGCCAACAAATTCAATGTCGTAATCCACGGTCTGGGTAAAGCCCACAATACAGCCCGTATCTACGCGCAGCACTTCGCCAGGCTGCAGCTCGCGCCGGGCCATGGTACCCCCGGCATGGACAAAGGCCATCCCGTCTCCCTCCAGCTTCTGCATGATAAAGCCTTCGCCCCCAAAGAGGCCGCGCCCCAGTTTGCGGGAGAACTCAATCCCTACGGAAACACCCTTGGCCGCACAGAGGAAGGCATCCTTCTGGCAGATGAACTTCCCTCCCTTTTCGGAGAGGTCTATGGGTACGATTTTGCCCGGGTAGGGCGAGGCAAAACTCACGTCGCGCCGGGCGGCGCCTACATTGTAGAAGGCCGTCATAAAAAGGCTCTCTCCCGTGAGGATACGCTTGCCGGCCGAAAAGATTTTGCCCAGTACGCCATTGTCTTTCTGGGAGCCGTCGCCAAAGATCGTTTCCATTTTGATGTCCGGGTCCATCATCATAAAACTCCCGGCTTCCGCCACCACCGCTTCCTGGGGGTCCAGGGTTACCGAGACGTATTGCATCTCCTCTCCGTGAATGGCGTAGTCAATTTCGTGTGCGTTCATTGCGTGTGTTTTAATGGGTGGTAAAGCCGCCGGCTATTGGAGCAGCCACTTTTTGGCAGGCTTTTTTTTCGTAAATAATTTCATCTCGTACCCCAGGCTTACCATGGCCGTTTCCGTAAAGAGCTGCCGCTCGAACTGCTGAGGGTCGGCAATCACCACCGCCAGCTTCAGGTCCGGACTCCAGCCAATGGCCGAAGCGCCCTTGGCCAACCTGAACTTGAGTTCCAGGCTGTATTCGCCTTCAAAGACCATGGTGACCAGCACCCGGGTGCGGTCGTGTTCCCGGCACAGGGCGGCCACCTCCTTCCAGCGTTCAAAAGCCTCGCGGAGTTCCAGGCCTTCTTCTACCTGTACGGACATATCCACTTCCAGGTATTCCGGTTGTACCGAAAAAGAAAGGGTATAGGGCATATAGCAATGAATCTGTATATAAGGTACGGAAAATGTTACAGGAAATTATCTAACCCCCTGGTTATTTAACCTTTAAGGTCCACTCAAAGCGAAAAGTGCTTACGGGGTCGCCTGCGGCGTCAATACCTGTGGCGGTCATCCATACGGTCTGCCCTTCCCCGCTGCGCACCGCTTCGGCCAGGGCCTTTTGTACGGCCGGGCCGTCCTCGCACCGGAAACGGATCCGCCCCGTGGCCTTCTTGGTGAAAGTAGCCGTATTGTTCAGCACCAGCATGGAAACCTTCCGCCCACTCTTGCGGATGTGGTACATGACCAGGGCGCCCGTGGCAAATTCGGCAGCCATCCCCTGAACGGCCCAGAACATGGAACGGAAGGGGTTCTGGTTAATCCACCTGTGGGTAACCCGGGTATCGGCCGAATTGCCGTCCAGGTGCTGCAGGCGCACCCCGCACCACCAGGCAGAAGGGAGTTTCAGGAACATAAACCCATTGAATTTGCGGACCAGGGAAGCCATGTCTTGGGAGTTAGGTAGGCGTAAAAATATCAAATTCCCGGGGATTCCTAATTGTTAATATTATGTTAATTAATAGTACTATGTTTTGCATAATACCTTCTTTCGTATATATATTTGCATAAGAAACAACTATGCCATGACAGAATCAGTCACCAAACACGAACGCAACCTGTCCGCCGTGATCCATGGCTCCACCCTGTGCAGGTTCTTTATCCCGCTGGGGCATTTCCTGCTGCCGCTGGTGCTTTGGCTCTCCAACAAGAACCAGTCCGCCTTTGTGGATTACCACGGGAAACAGGCGTTGAACTTCCAGATCAGCATGACCCTGTACAATTTTATGCTGGGCCTGCTGAGTGTTCCCTTCCTATTGGGGTCCCTGCCAGCATTTTTTCGCAATGGCGGTTTCCACTGGAACGAGTGGGAACACATGGACGACTTCCACCTGAACCTGGGCGACGGCCTGTTTGACCTGCCCTTCTTCTGGTGGCCCGTTGGCGTGGCCGGGTTGTTGGGATTTGGCCTCTTTATCGTTAACGTGGTCTACACCATCCTGGCCACCCTCCGCACCAACGAAGGGGACTATTTCAAATATCCGCTCACCATTAAATTCATCCGATAATGAAACTGCGCCACATCCTTTTACTGCTGGCCATCCTGGTGGGCGCCCTGGCCGAGGCCCTGGCACAAGTCCCTGAAGACTCGGACCTGTACCGCACCATCAGCAACCTGGACCTCACGTATTTTGAGGCCTATAACCACTGCGACATGGAGACCCAGGCCAGCCTGTTGTGCGAGGACCTGGAATTCTACCACGACCAGGGCGGCTTAAGCCGTTCCAAGGCCGACATCCTGCAAAGCATCCGCGAAAACATCTGCGGCAAGGTGACCCGCACCCGGGTGGAAGGCAGCCTGGAGGTCCATGAAATACCCGGCTTTGGGGCCGTAGCCCTGGGCCTGCACCGCTTTTTCAATGCCGAGGAGCCGCAGGCCGAGTCCCGGCCCAGCCGTTTTATCACCCTCTGGAAACAGGAGGAGGACGCCTGGCGGATGTACCGCATCGTAAGCCTGCACTAACGTTTATTCATCAATCAATCCATCATCATGAGCATCAAAAAACGAACCGTCGAACTCAGCCGCCCCGCTACCCGCGCGGGCGGTAGCTAAAGATCCGAGCATTATGAACATCGAAAATACCAAAGCGCAAATGCGTAAGGGCGTCCTGGAGTATTGCATCCTGTCCATCCTTAAAGGGGGGGACAAGTATGCCTCCGAGATCCTGGATACCCTGAAAGACGCAAAAATGCTGGTTGTGGAGGGTACCATCTACCCCCTGCTCACCCGGCTGAAAAACGCAGGGCTGCTCTCCTACCGCTGGGAGGAATCCAGCTCCGGGCCGCCCCGCAAATACTACGGGCTCACCGAAACCGGGAAGATGTTCCTCAAGGAGCTGGACACCACCTGGGACGAACTCCGAACCGCTGTAAACGTGGTCACCAATAAAAAAAGCAAGTAAGATGAACAAGACTGTAAATATCAACCTGGCCAATATGCTTTTTCACATTGATGAAAACGCATTCATGAAGCTGCAGCGCTATCTGGAGGCCATTAAGCGCTCCTTTTCCGGTACTACGGGCAGCGACGAGATCATCGCCGATATCGAGGCGCGCATTGCCGAGCTGTTCTTCGAGAAAATGGAGAACGAGCGGCAGGTGATCACCCTGAAGGAAGTGGACGAAGTCATCGCCATTATGGGGCAGCCGGAAGACTACCACGTAGACGAAGACATCTTCCAGGACGAACCCCAGGCCGGGCCCTCCTCCCAGAGCGCCCGCCCGAAGGCGAAGAAACTCTATCGCGACATCGACCAGAAATACATTGGCGGGGTCTGCGCCGGGCTGGAGCACTACCTGGGGATTGACGCCCTGTGGATCCGCCTGATCTTTATCCTGCTGGCTATTTTCTCCGGCTTTGGCTTTATCGCCTACATCCTGCTCTGGATTTTGGTGCCCGAGGCGGCCACCACGGCTCAGAAACTGGATATGACCGGGGAACCCGTGAACATCAGCAATATTGAACGCAAGGTAAAGGAGGGCTTTGACGAGGTAGCCGAAAAGGTGCGCAGCGTCGATTATGAAAAGGTGGGGGACCGCGTGAAGAGTTCCGGGAAATCCTTTTTCGACACCCTGGGGGACGTGATCATGTTCTTCTTTAAGGTGATCGGGAAATTCGTGGGCATCATCCTGATCATTACCGGGGCCACTGCCCTGATCGGGCTGGTCATTGCCCTGTTTACCGTAGGCGTGGTGGATGCCGTTCACATTCCCGGGGTAGACCTGGTGGGCATGCTCAACGACACGGACACCCCCATCTGGATTGTGTCCCTCCTGGTATTCCTGGCCGTGGGCATCCCCTTCTTTTTCCTGATGTACCTGGGGCTGCGTATCCTGGTGACCAACCTGAAATCCATCGGCAACATCGCCAAGTTCTCCCTGTTGGGGCTGTGGCTTATGGCGCTGATTTCCCTCTCGGTACTGAGCGTGAAACAGGCCGCCGCCCATGCCTACACCGGCAGCGTGACGGTGCGCGACACCCTGGCCCTGCCGGCACCGGATACCCTGCGGGTGCACTTTAATGAGAATACCTACGGCTATGAGTCCGGGCCCATTGTAGCCGGGATGCGCATCCGGTACGACGAGGAAGACCAGCCCATGCTGTTCTCGGACGACCTGCTGCTGGACATCCGTAAATCCGAAGATTCCACCGCCTACCTGCGCCTGCGCAAGGACGCGGACGGCCGTTCGTATGCAGATGCCCGGGCACGGGCCGAAGCCATCGACTTTGGCTATGCCTTAAGCGGCAATACCCTGCAACTGAATGACCATTTCACCACGGCCATTGCCAACAAGGTACGCGGGCAGGAAATGCGCCTGACCCTGTACCTGCCGGAAGGCACCGTAGTGGATTTTAACCCGGCTGCCCGGGAATTTATGGGGCGCCGCACCCAAACGGACCGCGACCTGTACCGCAAGGAAATTGCCCGCTACCGCTGGCAGATGGGGGCCAACGGCATCCTGACCTGCCTGGACTGCCCGCCGGACACCAGCCGCCATAGGGACGACGGGGATGGGGAAGGCCATATCATCATTGACGAGAACGGCGTGGACATAGACCTGAACGACAGCGGGGATAGTTTTAAAATGAAAATTAACGAGGACGGCGTACGCATCCGCGCCAACGACCAGGGACGGCCCTGACGGTTCATCCCCCGGATCCGACAATTCGGTCCGAAACCCTGGGAAAAGGCGGGCTTGTGTCCCACCTTTGACCCATCGACTAAAAACATCAACCTGAAACGCATCAACCCGGGCCCAGCCCGGTCATCAAAAAACGAACATCATGACAACACTTGCCAGAATTACCATCGCCCTGATTTTGACCTTACTCGCCTCCTCCTGTATGCTGGACGTTAACTGGGGGCCGGGCAAACGCGGCAACGGCGTCGTTGTGGAAGAAGCCCGCAGCGTAACTGCAGACTTTACCGCCATTACGGCCTCCGAAGGCATAGACGTGTACGTGACCCAGGCCACCGATTACGACATCCGGGTATCGGCAGACGAAAATGTAATCGACCTGATCGGCACCGACATCCGCGACGGGGAGCTCCGCATCCACGCCGTCGAGAACATTGGCCGGGCCACCAAGAAGGTCTATGTAAGCCTACCGCAAATCAATGTATTGCGCGCCTCCAGCGGGGCAGACCTGCGGGGGCAGGGCCTCATTGAAGGCGACATGATCAAACTGGACGCCAGCAGCGGGGCGGACCTGCGCCTGGAACTGGTAGCCGACGAGGTGGAGGCCGATTGCAGCAGCGGGGCGGACATCAAGGTGAGCGGCCGGGCCAACCTCCTCTATGCCGATGCCAGCAGCGGGTCGGACATCAAGGCCCAGGACCTGGAAGCCAAGGTGTGCCATGCCCACGCCAGCAGCGGGGCGGACATCCGGGTCTACGTAACCGGTTCCCTTACCGCCGATGCCAGCAGCGGGGCAGACATTCACTACAGCGGCGATGCCACGGTAGAAACGCGCAAATCCGCCTCCGGCAGCGTACATCGCTACTAAAATTTCCCATCACTCAATCAAAGACCGAACGGTCGCCCGGAACCCCTGCCTTGCGGGGGTTCTTTTTTGGGACAAATACAGTACCTTGGGAAACCAAACCGAACCGCCTTGGAACTGTATACAAAGACCTTTACCCTGGAGCTGGCGCACAGCTTCGGGATTTCCCGCGAACGCTACGATACCCAGGAGACCCTCATTGCCGCCTTGTCGGACGGCACACACACGGGCTTCGGGGAAGCGACCACCAACCCCTACTACGGGGTTACCCTTCCGGCCATGTTGTCTGAAATGGAAGCCGCCAGGCCCGCAATCCGTAACTTCAGCGGGGGCAGCCCGGAGGACTTTCACACCCTGCTCTGTACCCTGCCCATATCCCCTTTCAGCCGCTGCGCCCTGGACCTGGCCTACAACGACCTGTACGGGAAACAAAAGGGGCAGCCGCTATGGCAACTCTGGGGCACCACCCTGGACCGCCTCCCGGTCTCCAATTACACCATCGGGCTGGATACCCCGGAGGTCATGGTCTCCAAAATGCTGGAAAAGCCCTGGCCGGTTTACAAAATCAAACTGGGCACCCAGGCAGACGTGGCCCTGGTTACGGAATTGCGCCGGCATACCGATGCCGTGTTCCGCGTGGATGCCAATTGTGCCTGGACCGCCCAGGAAACCATAGACAATTCCCACGCCCTGAAGGAACTCGGGGTGGAATTTATTGAGCAGCCGCTGCCGGCCGATGCCTGGGACGCCATGGAACGGGTACAACACGCCTCGGTCCTGCCCATAATGGCAGACGAAAGCTGTATAGTGGAAGCCGATGTAGCCCGGTGTGCCCTGCACTTCAGCGGCATCAACATCAAGCTCACCAAATGCGGGGGCCTGACCCCGGCCCGGCGGATGATCCGGGAAGCCCGCAGCCTGGGGCTGAAGGTTATGGTGGGCTGTATGACTGAATCCACTGTAGGGATCTCGGCCATTGCCCAGCTGCTGCCCCAGCTGGACTATGTCGATATGGACGGGGCCATGCTGCTGCGCTCGGATATCGCCACCGGGGTCCGCTTTACGGATGCGGCCGAAATCGTCTACCCGGAGGGCAACGGCAGCGGGGTGGCCATGCTGGAACCCTTTACCCCGGTGCCGTGATCCTGGAACTGCCCCATATTCCCGGCCCGGAGTTCAGGCACCAGGGTACGGATTACCTCTATTTTGGGGGTACCGCCTACCTGGGGATACAGCAGTCCCAGGACTTCCGCACCCTTCTTGCTGCAGCGGTGCAGGCGCACGGTTCCCACTGGGGCGCCTCCCGCCTGGGTAATATCCGGTTGCAGGTGTACCGGGAGGCCGAAACCCGTCTGGCAGCGCTTGCCGCCGCCCCTGCGGCCTGTACGGTTTCTTCCGGTTACCTGGCGGCCCGCCTGGTCTCCGAGTATTTTCTGGGACTTGGACATCCCTGTTTCTACGCCCCGGGATGCCACGCTGCCCTGATCCCGCCCGGGAAACAACGGGAAGCAGACTGGGAAAACCTGGCGGTCCGCTTTGGGGCCGCACAGGAGCAGGAGCGCCCCCCTGTGCTCTTTGCAGATGCCCTGGAGGTTACGGACCGGCCCCGCCACCTCAAGGAAATCCTCGAGGGGTTTGCTGCGCGCAGAGGCATCCTGGTGGCAGACGATTCCCATGGCCTGGGCCTTATCGGCTCCAACGGGTTTGGCACCTATACAGCCCTGGAGGGCATGGGGTTCCGGGAAACCCTGGTCTGTGCCTCCATGGGCAAAGCCATGGGCATTACCGCAGGCCTGGTCCTGGGCCCTGCCCATCGCCTTCAAACCTTGCAGGACTCGGAAATCTTTTCAGGCGCCAGCCCGGCCCCGCCCGCCAGTCTGGCCGCCTTTCTGGAAGCAGAAGCCGCCGGCCTCTACACCCGCCAGCAAAAGGCCCTGCAGGACTTGCTTTCCCTGGTGGAACCGAAAACCCTGCCGCCAGGCATGGGCTACAAAGCAGGATACCCGGTACTGGCCTTCCAGAACCCTGCCCTGGCCGCCTATCTATTTGCCCAAAATGTCCTGATTACCCATTTCGAATACCCGGCAGACGGGACGCCAGCTTCCCCCAGCCGCATTGTCCTGACAGCCGCCCACCAACCGGTCCACCTGGAACGTTTATCGGGCTTGCTCCGGAAATTCAACAAAACGCAAGCTTAGGGCCGAAAGCGTTCGGATCCTGTAAAATTTGAAAACCACCCCTATGGTTTTCACAAATTTTATTGTATCTTTTTAACACTTTTTTAATAATTCTAAAGCGTTGACTATGAAAAAATACGTTGGACTGCTACTGCTGGCAGTGGCTTTCATCACCAGCGCAGCCATGAGTACCCGGGCCCCCGAGGCCATGCACAGCCTGGAAGGTACCTGGGAGCTGCAGAGCTTTTGCAATTTCAGCAGCGACGATGTGGCAGATACGGTTAAGCTGGTAGACGGTTACCGGCAGGTAAAAATGTATTATGGCGGCAAGGTCATGTGGTCCCGAACGGATCCGAACGACACCATTGGCCGGTTTGGCTATGGCTCCTACCGCATCACCCAGGACGAGCTGATCGAAACCATCGAGTACGGGGACTACTACTTTATGCAGGCCCTGGACACCATCCGGGAATTCCGGTTCGAACTCATTGTGGGAGACAACACCTACAGCCAGATCACCATTGACGAGGATGGCAACCGCACCTTTTCCGAAAATTACCGCAGGGTAGATTAAGCGACAACCCCAAAAAAGAAAACCCGGGCAAGCCCCGGGTTTTTTTATAAGAAAAGCGGGAGTTATTCCACTTCTTCCTGCAGGGATTCCACTTCCTGAAGGTAGCGCTCGGCATCCAGGGCGGCCATACAGCCTGTGCCTGCAGCCGTAACCGCCTGCCGGTATTCCTTATCCTGTACGTCTCCGCTGGCAAAAACTCCGGGCTTATTCGTTTTGGTGGATTTTCCCTCGGTGATCAGGTACCCGGTGGCATCCATGTCCAGCTGCCCTTTAAAGATGTCTGTATTGGGCTTGTGGCCAATGGCGATAAAGAGGCCGGTAATGGCGATATCCTCTTTCTCCCCGGTCTGGTTGTTTACCATCCGCAGGCCTTCCACCACCTGCTGGCCCAGCACCTCATCCACTTCCGTATTGAAACGGATGTCGATATTGGGCAGGCTCATCACCCGGTTTTGCATGGCCTTGGAGGCACGCAGGTGGCCTTTGCGCACCAGCATGGTTACCTTCTTGCAGATCTTGGCCAGGTAGGAGGCCTCTTCGGCTGCCGTATCCCCGCCGCCTACAATGGCTACTTCCTGTCCCTTGTAGAAAAAGCCGTCGCACACGGCACAGGCAGATACCCCGCCCCCGCGAAGGCGTTGCTCGCTGGGCAGCCCCAGGTATTTGGCAGAAGCCCCGGTAGAGATAATCACCGTTTCGGCCTCTACCTGCTTGCTGTCGTCTATGGTTACGGTATGGATCCCGCCCGGCTCATCGCTGAATTGCACGGCCGTGGCCATTCCGATGCGCACCTCGGTGCCGAAGCGCTCGGCCTGTTGCTGCAACTGCACCATCATGGTGGGCCCGTCGATCCCTTCGGGATACCCCGGGAAGTTTTCCACTTCCGTGGTGGTGGTGAGCTGGCCTCCGGGTTCCATCCCGGTATAGATCACAGGGTGCAGGTCTGCCCGGGCAGCATAGATGGCTGCCGTATATCCGGCAGGGCCTGAACCAAGGATGAGGGTTTTAATGCGTTCTTTGGTTTCCGACATGGTCTGTTACATTAGGATTCTGGGGTAAAAGTAGCAGATTACCCCATTTCCTTACACGAAAAGTTATCAAAAGTTATAAATCCGGGATAGCGTTCACAGCCTCCCATTCCCGCAGGCGGAACCGGGGCGTTTCCGGGACCTGATACGCCTTCTGGAACACGGTAGCAAGGCTGTCTACCAGGGCTGGGTACCGGGAGGCCAGGTTCTCTTGTTCCTGTGGGTCCCGTTCCAGGTGGTAGAGCTCGGGCCCGGGGTTCAGCAGGCTGTCGTTCAGCCCCCGTTCCACCAGTTTCCAGGGGCCGGCCCGCACGGCCAGCTGGCCGCGGTATTCCGGAAAGGCCCACACCAGGGCCGGGTGCTGCTGCTGCCCTTTATGACCCAACAGGGTGGGCAGAAAACTGATGCCATCTACGCCTTCAGGGGTAGCGAAACCCACCAGCTCTGCCAGGGTAGGTAACAGGTCGTACTGGGCAGAAATATGGTCCGATTGGCTGCCCGGCGCAATCTGCCCGGGCCAGTGGGCCAGCAGGGGCACGCGGATGCCCCCTTCGTAGACAAACCCCTTGCCGCGCCCGTAGGCCGAAGGAAAGGGGTTGGCGCTACCGAACCATTCCGGCTGCGCCCCCCCGGCGTAGGAGGGGCCGTTGTCGGAACTAAAGAGGATCAGGGTGTTTTCCGCCAGGCCCTTCTCCTGCAGCAGGGCTACCAGTTTCCCGATATTCTCGTCCAGGTAGGAGATCATGGCCGCATAGGTGGCCCGGGGGTATTCCTGTGGGAAATACCCGCCTTCCGAGGCGTCGTACGGAGGCTCTTCCCCGAATTTCTCCCGGTAGTAGTTCACCCAGCGCTCCGGGGCCTGCAGGGGCGCGTGGGGGATGGGGGTGGCCCAGTAGAGGAAAAAGGGCTGGTCCGACCCGGATGCCACAAAATGGGTCAGGGCGGCAAAGATCCGGTCCGGGGCGTAGTCGTCCTGCTGGAAATACCCAAAGTCTTCCATTCCGTCCAGGGCTTCAAAACCGGTGTGCGGCGCAACGGTGTCATTGGCCAGGGCCACCCGGTGCCGATTGTGGTAGAGGTGCAGGGGGTAATAGGTATGGGCCTGTCGCTGGCAATTATATCCGTAAAATTCATCGAAGCCTTTAAGGTTGGGGACCGAAACGGTTTGCGGGGCCCCCAGGCCCCATTTGCCGAACATCCCTGTACGGTAACCCTCCTCCTGCAACCATTGGGGCAACAGCTTTTCAGAGGGCGGCAGGGGCCGCTGTCCCTCCAGGGTGGAGTCTGCAGCCATAGCCCGGTAATCCCAAACGGGACCGCGGGCTGCCCATTCGTCATTGCCGCGGATAAAGGCGTGCCCGCTGTGTTTGCCCGTAAGCAGCATGTAGCGGGAAGGGGCACAGACGGGGGCCCCGGCATAATGCTGGGTAAAGGTCATCCCCCCGGCAGCCAGGGCATCCAGGTTGGGGGTTTCGATCAGGGACTGCCCGTAGGCGCCAAGCTCCCCGTATCCCAGGTCGTCCGCCAGGATATAGATAATGTTGGGGCGAACAGGTTCCGGGGCCGGGGCTTTACAACTGCCAAGGCATCCCGAAAGAGCCAGCAGGATCAGGCGCAGAGGGCCTGCAGGATGAAAAAAGCGCATGGGTCAGGGATTTGATTTCTCCCAAGATACACCAAAGCCCCTTTTATTCCGAAGTACCGGCCCAGGTTTCCCGCACTTCCCCGCAGGTGAGCATGGCGTCCCCGAAATAGGGATTGCGGATCTCGGCATCCCGGCTAATCCAAAAGGCCCCTTTAAAATCGTCGGCCATGGGGCAGAACTGCACATAGATCGGGGCCTCGGCAGAGCCCATGGCACCTCCCAGCCCAATCAGCAGGCCGGACACCTCCTGGAATTCGGCCCGTTGGCGGTCCAGGGCTGCATCGGCTTGCACAAGGCGCCCCAGGCGGGTATTTATGCCTTCCACGGCGGAAACGTAGGCCTGCGGCCACCCGGCTGCAGGTTGGGGCAGGCTTTCCTGCATCTTACGGCCGGCGGCAATGGCACCGGGAGCATCCGAACCCACCAGGGCATCCTTTAGGGCCAAATAAGCGTCCAGCAGCCCCGGATAGGCCTGTTGCAGCCCATTGGGCCATGGGGTGTCGCCCGCCATGGGCATACGCATCTGGCCAGGGCCGGAATCCTGGTTCATCATGGATTTCTTCCCCTGCAACTGGGCGGCTGCATCTACCGTAAAAGCGCCGTGGGCCACAATTTCCTCCCCGCCAGCCAGGCCCTTCACAATGGCATAGTGCTCCCCAATGCGTTCGCCCAGATATACTTCCCGCATCTCAAAAACAGGCTGGTCGGGCCGCGGCTTCACATAGACCAGGGAACGCTCGCCGGTCCAGAGCACCGCGCTGGCCGGGATGGTGAGCCCCTGTGCCCCTGTAGATTCTCCGGTATCTACGTTTCCGGTTACAAACATCCCGGGTTTGAACAGCCCCTGCGGATTTTCCAGGGTAGCCCGTACGGTAACCGTGCGGGAGCGGGTATCCAGGATGGGATCAATAAAAGAGATGCGGGCTTCAAAGGTACTACCCGGGCGGGCATCGGTTTGGATCTGTACCGGTTGTCCCACGCGAAAGCGGTCCATTTGCCGCTCGTAGGCATCGAGCTCCACCCATACCGTAGCCAGGTTGCTCAGACGGGCAATAGGCTGGCCTGCTTTCACGTAATCGCCGGATGCCGCCAACACCTCGGTTACGGTGCCGGAAACCGTAGCGAAGACCGGGAAGGCCTCCCGTACTTTGCCGCTGGCCTCAATCTGATCCATCTGGGCGTCGGTCAGCTTCCAATTGCGCAATTTGTTCCGCACAGCCCGGTAGAGTTCCGGTTGTTCCTGCTTCAGGGGGGCGGCTGTCAGTAATTCCTGCTGGGCGGCCACCAGGCCCGGGGCATAAAGGGTAGCCAGGCGTTGCCCGCGGGATACTGACTGCCCCGGGTAGGTTACAAACAATTCCTCGATCCGGCCGTCAAAATAGCTGGCCTGAACGGCCTCGGTACTGGCATTGGGTTTGATTTCCCCGGAGAGGCGCACCATACCGTCGGCATCGGACGGGCCCTCCCCTACCCGAAGCGTGCGGATATCGGCCAGGGCCATGGCGTTCTCAGTCATACGGAACTGGTCCGGGGCCAGGGACTGATCCCCGGTTTCGGCCGGGATCAGGTCCATGCCGCAAATGGGGCAGGAACCCGGCTCGGGTTGCATGATCTGCGGGTGCATGGAACAGGTCCAGAAGGTTTCGTGCTCATGGGATTCTTCGACAACGGCCCTATCCGGGTTTTCGGGGGCCTCCCCGTTGGAAAACAACAGGTAGCCCAGTGCCAGCCCCCCCAGGGCGGCTACAGCAATAATGATCGCATTTTTTTTCATATCCTCAGGCATTTACGCATTCACATTTCGGTCTTTCCCCTGCGGGCGGCGTTTCCACCGTCGCAGGGTAGGGGAACTGATGCCCCAGAGCACAAAGCCGCTCAGCACAGTGATGAGCCCCAGCAGGGAGAAGCCCCGCAGCAGCGTTGTGTTAAAATTGTCCCGGCCTTCATAATCCATCGTATGGGTCATCCACAGGAAATCGAACCAGCGCCAGCTGCGGTGGCGTACCGTTTGGAAGGCTCCATTGGCAACAGCTACGTAAGCCTTCAGGTGGGCCGGGTTGCGGTAGCTGATCTCATAGGCAGGCAGGGGGCGCTCCCGGTATTCATGATGGGGGCCTGCGCTGTCAATTCTTTGTATCCCGGATACCTCCAGGTCCGAACGCATATAGCGCGAAGCTACCTGCAGGGCCTCTTCCCGGGTAATGCCCTCCCGCACAGCGCCGGTGCGGGCATCCACCAACTGCGACCCGTTAATCCAGTAATACGGCTGGCCGGCGATCTCCAGCAGGTGCAGGCTGCGGACTTCCGTGCCCGGCAGCAGGTCCTGGGTGCCCAACAGGCCGCTGAAACCAGTCATCTCGGGGGCATCATTTTTGAAATGGTCGCCGTGGATTTCATCCAGGTCCGTCCAACTGAAATACATGCCGCTAACCGTCCAGAACAGGAATTGGATGCCCAGGAAAATCCCGAGATAGCGGTGGGCCTTGCGGATCGTGCCCGCTGTTTTTCGATTTACCATCTTGGTTCAGGTATTAGATGCAGTTAAACGCAGGGTGCGTAACCGCAGCGCATTGGCGATCACGGAAACCGAACTGAAGCTCATTGCCAGGGCCGCAATCATAGGGGAAAGCAGCAGCCCGAATACCGGGTACAACACCCCGGCGGCCACCGGGACGCCCACCGTATTGTACACCAGGGCAAAGAACAGGTTCTGCCGGATGTTCCGCATCACGGCATGGCTCAATTCCCGCGCTTTTACGATGCCGTGCAATTCCCCTTTAACCAGGGTAATGCCCGCACTTTCAATGGCCACATCCGTGCCCGTACCCATGGCGATCCCCACATCGGCTTGCGCCAGGGCGGGGGCATCGTTAATGCCGTCCCCGGCCATAGCCACAACCTGCCCCTTGTCCTGTAAGGTCTTCACGGCATTGCGCTTGTCTTCGGGCAGCATCCCGGCCTTAAAGTCAGACAGGCCCAGGGTTTCCGCCACCGCTGCCGCGGTTTCCGGGTTGTCTCCTGTGAGCATGACCACGGCTACCCCCTGTTCCTGCAGGCGTGCAATGGCCCCTTTGCTGTCTTGCTTGACCGGGTCGCCAATCACCACGTAACCCAGGACCTTCCCGGCCTGCGCCAGGTAGGACACGGTTTTTCCCTGCTGCTGAAATTCCAGCGCTCGGGATTCCATTTCCGGGGAAAGCACAGCCCCGGCCCGTTCCATCATCCGGGCATTGCCCAGGGCAACCTGCCGGCCTTCAACTTCCGCTTCCACCCCCATACCACTAACCGCCCGGAACCCCGTGGCCTTACCCGGGGCGGTACCCCGGGCCTCGCCATAGGCCAGGGTGGCCTTGGCCAGGGGGTGCTCGCTGGAGGCATTCACGGAGACGATCAGCCGCAGCGCTTCTGCGGCATTGGCCCCGTTAAAAGCCCCTACCTCCTCTACGGCCGGGCGCCCTTCGGTAAGGGTCCCGGTCTTGTCCACCACCAGGGTACTGACCCGACTCATGCGCTGCAGGGCTTCCGCGTTGCGGATCAGGACCCCGCTCTGGGCCCCCTTCCCCACCCCGACCATCACGGACATGGGCGTAGCCAGGCCCAGGGCACAGGGACAGGCAATAATCAGCACGGCAATGGCATTCACCAGGGCGTAGACATAGGCGGGCTGCGGGCCCCAAATGGCCCAGGCCGCAAAGGTGATTGCGGACACGCCCACCACAGTGGGCACAAAATAGGCCGATATGCGGTCTGCCAGGTTCTGGATGGGCGCCCGGCTGCGGCCGGCCTCGTTCACCAGTTGGACGATGCGGGCCAGCAGGGTCTCGGACCCTACTTTCTCGGCGACCATCAAAAAGGTCTGGTTCCCGTTCAGGGTACCCCCGCTTACAGGATCTCCGGGTGCCTTATCCACCGGGATGGGTTCCCCGGAAATCATAGATTCATCTACTGTGGTTTCCCCTTCGGTGATGCGGCCGTCCACAGGGATTTTTCCTCCCGGCTTTACGCGCAGTACATCACCAGGACGCACCTGGTCCAGGGCCACGGTCTCCTCCCGCCCGTCTTGTACGCGCACGGCCGTATGGGGAGCCAGCTGCAACAATTCCTTTACGGCCGCATGGGTGCGACTGTGGGCCCGGGCTTCCAGTACCTGCCCCAGCAGGACCAGGGTCAGGATTACCGTGGCCGCCTCAAAGTACACATGCACGTTGCCGTTTTCCGTCTTAAAAGCTTCCGGGAAAAAACCCGGGAACAGCAGGGCAAACACGCTGAAAGTCCAGGCCACCCCGGCGCCAATCCCGATCAGGGTAAACATGTTCAGGTTCCAGGTCCGCAAAGACCGCCAGGCGCGGCGGAAGAACATCCAGGTGGCATAGAAAACTACCGGCAGGGAAAGCAGGAGCTGCACCCCGTTCCAGTAGCGCTGGTCCATCAGGCGGTACAAGGGGTTATCCGGAAGCATCTCGCTCATGGCAATGACAAAGATGGGCAGGGTAAAGGCAGCCGCAATCCACAGCTTGGCCAGCAGTTCGCGGTAGGTCTTTTCCTCTGCGGATTCATCCGGCGCCTGGGGTACCAGGTCCATGCCGCAAATGGGGCAACTACCCGGGCCATCCTGTACCACCTCCGGATGCATGGGGCAGGTCCACTTCCCGGAAGCGGCAGGGGCCATACGCTGTTCCTCCACCAGGGCCATCCCGCAAACGGGGCAGTCCCCCGGGGCATCGTAGGTCTTATCGCCTTCGCATTGCATGGGGCAATAGTAAACACCCGTCCCGGGGCCGCTGGCAGGCGGTTCCGGATCGGGGGCCTTATGACCCTTGGGGTGCAGGCTGTAAAGCCCGCCCGCGCCTTTTACCGCCTGCTGCAGGGTCTCCAGGGGGATGTGCCCTTCCATCTCCAGGACGGCCTCCCCGGTTTCCAGGTCTACCAGGGCCCGGGATACGCCATCTACCCCTTCCAGGGCAGCCTGCACGTGGCTCCGGCAACCCATACAGGTCATTCCATGTATGGTATATGCGTGTTTCATTGTTTCTATTTGGTGTGGGTGGCGCTAACGGTTCCGCATTTCAGCATTTTATCCCCGAAATAGGGGTTGCGGATCTCATCCACATCGCTGAACCAGTACCCGCCCTTGTTGCCAAAGGCCATGGGGCAGTACTGCTTATAGAGGGTGCCTTCCTGCAGGGCTTCGGTGAAAAAGGTTTCGGACTGGCCGATAAATTCCGAAAAAAGGGCGCGCTGGGCTTCCACATCCTGCTGGTCGCGGATCTTCCCGGCCAGTTCGCCCAGGGCGGGTTGCCCCTGCCCCAGCACCTCGGCCAGTTGCCCGGCAGCCCCGGAAGCGGCCTGGGCATCGGTTTGCACCAGGGCCAGGCGCAGGTCCATGTAGGCCTTCCACGCATCAGAAGCGGAGGCATCCGCAAAACGGGGGCCGGTTGCTGCCTCCATGGCCGCCTCAGATGGTGCGGGTTGGGATTCGACAGCGGGTTGAGCCTGCTGCGGTTTCTCTTTACAGCTTACCCACAGGGTCAGGCAAGCCAGGGCCAGGGTGTTTCTCAGGATTGTTTTCATCGTTTGCATTTTAAACATTTATTGGGTGATATAATGGATCATGGCGGATTGCAGGAAAAAAGCCTTAACCGCCTCAATCTGGCTCAGCTGGAATTTCAACTGCAATTCCTGTATTTCTAATAAGTCGTTAAAGTCGACCGTGCCGGTTTCGTAACTGCGAAGCAGGATTTGTTCCGCATTGCGGGCCTGGGCCAGGTTGTTAGCCCGTGCCTGGTAGCGTAGCCGGGCGGCACGGCGTTCAGCCCTGGCGCGCTCCAGGGCGGCCTCCAGGGTGTTGAGCCGCTGTTGCTTTTGCGCCTGCAACTCTTGTTGCTTCAGGGCATTTTGCCGGGTCCGAGACGCAAAACGCGTATCGAAGAGCGGGATGCTCAGGGAAACCATAGGCATCAGGATGTCCTTCCCGTTATCCGGAAGCGCCACATCGGGCCGCTCCTGAACGGGTACGTAATCCACCCCGAACCCGAGCATGGGGGCGCTTTCCTTTTGGTTCAGGGATTCTGCCTCTGCCACCGATTCATACAGGCGGTCGTACCGGAGGAGTTCCGGGTTCAGCCCCAGGCTGTCTGCCACAAAGGGGTCTTCCTCCGGGATGTCCACCCGATCGGGCACCATAACCGCCACTGTGGCCGGGCGGCTCAGCAAGGCATTGAAGCGGGCCTGTTCGGCTGTAAACAGCTCCGCAAGCACGCCCCGGCGCTCGCGAACCTCTTCCTGACGGATCTGCAACCGCAGCACATCAACCGCACTGGCCTGGCCTACCTCCAGGGCAGTGAGGGCCAGTTTTTCATAGGTTTTCAATAGCTCCAGGTTTTCCCCCAGCACCGCCTGCTGTGCCTGCAACTGATAGAGGTCGTAATAGGCGCGGGAAACCTCCAGGGCCAGCTTTCGACGGGCCACTTCGTATTCCTGGTACTCCGCATCTGCCATGCTATGGGCATAGCGCTCCCGAGCCGTTCGGGTACCGAACCACGGTACCATCTGCCGGGCCGAAAACCGGGCCTTCTGGGCCCCGGTACGGGTTTCCGGTTCGGAAACAAATACGCCCGCACTCAGCTCGGTATTAGGCAGCCACTGGGTTTCCTGAACCCGTTCCTGAGCTACTTCATAGCGCAAGCGGTAGGCCTGCAGTTCCGGGTTATTAGCCTCGGCTTCGGCAATGTATGTCGTCAGCTCCTGGGCGGTGGCACACAGTCCGGTAAGGACCAAGGCAAGGGTTACGATTGTTTTCATGCATTCTCGGCTTTAAGTTCCCATTCCTTTTTCCATCCGTACAGTACCGGCACCACAAAGAGGGTGATCAGCGCAATGAGCATCCCCCCAAAGCTCGGGATGGCCATGGGGATCATGATATCACTGCCCCGCCCTGTAGAGGTGAGTACCGGCAAAAGGGCCAGCAGGGTGGTTGCGGTGGTCATCAGGCAGGGTCGGATGCGCTTTTCCCCGGCTTCCACCACGGCGTCCCGAACTTCCTGGGGCGTTTTGGGCCGGTTTCGCCCAAAGGACTGGGTGAGGTAGGTGGCCATGACTACCCCGTCGTCCGTGGCAATGCCAAAGAGGGCAATAAAGCCTACCCATACCGCCACACTGAGGTTAATGGTGTGCATCTGGAAGAGATCCCTGAGGTTCTCCCCGAAAAGGCTGAAATTCAAAAACCAGCCCTGCCCGTACAACCAGAGCATCAGAAAGCCCCCGGCAAAGGCCACGGCCACACCCGAAAAGACCATCAGGGAGGTGGCTACGCTGCGGAACTGGAAATACAGGATCAGAAAGATGATCGCCAGGGACAGGGGCACCACCACGGAGAGGGTTTTAGCGGCCCGAACCTGGTTTTCATAGGTACCCGTAAAGGAAAAACTGATCCCTTCGGGCACCCGGAGCGTGCCCTGCTCAATATGATCCTTTATGGCAGCCCGGGCGTTTTCCACTACCTCTACCTCGGCAAAGCCATCCTGTTTGTCGAACAGCACATAGCCCACCAAAAAGGTGTCTTCACTCTTGATGACCTGGGGCCCCTTTTCGTAGCGGAGGGTCACCAGGCTGGCCAGGGGAACGGGGTTGCCGCCGGCCACCGGCACATAGATGTCTTTCAGCTGCTCCGGCCCGTCCCGCAGTTCCCTGGGGTAGCGTACGCGCACTGCGTAACGCTCCCGTCCTTCAACGGTCTGGGTAAGCGGCATGCCGCCCACCGCAACGGACAACACTTGCTGCACATCCTCGATGTTCAGGCCGTAGCGGGCCAGCCGTTCCCGGTCAATGTCGATCAGCAGGTAGGGCTTCCCCACAATGCGGTCGGCAAAGACCGCCTCGGGTTTTACCCCCCGGGCCTGTTTCAGGATGGGCTCCAGCTGCAGGCCAAAGGCTTCAATCTGCCTGAGATCCTGCCCTTTTACCTTAATCCCCATGGGGGCCCGCATCCCGGTTTGCAGCATCACCAAACGGGTTTCAATGGGCTGCAATTTAGGGGCCGAGGTAACCCCGGGCAGGCGGGTTACCCGGACGATTTCGTCCCAAATGTCATTCGCGTTGCGGATTTCCGGACGCCAGTTCCGGTAATACTCCCCATCCGAATCCGGCACCAGCAGGTTGCGGTCCATGCGGTACGGGTCCGGGGCATCCTCGGGCTGGGAATCCCCTTCGGCCCAGAGGTTGGGGTTAAATACCACCCGGCCGTCCTGCAACTCAAAACGCCCCTTCGCGTCCACCCGGAAACGCATGGGCTTCCCGTCCGGCCCCAACTCGTACTGCGGCCGGTATTGGATGATGTTCTCGTACATGGAGAGGGGGGCGGGATCCAGGGCGGATTCCACACGGCCGGATTTCCCCACCACCGTTTCCACCTCCGGGATACTGGCCACGGCCATATCCAACTGTTGCAGTACCCGCTTGTTCTCTGCCACGCCGGCATGGGGCAGGGAGGTGGGCATCAAAAGGAAAGACCCTTCATTCAGGGAAGGCATGAATTCGGACCCGGTGTTGCGCATAATCAGCACCCCGGACAGGATCAGGCCCAGGGGGAGACACAGGAAAGCCAGGCGATTGCGCATGGCCCATCGCAGGATCCGGGTATAGTAACGGCGGAAAACCCAAAAGATCCCCAGCAACCCAAAACAGATCAGGGAAACGAAGATCAGGTTCATCGCCAGGCTGCGGTCGAAGCCCAGGGGCCGCCAATAAGCCGCCAGCATTACGGCAATGGTCGCGGCAGCCAGGGCCATACGCAGCATTGCCCCTTTCCCGGCCAGCCAGGCACCCCAAGGGGCGCTAATCCGGCCCTGCTTCTGCAGGGTTTCCAGCAGCCCCAGGGCCCCGAAGGCAACCAGGGCCAGGCCCAGGACATATCCCTGGAACAGCCCGTACAGGCCCAGCAGGGCCACGCCCCCGTGCAGGGTATAGCGCCAAAGTATCTTCAGCCGGCGTTCCCGGAATATCCAGGCCGCAAATGGCGGAATCAGGAAAAGGGCCACAATAATGGAAGCGGTAAGGGCCATCGTTTTGGTAAAGGCCAGGGGCCGGAACAACTTGCCTTCTGCCCCGATCAGGGTAAAGACGGGGATAAAACTGATGATGGTGGTCAGCACTGCCGTGACAATGGCACCGGACACCTCGGCCGTGGCGTTGTAGACCACCGCGTTAATGCCCAGGGGATCGGATTTATCCTTGTTTTCGTGCAGGTGCCGGATGATGTTTTCCGAGAGGATCACGCCCACGTCCACCATGGTGCCGATGGCAATGGCAATCCCGGAAAGGGCCACAATGTTGGCATCCACCCCAAAGGCCTTCATGGCAATAAAGACCATAAGCACGGCCACGGGCAACAGGCCTGAGATCAGGACGGAGGCCCGCAGGTTCAGGACCATGACCACAATCACCAGGATCGTAATGAGGATTTCCAGGCTCAGGGCCTCGTTCAGGGTTCCCAGGGTTTCCTGTATCAGTTCGGTACGGTCGTAAAAGGGCACGATGGTGAGCTGGGACGTACGCCCGTCCGCCAGCACCTTGGAGGGGAGGCCCGCAGCTACCTCATCCATGCGCGCCTTGACGTTTTCGATCACCTCCAGCGGGTTGGCCCCATAACGGGCCACCACCACGCCGCCAACCACCTCGGCCCCTTCCTTATCGAGCAGCCCGCGGCGGGGCGCCGGCCCCAGCTGTACCCGGGCAATGTCCCGGATGCGGATAGCGGTATACCCCTGGGAAGTGACCACGGCATCCTCCAGGTCCTGCAGGGATTTGATATACCCCAGGCCGCGCACCAGGTATTCGGCCTGGTTGATTTCCAGGGTCTGGGCCCCGATGTCGCGGTTGGATCGGCGAACCGCTTCCACTACCTGCTGCAGGTGGATGCCATACTGCCGCATGCGTTCGGGGTCTACGTCTACCTGGTATTCTTGCACATACCCCCCAATGGACGCCACTTCCGATACCCCGGAGGCCGAGGCCAGCCCGTACTTCACGTAGTAATCCTGGATGCTGCGCAATTCCTGCAAATCCCAGCCGCCCGTTACTTTCCCCTGTTTGTCACGCCCCTCCAGGGTATACCAGAAAATCTGGCCCAGGGCGGTGGCGTCCGGGCCCAGGGCAGGGCTTACCCCCTGCGGGAGCAGGCCTTCTGGCAGTGAATTGAGTTTCTCCAGTATACGGCTGCGGCTCCAGTAGAATTCCACCCCTTCCTCAAAAATGAGGTAGATACTGGAAAAGCCGAACATGGAAGAGGACCGGATGGTCTTTACCCCCGGTATCCCCAGCAGGGATGTGGATAGCGGATACGTAACCTGGTCCTCGATATCCTGGGGCGACCTCCCGGGCCAGGCCGTAAAGACGATTTGCTGGTTCTCACCGATATCCGGGATAGCGTCTACCGGTACGGGGTCAGCAGGCAGGCCGGTTTCCCAGTTAAAGGGGGCATTGGATATCCCCCAGCCCACTACAAGTACCAGCAGGATAAAGGGGACCAGCTTGTTTTCGATCAGGAATTTAATGCCTTTGTTAAGCATGAGTGCAATTCTTAAACATGAGACGTAAGGGTGGTGTCAGCCCCAAAAGGGACTGCCCGGGCTAGGCCCAGGGAGATGACTCAGGTTTAAAAATCAAATCAGGAAACGCTGGTCGCGTACGGGAATGTCCGTGACCCGCGGCGGGGGCGAATAATCGTCGAAGGGGATATCCCGTTGCCATTCGGCCAAATCGGGAAGTACATACGTGTATACCGCCTGGAAAATGGCAGCTACCTGTACCTGTAACTCCGGGAGGGAGGCGGCCTGTTCCATCTGGTCCTGCCCTTGTACGGCCAGTTCTACATCGGAACAACACCCCATATCGGCCATCAGGTCGGACATGGCGGACATGCCGCAATCCTCGGCCGGGTGGAACAGGCTGAAGTCCACCAGGATCTTCCCGCAGAAATGCATGTCCATGGTAAAGGACAGCGTGGAAAACAACAACAGTTGTGCCAGCAAGATTGCGCCTATTTTCCGGGATAAAGATCTCATATGCAAGGTCAAAACTACAAAATTATCCCGTTTATTGCCCGGGTTTAAGAAATGTTTAGTCCGGAAATACCGGTCAGATCACCTGAAATCCCTCAGGGAAGGGGTGAGACTCGTCTATGATCAGGGTGTTGTACCCGTGCACCCAGGCGCTGCCGCGGATCTCCGGGATAATGGCCGGGAAAGGCCCGATCTGGGTCTCCCCCACAATCCGCCCCTCAAAGCGGGAACCGATATAACTCTCATGCACAAAAACCTCCCCGGGTTGCAGCCGGCCCCGGGCCGCCCACTGGGCCATCCGGGCGGAGGTGCCTGTGCCGCAGGGAGACCGGTCTATTGCATTGTCCCCGTAGAATACCGCATTGCGTGCCGTGGCGCCTTCGGCCAGGGGGGTACCTGCCCACAAAATATGGCTTACGCTGCGGATACGCGGGTCCAGGGGATGCACAAAGGGCTCCGGGTAGGCCGCATTTACCTGGCGCCGGAGTTCCCGACTCATCCCGATCAATTGGGAAGCGGTGTACGCCTGCAGGCCTTCAAACCCGGGTTGGGGATCCACGATGGCATAGAAATTACCGCCATAGGCCACATCGAGCCGGATAGGCCCCAGGGGTGAATCCGGGATCTCCAGGTCCCGGGCCGCCAGGAAGGAGGGGACGTTGGTCAGGGCCACCCAGTCTACCTTGTTGCCGGTTTGCCCGTAACGGATCTGTACCAGGCCCGCCGGGGTTTCCAGGCGTACCTGCCCCGGGGTTTTGGGGTGGATCAGCCCTTCTTCAATCCCGATGGTAATGCTGCCAATGGTGCCGTGGCCGCACATGGGCAGGCACCCGCTGGTTTCGATAAACAGGATGCCCAGGTCGTTGGCCGGGTCCGAGGGCGGGTAGAAAATGCTCCCGCTCATCATATCGTGCCCCCGGGGTTCAAACATCAGGCCCTTGCGGATCCAGTCGAATTCGCGCAGGAAATGCTGCCGGCGTTCGGCCATATCGCGACCCTGAAGTTCCGGGCCGCCTTCGGCCACCACGCGCACAGGGTTACCCGCCGTATGCCCGTCAATACACTTAAAAATATGTCTGGCCATAGGTCAGGGCTGGGTTTGAGAGGCAATGTAGGCGTCTATGCGGCGGCGCAGGATGGGCAGGGTTACCGTCCCCTGCTCCAGGACCAGGCGATGGAATTCGCGGATATCGAAATCCGCGCCCAGGGCCTTTTCGGCCCTGGCGCGCAATTCCCTCAGGGTGATCTCCCCCATTTTGTACGACAGGGCCTGCCCGGGCCAGGCAATGTAGCGGTCCGTTTCCGTATTGATCTCGTGCAGCGAAAGGGCGGTATGGTCGCGCATAAAGGCAACGGCCCGGTCCCGGCTCCAGCCCAGGGCATGGATGCCGGTGTCCACTACCAGGCGGCAGGCCCGCCACATCTCGTAGGTGAGTTGGCCAAAGCGCTCATAGGGCGTGGTATAGATGCCCATGTCCGCAGCCAGGTATTCCGAATACAGGCCCCAACCCTCCCCATAGGCGGAAAGGTAGAGGCGGCGGCGGAAACCGGGGATGCTGTCGGACAGCTCCCGGTTAAGAGCCCCTTGCAAGTGGTGGCCCGGTACAGCCTCATGGGCCGTCAGGGCCGGCAGCGTATACAGGGGGCGGCTATCCAGTTTATAGGTATTTACCAGGTAGGTGCCCGCCCGGGTTTCGGAAGCCGGGGGTACATAGCGCCCGCCGGTGTATTTGGGGGCAATGGCTGCAGGCACGGGTTCCACCCCATACGGCCGCCGCGGCAGGCGTTTAAAAAAACGCGGAAGTTGCCCGTCAATGCGTTTGGCAATATCACGGGCATGCATCAGCAGGGCCTGGGGGGTCTCTACATAAAATTGGGGATCGGTGCGCAGGAATTCCAGGAATTCGGCAAAACTGCCCTGGTAGCCCAGGGTGTCGATGATCTCCTGCATCTGGGCCTGGATGCGGGCCACTTCCTTCAGCCCGATCTCGTGGATATCCTGGGCGGTATACGCCTTGGAAGTGGTGTAGAAATCGATGCGGTTCTGGTAAAATTCGGCCCCGCCCGGCGTGGCGGATACCCCGATTTCCGTCCGGGCCACCGGCAGGTATTCCGTTTCGAAGAAGGTTTTGATGTTGCGGAAGGTAGGCACCACATATGCCGCAATTGCGGTTTGGGCCGCCTGCAGGACAGAATCCTTCTGGGTTGCGGTCATGGAAGCGGGCAGGTCCAGGAAGGGCTTGTAAAATGGGCTCTCCCGGAAGTCTTCCACAATGTGGTCGTTATAGGTGCTCTCATACCCCCGGAACATGGCTTTGGGCTGGGCTACCCCCCGTTTAAGTCCCTCCCGCATCAGGGTAAAATGCTGCTGGGCATATTCGGGCAGGGCGGCCAGCAACTGCAGGTAATTGCGGGCGTCCCGGTAGGAATTCAAGGGGCGGATACGGTAATTCAGGCTCAGGTGAAACCCCTGGTCTGCCTGTATGGGGTTCAGGTGCATGCCATAGTGGTACTGGTCTACCCGGTCCTGCAGTACAAAACGCAGCAATTCCAGGGAAATGCGGTCGGTTTCCCCCAGCCCTTCGCCGGAATAGGGTTCCAGCTCCTGCAGCAGGGTTTCGGCAAAACGGGCATGGTCCCGGTACCGGGCTTCGGTATGCAGCCCCAACGGGTATTCCTTCCAGTCATAAGGTTGGTAGGCTTCCCATTGGGCCATCACGGTATCCAGGGCAGTCTTGGCCCCCATGTCCTGAGCCGGGCTCCAGAACGCGGCCAGCGCGCAAAAGGCAAATACAAATTTTTTCATGATGACAAGCTTTCGCGGGTTTGTTTTCCATTAACCATGCGCCAGATGCCCAGGGGGTTCTCATCCCTCAGAGCAGGGGGCAGGAATTCGGCCGGCGCATTCTGGAAGGAGACCGGGCGCGCCCATCTCAGGATGGCATCGGTCCCCACAGAGGTATAACGGCTGTCAGTGGTAGCCGGAAAAGGCCCGCCGTGGTGCATGGAAGGGCAAACTTCCACCCCGGTAGGCACTCCGTTAAACAAAAGGCGGCCCACCTTGGCCTGCAGGGCCTCTATGGCCGGGCGGTATGTACGGAAAGCTTCGGTATCCCCGAGAACGGAACCGGTAAGCTGCCCCTCCAGGGCTGCGATCACCTTTTCTAATTCGGAGGCGTCGGCACACCCTACCACTAAAGTAAAGGGGCCAAAAGCCTCTTCCTGCAGGCCCGGGTTCCCCAGGAAATCCCGCCCCGAAACCGCTGCTACCGTAGCCGGCACCCGGTTTACCTCTTCCGGCGCGGCGGGGCCTTCAATTTCTTCTACCCCGGGCTGGCCCAGCAGGGCCTCCCGGATCTGGCGGTAGCGGGCCGCAATACCTGCGTCCAGCATGCAGCTGTTGGGCAGGGCCGACATGGCCTGGGCCAGCTCCCTTCGGAAGCGGTCCAACGCAGGCCCTTCCAGCCCCAAAAGCAAACCCGGGTTGGTGCAGAACTGTCCTGTACCCAGCGTTACGGATTGGGCATAAGCCGCCGGCCAGGCAGATCCTTCTTCGAGGGCTGGCGGCAGGAGCAGCACAGGGTTAATACTTCCCATTTCGGCAAAGACCGGGATAGGCACCTCGCGGTTTTCCGCCAACCGCGCCAGGGCCAGGCCACCGGCCCGGCTTCCCGTAAACCCGACGGCAGCCGTTGCCGGGTGCATCACCAGTTGTTCCCCCAGGGCATGGGTGCTGCCCTGCAAATGGGAAAAGACCCCTTCGGGCATCTCAGATTCCCGGGCCGCCTGCAGCATTACACGGGCCACCCATTCCCCGGTGGCCGGATGCAGCGGATGCCCTTTAACCACCACCGGGCAGCCGGCAGCCAGAGCCGATGCAGTGTCACCCCCGGCTGTGGAAAAGGCCAGGGGGAAATTGCTGGCGCCAAAGACCACTACGGGGCCCAGGGGCACGAGGCATTTGCGCAGGTCCGGCCTGGGCATCGGTTGCCGGTCCGGAAGGGCCGGTTCCAGGCGGGCGGCCACCCAGGAACCCTCCCTGGCCAGGGCGGCAAAGCTTCGCAACTGCCCCACGGTACGCCCCAGTTCGCCCCGGGCACGCCCTTCCGGTAATCCGGATTCTGCAGTGTACAGGGGAACCACCTGGTCCGCCCCACTTTCCAGGCCACTGGCTATGGCCTCCAGGAATACCGCGCGCTGCGCCCCGGAAAGGGAGGCATAGGGTGCGGCAGCCGCTGCAGCCAGTGCCATGGCCTGATCGGCTTCCTCCCGGGTGGCTTCCAGAAAGGTCCAGGGGTTAGGTTTGCCCGTGTCCGGGTTATGGGATGTAAAATGGGACTGACCTGCCCGGGATTCCGAAAATCCGATAAGCTGGCCTCCACTGATGGGATGTTGCATGGTGGTGCGTTATTTTTTGTGCGGGGGGTACCCCCCTAATCGATGCTTACAGTAAATGCTTGTATTCAGGCAATTCCGGACGGGAAGCCATCCCGAGACGGATCACTTCCAGCACCCGCTCCCGTTCGGCCCCGGCCAGGGGCAGGCGGGGCGGGCGCACGTTTTCGGTGCCCAGGCCCGTGGCTACTTCGGCCAGCTTGATGTTCTGCACCAGCTGGGGGCTGATGTCCAGCTCCAGCAGGGGCAGGAACCACTGGTAAATGGGCAGGGCCTCTTCCAGGCGGCCAGCCCGGGTAAGCGCATAGACAGCTACCGTCTCGGCCGGGAAGGCACAGACCAGCCCGGCTACCCAGCCATCGGCCCCCATGGCTATACTTTCCATCCCCAGGGTGTCCACCCCGGTCAGGATTTTAAGCCGGTCCCCGAAACGGCTGCGCAGGCGGGTCACATTGGAAACGTCCCGGGTAGACTCTTTCACGGCCTGTACTGTGGGGCAGTCCTGCAACATTTCGTCAAACATCTCCGGTGTTACCTCAATGCCGTAATCCACGGGGTTGTTGTAGATCAGGATAGGCAGGTCCGTGGCAGCTGCCACGGCCTTGAAATAGACCACGGTTTCCCGCGCCGTAGCCTTGTAGCGCATGGGCGGTAGCAGCATAAGCCCGGCTGCCCCGGTGGCTTTGGCGCGTTGGGCCGCTTCTACGGCGCCGCGGGTGGTTTGTTCTGCAATATTGACGATTACCGGAGCACGCCCGCCGGAAACCTTCAGGGCTGAGGCTACCAGCTGGTCCTTCTCCGCAGCCGTAAGGGTACTGGCTTCCCCCAGGGTACCCCCCAGGATAAGCCCGGATACGCCCGCTTCCAGTTGGGCTGCCACGTTTTTTTCGAACATGGGGAGGTCCAGTTGGTCCCCTTCGGTGAATTTGGTGGTGAGGGCCGGCATGACCCCTTGCCATTCGAATGCCATACGTTAAGATTTAAGTGCTAAAGATACACAACGGCATCCAATCCCCGCAGGGGTTTTAGCCATCCTTTTACCTTCGTTCAAAACCATTGGCCGACACAAAAGTTCCATTCGTCTACACTAGTTGCCCATCGGACGGCGTTATGGATGTAAGCGTGAGGATTGCCCTACTTTAGGAACTTATAATGGGGAAATTATAGTTATGAACGTACTATTCATTGAGGACGATGCGATCGAAAGCATGAAATTGCACCGAACCATCGCCAAATCCGAAACCAAACACCAGATTACCGAGGCCAAAAACGGGGAAGAGGCCCTGGCATATCTGCAATCCGGCAAACCCTTGCCGGACATCATCCTGCTAGACCTGAACATGCCGCGCATGAACGGCATCGAATTTTTACGCATCCTGAAAGCAGATGAAAAATTGCGGTACCTGCCCACGGTAATCCTGACCACCTCCCAAAACCGATCGGACCTGCTGGAATGTTATAAGGTGGGCATCGCCGGTTATCTCAGCAAACCCCTGAAATACGAGGATTACGAAGAGATGATCCTGCGATTCCTGAAGTACTGGGAGGTAAACGAACTGGTTAAATCCTGAGACATCCGAAGCGGAATCCCTGAGGTTCCGGAAATGTTTAATGTAAGAACTCAACACCCACCCAAATATGAAAGGGATCATTTTTACCGAGTTTCTGGAGATGGTAGAAGAAAAATTCGGCCTGGAAGTGGCAGACCAGATCCTGGAAAACACCTCCCTGGAATCCGGCGGGGTATATACCGCCGTGGGCACCTACGATTTTAACGAAATGGTGTCTTTGCTAACCGCCTTAAGCCAGACCGTTGAAATGGACCCTGGATCCCTGTTGTACGCTTTCGGGCACTACTTGTTTGGAGGCCTGGGAAAGGCCCACCCCGAGGTCATTGCCAGTTATAAGGACCCCTTGGAACTGATTTACGGCATTGAAGACCACATTCATGTGCAGGTGCGCAAACTCTACCCGGAGGCCCAGTTGCCCACCTTCACCATTCTGGACCGGAATCCGGACCATCTGACCCTGGTCTACCAGTCCGAACGGGGCCTGTACGCTATTGCTCACGGGCTGATGGAAAGTTGCTTCCAGCACTTTGACCAGCATGCCCAGGTAACCTACAAGTTACTTGAACCTAACGGTACCAAAGTAGAATTTCAGATTGTCCGCAATGGCTGAAAACCGGATTGAAATCCTGGAGCGGGCGTTGGAGCGCCAAAAAAAAGCCCGGCGGCAGGCGGAAAGCATCCTGGAGGTCAAATCCAGGGAGCTGTTCGACACGGCCCGCCAACTGAAGGAAGCCAACGAGCAACTGGAGGGGCTACTCAGTGAGAAAACCGCCGAGCTGCAGGGAATCTTTGTGAATATTGTGGATCCCTATGTGGTGATGGACACCTATGGGAATGTGATCCGCATGAACAGCGCCGCCAAGGAATTCCTGGGGTTCGACCATGCGAAAAACCCGAAGAACCTTACAGAGCTGGTCCACCCGGATTACGAGCAATACACCCGGGATTCCCTCAGGCAGCTCTTCCGGGACGGTTTCCTGAAAAATTACGTAGCCCGCATACAGGTGGCCCCCGGGCACGAACCCTTTGTGCAGATCAATGGCAGTGTCATTTACGACCGGGACAACAAGCCGGTTGCTGCCCAGGGTATTATCCGCGACATTACCCGGGAACGGGAAGCAGCCGACCTGATCCGGGAACAGAAACAGCAACTCGACATCATTGTGGACCACTCCCCCCTGGGGATTGTCCTTACTGTGGACGGCCAAATCATCAAAGCCAACCATGCCTTTGAGGTACTCACCGGGTATCCGCACCAGGAGGTGATCGGGAAAAAACTCGCTTCCCTGTCCACACCGGAAGATCCGGACCTTGGCGCCCGGCTGGAAAGGGAAATGGCCAGAGGAACACGGGATACCTACCACCTGGTTAAACGGTATGTCCGTGCCGATGGGCGGAACATCCTCGCCAAAGCCACCGTAAGTGCGGTTAGGGATAAAAATGGTAAAGAGGTATACCGGGTAAAGATATTGGAAGACATCACCCGCCAACGGGAGGCAGAATTGAAAATACACGCCTCCGAGAGCCGGCTCTCCAACCTGATTGAAAACCTGAACACGGCCGTGTTGCTGGAGGACCAGGATCGCAAAATTGCCCTGACCAACCAGCAATTCTGCGACATTTTTGGCATCACCGCACCCCCGGAGTCCCTCAAAGGGTACGATTGCGATACAGCCGCACGCCAGAGTATGGGGCTTTTTGAAGATGAAAACGGTTTCCTGGATCGCATCGATGAAATCCTGAAGGCCCGGGAACTGGTGCATGGGGAGGAGCTGCTCCTGAAGGACGGCCGTATCCTGGAACGGGATTATATTCCCATTTATTCGGACGAGCATTACCAGGGCCACCTCTGGACCTATTCAGATGTTACCCTGCCCCGCCTTTACAAGCAAACCATAGAACAGGAACGCAACAAATACGGCAGCATTATTGCCAATATGAACCTGGGGATGATCGAGGTAGACCTGGACGATACCATCCAGATGGTCAACAAGCGCTTCAGCCAGATGAGCGGCTATGGCGAAACCGAGCTGCTGGGCCAGACTGCCACGGAAATCCTTCGGGTAAGCAACAAGGAAATCATCCCTGAAATGCTCGAGCGGCGCAAGAAAGGATATTCGGATTCCTACGAGGTGGAAGTGGCCACCAAAAAGGGGGAACGCAAATACTGGCTGGTGAGCGGGGCGCCCCGTTACGACGAAAAAGGCCGGCTGGCCGGGACCATCGGCATCCACCTGGATGTGACCATGCAAAAGGAACTCGAAGCCCAAAAGGAACTCCTGCTGAAAGAACTCCAGGCCAGTAACCGGGAGTTGAGCGAGTACGCCCATATCGTATCCCACGACCTGAAATCCCCCCTGCGTTCCGTAAATGCCCTGGTGAGCTGGATGCAGGAAGACTACCGGGACAAGCTGGGGCCCGAAGGCCAATTACAACTGCAGATGATGCAGGACAAGATTGAGGGGATGGACCACCTGATTGACGATATCCTGCGCTATTCCAGTATTCAGCAGGATGCTGCAGCCCAGGAAGAAGTAGACCTGAACCAGGTGGTTTCCAATATCCGTGAAATTATTTTTATTCCAGACCATGTGCGCATTGTGATTATGGATGAGCTTCCGGTGATCCGGGCCATCCCGGCCCAGATGCACCAGTTGTTCCAAAACCTGCTCAGCAATGCCGTAACCCACATTGAAAATCCGGAAGGCCTGGTAACCGTGGGCTGCCGCGATATTGGGGACTTCTGGGAATTCTACGTGGAGGACAACGGGGTGGGTATCCCCCCGGAATACCACCAGAAGATCTTCCAGATGTTCCAGTCCATTTCAGGGAAGCGAAAAGGCACAGGTATTGGTTTGTCCATCGTTAAGAAAATCACCGAACTCCACGGGGGCGAAGTACGGGTAGCCAGTACTCCGGGGCAGGGCACCACCTTTACTTTTACTATAAGGAAGCAATAAGCAATATGGAAACCCCCAATATGGATTACCTGAACGCCCTGGCCGGGGACAACCTGGAATTCCGAGAACGCTTTACGGGCATCCTGAAATCCGAGTTCCCCGGAGAGCGGCAGGCTTACGAAAAAGCCCTGCAGGAAGGGGATTTCGAAGAAGCCCGGCTCATGGTGCATAAGCTAAAGCACAAAATCAGTATTTTAGGCCTGAAAAAGGGATATGCCCTGGCCGAAGACTACGAAGAACACCTTCGGGAAGGCCGGGATGCCTACCCTGCCGAATTTGGGGAATTACTGGACTGCATGGCGCAGTTCTTAAACGAACTCTAGACTATGACCTGTATTATCATCGACGATGAAGCCGCGGCCCGTGCCATTATCCGCCAACTCTGCGAGGGCATCCCGGACCTGGATGTGATTGCGGAATTTGAAAATGCCATAGACGCCATCAAGTTCCTGAACAAGGACGAGGTTGATGCGGCCTTTCTGGATATCCACATGCCGGGATTTACAGGTTTTGACTTTATAGAGACGGTACGCCACCCCCCAAAGGTAGTGCTGACCACCTCCGATGCCCAGTTTGCCCTGGAATCTTATGAGTACAACTCCGTAGTAGATTACCTGGTAAAGCCGGTGCTGCCGGAACGCTTTGCCAAGGCGGTGGACAAGGTCCGGGCCCAACTCAAGCAGAAGCCGGCCGGGGAGGCCTCATCCAATGCTCCTGCCCCCAAATCCGGGGAACACGGTAATGAATTGTTCGTGAATATCGACCGCCGCCTGATCAAAATCCTGTTCGAGGACATTCTGGTAATTGAGGCCGAAGGCGACTACATCCAGGTCAAGACGGAGAAGGAGATCATCCGGGTGCACAATACCCTGAAAAGCATCAAGGGCAAACTGCCGGAGAGCATCTTTTTGCAGATTCACCGCTCTTATATCATCAACCTGAAGCGCATCATCGACATCGAGGACAACAGCGTGCTGATCGGTAAGCACGTGATCCCCATCAGCCGTTCCAACCGGCCGGAACTGATGCGCCGCCTGAATTTACTTTAATCCCTTCTCCGGGTTGAATAACAGCTTAGCGACCCGGTAACGGATTCGAAATCCCGCTTCCCCGAATTCAAACCCCGCTGCATTGCTGGAGGCCTGGCTGCTGTACTGCCCGTACAGAGCGGTTTCCCAACGTTTGCCCCAGAGGCGGGTGAACTCCAGGCGGGCCCGAAAGGTACCCTGTGCAGGCAGGGCCTCTATGCGCTGTGCCCCCAGGGCCGCCATGGCCATCAGGCGGGTTTTCTCTCCCAGGTCCGGGCGGTATTCCGCAAAACCGTCCCAGGCTACATAGCGCCCAGGGCTGAAATACTGTTCGGGCCGTTGTTGGGCAAAACCCAGGTACTGCCCGTTTACCCCCAGTTTGAGCACGGGTTTGGTGAGCGGTTCCGCATAGAGGGAAGCGAAGACCGCATCCCCGGTATTTTTGTCACTTTGGCGCTGGTGGATCCACTGGCCAAAAAAGCCCAGACCAAAGGTAGTTTTCAGGTGGTAGTTGCCCCCCATTTGTTCCATCAGGAGGTTTTGCGCCAGGAGTTGTGCGTTGAAATCCTGCACCTTGCGTTGGTAGAACACCTCGGCGTTCTGTCGTGGAAAGGGTTGGAACTGCAACCCCAGTCGGCCTTCCGGCCGGAACACCCCGCCTTCGGAAAGCAACGTCTTAAACCCGCCCAGGGAGGCCTGCAAGACGGTATGGGGCATCATCTTCAGGCGTATGGAGGCCTGGGCCGATTGGGTCTCTGCGCGGATACCCGCCACGCGGTTCTCCGTCAGGCGCTGCCCGAACTGCAACCCGGCTTCCCAGCGACCGGAAAGCGGCAGGCGCACCTGGAAGGTGCTGAAATAGGCCTGGTTTTTCCCGTTGTCAAAACTCACGCCCGAGGTATTGGATACCTCAGGGGAAAACCCATTGCGGACTTTCTCCACAAATTGCTGTACATCCTGCTGGCCGGTGAAGATACGTGAAGCCCGCCAGCCTGCCGCCAGGGCCTCCACGGGCCGGTCCGCGGCAAAGAGGGCATTGGCCCGTCCCAGCAAGCCGTCAAATGAGCTGCTGTCTGCATGCAGCAGGCGATCATAGGCGTTCAGGCTTTTCCGAAACTGCCCGGTGTACATTTCCAGGGTTGCCGAAAGGGCGGCATGGGTACCGCTGGGGGCAACGGCCTTTTGCCTCCGCAATTCGATACGAGCCTTGCCATAACGCCGGTTCCAGATCAGGGCCTGCACATAGCGTTCCCAGGCCGGCCAATACTGGGTATCTGCAGGCCTTTCCTGTACCTGCTCCCATCCCTTGCGGGCCCATTCCAGGGCTTTAGCCGGACGGCCTTGCAGGTGCCAGGCCAGGGCGCGGCCCCGCCAGGCTAGCAGGGTATCACCCAGGGCCTCCAGGGTGGTGTAACACGCCTGTGCCTGCCCATACGCCTTGGTTTGCAGGAAATAATCCGCGCGCAGGTGGTGTACGTCCCGATCCCCGGGTCGTGCCAGCCGCAGGGTATCCAGCAGGGCTTCCGCCCTGGCGTATTGTTGCCCCTGCATGGCCTGGTACGCCCATCCCATCCGGATGTATTTTTGGGAGGTGAGCGCCTCCGGATTTCCCGGTTGAAGACCCAGGGCCAGGGTAACCAGGGAATCCGCCCGGGGATATTCTTTCAGGTTGGAAAGCGTATTGGCCAGCCCGAGCAGGACCCCGAATTGCTTCGGGTACCGGGTCATCAGTTCCTGGTAATAGGGTTTGGCCTCGGCATACCGCCCGTCCCAGAGCAGGGCTTCGGCATAGTTCAGTTCCAGTTCCAGGTCGCCCGGGTACTGCTCCAGCAATTCAGAGAAAATCCCACGGGCACGCCCCGGGGCCCCGTCCAGGCCCACGGCCCGGCCCAGGCATAAACGGGCGGTGCGGTTGGCCGGATCGGCCTGCAGGTAGGCGTCAAAAAAGGCAGCGGCGCTTTGGTAGTTTCCCGCTTCCAGCAGGGCAAAGCCCGCTTCCATGGAAGGCTGGGCCTGTAGTCCTGCCAGGGGCAGGCCCAACAGCAGGGCGTAAAAGATTCGTTTTACAAGCATAGGTCATAGGGTTGCATTCCAGGGATTACGGGCGTTTTTTGTGCCTCTAAATCCCTGGTATAAAAGTACTTCCACCCCCTTCCTTTTTGGAAGTCAGTTACCTCCCGTTCGTCTACAGTAATAGGGCATCCGGCGAACGCCAGCCCTGAACAAGGGCTAAAGCGCCCAATTTTGTTGGGAATTCCGGGGCATGGAGGTGCTCCGGATAAAACCGGATTCATGCGCTCAACCGTATTGCTGGCGCGGCAACTCAGCCCCCAGCGCATCTTTATGCTCAGCGCCCTGTTGGTTAACGGGGGGAACTACCTCTACAACCTGATCCTGGGCCGGTGGCTGGGGCCCGAGGCCTTTGCCCGAGCCGCCCTGCTGATTACCTTATTACTGGTGGTGGCCTTTATCGGGATGACCGTACAGCTCACCGCCGCCAAATACCGCAGCGAATGGGATGGCTCGCGCTGGGATCGCTTTCACGGCTGGTTCCGCAAACGCGCCCTTTGGGCCGGGGTCGCCATTGGCCTGGCCATGGTGCTGACCCACCCCTACCTGGCAAGCTGGTTCCATTTTGAAAATGGGCTGCCCTTTATCGCATTTGGCCTGGGTATCCCCCTGTATTTTGGGATGAGCTTTTCCCGGGGCCGGCAGCAGGGTGCCCAGGATTTTATCGGGCTGTCCGTAAGCTACCAGGCCGAAATGTGGGCCCGCCTGCTGCTTACCGCCCTGTTGCTGTGGCTCCTGCCTTCTGCTCTGGCGGTTGGGGTGGGCATTGCCGCCTCCTTTCTTTTCGGGTGGGTGGCACCCCGCGGTGTGGTACAGGATAAGGCACGGGCTGTGGAGGCTCCGCTGCCCGCAGACCGAACCCTGGTGTACCGCTTTATAGGGATGACCGCCCTCTACGAGTGTTCCCAGATCCTGATCAACAACGGGGATATGGTGCTGGTTACCCATTTCTTCGACCCGCATACGGCCGGGCAATACGCCTCCCTGGCCCTGGTGGGGCGGGTAGTGTACTTTGTAACCTGGATGTTTGTGATGGTGCTGTTGCCGGAGGTGATCCGCCAGCGGAAAAACGGGGTGGATACCCGCCCGCTGCTGATGCGCCACGGCCTGATGGTAGGGTTGTTTTCCGGGGCGGCCGTTTTGGGTTGCTTCCTCTTCCCCGAGGCCACCATTCGCCTGCTGTTCGGAGAAGCCTACCTGGAACTGGCCGGCCTGCTGGGCCCCTATGCCCTGGCTACGGCTTGTTTTGCCCTGGCCAACCTGTTTACCTATTACTTCCTGTCTTTGGACCAGTATACCCCCATGTGGATCGCTGCCGTCCTTGGGGCCTTGCAAATTACGGCGGTAGCCGCCTATCACCCTACCCTGGATGCCGTAGTCTGGCTGCAGGTGGGCTGTATGGGGACCCTGCTGATTATACAGTTGGCCTACTTCCTGTTACGGGGCGCCCCCCGGGCCTGATCCTGTACTTTCCCACAAAAATATGACCCGGCCACTACCGGGTTTTTTGCTGTAAAAAGGACTTAACTCCCTCTATGAACGGTGTTAAAATCCGACTAAGTGCACAGCGGCTTATGGCTGCATCTATTCCATTCGTCTACACCAAGTTGCATTTGAACACGGCCGGCCGGACCGGCTTCCTTTAATTAAAGAGTTTTGGAGGGTAAATGAAAAAGTAACCCGAGAATACATTTGAACCATGATCACACGCACCCTCTCCAAGTCCTTTGCTCCCGAACAGGTTTTCCTGGGCAGCATCCTCTTTGTCCACTTTGGTGTTTATGTATTTAACCTGGTGATGGGCCGCCTGCTGGGGGCCGACCTTTTTGCCGATGCGGCCCTGGTCCTTACCCTGGTTATGGGGATTGCCTTCCTGGGACTTACCTTCCAACTGACCATGGCGCAGGTATTGCCCCAACTGGAAGAAGGGCGCCGGGAGCATATGATCCAGCTGCTAGGGCGCCGCGCCATCCTGGCCGGGTTGGTCCTGGGGTTTGCCATGATCTTCTTTGCCGGTTCCCTGCAGAACTTTTTCAATGCCGCCAGCCCCTATACCTTTGTGATCCTCGGCTTCGGGCTTCCGGTATACCTTTTTATGTGCGTCTCCCGCGGCAGGCAATTTGCAGGCAATGACCTGTTTGGCCTGTCCATGTCCTATGGCACCGAGCTGTGGTCCCGACTGCTGCTCACCCTGGTGCTTCTGCTGGTGGCCCCCTGGGATCCCATCCTGATCCTGACCCTGGGCATGGTCCTTTCCTTTGTGCTGGGCCTGGTGCCCATCCGTACGCGCAAGGACCCATTCTCTGCCATAGCCTTCCCCAACCTGTCCGAGGTAAAGGAACTGAACCGCTTTTTGGCCCTTTCGCTCTTTGCCCAACTCACCCAGTACTTTATCAACCAGGGCGATGTGTTCTTTGTAAAGCACTTTGCCACCAACCTGGACGCTTCCCAGTTTATGGCCATGAAAATGGTGAGCCAGACCATCTATTTTATCGGATGGGGGTTTGTGGCCTATATGCTGCTGCGCAACCTACGGCAAACCGTTACCATGCACGAGCGCCTGGACCTGCTCTACCGGCAGCTCGGGATTGCCGCCGGAGTCTTCAGCGTCCTGATTGTCGGGGCCAGCCTGTTTCCACAGCACATCATGAATTTTATGCTGGGCGGGGCCTACCTGGACATCAGCCCCCTGCTCTGGAAATACGCCCTGGGGGTGTCCCTGTTCTCCCTGAGCAACATCATCGTATACCACTTTGTGGCTATCCGCAACTATATCCCTGTGGTGCTGTCCTGCAATTATGGGTTTTTACAACTCATCTTCCTGTCTACCATCTGCGACACCATGGAAGAAATCGTAAACATCCAGATCATCTGCATGGCCGCCCTGCTAATCTTCCAAATCGCCTACTTAATGCTATTTAACCGGAGTGAATAACTCCAGTGCTTTTTTCGTGTTCGTTACGGGGGCCGGATCTGATCCGGCCTTCTTTTTTTTCCGAAACCAAAGCCCGTTCGCCCCTGTTTTGCCTTAGCCGACGCATCTTCCCCATTCATCTACACATACCGCCCGCCAGCCTATATCGGGCTATTTACCCCCCGGATTTGCCGCATCTTTGACTTCGAATTCAAACCCCACTCCACCTATGAAATTAGCTGTCATCACCGCTTATCCCTCCAGCAAGGTTACCTTGTCTGAATACGGATACCACCTGGTGAAACACTTTCGCAATAACCCTGAAATCAGTGAGCTGATCCTGCTCACCGACCAGAGCGATGCCCCCAAAGACATTGAAACCGACCACCCGGGTTGCCGGGTAAAAGTGGTCCCCTGCTGGGCCTTTAACGACTGGAGCAACCTCTGGCGCATCCAGAAGGCCCTGAGCCAGCATCGCCCGGATGCCGTGCTGTATAACCTGCAATTCCTGAAATTCGGAGACCAGCGCATCCCAGCTGCCCTGGGGCTGTTTTCCCCCATGGTTACCCGCTGGCGCGGCTTCCCCACCGTGACCCTGCTGCACAACATCATGGAAACCGTAGACCTGGAAAATGCCGGCTTTACCGCCAACCCCATCAAACAGTGGGCCTATCGCCAAATCGGCAACCGGCTTACGCGCATTGTCCTGCAATCCGATGTCCTGGCCCTGACCATCAGCAAATACGTAGGCATCCTGGAAAAGAAATTCGGCGCCCGGAACATTACCCTGGTGCCCCACGGTTCCTTTGAGATCCCGGAAGAACCGGATTACCGCCTGCCCGAAGGGCCCCGCCAAATCATGGCGTTTGGCAAGTTTGGCACCTACAAGAAGGTAGAATCCCTGATTGAGGCCGTGGAAATCCTTCGCGCCCGCACCGATTTTGACCTGGAAATTGTCATTGCCGGCACCGACAGCCCCAACACCCCCGGATACCTGGAAGGGGTGGCCCAAAAATACGCCCATGTGCCCGGTTTGCGCTTTACCGGCTACGTTGCCGAAGCGGATGTTCCCGCCCTGTTTGCGGAGGCAGCCGTAGTGGCCTTCCCCTACACCTCCACTACCGGAAGCTCCGGGGTTTTGCACCAGGCCGGCAGTTATGGTAAAGCCGTGGTGCTGCCGGATATCGGAGACCTGGGCATCCTGGTACGGGAAGAAGGCTACAAAGGGGAATTCTTCGAACCGGAAAACCATAAATCCCTGGCTGAGGCCCTGGACCATATCCTGAGCTTCCCCGCCTACCGGATGCACCTGGGGAAAGCAAATTACCGGGCGGCCTGTTCCCTGCCCATGTCCGTGATTACACAGCGCTACATTGACCTGTTCAAGGCATTGATCCGCGGGCGGCAGGAAGGCTTTGCATGGCAAACCCTGCTAAAAGAGCCCGTTTACGAGACTGAAGACATTTAAGATCATAGGTTGAGTTCCTTCGAAGGGGAGCCGATACTCCGGTATCGCTCCCCTTCACTTTTTGGGGCCGGGCGCAAAGACCCGGGCCGCCGCCTTAGGTGTCCCGTCCGGCAGCAGCAGCCCGAAATGCTTCTGAGGGGCCCGCCGCCAGGGCAACTGGCCGACCACCTGCCGGGGCACCTCCTCATAGTCGTATAGCGTCCAGCAGAGCAAGGGCACCCCCAGATTTTGGGCATCTTTATAGACGGCCTGTACATAGGCTGCCTGGGCCTGTTGAGAACCGCGGAACAGGTTCCAAACGCCCCCGTAAGAGCTGCGCCCGAATTCCCCCAGCATCAGGGGTTTGGTAACCCGGGCCTTTAAGGCCTGTACCTGGTCGGTAAATCCTTCGGGTTCCGTGTAGAAGTGAAAAGAAATGAAATCGACCTGGCTTTCCATTTGCCCGGCTGCCGCAGGGGCAGACCACCCGATGGTACGCGCCACCCCGGGCTGCCATTCGTGCAGCTTCGCACTTAATACCCCCAGCCAGGCCAAAACCCGGTCGCGGCCCCGGCTTTCGAAATCCAGGTCGGGTTCATTTTTGAGGTCCCAGGCCAGCAGGGCCGGGTGGCTCCCCACATGGTCGGAGACGGCCCGGGCATGGGCCAGGGTGGCCGGCCAGTCCGGCAGGCTGTAATCCCCGTAAAAATCGAAGAGGGTCAGGATCACCTTCACGTCCTGCTGCCGGGCCTGGTCCAGGAAATCCTCCAGGTGGCCCAGGTAAGCCTGGGAGGGCCGGGGACCCCCTGAGGCCGCATAGGGGAAAAAGACCCGAACCGTGGTAAAGCCCATGGCGCGGATGCGCTGCAGGTCCGCCCGGTTTACATCCGGGTCATAGGCCGGGCCAAAATGGTCCCAGGGCTGGGCGGCCGGATAATAATTTACCCCCAGGACCCCGGAGAGATCTACCTCCGGAATTTCCTGTTCCTGCATGGGGGTGGCCAGCTCTTGCGGTACAGGTACTTCCCTGAGGTTGCGGATGCGCCAGAAGCCATCCTCCAGGAGGAGGACCACTTCCTGGGCGGTATATACAGCCTCCTCCGAGACCACCTCCCCGTCCTGAAGGTACTGCCGAAAAAGCTCGGCACCTTCGTCCCGGATTACGGCCAGGGTCTGGTCGGCGCTCATAAACAGGGGGCGCAGGCGGTGGGAGAGGTTTACCTGCCGCACCTCCAGGCCCGTATCCCGGAACAACCGGAGTTGGGCCCCAACTTTTGCGGCGGCGCTGTCCGTGTAAATATCGCCCAGCCAGGCCGGGCTGCCGGTGGCCATGGCCTGGTTCCGGTAGGCCCAGGAAGTGAGGTAATCCCGAAGGATTTCAGAGCGGTGGTGGGGCTTGAATTCGGGATGCGGGGCCAGGCTGTCCAGCCAAACCGCCTCCTGGGGGTGCAGGCGCAGGCTGCGGCTGTCCTGCAGCAGCTGGCTGCGGTCCGCCCCCGTGTTCAGGTAACTCCACACCCCCCCAATGCCCAGCAGTACCAGCGCATTGACCAGCAGGAATGACAGGAGTATACCTGCCCGGCGTATCGGTTTATTCCAGCCCATCGCGATCGGTGTTTAAACGGGTTTCGCCCTGCCAGTCCCCGCAGCGCAGCAGCAGCCGATACCGGCCCGCCCCTACCTCCGTAGCTGGAAAGCGCAGACTGGCCTGCCCGTCCCGCAGCCAGGCCAGGCGGGTAAGTACAGTATCCCCCTCCGGACTTTCCAGACGGGCATTTACGGGAAAGCCGTCCGGCGCCAGGCCACCTGCCAGGGAAGGGACGGGCCCGATTTCCACCAGGCGTCCATTCGGAGCAACCACAAAGGGCACCTCCACCACTGCCGGGAGAAAGGCCAGTTCCAATGGCCGGGATACGACCCCGCCCGCCGCGGCAGCGGTAATCCGCCATTGGGTAGCCCGGTTCGGGAAGGGCACGTCAATTTCGGCCAGCCCCCTGAGGGCGGCTCCCTGGGTCCGGGTTTGGTTCCCCAGGGAATCGGTCAGGCGGAATTCCACCCAGGTCCCATCCGGAACCGGGTTGCCCCATGCATCCCGTAGCGGGCCAGCCGCCAGGTGGAGCAGGCTGTGTCCGTCTGCCACATCATGCGGACGGGTAGCCAGCAGGGTTAAGCTATCAGGGATACCGGCCATTACCCGAACTTCGCGGCGTTTGGAACGGATATCCCCATGGCGGGCATCCAGGTAGCGGATCCCAGTGCGCTGCCCGGGGCCCAAACGGCGATAAGCCATGAGGTGGCTGGCGCGGTCCGTTGCAGTTTCCCGGGAGCCATCCCCGGATACCGTCAGGGAAAGTGCGGTGCCATCCGGCAGGGGATTATCCCAGACATCCACGGGCAAGACTATAAAATCCCCATAGGGGTCCTGCCCGATACGCAAATGGGATGGGCCGGCATAACTCTCCAGCACTTCCGGGCGTTTTTCCGAAGGTTGGATCTCCACTACCCCGCTGGCCAGCAGGGTATTCCCCTGCCCCATCCGCCACCGCAAGGGCCCGGCAAACCGGGTAACTTCCAGGGGCACCCGGGCCAGGTATACCTCCCCATTGCGTTCCAAAGGAATGCCCAGGGCACCCCAGGGATTGGATACAAACGTCCAGGGCGTTTCCAGGGCGGCGGAGGCCCTGAAGGAAAGGGTAAGCGCTTCCCCGGCCCCAAGGGAATCCGGTGCTTGTACGGTAACCCCGGGCAGTTCAGCATCCAACACAGGGAGAAGGGCAGGCTCCTGCCGGCAACCCCAGGCCATAGCCAGGATCGGGAGCAGAGTTACCAGGCGGATGTTAGCGCGGCACCCCCACATAGGCGTTTACTTTTACGTGAATATAGGAAAAGCCCCTGCCGGGCACCGGCAGCAGCTCCGGGGCCTGCAGGGCCTCGGGAAACCGGGGTGGCGGGGTCAGGTTGCCCTGGTCTGGCGGCCAGGCCTGCAGGTGGGTGAGGTCCGGCAGCTCCAGGCGAAAAGGCTGCCGCCGCTGTACGCGTACGCTGGCTTCCAGATATTGGCTGTCTACCCACAGGGGCTGCCCCTGGGCATCGTAATAGGAGATCAATAACTGGACAATGGTGGCCTCCTGTATCCCCAGGTTATGCACGGTACCGGATAGGGTTTGGGGGGTCAGGGTATCCACCTCCAGGGCCAGGTGGTGATAGAGGTCCTGGGTGGCCTGGTTGCCTTCCGAGAGCACTTCGAATGCACCCGGCATCTCTGCCAGGTCCAGGGGCTGGAACTGGTCCGGGTTATAGGTCAGGGGCTTGCTTGCCGTAGCCACCCGCCAGGCGATGTCCTGGAACCGCACCCGAAAGGGACTGCCCTCGCCCGGCAGTAACTGGTGCTTGAGCACCTGCCCGGCATTATAGCGGGCCAGTTCCGTACCATCTGCTCCCAAAAGCCGGCCTGTGAGGGTCACATCGGCCGGGTAGGCATCGATGTTCTGCACCCATCCCACTACGGAGTAGGTGCTGTCCGCCTCAAGGACGCGGGTCTGGTAGACTTCTGTCCGGGGCCTGCGCAAGACATCTTCATGGTGGGTTTGCTGGGTGGTAACCCGCCTGCGGCCGTGGTTGAAATAAGAGACTTCCCGCTGCTCTACCCACTGCTGCGGGGGCAGGTCGGGATCCCGGGGTTCGGGCAGCAGGTACCACCGGCCACCCCGTTCCACCAGGTCGTGCACCCGCTCCTGTTCCACTACCCGCAGGGGGGTTACATACCGCACCTGGGCACGTACCCGGGCCTGGTTCCCTTTCCGCCCTTCTACCCGGGGGCGGACCGATTCCAGCTTGGCATATGAACTCAGCAGCCCATCCCCCACGGAAAGCTCCAGCAGGTACTGGTCCAGGCTCAGGCCGGCTTCCGGGTCCAGGTAGGCATGTGCTTGTTCAAACTCCTTAAAATCCACCGCGTCGTAATAGGCCTGCACGGCCTTTTCCGGGCTGGCTTGCAGCAGGCTGTTGCGGTACAGCATCAGGGCCAGCAACAGCAAGGCAGCAAAAACGACCCACCCCCAGGCCTGGGAAAGCAGTAGCATGGGCCGCCGCATCCCGGAATAGGACCAGGCGGAATACCCCGGGTGGGTACTGGGAACCCTTCGGCTGAGCCAGGTGGCCGTCAGCCCCCACTGAATGCAAACCAGGTAGGCCACCAGGGCACTCAGGGGCGGCACCACCCCCCACCAGAGGTTGAGAAGGCGGGAAGGTTCCGGGCGCGGCAAAAGGTTGGGCAGGGGGGCTACCCCGGCCCGTTCCCAGACCATAATGCCGTTCTCCAGCAACTGCAAGCGGCGCCAGCCGGAGAAATAGAGCAGGGGGTCGTAAAACTTATCATTGGAAAAAATAAACTTCAGGTGGTATTTTTCCGGGACGGTCAGGAACTGCTGCAGGGAGCCCAGGCCTTCCAGCCCCCGGTATTTGGAGTTTTCCAGGCGCTCCACGGCCCGGGAGGTAAGCTCGGGCAGGCGGCGGGCAGAGTGGTAGTTGCCGTCTACGGAAAGGGCATTGGTCTGGGCGGAGAGCCAGGCCATCTGGTCGCCAAAGCCCAGGGTGAGGTAGCGCCAGTGGTCGTGCATGTCCTGGTTCAGGAAGTTCACGATAGGCAACATATTGATGCGTTCCGGCTGGGAGGGCCTGAAATACCCCAGGCTCATGGTGAAGACCGCCATAAAAAGGTAGGCCCCAAAGAAGCCCCCGCCTACCAGGCGGTGATAATTGCTGCCATAGCGACTCAGCCAGATTTCGCGCAGGTCCCCGGCCAGATAGCGGTATACCAGTTCGGCCAGCATGGGCAGGCTCATCATGGAGGCCCAAAGGGTAAAGCGGTCCAGGGTCAGGATGTTAAAGGCGTTTTCCCCCAGCAGCATCCGGGGAAGGGGCGTGGTACCCCCGGTGCCCAGCAGGGTAAGCAGGGCCAGGGATAGCCCGTAAAACAGATACCTTTTGCTAAAATAGCGGTAGAAAATATACGGCAGGAATAACAGCAGGGCCCCCCAGGGAATCAGGAAAAAGACCAGGCCGGAGGAAAACACTTCCAGGTAGTTGTCCCGGCTGCCGTGCGGGATGGGGACCTGGGTAATCGGATTGGCCTTGCTATTAAGCCAGTACGGAAGGATCAGCACCACAATGAGTACCAGGGTAGGCAGGCCAAAGGCCATCAGGCGCCCCAGGCTGCGGCGCAGCACCCGCCAGAAGGCCAACAGGTTTACCTGGCGTACCCCCCCGCGCTCCAGGGCAGCCAGGTCCATCACGGCCATCCCCAGGGTGGGGAAAATAAAAAAGACCATCCCGAAGATGGGGGTAACGTGGTGGGAACACACCGTGGCCCCGATCAGGGCCAGGGCCCGGAACAGGTAGCGGCGGTTCCCGTAGCGCACCCAACTGTAAATCTCGGGCAGGGCGTGCAACAGGAGGGACAACCCTACCAGGCTGGGCAGCTGCCCGAACAGGTGGAGGGTTTCCACCAGGGCCGAACAGCAGGTGGCCAGCAGGGCCGCCGTACCGGCAATTCGCGGGTTGCCGGTCAGCATCAGGGAAAAGCGGTACATGCCCGTAATAAAGAGGACCACCGCCAACAGGGCCATCAGGTAGAGCCCGAACTTTAGCCCGCCCGCCATGGCGAAAAAGGCCATGGCCTGGTGGACCAGGGGCGGGTACCCCTGAACCGTAAAGCCGGTATACCAGCGGGGTTCCCAGGCTTCGAACCAGTGCTGCAGGTAGTGGTCGGCAAAAAACAGGTGTACCAGCGCATCGTAGGTGTCCTCCAGGGTAAAAAAGATGGCGGAACCGTGGAAGGCCAGGCCAATGCCCAGGGCCAGCAGCAGTAAATTATTGGTTTTTCCCACAGGTTGGTTTACAGCGTACTTATAACACCTTAAAAGTAGGGATATTGTCCCGTTCTGCCCCATTCATTCACCGCAGGGCCCTTACCATTCGTCTACACAACCGCCCCCCTCGGGCCAATTCCGCGGGGAAGACACCCTTAAGCCCCTAGTTTTGCCCCCTACATGGAACTCATGATCCCCCGGGATCGCCCCCAAATCTTAAACCTATGCAGATTTTAATTATTGATGACCAGCAACTGGTAAGGCTCTCCGTGGAAAAGTACCTCCGCGACCAGGGCTATGCCGTAACCGCTGTGGCGGATCCCTACACCGCCATCAGCCTGCTGGGTCAGGAACGGCCAGACCTCATCCTGCTCGACATCAACATGCCCGGGATGTCCGGGCTGGAATTCATCCGCAAGATCCAGACCATGCGCGTGGCTTCCGTGCCCGTCATGATCCTCTCCGGAAACGTTCAGGAAAAAGTGATCAGCGAAGCTTTTGAACTGGGCGCAGTAGATTACATGAAAAAGCCAGTAAGCCTTTCAGAACTGGCCGCGCGGGTGCGTAACCTGCTGGGCTGCCCCCTACCCTACGTGCACCCCTATTCCCGTATGGGGACCTCCCGGGTGCAGGAGCATTGCGTGGGCGTGGTCATCCCCTGTTACAACGAAGGCGACCGCCTGCAGGAAGAGATCTTCCAGGAATTTGTGGACCGCAACCTGGGGTACCACCTCTGTTTTGTGAACGACGGCAGTACCGACAACACCCTGGAGGTGCTGCAGCGCATCCGAAAGGGGCGTGAAAACCAGATCAGCATCCACGATTGTGCCCAGAACGGCGGCAAGGCCGAAGCCGTGCGCCAGGGCATGCTGCACCTGGCCCAGGACCCGCAACTGGATTATATCGGCTTTCTGGACGCCGACCTCAGCACGGATTTCACCGATTTTGACAACCTGGTACAGACCCTGAAAACCGGGCCGTACGGGGTTGTGAGCGGCTCGCGTATCCAGCGGATGGGCGCCAATATCACCAAGGAATCCGCCCGGGCGGTCATCAGCAAGGGAATTAACCTGCTAATCCGCACCATCCTGGGGATGCCGTTCAAAGACACCCAATGCGGCGCCAAGGTAATGCACCGCCAGCTGGTCCCCTCCCTGTTCCGCGAGGCTTTTGTAACCCGGTGGATCTTTGACGTGGAACTCTTTATGCGCCTGCGCCAGCAATTCGGGCGGGATACTGCCCGCGAAATGATCTGTGAGCTGCCCCTCACGCGCTGGATCCATGCCGACGGGTCCAAACTGAGCATGCGCGACAGTCTGAAAATCGGATTCCAGCTACTGAAAATTGTAAAAACCTATCTCTGGCAACCCCGCCCGCAAACCTCCCGCACGGAGGTAGAGGTAACGGAATTCCCCGCCGTACCGGTGGCGGAGCAGGTGCCGAGTGAAACCCATTAACTACCCAAGCTTACTAAACACTAATCACACTGCAATGAAAGACAAAGAAGAACGCCCCCTGTCCGGATACCTGTTCCTGGTGGATTCCGAACGCAAGTTCCGGATTGAAAACGTACGCATCCTGGACCATGCCATCTCCTTTAGTATCCGGTCGGTGATGTAACCAGGCCTGGGCGGGGCAGCCTTATGCCAAGGGTAACCCTTGTTACTGTACAGCGGATGACCCGGGTCTACCTTTGTACAAAATTAATCACAAAATATGACCCTATGGAACATATGAATGCACCTGAAAGCATCAACCTGATGCCCAGGATCGGCGATACAGCCCCGGATTTTGAAGCCCTGACCACCAAGGGGAAAATTAAATTTTCCGAATTTGCCCCGGACAAATGGGTAGTACTGTTTTCGCACCCGGCAGACTTTACCCCGGTTTGTACTACCGAGATGAGCGGTTTTGCCCAGCGGAAGGCCGAATTTGACGCCCTGAATACAGAATTGATTGGTCTGAGTATCGACAGCATCCACGCCCACCTGGGATGGGTACAAAACGTACGGGAAAACACCGGCGTATACTTCGATTTCCCGATTATCGCAGACCTGGATATGAAAGTGTCCAAGCGCTACGGTATGTTGCAGCCCAATGAGAGTGAAACTGCAGCCGTACGGGCGGTCTTTTTCATCGACCCGGCCAAAAAAATCCGGCTGATCATGTACTATCCGCTGAATGTAGGCCGGAATATGGATGAAATCCTGAGGGCCCTGGAAGCGTTGCAGGTTTCAGACAAGCACCGGGTAGCCCTTCCCCTGGATTGGAAGCGGGGCGAAAAAGTAATTGTGCCCCCGCCTAAAACCCTGGACGAGCTCAATACCCGACTGGCGGATGAAACCCTGGAAAAAGTCGACTGGTACCTGGCCAAAAAGGAACTGCAGAACTAAGTCACCTGAAACTAAAAGAAAAAGCCCTCCATATCCGGAGGGCTTTTTTGGTTTTAGAGCGTATACTTCAGGTAGACCGAAAGATTCCTCCCGGGCTCCCGGATACGGTTTCCGGATACTTCTCCCTGATTCGTCAGTGCAAAATTCAAATGGTCGTAATAGGAATGGTTCAGCACATTAAGGGCTGCTAAACCCACCTGCATTTGCGGGGTGGGGTTAATCCCCAGGCGCAGGTCTACCAGGCCATAGCCAGGGGTTTCGGTTTCCCCAAAGGAAGGCGCCAGTAACGTTTGTTTGGCAGTAAACCGGAAATCCGCCCTGGCCCAGTACCGGCTCTTCTGATACGCCAGCCGGAAAGTTCCGCTAAACGGCGGAGTCAGGGGCAGGGCTTCTCCCAGGTCCCGGTTCCGGGAATAGACATAGGCCAGGTTTACTTCGGTACGCAAACCCGGCCACAGGGCTAATCCCAACGCGCCTTCAAACCCGGTTTTATACGCCCGCTCCAGATTGATGAAGCGTTTAACCTCCGAAGGCTCTGCATTGGGCATGTATTTCCGGCTGAGGCTGGGGTCGATCACTGCCATGATGTAATCCGAAAGCGCGCTGTAAAAGGTAGAAAGTTCATAGGATACCGGCCCAGCAGGCAGGTTCCACTCCCCTTTAAATCCCACCTCTGCCTGGTGGTTTACTTCTGCGCGCAGGTTGGGGTTCCCCACGTACTCATAAGGATCCTGTCCTACCGTAAAATGATTGATATACCGTTCGATCATCCCAGCGGGGCGCACGCCACGGCCCAGGGCTATCTCCAGCAGCAGGCCGGGATTCAGGCGTGTCCTCAGGGAGAGGTTGCCCGAAACATATCCCGCGGCACTATACCCCAGGTTGGGGTAGAGAGCCTGAAAATCCGCCTCGGGATCCCGGATATCGGACCAGACGGCATCCATGCGCACTCCAGCCGTAACCTGGCCTGACGGGAAGGCCGCCCACCGGGTTTCCAGGTAGGTGCCGGCCTGGTTTACATAGCTGTCCTGCCAGATTTTGTCGGTATAGGCCATGGGCTGCGCCAGGGGCATCCCCATCATGTTGCGCTTGACCAGCCGGTCCCGGTTGCCGTCTCGTGCCACGGCATTCAGGTCTGCCCCCAGGTACAAATCCAGGGTGCCTCCGGGTTTCCAGCGGGATTCCAGACGCCCACCCCAGGAACGTGCCTGCACCTTTGCTATGGCCTCCATGGTTTCGTAGTTGGGACGCAATTCATTGGTCATCAGGTGATCCACAAAGGCGTGGTAGGCCTTGGCGAAAATCCCGCGAAAGGCCTGGCTATTGGCGCGCCAGGTATAGTCTGCAGACAGCACGGAAGAGTTGTCGTATTCCGTATCCATGGGCAGGCCTGCATGTAAGACATCCCGTCCAAAGGATTGGCGCCAGTTCATTTCCACCCGCTGCCGGGCAGTAAAATTATGGCCCAGCTGCAGTTTGTAATCCAGGCTTTCAAAGGACGCGGGGACGGCTTGGCCATCGCCATCCGTATAATCCCCAAAATCCCGCCATCCCAGGTTGGCGCCCAGGTCGGTGTGTTCCCAGACCTGTTGCAGCCGCAGGGTGGTGAGGTAGGAATCCCCATTGGATTCGTACCCGCTGCTCAGGGCGCCATGAAGGCCGGTTCCGGCTTCCCGCGGGTCCTGGGTCACCAGGTTGATCAGCCCGGCAAAGACCGGACCATACCGCACGGTAAAAGGGCCCCGCACCAATTCAACCCGCTCGATTTCCTCGGGGCTTACATGGGTGGTTATGGGATCCATCCGGTTGGGACAGGCATGCATCACCCGGGTGCCTGCATCGAATTGTACATTGAGTTGTTCGTATTGGGCTGCACGGAACGCCGGGTCAATGGCATAATTCCCCCTGCGGATCAGATGGAATCCGGGAAGGTCTCCAAAAAGGTCGGCCACATTCCGAGGCTGCACCACGTTCTGGGAAAGGTCCTGGGATTGTTGTGTCATGGCCGGGTCTTCCATACTGTTGCCCACCACGATAACTTCATTAAGCCGGTACAGGGGTAACCCCAGCGTATCGGCAGGATCGGGCAGAGGATGTTGTTGCCCCCATACCCAAAATGGCAAGCTGCATAGCAGCACTACGCCAAATGTTTTCATAGTTCTAAAGGGTAATAATGAGTAAATACCTTTAGGCCCCTTGCCAAAGTGGCGGGGCCTTCTGTTTCAACCTATGGCAGGGAGCACTGGAGGAGGTCGAAAACAATAGGTAAGCGGCTGATAGGCATACCGCTGGTTCCAGGCATCGGCAGGCTGGTCCTTCTCCGGAGCGAATCGGGAATTTTCCCGCTGTTCGGCTGCCCAGAATAGACGGATTTCACTCCATTTAAGCATGGGCATTGCCGGTTCCTGGTCTGCCTCCTGTTCCGCTTGCATCATTTTACTCAGGTAGCATTTCCCGTCGCAGTTCATTTCCGGTTTGTCCTTGTTCTCGCAGAGGCGTGCAATAAAGTCGGATTGGGCCACCATATAATAGGCGTAAATCACGGGGATGCGCAGCACAGCCGTCCAGAGCAGGAAAGAAAAGAATAGGCCTATATAAGCCGTCCGGGGGAACATGAGGCAAAGGTATGGCTATTGCCTGCATTGTAATCTGACAATTGTCACCAAATCTTATAAATCCCCGAAGTGTAACCTGCGTTACCTACCCACTCCCCTGGGGCAGCGTACCTTTGTTGCAAAGAGAAGCCACCATGGATACCGAAGTGCTCGCACGCATACAGTTTGCCTTTACCGTTGCTTACCATTATATCTATCCCCCACTCAGTATTGGACTGGGGCTGTTGCTGGTTATCTTTGAAAGCCTGTACCTCAGAACCCGCAAAGAGTCCTACCATCTACTGGCCCGGTTCTGGACCCGCATCTTTGCCCTTACCTTTGGGATTGGGGTGGTTACCGGGATTGTAATGGAATTTGAATTCGGTACCAACTGGGCCGTATATTCCCGCTATGTAGGAGACGTTTTCGGAAGTGCCCTGGCTGCGGAGGGCATTTTTGCCTTTGCCCTGGAAAGCGGTTTTCTGGGCATCCTGCTCTTCGGATGGAACCGGGTACCGGCCTGGGTACACCTGGTTTCAACTATTGGGGTTTTTCTGGGCTCCATGTTTTCGGCCATCTGGATTGTAGTGGCCAACAGCTGGCAGCAGACCCCAGCCGGCTTCCATATAGTGGGCGAAGGCCTTGACGCCCGGGCCGAGATTACCGACTTCTGGGCCATGGTCTTTAACCCCAGCAGCGTGGATCGCCTGCTGCACGTGTGGCTTGGGGCTTTTCTGGCTGGTGCTTTTCTGGTACTGAGCGTACATGCCTGGTACCTGGTGAAAGGGCGGTATGTGGAAATTTCCCGACAGGCATTCGGGATTGCCCTGGGGGTAGCTACCTTTTTTTCCCTGGCCCAACTGGCCAGTGGCCATAAATCGGCCGAGGGAGTTGCCCACAACCAACCGGCTAAACTGGCCGCTATGGAAGGGCATTTTAAAGCCTCCGCCCCTGCAGACCTATACCTGTTTGGGTGGGTAGATGCAGATAGCGAAACCGTTAGCGGGGTACGTATCCCCGGGGGCCTGTCCTTCCTGCTGGACTATGATACGGAAACACCGGTTACCGGCCTGCGGGCCTTCCCTAAGGCAGATCGGCCCGGGCAGGTAAATGCTGTTTTCCAGTTTTACCACATCATGATTGGGATTGGAATGCTGCTCATTGGCCTCACCCTTTATTCCAGCTGGCTCTATTGGCGGGGCAGTCTGTTCGATAAAAAATGGCTGCTTTGGATTTTTGTGGCTGCCGTCCTGTTGCCGCAAATTGCCAATCAAGTGGGATGGTTCACTGCCGAAATGGGCCGGCAACCCTGGGTAGTCTACGGGCTGCTACGTACTTCGGAAGCCTTTTCCCAGGTGGTGACGGCCAACCAGATTTTGTTTTCCTTAATCCTCTTCTTCCTGATCTACACCTTGTTATTTGTCCTGTTTCTGTACCTGCTCAATAAAAAGATCAAGCACGGACCTTATGACGAAGGTAATGAGGCGGACCGGCCCCTAACCCGTGAAATCAGCGAAGTCATAACCGGTAAATAAGCAACTATGGAAACCTTTTTAGGCCTTGATTATCCCACCTGGTGGTACCTTGTAGTAGGCGGTCTGTTCTCCGGATATGCCATCCTGGACGGCTTTGATTTCGGGGCAGGAGCCTGGCACCTGTTCTTCAAAACGGAAAAAAGCCGGCGGATTGCCCTGAATGCAGTGGGCCCGGTCTGGGACGGAAACGAAGTCTGGCTGGTGATTGGCGGGGGTGCCTTATTTGCAGGTTTCCCCCTGATGTATGCCACCCTGTTCTCCTCCCTTTACATCCCCTTTATGCTCTTCCTGGTTTTTATCATCTTCCGGGCCATTGCCATTGAATTCCGCGGGAAGGAACCCATGAAATGGTGGCGGCAATTATGGGATGTGGCCTACAGTATCTCCAGCATCATGCTGGCATTCCTGCTTGGCGTGGTCCTAGGCAATGTCCTCCAAGGCATTAACCTGGGGCCGGATTACCAGTACCAGGGAGATGGTTTCCTGGATTTTCTGAGTCCCTATGCGTTACTGACCGGAGCCACCACCCTGTCCTTGTTTATGATGCATGGCGCCATCTACCTTTTATTGAAAACCGAAGGTCGGCTCTACCAGAAAATCCGAATGCTGCTCAAACGCGGGATGATCTTTTTTATGGTCAGTTTCGGGATTACCACCCTCTATACCCTATTGTATATCCCCCACTTGTCAGACGATTTTAAAAGCCAGCCGGCCCTGTTCCTTATCCCCTTACTCACCTTCCTGAGTATTGCCAACGTACCCCGCCTGGCCAACCGCAAACGCTTTTTGCAGGCCTTTGTCTTTTCCTCCCTCACCATTGCCCTGATGTTGGTACTGGTGGCGGTGGAACTCTATCCGGTCCTGCTCTTTTCCTCACAGGACCCGGCCAACCACATCACCATCTATAATGCCGCATCTTCCACCAAATCCATGCAGATCATGCTAACCATTGTGGCGATTGGCGGCCCGCTGGTACTGGGATATACGATATTTGTCTACCGTACCTTCCGCGGGAAGGTAACCCTGGACGAGACCAGCTACTGACCCCGGGCCTTATGTAACCCAGATGGCTGAACCCCAGCGATAAGAGTGGGTACTTTGTAGTCTCATCTAAATGATTTGACTATGAAAACACGTTTGATAATTGCGGCAACCGCCCTGGTGGTGGTGCCCCTGACCTGGGCCTTTAGCGCCTGTGAATCTTCCGACCTGCCCGCGCCTACGGCCAAAATAGCTGTGGAACCCCTGTCCCCTTCGGACCAGGAGGCCCTCTACTTCATGCTGGAAGAGGAAAAACTGGCGCGGGATGTCTACCAGTTCCTGGGAGATCTCTGGTCCCACCAGACCTTCCTCAACATTGTGCAAAGTGAAGCACAGCACATGAGTGCAGTAACCACCCTGCTCGAAGCCAATGCCCTTCCCTTTACGGTAGAAGCCCCCGGGGAATTCCAGAATCCGGAACTCCAGGCCCTTTATGACCAGTTAACCGAACAGGGCCGTACAGACCTGAGCCAGGCACTGAAGGTGGGGGCCCTGATCGAAGACCTGGACATTGCAGACCTTGAGACCTTTATACAGGCCACAGACCACCCGGACCTGATCCGCACCTTCGAGCGCCTGCAATGCGGTTCCCGTAACCACCTGCGGGCCTTTTCCAACGCCCTGGATGCACTGGGGGATACGTATGCCCCGGCCTATATTTCCGCTGAGGAATACCAGGTAATCCTTTCCAACAGTAACGAACGCTGCGGGCGTTAAGCCTGCTGCCAGGTATAATTCGAAGCTCCTAAGGGGGCTGGTGCGATCCGTAACGAATGTTACTGATCCGTGCGCCGGCCCCCTCTAATTTTGCCTCCATCAAATCCGACGAAATGATGAGAACCCGCCACATAACTTCCCTGTTGCTGCTCGCCTCCCTGGCGGTGCAGGCACAGGAAGTGGCCATATCCGAAGCGGAAATCATGCAGCGCGCCCTGAAGGCCAATACCCAGCTGAAGATCTCCGAAGCCGCCTACCGGGAAGCCCGGGGGGCATACCGCCAGACTCAGGCCATCTTTTTGCCTTCCCTATCGGCCTCCCACACCGGTATAGTAACCACCAACCCCCTGATGGCCTTCGGGTCCCGCCTGAACCAGGAAGTCCTGACCGCAGCGGACTTTAACCCGGAGCTGCTGAACGACCCGGAGCGTACCGAAAATTACGCCACACGCCTGGAGGTCCAACAGCCCCTGCTCAATGTGGATGGTTTGTACCAACGTAAGGCTGCACGTTACCAGATGGAGGCCACCGCCCTGCAAGGCGAACGCAGCCGCCAATACCTGGAACTGGAAATCCGCAGGGCCTACATGGAGCTGCAACTGGCCCACAAAAGCGTAACGGTCCTGGAAAAGGCCCTGCAGGCCGCCCAATCTTATGAAACCCTGGCCGGGAACCTATACCAAAAGGGGTACCTGCAAAAATCGGACCTGCTGGCGGTACAGGTACGTGTAAGCGAGGTACTGAACCATTTGCACCAGGCCAGGAGCCAGGTGGCCAATACCTCGGACTACCTGTCCCTGCTGATGGACACTACTCCTTCGGTGATCTATATCCCCAGGGACAGCTTAAAACCCGCCCCCCAGGCAGCCCCCCTGGCCCCTGAACTGCCTTCTGACCGGGCAGATCTCAAAGCCCTCTCACTGGCAACCGAGGCCTATAAGAATGCCTATAAGGCCGAACAAACGGGTTTCCTCCCCCGCCTGAATGCCTTTGGTACCTATGAGCTGTACGATGACCAGCTCTTCCGGTTTGGCGCCAGCGGCTATACCCTTGGGGCCCAGTTAAGCTGGGATCTCTTTAAAGGGAACAGCCGTACAGGACGCATTCAGGCCAGCAAGGCCGCCTATGACAAGTCGCGCCTGGAGCAGCAACAATACCAGTCCCAAAGCCAGATGGAATGGCAAAAGGCCCAACGGGCGCTGGCCGATGCCCGCAGCCGGTTGCAAGGGGTTACCCTCTCTTTGGAACAGGCGCGTGAAGCCCTGCGCATCCGGAGCAACCGTTTTCGGGAGGGCTTGGAAAAAACCACCGACCTGCTGTCTGCCGAAGCTTCTGCCGCCCATAAAGAACTGGAATACGCCCAAACGGTATACGCCGTGAATTACGCCCTGGCATACCTGGAATTCCTTGCCCCGGGCCAGACCCCGCAAACCCAACACCTGAACAAGTAAACTGAAAAACCATGAAAACGAGATATACCCTTTCCCTGATCGCTATCGCACTCCTGATGGGAAGCTGCGGGGGCGATCCCAGCGAATCCCCATCCGGAGCCCAACAACCCGTTGCCGTAACCCTGGCACAGGCCGGAACTGCGTCTGCCACCCCGTATTTCACAGCCAGCGGGAAGGTGGAAGCCGCCCGCCAGGCCAACCTGGGTACCCGGATGATGGGATACGTACGCACCCTGCATGTTAAGGTAGGCCAGCCGGTACAGGCCGGGGACTTACTTCTTAGCCTGGACCTGGCAGATCTCCGGGCCAAAATGGCCCAGGCCGAAGCGGGCATTGCCCAGGCGCAGGCGGGCTTTGCCAATGCCGAAAAGGATTACCAGCGCTACCGGGAGCTCTTTGCCGCGCAGAGCGCTACCCAAAAGGAGCTGGACGACATGACCGCCCGCTACCAGATGGCAAAGGCACAACTGGAAGGTGCCCGGCAAATGCGGCAGGAAGTGGCCGCTCAGTTTGCCTATGCCCAAATCAAGGCGCCGTTTGACGGGGTGGTCACCAATGTGTTTACCGAAGCGGGAGACCTGGCCAGTCCGGGCCAGCCCCTGGTGGCCGTGGAGGCCCCCGGCCGCTTTGAGGTAGCGGCCCGCATCCCGGAAAGTGCCATTATCGGGGTTGCCGTGGGCGATACCGTTCCCGTTTTAATAGAGGCCGCCGGCCTGGAGCTTCGGGGGCATGTAAGTGAACTCAGCACCTCTGCCCGCAATACCGGTGGCCAATACCTGGCTACGGTGCAGCTGGACCAGACAGACCCGGGCCTGCGCTCCGGGATGTATGCCACCCTGCATTTCCCAGGAGCCAAAAAAGATTCCGGGCAAACCGTCACGGTCCTAATCCCCCGCGACGCCCTTGTACAAAGGGGTCAACTTTCCGGGATCTATACGGTAAGCCAGCAACAGACCGCCATGCTGCGCTGGCTGCGGTTAGGCCGGGAATATGGAGACCAGGTGGAAGTACTTTCCGGTTTACAGGCCGGGGAGACCTATATACGCTCGGCCGAAGGAAAATTGTTCAACGGGGTACGCATCAGCACCCCTTAAGCAGCAGCTGCAATGAAAGAAGGATTAGCCGGAAAAATAGCCAAGGGCTTTATCGGCTCCAAACTAACCGTCCTGCTGATGATCGTGTTTATGGTCATTGGCGTATACAGTTCGTTCCTGATCCCCAGGGAGGAAGAGCCACAGATTGACGTGCCCATGGCCGACATCTTTGTGGGCTACCCGGGTGCCAGCCCCGCGGAGGTGGAATCCCGGGTGGTGAAACCCCTGGAAAAGCTCATTTCCAATATCCCAGGGGTGGAATACGTATATGCCACAGCCATGCCGGAACAGGCCATGGTGATCGTACAGTTCTATGTGGGGGAAGACATTGAGCGGTCCTTTGTAAAGCTGTACAACGAGATCAACAAACACATGGACCGTATGCCCCGGGGGGTAACCTTCCCCCTGGTGAAGACACGCGCCATAGACGATGTCCCCATGCTGGGGCTTACCCTCTGGAGCGATTCCTACGACGACTACCAGCTGAACGAGCTGGCCCTGAGCCTCAAGGATGAAATCGAAAAGGTGCGGGATGTTTCCATCACCAAACGCATAGGAGGCCGGGACCGACAATTGCGTATAGCCCTGGACCGGGAAAAACTGGCGGCCAGCGGCCTGGATTTTCTTTCGGTGGCGGCCCGGATTGAAGGAGCCAATGCCCAGATGCAGTCCGGCAGCTTTGACCGTGCAGATACGGAATACCTGGTGCAGACTGGCCGTTTCCTCCAATCCGCCGAGGATGTTGAGCACCTGGTGGTGGGGGTACAACAGGGGCAGCCGGTATACCTGGGGCAGGTGGCCCGGGTTACGGACGGCCCACAAATCCCGGTGCATTACGTTTCCCTGGGCTTTGGCGGCGCCAGCCCGAATGCCAGGGAATTCCCGTCCGAATACCCGGCTGTGACCCTCTCGGTGGCCAAGCGCAAAGGGGCAGACGCCATGAAGATCTCGGACCAGATCCTTCGAAAGGTGGAGCATCTGCGGCAAACCCTGATCCCTGATCAGGTACATGTGGAGGTTACCCGCAATTACGGGGAAACGGCCTCCCAAAAAGTGTCCGAGCTGCTGATGCACCTGATCGGGGCCATCATTGCCGTAACCTTTGTGGTGATGCTGGCCATGGGCTGGCGGGGAGGCTTGGTGGTCTTCCTCTCGGTGCCCATTACTTTTGCCCTTACCCTGCTGAGTTACTACATGCTGGATTACACGCTAAACCGAATTACCCTCTTTGCCCTGGTTTTCGTGACGGGGATTGTGGTGGACGATTCCATCATCATTGCGGAGAATATGCACCGCCACTTCAAGATGAAGCGGCTCCCTTTCCGGCAGGCGGCCCTTTACGCCATTAACGAGGTGGGCAACCCCACCATTTTGGCCACCTTTACCGTGATTGCCTCGGTGCTGCCGATGGCCTTTGTCTCCGGGCTGATGGGCCCCTATATGTCGCCCATGCCCATAGGGGCTTCCATAGCCATGCTGCTCTCCCTGTTTGTGGCCCTCACCATCACCCCATACCTGGGTTACCTCTTCCTGCGGGAAAAGGACAAAAAAACAGGAAAGGCGCCCAAGGTCCACAAACCCCTGGAGGAAACCCTGATCTATCGCTGGTACGAAAAACTGGAGCGGCCACTGATTGAAAACCGCACCCGCAGGTATGCCTTTCTGGGGATTACCGTAGTGTTGCTGTTAGGTTCCATGGCCATGTTCTTCACGGAATCGGTCCTGGTGAAAATGCTGCCCTTCGACAACAAAAACGAATTCCAGGTGGTGATCGACATGCCGGAAGGGACTACCCTGGAGCGCACCGCCGTGGTGGCCCGGGAAATTGGCCAATACCTGAAGACCCGCCCGGAGGTAGTGAATTACCAGGCCTATGTGGGAACCTCTGCCCCCATCACCTTTAATGGCCTGGTACGCCATTACGACCTCAGGGGCGGCAGCAACATGGCGGACATCCAGGTAAACCTGACGGACAAACACGACCGCTCCGCCCAGAGCCACGACATTGCCAAGGCCATGCGCCCGGGTATTCAGGCCATAGCCGCAGTTTACGGTGCCAACATCAAGTTGGTGGAAGTCCCTCCCGGGCCCCCGGTGCTCTCCACTATTGTTGCCGAGATCTACGGCCCGGATTACAACCAGCAAATGGCCCTGGCAGAACAGGTAGAAACCCTGCTTCGGGAAACCCCGGATGTGGTGGACGTAGACGGCATGACCGAAGATGACCAGACGGAATTTGAGCTGGTAGTAAACCGGGAAAAGGCCATGCTACACGGGCTGGCTCCCCAACAACTGGTCCACAGTGTCCATATGGCGCTCTCGGACCGCCCCATTGCCAGCCTTTACGACGAGCGGGCCGCAGACCCCGTGGAGTTGGTCCTGGCCCTGGGAGAATCGGACCGCTCCTCCGTGGATGCGCTGGGGCAGTTGCGGGTTAAATCCCAACAGGGTAACCTGCTGCCCCTTGCAGATTTCGTCTCGGTGGAATCCCGGACGCGTGCCAAGAATATCTACCGTAAAAACCAACGGCGGGTGGTATATGTGATGGCAGACATGGCCGGCACCCTGGAAAGCCCGGTCTATGCCATATTGGGGATGGACGACCGGTTGAAGGCCCTGGAGCTACCCGCCGGGTACACCCTGGAGGAACGCTATCTGGGGCAGCCCGAATACGAGGATGATTTCACCCTGAAATGGGACGGGGAGTGGCAGATTACCCTGGAAGTCTTCCGGGATTTGGGTCTTGCCTTTGCCGGGGTAATCGTAATCATCTACATGCTGATTGTAGGCTGGTTCCAGAATTTCAAAGCCCCGGTGGTTATGATGGTGGCCATCCCCCTTTCGCTGGTAGGTATCGTGATTGGCCACTGGTTGCTGGGCGCCTTTTTTACCGCCACCTCCTTTATCGGGATGATCGCCCTGGCAGGGATCATGGTGCGCAACTCGGTGTTGCTCATCGACTTTGTGAACCTGCGGCTGGCAGATGGCATTCCCCTGAAACAAGCGGTGATTGAAGCCGGAGCCGTTCGTACCACACCCATACTGCTTACGGCAGGGACTGTGGTTATTGGGGCATTTGTAATCCTGTTCGACCCTATTTTCCAGGGCCTGGCCATTTCGCTTATGGGCGGGACCATTGCCTCCACCGTCCTTACCCTGCTGGTGGTGCCCCTGGTGTACTACCTCATTGAAAGAAAGAACCACAAAGAATCCTGATATGAAATTGCTGATCGTTACCGTGGTGGACCAGTTTAAGTCCGAGGTGCTTGCCTTGTTTAAAAAGGCGGGGATTGAGAGCTTTAGCGGTTCGGAAATTGACGGGTATAAAAGCCTGCCCCCCCTGATGATGACCCAGAGCTGGTTCCCGGGGGAGAAAGGCGGGAATGAATCCCGGATGTTTTTCTCCTTTACCGATGCCGACCACATCGACACCCTGTTCGGACTCATGGAAGAGTTCAATGCCCACCTGGAAACCAACAACCCCATAAAGGCAGTGGTGGTCCCCATAGAGCGCTCCCTGTAAGCAGGTTGCCAAAGAGCAGGCCGGATAGGCATGATTTTCTATCTTTAGGGGGCTAAAAAACCAGCCCCCTATGGATTACTTCCTGATTGCCACCATCCTGGTGTTACTCTCTGCCCTGTTCGGGTACCTGAATACCCGCGTGATCAAACTCCCGAACACCATCGGGCTTACGGTGATCACTATCGGGTTTACCCTGGCCGTCTTTGCGTTGAGCGCCATAGATTCCCGCCTCTTGCAGGCCGAGCGGTACATCATCGGACAGATCGATTTTGAGTCGCTGTTGCTGGATATCCTGCTGGGGTTTCTGCTGTTTGCCGGCGCCCTGCACACCGACCTGGAAAAGCTGCGGGCCCAGCGCTGGCCGGTGCTGGCCTTTGCCACCTTCGGGGTGCTGGTCTCCACCTTTTTGATTGGCGGGGCCACCTATTTTTTGCTGCCCCTGTTCGGGTTGCAGGTTTCCTTTCTGGTATGCCTGCTCTTTGGCGCCCTGATCTCCCCCACGGACCCCATTGCCGTGCTGGGCATCCTGAAAAAAGCCGGGGTCCCCAAAAAACTGGAGATCAAAATCGTAGGGGAATCCCTCTTTAACGACGGGGTGGGCGTAGTGGTCTTTCTAACGCTGTATACCCTGGCCGCCGGGGATGCCGGGGACTTTTCCCTGGGGCATACCGCCCTGCTCTTTGTACACGAGGTGTTCGGGGGGCTTTTGCTGGGGTTGGGCCTGGGCTGGGTGGCCCTCAGGATGATGCGCAGTATTGACGAATATTCGGTGGAGGTGATCATTACCCTGGCCGTAGTGATGACGGGTATTGTGGTTTCGGAATACCTCCACGTCTCGGCCCCCCTGGCCATGGTGGCCGCGGGGTTGATGCTTGGCGGGCCCCATGCCCGCTCCCAGGCCATGAGCGAGACCACCGAGCGCTATGTGGACCAGTTCTGGGAGCTGGTGGATGTGCTGCTCAATACGGTCCTCTTTGTGCTGATCGGGATGGAAATTTTGGTGCTGGACCTGAAAACACCCTACCTGTTGGCGGGGCTGGCTATGATCCCCCTGGCCCTGGTTTGTCGCCACCTCTCCCTGTGGATGCCCGTAAAATTCTTTGAACGCCGGCTGGACTTTGTACCCGGTACCCACCCCATGATGACCTGGGGCGGCCTGCGCGGTGCCATCTCCATTGCCCTGGCCCTGGGCCTGACCGCAGAGATGGAACGCGACCTCTTCCTGGTCATCACCTACATCGTGGTGATCTTCTCTATTATCGTACAGGGCCTTACCGTCGGGAAACTGGCGGCCCGCCTGCGCAAAAACGCCTGACCTATGAAATCATTGCCGATGCCCTTTCGCCTGCTTGCCGTTGCCCTGCTGACCTTTGGCTGGGCCTTTAGCCAAGGGCAGGAACCCGACCCCCGCAGCCCCTGGGAGGCCCGCTGGATTGCACACCCGGACGACCCCGGGGACACCTTTGGGGTGTTTCATTTCCGGAAGGTCCTGGAGCTGGACCAGGCCCCGGAGCATTTTGTGGTGCACCTCTCTGCAGACAACCGCTATAAACTCTATGTGAACGGGCAGTACCTGACCTTTGGCCCGGCCCGGGGAGACCGCCTGCAGTGGCGGTACGAAACCCTGGACCTGGCCCCCTACCTCCGCCAGGGCACCAATATCCTGGCGGCCACGGTCTGGAACTTTGCCGAATACCGGCCGGTAGCCCAGCATACGGTGCGCACCGGCTTTATCCTGCAGGGCGCCCCGGAAACCAGGGGCCTGGCCAATACGAATGCCAGCTGGGAAGTACTGGCCAACCCGGCCTATACCCCCCTGCCGGTCCGGCTGAATGCCTACTACGTGGTGGGGCCGGGCGAAGGCATTGCCGCCTCGGACTACCCCTGGGGCTGGATGGACCCCGCAAACCATACCCCCGGGTTTGTAGCCGCCCGGGAATTGCAGGCCGGCCGGCCCCAGGCCAGCCTGGGCCGTTATGGGGGTACCCCTTCCCACGTGCTGGTGCCCCGTACCCTGCCCCTGATGGAGGAAAAGGCGCAGGAATTTGCCGCCGTACCCCGTCGCAACCCGAATGCCCTGGGCGGGCCGGACTATCGGGGCGAAAAGGCTTTAACCATCCCCGCCAACCGGAAGGTAACCCTGCTTTTTGACCAGGGGCACCTGACCAACGCCTACCCGATTGTAACCACCCGGGGCGGCAAAGGCGCGCGCCTTTCCCTGACCTATGCCGAAAGTCTGGTGGATTCCGCGGGGAACAAGGGAAACCGCAATGCCGTTGCAGGTAAACATATAGTGGGAAACACAGACCGCATTACCCTGGACGGCGGGGCCTCCCGCACCTTCGAAACCCTGTGGTGGCGCACCTTCCGCTTTGTGGAAATGGAGATACAGACCGGGGGCGAACCGCTGGTACTGGAGCGCTTTTACAGCCGGTTTACCGGGTATCCCCTGGAGGAAGCGGCCGTGTTTGAAGCCGCCATCCCCGGGCTGGAAGACCTGTGGGAAGTGGGCTGGCGCACCCAGCGGCTCTGCGCCGGGGAGAACTATTTTGACTGCCCCTATTACGAGCAACTGCAATACGCAGGCGACACGCGTATCCAGGCCCTGATCACCACCTATGTATCCGGAGACACCCGTCTCTTTAAAAACGCCCTGCTGGCCTACCGGGATTCCAAACGCCCCTTTGGCCTGACCCAGAGTCGCTACCCCAGCTACGACCCCCAACAGATCCCCACATTTTCCCTGGTGTGGATCACCATGCTGCACGACTACTGGATGCACACCCCGGATACCCAAACCGTAAGCGAACTGGTCCCGGAAATATTATCTGTGTTGGAATGGTACGAAGCCCGGTTGCGGGAAGACGGGTTACTGGGGCCAATGGAGTGGTGGAATTTTGTAGACTGGGTGGTGCGCGACGGCTGGGAATCCGGGATTCCGCCCGGGGCGGAAACCGGGGGTTCGGCCCTGATCACCCTGCAGTACGCCTATACCCTGCAAAAAGCCATCCCCCTGCTGCAGGCCTTCGGGTACCCGGGGCAGGCGGAGCGCTTCACCAGTCGGGTGGCCTCCCTGCAACAGGCTGTCCAGCAAACCTGTTGGGACCCGGTGCGGGGGCTGTATGCAGACACCCCGGCCAAAGACTTTTACAGCCAGCACACCAATACCCTGGCCGTTTTGACGGGAACTGTGCCACAAGAAGCCGCTGCCCCGCTCATGGAACGCGTCCTGGAGGGACAGGACCAGGCGGAAACCTCCTATTATTTCTCCTTTTACCGGACCGAAGCCCTGCTGCAGGCCGGGATGGGCAACCGTTACCTGGGTACCCTAGGGCCCTGGCACACCATGCTGGCCAACGGGCTCACCACCTTTGCCGAGGAACCCGAACCCACCCGTTCGGACTGCCATGCCTGGAGTGCCTCCCCCCTCTATCATTTCCTTTCGCTAATGCTGGGTATCCGTCCGGATAGCCCGGGGTTTGAAACCGTGGGGGTGAGCCCCCATTTCAATGGGCTGGACCGCCTGGACGGCCGTATGCCCCACCCGAAAGGGGAAGTTGAAGTCGCCCTCCGGCAAACCGCCCGCGGCGGCCTGGAAGGTACTATAACCCTGCCGGAAGGCACCCCGGGCACCCTGTACTGGCAGGGGCAGGAGCTGGCCCTTACCCCAGGGGAAAACCGGATCCGGATCCGCCCCTAGAAAGCCTGGGTCTGCCCTGGGATGGGAATGGGATATTTCCCCTGGGCATCCGGCACCGAAGGCGGCACGGTTTGCCAGGTGACGGTTTCCGGCATCAGTTGCAATTGTGAATTCAGGGCGTCTTCCCAGGTAACCACCTGCCCGCTATAGGTGGCCATACGGCCCATAATGGCCGTGAGGGTACTTTTGGCCCCGTTATAGGAATCGTTGAGCTGCCCCCCTTCGCGGATGGAGGCAAAAAGGCGGTTGTGTTCTTCCTGGTAGGGGTTATGCCCCTCCGAATTGGATATGGTCGCGGTTTCCGCCCCGCTCAGGTCGTAAATGCGCGCCACCCCTGCATCGCTGGTGACCACGGAACCTTCGGTGCCCTGGAAGCACTCCCCCACCCGGTACATGGTGCCGGGCTGGTGGCGGCACTGGCTGGCCACTACGGCCCCGCCGGGATAGGTGAATTCCACAAAATGGTGGTCAAAAATCTCGCCGTGGTCCGGGCCGGTGCGCACCAGGCGCCCACCCATGCCCTGGGCCGAGGCTGGATACTCCCCAATAAACCAGTTGGCCACGTCTATGTTGTGGATGTGCTGCTCCAGGATGTGATCGCCGCAAACCCAGTTGAAGTAGTACCAGTTGCGCATCTGGTACTCCAGTTCGCTTTGCCCGGCCTGGCGGGGACGCACCCACACCCCGGCGCTGTTCCAGTACACCTGCCCGGAGCGGATCTTCCCGATAGCGCCCTGTTGCAGGCGGCTCAGGGTTTCCAGGTAGTTTTCCTGGTAATGGCGCTGCAGGCCCACCACCACATTGAGCTTTTTCGCATCGGCCATACGGGCGGTCTCCAGGACGTGGCGGATGCCCGGGGCATCGGTAGCCACGGGCTTTTCCATAAAGACGTGCTTGTCGTTTTCCACCGCATAGCGGAAGTGGTAGGGCCGGAAGCCGGGCGGGGTGGTCAGGATCACCACATCGGCCAGATCAATGGCCTTTTGGTACCCGTCAAAGCCTACAAAGCGATTTTTTTCCGGGACCTGTACCCGCCCGCTGTCTGCATAGCGCTCCATCAGATTTTGGTAGCTGTTGGTCAGGCGGTCTTCAAACAGGTCGGCCATGGCCACCAGTTCCACATGGGGGTCTGCCTGCAGGGCCTGATTGGCAGCCCCGGTACCCCGCCCGCCGCAGCCCACCAGCGCAATCCGGAGTTTTTTCTCATTGAAGGCGCGGGCCATGGCCTGCATTTCCAGGGTGGGCAGCATCAGGGCCGAGGCGGCCACGGCAGAGGTTTGCAGAAAATCCCGGCGTGTCTTGCCGGAGGTTGGTTTCGCTTTCATCGCTATGGTTTTAAAAGGTTGTTTTCGACTATTTCAGGTCCCAGTACAGGGTGTATTCTTCGGGTGGGGGCGGGTGCAGCGGGCGCACCACCCGAAAGCCGGCAAAGGGCGCATCGGTAAACCACCACTGGCTGCGGGGGAATTGAGGGTCCCGCTGTTTCCACACCGGGTCCGACAGCAGGCGTACCCCGGTTTGGGTCTGCGAAGGGCTGCTCCGGTAACTGCCGCCTTTCAGGATGCCGGGATATTCCCGGGCCGGAGGAGAAAAGGTTTGGGTCGGATCTGTGCCGGCTTCCGGGCTGTCCATCACCCATTCGGCAACATTGCCGTAGAGGTCATAAAGCCCGTGGGGGTTGGGCTCCTTCTGCCCTACCTGGTGGTACACCCCGGCGCTATTGCCCGCATACCAGCCATAAGCTTCCAGGCGGGTAGTATCCGACCCGAAGAAATAAGGCGTGGAAGCCCCCGCCCGGGCGGCGTATTCCCATTCGGCTTCGGTAGGCAACCGGTAGAAATGCCCGGTCTTGGCGGAAAGCCATTTGCAGAAGCGGGCCGCGGCCTTGCGGGTCACATTGCCCACCGGTAATCCCGGCCCTGAGCCCATGCCCAGGCTCATGTCTACATAGGGCACCGTGGCCCCGGAAACGGCATCCGCATCCAGGTGTACGGCATCGCCCGAAGGCGTGCCCGCACCCCCGGTGCGTTCCAGGTACAGGCGGTAGAGCTCCCAGGTGACTTCGTGGGTCCCCATCCAGAAGGGGGCAAGGGTTACCTCACGGGCAGGCGTGCCCGCTTCGGGACTTTCCGGGGTATAGGTACCGCCTTCAATGTAGGCCATGCCAAACCGGGCATCCGTACCCGGCACTTCCCCGGTGTAGGCGGCTTCCTGGGCCCGGCAAAAGCCGAAAGCCCAAAGCAGGAGCATGGAAATCAGCAGCGGCTTCACCTCAACAAGGTAAGCCTTTTTAAGCAGCTGGCCAGCGGGGGGCTGACTGCCCGGGAGAAATCCTATCTTTGGAAATGGAGGCCCCAAACCCGGCGCGACTTACCCTCCCGGACCATGAAAAGTAAAAGCTGTTTTTTTCGATTCCTCTCCCTCGGGCTTGGCCTGATCACGCTGGCCCTGCCGCTATCCTGCGGGCCGGAATCCAAAGGAAAACCCTCCGATACAGGCCCTGTGGCAGCCCGGTATGCCGGGGGCGAACTCTCCATACAGCACGGCATGGAAGTCTTTAACCGGCACTGCGCCAGCTGCCACAACTTCCAGGCCAGCGAAATCGGGCCCAACCTGAGCGGGGTGACCTCTCAGGTGGACAAGGCCTGGCTGGTGGCGTATATCCAGGACCCGAAAGCGATGATTGACGGGGGCGACCCCAGGGCTGCCGCCCTGTTTGAGCGCTACAGGATGTACATGCCCGGGTTTCCGCACCTCCAGGGGGAAGATATGGAACACCTGCTGGGCTTTATCCATAAATTCTCGGAGGCAGAAAAACGCAATACCAGCAACCGCACCGGCGGCCTGGTGAACCCCATCCCGCAACCCATCCCGGAGGCCGGGCTGGCGCTGGAGCTGGAGGAATGGTTTACCGCGCCCCCTACCGCCACCGAACCCCTGCTGGCGCGAATCAACAAACTGGATGGGATTGGGGGGCGCCTGTTCCTGGCGGACCAGCGGGGAATACTTTACGAAATAAACGGGGATACGGTCCACTCCTATCTGGATCTGAAAGCAAAAACCCCGGCCTTTATCGATACCCCGGGGTTTGGCTCCGGCCTGGGTAGTTTCGCCTTCCATCCTGCCTTTGAAGCCAACGGGCTGTTGTACACCACCCATACGGAAAAGGCCGGTTCTGCCCGGGCAGATTTCGCCTTGCCGGATAGCATTCCGGCAGCCCTGCAGTGGGTGCTTACCGAATGGCAAGCCACCGATCCCGGCAAAGCCACCTTTGCAGGCAGTCGGCGCGAAGTGCTCCGAGCCGATATGACCTCCCAGATCCACGGCTTCCAGGAACTTACTTTTAACCCTCTGGCGCAACCGTCCGACCCGGATTACGGCCTGCTTTACCTGGGGATCGGAGACGGGGGTGCCGCCCTGGGCGGGCACCCGGAATTGTGCGACAACTCCCGGCACATCTGGGGCAGCGTGATCCGGATAGACCCCGGGGGGCGCAGCAGCGCCAACGGGCAGTACGGCATCCCGGAAGGCAATCCCTTTTTGGGGCAGGAAGGCGCCCTGGGCGAAATCTGGGCCCGGGGCTTCCGCAACCCCCACCGCATGACCTGGGACCGGGGCGGGAGCCACCAGATGTTTATCAGCAATATCGGACAGCACAGCGTGGAGGAAATCAACCTGGGCCGGGCCGGGGCGGATTACGGGTGGCCTGTACGGGAAGGGACCTTCCTTTTTGATGTACACGCCAATTCGGAGCTGGTCTACCCCCTGGATAAGCCCGATACCCTGTTCACCGGCCCGGCCCTGCAATACGACCACGACGAAGGCAATGCCGTTTCCGGCGGCTATGCCTACCGGGGGATGCGGGTCCCGGAACTCCAAGGGTGGTACCTCTTCGGAGACATCCCCCGGGGGACCCTCTTCGGGGCTCAAGTAGCCGAAATGGATGGAAAAGACCCGGCAACCGTGTACCGGGTTGCCTTGCGCATTGATGGGGAAGCCACTACCCTGGCGGCACGGTCCCTGCACCCAAGGGTAGACCTCCGCTTTGCCCAGGACGCCTCCGGGGAATTGTACCTGTTCACCAAGAACGATGGCAAGGTTTACCGGGTGGCCGGCGCCAAAAAACCGTAGTACCCCAGCCAGGCTTCAAAGGCGGTAATCCAGGCGTCGCTGGGCAGGCCCTGCCGGCGCATGCCAAAGCCGTGCCCCCCTTTGGGATAAAGGTGCAGTTCGGACGCCACCCGCGCTGCATTCCACGCCTGGAAGGCCTGTTGGGTTTGCACCTGAAAACCAAACTGGTCGTCCTCGGTAACGGCAAAAAATGCGGGGATGGCCTCCTTGGGCGGATGCAAATAGTCCAGCACATGCAGGGCCGGGTAGATGGGGGCCGTAAAATTGGGGCGGTTAGCCTCCGAAGTAAACTCCAGGGCAGCCGCAGCGGCTACAGTACCCCCGGCTGAAAACCCGATGATGCCGATCTGGTCCGGCTTTACGCCGTAGGATTTTGCGTGCTCCCTGATGTAGGCAATGGCCGCCAGGCCGTCTGCCTTGGCCAGTGCGATATAGGGCGACATCTGCCGGTCCAGTTCCTCCTGGCTGCGCTGCAGCTTTTCGGCAAATTCCCGCCCGGGGTTCTCGCCCGTGGGCACCAGGCGGTACTTCAGCACAAAGGCGGCTATCCCGTGCTCCACACACCACCGGGCCACATCCCGCCCTTCATTGTCGATACTCAGGGTGTGGAACCCCCCGCCCGGGGCAATCACCAGGGCCGTACCGGTGGCTTTGGAAGGCTCCGGCAGGAATACCGTCAGGGTGGGCTCGGAAACGTTGGAAACCGTTGGCAGCCCGTCCCAGTCGGAAATCTGGGTGCGTTCGCCTCCTTCCCAGACCATCTCCGGGGTGGCGGGGGCGGACGCTAATCGGATGGTTTTAAAAGGAGCTGTTTGCCCCTGCATGGTAAGGAGAACCATCCCCATGAAACATCCTAAAATACTTTTCTTCATTGCGGTAGCTTTCCTCTGAAAATACAAATAATATCGCTGCCGCATCAGGCCTACTCGGATTCACTCTAAAGCGAATTCCGCGCAATCACATAAAACGGGTTTTCCTGTACAAGCTGCCCCTGTCCCAACACCAGGGCAGCTGCCTGCCGCCCAAGGTTTTCAAAATCGGTGGAAATGACCGTAATCCCATCCAGCAACACCTCCTTTAAAGGGGTGTCATTATAGGAAATGATACCTATATCCCGGCCTACTTTTAGCCCTGAAGCCTTTATTTTCTTGATCAGGGATACCAGATCGTCTTCCTTCAGGTTGATGTAAGCCGTGCCGGCTTCCAACACTTCGGATTCCACGTCTTCCACCAGGCCAAAATCGTAGGCATACTCCCCACAAAAGCGGATAAATCCTTTTTTGATCTCAACAGGGTGATAGGTAGGTTGGCGCAGCAACATTTTGATCTTCCCGTATTTTTTCAGAGAAGGATTCAACTCCACCAGGGCATCATAAATATTGCGTTGAAAATCCTGGTAAAGGGTCGCCGCAGACGGGCAGCCTTCGGGCAGACGCTTGTCCAGCACGATGAGTTTTTCTGCCGGAATAACTTGTGTCAGGAAAGCACAGAGGTCGTCCCCGCCTTCTTCAAAATGGCAGATGATTACAAAATGGGTGTAGTCGCGCTTGCCCGCGGCATGGATAAGCTCCTTGAAATGCCTGTAATTGTTCTCGTAGATAAAGAAGTCCAGGGTTGCCTTATCCTCCAACTCCCTGGCAAAGGCATCGTAAATCAGTTTTTTATGCGCACTGAGTTTGTTGAAGAGCAGAAATACCTTGGCCTTAAGGGTTAGCTGGTCGTTCCTGACGTAATACCCCTTCCCGGGCACCGACTCAATGATCCCCCGCTTTTTCAGGTGGTCATAAGCGCGAACCACGGTATCACGGGATATATCGAACTCGATCAGCAAGGTATTTACCGAAGGAAGCTGGTCCTGGGCCTGCAACTTGCCCCGGGCAATGGCATCGACCACAGAATTTATAATCTGTTGGTATTTCGGAACCTTGGAATGCTCTTTAATGTCGATATAATCCACTCTTAAATGCGTATCTTACCCGGTACAGTGCAGAACGGAAAAGCCATCCTTCCCGGTTAGTTTTATCCAATATTAGGAAAATTACTGCCGATGAATATCAAAACCTTCAAATACGTGGACTACCTCTGGGATGAGCAAAAGGCCGCCGCCCTGGGCGACGACCAGATAGCCCTGTTCCTGTACCGGTCCAACATCCTGGGTACAGACCTTCGCATCACCAATTACGGCGGGGGCAACACCAGTTGCAAGACCGTAGAAAAAGACCCGCTTACCGGCAAGGATGTGGAAGTGATGTGGATCAAGGGTTCCGGGGGCGATATCGGCACCCTGACCCGGGCCGGGATTGCCGGGCTGTACACCGACCGCCTGCGCAACCTGAAGAACGTATACCAGGGCCTGCACGACGAAGACCGGATGGTGGGGCTCTTTAACCACTGTATATACGACCTGGACAGCCGGGCCCCTTCCATAGATACCCCCCTGCACGGCTTACTGCCCTTTGCCCATATTGACCACCTGCACCCGGATGCCCTGATTGCCATTGCGGCAGCCGAAGATAGCGAGGCGGTTACCCGGGAAATCTGGGGCGACACCATGGGCTGGGTACCCTGGCAGCGACCGGGCTTTGACCTGGGGTTGCAACTGGAAAAATGCCTGGCAGAAAACCCGGGGATCCGCGGGATCGTCCTGGGCAGCCACGGCCTGTTTACCTGGGGGGACACCTCCTTCGAGTGCTATATCAACAGTCTGGAGGTCATTGAAATGGCCTCTGAATACATCGCCAGGAAAATAAAGGAAAACGGAACCGTTTTCGGGGGTCAGAAAGTGACCTCCCTGCCCGCAGACCAGCGGAAAAGCCAGGCAGCCACCCTGATGCCGCTGCTGCGGGGGTTGTGTTCTTCCCACCGCCGAATGGTGGGGCACTTTAACGACTCCGAAGCCGTACTGGAATTCATCAACAGCCACGACCTGGAGCGCCTGGCACCCCTGGGCACTTCCTGCCCGGACCACTTTTTGCGGACCAAGATCCAGCCCCTGGTGCTAGACCTGGCCCCGGACCAGGACCTGTCCGACCCCAGGGCTACCCTGAAGAAACTGGAGCCCGCCTTTGAACAATACCGGGCCGAATACGCCCAGTATTACGAAAACTGCAAACGGGACAACAGCCCGGCCATGCGGGACCCCAACCCCGTGATTATTCTGTTTCCGGGCGTGGGGATGTTCAGTTTTTCCAAAGACAAACAGACCACACGGGTGGCCAGCGAATTTTATATTAACGCCATCAATGTGATGCGGGGGGCAGAAGCCATTTCGGCCTACACCGCCCTGCCGCGGCAGGAGGCCTTCGACATTGAATACTGGCTGCTGGAAGAAGCGAAACTCCAGCGGATGCCCAAACCCAAGACCCTCTCCGGCAAGGTAGCCCTGGTAACCGGGGCCGGCGGCGGGATCGGGAAAGCCATTGCCGACAAACTGGCGGAGGAAGGGGCCAACGTGGTGCTGACCGACGTGGCCGAGGACCGGCTGCAGGAGGCCCTGTCTACCTATAAGCGGGATGTGGCGGCTGCGGTAACCTGCGACGTCACGGACCGGGAATCCGTACGCCGGGCCTTCTCAGAGGCGTGCCTGGCCTTCGGTGGGGTGGACATCCTGGTGCACAGCGCCGGTCTGGCCATTTCCAAACCCCTGGCGGAAACCTCCGAAAAGGAATGGGACCTGCTGCAGGACGTTTTGGTCAAAGGGCAGTTTGAACTGGCCCAGGAAGCCGTAGCTGTGATGCGGAAACAAAACCTGGGTGGCGATATTGTGAGTATTGCCAGCAAAAATGGCCTGGTGGCCGGGCCCAACAACGTGGGCTATGGCACTGCCAAGGCCGCCCAGCAACACATGGTTCGCCTGCTGGCAGCCGAGCTGGGGCCTGAAAAAATCCGCGTGAATACCGTAAATCCGGACGGGGTGATTGTGGGCAGCAAGATATGGGAAGGCGAATGGGCGGAAGGCCGCGCCAAAGCCTATGGTATTTCCGTGGAGGAACTGCCGGCCTACTACGCCAAACGCAACCTGATGAACGAAATCATCTACCCGGAGGATATTGCCAACGGGGTATATGCCGTGGTGGGAATTCTGGATAAAACCACAGGTAATATCGTAAATGTGGACGGGGGCATGGCCAATGCCTTTGTCCGGTAACCGACTTTTGTTAATTTAATTCGAGGAGAATGGCCCCGGGCGCCCTTGTGGTACCCGGGGATCATTCAAATAGCACACATTCATATGCAGATCACAAGCGAGCAGCTGGCAGACCTGAACCGGGCCGAATTCACCACCCTGGAGGCGGATTACGCCTACCTGGAAGACAAACTGGGGCAACGGGGCGTAGATGCCGCCGCCGTCGTGAAACAACTGGAGGCCTTCCAGGTGGCCATCCCGAGCTGGGCCCTGGGCGCAGGCGGGACCCGTTTTGGCCGTTTTGGCACCCCGGGGGAACCGGCCACCCTGGAGGACAAGATGGACGATGTAGGCCTGCTGCACGCCCTCACGGCTACGGCCGGGGCCATTTCCCTGCACATTCCCTGGGACATCCCCCAGGATTATGAAGGCATCCGCCAGCGGGCCAAATCCCTTGGGCTTGTTTTTGACGCGGTAAACTCCAATACCTTCCAGGACCAGGCCGGGCAGCCCCACAGTTATCGCTATGGCTCCCTCTGCCACTCGGACCCCGAGGTACGCCAACAAGCCATAGCCCACAACATTGAGGTGGCCCGCATAGGCGAAAAACTGGGCTCCGAAAGCCTGACCGTCTGGTTGGCGGACGGGATCAACTTCCCGGGGCAGCACAATTTCCAGCAGGCCCTGGACCGCACCGCAGACAGCCTTTCCCAGATCTACCGCGCCCTGCCTGAGTCCTGGAAACTCTTTATTGAATACAAGCCCTACGAACCGAATTTTTACAGCACCGTCATCCAGGACTGGGGCACTTCCTTTATGCTGGCAGAGCACTGCGGCCCCCGGGCCTACACCCTGGTAGACCTGGGCCACCACCTGCCCAATACCAACATCGAGCAAATCGTGGCCACCCTGATGTACAGGGGCAAGCTGGGCGGGTTCCACTTTAACGACAGCAAATATGGGGACGACGACCTTACCGTGGGCAGTATCAAACCCTACGCCCTGTTTTTGATCTTCAACGAGCTGGTCTACGGGATGCGGCACAACCCGGACAACCCTTACCCGGCCTGGATGATTGATGCCAGCCATAACATTAAGGACCCCCTGGAAGACCTGATCCAATCCCTGGAAGCCATTCTGGAAGCCTATGCCAAAGCCCTGCTGATTGACCAGCCCGCCCTGCAGGAAGCCCAGCGGGCTCACGATGTAGTGCGTTGCCAGGAGCTGTTGCAGGATGCCTACCGCACCGATGTGCGGCCCCTGGTACGCAAGTCCCGCCAACAGGCCGGGGCTGCCATAAACCCCCTGGGAGCCTACCGCGCCCTGGAGGTACGCCGGCACCTGACCGGGGAACGGGGATCGGAATCACGGGCAACGGGACTTTAAAACGCAACGGATGGGCCAGCCAGTTACCGCCGTTTTCGACATCGGGAAGACCAATAAGAAATTCTTCCTGTTTGGGCCCGACTTTAAGGAAGTCGGCCGGCGATACACCCAACTGCCCCAGACCGAAGACGAAGACGGGTACCCCTGCGAGGACCTGCAGGCCCTGGAAGCCTGGATGGCCAGCGAATTGAAGGAGGCCCTGGCCCGCACCGATATAGACATCCGGGCGCTGAACATCTCCAGCTATGGCGCCAGCCTGGTCCACCTGGGCCGGGACGGCCAGGTGCTCACCCCCCTGTATAACTATACCAAACCATACCCCGAAGCCCTGGAGGATGCCTTTTATACCGCCTATGGGCCGGAAGCCGAATTTTCCCGGGCCACGGGCACCACGCGGGCCGGGATGCTCACCTCAGGCCTGCAGCTCTACCGCCTGAAGCACGAGGCCCCGGAGCGCTTTGCCGGGGTAGTCAAATCCCTTCACCTGCCCCAGTACCTGAGTTACCGCCTTACCGGGGTCCCGGTAAGCGACTACACCAGCATTGGCTGCCATACAGGCCTTTGGGACTACACCCGGGGCGGGTACCACCGCTGGGTGGAGGCCGAAGGCATGGCTTCCCGCCTGGCGCCCATTGTGGGCACAGGTACCTCGTATTCCCAGACCCTCCACGGCAAGACCCTGCGCATCGGGGTGGGCATCCACGACAGCTCTGCCGCCCTGCTGCCCTACCTGGAAAGTTCGCCTGAACCTTTTGTATTGTTGTCTACCGGTACCTGGAGCGTGGCCATGAACCCCTTCTCGGACGGGGTCCTGAGCCCTTCGGACAGCGCCCACAATTGCATCAACTACATGCGGGTGGATGGCCAGCCCGTTAAAGCTGCCCGCCTCTTCCTCGGGCAGGAATTCAAGGCCCAGGTGAAACGGCTTTGTGCCCATTACGGGCAGGACGCCCATGCCTATCAGCAGGCGGGCTTTAACCCGGAACATTTTGAGGCGGCCAGGAGCCAGCCCGATCCCTGCTTTCACTGGGAGCACCTCCAGGGTATCCCCGGCGCAGCGGAAACCCGGTATGATTTCCCCGATTTCAGCCGGGCCTACCACCAACTGGTCTATGAATTGTGCCGGGTGCAGGAAGGCTATCTGCGCCACGTGATAGGGGCATCCGAAATCCGCCACCTGTATATTGACGGGGGGTTTGGCCAGAACGCCGTCTTTGTGGCCATCCTGGCGCGGCTGATGCACCCCATGGAACTGCACACCACGGATGCGGCCCTGGGTTCGGCCCTGGGCGCCGCCGTTGTGGTTTCGGGCCGGGAACTGGAACCCGGGTTCCTGCAAACCCACTACCACATGAAATCTCACCACCCCTATAAAACCCACTGACCTATGCCGTTCGATACCCGATACCCCTCTGTGGAAGCCCTGCGGGAAAAAGCCCGCCGACGCATGCCCGGCTTTGCCTTCGATTACCTGGACGGGGGGTGTAACGAAGACCTGAACCTGGACCGAAATACCCGCGAGCTGCGGGAGGTCCGGGTAGAGCCCCGCTACATCCGCCCCTTTGAGGCGGCGGACACCTCCTGCGAACTCTTCGGCCACCGCTACGATGCCCCCTTTGGGATTGCCCCGGTGGGCCTGCAGGGCCTGATGTGGCCCAATTCCCCGGAAATCCTGGCCAAGGCTGCTTTTGCCCATAACATCCCCTTTATCTTAAGTACCGTAACCACCCTGTCCATTGAACGGGCGGCGGAACTCACCGAAGGCCGCGCCTGGTTCCAGTTGTATAACCCCGTGGAGGAAAAGGTCCGAAATGACTTGCTCGATCGGGCGGCCCAGGCCGGGTGCCCGGTGCTGGTGGTATTGTGCGACGTCCCCACCTTTGGCTACCGGCCCCGCGACATCCGCAACGGCCTGGCCCTGCCCCCTAAAATGTCTGCACGCAACATCCTGCAAATCCTGGGAAAACCCACCTGGGCCCTGCAGACCCTGCGCCATGGGCAACCCACCTTTGAAAGCCTGAAACCGTATACCCCCGAAGGCCTGAACCTGAAACAGCTGGGGCTGTTTATGAACAAGACCTTCTCCGGGCAGCTGGACCCGGAAAAACTGAAGCCCATCCGCGACCAGTGGAAGGGTAAACTGGTACTGAAAGGCGTGGCTTCCCAATGGGATGCCCAGCAGGCCCTGGACCTGGGCTTTGACGGGATTATCGTCTCCAACCACGGCGGGCGGCAGCTCGATGCCGGGGAAGCTTCCATCCAACCCCTCACCCGCCTGGCCCGGGAATTTGGCGACCGGATGACCGTGATGGTAGACAGCGGCCTGCGCTCCGGGCCGGACGTGGCCCGTGCCATGGCATCCGGGGCCGCCTTTTCCTTTATGGGGCGCACCTTTATGTACGGGGCTGGTGCCCTGGGCAACAACGGAGGCGACCACACCATTGCCATGCTCAAAACCCAGTTCCGGCAAATTATGGAACAACTCTGCTGCTCCCGGGTAGCAGACCTGCCGGACCACCTGATAACCGACTAAACCCACCGCCATGACACAATTCGACATCGAAGAACAAATAGAAGAACTGGCCGGGGGCGAGTTCGAACGCCAACCCGTACCCGCCTCCCGTCTGAAAGGCTGGAAAAGCTTCCTGGGTATGTATGCCGGGGAGCACGCCGCCGGTACCGAATTTGTCATTGGCCCCCTGTTTTTGACCACGGGAGTCAGCGCCTTCGACCTGATTGTGGGCCTGCTCCTGGGGAACCTGCTGGCGGTGCTCTCCTGGAGGTACCTTACTGCAGAAATTGCGGTAAAACATCGCCTCACCCTCTACTACCACCTGGAGCGGATCTGCGGCAAAAAACTGGTGATTGGCTACAACCTGGCCAACGGCATCCTCTTCTGTTTCCTAGCCGGGGCCATGATTACCGTTTCGGCCACCGCCGTGGGGGTTCCCTTTAACATGGAGATGCCTAAACTGACGGATACCCTGCCCAATGGCCCCACCTGGGTCATTATTGTCCTGGCCATCGGGGCCGTGATTTCCCTGATTGCCGCCAAGGGATATGAAACCGTTTCCAAGGCCGCCAACTGGATGTCGCCCTTTATTGTACTGGCCTTCCTGGCCTGCGGTATCGTGGCGCTGAAGCAACTCGGAATCGGGTCTTTCGGGGAATTCTGGGACATCTGGGGCGAAGGCTCCGAGCCCTTTCCCGGACAGGTGAAATACACCTTCTGGCACGTGGTGATCTGGTCCTGGTTCGCCAATGCCGCCATGCACATCGGGATGTCCGACCTTTCCGTTTTCCGCTTTGCGCGCAAGGCCAATGCGGGGTGGACCACGGCCGCCGGCATGTACGTGGGCCATTATATGGCCTGGATTGCCGCCGCCCTGCTTTATGCGGTATACCTGCGTACCCCGGAGGCCCAGGCCGTGCTGCTGGGCGGGGATGCCCCCACGGTAGCCCCCGGCCCCCTGGCTTACAGCGCCATCGGGTTCTTCGGGATCATTGCCGTGGTGCTGGCCGGATGGACCACCGCCAACCCGACCATCTACCGGGCCGGCCTGGCCTTCCAGGCCATCCTGCCCAAGGCCTCTACTTTCTGGGTGACCCTCCTGGCCGGGGGCATTGCCACCATTGCCGGGTTGTTCCCGGCCTTTGCCATGAAGTTATTGGATTTTGTGGCCCTGTACGGCTTTATCCTGGCCCCGGTGGGCGCAGTCATTGCCTTTGAGCATTTCTTTGGCAAACGCGCCGGGATTATCCCCAATTATGCGGAGTACCACGGGCTGGGCATTAGCCGGGCCGTACTGCTGGCCTGGGGGATCAGCGCCATTGGCGGATACCTGATCTCGGTCTCCTTTGGCATCTTCCTCTCGTTTATGACGCTGCCGGCCTGGATCCTGAGCGGGTTGCTCTTTTTGTGGTTCAGCCGCCTGGCCCACCAAAAACCGGCTTAGCGCATCACCTGAAATACATAGCGGCCACTGCCCAGGGTCATCTGTACCTGGCCGCCACCTCCGCGGATCTCCCGGATGCCCGGGCGGGGTTTCAGGCGTTTCCCGTTAGCCCTGACCTGCTTCAGGCCCCTGGCCGGTAAGGTCAGGGAAGCCGTGGTGTTGGGCGGGACCACAACGGTATAGACCACCGCCCCATCCTGGATTTCCCACCCGCTTTCGATGCGGCCGTAAGGGCTGTCGTAATACCCGCGGGCAAAGGTCATGGAACCATCCGGGTCCGGTACGGGGGCCAGCACAAATTGCCGGAAGCCGGGGCCGTCTTCCCCCCTGCGGATCCCCAGAGCGTAATTGTACATCCAGGCTGCCACGGCCCCGAAGGAATAGTGGTTGAAGGAATTCATGCTGTTATTCCCGCCAAAGCCGTCTTCCAGGGTGTAGGAGTTCAGCCGCTCCCAGATGGTGGTCGCCCCGTTGCGTACCGGATAGAGCCAGGAGGGATAGTCTTCCTGTTGCAGCAGGCGGTAAGCCTGGGCATGCCGGCCGGTTTCCGAGAGGGCATGGTTCAGGGAAGCCGTGCCTATAAAGCCCGTCATCAGGGAATATGCGGGGCGCATAACGCCCAGGTCGTCCCGGTTCTCCCGGGCCACTGTGGCTTCCAGGTGGCGTGCAGCGCCCTCCCGGTGTTCCGGGGCAAAGACCCCAAAGTGCAGGGGAATGGCATAGGAGGCCTGCGTATCGACCAGATCCCCCGGTTGAGGCGGCTGATACCCGGGTGGCGGGGGGCCGAATAACCGGCCGGCCACCCCACTGTGGCGAGTTTGATGGGTTTCGGGGTCTACATAAGTGCTGTTGAAGAACGCCCTGCGCTCTGCGGCCCGGGACGCATACCGGGCTGCATCTTCGGGTTTTCCTAAAAGGCGGGCTGCCTGGGTCATGATATCGAGGTCCCGCACCTGGTAGGCGGTCCAGAGCAGGGTGTTGTCATTCCGGCTGCCTTCCGGGCTGAGCCAGTCCCCCAGGGGGCCTTCATCCAGGATCCCCGTTTGTGTGTCGGTCCGGGACTCCAGGAAGGCCAGGTAGGCGGCCATGGCCGGATAGTGATCCTCCAGGATGCGCACATCTCCGTACTGTCGGTAAACCTCCCAGGGCAGGATCATACCCGCGCTGCCCCAGAGGGTACCTCCAAAACCACCGCCTACGGGAGCCACGTCGGTAAAACGGCCATCTTCCCGCTGGATGTCGCGCATAGCCAGCAGGTGGCGTTGCAGGAAAGGGGCCACGGTGGCCAGGTAGGTAGCCGCCTGTGAGAAGACGTTGATGTCCCCGCTCCACCCCATCCGCTCATTGCGGGCAGGGGTATCTGTGGGGATGGAGAGGAAATTCCCCCGAAGGGACCAGGTGATGTTCTCCCAGAACCGGTTAACCAGGGGGTTGGAGGTCTCAAAATGGGAATCCAGGTGGGGCACGGAACTCACCACCCGGCCCCGGACGGCTTCCAGGGGCGGGGGTTGCGGGACTCCGCTAAGCTCCAGGTAGCGGTACCCGTGGAACGTGAACCGGGGGCGGACCTGTTGGGGTCCCCCCTTTAGGATCACCAGGTCCTGGGTAAGGGCTGCCCGGATATTCTCCAGCATCACCATCCCCTGCTGCCCTTCGTATTCCGGCAGGTCCGGATAGCGCACCTCGGCATAGCGCAGCACCAGGGTATCGCCAGCCTGCCCCCCGCTCAGGTCAATTTCCGGCACGCCCACCATATTCTGCCCCATGTCGTATACCCAGACCCCCGGGCGCACCTCCTGCACCGATTGAGCCGTAAGTGTCCTAACGATAGCCGGCGGGTCCCCGATCTGCCCGATCATTTGCATGTTATCGTAATCCAGGCCCGGGTACGCAGTTCCCGCAAGCGGGACCGCTGCGGCCGACCCCCAGGCCGATGCGTCAAAGCCCGGCTGTGACCAGCCCGCCGTTTCGGACTCCAGGCGGGCATCGTAAACCTCGCCCTGGAAGTAGCTGCCATAGCGCAGTGGGCCTTCCGTATAGACGTCCCACTGCTCCGGGGAGGTCACCAGAGTGCTTTCCGTCCCGTCTTCATAGGTAATCCGCAACAGGGCCCGGAAAGAAGGCCGGTCTCCGAAATAATTCCAGTTTTCCCCGCTATAGGTAATGTTCCCGGCCCACCAGCCTTCGCCCAGCCAGCTGCCCAGCACATTCTCGGCGTTTTGACGGATCTGGCCGGTCAGGTCGTAGGTTTGGTACTGTTGGTGGCGGTTGTACTGGGTAAGGCCCGGGGTGAACCAGGCCTCCCCGACCCGCTCCCCATTCAGGTGGGCTTCGTAGATACCCCGTGCCGTAGCGTAGAGGCGGGCGCTACGGATGGGTTTGTCCGGGGTGCGGAAAGCGGTACGCAGTATGGGGGCGGCGTGGTGGCTGGGGTCTGCGGCAATCAGCAACCCTTCTGCCTGCCCGGATAAACGAATGCCCTCCGGTTGCAGGACCGCCCCGGGGCCGAGGGCCGGGTTAAAGATGCCCCCAAAGTCATGGGCTTTCGAAAACAGCAGGTTGGCCGGTTCCCGGAAATGCCGGATGGCATACTCGGTTACTATAGCCTGTTGCCCCGGGCGCATCCAAAACCCGATATCGGCCACCATGGGAAAACTGATAAAATTATTCCCCGAGCCTACCGGATTTACATTGAAACCGGGCGGTGCATAAGGGCTGCGCGGCCCGTCCACACCCACTTCGTTATCGGGGCTAGTCCCGTCCACAAAAAGTTGCAGGATGCCAAAATTGGATTTCAGGTACAGGGTGTGGGGTTCGTACTGGTTGGAAGCGTTCACCAGGCCTTGCGGGACCTCCAGGCTTTTAAAGGGCTCTTCGGGATCGTCCCCCGGGGCATACCCCACCCGGTACAGGTGCAGCTTGGCATGGCCTCCCTCCGTTTGCAGGCCGGAAATATCCAGCTCCAGGGCCAGGTAGCTCTGGTTGCGCCCCTGTTGTACCCCCTGTATATTGTAGTCCCGGTGCATCAGCCGCATATCGTTGGCACCAAAAACAAAGGCGGCCCGGGTACTGCCCGAGGCCTGGTCCAGTTGCAGGCCCAGTTCCAACTGGAATACGCTCAGGTAGTGGGAATAGAGTTGGAGGGCCTCGGGGCCGGCGCCTATCCACTGGGCCCCTGCCCAGCGGTTCGATTCCGGATCCGGGTCCAGCAGCCCGGTTTCAAACCAGGAATCAGCCCGCAGTTCCTGCCCGTCCCGGGTCCATACCGAAAGAGCCCAGCCATAACGGGTAAAGGGTTGCACGGCTGCTCCTGTATAGGGAATCAATACAGATTCGGCATCCGTCACACGCCCGCTGTCCCAGACCTCCTGCCCATTTGCATCAGCTACCCGAATGCGGTACGCCTCCTGATAGTGGTCATGGCCCTGCTGCGGATCCTCCATCCGCCAACTGAAGCGGGGAGCGATTTCATCCAGCCCCAGGGGGGTGGTCAGGTATTCCGTCTGCAGGCCCGTTACCTGTAATTGCCCCCGGGCAGAGATACCAAAGCAGATCAGAGTGGCTGCAATCAAAAAGGTCGGAAGGCGGAAAATGCTCATGGATAGGGTATTTGATTTAAACAAGGATACAGCAGGGAAGGGAAAGGCCCGTTCCGTACCGTTCGGAGCGGGCATGCCGGAATCCACTGGAATCCGTATCTTCTGATGCTTCATAAAGATAAAAAGGAATGTTGGTACGCGTCATTACTATTACCCTGTTGATGGGCCTGCTCTGGGGATGTGGTCGGCAAACCCCGGATACCTCCAATACTGACACAAATAAATCCCTGGATTACACCAAACTCCAACTGCCCGAAAAACCCAATATCCTGTGGCTGGTAGCCGAGGACCTGAGCCCGCACCTGCCCGCCTTTGGCGATTCCACCGTGGTTACCCCTAACCTGGACCGCCTGGCGGCCCAGGGGGTGCGCTACCCAAACTTTTTTTCCCCCTCCGGGGTATGCGCCCCCAGCCGGGCAGCCATAGCCCTGGGGATGTACCCGACCCGTACCGGCGCTATGCACATGCGCACCGGCCCCTGGTATGCCCCCAACCCGGACCCTCCGGCTACCTGGGGCGAAAACCGCCCGGTGTATGAAGCCCTGCCCCCTGCCGGCACCCATATGCACAGTACCTACCTGCGGGCCGCCGGGTATTACGCCACCAACAACGCCAAACAGGACTACCAGTTTCGGGTGGAACTGACCGCCTGGGACGAAAGCAGCCGCTCCGCCCACTGGAGGAACCGGCCCGATGCCAGGCAACCGTTCTTCTCCATTTTTAATTTCGAAGTCACCCATGAATCCCGGATCTGGGCCAAGGCACAGGATTCCCTTTGGGTACCCGAAAACCTGGAAGTACCCGTACCGCCCTACCTGCCCGATACGGAGGTAGTGCGCCAGGACCTGCGCCGCATGTATTCCAATATCCTGGAAATGGACCGCCAACTGGGGGAAATATTGGACCAGCTTGAAGCGGACGGCTTGCTGGATAACACCATTATATTTTTCTACGGAGACCATGGCGGGCCACTGCCCAGGTCAAAGCGCACCCTGTACGATACGGGGCTCAGGAGCCCGCTGATTGTGCGATTCCCCGGCGGGCAAATGGGCGGCATGGAAGACCCACAACTCTTGAGCTTTCTGGATTTAAAACCCACCCTGATGTCTTTGGCCGGCACCCCGTCCCCGGCCAACCTGGATGGCCGGGCCTGGCTGGGAACCTATACGGATTCGAATCCCAGGGCCTACCTGCATGCGGCAGCAGACGACTTTGACGGCAGCAGCCATGGCCGGCTTCGGGCCGTGCGCGACCAACGGTATAAGTATATTCGGAACTACCTCCCGGAAAAACCGTCTTACAATGATGTGCCCTACCGCAAACAGATGCCGAGCATGCAGGAGTTACTGGCGCTGAAGGAAGAAGGCCAGCTGGATTCCATCCCGATGTTGTGGTTCGGAACCCAGGATAACCCGGAAGCCCTGTACGACACCTGGCAGGACCCCTTTGAACTCCGCAACCTGATCCGGGAGCCCCATCTGGCTGGCATTCGCGATACGCTGCGGGCCGAAATGGACCGATGGATTGCCCATACCGGAGACCTGGGGATGATGCCGGAAACCGAATACCTGACACAAATCTGGCCCGAAGGGCAACAGCCGGTAACCCAGCCCCCTACCTTGTCCGTGACAGATGGCAAAATTACCCTGACGTCCCCAACGCAGGGCACAGCCATCGGCTACCAGTGGCTGGCTGCCGGGGAAACCCCTGCAGCTTCCTGGCAGGTGTACCAGGGGCCGATGCCCATAGAACCCGGTAAAAAACTGGTGTACCGGGCCCACCGGATCGGGTACCTGCCGAGCGTGGAAGTGGGACGGGAATTTTAGGGTAGGTGTTTGGGGGCGCCCCCCCTACCGGGAAGGTATCCCGTAGCCCTGCAACCTCCTGGCATTTGGCCCACAAAAAAAAGGGGCAGATACAAGCCGTGTATCTGCCGCTTTTTATAAGGAAGCTACCCCTAACCCAGCGCTTTGCGCGCTTCCCGGTCCGGGTCGTTCAGGGCCTCGCAGGTATCGTCCAGGATCATAACCTCCCCGTTTTCCACGGTATACTCCGGCCATTGCGGCAAGCCCGGGGTATTGGGGTTGCCGGTGCGCATAAACTGCAGCAGGGCATCGGACATTTTTTCGGCCAACATCCGCGGACGGCTACCGCCCCCCGTGTGGGTCAGCATCAGGTCGGTATTGTAAAACCAGAAACAGATGTCCAGGCAGTGGAAGGCCCGCATCCGCCCGTTAAACATATCGGGCTCCCACCCGAACCAGGCGGCGTACACCGGCGCCCCCTGTACTTTTTTGGCATTGGCGGTGCTTACCACCCCCTGCCGGTTGCTGGCAATCAGGCACATGATCTCGATGGGCTTGGCCTCCGGGAATACGGCGGCATAGGCGTCGTAGATTTCCGGGGCACGCTCACCCATCCCACCGCGGATCCCCGCCCGGGTTTTGAGCATTTCCCGGGCCGCATCGGCGGTGATCTCCTCCATGTCCGGATCGGTTCGGGACATGGCCCATTCGTGGAAGGTGCTGCTGATAAGCATGGGTACTTCTGCGGATACCCCGGAGGCTTCGTTATAAAACGTGCCTTTGGGGATATGGACCCCGTCCGCCACCGGGCGGAACCCACCGCGGAACCCGCCGGCCGAGCCGGTTTCTTCCGATAACCTGGCCTGGGCCCTTCCGGCCAGCAACAGGTATTCCTTCCAGGGGATTTCCTGTAATTGATCTATTTCCGAAGGCTGCAGCCCGGCTTCTTCCAGCACATACGCGCCCAGTTTACGGGCGTAGTCCTGGTCCAGGGCTTCGGTGGAAGACCCGCTTAAGGGTACCACCTTGTGCAGCAGGCCGGAGGCGGCCGGCATGGCCGCCAGGGTACATACCTTGGCGCCGCCCCCGGACTGCCCCATAATGGTCACATTGCTCGGATCGCCGCCAAAATTGGCGATATTTTCGTTTACCCATTCCAGGGCAGCCACCATATCCAGGGCGCCTACATTTCCGGAATCCCGGTATTTCTCACCCCCAACCCCGGAGAGGTCCGAGAAGCCGATAGGCCCCAAACGGTGGTTGATGGATACAAAGACCACATCGCCTTTACGGCTCAGGTTTTCCCCCATATAGCCGTCCTGTTCAATGGCATTGCCGTTGCGGAAGCCGCCCCCGTGATACCACACCAGGACCGGCCGTTTGCCGCCGTCCGCCAGGGCCGGGGTCCAGACGTTGAGCTTCAGGCAATCCTCGCTCACATCGTCATAATTCCAGTGGTCTGCGTAGGAATAATACGGGTTGGCATAGCGGTTGTCCATAATCTGGGGGGCGGAATTGCCCCACCAAAGGGCCGGGCGTACGCCTTCCCAGGGTTCCGGTGGCTTCGGGGCCATAAAGCGGTTGGCACCCCCGGTATCGGCTCCGTAGGGGATGCCCCGGAATTGATAGATGTCGCGAAGCAGGAACCCCTGCACCTGCCCGTATACGGTATCGGCTATGGCCGTATCGTCCCCGATAAACAGGATTTGCCCGTCGGCAGCGGGAGCCGCCTGGGCCGTTTGGCACCCGGCGGCGGACAGCCCGCCCACCAGGCCCATCCCGGCGGCACCGGCGCCCATGGTCTGTATAAAATGTCTTCGGTTGGTTTTCATGGTTAGAAGTTTTTACAACGGGCTTCCCCTCCCGGGGAGCCAAGCAAAAAGGTACAAAAAATCCCCGGATAAATGTGCGTTTTACACGCTAAATGGCTACTTTGGAAGGACGGGATAGAGAGGTGCTCCCTTTTGCCCCGGCATCAAACCGCCACCATGAAAGACAAAACACTCCGCAGCCAGGGGTGGTTCGGCAAAAAAGGCAAGGACGGGATCATTTACCGGTCCTGGCTCCGCAAGAGCGGGGTCCCCTCCCATGCCTTCGACGGACGGCCCGTGATCGGGATCTGCAACACCTGGTCCGAACTCACCCCCTGTAATTCTCATTTTCGCGAACTGGCCGAATGGGTCAAAAAAGGGATCCTGGAAGCCGGGGGCTACCCCTTCGAATTCCCCGTAATGTCCCTGGGCGAAACCCAGATGAAACCCACCGCCATGCTCTATCGCAACCTGGCCGCCATGGACGTGGAGGAAAGCATCCGCGCCAACCCTATGGATGGGGTGGTGCTGCTTTGCGGTTGCGACAAGACCACCCCGGCCCTGGTAATGGGAGCCGCCAGTGTGGACCTGCCATCCATTGTGGTCTCGGGCGGGCCCATGCTTACCGGGCACTACCGCGGGCAGCGCATTAGCACCTCGGACGTTTGGCGCTTTAGCGAGGCCCAGCGCAGCGGGCAGATGACCGAAGCCGAAATGGAGGTGGCAGAAGCCGGCATTTGCCGGAGCGACGGGCACTGCGCCGTAATGGGGACCGCCTCTACCATGGCCTGTATGGTGGAAGCCCTGGGGCTTTCCCTGCCGGGGAATGCGGCCATCCCTGCCCCGGATGGGAACCGGAAGGTCCTGGCACGGGCCTCGGGGGCCGAAATTGTACGTATGGTCCAGGCAGACCGCAAGCTTTCCGACCTGCTTACCCGGGAAGCTTTTGAAAATGCCATCCGGGTCAATGCGGCCGTGGGCGGGTCCACCAATTTTGTGATCCACCTGCTGGCCATAGCCGGGCGCGTAGGGGTCTCCCTGGAAATGGACGACTTTGACCAGTTTTCCCGGGGCATCCCCCTGCTGGCCAACCTGCAACCCTCCGGCGACCACTTCATGGAAGACTTTTATTATGCCGGGGGCTTACCCGTGGTGATCCGGGAACTCCTGCCCCACCTGCACGGGGATGCGGTTACGGCCAACGGGAAAACCGTGGCCGAAAACGTTGGGGCGGCCGAGGGGTATAACGACCAGGTAATCGCCCCCCTGCAAACCCCCTTTAACCCCATTTCCGGGGTGGCCGTGGTGCGGGGCAACCTGAGCGAAAACGGGGCGGTCCTGAAGCCTTCGGCAGCTACCCCGGGGCTGATGAAACACCGGGGCAAGGCCGTGGTGTTCGAAGACATAGACGATTACAAAGCCCGCATAGACGACCCGGACCTGGAGGTAGACGCCAGCAGCATCCTGGTACTGAAATACGTAGGCCCCAAGGGCTACCCGGGTATGCCCGAGGTGGGGAATATGGGATTGCCTCCCAAACTGCTCGAAAAGGGGGTTACGGACATGGTCCGCATCTCGGATGGCCGGATGAGCGGTACGGGGTTTGGGACGGTAGTCCTCCACGTTTCGCCCGAGGCCGCCGAAGGCGGTACCCTGGCCATTGTGCAAAACGGGGACACCATAGTCCTGGACGTGGAACAACGGCTGCTGCACCTGGAGGTGCCGGAGGCGGAAATCGCAGCCCGGAAGGCGGCCTGGAAAAATCCGGAAACCCCTGCTACCCGGGGGTATGTGGCCCTGTACCAGCAACATGTGCAGGGGGCCCACCTGGGGGCAGACCTGGACTTCCTGCGCGGCAGTTCCGGGAGCGAGGTTACCCGGGATTCCCATTAAAATCGAAAGGAAATGAACCTGAAGAACAAAACCGCGATCATCACTGGGGCCGGGAAGGGCATCGGCCTGGAAATTGCCCGCCAGCTGGTGGAAGCCGGAGCCAGGGTCTGGCTGAACGACCAGGACCCGGACCTGTGCGAAGCGGCCTGCGCGGAAATAGGCAGGACCTGTTATCCGGTACCCGGAGATTGCAGCCAGCCGGAGGTGATCCGGGCCCTTGTGGCCGGGCCTGTGGAAGCGACAGGACAGTTGGACATGGCCATTGCCAATGCCGGAGTAACCCATTTCGGGGATTTTCTGGACTATCCCAGGGCCGATTTTATGCGGGTGATGGAGGTGAACCTGGCCGGCACCTACTTTCTGGCGCAGGGGGCCGCCCGCCAGATGAAAGTCCAGGGAACAGGCGGGTCCCTCTTGTTTATGTCGTCGGTAACGGGAATCCAGGCCCACAAAGCCCTGAGCGCCTACGGGATGACCAAGGCGGCTATCCAATTGCTGGCCCGTACCCTGGTGATCGAACTCTCGCCCCTGGGGATCAACGTGAATGCGATTGCCCCCGGGGCCACCAAAACCGAGCGCACCCTGGAAGACCCGGATTACGACATTACCTGGTCCCGCCTCACCCCCATGGGACGCCCGGCCACCGTAGCGGATATTGCCAAAGCCGCCCTGTTCCTGGTCTCCGACCAGGCACGCCACATCACCGGGCAAACCCTGGTGGTGGACGGCGGGTGGAGCGCCGTGAGCCCCTCACCTTTTGAAACCCCATAACCATGTTCCGACTGGACCAGAAACACGCTTTAATTACCGGGGGCGCCAAAGGCATTGGCCGCGCCATAGCCACTCTTTTCGCCCGGCAGGGTGCCCGGGTAAGCCTGCTGGATATAGATACCGGTCAGGGCAACGCCCTTGCGGCAGCCCTGAAAAAGGAAGGCCTGCAGGCGGTATATATCCCCTGCGATCAGGCTTCCCTGGAAGCGGTACAGGCGGCTGCGGAAGCCCAGCCTAAGGCCTGGGGCCCGCCGGATATCCTGGTGAACAACGCCGCCGTTTCCCATATCGGAACGGCAGAAAGCACCACGCCGGAAGACATGGAACGCCTGCTCAAAATCAATATTCAGGGGGTATACCATATGCTGCACGTTTTCCTGCCCCTGATGAAGGTTCGGGGCGGGGCCATCCTGAATATGGCCTCGGTTGCAGCCAACGTGGGGCTGTCCGAGCGCTTTGCCTACAGCGCCACCAAAGGGGCCATTGCCACCATGACCCTCTCGGTGGCCAAGGACTACCTCCCCTTCGGGATCCGATGCAACAGCATCTCCCCGGCCCGGGTGCACACCCCCTTTGTAGACGATTATTTAAAACAGCATTACCCGGGGCGGGAAGCGGAAATGTTTAAGGCCCTTTCCGCCACCCAGCCTATTGGCCGCATGGCCCGGCCGGAGGAAATTGCCGCCCTGGCCCTGTACCTGTGCTCGGACGAGGCCGGTTTTGTGACCGGCACCGATTTTCCCATAGACGGCGGCTTTAAAACCCTGAATACCTGATGGCCACACCCCTCCCGCCATACCAGGTGGTACTGCCACACCGATGTACCCTGGGGGAAGGCCCCCTATGGGACGCCCGCACCGGCACCCTGTATTGGGTAGATATCCTGGAAAGCCAACTGCATTCCTACCGGCCGGCTTCGGCCCAACACCAGACCCGTAACCTGGGCAGCCTGGTGGGGGCGGTGGCCCTGACCCAAACCCGGGCCCTGCTGGCCGCATTGCAAAACGGGGTGGTGCTCCTGGACCCGGACACGGGGGTGCAAGCCCCATTGGCCCACCCGGAAGCCCGCTTATCCGGCAACCGCTACAACGATGGCCAGGTTGGTCCGGGCGGGCGGTTCTGGGTCGGAAGCATGGCCCTGGACGAAGCCCCGGGGGCCGGGGCCCTGTACCGCATAGACCCGGACGGGACGGCCCACACCATGGTAGAGGGCGTAGGTATTTCCAACGGCCTGGCCTGGAGCCCGGACCACGGCACTTTGTATTATATCGACAGCCCGGAGCGGGCGGTTTTTGCCTTCGATTACGACATGCAGACCGGTGCGCTTTCCCGGCGCCGGGTAGCTTTTCGAATCCCCGAAAAGGAAGGGGTGCCGGACGGGATGTGCATCGATACGGAAGGCATGCTCTGGATTGCCCACTGGGACGGCTGGCAGGTAGCCCGCTGGAACCCGCATACGGGTGAAAAACTCCTGGGGGTGCCCCTGCCGGCCGCCCGGATTACCTCCTGCTGCTTTGGCGGGGCCCATTTGGACGACCTCTATATCACCTCGGCCCGGATAGGCCTGGACCCCGCAGCCGGGGAGGCCCAACCCGAAGCCGGCGCCCTCTTTGTTTTACCCGGTTGCGGCTTCAGCGGCCGGGAACCCTTCCGCTTTGGCGGGCCCTTCATACCTGAAAAACCATGAAACTGATCCGATTTGGCTCACCCGGGGCCGAAAAGCCGGGCATCCTCCACCAGGGCGTGCGCCTGGACTGTTCCACCCAATTCCCGGATTGGGACCGCAACTTTTTCAACAGCGGGGGCCTGCCCCGCCTGCGCGCCCTGCTCGAAAGCGGGGCCCATCTGCCCGAAGTACCCGAAAGCGAACGTTGGGGGGCGCCCGTAGCCCGCCCGGGGAAGGTGGTGTGCATCGGGCTCAATTATTCGGACCACGCCGCCGAAAGCGGCATGCCCATCCCGGAAGAACCCATCCTGTTCCAGAAAGGCGCTAATACGGTGGTAGGGCCCTACGACCCCATCCTGATCCCTCGGGGAAGCACCAAAACGGATTGGGAAGTAGAATTAGGCATCGTGATCGGGCAGGACGCCCGTTACCTGGATTCGGAAGCCGATGCCGCGGCTTGCATTGCAGGATACTGTATTTCCCACGACGTATCCGAACGGGCCTTCCAACTGGAACGCGGCGGGCAGTGGACCAAAGGCAAATCCTGTGATTCCTTCAACCCCCTGGGGCCCTGGCTGGCCACCCCGGAGGAAGTGGAAGACGTCCAGGACCTGGAAATGGCACTCGCTGTGAATGGGGTGCCCATGCAAAAGGGCAACACCGCCACCATGGTCTTTGGCTGTACCTACCTGGTGTGGTACCTGTCGCAGTTTATGACCCTGGAGGCCGGGGACCTGATTTCTACCGGCACGCCCCCCGGGGTGGGGCTGGGTATGAAGCCCCCCCAATACCTGAAGGCAGGGGATGTGGTGGAACTGACCATTGCGGGCCTGGGCCGGCAGCGGCAGGTGTGCCGGCAGGCCTGACCCGGGGGCATTACATCGGAAAATCGAACGGGCTGGATTCCGGTTGGGCCAGATCCCGGAAACGCGTTTGGTACAGGGCAGTATTAAAATCGGCCTTGGCCGGGCCCAGGACATGGTGTACAGCACAGGGTTGAACTTCACTGCATTCGCGTATGCCCAGAACACAAGCTTCCACGCTTTCTTTCCCATCTATAACCCGGACCACATCCATAAGGGAGTGTTCCAGGTTGGCTGCATTGAGGTAAAACCCCCCTCCCCTTCCCTTGGCCGAGGATACCAGGCCATGGCGGGATAGGGTTTGCAACAGCTTGGCCAGGTAGGCCTCGGAAACCCGGATTTCCTGATACATATCCCGCACCAGAACCTTATTGGCTTCGGAAGACTGCCGTACCAGGTAGATCACAGCTTTAATTGCAGATTTGGTGGATTTTGAAATCATGATACGGGTAGGAATCGTTTGCGAAGATTAAAAGATGTTTTTGTCCTTTTTATGAGAGATATCATGTTTTGGGTTTTTATCAAAAGATACATTTGTCCTAAAATAAAAATATCCATGAAAACAACCTCATCCCTAGGAATTCTTTGGGTGGCCGCCCTCCTGCTGGGTTGCGGTGGCAAGGCCGAAAAGCCCACTGATGACTTTAGCATCCAGCGGCAGAAGGCCCCTGCCGCCACTGAAACCCCAGCTCCCGAAACCACCCAGGCCAAGGCCTCCGAACGGGTAGACCTGACCAACAAAGGCGTTGGGCCCATCACCTCGGTAACCCTGCCGGCGGAAGTCGATACCGACCTGGCCGCCCAGGGCGAGGCCGTATTCAATCAGATGTGTCTGGCCTGCCACCGGGTAGGCAAGCGTTTTATCGGGCCGGCCCCGAACAACATCCTGGAACGGCGCAGCCCCGAATGGGTGATGAACATGATCCTGAACCCGGAAGTCATGGTGAATGAAGACCCCCTGGCCCGGGACCTGCTCATGGAATTTAACGGCTCGCCCATGGCCAACCAGGGCCTTTCGCAAGAACAGGCCCGCGCCGTACTGGAATACTTCAGAACCTTAAAATAATCACCTATGAAAACCATTTCCAAATGCATGTTTTTGCTTGGGGGGATGCTGCTGTTTCTGATGCTCGGCTGCGGGCAGCAGAATAAGGAGGCATCCACCGCCAACGCCCCTGCAGCCGAAAATGCCACGGCTGCCGAGAAAACCAAGGGACAGGCCTTTATTGAAGGCGACGTAGGCAAACCCAATGTGCTGCAGATAGCCCTGGGCTCCCAGGACCACACCACCCTGGTGGCTGCGGTACAGGCCGCAGACCTGGAGAATGCCCTGGTCAATGCCGGCCCCCTGATGGTCTTTGCGCCCACCAATGCGGCCTTTGACGCCCTGCCCGAAGGGACCGTGGAAACTCTCCTGAAACCGGAAAACAAGGACGCCCTGGCCAACATCCTCAAGTACCATGTAACCCCGGGGAACTACAGTAAGGAATTCCTGAAGAAATTCCCCAAACTCGGGCAAGCCAACAACCAGTATGTAGACGTTACCGTGGAAGGGGACGACGTCTTTGTGGGCGGCGCCAAAATCCTGGCCAGCGTGCCTGCCGGGAATGGCATTGTACACGTCATAGACAAAGTCATGCTTCCCCCAACCGAAGAAGAATAGCAAACCTTAAAACACCTGATATGAAAAATAGATTTTATTCCCTGATGGGCGGGTTAGCCGCCCTGCTAACGGTGTTCGCCTGCGGCCCGACCCAGGAGGGCAACGCAGGGGCGCTAACGTCCAACGCGGCCGAACGCGTTTACGTGGCCCCGGGCGAGCACGACCAGTACTACGCCTTTATCTCCGGCGGCTTTAGCGGGCAGCTTTCCGTGTACGGCCTGCCCTCCGGAAGGCTCTTTAAGGTGATCCCCGTATTTTCCCAGGATGCCGAAAAGGCCTGGGGGTACAACGAGGAGACCAAACCCATGCTGAACACCTCCCACGGTTTTGTGCCCTGGGACGATTCCCACCACCCGGATATTTCCCAGACCAACGGGGAGGTAGACGGCCGCTGGGTCTTTATCAATGGCAACAACACCCCCCGGATTGCCAAGATCGACCTAAGCGTGTTTGAAACCACCGAAATCATCGAAATCCCGAACAGTGCCGGGAACCACAGCTCCGCCTTTGTGACGGAAAATACCGAATACGTGGTGGCCGGTACCCGGTTCTCCGTGCCGGTGCCCCAGCGCGACATGCCCATTAATGAATACAAGGGCAATTTTAAAGGGGCTCTCACCTTTATTAGCGTAGAACCGGAACACGGGCATATGGACATCGCTTTCCAGCTGATGATGCCCGGGTTTGACTACGACCTCTCCCACCCCGGCCGCGGAAAAAGCCACGGTTGGTTCTTCTTCTCTACCTACAACACCGAAGAGGCCAACTCCCTGATGGAGGTAAACGCCTCCCAGAACGACAAGGATTTTATTGCGGCGGTAAACTGGAAGAAAATCGAGGAATACGTGAAAAACGGCGGCGGCACCCTAATGCCGGCCAACTACGCCCATAACGTCTATGACGACAACACCCATATGGCCACCTCCACCATGGAGAAGGAAGTGCTGGTGGTGAACCCGTCCGAAGTACCCGGGGCCGTCTTCTTGCTGCCCACCCCCAAATCCCCCCACGGCTGTGATGTAGACCCCAGCGGGGAATACATTGTGGGCGCCGGAAAACTCTCTGCAGACCTGACCGTCCATTCCTTTACCAAGATGCTGGACGCGATCGAGAACGAGAAATTTGACGGGGACGCCTATGGCATCCCGATCCTGAGCTTCGAAGACGTGCGTGCCGGTACGGTAAGCCAACCCGGCCTGGGGCCCCTCCATACGGAGTTTGACGGGCAGGGCAACGCCTATACCACTTTCTTCATATCTTCGGAAGTGGTGAAATGGAAACTCGGTACCTGGGAAGTCCTGGACCGCCAGCCCTGCTACTATTCCGTAGGGCACCTGATGATCCCGGGCGGCAACTCCCGCAAACCGTTTGGCCAGTACCTGGTGGCCATGAACAAGATCACCAAGGACCGCTACCTGCCCACCGGGCCGGAAGTGACCCAGTCTGCCCAGCTGTATGACATCAGCGGCGGCAAGATGGAACTGTTGCTGGACTTCCCCACCGTTGGGGAACCCCACTATGCCGCCGGGATTGCTGCGGACATTGTGAAAGCGCGCTCCAAAAAGATCTTTGAATTGCAGAACAACAACCACCCCTATGGCATTAAATCCGATGCCGATGTGCGGGTGGAACGCGACGGCCGGGATGTGCACATCTATATGTCCACCATCCGCAGCCACTTTAACCCGGATAACATTGAGGGTATCCGGGTGGGAGACCGGGTCTATTTCCACGTGACCAACCTGGAACAGGACTACGATGTGCCCCATGGCATATCCATGATTGGCGCCAATACCTCCGAATTGCTGATCATGCCCGGACAGACCGAAACCTTTGTCTGGGAACCCAAACAACCCGGGGTATGGCCGTTCTACTGTACGGACTTCTGTTCTGCCCTGCACCAGGAAATGCAGGGATATGTTCGGGTGTCCCCGGCCCAGAACGCACCGGAACTGAGCTGGTCCCTCGGGGAATAGCCCGCCCGGCAAATCCGTATGAACCAGGGGCCGGCTCCGGCCGGCCCCTTTATTTTTGAACTGTAAACCCACGGCCATGAAAAAATCCCGCATCCTGATGTTCCTGGGCGCCCTGCTCCCCCTGCTGCTCTTTGTCTTCCCCCTGTGGAAGATTACGCTGGAGGCCCCGCAGTACCCCACCCCCCTGGGGATGTACATCTACATTGACGACTTTGCCGATGCCAACCCCCACGACATCAAGAACATCAACCTGATGAACCACTATGTGGGCATGAAGTACATCCCGGATGCCATCCCGGAGTTCCAGATCTTTCCCATCGGCATCCTGGTTTCGGTCCTGATCGGCCTGCTGGTGGCCTGGAAAGCCCCCTCCCGCTGGTACCTGTTCTGGTTCCTGCTTATGATAGCCGTGAGTACGGCGGGGCTTATCGATTTCTACCTCTGGGAATACGAATACGGCCACGACCTGGACCCCAAGGCCATTATGAAATTTACCAACCCGGACGGCTCTGTGATGGGGTTCCAACCGCCCTTTTTCGGGTCTAAGGACATCCTGAATTTCCGGGCGCATTCCTATCCGCAATTAGGAGCCTACAGCCTTGGTCTGGGCATCCTGCTTTCCCTGGTGGCCTATGTTGTCGGGCGTAAGGAAGCCAAAACCCCTGTTGAATCCTGAGCCATGAAACTGCAATTCCTGATCCCCTTAACTCTTCTCATGCTGGGCTGCAGCGTAAAACCCAGGCCCATCCGCTATGGTGCGGACGCCTGCCATTTCTGCCGGATGACCCTGGTGGACCGCCAGCACGCCGCCCAGATGGTCACGGCCAAGGGCAGGAATTACACCTTCGATGCCATTGAATGCCTGGCCGACCAATTGGGGCAGATGCCGGATACCGAAATGGCCTACCTGCTGGTTGCGGATTATGCCCACCCGGGGGAACTAACCCAGGCCAGTGAAGCCACCTACCTGGTTAGCCCCGGTATCCCCAGCCCCATGGGGGCCTTCCTGAGCGCCTTTGCCCAGGAGGCAGATGCCCGGGTTGCCCATGAGCGGGAAGGCGGCACCCTGTATACCTGGGCTTCTCTCCAAACCTACCTCAATACCCGGCAACGATGAAACCCCTGACCCTCCTCCTGTTTTTACTATGCCTGCCCGGGCCTGCCCGGGCCCAGGTGCTGGAGGTGTGCGCAAGCTGTCCGCTGCCCACGGTAGCGGCCGGATTGGAACAGGCGGCACCCTACGATACGGTTTGGGTACGCTCCGGGGTATACCGGGAAAGCGGGCTGCGCATTGAAAAACCCCTCACTCTTATGGGCGAGGCCGGGGCTGTAATCGACGGGGAACACCAGGGGGAAATCATGCAGGTGGCCTCGGATTCGGTAAGCGTACTGGGGCTGCACCTGCGCAATGTGGGGGTGAGTTATACCCAGGACCACGCCGCCCTTCGGGTGATCAAAAGCAAATATTTCCGCCTGGAAAACCTGAAACTCGAAGGCCTGTTTTTCGGGATTTACCTGGAAAAATCCAGCCAGGGCCAGGTCTGCAACAACCAGATCCTGGGGGATGCCAAGGAAGAATTCAACTCGGGCAACGGCATACAACTCTGGTACTGCCAGGATGTGGAAGTGAGCGGGAATACGGTGCATCGCGTGAGGGACGGGATCTACCTGGAATTTTCGGACCGCATTCAAATTGCCGGCAACATAAGTTCGGGGAATGTGCGCTACGGCCTGCACTTTATGTTTTCCAACCACGACACCTATACGAATAACCTCTTTGAGGACAATGGGGCCGGGGTGGCCGTGATGTTTTCCAAAGACATTGAAATGGTGGGCAATACCTTCCGCAAGAACTGGGGAACCGCCAGTTTTGGGTTGCTGCTCAAGGAAATCAACGATGCCCGGATTGCGGGTAACCGCTTTGAGGAAAACACGGTGGGCATCAGTATTGAAGGCTCCAACCGCATCGAATATCTCAACAACGATTTCCGGGCCAACGGCTGGGCCATCAAGGTGCGGGGCGCCTGTTACACCAACCTTTTCAGCGGCAACAATTTTATGCACAACTCCTTTGACGTTTCCTACAACAGCAAGGTAAATGATAACCGGTTTGAGGGGAATTACTGGAGCGCGTACTCCGGCTATGACCTGGACCGCAACGGGTATGGCGATGTTCCCCACCGCCCGGTAAAGCTCTTTTCCTACATTGTGAACCGCACCCCGGAAACCCTGGTGCTGCTGCGCAGCCCCTTTATGGACCTCATCGATTTTTCAGAGCGGGTATCCCCGGTCTTTACCCCGGACAACCTCCTGGACCCCGAACCCCTAATCCGCCCCAGGCCATGATCGAAATTACCAACCTTCATAAGCGTTTTGGGAAAAACACCGTACTGAGCGGGGTTAACCTTTCCCTGCAAGAACCCGGCATCCATGCCGTACTGGGCCCCAACGGCTCCGGTAAAACCACTCTTATCAAAAGCATCCTGGGGATGGTGTGCCCGGACCAGGGCAGCATCAGCATCGGGGGGCAACCCACAGGGGGGCAGTGGCTGTACCGCAAGGACCTGGGGTACCTGCCGCAGATTGCAGAATTCCCGGGCAACCTCAAGGTAGGGGAACTGTTCCGGATGATTGAAGACCTGCGCCAGCAGCCCGCCGCCCCGGAACCCCTGGTGGAGCGCTTTGGCCTGCAGCCCTTCCTGAATAAAAAACTCAGCACCCTTTCCGGGGGCACCCGCCAGAAGGTGAACCTGGTGCTCACTTTTATGTTTGAACCCCCGGTGTACATCCTGGACGAACCCACCACCGGCCTGGACCCCGGCGCCCTGATTGCCCTCAAGGAACTGATCCGAACCCGGGTGGGCAGCGGGGCCCTGTTTTTGATCACCACCCACATCATGCCCTTGGTGGAGGAGATGGCCCAGTCCGTAATTTACCTGCTGGAGGGCAAGGTGTATTTTGAAGGCAGCCTGAAAACCCTGTATACCCTTACCGGGAAAACCCATGTAGAACCGGCCATTGCGGCCATAGCAGCCCGCCACCATGTTTAAGATAGTCCGCTACAGTTTCCAGGATTTACTGCGCAGCCGGTGGAGTTATGTCTATTTTGCCTTCTACCTCCTGCTGGGCTTTGTGATGCTCTTCCTGAACCACGACCTGGCCAAAGGGGTAATCACCCTGATGAATGTGATCATTATCCTGGTGCCCCTGATTGCCACCATCTTTGGAGTGATGTACTACTACAGTTCCCGGGAATTCACCGCCCTGCTGCTGGCTCAGCCCATCAGGCGCAGCCGTATCTTCCTGGGGCAGTACCTGGGGGTGGCCGGCTCCCTTTCCCTGAGCCTGGTATTGGGCCTGGGGTTGCCCTTTGTGCTGTACGGGCTGTTTCGAAGCCCGGCCATCTGGGATTTTGTATTGCTGCTGGTCACCGGGGTTTTCCTGAACCTGATTTTTACCGCCCTGGCCTTTCTGGTGGCCCTTTCCAACGACAACCGCATTAAGGGCTTTGGCTATGCCGTATTGCTCTGGCTTTTCCTGGCCGTGGTGTACGACGGCATTTTTCTGCTATCCCTGATCCTCTTTGAGGAATATCCGCTGGACAGTTTTGCCCTGGGGGCCACCCTGTTGAACCCCATTGACCTGTCCCGCACCCTGATCCTGCTGAAGCTGGATATCTCTGCCCTTTTGGGCTATACGGGGGCCGTTTTCAAGGCCTTTTTCGGGACCTCCCTGGGGATGTTGGTATCGCTGGGGGTACTGGGCCTGTGGACGGCAGCCCCGGTAGCCGCTTTGGTCCGCAAGGCCCGGCATAAGGACTTCTGAAGGGGAAGGGTTAAGGCGTAAAGATCCACCAGACAAACCCAATGATCAGGGCGGCGCCCACCACCCCACCTACATAGGCCATGATTTCGTAGTAGACGGCACGGCGCGCGCGGCAACGGATTTTCGCTTTTACCCGCTGCAGTTCCAGGGGGCTGATTTCCCGGAATTCCACAGCCGTTTTGCCGGAAACCTCATAAAGCACATCCTTCAGTTCCCGGATCTTGCGCTTTTTCAAGAGCGCCCGGTTGTTTTTAAAACTGGTGATGGCCCATGTCATGCTGCCTTCGCCTCCCATCTCGGAACTTTTAGTATCAGTATGGACCTGCAGTGAATTGTTACAACAGGCCGTTTCTCCGGGTTAGCCCGGAAGGGGCTGCCCAAAGGTGAGCAGGTTATGGTCCGGGTCCAGCAGGGAGAATTCCCGCTGCCCCCAGGGTTTGTCTTCCAACGGCCCGTTGGGGTGAATAGATACCCCGCGCTCTTGTACATCCCGGTACAGTGCATCGATCCCCCGGGTTCGGATATACACCTGTCCGTAATTTTCCGGGGGATCCAAATCTTTAAAGGCAAAGAAATGGATTTCCACCCCGCCCCGGCCCATCATCAGGTAGTCGGGGTACTCCCCCAATAGGGCAAAACCCAGGGCTTCGTAATAGGCCCGGGTCTGCGCCGGGTTGCGCATGGGGAGTTTGGGGCAGATTTGCAGGAGTTCGGACATAGTTGCTAGGGCTTTTCGGGATATTAATCCCTCATGAAAGGTAGTGCATACCGCATGGAGTTCATCAGGAGGAAAGTACAATTTTATGGTAATTCTTGGGAACGTTCCTGAACCCATACGGTCGGGGTCATGGCAGTTCCTTCACCTGATAGATGCGGGACCATGCCGTGGCCCGGCCGGGCTCCAGGGCAATGGCGTGAAACAGCTCGGGGCTGATCACATGCCCCCACCCCCAGAGGTTTACCTTGGCTGGGGTAAAATTCCCCTGTTCGGACAGGGCCAGCCCGTGCCCGGAGTGCTCCAGTATCCATTGGGCCGTAACGGCCTCCCCCCCGGACAGATGGCTGAAGAAAAAAGGATCCTTGGGCGTCCCTTTTAAGCTGAGATCCTGCGTACCCAACAGCACCTTTCCTTCGGGGTTTACGGTTTCTTCGAAGCTATCCGGGCGCAGCGCAAAGGGAAACCGAAGCCGGTATTCCGGGCCTATCAGGGCCTGGCCAATGGCAGTAAAATTGTGGTTGTATTCGGTGGTGCGTATGGGCCTCTCCCCGGTGTTTTCCAGGCGGTACTCCAGGGCAAACCCATGGGCCAGCAGGCGGATGGTTTTGTGCAGTACATAGGCATAGCCCAGCGCCATTTCGGACCGGCAGACCAGTTCCAGGCGGTCGGCCGCAGACTGTACCTCGAAGGCAGCGGGCTGTACCGGGTAGGTTTTAAGGAAATCGTAGGGGCCTTCCCCTTTTTGCAGCAGCCCCACCCCGATCTTGTGGAACCACCCCCCTATAGGCGCCTCCCCGTACCCCAGGGCGCCTTCAATGCCAAACTCGTTGTAAAACCCCCAGCCCAGGCCCTCCGGGTGGGGTGCATCCCGCTGTTCCGCCCCGCAAAGGGAAACCCCACGGTATTTCACTTCCCGGATTTTCCCGGTCCAGTCAAAACGGGTGGCCTCATACCCTTCCAGGGGCAGGTCAATCTCCAGTTCAATGTTGGAATTTACGAGGTGGTGGGGCATAAAGGTGTAGAAATGACCAAATCCGTTTTGGGAAACTATCCGAGGTTGTGGATAAAAAGCAAGGAATAGATCAGCGCGAAAAACACAAACAGGAAGTTCATGCCATAGCTCCCAATCCTAAAGATGGTTTTTTGTGGAATTTGATACATCGGATAGTAGGCGAACTGCGTAATCACTTTTCCAATCCAATACGCGCCAATCAGTCCAGTCAGGGCCAGGGCTAAATGGGATTGGTTCTTTAAATCGGAGGGAATAAGGAGGGCAATGAGCCCAAACGTAAAATTTAACCCCTGAATATATCTTCCATATGTTTTTGCGATTTCCTGATTCAGGGGTTTAAGTTTTTTAACATCGTTATACCAGTCAAAAACACGGTGTCGGATATAGGGATAAATCAGGGCTGTAAATATTTGGCCGATTCCCCCTGCAACAATAATGGCATTCGGAATTTGGATTTCCATAGGTGTTTGGTTATCACTATTGTTTACTGAATATACATTGGAAAACGCATAGACTCCTCAACAGAGGATTAATTTCAATGGCCTTTACTCCATTTGTCCCAAAGGTAGTAATACTCCCAGGAGGCAGAGCAAAGGTAAAGGCCTCCAATTGCAAATCGAAGTTAATACCCGGGGCACGGGACGGACCAGGCACAGCCATTGAACCATATATTTTTTACTGCGCCAACAACCGGTAATGCCAGCGGGTACCATTCTCCTCCCATTGTACTTCAAGGTAGAGCCTTCCCGAGGGATTTCGCCTCGCTGGTGCTCGGCGCAATCCTGGGCAGCCCTCGTTGCAAATAGAAAAGCGAAGCGCTGGCGCGCTTCACGCCTTTTATTTTCCGACCCGCTTACAAGAGCAAGCTCTTGACGCGGTCTTGAAAATAAAAAGCGATTTGCTTTCGCAAATCGCTTTTCTGCTTGGTCGGGATGACAGAACTTCGAAATGTCTTTTATATTAGTAATATACAATATATTATGAAATTTTTATTGAAGAGGTAACCGAATTGGTAACCTTTAAATTACTAATAAATGAATGGAAATAATGCTAAAATAACCACTATTCAAATCGGAAACTTTCCAGTTCATATCTGTCCGACTTCCAGGAGAGGTTACAATTAGGCTTATTAGTCTTCTTCAGTAGGATTCTCCAAGGAATTTAAAAATTTCTCCAATATTCTAATTGTTTCATCATCAGGCTCAAAATTTAATGACTGATTTAGTTCCGAGAATTGAATAGTGCCTTTAATTATTTTATTCTTTTTCATCCTTTAATTAAACTTTGTGATCAGTAATATCTGACCATAATTGTTCCCGAACCTTTGAATTGATTCTAGACTGCGGGTGTGGAACGCAGTAAAATTTATACCTGTTAAAGAGTCTACCGCGGTATGCAAAACTTCTCCTGCCATTAGTTGATTTTTCAAATCTTTCCAAATTTACTAACGCTTCGTGCCTCATTAGAACATTTACACCTGTGGTTCCCATTAAAATGGCAACCCTAGGCTTGATGTAGTCGACATATTTTTCGAACAATGGTAATGATAAGGACCAGTCCTTGTCTGTAAGCGGTTTGGTTGTTGGTGTCCGGAAAAAGCAAAGGTTTGAATAATTTAATTCGTTTTCGTTCTCAATATTCAAATATTTGGTGAAATACTTTCTACTCGTTGACATGAAATTCCAGTTGCGATTGGCTTTATCTGATCTGGGATATTCTGATTGGGTATCTATGTCGTCACCGCCCCAATTCAATCCGAAAAGTAAGGCCTTATATTTCTGAATTGGGGTTTCGCAAATAGCATAATTCCAATTGAAACCTCTCTCCTTCTGAAAACTATATATGGGGGATTGCTTAAAAATTGTGTCGGTTTCCCTAAGAAGAGAGTAAAAGAACTTTTCTTCTGTCATCCTTTATTTGAACTTTTTAACGGTTTGTATATGAAGCGTAGCCAGCCGATTGGCGGCTATGATTTCATTTACCTTGTTATCGGGTTTTTCTTTTACTTTTTAATTCATTGTTGATCTCGATAAGACTATTTAAAATCTCATCAAACATTACAATTTCTATATTTTTAAAACTATGTCTCTGAAGCTGTAAATCTTCGTGTCTTGACTTATTTCTTAAGATTGATTTAATCTCGCCGATTATCAGTCGAGCTTTGGGTTTTGTTATCAAAAGATTTATATCCTTCTGAAGTACACCATATTTATTGCCAATTTTTCTTCTTATAAGCTTCTCAACTTTTTCCTTATTGTTTTCAATACACATTAAATATTTTTCTAGTTGAACACAAGCTTTTGAGCAATTATTCAGCAAATAATAGTTGTTATGGTCTTTATTTGTAGAGATAACATTTGCATTAGGAGTTTTAATCTCGATAAGCTCTACATTATTATAAATGTCAATTGCAATAAAGTCAACAGGTCTGCTCTCCGCTTCTAAGTCAATTGCTTCAAAAATTGTATCTACTTCCCTTATGACGTACTTATATCCTGGGAATATTAAATGAAAGTTAGTCTCTAAAAAATCTTGCCATTTTAATTCGTCTTTGTTGTGCTTTGACAAATGTTCTTCATATTCTTTTAATATGTATTCAAGTTTGTAAGTGTCTGTCTGTTTGAAAATGTCAATTTTTGTTTCTGACTCACTCAAGTACTTTTCGTACAATTGGAACATCAAATCGTGAGCTTCTTTGTCACTCAATTCGTCAATTGTTTCTTGGAAAATGAGATTTCGGAATTCTTTCGAAACTATCTTTGAAGTAACTGCATCATCCACTGTTAATTCAGGCAACTTTTTTTTTAGATATCGAAATATTTCAGATTTAGAGTTTTGTGTCGATACTTGTTTTTCTGCTACAAACAGACCATTACTATAGTTATAATCTTTCTGGCTTAGAGTTAAATAATAATTTCCATTTCTTGTTGCAATACTAGATTTTGCAGATTTCCTATAGTCAAGAGTGAAAGATTCTAAATTTTCGAATTGATTAATTATGCTTTCTATTATGTCTCCGAATCCTTTGTAAAACAATCCAGTAGTGTTGTAGATTCCCTTAATTTTACTTAGCGAGGAAGTACCAATAACCTTAATTTCGTCAATCGGAAAACCACTTGGAGGGAAAATAGAAATTTTCTTGTTCGTCTTGTCAATTTTACAGCCGAGTGTCTCTGTCCTTAATTTTCTTGTGCTGGTATTTTTTTCATAAGCATTTGCCAAACCCATTCCCTTCTCTGTAAGGTCAAAGTTTTTGTAATACACATATGTGTAGTTACCTTTTTGAATTTTTCTAACCTTTTGAATTGTCCTAGGCATCTAAATTGGTCTAATTACCGATAACATATGTATACAGTTCATAATGCACTATACCCCATATATAGGCAATCATTTAATTGTATTCTATTAGGCGTTATTACTACCACCTTAATCTCATTGACTTCTATTTTAAGAATAAGGAGACCAGCGAAATGATGGTAGCAATAATTGCTATGTAGAATCCCCATTCCCCGTACCTAAATCCCTCTATGGTTTTTTCACGAATCATTGATTCCTGTTGTTCTCTTAAGTCTACCTTAGCATACCCACCTTTTCTTTTAAATTCTTTACCATCTTCGGTAATTTTCAGATTACCTTCTGTATCTGCTATCACAAAACCTTTGTGGATCAGTTCTTCTTGAAAAGATATAATCATCCAATCTTCCAATTCAAAGTCTGGCATCAGTTGAAATAATGTCGACATTGTAACGTCTCCCATTCTATCAATCAATAAATTTTCAAAAACGGGCACATCCCTGTACATCAGAAGACCTAGTATTCTATCTAGTACTTCATTCCTATTAATTGAATTCAATTATCATAGAATTTTTGAGTAGTAATTAGTTGTATATTTAACATGCTAGGCACTTTCTTCAGTAAACCGATTGTATATGAACAAATCATCATCAATCTTTAAAAAAGCCAATACAACTAGTTTCAAATACATGAAATATACGTTTTGGTGCACTTCATCATTTTCAGCTCTACCATGGGTGCCATGTAGATAGCTATTTCTTAAATCTAGACTATTTGTAAACTCTGATTTATTCAAATAATAGTTGAAATAAGACTGTTCTGTTCTGGAGAATAAAGTGTTCTCCTTAAATATTAAGTTCTCTTCAATCATCTTATTTACCTCGATTTGAAACAATTTTGGATAATGATGAAATGAACCAAATTCATTTTCATAGAGGTCCTTTAATATCATTAATCTGTGAAAATCCTTTATCAAAATATTCTCGTCCTCATCCAGAGCTAACAAACCCTCATTTATTAAAAAGTCGATTCGAGGTTTATTATAATCTTCATAATTTTCATAATTTACTTCTTCATTGACGAGAAGATCACATAGGTTTCTATAATGTTTCTCCTTATGAGGATCCACGTAAGCTAGAAGGGTCTGATCTGAAAAAAGCAAAGATGTGTACTGATTAACCTTATGATTTTCTTCGTTTAAATAAATATACTTTGATTCGTTTAAACTGGGAATGTCTTTAAGTGCTACCGGTAATGAGGAAATCCTTAGTAGATCGAAATCAATTTCACCATCCTCAACAAACAATTTGAATTGTTTCAAACTGGCTTCGAATTCTGGGGCCAATAGTTTAATCTTCTCGAATGATGAATTATTAGCCGATGGAACTGAGAATCTGGCGTTATTTGGGAAATTGTATTTGGTTTGAAATTCTAAAGTAAAGATGTCTCGAAGTACTCTTAATAGAGGAACATCAATCTCATCTAATACTTTATCATAACCTGCTAATTGCGCTTGGGAGGTCATTTCCGAAAGCAGAAATGATGTGCCTTTAACATATTCGTTCTTAGAGCGAACACCCATCACTCTCTCAAGTACTCCTAGACGAGACCTCTTACTTACTAACGTTATTCTACCTTGTTCGTCAATAAAATCAAATAGGTAGTTGAAATTTTTAAAAAGCCTGTATGTTTCTCTATTCTCTCTAATGAATGTAACGCTATAGCGATAGTTTGCTATATGGTTGTCATCAACAAAACCTTCGATGATCTTAGTTGCTTCCTCAGAAAATGACACTGACACACCAAATCTTAACCCACTTTGATTTTGAAATAGCTTTTCCGTTAGTTTTCTGTTCAAAAGCTCTGCTTTCAGTCTTGTCTTAGGGGAAAGTTGAAAATTGCTTTGATGCTTCACATTAGGAATCAATCCTACATAATTTAGATTTGCATCGTCTGAATCGAGATATCCCAATATAATATGTTCCTTATCCTCCAGAGTTAAGCTTTTTGGTAGTAATTTTTGACCAATCTCACGGTCATGCTTTATCTCATATTTTGCAAGTAAGATTTCAGCAGACTTATCGTATTTAAGTAAAAATGCACGTATAGTCGTATCGTAGTAGTCGACTATACCTTTATTTTCTAAGAGGGTATTGATTAAGAACGGACTGTCTCGTAGAATTGCATCTATTTTATCATTCGAAATTCTTTTATAGACCTTATGATTATTGATTATTTCCCAAAAGGAGCTAATATACTCGTGTGGTATTTGCCGATATAATGCTTGAATATTTCCGCTATTTATTCCAGAAAAATACTCTCCGATTTTAATCAGATATTCATCTGCTTCGGACTTATAATCTAATATTTCTGAAGGAGTCCAGGAATTGAGATATAGTCCATTGTCGAGGTATTTCTTGATTTGGTAGCGTTCTAAGAAATCATTAATATCAAGTTGTGCATTCTCGACCTTGGATTTTAGTATACTTTCGCCTCTTTTTAGGTGAGTCGGTCCCATTATGTCCTCTTTGGAATAAAAGACAACCCTTTTTAGATCAGGTTCTTGCATAAGATTATGCTTGGTTGTTATAAGCCCTTATTTCTCCTGAAAGGCCTCTATGCCTTAAATACTTGTAGTAAGATGCTCTAGAAATTTCAAGCCGTTCACAGATTTCAAAAACTGTAAGTTTTCCCTCTTTGAAATATTCTTCACAGAGTATGGCCTTCTGTTGATTCTTCTTGCTAATACCTTTCGGTGCTCCCAATACTTTTCCACGTCGCCTCGCCGATTCAAGACCGGCTTTTGTCCGCTCTATGATAATATCCCTTTCCAATTGTGCTAAAGCAGCAAAAATGTTGATTATGAATTCTGAGTGTGAAGATTTCTCAGTCGTATCAATGAAAGGCTCAGTGATGCTTTTGAATTTTACCCCTATTTCTTCGAGTTCTGTCATAAGCTTTGTAAAATGAATCAAACTCCTTGCTAACCGGTCGAGTTTCCATACCACTATCGTGTCACCGTCTCTTACATAGCTCAATAGCCTTTGAAGACTTTTGCGCTCTTCTTTAGTACTGGAAACTTTATCGGTATAAATATTCTTTTGGGCAATACCTTCCTTCAATAAAGCATCAAGCTGAAGATCCAAACTTTGCTCTTGAGTACTCACCCTTGCATATCCGAAAACCATACGGAAAAGTTTAAATAATGGTTATAAACTAGACTATTTATATAGTACGCCAAAATGAACTTTTTAGAAGTTGTAAACACGGAGAATCAAAAAAGTCTAGTATAACGGTGGTTAAGGAATACTTATAAGAACTTGCCTTATTATTAACAATAAACCCTATAAAATCTATGGTTTACATATAATATAAAGAATTCACTTCTTAATATATTTCAATCATTCCCCCTTTTACAAACCAGTCAAAATCCTTGATCATGAAAAACATGCAAAGTGGGGTGTCATTCCTGTTTGTCCTAATCAGTCTAAGTCAACTCGATTCAATTTATTCACAAGAGGCTTTATTTAGTCCACCCACAGATGGACCAAATCAATTTTTTATTGATTTTGTTGGAACAGCTAATCTTCAAGGGAATTTAAATCAGGCGAACGAAGAATTGCAAGGTTCCGCTGGATTAGGGGTGATATTCGAACGATACTATCTTAAAAATGACCAAGATGGGATCTTTTTTGAGAGTCTTGATATGGAGGCATACATTAATGTTGCCTCCAGTGTAGATTCATTAAAAGCTGTTACAACTAGTGCGGGGGAAATCACAAATAAACGCGACTTTGGTAGCTATATTCTCAATCCGATAAGCTCCAAGCAATCGGTATTTATAAATGCTAATCTCTTTTTTAATCCAGAATTAAACTGGGAAAAAAGTAATTGGATTACAAAATGGATCAGTGGAGCGAACTTTAGAGTAAATGCATCTAATGTCCTATGGAATTACGAGGCCGATAATGAAACTATTGGAATTAATGCTTCTGCAATTAATTTGAGATTTGGAATTTTCCATGAGTTTATTCCCAATGATAAGATACGTGATGATAATAACCGTCGTAAGTATAGTGTTACACTTGGCATTAATTACACATTTCGCGAACTAGCCGGAGATATATCTTCTCCTACCAACGACCCTCTGCGATCAAGATTTTTAGGAACGACCGATACTAGTTACAGTGGTATTGAGCCATCATTCGGCTTTAGGCTTAACAATATCATTGCTGAGTTTTCAATGCCTATGATTGGTGGGGGCAGTAGAAATGACATTGAAGGATTAACAGATACTCAGTTTTTATTCTCAATACGTTTTGTTGGTGGATTTAGCTTAAAATTAAATGATACCGCCGAAAATGATGGGTAAAATGGGTGTTCCGAATTATATTAGAACCTCACCATATGTCGGAATATAGTTTATAGGGTATTTCCTGCTCATACTAGTCAAATCATGGAAAGGATTAAACTCCGACTATACTTTTATTATTCTAATATACAATATCTTACGGTATTATCTTCAAAAAGGCAACCGTATAGGTTTCCTTTCTAATGACTTATATTATTTTTAAAGAATGTAATAAATACTTTTAGATTCGAGTGCTTCCCAGTTCATATTGGGCCGGTTTTAAGGAGGGGTTACAGTTTTACATACCCAATTTGTGAAATATGGTCCAGAAAATAGGGAGTATTAAATAGTCCTGAATAGTTCGTTACGATAATCGCAGCCATCAAAAAGAAAAAGCCATATAAGTCTGTATACCCAATTCAATCAAATCGGATTATATATCCACATCGAGAGTTTCAAAGAAAAGCCGAAAAGAGCCTTGGTAAAAGTAGTCGGCACAAAAAGAGAAAACGAAAGTGGAAAAAGATTCAGTTTCCAAAAACAGTTTCATTAATACTGAATCCAGAAGGGACACTCCAAACTTTCAACCATGCCTATCAATATTTTCAGAGAAACTATAACGTTGAGTTTGACCTATCCTCAATAGTAACTTTGACTCCCGAGTCGATTGCAGCCCTAGCTGCATGTATAGCAAGTGATAAATTTACAAATGGTATGTCCTCCCGGGGCAACATACCTTCGAATCCATCAATAGCAATGATGTTCAGGCAGTCGGGATTTTTTGATCATGTTTCAATATTGGATTATGATTCCGGTAGATCGAAGGGAGCCAAACTAATACACAAACGCTCGGATAAGAAAGTTGAATCAAGTGATGCCAAAAATATTTGTAGGCGATTGATCTCAAAAACAGACTATACGTATATCGATGAACTCGAACCAATGTATGTGATTTTAATTGAGGCAATGCAAAACACAAATAATCATGCTTCCGCCGGAAAACCTGATCAATATGATTGGTGGCTTTACCAATACGAAGATCCTGAGAAAAAATTACTTCATTACACCTTTCTTGATATAGGTGTTGGGGTATTTGAGAGCCTCCCAGTTAGGGACTTCAAAAGGAAATTTATGGAATTATTTAGTATTAAAAATAATTCCGATTTGGTAAGGCCACTTCTCAAAGGAGAAATAAAATCAAGGACTTTACAGCCCAACAGAGGTAAGGGCATACCTCAAATTTACGACCAATCCTTTGATGACCTATTTGAGGAATTTCATATCTTAAGTAACGATATCCTGATCAACACAAGAAAGAAATCCCATATTCGACTTAGCAATCAGTTTTATGGAACATTATATTACTGGAGCGTAAAAATTAATTAATATGAAAACAGAAGACACAATCATCATAGCAAAGGAATTTGCAGAAGATCCAGGCGCTCGTGAAATAGCAGATGGGGATAACTCAGCTGAAAAATTCTACAATACCCTATTGTTGCCCAAATTTAAAAGGGCAATTGCTGAGGATTACAGCATATTAATTGATCTTGACGGTGTTTTCGGATATCCTTCTTCTTTTGTGTCAGGTTCTTTCGGTAAACTGTCCTTGGAATATGGTTCCGATAAAGTACTCTCTCACCTTAAATTCAAATCTGATAGGCGACCCATCCGTATTGATAAAATCGTTTTTGAGATTAAGAATCCTGCTTCCCAAAAATTCCAATGAAGACAATAAACAAGATTTTTGCTTACTTAGGCAGAAAGGTCAGATGGGTGGTTTTTTTATCACTTTTGCTTATTGTTTCAGCGTTCGTTCTTGGTATTAGCGTAAAGAACTGGCCCTTTGTTTCTTTCAATAAAGAGCTCGGATTGGCGGACATCCTGGATGTTTTGACCACGTTATTACTTGCCTTTTTAATACCTTATTTTATAAAGTACTTTATCGACAAGTCTGATAAAGTAAGTAACATAGTTCTTCAAGCTATCGAAGCTTATAGGGATGAAGCTTATTCAATACATGATAAATTTATAGAAATCAATGAATCTGGTTCTATCAAAGGGATGGATCGTGATCAGCTTTTATTAGCTACTGAAAACCTTGATGGTCGTTTAACCCTGCTCGAAAAAATTGTTAATCGTAGATGTGGCGATTCTGCCAAGGATCCTTTGGACAAATTGAAAAAAACTCATATCGAGTATTGGCGCTTGTTAACAGGATCCGAAATAAATTCCGTGTCACTTGACTCAATTGATCTTGATTTGGCTAAAATCGAAATAAAGGAATATCATCGACTTATGGAAGATCTTATGTCACTTGAGTTCAGGATAGTTGAATTATAGAACTACGTTCAACTCAAAAATTTGAACTATTTGTAACCTCTCATTTATTCGAACTATTGTTTAATCAAATTTTCTTCTGCCAACCTATTTCAAAGCATAATCTGCCCGACACCATACTACCGGGAAGATCAATAAATCAGGTTCTTACTCACTTCTATTGAAATCAGGTAACCGTATTGGTAACCCAAAAGGGCAATTCATACTAAAATTCGGTGCGCCAAACTTGCCCTAAAAACAAGTGATCCCTGGTTAAAAGAATCCTTATTCCCTGGGTTATCTTCCCCAAGGATGATGGGAATGTGTTTTTTGTTGTTCCCTGCAATGGAAATTCAGCACCAAGCATTTACTTCGAGAGCTCAATGGAATTTCAACAATTTCAAGCATGCTCAAAGGAGCAGCAATGGGAGCTATTTTTCAGCCAAGGTGTTTACCTGATGCAGATGGTCGAAGGGAACCATTCCTATTCCCTATACGCCATGCATCGCTTCTATGTGGAAGTCGTCTTCTCGCTGGTAGAAGGAAAGACACTGCGAATGAACGCTTTTGAATTTGGATCCAACTTAGACCGATATCTTTCCTGGAAGGTAATCATTCTCTGATCGGGTTCTTCAGATTAATTCCAGAAACATGCTTGAAGGATATAAACGTGGATCGAAATGGAGGTGCAATTATTGAACAAGAACTATTTAAACGAAATCAAAGATTACCTCGGAGACTATCAAATTGATCTTCCCAGTATTGATTGTGCCTTGCAGCTATCAAAATCACAACTCGATAAACTCAACTGCTGGCTCACTAGTCATGATGAATTAGACCCTTGTTGCGAAATTAATTTCTTCAAGACCATTAAATCCGTTCCCTTTTCGCATTTCATTTATTTCCTATTAATAAAGGACTTTTTAAAAGATGTGCCGGTAATGGATACCAAAGCACAAAACAAGTTCTTGCGGGCCCATATGGATCGGGTCAATGCATTCTATCGCCATAATTCTGAATTCATTTCCTATATCCTGCAAGAGCAATCCTATATGGATCCGCTCTATTTTACTAGAGAGGCAACCCGTAATCAGGCAACCTATTCCCTTTACTTTCTGGATCCTGGCTTCTCAACCAGTCATGATACCCTTCTGGCAAAATTCAAAGCCTTCTCACTATTCAAGGACTACCTGGAAAATCAATCCTTAGACAATCAAAAGCAAACGCGCATTTCTACATTGAGATGGACCGGTCAAAAAGTCGATCTGGTTGAACTCGTTTATGCTTTGCACAGCTGTGGGGTGTTCAACCATGGGAATGCCTCTCTGAAAAAGATTGCTGAATACCTTCAATGCGAATTTGGTTGTGACCTTGGAGACTTCTACCGCAGCTACTCCGAGATACGCTTTAGAAAGAAAAGTCGAACCAAGTTTTTAGATCAATTGGCCATCACCTTGCAGTCTAAAATGGAATTGGACGACCAATAAGTAAAACACCCAACTTGGGAATTTTGCATTTCTTATTATTAAGCTTAATCCTGCATTTGGAAGCGCTGTATTTATGCCGAATTGATGCTTTGTTTTCTTTTCGAATCTCAACTAAAAAAACACCCATCTGGGGTGCTTCATCTGAGTAACTCCCATCACCAGAGGTCATTTTTGTGAAACGAAAGTCAAATCAGTGCAAAGCCGTCAAACCAAAATGTATAACCCTGGCGGCTTTGCTTTTTTAAACCCTATTCAATGAGTGCTACCGTAATTACCACCGATGATTTACGCTTATTTAAACTGGAACTCCTCGATGAAATCCGAGAGATTTTCGAGGACAAGAAACTCAGCGGAAAACGAAAATGGCTCCGATCCCAGGAGGTTCGAGAAATGCTGGGAATCTCTCCTGGGACCTTGCAAAACTTAAGAATTAACGGAACCATACCCTATACCAAAATCGGAGGGGTACTCTACTATGACTCCAATGAGATCAACACTGTGCTGGAGCGCAATCGCGTACACAATACAATTTGAATTCTTGGAACAGCCGATCAATTATATCACGCACCTCAATGTGGTCCTGGACAAAATTGCTAGTGATAGTCGAATGAATCCTACCCATGTAAGCCTCTATATGGCGCTGTTTCATCTATGGAATCTACAGTATTTCAAAAAGGAGTTTTTCATTAACCGGGAAGAAATCATGTCTAGTTCCAAGATTGGTTCAAAAACCACCTACCATCGGTGCCTTACTGATCTCAATGCCTGGAAGTACATCAAATACATTCCCTCGAATAATCCATTCAAGGGTAGTCGAATTCGCTTGCGTTATTACGGAAAACTAAAGGGAACAACACCCATAAAAGACCGTCCCGAATCCGGGACAACTGGTGTACCGCTTATGGCCCATCACTTGGCCAATAATTGGACAAGTCCTGGACAAGCGCTGGTACCTTATAACAAACAAATACAAACAGATAAAAACATTAAAAAAAAGAAATTAAATAAAGAAAAAGTTGCCCCTACCCAATCAAGGAAGCATGAAAGTGCATCCAAAAATGAACCTGGAAATCTCAAAGCTTCACATCCCAAAAATTACGCCGAACCGTTATGAATTTTCAGGCCCCACATCTGATCGTTGAGGGAAATAGAACGTTTCGCCTGGGTTCCATCCAGGGTCGAGAAATCCATTATGAATTTTCACGAATTCGGGACTTTTTAGAATTCAAGGGAAAGCAACTCTTCGGTGAGACTTTTCAAATTTACCCTGAAGACCACGGCATTCTCACCCAGCTGATTCACTATTTCATAAAAGATGAAATCATGTGCAAAAATCACGGGATAGATCCGGATAAGGGCATTTTACTATCTGGGCCCATCGGTTGTGGAAAAACAAGCTTTATGCGGCTTCTAAAATTGATTGTGCCTCATAAAAGGCCCTATTCGGTCCTCTCGAGCCGAAATATTGTGTTTGCCTATAATCACATCGGATCCAAAGCACTTCAGGATTACGGAGACCATGGCTCCTATTGTTTTGATGACCTGGGAGTAGAACCTAGTGGCAAACACTTTGGGCAGGAGTGTAACGTTCTAGGAGAAATTTTGCTTTCCCGCTATGAGCTGTTTGTTCTGCACAAGGTAAAAACCCATGCCACCACCAACCTGAATGCACAAGAACTCGAGGATCGCTATGGTAACCGGGTTCGAAGTCGTATGCGGGAACTATTCAACCTCATAGCCTTTGACGCTGATTCTAAGGATAAACGCAGGTAAATTACATCACCCGTTTACACCGAATTGAAAGCCATCTACACAAAAACACTTCCAGAATACCAAAAAAGTGGCCATCTTCTTACATGTTCATATCACCGCAAGTTAAACTACATGTCATCGAGTCATGCCATTTTACACCAATCTCAAAATCCGGCCCGGTAATTCACCCGAGCTGATAAGCAAGAAAAAAAGAACAGCAGCAAAATTAAAAGCGCTTCGGGCTGCCATATTAGACCATTTTAATACCAGCAGCAACGCAACGGCTCGCGATAAAACCATTAAGATTGCTACGTGGAATATTCGAGAATTTGGTGGAAGCAAGTTCAAGGGGCGTGACTTCGAACCCCTTTATTATATCGCCGAAATCATATCACATTTTGATATTGTCGCCCTGCAGGAAGTCCGAGGGGATTTAAAGGAATTTAATCGCCTTCTGAAAATCCTAGGCCCAGACTGGTCCTTTATCGCAACGGATGTAACAGATGGCAAAGCCGGCAATGGGGAGCGCATGGTATTTCTCCATGACCGCAATAAGGTTCATTTCAAAAATATTGCTGGAGAACTTACCTTGGAAGATGGTGCTAAAATTCGAGCAGCTTTTGGAGAACGCATTAAACTTGAAAATGGCTTATCGCTTAACCTTCCCGCAAATAATGATCTTTCCGGCACCTATGATGCGCGATTAAAAACATCCAATGGTCAAAAAAAGCTCGACCTGGATCTTGAAATTCCCCTACCCCAAAACTGTTCCCTGGAAATTCCAGCTGGATCAAAATTAACGGTAACCAAAGGAACCAATGTAGCCAGTCCAGCACGAGGAAAGGCCACGGTAACCATTCCAACCGGATCCGTAAATGGATCGGATTTTCGATTACGATTTCCCGAGAATTCCTTCGATGATTCATTCAAGCAATTTGCGCGAACCCCTTTCCTGATTGCCTTTCAGACGGGATGGCTAAAGATCAACCTGTGCACCGTTCATATTTATTATGGCGATTCCAGTGATCCAAGCATACTAAACCAAAGAAGAGACGAAATTCGGCAATTGACCAAGGCTTTAGCCGATAAGGCCAAGAGTGAATTCAAAGAAGATAGTGAGACCTTTTTAGGAGTCCTAGGCGATTTTAATATCATTGGTGAAGGCCATCCCACGATGGCCGCTCTCAAATCGAATGATTTTGTCATTCCGCAGGAATTACAAGATATTCCCGGATCCAACGTGGAACGAAATAAGGCGTATGACCAGATCGCCTTTTGGAAACCAAACCGGGTAACACAATATGCACGATTGGATATTAAAGGCGCCAATATTTTTGATTTCTTCGAACATGTTTTCAAAGTCGGGGAGGAAGATCTCTATATAAATGAAAGCCCAGAGAATGGGCTTAAATCAAAATCTAGTTTCAAAAACTGGCGGACCTATAAAATGTCTGATCATCTGCCTATGTGGATTGAGCTAAGGAATGATTTTAGTAACGAGTATTTAGACAAGATTGAATCAACCTAAAGGTTGAATCGTGCTTACTTGAGCTTTTTAAAAGGGAATGAGCCTCCAAGCTCCCTTGTTCTTAACAGATTCCCTAAAGAACATTTACTGCATTTGATTCTATTTAAACACTTTTATCCACATCCTGCATTGCATTTCTTGCTTATCCACAAATAATCAAATTTCAAGCATTTGATGCTCTGAAGCCGTAGTTTTTCCATATCAATAATCGCTAATTCCTAAGCTTTTTGATATGAAAAAATCAATACTTCCTTTTGCCCTAACCCTTTTACTTACCCATTCCCTTTCAGCCCAAATCGGTGGCATCGAAAACTCGGTTAATGATGTTGCCGATACGATCCGAACCATCTTTCCGATAGTTCTGGGAGTCATCTTTCTAATCGGCTTCCTATTTAATGCCGGGCACTTTTTCGGAGAGAATGCCGACCTAAAAAAAGGCATCACCCGAGTACTGGTCTTTGTACTCATTGCTGGGGCCGTGGTAGGCATCTTTACCTATCTCATTGGAATTGTGGTCTGATGAAAACCTACCGTATCTATCGCAATATCCGAAGGCGAGCCTTGATCTTCGGATTACCCGTCAGCTTTTTTGCGTTGCAAATGGTTTGCTTGTTAGGATCACTCCTGGTTATCATATTCTCTTTCGGGACGGGCATGTTGTTGGGAACTGTGGTCGTCAACATGTCAGTCTATGTCCTTTTACTTCGACTGACTCGAAATCCCCAGACCTTTTCCCTCCAGCAGGTATTTCCTGCTTCCATTAGCAACCAGCAAACCAGCAATCTGACCTATGAAGCCGATTGAGCTTGCGGGGTTCCATCCCATATTAACGATCCAGGATGATGTCGTTTTTGCCAGTAATGGAAACCTGGTGCTTCCCTACCAGGTCGATCTACCTGAGATCTACACCCTTTCGGAAGGGGATTTTGAAGCTTTGCACGCCACCTGGTTACAAGCGATAAAAGGCCTGCCGGCAGGTACAGTCATCCACAAACAGGACGTGTACCTCAAAACTGCCTTTGAATCCAGCGCTCTACCTGGAGACACCTTCTTGGCAAAAGCTACGCGTAGGCACTTCCAGGGTAGGCCCTTTATGGATCATACCTGTTACCTGTTCTTCATTCACAGCAAGAACAAAGCGCTCAACAATCCGGCAATGGTTAATCCCTTCCGCAAGATTTCCACTGCAATCCCCTCCCTATTGGAAGAATCCCTAAAAACCTTTGTCCGACAAGTAGAGGATTCGGTGGCCTATCTCAATAATTCTAAAAAGGTGCAGCTCACCCGCATGGACGCCCCCTCCTTTCGGGAGTATACCCGGTCCTATTTCAACGGTTTTTCTCATGATGTAGACACGGATATTTTACTCGATAAAAACCTGGAAATCGGTGATCGACACTGGGATATTCTTAGCGTCAATAGTGAGCTCTGCTTTGGGGATACCGTAAGTACCAGTTTACCTAACAACCAATTCGCATCAGACGCTTTTGGTTTTCATCAGGGATTCCTAGAGGGACTGGGCCTCCAGTTGGACGAAAACCACCTGGTGAACCAAATCATCTATTTGGATGATAAGGCAAAATGGCGCAAAATTCTAGAGCGGCGCATCGATGAGCTTAAAAAATCGTCCCGCTTCGGATCCCAAAACGCGGTTATTCTAGCGAAGGTGGAAGACATTCTGGAGCGTATTAATGAGGATGAGCAGTCAAGAATCATTCGAGGGCATCTCAACATTCACTATTGGGATACCATGCGATCCCGTCTTGGGGCTATCGCCTCGAAGGTTAAAGCAGAATTCAAGGAACTCGATATCCGCCCCTACCAGCCTAAAGGCGCCAATCGCTCCCAGTACTATATCAATAGTTATCCCTGCTATGCGACGCTTTTCCGGGATTCGGATCTGTATGTAAGCGATCTGAAACACGCCCTGTGCCCATGGATCCACACCAGAGGATATCGCAGTGATGAAACCGGCATACTTTTTCAAGATCGGGTTTTTAATATCCCTGTACGTAAAGATGTATGGGACGAAACAAAAAAGCGTATCAAAGCGCGCAACTTTGCCATTTTTGCACCCACCGGTGAAGGCAAGTCCTTTTTGGCCAACAACATCTTACGTCAATATTTTGAAGCCGGGGTGCGCCTGGTCATCATCGATCTGGGCGGCTCCTATACCAAATTTGCCCAGCTCTATCCTGAGCAGTTTGTCATACTACGGTATCAAGAAGGTACCTCTCTGGGCATTAATCCCTTTTATGTGGTTAACCCCGAAGCCGTGGATGCGGATCACCTGGAGGATCTATGCCAATTTCTCCTCGAACTGTTGGCCTGCGACACCCCTATGGAGCGCACGGGCATTGTAGCCCTTAAAAAAGTACTGCGACACTACTATTTGGAAATACGAGACGGGCATTCGATGAGCTCCTTTGTTGCATTTATAAGAGCACAACAGAACGATCTTCTCCGGCAACTGGATATTCATCCAAGCTATCTCTCCCTGGATTATATCCTGCATATGCTCTCGGAATATGTAGGTGATGGACTCTACGGATTCCTATTCGCCTTGGGCCAGGATCAAACCTATCGCCTGGAGGACAAACGACTGATCATTTTCGAACTCGATCAAGTCCGTGATAACCGGGAACTGTTGGCCGTGATGCTAAAGCTGATTAAAACGGCCATACAGCGCACCATCTGGAAAAACCGCTCGGAAAAAGGTATTATCCTTTTCGATGAGTTTGCCAAACAACTGAAATTTGACAACGTACTGGAAAGCGTTGAATTCTATTACCAGGCCATTCGCAAACAGAATGGAGCCATCGGGATTATCCTGCAGAGTATTAATCAGCTTCCCAAAAACCATACCTCGGCCAGCATCCTGGAAAACACCCAGGTGGTCTATAGCCTGCACAATGAAAAAGGGTATGACGAACTGAAACAGCGGCTCAATCTATCGGATCATGACGAAAACCAGCTTTACAGCATGCGTAACAACCTTTCAGGCCCACGCAAATACACCGAGCTCTTCCTAAAGATCGGTAAAGAAAGTAACGTCTATCGCCTGGAAGTTCCTCCAGAGGCCTATGCCGCCTACCTCACCGATGGGGCCGAATCTGAAGCCTTACAAAGGCTTTTTGAAGCCTCTGGGAATATGCAAACGGCCATTACTCAATTCATATCAAGCACTAAAACGTAAAACATCATGAAACGAATCGTTATTCTCGCTGTCCTTATCCTCACCTTTTCAGCGCAAAGCGCCGCTCAAGGGATGCCCGTATATGACAACACGAACTTTATTAGCCTGACCAAATCCCTTTTCGAATCGGCCAAACAAACCGCTGAGCTACTCAAAACTGTAGAGTTCCTACGCGAACAGAAAGACAACATTGTAAAGGTCAATGCGGTTATCCGAGAACTTAAGGCCGCTAGTGAACTCACGCGGAATCACCAGCGCCTTTTTAAAACCGTCCGGGGTGATCTTCGGCAAATCCTCAGTTCCCCATACATCCACCCGGACGAAGTATCCCGAATATCAAGCTCCTTTGAGGCAATCATGACTACCGCCATCGACGATTTGGAGCTCATCAATCACATTCTCTCCAGCGACTTTCTAAAAATGTCGGATGCAGAGCGCACCTCCCTGCTGCTCACCAAAGAGCGGCAATCCCAGGAAATGGTCGCTGAAATCACACAAAAGACTGAGCGCTACAGGGATATTATTGCCTTTCGGCGTATGCAGGATCTGATCAACAACCGCGAAACCAACTACTAATGAGCCCTTGGATACTCCCGTTAAGCATGGGATTGGAATACATAGATGCCGTTTTCCAAACTATAAAAGCCAGCGACTTTTCCCAGTATACCATTACTGGAATGAAGGTCCTGGCCGTGCTTTTCTTTCTGGTGAATATCCTTAAAAAATACAACGAAGGGGTAGCGGACCGAAACGGGTATACTTGGGGCCTTTCACCCGGGGAGTTGGCCAAAAACGTAATGATTGTGCTGCTGGTGATCTACTCTACCCAGATTCTAACTTTTTTCGATGCCATCCTGGTGGCCATCGAGTACCAGTATCGCGATACCGCCCCTGCCCTACTTCCTCTCCAACTCCAGGATTTGCCCATCGAAGAAGAGATCGGTGCCCTGGAGGCAGCAAAAAAAGCCATGGCACTTCTTTATGAAGCCTTGGTTACTCCGCTCTACGGTTGGAAAATCCTAGCCTTTATCATTAGTCTGTTTCTCTGGATTGTGGACTTATTTATTTATCCACTCTTTTTGGCTGAACGGTATTTCTTGCTCGGTATCCTGCAAGCCTTCTTTCCACTGCTTATCGCCCTGGCGGTCTTTGAGAAATTCCGGAGTCTGGCCTACAACTTTTTTAAACTCTACGCGGCCGTGTACATGCTGGTGCCGGCCTTCTTTCTGGTCAATGTCTTTATTAATACGCTCTACAGCGAAATCAACACTAATTTCTGGCCCAACCTTTTTGGAACCGATGTGGGCAGCCGGGTTTTCGCACCGGTGGTGGAACTCGGCTCCGTGGGTTTTATCGTCTTTTTAAAATTCAAACTCTACCGCAAGGCCACCTCCTTTACCCTTAAACTCTTTAGTGCATGAAATTCACCTACTCCAATATCCATACGCTCTTTCGTATCAATCGCCTGATTGTAATCAGCGTGGTCCTCGTGGCCTTTGCCAGCAGCAGCTTTTCCGGGTGGCTGGCCTATGAAATTCACCGGGAAGCCCTCGATAATGCCTTTGCCATTGACCCGCAAGGCGAGGTCCATACCCTTACCCGCACGGCCTCGGATACCAACCGGGAAGTGGAAGCTCTGGCGCATTTGGAAGCCTTTCACCGCCTGTTCTATGGTATCGACGGGGCCACATTTGAGGATCACCTGGAGCGCGCCCTGTGGTGGGGTGATGCTAGCGTTAATGAACTCTACCGGGAGAAAAAAGCCGATGGACTTTACAATCGCCTGCTCCAGTACTCCCTTACCCAAAGGGTACTGGAAGTGGATTCTCGCATTGAACTTGGAGATTCCCGCATTCCATTTACCACAAGAATACGTTTTGAGGTGCAGCGCGCCTCTGTTACCGATACCTACGAACTCATCACCACCGGGGTCCTTGTGGTCACAGAGCGCAATTTTCCGCACAATCCCCATGGTATGCTGATCACCAATTTCTTTGAACAATCCTTAAAACAATTGCCCCATGAAAATCCATAAGAATAAAATAGTATTCGGCGGGGTCTTACTGCTGATTGTGCTTTTCCTATTTGGGTATGGGTATACCCTCTGGGGAGAAGCTTCTTCCGACGAACCGCTCGCCAAGCCCACTCTTCCACGTTGGGAGGATACTGAGGCTACCTTTAAGACTAAACTCGAAGCGGTGGATGCCATTGCACCCGAGCGAGAAGCGCGCGTGCTGCCCTCCCCCTATCCCGAGCATATGATTGATGAGAAAGGTTATTTCAATCCGGATTATATGGAATATGAAAAAAGCCGAATTATCGATAGCATCTACGCCCGGGGAGCGCTATCCAAAAAAAGCATACCCCGACTGACACCGGCCGAACCCCCCTTATCGGATCCAAAACCAAGAACCCCTGAAATTCCAACCCCAACACCAGAGATCGAATGGCAAAAATTCGCAGTGGAGCATCAGCTGTTCTTTGCTGCAGATCCAAATGCTGAGCAACCTCAATCCAGGATATTAGCACGGATTCTCGATGTGCAAACCGTACGTAAGGACTCCCGTGTTTGTGTCGAAATAGGCCAACCCATCCCATGGGGTGATGTCCACATTGAGTCGGGTACCCGGGCATGGGGCATCGCTTCATTTGGTTCTAACCGTTTGTTTATTACGCTCTCGGATCTTAATGGCCACCCCATTGAGTGGGAGGCCTACGATCTGCAGGACGGGCTTCGGGGGATCTACCTGGAAAACTCCTTTCGCGCCGAAGCTGGGAACCAAGTCCTCGGTGAGGTTGCTGAAGATATCAGTCTGCCGGGTGTTCCCCAACTCAGGGGCCTAAAAAATGTATTTCGTCGACGTCAGCAAAACCCAAAAGTGACCCTCTTGGACGGTCATATGTTTGTTTTTAAATCCAAATCTACTTCATTATGAATTCGCAACCTTTATGCTTCCTTTTCACCCTGGTATCCACTTGGGCCATGGCACAAAATCACCCTGACACGCTTTATGCCAATCAGCATGAGGTCCTCTCACTATTCTTCGATCACCCCATCGAAAAAGCCGTAACCGGTGCGCCTCATTTTACCTTTACTTTCAATCGGGAATCCGCAGAAAACCTAGGGCTCTTACAAGCCAATCCCGGGCCCAAGAGCAATTTACTGGTGCTCACCCAAGGCGGGGATGTCTACTCCTATGTGCTGGCCTATCGCGATAGCTTAGGGCAGTTTGTACGGCGCGTGGATGCAGGTGAAAAGGCCTTACCCATAAACACATCCCCAAAAGAAAAAACGCTAGTACCTATCCCGGAGCAAGTGAAAGAAATCAGCACACAGATGCTGAATTCCAAAATAGTGATGCACACATTTAAAATGGAACAGGGGCTTGGTCTTCGCGTCTCAAAGGCGTTTTATCACCAAGGCTTTACCTATCTACGGGTTGACCTCAAAAATGAATCGGCCATTAACTACCAGCTAGACAGGATTACCCTCTTCAAGGTTTTAGGTACCACCGCTCGCAGAGCGTCCTTCCAGGAGCTCAAGCTCGAACCTATCCATGTCCATAACCTCCCGGAAGTAATCCCGCAAGCCACCAGGGCCCGATTTGTTCTGGTGTACCCTAAGTTTACCTTAGGGCCACATCAGTACCTGCGCTTTTCCATACGAGAGAATCAGGGGAGTCGGCATTTTTACAAGCTTTTAAGGCGTTTGTAGGTCTACCTGGATTCTAGTCCGCCTGAAAGATAGATCGGGCCTCTTCATAGATTTGGGAGTAATGGGCCGCCAAATCCCCGGCTTTTGGGGGCTTAGGCAATCCCCGCATCAGTTGTGGCTTTTCGAACCAAATCCGTGCCTCCTGCCCATCGGCGAAGGCAATAAACTCCCCTGGCTTGAGCCGGAAAAACACATCCGCTCGTACTTTCGACACCTCGCGTTCCCCTGTGGTTACCCGGGTGTCAAAATTGATGGTATGGCTGCGGTTCACGCTGCGGGTGGGTTTTTTAATGATCTCAAAAAACTGCTCGTAGTACTTGGCTGTATCTGGATCATTTACCTTGCCGAAGAACTGGTAAGACAGGTTGCTTAAAATGGCCTTACCTGCCTTTTCCCCGTACATCAGATCGTTCTGGATTTTATCCTGCATCACATAGATGGTAGCGATATCATAACTGCGTAAGGTAGCTGGGATTCGGTGCATGTTATAAAGTCGAATCGTCGGGGCTTCCTCCATAAGAATAAAGGATGGATTTGCCCCTCGAACTGCCATTTGTTTGGTTATGGCGTGCATCACCGTAGCTAATACTGGGGCATATGCGGATTCGTACTGCGGATTGTTCACCAGACTTATCCAGGTGGGCATAGCCTGTGAATTCACCCCGAGGGGTACTTCATCTTCAGAAAGCACATAGAAGATCTTAAAGGTGGATATCTTTTTTAAGGCATTGGCCAGGGTGCTCATCACACCAGCCGTCTGCCGCTCCGAAGCTATCCCCTGCAAAAAAGCGCTGGACAGGCCCTGGGATATGGCACTGGCGTTTAAAAAAGCTACCAGGCTATCCTGGGGTAACTGCTGGTAGAGGGCAATCAGATGTGGGAGGGTACAGTACCTGGGATAATCAGTGCGAAGCCGCCAGATCATTCCGGCCAGTAGGCCCTCTACCGCGTCGGTGAAAAACTTTCCCGTTCCAGAAGGCCCATCTTCCTTTTGTTCCAGAAGGTTGCTAATTAGCACATGTACGATTTCATTGATGGCTTCCGCGGAAGGCAAATAACGGGGCGCAATGGGATTAACCCGGTGATATACGGGATCAAAGGAAATACAGTAAAACTGCGCCCTTTTGGTATCCAGTAAGGGATAAGCCAGCTCGGTAAGCTCAAAATCCTTATAGTCATGAATTACCCCAGAGAGTCCTTGCTTGGCCGCATGTATAAGAATTTGGGCGAGCACACTTTGAGTTTTTCCACTACCGGCTGCCCCAATAACGGAAACACCCCGCCGCATATTCTGTAATCGAAAAACCCCTTTGCGATGTGCCAGGTTTACCGTGAAAACGTCAGCGGCAGCTTCTAGTGCAGTGGATTCTATATAGGTCAATAACATGACGGTAATACCCAATATCGGGCACACCCAAATCAGTAGATAAAGATGCCAGGCTTCCTTCCACCAAATAAATCCAAGAACCAAACTGAATACAAAAAGGAGGATTCGAATCGCATCGGCTTTTCGTCCGGCTCGCCGGCTTAATAGCCATAGTAGCGTATAGATCAGTAGGCTCGAAAAAAGCAAAGGGATAGGCATATTTCAGGCATTAGAATTGAATGGTTGATGCGGACAAGGCCCGCGATACTGACCTTCGCAGGGCCTTGGCAGCTTTAACGGTTATAGAGAATCCCGGACCGGATACCATCGGGAGTTTAACCCCAGCCTGGATTAGCACTTTTAAGGCCGCCCCGCGCTCGCCACCAGGCAATCCTGCCAAAGCTTTAAAAAAGCGTTCGGGATCACGCTTTAATAGCCTACGGTTGGCATAGTGTTGGGTAAAGGATCGCTGGTAGTTAAACCGCGTGTCAAAAATGCGCTCGGCCTGGGTAAAAAACCTATCCCGATCAAAACCTCGTTTGACCAGTTTCCCACCAAACTCCACCGTAGATGCCTTGTATTTACTCCCCGGAGAGAGGCTAACCCGGTTAGAGGCATCCTTTCGAGAAACAATTATATGGATATGGGATTGGGGGCCGGGTTTGGGCATGCCTTCCCGGATACGCCGACCTTCAAGCTGCGCCGGGGCCGAAGCTTCCAATCGAAGGATTTCTTTCTGAAGGGCTCCGACCTTACCTGGCTGCTCCCCACGCTCAATCCGACGGACTTCGTGTTTCAGTTCCAAAATTTGCGCCGCAACGGCCTGATTCATTTGGACGGCACGATCCGTTCCTTTATAGAACCGCTGGTGCTCAATTCGCGCGAAATACAGGATATCCGAGGCCCGGATGACCCGCCCGTCAATTTCCCGATTAAAACACTGGGCATAGGATGCCATGATTTCTCGGGTGTAGGCTTTTAAATCTTCTGAGGTATTACCAAGGGATTTTAGTTCAGATGCACTCGGGCTGATGGTGATGGCATAAAAGCGAGGCTCGTTTCGGGAAAGCTTGGTTGCATTACCGTCGATTTCACAAATTACCTTTTCCGGGGATACCTGATCTTCCATCCGACTGAAAAACTGCTCACCAGTCCAATCGGATATTCCCTCAGCTTCCTTTTCCAGATAGGATACATAGTCAGCCACACTGCGGGCAAAATGACCTCCGGAGCGCTGTGGAGTGATGGTGATATACATAACTAAAATTTATCTTTTAGTCCCTTCAGCTCCTCTTGAAGCGTGCGTCCCTGATACTTTTTTTCAACCCATTTCGGTGATTTCTTCTCTGCCTCCAAGTCAACCTCAAATAGGGCCTTAAGCATGCCCACTGTAGGTAGGGTCTGTTTTTTTTCGATGTCCTTAATAATGGCAATGACAGCATTGATGCGCTGCAAAACCTTCTTTTCGGTTTTGATGAGATGGTTCGAAAGTTCATCATCCGGATGGAGCTGATAGCGTTCAAAAAAGTCAAGCATTCCATCCAGCACGGCGCTATTGGATCTGCCCATTTGTCGAGCGAATTTGCGGTACTTCTTCGCAACGGATTCCTTTATTTTAAAAGTCACAAATCCTTCTTTTTGGAACTCCTTATCCATTTTTGAGTAAATTTTGAATTGATTATCAGTGATTTAATCCCTTTTTTACTCAAAATCCTCAGAATGGGAGTAAATTGGAAGGGTATAACTATTTGATAATGTGTGGTATGCGACAAGTAACCCGCCCCGCGCAGGTTACCCTCTTGCTTCTCCTTTTTGTCTTCAATTGGCAATAGAAAACAAACGTCGAACCCTGAATTCCTTCAGGACCTAAATGGCTTAAAAAATCGTAAATGAGCCTAGCGAAAAAGGAAAGTCAAATCGAAGAGTCGCTAGGACAAAATTGCGCTGTGACACGCAAAGGGAAGATACGAATAATTCGAAAAACGCGGCAGAAAACCCCTCTTTATGGAAGGGCTTTCTTGTGGAGTAGCGATTGTTAGATCATCCCCTCATCGGCAAAGCTGAAGTAGGTTTGATTCGGAGAGAGAATCAAATGGTCCAGTACGCGAATATCCAGGGTAGCTGCCGCCTTTTTGATCTTACGGGTGATCTGCTGATCGGCCCGGCTGGGCCTCAATTGTCCGGAAGGGTGGTTATGGGCGAGGACCATTGCGGTAGATAGGGATTTTAAGGCAACCGCCATCAGGATGCGGACATCCACCAAGGTTCCGGTGATCCCACCGATAGACAGATCAAAGATACCCTTGACCTGGTTGGAATTGGTTAGGAGCACCACCCGGAAGGATTCCAAAAGACCAATTGTGTCTTGATTCCAGGTATCCCAAAGCAGGATAAAAGCATCCTGGGAGGTAACGATCTTGCCGCTGGAAAATACGGATGGGATCTCATGGTAGTGAATCTGAATTTCGTTAACTTTAGCTTCCATTGCTTTTGCGATTAAGAGTTAATGGTTAAGAGGGTGCTACGCCTGCAAAGCAGCACCCTCTTTTTTTGTGCTCAGGGTTTGGAACCCAGTAACAGGAGTTCATTGACCTCGACTTCGGTGACATATCGGCGTTCACCCTCGGAGGTGTCGTACTGACGGTGGATGAGTTTGCCACTTACCGCGAGCTCTTTGCCTTGGGTCACATAGGACTCGATGATTTCGGCGACCTTGCCCCAGGCAACCAGTTGATGCCACTGGGTCTGAGTTTCTTTTGCGCCTTGTGCATTTTTGTAATACTCATTGGTGGCCAAGGAAAAGCGGGCTACTTTCTTGCCGCTATCCAGGGTAGTGACGGTAGGATTCTGTCCTACGTTGCCAATTAATTGGACTTGATTTCTGATGGTGTTCATAACACGGGATTTAAGTGAAACATTTGATTTACATGTTGAGGGATTCAGCGAACTTTCAGCCTTAATTTTTGAAGATTGGTTTCGTCGCTTTAAAGGTTTCATGGGATACATTTTTGAATAGTCTTTGATGATGCCCTTGGCTGTTTTCTTTTTTGATGCTGACACAATTGCAATACTTCGCATTGGCAAAAGGACTTATATAAAGGACCTTTTATGAGGTCCGGCTTTATGCAGTCCGGCCAACTGGGAAGTGTTGGTGTTTTGCGATCAAAAAAGAACCGGGAAAGGTGCGGAAAGTCCTAAGTGAGATAGGCCCAGAAACTGCAAAGTCAGTTCAGCTTAAGCGAATAGACAGATCGAAACTAGACTGAATTTAACTGGTAGTTAATACCAAATAAATACTTAAAATTCAATCAACAACTGAAAATTGCGAATAAGGATTTAAGTAGTTCAGTAAAAAATTGTGCTGATAAGAAATTGGAAATTAACAAACTAATGAAAGGATCAGTTTGATACTACTAAATTGAATTTAAGAGAAATCAATAAAAATATCACCAGAGATTACGTGAAACATTTAATCACTACTCATTTTTGCCTTAAACCAAGGCTTACTTGGGGATTATTCAGACATCTGAAGAAAAGAGAAGAAATCATCCTATTTCGTTTACCTTGAACAGTAGCTAATTAAGGGGTAGATATAGAATGTAGATACCCCAAAAATTAGGACAGCTTTCTTTCAAATTTAGATAAATATTCATGCTGCTTTTTTAAATACATCAGCGGGTATTTCATAATCGATGGATTGATGTCTTCTGCTGTGATTGTAATAGTCGAAGTACTCCGCCAATAGCAGATATAGATCCATGCCATCTTTTGGAGGATTCAGATAGATTTTCTCATACTTCACATTTCTCCATAGTCTTTCGATAAACGCATTGTCGGTTGCTCTTCCCTTGCCATCCATGCTTAAACGTATTCCCTGACCCAAGACGTAATTTGCGAATTCTTCGGCAGTAAACTGACTCCCCTGGTCTGTGTTGAGGATTTCTGGTTTCCCATGTACTTCAATAGCTTCCTCTAATGCCTGTTTGCACCACTGCGCATCCATGGAATTGGAGATACTCCAGTTAAGCACATACCTACTGTGCAGGTCAATGATGGCCACCAGGTACATGTATCCCTTCTTCAGCGGAATATAGGTAATGTCCGTAGCCCAGACTTGATTGGGCCGTTCAACGGTCAGATTCCTGAGCAGATAAGGATAGGTCTTATGCTCCTTACATCTGCGTGAGGTGTGTTTACCAGGTAGCACAGCCCTCAGGCCCATGACCTGGTAATAAAGCCGTTCAATACGGTTTTTGCTCACCGTGTAGCCTTTGTCCTTGGTTAGCCAGATATGCATGCGTCTGGCGCCTTTAAAGGGATGATGCAAATAATGCTCATCCATCTCCTGCATCAGCTTCAGATTCAGCTCGCTCTCGCCCCTGGGTTTATAATAAAGCCCTGAACGATGTACAGACAGCGCCTTGCATTGTTTGGTAATACTTAATTTGGAATGACCCTTGCGTATCATTTTTCGGCGTTCGACCAGTGGTCTTAGCGCAAGGCGTCCTTTAAAAAATCTACTTCCACTTTAAGCTCCCCTATAGTCTTGAGCAGTTGATCATTCTTTTTCTCGGCTTCGCTGCGCTTGTCTTTCTTTCCCGATTCAAAAACCTGCTCGGCACCGTTGAGGAAATCTCGTTTCCAGGAGCTTATTTGCGTAGGATGCACTTGATATTTCTGAGCCAATTCGGCCAGGCTATGCCGCTCTTTTAAGGCCTCCAAAACCACTTTGGTCTTGAATTTCGATGTGTACTTTTTTCGTGTCATGTACAGTAAATTTAATAATTAAACTTACTGCCCTAATTTTTGGGGTATCTACACAGTTCAATAGGATTTCTTAAATAAGCATCAACCTCACAAATCATTATTTAGTGATTAGTTGTATTGTAAAACTTTTCTTAGCTTGTTAAAAATCCTTTCTACAACTGATAAATCATTAGTTACAATTTCCGCAATTCCTAATAATTCTTGGTCAAAGGGTAGTCGTTCACCATATGTAGTAAGAGTTCCATCAGGTATAGAAATAAATACGAAGTAGTTATTGTTGGAATCGGGTGAAAATGATTTATTTACAACCTTTCCTTGCAAAAACCCAAACTCTTGATAGGGATAGTTGTCCAGTTTGATGTTAACATCTTGACCTATTTTAACCTTACCACTATTTTGAGAAGGAATTATAAGCCTACCAACCAAACCTTCACTTCGATTTGGTAACACGGTGAAAACTTCCAAACCTGCACTGACAAATTGGTTTGGCCCCCAGAACTCCTTAAAGCTGACTTTTCCTTCTATGGATGCCTTGAGTACGAAGGAATATTCCCAATCCAATATTGCCTTCTTCAGGGCGTTTAAGTTTTGGGCCAGAGACCCCAGAATTCTGAGGCTTTCCTCAGTACGATTTAATTCAGTTGACCTTAACATATAATTAGAGGATGAAAGAGTCTCTCGAAGCTTAGAAATTGAAATCGACATGGTGGATATCCTATTCTCAAAATTTAATTTTTCAATCTTCTTACCTTCCATTTCTTGTTGAGAAATTACACCCTTAGAGAATAAGGTTTCATACCGAGAAAAATCATTCAGAAATAGGTTATACTCTTGTTCTAAAAGTCGTCTTTGAAAGATTTGTGAATTTAGTTGTTGAGTTAATTCGCTTAAGGACTGTCTATTTGCTTGAATTTCATTTTTATATGTTCCTAGCTTTTCCAATAGCCTATACTCTAAAATATCATTTGCAAATAGTGTATACATCGGCCCTACGTCTCCTAAGGAATATTGGTTGAAGCTCTCGACGGGAAATTCAAGAACATCTTTACTTACATCAAACGTATCGATATAACCTTTGAGTTGGTAAACATCATTGGTGCGAGCCGTATTCCGAATAACACCAATAACATCTTGTTTACTAACCTGCGATCCATTGTCGAAATAAATGGTATCCAATGCTCCACTAGATCGAGCAATAATATGCTCAGCCGGTGAACTTGTTGTAACCAAAACCTCTGCTTCGACTATATCTGGATATTTAATTAAAGATGAAAGTAAAAGGATTAGTGCAGTTATGAAAAAGACGATCGTAATCCCATAACGGATAATCCATTTAGGAGGCTTTGATAGCACCTCCTGGACCTCTTGGGAACGTAGTGGCTCTTCTTGTTCCATTTTTGACAACTATATACTTTGAAGATCCAATTGGTTTTTAACCAAATTGAAATATGCGCCTTTCAATTGAACTAATTCGTGGTGTGTACCCTTCTCCAATATTGCACCATTCTCAAGTACTATAATTTGATCGGCATTCTTTACAGTACTTAAACGATGAGCAATAATAACGGCAGTTTTATTTTTGAAGAATTCTTTCAAGTTTTTCATAATAATAAATTCATTTCGTGCATCTAGCGACGATGTTGCCTCATCAAAGAATAATATAAATGGGCTTTTATATGCAGCCCTCGCCAGAAATAACCTCTGTTTTTGGCCAGTGCTAATACCGATTCCCTCATTACCGATAAGTGTATTAAAGCCTTGTGGTAGCGAATTAATAAATTCATCGATGTTAGCGAGTATCGCCGCTTCTTTAAGTCTTCTTCGATCGATATATTCAGCGCCCAAGGCAATATTTGCTGCAATTGTGTCATTGAATAAAAAACCTTCTTGCATTACAGTTCCGCAATGCTCACGCCATTTTCTCGGTGAAATCTGATTTAGGAAATGATTTCCGTATCTAATGTTGCCATTATTCGGCTCATAATACTGCAACATTAGTTTAACCAAGGTGGATTTGCCACTACCGCTTGACCCCACAATTGCTGTGGTTTTATTAGCGGGTATTACTAGATTGATGTTGGTTAAAACATTCTTTTCACTACCTAGGTAATTAAAGGATACATTCTCGAAAACTATATCTTGATTTGGCCGAATTGATTTATGGAGAAGTTTACGATTAGACTCTTCATCTTCGCGCTCATGAACTTCGGCGAGTCTTTCAATACTAATTTTAGCATCTTGGTAGGTTCTAATAAAGCTGACGAGTTGTCCAATTGGAGCATTGAGCTGTCCAATTATATACTGTATTGAGAGCATCATTCCTAAGGTAATCTTACCTTCAATTACTAGAACGGCAGAGAGGAAGGTGATAATAATATTCTTTAACTCATTGATTACCGATGAACCAACACCTTGAGTTTGCTCAAGTCTTAAATTTTTCATTGAAACTTTAAAGAGCTTAATCTGGATGAACTCCCAATTCCAGCGTTTGAACCTTTCAGCATTATGCAGCTTTATTTCTTGCATTCCATTTATCAACTCAATTACCGTACTTCTTTCGCGGCTTAGTTCTTGGAATCTTTTATAATCGAGCTCTTTCCTTCTCTTTAAGAAATAGATGATCCAAACAACATAAATAAGACTTCCAAAAATATAAACACCAAAGATCTGCGGACTATAGTAAAAGAGAACGAACCCAAAAATTATAAGGTTAAATAGTGAGAAAAGGATACTAAGGGATGATCCGGTTAAGAGTCTTTCTATCCTTCTATGATCATTGATCCTTTGCATTATATCTCCAGTCATTTTGGTGTCAAAATATGCAATCGGCAAGCTCATAAGCTTTAAAAAAAAGTCAGAAACAAGAGAAATGTTAACGCGTGTGCTGAGATGTAACAAAATCCAACCTCTAAAAATATCTACACTTGTACGACCAATAAAAAGCATGAGTTGTGCGCCAAGAATGAGATAAATAAAATTGACATCTCGGTTTTGGATTCCAATGTCGACAATGCTCTGGGTTAAAAATGGAAATATAAGTTGAAGTATACTTCCTACTAGTAGCCCTAGAACAAGTTGGGCTAATAAATTCTTATACTTGAATAAGTATTGGTAGATAAACCGAATCGAATTTTTAGGCTTTTCATTCCACACCAGATTTTTAAGATTTGGAGTTTCTTCAAGAAGTAAAACGATACCTGGGCTTGAAGGTATTTTAGAATGGCCTATCCAACCGTTTAGAAAATCCTGAATGTCATATTTCAATAAACCAAACGCGGGATCGGAAACATAGACTTTTTCCCTCCTTATTTTGTATACAACTACGAAATGATGATCCTTCCAATGGACTATACATGGAAGATTTGCATTTTTGAGTTGCTCAAAACTAATTCGTGCACATATTGTTTTAAAACCCAGTTGCTCGGCAGCTTCACTTAAATTAAATAAGCTAGTTCCCTCCCTGGTTGTTTCACATAAGTCCCTAATGTTTGGAAAGGACATTTGATGCCCATAATAGTTCAATATAATCTGTAAACAAGCTGGGCCACAATCTTTTGAGTTTGGCTGAATATATGTAGGGAATTTACTTCTCAAATTGTTCCAGGTTTAAATACCCAAATAGCGTTAGAACTATTTGAATTTTTACCGAAGTTGAATTATTTCATTCTAGCTATCTCCGACTTATAATGACGTGTAAGTAAGTCATAACAGACCAATTCATATTTTCTGTTTTCCGAGATAAAGAGTCTATTCATGGTCATGTGTATATATGCCCTTAACAGGGAAAACAAACGATTCTGTGACATTTCATTAAAGGAAAAACTCCGACTAGTCTCTAAAAGTCTTCCAATGGATTCATTCCTGGTCTTAATTGCTTTTATAACAGCGTGTGTTTTTTGGTCGGAAGAGCTCTCAAGATTAATAAATTCGGTGAGTCTATCCCTTTCAACTCTGAACTTGTTCCCAAGTTGCTTTCTTAATCTCCGATTATCGCCAAATTCGGTTAGAAACGATTGATTCATTCCTGATATAAGTTCGCACTTTTGACTCTGGTTTAGTCCAATCGTATCCATTAATGTATCGATACTTTTAAGGCCTACCAACCAACGTAGTCCATCTGAATAATCAAGATAGATACACTTCAATATTTCTCCCACCATTTTGCTATCATAGTGGAATAAACATTCAGAAAATTCCATAAGCTCTTCTCCGTATCTTTCAAGCTCTCTTTTATACGTACCGATTTCAACATCCCAAATGATATCTTGATCTACAAAAGGACCGAGTCGTTTGGATAACTCGTACATGATCTGCCCTATCCCTGAAGGGTTAATTAGTCTAAATCGAAGTCGTATATGGAACCCCCTGTCTGAATACCTAATAAAGAACCAATTATCGATTAGATTATCACCGATATACTTTTCAGATTCAGGAATCAATTCTTCAACTAAAACTTTTTCAGCGGTTTTTGTTCCAGTATAGATCTTATAATATAACCATGATTGTCCAGGGATAAACGTGCGTTGATTGTTCACGTATTTGTCTACTCCATTCATACTTACTAATTTTCATGAGACTGATTTTATCTGGTCCTTGTAAAAAGACAAGATGATTTCATTGGAATATCGCTTTCCATTTGCCCCTTTTATAGAATCCGATGGACTTAAATATTCTTTAAGGAGAAAGTCCTCTTTGTTTTTAACTTCCGAAAGGAACATCCTAATTGAGTCTAAAGAAGCTAAAAAAACTAAAAGTTCATTATCACCTTGAGCCAAATAGAACTTTTCTGGTATTCCGGTTTTTCTTTGAAAATTTGAGGTCGCATTAATTAATTTATCGTCATCATCGTATGAACGCAGCATCATTTCAACATGTGATTTTTTTAAATTCCATGTGGCACAATGCAGAATTATGTTTTTGTATTCGATTCTTGGAGTAAATTCAATTTGTTTACGTAAGGGACCAAAATCCAAATAAAGTCCTCTTCTTAGTCCGACATTTTGCATGTCACACAGGAAATGATATATCGGGAGCGATTTATTTCTAAAATTATGGGCATTCGTTAGCCTTGGCTTTACTTCTCTTTTGTACTTTTTAGATTTCAATTTTATTGGCTCAGAATATTTGGCAGATACTGTTAAATCCGAAATTGGTATTTGCATATCCAAGGGCTTCAATGATTTAGCCAGATATGGGATTTCAAAATTTCTGATATTCGGTCGCATTAGTACATTGCCAACCCTTGATTCCGGCAAGTGATTAATTTCTGCTACGATACTGTCGGCATTTCTTTTTTCTTCGTATTCTATTATTTCATTTACAAACTCATGAATCTCTTCACTAACATGACAAAAACGACCAAGGAGATTCCCAGCACTTGAACCAAGCCAGCCTGATAAAACGTATTTTTCCTTATCCCCAACATTTACTAATCGGACTACACACGAAAACGTATCCGGCAAGTCATCCCATATTCCAGGAAGCGCCTTTATATCGTTATGGGATAAATTAATTGAGTCTTGGTTATTCTTGGCAAAATCGATGATTTTGTTAAGTAATAAGCCATGAATATTATTCCATTGAATGGCTTGGGTTTGTGAATTTCTAAGTGAATGATCAATATGTATCCCCTTAACGAATTGATTTAAGTCTTTGTTAGCAGAGCCATCGCCGTAGAAAATACCCAATTCCGGGTCAAGACATTTGGACAATTCTATTTCTCGTTCTTCAAATCTTTCACGAAACCTTTTTCTGAAATCCTTTAAATTGCTGTTCCCATTTGAAACTGATAGCTTGTTTATAATCCTTAGGCCTTCCTCAAAAACATCTAACAAGGATGAAGCTAATGTGGCTTCGATACACTTTAAGGATGTATCGGTCTGAAATACGTATTTGGGATTGAATTCTGTTCCCAAGTTTTTCAGCAGATCAATTATATTCTGATAAAGTTGTAATTCGTTGCCTACTCCTTGGTCCAATTCATTAAGTAAAACATCTATTTGTTTCAAATCAGATTTTATCTGTTCTACACCATGCATCCTTTCTAATGAAGCGAGAATTTGATCCATAAATTCGGGCCCAACTACAGACGGTTCGATTTCACTTACGAGAACTTTATTATTAATTAAATCATGAATATATTCCTTGGCGTCATCTCGATCAACCCCCATTTCTTTAAGAACTATCTCAAGTTCAGTTATATTCAGACCCCTTTGAGATTTTTTCAATAGTTTAGTCAAGAACCTATTATTGTCAATAGAAACGGATTGATGATATCGTTTCCCTCTTCTATATTGATATTCAACGTATCTAAGCTTTTCGCCAATTTCATAAATGCTGGAATTGGAATAGTAAAGAATCTGGGGCTTTATAAGATCATTTCTTGAAAGATCCATTGCAAGCGCGACTAAGTAATTCATATCCAAACGTGTATGGCGCTTATGATTACCCGGTTGGGCTAATTGAACTTTAGTTTTCGAGTTGATCTGGCCTAACGAAGAACCGGCGAACAATCCAAAGGGTGTGCATCGAGAACAAATTCTAGAGTAATATTTGAATATTGAAATTTTCAATTTGTTAATCCGCTTTAACCCAGTTAGATCTCCGGACAGCCATTTTTGTACTTCACTTACAAGAGGTGGTGAGGCCAGATATAAAGCTTCCATAAATAGCGGATCAGAGCATATTTCCTTGTAGTCTTCATCCGATAGGGCAGGTTTATTGGCGAGTTCAAAATATTGGTCTACCGAAAAAAGTGGTGTTCTCAATACGAATTTTGGAAAAGCCGTGTAGGGCATTTGGTAATTCATAGGCTTAACTTATCATTAAACACTTATCCCAATTATTTTCTTCCGAAGACAGACTATCAATTAGAACTAAGCCTATACCTGAGATCCCTTCAAGCAGATTAGTTCTAATCTCCCATTTTTTAGCGAGTGGATTTCTGAATCGAAATCCCGCGAATTCATTTCCATGATTTGATCGGGACAGGCCGTCTCGAATCCAGTGAGTTGCCGCATCTCTAAATTTTATGCTATTTGTTAGTTTATATGCTCTTCGATAAATCTGTGCTATTCCAAAGGAGCCATGACAAATTGGGGCATCTACCACTTGATGCTCCATTTCATTGGTGATCCTAAGCGTATTTTCAAAGGCCTCTATTGCTATTGTTTCTATATTTTTATCCTTCAGCACTTTAGATGCGCACATCAATTGGACAGCTATACCTAAATCACTGTAACACCATGCAAGTCTTCCATGATATAATTTCTCTCCATTTAATTCAACATGCTTAGGAAATCGATATCCTTCAGAACTTGAATTCATTTCATTAAGAAAATAATCACTAGCACCTCTCAATAAATCAACAGCATTGGAATCCAACAAGTCATAGGTTAGCATTCTAGATAAGAGCCCAATGATACTGGCCATTCCATGGGACAATCCAAGATTAATTACTACTCGTTTGGGATGACTCATTTCCATTTTCCAGGAGTAGGTTCCTTGATTTTTAATTGCGTTAGTTTGAAGTTGTACGAGAAACCGCTCTAAAATGCCTTTGTACTTCTCCTTAAGTTTGTTAGAATTTGTTGAATTGTATCTTTCCAAAAAATATAGAGCATAACCAACGCCTCCATGTAGATAGTCAAACTTGTTTCTGCTCATTTCCCTAAACATGGTCAGTTCTAAAAAACCTTCAAAAGTTGGAAGTACTTCGTCACAATCCACCTGAATAAAATGATTCTCATTAAGGTGATTGAGCACCCAAGCATACCCTGCAATGCCTTTACAAAATGTTGGAAATTGATATCCCTGATTAATCAATTCATTAGCCCTTTCCAATGAAAAAATTGCTTGATTTTCATATGAGAGTTGATCTTTTGAAAGCCTAGAATAATAGAAATAGAAGAGTGCAATACCACCTAAACCGGTTAGCACTCCAATATTAGATTCTTTAGTAAGCTCATAATTTAAGCTTTGTGCAATTTCATCTAACTTTTTGATGCAGTACTCTTGCGTTACATTTGGCGTCTTGTTATTCATAGGGCTAATAAAAAAATTAAGGGATTGCTGATATCCGAATTGAAGCAATTTAACACATATTTACTTTATTAATCTAGTGAATTATATTACTATTATTTCGTATTAACCGTATTTCATATGAAGTATTATCCGAATTTATCGGTATTAAAATTAATAACATCGCTTATACTCCTTGTAAGTTTATCTGGCTCGTGTCAGGCCCAACCTGAATCGAAAGAAGTATATGGTTTTGAATCCAATGAAACCCAAAATTCACCATTGCGGGATTGGTCAACTTGGGGCAGTTACGTGGTAACTCTAGATTCTAGTGTTTCGTTTAGAGGGAAAAATTCGGTTAGAATAGCATCAAACGAGAACTTAACTGACTCGATTGGTAGTATATATTTAAAAATCCCAATAGAAGGGAAAGGCAATACCGTTAAGCTTTCCGGCTTTATTAAGACTCAAAAGGTAAATAGTGGTTATGGAGGTCTATTATTGTGGACAGAATCTAATGATGGTCAAATTCCTATTTATAGGAATATGCAAGAATATGCGGTAAAAGGTACTAGTGATTGGAATGAGTATTCTATTGGGGTAGAAGTTCCAAAAAACACAAAATATCTTTATATAGGAGGTTACCTCGCAGGTAAGGGAATACTCTGGTTAGATGACATTAATTTGCAATTAGAAGGAATTCCGTTGAAATTTCCAATAAGTGAAGTTCCAACTTTTAAAATCCAATCTAAGAGCTATCAAAGCACCAAGCTAGGCTCAACTCTCAGTCTAAGGGAACTATCTCCAGATCAAATAAAAAACTTATCCTTCTTAGCAAAAGTTTGGGGATACCTCAAGTATAACCATCCTCTAGTATGTGGCGGTGTCGTTAATTGGGATTTCGAATTATTAGAAATTCTACCTAAAATCATTATGACGAGGAATGCATCTGAGCGTGATGAGATATTAACTCAGTGGATTGAGCAAATTGGAACAATTGAAGGTATAGACAGTACAAAAACCTCTGAACTAGGCTTAGAAAGTCTTTATTCAGAGATAGGTTGGATAAAGGATTATGATCCGCAACCAAGCTTAATAAATTCTTTACTTAAAGTCAGTCAAATAAAATGTCAAGGCCTTCAGTATTACGTCCAAGTCAATCCAGGCGCTGGCAATCCGAGTTTTCTAAACGAAGAGTGGTACCCCAACGTGGAGTCAACAGACGATGGTTTCCGCCTTTTAGGGTTATTCAGGCTTTGGAATATTGTAGAATATTTTTTTCCATATAAAGAATTGATTCCCAAAGAATGGGACGATGTTTTAGTGGAGTATATACCAAAATTTATTGAAGTTGAAGATGGTTTGGAGGGCGACTTGAATTATTTAGCTCTGATTAATGAGTTAAATGATTCCCATGCCCAGTTAAGATCTTCTCGCATTTCCAATTTTAGAGGTGAAAATTATGCTCCTTTCAAATTAGCCTTTGTTAAAGATAAATGGCTTGTTAAAGCTATCTATAATCCGGAGCTTATGCTAGACCTCGATATTCAACTAGGCGATCAAATCACGCATATTAATGGAAAGGAAATAGAGATTCATGTTGATAGTATGATGCCCTATTATCCTTCTTCAAACCTATCCAGTAAGTTGCGAGACATTTCGCGAGATCTTCTTAGATCTTCGCAAGAATTTTTGGAGTTGGACATTCTTCGCGGCGTAAAATCTATTGAAATTGATTTACCCCTATTTCCTAGGAACAAAATTGACTTCAAATGGTACAACTCTGAGGGTTCATCAAGTTTCAAATTAATTGAGGAATCAATATTATATGTTGAATTGCATAGAGTGGTAGACTCTGAAATCGAAAAAATAATTGAATTGGGGCAACTTGTCAAAGGAGTCATACTTGATGCGCGTAGGTATCCGTCAGGATCTGCATCAAAACTTTGGCCTCAATTCTCAATACCAGGTAAGGCATTTGCGAAGTTTACTAAGTTTAATATTTATAACCCTGGTGAATTCGAATTTCAAGATGTATCTGAAATCCCACAGTCGGACAACGAAAGATTCAGGGGAATGGTTATAGTCATTGTTGATGAGAATACACAAAGTCTCGGGGAATTTACTACAATGGCTTTCCAGGCTAATTCTCAGACAATTGTTGTTGGTAGTCAGACTGCAGGAGCCGATGGCAATGTTTCTCGAATCCCGTTACCGGGCGCCCTAGAGACAGGAATTAGCGGTATAGGTGTATTTTATCCAGATGGTCAGGCTACCCAAGGGGTTGGAATTAAAATTGATATAGAACTAGAAAATACCCCAGAATCAATAAGAAGGAATCAAGACTTAAGCCTTATTCAAGCAATTGCTTTAATAAAAAAGGCTATTCCATAATTGGAATAACCTTTTCAAATAAAAGAAACTTTATCAAACAATTTCTCTAACAAGAACATGAATATATACAGCATGTCATTGTCATATCCTCATTACAAGTGCATCCATCTATTGACTGAGGGTCCGTCTCACCACCAGGTGGTTGACAAATTCCTACCGGCTCAGTCTCATCTGGAGGACATGCAGGAGTAAAGTTTGACGCACAAATTTGATCCGTTTCCCCTCCTACCACTCGTCTTGCCTCAAATGTTGAAATAATTTCCTTGTTCAACGAAAGCTTAAATTTTTTATTCTTCATGATAAATGTTTTATGTAGGTAATATACTACATTATGTGAAGTGATGCCATATTATTAGTGTTTTTTCTGTCATTATTGTAGTAATATATAATTTATTTAGTAGGATTTTAATTGTCGATACCATTAGGTCCCAAAATGACTTTCACAAAGATTTTTTCAATCACTATACTTCAGTTAGATTGAATTGGAAAAAATAAACTCTAAACCGTAATATCTTTGATTGGTACTAATCAACAATGTCGATATGATCTTTCTATATATAAATGGCACAAAATTGAACTAGTTTCATTTAGCCAATTTTGATGAAGAAGAAACACCAAGATGAAAGGTTGCAAATCGATATATTTTTATAATAATTATCGATTATTTAACTGAATATAAGAAAGTTACAGCCAAGGATAGAATCCTGAAGTGGTCACTTAAGAATGAAGGACTTAACCCCCTAAGTGCGGATGAGTCCTTTTTATTTGCCCAAAAATTGCCAGATTATGAGTCAAATCACATACTTATTTGGGGCTGGTGCTAGTTTTCATGCATTACCTATAGTATCGCAAATACCCGAGCGCCTTCGGAATTGCATTATTCAAATTAAGGGATACAAATTTGATAATAAAGTGCATAACCAAGACCACTTTTATGGAAACAACAAGCTCCCTCCAATTGATGAGATATTAAACACTTTAGTTTCTGACTTGGAATGGCTGGAGAGAGAGTCAAGTCATCATCAAAGTGTAGACACACTTGCCAAAAAGCTAGAAGTAAAGGGAGACTATAATGGACTCAATAGGTTAAAATTAGCCTTATCCGTAATTTTTACTTATGAACAAATCCGAAATCCAATAGACAAAAGGTATGACTCATTTCTAGCTTCTCTTCTTGACAGAAATGGGAATTTACCCCCTAAACTAACTTTACTGACTTGGAATTATGATATGCAACTAGAGTTGGCCTTTCGTGAATATCTTAATCATGATTCTTTGCACACATCTCGAAATGGACTTAACATAAGATCAAGGTATACGGCCTCTAATAGAAAAGCCGGTTTGTAATACTCCCTAAATCTTAGACCAGAGATTTAGTTAAAAATATCGGATTACACTTACTAGACCTATGAGTAAAAGATCATGACCCAAATTTTCAGCTGAATTCAAGGCCTGGGTGGCCCAAGAGGCGATTATGTAACCCCTTCTAAAAATCGGACTGTCGTTAATTGGACCGTACTTTTTTTTGTCCAATGGACTTAAAAGTTACAATTACACCGGTTCACAATTCGATAAATTTTTATTACCCTTAGTCTACAACTGATTGTTTTCTGAAAGTTACAATTAAGATTTGAATCCTGGCGTAATACAGACTTTATTTGCCTCCTTCTGCTTTTAAGGTTTGCTTAGAATATGGAACATTACCTTCAAGTTTGGACTGTAAATCGCGCATATCCCCGCTTATTTTTTCATCGAGTACACGGGCATAGACTTGAGTCGTAGTGATTTTGGTGTGTCCTAACATCTTAGAAACGCTTTCAATGGGAACACCGTTTGAAAGTGTCACCGTTGTCGCGAAGGTATGCCGGGCTGAATGAAATGTTATGTGTTTATAGATGCCAAGTGAATCACAGATTTCAACCAAGAAATCATTAATACGTTGATTTGATATCACCGGCAATAGTTGCCCTTCGAATTTCTTTGGTTTGTCCATATAGCGATCAATTATCGATCTTGCCTGGCGCAGCAGAGGGACTCTAACCGGTACATTATTTTTGGTCCTGGAGGTATGAATCCACTTTTCACCATCAATACCTCGAACAAGATTGGAATACGACAATTGTCGAATATCACAGTAGGATAACCCGGTATAGCAACAGAATACAAATACATCTTTGGCCGTTTGCAAACCGGAATCTTTAAATTCAATCTCTTCAAAAGCAGCCAACTCTTGACGGGTCAAGAATTCCTTTTTGAATTTTTTAAATCTGAGTTTGAATCTGGAAAAGGGATTTCGCTCTAACCATTCCAGATCTACTGCCAAATTCATCATTTTCTTTAATCGCTCCATATGTTTCATGATTCCATTTTGATTGAGTGATCTTCCCTTTTGTAAGGGAGATGCCTTTCTCAAATAATGCTCAAAGTCAATAATGAAACTGTAGTCCAAATGCTTCAAGTACTCATCTCTGGTCTTACGCTTTTCTACTAAGAACCGTTTGATATAACGCTCAGTTGAAAAATAGTTTTTTAAAGTCCCTGGTCTTAAGGTTTCAGCCATCCGATCATTATGATAGGTGATTAATTGGAGTAGGGTTTTGTCCAAATCCTCTTGCCCGACGAACCTAGATTTAATCAACTTTGCCGTAACTAACTTACCCTCAATACGTAACTGATTATAGCATTCGTACAGCTGTACTTGTACTTGGTCCAAATAGCTGTTAATTGACCTACTCTCTGGTGATTTTCCGGTAGTTTTTCGGGATTTGGTATCCCAATAAGTAACCGAAGTGAGGCGTTTTAAACTGATTTCTGAGCGTCTACCGTCCACAGTAATACGCGCATAAATGGGTGCCAAATCGCCATTTCGTTTAGACAGATTTAGCCAAAAATGAATACTGAAAGTTCTTGAAGTGCCCATAGACTCTCGCTTTAGGTGAATACTCGATTTTGATTTCGAAAGTCAAATCGAAGCGAAAGTCAATTCCGTGAAGAATACAAATCAGTTACAATATCCGGAAAAAAAGGTAACCGATTAGGTAACCGAATAGGTAACTTTTGTGTTGATTATAAAGCTAACTGTATGACATCAAGAAAAATTAAATTTCCTGATAATCATACAATTAGCTCATTTTTGATGTCCATTGACACCAGTCTCGTCGGGATGACAGGATTTGAACCTGCGACCCCTTCGTCCCGAACGAAGTACGCTACCGGACTGCGCTACATCCCGAAACCGGACGGCAAAGATAAAACATTTCCCTATTTGGAAAAACCCAAATCGGGGGTTTCTTGGGCCGGGGGTTGCCCTACCCGCATTTGGAGGAACCGCAGTCCCGGCAGGTGAGGCAGCCTTCCTGGAAAACCAGGTTGTGGCCCTTGCAGTTTTCGCAGGTCTGCCCCTTGACTTCGGTGCCGTCTTTGATATACTTCTTTAGCGCCCGCACCACCCCGTTTTTCCAGGTGTTGATCTGCTCGGAATCCAGGTGGAGGCTCTGGATGAGTTCCACCACCTTGGGGATGGGCATGCCGTGGCGCAGGGTGCCGGATATAAGCTTGGCGTAATTCCAGTATTCCGGGTTAAACTTGTGGGACAGGCCTTCTATGGTGGTCTTGTATCCCTGTTTGTTCTGGAACTGGAAGTCGTAGCGGGAGGGCTGCCCCTCCATGCGGTGCTTGATGATCAGCCCCTTTTCCACCCAGCGGGGCAGCAGGATGCCGTCCTCGTCGTCCGCCAAACCGGTAAAGATCTCGTACGGCTGGCCGTCTATCAGCCCAATAAAGGCTATCCACTTGTCTTTGTTGTTCTGGAAGCGCACCACATCGGCCTCCAACACCTCGGGCCGTTTCAGCGGAAAGGCGGTCAGGGTCTCTCCCTCCTTTTCCTCCTTGGAAGGGGTATCCGACACCAGCACCCCGGAACGGGAGCCGTCCCGGTACACGGTTACCCCCTTGCACCCGGATTTCCAGGCCTGCAGGTAGAGCAGCCCCACCAGCTCCTCCGGCACGTCGTTGGGCAGGTTAATGGTCACGCTAATGGAGTGGTCCACCCATTGCTGTACGGCCCCCTGCAGGCGCACCTTCTGCACCCAGTCCACGTCGTTGGAGGTGGCGTTGTGGTAAGGCGAGGCGGCCACCATTTCGACAATCTCCTCCGGGCTGTATTCCCCGGCCGGGTCATACCCGTGGGCGGCCATCCACACCCGGAACTGGTGGTGGAAGACGGTATACTCCTCCCAGGAGTCGCCCACCTCGTCCGTATAGTCAATGCGCACGCCCTTGTCCGAAGGGTTCACCTTGCGGCGGCGTTTGTAGACCGGCAGAAACACCGGCTCTATCCCGGAGGTGGTCTGGGTCATCAGGCTGGTGGTGCCCGTGGGGGCAATGGTGAGCAGGGCGATATTGCGGCGGCCGTACTCCAGCATTTCGTAATAGAGCTTTTCGTCCGCTTCCTTCAGGCGGGTAATAAAGGGGTTGTTTTTTTCCCGTTCGGCATCAAAGAGGGGGAAGGCGCCCCGCTCGCGGGCGGTCTTTACCGAGGCCCCGTAAGCAGCCAGGGCCAAATTCTTGTGGACCTCCACGGAAAAGGCCGTGCCTTCGTCCGAGCCGTAGCGCAGGCCCAGGGCGGCCAGCATGTCGCCTTCGGCCGTAATACCAATGCCCGTGCGGCGACCCTCCAGGGCTTTTTTGCGGATCTCTTCCCAGAGGCGGCGTTCTACCCGCTTGGTCTCTTCCGTTTCCGGGTCGGCGCCAATCTTACCCAGGATGGCTTCCACCTTCTCCAGCTCCAGGTCTATGATGTCGTCCATCACCCGCTGGGCGGCCCCCACATGGGTGCGGAACAACTCGAAGTCAAACCGGGCCTGGGGGGTAAAGGGATCCTGCACGTAAGACAGCAGGTTTATGGCCAGCAGGCGGCAGGAATCATAGGGGCAAAGGGGGATCTCCCCGCAGGGGTTGGTAGAGATGGTCTTAAAGCCCAGGTCTGCATAGCAGTCCGGCACGGATTCCCGGATGATGGTATCCCAGAAGAGCACCCCGGGCTCCGCAGACTGCCAGGCGTTGTGCACGATGATTTCCCAAATCTCGCGGGCGCGTACGGTCCGCTCCACAGCCGGCTGGTCGCTGCCCACCGGGAATTGCTGCACGTACTCCCGGTCGTGCTCCACGGCTTCCATAAAAGCGTCGTCTATTCGTACGGAGATGTTGGCCCCGGTAATCTTCCCGGTTTCCAGTTTGGCATTGATAAAATCCAGGGCGTCCGGATGCTGTATGGATACCGTTAGCATAAGGGCGCCACGGCGGCCGTCCTGGGCCACCTCTCGGGTAGAGCTGGAATACCGCTCCATAAAGGGCACCAGGCCGGTGGAGGTTAGGGCGGAATTCTTAACCGGCGACCCCTTGGGCCGGATGTGGGAGAGGTCGTGGCCCACCCCGCCCCGGCGTTTCATAAGCTGCACCTGTTCCTGGTCGATCTTCATGATGGCGCCATAGGAGTCCGACTGCCCTTCCGTGCCAATCACAAAACAATTGGAGAGGGAGGCGATCTGGAAGGGGTTCCCGATCCCGGCCATGGGGCTGCCCTGGGGCACCAGGTAACGAAAATCCTTGATCAGGCCGTAAATCTCCGCCTCGGACATGGGCTTCGGGTACCGGGCTTCAATCCGGGCCAGTTCCCGGGCAATGCGGCGGTGCATGTCGTCCGGGGTGCGCTCGTACAACCGCCCCTGGGAGTCTTTCAGGGCGTATTTGTTCATCCAGACCCGGGCAGCCAGGTCGTCGCCCCCGAAATAATCCAGGGCAGCGGCAAAAACGGTTTCGTCTGTGTAGGTTTCTCGGGTTTGGGAAGCGGCAGTGGAATGCATGGGCTACAGGTTTAGGCAGGTTACAATTTCCTGTGAAATTACCCACGCCCCGGTGGCCCGACATATGACATTGGTCATGTTCGGATACGCGAAAACCAAAACAGGTGTTGAATATCAGACTTTTATAAAGTTATCAACTGTAAATTGTGAGCAATTTAAGGGGTACCGCCACCCCGCCCTGCGCAAGAATAGGGACGGACCCATTGCCCCTCCTATAAGTGTTTCATTTACATTATCTATATTTAGGGACCTAACCACCAACCCTTAAATGAAAATCCACTGGCTGCTGTGCCTGCTAACAGCCCTCATAGGCTGTAAGCCCCAGGCGCCTGAACCTTCCCCGGCTGCCGCCCGCCCCCCCAACATCGTGCTCTTCTATGTAGACGACCTGGGGTATGGGGACCTGGGCTGCTACGGGGCCACAGGGGTAGCCACGCCCCATGCCGACCGCCTGGCCCGGGAAGGGATCCGCTTTACCGATGCCCACAGCGCCGCGGCTACCTGTACCCCCTCCCGCTATGCCCTGCTTACCGGCACCTTTGCCTTTCGCTCCCAGGCAGCCGTCCTGCCCGGGGATGCCCCCTTATTGATCCGCCCGGGCACCCCTACCCTGCCGACCCTGCTGCAGCAGGCCGGATACCGCACCGGGGTGGTGGGCAAATGGCATCTGGGCCTGGGCAGCGGCAACACGGACTGGAACGGGGAGGTGCGCCCGGGGCCCCTGGAAATCGGCTTCGATTACAGCTTTCTGCTACCAGCTACCGGAGACCGGGTACCCACCGTATATCTGGAAGACCACCGGGTGGTGGGGCTAACCCCTGAAGATTCCCTCCGGATCAGTTATCGCACGCCCTTTCCCGGGGTGCCCACCGGCATGGACCAGCCGGAGCGCCTGCGGCAGGCGGCAGACCCCCAGCACAGCCAGGCCATCGTAAACGGGATCAGCCGCATTGGCTACCAGACCGGGGGTGCATCCGCCCTGTGGACGGACGAGGACTTTCCGGACATTTTTACCGACAAGGCCCGGGCCTTTATCGCCTCGGCCGCAGACCAACCCTTCTTCCTGTTTTTCTCCTTCCACGACATCCACGTGCCCCGCCTGCCCCACCCCCGCTTCCAGGGGGTATCGGAAATGGGTCCGCGGGGCGATGCCATTGCCCAGATGGATTGGATGACCGGGGCCATCCTGGAGGAACTGCAACGGCAGGGCCTGGCCGAAAGCACCCTGGTACTGTTTACCAGCGATAATGGGCCCGTGCTGAACGATGGATACGAAGACCAGGCCGTAGCACGCCTGGGCAGCCACCGCCCGGCCGGACCCTTCCGGGGCGGGAAGTACAGCGCCTTCGAGGCGGGCACCCGGGTGCCCCTGATCGCGCACTGGCCCGGGACCATCACCCCCGGAGAGAGCCAGGCCCTGATCTCCCAAACGGACTTTTTTGCCTCCCTGGCTACCCTGGCAGGGGTACCCCTGCCCGAGGGCGCCGCCCCGGACAGCCAGGATCTGAGCCAGGCGCTCACCCGGGCCGGGCAGCCCGGAAGTACCCTCCTGCTGGAGGAAGCTATGACCCTGGCCCTGCGGCAGGGCCCCTACAAATACATCCCCCCTTCGGCCTTGCCCCAGGCCCCTGCCTGGCTGCAGCAGAAAGGCATAGAAGCCGGGCTCTCCCCCCTGCCCCAGCTGTACCATTTGGAAGAAGACCCGGGGGAAACCCATAATTTAGCCCCCCAAATGCCAGAGCGCGTGGAACGCATGCAGCAATTGCTGGACAGCCTGGTGGCCCCTAAAAACACGAAACCATGAACTTACTCGATACCGCCCGGGTCTATACCGGGCAGACCAAAATCCTGGTAGCCGTAGATTGCATTGTCTTTGGCTTTGACGGGCAGCAGCTCAAACTGCTGCTTTTTAAACGCAAGGTGGAACCCCTGAAAGGCCAATGGTCCCTTATTGGCGCCTTTATCAAGGAAGACATGAGCCTGGACGACTCCGCCAAACAAATCTTGCTTGAATCCACAGGCCTATCCAACGTTTTCCTGGAAGAACTGAAAACCTATGGGGCTGTGGAGCGGGACCCGGGGGAACGGGTCATATCCATCGCTTATTACAGCCTGACCCGCCTCAATGAACTGGACCTGGACAGCGTGGAGGAGTACGATGCCCACTGGTTTGGGCTGGACGAGATCCCGGAGCTGATCCTGGACCACGGGGAAATGGTACAACTGGCCATTAAACGCCTGCGGGAGAAGGTGCGCCGCCAACCCATCGGCTTTAACCTGCTGGGCGAGCGCTTTACCCTGCCCCAAATGCAGATCCTTTACGAGAGTATCCTGCAAAAGGAACTGGACCCCCGGAATTTCCGAAAGAAAATGCTCTCCTTCGATATCCTGACCAAGACCCGGGAAAAGGACAAGTCCGCTTCCAAGAAAGGGGCCTTCTACTATGTTTTTAACAAAGAAAAATTCGACGAATTTGTAGCCAACGGGTACAACTTCGAAATCTAAGCCGGGGCCACCATCCCCCATGTGCCTATGGAAACCACAAATACCCCGGACGCCGGGAAACAGTCAGGCCTGGAGCTGGCCAGCAGCACCCGGGACGCCTTCCGGGAAACCTTTGGCTCCGAGCCCCTGATGGTGTTTTCGCCCGGGCGTATTAACCTGATTGGCGAGCATGTGGACTACAACGAAGGGGTGGTCTTCCCGGCAGCGGTGGATCAGGGCATCTATGTGGCTTTAGGCCTGGCCTCTTCCGGCAAAGACTGCCATGCCATAACCCGGAATTTCGGGGAGGAATTCCGGTTTAAACCCTCGGGATTGAAGGCCCTGCCGGACGGGGGGTGGCGCAACTACGTGATCGGGGTGGTAGCCGAACTGGAAAAGCGCGGGCACCCGGTGGCTCCCTTTAACCTGATGATTGCCGGCAACCTGCCCCAGGGGGGCGGAATGTCTTCCTCTGCCGCCCTGGAAAACGGGATTGTCTATGGCCTGAACACCCTCTTTACCCTGGGCCTGGACCGCATGGACATGGTCCGGGTTTCCCTGGACGCCGAACACCACTACGCCGGGGTACAATGCGGCATTATGGACCAGTATGCCAGCATGTTTGGGGTAAAGGACCACTTTTTACTACTGGACTGCCGCACCCTGGAAGCCGAGGCCGTACAAATAGACCTGCAGGGACACGAACTCTTTTTGATCAACACCCGCGTACAACACAGCCTGGCCTCCTCTACCTACAACGAGCGCCGGGCCCTATGCGACCGGACTGCTGCAGCCCTGGGCGTTCCAGCCTTACGGGATGCCAGCCTGGAGGCACTCAAGGCCCTGCAACGGGAGGGCCGGCTAAGCGCTGAAGAATTTGCGAAGGTCTCCTATGTGCTGGAGGAAATGGCCCGTACCCAGGCGGCAGCCCAGGCCATCCGCAACCAGGACCTGCAAGCCCTGGGCGCACTCCTGTTCGCCTCCCACCAGGGCCTTGCCCAAAAGTACGAAGTGAGTTGCCCGGAGCTGGATTTCCTGGTGGAGCAGGCCCGACAAGCCCCCGGGGTACTCGGGGCCCGGATGATGGGCGCCGGTTTTGGGGGTTGCACGCTGAACCTGGTACGCTGCGATGCCTCCGAGGCCTTTACCCGGCACACCCGGGAAGCCTACCGCAACGCCTTTGGCCACGACTGCGACATCCTGCGCGTACACCTGGGCCGGGGGACGCATGTGGTGGAAAGTGAAGCAGGTTACGCACTGGTTTAAAGGCCTTCGTTAGTCTTTTTATTTGAAGAGTATACAGTTTTTCCTACAAATTATACAATCTTGTACCTACATTAAATAGGTGTTGTATAGATTAGCTATATAAGTACTCCCCCTCTGATACATTCTAGGTAACCCCAATCTTCCCTCAATGCCCTGAATGTATGCGATGGATGAACAAACTTGTTGATTACCTGGGTCCCGATCACACCCTGGCGTTCCCCTTCAACTGATCTTACTGCTCACCCGTGCTTTGACCATCACGGGATACACACCTCCTATGCCTTAACGGTTTGGGCGAAAAAACAATACAACCCCTAATAATGAAACATCATGCCCGGAATTGCCACCCATTTTAAGATTCTCGAACGAAGTATGTCCGAATTAAAATCCTCAGGAGATAGCAGTCTTATCGCTATTGGTCAACTGATGGAAACACATTCCAAATATGCCTATCTGGGTGCTATTGGACCCATTTTAGCGGATTTTATTCCATCGGATCCCCCTCCTGACCTGGACTTCCCTTTTGGATATGGAAATGAGTATACTGCCCTTTGGAAAAACGCCCTGAAATTTGCTGGGGATAACCCTGCAAATGGTGCGAAGGGGATGATTACCATCCTGGCCGAATTCCAGGAATTCCTGGGTAAAATCCAACCGATTGCAGATAATGAAGACCTTGGGGCACTTAAAGATATGCGGGATAATGGGGAGGTAGATTCCATTATGGACACCGCAGCAGCCTTAAGTAGCCTTGTTGCAGACCTGACCAAAATACCAGATGGGTTTGTTCTTCAGATTGCAGGGATTATTGGCGGGGGATTAAAACCTGTAGTTAACGTTGCAGTGGGCAGCGAGATCCCGGTAAAGGAAACCTGGACCATTAGGGAGCAACTATTCTGGCGCCAAACGGGTGAATTTGTACAAAAGCTGGTTGAAAAGGCGGAATCTTCCGGACGTGATGAGTTCAAGGCCTACGCCTACGGTTATGTCACCAGTTATGCCGGCCTGGTGTGTGGCTCCCCTTTCCTCAATAGTATTGTAGGCGGTACGTATCGGACGGATTGGTGGAGACAGCGTTGGATCGGGGTATTCGTAGATGCTTGGGTTCATGGGTATTACGAAACACCCGCCAGTCTCTCCGGTGATACACCCAGCCCGCCATATGACCAGTGGAAGGGGCTTTGTGAGGCCAACCTGCAGGAAAAAATTCAATTTGATGGCGTGGATATTGAATCTATCCTGGAGGTAATCAATACGGATGCTCCTTTCCCCTCTGTACTCCCAGCAGACTTTATCCAATACTGGCGGGAAACTTATGAAAGCGTCTACGGCCCAATAGACCCTCTAAGTAGATTTAAGGACAATTCCCTGAACGCGGCTTACCAAATGACCTGGGCGATGCTCTGGTTTCAAACCAGCGGATATGTTGTGGGATGTAACCCAGCCCCCCCAATGCGCCCTCCTGAAGACTGTTCTACCGAGCCTTCCTGGGCCGATCCGACCGTTCCCGGTGATAGTGGTGGAGGGTCCGTCCCTCCAGAACCCACCATTGAAAAAGACGCGGACGTAGGTAAGATCATAACGGGCGTAATCCTTGCCCTTTTGGGTCTGGGACAATTTGCAGCCGGCGGTTTGATCTCGGGTGGGGCTGCGATTGCCTTTGGGGTAGAACAGATTATTGAAGGGGCTAATGATATCAACTGGGCCAAGTTGCGATGCGATTTGTATTGGTACCGAATGTATTTGTATCGCGGATTAAAGGCCTTGCACGAGGTAATGGTACTGGGCGGGCTCCAACACCCCTATCCTTCAGAACTTCGTGAAGATCCTATAATACTGAATTTCCTGGGCTTTGAATTCGAATTTGATTCCATTCGCAAAAATGCCAAATCCCAAGTCCTTGAGGTTTTCCCTCCAAAACCCTGGAGCGGTGCCATAGGCCTTGTTGGGCTTTGGAATGAGATGCCTTCCCGGCCGCAAGAGAACCCGGGTACTATAGCTTATCTCTCCACCGGAAAGTATCCTGATTTTTTCATTGACGATGATACAAACAACCCACTGGCCAAAGGAAAGGTGAGCGATGCAAGCCCAACATTCCTGCATACCGATGGAGGAAAGGTTGGCCAAGGACCTGTAATTACAGGGGCGAACAGACCAGTAGAATTTGGAAATGCCGTGGCCAATGCCCTTGATCTTTTCAAAACCAGGGCATACCCAAATTGGAACCTCGATGCAGACAGGGGGCTCGCCTACCAGACCTGGGCCTTTGGTATTGATAACGCTAGCCCAGCAACGTACCAGGATCCTGTAGAGATTCATCCTGTTAATACCTGAACCCATGGTTCACGATTAAGCCATTACCATGAAAAGAAAAACACAAAAGACCAAGGACTCCCGACGCCAGGACCGGAGGGATCCTCGTAGCAAAATAGAACAGGCCATTGCAGAGGTCGATGCCAAAAAAGAAAAAGAAAAGCAGGCCATTTGGAATAGGTACGGCAAAATATTTCAGGAATGGGGTCGCAAAACCCGGGTTACCCCCTGGCTTCTGCTGCGCTGCAACCTGAGTGATATGGGGATACGCCCTTTACCAGCGGGGGTTAAACATTGGCTTTCCCCGGACATCACGGTGGAATCTTCGGATCCTTTGGGCAATCCGGTGGCGGAAGAAGAAAATTTCATTCACGCCTTGATTTTGAATCTTGGGGAGGTTGGGGCAGCCCCGGTACAAGTAGATTTTTATTGGGGAGATCCTTCCATAGGCTTGAGCGCGGCGCATATGCACCACATTGGGACTGAATGGGTGGAAATAGAATCGCTGCACTCAGCCCGGGTCAGATGTCCGATTCCCTGGACACCTTCCCTGGCGAGCGGAGCCCATCAATGCCTCAAAGTGAATTGCACCAACCATTTGTTAGATCCCATACGGCATCCCTTTCAACCCAAATTGGACCGGCATGCCGGGCAACGCAATGTTACCGTTCAGGAGTCCCCGGCAGGAGCCACCTTTTCACTTACTCTAAAACTAAACAATACGTTTGCTTTAGGTTTTGTCCAAACCGTACGAATGGAAAGTCACCACATTCGTTTCCAGGAGGGCAAAAAATGGTCTTTAAAAGATAAAACGGTTGTCGCCATGAACTTTACCGAAGACCTGGCACTCAACCGAACCAATTTCACTAAAATGTTCCACAAGAGGTCTGAAACCTACAAGGATGCCCGCACCGCGGCCCGCATACAAGCGGCAAAAAAGGTGAATCCCGAATGGGCTATCCAAGCCATCACACCGGATCGGATGCCTGTGGTGCATACAGAAATTTCGGCAAAACGCAGGTTTATCAAGAACCCTCAGGCCGATGCAGATCTGGGGCAACATCTGATCCGAACGCGATCAACCGAGAGGACCCGTTGTGCCAAACCCGGATTAATCCTGGAGCAGATGCGTATGGAGGCCTTCGAACAGCGGGATTTTAACCTGGAAGTACAAGTACCACATGAAGCGCAGAAGGGTGATTTTCTGGTCATTCACCTGCAACAGGAAATCCACGAAATGGCCATGGGTGGGTATTCCATTGTGGTCCATATCACGTAATTCAAAACCTAAAATTAATAATCATGACAAAAGCAGAAAAAGGGGAACAAAGCGACCCCAAAGTGACCCGTGCTTATTCAAGGATCGTTCATGAACTGGAACAAGGCCGGAATGTTTTACAACTCTACCGGCAACTGAGCGGTGCCCTACCCATCAAGCATTTCGGGGATTTAGAAAAGGCATTTGCCAAAACCGGAAGGGTAGCCTTTCGCGACGTGAAGGTTCCTATTGCCTTCTTTAAGGACTACATCCCGGAATTCTTATTTCCGGTAACCGACGAGGATGCATTGATCGCGGCCCTTGCACAGTTAGTGCAAGCCATGCCTTCCGATATCGGATATGATCTGTCAAAGCCGGAAACGCAGGAGTTACTCAGCAAACGCAAATTTGCCAAATCGCTCCTTCCGCTAAGCAATGACTATAGTAGCAACTCCCTGGCTGCAGGGCACAGTATTCTCGGCGCCAGCCAAATGCGTGAAGCCTACGAAACATCAAATACTAACGAATAAATTATTGAACGGTACCCCGGCAATGGGGTCCATAAAAATCAACATCATGGCTACAGCAGCAGGAGTTATCAAACAAGGAAGTAATGGCCCGGTACCCGGTAAAGGCATCTGGAATGCCAGTGTATGCCGGCCGGGCTCACTGGATTGTGTTTATACAGACACCTACGGGGCATTTCTGATCCCCGCCAATTATATACCCGGCGAAACCCTAAAGGCCAATGCAGGTCATTATGACGCAAAAAATTTTGTACCCACCTGGAATGCCTCCCTGGGGGCATATTATGCAGTGGTAGAACTCACATATAACCCACCGCCCCCTTCTTCTTCCTCCTGTTTTACAGGCGATACGCAGGTACTCATGGCCGATGGCAGCTCACGTCGGATTTCAGAAGTACGGGTAGGAGACCTGGTACTCGGCGCCCAGCACAAGGTCAATAGGGTTATTGACATTGAGCGACCTGTTTTGGGTAACCGCCAGTTGTTTGCTTTTAATGGGGAAAAGCATTTCATAACCAAGGAGCACCCCATTATGACAGCCAATGGATGGGCTTCCATAAGCCCCAGGGCCACGCAGGAAGAAAATAGCCGCATGTCTGTTCTTAAACTGGAAACTGGTATGTCCGTAATACGTTACGCCCGGGCAAGCCAGATGGCGCTGCATGGTATAGCGGAATCCCTTATGGATACCCCCATGCAGATGAATGAAGAAACCTTGACACGCATTGAGGCGCGGACGGACCGTTGGGACCTCCCGTTATTCAATCTCATTCTTGATGGCAGCCATACCTATTTCGCCAATCGATATCTAGTGCATAATAAGGGAGGGCATTAATAGTGCATAAACAAGGTAGGTCCCGAAACTCGAGACCTGCCTTGTTTAGTATTGATTGATACTAAAAACTTTATAGGCATGAATACATTTCTACCTCCGGGCGTTGTCAGGGCACTTGGACAACGCCAGCTAGATGCGCTATGTGAATCTTTTCCCTCCTATTTTGTCACTGATCCAAAAGCCATTGGCCTTGCCATGGAACGGGGTTCCAATTGCATTGGAGAAATACTGGATAGGGAAATCCCGGAAGAACTCCTTACACACGCCCTGGCCAGTGTCAAAAATGATCCCAAATTTGAATTCACAGGACATCTTTTATACGCTGCTTTTATGGCAGGGTATCGGGCGGAACAAACCTCCCTTGCCTTCTACGGGAAAAGCCATCCGGACCTTTTCAAAACCGGGATGTACATAAGTCTTTTTACAAATCTACTGGACGGCTTATTGGACGAAGCACCGGATCACCTCTCGGATGCCGATCTTCAATTTGTATCCGAGCAGCTAACCCTTCAGGCATGGTGGGATAGAGCGAAAATTCCGGGAATACCCATATATCCAGACCGTCATCCGGTGGCGGAAGTGTTGCTACGCACCATGACTCAAGTAATTAGCATGATCTTGGGCGCTGCGGGCTGGCGGAAAGACACCTCAATCCAAACTGCACTTAAAACCGCAATTCGTAAGAGTTTTGACTCTGAACACCGCAGTGTGGAATTACGTCTATCGGCAACACACCTAACCCTAAATGGCTCGCTAGAGCAGGAACTACAGGCAAAATCTATAATGCCAGCCACTATGGGCCTCCTATTGCCGGTATGTTTTAACGGATGGCCGGTGGGGGTTTCTCGTGCAGGGTTGGAACGCCTTGGGGTACACATGGGAATCCTTGGGGGATGGTTGGATGACCTTGCCGATATCCAGGAAGACCTTCATAACGAATTCTGGAGTAATGTACTGCTTGAAGTTTACCATAGCTTCCCAGAAGCCATCCGGAATAATGGATGGCAGGTCCCTTTATTAGAACAAGGCCTTACCCAGATGGGAATTCAATCAAAACTGATCCATAAGGGGTTAGTTTATTTTGAAAATATCCTAAGCTGCATCGAAGATCTAGACCTACCGGAACCCGATTATTTATATTCCTGCATCGCCAATAAGGCAACCATCTTTTTAGGGAATACGGAGATCTTGAAAAGACAATTGGGTAGTATACCCATATTTGCCTTTTCCTGAATGAAACCAGATAGGCGAAGTCACTAAAGCCAGTGTTATGATAGGCATCTCCAGCACTTTGGCTGGCTGGTTTTTTCATTTCCTATTTACTTACGGAACGCTGGATTACGCCGCGCAAGGCGGCGTGATCCAGAATGGGGGGTGGTGCTCAAGCAAAGCCAACAAAGCTGCGCTTTGTGGTTTTTTCATTTCCGATTTACTTACGGAACGCTG
>NZ_JARPUQ010000003.1:1560-120914 GCF_029537735.1 Robiginitalea aestuariiviva | reverse complement strand
AGGCGGCGTGATCCAGAACGGGGGGGTGGTGCTCAAGCAAAGCCAACAAAGCTGCGCTTTGTGGTTTTTTCATTTCCGATTTACTTACGGAACGCTGGATTACGCCGCGCAAGGCGGCGTGATCCAGAACGGGGGGGTGGTGCTCAAGCAAAGCCAACAAAGCTGCGCTTTGTGGTTTTTTCATTTCCTCCCCGCTTACAAAAGCAAGCTTTTGGCGCGGTCCGGAAATGAAAAAAGCCAAGCGAAAATTCGCTTGGCTTTTCTTGGTCGGGATGACTGGATTCGAACCAGCGACCACACGCACCCCATGCGTGTATTCTACCAGGCTGAACTACATCCCGATGTTCCAGCGGGGCCTTCCGGGAAGGTTCCGCGCCCGATCGCAGCGGGTAGAATTCCGATCGGGCTGCAAATATAATACAATATTGAAATTTCAACAGCCCCGGGGTGGAATAATTCCAGGGGCTTTTGGGGGAAATGCCAATAAAAAAGCCGGCGCCCCCATCCCCGAGGCCACCGGCTCACCGCTTGCTCCAAAGCTGTGCGTCTTTAGCGGTAGAGGGTAAAGTGCCCTACGTACTGCTGTTTTTCGTTGTCGTTCGCGTTCACCACATACCAGTAATCGCCCGTGGGGACTTCCTTCCCGTCGTAGGTGCCGTCCCAGTTCTTGACCTGGTCCAGGATGGCCACCACCCGGCCGTACCGGTCGTAGATCTTGATTTCGATATTGGGGAAGAATTCCCGGTTTTTGGGAGACCACTCGTCGTTCATCCCATCCCCGTCCGGGGTAAAGTAATTCGGGAAATCCACCATACCCTCAAAATTGAAAGGGAAGTTGATCTCTACCTCACACCCGCCGGCATCCCGCACGCGAATGCGAATATTGGCGTCGTAGTTGATGTGGAAGACATTGTCCGTGCCTGTAGATTCGCCCTGGAAGAAGAATTCGTACCCGCCAAAACCGCCGCTGGCCGTGGCCGTGATCTCATCCGGGCCGGTCTGCAGGGCCTCCAGGGTAAGGGGCTGGTAATCCTCCACGATAAATTCCACAAAGGTGGTACACCCATTCTCGTGGTACAGGTATACGGTGTGGTCGCCAGCCGGCAGGTCGCCCCAGGTGCGAACATCGTCTGCCAGGGCGGTGATGGCGTCCGTGGGGTCTGCCGGATCCAGGGCAAAAAGCACGCTGGACAGGGCAGCCTGGTTGGCCAGCTCAATCCGGACCGTATTGAAGGGGAAGATGCCCTCGCAGCCGTATTCCACTATGGGTTCGGCCCCCAGTTCCACCCCAACTTCCACGGGGATAACCACATTGGCCGTACAGCCGTTGGCATCGCGCACAAAGACCACATAGGAGGTGCCCCCGCTCAGGTTGTCATAGAACAGGGCGTCGTTGCGCACAAAGTCCACATCGGCCGTGGAATTCAGGCTGGTTTCGTAATAGGTCACTCCGGTGCCATCCACAAAGGGCGTGCCCCCGGTTATGCTGATCTGGGCGGAGCCGTCTGCAAAGCCCAGGCAGGTTTCATTGGTGGCGGTATAGGAGAGCTCCAGGGGTTCGGGTTCCACCACCTGCACGGTGGTGATCTCGGAACAGCCCTGCTCATCCTGGATCAGGATGTCGTAGGAACGGCCCGGGTAGGGCGCCCCTTCCAGGTCGGTAAAGGTATAGACGCCGGGGGTAGCCGGGTCTGAAAAGAATTCGTTGAAATCCGGGGAAATGGCAAACTGGATCAGGCCTTCGCCCCCGCTCAGCACTTCCACCGTGACGCTGCCGTCGGTTTCCCCGCTACAGGTAACGGGGGTGGCGGTGGCGGTAAAGACAATAGGGGCCGGGCGCACTACGGAATAGGGCCCTTCCACGTCGCCGCAGGTGGTGCCGCTCATCACGGCTACATAGTAATCGCTGCGGGCATCCAGCCCTTCAAAGGTACCGTCGGCCTGGGGGCCGCGGATCACCAGTGCAGACGGGTTGGGGTTAAAGGGGTCCGCCCCGGGGTCTCCTCCGAAAAGGATAAACTGGTTCCCCCCTACCCCGCCGGTGGCAAAGGATTCGATACGGCCGTCCAGTTCGTTGGCACAGGAAATGTCGTCCGGCAGGTTCACCACCAGGTCCAGGTCCTGGGCATCAATAAGGGTAAGCCCGTTGGAACGCACCACATCGCAGGTATTGCCGGCGTTTACCTTGCGTACGTCAAACTGGTAAAAGCCCGGCCCGCCGCTGATGAGCACCGAGGTCTGCCCGGCCCCCATGGAAATAAAGGGGTCGGTGGGCGCCGCCGTGGCATCCCGGTATTCGTATTCAAAGCCCGCTTCGGGGTTTTGTACACTCAGGCGCATCTCGCCCAAACCGCCGCAGCCAGGGGCGCGCACCTGCACCAGGTTGGGCACAATGGGCGGGGGCGGGTCTACATAATAGGGTTCGGTAATGCCCACGCAGGCATAGCTGGAAGACACCTCAATGGCGTACCACCCGGCGCTAAGGTATCCCTCCCCGGCGCTGCCGGCAAAGGTGGGGGTGTCCTGCAGCCCGCTGCGGGAGAGTTCGTCCGCAATATTGTTACTGCCCAGGTAAATAAGCTGGTAAAGGTAACCTGCGCCGGCTACCCCGCCGGAAGCACCGGCCGTGGCGGTCTGGGCAGTACCGGTGGCCGGATCAAAGGCCTCCAGCACGGCGTTGTTGCCCCCGGGGCACACCAGCCCCTGGGGTTCCCGGATCCCAACCAGGATGGGGTCTATGGGCGCCAGGGTAATATCCACAACCTCAGTACAGCCCTGAATGTCACGCACCTCTATCCGGTAATTGCCGCTGCCCAGGTTTTCAAAACGACCGGAGGGGCCAAAGGGCACCACCTCGGCATAGGTGCCGCTGCCGCCGTCAAGCAGCAGGCGGAATTCGTAGGGGTCGGCATCCCAGCCGCCGGTGGCGGTAGTCACGATCACCCCCTGGTTGTCATTACAGCTCACATTACCCTCTTCCACTGCCACGGGGGCCAGGGGTCCGTTGGGGGCGCGTACGGTGGCCACATTGGAAGTAGCCGGGCAGCCGGGGCTGACCTGGGAGACGATGTCCACCTCGAAGTTGCCCCCGGGCAGGCCGGTAATCCGGGCCGGGTCCCCGGAAACATCGGGGTAGTTATTGGTATCAAAACTGCCGGAAGTTACGGCTGGCAGGATGCGGTTGCCGTTGGTGTCGATCCGGAATACCTGGTAGTCATATACGCCGGTGTAATCCGTCACCTCAATAAAGAGGGCCCCGTCATTCCCGGGCACGGCGCAGGTTACCGGGCTGGCTTCGCTGATCACGGCCGTGGGGTACTGGGGCTCCAGCACCTCGTGCAGGGGCAGGGGGTAGGTACACCCGCCAATATGGTCCGTTACCTCCAGCAGGTAGCCGCCCGCCACAGGCAGGTCCATGGTTACAAAGCTGTTTCCGGCGGTATTGGATACCGGGGTCACGGCGGCAGGGCCGTTCACCACGGAAAGGGTAAAGTCGGTAGATCCCACCACATCCACCCGGATGCGCTCGTCTGTGGTGCAGGTTAAGGCAGCCTCCAGGCTAAGGGTGGGTATTACATCGGAAGGCGGGTTCAGTACCGGCAGGGTAAACTGGTCCTGGCAACCGTTGCCGTCAATGGCGTATACGGTAATGGTCTGGGGGGCTCCGTTATCCACCACCTCGAAGGTATTGGAGGTCTGGTAGTCCCCAAAGCCGGTAATGCTGTACTGGTAGCCCGGGGTACCGGCATCGGTAACCGTTACGGTAATCAGGGTGGAACTGTAGCGGTTGGCGCCGGGTTCGCAGGCAAAATCCGGGGCGCTGGCCGTAATGGCAAAGACCGGGGGCTCGCTTATGCCGATGCCCGTTTGCTGGTCCTCACAGCCCCGGCTGGTGCGCACGGTTACATCGTAGGTGCCCGGGCCCAGGTTGCTGAAGGAGCCTGTAGCGTTGCTCTGCACCACCGTGGACGTACCACTTACATAGAGGGTGTAGGTCAGGGGGCTGTCTGCATCGGTGCCCGCCTGCAGCAGCACATCGATAGAGCCGTCCGCCGCCCCGTTACAGGACACATCCCGGTTCAGGACGGTAGAGATTACCGGGGGAATGGCCGCTTCCAGGTAGATGTTGTCCACCAGGAAGGTACAGTTGCCGCTCAGGTCGGAAACCAGGTTGTCGGTAACCAGTACCTGGTAATCGCCCGGGGCATATCCGGTAAAGACGCCGGTGGTATTGTCGGCCAGGTAGGCGCCGGTGCCGTCCTGCAGTTCGAAGGTGAAATCCCCGCTGCCGCCCAGGGTGGTAAGGGTAATTTCCCCATCGGCATTGTTACAGGAAGGTTCGGTGCTCCAATCGGCCGTGGCGGCCAGGAATTCGTAAACCGTAGCCGTGCCCTGGCTGGTACAGCCGTTGGCATCGATCACATCCACGGTGTAATCTCCTGGGCTGCCTACCGTAAAGGTATGTTCCCAGAACCCGCCATTGAGTACAGGAAATTGCTCGTCCCCGTTCAGGGTATAGCGGGGGGTATCTACCGACGCCGGCATACGCACCAGGATATCGAAGGTCGTGGTGGTTACATCGCACTGGTTTTCCACAATAAAGGTGGGCGCGGGCAGGTCCGGGTCCAGGTTAATGATGGTCCCGATAGCAAAAGAGGTACATCCGCTGCTGTCCATCACATAGACGTCGTAGGATCCGGCAGCCCCCAGGAAGGTGGTTTCCGTGGTATAGTCCCCGGGGGTGGGGCTTACCCCGGAGGGCATATAAGCGAAGGTATAGGGGCCGCCGTCGCCCCCGGCACCCTGCACCGTAAACTGCCCGAAGGCATTACAGTTGGCCGGCTCTTCCGCCAGGATATCGATGGAAGGGAGGTTCTGGTCTATGGTCACGGAAACCGCATCCGTACAGTTGTTGGAAGGGTCCGTAACGATAATCTGATAGTCCCCGGGCAGGGTCTCGTAGGTGTTGGTATAGATGGGGCTGATACCGCTGGGGGACTCCAGCAAAATACGGGCGCCAGTGGTATTGTCCAGCAGTTCAATCTGCAGGCTGCCGCCCACGCTAAAGCCGTCCACACTGTACTGGATTTGCCCAAAGCGGTTTACATCGCAGTAACCGGGGGTGGAAGTGGCGGTCACCTGAAGGGGGTTGGGCCCGTCTTCCGGCGGGATTTCGTCCAGGTAGATACACCCGGTACCCAGGTCGGTTACCTCCACGGTATACGTCACCCCGAATTCCAGCCCGTTAAAGGTGTGGCGGGTGGCCGTCAGGTTGGGCGATACGGGGGGGTTGGGGTCGGTGGCCAGGCGGATCAGGAAGGGGCCTACCCCACCCACAATGGTTACGGTATTGGTAAACCCGCCCGCGTCGCAGACCGGGGCTACCAGGGGATCCGGCACCACATCCAGGGTGGTCTGATCTACCGTCACCACATCCTCGTCCCGGCACCCCAGGGCGTCCAGGGTCACCACCGTATAAATGCCGGGCACCTGGGGCGAAAAGGTTGCCGTGGTGCTGGCAGTGGGGCCCAGGCGCTCCAGTTCATTCCCAAACTGGTCCAGCAGGATATAGGTAAAATCGGCCGTACCGCCGGTAACCGTAGTTACGGCAATGCTGCCTTCCACCACGCCGGAGGCGCAATTGGCCGTCACGTCCGGTACGGTGGCATCGGGCGCAGGGGTCACATCCGTGGGGATGGTCACATTGGCCGGCACCGTCTCGCAGCCGCGGGCATCGCGCACAATATAGGTGTAGGTTTGTCCGGCGTTCAGGTTCGAAAACACGGTCTGGTCGCCAAAAGCGCCCCCGTCAAAGCTCACCTCGTAGGGAGGTACCCCACTGGTGGCATCCGGGATGATCCGGACCCGTCCGTTGTCGGTTTCCCCGCAACTGGCCGGGGTAACCTCGGCTGTGGCCGGGTCAATATTAGCCGGGGGGTTCAGGGTAATGGGGTTGGAAACCGCCACACAGCCCTGGTTGTCCGTTACCCGGACCACATAGTCGCCAGGTACATTGGTGTTGTAGATAAAGGTGTTGGAAGTCAGGGCCACCGGGGCGCCAAAAGTGGTGCCGTTGTCTGCGCTTACCTCATATTGTTTGGTACCGGCACCGGACAGGTACCCGCCGCTGGCCTGTACGCGGATGCCGCCATCTGCGCCCCCGCAGGGGATTTCGGCATCGATGCTGAGGCTAACCCGCAGCTGGGCATTGACCGTGGCCGTTACCTGGTCGGAACAACCGTTGCCGTCCACCACTTCCAGGGTATAGGTGCCCGGGCTCAGGCCGGAAAACACCGGACTGCCCTGCAGGGCGCCCCCGTTAATGCGGTACTGGTGGGTGCCCAAGGGGGCGGTCCCGGCCGTAGAGCTCACCTCCAGGGTGGCCCCGGTACCGGGCACGTAACAGAAATCCGAAGCCCCGGAATTCAGGGCCAGCACAGGCGCGTCTATAGAGGTCAGGGTAAAGCTGAAATCTGCTGTACAGCCTTCGGCATCCTGCACGGTAAGGGTGTAGCTGCCTGCCTGGGTCAGGTTCCCGAAGACCTGGTTGCTGCGCGGGCCAATGGTAGCCCCGCTGGGCAGTTCCAGGGTATAGCGGTAGGTACCCCACCCGCCTGAAGGGTTACCCACTACCCGGCCGGTATTGCCGTTGGCGCAGGTCATGTCGGTAACGCTGCCGGTCAGGGCCAGGGGGCTTGCCGGTTCGCTGATGGTCAGGCTTACCGTATCGGTACAGCCGGTATCCGCGTCGGTTACGGTAATGGTGTAGGTGCCGGCGCCGGAAGGCGGAAGCACTACCTCGGCGTCGTTCTGGGGGGCAGACTCGGCCCCGCCATCAATATTGTAGGTGTAGGCATTGTCGAACCCGTCCACGATAAAGGTGCCCGAGCCGTCCGTGGCTCCTGTACAAACCCGGGTATCGGCCCCGGACTTCAGGCGCACCCGGATGGTGCTCAGCACAGCCGGGGTAAAGCTTTCCTCGTAGGTACAGCCATTGGCATCGGTAATGCGGAACACGTAAGAAGTGTTTACGCTCAGGGCTGCAAAGGTGTCGCTGCCGCCGTTGTCCACCGCAACCGGGCTGATGATTTCATACCGCACGATGGGCGCGTTGGCCGTAGGGGTCAGTTGCACATCCGAAGTCCCGGCGGCGCAGTTGATGGCGCTCTGGGCAAAATCCAGGTCGGTGGGCGGGTCTGTCCCGGCTATGGTAATCGGGGTCAGGTCCAGGCGGCACCCCCCGGCATCCCGGATGATGGGCGTATAGGTACCCGCTCCCAGGTTGGTATAGGTAAGCTGCCCGGAGAAGTTCACCCCGTCTATACTGAACTGGTAGCCGCTGCCGGACCCTCCGCTGAAGGGCCCCTGGAATTCGATGATCCCCCCGTCTACACCCCCTGCCCCATCGCAGACATTGTCCTGGATTTTAACGGCATTCCCGCTAATGGCCCCCACATTGGTAACGGATACGGAACCCGGCAGGGTGTAGATACAGCTAAAGGCCCCCTGTTCATAAAGGACCTGGATCTGGTTGTAGGTGCCCGTGGGTACGGTCAGGACCGGGTTGGTAGACCAGGGGTCTGCCGGGTCTGCCCGGAACTGCAGGTTATAGCCCTTGGCATCCAGGATGTTTACTGTAATCCGGGCGCCGTTGCTGCAGTCCCCGTCCGTGCCGCTGGCGGTCACATCCGGCGGGGTCAGTTCTTCCACGTCTGCCGTGGCGGTAATGGTACAGCCGTTGGCATCCGTAATAAAAAAGGTATAGGTACCTGCCGTGGTTACATTATAGGTGGTAGAACCGGTATAGGTGCCCCCGGAATTCCCCCCGTCGCTTACCGTAAAACTATACGGGGCAGAGCCGCCAGAGGTATTGATGATAATGTCTGCATCGTTGGCCCCGCAAACCGGGTCGGCGCTCAGGCTTTCATTCACCTCGGTGGACGCGGCCAGGGCCACCAATCCATCTCCGATCACTATGGGGTTGCCGTTTACGTCCAGGGGTTGGTTGGGCGCCGGGATGCCGTTGCCTGGGTCGCCCGTACACTGCTGGGTTTCTACCTGCACGCTGTAGGTGCCAAAACCCACGGCGGAAAAGGTGTAGGGATTGTTGGGGATAAAGGTGGTAAACTCCTGGGGTACCCCGAATTCGTCCAGCAGGGTGTACTTGTAGGGCCCGGGCACATTGTTCACCGTTACAGTGATGCTGCCGGTATCCCCCGCACACTGGGCGTCCGTAAAGGTCACGTCTATGTCGATGTCCAGCTGCTCGATGGTGATGGGCTGGTAGGGATATTCGCAGGTATTGGGGGTGTTTTGCAGCCGGGCTTTAACCACATAGGTGCCCGGGTTCAGGTTGTCGAAAATGGCGCTGGCCTGCCAGGGGCCGAAGCCGCTGCCGGCATCAATGCTGTACTCATAGGCGCTGGACAGGTTGGTCACCTGGATACGGCCCGGTACCCCGCAGATATAATCCCGCTTTACAAAAGTCTGGGTAATGGTACTTTTCTTGACCTTGAAATAGTAGTACCCGCCCCCATCTACACGTACGCGGAATTCCGCCCCGCTGGAAGCCGGGATGGCCGAGGCGTCCAGGGTAAAGGCGGACGCAGTGGAAACGGTTTGCCAATAGGAGTTACAAGCCCCGCCGATAATGGCCGGGCAATCGTCATTTACGTCGAAGGTACAACTGCCGCCGGGCACCAGTTGCTGCCACTCGTAACTGCTGTGGCTGCCGCTTACCGTAATGGCCCGGTCGTCGTTATCGCCGCAGAGGTTAAACCGGGCTACGGTAAAACCGTTGGCACTACAGGTAACCTCCTGGTCGGCATTCAGAATAATGGTGTTGAAGAAAGGTGCGGCCTCCAGACCCGAGGCTCCATAGGCAGCCTCTCCCTGGGTTTGGGAGCCGGAATCGGAGGCTTCGGTGTGCGCGGCCCTTGCGGGACTATCGGGAGCGGGGGATGTGAACCCGGTAATCAACCTTTCAAAAGAACCGTTCGCGATCGCCGAAGAGCTGATGATAGTTGCCACTAGCATCAACAGGGCATACCAGTGATGCCTTGTCTTTTTCGGGTGCATAGGTTAAGCGGTCTTGGAGCCCGGACCATCGTGATTTGGGATGACGAAAGCCCGGCAGTGTAATTATTTTCCTATATAATCTCGTTATCTTAGGGCAGATGCCCTGTCATTCATCTAAGAATTCTAACGTTTCGTCATGAGAAATAGTATTGTATCCCTGTGTTTTTTTGGCATAATAGCGGGTTTTTCCTGTGCGCAGGACCCTGAAAACAAGGCGGAAACGCCTCATACGGCCTCCATCTCCCCCGAATTGGTAGTGGACGGGCTGCAAATTCCATGGGGAATGGCCTTTTTGCCGGACGGCAGCATGCTGATTACCGAGAAGGCCGGTACCCTGATCCATTTCAAAGACGGGCAGCGCACTGAAGTGGTCGGGGTGCCTGAGGTGTACCTGAGGGGGCAGGGCGGCCTACTGGACCTGGAACTCCACCCGGATTACGACCAAAACGGCTGGATCTACATGAGTTATGCCTCCCCGGATGGCCCGGAAAAAGGAGGGCATACGGCTATTGCCCGCGCAAGGCTGCAGGGAAACCAGCTTACCGACTTTGAAGTGCTGTACAAGGCCGGCCCCAACACCACCCGGGGCCAGCATTTTGGGTCCCGCCTGGAATTTGATGCAGAAGGCTACCTGTACTTTACCATAGGGGAACGGGGGGAACGGGACGTAAACCCCCAGGACATCACCCGCGACGGCGGGAAAGTCTACCGCCTGCATGCGGACGGCCGCATCCCGGCAGACAACCCCTTTGCCGGGCAGGCCGGGGCCCGGGAGGCGCTCTATACCTACGGCAACCGCAACCCCCAGGGGATGGCGCGCCACCCGGAAACCGGTGCCATCTGGATACACGAACACGGCCCCCGGGGCGGAGACGAGATCAATATCGTCAAGAAAGGGGCCAACTACGGCTGGCCCCTGGTGACCTACGGCATCAATTACAGCGGCACCCCCATCACGGACCAGACCGAAATGCCGGGGGTAGAACCGCCCGTCCATTACTGGGTGCCATCCATCGCCCCCAGCGGGATGGCCTTTGTGACCTCCTTTCGCTACCCGCAGTGGCATGGCGACCTGATGGTAGGCTCCCTGGCCTTCCAATATCTGGAACACCTGGAGATGGAAGGCACGCGGGTAGTGAAACGGGAAAAATTGCTGGAAGGGATTGGCCGGGTGCGCAACGTGCGCCAGGGGCCTGACGGCTATCTCTATGTGGCCGTGGAAGGAAAAGGGATCTATAAACTGGTGCCCGTAGACTAGGGAAAGGGAAATCGGTTATCCGCGTTTTTTCCCAAGGGCCTCCAGCGCTTTCTGCACGGAGCCGTACTGCTGCAGGGCGCTGCCGGCAGCTTCATAATTCAGGCCCAGGCTTTCCATCAGGTAGCGCGTACCCCGGTCAATGAGCTTGTTGTTGCTCAGTTGCATGTGCACCATCTTGTTGCCCTGCACCCGCCCGATGCGCACCATCAGGGCGGTAGAGATCATATTCAGGACCAGTTTCTGGGAGGTCCCGCACTTCATACGGGTACTGCCCGTAATGAATTCCGGGCCCACCTCCACTTCGATGGGGATTTCGGCAGCCGCTGCCAGGGGCGACCCCGGGTTATTGGTGATGCCCGCGGTAAGCAAGCCCTGTTCCCGCGCGGCGCGGATGCCCCCCAATACATAAGGAGTGGTCCCTGAGGCGGCAATCCCCACCACCGTATCGTTTTCCCCGATGTCGAAGGCCTGCAGGTCCTTCCAGGCCTGCCGGGTGTCGTCCTCGGCGTGTTCCACCGCCTTGCGGATGGCGCGGTCGCCCCCGGCAATAAGCCCGATTACCCGGTCGTGGGGCATGCCGTAAGTGGGCGGGATCTCCGAGGCGTCCAGGATGCCAAGACGGCCGCTGGTGCCGGCCCCGATATAAAAGAGGCGTCCCCCGCTCAGAAAGCGGGGCTCCAGGGCCTCCACCAGGCGCGTAATCGCCGGGATGCACTGCCCCACGGCCTCCGGGACCTTCCGGTCTTCTGCATTCATTTTATGGAGCAGCTCGGTTACGCTACAGGTCTCCAGGGCATCGTGCAGGGAGGGTTCTTCGGTAATCTTTCGGTAGTCGGCCATGTTAGAGGATTCGGATTTCGCGTTCGCGGAAGGGATTCAGGCGGTTGTGGTCCGCCGGCAGTTCGGTAATCAGGGTATTGATGGCGCTAATGTCGCAGGTGCGGTAGCGGTGCTGGGAATTCAGCTTTTCGGAAATGCTCAGCAGCACGACCTTGCGGGAAGCTTCAATGACGGATTTCTTCACCTGCACCACTTCCCAGTCAAACTCGGTTAGCCCGTGCAGGGCATCCACATATCCCGTGCCGATAAAACCATAGTCTACCCGGATCTGGGAAAGGGCGTGCACTGCGCTGGCTCCCGTGGCAATCTGGGCCTCCCGCGATACCTTCCCCCCGATCAGGATCACCTCTACCCGGGGTTTGGCCAGCAGTTGCAGGGCTACCGGCAGGCTCAGGGTAAAACAGGTGAGCTGCAGGTTCTCCGGCAGGGCCCGGGCCAGTTCCAGGCAGGTGGTGCCCCCGTCGATAAAGATCACGCTGCCATCCCGAAGCATCCCCACCGCCTTTTCGGCAATGCTGCGTTTTTCTTCCAGGGCATAGGTGTTGGGGCTGGCCGCTGCCGGGCCAACAAAACCCAGGGAAACGGCTCCGCCGTGGACTTTTCGCAGCTTTTCTTCGGCATCCAGCTCCTTCACGTCCCGCCGCACCGTATCTATAGACACTTCCAGGCGTTCGGAAAGGTCCGTTAGCAATACCCGGTTGTGGAGTTCTACCTCGCTTAAAATGATGCGTTGGCGTTCTTCTTTCAGCATGCCTGTGGCCGGTTTTGGGGCAAAGATAGGAAAAATCCGGTCCTGCCGTTTTTTGTAGCCTATATTTTAATTGAACGTTATTATTGCATCATACTGCAACAAAAACTGCAAAAAACTGCAGGAATTAAAAATATGTACTATATTTGCCCCAGTTCAAACCTTTTAACCCATGAATGACATTGCGGCCGCCAACCCCTTCGGCACCATCCCCACGGACGACGAGTCCCGGAAATTCGAGAAAATCGGCACCCACATCCACGAGAGTTCGGAAACGGCCTCTTTTTTTGTGGCCAATGAGATCGCCGAGCTGATCCGCCAGCGCCAGAAGCAGGGCAAAAAAGCCGTGCTGGGCCTGGCCACGGGTTCCACCCCCATCAAGGTATACGAGTTCCTGGTGCGCTTCCATAAAGAGGAAGGCCTGAGCTTTCAGAATGTGGTCACCTTCAACCTGGACGAGTACTTCCCCATGCAGCCGGATTCCATCCACAGCTATGTGCGGTTTATGAAGGAGCACCTCTTTGACCATATCGACATCCGCCCCGAAAACGTGAACATCCCGGACGGAACCCTGGACCGGGAAGACGTACGGGATTTCTGCAAGAACTACGAGGCCAAGATCCTGGAAGAAGGCGGGCTGGACATCCAGCTGCTGGGGATCGGGCGTACCGGACACATCGGGTTTAACGAGCCGGGGTCTTCCTTAAGTTCCGTTACCCGGATGGTCCGCCTGGACCGGGTAACCCGCCTGGACGCCGCCAGCGACTTCTTTGGTTTGGAAAACGTGCCGACAAAAGCCCTTACCATGGGGGTGGGCAGCATCATGGCTGCCAAGCGCATCATCATGATGGCCTGGGGGGAAGGCAAGGCCGATATCATCCGCCAGGCCGTGGAAGGCAAGATCCGGGAATCCGTCCCGGCTACCTTCCTGCAACATCACGCCAATTGCGAGGTGATCCTGGACCGGGCTGCGGCCTCGTCCCTCACCCGGGTAGATACCCCCTGGCTGGTCTCCGAATGCCAGTGGACGGACGCCCTGATCAAACGGGCCACCATCTGGCTCTCCCAGAAGCTGAACAAGGCCATCCTGAAACTCACCAACGAGGACTACAACGAATACGGGATGGGAAACCTGATTGCCGAGATCGGTTCGGCCGAAGACATCAACCTGCGGGTCTTTAACGCCCTGCAGCGCACCATTACCGGCTGGCCCGGCGGCAAGCCCAATGCAGACGACTCCAACCGGCCCGAACGGCGGGAGCCCTACCCCAAGACTTCCCTCATCTTCAGCCCCCACCCGGACGACGACGTGATCTCCATGGGCGGTACCCTGCTGCGCCTGGTAGACCAGGGACACGAGGTACACGTGGCCTACCAGACCTCCGGGAATATCGCGGTCTTTGACGACGAGGTGATCCGCTTCCTGGACTTTGCCACGGACGTACAACAGGACAACAAGGCGCTGCTGGAACAGTTCCGGGAGGTCCGCCGCTTCCTGGCCGAGAAGGAACCCGGGCAGGTAGACAGCCCGGAGATCCAGAACTTCAAGGGCCTGATCCGCAAAGGGGAAGCCCTGGCCGCCTGCCGCTACTGCGGGGTGAAGGAAGAACACGCCCACTTCCAGAACCTCCCCTTCTACGAAACGGGGACAGTCAAGAAAAAACCGCATTCCGAAGCCGACATCCAGATTACCTACGACCTGCTCCAGCAAGTGAAACCCCACCAGATCTTTGCGGCCGGGGACCTTTCCGACCCCCACGGCACCCACCGGGTCTGCCTGCAGATCATCTTCCAGGCCCTGGACCGCCTGAAGGAGGAGGGCGCCGAGTGGATTAAGGACTGCTATGTATGGCTCTACCGGGGCGCCTGGCAGGAATGGGACATCTCCGACATGGAAATGGCCGTACCTATCGGTCCCAAAGACATGGAGCGCAAAAAGAATGCGATTTTCAAACACCAGTCCCAGAAAGACAGCGCCATGTTCCCCGGCAACGACGAACGGGAATTCTGGCAGCGGGCCGAACAGCGCAACCAGCAGACAGCCCGGAAATACAACGAGCTCGGGATGGCAGAGTACGAAGCCATGGAAGGTTTTGTGCGCTACCACTTCCTCTGAGCCAACGATGCGCTTAACCGATAGGACGGGACCCCCAAATCCCGTCCTATTTTTATACATTTAAGCCAAATCCCGCGCATGATCCCAAAAGATAAACGGGCCTGGCTTTGGGTGCCCACCCTCTATTTCACCCAGGGCCTCCCCTACGTGATGGTGGTGACCGTCTCGGTAATCCTCTATAAGAAACTGGGGGTCAGCAACGCAGACATCGGGCTGTATACCAGCTGGCTGTACCTGCCCTGGGTGCTCAAACCCCTGTGGAGCCCCTTTGTAGACCTGAAAAGCACCAAACGCAAGTGGTTTTTGCGCATGCAGCTGCTTATTGCCGCAGCCCTGTTCGGGGTGGGGCTAAGCCTGCCGACCAACCATTTTTTCACTACCAGCCTGGCCTGCTTCTGGATGGCCGCCTTTGCCTCGGCCACCAACGACATTGCCTCGGACGGGTATTATATGCTGGCCCTTTCCGAGCAGAAGCAATCCTTCTTTGTGGGGATGCGTTCCACCTTTTACCGCCTGGCCATGATTACGGGCCAGGGACTGATTGTAATCCTGGCCGGTTTCCTGGAACAGTATTACGGGGACCCGGCCCGCGCCTGGTCGGTTACCCTGACCGCCACGGCCTTTCTGATGCTGCTGCTTACCGCAGCCAACCTTGTGGCCACCCCGGCCTATGAAACCTCCGGCAAAGCCGATAAACCTGAAGGCTTCCTGGCCGTGTTCCGGGGATTTTTTGCGAAACCGGGGATTGGCTGGGCCCTGGCCTTTATCCTGACCTACCGCCTGGGGGAATCCCAGCTGGTGAAGATGGCGGCCCCCTTCTTGCTGGACGGATCGCCGGCCGGGGGGCTGGGCTATTCTACCGAGGCTGTTGGTACCATTTACGGTACCGTTGGGGTAATCTGCCTTTCCGCAGGGGGCATCCTGGGGGGTATCCTGATTTCGCGCCACGGGCTGGGGAAGTGGATGCTGCCCATGATCCTGGCCCTGAACCTGCCCAATGCCCTTTATGCACTGCTGGCCCTTACGCAGACCAGCGCCACCTGGGCCGTGGTGGGCACCGTTGTGGCCGAACAATTTGGGTATGGCTTTGGCTTTGCAGCCTTCCTGATGTACCTCATCTACCTCTCCGACGGCCCGGCCAAAACCGCCCACTACGCCATTGCGACGGGCTTTATGGCCCTGGGGATGATGGTGCCTGGCATGATCAGCGGCTATATGCAGCAATGGCTGGGGTATGGCGGTTTCTTTATCTGGGTGCTGCTGGCTGCCCTGCCCGTCTTCTGGCTGGTCCGCCGAATCCGTTATCCGGCCGATTACGGCAAAAATTCCGAGAATGATGCATAATCCCTGGCCTTCCCTCACTACCGCCCAAAACTGGCCCCTGGAGGTGCAGGCAGGGCAATTGCTGATGCCTGCCGCCTTTATCAACGATACGGAGGACGAAATCCGGATCCTGGAAGGGTATATCCGCAACCACCATGTGGGCGGGCTTTGCTTTTTCCACAGCCGGGCCAGCGCCGCCACGAATTTTGAAGGCAAAAAAGAAATTCCCCACAACCCGGACAGCCTGGGGACCCTGAGGGCCCTGATCCAACGCTACCAAAAAGCCGCTCCATACCCCCTGTTGATGGCCATCGACGCCGAATGGGGCCTGGCCATGCGGATCGAAAACGGGGAGGCTTACCCATACGCCCTGGCACTCGGTGCACTGGAAGACCAGGACCCCCTGCTCTACCAGACCGGCCTGCGCATGGCGGCCGATTGCCGGGAAGCGGGCCTGCACTGGAACCTGGCCCCCGTGGCAGACGTCAACAACAACCCGGGCAACCCGGTAATCGGTTATCGCTCTTTTGGCAGCCGCCCGGAGTCCGTGGCCCAAAAAGCCCTGGCCCTGGCCCGCGGCATGCAGGATGGGGGAGTATTGGTTTGCGCCAAGCACTTCCCGGGGCACGGGAACACCGATACGGACTCCCACCTGGAGCTCCCCCGCCTGGGGCAGGCCCGTGCCGAACTGGAGGCCACGGAATTCCCGCCCTTCCGCACCCTGATCGGGCAGGGGGTGGATGCTGTCATGACCGGCCACCTCGCTGTGCCTGCCCTGGACCCTACGGGCACCCCCTCCAGTTTATCCGCCCCCATGATACAGGGGGTGCTGCGCAATGCAATGGGGTTTAAAGGGGCCGTAATCACCGATGCCCTGAACATGCATGCGGTAAGCCGCATCTACCCGGAACCTGGGGAAGTGGCCCTGCGCGCCCTGCTAGCCGGGAACGATATGCTCTGCTTTGTGGAAGACCTGCCGGCTGCCCATGCCCGGATAGTGGCCCGAGCCGGGAAAGATCGCATCAGGGATGCCTTCCAAAAGGTATGGGCCCTGAAGGAAAAAGCGTTTAACCCCAAGGCAGCCCCGGTATTACCCGAAAAAGACCCCGCCACCCTGCGGAAGGAACTGGCCGCCGCCAGCCTGAGCCCCCTTGGGGCACCCCAACCTTTGCCTTCCGGCCCGGGGGCACCCGCCTTTACCCTGATTGCCGCCGGGGCCGGCCTGGATCCCTTTGTCCAAGCTTTGGAACACCCTGCAGTAGCCGAACGGCTGCGCTGGGACCTGAAGCGCCCGGACGCCTCCCTGCCCCTGCCTGCCCATAAAGATGTGCTGTTGGCCCTGCAACCCCCCAGCCTGAAGCCCCCGGGAAGATTCGGGATGTCCGAAGCCGCTGTGGCGGCCATCATCCAACTGAGGCGCACCCACCGGGTACAGCTGTGCCATTTCGGCAACCCCTATGCCCTGCAGGTACTCGGGGCCGGCGGGGCCGAGGGTACGCTGCTGGCCTACCAGCCCCTGCCCGAATGCCAGCAACAGGCCGCGGCATTCTACCGGGGGGAAGCCCCGGCTCCCGGAATGCTCCCGGTTTCCCTTAATCTTGAATCCCCATGAAGCAGTACTACATCCTGGGCATGATGTCCGGCACATCCCTGGACGGACTGGATCTGGCCCTGGTTCGCCTTCAACAGCAGGGGGATGCCTGGCAATACGCATTCCAGGCCACCCATTTTATCCCCTACGACCAAGCGCGACAGCAACGCCTGGAAGCCGCCATAAAGTTGCCTGCCCCAGAATTACTGGCCTTCCATGCCGAATACGGCAAATGGTTGGGGGCCTGTGCCCGGCAATTCCTGGAAGAAAACAAGTTACATGCGGATGCCATTGCCAGCCACGGACATACCATCCACCACCGGCCGGAACAGGGCTTTACCTTCCAACTGGGGTGCCCCCGCCACCTGGCCCTGGAGGCCGGCGTGCGCACCATAGGCGACTTCCGCTCCCTGGATGTAGCCCTGGGCGGGCAGGGTGCCCCCCTGGTACCCATCGGGGACCGCCTGCTTTTTGGAGACTACAGTGCCTGCCTGAACCTGGGGGGGATCGGGAACATCTCGTTTGAAAAGGGCGGTCGGCGCCTGGCCTTCGATACCGGGGTGGCCAACATGCTGCTGAACCCGTTGAGTCAACGGGCCGGGAAAACCTATGATGCCGGAGGGGAAATAGCCCGTATCGGCAAGCTGGTCCCGGAGGTCCTGGAGGCCTGGGACCGGCTGGAATACTACCGCCTGCCCTTCCCCAAGTCTACGGGGTACGAAGATTTCAAGGCCACCGTCTGGCCTGTAGTCCAAAACCGGAAGGAACCCGCAGCAGACCTTTTGCATACGGCTGTCCGCCACATTGCCGGGCAGATCGGGCAGCAGCTGCGACCCCTGCTGGGAAGCTCCGGGGCCCGACTCCTGGTTACGGGAGGCGGCGCCTTAAACACTTACCTGGTGGAATGCATAGGCCGGGAATTACCCGGGGTGGAGGTGGTGGTGCCGGAGGCACAACTGATCGCCTTTAAGGAGGCCCTGGTCTTTGCCCTGCTCGGGGCCCTTCGCATGGAAGGACAGGTCAATGTCCTGGCCTCGGTTACCGGGGCCCGGAGGGATTCCTGTTCGGGCGAACTTTTTGAACGCTGATTTGCCGCGCCCTGCTTTGGAGTTGCAGTGTCAAGATCGATCTTGTTGGCAGGGGCGGGGGGACCTCCCCCAAGGTAGCCTACAGCCTTTTTAGCCGTAATGCAACGCCTCACAAGGGAATATTCCCATGTTTGCGCCGGGGCTGTTCCACGGTCTTGTGCTCCAGGCTGGCAAAACCGCGCAAGAGTTTGCGGCGGGTTTCCCGGGGCAGGATCACCTCATCAATAAACCCGCGTCGGGCCGCCCGGTACGGGTTGGCAAAAGCTTCAGCATACTCTGCTTCCTTCTCGGCAAGCTTTTGCGCCGGGTCTTCGGCTGCGGCAATTTCCTTCCGGAAAATAATCTCGCTGGCCCCCTTGGCTCCCATCACGGCAATTTCGGCACTGGGCCAGGCGTAGTTCAGGTCCGCCCCGATGTGCTTGGAATTCATCACATCGTAGGCACCCCCATAGGCCTTACGGGTAATCAGGGTGATGCGGGGCACTGTAGCCTCGCTCAGGGCATACAACAGCTTGGCGCCATGCACAATGATGCCGTGCCATTCCTGGTCGGTCCCCGGTAGAAAGCCGGGTACATCCACCAGCACCAGCAAGGGGATGTTAAAACTGTCGCAGAACCGGGTAAACCGGGCCGCTTTCCGGGAGGAATCGCTGTCCAGCACCCCGGCCAGGGCCAACGGCTGGTTGGCGATGATCCCCAGGGATTTCCCACCCAGGCGGGCAAAGCCGGTTATGATGTTTTCGGCATAATCCCGGTGGATTTCATAAAAGGTATCCGCGTCGATAATCCCCTCGATCACCTGGTGCATATCATAGGGTTGGTTGGGGTTGTCCGGCACCAGGCCCTCCAGTTGGTCCCGCCATTCGGGGCCGGTTTCATACGGCAGGGCCGGCGCCTTCTCCCGGTTGTTCTGGGGCAGGTACGACAAAAGCGTTTTCAGGTCCTCCAGGCAGGCTATGTCGTTGGGGGCCGTACGGTGGGCCACCCCGGATTTGGTGGCATGGGTGGAGGCCCCGCCCAGGGCTTCCGAGCTCACCTCCTCATTGGTTACCGTCTTCACCACGTTGGGCCCGGTCACGAACATATAACTGGTCTGTTCCACCATCACGATAAAATCCGTCATGGCCGGCGAATACACCGCCCCGCCGGCGCAGGGCCCCATAATGGCAGAGAGCTGGGGCACTACCCCGGAGGCCTGTACGTTCCGGTAAAAGATATCGGCATACCCCCCCAGGGAACGCACCCCCTCCTGGATCCGGGCACCCCCGGAGTCGTTCAGGCCAATCACCGGGGCCCCGGCCCTTACGGCCAGGTCCATCAGCTTGCAGATCTTTTCGGCATGGGTCTCGGAGAGGGACCCTCCAAAGACGGTGAAGTCCTGGGCAAACACATAGACCAGCCGTCCCCCTATAGTCCCGTAACCGGTCACTACCCCGTCACCGTAATACTGTTGGTCCGCCATCCCAAAATCCGTAGTCCGGTGGGTTACCAGAATGCCGAGCTCCTCGAAGGACCCCGGGTCCAGCAGGTAGGTAACCCGTTCCCGGGCGGTGAGTTTCTTCTGGGCGTGCTGTTTCTCGATCCGCTTTTCCCCTCCTCCCAGACGGGCAGCTTCCAGCTTGGCATTCAGAGCATCTATCTTCTTTTGCATGGTGTCAGGGTTTTGGCAGGTGCAGGGTTTCCAGATCGTTCAGGTATTGCCTCAGGGCCAGGCGCGCCGCCAGGGTAGCTTCCCCCTCCCGCTGGGCTTTCAGCAGTTCGGGGCGGTAGTGGTCCCGCACAAAATGGGTGGTAAACGCGCCGCTGCGGAAGGCTGGGTGGCGGCAGACAAAATCCCCGAAAGGCAGGGTGGTTTCCACCCCTTCCACCCGGTAGGCGGCAATGGCCTCCAGCATTTTTTGAATGGCGGCTTCCCGGGTCTGCCCGTAGGTAACGAGTTTCGCCAGCATGGGGTCGTAATAGATGGGCACCTCCATCCCTTCTTCGTACCCATTGTCTACCCGGATGCCCGGGCCTTCGGGCAGGCGATAACGGTCCAGGCGGCCCACGCTGGGCAGGAAATCATTCAGGGGGTCCTCCGCATAGACCCGCAGTTCCAGGGCATGGCCACAAATGGAGAGGTCTTCCTGCTTCAGGGGCAGGGCTTCCCCACGGGCCACGGCAATTTGCAGGGCTACCAGGTCCTGCCCGGTAATGAGTTCGGTAACCGGGTGTTCCACCTGCAGGCGGGTATTCATTTCCAGGAAATAGAAGTTGCGCTGGTCGTCCAGCAGGAATTCCACCGTCCCGGCACCCACGTAATCGCAGGCCCGGGCCACGTTCACGGCGGCCTGCCCCATGCGCTCCCGCAGTTCCGGGTCCAGCACGGCAGAAGGGGCCTCTTCCACCACCTTCTGGTGGCGGCGCTGTACACTGCATTCCCGTTCAAAGAAATGCAGGATGTTGCCGTGGGTGTCCGCCATCACCTGGATTTCGATATGGCGGGGGCCGCTCACGTATTTCTCGATAAACACCGAGCCGTCCCCAAAGGCGGATTTGGCCTCGCTCATGGCCCGTTCAATCTGCGGCTTCAGTTCCGATGCCTGTTCCACAATACGCATGCCCTTACCCCCACCGCCGGCCGCGGCCTTGATCAGGATGGGGTAGCCAATTTCCCCGGCCGTGCGGGCCGCTTCTTCCGGATCTTCCACCGGGTGGTCGGTACCGGGAACCATAGGAATGTCGTAATGCCGTACCGCCTCTTTGGCAGCCAGCTTGTCGCCCATGGTGCTTATGGCCTCGGGGCCGGGGCCGATAAAGGTCAGCCCGGCTCGGGCCACTGCCCCGGCAAAGGCGGCGTTCTCACTCAAAAACCCGTAGCCCGGGTGGATGGCATCCGCCCCGGTAGCCTTTGCGGCCGCGAGAATGGCTTCGGTATTCAGGTAGGACTGGGCCGAAGGCGCCGGGCCCAGGCAAACGGCCTGGTCCGCAAAGCGCACGTGGGGCGCCTGCCGGTCTGCTTCGGAGTACACGGCTACGGTTTCTATGCCCATTTTCCGGGCCGTTCGCATCACGCGCAGGGCGATCTCGCCCCGGTTGGCAATCAGAATTTTCTGCATGGGTCGGGATTATTCAAATTCCACCAAAAGGCTTTTCTTTTCCACGGCTTCCCCCTGGCGCACGGCCACCTGTTTCACCACCCCGTCCTGTGGGGCCAGGATGGCATTTTCCATCTTCATGGCTTCCAGGACCAGCAAGGGGTCCCCCTTGCGGACGGTATCACCTACCGAAACCTGTACCGAGAGAATCAACCCGGGCATGGGGGCTTCTATGCGGGAGATATTCCGGGCCGATTGCAACTGCAGCCCCATCTCGCGGATCTGCCGGTCCAGGGCATCCAACAGGCGAACCCTGTAGGTATTGCCCCCTATCCGAACCGCATAGGTTTTGGTGGCCGGGTCCGCGGCTTCCACCCGTACCCGGTAGGCGCGTCCATCGGACAACAAATGCTGCCAGCCGTCGGCTTCCGGAGCCAAGTCCAGCTCCCGGGCCTGTTGGGGTGTGATGTCAAAGTCCCAGGTGTCTTCCACCCGGGCGTTGTAGGATGCTGCCATAGCAAAGGGTTTTATTGCTACCCCTAAAAATACGGCTTTCCCCGGGTACGGCCCGGGGGCATCCCGGAATTTCGGCCCGGGAAGGGGAAAGGACGGGCCGGAATCTCTGCCGAAATGCCTAATTTAGCGCAAAAGCAGGCGGCATGTTAACCATCGGTATTGCGGGGGGCACCGGATGCGGAAAAACCACCGTAGTCAACCAGATTATCAGCGAATTACCAGATTCCGAAGTGGGGGTCATCTCTCAGGATTCCTATTACAAGGACCTCTCCCACCTGAGCTATGCGGAGCGGTGCAAGATCAATTTCGACCACCCCAGCTCCATAGATTTCGAGCTGCTGGAAACCCACCTGAAGGCGCTGCGGGCCGGGGAAACCATTGCCCAGCCGGTGTATTCCTTTGTGGACCATAACCGCACCAAAGAAACCATTCCTACCCCACCCCAAAAGGTGATGATTGTGGAAGGCATCCTGATTATGACGCATCCGGAAATTCGCAAGCTCTTCGATATTAAGATTTTTGTGCATGCCGATTCGGACGAACGCCTGATCCGCCGCCTTAAGCGGGACATCAGCGAACGCGGCCGCGACCTGCAGGAAGTACTGGATCGCTACCAGCATACCCTGAAACCCATGCACGACCAGTTTATCGAGCCCACCAAGGAATACGCGGACATCATTATCCCGAACAACAAATACAATACGGTGGCCATAGACATTGTCCGCACCATCATTGCCAATAAACTCGTTTGAAAATGTTCCTCAAAGGCCTGCGCAAAAAAAAGTGGTTCCGCATTGCCAGTAATATCTACGTACTGGCACTGACCCTTTTTCTGGTATGGATGCTCTTTTTCGACACCAATTCCCTGCTGATCCACCGGGAGCTGCAGGGCGAAATCCGCAAACTGGAAAAGCAGATGGAATTCCTGGAAGAGCAGATTGCACGGGACCAGGAACTGATCAAAACCCTGGAAGACCCCAAGGCCCTGGAAAAGTTCGCCCGGGAAAAATACTATCTGAAGCGACCGGAAGAGGAGATTTTTATCATTGAATACCCGGACAGCCTCAAGGAAAAAGACCATGAAGACTGATACCCTTTTTGAAGCCTTCCCCCCCGTGCCGGACAAGCAGTGGAAGCAGCAGATCCAGGCAGACCTGAAAGGGGGCGACTACAATGAACTGCTCACCTGGACCAGCCCGGAAGGCATACAGGTAAAACCCTTTTACACCGAAACGGACCGGAAGGAACCCGGGGGCGTCCCGCCCCGGAAAGGCCCCTGGGCCATAGGGTACACACTGGATATGGGGGAAGGGGAAGACCCGGCTGCACGGGCCCGGGAAGCCCTGGACGGGGGCGCGGATGCCCTGGTGGTGACGGGGGCCGGGCATGCCTCGCTGGAAGGCTTTTCCGGCCTGCCGGAAGACACCCCCCTGTGGGTGGCCTGGGACCATCTGGAAGCCAAGCTCCCCGAAAGCATTCCCGCCACCCTGAAGGGGCAAACCCACTTGATGGCGGACCCCATTGGCGGGCTGTTGGCTACCGGGAACTGGTGTGCGGGCATGGAAGCCGATCTTGAAAAACCCGGGGAAGCCCGCGGGTCCCAGACGGTGCTGGGCATCCGGGCCAGCCTCTACCAGGAGGCCGGGGCCAACCGGATGCAGGAACTGGCCTACACCCTGGCCCACGGGCTTGAATACCTGCTGCGGGCGGAAACCGACCCGGGCCTGAAAGCCCTGGTGGAAAATCCCGTTTTCCGGGTGGCCATTGGCGGGGATTACTTTATGGAGATCGCCAAACTCCGGGCCCTCAGACAGGGATGGGCCCTGCTGGCTCGGGCCTATGGGGCTTCGGGGGACTGCCGCATCCTGGCCACACCCTCCCGCCGCAACAAAACCCTGTACGATTACAACACCAATATGCTGCGGACCACCTCGGAATGCATGTCTGCCATCCTGGGCGGGGCAGACCTGGTGTGCAACCTCCCCTATGACGCCCTCTACCACCTGCCCAATGCCTTTGGCGACCGCATGGCCCGCAACCAGCTGCTGCTGCTGCGCCATGAAAGTTATTTTTCAGAGGTGGGCAACCCGGCAGATGGCGCCTACTATATCGAGGCCCTTACGGACCAGTTGGGCCGCAAAAGCCTGGAACTGCTCAAAACCCTGGAAAAGGGCGGCGGCCTGCTGGCCCAGCTCAAAACGCACCAGATCCAGAAAAAGATCCGGGAAAGCCACGCGCGCGAGCAGGAAGCCTTCAATGCCGGCGAGCGGATCCTGGTGGGCAGCAATGCCTACCCCAACCCGGACGACCGCATGTCGGGGGAACTGGAACGCCCGGTTTTTCCCGGAAAGCGGGGCCGCAAGACTTTGATCGAACCCCTGCCCCTGCGCAGGCTGGCCGCGGGATACGAACAAAAACGAATGGACGATGAAGCGCGATAAGGTACAACACCTCTCCTGGGGGCATCCCACCCCCCCATCCGGGCAACAGGAACAGCCGGAAACCACCCCTACGGCTGAAGGTATCTTCCTGAAAAGACAATACGGCCCGGGCGATACTGCAGCCCTGCCCCACACCGGATATGCCGCGGGCATCCCGCCCTACCTTCGGGGACCCTACAGCAGCATGTATGTAAGGCGGCCCTGGACCATCCGCCAGTATGCCGGGTTCTCCACCGCCGAAGAGAGCAACGCCTTTTACAAGCGGAACCTGGCGGCCGGCCAGAAAGGCCTTTCCGTGGCCTTTGACCTGCCCACACACCGGGGGTACGACAGCGACCACCCCAGGGTGCGGGGCGACGTGGGCAAAGCGGGGGTGGCCATAGACAGCGTGGAAGACATGAAACGCCTGTTTGAGGACATCCCCCTGGACCAAATGTCCGTGTCCATGACCATGAACGGGGCGGTAATCCCCATCATGGCGTTCTACATCGTGGCGGCCGAAGAACAGGGGGTAGCCCCCGGGCAACTGGCCGGCACCATCCAGAACGACATCCTGAAGGAATTTATGGTGCGCAACACCTACATCTACCCCCCGGCCCCTTCCATGCAGCTGGTAGCGGACATCTTTGAGTACACCAGCCAGCATATGCCCCGCTTTAACAGCATCAGCATTTCCGGCTACCACATGCATGAAGCGGGCGCCCCTGCCCATATGGAACTGGCCTACACCCTGGCGGACGGGTTGGAATACATCCGCACCGGGTTGCAGGCGGGCCTGAAGATCGACGATTTTGCCCCCCGCCTCTCCTTTTTCTGGGGCATCGGGATGAACCACTTTATGGAAATCGCCAAACTGAGGGCCGGACGCATGCTCTGGGCCCGGTTGGTGGAACCCTTCGGACCCGGGAACCGCAAATCCATGGCCCTGCGCACCCACAGCCAGACCAGCGGGTGGAGCCTCACCGAACAGGACCCGTTCAACAACGTGGCCCGCACCCTGATCGAGGCGTCCGCAGCAGCATTCGGGGGTACACAAAGCCTGCACACCAATGCCCTGGACGAAGCCATTGCCCTGCCTACCGATTTTTCGGCCCGGATTGCGCGAAATACCCAGCTGGTGTTGCAGCGGGAAACGGGGATCACCCGAACCGTAGATCCCTGGGGAGGAAGTTATTACGTGGAATCCCTCACAGCGGAGCTATGCGAAAAGGCCTGGGAATTGCTGGAGGAAATCGAAGCCCACGGCGGCATGACCAAAGCCATTGAGGCCGGCATTCCTAAAATGCGGATCGAGGAAGCGGCGGCCCGGAAACAGGCCCGCATCGATTCGGGGCGGGAGGTGCTGATTGGGCTGAACCGCTACCCCAGCCCGGAGGACGACCCCTTGCAAATCCTGGAGGTAGACAACGACAAGGTGCGCCGCCAGCAGGTAGCCCGCCTGGAAGCCCTGCGCCAGAACCGCAATGCCGCGGCGGTGGAAAAAGCCCTGGCCGCCCTGGAAGCCGCCGCCCGTAAAAAGATGGACGGCAGCCCCTGCGGGCCCGGGGAGAATTTGCTAGCTTTGGCGGTAGACGCGGCCCGCGTCCGAGCCAGCCTGGGCGAAATCAGCGACGCCATGGAACGGGTATTCGGCAGGCACAGGGCCGAAGTACAATCTATTACCGGCGTGTATTCCAAGGAAATGCAGGAAGATCCAGACTTTGAGAAGGCCCGCGCCCTTTCGGACCGCTTTGCGGGCGAAGAGGGCCGCCGCCCCCGAATCATGATTGCCAAGATGGGGCAGGACGGGCACGACCGGGGCGCCAAGGTGGTGGCTACCGCCTATGCGGACCTGGGCTTTGACGTAGACATCGGCCCCCTGTTCCAGACCCCGGCCGAAGCGGCCAAACAGGCGGTGGAAAACGACGTGCACATCCTGGGGGTATCCTCCCTGGCAGCCGGCCACAAAACCCTGGTCCCGGAGGTGATCCGCGCCCTGGCCGAAGCCGGGCGGGAAGACATCCGCGTGGTGGTGGGCGGGGTCATCCCCAAACAGGACTACGACTTCCTGATGGCGGAAGGGGTCTCCGGCATTTACGGCCCGGGTACCCGCATTTCGACCGCTGCCATCGAAATCCTGGAAAACCTGCTGCAGGAGGGGTAAGCGCCAAGGCGGCAACCCCCCGGGAAACCGGGCGTTACGCCAAAAGTTATTCACTTCCTGTTGACAAGTTCCGTTTTCACGGATGGCAAATAATCGTATTTTTAGGCCCTAACTCTTATGTGAAATGGGCAAGACCATTGCTATTGCAAATCAGAAAGGTGGCGTCGGTAAAACGACCACCACGGTAAACCTGGCTGCCTCCCTGGGTGTACTGGAGAAAAAAGTACTGCTGATCGACGCAGATCCGCAGGCCAATGCCACCTCCGGCCTGGGGGTGGATGTGGAACAGATTACCCTGGGCAGCTACCAGTTGTTGGAGCACACCCGGTCTGCCGAAGAAACCATCATCGCCACGGATTCCCCCAACGTGGACCTGATCCCCGCCCACATAGACCTTGTGGCCATCGAGATTGAACTCGTAGATCAGGACAACCGGGAATCCATGCTGAAAATGGCCATCGACAGCATCCGGGACCGGTACGACTACATCCTGATCGACTGCGCCCCTTCCCTGGGGCTGCTTACCCTGAACGCCCTCACGGCAGCGGATTCGGTCATCATTCCCATTCAGTGCGAATATTTCGCCCTGGAAGGCCTGGGTAAGCTGCTGAACACCATCAAGAGCGTGCAGCGCATCCACAACCCGGACCTGGACATCGAGGGCATGCTGCTCACTATGTACGACAGCCGCCTGCGTTTGTCCAACCAGGTGGTGGAGGAAGTGCGCAAGCATTTCAGCGACATGGTCTTCGACACCATTATCCAGCGCAATGTGCGCCTGAGCGAAGCGCCCAGCTACGGAGAAAGCATCATTAAATACGACGCCAGCAGCAAGGGTGCGGCCAACTACCTGAACATGGCCAACGAGCTGCTGCAGAAGAACCGACAAACCGTATAGATGGCCAAAGCGATGAAAAAACAGGCCCTGGGCCGCGGGCTTTCCGCCTTGCTGAAAGACCCGGAAAACGACATTCAGTCCGTTTCCGACAAAGGGGCGGACCAGCTGGTGGGCAACATCGTGGAACTGGACCTGGAAAGCATCGAGGTTAACCCCCACCAACCCCGGACCAACTTTAACGACGAAGCCCTGGACGAGCTGGCCTCTTCCATCCGGGAACTGGGCTTGATCCAGCCGATCACGGTACGGAAACTGGCCTACAACCGTTTCCAGCTGGTTTCCGGGGAACGCCGCTACCGCGCTTCCCAGCGTATCGGGATGAAACAGATCCCGGCCTATATCCGGATTGCCAACGACCAGGAGTCCCTGGAGATGGCCCTGGTGGAAAACATCCAGCGGCAGGACCTGGACCCGGTGGAGATTGCCCTGTCCTACCAGCGCCTGATCGACGAGGTGGGTCTTACCCAGGAAAAGCTCAGCGAGCGGGTGGGCAAAAAGCGCAGTACCATCACCAACTACCTGCGCCTGCTGCGGCTGGACCCCATTATCCAGACCGGGATGCGGGACGGCTTTATCAGCATGGGCCACGGGCGCGCCCTGGTCAATATTGAGACCCGGGAAGACCAGCTGGACATCTACGAACGCATCCTGGAGGGCAGCCTCTCGGTGCGGGAAACCGAAGCCCTGGTGCGCGAGTTCCACGACAAGCCGGATGCCGGGGAAACCACGGCCAAACCGGCCAAAGCCATGCCCGATTTCGCCGAGGACGGGCTGGAGCTGCTCAAGGCCTACCTGGATGCTCCCATTTCCATACAGGCCTCTAACCAGGGGAAAGGTAAAATCACCATCCCCTTCCACAGCAAAGAAGAGTTCAGACGGCTCAAAAAACGCATCACCGGTGCTTAAAACCCGCTTGCTTACCCTTTTGGCCCTCTGGGTGGCCGCCCTGGGGATGGCCCAGGAAGAAAATCCGCCGGCCCCTTCGGATGCAGACTCCCTGCAGACGGAACTGGCCAGGCAGGGTGTGGTGGTGGATATGGTGGAGAAAAAAGCCATCAACCCCCTTGCCCCCAGCAAGGCCGCTTTCTACTCGGCCGTCCTGCCCGGCCTGGGGCAGGCCTACAACAAGCGGTACTGGAAAATCCCCATCGTTTGGGGCGCTATCGGGACAGGCACCTATGTATACCTTTTTAACGATGGGCTGTACGATCGTTACCGCACGGCTTTTAAACGGCGGCGGGCGGGCTTTACGGACGACGAATTTTACGACATCAACCGGGACGACAACATCATCCCCACCTCCCCGGTCCTGTCGGACGAAGCCCTTCAGGACGGGCAGGAGCGCTACCAGCGGGACCGGGACCTGGCCCTGCTTATCACGGTGGCCCTCTACGCCCTGAACATCATTGATGCCAATGTGGATGCCCACCTGAGGCAGTACAATGTAGACGAGAACCTAAGCCTGGATTTCCAGCCCTACCTGGACGTGAACCCCATCAGTGCCGACCCGCATTACGGGTTGGCCCTCAGCATCAGATTTTAACCCATGCAGATTACCCTATTCGGATACGGGACCATGGGCCGGCTGGTCGAAAAGATAGCCGAAGCCCGGGGGCACCGTATTGCCGCGCGTATAGACGGGCCGGAAGACCCGGTTCCCTTTGAGCAAACCGATGTGGCCATCGATTTCAGCAGTCCCGAAGCCGCCTTCGGCAACATCAGCCGGTGTCTGGAAGCCGGGGTACCCGTCATTTCCGGGACCACCGGGTGGCTGGATCGCTACGACGATGCCTGCGCCCTGTGCCGGGAGCATGCCGGCGCCTTCCTCTATGCCTCCAATTTCAGCCTGGGGGTAAACCTCTTCTTTGCCCTGAATGCCCACCTGGCGCAGCTTATGCAGCAGGCCCCGGGGTACCGGGCCGAAATCGAAGAAACCCATCATACCCGGAAACTGGATGCCCCTAGCGGCACGGCCATTACCCTGGCCGAAGGGCTGATTGAAAACAGCGCCTACACCGCCTGGACCCAGCAAGACCCAAAGGAAGGGGAACTGCCCGTCCATTCCCTGCGCCTTGGGGATACCCCCGGCACCCATCGGGTATCCTACGTCTCCGAAGTGGACCGGATCGACATTATCCATACCGCCCACAACCGGGAAGGCTTTGCCACCGGCGCGGTGGTTGCGGCCGAGTGGATTCTCGGAAAAAAGGGTATTTTCGGGATGCAAGACGTGTTAAACCTCCGTTAAGCCCTTGGCGCAACTGCGCGTGAAGGGCGTTCTTTGAACCAAAAGGACCTCTATGGACTACACCCAGTGGATCATTTTCATTCTCGCCGTACAGGTGGTGCACTTTCTGGGCACCTGGAAACTCTATCAGGCCGCAGGGCGCAAGGCCTGGGAAGCCGCCATCCCCATTTACAATGCCATGGTGCTGATGCAGATCATCCGCAGGCCCAAATGGTGGGTCCTGCTGTTGTTCCTGCCCATCATAAACCTGTTGATGTTCCCGGTGGTCTGGGTGGAAACCGTGCGCAGCTTCGGGAAAACGCGGCTGGTGGATACCTGGGCGGTCCTGCTTACCCTGGGCTTTTACATCGCCTACCTGAATTACACCGGAAATCTGACGTACCGGGCAGACCGGGACCTGAACCCGAAGTCCGCCTCCGGGGAATGGGTGAGTTCCATCGTTTTTGCGGTGGTAGCTGCCACCCTGGTCCACACCTATTTCATGCAGCCCTATGTGATCCCTACCCCCTCCCTGGAACGCACCCTTAGGGTGGGCGACCTGCTCTTTGTAAGCAAGTTCCACTATGGGGCAAGGCTGCCTATGACCACAGTGGCCGCGCCTATGGTTCACGATACCCTGCCGGGGCTGGGGGTGCGCTCGTACCTGAAAAAACCCCAGCTCCCCTATATGCGCCTGCCGGGGTTCCAGCAGGTGAAGAAGAACGACCTGGTGGTCTTTAGCTGGCCGGCCGATACGGTCCGCCAGTTCTTCCGGATCGAAAAGGGGGTGGATAAACCCATCGACAAAAAATCGAATTATGTGAAGCGCTGCGTGGGCACCCCTGGGGACTCCCTGCAGGTCATTGACGGCTATGTCTACATCAATGGCAAGCCCCTGCAATTGTCCGACCGTGCGCGCCCCATGTACGACTATACTGCCTACAGCCAGAAGGGCGTTTCTACCCGCTGGTTCCAGCAGGTAGGAGCCGATGAGTTCCTGCGCACCTATGCCTGCGAACCCCTGAACCCGTCCCAGGCCAAATTCCTGGAAGGCTATACCCTGCAAATGGGCAGCCAGGCGGGGCAAACCCTTTTGATTACGGATGCGCGGGGGCTCCCCATTGAGGTGGTACGCCAGGCCGGGCTCCGGCAAATCCGGGAACTGCCGGCCCGCGAGCGCATTGTGGCCCTTACCGACCAGATGGCCGAAGCCCTGCGGGGCATTTCCGGGGTCGATTCCGTGGTGCGCCTGGTGGAACCCGCAGGGGTGCCCGGGGGCAACATCTTCCCCCAAAGCCCGCAATACCCCTGGAACACAGACCAGTTTGGTCCCATCTATATCCCGGGCAAAGGCGACCGCGTGGCCCTGACCCCGGAGAGCCTGCCCTTTTACAAAAAGATCATCCGGGATTACGAAGGCCATGAGGTTGGGGTTTCCGGCACCCAGGTGCTGGTAGACGGGCAGCCGGCAGACCACTACACCTTCTCCCAGAACTATTACTGGATGATGGGGGACAACCGCGACCACTCCGAAGACAGCCGGGCCTGGGGATACGTACCGGAGAACCACATTGTGGGCAAGCCCGTCTTTATCTGGATGAGTTTCGACAATTTCAACCAGGGCATAGCCAACTGGAAACCCAGGTGGGACCGCATCTTTACCACCGTGGGCGGCTCCGGGGAGCCCCGCTCCTATTTCCGCATCTTCCTGCTGGCCCTGGCCGCCTATTTTGTCGGGGATTACTTGTGGCGCCGCCGCAAAAAACGAAAAAACGCCTGACTTTTGGCTCTGTTCCTGCTGCACCCGGCTTATTTCCCCAACCCGGACACCATGGCCTGCCTGTTGCAGGGTGAGGTCCTGTGGGAGGCCTGGGACAATTACCAGAAACAGACCTACCGCAACCGCTGCTACATCTGTACGGACCGGGGCCGGCTGATGCTCAATATCCCCATCCGCCATGTAGGTGGCCGCCATGGACGGCAGCGTTTCCGGGAGGTGTTGATAGACAACACCTATCCCTGGCAGCGGCAGCACTGGCGCAGCCTGGAGACCGCCTACCGCTCTGCCCCTTTTTTCGAATTCTACGAAACGGAGGTCAGGCCCCTCTATGAAACCCCTTTCGATTCGCTGATGGCCTGGGACCTGGCCACCATCCAACTGCTATGCCGCCTATTGGACATCTCCTTTCCGGAGGCTCAAACCGAAAGCTATAAAGAAGAGGTAACCCCATGGGTGGATGCCCGCGGGCTGATCCATGCCAAAACGGGCCTGGACGGGCCCCAGCCCCCTTACCACCAGGTCTTTGAAGACCGGCACGGGTTCCTGCCCGCCATGAGTACCCTGGACCTGCTCTTTAACGAAGGGCCTCAGGCCAGGGAGTACCTGCGTACCCTGACCCTTCCCGCCCATGGGTAGGGAGTGGGTACATTACGGCATACATCTGCTGCTTCCGGTGGTGATCGCCTTTTGGGCCTTCCCGGAAAAGCCCTGGCGCGCCCTGCTGTGGCTGTGGGCCGGGATGGCCATTGATGCAGACCACCTGTTGGCCGATCCGGTATTCGACCCCAACCGATGTAGCCTGGGGTTCCACCCGTTGCATTCCTTCTGGGCCGTGCCCGTGTACATTGTGCTGGCCGCCCTGCCCAAGACGCGGCCGCTGGGACTGGGGCTGCTGATCCACCTGATGGCGGACGGGGCCGATTGCGCCCTGATGGGTTAGTCTTCTTTCCCGGCTTTAAAAAGGAAGTCTTTTTCGGCCTGGGTCAGGCTTTCATACCCGCTTTTGCTGATCTTATCCAGGATGCCGTCAATTTTGCGCTGGCGCGCCGCTTTGCCGTGGTCTGCTTTGGGCGCAGCCTTTTTGTACACTGTTTTCATGGGAGCCTTGCGGGGTTTGCGCTCAAAGAGCCCGGCCACGGCGTCCAGCATGCGGGAGAAACCCGCCCCCAGGTCCTTGCCCTGCAGGGAGCCCCGGGCGTATAGATACCCCAACAAAGCGCCTCCCAGGTGGGCCAGCCGCCCGCCCGGGTTGTCTCCCATCGGGATCGTAACCAGGTCCAGCAACACAAAGAAAGCCCCCACATACCAGAGTTTCAGGTTGAAGAAAAACACCCGCACCTCCTGGTTGGGCATATAGGTACAGATAAAAATCAGCACCGCCATAACCCCGGCCGAGGCCCCCACCAGGGGCGACTGGCTTTGGTAAAAGGCCGGGAAGATGTTATAGGCCGTGAGGAAGAATGCCCCACCCAGGATTACCCCCAGGAAATAGACATTGATAAAGCGGCGCGGGCCAAACAAATTCAGAAAGATCCGCCCCACGTAATACAGCATCAGCATGTTGAAAAACAGGTGCCATAAACCCCCATGCAAAAAGGAGTAGGTGACCAGGGACCAGGGCTGGGTCAGGAAGTCGAAGAAATCCTTGGGCAGGTGCAGCCAGGCCTCCAGGCGCCAGGCGGGCATAGCCATCAGGAAGGCGGTGAGCTTAAAGACGATAAAGACCGCCACATTCACCACAATGAGCTTTTCGGCTATGCTGAGCCGCGCAAACTGGTATCTGAGTCCTCCCTGCATCTTATAAATCCCAACGGTTTTGGTTAAACTGGTTGCGCTTCCAGTACCACATCATCAGGAAGCCGAAGAGCGCCCCGCCCACGTGGGCAAAGTGCGCAATGCCGGACCCGAAGATGGAATAGCCCGTAACCCCCGAAAACAAGTCCAGGCCTATGAGCACCGGGATAAAATACTTCGCCTTGATGGGGATGGGCAAAAAGATAAGGAAGAGTTCGCTGTTGGGAAAAGACATCCCAAAGGCGACCAAAATCCCGTAAATGGCCCCGGAGGCCCCCACCGCAGGAGAATAGAAGGTATCCGCCATGGTTTGCACCTTTTCCGGGTCGGCCAGTTGCAGCCAACTCCGGGGGGCTTCCCCGCTGGCCAGCAGTTGCAGGACCTCGCTCTTGGCTACCCCGGCCTGTACCAGGGCCTCCACCCCCTGCTGCACATAGTACATATTCACCCCGGTATGGATCAGGGCGGCCCCCAGCCCGGCGGAGAAATAAAAGAAGAGGAACTTCCGGGTGCCCCACATCTGCTCCAGGGGGGAACCAAAGGCCCATAGCGCATACATATTGAAGAAAATATGGGCAAGACCCCCGTGCATAAACATATGGGTGCCAATCTGCCACCAGGAAAAATGCGGGTTCTCGGGGTACCAGAGCGCAAACCAGTCAAACAGTCGATCCCCATACAGGGCGGTGGCTACGAAAAAGATCAGGTTAATGATCAGCAAATGCTTGATGCCGTCGGTAAGTCTACCCATGGGTGTTGAGTTTTTGGTCCAGTTCCTCCAGGGGGAGGGTCATGTGGATGGGTTTCTGAAAGGGGCTCATGCGGGCGTCCCTGCACCCGAACAGGTCGTTTACCAGGGCCAGCTGGGCCGACGGTTCCAGGGCGGTGCCCGGCTTTACGGCAAGCCGCTTACACAGGGCCTTGGCCATGCGGTCGCTCTGGGAAAACCCTTCCTCCCCTGCGTGCTGCTGCCAGCCGGCCAGCAGGCCGTCCACCAGGGCGGGGGCTTCCGCCTCGGGCACCAGGGCCGGCAGGCCAATGATCTCCAGGGGTCCGTTTTCAGCCAAACGGAAACGGAACCCCATGCCCTCCAGGGCGTCCGTCAGGTCTTCCAGCAAATGGCGCTCTGCGGGGTTCAGGGAAATTACCAGGGGGAAGATCAGGGTCTGCACCACCGGGTCCTGGCGGGTGATGTTTTCGAGCAGCTGTTCGTAGAGAACCCGCTGGTGGGCGCGTTGTTGGTCAATGAGCAACAGCCCGGATTTGATGCGGGTCACAATGTAGCGCCGGTCCAGCTGGAAAACCCCGCGCACATCCTGGTGCAGGGTGTCGCCTTCTTCCAGCAGTCCCCCACCCCGTGCCCCGGATTCGATCTCCAGGGATTCCTGGGCAGGTTCCCCTGCAGGGGTCTCCCCCAGGCCTTCATACAGCGCTTCCCAGCCCGCGGCAGGCCTGGCGTTTCTCCGTGGGGCTACCCCCCCGCGGGCCTGTGGCTCCGAAAAGGGGTTGAAATTCCGGTCTACACTCACCTCGGGCACCACCACCTCCCGCTCCCGGAAAGCATAGGGGGTGTCCAGGTTCTGGTCCCGCTCAAAATCCAGGACCGGCCGGATGCTGAACTGCCCCAGGCTGTGTTTAACCGCCGACCGCAAAATGGCATACAGGCTCTGTTCGTCCTCAAATTTTACCTCGGTTTTGGTGGGGTGGATATTGACATCCAGGCTTTCCGGGGGTACGTCCAGGTACAGGAAGTAGCCGGGAACGGTATCGGGCTTTAAAAGCCCTTCAAAGGCCGCCATTACTGCATGGTGCAGGTACGGGCTTTTGATGAAGCGGTCGTTCACAAAAAAGTATTGTTCGCCCCGGCTCTTCTTTGCAAACTCGGGTTTGACCACAAACCCGCCAATGGCCGCCAGTTGGGTTTCCTCGGTAATGGGCACCAGCCGGTCGTGCATGCGGTTGCCAAAGAGGTAGTCTATCCGTTGGCGTAGCTTGGAGGCCGGCAGGTGGTGTACCTCGCTCTCGTTGTGGATCATGCGGAACCCTACCCCGGGGTGGGCCAGGGCCACCCGCTGGAATTCCTCCAGCACATGGCGGAACTCCACCTTGGCGGACTTCAGGAAATTCCGCCGGGCAGGGATGTTGAAAAACAGGTTCTTTACGCTCAGGGAAGTGCCTTCAGGCGCCACGGCTTCCTCCCGGGCCTGCACCTGATCCCCGGCAATGCGGATGCGGGTGGCCAGGCGGGCATCGGCCGTGCGGGTGGTGAGTTCTACCTGGGCAATGGCGGCAATGGAAGCCAGGGCCTCCCCCCTAAAGCCCTTGGTACGAATGCGAAACAAGTCTTCCGCCCCGCTGATCTTGGAGGTGGCGTGGCGGCGGAAACACAACAGGGCGTCCTCCCCGGACATGCCGGAACCGTTGTCTACCACCTGGATCAGGGTCTTGCCCCCATCCTTAATAATGAGTTCAATCTGCGTACTGCCGGCATCAATCGCATTTTCCAGCAACTCTTTCACCGCAGAGGCCGGCCGCTGCACCACCTCCCCGGCCGCAATCTGGTTGGCCACATGATCCGGTAATACGTGTATTCGGTTTGGCATTTACTCAGGGAAAAATATGGAGAGGTCAAAATCCAGCAGGTACAGCACCACCAGCAACAAGATGGCCAGCACCAGCAGGAACCGCAGTTTGTAATTGGGGTCGCCTTCCTGTCGGGAATCGCGTAAGGCCCGGTTCAGGCGCGATTTGATCCCGCCCTGTACCCCACCGGTACTGCGGAAACGGTCCAGCCGCTGCTCCATTTTAAAGGGGCTGCCTTCGCCTTTATCGTCGTAGTACCTGGGGGTGTAGCCGTATTTCTTGTTCTTGCGAAGCCTCGAAAATCGTCCCATAGTAGTCTCCCAAAAATACTTAAAATAGGGCAGCCGGGCCACGTGTGCCTCCCAAAAAATGTTAACAGGGCTGGGGAAAGAAAAGGATCAGAGGGCGGCCATCTGCAGGGCAGCCACTGCCGCCTCCACGCCTTTGTTCCCATGGCGCCCGCCGCTTCGGGCCCGCGCCTGGTCCCAGGTGTCGTCGGTAAGGACGCAGAATATCACCGGGACATCGTGCTGCAGGTTCAGGTCCATGATGCCCTGGGCTGTACCCTGGCAGACAAAATCGAAGTGGGCCGTTTCCCCCCGGATCACGCTGCCGATGGCAATAACGGCATCCGGCCGTTCCCGCTCGATCATGCGCTTGCAGCCAAAGGGCAGCTCAAAACTCCCGGGCACATCCCAGCGCAGAATCTGGTTCTCGGGCACCCCAAGGTCCAGCAGGGTTTCCTGGGCTCCCCTGGCCAGGGCACCCGTAATTTCGTCGTTCCATTGGGAAACCACCAGCCCTATGCGGTAACCGGCGCCGTCCGGGAGAGCGTCCGGGTTAAAGGCGGAAAGGTCTTTTCCAGAAGTGGCCATCAGTTGCCTTTTTGGGCCATGCCAATATAGGCTTCCACTCCGCTCGCCTGGGCAGACTGCGGGAATTCTTCCTTAATGCGGGTAAAGAATTTTAGGGCCTTACCGTACTCCTCCAGTTGCAGGGCGGTTATCCCGGCCTTGTGGAGGTAAAGGGGGGTGGTAAAGGCATTGGTATCGTGGGCAATGGCCTTTTCATAATAATCCAGGGCATCGCTCCCCTGCCCCAGTTCCATAAACGCATCGCCAATGGCGCCTTCGCCTACGGAGCCCAGGATGGCATCGTCGGATTTAAAATCTTCCAGGTAATCGATGGCCTGGTCGTACTGGTCCAGGTGCAGGTAGGAGATCCCGGCAGCGTAGGTGGCCAGGTTGGCCGCCTTGGTGCCGGAAAAGTTGTCCATGATATCTAGTAACCCGTACTTCCCTTCGGCCCCGTTCAGAGCCAGGGTGTAAAGCGAATCTGCCTGGGACTCGTTCTGCTGAGCCTGCTGAAAATACTGCATGGGGAAGAACAGCTCATTGCTGGCAGAAGCCTCCCGGGGTTCCTGTACCAATTTCTCGTATCCGAGGTAACCCAATACCGCAACGGCCACCACGCCGATCACACCGAGGATATACGTCTGGTTGCGGGCTACCCACTGCTCGGTCCGGGAAGCACCGGTATCGAGGCTGCTGAAAACCTCTGCCGTTGTGCTGTCGTGGATTTCCTGCTGGGTGGCTTCCGCCTTGTTCGTACCCTTGTGTCCGCGCTTTTTGTATGTCGCCATTTTTCGTAATATTGGTCGCGCAAAAATACAGGTTTTATCCAAAACCGAAAGTCAAATTATTCGTTATTTTTCAATAATTTGACCCTTCAGCCACCACCCCAGCCTTATGCATCTAACGCACTTGAGCTTACTGAATTACAAGAATTTCGAAGCGGCCGATTTCCGCTTCGACAGCAAGATCAATTGCCTGGTCGGGCCCAACGGGGTGGGGAAGACCAATGTGCTGGACGCCATCTACCACCTGGCCTTCGGGAAGAGTTATTTCAACCCCATCACCACCCAGAACCTCCGCCACGGGCAGGATTTTTTTGTCATCGACGGGAAGCTGGAGAAGGAAGGGGAAGAGCAGCATATTGTCTGCAGTTTCAAGAAAGGGGCCAAAAAGGTGCTCAAGCGCAACGGGAAAGTCTATGATCGAATTTCCGAACACATCGGGCAGGTGCCCCTGGTGATTGTCTCCCCGGCGGACCGCGACCTGATCATAGAGGGGAGCGAAACCCGCCGCAAATTCATGGACGGGGTCATCTCCCAGTCCGACCGGGAATACCTGCGGGATGTGCTGGACTACCACAAGGTGCTCTCCCAGCGCAACGCCTTGCTGAAGTACTTTGCCGCCAACCACCATTTTGACCCGGAAACCCTGGGGGTCTACGATTTGCAGCTCTCCGGTATGGCCACCCGGATCCACGCCAAACGCATGGCCTTTATGGAGGCCTTCCAGCCCATTTTCGCGGAACAGTACCAGGCCATTTCCGGAGGGGAGGAACCGGTGAGCCTGGGGTACGACAGCCAGCTTCAAGATGCCCCCCTGGAAGCGCTGCTTAAAACGTCCCTGGAAAAGGACCGGGTACTGCAATACACCACCAAGGGGGTGCATAAGGACGACCTCCGGATGGAGATCCAGGGCCACCCCATCAAGAAATTCGGCAGCCAGGGTCAGCAGAAATCCTTCCTGATCGCCCTGAAATTTGCCCAGTTCCAGTTTATCAAGGAACAGGTAAAGGGCATGCCCCTCTTATTGCTGGACGATATTTTTGACAAACTGGACGAGCACCGCGTTTCCCATATTGTGGGCCTGGTAAACCAGGACCTTTTCGGGCAAATTTTTATCAGCGACACCCACCCGGAGCGCACCGAAGCCGTCGTAAAAGCCATACACCAATCCTATGTTTCGATCCGTCTGTAGTGTATTGTGCCTGCTGGCCCTTAGCCTGGGGTGCAACCAGCCTCCGGGCATGGAAGCCACCCCCCGGCTGGAGGGGTACTGGGAGATTGACCGGGTGGAATTTCCTGGCGGAGGGGAGCGGGAGTATACCGTGAACACCTCCGTAAATTACTATCACCTGGACGGGAACAAAGGCTACCTCAAAAAAATGCAGCCCAACCTGGACGGGACATTTCAGACCTCGGACGATGCCCTGCCCATGGAGGCACTGGAGCAGGACGGGCAGCTGGTGCTTCGCTTCCAGGGCGAGACGGACACCTGGGAAGAGCGGGTGGAAACCCTGGAAAAGGACCGGTTGGTTACCCTGCATGCCAACGACCTCAGGTACCACTACCGCAGGTACGAACCCTTAACCCCGAACCCCTGATGGCACGCAAGGATGGCGAACAAAAACTCGGAGAGGCCCTGAAGGGCTTTATTAGCGCCCATGGCCTGCAAAAGGGCCTGGACCAGGTAGACATTGTGGCGGCCTGGGAAGCCGTGATGGGCCCCGGGGTGGCCGGATACACCCGGCAGGTTCGCCTCAGGGGCACTACCCTGCGGGTGGAGCTCACCTCCTCCGTACTGCGGGAAGAACTGAGCCTGGGCAACCGGAAGATTGTGGAGATGCTCAATGCCCACATGGGGCGGGAAGTGGTGGAACAACTGTTTCTGCAATAAAAAGCCCCGGGAATCCCCGGGGCCTTGCTTAACACCAATAATGGACTTACCCTTAGGCGTAGATCTCGCGCCCGGAGAAGTGGAAGGAGCTTTCCACCTGGGCATTCTCGTCGCTGTCGGACCCATGAACGGCATTCTCGCCGATGTCCTTGGCAAATAATTTGCGGATGGTGCCTTCGGCAGCCTCGGCCGGGTTGGTAGCCCCGATCAGGGCGCGGAAGTCCTCCACGGCATTGTCTTTTTCCAGGATAGCCGCCACAATGGGGCCCCGGGTCATAAAATCCACCAGCTCCCCGAAAAAGGGGCGGTCCTTGTGGATGGCGTAGAACTGCTGCGCGTCGCGGCGGCTCAACTGGGTGTATTTCATCGCAATGATCTTAAAGCCTGCCGCGGTGATTTTTTCAAGGATGGCCCCGATGTGGCCATTTTCAACCGCATCCGGCTTGATCATGGTAAAGGTTCTGTTTCCGGTCATTTCCAAAAATTTTTGCAAAAGTACACTTTCTGGAACCTTCCCACAAAATTATTGAAACCGAACCTGCAGGGAACTAAGGGTTCGGCTGCTGTCGCCCATCATTTCCATGCGGGCACGGCCCGATTCCGGGTACAGCCGCAGCAACCCAAAACTGCGCTCGTTCACTACCTGCCCCACCCGGTAGGGGTTCTCTTCCCCGCTAAAACCGCTGTAGACATGCGTAAGCCCGCTGCTGGTGAAGTCCACCAGCGGATACGGCAGACCTGCCACCTGCGTGCGTGAGAATTCCGACAGGTGCCGGTCTCCGGACAAGAGGATTACCCCCCGGGCCCCGGATGCTGCAATAAGTTCCAGCAGGCGCTGGCGCTCGTGGGGCATGTTCCCCCAGGTTTCGAACCCGTGCCGGTCCGAAAGCACCTGAATGCTGCTCACCACAAGGTTGAAATCCGCCCGGGAATTTTTAAGCTCCCGCCCCAGCCAGGCCCACTGGGCTTCGCCCAGCATGGTCCCCTCCCCATCCGGGTTGGGGACGTAGCGCTTTACCCCCGTGGTATCCGGGGTCAGGTCCGAACGGTGGTAGCGGGTATCGAGCAGGAGGATCTTTACGGCATAGGGGCCGTGACGGAAAGTTTCGCTGTGGTAGACCCCGGGCTGCAGCCTGCGGGGGTCGCGGGGGGCCACGTTGAGGAAATCGAGGAAGGCCTGCTGGCTGGCTTCCCTGGCCTGGAAGGAGGCACCCCCGTCGTTCATCCCGTAATCGTGGTCGTCCCAGGTGCCGAGCACCGGCACCGCCTCCCGCAGCCGGGCATAGCCGGGTACGGAATCCTGCAGGGCATAGGCCGCCTTAAGCAGTGGAATGCTGTCCGTATCCGCATAAACCACATCCCCGCCCCAGATCCAGACCTGGGGCCGGGCCTGCAGCACATCGTCCCACAAAGGGTTAGGGAGGCGAGTGCGGTTGCAGGATCCAAAGGCAACCGTAAAAACCGGTTCTTCCGGGGCTGTGGCAGCGGGTTGTGGATCCCGGCAGGAAACGGCTATCAAAAAGGCGGCAAGGCAGGCAGAAAAGGCTTTCACAGGTATGGGTTTAGGGATTAAAGGTACCGTTTTCCCCCCGGGCAATCAATAGAATTAATCGTATCTTTGGGCGCATGAATTCAGAAGCGACCGGTAAGCTGCAACAAGCGCTCGCCAGCCCCCGAGAGATCATTTTAGTACCGCATTACAACCCTGACGGGGACGCTATTGGCGCCTGCCTGGGGCTCTGCCGCTACCTGGGCCAAAGCGGCCATCGCGCCCGGGTACTGGCCCCTAACGATTTTCCACAATTCCTCAAATGGATGCCCGGGTCGGAAGGGGTACTCATCTATGACCGGAACCCGGAAACGGCCAGAAAGGCGGTGGCCGAAGCCGAACTGATCTTCACCCTGGATTTCAATGCCCTGGACCGATGCGGCCCCCTGTGCCAGCTCCTATCCGAAGCCAGCGCCACCTTTGTGATGATCGACCACCACCAGGCCCCGGACGGGTATGCCCACATCCAGTATTCCGATGTGCGTATGAGCTCCACCTGCGAAATGGTCTACAATACCATAGAAGCCCTGGGCGGGCTGGACCGCATTGACGCGGAAACGGCCAGTTGCCTGTATGCCGGGATGCTTACCGATACCGGTTCCTTTAAGTTCGCTTCCACTACCCCGCGCACCATGCGGGTGGCAGCCGACCTCATGGAACGGGGGGCGCCCCATACCGAAATTCACCGCCACATTTACGATACCAACCGGCCCCAACGCCTGCAACTGCTGGGCTGCGCCCTGAGCAACCTGGTGATCCTGCCGGAGTACCGCACGGCCTATATTACCCTGAGCCAGGACGAACTGGATGCCCACGGCTTCCAGAAGGGAGATACCGAAGGTTTTGTGAACTACGGGCTTTCCATAAACAATGTGGTGCTTGCCGCTATCTTTATCGAAAACCGGGAAGAGGGGATTGTAAAGATCTCCCTGCGTTCCCAGGGGGACTTTTCCGTGAACGATATGTCGCGTAAGCATTTTTCAGGCGGAGGGCATATCAATGCGGCCGGCGGGCGGTCCGAAGCCTCCCTGGAGGACACCGCAGCACGGTTCCGGGCCATCCTCCCCGAATATGAAAATCAACTCCAGCACGCATGAAGTTCCGTATTTTACTTCTGACCCTCCTGCTGGCGGCCGCCTGCCGCGAGCCGGAAGCCCGCTGGCCCATAGAAGCCAAAAGCGGTTCCTTCCTGGAGCAGTCGGCGGCGCGCAACAAGCGTTTGCTGGCCGAGGAAGAGGCCCTGATGGCCCGCCTCATTGCAGCAGACAGCCTCCACCAGTGGGAGCAGACCGCCAGCGGCAGCCGCTTCTATTACCTGCAGAAAAACCCGGGCCAGGGCTACACCCCCCAACCGGACGACCTGGTGACCCTCACCTATAACCTGATGACCTGGGGGGGAGACACCCTTTACCGGGCCGAGGAGCTTGGGGTCCTCCGCTATAAAGTGGACAAACAAGAGCTCTTCCCCGGGCTGCGCAACAGCGTAAAGCTGCTGCAGCAAGGGGAGAAAGCCGTTTTTATGTACCCTTCCTCCCTGGGTTACGGCTACCATGGGGATGAAGACCGCATCGGCCCCAATGTGCCCCTGAAAGCCACCCTGGAAATCCTGGACATCCAAAAATCACAAGACGCAAATAGCACTCAAACCCTGAACCCATGAAACGAATATTGCTGATCCTCCTGGTTGCCGGCCTTTCGGCTACCTCCTGTAAAACCAACCATTACGCAGACCTGGGCGACGGCCTGTACGCCGCCGTGCGCACCAGCAAGGGGGAAATTGTCATGAAGCTCGAATACGAAAAGACCCCGGTTACCGTGGCCAACTTTGTATCCCTGGCCGAAGGCACCAACCCTTACGTAAGCGAAGAATTCAAAGAAAAGAAGTACTACAACGGCATTACCTTCCACCGGGTGATCAAGGATTTTATGATCCAGGGGGGCGACCCAACCGGCACCGGCCGGGGCAACCCCGGATACCGTTTTATGGATGAATTTAACGATTCCCTGATGCACAGCGGCAAGGGCATCCTCTCCATGGCCAACAGCGGGCCCAAAACCAACGGCAGCCAGTTCTTTATCACCCATGCCGCCACCCCATGGCTGGACGGAAAGCACACCGTATTTGGTTCGGTAGTGCGCGGGATGGAAGTGGTGGATTCCATTGCTGCCGTCCCCGTAGCCCAGGGCAGCAACAAACCCGTGCAGGATGTGGTTATGGAAGAAGTGGACATTATCCGCAATGGCAAGGCGGCCAAAGCCTTCGACGCCGTGGAGGTGATGGAAGACTATTTCGCGGCCGAGGAAGCCCGGGCAGCGGAGCGCAAAGCCGAACTCGAAGCCTTTGTGACCCGCATCCAGGAGCAGAAAGCCACGGCCCAGACTACTCCCACGGGCCTGGCCTATATTGTGGTGCAGGAGCCCAGCGGGGAGCAGCCCGCCATTGGGGACAAGGTTTGGGTAGACTATGCCGGATGGGTAGAAGACGGCACCCTGATCGACACCAGCGAAGAGGCCATTGCCGAACTCTTTGACAAACGGGATGAACTCCTGCAGATGCACCGGGGCAACTTTGGCCCGGTGGCCATGGACTACAGCCCGGACTCCCCGCTGATCCCCGGGTTCCGCGAAGCCCTGCTGGAAATGAAGGTCGGGGAAAAACGCCGCCTCTTTATCCCGCCACACCTCGGATGGGGCGAGCGCGGCGGGGGCCCAGTGCCGCCCAATGCCCAGCTGGTCTTCGATATCGAAATCACGGGCATCCAACTGGAAGCCCAGAACTAAAAATAGAAACACCGGAATCTCCGGTGTTTTTTTTTACTCAGGGGATGTGGGCCAACACGTCTTTGAGGAAACCCCAAAATTTTTGGGTGGACGAAACTGACGCCCGTTCATCCGGGGAATGCGCCCCCAGGATGGTGGGGCCGAAACTGATCATGTCCATCTCCGGGTAATGCGCCTTGATGATGCCGCACTCCAGCCCCCCGTGCCCGGCCACCACCTTAGGGGCCTCGCCAAACATCGCCTGGTAGCGCTGCTGTAACAGGGCCAGGGCCCGGGACTCCGGGTCCGGCGACCAGCCGGGGTAATCCCCGCTGGTTTCCGACGTATATCCCGCCAGCCCGAACACGGCCTGCAGGCTGCGGACCAGGTCTGCCTTCCGGCTTTCGGAAGAGGAACGGGTCAGGCACCCGATCAGGATTTCCCCCGCCCCGGCCAGTACCCGGGCCAGGTTGTTGGAGGTCTCGGTTTGTTCCGGGAACTGGTAACTCATGTATTGCACCCCGTTATGGACAGCTGCCAGGCAGCGGAGCAAGGCTTCCTGACCTGCTACAGGCATAACATTTTCAGGGGTTTGGCAGGGTTCCAGCTGCAACTCCAGCCCGGGCTCTACAGGTGCAAAATCCGCCTGGATTGCCGCGGCCTCCCGGGCAAAGGCCATTTCCAGGGCCTCGCGATCCGAGGCCGCCACAACAAGAATAGCATGGCTCTCCCTGGGGATGGCATTGCGGAGGTTCCCGCCTTCAAAGCGGGAGAGGCGGATGGCTGCCTGTGCGGCAGTGGTCATCAACAGGCGGGTCAGGATTTTATTGGCATTCCCCAAGCCTTTGTGGATGTCCATCCCGCTGTGCCCCCCCTGCAGCCCGCTCACCTGCAGGCGGAAGGCCAGGCCCCCCGCAGGGACCGGCTCCGGGGTGTAGGTCCCTGTGGCAGTAAGGTCTACCCCGCCGGCACAGCCTACGTCCAGTTCGTCGTCTTCTTCCGTATCCAGATTCAGCAGGATACGGCCCTGCAACCAGTCCGGCCCCAGGTTTTTGGCCCCGGTCATCCCGGTTTCCTCGTCTATGGTAAAGAGGGCTTCCAGGGGCGGGTGAGCCAGGTCCGAGGCTTCCAGTACCGCCATAATGGCGGCCACGCCCAGACCGTTGTCGGCCCCCAGGGTTGTCCCCCGGGCGCGCACCCAGTCTTTGTCCACCCACATGCGGATGCCTTCGGAATCAAAATCGAAATCAGTCCCGTCATTCTTCTGGTGCACCATATCCAGGTGGGCCTGCAGCACTACCGGGGTACGCCCCTCCATCCCCGGGCTGGCCGGTTTGCGGATCAGTACATTTCCCGTTTCGTCCTGCAGGGTTTCCAGGCCCAGGCTACGGCCAAAGTCTATCATAAAAGCTATGACCCGCCCTTCCTTTTTCGAGGGCCGGGGTACGGCGTTCAGGTTTTCAAAATGGTGCCAAACAGCCTGGGGTTCCAGGGCAGCCAAAGGAGTAGCCATAGGGATTGTTTTGACCCAAAAATAGGAAATAGGGCGGTGAGAATCCCTATTTTTGAAGGCATGCGGAACCGAATCTTGAACATCCTGGCCCTGAGCCTGCCCGTACAGCTGCTGCTGGTGGCCTGGGCCGCTGCCCACCCCCAGGCCGTAGAGCGCTGGTACAGCCAGGGACTCTACCCCTACCTTTCCGGGTTTTCACGGACGCTGTACGGGGTCTTCCCCTTTTCGATCGGAGACCTGGCCTACCTGGGGCTGCTGGCCTACGGGATATACCTGCTGGTGCGCAAGGGCCGGCGCATCCGCACCCATTTCCGCGCCACCTTAAGGAACATTCTGGCAGCCCTTTCCGTCCTGTACTTCACCTTCTACCTGATGTGGGGGCTCAACTATTTCCGCACCCCCCTTGCCCAGGCCATGGGATGGGAGGAGGCCTTCACCGTGGAGGAACTGCAGGCCGTAACCCGTCAACTGGTAGGGCAGGCCAATACCCTGCAGCAGGAACTGGCCGGGGACACCCTCTCGGCCGTAGTACCGCCCTATACCCGGCAGCAGATCCAGGCCTTAACCGTGGAAGGGTACCGCCACCTGGAGGCCCGTTACCCCAACCTGGCCTACCGCCACCCCTCCCTGAAACCCTCGCTGATCAGCGGGTGGTTGTCCTATATGGGCTATGGGGGATACCTGAACCCCTTTACCGGGGAAGCCCAGGTGAATGCCCGCCTGCCGCTGTTCCGCTACCCCGTGGTCTGCGGGCACGAGGTGGGTCACCAACTCGGGTATTCTGCCGAGAACGAAACCAACTTCATCGGTTACCTGGTGAGCCTGGAACACCCGGACCCTTACTTCCGGTATTCGGCCGTGACCTCGGCCCTGGGGTACTGCCTGGCCGAACTCGGGCGTCAAAACCCGGAGGAGGCCAAGGCCATCCGGGCCGCCCTGCACCCCGGGGTGGAAGCGAACTACCAGCAGGCTCGCGACTTCTGGGCCGGCTATGCCAACCCCCTGGAGCCGGTTTTCAAGGCGGTATTCAACACCTACCTGGAAGCCAACCGACAGAAGGACGGCATCCGCAGCTACAGCCGGGTGGTTTCCCTCCTGGTCGGGTTCCACCGGGAACACCCCCTCCCGGAATTCTAAAGGTTTTGTTAAAATACGGGGATGCCTTGGGGGTGCCCCCGGGCTAAACCTTATTTTTAGGGGGCTAATTCAAAAACGTACCAACCCTATGAAATGGAAACTCGCCATCCCGGCCATCCTGTGGCTGGGTGCTTTCGCATTCGGCCAGGAATACTACCCCAAGAATGACGGGGTAAAGGCCGCAGACGAAAACTACACTGCATTTACCAACGCCCGGATCTACGTAAGCCCCGGGCAGGTGATCGACAACGGAACCCTCCTGATCCGCAAGGGCAAGGTGGTTGCGGCCGGCAGCTCGGTCCGCATCCCGGAGAATACGGTCACCATGGACCTGGAAGGGAAATACATCTATCCTTCCTTTATTGACGTCTTTTCAGACTACGGGATCGAAAAACCGAAACGCGCCCCCGGGGGCGGCCGTACCGCCCAGTACGAGGCCACCCGGGAAGGCTTTTACTGGAACGACCACATCCGGCCCGAGCAACAGGCCCTGGAAGCCTACTCCTTCGATCAAAAGGCAGCCCAGGCCTTGCGTAAACTCGGCTTTGGGGTAGTCAACAGCCACGTGACCGACGGGATTGCCCGAGGCACGGGTGTACTGCTGGCCCTGCAGGACGAAGGGGCCGAGGGGGATCGGGTGCTGGAAGGCGTTTCCGGCCAGTATTTTTCCTTCGATAAAAGCGTAACCTCCCGCCAGTCCTACCCCACATCCCTGATGGGGGCCATGGCCCTGCTGCGGCAGATGTATTACGACGCAGACTGGTATGCCCGAGGGGGATCGGCAACCACCGATCGTTCTCTGGAGGCCCTGCTGGCCCAGAAGAACCTGGTACACTTCTTTGCTGCCGGGGATAAAGGGAATATCCTCCGGGCCGACGGCATTGGCGACGCCTTTGGCGTACAATACGTGATGCTGGCCGGGGGCCAGGAATACGAAAACATCGACCAGATCAAGGCCACCGGGGCCACCCTGGTGGTGCCCCTGAACTTCCCGGAGGCCTTTGACGTTTCCAATCCCTACGAAGCCGGGTACATCTCCCTGGAAGATATGAAACACTGGAACCAGGCCCCGACCAACCCCGGGGTACTGCACCAAAACGGGATTGCCTTCGCCTTTACCCTGCAGGGGTTGCAGAAACAAACCGACTTTATGCCGATGCTGCGCAAGGCCATTCAGTACGGACTGCCCGAAGAGGAGGCCCTGCGTGCCCTGACCACCGAACCCGCACGCCTGCTGGGGCAGGCAGACCAGATCGGCAGCCTGCAAACCGGCCGCCGGGCCAACTTCCTGATCGCCTCCGGACCGGTGTTTGACGAAAACACCACCCTGTACGAGAACTGGGTGAACGGGCAACGGGATATCCTGGCCGATATGGACCAGAAAGACATCCGCGGCACCTACACCCTCACAGCCGCGGGCAAGACCTTTACCCTAGAGCTCGGTGGCAAGGCTGCCGCCCCCAGCCTGAAAGTGAAACGGGACACTACGGACCTGAAGGGCAAGATCGCCTACAGCGGGGATTGGGCGGACCTCTCCTTCACCGACGGAGACGACCGCTACCGCCTGGCGGCCCGCGTACAACGGGATGCCGACAACCTGCAGGCTAAAACCGTATTGCCCGACGGGAAGGAAACCCGCCTCACCCTGAAGAAAACGGCTGCTTTTGAGGCTGAAAAAGAAAAAGAAGCTAAGGAGGATGCGGCCCCGGAGGTCCTTCCCCTGACCTACCCCAATATCGGATATGGATATGCCGCCCTGCCCAAACAGGAAGACGTACTGTTCCGCAATGCCACGGTATGGACCAGCGAAGACGCCGGCATCCTGGAAAATACGGACGTGCTGGTGCGCGGGGGTAAGATTGCCCGCATTGGTAAGGACCTCAGCCCCGGGCGCGCCCGGGTCATCGACGCCACCGGGAAACACCTTACGGCGGGGATCATTGACGAACACAGTCACATTGCGGCCCTGGCCATTAACGAGGCGGGCCACAACTCCTCCGCAGAGGTGAAGATCTCCGATGTGGTAGACCCGGAAGACCCGGATATCTACCGGAACCTGGCCGGGGGGGTAACCTCCATCCAAATCCTGCACGGGTCTGCCAACCCCATTGGCGGGCGCTCCGCCATTATCAAACTGAAATGGGGACAGCCGGCATCGGAGATGCTGTACAAGGACATGCCGAAGTATATCAAGTTTGCCCTGGGGGAAAACGTAAAACAGAGCAATTGGCAGAGCTATTCCCGCTTTCCGCAAACCCGTATGGGCGTGGAGCAGGTGTTCCTGAACTACTTCCAGCGCGCCAAGGAATACCAGGCCAAAAAGGATGCCGGGCAACCGTTCCGCTACGACGAGGAAATGGAAGTACTGGCCGAAATCCTGCGCGGGGAACGGTTTATCTCCTGCCACTCCTATGTGCAGAGCGAGATCAATATGCTGATGAAGGTGGCCGACAAAATGGGCTTCCGGGTGAATACCTTCACCCACATCCTGGAAGGCTATAAGGTAGCCGATAAAATGGCCGAACACGGGGTGGGCGGCTCCACCTTCAGCGATTGGTGGGCCTATAAGTTTGAGGTGAACGATGCCATCCCCTACAATGCGGCCATCATGCACAACCAGGGGGTTACCGTGGCCATCAACAGTGACGATGCCGAGATGTCCCGCCGCCTGAACCAGGAGGCAGCCAAGACCGTAAAATACGGGGGCATGAGCGAGGAGGAAGCCTGGAAAATGGTGACCATCAACCCCGCCAAGCTGCTGCACCTGGACCAGCGTACCGGCAGTATTAAGGAAGGGAAGGATGCAGACCTGGTACTGTGGTCCGGGAACCCGCTTTCGGTGTATTCCAAGGCCGAGAAAACCTATATTGAAGGGGTACCCTACTTTGACCTGGAAACGGATACGCAAATCCGCAGCCGCATGGCCCAGGAACGCAACACCCTGATCGACATGATGCTGGACCAGAAAGACGGCGGCAACAAGCGCGCGCCGCGGATGAACCGCCGCGAACGCCTGCACTGCAACAGCCTGTAATTCAGAAACCCATAAGAAGCAAAATCCTATGAAATCTACATATCATATCCTCACCATCCTGCTTTTGCTCCTGGGCACCACCGCCCGGGCCCAGCAAACCCCGGCTCCGCCCCAGCAGGAAACGATCAGCATTACCGGCGCCACCCTGCACCTGGGGGACGGCACTGTAGTGGAAAACGGCACCCTGGTCTTTTCGGACGGGACCATCACCGCCATGGGCGCGGGTGTTACCCCTGAAGGCCGCATCATCGACGCCAGCGGGAAGCACGTTTACCCGGGCATAATCGCCCCGGTAAAATCCCTTGGACTGGTGGAAATTGACGCCGTACGGCCTTCGGACGACGAAGACGAAATCGGTACCATGATCCCGCATGTCCGCAGCCTGATTGCGTACAATGCCGAATCCAAGGTGGTGGAAAGTATGCGGCCCAACGGCGTACTGCTGGGGCAGGCCACCCCCCAGGGGGGCACCATCTCCGGTACGTCCTCCATTGTGCAATTCGATGCCTGGAACTGGGAAGACGCCGCCGTAAAAACCGATGACGGCATCCACCTGCACTGGCCCAATTCCTTCCGCCGCGGCCGCTGGTGGCTGGGCGAACCCCGCGGTATGCGCCCCAACAAGGACTACCCGGACGAGCAGGCTGCCATCCTGGATTTTATCCGTAGCGCCAAAGCCTACGGCAAGGGGGCCAATGCCGACATGAACCCGGCCTATGCGGCCATGCAGGGACTCTTCAGCGGCAGCCAGCGGCTGTATGTCTATGCCGAAGGCGAACGGGAAATCGTAGATGCCGTAACCGCCCTGAAGGAGGCAGGCATTGCCCACGTGGTGCTGGTAGGCGGCTACCAGGCCTATAAGGTAACAGGCCTGCTGAAGGAGCACAATATTCCCGTACTGGTGAACGAACCCCACGCCCTGCCTTCCATGGCAGATGATGCCTACGACCTGCCCTACCGCCTGCCGAAGATGCTGGCGGATGCCGGGTTGCTGGTGGGCATCCAGAACCAGGGGATGTCAAACTTCCAGACCCGCAACCTGCCCTTCTATGCCGGGCACGTGGCCGGCCAGGGCATGGACCGTGAAAAAGCCCTGCAGCTCATTACGGGCAACACCGCCAAAATCCTGGGCATAGACGATCGCTACGGCACCCTGGCCCAGGGGAAAAGCGCTACCCTCTTCATTTCTGAAGGAGACGCGCTGGACATGCGGACCAACCAGCTTTCCCACGCCTTTATCGACGGGCGGGAAATCTCCCTGGAAACCCACCAGACTGAGCTCTGGAAACGCTATACCGGGAAATACGCCCGGCAGTAAGCGGTAAAACCGTACCTTTAAAAACGGAATAGCTCCCGGGCTGTTCCGTTTTTTTGTTGCCATGCCCAGCGAGAAACACATCAGCAGTTCCCATAATCCGGAAATCCGGCAATTACAGCACTGGACCCAGAAATCCAGGGACCGTCGGAAGGCCGGCCGTTTTGTGCTGGAGGGGTTGCGGGAACTGGGTCTGGCCCTGGAAGGTGGTTACACCGCAGAGCGGGTGTACTACTGCCCCGAGATCCTGGAGGCCGGTGCCCTGGAACGGCTGCCACAACTCCATGGGGTACCCCGAACCACCTTAAGCCCAGAAGTGTACCGGCAGGTGGCCTACCGCGGCAAGACCGAAGGCGTACTGGCGGTAATGCACGCCCGTGAACATTCCCTGGACGCCCTGGAATTCAAACGGAAATCCCCCCTGATCCTGATTGCCGAAGCCCCGGAAAAACCGGGTAATGTGGGTGCTCTGCTGCGCACCGCCGATGCCGCTGGCCTGGATGCCGTGATTATTGCCGACCCCCGGAGCGACCTCTACAACCCCAATGTGATCCGCTCCAGCGTGGGTTGCCTGTTTACGGTCCCGGTGGCGGTAGCCTCCACGGCGGAAACCCTGGCCTATCTGGAACAGGAAGGGATACATCTCATGGCCGCCTGCTTGGGCGGCGCCACCCGATACGACCAGGCAGATTACCGCCCCCCCACGGCCATTGCTGTGGGCACGGAAGCCACGGGCCTTACCGAAGCCTGGAGGCAACAGGCAAAAGCGAAAGTCGAAATCCCCATGGCCGGCGCTATAGATTCCATGAATGTCTCGGTCTCCGCAGCCATCCTGGTTTTTGAAGCCCTGCGGCAGCGCGGGTTCGATCCGGCGTAAGCCCCCGGGCCGGCATACCACTGGTCTAAAAAGTTACGCCGGGGTTCAAAAATTGGTTACTTTACACCCTACATCCAATCCGAACCCATGTCTGCTGAAAGCCTTACCTACATCATTACCGGCATCCTGCTGGTGCAATATGCGGTGGAAACCCTGCTGGAGTACCTGAATGCCCGCCGTTTTAACGCCACCCCACCCAAGGAGGTGGAAGGCCTGTACGACCCGGAGGAATACCAAAGATCCCAGGCCTACAAGAAGGCCAATTATCGTTTCGGGCTGCTTTCGGGAGCCCTCTCTACCTTTGGGCTGGTCGCTTTCCTGCTGCTGGGCGGGTTTGGCTGGGCAGACCAGCTGGCGGCTTCCGTTTCGGACGACCCCCTGATCCAGGCCATCCTGTTCTTCGGCATCCTATACCTGGGGGCCGACTTGCTGAGCACCCCTCTGGGGCTGTACCATACCTTTGTAATTGAGGCGCGCTTTGGGTTTAACAAGACTACCCCTGCCCTCTATTGGGCAGACAAGGCCAAAGGCTGGGCCCTGGCCCTGGTACTGGGGGGCGGCCTGCTTACCGCCATCATGGCCTTTTACCAATGGGCCGGGACTGCCTTCTGGCTTTATGCCTGGGGATTGATAACCCTGTTCAGCGTGCTGATGAACCTGTGGTACAGCCGGTTGATCGTACCCCTTTTTAACCGGCAGGAGCCGCTGGAGGACGGCCCCCTGAAGGAAAAAATAGAACAGTATGCCCGGCAGGTGGGCTTTGAACTGCAGAAGATTTTTGTCATCGACGGGTCGCGGCGCTCCACCAAGGCCAACGCCTATTTTTCCGGCTTCGGGAGCCAGAAGCGCGTGACCCTGTACGACACCCTGATCCGGGACCTGGAGGCAGACGAGGTGGTAGCCGTCCTGGCGCACGAGGTGGGGCATTACCGGCGCCGGCACATCCTGATCAATTTGCTGGCCTCCACCGCCCTGACCGGGCTCACCCTCTTTGTGCTTTCGGTCTTTATAAACCATCCGGAACTCTCCAGGGCCCTGGGTGTGCAAAACCCGAGTTTTCACGCGGCCCTGCTCAGTTTTGGATTGCTCTACAGTCCTATTTCCGAGGCCACCGGCCTGATCATGAATATCTTTTCGCGCCGCTTTGAATTTCAGGCGGATGCCTATGCACGCGATACCTTTGCCGCAGAGCCCCTGATCCGTTCCCTGAAGAAGCTCTCCCGCAACCATCTGAGCAATTTAACGCCCCACCCGGCCTACGTCTTTATGCACTACTCCCATCCGCCCCTGGCTGCCCGGATTGCTCACCTGCGGCACCCGGCACCCGACTGAAACGGAATTCCTATCTTACGGAAACCAAAGTTCGTACCCATGCGCATGCTCCTGTTCTCCCTTGTCCTGCTCCCGGTCCTGGCCGGTTGCCGGGACAGACACCCAAACCCAACCGAAAGCACTCGGGAAATCACCCTGATCCAGGCCAGGTACAAGGACGGCCTGGAAGGCTTCTGGCTGGCACAGTGCATCGCGAACTGGACCGGGCTGGTAACCGAGATGGACAAGATCGGCAACCTGGGCGAGATCCGCACCGGGGCCTTTTACACCCGTAAGGATTGGGGCGGCCCGGACCAGCCCAGCATCTTCCGGCCCGATTCCATCAGCCCGTGGTCCCCTACCATCGATTTTGTGTTCCGTGGCCCGCAAGAGGTGTGGGGGGCAGACGACGATACGGATATTGAGTACATGTATCAGCACCTGTTATTCGAAAGCGGGGCCACCCGCCTCACCCCGGAACAAATCCGCGAGGGCTGGCTCAAACACATCCGGGCCGAGGAGGAAAACTACCTCTGGGTATCTAACCAGCAGGCCTTTGACCTGATGCAGCAGGGCGTATTACCGCCCCAGACCAGTGAGCCGGCCAGCAACCCCTATTACGACATGATTGACGCCCAGCTCACCACGGAGCTCTTTGGGCTTTTTGCCCCGGGGCGTCCGGACCTGGCTTTGGAACTGGCCTACCTGCCCATACAGACCACCGCCCGGGAGGAAGCCGCCCAAATCGCAGAATTCTATGTGATCCTGCACGCCCTGGCCCCTGTGGCAGACCCGGCCCAGGACCGGAAAACCCAGCTCCTGGCCATGGCTTCCCAGGCCCGGGAACACCTGGAAGACGGCACCTATCCCGCCGCCATGTACGATTACGTGTACGGCCTGTACCGCAGCGGGATCCCCTGGGAACAGACCAGGGACTCCATCTACCAACGGTACCAGGTGGAACAGGCCGATGGATATGACATCACCTCGCGCAACCTCTACTGCAATGGCTGCTTTGCAGCCGGCATCAATTTTGCTGCCAGCCTGGTGAGCTATTTCTACGGGGAAGGCAACCTGCAGGAAACCCTTAAGATCGGGGTCCTCTGCGGGTGGGACTCGGACAACCCTACCGCCACCTGGGGGGGCTTACTCGGGTTTATGATGGGCAAAAAGGCGGTGGAAGCTGCCTTTGGCCAGACCTTTTCCAACCGTTTTAACATCCATCGTACCCGGCAAAATTTTCCCGAAAACGGCATAGATACCTTTGACCACATGGCCGAAAAGGGTATGGGCATCACCCAACGGGTCATTGAACGGGAAATGGGTGGGACCGCCGATGCTGAAGCCGGTACCTGGCGGATTCCCTTTTCTGCAACAGCCCAACCCGAACAGGATTAGGCTGCATTACCCGCAAGTCATTCCCGCGGCCGGTGGATTTCATTGATGAGCAGGGAGACCTCTGTATCCCCATTGTTCACCGCAGCATCCGTAAGCGGCCCGGAAATCAGGGCCTGGCCTTCGTTCAACACAAACTGAACGGGTTCCGTCCCGTCTACATAGACCAGCAACTGCCCGCCCTTAAGCACATAGGCCGTATGGTCAAGGTGCTGGTGCAGGCCAATAGAGTCCCCCGGTTTCATGGTCATGATGTACATCTGGATATTCAGGGTGTCGCCCAGGGGCTGGGAGAAAGCTTCGCCTACCATCATGGGGTCCAGGGAAGGGTCCAATGCGGGCAGTACGGCTTCGGTCGCGACCATTTCCGTAGAATTTTCCATAGCTTCGGGCTGGGGTTCCGGAGATTTTTCCCGACAACCCCAAAGGGCAAGGACTGCAAGCACGCAGAGACCTGCCCGGTTAACATACGTTTTCATTACTTTGCGGTTTGATTGTTTAAAATGCTGTTTTTCAGTAATTAAGACACAAAAAAATACCGCTCAAAGATTCCAAATACTGATCCCTTGTGACTTTTACCCTTCAACCCCTCCTGAAAAAACACCCCAAAACGCAACTTGCGGGCCACAAGGTCCGCATGTCGTTTTCCCATGACCAAACCCCGCAACTCTGGCAGGGATTTATGCCCAGGCTCAAGGAAATCCCGAACCGCCTGGGCAGGGACCTGTATTCGATGGAAGTTTACGACGGGGTGGAAGCCTTGCAGCAATTTGATCCGGACCGGCCCTTTGAAAAATGGGCAGCAGTGCCTGTGGAACCCGGTACTGAACTACCCGGGGGCTTTAGCCAACTGGACCTGGAGGAAGGCCTCTATGCCGTATTCCCGTACCGCGAACGCATGGGGCCGGTAGCAGCCTTTTACGGGGCCATCCTTACCCAATGGTTGCCGGCTTCGGGTTACCGCCTGGCCAACCGCCCGCACTTTGCAGTCATGGGTCCGGATTTCCGCCAGGGCGACCCGGATGCGCTGGAACACTTCTGGGTGCCGGTGGAGTAGTACTGTGATGGGGGCGCCACCCCCCTCCCCCCACCCAATCCAATTTACCCCACCACCCTGCAAAACCCTGGCACGCCGCCATGTGGTCCTGGCGGTACCGACCAACCGCAGGAAGTCCCGGCCACGGCAGCACAGGCACAGTTTTTGTTGGTAGGGGAAGAGATTTGTACTACTTTTAATCTATGGCCTCCGAAACCCTCCTGGAACGGGAAAACAAAGAAATTGCCAAACAGTACAAGGAACTGTTGCGCATCAGCTATCAGAATCTGTCCGCTGCGGACAAGAAACTGATCCGGCAGGCCTTTGACGTGGCCGTAGATGCGCACAAGGACCAGCGCCGTAAGTCCGGGGAAGCCTATATCTTCCACCCCATTGCCGTGGCCAAGATCGTGGCATCGGAAATCGGGCTTGACGCAGTTTCCATTGCGGCTGCCCTGTTGCACGACGTGGTGGAGGACACCCCCTACACCCTGGACGACATCGAACAGATGTTCGGGGAGACGGTGGCCCGCATTGTGGACGGGCTTACCAAGATTGCCCACCTGAAGAAGGACATGAACATCTCCCAGCAGGCGGAGAATTTCCGCAAGATGCTGCTGACCCTGCACGACGATGTCCGGGTGATCATCATCAAGATTGCGGACCGCTACCACAACCTGCTGACCATGGACTCCATGCCGGAGCACAAGCAGGTAAAAATCGCCTCGGAGACCCTCTACATCTACGCCCCCCTGGCCCACCGCATCGGGTTGTACAACATCAAGACCGAACTGGAAGACCTGAGCCTCAAATACACCGAACCCGAGGTCTATACCGACATCCTCAGCAAGATCGAGGACACCAAAGAGGAACAGGAAAAATACATTGAGGATTTTACAGACGTGATCCGGGATTCCCTGGATAAGGAAGGCCTGCATTACCACATCAAGGGGCGGATGAAGTCCATCCATTCCATCCGCCGGAAAATGCAGACCCAGAACATTACCTTCGAGGAAGTCTACGACAAGTTCGCCATCCGGATCATCTACAAATCCGACCGGCGGAACGAAAAATTCCTGGCCTGGAAGATCTATTCCATCGTCACGGACCACTTTACCCCCAATCCGGTACGCCTTCGCGACTGGATCTCTTCCCCCAAGAGTACCGGGTACGAGGCGCTTCATATCACGGTAATGGGCCCTAAAGGCCGGTGGGTGGAGGTGCAGATCCGATCGGAGCGCATGCACGAGATTGCCGAGAAGGGCTATGCGGCCCACTTCAAATACAAACACGGGGACCAGAAGGAACAGGGCATCGAGGTCTGGTTGAACCGCCTGCAGGAGGCACTGGAAAATTCCAACGGCAGCGCCGTGGATTTTGTAGAGGAATTCAAGCTGAACCTCTATTCGAAGGAAATCTTCGTCTTTACCCCCGGCGGAGAACTGAAGTCCCTGCCCAAAGGGGCCACCCCCCTGGACTTTGCCTTCCACATCCACACCGAGGTGGGCATGCATACGCGGGGGGCCAAGGTAAACGGAAAACTCGTGCCCCTGAACACCACCCTGAAAAGTGGGGACCAGGTAGAAATCATTACCTCGGACACGGCCAAACCCAACCAGAACTGGCTGGATTATGCCACTACGGGGCGGGCGCGCTCCAAAATCCGCTCCTCCCTGAAGGAAGAGAAAAAAGAAATGGCCGAGGAGGGCAAGGAAATCCTCAGACGCAAGCTGAAATCCCTAAAGATCAACCTGAACGAGGACGTGGTCAACAAGATGGTCATGTTCTTCAAGCTGCAGACCAGTCTGGACCTGTTTTTCCGGGTGGGTAACGGGGCCATCGGGAATACCCAGTTGCGGGATTTTGCCCATTCCTACAACAACGCCTTTATCAGCTTTTTCAAGAACAAGATCCGCCGCAAACCTCAGCCCGAGGATATTCACCGGGAGGAAATTACCTCCAAGTACGATATGCTGGTCTTCGGGAAGGAGGAGGAAAAACTGGGCTACACCCTTTCCAAATGCTGCAACCCCATCCCCGGCGATGATGTCTTCGGGTTTGTAAGCGTAAATGAAGGGATTAAGGTGCACAAGAAGAACTGCCCCAACGCCATTGCTTTGCAATCCAATTATGCCTACCGTATAATCCCGGCCCGCTGGATCGATTCCACCCAGGAGGAATTCACCGCAGAGATCATCATGAGCGGGATAGACAACCTGGGGCTGATCAACCACATCACCGACGTGATTTCGGACGAAATGCACGTGAACATGCGCAACATCAACTTCAGCACCCAGGGCGGGACCTTCGAAGGGCGTATTACCGTGGTGGTGAAAAACAAGGACATCCTCAAAAAGCTGATCCTGAACCTGCGGAAGATCAACGGGATCGACAAGGTTACCCGCGGCTGACCCCCTTAAGGCATCCTCCCGGGCGGCGGATGCGGAAATTCCCAATTAAAGCGTACTTTTGTAGCTGCAGAGACCGCAACCACCCATGTCCAAAAAAGACCAGGAAATTGTAAAAGGCGTTTTCACGGCCTTCCTTGAGGAAAAGGGGCACCGCAAGACCCCGGAGCGCTATGCCATCCTCCAGGAAATCTACGAAAGCGACGACCATTTTGATATCGAATCCCTGTATATCAAAATGAAGAACAAGAATTACCGGGTGAGCCGTGCAACCCTGTACAATACCATTGAGTTGCTGCTGGAGTGCAAGCTGGTGCGCAAACACCAGTTTGGCAAAAACCAGGCCCAATATGAGAAATCCTATTTCGACCGCCAGCACGACCATGTGATCCTGACCGACACGGGGGAGGTCATGGAATTCTGCGACCCCCGTATTCAATCCATCAAGAAGACCATTGAAGAGGTTTTCGACATCCAAATCAACAATCACTCGCTGTACTTCTACGGGACCCGAAACCCGAAGGAGGAAGGCAGCTCAACAACCGAATCCGACTGATGCGCGTAGATCTGCTGCTCGGCCTCCAGTGGGGGGACGAGGGTAAAGGAAAAATCGTCGACGTTCTTACCGGAAACTACGACATTATTGCCCGTTTCCAGGGCGGCCCCAATGCGGGACATACCCTGGAATTTGACGGGATCAAACACGTACTGCACACCATCCCCTCCGGGATTTTCCACCCGACGGCCACGAACCTGGTAGGTAACGGGGTCGTGATTGACCCGGTGATCTTCCGGCGGGAGCTCGAGAAGCTGGAAGATTTCCCTATCGATGTGCGCAAGAACCTGCTGATCTCCCGCAAGGCCCACCTGATACTGCCCACCCACCGCTTGCTGGACGCCGCTTCTGAGGCTTCCAAGGGGAAGGCCAAGATCGGCAGTACCCTGAAGGGTATCGGGCCAACCTATATGGACAAGACCGGGCGAAACGGCCTGCGCGTGGGCGACCTGGAGCTCCCGGACTGGAAGGAGCGCTACCGCGCCCTGGCGGATAAGCACGAAAAAATGATCCACTTCTACGACGTGGACATCCAATACAACCTCAAGGAACTGGAGGCCGAATTTCTGGAAGCCCTGGAAAACCTGCGGCAGCTGAAATTTATCGATAGCGAGGCCTACCTGCACCAGGCCCTGGCGGACGGCAAGAAAATCCTGGCCGAAGGTGCCCAGGGTTCCCTGCTGGACATCGACTTTGGCACCTATCCCTTTGTTACCTCCTCCAACACCACGGCAGCAGGAGCCTGCACCGGCCTCGGGATTGCCCCGGGCAGCATCGGGGAGGTCTTTGGCATATTCAAGGCCTACACCACCCGGGTAGGCAGCGGGCCCTTCCCCACCGAACTCTTTGACGAGGACGGGGCCACCATGGGCCGCGTGGGCCGGGAATTCGGGGCCACCACCGGGCGCCCGAGACGCTGCGGCTGGCTGGACCTGGTGGCCCTGAAATACGCTGTGAAGGTAAACGGGGTTACCCAGCTGATGATGATGAAGGCCGACGTGCTGAGCGGCTTCGACACCATTAAAGTGTGTACCGCCTACCACTACAAAGGCGAAAAAATTACCCACCTGCCCTACACCCTGGAAGCGGAGCACCTCACCCCCATCTACACCGAGATGAAGGGCTGGAAAGAGGACCTCACCGGGATGACGGCAGAAGACCAGCTGCCCACCGCCCTGCAGCAGTACATTGCGTTTTTGGAACGGGAACTGGACACCCCGGTGCGCATCGTATCCGTGGGGCCGGACCGCGTACAGACCATACAGCGCTAGGCGCCGCACTGCTAAAAGCGTGTGAAAGCTTGCCGCTGCGGGCCTTTTTATGCTATTTTTGGCTAAAATTTCTGGCTTGAAAACCCCGGTAACCGCACTGCTGCTCATCTTCTGGACCGCCCTGGCCTTTGCCCAGGCCGGCAGGCCGAAGGCTGCCCAAGACACGGCCCAGGGAAAACGGATCAACATCATTTACGGGGGCAACTTCACCAAGGATGAAGCCTTGCGGCCCGGGGCTTCTATCTTCAGTAAAGATACCCGGCAGGTACAGTTTGAACACCAGGGGGCAGACCTGTGGTGCGACTACGCCCTGCTTTACCAAAAGGAAAACCGCCTGGAGGCCATTGGGAACGTCCGCCTGAAGCAGGGCGATTCCATCGTGATGACCGGCGGCTTTCTGGAATACGACGGCAACAGCAAACAGGCCAAGGCCTTTGAAAAAGTGCGCCTGACCAACCGCAGCAGCGTGCTCACCACGGACACCCTCCTCTTTGACCGGGAATCCCAGGAAGCTTTTTACGAACACCACGGCAAGATCGTAGATTCCGTAAACACCCTCACCAGCCGGGTAGGCCGCTACTACCTGGGGCCCAAGAAATACCAGTTCCAGGATTCGGTTCGCATCCAGAACCCGGACTACGTACTGGAATCTACCCGCCTGGATTACTACACCGTTTCCAAAAACGCCTATATGTACGGGCCTTCCCGGGTAACTGGAGAGGATTACATGATGTATTGCGAACGCGGCTTTTACGACACCCGGGCGGAACAGGGTTACGGCATCCGCAATACGGAAATCCATTACAACAACCGCATTATTGAAGGCGACAGTGTGTACTTTGACAAGGCTACCGCCTTTGCCTCGGCCACCAACAACATCGTGGTGACGGACACCCTGAACAACGGGGTGATCCGGGCCCATTATGCCGAGGTGCACCGGGAGAAAGACTCGGTTTTTGCCACCCGGCGGGCGGTTTCTATTTCCCTGGTGGAACAGGATTCCCTCTACATGCACGGAGACACCCTGATGGTGACCGGCAAGCCGGATGCGCGCATCCTCAGGGCCTACCACAATGCCAAATTCTACAAAACCGACCTGAGCGGGAAGTGCGATTCCATCCACTTCAGCCAGGCCACCGGCATCACCCAGCTCCTGAAGCGGCCCATCCTCTGGAATTTGGAAAACCAGATGACGGGAGACACCATCTACCTGCTCTCGGACATGGAGACCGACAAACTGGATTCCCTGAAGGTACTGGGCAACGCCTTTATCATTTCGGAAGACACCGTGGGCCTGCGCGGGTATAACCAGGCCAAAGGCAAAGACCTGTTCGGGAAATTCCGGGAAAACGAACTCAAAACCGTAGACCTGATCGCCAATACGGAAGTGCTGTACTATATGTACGATGACGACCAGCAACTCGTTGGCATAGACAAGACCGTCTGCAGTAAGATCCGCCTGGAGCTGGATCAGAGCGAGATCCAGGAAATCACCTTCTTCACCAACCCGGACGGCACCCTGTACCCGGAGGAAGACCTCCCGGAAGGGCAACAAAAACTGGAAGGGTTTATCTGGAGGGGACCGGAACGCATCCGTTCCCGGGAAGACCTCTTTGACGCCGACGACAACAACCTGGTCCTGCCCCGGATCCGAGGGGTTAACCAACCCATGGACCAGCAGGAAAGCGAGCCGGAAACCGAAGACCTGCCCGCGGCCAAGGCCCGCAGGCCCAAACCCCGGCCACGCCCTTCAGCCCCTTAACCCCCTGCCCGTGAACCCGGATTTCCAACAGTATCAGGCCCAGACCGGGCCCCACCCGCTGGGGCTGGAGATTGACCGTGCCTCCGGGAGCTACCTCTATGATACCCGGGGGAAGGCCTACCTGGACTTTATTGCCGGGGTATCTGCCTGTACCCTGGGGCATTGCCACCCGGCAGTGGTACAGGCGGTACAGGAACAGGCCGCCCGATACATGCACGTGATGGTCTATGGGGAATTTGCCCTGGAGCCGGCCGTAACCCTTTGCCGGGAACTGGCCGCAGCCCTGCCCGCCCCCCTGGAGAGCACCTATCTGGTCAACTCCGGGACCGAGGCCATGGAAGGGGCGCTAAAGCTGGCCCGGAGGGTTACCGGGCGTTCCCGTATTGTGGCCGCCCGCAACGCCTACCACGGCAATACCCTGGGCAGCCTGAGCCTGATGGATTACGAAACGCGGAAGGCTCCGTTCCGCCCCCTGATCCCGGACATCCGCCACCTGCGCTTTAACCACCTGGAAGACCTGAACCGCATTGACCGCCATACGGCTGCTGTAGTGCTGGAAACCATACAGGGCGGGGCTGGCTTTATCCTGCCCGAACCGGGCTATCTGCAGGCCGTGAAACGGCGCTGCGAAGCCACCGGGGCCCTGCTGATCCTGGACGAAATCCAGCCCGGGTTCGGGCGCACCGGCTCCCTCTTTGCCTTTACCCAGCACGGGTGTGTCCCGGATGTGGTGGTGATGGGCAAGGGCATGGCCTCCGGCCTGCCCGTCGGGGCTTTTACTGCCTCCCGGGAACACATGAAAACCCTTTCCGAATCCCCCCAACTGGGGCATATTACCACCTTTGGCGGAAACCCGGTGGTGGCCGCCGCCGCCCTGGCCACCCTTCGGGAACTCCGGGCCGGCTGGCTTATGGAACAGGCCCTGGCCAAGGAACAAACCTTCCGGGCCATGCTGGCACACCCCCTGATTTCCGAGGTCCGGGGGCGCGGACTCATGCTGGCCCTGATCATGGAGGATGCCCAGGTGGCCAATTATCTGGTTACGGAAAGCCTGAAACGGGGACTGCTGCTCTTCTGGTTGCTTTTTGAACCCCGGGCGGTGCGCATTAGCCCGCCCCTGACCCTTTCCGAAGCCGAAATACAGGAGGGCTGCACCCTGATCCTGGAACTGCTGGAAGCCTACCCGGGCACGGGTGTTAACTAATTTGTTGATAAGATGACCCCATTATCCCCCTATTGGACGGTTCAAAAAAATATTTTTAAGTCCATACACAACCAAACCGGCATGTATGGCGATTGAACCGAACGAAACTCCCAATCCTTCCATCCTCAAGTTTGAATCCATGCTGAAGACCGACGCGGTCTACTTTTTTGACGCGGAGGACTTTGAGGAGATCATCCACCATTACCTGAACCAGGGCAAGATATCCCTGGCCAAGAAGGCGATCCGCATGGGCATGGGCCAGCACCCGGATGCCCTGCCCCTCCAACTGCTGCACGTGGAAGTACTGGTGTTTGAAAACGAGCTGGAGAAGGCGGAATACCTGCTGGACCAGCTGCAGGAGCTGGACGGGCAGAACGAGGAAATTTACATACAGCGCGCCAACATCCAGTCCAAAAAAGACAACCACCGGGAGGCCATCGCTTTGCTGGAGGCGGCCCTGGAACTGGTGGAGGACGACTTCGACATTTATTCCCTGATGGGGATGGAATACCTTTTCCTGGACGAGTACGAGCAGGCCCGGACCTGTTTCCTGCGCTGCCTGGAGTTCGATCCTGAAGATTACGCCTCCCTGTATAATGCCGTTTACTGCTACGAATTCCTGGAGGATTACGAGGGCGCTATTCGCTTTTTAAACCTCTACCTGGACCGCAACCCCTACTGCCAGGTGGCCTGGCACCAACTGGGCAAGCAATTCCAAACCCTGGAAATGTACCCGGAGGCTCTCTCGGCATTCGATTTTGCGATTATCGCTGACGAGAGTTTTATCGGGGCTTACTTTGAAAAAGGCAAAGTGCTGGAAGCCCTGGACCGCTTCCGGGAAGCCATAGAAAACTACCAGATTACCATTGGCCTGGACGACCCCACCTCCCATGCCTACCTGCGCATAGGGCATTGTTTTGAACGCCTGGGCGACGACCGGCAGGCCCGCCACTACTACTACCTGACCGTGCACGAAGATCCCCTGCTGGACAAGGGATGGCTGGCCATCACGGATTTCTACTTGCGAAAACGCCGGTACGAAAAGGCCCGGGAATATATTGACAAGGCCATCAACATAGACGGGGAGAACCCAGATTACTGGAAGCGCTGCGGGCTGATTCACCAGGCCCTGGGCGAGCTGGATGCCGCGGACTACGCCTACAAACGGGCTGTGGAACTGGGCAATGCAGAACTGGAGGTGTGGATGCAGTGGGCAGCTGTATTGCGGGACAACGGGGAATTCGGCGCCGCCGCAGAAGTGCTGCAGCAGGGTGCGGAACGCTACCCTGACGCTGTGGAAATCAGCTACCAGCTGGCCGGGATCTGCCGCAAGCTCGGGAAGGAATCCCAGGCCGTGGAACACCTGCGGTCTGCCCTGAAACGGGCCCCTTCCAAACTGAAGGTTTTCAAGAAGAATTACCCTGAATTTTACGGGGCTTCCTGGGTGCAGGGAATCCTCCGCGACCTGCGGAATGCTTCGGAATAAAAGCGCTATTTTTGCTTTTTATCCGGCATGAAACCAGGAAATCGCCTACAATTTATCTTCACAGTCCTTAAAGGGATGGCCATGGGTGCCGCAGACGTGGTTCCTGGCGTTTCGGGGGGGACCATCGCCTTTATTTCCGGGATTTACGAAGAACTGATCACCTCCATCAACAACATTCGCCCGGCCTTGCTGGGCATCTGGCGCCGCCAGGGCTTCAGGGCTTTCTGGCAGGCCCTGAACGGGAATTTCCTGCTGGCCCTGGTTCTGGGCATAGCCACCAGCGTGCTCTCCCTGGCTAAAGGCATCAGCTGGTTACTCACCGAAGAGCCGGTGCTGATCTGGTCCTTCTTTTTTGGCCTGGTGGTGGCCAGCATCCTGTATGTGGCCCGCGCTATCGGTCGCTGGACGCCCGGGGGCATCCTGGCCCTGCTGGTGGGGGCAGCCCTGGCCTACCTGGTGGTTTCCCTCCCGGTTTCCGAAGACACCGGCGGAATGGGTTACCTGTTCCTTTCCGGGGCCCTGGCCATTTGCGCAATGATCCTCCCGGGGATCTCGGGGGCCTTTATCCTGGTACTGCTCGGGTCTTATAAAACCGTACTGGATGCGGTACACGAGCGGGATTTGCAAATTATAGTGGTGGTAGGCCTGGGGGCCGTTTTCGGGCTCCTGAGTTTTGCCCGCCTGCTAAAATGGATGTTTGCGCGATACCGCGACCTGACCCTGGCGCTGCTTACCGGGTTTATTGCCGGTTCCCTGCGAAAAATCTGGCCCTGGAAAGAAGTCCTGGAAACCCAGGTATTCGATGGCAAGGTGGTCCCCGTACGCGAAGCCGGGGTCTGGCCCTGGGATTACCCGGGCGAACCCCGCCTGGGCCTGGCTATAGCCCTGGCCATTGCCGGGTTTGCGCTCATCTTCCTGCTGGAAGGCCTGGCCCGCCAAAAAAAGCCTGCACCGTGATGTTCCACAAGCGTTCGATAACGGATAAGGCCCTGCTCTTCATCAAGGGCCTGGCCATGGGGGCCGCCAACAAAGTACCCGGGGTTTCCGGGGGCATTGTAGCCTTTGTGGTGGGCTTTTACGAAGAATTTATCTATTCCCTGCAGAAGATTAACCTGAAGGCCTTTAAACTCCTGTTCAACGGCCGCTTCAGAAGCTTTTACCGGTACGTGAACGGGCCCTTCCTCTCCATTCTGGTGCTGGGGATGCTCTTCAGCTATTTCAGCGTTTCCCAGGTACTTGATTATTTTCTGGAACGAAAGGAACTCTATGTGTGGTCCGGGTTTTTTGGAATGATTATCGGTTCCATCTATTTTATTTCCAAGGACTTTCACCACTGGAACCGCACCACCATCCCGGCCGGGATCCTGGGCCTGATCCTGGGCGTATCCATCAGTTTTCTGTCTCCGGCGCGGGAAAACGACAACCTGCTGTTTATTTTCCTCTGCGGGATGATCAGCGTTTCCGGCATGACCCTGCCCGGGCTGTCGGGCTCCTTTATCCTGATCCTGCTTGGGAATTACGTGCTGCTGTTGGTAGACTCCGTAAACGGCCTGTACGATACGCTGGCAGAAGTATTCCAGGGCGATTTCAGCTTTGTGCGCAACAGTGCCCGCCTGGAAATCCTGAAGATCCTGGCGGTCTTTACCGCGGGGTCGGCCGCCGGGCTGGTTACCCTCTCCCACCTGCTGGGTTATGTGCTGAAACACTACCGTTACCTGACCACGGCCGTGATCATCGGTTTTATTACGGGTTCCCTGGGGGTGGTCTGGCCCTGGAAACGGACCCTGTTTGCCCAGGGCCCGGACGGGGGTTTACTCCTGGATTCCAACGGCGATCCCGTGATCCAGAACTATGAACGTTACCTCCCGGACCTCTCTTTTGCCGAAAACCAGTGGGCCCTCTTTTATATCGGGGTGGGCCTGGCCATCCTGATCGCCCTGGAATGGTACGGACAAAACCAGAAATCGGATGCGTAGGTTCGGGCTGGTCGGCAGGAATATCGGATACTCCTTTTCCCGGGGGTATTTTGCCCGGAAATTCGAGGCGATGGGCCTGACGGACTGCCAGTATGAAAACTTCGACCTGCAGGACCTCTCCGGGTTTGCAGCCCTGCTGGCCAACACCCCTGACCTGTGCGGGCTGAACGTGACCATTCCGTACAAGCAGGAGGTGATCCCCTTCCTGGACGCGCTTGACCCGGTGGCCGAAGCCATAGGTGCCGTAAACACCATCCGGTTCAAGGATGGGCAGGCCATTGGGCACAATACGGATGCTGCAGGATTCCGGGAGTCATTAAAGCCACTGCTAAGACCAGAGGACCGCAAAGCCCTGGTGCTGGGAACGGGCGGGGCTTCCCGGGCAGTCAGCTACGTCCTGGCAGAACTGGGCCTGGAAGCCACCCTGGTTTCCAGGAACCCGGAAACAGGGCAATTGGGCTACGCAGAACTGGATGCCCGGGCGCTGGAATCCTTTCAGGTCCTGGTCAATTGCACCCCCCTGGGCACCCACCCTGCAACGGACCGCTGCCCGCCCCTGCCCTACGATGCCCTGGGGCCTTCCCACCTGTTGTACGACCTGATCTACAACCCGCCCCTGACCACCTTCCTGCGCCACGGGCAGCAGGCCGGATGCCGTTTCAAGAACGGACTGGAAATGCTCGAAATACAGGCCGAACGGGCCTGGGACCTCTGGAACACCTGAGTCGGAATATACGCACACGCCTTAAAGGTTCGGCCTCCCGCCTTTGTTTACAGCACATTTGTTACTATCTTAGGTAGGTGATTGCCGATCACCGTAAACCCAGCGTGATGTCGGAAGAAGAAAACAAAGAACTACAGGAAGCTGTAGGGGGGGAAGCCAATAGCGAAGCAGCAAACGAACCCGCCGGTTCGGGCCAGGTGCCCGCCGGCCAGGAAGCCGAAGAAGCCACAACCGAACCTACAAGTTCTGCCCCCGAAGCCGGGGAACCCGAAGCCGCAGAGGCCTCTGAGGAGGAACCTGCCGGGGAGGCCGATATGGAAAATGAAATTGACGCCTCCAATGCAGAGGACGCCGAGGATTCGGAGAACGAACGCCGCCATCACATCCCGTTTCTGGATTACCACGCCCTTTCCATGGAAAACCTGGTGGGGGAATTGCAACGGCTGTTGCGCACCGAAAAAGTGCAGGCCATCCGCCGCCATGCAGAAGCCATTAAGACGGAATTCGACCTGAAGTTTCAGGACTTTCTGGAACATAAAAAAGAGGAATTCATAGACCGGGGGGGCAACGAGGCCGACTTCCGCTACAATTCCGTGACCAAGCGGCAATTCAACGAACTGTATGCGGAATACCGCGAAAAGCGGAACCAGTACTACCGCAGCCTGGACCAGCAGCTCAAGGAAAACCTGGAGAACCGCCTGGCCATTATCGAGCAGCTCAAGAGCCTGGTGAATGTGGAGGAAGACATGAACTCCACCTACAAGACCTTCAAGGACCTGCAGGAGGCCTGGCGCAACGCGGGTCCCATTCCCAGAACGCGCTACAACGACGTTTGGCGCACCTACCACCACCATGTGGAGATTTTCTACGACTTCCTCCACCTGAACCGCGAACTGCGGGACCTGGATTTTAAACACAACCTGGAGGAAAAGGAAAAGCTGGTCGCCCGGGCCGAAGCCCTGGCGAATGAACCGGATCTGAACAAGGCATTCCGGGAGTTGCAAACCCTGCACAAGGTTTGGAAGGAAGAACTCGGGCCGGTGGCCAAAGAAGAACGGCAGGCCATTTGGGACCGCTTCAGCGCAGCCACCAAGGCCATGCACCAGCGCCGGCAGGATTACCACAAGGTACAGGAAGAACGGTATGAGGCCAATCTGGCGGCCAAGCAGGAGATCATTTCGAAAATAGAAGCAGAAGCCGGCCAGGTAGCGGACAACCACCGTGGGATACAGGCCCAGATCAAGACTGTGGAAGCCCTTCGCGAGGCATTCTTCCAGGCCGGGAAGGTACCCCAAAAGGACAACGAGCCTACCTGGGCTGCCTTTAAGGAAGCGGTACGCCGGTTTAACCGGACCAAAAATGCGTTCTATAAGAATCTGAAGAAAGAGCAGCAGCTTCACCTGGACCAGAAACGGGCCCTGCTACAGCGCGCCCAGGAGTTAAAAGACAGCGAAGACTGGGATACCGCCACCCCGGAGATGAAGCGTATCCAGCAGGAATGGAAGCAGATCGGCCACGTGCCCCGCAAGTATTCGGACAAGATCTGGAAACAGTTCAAAGAGGCGTGCAACCACTACTTTGACCGCCTCCATGCCCGGCGCGATTCGGCCCATGCCGGAGAACGCGAGAACCTGAAGGCGAAAACCGACATTCTGGACCAGCTTAAGGCGTTTCAGTTAAGCGGCAAGAAGGAAGAAGACCTGGAGGCCGTGCGCGGGTTTCTGGCTGCCTGGAAAGGGCAGGGACGCATCCCCAACAACAAGAAACACCTGAACGCCAAGTTCTACAAAATTGTGGAAGCCCTTTTGCGGAAGATGGGCATAGACCGTGCGGAAGCCGAAATCATCAAATACGGCGACAAAATCAAGCAACTGGCCCAGGCGGACGACCTGGGTGCCGTGGAGGACGAACGGCAGTTTATCCGCAAAAAGATCGAGGAATACAAAAACGACATCCGCCAGCTGGAAAACAACCTGGAATTCTTTTCCGGGAGCACGGAGGGCAACCCTTTGGTGCAGGAAGTGGTCAACAACATCGCCCGGAAGAAGGAAGCCCTGCAATCCTGGAAAGCCAAGCTGAAAAAGCTCAACATCCTGCGCCACCACCTGGAGCGCGGGCCGGAAGAGGCGGAGTCCGCGGAGGAACCCGAAGAAGAATAATCAGGCAGGCTCCCCGAACAAATCGTAGTCCGAGGCTTCCGTGATCCGGATATCGGCAAAATCCCCCACCCGCAGGTAGGTCTCAACGGCTGGGATTCGCACCTCGTTGTCCACATCCGGAGAATCGAACTGGGTTCGCCCCACAAAATGGTCCCCGTCTTTCCGGTCAATAAGCACCTTTAACGTCTGCCCCACCTTCGCCTGGTTGAGTTCCCAGGAAATACGCGCCTGCACCTCCATTACCGCATTGGCCCGCTCCTGCTTCACGGCAGCGGGTACATCGTCTTCAAGGCCGTAGGCATGGGTATTCTCCTCGTGGCTGTAGGTAAAACAGCCCAGGCGGTCAAAGCGGGTGCGCTCCACCCATTCCAGCAAGGTCTGGAAATCGGCTTCAGTTTCCCCCGGGTACCCCACAATCAGGGTGGTGCGGATGGCCATTTCGGGCACTTCCCTGCGGAAGTCCTCCAGCAGGCGTTCGGTACGGGCCTGGGTGGTACCCCGGCGCATACTTTTCAGGATGGGATCGGAAATATGCTGCAAGGGGATGTCGATGTAGTTGCAGATCTTGGGCTCTTCCCGCATCACCTCCAACACATCCATGGGGAAGCCCGCGGGGAAGGCGTAATGCAGGCGGATCCATTCGATGCCTTCCACAGCTGCCAACTTTCGCAACAAGGGCGCCAGGGTGCGTTCCCGGTACAGGTCCAGGCCATAGTAAGTCAGGTCCTGGGCAATCAGGATCAGCTCCTTAACGCCTTGGGCAGCCAGGTTTTTCGCTTCCTGTACCAGCTCCTCCATGGGTTTGCTCCGGTGTTTGCCGCGCATCAGGGGGATGGCACAAAAGGAACAGGGGCGGTCACAGCCCTCGGCAATTTTCAGGTAGGCGTAATGGGAGGGCGTGGTGGTCAGCCGCTCGCCTACCAGCTCGTGTTTGTAATCGGCCCCCAGGGCTTTGAGCAGACGGGGCAGGTCCCGCGTCCCGAAATAGGCATCTACGTTGGGGATTTCCTTTTCGAGATCCGGCTTGTAGCGTTCGCTCAGGCAGCCGGTAACAAAAACCTGGTCTACCTCCCCGGCCTCCTTGCGCTGCACAAAGTCCAGGATGGTGTTTACGCTCTCTTCCTTGGCGTTGTCAATAAAGCCACAGGTATTGATCACCACAATATTGCCTTCTCCTTCGTGCACCACATCCTTCTTGCCTGCCCGGAGCTGCCCCATGAGCACTTCGGAATCGTACAGGTTTTTGGAGCACCCCAGGGTGACCACGTTAATCCGGTTCTTTTTCGTAGACTTGGTCCGCATAGCCTTGGCAATAAGGCCGCAAAGGTACGAAGTTCAGGCCAGAGTATGCACAGACACCACCCTTGCTTTCCACAGGGTACAGCAGGCCGGTATCCTGGCGCTATCCTTAATCCTGGTAGGCCTCCGGCATTTGCCGGGCCTGGCTAACGGCCTCAAAACCTGCCCCGAATTGCAGCAGCTCCGGTTCCTGGTAGCGCTTGGCAATAAAAGTGAGGTTGGCCGGCTCTCCGTTATCCCGATACCCCATGGGCACGCCCAGGGCCGGATAGAGGGCTACCGCGGCATAACCCGCATGGTAGTTGTTTACACTGAGAATGGCATCCAGGTTATGGGCCTGGAAAGCCTCGTCAAAATACTGCCGGCCGGCCTGCTGCATCCGGGCCTTGATCTGTTGCAGCCCTGCGGCATCTGTGGAATCGGCCAGAATACCCTCCAGGCGGCCCTGCCCGTAAGGCGCGCGTACCAGGGTGTCCTGCAGGTTAAAGGCTACTACGTCCGCCACCGAACGCACCTGCACGGCCTGGGTATCCACTACCCGGGTTTCCAGGTAGTGGGGCAAATCTACCCGCATATCACCGTTCAGCAATGGCAGGAACCCTTCCAGGTCCACTTCCGGGGGCTCAAAAGCAATGACCTCGGCCCCCGCGGCCTCCAGCTGGCCCACGGCCTGGCGGTAGAGGGAATCGGACTCCAGCAGGCCCTTGAAGGCCCCGAAACGGCGGCCTTTCAGGGAAACGGAATCCGGGAGGTACCACGTTCCTTCCCATTGAGCGTTCACGGATTTGGGATCCTCCTCGTCAAACCCCATCATCGCACTGAGCAGGATGCCGTTGTCTACCACGGAACGGGTCATTGGGCCAGGGGTATCCAGGGTGCTGGAAATGGGGACGATCCCGCTGCGGCTCAACACCCCAACAGTGGGTTTCAGGCCTACCACAGAATTCTGGCCCGAGGGGCTAAGGATGGAGCCGGAGGTTTCGGTGCCCACCGCTGCCACGGCATAGGCAGCGGCCATGGAAGTCCCGCTGCCGGAACTGGAACCGCCGGTTTCGAATTGCCGCGGGCCGTAGGGGTTCAGGGTTTGGCCCCCGATAGCACTGTAACCCACGGGGCAACCGGAACAGAAGTAATAGGCCCACTCGCTCAGGTTTACCTTCCCCAGGATGATGGCTCCTTTGGCCTTGAGTTGCTTTACGATAAAGGCATCCTGCGGGCGGTGGTCCTGCAGGGCCACAGCGCCGGCCGTAGTGGGCATGCCTTCGGTGTCTATGTTGTCTTTCAGCAGTACCGGCATCCCGAATATGGGGTGCCTTGGGGTATCCGGGCTGGCCTTCAGGAGGCTGTCTGCCCGGCGGGCGGCCTGCACCGCCTCTGTATTCAGGGCCAGAATCGTGTTCAGGTAGGTTTCCCGGTCCAGTTCGTACCGGTAAATCCGGTACAGGAAAAAGCGGGTCAGCTCTTCGTAGGTGAATTCCCCCTGGCCGATTCGGGCCTGCAATTCGGGAATACTGTGCCCCAGGATCAGGCCCCGTAGGGCCTCATACCGGCTTTCGCCCAGGGCCATAGCCGTCTCGGCCATGGGGGCAAAGATGTCGTTCTTATCCGTAACCTGAGACTGGATAAGTTTGTAGCGCATCCGGCGATTCTCGTGCTCCGCATTGGCCTGGAGTTCGGCCGTTTCGTCAAAAGGGGTCCAGAGGGGGGCCTTTTCTGCTTCTGCAACAGGGGTTTCCCTGCACCCGGTAGTCATCAGGGCCAGCAGGCCGGCTAAAAAGATTGTCGCTCTAAAAGTTTGTACCGTTTTCATCGCTGCAAATGGGTTTGTATGTCGTGGGTTGATGATCAGCGTAGTCCAGGGATCCGGTTAGGAACGGGCCTTAAAAAAGGAATCCACAAATTCGTATTTATTGAAGACCTGTAGGTCTTCTATCCCCTCCCCTACACCAATATATTTGACGGGGATGCGGAACTGGTCTGAAATGCCGATGACTACCCCGCCCTTGGCGGTGCCGTCCAGCTTGGTCACCGCAAGGGCCGTGACCTCGGTGGCCTGGGTAAACTGCCGGGCCTGTTCAAAGGCGTTCTGCCCGGTAGAACCGTCCAGCACCAGCAGCACCTCGTGGGGGGCATCCGGCAGGACCTTTTGCATCACCCGTTTTACCTTGGTGAGCTCGTTCATCAGGTTTACCTTGTTGTGCAGGCGCCCGGCCGTATCTACCAGCACCACGTCCGCCCCCTGGGAAACGGCAGACTGCAGGGTATCGTAGGCTACCGAAGCCGGGTCGCTGCCCATTTTCTGCTTTACGATGGGCACCCCCGTGCGCTGGGCCCAGATTTCCAGTTGTTCAATGGCGGCGGCACGAAAGGTATCCGCAGCCCCCAGGATCACCTTTTTTCCCTGCTGGCGGAATTGGTGCGCAAGTTTCCCGATGGTAGTGGTCTTGCCTACCCCGTTTACTCCCACCACCATGATCACATAGGGACCTTCCACCTCGGGCAGCTGCAGTTCGGAAGCTTCACCGGTATGCGTCTCGGAAAGCAGGCCGGCAATTTCCTCCCGCAGCAGGCGGTCCAGTTCTTCGGTCCCCACGTATTTATCGCGGGCCACGCGGGCCTCAATGCGCTCTATGATCTTCAGGGTGGTGTCCACCCCCACGTCGGAACGGACCAGGACTTCTTCCAGTTCGTCCAGCACCTCGTCGTCCACGCGGGATTTACCGACAACGGCTTTGCTGAGTTTGCTGAAAAACGAGGTACTGGTCTTCTCTAGCCCCTTATCCAGGGTTTCCTTTTTCTCGGACGAAAAGATTTTCTTGAATAGACTCATGGGGTTAACTGGCTGGTATGCAAAGATAGCATTTTAGCCCGCTTTGCCGGAAGGGGGGTAACGGGAAAGATCGCCCGGGTACGGGCATAAAAAAAGCCCTCCGGTTGGAAGGCTTGATCTATGTTTTCTTGCGGTCCTTAGTTCTGGGACAGCCAGTCGTTTACCATCTCCGGAGGCATTACCGCTTCCACAAAGGTATAGGCCCCGGATTTAGGGGATTTTACCATCTTGATGGCCTTGGTCAGTCGCTTGGAAGAGGACTGCAGCGTTGCAACGGTTTTCTTAGCCATGTTTCAGAATTATTTAATTTCTTTATGTACGGTCATTCGCTTGAGGATCGGGTTGAATTTCTTCAACTCCAAGCGATCGGGGGTGTTCTTCTTGTTCTTGGTGCTGATGTACCGGGAAGTTCCGGGCATGCCGGACTCCTTATGCTCGGTACACTCGAGGATTACCTGTACTCTGTTGCCTTTCTTTGCCATGGTCGGTACGCTTTATTGAAGGGTGTACTAGAGGATTCCTTTTTGCTTGGCTTCCTTCAGCACAGCGGAAATCCCTTTTTTGTTAATCGCTTTCAAAGCCTTGGCGGATACCCGCAGGGTAACCCAACGGTCCTCCTCGGGGATGTAGAACCGCTTCTTGGAGAGGTTTACGTCGAAACGCCTCTTGGTCTTGTTGATGGAAAAGGATACGTTGTTCCCGAATTGGGCCTTTTTCCCGGTAAGTTCGCAGACTTTGGACATAGCGCTACTTTTCTTGGTTCAAAACAGGCTGCAAATTTACGGCATTTTTACCGTACCCCCAAACTTCTTTTTCAGAATTTTAGAATTTCCTGAAGCAGCAGCTCAAAGCCCTTGTGTACGGACTTCTGCACGATCCGCTCCCGGTGGTTCCCCATGGTATAGGAGGCGCTGTAGACGCCTTTGGGGCCGGCAATGGCCAGGTATACCGTGCCTATTGGAGCATCGGAATCGCCTTTGGTAGGTCCGGCGTTACCCGTGGTGGCCAGGGCAAAATCCGTACCCAGCAACTGGCGCACCCCCTGGGCCATGGCTTCGGCCACCGGGCCGCTTACCACGGAATGCTCCCGGATCAGGGCCTCGGGCACACCCAGAACGGAGGCCTTTACCGAAGTGGCATAACTCACCACACTGCCCTTAAAATAGGCTGAGGCTCCGGGTACGGAGGTGAGCTGGGCTGCGAGTTTACCACCGGTAAAGCTTTCCGCCGTGGCCAGGGTGGCCCCCTTTTCGGTAAAGCGTTTTTGCAGGACGCTTTCCAGGAGCTCCCCATCCTCTTCAGACACCAGGATATCTGCGATCAGGGATCGGAGTTCGCCCAGGCGTTCCTCCATTTCGGTTTGCAGCCCCGCGAGATCGGTCCCTTTGGCCGAAAGGCGCAGCCGAACCTTCCCCAGGTTGGGGAGGTAAGCGAGTTTCATATGAGGGGGCAGGGCATCTTCCCAGGCCGCTATGCGTTCGGCTATGGCGCTCTCGCCCAGGCCGTAGGTAATCAGGGTACGGTGCAAGAGTACCGGGCGGGTAAAACTTCTCGCGATGCGGGGGAGCACTTCCCGCCCCAGGAGCTCCTTCATTTCAAAGGGCACCCCCGGCAGGGAGACCAGCACTGCCTTGCGCCCCTGCATCCAGAGGCCCGGGGCCGTGCCGTGGGCGTTGTGTAACACCTGCGCCCGGGAAGGGACCAGGGCCTGCTTCCGGTTCAGGTCCGAAATGGGGGTGCTAATGTAGGTCCGGAATAATTCCTCTACATGGGCCAGCACCCGGGCGTCCTGCACCAGGGTGTCTTCCAGGTATTCGCAAAGGGTATGCTTGGTGATGTCGTCTTTGGTAGGGCCCAGCCCGCCGGTAAGCAGCACCAGGTCCGCACGGGATTCCGCTTCCTCAAGGGCTTTGAGGATATGCTCCCGCTGGTCCTGTACCGAGGTGATCTGGTAAACAGACACTCCGATCTTGTGGAGTTCGGTGGCTATAAAGGCAGAATTGGTATCGACGATCTGACCAATGAGGATCTCGTCGCCAATGGTCACGATCTCGGCGTACATCAGAGGTCGAAATCGTTTTTCAGTTCTCCCACTACCTGCTGCACGTCGCGTTTCAGCATGGGAAACCGCTGCCGGATCTCCTCCAGGCTGCCTTCAGTCTTGCCCAGGGTTTCAATTTCCAGGGCCAGAGCACGGGTTTGCTCCATCCCCAGCAGGTCTACATTGGGCTTGATTTTATGGGCCATTTTATAGACCTGTTCGTAATGGGCCGCAGCCACGGCCTGCTCCAGGGCCTCCAGGTCTTCGGGTACCTCTTCCAGGAATACGGAAATTACGGACTCGACAAAGTCCTGGTCCCCGTCCGCCATTTCATTGATTTTATCCAAATTGTAAATCATCCGCTCACATTTAGGGTGAAGACCGTAGTCCCCTCCAGGCTGCCCACAAGGTAATCATTTGCCGCCACCCGGCCAACCCCCTCCGGGGTCCCGGTAAAGATGATATCTCCCTTTTTCAGGGTGAAAAAGGTGGACATATAGGCAATAAGTTCATGCAGTTCCCAGAGCATCAGGCCGGTGTCTCCCCGCTGCACCACTTCTCCGTTTTTTTCCAGGGTAAAGGTCAGGCGGTCCCGGCCTTCAAAGGCGCTTTTGGGGATCCATTCCCCGATTACGGCAGCCCCGTCGAAGCCCTTGGCCTTTTCCCAGGGCAGGCCTTTGGCCTTCAGGCGGGCCTGCAGGTCGCGGGCGGTAAAGTCGATGCCCACGGAAAAAGCGTCGTAATAGGTATGCGCAAAACGGGGCGCGATGTGCTTGCCCACCTTGCAGATGCGCACCAGCAATTCCGCCTCATAATGCACGTCCTGAGAAAACTCGGGAATATAAAAATCCTGTTCCCGGGGCAGGATGGCGGAATCCGGTTTGATAAAGAGCAAGGGCTCATCCGGACGCTCGTTCTGAAGTTCTTCGATATGCGCCGCATAATTGCGGCCAACACAGACCAGTTTCATAAGGTTGGGGGGTTCTGGCGCCTATCCGGAAAAGGTGCCCAATTTAATTTGGGTGAGAATTTTCTTGGTATACAGGGGAAAGTCCGCATTGAGGATCCATCCGAAATACCCGGGCTCTTCCTGCAATACTTCGGTGACCAGGCGCCCTTTGTGCTTTCCAAAAGAGAAAACAGGCACCCCATGTTCGTCCCGCTGAATAAACCCGGCAAAGTCTACCGTATCCTTGTGGGAGGAAAACTCGGAAAGGGCCTTGATGTCGTTTTCCAGCTCCGGGTAACGCTCCAGCTGCGACAGCAACACTTCGTACGTGGCCTCGGTGTCCGCCACGGCACTGTGGGCGTCCCGCAACTCCTTGCCGCAATAAAACTGGTAGGCCGCCTCCAGGGTGCGCTTTTCCATTTTGTGGAAGATGGTTTGCACGTCTACCGCCACGGCGTTCTTCATGTCGAAGTTCACCCCCGCCCGCAGCAGTTCTTCGGCCAGCAACGGAATATCGAAGCGGTTGGAATTAAACCCGGCCAGGTCGCAGCCCCGGATCATCTGGTGGATGTCGTTGGCCAGGGCCTTGAAAGTAGGCTCCCCGGCCACCTTTTCGTCCGTGATCCCATGGATGGCACTGGCCTCGGCCGGAATGGGCACCCCGGGATTGACCAGCCAGCTCCGGCTCTCCTTATTCCCGTTGGGATGTACCTTCAGGATGGCGATTTCCACAATGCGGTCCGTGGCAATATTGGTCCCGGTGGTTTCCAGGTCAAAAAAACAAATCGGTTTGGTCAGTTTGAGCTCCATAGCAGGGGGTTAAATTTCCCGGTCGGTATCCCAGGCCTCCAGGTAGTCTGCCACGGCCTTGACAAACATCCCGCCCAGGGCCCCGTTCACCACGCGGTGATCGTAACTGTGGGAGAGGAACATCTTGGAACGGATCCCGATAAAGTCGCCGGCAGGGGTCTCGATCACCGATGGCATTTTCCGGATAGCCCCAAGGGCCAGGATACCCACCTGGGGTTGGTTAATGATGGGGGTGCCAAAAACGCTGCCAAAGGTACCCACGTTGGTTACGGTATAGGTACCATCCTTAATCTCATCTGGTTTCAGGGCGTTGTTGCGCGCCCGTTGCGCCAGGTCGTTTACCGCCCGGGCCATCCCCACCAGGTTCAGCTGGTCTGCGTTTTTGATCACCGGAACAATCAGGTTGCCGTCCGGCAGGGCGGCGGCCATCCCCAGGTTGATGTGCTTGCGCTTGATCACGCGGTCCCCGTCCAGGGAGATGTTCATCATGGGGTATTTTTTCAGGGCCATGGCTATGGCCTCCATAAAAATGGGGGTAAAAGTGAGCTTCTCCCCTTCCCGTTTAAAGAAGGCGTCCTTCACCTTGTCCCGCCAGGCCACCACATTGGTAACATCCACTTCCACAAAGCTCTGGACATGGGCAGAGGTGGACACGCTTTCCACCATGTGTTTGGCAATGAGTTTCCCCATACGCGTCAGGGGGATGATCTCGTCTGCTTCCCCAACCTGCAGGGCGGGTTTGGGCGTTTCCGGGGCAGGACGGGATTCCGTCATAGGGGCCGGGGCTTCAGCTGCGGGAGCAGGGGTCGCCGCTGCAGGGGCCGCAGGCGCTTTCCCGCGGGTTTCAATATAGGACAGCATGTCCGCCTTTGTCACGCGGCCATCCTTTCCGCTACCCGGAATGCGATCGAGTTCGTCCGGCTGGATCCCCTCTTCCCGGGCCATGTTCCGCACCAGGGGGGAATAGAAACGGCCGGATTCGGACTGGGCAGCAACCGCCGGTACAGCCACTTCCTCACGGGCCTGGGCCACCTGCTGCTCTACAACCGCAGCGGTCTCGGGCTCGGGATCGGGCTCCGGTTCGGTCCGGGCTTCGGGTGACGGGGTCCCGGCTCCTTCCCCGCTCACCTCGATCACGGCCACCACCTGGCCCACCTGGATAACGTCGTCTACCGAAAAACACTTTTCGACCAGGACGCCTTCCACTTCGCTGGGCACTTCGGAATCTACCTTATCCGTGGCAATTTCAAAGACCGGTTCATCCGCCTCGATGGCATCCCCCACCTCTTTGAGCCAGGCGGTAAGGGTGGCTTCGGCCACGCTTTCGCCCATCTGCGGCAGTTTCAATTCAAACTTTGACATATCCTTAGTTTCAGACCCGTTGCAGGTTTATTTTTTGCAAAAATAACAAAAATACCCGCTTTTTATTGTAATATTTTTTACTGCCCCGATTGCTTCAGGGAGCCTTCAAAGGGGACGCGTTGCAGGATGGAGCGCCCCAGGGTAACCTCATCTGCATATTCCAGCTCATCGCCCACGGGTATACCGCGTGCAATGGTTGAAAGCCGTACCTGGTGCCCCTCCAGCTGCCGGAAAATGTAAAAATTGGTGGTATCGCCTTCCATGGTGGCACTCAGGGCAAAGATCACCTCCTTCACCTCCCCCTTGCGGACCTTTTCGATCAGGGAGCTGATGTGCAGGTCTTGGGGACCCACCCCTTCCATAGGCGAAATCTTCCCGCCCAGCACGTGGTAGAGCCCCCGAAACTGCCCCGTACTTTCAATGGCCATTACATCCCGGATGTCCTCCACCACACAGAGGGTTTCCCGGTCCCGCTTGGGGCTGCTGCAGATCTCGCAGATGTCCTGGTCCGAGATGTTGTGGCATTCGCTGCAGTGGCGGATCTGCTCCCGGAGTTCCTGCAGGGCTTCGGCCAGACGGCGGGTCTGCCCCTCGGGCTGGCGAAGCAGGTGCAACATGAGCCGCAAGGCGGTGCGCTTCCCGATTCCCGGCAGCAAGGCCACCTCTTCCACGGCGCGCTGAAGCAATTTGGAGGCAATTTCCATACCCGCAAAATTACAAAGCCGGGCGGAGTTTTCGGTACTCCGCCGGGAATTTAAAATTTTGGGCCTGCATCCCGGTCCTTTTGATCCGTAAACGTGGGTATGGACTCCCAAAAGGTTTACTTACAGGTATAAAACGCGATCGGCCGTTCCATCCCGCTAAATCCGTACGGGTTGGGGATATCTGTGGTAAGTTTTGTACTTTCGGCTACAAAATAAAGGGGGCCGGGCTGGCCCCTGTTTACCACTCCCATGACGGCATTCCACATACTCCTGCTCATTGGCGGATACTTTGCCCTGCTGCTTCTGATCTCCTATTTTACAGGGCGTAACGATTCCAACGAGGACTTTTTCCAGGCGGGCCGGAAATCGCCCTGGTACCTGGTGGCCTTCGGGATGATCGGGGCCTCCCTGTCCGGGGTCACCTTTATCTCGGTGCCGGGTTGGGTGGAAAGTTCGCAGTTCAGCTATATGCAGGTAGTCTTTGGCTATCTGGCCGGTTACCTGGTCATTGCCTGGGTACTGTTGCCCCTCTACTACCGGCTGGGGGTGACCTCCATCTACGAATACCTGGACCAGCGTTTTGGCAACACCAGTTACAAGGTGGGGGCCATTTCCTTTTTCGTTTCCCGGGTGCTGGGGGCGGCCTTCCGCCTCTTTTTGGTGGCCATTGTGCTGCAGCAGTTTGTCTTTGAGGCCTGGGGCGTCCCCTTCGAGGTTACGGTGGTGCTGTCCGTAGGCCTGATCTGGGTATACACCTACAAGGGCGGAATCAAGACCATTGTCTGGACCGACACATTGCAAACCCTTTTTATGCTGCTGGCCGTTGGGCTCTCCATCTATTTTATCAACCAAAGCCTGGGATGGAGTCTGGGGGAATTCCTGGCGTCCGAAGAACTCACCCGCTACAGCAAGGTTTGGTTTACCGAATCCTTTTCTGAAAAGAACCACCTGGTTAAATCCTTTCTGGGCGGCATGTTCATCACCATATGCATGACCGGCCTGGACCAGGATATGATGCAGAAAAACCTCACCTGCCGCAATCTCAGGGATGCCCAGAAAAACATGGTTTCCTTTAGCGTGGTGCTGGTTGGGGTCAAGTTTTTCTTCCTGCTGCTGGGAGCCCTGTTGTTTATCTATGCCGACCGTTTCGGGATTGCCACCCCCCTGATGGACGGGGCCCCGAAATCCGACCTTTTATTCCCCGAAATTGCCCTGAACAGCGGGCTGGAACCCATTGTGGGCATCACCTTTATGCTGGGGCTTATTGCGGCGGCTTACAGCAGCGCAGACAGTGCCCTGACCTCCCTGACTACCTCGTTCTGTGTGGACTTCCTCCACATCCGCAAGCGGCCCGAGGCCAGCCAGAAGGCCCTCCGTAAACGGGTACACCTGTGGATGAGCGCGCTTTTGGTTATAGTGGTCGTGCTTTTTAAATACGTACTGGACCGCAATGTAATCGATGGCCTGCTCACGGTGGCCACCTACACCTATGGCCCCTTGCTGGGCCTGTTTGCCTTTGGCATCCTGACCCGGTATACCCTGAAGGACCGTTGGGTGGGCGTGGTGGCCCTGATGGTGATCGGACTGGTCGTCTTGCTGGCCAACCTGCCGTCATCCATGCTGGGCGGGTATCAGTTTGGTTACGAATTGCTCCCCCTGAACGGGTTGCTGACCTTCCTGGCCCTGCTGCTGATCCGCGAGCGGAAATAAGGTTAATAGGTTCCTGTGGCAAGCATCACCAAGGTACAGGCCTCCAATACCTCAGCCCCGGCGCTTTCCCAGGCCGCGTAGCTTTCCTGAAATTCAGCCCCGGGGTTAAAAATCACCCGCCGGGGCTTAAGGGCCAGGAGCTGTGGCAGGAATTCCCGCTGGTGTTTGGCCCGCATATACATAGTAATGGTATCCACATCTTGCACAGCTTCGAGATTTGACGTAATTTGGATGGTGTGGGCCGTTCCCTCTACCCGCCCGAACCCGATAACCCCGAATCCCGCCTGAGAAAGGCGCTTCATGGCCATGTTGCTGTACCGGCCCGGTTTCAGGGACGCCCCGAATACCAGTGTCCTGCTAACTGGAAGATTTTGCCCTGTTTTGTGATTGTCCTGTAACACTATGGTTTATGCGTCGTCTGTTTCTATACCTTTGCAAAGATACAATCATTGGTAACGCTGTATTTTTTTTGTAGTTAATGGTTAGTGTTTAGTATAGCTTATCAATGAATGAGACCCCGCCCCTGGCGGGGTCTCGCCTTTCTAAAGAGCTGGCAGATGGCCACTTGGAACCCGGCCCGGCCTTTTCCCCTGTTAAATATCCGGCTCCCTGTAACATTTGCAGGCACAGGTCGTCTTGTAGACAACATCATCAATCAATCTATCAAAACGAACAGTCATGAAAACCTGCATCCGCGGGGTGGCCCTTGTATTGACCGCCCTGATCACCCTCTCCGCCTCACTTCCCGATCCCGAACCCGACCTTAAGGTAGGCAGCGTATCCGGTACCGTCCTGGACCCTGCAGACCAGCAACCCGTGGCCTACGCGGCCATCGTGATCCGCAGCGCCGCAGATTCCACCCTGGTTACCGGGGGGATCACGGAAGACAATGGCCATTTCAGCATCGAAAAACTACCGGAAGGCACCTTCGTGCTGGAAGTGCAGTTTATCGGTTACAAGACCTACCACAAGGAATTCACCATTACCCGCAGCCAGCGGAAAGTGGAAATCGGCACCATCACCCTGGAAGCCGAAGCCACCGCCCTGGAAGGGGTGGAAGTGGTTGCCGAACGCACCACTATTGAACAAAAGGTAGACCGCAAGGTCATCAATGTGGGGAAAGACCTCACCACCGCCGGGGCTACTGCCTCGGACATCATGAACAACATCCCCTCGGTGAACCTGGACCAGCAGAGCGGGGAAATCACCATGCGCGGCAATGCCAACGTCCGGGTCATGGTGGATGGAAAACTCTCCAACGTGCCGGTGGCGCAACTGCTGCGGCAGATCCCTTCCACCTCCATCAAGTCCATTGAACTGATCACCAACCCCTCGGCCAAGTACAACCCGGAGGGCATGAGCGGCATCATCAACATTGTGCTGCACAAAAATGCCAACATCGGCTTTAACGGCAACCTGAACCTGGGGCTTACCAAGGGGCTGGAAGCCAAATTCAACAATTCCCTGGACCTGAACTACCGCTACGGGAAGTTCAACCTCTACGGGAACGCGGGCACCAACATTGGCAATTATGTGAACGACGGCCGGCTGGACCGGACCGCAGAACAGTCCCGCCAGCTGATCGATGTGTTCAACAACAACAAATCCTACCTATACAAACTGGGCGTGGATTTCTACCTGAACGACAAAAACACCATCTCCTTCTTTACGAACCAGAATTACTTTGACGGGCAGTTTACGGTAGACACCCAAGTGGATTACCTGAACAACCCCCAGCAAAACCTGGCCCAGTTCCTCCTGAGCGACAGCGACAACCACTCCCAGCAATACAATTTCGATTACAAACTGCTCTTTGGACGCGAAGGCCAGAGCCTGGAACTGGAAGTAGACCACAACCTGTTTGAAAGCGAGGAAGCGGCCAACTTTGACCTGAGCGGGGCCTACCCCTACCCGGACTACCAGGATTTTGTAGACACGGAACGCACCCAGACCACCGTAAACCTGGATTATGTGGCGCCTATCGATTCCCTTTCCCGGGTGGAACTGGGCGTGCAGGCACGGCTTTTTGAGACGGATACGGATTACCGCTCCACCGGGCAGACCTACAACGCCCAGGGGCAACTGGCGGCAACCCCGTCTACCGCCTTCCTGTACGATATGGACATTTATTCTGCCTACGCCACGTATAGCCGAACTGCCGGGCCCTGGTCCTACCAGCTGGGGGTACGCGTAGAGCAGGTGGAGGTACAGGCGGACACCAACCAGACCCGCGCCTTTACCGACCGCTATACGGAAATATACCCTTCCGGGTTCCTCACTTACAGCCCCGGGGAAAAGAACCAGTTCCAACTGAGTGTGAGCCGGCGCGTAGACCGCCCGGGCCTTTCGCAGGTAAACCCGATCCGGGAATTTTCAACCCCCCTGATCTCCTCCTTCGGAAACCCCTCCCTGCTGCCGCAGTTTACCTACTCCTACGAGCTGAACTACACCCGCCGCTTTGGGTTGGGCAGCCTTACCGCCGGGGTCTTTTACCGGACCATCACGGACGAGATCAACCGGGCCCTGTTCCTGGACCGGCTTGACCTGAACCGCATTGTGCTCACCTTCGACAACTTTGACGATACCAGCGCCTACGGGGTGGAGCTGTCCTCTAACCTGAAACCGGCTGCCTGGTGGAACATTAATGCCAGCTTTGACCTGTACAACCAGACCCAGCGCGGCTTTAGCGAAAGCCTGCCCACGGACATACAGGACCCCGGGGTGGACGACATACAGACAGCTGCCATTTCCGTAGACAACACCGCCTGGAACCTGAGAATGAATAACAGTTTTAAGGCTACCAAAGCCCTAACCTTTCAACTCTTTGGCTTCTACCGCGGCCGCAACCGTTCCCTGCAGTTCGAGCAGGAGCCCATGTATTTCATCAACACCGGGGCCCGCTACAGCTTTGCACAGGGCAAAGGGACCCTGAGCCTGAACGTGAACGACGTGTTTAACTGGATGCAGGCGCAAATCACCGCCGGGCAGCCCATCCCCCAGCAGGGCCGTTTTACCTGGGAGAGCCGTACCCTGTATATGGGCCTGGCCTACCGCTTTGGCAGCGGCAAGAACCGCGCCCTCTCGCGCAAGCGCCGCGACAGCAACACCAAACAGGGCGGAGGCGGCCTCTTTTAAGATGCATTGCGGACGGGCCGGAAGGGAATGGGTTGGTTGACTTTTCCGCGCATCGTCCAAAAAGGAACCCCGGCATTTTTGCCGGGGTTCTTTATTTTGAAGCGTGACGCACCGGGGCTACCAGCGTATGATTACACTACCCCAGGTAAAGCCACTGCCGAAGGCGGCCAGCACTACCAGGTCTCCCTCCTTGATCTTGCCTTCCTCCCAGGCCTCGGTCAGGGCAATGGGAATGCTGGCCGCGGTGGTGTTCCCGTAGCGCATGATGTTGTTGTATACCTGGTCGTCCGAGAGGCCGAATTTCTTCTGGATAAACTGGGAAATCCGCAGGTTGGCCTGATGGGGGATCAGCATGTCGATGTCGTCCTTGCCCAGCCCGTTGGCCGCCAGCCCTTCCAGGATTACCTCGCTGAAACGCACCACGGCATTTTTAAATACAAACTGCCCGTTCATATAGGGATAATAGGACGTATCCTCCGGGTCATTGTCCGAAAGGATATCGGTTACCCAGCGCTTGCCCATCCCGGGAGCAATCAGGGATAGCTCCTCGGCGTGCTGCCCCTCGCTGTGCAGGTGGCTGGAAAGGATTCCTTTCTTCGGGTCTTCTTCCCGGCTCAGGACCACCGCCCCTGCCCCGTCGCCGAAAATAACGGAAACCCCGCGCCCGCGGGTGGTCATATCCAGGCCACGGGAATGCAGTTCGGACCCGATCACCAGCACGTGCTTATACATCCCGGTTTTGATGTACTGGTCCGCCAGGGAAATCCCGTAGACAAACCCGGAACACTGGTTGCGGATATCTACAGCCCCCACGGTGGGCAGGCCCAGATCCCGTTGTACCAGCACCCCCGGACCCGGGAAATAGTAATCCGGGCTCAGGGTAGCAAAGACGATAAATTCGATTTCGTCCTTGTCGATGCCCGCCCGTTCTATGGCCTGGCGGGCGGCTTTGACCCCCATACTGGTGGTGGTTTCCTGGTCGGTGTCCACATGGCGCCGCTCCTGTATGCCGGTGCGTTCCTGTATCCACTCATCATTGGTATCCATGACCTTGGAGAGGTCGTCGTTGGTCACGACTTTCTCGGGCACGAAGAACCCCATGCCGCTAATCCTAGAATTGTACATATGCTTGCCGTTTGGTTAAATGCTAAACCCCGCAAGGGTTTAACCCGTCTAAAATACCGATAAATGCCCTTACCACCTAGGAATGAAACCCAAAAATGACAGGGGATATCGCCCGGCCGGGCCGGCGAATCTGCCAAAAGTTTGGTATCTTGTATAGCCCTTTTACCAAGGGAAAACATCTCACCAAAAACTGGAATATATGAAACTACGGTTGTTGTTTTTACTGGCCCTGAGTACCGCCGCCGCCCTGGGGCAGAGCCAACTGGGCTATCAGACCCCGCCCCCCTCTATTATGGAACTTGCAGATGCCCCCCTGCCTCCTGCGGTGTGGACCACAGACCATGGGGACCTGATCCTGCGTTCCCGCAACGCCTACAAAAGCATTGCCGAGCTCTCCCAGCCCGAGTTGCGCCTGGCCGGGCTCCGTATTAATCCCAAAACCAACATCGGAAGCCGGACCACCTTCTACAACAACCTGCAGGTCAAGACCCGTGGGGAGCGGGAGGCCCGGCAGGTAGCCGGCCTGCCCGATACCCCCCTACTGGCCAACTTCAGCCTTTCCCCGGACCAGCGGTTGCTGGCCATGACCCACACAACGGGGCAATCCGTGGAATTATGGGTGGTCGATTTGGAGGCTGCCCAGGCCCGCCGGATTTCCGCAGGCCCCCTGAACGCCAATATGGGAATGCCCTATACCTGGTTTAAGGACGGGCAGGCCCTGCTGGTCAAAATGCTGCCCGAAGACCGGCTGCCGCTTATAGACCGGGCGGAAACCGTACCCGAGGGCCCTACCGTGTCTGCCAACGATGGGAAAAAAGCCCAGAACCGCACCTATCAGGACCTGATCAAAAACCCGGACGACGCCTTTAATTTTGAACAACTGGCCCGCAGTACCCTGTATCGGGTTTCCCTGGAGGGGACCAAAAGCCTGTGGAAAGCGGCTGCTATGTACCGCAGCCTGCGTTTTTCGCCGGACGGGCAGTACCTGCTGGCCGTAACCGTGGAAAAGCCCTTTTCCTACCTGGTACCCTATTATCGCTTTCCCTCCAAAACCGAGGTTTACACCCGCAGCGGCGACCTGGTGAACACTGTTTTGGAAGTCCCCCTAATTGAGGACCTGCCCCAGGGCTTTATGGCCGTGCGCCAAGGGATGCGGGACCTGGACTGGCGCAACGACCGCCCGGCCACCCTGGTCTATGCCGAAGCGCTGGACGGGGGCGACCCTGCCGCCGAAGTGGAATATCACGACGCCGTGTACCAGCTGGAATTGCCCTTTAAGGGCAAGGGCAGGCTGCTGCTTAAACTCAAAAACCGGTTCGACGGGATTGCCTGGGGTAACGACCAGATTGCTGTGGCTACCGACAGCTGGTTCAGCACCCGCAACACCCGCACCTACCTCTTTAATCCCTCGGACCCCGGAGCAGCGCCCCGCCTGCTGGACGACCGCAATTACCAGGACCGTTACAGCGACCCGGGCAACTGGGCCATGAAACGCAACGCCTTTGGGGAATATGTAATGGCCCTGGATCGCAGGGGCCATGCCTATCTGCTGGGCGACGGCTACACCCCTCAGGGGCAGTTTCCCTTTGTGGATCGCCTGGACCTGGGAAGCCTGGAAAAGCAGCGCATGTATACCTCCCGCCTACAGGGGCAGAAAGAAACACTGCTGGAATACGACCCGGGGGAAGACCGCCTGCTGGTGCGCATTGAATCCCCTTCCGAGTACCCAAACTATTATGAAAAAAGCGTGGTGCGCCGGCGTGGGCCCCAGCAGCTGACCTACTTTGACAACCCCTACAAGGCCCTGGCCGGGGTGCACAAGGAGGTTATCACCTATCCACGGGAAGACGGCCTGGAACTGAGCGGCACCCTTTACCTGCCCGAAGGGTATGACCGGGATTCCGGAGAAAAGCTTCCCATGATTTTATGGGCCTATCCCCGGGAGTATAAAGACAAGAGCAGTGCTTCCCAGAATACCAGCAACCCCAACGCCTTTACCTATCCCTCCTGGGCCTCTCCGGTCTTCTGGGTAACCCGGGGGTATGCCGTACTGGACGGGGCTGCTTTCCCCATTATCGGGGAAGGGGAAAATGAGCCCAACGACACCTTCCGCTCCCAGCTGGTGGCGAATGCCAAAGCCGCCATCGATGCTGTGGATGCCATGGGTGTAATTGACCGCAACCGCGTGGCCGTGGGCGGACACAGCTATGGGGCCTTTATGGTAGCCAACCTGCTGTCGCATTCGGACCTCTTTGCCGCGGGTATTGCCCGCAGCGGCGCCTACAATCGCACCCTCACGCCCTTTGGCTTCCAACGGGAAGAGCGCAGTTACTGGGAAGCCCCGGAAATCTATTACGGGATGTCGCCTTTTATGCATGCGGATAAGATGAAAACGCCCCTGTTGCTGATCCACGGGGAGGCTGACAACAACTCCGGCACCTACCCCATGCAAAGCGAGCGCTACTTCAATGCGCTCAAAGGCCTGGGCGCTACGGTTCGCCTGGTGATGCTCCCCAAGGAGAGCCATGGCTACCGCGCACGGGAAAGTATCCTCCACATGCTGTGGGAACAGGACCAATGGCTGGAAACCCACCTGAGGCCCTCTGTGCCCCAGGGGGAACTGACTCAGCCCCTGGAAGACAGGTAGTCCCGAAACGCATTTACCTTCACCCGGGCCTTCAGGTCGTGTAAAAGGTTGTACAGGCCAAAGAAGGTCCGGTTGATGTAGATAAAATGGCGGGAGCCCCGGCTGGCATCCATTTTCCGGATCTGCGTATCTGAAGCAAACCGCTGGCTCAGGGACGCGATCCGGCCCCAGAATTCCGGGTCCGAAAAATCGAATTCCTCGGTCTGGAAGGGTTCGGTAAACAGCTCGAGCATTTCGCGGAACAGGACGGTAAAGAAGCGTACTTCTTCCGGGCTGTCGCTCGGGTTCAGGATTTCCAGGGCGCGCAACTTTTCCTCCAGCACCTCCGGGTTGCCGATATTTTCGGCCTGTGCCAATTCGAAGTAAGGGATATAAAAGGATTCAGGCACCTCCTTGATGCAGCCAAAATCGATGGCGATGAGCTCTCCCTCCGGGCTTACCAGGAAATTGCCGGGGTGCGGGTCTGCATGCACCTGCCGTAAGCCGTGGATCTGGAACATATAGAAATCCCATAGGGTCTGCCCCAGTCGGTCGCCCGTTTCCCGGGAGAACTCCGTCTGGGTAAACTCCCCTAAATGCTGCCCTTCCATCCAGTCCATGGTGAGGATGCGCCGGGCGGACCATTCGGGATAGTATTCGGGGAAACGGATGCCTGGAAGATGGCTGCAGGCGGCCGTAAGAGCCTGGCTGCGTTCCAGTTCCAGCAGGTAATCCGTTTCTTCCATAAGTTTTTCTTCTACCTCCCGGAAATACTTGTCCGTGTCCTGCCCCTGCATATTGAACATGCGCAGGGCAACGGGCTTTACCAGGGCCAGGTCCGTACGTATACTGTCCGAAACTCCGGGATACTGAATTTTGACCGCCAGGGGCCGGTCGTCCTTCCAGGCGCGGTGCACCTGTCCGATGCTGGCTGCATTCACGGAATCCGGCTCAAAACGATCGAATAAGTCCTCGGGGTACTGCCCAAAATAAGAGCGAAAAGTTTTCCGGACCAGGGGGGCAGACAAAGGGGGAACGGAAAACTGGGCCAGGGAGAAACGCTCCACATAGGCCTGCGGTAGCAGGTTTTTCTCCATGCTGAGCATCTGGGCCACCTTCAGGGCACTGCCTTTCAGGCGTTTGAGCCCGTCGTAGACGTCCCGGGCATTTTTTTCATCCAGTTCGGAACGGTCCCGTTCAGGGTCCAGGAGTTTTTGTCCGTAATACTTCAGGTAATTCCCGCCTACCTTTACACCGGTTTGTACCAGTTTCCCGGCCCGTTCAAATTTGGTTACCGGGATGTTGTCCAGGGTTTTCATAGGCTGCCTGCGGGTTTGCCGAAATGTTCCCGCAACAGGAATTTGCCAAAGTCCAGCAATCGCTCAACCGGAGCGGTATCTACCAGGTCGAAGGCGGTCTGCACGGATTTCTCGATGGCCATATCCGTTTTCTGGAACCCGGGAGACTCATCCCGCATCCAAAAACGCAACAACATAAGGGTTTGAACCCAAATACCTTCAGACACCAATTGGATCCGGCGTTTGCGCAATTTCACCGGGCCGTCACCAGGGGCTTCGGCTTCCAGGGTTTCCAGAGCGTAGTCCCGCACCAGAGCCCGCAGGCCTGCCAGTTGCTCCAGTTGCTCCAGGGGTTTTCCGGAAGTACCTAAAGTAAAGGTTACATAGGAACGGTTGAGTGTCAGCAGTTCAAAAAAGGTGTAATAGAAACTCAGCCACTTTTCTCGGGCACTGTAGTCCTCAAAAGCCTTATCGGTTTCTATCCGCGTACGTGTCTGATCAAAAAAGGCCTGCCACACCCCTTTGCGCACCGCATCCAGGGAGCCGAAGTGCTGGTAGAATTCCGCTTCCTCGATCCCGAGGGACTTGGAAAATTTATAGACGGAGGCCGGGGCCTGACCCTCCTCCAGACATTGCGTCATGTAGGCAGATACGATCTCTGCTGCCGTGTTTTGCTTCTTTTTGGTCTGCGTTGCCATTGTGCAATTTTTGTTTATACAATATTACTATATATTAAACATTTAAGATGTTAACAATCTGAAAAATTCCCATAAAAAAACGTGCCCCCAAAGATGGGGGCACGCCTTTCAAACAACCTAACCAATTAATAAACAAACTGATTACAAATTTCAAAACGCTATCTCGCAGCCATCTTGAACTCGAATCATGACAAATATATATACGTTTAGCTTTACTTTCTAATTATTAAACGTTTTTTTGTGTTAAACATTTCCCAAAGTACATGAAACCCCCTAATGGTGTCAGTTTGTCACCTCATCAGGGCTTGGTATTTTTTTTGTTCTGGGGAAGGCAAATCAAACGAATTACATATGGCCACAGGTAAGATTAACGTATCGGTAGACAACATTTTTCCGCTGATCAAAAAGTTTCTGTACAGCGACCATGAGATCTTTCTTCGGGAACTCATCTCCAATGCCACAGATGCCACTTTAAAATTAAAACACCTCGTTTCCATCGGGGAAGCCCAGGTAGAGCTTGGTGAGCCCCGAATTGAGGTAAAGGTGGATACGGAAGGGAAGAAACTCCATATTGTGGACCAGGGGATCGGAATGACCGAAGAGGAGGTCCGCAAATACATTAACGAAGTGGCGTTCTCCGGGGCCGAGGAATTCCTGGACAAATACAAGGACGCCGGCAAGGATGCAGGCATCATTGGCCATTTTGGGCTGGGCTTCTACTCTGCCTTTATGGTAGCCCACAAGGTGGAAATCATTTCGAAGAGTTACCAGGATGCCCCGGCTGTGCATTGGGTGTGTGAGGGGAATCCGGAATTCACCACCTCAGAGGCAGACAAAGCCGACCGCGGAACGGAAATCATCCTGCACATTGCGGAGGACTCCGAAGAATTCCTTGAAGAAGGCCGCATCCGCGAACTGCTGATGAAATACAACAAGTTTATGCCGGTGCCCATCAAGTTTGGCACCCGGACCGAAACCCTGCCGAAACCCGAGGGCGCCAAAGAGGAAGACCCTGCACCCACCCGGGAGGTAGACGATATCATCAACAACCCCAGCCCGGCCTGGACGCGCAAGCCCACCGACCTGGAAGATGAAGATTACCGCACGTTCTACCGGGAGCTATACCCCATGCAATTCGAGGAGCCCCTGTTCCACATCCACCTGAATGTGGACTACCCCTTTAACCTGACCGGGATCCTGTATTTCCCCAAACTAACCGGAGACCTGAACCTGCAGAAGGACCGCATCCAGCTCTACCAGAACCAGGTCTTTGTAACGGATAATGTAGAGGGGATTGTCCCGGAGTTTCTGACTATGCTGCGCGGGGTGATCGACTCCCCGGATATCCCGCTGAACGTTTCCCGTTCCTACCTGCAGGCAGACGGGGCCGTAAAGAAGATTTCCAGCTACATCACCCGCAAGGTGGCAGACAAACTCACCTCCCTCTTCAAGGAAGACCGGGAAGGTTTTGAGCAAAAGTGGAACGATATCAAAATCGTGATTGAATACGGGATGCTCTCGGAGGAGAAATTCTTCGAAAAAGCCGAAACCTTTGCCCTCTACCCCACGGTGGACGGGGCGTATTACACCTTTGAGGAACTCCAGGAGAAAGTCAAGGCGCAGCAAACCGATAAAGACGACCGCCTGGTACTGCTCTACGCTTCGGATCAGGAAGCCCAGCACTCCTATATTGAAGCGGCACGCGCCAAGGGATACGAAGTCCTGCTGCTGGACAGCCCCATTGTGTCTCACCTGATGCAAAAACTGGAAACCAGCAAGGAAAAAATTGCCTTTGCCCGGGTCGATGCCGATCACCTGGATAAGCTCATCCCCAAGGACGAGCCCCAGGTATCCAAACTTTCCGAAAGTGAGCAGGAAACCTTGAAAACCCAGATGGAGCAAGTGTTGGGCGATAAAAGTGCCTACACCGTACAACTGGAAGCCATGGACAGCGAGGCAGCACCCTTTGTGATCACCGAACCCGAATTTATGCGGCGCATGAAGGAAATGCAGCAAACCGGGGGCGGGATGTTCGGTATCGGCAACATGCCGGAGGTCTACAACCTGGTGGTGAACACCAACCATCCGTTGGTGAGCGAGATCCTGAACACCAAAACAGATAAGAAGCGCAGCCGGCTGATTAACCAGTCGCTGGACCTGGCACGCCTTTCCAAGGGCTTGCTCAAAGGGGAAGATCTGACCCGCTTTATCCGCAGAAGCTACGAGATGGTGAAATAACCCACCACCCGAAACCTGAAAAGCCGTCCGCTAAGGGCGGCTTTTTTTTTACGGCAACCGGGCCACTACGGCCTGCCAGGGCAGCAGGGTGTCCGGGAGCATACCCACAGGTACCGGGCTTACATTGGTTATCAGTACTTCGCCCTGGTCCATACCGGACGGGAGCGTAAAATCAGCCACTTCAGCACTGAAATTCAGGAGGACCAAAATGCGCTCATCCCCCAGGGTACGCGTATAGGCGTAAATCTTAGGATGCCCGGCATCCAGCAAGGCGTAATCCCCATAAATCAGTGCAGGGTTTTCGCGCCGCAGGCGGGTGAGCCGCTTGAAATGGTTCAGGACGGATTCCGGATCGTTCTCCTGCATGGCCACATTGATCCGGTCTTTGTTAGCATTGACCGGCAGCCAGGGTTGCCCTTCGGTAAAGCCGGCCTGCGGCCCGGATGTCCACTGCATGGGGGTACGCCCGTTGTCGCGGGAACTGAAATTCAGCTGCTGCATAAAGGCTTCCATATCCGCCCCTTCGGACAACGCTTTCTGGTAGCCGTTCAGGGCGGCAATATCCTGGTAATCCGAAATGCTGTCAAAGTCGATGTTGGTCATGCCCAGTTCATCCCCATAATAACAATACGGGGTGCCGCGCATGGTCAGGATAAAGGTATTCAGGAGGCTGGCCGAGGCCCGTCGGAATTCCGGGCTGTCATTGCCCCAGCGGCTCACCATCCGGGCCTGGTCGTGGTTGGACAGGAAGATGGACAGCCATCCCTTCTCTGCAAACTGGGCATCCCAACGTCCAAAGACAGACTTCATGGTATCCAGTTCGTACCCCCCGTATTTTGGGATATCCACTCCGTCGAAGGCATAGGCCATATCGAGTTCCTCCCGGTCCGCATCGACCAACATATGGGCATCCTCAAAATTGCGGCCCGCCCCTTCGGAAACGCTCATGACCTGATAGGGGGCCAGCACTTCCCGGTTCATTTCCTTCAGGTATTCGTGCAGCCCGTCCTGCATGGCGTAGTATTGGATAAAGTCCTTTTCAAAGCCTTCCGGGAATTCGGGGTAGGTGGTATCCTTGGCGGCAAACTGGAAAGCGTCCAGGCGAAACCCGTCCACCCCCTTTTCGGCCCAAAAGCGCATGATGTCATATACCTCCTGACGCACCTTGGGGTTTTCCCATTTCAGGTCCGGTTGCTGGGACGAAAAATAATGGAGGTAATAGGCATCGGTCAGGGAATCGTATTTCCAGGCATCCCCGGCCGCATCGAAGAGGCTGTAGCGGTAGGGCGGCTTGCCCTTTTCCGCCGGCCACCAATGGTAATAATCCCGGTAGGGGTTGTCCCGGGAGCTGCGGGAAGCCACAAACCAGGGGTGCTCCTCGCTGCTGTGGTTCACCACAATATCCATGATCAGGCGGATGCCCCGCTGATGCATCCCCTCCAGCATGCGGTCAAAATCCTCCATGGTCCCAAACTCGGACATGATGGCCCGGTAATCACTTACGTCGTACCCGTTGTCTGCATTGGGCGAGGCGTAAATAGGGTTAAGCCAGACGGCGGTTATCCCCAGTTCCTGCAGGTAATCCAATTCCTGGATAATACCCTTCAGGTCTCCCACTCCGTCTCCATCGGTATCCTTAAAACTTCTCGGGTATAACTGGTAGATAATCGCTTCTTTCCACCATTCCCGGTCCGGCTGGGCCGGAGCCTGGGGTTCTGGGGTTTCTGAACAGGCCAGGACCAATAGCAGGATGAGAACAATACCTGGGGTTTTCAGGGGACGTCGCATATGGGATGTCTTTCGGGTTTTGCCTAAGGTACATATTTGGCGGGAATCATATCCAGCCGGGGCAGATTACGTACCTTGGGGGTATGGCTCATCCCTGGCATTACATACTGATGGCGGTAATTTACCTGGCTGCAGGCCTGGCCCATTGGTTTTTTCCGAAAGTCTACCTGGTTATCCTCCCCCCCTGGATGCCCTGGAAACGGGCTGTGGTCTGGGCCAGCGGCCTGGCCGAAGTCCTGCTTGGGGCAGCCCTGTTTATACCCGGACTGGCTACCTTGGCGTTATATGGCATCATGCTTATGCTGGTGGCCTTCCTGCCTGTGCATGCCTACATGCTGCGGGCCTACCAGAAGTTCCGTAAAATACCGCTCTGGGCCCTATGGCTGCGTATCCCCCTACAGGGTGCCCTGATCTACTGGGCGTATACCTACCTCTGAACCACATCCTGCCCCCATAGAAATCGCCTCAGCCACCAGAAGTGCATCAGGGCAAAAACCAAAAGCGCCAGGCCACACCAGGCTACTGTATCCGGCAAAGCCGGAAGTTGAAAGGAGGGCGCCTGCAGGCGTTGTAGCCCCTCAAAGGCCATTTTCCAGGCCGGATGCGGGCTCGCCCCGCCCTGACTCAGGAGTACCCCGCCTGCCAGCAGCCCCCCGGCCCAGGCCAGGATCCAGGCCCAGGCCCGTTTTGGGATGAGGGTACTGGTAGCCGGCGTCCCGGCCATTTCAATTTGTGCCATCACCCGGTCCGTGAACCCCTCAGGGGCCCTTTCGGCAGCTTCCTCCAGCCAGGATTTCCAGGGGTCTTTATCTTGCATTTCAGGTACCATAATCCCTAACCATTTGATGTTGTAAATCTTCTCCTACCAGCGCTTTGAGACGCTTGCGGGCGCGGTGCAGACGCACCTTCACCGTGTCGGGCCTCAGGCCCATTACCTCACCTACCTCCTTCAGCGATAGTTCCTGCAGGTAATGCAGGGTCAACACGGCCCGGTCTTCCGGATCGAGCCTGGCCAGCAGCTCCCGTACCATTACCCCCCGGTCCTGCGCCAGCAGCGTATTCCAGGTGGTGTTTTCCCCGGCCCCCGGAAGGGATTCCAGGGGGGCGGCCCCGGCCAGGCGGTTTCGCTTTTCCCGGTCCAGCACATCCAGGCTGCGGTGGTAAGCAATCCGGTACAGCCAGGTAGAAAACTTGGCCTGCCCTTTAAAGGTCCCCAGGGACTCGAACGCCTTTATAAAGACATCCTGGGCCGTTTCCTCCGCCAGGGCCTCCCGGCCCAAAACGCGAACCGCAAGCGTAAAGACCATGTGCTGGTAGCGTTCTACCAATACCGCATAGGCCCGCGTTTCTCCCCGGAGAACGCGGCCAATCAGGGCCTTGTCGGTTGGTTGCTGGCTCATATGCCCATAAGACGGGGACTGCTGCCCTTTGGTTACAGAAAAATACGGCTTTTGTGTAACCTGTGGTTTCTCCCGGCCGTCCTATGGGCAAAACAAAACGTCATCAATCTTTAAAACACACCTATTATGGGAGCAGAAGTTATCGTATTTATCACCATGTTTTCCGTCATCTTCGGAATTGCCTACCTCTACTATTCCACCCGGAACAAAGAGCGGCTGGCCCTGATCGAAAAAGGGGCGGATGCCACCATTTTTGCCAAAGGGCGCCCGCATGCCCAACCCATCTGGAAGGTGCTGATCCTGAATCTGGCCCTCCTGCTGATGGGCATTGGCGCCGGGGTTATGCTTGGAGGCTTACTCTCAGACGGTGCCGGCGTGGACGAAGACATTGCCATGCCCGGCTCCATTTTCCTGATGGCCGGTACGGGCTTGCTGGTCGGATTCTTCATGACCCGGAAGATGGATCGGGAGGCCTAGAAAGGACTTCGGATTGGAAAAGCCGCCTTCGGGCGGTTTTTTTGTGCCTGCAAGGGGGTTGCAGGCTTGTGAAGTACATTGAAGCCGGGTGGGCGGGTGGGCCCCTATAGCTCCATCCCCCACCCCCTTTTCCTTTCCCTGAGTTTTATACCTTTATCTCATGCCGTCTCCCCTACATACACCCGTGTTCCACCTGGCCCAGGTGAATACGGCCCGCATCCGGGGCAGGGACCTGCAGGATCCGGTTATGGAGGGCTTCACCTCCCAACTGGATGCCATTAACGCCCTGGCCCGCAGCAACCCGGGGTTTATCTGGCAATGGGATGAGGCAGGCCCGGAGGCCATCCCTGAACCCTGGAAGGACCCGCGGGTGGTGACTAACCTCTCCGTATGGGAAACCCTGGAAGCCCTGCAGGCTTTTACCTATGCCGGCACGCATGCAGGCATGGTCCGCCGCCGGCGGGAATAGTTTGAACCTGCCAGGGAGGCACATATGGCCTTGTGGTGGATCCCGGCTGGCCACACCCCGGGGCCGGAAGAAGCCTGGATGCGTCTGGTACACCTGCAAGCCCACGGACCATCGCAAACGGCTTTTACTTTTAAAAACCCTTTTCCATCCCCGGCAGGATCGATCCGGGCGAACCCGAACATATGAAAATCCTCAGCACCAACATCGCCACCCCGGTTACCCTGTCCTGGAAAGGGCGGGAAGAACTTACCGGAATTTATAAAAAGCCACAACCCGACGGGGTATTCCTGACCCCGGAAGGGGTACGGGGAGACACCATTGGCAACCCCCGGGTGCACGGCGACCGGCACAAAGCCTGTTACCTTTTTGACACGGACGATTACCCCTATTGGCAGGAATGGTATCCGGCCCTGGAGTGGGGCTATGGGATGTTCGGGGAAAACCTGAGCCTTTCGGGTTTACGGGAAGAACGCCTGCAAATCGGGGCGGTGTATAGCGTAGGCGAGGCCCGCATCCGCATCACCATCCCCAGAGAGCCCTGCTTTAAACTGGGGTTGCGCTTTGGCGACCAGGGCATCATAGACCGGTTTATCGCCCATGGCAAACCGGGCAGTTATGCCGAAGTCCTGCAGCCCGGGAAGGTAACCCCAGGAGATACCCTGGTACTGGAGTCCGAACCGCAGAGTAGCCTGAGCATCCTGGAGTTTTACCGGTTGCTGTATGCCCGGGAAAAAGATCCTACCCTGCTGCAGCGGGCGCTGGCCTTACCCGACCTGCCGGCCTCCAAACAGGAAAAATTCAGGAAATGGGCCGCTGCCGGATAAAAAAAGAGGGAGCCGCAGCCCCCTCTTCCCCGAATTAAACAAACTAAACATCCACTACCTGACAACTTTCAGGCTTTCGGATATGGTCCGGTTTCCGTCGGAAACCAATACCTCTACCTTGTAAACCCCTTTTACGGCCCGGCCAAAGTTGATGGCTTTTTCCACCACGGGGGCGCTGCTGAACCGTTCGTAGTACAGGACGCGGTTTTCCTCGTCCATAACCTTAACGACTACTGAGCTGCCCTCCAGGTTCAGGTAGTTCACAAAGACACGTTCTCCCTCCTTGCGCAGGTATGGGGTTACCGTGTTGTCCGTTTTCTCCGCTACCACGGGGTTAGCGGAAGCAGGGGCCGCGTTGGCCGCTGCGCTTCCCGCCATCAGTACGAGGGCGGCTGCAATGTTGATCCAATTTTTTTTCATGACGAATTGTTTTTTGAATTACACAAGGCAAATCTAGGGCCGCACCCTGGGGTACACTACCACCGGATTATCCATTTTCTGTGTTATTTTACCGTCATTATCTGTTAAATAATTGTGAATTGTTAATATTACACATAAATGGGATAATTTTGCATCACCATCCACCCCAAAAGGGCTCGTAATTTTGGAAGAGAAAAGGGAAGTCATGCAAAAAACCAAACCGGCATTTGAGGCCATTGCCCCGGATTTCGGCCATTCCTTTACCTACCAGAAGTTCAATGCCAACCGGCCCAATACGAACCTGGTCTGGCATTACCACCCGGAAATTGAACTGGTGTATGTAAACGGGGGCAACGGGAAGCGGCAGATCGGGAGCCATGTGTCCTATTACCGGGACGGGGATCTGATCCTTATCGGGTCCAACCTGCCCCATTGCGGTTTTACCGATGCCTGTACCGGGAACCGCAGCGAATCCGTGCTGCAGATGAAAGCAGATTTCCTGGGGCGTGAATTCCTGAACATCCCTGAAATGGCCCATGTGCGCAACCTTTTTGAAAAAGCCAAAGGGGGCATCGCCTTTACCGGGGGCGCCAAAAAGAAAATTGGCGAGAAAATCGAAATCCTGGAATACAAATCCGAGTTCCAGCGGCTGCTGGCCATCCTGAACATCCTCAATGAACTGGGCAGCACAACGGAATACCAGATCCTGAATGCGGACCATCTTTCTATGGAAACCCAATCCAAGGAAAACGACCGCATCAACGCCATCTTTAACTATGTAAAAGAGCACTACCAGGAACCCATTGCCCTGGAAACCATGGCGGAACTCACCCATATGACCGTGCCTTCCTTTTGTCGGTACTTTAAAAAGGTGACCCGCAAGACCTTTGTGCAGTTTGTCAATGAATACCGGGTGGTTCACGCCTCCAACCTGCTGTCCGAAAGCCAGATGTCCATTACGGACGTCTGCTTTGCCAGCGGGTTCAACAACTTTTCCCATTTCAACAAGTCCTTCAAGGCCTTTACCGGCATGAGCCCGTCCGGCTATCGGAACCAGCTTAAATCCGTGGTGCGGTGACCATCCTGAAAGCCCCATTTCCGGACCTGCCCGATGCGCACCTGCGCTACCTTCCAGGGTTTCTGAAGCCACGGGAGACCCAGGTCCTGATGGACCGATTGGAACAGGAGGTACCCTGGCAGCAGGACCCCATCCGCGTATTCGGCAAAACCTACCCCCAGCCGCGCCTGACCGCCCTTTACGGGGAAGCCGGAAGCAGTTATGGGTATTCCGGGATCCGGATGCAGCCCCTGCCCTTCACCCCCGCTTTATCGGAATTGAAAGACATGGTGGAAGCCGAGGCCGGCTGCACCTTCAATATCTGCCTGCTGAACCTGTACCGGGACGGGCAGGACAGCAATGGCTGGCATGCCGACAATGAAAAGGAATTGGGCACCAACCCGGCCATTGCCTCCCTCTCCCTGGGCGCCTCCAGGTGGTTCCATCTCAAACACCGCCGGGAGGCGGCACACCGGTATAAGGTTCTACTGGAAAACGGCAGCCTCCTGCTGATGCAGGGAGCCATGCAGCACCACTGGCTGCACCAGCTGCCCAAGACCCAAAAACCCCTGGAAGCGCGTATTAACCTGACGTTCCGCAAGGTGGTCTAGCCGGCGGTTTTGTATTTTTGCACTATGGAATTCGAAACGCTCAGCCCGGAAACCCGGGACCGGATTGTGGAAATGGCCTGGGAGGACCGCACCCCTTTTGATGCGATTGAGTTGCAATTTGGCCTGGATGAAGCTGCGGTAATCCGCCTGATGCGCAGGGAATTAAAGCCGGGGAGTTTTCGCCGGTGGCGCGCCCGCGTCCAGGGGCGGCCCACCAAACACCTTAAAAAACGCACAGAAGGGATCACACGATTTAAAAGTACGCGCCAGAAGGCCATTAGCGGCAACCGGGCCTCCAAGCCCAGAGGCTAACCCCTAGCCGTATATTTCGTTGAGTACGGCGGCCAGGCGCACCCCTCCCAGCAGCAGCTGCTCTTCCAGGGTATCCCACCACGTATAGCGGTAGGCATAATAGATCTTCTCCCCGGTGTTCACGGAGCCGTAAACCCCGCGGGTCACCTCCTGGATTTCCTCTACCCAGTCTAACACGTCACCCTGCTGGGCCGCTTTGATTTGCGCTTTGCTCCAGCGCGGCAAGGATTGGGCGAGTTCGGTATAGCTCATGCCGTAGTCGTCAATCAGGTTGGAGTCCCAGAGGCGGTGCAGGTTGGTTCCCCGGTCAAAATACTGCAACTGTATGTCGTTCCCGCCCCGGTCTTCGGCACGCCCCACGTGCAGGGGCTGGTGCATATCCCCCACCAGGTGGACCAGCATCTTCAGGTAAAAAACCTGCTGATCCCGGGATGCATCGGGGTCTTTCAGGACTTCGGTGCATTTGCGGATTCCTGTCACCACATCCCCATAGGGACTGGGATCTACCTCGGTATACGCTTTATCCAGGGGGAAATTCACGTAATGCCAGGGGCTGTACCCCCGGTAGGTGGTATCGGACTTGATGTCGTCCGCAAAATTCGAAACCTCGGCCAGGGTTTCGCCTCCCAGTAGGCGGGCAACGGCCTTGCGCGCCTTGCGGCTCAGGTGCTCCTGGGCCACCTCCCCGACCACCCGATGCCCGGTGCGGGACCATACCGGAGGATTAGACCAGCAAAGAGAGGGCAGCAGCAACAGAAGCAGGAAATAAATGCGCATGGCAATGGGTTTTAGGCCCTCAAAAGTAGGGATTCAATCCTAAAAGTATTGTTAAGGGGGCCGCCTATTTTGGCGTAAAATCCGAACTTCCCGCCGTGCGCGGGAAACAGAAAAAAACCAGAGGATGGCTCGCACGGGTAGGTTGGCGCCTGCTCGCTGCCGCACTCTGCATTCCGGTCCTCTTCGTTGCCTCGGTCTACCTGGGCCTGTGGGGCAGCCTGCCTACAGCATCGGAACTGCGCGATATCCGGCTGGATCAGGCCACAGAGGTATTTTCCGCAGACAGTGTCCTGATTGGGAAGTTTTTCCTGGCCGACCGCCAACCCGTGCCCTTTGCTGCACTTCCCGAGCACATTGCGGAGGCCCTTGTGGCCGTGGAGGATGCCCGCTTCTATACCCACAACGGGGTAGATTACCAAAGCCTGGGACGCGTCTTTTTCAAAACCCTGCTCCTGCAGGACGATGCAGCCGGGGGCGGGAGCACCCTGAGCCAGCAACTGATCAAAAACCTGTACCCGAGGCGTAAAGGCGGCAGCCTGCGCCTGGCTGCGGACAAAATCCGGGAAATGATTGCCGCACGCCGCCTGGAAGCCCAGTACTCCAAAGACAGTATCCTGTCCCTTTACCTGAACACGGTATCTTTTGGGGGCAACCGCTATGGGATCGAGGCGGCTGCCCGCACCTTTTTCAATACCCCGGCCGCGCGTTTGCGCCCCGAACAGGCTGCCACCCTGGTAGGCATGCTGAAGGCCACCAGTGCCTACAACCCGAAAAATTTCCCGGCCCGCAGCCTGGCCCGCAGGAACCTGGTGCTCAGGCGGATGGCTGAACAGGGGTACCTGGAGCCCGAAGTAGCAGACAGCCTGCAAGCCCTGCCCCTTGAGCTGGACTACCGCCCGTTCCGCCACGATGCCGGCCTTGCCCCCTATTTCCGGGAAGCCGTGCGCAGGGAAGCCAGCCGGGTACTGGAAAGCCTGGGGCCCGACGCCCCTGGGAGCCTCTATACTTCAGGCCTGAAGGTTTATACCACCTTGAATGCCGGGCTGCAACGGGAAGCCGAACGGGCCATGCGTACCCATATGGCGGCCCTGCAACGGGAATTTGAACAGGCTTATGGCAGCCAGGCCCCCTGGAAGGCCAGCCACCCTACAGCCCGGGCCATCCTGCAAGCCTCTGAGCCTTACCGCCGCCTGCTGGCAACGGGGCTATCTTCGGCAGCGACACAGGATTCCCTGAGCCGGCCTCGCGAAATGGACCTCTGGGACTGGTCCGGGGAAAAGCGCCGCAAGGCTTCGGTAGCCGACAGCATTCTGCACTATGCCAAATTGCTGCAGGCCGGGTCCCTGGCCCTGGACCCCGCAGACGGGGCCGTGCGCGTCTGGATCGGGGGCATAGACTTTGCCCATTTTAAATACGACCATGTTTCCCAAAGCCGCAGGCAGGTGGGCTCTACTTTCAAACCCATTGTCTATGCAGCGGCCCTGGAGGCCGGGGCAGACCCCTGCCGCTATTACGAAGCCCGGGAAGTACAATATGAAAACTTTGAAGGGTGGACCCCTTCCAATAGCGGGGAAGCGGAAGAGGCCTATATGAATTACTCCATGGAGGAAGCCCTGCGCCACTCGGTAAATACCGTGGCGGTAAAGGTGCTGGAGGAAACCGGCATCCCCCGTGTGGTTGAAATGGCAAAGGCCCTGGGGATTGAAAGCGAGATTCCCGAAAAACCCTCCATTGCCCTGGGCAGCGCCTCCATCCGGATGACGGAAATGGCCGGGGCCTATGCCAGTTTCCTGAACCAGGGCCGGCCGGTAACCCCTTACCTGATTACAAGCATTACGGACCGGGAAGGGGCCGCACTGTTCCGCGCCTCCCCGGGTGAAGCACAGCCAGCCGCGTTTAGCCCGCGTACGCGCTCCCTGATGCTGGAGATGCTGCAGGCGGTAACCGAGGACGGCACCGCCGCCCGACTGCGGTCCCAATACGGGCTCAAAGGGGCGATTGCCGGAAAAACCGGCACCACCCAACAAAACAAAGACGCCTGGTTTGTGGCCCTAACCCCCCGCCTGGTCCATGTTAGCTGGGTAGGGCTCAACAGCCACCGCCTGGGGTTCCCCAATACCCGGATCGGCCAGGGGGCGCATGCCGCCCTCCCCCTCTTTGCCCGCTGGTACAGGGCCCTTGGGAAAGACCCGGAATTACGGGCCTTAACCCGGGGGGAATTTCCTCCGGCGGAACCGGGAACGGAAGCCTTGCTGGACTGCCCGCCTGTTAAAAGGGACGGCTTTTTCAAACGCCTGTTTACCAATCCGAATAAAACCAAAACCCGAAAATTCCGAAACCAGGATGTGTAACCCTTTACAGCAGGGCCAGCCCCAAGCTGGTTGTCTATACCCGTATGGAATAAATCAATCCGGGAATATAGCCCATTCGGCTGGTTTCGTGTATTTTTGACACCCGTAAATAAGCCCTATGAAATTCGCTTTCCGTTTGCTTCCTGCCTTTTGCCTCCTGGCCCAGTTTGGGATGGCCCAGCGCATCCCGGAAAAGTCCGTGACGGTCCGGTTTACCGACCAGCCCATTGTGCTGGACGGGGTGCTGGACGATGCCGCCTGGGAGGCCGCGGACAGCGCCCGGGAATTCTGGCAATACTTCCCGGCAGACAGCGTGCAGGCGCAACAGCAATCGGAAATCAAGATGCTCTTTGACGACCAAAACCTGTACATCGGCATCCGGGTGTACGCTGCGGGTCGTAACTACGCCATCGAATCCCTGAAACGGGATTTCCGGGCCGGGAATTCCGATAACATCACCCTGCTTTTCGACACCTTTAATGATGGCAATAACGCCTTCCTGTTCGGGACCAACCCCTATGGCGTGCGTCGGGAAGGGCTGGTTTCCGGGGGCGGGCTGGACCTGAGGGGATTTACCATTTCCTGGGATGTGAAGTGGCGGGGCGAATCTCAGATCCTGGACGATGGCTACACTTCGGAACTGGTAATTCCGCTAACCTCCTTTAAATTTCGGGAAGGGGAAACCCGCTGGCGGTTTAACAGCTACCGTTTTGACACCCAGTCCAACGAAAGCACCACCTGGGTAAACATCCCGCAAAACCAAAACATCTACGGGCTTACCTTCATGGGGGAAATGGTCTTTGAACGCCCTCTGGGCCGCTCCCGCACCCCCATGGCCGTTATCCCGTACATCAATACCAGCTGGGCCGAAGACCGGGAAGCCCCCCTGGAAGAAACCAACTTTAAAGTGGGGGGCGATGCCAAGCTCTCTATTGGCAACAGCATGAACCTGGATATCACGGTAAACCCGGATTTTTCCCAGGTGGAAGTGGACGACCAGGTAACCAACCTGACGCGGTTTGAGGTTTCCCTGCCGGAAAAACGACAATTCTTTATAGACAACAACGACCTGTTTGCCAGTTTCGGGGATGCCCGGGACGCCAATCCCTTCTTTTCCAGACGGATCGGGATTGCTTCGGATACAGCCGGCAAAACCATAGAAAACCGGATTACTGCCGGGGTGCGCCTGAGCGGCAAGGTGAACAACCGCCTGCGGCTTGGCTTTTTCAATATTCAGACGGAAAAGGATGCCGCCAACCAGATTGCCGCCAACAACAACAGTATGCTGGCCCTGCAGCAACTGGTCTTTTCCCGTTCCAACATAGGCTTCTTCCTGCTCAACCGCCAGTCGTTGGGAGACGATTCCTTTATTGCGCCGGAGGACCGGTACAATCGCGTGGCCGGGATTGATTACAACCTGATTTCCGCCAACAACGTATGGAGCGGGCAGGCCTACCTGCACAAATCCTTCCGCCCGGGGGTAGAAGACAAGGACTGGTCTTCCGGGGCCAACCTGCGTTTCAATTCCCGGAACTGGAACGGCTTTGTAAAAGGGGTTTACATCGGGGAAAACTTTGAATCCGACCTGGGGTTTGTGCGCCGGAAAGACATCTTCAAAGGGTTGTTTAACGTTTCCCGGGTTTTCTGGCCGGAACGCGGGATCTTCAACAACCACAGCTTTGGGGTAACCCCTGTATTTACCTGGCGCCCCAGCAATGCCCTACAGCGCACGGACTACAACATCCGCACCCGGTGGGAAGGCCGCACCCGCCGCCAGCAACAACTGCGCCTGCAGTGGAACAACGAGTACACCTACCTTTTTGATGCTTTCGACCCCACGGGTTCGGACGAGGGGCAGGAATTGCAGGGCGACACGGAATACTACTACAACAGCCTGGAGATGGAGTATCAGTCGGACCGGCGGCGCATCTTCTCTTATAGCGTGCAATCTACCCTGGGTGATTTCTTTAACGGAGAGCGTTTTTCCCTGGAAAGCCGTATGAACCTGCGTATTCAACCCAAGGCCGTCCTGGGCCTGCAGCTCAATTACGACCGAATATCCCTGCCGGACCCCTACCCGAGCGCAGATATCTGGCTGGTGGTGCCCCGGTTTGATTTCACCTTTTCCAAATCCCTGTTCTGGTCTACCCTGGTGCAGTACAGCAACCAACGAAACAGCCTGGGGATCAACTCCCGCCTGCAATGGCGCTTTGCCCCCCTCTCGGACCTGTTCCTGGTCTACACGGACAATTACTACGTAAACCAGTTTAGCCCGCGATTCCGGTCGGTAAACCTGAAGCTGACTTACTGGCTGAATATCTGAGGGGCGCGCTTCTTAAAAAAGCGATATCTTTTGGGCCAAATTCGCAAACTGAGCCCATGGAAACACCCCTGATCACCAACGACACCATTACCTTTGGACTACTGGCCGCCTGCCTGGGGCTGGTCTTTATTACCTCCGGGATCAAAACCGGCTTCTGGGCCCGCTTCTACAATTGGGTGCCAGCCATCCTGCTCTGTTATATGCTGCCGGCCGTACTGGCCAGTTTTGGCCTGATTTCCGACGAGACCTCGCGCCTGTATTTTGTAGCCAGTCGTTACCTGCTGCCAGCCGCCCTGGTACTGATGACCCTGAGTATAGACCTGAAAGCCATCAGCAACCTGGGGTCCAAAGCCCTGATCATGTTCCTGACCGGGACGATCGGGATTATCCTGGGCGGGCCGCTGGCCGTACTGGTCGTTTCCTTCTTTTCCCCTGAAACCGTAGGGGGCGTGGGGCCGGATGCCGTGTGGCGGGGGCTTTCCACCATAGCGGGCAGCTGGATTGGCGGGGGAGCCAACCAGGCCGCCATGCTGGAAATCTTCCAGTTTAACCCCAAGCGTTTCGGGGAGATGGTTCTGGTGGATATAGTAGCGGCCAACATCTGGATGGCCATCCTCCTGCTGGGGGTAGGCAAGACCCGCCGTATTGACCGGTGGCTGAAGGCCGATGCCAGTTCCATTGAAACCCTGAAACAAAAGGTAACGGCTTTTGCCGAGCGCATAACCCGGGTGCCCACCCTGCACGACTATATGGTGATGCTTTTCCTGGCCTTTACGGCTGTGGGCCTGGCGCATTTCCTGGGCGAGGTGTTCAGCACCACCCTTACCGAGCAGTTTACCTGGGTAAGCGACCCCAAAAGCTTCGGCTCCTTCCTGGGGGGCGAATTCTTCTGGATGGTGGTCATCGCCACAGCACTGGGTATTGGTCTGTCCTTTACGCGGGCCAAACAATACGAGGGCGCCGGGGCCAGCAAACTGGGTGGGGTGTTTATCTATATTTTGGTGGCCACCATCGGGATGAAAATGGATTTGAGTCGCCTGTTGGATAACCCCGGCCTCATTGCCCTGGGGCTGATCTGGATCGCCTTCCACGCCGGGCTGCTGATCCTCGTGGCCAAATGGATCCGGGCCCCGTTTTTCTTCCTGGCCGTAGGCAGCCAGGCCAATGTGGGCGGTGCAGCCACGGCCCCGGTGGTCGCGGCGGAATTCCACCCATCCCTGAGCTCTGTGGGCGTTTTGCTGGCGGTCCTGGGTTATGTGGTGGGTACCGGGGGTGCCCTGGTATGTGCCTGGTTTCTGGAAATCGCTGCCCAGGTGGGGGGTGCGGCCGGGGTTTGACGCCTTCAAAAAAAAACAGATATTTGCCGCTCAGAAATTATCCATGAAGAAGGTATTTATTGCATGTCTGGCAGCGGTGGGAATCGCGGCCTGTTCCGGGGGCGCGGACGCCTCCGTTTTGGAAGTCCACGGGGAAGTAAAAGGGTTAAAGAAGGGAAAATTGCTGTTGCAAACCGTACAGGATTCCTCCCTGGTCACCCTGGATTCCATGGTGGTGGAAGGCAACGGGGCATTTACCCTGAGCAGCCCGGTGGAAGGCGCAGACCTCTATTACCTTTACCTGGATAAGGCGGACAACAATACCCTTAACGATCGGATTATTTTCTTTTCCGGCCCCGGGCAGGTAGAAATACGCACCAAATGGGATGCCTTTGAGCCGGCCGCCGAGATTTCAGGTTCCCCCGAGCAGGCACTCTTTGCGGAATACCGGAAGACACAATCCCGTTTCCACGTGGGCCAGCTGGAACTGAACCAGGCTGCCCTGGGCCTCAGCATGCCGGAAGATTCGGCAGCCATCGATTCCATCGGCCGCCGTTCGGATATGCTGGTGCGCCGCTCCTACCTCTATGCCCTGAACTTCGCCATTACCCACAAAGATTCCTACCTGGCGCCGTTTATTGCCTACAGCGAGGTGGGGGATGCCAATCCGGTATACCTGGATTCGGTTTACCGGGTGTTACCGGACAGTGTGGCCGGTTCCAAATACGGGAAAAAGCTGGCGGAATTGCTGGAGGCCAGCCGGGATTAAGCCATCTTGTTGATGCGCTCCACCAGGGCGGTAGCTTCGGCCTCCAGGTCTTTGCGCACCTGTTTGAAGTGGGCCTTACGGTTCTCCACGTCTTTGCGGTGGATGTCGGCTATCAGCTGATCGAAGGTCTCAATAGCCTTGTCGATGATCTCGGAGCCTTCCTTGGACCCTTCCTTACCCTGGGTTTGTTCTACGATGTAAACGGCTTCGATTACGTCGCCCAGTACGTTGTTGATGTCCTTTTTGAGGTTGCGGATGCTCGCCATAGTTGCAGTCTTTTGGACAAAAGTACAATTTCCCCGCGGATGCACCGCTATGCGGCCTAAACCGTAACTTCCAGCAGTTCGCACCCATGGGTGCGGATTGCCGCCCAGGGGGCTGCCGCCGGTATCAGCAGGGTCTGCCCGCGCCGGAGGCACGCTGCCCCGTCTGCCGTAGCAATTTCGGCTTCCCCGCTTACGCAGAGGAAAATGGTAAAGGCATCGCGGGAAGCCAGGTCCCGGTGCAGGGGCTGGTCCAGTTTCAGGAATTCGGTGGTAAAGTACGGGGTGGCTGCCAGGGTTTGGGGTTGGTTGGCCTTTGGGCTATACTCCAGGCGAAAATCGTCCTTCTGCTGATAATCCATGGCATCCAGGGCCTGCTCCGTATGCAATTCGCGCAGGTTGCCCTCGGCATCGCGCCGGTCAAAATCGTATACGCGGTAGGTCACGTCGGAACTCTGTTGGATCTCTGCCAGCAGGATTCCGGCCCCAATAGCGTGGATCTTGCCGGCATTGATAAAATAGCCGTCCCCGGGCTCCACCGCCTGGTAATGGAGTAAATCGGTTAGTTTCCCCGCGTCCAGGGCCTGCTGGTATTCCTCCCGGGTTACGTCCCGGTTAAACCCCACAATGAGTTCGGCCCCCGGGTCGGCATCCATGACATACCACATCTCGGTTTTTCCGAAGGAATTGTGGCGTTGGCGGGCCAGGGCATCGTCCGGGTGCAGCTGTATGGAAAGGTCCTGGCGCGCATCGATATATTTGATCAGGATGGGGAATTCCCGCCCGAACCGGTCCAGGACCGCCTGCCCCAGCAGTTGGGCCCCAAAGGTGTCCACCAGGTCCTGCAGGTCCCTCCCGGCATACGGGCCTTCGGCGACCACAGAAACATCTCCAGGCACCCCGGAAACTTCCCAGCTTTCGCCAATCCGGTCTCCTTTGCAGTCCTTGCCCAGCACCGTGCGCAATTTCTCGCCTCCCCAGAGGCGTTCCTTATAAAGCGGCGTAAACCGCAGCGGATAACAATCCATGCTACTTCAGTTTTTTGAGGGCGTTTAATGCCTGGTCCATATGCCCCTTAAAATGGAGGGAACGGAAGGCCAGGGCTATGGTACCGCCCCGGTCAATCACAAAGGTCTCCCTTCCGGGCAACAAGCCAAACATCCGGGCCTCCACACCAAAGGCGCGGCGGGCCTTCCCCTGCGGATCGCTCAGCAGCCGGAAGGGAACCCGGTAACGCGAGGCGAATTTATGGTGAGATTCTTCCGTATCTGCGCTAATACCGATTACCAGCGCCCCGGCGTCGGTGAACGCCTCATAACTGTCGCGAAACGAACACACCTCGGCCGTACATCCCGGGGTAAAATCCTTGGGGTAGAAGAAGACCACCACAGGCTGGGTACCCAGATGTTCCGAAAGACGGAAGGTTTGGCCGTCCTGGTCCTGCAGGGTAAATTCAGGGGCTTTGGATCCAATGCTTAAGCCCATACCTACCCTGAATAGGTTACAAAGTTGCGGGGAGTCTCGAAAAGCTGAACCTCCAGGTCGCTGCCCTGGTCTATATGGGGTCGCAACCGGTTCCAAATCACCACCGCAATATTTTCGGCCGTGGGGTTCAGGTCTTTGAATTCAGGCACTTCCTGGTTCAGGTTCTTGTGATCCAGGGCATCTTCCACATGGGTGCGGATCAGGTCTTTCAACACCTTCATGTCCATCACAAAACCGGTGCGGGGGTCAATGGGGCCGGTTACGCTTACAATCAGTTCATAATTGTGCCCGTGGTACAGGGGGTTGCTGCACTTGCCGAATACCTCCTTGTTGGCAGCATCGTCCCAGTCTGCCCGAAACAGGCGGTGGGCGGCATTAAAATGGGCCTTGCGGCTAACTTTAACCTTCATGGTTTCCGGATTGGGATTGAATGTAATCATAGAATCTGCGGAAGACGATGCGGAACCAGGCTGTGTAGTGGCCGGGACGGGCTTCCAGGTCTTGTGCCACTGCATCCAGGGGCATCCACTTCCAGGCTTCCACCTCCTCCGGGTTAATCCGGGGCGCATCCTCAAAATACCCCAGCAAAACGTGGTCCAGCTCGTGCTCGGTCAGGCCGTTGTCGAATGGGGCCTTATAGATAAAGGAAAACAATTCCTGCAGCTCAGTCTCAAAACCCATCTCTTCCTGCAGGCGCCGTTTCCCGGCTTGCACATTGGACTCCCCCAGGCGCTGGTGGCTGCAACAAGTGTTGGTCCACAACAGGGGGGAATGGTACTTATCCGCTGCGCGCTGCTGCAGCATAAGTTCCCCTTTTTGATTCAGTACAAATACAGAGAATGCGCGGTGCAGGACCGCTTTTTCGTGTGCCTCCATTTTGGGCATGGTCCCCAGGACCTCGTCCTCGGGGCTCACCAAAATCACCTTTTCTTCCATCACTCCCCAAAAATACGGCCTTTGCCGCAGACCCCCGTTAAGGGGTTCTTAAAATTGGGTGATCAGAAGAAACGCGGGCTCTTGATATTGCCCACCGTACGGATAAAATCGTAGCGCATGATCACCTCGAAGGAACCGTTGTTGAACGCGGCGCTCCCCAGCTCGGTAATCTCCCGGTCATAGGCCAGCCCGATCAGGAAGGAACGGGAAATATTAAAGCCGATCATCCCGCTGAAGGCAGCATCCCAGCGGTAAGCTGCCCCGAAAATAAACTTCTCGTCATACATGAAGTTGGCGGATAAATCTGCTTGCAAGGGCGCCCCGGAGGTGGCCTTGGCCAGGATGGTTGGCTTGAATTTCCAGAGGTCGTTCAGGTCCCACACATAGCCGGTAATGAAATAGAAGTTCATCTGCTCATTTGCCGTAGACAGGGAAGATTCATCAAAATGCCGTGTTTCCAGGAAGCGGGGGATGGAAAGCCCGGCATAGAAGTGTTCGGTATGGTAATAGACCCCGGCCCCCACATTGGGTGAAAGGCGGTTCTGTATATCGGCCTGCAACTGGGCATCCGGGTAATTGGGGTCCTGGTTCAGTTCCGAGAAGCGGATATCCAGCAGGTGCACGCTCCCTTTCACCCCAAAACTCAGGCGCTGCTCCGGCCCCACCTGTATGGTATAGGAGATGTCCCCGTCAAAATAGGTCTCGGAGGTAGGCCCGATCTGGTCGTTCACAATGGAAACCCCCATTCCCAGCCCGCGATAGCCCACGGGAGAGTGCAAGTTCAGGGTTTGGGTTTTGGGCGCCCCGTCCAGGCCCACCCACTGGGCCCGGTACAGGGCCGCAATACTCATGTTGCCGCGGGAACCGGCATAGCCCGGGTTCACACTTACGGTGTTGTACATATACTGGGTGTACTGGGCATCCTGTTGTGCCTGCAGCCCGGCGCCCCAAAGGCAGCCTGCCGCCAGCAGGGCCATCCCGGCCCGGCGAATACTCAAAATCCCAAAGTTGTTAATGCCCTTCATGCCCTTATCGGTTTAAGTAGAGATAGCCCGTGCGCGATTGCATCTGCCCGGCGCGGTCCTCGTAATCCAGGATATAGAAATAGGTACCTACCGGCAACTTATTCTCCTGTTGTATGGTTACCCGGCCCTGGGAAGTGCCATCAAACACATTTCCTGCCGTATCGTAAGCCCTGGTGGTGAAGACCAGCACGCCCCATCGGTTGTAGATCCGGATGGTGTTGTTCGGGAAATCTTCCAGGCCTTCGATTTTCAGATAATCGTGTGCGCCATCCCCATTGGGAGTCAATACGTTATAGATCTCAATGGGATCTTCTCCGGGGTTGGGTTCCAGATAGTCCGGGGTGCCGTCCTGGTCCACGTCGTCATTATACAGCATACCATCGCCGTTGGCATCTTCATCAATAGTCAGCAGGCGGTCCCCGTCGTCGTCGGTATCCCGGTAATCGGATTCCCCGTCGCTGTCGGTATCCGGCAGGTCGCCCACCGGGTTGTCGATCTCGTCATTGATATCATCGTCTATGGAGGTAGATCCTTCAAAGCCGTCGTCCAGGCCGTCGTTGTCCTTGTCGGAACCGACCAACACCACATCCGCAACCCCGTCTTGATCCCAGTCGTGGGCCTCAATTACGTCCGGGACACCATCATTGTCGCTGTCAGAATCCACATAATCCGGGATGCCGTCCCCGTCAGTATCTTCGGGGATTACCCCCAGGCCGCCGCCGTTTTCATAGGCATCGTCCAGGCCGTTGGCATTCATATCCTCCCCGCTGGGGGCCAGGTAACCCGTCGTGCTCTGGGCCTCCACGTTATCCGGGATCCCATCGTTATCGGAATCGATATCCAGGTAATCCGGTACGCCGTCCCCGTCGGTATCGGTAGGGTTGGTGGAAGGATCGCCGTCCCCGTCCAGATCCAGGTCCTCAAAGGTGTCCACAATCCCGTCGTTATCGCTGTCCAGGTCTACCCCGGGCGGGTTTACGATGATGGTCACCGTGGCCGTATCGCAACGTCCGAGGTCATCACATATGGTATACGTAAAAGAGTCCGTACCAATAAACCCGGGGTCGGGGGTATAAGTGAGCATATCGTCGGACGGGTCGTTCGGCGTGCCGTTATCGTCCATGGTTACGGTACCGTTGGCCGGGTCGTTGATCGTACAGGCCCCGGCAGAAGGCACATCGTTGTCGTTGGTCAGCACATTGATGTCAATGGGAACGCTTACAAAGGTTGCCGCCACATCGTCCACCGCATCCACAATGGGGTTCACCGTTACGTTAACCACGGCGGTGCTGCAATATCCGGAAGCAGTACACACGGTGTATTCAAAGGAATCTGTGCCGTTGAAATCCGGATCCGGCGTATAGGTCACAATATCGTCTGAAGGGTCGTTGGGCGTCCCGTTGTCGTCAATAGTGGCCGTTCCGTTCGGGGGGTTGGTCACGGTCAGAATCCCGTCGTCCGGAATCCCGGTGTCGTTCAGGTACAGGGGCACCACCACATCCACATCCTCGTTCACGGTTACAAAGTCGTCTACCAGGGTAGCCGCCTGTTGCATACAGACAATGGTAAACGACGGCAGGGCGCTGGCCACTCCGGCCTTGATTACCGATGCCGTATATGTGGTAACGGCCTGGGTGGAAATCACCATAGGCCGCAGCGGGTCCCCACTTACCGCCGGCGACCAGCTTACGGTGGCACTGGCATTCACATTGGCCGAAATATCCAGGGTTACCTCGTTGTCCGGGCTGCTGCAATCCGTCAGGATAAAATATCCAGTGGCATTGGAGCCACAGGCCGTACCGTCGTAGGTGGCAAAATAAATACCCGGGGTGGTCGCTTCGTAAAAGAAGTCTGTTCCAAGTACGGTGGCCGGGTCGGAGGCCTCGTACCAGCGGAAATTGTTCTCATCCCCGGAGTTGGGCGCCTGCAGCAGGAACTGCCCCTGCACCTGGTACATGCCCAGGAGCAGGAAAAGCAGGCCGCTTAGTTTGGTGATATGTGGTAGGTTCGTTTTCAAGGTCTGGGTGGCGTCAGGGTTCTTACTTTACAACAAAGACAACGTTAATCAGGGAGTTGTAATCCGCAGGTTGTCCGATGATGTCGTAGGTAAGTACACCATTGGCATCAATACTCATGTTAGCAAAAACCGCCGGGTCCGCATAGGTCACATAGTAGTAGAGCTCCGTAGCGCCGTATGTGGGCAGGGCTGCAGGGGCACCTGAACTGGCAACTGCCGGGGTGCCGAATTGGGCCACGTACTGGGCATAGAGGTCTACCGTGTATCCGCTGCCATTGGTAGAAGCATCAATCGCAATGGACGGCGGATAAAAGATCCGGGCTGCCTTGGAGGTGATCGGCGCAATGGCATTGATCACTTCCTGCACATTGGTCTCCGCAGTCGGGGAGGCTTCCCCGCCTTCGTCCACATCGATGGGCGTGCGCAGCGGCACCTCGTCGTCATACTGGTCGTCGGTGCTGCCAGCGGCAACCTCATCAATAGCCGCCTGTACATCCGTGGCGGTAAGCCCGGAAGTGGCATTACTGTAGGTTACCTCGGCTGCAGTCTGGTCGTCCGTGTTATCCAGGTAACCGCTCAGGTCTACCGGGGTGGCGTCGCCGGAGAGGGCCAGGCTGTTGCCGGTCAGGCTCAGGTCCTGGATCTCATTGGTGGCATCCGCATCCGCATCGTCCACATTCAGGGTAATGGTATTGCCTCCGGACACGCTGATGTTGCCAGCCGTTCCGTCTGTAGACAGGGTCTGGGCATCGGTGTTGTCCAGGTAGCCGCTCAGGTCTACGCTGTTGCCGCTCTCAATGGCCAGGGTGTTCCCGGTCAGGGAGATGGTTTGGTCATCGGTGCTGCCAGCGGCCAGTTCGGCCAGGGCACCTTCCACGTCGGTAGCCGTGAAATTGGCAGCCGCATCGGCAATGCTTACTTCAGCTGCAGTCTGGTCATCCGTCCCTACCAGGCTGGACAGATCGACAGTCTCGCTGGTTCCATTCTCGATACCAATGGTCAAGTCTGTTCCCACCAGGGCAGAGCCGCTGATGTTCTGGTCGTCGGTGCTGCCTGCGGCCAGTTCGGCCAGGGCACCTTCCACATCGGTAGCCGTGAAATTGGCTGCCGCATCGGCTATGCTTACCTCGGCTGCAGTCTGGTCATCCGTCCCTACCAGGCTGGACAGATCGACAGTCTCGCTGGTACCATTCTCGATACCAATGGTCAAGTCTGTTCCCACCAGGGCAGAGCCGCTGATGTTCTGGTCGTCGGTACTGCCAGCGGCAACCTCATCAATAGCCGCCTGTACATCCGTGGCGGTAAGCCCGGAGGTGGCGTTGCTATAGGTTACTTCAGCCGCAGTCTGATCATCGGTAGAAACCCCGCTGATATCCACACTCTGGTTCCCGCCTGCATCGGTTACGGTCAGGTTGGTGCCGTCAAAGCTGATGCCGGTGTTGTATTCGTTGGTCGGATCGGCATCCGCATCGTTCACCAGGGAAGACAGGTCTACGGTTTCGGAAGTCCCGTTCTCAATCCCGATGGTCAGGGTGGTACCGGCCAAACCGGAACCGCTGATGTTTTGGTCGTCGGTGCTGCCTGCGGCCAGTTCGGCCAGGGCTCCTTCTACGTCGGTAGCTGTGAAATTGGCTGCCGCATCGGCGATGCTAACTTCAGCAGCCGTCTGGTCATCGGTGTTGTCCAGGTAACCGCTCAGGTCTACCGGGGTGGCGTCGCCGGAGAGGGCCAGGCTGTTGCCGGTCAGGCTCAGGTCCTGGATCTCATTGGTGGCATCCGCATCCGCATCGTCCACATTCAGGGTAATGGTATTGCCTCCGGACACGCTGATGTTGCCAGCCGTTCCGTCTGTAGACAGGGTCTGGGCATCGGTGTTGTCCAGGTAGCCGCTCAGGTCTACGCTGTTGCCGCTCTCAATGGCCAGGGTGTTCCCGGTCAGGGAGATGGTTTGGTCATCGGTGCTGCCAGCGGCAACCTCGTCAATAGCGGCTTGTACATCCGTAGCGGTAAGCCCGGAAGTGGCGTTGCTGTAGGTTACTTCGGCTGCAGTCTGGTCGTCCGTGTTGTCCAAATAGCCGCTCAGGTCTATACTGTTACCGCTCTCAATGGCCAGGGTGTTCCCGGTCAGGGAGATGGTTTGATCGTCGGTGTTGTCCAGGTAGCCGCTCAGGTCTACGCTGTTGCCGCTCTCGATGGCCAGGGTGTTCCCGGTCAGGGAGATGGTTTGGTCATCGGTGCTGCCAGCGGCCAGTTCGGCCAGGGCACCTTCTACGTCGGTAGCCGTAAAGTTGGCAGCCGCATCGGCAATGCTTACCTCAGCTGCAGTCTGGTCATCCGTCCCTACCAGGCTGGACAGATCGACAGTCTCGCTGGTACCATTCTCGATACCAATGGTCAAGTCTGTTCCCACCAGGGCAGAGCCGCTGATGTTCTGGTCGTCGGTACTGCCAGCGGCAACCTCATCAATAGCCGCCTGTACATCCGTGGCGGTAAGCCCGGAGGTGGCGTTGCTATAGGTTACTTCAGCCGCAGTCTGATCATCGGTAGAAACCCCGCTGATATCCACACTCTGGTTCCCGCCTGCATCGGTCACGGTCAGGGTGGTGCCGTCAAAGCTGATGCCGGTATTGTATTCGTTGGTCGGGTCTGCATCCGCATCGTTCACCAGGGAAGACAGGTCTACCGTTTCTCCGGTTCCGTTTTCAATTCCTATGGTCAGGGTGGTGCCGGCCAAACCGGAACCGCTGATGTTCTGATCGTCGGTGCTGCCTGCGGCAACCTCGTCAATAGCGGCTTGTACATCCGTAGCGGTAAGCCCGGAAGTGGCGTTGCTGTAGGTTACTTCGGCTGCAGTCTGATCGTCAGTACCTACCAGGCTGGACAGATCTATGGTCTCGCTGGTTCCATTCTCAATTCCAATAGTCAGGTCAGTTCCGACCAGGGCAGAGCCGCTGATGTTCTGGTCGTCGGTGCTGCCAGCGGCCAGTTCGGCCAGGGCACCTTCTACGTCGGTAGCCGTAAAGTTGGCTGCCGCATCGGCGATGCTTACCTCGGCTGCCGTCTGGTCATCGGTAGAAACCCCGCTGATATCCACACTCTGGTTCCCGCCTGCATCGGTCACGGTCAGGGTGGTGCCGTCAAAGCTGATGCCGGTGTTATATTCGTTGGTCGGGTCTGCATCCGCATCGTTCACCAGGGAAGACAGGTCTACGGTCTCGCCGGTGCCGTTTTCGATCCCGATGGTCAGGGTGGTGCCGGCCAAGCCGGAACCGCTGATGTTCTGATCGTCGGTGCTGCCAGCGGCAACCTCGTCAATAGCGGCTTGTACATCCGTAGCGGTAAGCCCGGAGGTGGCGTTGCTGTAGGTTACTTCGGCTGCAGTCTGGTCGTCCGTGTTGTCCAAATAGCCGCTCAGGTCTATACTGTTACCGCTCTCAATGGCCAGGGTGTTCCCGGTCAGGGAGATGTTTTGGTCGTCGGTGCTTACCCCGCTGATATCGACAGTCTGGTTGCCGCCTGCATCGGTTACGGTCAGGGTGGTGCCGTCAAAGCTGATGCCGGTGTTGTATTCGTTGGTCGGATCGGCGTCCGCGTCGTTCACCAGGGAAGACAGGTCTACGGTTTCGGAAGTCCCGTTCTCAATCCCGATGGTCAGGGTGGTACCGGCCAAACCGGAACCGCTGATGTTCTGATCGTCGGTGCTGCCTGCAGCAACCTCGTCAATAGCGGCTTGTACATCCGTAGCGGTAAGCCCGGAGGTGGCGTTGCTGTAGGTTACTTCGGCTGCAGTCTGGTCGTCCGTGTTGTCCAAATAGCCGCTCAGGTCTATACTGTTACCGCTCTCAATGGCCAGGGTATTCCCGGTCAGGGAGATGGTTTGGTCATCGGTGCTGCCAGCGGCCAGTTCGGCCAGGGCACCTTCCACGTCGGTAGCCGTAAAGTTGGCAGCCGCATCGGCGATGCTAACTTCAGCAGCCGTCTGGTCGTCAGTGCTTACGCCGCTAATATCCACACTCTGGTTGCCACCTGCATCGGTAACGGTCAGGTTGGTACCGTCAAAGCTGATGCCGGTGTTGTATTCGTTGGTCGGATCGGCGTCCGCGTCGTTCACCAGGGAAGACAGGTCTACGGTTTCAGAAGTCCCGTTCTCGATCCCGATGGTCAGGGTGGTGCCGGCCAGACCGGAACCGCTGATATTCTGATCATCGGTAGAAACCCCGCTGATATCCACGCTCTGGTTCCCACCTGCATCGGTAACGGTCAGGTTGGTGCCGTCAAAGCTGATGCCGGTGTTGTATTCGTTGGTCGGATCTGCATCCGCATCATTTACCAGGGAAGACAGGTCAACGGTCTCACCCGTGCCGTTTTCGATCCCGATGGTCAGGGTGGTGCCGGACAAACCGGAACCGCTGATGTTCTGGTCGTCGGTGCTGCCCGCAGCAACCTCATCGATAGCCGCCTGTACGTCCATGGCGGTAAGCCCGGAAGTGGCGTTGCTGTAGGTCACCTCGGCCGCAGTCTGATCGTCAGTACCCACCAGGCTGGACAGATCTATGGTCTCGCTGGTTCCATTCTCAATGCCAATGGTCAGGTCTGTTCCCACCAGGGCAGAGCCGCTGATGTTCTGATCGTCGGTAGAAACCCCGCTGATGTCAACACTCTGGTTTCCGCCTGCATCGGTAACGGTCAGGTTGGTGCCGTCAAAGCTAATGCCGGTGTTGTATTCGTTGGTCGGGTCTGCATCCGCATCGTTAACCAGGGAAGACAGGTCTACGGTTTCAGAAGTCCCGTTCTCGATCCCGATGGTCAGGGTGGTGCCGGCCAGGCCGGAACCGCTAATGTTCTGGTCGTCAGTGCTTACTCCGCTGATGTCCACACTCTGGTTGCCTCCTGCATCAGTTACGGTCAGGTTGGTGCCGTCAAAGCTGATACCGGTGTTGTATTCGTTGGTCGGGTCTGCATCCGCGTCGTTCACCAGGGAAGACAGGTCTACGGTTTCGGAAGTCCCATTCTCAATGCCAATGGTCAGAGTGGTACCGGCCAAACCGGAACCGCTGATGTTCTGATCGTCGGTGCTGCCTGCGGCCAGTTCGGCCAGGGCACCTTCCACATCGGTAGCCGTGAAATTGGCTGCCGCATCGGCTATGCTTACCTCGGCTGCCGTCTGGTCGTCCGTGTTGTCCAAATAGCCGCTCAGGTCTACGCTGTTACCGCTCTCAATGGCCAGGGTGTTCCCGGTCAGGGAGATGGTTTGGTCGTCGGTGTTGTCCAGGTAGCCGCTCAGGTCTACGCTGTTGCCGCTCTCGATGGCCAGGGTGTTCCCGGTCAGGGAGATGGTTTGATCATCGGTGCTGCCAGCGGCCAGTTCGGCCAGGGCACCTTCTACGTCGGTAGCCGTAAAGTTGGCTGCCGCATCGGCTATGCTCACCTCGGCTGCCGTCTGGTCGTCAGTATTATCAAGGTAACCGCTCAGGTCTATGCTGTTGCCGCTCTCGATGGCCAGGGTGTTCCCGGTCAGGGAGATGGTTTGGTCATCGGTGCTGCCCGCAGCAACCTCATCGATAGCCGCCTGCACATCGGTGGCAGTCAGCCCGGAAGTGGTGTTACTGTAGGTCACCTCGGCCGCAGTCTGGTCGTCAGTGCTTACGCCGCTAATATCCACAGTCTGGTTCCCGCCTGCATCGGTTACGGTCAGGTTGGTGCCGTCAAAGCTGATGCCGGTGTTGTATTCGTTGGTCGGGTCTGCATCCGCATCGTTTACCAGGGAAGACAGGTCTACGGTCTCGCCCGTGCCATTCTCAATCCCGATGGTCAGGGTGGTGCCGGCCAAACCGGAACCGCTGATGTTTTGGTCGTCGGTGCTGCCTGTGGCAACCTCATCGATAGCCGCCTGTACATCCGTGGCGGTTAGGCCACTGGTGGAATTATCGTACGGGTTAGAAGCCGCGCGGGTATCCAGGATCACATCGGATCCGTCATTGTTGGTAAAGGTATACGTACCATCGCCATTGGCAGTGATATCGCTTTTGGCCACCGTCTGGCTAGCCCCGCTTTCATTCACATAAGTGAAGGTACCGTCTCCGTTATCGGAAAGGTTAGTCACGGTTTCGGCAATGGTAACGGAAGCCACATTCAGGTAAAGGGCACCGTCCGTGCCTACGGCAATATCGTTATTGGCATCGGTACTCACCAGGTTAGCAGACTGGGTACCTCCCCCATCGGTAACTTCCAGTGCCCCGCCGTTCATAGCTACGCCGGTGTTGTATTCGTTGGTCGGGTCGGCGTCCGCGTCATCCACATTAAGGGTGATGGTGTTGCCGCTCTCGATGGAGAGGTTTCCGGCCGTACCATCCGTAGAAATGGTTTGGTCGTCAGTGCTGCCCGCGGCCAGTTCGGCCAGGGCTCCTTCCACGTCAGTAGCCGTGAAATTGGCTGCTGCATCGGCTATGCTTACTTCAGCTGCAGTCTGATCGTCAGTACCCACCAGGCTGGACAGGTCAATGGTCTCGCTGGTACCATTCTCGATGCCAATAGTCAGGTCGGTTCCCACCAGGGCAGAGCCGCTGATGTTCTGATCGTCAGTAGAAACCCCGCTGATATCCACGCTTTGGTTCCCGCCTGCATCGGTAACGGTCAGGTTAGTGCCGTCAAAGCTGATGCCAGTGTTGTATTCGTTGGTCGGATCGGCGTCCGCGTCGTTCACCAGGGAAGACAGGTCTACGGTTTCGGAAGTCCCGTTCTCAATCCCGATGGTCAGGGTGGTCCCGGCCAGGCCGGAGCCGCTGATGTTCTGGTCGTCGGTGCTTACACCGCTGATATCCACGCTCTGATTCCCGCCTGCATCGGTAACTGTCAGGTTGGTGCCGTCAAAGCTAATGCCGGTGTTGTATTCGTTGGTCGGGTCTGCATCCGCATCGTTCACCAGGGAAGACAGGTCTACCGTTTCTCCGGTTCCGTTTTCAATCCCGATGGTCAGGGTGGTTCCAGCCAGACCGGAACCGCTAATGTTCTGGTCGTCAGTACTGCCTGCAGCAACCTCGTCGATGGCTGCCTGTACGTCCGTGGCGGTAAGCCCGGAAGTGGCATTGCTGTAGGTTACTTCGGCCGCCGTTTGGTCGTCAGTGCTTACGCCGCTGATATCCACGCTCTGGTTGCCACCTGCATCGGTCACGGTCAGGTTGGTGCCGTCAAAGCTGATGCCGGTGTTGTATTCGTTGGTCGGGTCTGCATCCGCATCGTTTACCAGGGAAGACAGGTCTACGGTCTCGCCCGTGCCATTCTCAATCCCGATGGTCAGGGTGGTGCCGGCCAAACCGGAACCGCTGATGTTTTGGTCGTCGGTGCTGCCTGCGGCCAGTTCGGCCAGGGCACCTTCTACGTCGGTAGCTGTGAAATTGGCTGCCGCATC
>NZ_JARPUQ010000003.1:0-1460 GCF_029537735.1 Robiginitalea aestuariiviva | reverse complement strand
GCTATGCTTACCTCGGCTGCCGTCTGGTCGTCAGTAGAAACCCCACTGATGTCCACACTCTGGTTGCCTCCTGCATCGGTAACGGTCAGGTTGGTGCCGTCAAAGCTAATGCCGGTGTTATATTCGTTGGTCGGGTCTGCATCCGCATCGTTCACCAGGGAAGACAGATCTACGGTCTCGCCGGTGCCATTCTCAATCCCGATGGTCAGGGTGGTGCCGGCCAAACCGGAACCGCTGATGTTCTGGTCGTCGGTGCTGCCTGCGGCCAGTTCGGCCAGGGCACCTTCTACGTCGGTAGCTGTGAAATTGGCTGCCGCATCGGCTATGCTTACCTCGGCTGCCGTCTGGTCGTCAGTAGAAACCCCACTGATGTCCACACTCTGGTTGCCTCCTGCATCAGTTACGGTCAGGTTGGTGCCGTCAAAGCTGATACCGGTGTTGTATTCGTTGGTCGGGTCTGCATCCGCGTCGTTCACCAGGGAAGACAGGTCTACGGTTTCGGAAGTCCCATTCTCAATGCCAATGGTCAGAGTGGTCCCGGCCAAACCGGAGCCGCTGATGTTCTGGTCGTCGGTGCTGCCTGCAGCAACCTCGTCAATAGCCGCCTGTACGTCCGTGGCGGTAAGCCCGCTAACGACATTGTCATACGGGTTGGAAGCCGCACGGGTATCCAGGATCACATCGGATCCGTCATTATTGGTAAAGGTATAGGTGCCATCGCCGTTGGCGGTAACATCGCTCTTGGCAACCGTCTGGCTTACCCCGCTTTCGTTCACGTAAGTAAAGGTACCGTCCCCGTTGTCGGAAAGGTTGGTAATGGTCTCGGCAACGGAAACCGAGGCGACATTCAGGTAAAGGGCCCCATCGGATCCTACCGCGATATCGTTATTGGCATCCGCACTTAACAGGTTGGCAGACTGGGTGCCCCCGCCATCGGTTACTTCCACCTGCCCGCCGTTGATGGCTACTCCGGTGTTGAATTCGTTGGTCGGGTCTGCATCGGCATCGTCCACATTCAGGGTAATGGTATTGCCACTCTCAATGGAGAGGTTCCCGGCAGTACCATCAGTGGATATGGTCTGGTCGTCGGTAGAAACCCCACTGATGTCCACACTCTGGTTGCCTCCTGCATCAGTTACGGTCAGGTTGGTGCCGTCAAAGCTGATACCGGTGTTGTATTCGTTGGTCGGGTCTGCATCCGCGTCGTTCACCAGGGAAGACAGGTCTACGGTTTCGGAAGTCCCATTCTCAATGCCAATGGTCAGAGTGGTCCCGGCCAAACCGGAGCCGCTGATGTTCTGGTCGTCGGTGCTGCCTGCAGCAACCTCGTCAATAGCCGCCTGTACGGTAGTGGCGGCCAGGCCGCTGGCGGTATTGTCGTAGGGGTTGGAAGCCGCACGGGTATCCAGGGTAATAGGCGTTCCGTCGAAGCTATTGAAGGTATAAGTGCCGTCAAAATT
>NZ_JARPUQ010000002.1:736239-1299509 GCF_029537735.1 Robiginitalea aestuariiviva | reverse complement strand
AAAGCAATGCGGTGCATGCGTTACGCGCAGAAGGGAAGGGTTTAGGAGCGTGCAATGTAATGTTATAAAGCACATTATGAATTGTTCCGGGGTACGCCCCCGCCCCCTTAAGGCCCAAGGTAGCCACCAGGGCTGCAATATCCCAGCAGCGCACCCCGCCCCCGGGGGGAAACTACCTCCCCAAAATGAAAACCCGCTGCAGCAATGGGCTGTTGCTGTCGCAAGAATCCACCTAACAGGTCTGCTCTGGATCGCAGGCTCGTAACAGCTGCTTTTTTCTGCTATCTTTAGTCGTATCAAAATGACGGGCGATGAGCAATAACCCCCAGGATGCCAAATTCAAGAAGTGGCTGGATGTCTTACAGCAGGAGAGCTGGCAATTGGAGCTTATCATTTCCGGATTTGCCATCTATGGGTTGTTTGCCATTATCGGCCCCATAGAGCTTGCCGGGATGGAGGCCGACAACGACAACAACCTGTACCGTAAACTGTTGTTTCAGGGGCTGGAAGTTTCCTGGTATATCATTACGATAAATCTTATAGCACATGTAATACTCAGGGGACTGTGGATCGGTGCCATAGGGTTGCGATACGTGTCCGGTGAAATTGATTACGACAAACTGCGTTACAGCCCAAAATTCACCCGTCACCTTCAGCGCCGGGTGGGTTCCTTCGACAACTATGTAGCGACGCTGGAAAAATATTGCAGTGTAATCTTCGCGGTGACATTTTTACTGGTATTTTACCTGCTTGGATTACTAATCCTGGTGTGTTGTTTTACACTGCTGGGATTATGGCTTGATCAGGACGACCTTTCCAATGCCCTGAGGTCCTGGGTCATTATACCCATGATTATTTTTCTGGCCCTGGGGATGATACTGACTTTTATTGACTTTGCTACCCAGGGCTGGCTAAAGCGGATAACATGGATTGCCCGTATCTATTATCCGTTTTATTGGGTGTTTAAATACCTGACCCTCTCCTTTTTATATCGTCCTATGGTCTATAACTTCCTGGACACCCGGTTTGGGAAGCGCCTGAACTGGCTTGTGGTCCCCTTGTACCTGGGAATTGTAATCCTTGCCGGTACCGGCTTCAGCACCTCGAATTATCTGGACCGGAAGTTAAATGCTACGGACTATTCTGCCAGTAAGGCCAATTACCTGGATACCCTGGATGATGAAACCGCTTTTGTGGATCGGGCCTCCATCCCTTCCAAGGTGATATCGGACCCTTACCTGAATGTATTTATCGTATACGGCAGTTCTGTGGAAGACGATGTCTTTTATTTTCAGAAAGACCTGAAGCCTGAGGAAGACCTCAGAGGATTGTATTCTATATTCTCCGAAGGGACCGTAAATGGCCGCAGCAACAAATTGCGCACCTACCTGGAAACCCTGGAAGACATGTACACCCTTTCTGTAGATAGTACAGACTACAAACCGGAGTTGGTTTTTGCCGTGAATGCCCGCAAACAGATGGGATACGAAACCTATCTGGACCTGGCCGGAGTCCCAAGGGGAAAGCACCTGTTACGCGTACAACGCAAAGACCACGATGGCGACAGTATTTATCTCCGGACGATTATACGAATCCCATTTTGGTATTACCCGAATCCCGTACCCATCCAACATATTACTCCATGAAAAACAAGATTTTAGTCCCGATGCTGCTCGCAGTCCTTTGGGTTGGTGCCCAGCCCCAACCCGTTAAGGCCCTGGTGGGGGGCACCCTCATTGACGGGTTTGGCTCTACCCCTATACAGAACAGCGTAATTCTTATAGAAGGGGAGCGTATACGTGCGGTAGGAACGGTAGAAACCCTGTCCATCCCGGAAGGGGCAGAAGTGATCTCAACCGAAGGGATGAGTGTGCTGCCCGGTCTCTGGGATATGCACGTGCACACTATGATTAACGGCCATGCAGACTACGACCATTGGGATAAGACCTACCCACCCCTTTTCGGGGATGTGATTATGCCGTCTTCCGCCCACCAGCTCCTGATGGCCGGGGTAACCAGCGCCCGTGATCTGGGTGCCCCCCTGGAGGAGAGTATTTCGGTGCGGGACCGCATTAACCGGGGGGAGATCCCCGGGGCTACCCTATACGTTTCGGGGCCCTTTATCCAACATCGCCCCTACCCGGGGACGGAGGCCTTTCGGTGGGGGGTTTATGGTGCGGACGACGGCCGAAAGAAGATCCGCCAGCTGGCGCGCGCCGGGGTGGACGTAATCAAGCTGATCGACCAGGACCAGATGAGTATGGAGGAATTGGAAGCCGTGGTCAGCGAGGCCCACAAAGCAGGCCTGAAGGTAGTGGCCCATGGGCATCGGCCGGAAGAAATTCGCCGGGGCCTGCAGGTTGGGGTAGACTGTTTTGAGCACACCGGGCTATCTTCTGCGCCCTACTACCCGGACGACATCATGGAGATGATCCGTGAGCGCACCGCCCAGATGAATAAAGGCCCCCTTTTCTGGTGCCCGACCGTGGAGGGACTTTACAATTACGAATACGTGCGGGACAACCCCGAAAAGCTCGACAACGATTCCTGGCACCTGGGGCTGCCCGACAGTATCATAGCCGATATCCGCCAGAGCTTTGCCCACCCGGACCGCCTGCCCTATTTCCAGCTCACCCCATCCCGCAAACCAACGCTACAAACCAAGGTACAGCAATTGCTGGATGCCGGGGTAGTCCTGCTCATTGGCACGGACAGCGGGATCCCCATGAAATTCCACAGCCAGTCTACCTGGAATGAACTGGACGTGTGGGTGAACGAATTCGGCATCGACCCTATGTATGCCATTCGTTCGGCTACCTACTGGCCCGCCCTGTGGATGGGGGTTGCAGACCAGGTTGGCACCATTACCCCGGGCAAATATGCAGATATCATTGCGGTGGACGGAGACGTGTTGCGTTACATCAGTCTGCTGCAGGATGTAAAGCTGGTTATCAAGCACGGTACCCGCTACAAATAGGCCGGAAGTAGTACCTTTGCAGGCGTATTGGGCGAAGGACAACAAAGGCCTATGTTTAAGATCAGTTACAGGGACGAAGAACACTGGAATACCGGCACGCATTTGCTGGGCGCCCTGCTTGGGGTGGCCGGAGCCGTTTGGATGCTGGGCCGCGTAGAGGCGGGTTCCGTGGCGGCCACAGCGGTTTGGATTTACAGCCTGTCCGTAATCCTGCTCTTCAGCGCCTCGGCCACCTATCATGCCGTGGCACACCCGGCCCGCAAACGCAAATTGCGTATCCTGGACCACATCAGCATTTATTACCTCATTGCCGGCACCTACACCCCCGTAGCCCTGATCACCCTGGCCGATAGCCAGGGCCCCCTGTTACTTTGGTTGGTTTGGGGCCTTGCAGGCCTGGGGACCATCCTTAAACTTTTCTTTACCGGGCGTTTTGAAATCTTTTCCCTCCTGCTCTACCTGATAATGGGCTGGTTGATCGTAATAGACCTGAATGCCCTTTCCGAAGCCATCGGATACTGGGGGAAGTTCTGGCTTATGGGCGGTGGCCTGTTTTATACCCTGGGTATCTTATTTTACGCCATTCGCAAAATCCCGTTCAACCATATGATCTGGCACCTCTTTGTGCTCTGCGGGGCGGCGTGCCACTGGATTCTGATCTGGCGGATTCTTCCGGAATAGACTTAATCCCTAAGGGGTTCATCGTTCGCCGAGATTTGCCCCAGCGTATACCGCATACCCTGAAGCAGGAAAGCCAGAAACTCCGGATTTTCAAAAGCCTGTGCATTATGGGAGGGGGCACTCACAAAGACCCGGCCCTTACCAAACCTTTTGATCCAGGAAACGTAACGCACGGGGTCTGTTACCGGTTGTTTCACCCCGGTCAGGGTGCCGGCATCCATGGCCAGCAGGGGTTTAAACGCCTTTTGGGCATAGGCATTTTTAAAGAAATAGGGTTCGTCGATAAGGGTAAAAGACCCGGAACTGAAGGGGGTCGTGATATTGTGCTGTGGATCCGCCACGCGAAGGGTCATGGGTTGCTGGGGCGGGTGGTAATCGAAACTGCCGCCTGTCATTTCGCTGAAGGCCATCGAGTTTAGTTGCATGGTGGTCCCTCCGTGCAGGAGTACCAACCCGCCGCCCTTGCGCACATAGTCAATCAGGTTGGCTTCCAGGGATGCAGCCCTGGCCCTGCGCTCCGATTCGCTCAGGGTACTGTCTTTGCGGAACACATCGTAAAACATATCCCGGTAATCCCGCTCCGGGCAGGTATTGTTCAGCACCACGGCATCAAACCCGGCCAGTTGGTCTGCTTCGAAATATCCGATGTCCCGGGTGGTGGTACAGGTGGCTACCCCTGAACGCTTTACCAGTATGCGGACTACAGCCTCCGTATGGGGAATGGCCCAGTGCTGGTATCCCGTTGCCAGGGAAAAAATCAGGATGCGTTGGCCTGACTCCCCCGAATCCCCGGGTTCCGGAGCCAGAGCCTCGATCTTGGCCAGCCACTGCGGGGTAAGTTCAAAAGGTTCCAGGTCCTGGGCGGCCAGGCTTGCTGAGAGGAGCAACAGCAACAATCGGAGTCGTAGGGCCATATGATACGAGTTTTTGGATATATCCTCCAAGATACGGCTTCCCGAACAATCGGCTCTGATCAGATCAGGTAGCCCAGGGCCATCCCCAGGATAATCACCCCGAGCTTACGCCAATTAAAGGCATGGCCTTCCGAACTTTCGAAGAGGATTATCGTGGAAACGTGAAGGACAATCCCGATTACCAGGGGCAGGAGGTAGGCATAAGCCGATGCGACCAATGGGTGTGCGCCCAGCAAAGCCCCCAGGGGGGTCATCAGGGCAAAGCACCCGATAAAGCCCCAGGTATGCGTGCGGGGCCACCCTTTACGCAACAGGAACCCGCCAATGATCAGGGTTACAGGAATCTTGTGGACTACAATGCCCCATAAAAATCCCTTGGCATGCATTAAGGGGAGGCCTTCCGACAACGCATGCAGACAAAGGCTGCCAAAAAGCAGCCAGGGAAACGGGCCGTTGCGGCCATGCCCGTGCACGTGCCCGTGTTCGGCCCCCTGGGAGAAGGTTTCCAGTACAATCTGCAGCAGGATGCCCACCCCAACAAACAGCCCGACCGTTCGGGGGGAACCGGAGGCATAGGCTTCCGGCAGCAGTTCGAACAGGGTTACCGCCAGCAGGAAGGCACCGCTGAACGCCAGCAGCAGGGCATAATTGCCCGGGTTGCGCTGTTTAAAGGCGTACAGCCAGGCAAAACTGAGTACCACGGCAAGGACCGGAAGGATAAGGGGCCAGGGGATAGCGTACATGGGAAAATGTTCCCGGTAAAAATAGCGTATTTTTGGGGTTTATGATTCATGTGATATGGCGGGAAATTTCAGGATGGTAGCCAAAACCCTGTACGGGTTTGAGGAGATACTGGCAGGTGAATTGCGGGCCCTCGGGGCTGGGAAGGTGCGCACCGGGGTACGTTGTGCCTTTTTCGAAGGGGATTTAGGCTTTATGTATAAGGCCAACCTGAACCTGCGAACGGCCCTGCGGGTGCTGATGCCCATCCGGGATTTTCGAATCCACCGCCCGGAAGCCCTGTACGACCTGATCCGGGAAACCGACTGGACCCGGTACCTGACCCCGGAGATGACCTTTGTAGTCGACACGGTCCTGCAGAGCGACCTCTATTCCCATTCCCTGTTTGTTTCCCAGAAAGTAAAGGATGCCATTGTGGACCAGATCCGGGAAAAAACCGGCGGGCGCCCCAGCGTTTCCGTGGCCCGGCCGGACCTGCGCATCCACTTGCACATCCAGGGGCAGAATGCCCACTTGTCCCTGGACAGTTCCGGAGATTCCCTCCACCAACGCGGGTACCGGACCATAACCAACAAAGCCCCCTTAAACGAGGTGCTGGCTGCCGGGATGCTCTTGCTGAGCGGATGGCGGGGCCAATGCGACCTGCTGGACCCCATGTGCGGTAGCGGAACGCTGCTGATCGAAGGGGCCATGATTGCCTGCAACATCCCGGCGGGGATCAACCGCAGGCATTTCGGGTTCCAGAGCTGGAGGGACTACGACCCGGCCCTGTTTAAAGTCATCTATGACGCCAGCATCAAAAAGGTCCGGGATTTTCGTTTTCGGATACAGGGGTATGATAAGGCTCCCTCCGCTATTGTCAAAGCCCGGGAAAATGTAAAAAACGCCAACCTGGAGGATTACATCCACCTGGAGCAAACCGATTTCTTCAAAACCGAAAAACAGAGCGATTACCCCCTCCACCTGGTATGCAATCCGCCTTACGGGCAACGGCTAACAGTAGATCCGGTCCATTTTTACAGCCGGGTAGGGGATACCCTGAAACAGCATTACCCCGGAACGGTAGCCTGGTTCCTGCTGGGCGACCCGGAACATGTGAAGCACGTGGGTCTACGCGCTTCCCGAAAAATCAAACTTTATAATGGCAGTATTGAAACCCGCCTGGCCCGGTTCGACATCTATTCGGGCAGTAAAAAAGCGAAATACCAGGATGTTTAGGGGGGTTCACCCGCCTCGGGATCCCGGTTTTTGCTTTTGCGGTACAAGGGAATCAGGTAACTGAGGGTATAATTGAAGCCGGCCCCGAAACTACTCCCTTCCGTAACCCGGTTAAACCCGGGGATCCAGATGTGTGGCATAACGTCTGATTCCTTGCGGCTCACCAGCATCCCTATTCGCACGCTGGCACCCAGGTACAGGTTGGCAAAAAGTTCGGCCTTAACCCCCAGCAACATTTCTACCCAGGCGGCATTTAGCCCGCTCAAATTTTGAGGAGCCCCGGATCCGGCGGGAAATCCTTCAGGGTTCCAGTAGCGGTTACTGTTGTAGAGGGAGTAGGAATCCAGATCTGTGCTAAAGGAGCTGAAACCAACCCGTGCCCCGGCAAAGATGCTGTTATTCATCCCATACCAGTTCTCGTAGGTGTTGTAATCAAAACCGGCCTTCAGGTAACTCCCGCTGCTGGTGAAGGTATACAGGTTCTGTATGTTTACCTGGTCCGTATTGTCCAGCAATTCCGAAACTTCCCAGGATTCATTGCCCAGCTCTGCGGCCAGGTACCACTTGTAGGAAAGCCGGAAATCCCCGGTAAGTTCCAGCCCCTGGTAGGTGTCGTCCAGCAGTCCGCGAACCGGGCGACTCAGGTCCACCCCAACGCGCAGGCCGTATTTCTGGCTGCGACCCAGGCTGTCTGCCCCGGAAGACTCCTGCCCGAAAAGGCCCAGGGGCAGTAAGGCCCCTATCCATATCAGGTTAATGAAAAATCGAGACATGAGCTAGCTGCATATTTGTAACCGAGGGGATATTGACATGTACGCTATCGATCCAGGGGGTGCCATCTGCTTCCAGGGTAGCGCTTAACCCTTCATACTGCCCTACAAAACCACAGGCCCGGGACACATAAACTTCCAGGAGTTCATAATCGAAGTGCAGGGTGTCCGGATTGCCTAGGTCCTGGCCGTCGCTGTCTTCCGAATCCTGGATAAAGGCGAAACTGGTACGCTGGGCATCCAAACGCAGGGGAATCGCGATGGAATCCAGATTGGAGCGGTCTGTAAAGGTGTCTACGGGGTCGGCTTGCCCGGCGCCTACTACCCGGAGCCGGTTTACCGCCATGGGGGTTCCGGGGTTTGCCATATCATAAAACCGGATAACCAGCAAGGGGGTGTCCCCATCCACACAGATATCGTCCTTTTCACACCCCATAAAAAGCGGGAGGGCCAGCAGGGCGAACAAAAAAACAAACATTTTCAGGGCCGTGGCCCTGTACGTTTTCAGGCGCATAGATAAGCAGGTTTTAGGGGGCCTTGCGTTGTAAAAGTACAACATTTTCCACGTGATGGGTGTGGGGGAACATATCCACGGGTTGCACTTCCACCACCCGGTAGGTCTCGTCCATTAAGGCCAGGTCCCTGGCCTGTGTGGCACTATTACAGCTCACATACACAATACGACTGGGGGACAGCTTAAGCAACTGGGCCACTACATCCTTGTGCATCCCGTCCCTTGGGGGGTCTGTGATGACGACGTCGGGCTTCCCGTGTTCGGCCACAAAGGCATCGGTGAACAGGGATTTCATATCCCCGGCAAAAAAGGAGATGTTTTCAATGCCGTTTTCCTTTGCATTGATCCTGGCCGCCTCAATCGCCTCGGGCACGGCTTCAATGCCAACTATGCCCCGGGCCTGACGGGCCACAAACTGGGCGATGGTCCCCAGGCCGGTATACAGATCATACACCCATTCCTCCCCGCTCAGGCCGGCCATGCGTCGCACCACCCGGTACAACTCCAGGGCCTGGCGCGAATTGGTCTGATAGAACGATTTGGGCGTAATACGGAACCGGAGGTCTTCCATGACCTCTGTGATATGTGGCTCTCCATGATAGCAGGTCAGTTCCAGGTCATAGAGGGTGTCGTTGCCTTTTTGGTTGACCACATAATACAGGGATTTGATCTCCGGGAAAGCAGCCACCAGATAATCCAGCAGGGGGTTCCGCCGCTGCGGGTCGTCTTCCCCAAACTGTATCAGCACCATAAAATCCCCGGCATCGGTATTGCGGATCATCAGGGTGCGCAGCAGGCCTTGCTGGCTGCGGGGGTCAAAGAAGCTGTAGCCGTGCTCCAGGGCAAAATTTCGGATGGCCAGGCGAATGTGGTCAGACGGTGCGGCCTGTAAATAGCACTCTTCAAGGTCCAGGATTTTGTCCCACATACCCGGAATATGCAACCCCAGGCCGTTGCGGTGTTCCAGGGGTTTGCCCTGTTCCACTACCCAGGGCTCCAGCCAGCGGTTGCAGGAGAAGGAGAATTCCATTTTATTGCGGTAATGGAAGGTTTCCGGGGCCGGAAGGATAGGCAGGATGTCGGGGAGATCCACCTTCCCGATACGCCTCAGGTTGTTTTCGACCTCCTCCGCCTTGTGCCGCAATTGCTCCTGGTATGCCATATGCTGCCACTTGCAACCCCCGCAGGTACCAAAATGCCTGCATCTGGGGGCGATGCGGTGGGGAGAGGGTTCCAGGACTTCCAGTACCCGGGCTTCGTAAAACCCTTTCCGTTTTTTATAAACCTGGGCCCGGACCGTGTCGCCGGGTACGGCACCCTGTAATAATACCACCCGGCCATCTGGCGCTTTGGCGATGGACTTGCCCCGGCTTCCAGCCCCGGTTACTTGTAGCTTCCCGAATTCCGGAAGGTTTTTTCGTTTACGCATGGCGCAAAAATACGTTCTTTTTTGGGACGCAGCAGGCTGGAAAGCTTCGCATTCAATACATGTTGGGGATACCGCGATCCCGGGGAGAATTTGTACCTTTAGCCCACTTCCCGGATGATTTCTCTCCTTAAGCAGGAATGGTTATGGTTTAATTTGAAAAAGCAACGTTATGTCAGTTGTGGAAAAACAACATTCAGCCGAAGCCATGGCTTTGGAAGCCCGGTACGGGGCTCAAAACTACCACCCGCTGCCCGTGGTACTCAGCAGGGGCGAAGGGGTTTTTGTCTGGGATGTGGAAGGGCGCCGGTATTACGATTTCCTGTCGGCCTATTCCGCGGTAAACCAGGGGCACTGTCACCCGCGTATTGTGGAGGCCCTGACTGCCCAGGCGCAAAAACTTACCCTGACCTCCCGCGCCTTTTACAACGACCAGCTGGGGCGATACGAAAAGTATCTTTGTGAATATTTCGGCTTCGATAAGGTCCTGCCCATGAACACCGGGGCCGAGGCTGTGGAAACCGCCATCAAACTGGCCCGGAAATGGGGGTACGAAAAAAAGGGCATCCCGGCCGGCAAGGCCAAGATCATCGTGTGCCAGAATAATTTTCACGGGCGCACCATCAGCATCATTTCCGCTTCCAACGACCCTGTGGCGACCGAGAATTTCGGGCCGTTTACCCCCGGGATGGTCTCCATCCGGTATAACGACCTGGAAGCCCTGGAGGCAGCTATGGACGAACATGTGGCCGCCTTCCTGGTAGAACCCATTCAGGGGGAAGCCGGGGTTTATGTGCCGGACGACAATTACCTGGAACAGGCGCACAAGATTTGTAAGGCGCACAATGTGTTGCTTATTGCGGACGAGGTGCAGACGGGTATTGCCCGTACCGGCCGTTTGCTGGCCTCCTGTGGGAATTGCAGCTGCCCCAAAGGGCAATGCAGCGGCACGCCCCAGGTTAAACCCGATGTCCTGATCCTTGGGAAGGCTATTTCCGGAGGCGTGTTCCCGGTGTCCGCCGTCCTGGCCCGAAAGGAGATTATGGAAGTCATCCGCCCCGGCAACCACGGTTCTACCTTTGGCGGGAACCCCCTGGCCTGTGCCGTGGCCATGGCTGCCTTAGACGTAGTCCGCGATGAAGACCTGGCCCAACGGGCCCGAAAACTAGGGGAAAAGTTCCGGGCACAGATTGCAGAAATCATTGCCGAAACCCATTGGGTAAGGCTGGTACGCGGAAAAGGCCTGTTGAATGCCATTGTCATAGACGACACCGAAGACAGCTCCACCGCCTGGGAAATTTGCATGGCCCTGAAAGAAAACGGGCTGCTGGCCAAGCCTACCCACGGCAACATTATCCGGTTCGCCCCGCCCTTGGTTATGACGGAGGCAGAGCTGGAGGAATGTGTGGGTATTATCCGCAAGACCCTGCTTGAGTTTAAAAAGCCCTGATATCCTGATTGCCGTTTGCAGGGGAGTTTCCGATCTTGTCTGCGGGCGGGAGGGGGTGCCCCTGTAACCATCCACAAAAAAACCCTGCAGCTTGGCTGCAGGGTTTTTGAATTTGATTGAACCCGGATTAGGAACGCACTTCTTTAATACGTGCCTTTTTCCCGGTGAGCCCGCGGAAGTAGAAGATACGCGCCCGGCGTACTTTTCCGCGTTTGTTGATTTCAATTTTTTGCAGGGCGGGCATGTTGATCGGGAAGATCCGCTCCACACCCACGGTACCGCTCATCTTACGGATGGTAAAGGTTTCGGTAGCTCCGCTGCCGCGCCGCTGAATAACCACTCCGCGGAAGAACTGGGTCCGTGTCTTTTCGCCTTCCTTGATTTCATAGTACACCGTAATGGTATCTCCGGCAGAAAATTCCGGGAAATCTTTCCGGCTGATGAATTCGCTCTCTACAAAATTGATTAAGGATTCCATGTTATCTCATTGAGGTTAATCCGAATCAACATGCACGTACCTCGTCAGAGGTTGATCCGAAATCGTGTGCAAAAATAAGCGATAATTCGCAACCCGCAAGCATTTTCGGAAGATTTTGGAAGGGCTCAGGCCTCATCCAGCAGGTCCGGTCGGCGCTCCCGCGTGCGGTCAAAGGCTTGTTGCTCCCGCCAGGCATCGATCTTGGCGGCATGCCCGCTGGTCAGTACAGGCGGGACTTCCATCCCCTTAAAGACCCTGGGGCGGGTATAGACGGGCGGGGCCAGCAGGTTGTCCTGGAAGGTATCGGTCAGGGCGGAGGTTTCGTCTCCCAGTACCCCGGGTAGCAGGCGCACTATGGCATCACTCAGCACGGCCGCCCCCAATTCCCCGCCGGATAGCACATAATCCCCAATGGAAATTTCACGGGTTACCCACAAATCGCGGATGCGCTGGTCCACCCCCTTGTAGTGCCCGCAGAGGATCAGCAAATTTTCGGTCAGGGAAAGCCGGTTCACCAAAGGTTGCCTCAGGGGCTCCCCATCGGGCGTCATATAGATGATCTCGTCGTAGGAGCGCTGGGCGGTGAGTTCCGTAAGGCATTTATCGATGGGTTCCGCCATAAGGACCATCCCGGCCCCGCCACCAAATGGGTAGTCGTCTACCTGTTTGTAGGCATTGGCGGCATAGTCGCGCAGTTGGTGGAAATGCACTTCCACCAAGCCCTTGTCGATAGCGCGTTGCATAATGGAGGCTGAAAATGGGCTCTCCAGGAGTTCGGGAAGGACGGTAACAATATCGATGCGCATGGACACTACGGGTTGGCGATCCAAAAATAGTGAAAACAATGCGTATCCTTCTGCCACCCCAGGCGCTCATAGAGTTGCCGGGCCGGATTGTCCACAGCGGTTTCCAGGGCCAGGCCTTTTCCGCCCCGTTGCCGGCACCATTGCTGGGCGTAGGTTAGTAAGGCTGCGCCAACACCCTTGCCGCGGGCACCTGGCAGGACAAATAAATCGTTCAGGATATAGACCGGGCAAAGGCTCACCGTGGAAAAAGAAGGATAGAGTTGTGTAAACCCGATGGCTGCATTGCCATCCTGTGCCAGGAATATAGTAGAATCTCCGGCCTGAAGCCGCGCCCGGAGAAAACTGCGGCCGGCCCGTTTATCGGACGGCTGCTTGTAGAACACCCGGTACCCGTCCAGCAGGGGGACCAAGAGGTCCAAATCCTGAAGGGTGGCCTGGGCTATGCGCATCGTGCGGGATTATTTCCCCTTCTTGTATTTGTTGATCTCGTCCTGCAACTGTCGGCTGATGCGTTGCTCCCGCTCCAGTGCCCGGCGCCGGTGGTTTTCGTATTCCAGTTCCAGGTCTGCCAGTTTGGACTTGGCCTCCTGGGTCAGGGTATTGCTGCTGCGGAACCTGTAGATGAAGAAAAACAACAATAGGGTCAGCCCTATGATGATGGTCCACAAGATGATATTATAGGTGGCCTTGGACAACTGGGCCCCGAAGAAGGACATGCTGTCTTTTTCTTCCGTAACCTCCGTAAGCCGGGCCGTGGTGTCCTCCAGCTTCGAATTCAGGTCGGTGATGGTAGCCTGCTGGTTGCTGATGGTAGCCTGCAATTCCGTTGCCCCGCGGCGGGCCGCATTCAGGCTGTCCAGCACATTGTTCCGCAGTTTGTCCAGGGAAATGGCGCGTACCACCTCATATCGCCTGCCCTCCGCACTGTAGTTGCCCGACCGGTCAAAGATATATTCGAACTGGCTTTCAATGGTGCCCCCGTCCAGGGAGGTGTCGTCCGCATCCTGGGCCTGTGCCAGGGTCATTCCGAAAAGTGCCGCAAATAGGAATAAGGTGCTGAATTTCATGGCGGAAAAAACTGGGGTTTTGCGATTCAAGGTGGGGCTAAAGTACTTCATTCGGTGCAATTTCTAAAACATATACGAGGAATTCGCCCGCTTGGTTCATGTCGCCAATACTTTCCGCCAAATCCCCGCAACCCTTAGTAATAGGTATACCGCCGCACTTTGGCAATATACTTGGCCAGGCGGATCACCTGGTGGGCGTATCCGAATTCGTTGTCGTACCAGATGTAGAGTACCAGGCCCTTCCCATCCGGGGCTACCAGGGTGGCCCGGCTGTCGTAAATGGCCGGGGCCGAGGTGCCGATAATATCGGAAGACACCAGTTCGTTGCTCAGGGAATATTTGATCTGTTCCACCAGGTCGCCCTCCAGGGCGTATTTCTTGATAATCGTATTCAGGCTTTCCGCAGTGGTTTTAGTCTTTACTTCCAGATTCAGGATGGCCAGGGAGCCGTTGGGAACCGGAACCCGGATGGCATTGGAGGTGAGCTTGCCTTCCAGGGAAGGCAGGGCTTTGGCCACGGCTTTGCCGGCCCCGGTTTCGGTAATCACCATATTCATCGCGGCCGCCCTGCCGCGGCGGTATTTGCTGTGGATGTTGTCTACCAGATTTTGGTCGTTGGTATAGGCATGGATGGTTTCCAGGTGGCCTTTGCGGATTCCGAGGGAGTCTTCCACCACCTTCAGGATGGGGGTGATGGCGTTGGTGGTACAGGAGGCCGCGGATACGATTTTAGTTTCTTGGGGGTCTACCTCCATATGGTTTACCCCGTGGACCACGTTGGGGATACCTTTCCCCGGGGCGGTTAGCAATACCCTGGAAACCCCTTTGGCCTGCAGGTGGCGTCCCAGGCTCTCCGCATCCCGGAAGGCCCCGGAATTGTCAATCAGCAAGGCATCGGCAATCCCGTATTCCGTATAGTCGATCGCTGCGGGGTCGGAAGCCGAGATCATATGGACCGTGGTCCCGTTAATCTGTAAGGCCGGGATGTCCGGATGCACTTCCACCGTTCCGGAGAAGGGGCCGTGCACGGAATCTGTACGCAGCAGCATGGCGCGTTTCTCCAGGATTTCCTTATCCAGGCTGCCGCGGGTCACCACGGCCCGAAGCCGCAGCTGGCTGCCCTTCCCGGTCTTGGCCATCAGTTCCCGGGCCAGGATGCGCCCGATACGCCCAAAGCCATAGAGGATCACATCCTTGGGGGCAATTTCAGGGGTCTGTGAGGCATCCTTGAGCTTGTCCAGTACAAAGGCCTTGGCGTCGTGGTAATTGCTGTTGTCGTCCGAATGGTATTCGTAGGTGAGTTTCCCGATGTCCAGCTTGGAGGGTGGCATCTGGATGTCCCCTATGGCGCGCAGGATTTCCACCGAATCAAAGATGGAAATGGGTTTTTGCACAAACTGCCCGGCGTATTCATGGAGGTTGATGATCTCACTGACATTCCGGTCAATAATCTGATTTTTGAACAGGACTACCTCAATGGCTTTGTCGTACCAGAGGTCGCTTACGATTTTGATGAATTCGGTGGTCGCTTTCCGGCGGTCTGCCTGGAAGGCCAGCTCCTTTTCATAGCTGTTCGGGCTCATAGGGTAAGGCGTTTGAAATTCGGGGCAAAATTATACATTTCAAACGTTTTCGTAATATAAATTTTCAGAATAATAAAAACCCGCCGGATAGGGCGGGTCATATTGCGAATATCGTAAAGGGCTATTGAAAAATAAAGCGCTCGCGCTGCCCATTTTCGTCCAGCATAGTGATGCTAGTATTGCTGTATCGGGAGATGCGGCTGAAGAGTTCCTGGGCATCCTCGATATTGTTTACCGGCTGCCCGTCCAGGGCCAGGATAATTTTGTCGGTGAGGTCGTAACGGCGGAAGGTCTCGGGTACACCGATCACTTTTACCCCGGAGTTCACCCCGTAGCGTTCCTTATCCCGGTCCGACAGGTTTTTGACGGTAAGCCCCAGGCGCGGAAGCACCGCGGTTTGCCGTTCCCGCACCTCCACGGGTACTACCATTTTGTTGCCGTTGCGCACCAGGGCAACAGCCACGGTATCTCCCGGGCGTTTTGTGGCTATATAGCCCACCAGGTCCGACCATTTTCGAATCCGGACTTCATCGATGCTTCGGATCACATCCCCGCGTTCCAGGCCGGCCCGCTGGGCCCCGGAATCTTCCTCGATGCCGTCTACATAGACCCCGTCAATTTCGTCTATCCCGTTTTTGATGGCGTATTCCGTATCCAGGCGGGGCGATTCGATCCCCAGGATGCCTTTCTGCACATCCCCGTATTCCAGCAGGTCTTCCACGATTTTGCGGGCAATATTGCTGGGTACGGCAAAGGAATACCCGATATAGGAACCGGTCTGGGAAGTGATGGCGGTGTTGATGCCCACCAGCTGGCCCTTGGTGTTGACCAGGGCGCCCCCGCTGTTCCCGGGGTTCACCGCGGCATCGGTCTGTATAAAAGACTGATTGCGCCCCAGGTCGCGGGCCTTGGCACTCACAATGCCCGCGGTTACGGTAGAAGTCAGGTTATAGGGGTTCCCTACGGCCAGGACCCATTCCCCGATGTGTACCTGGTCCGAATCCCCGAAGGTGAGGTAGGGCAGGGGTTCATCCACCTGTATTTTCAAAAGGGCGATATCGGAATTCGGGTCCACTCCCACCACGTTGGCCTCGTAGGTCTTGTTGTTGTTCAGGGTTACGGTCAGTTGGGTGGCCCGGGCAATGACGTGATTATTGGTCACGATGTACCCTTCCGGGGAAATGATAACCCCGGAGCCGGTCCCGACCTGTGGGCGGGCCCGCTCTTCATACCCGTAAAGGAAATCGAACAGGTTTACCGAACCCCGGCTCAGGGTCAGGTTTTTGACGTGCACCACAGCGTTTATGGTGTTTTCAGCGGCATAGGTAAAGTCTACCCCGTCGGCCGCAGCAGTCGCTGCCGGGGAGGCCGTACTGGCCTGCCATACCGGAAGGGCCTCTGAGGCCTCGGCCAGGATGGGCCTATGGGGTTCAAAAAACAAAATATAGGCCCCCAGGGTTATGGCCCCGGAGAGCAGGGCAATGAAAAATAATCCGGCGATTCTTTTCATACGGTTGTTTGTTTTGACCCCCTAAATTACAAGTTATGCGCGCATTTTATTTTGGTTTAACGCCATTTTAACGGCAACCGGGGCACCTATAAAGTGTATATTTGTGGGGATTTCCGACCCTTATGGAATTTTACAAATACCAGGCCACAGGCAACGATTTTATCATGGTGGACGACCGCCTTAACGCCTTCCCGGAAACGGATGCGGCGTATGTAGCCGGGCTTTGCCACCGCCGCTTCGGGATTGGCGCAGACGGACTTATCCTGCTGCGGGAAGCTCCGGGCGTGGATTTCGAAATGGTGTATTTCAATGCAGACGGCCATCCCGGCAGCATGTGCGGAAATGGCGGGCGTTGCGCCGCCGCCTTTGCCCGCTTTTTGGGCATGGTGGGGGACCAATGCCGTTTCCTGGCTTCGGACGGCCTGCATGAGGCGGTGTTTACCGCCTCCGGCGTTTCCCTGAAGATGGGGGATGTGGCCCAGGTGCGCATGAAACCCCAGTACACCTTTATGGATACGGGTTCGCCCCACCACGTACAGTGGGTAGAGGACCTGGACCACCTGGATGTATTCCGGGAGGGAAAAAGATTGCGGTACAGCCTGTACGGACAGGCCGGCAGCAATATCAATTTTGTGACCCAGGGCGCCGGCGGGGGGTTTCGGGTGCGCACTTATGAAAGAGGCGTGGAGGATGAGACCTATTCCTGCGGTACCGGGGTTACGGCTGCTGTTCTGGCCATGCACGCGGGCGGACGCCTGCAGCAGATGGCCTCCCGGGTGGAAACCCTGGGCGGGGAATTGCAGGTAGCTTTTCAACCCGGCGAAAATGGGGGATATACGGATATCTGGTTAACCGGGCCTGCAACGCAGGTCTTTAAAGGGGAATGTCCGTGAAGGCCCTGCAAGGTGAACATCTCGTATTGCGGGCCCTGGAACCTGCCGACCTGGATTTCCTGTACGCCCTGGAAAACGACCCGGAGATTTGGGAGATCAGCGGGACCCTGACCCCGTATTCCAGGAAGGTACTCCAACAATACCTGGAGGGAGCCCACAGGGATATCTACGAAGTGAAGCAGTTACGCCTGGTCATTGGCCGGGAGGCAGAGGGCCCGGGTATCGGGCTGATCGACCTGTTCGATTTTGACCCCAGGCACATGCGGGCCGGGGTGGGGATCGTCATTGCCGAGTCGGCTTCGCGCAACCGGGGTTATGGGGCAGAAGCCCTGGAGCTGTTGTGCGCCTATGCCTTTGACACCCTGGGGCTGCACCAGGTATACGCCGGGGTAGGGGCCACCAATGCCCCCAGCCTGAAGTTGTTCCGAAAGCTCGGCTTTGAGCAGACGGGCATCCGGAAAGATTGGTTGCGGACCGCCGACGGGTTCCGGGACGAAGTTTTTTTTCAAAAATTCAATCCAAATGTACATTAAGCGCATCCTGGGGATCATAGTCCTGCTGGGCATCATCGGGGGCGGGCTTTTTGCCGCCATGGTATACCGTACTTTTTTCAACGCCAACACGGCCTTCACCGAAGAAACCGTTTACGTATATGTGCCAACAGATGCATCTTATGCCGCTGTGCTGGAGCAACTGCAGCCCTTGCTGAAAGATTCGGATGCTTTTGACGCCGTGGCCAGGCGGAAGGGGTATGCAGACCGGGTACGCCCCGGGAGGTACCCCCTGGAAAGAGGCATGAACAACAACGAAATCGTCAATGCCCTGCGCAGCCGCAATACCCCGCTCACGGTTTCCTTCAACAACCAGGAGCGCCTGGAAGACCTTGCGGGCCGCATCGGGGCCCAGATCGAGGCGGACAGCGCCTCCCTCTTGCAAGCCATGACCGACCCGGAATTCCTGAAGGCACGGGGATGGACACAGGACCAGGCCCTGTTGCCTTACCTGCCCAACAGCTATGAGTTCTACTGGAATACGGATGCCGAAGCCTTCCGGGACCGGATGCTTAAGGAGTACGACCGATACTGGACCGAAGAGCGGAAACAATTGGCCAGGGCCCAGGGGCTTACGCCCGAACAGGCCATAGCCCTGGCGGCAGTGGTGCATAAGGAAACTGCCCGGCCCGAAGAACGCCCGCGGGTAGCAGGGGTATACCTGAACCGCCTGAAGCAGGGGATCCCCCTGCAGGCAGACCCTACGGTGATCTTTGCCATTAAGAAAACCACCGGCCGCTGGGACACGGTCATCAAAAGGGTCCTCTATAAGGATCTGGAGCTGGACAGCCCTTATAACACCTATATGCACAAAGGGGTGCCCCCCGGGCCCATCTTTATGCCCGACCTTTCGGCCGTGAATGCCGTGCTGCGCCCGGAGCGCCACAATTACCTCTTTTTTGTGGCGGATGTTGAAAATTTCGGGTATCACATTTTTGCGGAAACCCTGGCTCAACACAACCGGAATAAAGCGCAATACATCCGCTGGATCGACCAGCAAAATATCCGCCGATAAGTCGTTCAGCGGAGAAATCACACCATTTATCTAGAATTTAGGCCTTTTTAAGAAAATCTTGGCGGTTCCCCATTGGGGTGCCCCTATCTTTGTACCGAGAAATTTAAGCAAAGGTTCAGGCCTTGTCAGTCTTAAGAAAACACATATATGAAAAGGTGGATTGGCTTTAGTAGTCCTCTTATCATGCTCTTTACCTTCCTGAACTTCAATCTCGCCAGCAACCGCTCCGGGCGGTTCCGGGTTCCGGAATCCCTGCGCGTTACGGCCCAGGTTGAAGTTTTACAGCCCCAATTGACCCCTGATTTCAGCCCTGCCCAACCTGTCCCCCCGTTTATAGGCACGTCTTTTATGGGGTTCAGGGAGGCCCTGGGCTTTAAGGAATCCGGAGGGGACTATTTCACGACAAATACCCTGGGCTACCTCGGGAAGTACCAGTTTGGCATCGGCACCCTGCAGTTAATGGGGGTATACAATGCCACCCGGTTTCTGGAATCTCCCCAGTTGCAGGAAAAGGTCTTCGAGACCAACCTGGCCCGCAACAAGTGGATCCTGAGGCGCGATATTCCCCGCTTTGTGGGCAAACGCATCAGGGGGGTAGAGGTTACCGAATCCGGGATCCTGGCTGCGGCACACCTGGCCGGGGCAGGCAATGTCAAGAAGTACCTGCGTTCCTGGGGCGAATGGGATGTGGTGGATGCCTACGGCACCAGCATTTCACATTACCTCAAAAAGTTCCGGGGGTACGACATTTCCCATATTGAAGCCCTGAAGAACCCCAAAGTCCGTTAGGTCAGGCCAGCAGTACAAAAATGGCCGGGCGTTTGTGCAGCTCGGGCGCCCCGTTTTTCCACTGCGCCACCGTGTGGGTTCGGATGTATTCCGTTTTCTGGGTCAGGTCTGCAGCAATACACAGCCGCGTTCCTGGCTTTAAGGCGCGTAGTAGTTCCTGCACCAGTTTGTCGTTCCGATAGGGTGTTTCCATGAATATCTGGCTCTGACCCAGGTCGGCAGACCGTTTTTCCAGTGCTTTCAGCGCCTTGCGCCGCTCGGCCGGTTCAATAGGGAGATACCCGTTAAAGGCAAAAGACTGGCCGTTAAGGCCGCTGCCCATCAGGGCCAGGATTATAGAGGAAGGCCCAACCAGCGGTACCACTTGAATGCCCAACTCATGGGCCATGGCCACAATGACGGCACCGGGATCTGCAATGGCCGGGCAGCCCGCTTCCGACAGCACGCCCAAATCCCGGCCTTCCAGGCAGGGTTGCAGGAATTCCGGCAACAATTCCGCATCCGTATATTTATTCAACAGGAAGAACTGTAGGTCCGGCTGGGATTTACGGGGGGTGATCTTTTTGATAAAACGCCTGGCAGTTCGCTCGTTTTCCACAATGTAGGTGTCGATGTTTTCGATCGCCTGTTTGATGGTCATCGGCAGTACCTCCAGGGGCTCATTCTCCCCCAGGAGGGTAGGGATGAGGTAGAGTTTTCCGGGGGCGGTGTTTTGGGTCGTTTCCACGGCTCAGTTCCTTTCTAGGTGTTCCAGGATCTTCCGGCAGGCCTGTTCAATCAGGTCATACACGTACTGGAACCCGTCCTCCCCTCCGTAATAGGGGTCCGGAACCTCCATTTTACCAAAACCCCCGGCTTCCAGCAATAGGGAGGCCTTTTGCCGCTCGCGCGCATTGCGGGCCATTTCCCGTATGTGGGCCAGGTTTTCCAGATCCATGGCAAAAATATAATCAAATTCCTCAAAATCTGAAGCCTGGAATTTACGGCACCGTTGCCTGCCGATATCAATCCCGTGTGCAGCAGCCACGGCTATGGATCTGGGATCGGGAGGGTTACCCACGTGATAGCCGGCCGTCCCGGCAGAGTCTACCACAACCCGGTCGGGGTTCGAAAGGGATGCCATTATGCCCTCGGCCAGGGGGGAGCGGCAGATGTTCCCCAGGCATACCATCAAAACCTTTACCGGCATGGGTTCAGGAGAATTTCTTGTTCAGGTCGTCTATGTACTTCCGGAATTGCTTGTCGGTTTCGGCCAGGTTGTCTACCGTTTTACACGCGTGGAGTACGGTGGCGTGGTCCCGTTTTCCGATCTGGGAGCCAATACTGGCCAGGGAGGCCTTGGTGTATTTCTTGGCGAAGAACATGGCCAGCTGGCGGGCCTGTACAATATGCCGTTTCCGCGTCTTAGACTGCAGGGTGGCCACATCCATTTCGAAGTAGTCTGAAACGACTTTCTGGATGTAGTCGATGGAGACTTCGCGCTTGGTGTTCTTCACAAATTTCTCCACTACCTGCTGGGCCAGGTCCAGGGTAACCTCCTTTTTATTGAAGGAAGACTGGGCGATCAGGGAGATGATGGCGCCTTCCAGCTCCCGGATATTACTTTTAATGTGCTTGGCCACATAATCCACAATATCCTCGGGCATTTCCACCCCGTCGCGGTAAAGCTTGTTTTTCAGGATGCACACCCGGGTCTCGTAGTCCGGGCTCTGCAGTTCTGCGGAAAGCCCCCATTTGAAACGGGAAAGGAGCCGTTGCTCGATGTCCTGCATGTCCACGGGCGCCTTGTCCGAGGTCAGGATCACCTGTTTGCCGTTCTGGTGCAGGTGGTTGAAGATGTGAAAAAAGACATCCTGAGTGCCGGATTTGCCGGAGAGGAACTGTACGTCGTCAATGATCAGCACATCGATGAGCTGATAGAAGTGAATAAAGTCGTTCCGGGTATTTTTCTTGACCGACTCTATATACTGCTGGGTAAATTTTTCCGCCGAGATATACAACACGGTGCGTTCCGGATACTTATCCTTGATTTCCACCCCAATGGCATGTGCCAGGTGGGTTTTTCCAAGCCCCACCCCACCAAAGATCAACAAGGGGTTAAAGGAGGTGCCTCCCGGCTTGTTGGCCACGGCCAGCCCCGCGGAACGGGCCAGGCGGTTGGAATCCCCTTCCAGGAAGTTCTCGAAATTGTAGCTGGGGTTCAGCTGGGACTCGATCTTGATGTTCCGGATGCCGGGGATCACGAAAGGGTTCTTGAGCTCCGGGCTCTTGGACTTGATGGGCACATCCATTTCCTGGGGGCCTACCTGCCCCCGGTTGGCACTTGGAATCTTTTCGGTAAAAGGCTCCCGGTTGCCATAGGTGTTTTCCATCTTGATCACGTAGACCAGTTTGGCGCCCTCTCCCAGTTCCCGGGTCAGGGCTACCTTGAGCAACTTTACGTAATGTTCCTCCAGCCATTCGTAAAAGAATTTGCTGGGCACCTGTATGCTGAGGGATTTTTCGGAGAGCTTAACCGGCTTGATCGGAAGGAACCAGGTTTTGAATGCCTGCGGCTGAATATTGTCCTCTATAAAAGCTAAACAATTTTTCCATACGGAATCGGCAGAAACATTCATTGATTAGGTTCCTTATCGGTCGGTTAGAGTGAGTTGACTAGTAGAAAAAAGGACAGTACAACCGCCCTTCCTGAGTGAGACAAATATGTGGACAAAAAACCTAAAAAAAAAATGGATACAGGGTTGAATTTTTGCTTTTTTTTTCAGAAGTTCTCGGCCCCTCAGCCTTCCTTTTAAAGGTAACCTTTTTTCACCGATATTTTATGTTCGAACATCGAATTTCTTTCCGCATCCGCTATGGCGAAACCGATCAGATGGGTGTGGTCTATCACGGGAACTACCCGCAATTCCTTGAGATGGGAAGGGTAGAGTGGCTCCGGGCCCTGGGAATTTCGTATGCGGAAATGGAGCATTCCGGGTGTATCCTTCCTGTAGTTTCCCTTAACCTGAATTACAAAAGACCGGCCGTTTATGACCAGGAGATAACCGTGGTCACCCGCCTTAAAAAAATACCTACCGTTCGGATTGATTTTGAGTATGAAATTTTGGACGAATCCGGAGGGCTTTTGGCCACGGCGGAAACCACGCTGGCCTTTTTGGACCAGCAGACCCGCAGGCCCATGCGCTGCCCCTCCTATCTGATGGAAAAACTCGCCTAAAACCCGGTCCGGATCTGGTACTCCACCCCCGCAATGGCCTCCAGGGTCTGCCGGACCACTTCCGCCTTTTCAGCAGGGATCCCCACCACTACCGCACACCGTAATGCCATTTCCTGCTCCAGCAATTCCAACTGGTGTTGTGAAATACAGCGCATCACCGCATCCAAAACTTCGTAACCAAACTCCAGGAATGCCCGTACGCGGGGCACCACCTCCCGGGTTTCAGCGGCTTCCAGGGTTTCCCGCGCAGTTTCCCGGTAGGCCTGGATCAGGCCGCCTACCCCGAGTTTAACACCCCCGTAATAGCGAACAACGCAGAGCAATACACAGTGAAGGTCATAGGCTTCTATCTGCCCCAGGATAGGCGCCCCGGCCGAATAGGAAGGCTCGCCATCGTCCTGCATCCGCACCTGCCCGGTACCGGGCCCCAGCCGGTAGGCATAACAGACATGGGTGGCATCGGGGTACTGGCTGCGCAACGCCTGAACATGGGTGTTGGCCTCCTCGGCGGTGGCACAGGGGTAGGCATAGCCCATAAATCGACTTTTCCGTTCCTTATAGTTCACAGGACCGGCGGGAGCGGACAGGGTACGGTAGGGTTGGGGCGATTTTTCCATTTCAGAGGCTTACCAGGATAATGCTGAGCAGGGCCAGGAGGATGCCCAGGCGATTGGCCCCCTGCAGGCGCTCCCCAAAAAGGACCACGCCCAGCAGGGTGGTCAACAACACGATGGCCACGTTATTGAGCGTAAAAATAGTGGCGCTGCTCCAGGCCGGGGCCTGCAGGGCCTTCAATAGGAAATACACCGAAAAGAAATTGGGGATGCCCAGGGCCAGCCCCCCAAGGGCGCTTTTGGCCGTAAACCCTTTAAAGGCCTGAGGATGGCGCAATAATCCCAGGCAACCGGCCAGGCCGGCGGCTGCAAAGATAGTACCCGAAAACCGGGGGAATTCGGCCTCTGGAACCCAGTGGGCCTGCATGAATTTTAAACTGGTGTCGATAATCCCAGAGCCCAGGAATACCAGTAGCGGGAGGGTGAGGGACCTGGCATGCACCAGGGGGCCATGGCCCTTGCGGGAGGTGAAATACACCGCAGCCAGGGCTAGGAGTACCCCTATGGCATTCCAGGTGGTGAGGCGCTCCCCATACCAGAGCAGGCCAAATACCACCGGGATGACCAAAGACATTTTGGTGGCCACCGAGGCCACGGAAACCCCCATGCGCTGGGAAGTCCTGGCCATGAGGTTAAAAATGGTCACAAACAGGACGCCCAGTAACAGGGCGGCCGGCAGCCAGGGTCGGGAAATAAGGGTTTCTGCAGCCTCAGAGGCCGGAGCCATGATCCATCCTACGCCGCATGCCGTAAAATAATTGATGATTATGGCGTGATAGGTGCGGATCCCATAGGTTTTGTACAGGCGGAAGACCACAAAGATCAGACTTGAACATGCTATACTCCATACCAGGTCCCACATGGTCAGCTACGGGTTAAAAGTTCGGTGATTTTATCCCTTCCCGGTTGGAAATGCCAGGTTTGCAGGCCAATAGCCTGTGCCCCAAGGATGTGTTCGGCTGTATCGTCGATAAAAAGGGTATCCCCGGGCGTCAGGCCGTGGCGCCCGGTAACCCACCGAAAAATCTCAGGATCCGGTTTGCGCAGTCCAATTTCGTGGGACAGGTAAAAACCTTCAAAACAAGCCGTGAATCGCTGGTAAGCCGGGCCTCCGAGGCGTTCGCGCACCCGGGCCATGTGCAGGGCGTTGGTGTTGCTCAGCAGGAACAGGCGGTAGCCTCCGCCATCCCTCAGGTTTTCCAGGAATTCTACCCTGGATTCTGGCAGGTCAAGAATCATCGCATTCCACGCCTCGGCCAGCGTAGCGCCGGAAACGCCTCCCAGCCTCCCGGAGGCCGTTTCCAGAAAGCCCGCTGTCGGGATTTGCCCGGTCTCGTATTGCCGGCTGAGTTGCTGTAAAAAGGCATCTGAGGGATCGGCTCCCCATTCGCGCAGGGCCCGGGGTACGGCCTCAAAATCCAGGTTGATCAATACCCCGCCAAAATCAAAAATAATGGCCTTACTCACGTCGCCAGGAATCTAATCGGTCCTGCCCAACTTTACGGGTGGCGGTCAACCGTCCCTTTACCTGCGGGGCAGGGAGGCCTTTGCCAAAGGTGACCGGCCCCGTAAAGACCCGGGCTTCATCCCACAACCGGCGCTGCAGAAAGGTTTCCAGGGTCCGAGCGCCACCTTCCACAATCAGGCTTTGGATGTTCCGGGCGTGGAGCTCCCGCATAAGCGCCCCAAGGGGATCCGCTTCCCTGCCAAGGGCCAGGTAGGTCACATGTGCAGGGGCCTTTTCGGCAGACTCCTGCCCGTGAATAACCCAGGTTTCCGCCCGGTTATCATATATACGGTAATCCGTGGGGACTTGCAGTTGCCGGTCCCAAAGGATCCGGAGCGGGTTTTTTCCGTGCCAGTGCCGGGTATCCAACCCGGGGTTATCCGCCAGCACTGTTTGGGTTCCCACCAGGATAGCCTGTTCCTCACTGCGCCACTTGTGGACCAATTGTCGGGAGCGTGGCCCGGTGATCCAGACCGGGGCAGGTTCCCCCTGCCGGGCAGCCGGCTCCGGGGCCAGATAGCCGTCTGACGTTTGGGCCCACTTCAGGATAATGTAAGGGCGCTTTTCCCGGTGAAAGGTCAAAAAGCGGCGGTGGTGTTCCGCACATGCCCCTTCCAGCACCCCGGTAATAACTTCGCAGCCTGCGCCGCGCAAGCGCGCGATCCCGCTGCCATCCACCAGGGCATGGGGGTCCTGCAGCCCAATCACAACCCGGGGGATACCCATTTGTAAAATCAGGTCTGTACAGGGCGGGGTTTTACCATGGTGGTTACACGGTTCCAGCGTGACGTACAAGGTGGCCTCCTTCAGCCTTTCCGGATCGGATACGCCCCTAATGGCATTGACTTCGGCATGGGGGCCGCCATAGGCGCTGGTGAAGCCTTCCCCCAGGATGCCACCGGGCCCGGCCACCACAGCACCCACAGAAGGGTTCGGGGCGGTGGAACCGCGGCCTTTTTTTGCCAGTTCCAGGCAACGGGAAAGGTAGAATTCGTGTATCTTCACCCGGCAAAAATAGCACATTGCCCCGAATGCCCCTCAATGGGACAGGGCCTTTACCGGCGTGTTAAAGCCACTCCAAATGCTGCTGCGCGAAATCAAATCCATATACCACCAGGAACTCCGGGAACACTACCCTGCGGAAGAGATAGACAGCGTCTTCTACGAGGTGCTGGAAGTATTTACCGGCCTGCCCCGGTTTGTGCTGGGGCTGGAGCCCGGTAAAATCCTGGCCAAGGAGGCCGAAACCCCGCTCTTTGAAGCGCTTTCCCGCTTAAAGCAGCATGTTCCCGTACAATATGTAACGGGCCGTGGATACTTTTTGGGGATGACCCTGAAGGTGACCCCTGCCGTGCTGATACCCAGGCCCGAAACCGAGGAATTGGTGGCCTGGATTACCCATTCCCACGATTTTTCCAATTCGCGCCTGCTGGACCTGGGTACGGGCAGTGGGTGCATTGCCATTGCCCTGGCCCGGCACTGGCCCGGGGCACAGGTCTGTGCCTTGGAGCTTTCGGCGGCTGCCCTAGAGGTAGCCCTGGAGAACGCCCGGAACCAGGAGGTCAAAATGGAAGGTTGCCTGGCCGATATGTGCCAGCCCCTGGAAGGGGCAGCTCCCTTTGATCTCATGGTGTCTAACCCCCCCTACATCCCTGAGGGCGAACGGAGAAGCCTGGATGCCCATGTTCGGGATCAGGAACCCGGGGCGGCCTTATTTGCCCCGGAAGACGCCCCCCTTGCCTATTACCATTGCCTGCTTGCCCGGGCAAAGGAGTCTCTGCGGCCCGGGGGGTGGTTGTACCTCGAGATCCACCGGGATTATGCGGCACCCATAGCGGACCTGCTCCGGGCCGGTGGGTTGCAGGAAATACAAATGAAAAAGGATATTTTTGGAAACGACCGCTTCCTCCGCGGGAGGAAACCCGTTTCCGGAGAAACCCATCAACCCCTATGAATCAGGTAGAAGAGACCATTAAAGCCCTTCGGGCAGCCCTGCAGGAACACAATTACCGGTACTACGTCCTGGACGAGCCCGTAATCAGCGACTACGAGTTCGATATGAAACTCAAGGAATTGCAGCAGCTGGAAGCTCTGCATCCGGAGTTTGACGACCCGGCTTCCCCAACCCACAGGGTAGGGGGCGGCATCACCAAAGCCTTCGATACCGTGGTACATGACCACCCCATGTATTCCCTGGACAATTCGTATTCCAGGGAGGAACTCGTGGAATGGGAACAGCGCCTGCAACGCCTGCTGGGAGGGGTGGAGATCGCCTTTACCTGCGAACTCAAATACGACGGGGCATCCATTAACCTGACCTATGAGAACGGGGTATTGATCCGGGCCGTGACACGCGGCGACGGGGTACAGGGCGACGATGTTACCACCAATGTCAAAACCATCCGTTCCATACCCCTTAGACTGCAAGGGGTGGTGCCGGAGCGCTTTGATGTACGGGGGGAAATTATCCTGCCCCTGGAGGGCTTTGCCCGGATGAACCAGGAGCGCGTGGAAAATGGGGAAGACCCCTATATGAACCCCCGCAATACGGCCTCCGGGAGCCTAAAACTCCAGGATAGCAGCCTGGTGGCGACCCGGCCGCTGGATTGCCTGCCCTATGGGATGGTAGGGCGAAACCTGGGGGTCGATACCCAGATGGAAATGTTGGAGCGCATGCGCGGCTGGGGCTTTAAGGTCCCCGAAACGGCCCGTCTGTGCCCGAATATTGAGGCGGTGCTGGATTTTCTGGCCGAATGGGACACCCGCCGCCATGAGTTGCCTTTTGAAACCGATGGGGTAGTGGTTAAGGTGAACAGCCTGCAACAACAGCAAGAGCTCGGGTTTACTTCCAAATCGCCCCGATGGGCCATGGCCTATAAATTCAAATCCGAGCAGGCGCTTACCCGCCTGGAACACATCAGCTACCAGGTGGGGCGTACCGGGGCCATTACCCCGGTGGCGAACCTCCAACCGGTACTACTGGCCGGTACGGTGGTCAAGCGGGCCTCCCTCCACAACGCAGACCAGATCGCTAAGCTGGATGTACGCCTGGGCGATATGGTCTTTGTGGAAAAAGGCGGGGAGATCATCCCCAAGATCACTGCGGTAGATTTAAGCCAACGTCCGCCGGACAGTACTCCGGTGCAATATATCTCGAACTGCCCGGAGTGCAACACCCCCCTGGAGCGCAAACCCGGGGAGGCCCAACACTTTTGCCCGAACGACACCGGCTGTCCGCCCCAGATCACGGGACGCATACAGCACTTTATCAGCCGCAAGGCCATGGATATCGAAGGCCTTGGGGGCGAAACCGTGGAGCTACTCTTCAAAGAGGGCCTGATCGCCGATTATGCCGACCTCTATACCCTGGAAGCCGAACAACTGACCCCCCTGGAACGCATGGCTGAAAAATCCGCAACCAACCTGGTCCAGGGAGTACGGGAATCCGTGAAAATACCCTTCGAACGGGTGCTCTTTGCATTAGGGATCCGATATGTAGGGGAGACCGTAGCCAAAAAACTGGCCCGGGCCTTCCGGGATATCGATGCCCTGATGGCAGCCAGCCAGGAGGCCCTGATGGCGGTGGACGAAATCGGGGAGCGGATCGCCCGGAGCGTGCTGGACTTTTTCGCGAACCCCGTTAATCGCGAGCTGGTGGAACGGCTGCGGGGCTATGGGCTGCAGTTTTCGCTGAGCGCCGAGCAGTTGGAGGGGCAAACCGACCTGCTGCAAGGGCAGACTTTTGTGGTTTCCGGGGTCTTTGAAACCCTGGACCGCAATGAACTTAAGAAGCGCATCGAAGACAATGGCGGCAAGGTAGCCTCCTCCGTGTCCTCCAAAACCACCTATCTGGTGGCCGGGGCCAATATGGGGCCCAGTAAGCGGGCCAAGGCCGAAAACCTGGGGGTGCCCATCCTGTCCGAAACCGAATTCCTGGAACTGCTTGGGGAGGCTTCCCCGGGCGCCTGATCTGAAGCCATGGCCCTTTCTTTTTCCGACTTTATGGACAGCCTGCGGGCCGAATCGCCGGACCCCTCACTTTCCCCGGCCCTTAAGGCATTGTGGTTCGACGGGAAAGGTGACTGGGAGGCATCCCACAACATTGCCCAGGACATGCCCGGTGTTGCAGGAAGCCGCATCCACGCCTACCTGCACCGTAAGGAGGGAGATCGATGGAATGCCGGGTACTGGTACGACCGAGCGGGGTATCCGTTTCCCGACTGCAGCCTGGAAGCCGAATTCCGGACGCTGGTCAAAGCCTTTCTGGAATCCGGAGCATAAGGCCGGAATCAGGGCTTTGGGCTGGTACAATTCTCACAATACGTTTCTCGCAAATACGGGTTCTCCAGCAGTTGGAAGGTTACCCCCCCATTGGGTATGGGGTTGAATAAACGGCAGAAACGCTCCGGGTTCTTGCCAATGGCATTCAGCATAATGGTACGGTAATCCGGGTCCTGGGTCAGGCTTCGGTCCACCAGGGTCAGGTTCAGGTAATAAAACAGGAGGTTCTCGCTTACCTCGATGCGTCGCATCCGGGGTTCCACCAGGGTTACCGCCTCTTCCAGGTTGGCGTAATAAGCCATGTACTGGGCCAGGCTCAGGTAATCGTAATCCCGTAAAGGGGCCTGGGTGTAGTGTTCTGCAATGTATTGAACAGAGGCATCCTTCCCGGCGTAATCCCGTTGCCGCATCAGGTATTCGCTGCGCACAATGTGGTAGTTAATCAGCATCCGCTGCACCAGGTTTTCGGCAATGCCCAGCCTGCGCAAGGCCTCAATATTCTTTTTGACCTCCCCGTCCGCGATGGGTTGGGCGTTATAGCGCCAGAGCTTGAGTTTCAGGGCGGCCAGGTTGTATTGGATTTTCGGGTCCTCAGGGGTCAGGTGGTCCAGGCTTTCCAGTTCGTTAAAGGCGATCAGCATGTTGCGCTCGTCCATCAGGTAGCGAAAGGCGGAATTCTTATTAAAAAAAGGCACGTATTTCTGTTGGCGCGGCATTTCCAGGTCACTCAGCGTTTCCACTGGGGCTTCCCCGCTTTTCAGCCGCTCAAAGATGGAGGCCTGGAGCTCGGAGGCCTTCTCTAGGGCATCTTCCCCAATAGCCTGGTTAAAGAGGGTCACCAGTTGGGCTACCGTCTGGTCGCGGTACCGATCCTTTCTTTCCAGTTCCAGGGTCACTACTGCCTTCCGGTGGCGGCTCAGGATGGGCTCCAGGCGGGCGGCTGCCCCACCATTCAGGGCCGCTTTGATTTCGGCCTGGGGCAAAGGCCGCAGGTTGGCGTATTCCGTATTTTTTAGGTCCTCCAGGAATTCCACCCAGTTCTCAGCTGTGGAAACCGAGGTTTCAATGGAAGGTTGCTGGAAGGACTGCAGGGCGCGCACCATGCTCTGGGCCCTCTGGTTCTGCAGTTCCAGGTTGCGGCCGGCATCGCCTTCCACAGAGGCATAGGCACGGATGTCAATCCTGCGGATGTTAAAATCGGTCAGGCGCAGGGAATCATACAGGGGCCTGAGGTCCTCCGGGGCGTATTCCGCCTTGTTTTTTTCGAAGGGGACGGTAAAGGTGAGTGTCTTGTAGCGCAGGGTAAACCGGTCTGTGTCTTCCAGGGCGGAAAGCTGGGTGCGGTAGGTCAGGGAATCCAGGTACATCCCCATATCCAGCAGGTCCCAGGAGTAGGCTTGCAATTCGAAAAAGGACTGGTAGCGGCACAGGGTACTACCCCTCAGGAAGAGGAGGTTGTATTCCACTTCCATCCCCCGGTACCCATCCGGTACTTTCCCGATGCGCACCCGATAACTTTCTCCCGCTGCGGGTTTGAGGGTGCGGCGTAATTGGTCCCCGTACACCGGCCGCAGGACCTGTCCCCTGGGGAAGGAGGGTTCCGGAGGGTTCTGTTCGCAGGCATAACGGTCTTTGGTAACCAGGTCTACGCTGATCCCGAAATCATCCGTGGGGAACAGGCTGTTGAACCAGGCGGGGTCCGAGACCTCGAAATACAGGGTGTTCTGGGCATCCGCTACCGCCCGGAACTGGATTTCGCGGGGCTTCTGGGCAAAGGCCGCTTCAAAATGGGTACAGGCACCCGGCTGGTCGGAGCGTTGGGGGGTGATGCCAAAAGGATTCTGCCCCCGGGCAAAGAGCCCTGCCAGCAGGGCGAGGAACAATAGCGTAGGTCTGGTCATGTGAATCGGGTTACCCTTTCAAATCTAATACAATGGAAAGAAATGGGAAACTCCGTAAGGGAGGCAGCCGGAATGTCAGCAGCTCAGACCTCTATGGAAACCCCCATGCCGGTAGGCTTTTGAGGCCCGGGACGGAGCGTAAAATCCACCTGCCCCAGGTTGATGCCGTAGCAGCCTACCTGGTTGATGATGACGCGTTCCCCGGCCCGGTTGGTTTCTACCTGGGCGCGTTCCATAAAGGTATGGGTGTGCCCCCCGATAATCAGGTCTATGCCTTCGGTTTGCCGGGCCAGGGTGATATCGCTCGAGCGTTGGGGATCCCGGTAACGGTAGCCCAGGTGGGAGAGGCAGATAACCAGGTCGCATTGCTCGTCCTCCCGCAGGCGGCGCGCAGTATCCAGGGCCAGTTCGTGCGGGTCCAGGTAACGGGTTTCCCCGTACAGGGCGGGATCTACCAACCCTTCCAGGCGGATGCCAATCCCGAATACCCCGATGCGTACCCCACCGCGCTCAAACACCCTTGAGGGTTGCACATACCCGTGCAGGACGGTGTCGGTAAAGTCGTAGTTGGCAGAGAGGAAGGCAAAATCTGCATAGGGCATCTGGGCCAGTAAGCCGCTGAGGCCGTTGTCGAAATCGTGGTTCCCCAGGGTGGCGGCGTCGTAGCCCATGCGGCTCATCAGGCGGAATTCCAGTTCACCCCCGTAAAAATTGAAGTAAGGGGTCCCCTGGAAAATATCTCCTGCATCCAGCAGGAGGGTATTGGGGTTTTCCTGCCGCAGGCGTTGTATCAGGCCGGCCCGACGGGCCACGCCCCCAAGGTCTGGGTAAATGCCATGGTCTTTCGGGAAGGGATCGATATGGCTGTGGACATCATTGGTGTGCAGCACGGTAATGCGCTGTTCCCGGCGCGAGGCACAGGCCTGCAGACCCAGGCTTCCCACACCCGCCGCCAGCCCGCCAACCGCGCTGGTTTTCAGGAATCTTCTCCGTTTCATGGGGTTTGTTCTTTGACAAAACGACGGTCCTGTACGGCCCGAAGGGTGTCTGTTGCTTTAAAATAGTCGGTCATGGCGTTGCGGATGCGGTAGCCGGTATCCCGCGTTTCTGCGGCTTCCAGGAAAAAAGTCATGCCGTCGCCCCCGCTGATGAGGTAGCTGGAGGTGGCCACGCGATAGGACTGTTGCTCGTCAAAAGGCCGCCCGCCAATGCTCACGGATTCCAGGAATCCCCCGCCTCCCAGGATGATCTGCATACCCGCTATAGGATGGGCCTTACCCTGGTCGGCCAGGTAGCGCACCAATTCCCGGATCTGGGTGCCGGAAAGCGTGGCCAGATAAATCGTGTTTTCGAAGGGCATTACCTCATAGGCCGTGCGTTCGGTTACCGGTCCTTTGGAGATGATGGACCGGATGCCGCCGTGGTTCAGAAGGGCCAGGTCTGCCCCTTTCCGCCCGGCCATATGCTCCAGGGAATCTGCAGCTTGAAACACAATATCCGCCATCAGGTTGCCAATGGCGGTATTGAGTCCGGGCTCATCCTTGGAAAGGGTTCTGGGGGCATAGGCCAGGGGCGCATCGAGCACGGCGTTCACATGTTCCCGGTATGGTTTTACAAAGGCCTCCAGGGAATCGGCCAAAGGGAGGGTGCTGTCAATGGGGGTTTGGTGGGCATGAAGGGCCCTCAGGTATACGGGTTCGGGCTTGCACCCGACGAAACTAATTGTTATAAATAAAACAATTAGTTGCATTTTTAAATTACGCATCCCGGTTATCTTTGTGGAGCATTTGCAGTGATATTAGCTACCTTTGCTTGAAACGCGAAGGTACATGATCCTGAAAGGACTAAAGGATAAATTTAAGCATAATTCCGGATTGAAATACCTGCGGCAGGAGGTGGCACAGCCCCGCCTGCGGCCGGAAGGCCGCTCCGGGATACAGGCGGTAGGCATCCTGGCTGATTTGGACGCCTTCTCTGATGTGGAGGCCCTTTTCGGGCTCACTGAAGTACTGGGAATACACCCGAATGCGGTGAAGGTGCTGGGATATAAATCGTTCTACGACAAGAATTCCCCCTATGCCACGCCCGTATTCTCAGATAAGGACCTGGGCTGGAAGGGAGCCGTCGAAAATAGCTATGTGCTTGAATTCCTAGGCAGGGAATACGACCTGCTGATCAACTATTTTCAGGGGGATAACCTGCTGATGCAGCTGGTGAGCCTGCAGGCCCGCGCCCGGATCCGGGCCGGTCTGCATGGGGTGGATCCGGCTTACAACGACCTGATATTCAGTTGTGACATTTCGGATTTCGGATTGTTCACCTCCGAATTGAAAAAGTACCTCAACGTGTTGAAGGAAATCGCATGAAAACGCTTTTTGAGGGCACCGGAGTTGCCCTGGTAACCCCATTTCGGGAAGATCTGAGCCTGGACCTGGATGCCTTGAGGCACCTGGTGGATGATGTGATTGAAGGGGGCGTGGACTATCTGGTGGCCCTGGGGACCACGGCCGAATCCGCCACCCTTTCCCGAGCGGAAAAGCAGCAGGTTATGCAAACGGTCCTTGAGGCCAATGCCGGCCGAAAGCCTCTGGTGGTCGGGATTGGAGGCAACCATACCCTGGCCGTGGGGGAGGAGCTGCAACAGACGCCCCTGCAGGGGTTCGACGCTGTGCTGTCCGTTTCCCCCTACTATAACCGCCCCACTCAGGAAGGTATTTACCGGCATTTCAGGTACCTGGCGGAGCGTTCCCCCCTGCCTTTAATCCTGTATAACGTACCCGCCCGAACCGGCAGCAATATGCTGGCTGGAACCACCCTTCGCCTGGCCCGGGAATGCCCCAACCTGATCGGGATCAAGGAGGCTTGCGGGGATATGGCCCAAATCCGGGACCTGGCCGCCCAGCTACCCGAAGATTTTCTCCTGTTGTCCGGCGATGATTTCACGGCAGTGGATACCGTCCTGGCAGGCGGGGCAGGGGTCATTTCCGTTCTGGGGCAGGGGTTGCCCCGGGTATTTTCCGGGATGATGCGGCAGGCTGCTGCGGGCAACCGGGAAGCGGCCCAACAACAATCCCAGGCGCTAACCCCACTGATGCAGGGCATCTTCCGGGAGGGCAACCCTGCCGGGATCAAAGCCCTGCTGCACCTGAAGGGCATCTGTACCCCGGCGGTGCGCCTGCCGCTGGTGGCGGCTTCTGCGGGGCTTACCGAGCATCTGGCCCGTGAACTGAAAACCCTGGAGGCCGGGCAGCCTGTGGGGCGTTAAAGTTTGTTTAAATTCCACCGCACGGGGCGCTGCGATATACCCGGATGCTGTATTTTTCGTTTTAGAATCTGGTGTAGAATCGCTACTTTTGCGCAATGTTTTTGAAAATCAAACATCTCGGGCTCTTTTTACTCTTCCCTCTGCTGTTCTCCTGCAGTGAATACCAGAAGGTTTTGAAGGAGTCGGACCTGGGCAAGAAATACGAACTGGCCCAACGCCTCTATGAGGAAGAGGATTACCGCAGGGCCAACCGGCTGCTGGAACAGATTGCCCCGCGTTACGTGGGCAAACCCCAGGGCGAGCGCGTCCTGTTCTTCCTGGCCGATTCCTACTTTAAAATCGGCGACTATAATTTCAGCGGCTATCAGTTTGAGCGCTTTCTGAAATCCTACCCTAAAAGCGACAAGGCTGCAGAGGCTGGTTTTCTGGGGGCCAAGAGCTATTATCTGCTTTCGCCCCGCTACTCGCTGGACCAGACCGATACGGACAAGGCCCTCGGGAAGCTGCAGATCTTTATCAACGCCTACCCGGAATCCGAATTTATGGCCGAGGCCAACCAGATGGCCCGGGAGCTGACGGAGAAAAAAGAAAAGAAAGCGTTTGAAATAGCCAAGCAGTTCGTAAAGCTGGGAAAATCCTATACCCTGGATTACAACATCTCGGCCATCACCAGCCTCGAGAACTTTATCTCTGACCACCCGGGATCCCGGTTCCGGGAAGAGGCCTATTACCTGAAGTTGTCTGCGGCCACCAACCTGGCCGTGAACAGCACCTACAACAAAAAACGGGAGCGGCTGGAAGACGCCATGGACGCGTATAACGCCTTTATGCGCTACTACCCGGAAAGCGAATTTGTAAAAGATGCGGAAAAACTCCATTCCGACATCGAAAAAGAAACCGAAGCCTTTAACGCTTTTGAAGAATCCTTAACGCGATAAGCATGAACGACCTGAAAAACACCCAGGCCCCCGTTACCACGGTGACCATTAACCGCGATGAATTTGACGCCCAGACGGACAACATCTACGAAGCCATTTCCATCGTAGCCAAACGGGCCGGTCAGATCAATTCCGACATCAAGAAGGAGTTGCTGGAGAAACTCGAGGAGTTTGCCACTTACAGCGACAGCCTGGAAGAAGTCTTTGAGAACAAGGAACAGATCGAGGTGTCCAAATTCTACGAAAAGCTTCCCAAGCCCCACGCCCTTGCCGTTCAGGAATGGCTGGAGGACAAGATCTACCATAGAAATACCGAGAAAGACACGGAGTAGGATGTTAAGGTCTAAGCGCATCCTTTTGGGTGTTACCGGAGGTATTGCCGCATACAAGACCACCTTCCTTACCCGTTTACTGATTAAAGCCGGCGCCGAGGTCCGTATTGTGATGACCGAAAGCGCCGGCCATTTTGTTTCTCCCCTTACCCTGGCTACCCTGTCCAAGAACCCGGTGATGCGGGATTTTGTACGGGAGGAAGACGGGGAGCTGGATTGGAACAACCATGTGGAACTGGGGTTGTGGGCAGACCTGATGATCATTGCCCCGGCCACGGCCAATACCCTTTCCAAAATGGCCTCTGGCACCTGCGATAACCTGCTGATGGCGTGCTATATGTCTGCCAAATGCCCGGTCTTTTTTGCCCCGGCTATGGACCTGGACATGTTTCGCCACCCGGCTACCCGTACTGCTATTGAAGCCCTGGAGGGCTTTGGAAACGTCCTCATTCCCGCGGCCAGTGGGGAACTGGCCAGCGGCCTGGAAGGGGAGGGGCGCATGGCGGAGCCCGAGGCTATCCTGGAACAGGTAACCGCTTGGCTGGAATCCCGGTTGCCCTGGCGCGGCCGCAAGGTGCTCATTACTGCAGGCCCTACCTACGAACCCATCGACCCTGTGCGCTTTATCGGCAACCATTCCAGTGGCACCATGGGCTTTGAACTGGCCCGGGAAGCGGCCAATCGCGGGGCCGAAGTGGTACTGGTTACCGGGCCCTCTACCCTGACCATGGACCATCCCGGGGTAACCTGCCTGCGGGTACAGACCGCGCGGGAAATGCTGGAAGCGGCCCAGGCCCACTTCAGTAGCGCACACGTAGTGATTGCAGCCGCTGCTGTTTCGGATTACCGCCCTGCCGAGGTAGCCCCCGAAAAAATCAAGAAAACCGAGGAGGCCCTCCAGCTGAAACTGGTCCGCAATCCGGATATCATCCATACCCTGTCCCAGGCTAAATCCGGGCAGTATCTGGTGGGCTTTGCCCTGGAAACCGAGAAGGAACTGGAGCATGCCCAGGCGAAATTAAACCGCAAGGGCCTGGATGCGATTGTCCTGAATTCGCTGCGGGACCCCGGCGCAGGTTTCGGCGGGCAAACCAACAAAATCACCTTTATAGACAAGAATTCGGAGATTAAACCGTTTCCCTTAAAAAGCAAGGCAGAAACCGCCTGCGATATTCTAGATGAGATCCACCTTCGTATCGGGCATTAAGACCTTCCTGGCTGCCGGCCTCCTGGGCCTGCTGCAGGTTACGCATGCCCAGGAACTCAACTGTACCGTTACGGTGAACTCCGAACAGGTATCCCAGACCAACCAGCAGGTTTTCCGGACCCTGGAGCGTTCCCTAACCGACCTGGTTAACAAAACGCGGTGGACCAACCGGGTATACAAAGAGCAGGAACGCCTGAATTGTCGCATGTTTGTTACGGTAACCCGGTTTGAGTCGGGCCGTTTCGAGGCCACCCTGCAATTGCAGTCGTCCCGCCCGGTGTTCAATACCTCTTACGAAACCCCCGTTTTTAATTATAAGGACAATCAGTTCAATTTCGAATATATTGAGTTCCAGCCCCTGGTTTTCAATGAAAATGTCTTCGACTCCAACCTGGTGGGGGTGATCTCCTTTTACGTCTATGTGATGCTGGGCCTGGACGCCGATACCTTTCAGCTGGAAGGGGGCACAGACCACTTTAAAAAAGCGCAGGCCATCGTTACCCAGGCACAGGGCGCCGGATACCCGGGCTGGGGCCAGACCGCCACGGACAACCGCACCCGGTTCCAGCTCGTGGACAACCTGCTTTCCAACACCTTCAGGGAGTACCGGATCGCCCTGTACAACTACCACCGCAAAGGCCTGGATATCCTGGCGGACAACAACAGTACGGGCAAGCAGATCATTGCCGGGTCCCTGCGGCTTTTTGAGACCCTGATCCAGCGCCGGCCCAATGCCTTTTTAATCCAGACCTTTTTCGATGCCAAGGCCGAAGAAATCCAGAACATCTTTACGGACGGCCCCAAGGTGGACCTTGTTCAGCTGAAGGAAACCCTGAACCGGGTGGCGCCCTTCTACGCCAGTACCTGGAGCCAAATCACCTACTGAGCGCATCGGTTTTACAGTCGATTCTCCTATCTTTACGCGGTAAACGAAATCCGCTGTGCTTACCCAACTCTCCATCCGGAATTACGCCCTTATCGAAGACCTGCAGGTCTCGTTTTCCAAGGGGTTTACCACCATCACGGGGGAAACCGGGGCAGGGAAATCCATATTACTGGAAGGCCTGGGCCTGGTCCTGGGTAACCGGGCAGACCGTTCGGCCCTCCGGGACGACCAGAACCATTGTGTGGTGGAGGCCGAATTTGAGATCTCATCCTATCCGGCCATCCGGGAGTACTTTACGCGGGAAGACCTGGACTATGATCCCCAAACCCTGTTAAGGCGCGAGATCCGGCCCAACGGTAAATCCCGGGCATTTATCAATGACAGCCCGGTAACCCTGGATGTACTGGCGGGATTGGGACGCCTGCTGATCGACGTGCATTCCCAACATCAGACCCTGGAGCTCACCGAACACGATTTTCAGATGCGGGTAGTAGACGCCCTGGCGGAAAACCGTGAATTGCTGGGGCGCTATGGGGAGGTGCGTCGGGAGTACCAGGAAACCTCGCGAGAATTGGAGCAGCTGCGTGAAAGGCGGCAGGCGGCCTTCCGGGAACAGGACTACAACGAATTTTTGCTGGAGGAACTGGAGCAGGCCAACCTGAGCCCGGACCTGCAGGAAACCCTGGAGGCACGCCAATCCGAACTCAGCAATGCCGGGCAGATTGCCGAATACCTGGAAGCGAGTTACCAGTTATGCGAGGCGGAGGAGCACGGCCTGCAGGCCCTGCAGGCCCGCTTAAAGCAACTAACCGGGAAACTGACCTCCCTGGCTCCCAAATACGCCGAACTGCACGCCCGTGTGCAGTCCCTTTTTATTGAGACGGACGACATTACCCAGGAATTCGGCGCCCTGGTCTCGGAGGTGGAATCCGACCCGGCAGCCCTGGATACGGTCAATGGCCGGTTACAAACCCTTTACGACCTGCAGCACAAACACCATGTGGGCGATGTACAGGGCCTGATCGAGGTTCGGGATGCCCTGGCCCGGCAGGTTAGCGATACGGCGTCCATGGACGAAGCGATTGAACGGCTGGAGGCCCGTGTGACCGAACAGGAAGCCACCTTGCACGCCCTGGCCCTGCAGTTGCGGGAGCGCCGCGAGCAGGTACTGCCACAGTTCACCGCCCAATTGGGCGAACAACTGGCCCGCCTGGGGATGCCCCATGCCTCCTTTCGCTGGCTGCTGCACCAACGGGACGATTTTGGCCCCCTGGGCCGTGACCTGCTGGAACTGCAATTCACCGCCAATAAAGGGGGGCAGTACGGCATCCTCAAAAAAACGGCCTCCGGGGGGGAACTTTCCCGGATCATGCTGGTGATCAAGGCCATCCTGGCCCGGTATGAAGCCTTGCCCACCATGATGTTCGACGAGATCGACACCGGGGTCTCCGGGGAGATCTCCAACCGCATGGGGGAGATCATGCTCGAAATGAGCCGTCACATGCAGGTGTTTGCCATCACCCACCTGCCCCAGGTGGCTTCCAAGGGCCACCAGCAATTCCAGGTGTACAAGGAAGTGGGGGCAGACCAGACCCGTACGGGTATGAAACCCCTTACCCGCGAGGAGCGCATCCAGGAGCTGGCCCAGATGCTGGGGGGAACCCAGATTTCCGCTGCCGCACTGAGCCATGCCCGCGAGCTGCTCAATTAAGGAGTTAGGCGGGGTGAAATCCAGGCCAGGTTCCCCAAATTTTGAATATCTTTGAGCCGTAAAACCAAACCAGACCGCACATGTCCTACAATCTTTTGAAAGGAAAAAGAGGTATTATTTTCGGGGCCCTGGACGAGAACTCCATTGCCTGGAAAACTGCTGAGCGCGCGCATGAGGAAGGCGCCAAATTTGTCCTGACCAACGCCCCCATTGCCATGCGCATGGGGCAGATCCAGGAGCTGGCCACCAAAACCGGGTCGGAGATCATCCCGGCCGATGCGACCAGCGAGGAAGACCTGCAGGAGCTGGTGAGCCGTTCCGTTGAAATCCTGGGCGGAAAGCTGGATTTTGTACTGCACTCCATCGGGATGTCGGTAAACGTGCGTAAAGGACGCGCCTATACCGATCAGAACTACGACTGGACCACCAAGGGCTGGGACGTTTCCGCCCTGTCTTTTCATAAGGTCATGAAGGCCCTTTATCAGGGGGATGCCATGAATTCCTGGGGCAGTATTGTCGCCCTTACCTATATGGCGGCCCAGCGTACCTTCCCGGATTACAACGATATGGCCGACAACAAAGCCTACCTGGAGTCTATAGCCCGCAGTTTCGGGTATTTTTTCGGGAAGGAAAAACAGGTGCGCGTAAACACCATCTCCCAGTCGCCCACCCCCACCACCGCAGGGAAAGGGGTGAAGGGTTTTGACGGGTTTATCGCCTATGCCGAAAAAATGTCGCCCCTGGGGAATGCCACCGCCCAGGATTGCGCGGATTATACCATTACCCTCTTTTCGGACCTCACCCGGAAGGTGACCATGCAGAACCTCTTTCACGATGGAGGCTTCTCTAACACCGGCGTAAGCCAGGAGGTGATCGACCACTTTACGGAATAAACCGGATCCCAATATACCCATAGCCATCCCCCAGCGCGCGGATGGCTTTTTTGTACCATGCCCGAAGCCTTGAAATTCTCACTTGTCGTCCCGGTGTACAACCGGCCGGAGGAATTGGATGAACTGCTGGAAAGCCTGAAGGGACAGGTGTATAATGCTCCCTTTGAGGTGGTGGTGGTGGAAGACGGCTCCCAGCGGGATTCGGCTTCCGTGGTACAGGCTTATGCCTCCCACCTGGACATCCAGTATTTCACCAAACCCAATACGGGTCCCGGCGATTCCCGGAACTACGGGATGCGAAAGGCCAGCGGGGACTATTTCCTGCTGGTGGATTCCGACTGCATCCTGCCGCCGGACTACCTGCAAATTGTCAGAGACGCCCTGCTTGCAGACCCTGCAGATTGCTTTGGGGGCCGGGATGCCGGCCATCCCAGTTTCAGCCCTATCCAGCAGGCCATCAGTTTTACCATGACCTCCCCCCTGACGACAGGGGGCATACGGGGCCGGAAAAAGGCCCAGCGCAACTTTCAACCCAGGAGTTTTAATATGGGGCTTTCCCGCCGCGCCTTCGAGGCCAGCGGAGGCTTTGGGAGCATCCACCCCGGGGAGGACCCGGACCTGAGCCTGCGGTTGCTGCAGGCGGGATTCCAACTCAAATACATCCCGGAAGCCGTGGTCTTCCATAAACGCCGGATTGACTTTAAGTCCTTTTACCGGCAGGTTAAGAAATTTGGCATGACCCGGCCCATCCTGAATCGCTGGCACCCGGGTACGGCCAGGATCACCTATTGGTTCCCCACCCTTTTTTGCGCGGGCCTGCTGTTTGCCCTGCTGTTGCCGCTGTTCTGGCAACACCCGCTTTCATGGGCGCCACTGGCCTTTGCAGGGGCCTACCTGCTGGCCCTTTTCTTTGCAGCCTGGGCCACCTACGGTTCTGTGTATATCGCCCTGCTTTCCCTCCCTGCGGCCCTTATCCAGTTTGCGGGTTACGGCTGGGGTTTTCTTAAATCCACCAGCTTGCTTACCTTTAGTGGAAAGAAGCCGCAGGAATTGTTTCCCGGCCTCTTCTTTAAGGCCTGACAGGTGATCGACAAACTCAAATCCGGCATCCGCAAGCCCAAGGCCAGGACCTTCCTTCTTTTTCTGGCCTGCGCCATTGCTGCCTGGCTCGTAAGCCGGCTTTCCGAGACGTATACCTATCCCGTAGTATTCAAGGTGGCCTATGGGCAGGCCCCGGACTCCCTGATCCTGGTAGAGTCGCCCCCACAGGACCTGGAGGTTCGGGTGCGGGCCAGTGGCTTTAAGCTGCTGGCATACCAGCTTAGCCCGCGCCGCCTGGAGATTGACCTGGCAGCGGCTTCGCGCCGCCGCGGCCGGTATTTTATACAACCCCGGGTGTTCCGGGACCAGATAGACCGGCAAATGGACAACGGGATTGCCATTTTGGACCTGCCACAGGATACGGTATTCCTCAACTTCCAGCGGTTGCAGTCCCGAACCGTATCCGTAGAACCTGTACTGGAACTGGAACTGGCCCAGAATTACATGATGCAGGGCGAGGTGAAGGTTGACCCACCGCAGGTACACCTGCTGGGCCCCCCGGAGGAGATCGACACCATACGGGTGTTGCGCACCCAGCCCGTGGTGCTGAAGGATGTGCGGGACTCCATTCGCCTGGAGGTCCCCCTGGAGGTAGCCGGGAACCTGCAACACACACGCCTTTCCCGTGAAGCAGTGGTGGTATCTGCAAATATTTTCCGGTTTTCGGAAACCGTGGTGGATGTCCCCATTGAAGTGATCAATATCCCCGAACGCCTGGATATCCGAACCTTTCCCACCACCGTAGGTATCCTTTGCCGGGGAAAGGTGGATGCCCTCAATACGATTCAGCCCGAAGATTTCCGGGTGGTTGCGGATTTTGGCAGCCCGGACCCGGAATCCGGCCGCCTGCCACTGATCCTGGAACGACAGCCCGGGGGCGTATACAACAGCAGCCTGCTGGAGGCTTCCGTAGAATTCATTATACGCAGAGAATGATAACGGTAGGACTTACCGGCGGGATTGGCAGTGGCAAGAGTACGGTGGCCGCCTTCTTTGAGGATCTGGGTGTCCCGGTTTATCACTCGGACGCCCGTGCTAAAATACTCATGGAAACGGATCCCCGGCTCCGGGATGCCCTGATAGGGCTATTGGGGCCGGAAACCTATCGGGAAGGGCAGTTGGACCGCGCCTGGGTGGCATCGCGCATTTTTAAAGACAAGGCCTTGCTGGAAGCGGTAAACGCCCTGGTCCATCCGGCGGTGCGACAGGACTTTCTCCACTGGTCGGAAGACCAGGACTCGCCTTACGTACTGCAGGAGGCGGCTATTCTGTTTGAAAACGGAGGGTACCAAAACATGGACCGAATGATCCTGGTTACCGCCCCGGAAACGGAGCGCCTCAAAAGGGTTGTAGCCCGGGATGGAGCAGCGGAAGCAGCGGTCCGCTCCCGTATGAAACACCAGTGGCCGGATGCCCGCAAACGCGCCCTGGCGGATTTTGAAATCCGGAACGATTCCCTTCCGCACACCCGGCAACAGGTCGGGGAAATCCATCGAGAATTGCTGGAACTATCAGGTTCTGCGGGGCTTAGCGAGTGTTAAGGTTTGGTTAAACCCCCCATCGCCTAAATGTTAAATTTTTACTTTTACCTTATCGATGAATAGAAAATTGTTTGTTCTGCTCGTCATTCTGATGAGCCTGTCGCTGATCGGGATTATCGCCGTTCAGATCTACTGGATTCGCAATTCGGTGCAGGACAAGGAAGAGCAGTTTTCCAGTGTGGTTACCGATGTCCTGAACCGCGTTTCCGATATGATCGAGGAACGGGAGATGAAGGATTATTCCGAGCGCTTTCTGAACCTGAAAGACAGCATAGGGGAATTACAGAGCCGCCACCTGAGTGACATTTTTTTCGTCGACCGGGATTTGAATTCCAATGAAATTCTGGTGTATTCCCACGGGATACTCGAGGAGGATTACAATATCGCATCCACGTTCTTTGACAGTGGTACGGCAACGGACTCGGCCACCATTAAAAGCTATACCAGCCGCCGCTCCAAAACCCTTTACCGGGAAGAATTTGGCCTGGACGGTAAGGCCTACCGGCTTAACCCGATAGAACGCTGGGAGAAGGTAGGCGGGCTGGGAGCCATGGAAAAAGCCATGTTCGACGACGTGTACCGGGAGTATGCGGAAAAGTTTCCGATCCACGAACGCGTGAGCCGGGAGGAGATCGAAATGATGATCAGCCGGGAACTGGAGTCGCACAACCTGGACATCGATTACGAATATGGGGTATACAGCCGCGGCCTGCCCACCAAGGTAAAGTCACGCAGGTTCAAGTACGAGGCGGGAAATTTTTATAAAGCCCCCTTATTCCGGGACAGTGAAGGCAATACAGACTATGCCCTGTTGCTCTCCTTTCCCAGGGAAAAGAAGTTTATCCTGGCATCCGTGCTGGGTATGGCGGGTCTCTCCCTGTTGTTTACGCTTATCATCATGATTGCCTATGCCAGCGCGATTTACCAGTTGATCCGGCAAAAGCAGATTTCCGAGATTAAGTCGGATTTCATCAACAATATGACGCACGAGTTCAAGACGCCTATCGCGACCATCAACCTGGCGGTGGAGGCCATCCGGAACCCCAAAGTGATTGGGGATGTGGAGAAAACCAATCGGTACCTGCAGATGATCCGTGACGAGAATAAACGCATGAATGCCCAGGTAGAAAATGTGCTTCGCATTTCCAAGCTGGAGAAGAACCAGTTGGATATCAGTAAGGAACGCCTGGATTTGCACGACCTAATACGTAGCTCCATAGACCATGTGGAACTTATCGTAAAAGACAGGGGCGGGTATGTGAAGTCCCATTTGGAAGCGGAACGATGCGATGTCCTGGCCAATGAAATGCACCTGGGGAACGTTATTGTCAATATCCTGGACAATGCCGTAAAGTACTCCCCGGAGGCACCCAAGATTGATGTGTATACGGAAATGGCCAAGAACGCCATCCTGATCCGGATCCAGGACCAGGGCGCCGGGATGTCCAAAGCCGTATTGAAGCGCATTTTCGAAAAGTTCTACCGGGAGCATACCGGAGACATACACAACGTGAAAGGACATGGGCTGGGGCTGGCTTATGTCAAGAAAATAGTAGAAGATCATCAGGGAGAGGTATACGCAGAGAGCGAGAAGGGCAAGGGAAGCACCTTCTTTATAAAGCTCCCCTTAATTTAAAATTGCAATATGGAAACCGAAAACAAGAAGATATTACTCGTAGAAGACGATCCCAATTTCGGGATTGTCCTCAAGGACTACCTGTCCATGAACGACTTTGATGTAACCCTGGCCAAAAATGGAATGGAGGGGTTCGAAAAATTCAAGAAGGAACATTTTGACGTCTGTATCCTGGATGTGATGATGCCCTATAAGGACGGCTTTACCCTGGCGCGGGAAATCCGCGAGAAAAACGAGAATGTCCCCATCATCTTCCTCACCGCCAAAACGATGAAGGAAGACGTGCTGAAAGGGTACAAGGCCGGGGCAGACGATTACCTGAACAAGCCTTTCGATTCGGAGGTGCTGCTGATGAAGCTACGGGCCATCCTGCAGCGCAAAGCATCGGATAACCTGGCGGACAGCAAGCAATTCGAATTCTCATTCGGGCACTTCCACCTGAACTCCAAGCTGCGTTTCCTCAAGTACAAAGAAGAGGAGCCGGTTAAACTCTCCCCCAAGGAAAATGAATTGCTGCGCCTGCTGGCCCTGCATGAAAACGATCTGATGCCCCGGGAACTGGCCCTGACCAAGATTTGGCGGGACGACAACTATTTTACCTCCCGAAGTATGGATGTGTATATCGCGAAATTACGCAAGTACCTGAAGCGGGACGAGGATGTGGAAATCCTCAACATCCACGGAGAGGGTTTCCGGCTGGTTGTGAAAACGGATTCCGAAAAGTCCTGAGACCTGGAAATTACCTTATTGCAATGCACCACGGGCCGGCTTTAGCCGGCCCGATGTGTTTCCAGCACCCTTTGCAGCATTTGATCCGGGGAAAGGGCCACGTCCAGTTGAATCCCGTAGGACGGGAGCTCCAGGGTGTCGAACTGGGATTGCAACAACCCCGGGGGCATGAAATGGTCGGTGCGGGCCTGGATACGTTTTTGCAGGGTTTCAAAGGCACCATGGAGCACTACCCATTGCTGGATACCTTCCGGGATACCCTCAGCTAAGCGTTGCCGGTAGGCCTCTTTCAGAGCCGAGCATACGATTACTGCCCCGCTGTCCCGGTGGTCGCGGGCCAGGCGGTTCAGCCGATCCAGCCAGCCGGCCCGGTCCGAGTCGGTAAGGGGGATACCTGCGGACATTTTAGCGATATTGGCCTGGGGGTGGAAGTCGTCCCCATCGAAAAAAGGGACGCCCAGGGCGCGCGCCAGGGCCAGGCCCAGGGTGGATTTGCCGGAGGCAGAAACCCCCATTATCCAATATATCCCAGGGTGGTTTTGTGCTGTTTTCATAAAGTTTCCAGGCGGGATTGAATGGCTCCGATTACGGCTTCCGGGTCTGCGTCGTACGGTACCCAGAGGGCGTTCGCATCCCGTCGCAGCCAGGTGAGTTGCCGCTTGGCAAAGCGGCGTGTGTTTTTCTTGACCTCGGCCACGGCCGTATCCAGGTCGTATTCTCCCTCCAAATGGCGGAAAAGCTCCTGATACCCCACGGTTTGCAGCGCATTCAGATGGCGCATGGGGTAGAGTTTCCTGGCTTCCTCCAACAGGCCCGCTGCCATCATGGCATCCACCCGGGCTTCAATGCGCCGGTAGATCATTTCGCGGGGGGCTTCCAGGGCCAGGGGCAGGTGGTGGAAAAAATCCGGAGGAGTGGCCTTTCCTCGGTATCCGCTATAGGGTAGATCCCCGCTCAGGCATACTTCCAGGGCGCGGATCAGGCGATGAGGGTTTTGCAGGTCTACCTGGGCGTGGTATACCGGGTCCTTTTCCGCCAGAAGGTTTTGCAGGGCTTCCAGCCCCTGCGTCTCCCACAGCCGGGTAAGCGCTTCCCGAACCCCCGGGGCCACTTCCGGGAAGGCGTCCAGGCCTTTGGTGACCGCATCCGTATACAGCCCGCTGCCACCGACCAGGATCATCAGGGGGTGGTTCCGGAACCCATGGCGCAGGCAGGCCAGGGCATCACGGGCATAATCCCCGACCGAATAGGGGTCGTGTATGGATAGATGCTGTATAAAATGGTGGGGGGCGGCCAGCAGCTCCCCGGGCTCCGGCACGGCCGTGCCGATGCGCATTTCCCTATAAAACTGGCGGGAATCGGCGGAGAGGATCTCCGTCCCGAAATGCCGGGCCAGGCGGATAGCCCAGGCCGTTTTTCCAATGGCAGTAGGGCCGCTTATGCTGAGCAGGACCGGCTTCATCACAGGGCAGAACCGCAGTTAAAGCAGTACTTGGCCCCGTCCCGGTGCCCTTCCACGGCACAGGTTGGGCAGGATTGGGTGTTCAGGTGCACGGTCGTGTCCGAAGTGGCATCTGTGGCCCCGCCCCTGTGTTTGGCAAATTCGACCGTTACGATTCCGGTGGGGACGGCAATGATCCCGTAACCGAGAATCATAATCACCGTGGCAATAAACTGGCCGATGTTGGTTTGGGGTGCAATATCCCCATAGCCTACCGTAGTCAGGGTAACGATGGTCCAGTAAATACTCCTGGGGATGGAGGTAAAGCCTGCCTCGTCGCTTTCGATCAGGTACATGATGGTCCCCATAATGACGGACAGGATCAGGACCACATAGATAAAAACCAGGATCTTGGTCCGGCTGGCCTTCAGGGCCGTCTTCAGCTGTGACGCTTCGCCTATAAACTGTACCAGCTTCAGGATCCGGAAGATCCGCAGCAGGCGGAAGGCCCGTACTGCCAGAAAAACCTGGGACCCCGCCACCAGGTAGGAGAGGTACAGGGGGATGGTCGAGATAAAATCGATAATGCCGTAAAAACTGAAGATGTAATGGGCCGGCTTGCGGATGCAGATAATCCGGGCAATATATTCGATGGTAAAGAAAATGGTAATGGCCCATTCCAGGGTCAGCAGAATGTCGTGGTAACGGGCGTCAAAATCCTTTACGCTTTCGAGCATGACCAGGATCACGCTCACGATGATCATAAAGAAAAGTACCAGGTCGAACCATTTCCCCATGGGGGTATCCGCCTCGTAGATAATCTCGTGCAGTTTGCTTCTCCAGGTACTATTTGAGCGGTGCTGCTCCAAAGGCTATCAGATTTCCAGGACCTTCATCACGCTCTTGCGTTTTAGGTAGGATGCCAAAAGAACCAGGCCGCCCACGGGATCCCGCATTGGGGTGATCAGGGATTCTAAGATATGAATATTATTGATTTGGTGGTTTAAACCATAATATCCGAAGCCCCTCAATTCCTGCCCCTTCAGCCAGAATGCGGCCCGTTCCCCGGCATCGCGGCCCCGGTCTACCAGGAGCCAGTCACGCCCGTGCAGGGAATAGGTTTCCGCCCCTATACTCAGGCTGCTGGGCGGCTCTCCCTTGGGGCGAAGGTTCCGGGGCTTGAACCGCGGGCGCACTTCCTTCAGCTCGTTGTAGGCCTTCAGGCGGGCGCTCAATTCGTTCCCCGTAGCTTCAAACCGGACCTCCCGGGTGAGTTTGCTCAGGGCCCGGGGCATTTTTCCATCGCCTGTAAAATGACGGTTTACGTCCCGTTTCATATTGTTGGAGGCGTTCAGGTAAAGGATGTCCCCCTCCTTGCTGTAGAGGTAGTACACGCCTGTTTCCACAGGCACCTGCTCTACCAGCCTCAATTGCCGCCCGGAGAGCTCGCCATGGGTTTCCTGGCGGATGGTTTCCTTCAGGATACTCTTCCCATTGTCCCGGTCCAGCAGTACCTGGAAGAGCTTCAGGGTGGCCAGGGCGTCCCCGTTGGCCCGGTGGCGGTTGCTTAAGGGAATACCCAGGGCTTTTACCAGTTTGCCCAGACTGTGGGATTCGGCCTCAGGGATCAGGCGCTGGGCCAGGTCTACGGTACAGAGGGTTTTACGTTCGAATTCGAAGCCCAGGCGGCGGAATTCCGTTCTGAGGATGCGGTAATCAAAGGGAGCGTTGTGCGCAACTAGGATGCAACCCTCGGTGATTTCTACAATGCGCTTGGCCACCTGGAAGAACTTGGGGGCGGTACGCACCATTTCGGGCCGGATGCCGGTGAGTTTTTGTACGTAGGGCTGGATGTCCCGTTCGGGGTTGATCAGGCTAATGAAGGTATCTTCTACTTCCCGCCCGTTAAAGCGGTGGATGGCGATTTCCGTAATCCCTTCCTCGTTGAATTTCCCCCCGGTGGTTTCGATGTCCAGTATGGCGTACACGATGGTGAATATTATCCGTAATTCCTGGAGCCAAAGATACGACTTCCAATACGCACCATGGTGCTGCCTTCCTCAATGGCCGTGGGATAATCCCCGCTCATCCCCATAGACAGGGTATCTGCATTGGGCCAGGCCTCCCGGGCCCGGTCGTAGAGGGTTTTCAGATGGCGGAATTCCCGCCGTACCTGGGCTGTATCGTCGGTAAAAGTGGCCATCCCCATGAGACCCCGCAGGCGCACATTGGGGAAGGCTTCCAGGGCACCGCTGCCCAGTAAGGCTTCCAGTTCGCCGGAATCAAAACCAAATTTAGTGGCTTCCTCGGCAATATGCACCTGCAGCAGGCAATCTACCACCCGGTTGGCCCCGGCCGCCCGCTTCTGGATCTCTTTGAGGAGTTTCAGGCTGTCTACCCCGTGGATCAGGCTTACGAAATCCACCAGGTATTTGACCTTGTTGCGTTGGAGGTGGCCAATCATATGCCATTGTATGTCCTTGGGTAGGGCCTCGTATTTGGAGACCATTTCCTGCACCTTGTTTTCCCCGAAGATGCGCTGGCCGGCCTGGTAGGCCTCCAGGATTTCTGCTTCGGACTTGGTTTTGGAGACGGCTACCAGGGTTACGCCCTTGGGCAATTCTTCCCGTATTTCCTTCAATTGCTGGGCAATGCTCATGGGGAATTATTGGAATTGAGGGGAGACCTTCTCGGCTTTCCGGCTTTCGGAATAATCGTAGAAGCCTTCCCCGGATTTTACCCCAAGCTTACCAGCCGTAACCATTTTGACCAGTAGGGGGCAGGGTGCATATTTCGGGTTCCGGAACCCTTTGTGCATCACTTCCAGGATGGACAGGCACACGTCCAGGCCAATGAAATCTGCTAATTGCAGGGGGCCCATAGGGTGGCCCATGCCCAGCTTCATCACCGAGTCGATCTCAGTCACTCCGGCCACCCCGTGAAACAGGGTTTCGATAGCCTCGTTGATCATGGGCATCAGGATGCGGTTGGCCACGAACCCGGGATAGTCGTTCACCTCGGTAGGTACTTTTCCCAGTTGGCGGGAGAGTTCCAGGACCGTTTGGGTAACGGCATTACTGGTGCTGTATCCGCGGATCACTTCCACCAGTTTCATGACGGGCACGGGGTTCATAAAGTGCATCCCGATTACCTGCTGCGCGCGCCCGGTAACCGCGGCAATTTCGGTGATGGAAATGGAAGAGGTGTTGGTGGCCAGGATGGCACCGGAAGGACTGTGGGTGTCCATTTCACGGAATATTTCCTTTTTCAGGTGGGCGTTTTCCGTTGCTGCCTCTACCACCAGGTCTGCCTGCTGCACCCCCGCCCGTAGTTCGGTCCCGGTCTGGATCCGCTTCAGGGTGGCCTGGGTTTCCGCCTCGGTGAGCAGTCCCTTGGCCTGCTGACGTTCCAGGTTCTTTCCGATGGTTTTCAGGGCATTTTCAAGGCGTTCCTCTGAAATATCTACCAGGGATACCTCAAAGCCGTTTTGGGCAAAGACATGGGCAATGCCGTTGCCCATGGTACCTGCCCCGATTACTGTAATGTTTTTCATGTCTGTCTTCAGTTTTGGGGGGTGTGTTCGGTGTTGTCAAAGGCTGCGATCACCCGCAGGGCCACATCCAGGGCACGGGTGCCCTGCTCCAGGGTAACCGGGGGTTCTGCGCCTGTGGCAATGGCGTCAGCAAAGCTTTCCAGTTCGTCCAGGATGGCATTGTTGGGGTGGATTTCCGGGTTCTCGAAATAAATCTGCTTGCGGTCCCCCTCGGCGTTTTGCAGGATCATGTCAAAGTCCCCGGGCGTCTGCGGGGCGTCCTTCATCCGGACCACCTCCACTTTCCGCTCCAGGAAATCCACGGAGACATAGGCGTCCCGCTGGAAAAACCGGGACTTGCGCATGTTTTTCAGGGAGATCCGGCTGGCCGTAAGGTTCGCCACACAGCCGTTTTCAAAGACGATACGGGCGTTGGCAATGTCCGGGGATTGGCTGATGACGGAGACCCCGCTGGCCTGTATATCCTTAACCGGGGCCGGTACCACGCTCAGGATAATATCGATGTCGTGGATCATCAGATCCAGAACCACCGGTACATCGGTCCCCCTGGGGTTGAATTCGGCCAGGCGGTGGGTTTCGATAAACATGGGGTTCTCCAACTGCCCCGCAACGGCAGTGAAGGCCGGATTAAAGCGCTCCACATGCCCTACCTGGGCCTGTACGCCATTTTCCCGGACCAGGTCCAGCAGGGCTTCGGCCTCTTCCAGGGTGTGGGTCACCGGTTTCTCGATAAAGACGTGTTTTCCGGCCAGGATGGCCTTGCGGGCACAGTCGTAGTGGGAGAGGGTAGGGGTTACGATGTCTACCATGTCGCAGGCTTCGATCAGGGTATTGATGTTGTCGAAGTAGGGGATCCCGAATTGCTGGGAAACCTCTTTGCCGCGAATCTGGTCGGGGTCGTAAAAGCCTACCAGGTTATAGCGGGAGGATTCTTTCAGCAACCGGAGGTGGATTTTGCCCAGGTGTCCTGCACCCAGTACGCCGGCTCGTATCATATCGGCTCTATTTTTCCGCAAAAATAGGCATAGTTTGTGAGACGCGTATGGCCCCCGAGCAGGAAGCTTGGCCGGCGCCAACCACCGCTGGCCGGGGCGGCCGAAAACCCGGCCATCCGCCCGGAAAATGCCGGAGATTTTCTAATTTAGCAGAAAACCAACCATCTTGAGGGACACCCTGAAACATAAGGGAAAACGCAATCAGCTGGCCAGGACCCTGGAAGCCAAGGGCATTCGCCACCAGGGAGTGCTGGAGGCCATTCGTACCATCCCCAGGCACCTGTTTATGGACAGTGGTTTCGAAGACCATGCCTATCAGGACAAAGCCTTTCCGATAGCCGCCGAACAAACCATTTCCCAGCCCTACACGGTGGCTTTTCAGACCGTGCTGCTGGACCCCAAACCGGGTGACAAAATCCTTGAAATCGGGACGGGCAGCGGGTACCAGACTGCGGTGCTGTTGCACCTGAAGACCAGGGTCTTTACCATAGAACGCCAGCTGGAACTCTTTAAGAAAACCAATCTCTTTTTTAAGAAGATGGGGTACCGGCCTAAGAAGTTCATCTTTGGCGACGGCTATAAGGGCATGCCGGAGGAAGCCCCTTTCGACGGGATAATCGTAACCGCTGGCGCCCCTGAAATCCCTAAAGCACTGCTATCCCAGCTGGCCATTGGTGGCCGGATGGTGATCCCGGTGGGGGTAGAGAGCCAGACCATGGTGCTGGTGCAGCGAACCTCCGAAAAGGAATTTGAAAAACAAGATTGCGGTGCCTTCCGGTTTGTCCCCATGCTGGGCGACAAAAATTAATTAGTTGTTGTAGGCTTTTTTGACGCGGTCCAGTTGTCGCTTGGATTCCCGCGCCTTGATGGTTTCCCGTTTGTCGTATTGCTTTTTCCCCCGGGCAAGGGCAATCTTCATTTTGGCCAGGCCCTTATCGTTCAGATAGAGGTTTAGGGGCACGATGGTTTGCCCGGAGGTTTTCACCTCCTTGTGCAACTTGCGCAGTTCCCGTTTGTTCAGCAATAATTTCCGGGAAGCCTTGGGCTGGTGGTTGTAATGGGAGCCGTGGGAATACTCCTCTACATTCATATTGATCACGAAGAGTTCCCCACGTTCATTAAATTCGCAGAAACTTTCGGAGATGGAAGCCTTTCCCATGCGGATGGACTTGATCTCCGTGCCGGACAATACAATCCCGGCCTGGAAGGTTTCCAGGATTTCGTAATCGAAGCGGGCCCGTTTGTTCCGGATGTCGATGCGCTTTTGCAACATGCGGCAAAAATAAGATAAATTATGCGGAAAGAACGGCACGTGCTGAAAGGTGTGGCCCGCTGCCGCGACACAATGGCAAACCGAATTCTGATATGAAAAAAACTGTAATGCTTATGTGCGCCGCCGGGCTGGTGGCCATGCTGTCCCAATGCGGGGAGGCCCCTGAAAAACCCCTGACTGCGGACGAGATCGTTATCCGTTCTATAGATTCCGCCGGCGGGCAGGCCTACCTGGAAAATGCCATTGCCTTTCGTTTCAGGAACCGCGCCTACCGCTACCACCGGGAAGCAGGGCAGCGCGTATATGAGCGGGAAACCCAAACCGATTCCGGTGTAATTACAGACATCCTCCAAGGGGGAGCATTTACCCGGCTTTTTGACAGTACGGCGGTAGCCTTGCCGGACAGCCTGCAGCAGCGCTACGGAAATTCGGTGAATTCCGTCCATTATTTTGCCTACCTGCCCTACGGCCTTAATGATGCGGCCGTAAACAGGGAACTCCTGGGTAAAGTGGCGCTTAAGGGGCAGGAGTATTACAAGGTGCGGGTCACTTTCGACCAGCAGGGCGGGGGCGAGGACTTCGAGGACGTCTTTGTCTACTGGTTCAACACCCAAAGTTTTAACCCGGACTACCTGGCCTACGAATACCACACCAACGGCGGGGGGCTTCGCTTCCGGGAGGCCTACAATACCCGTAGAATTGGCGGAATCCGTTTCCAGGATTACATCAATTACAAAGCAGAAGTAGGCTTGCCCGTTGCAGGGCTGGACAGCATTTATGACGCAGGAGGGCTGGAAGAGCTTTCCCGGATTGAACTCGAGGAGGTAACCGTTACTCCGGGCAGTTACAATTGAAGTACAGGCGGGTAGCGGTAGCCTGCCGGCCAACCAGGGTCACGATAAAGAGGCTGCCGTTGTCGGCATCGTCCATGGCCTCGTAGCGGGGTTCCCCCAGCATCTTATTGACCAGGTCCGGGGTGGTGTTGGAATGCCCGACAACCAGCACATGCTGACCCAGGTGGTCTGCCTTTAATTTTTCGATATCCAGGGTAGATGGGTCGTAGTATTGTACCGTAATATCCTTTTTAACGGAGGTAGGCGCCGCGGTCATGGTGGTGCGGGCGTAATCGGTGCTGTAGATGGCATCCAGGGGCACGTGGTTCAGGATTTCTGCCCAGTGCATGGCGCGCCCAAGGCCGCGCTGTATCAGTTCCGGGTCCGGATTGTCCGGGTTGCTGCGGTCCTTTTCGGCATGCCGGATAAAATAGAAGGTGGAAACCTCCTGAATTTCGGGGGTTGCGGCATCCGCCGATGTATTCTTACAGGAAACCAGGGCAAGCAGGGAAAGCCCTGCCAATGCCGTCCGAAAAATTTTCATATCGAGCCGATTTATGTACATTTGATGGGCATGCGCCTGTTCTAAAACTGAAGATAATCAAATTTAGTATAAGGCGCCTTATACCAAAGACGGGTTATGGGAAAACGATTTGGCGTCTTACTCTCCTTGCTGATGCTCCAGGGCATCTTTGCCCAGGACCCCAACCTCCCCTCGGATTTGCGCCAGCAGAACCTGTTGCTGGTAGCCCCCCAGTTGTTTAACCCTGTCATGAGCCTGGAACAGGAGTACACCCACCGGTTTTCCGCATGGTCCCGCTGGCAATGGCAGACCATAGACCTGGATCCCACCTCTGTTATGGTTTCCTATACAGGCGCCCGCAAGCGCATGGCCTACGGGGCTGGCTTTCTGGAACACAACACCGGCGTATTCCTGCAGACCGGGGGCTTCCTCCATACCGCCTACCGCTTTACCCTGTCTCCTAAAGTGCGTATAGATGTGGGGGCCAACCTTTTTGGTTACCTGCAGGAGGTGGCAGACAACCGGTTTTTCCTGCAACAGGGGATTGCCCCCTTTACGGGGGGCAGTGACTTTGTCATGCGGCTGGCTCCGGCCCTGCAGGTAGGGATTGGAAAATTTGCCCTGGGCATGAGTTCCGAAAACCTTGTGGATTACAATATTACGCGCAGTACGGCCGTAACCGATTCCGGGGAAAAAATTTTTACGGGCATGCTGCATTTCACGGCGGTTCCGGGGCCGGGCCCCGGGTTTATCCGTCCGCAGGTATATATCCGGCGACTTCCCGGGTACGATACCCAATATGGTTTTAATGTCCTTTGGTCTGCCTCCAGGTTCTGGGCCCAGGGAGGCTACAACAGTTTCTATGGGGCATCCCTGGGGCTGGGTGGCCGTTTCCTGGACCGCCTAAGCCTGGGCGGGGTGGTGGAATACGATTCTCCTCAGCCCGATAATGACGCCCTCACCTATGGCATTATGGCTGCCCTGGACCTGGGCCCTAAATTAACCCAGGAAAAGCCCAGGGCGCGGCAGGCCCCGGTATTGCCAGAGCGAGACCTGTTACAGGAGGCCGAAGAAGCCCGTGCCCGACAGGATGCCATTGCTGCTGAACAGGCTGCCCGGCAGGCGGCCCAAGAGCGGCGGGATTCCCTGCAGCAGGCGGCCCGCCAGGCTGTCGCGGAGCGTCTTGCGGATTCCCTGGCCCGTGTAGAGGCCGCCCGGGCCGTTACCGTACAGCCCCAGCAGGGCGAGCGGTATCAGGAGGTGGCGGCCGAGGCCGGGCTACAACCCGGATATTACCTGATTGCCAATGTCTTCGGTACCCAAAAGTATTTTGAGGCCTTTATGCGCCAGTTGCAAGCCCAGGGGCTGGAGCCCCAGTCCTTCTTCAGGGAGGCCAACCAGTTCAACTACGTACACCTCGGGCGGTTTCCGACCATGGAAGCGGCGCGTGCGGCACGCGACAGTGGGTTGGGAGGCAGGTATAAAGGGGAACTGTGGATCCTCAGGATCCGGTAAAAGGAACTCAGACCGGCTTTAGCTCCCGGCTCAGGAGCAATTCCAGATAGGTAATGGTATTGTGCAGGTATTTGCGGTCCGCGGCCAGGGTGGCCATGGCAACCGCGCCCTGGATCATGGTGTATAACTGTTTGGCAAATTGCAGGGGAGGTACGGCCAGCCTGAATTCGCCGGCTTTTACTCCGTCCTCCAGCAACAGGGCGATCTTTCCTTCAATGGTTTGGGCCGTTTCCCGCGCCGCAGCGGCCAGGGTCCTGTGGTTAAACTGGGCATCTATGCCTACATTCAACACCGGGCACCCTCCCATATCGTGCGTAAAGCGGTCGTAGTGCCGGTAGAAATCCATGAGGGCAGCTAGGCGCTGGCGTGCATCCGACCCCTCCTGCACTGCCTGGTCCAGGCCGCTGAGCAGGCGGGTGCTGTTGTGCTGAAAAGCTGCCAGGGCCAGGGCATCTTTGTTTTCGAAATTCCCGTAAAGCGCCCCTTTGGTCAGGCCGGTGGCCTGGGTGAGGTCGCTCATGCTGGTGCCCACGTAGCCCTGCCTGTTAAAAATAGGGGCAACCGTCTCGATGATGTAGGCGGTAGTGCGCTGGGCCTTAGTGGTCATTTAGGGGTTATTTGTTACGAATATATGAATTGATACGGAAAGGTATGTTACCCCCGGGAAAATAAAAACCCCCCGGTATCTGGCCGGGGGGCTTGTTTTTATGGGGCATGCCAGCTTATTGAACCAATTGGTCCTGGCTTCTGAACACCAGGTCGTCGTCAAAACAATCGATCAACACCGCACTGTCTGCCTTGATGTCCCCCTGCAGCAATGCCTTGGAAAGGCGATTGAGCACTTCCCGCTGAATGGTCCGCTTGATGGGGCGGGCCCCATATTGGGGATCAAAGCCCTTTTCAGCCAGGAACTCCACAGCGTCCGGGGTGGCATCTATGCTGATGTGCTGTTTATCCAGCATGCGCCGCAACTGATCCAGTTGCAGGCGTACCACCTGGCGGATGTCGTCCTTGCTCAGGGGGGTGAACATGATGATGTCGTCTATCCGGTTCAGGAATTCCGGGCGGATGGTCTTGCGCAGCAATCCCAGCACTTCCACCCGGGCCGCTTCGGTGGCACTGTACAGGTCCGGGGCGCCTTCAAACTTTTCCTGAATAATATGGCTGCCCATATTGCTGGTCATGATGATGATGGTATTCTTGAAGTCCGCTACCCGGCCCTTGTTGTCCGTCAGGCGGCCTTCGTCCAGCACCTGCAGCAGGATGTTAAAGGTATCCGGGTGCGCCTTTTCGATTTCATCCAGCAGGATGACCGAATAGGGTCTGCGGCGAACCGCCTCGGTCAGTTGCCCGCCCTCATCGTAGCCAACATACCCGGGAGGTGCTCCGACCAGGCGGCTTACGGCGTGCCGTTCCTGGTATTCGCTCATGTCGATACGCGTTAATGCGTTCTCATTGTCGAAGAGGTATTCGGCCAGGGTCTTGGCCAGCTCGGTTTTACCTACCCCGGTAGTCCCGAGGAACAGGAAGGACCCAATGGGCCGTTTGCTGTCCTGCAACCCGGCGCGGCTGCGGCGGATGGCATCGGAAACCGCTTGTATGGCTTCGTCCTGACCTACCACGCGCTTGTGCAGCACATCCTCGAGCTTCAGGAGTTTTTCCCGTTCGCTCTGCAGCATTTTCTGTACAGGGATGCCCGTCCACTTGGCCACCACTTCCGCAATGTCCTCCTGGGTAACTTCCTCCTTGATCAGGGTGCCTTGAGCCTGCTGCTGCTCCAGTTCCTGCTGCAGGGTGTCCAGTTTGGACTGCGCTTCTTTGATTTTTCCATAGCGAAGTTCGGCTACCCGGCCGTAATCGCCGTTGCGCTCTGCGCGCTCGGCTTCGGCTTTGAATTCTTCGATATCCTGTTTGGTGCGCTGAATGGCATCCACCACCTCGCGCTCGCTTTCCCACTGCGCAAAGATCTCGTTCCGCTGTTCCTTCAGGTTGGCCAGGTCTATATTCAGGGCTTTGAGCTTGGCGGGGTCGTCTTCCCGCTTAATGGCTTCGATTTCAATTTCCAGTTGCATGATGCGGCGGTCCATGGCGTCCAGCTCTTCGGGCTTGGAATTGATTTCCATCCGGAGTTTGGAGGCGGCTTCGTCCATCAGGTCTATGGCCTTGTCCGGGAGGAAACGGTTCGTGATATACCGCTGGGAGAGCTCCACGGCAGCTATCACGGCCTCGTCCTTAATCCGCACCTTGTGGTGGGTTTCGTATTTTTCTTTCAGCCCCCTGAGGATGGAAATGGCGCTTTCGGTGTCCGGTTCGTTTACGGTCACCTTCTGGAACCGGCGTTCCAGCGCCTTGTCCTTTTCAAAATATTTCTGGTATTCGTCCAGGGTTGTGGCCCCGATGGCGCGCAATTCACCCCGGGCCAGGGCCGGTTTCAGGATGTTGGCGGCATCCATGGCACCCTGCCCGCCCCCGGCACCTACCAGGGTATGGATCTCGTCAATAAACAGGATGATATGCCCGTCCGAACCCGTAACCTCCTTAATTACGGTCTTCAGGCGTTCCTCAAATTCTCCTTTGTATTTGGCACCGGCAATTAGGGCCCCCATATCCAGGGAGTAGAGCACCTTATCTTTCAGGTTCTCCGGCACATCGCCCTGCACAATCCGGTGGGCCAGCCCTTCCGCAATGGCGGTTTTTCCCGTTCCGGGTTCCCCCACCAGCATGGGGTTGTTTTTGGTACGCCGGGAAAGGATCTGGAGTACGCGGCGGATTTCCTCGTCCCTCCCGATTACCGGGTCCAGTTTTCCCTTGTCTGCCAGGTCGTTCAGGTTTCGGGCATATTTATCGAGGGCGTTGTAGGTTTCCTCGGCGCTCTGGGAGGTAACTTTTCCGCCCTTCCGCAGTTCTTCAATGGCCTTTTTCAGGTCCTTTTCGGTAACCCCCTGGTCTTTGAGCATCCGCCCGATCCGGGATTTGGAATCCAGAATGGCCAGCAGCAGGTGTTCTACGGAGATATATTCATCCTCCATTTTTTTGGCCAGGGAACTGGCTGCATTCAGGGTGCGTCCGGCCTCCGGGGAAAACATGAGGTTCCCGCCCGAAACCTTGGGAAAGGATTCCAGTTCCTTGTCCAGCATCTGCTGCAGCAAGGCGGTGTTCACCTGTAGTTTTTTGAGCAGGAAGGGCATCACGTTCTCGTCTACCTGGAAAAGGGCTTTAAAGAGGTGTTCGTTCTCCACTTGCTGGTGGCCCATCTCCTGGGCCAGCTGTTGTGCCAATTGGAGCGCTTCCTGGGATTTTATGGTGAAATTATTTATGTTCATGGGTTGTAAGTCTTAAATTCGAACCCATACGTTCAAGAACCTTACCATCCGGGAATAGCTGTCATTATGGCGGCTTAAATCCTGGTTAATCAGACATTTCGACAGGAAATATGAGCGCATTTTTAAGTCGGCTGCTGGGCGGGGACACGCCCGGGGGTCGCGAAAACGGAGATAGCATATCCTGGAACCCCCTGGAACAGGAAGAACAATTAAATACCCTGGAAGCAGAAAGTTACCACCGGCCCCAGTTGATCTTTAAGCACTCCACCCGTTGCGGGCTCAGTGGGATGACCCTGAGGCGTTTCGAACGTCAGTGGGCCCCGGCCCGTGACCAGGCTGGGTTTCACCTGCTGGACGTTATCGGGCAACGGGGGTTGTCCCAGGCCATCGCGGAGCGCTATGCCCTGCGGCACGAATCCCCACAGTTGCTGATCATTGAATCGGGTAAATTAAGGGAAGCCGCTTCCCATAGCGGGCTCCTGGGCCTTTCTCTTTCAGAAAACCCATAAAAAAACCCCGGAAGTCCGGGGTTGTTATTTTAATTGAATTTCTGACTGACCAGGATGTTCTTTAACCGGGCCTTCAGGTCTTCCCCTGCGTCGTACACCATTTGTTCGTCCGATGGAAAGGGTACGGCAGCCAGGTCCAGCAGAGCCACCAGGTCGTTGTCCAGGGCACGGCGGTCGCCATCGTAGTTGGCATAGACATGCTCAAAGACAAACTGACTGGCCAGGGGGTACTGGTTGATGGCCTGGCGGGTGCGCAGGTCAATAAACTGAACCGTACCGTCTACCTGGGCCGTTTTCTGCTGGGTAAACTGATAGAAGTTACAGCGTACGGTACGCATGCGGTCTACTTCGATTTCATTCCCCAGGCTGTCTTTAACCACATTCCCGGCCTCGTCCCGCAACAATTTCTTACCGTCCTTCACCTGCCGTTCCTTGATGACCTGCCTTTCATTTACCTGCTCCGGAGAGATCAGGATGTTGCGGAAGGCCACCTGCATTTCGTAATCGTAGTCGATTTCGTCCAGCGGATTGGTGTGGTAGGCCGTCCAAAGGTCGTCCAGGCCGTAGGTATTGAAATTCAGCAGCTCGCTCTCCAGACGTTCCGGAATAATCTGCTGCGTATCGTTAATCATACGCACCTTTACATAATCGATACCCTTGCGGTGCGCTTCCTCCATTTGCTGGCGCACATCCGCATAGCCGGGGTTGATTTCCTCCAGGTAGCGGAAGTCGTCAAAGGCCTGCCGGTAATCGTATTTCGTGCTGGCCTGCTTCAACAGGTCCGAGGCATTGGCATACAGGTATTCGGACAGGGCATCCCGGGTGTCCAGGATGTCAGCATCGTAATTCCCGAAACGGAACCGGGCATCGCGGTTCTCCTCATAGATGGGCAGCGGGAGCAGGGGCCGGATGCGACTCTGTATCTCCTTAAGCCGGTTGTACTTGCGGTAGATGGATTCCAGGTCTGCAGGGTTGCCGCCCTGTTGCAGGAAGGCAATTTCTTCCAGTTCCCGGGCCGAGAACTTGGCAAAGGCCTCTTCCAGCAGGATTACATAGGGTTGATTCCCCTTTTTGCTCTTGTTGTCTACCAGGGTATTGATGGAGCGATAGATCGCCTGTTCATAATTCCCGGTGTTCAGGGCTTCCTGTGTCTTTTTCACGCCTCCGCAGGAAAAAGCCAGGGTCATTGCGAGTCCGTAGAGTAGTGCTTTTTTCATGACGGTTTGATTTTGGGTTATACAGGCACCATACAAGGGTTGTGCCAAAACCGACCATCCTTAGAACGCAAATCGGCCAGGGATCGTATAATCCCGATCAAAAACACCAATAAAAAGCAGGGCTGGGCCTATAGCGGAAGGGCGGGCAACAGGCGGCTGCTCACTTCCCCAAACCCGATCCGGAGCCCATTTTTCTCGCAAAACCCGCGGAAAACCACCGTATCCCCATCTTCAATAAAGGTGCGGGTTTGCCCACCCTCCAGGGTGAGGGGCTTTTTTCCGGCCCATGCCAGCTCCAGCATGGAGCCGTAAGAATCCGGGGTAGGCCCGGAAATGGTGCCGCTGCCCATCATGTCGCCGCTGTTCACCTTGCAGCCGTTTACCGTATGGTGGGCCAGTTGCTGGGCCATGGTCCAGTACATGTACTTGAAATTAGACCGGCAAATGGTAGTGGCATCGGAGCCGTCCGGGATTAGGTCCACTTCCAGGTGGATGTCAAAACTGCCCGGGCGTTCTTGCCGGAGGTAGGGCAGGGGGGCGGGTTGTTGGGCCGGACTTGCCGTACGGAAGGGCTCCAGGGCGTCCATGGTTACAATCCAGGGGGAGATGGAGGAGGCAAAATTCTTGGCGAGGAAGGGCCCCAGGGGCACGTACTCCCACTTCTGGATGTCGCGGGCGCTCCAGTCGTTAAACAGGACCAGCCCGAAGATGTAATCCTCTGCTTCTGCTATGGGGATGGGCTCCCCTAGGGTGTTGGCATCGGTAGTGACAAAGGCCATTTCCAGTTCAAAATCCACCCGTTTGGAGGGCCCGAAAACGGGGGTGTCCGCACCTTGGGGCAGGGTTTGTCCGTTGGGTCGGCGCACCGGGGTGCCGCTGGGGATAATGCTGGAACTGCGGCCATGATAGCCCACCGGCAGGTGCAGCCAATTGGGCAATAGGGCATTTTCCGGGTCCCGGAACATGCTGCCCACATTGGTGGCGTGTTCCTTGCTGGAATAGAAATCCGTGTAATCCCCAATCTGCACCGGGAGTTGCATTTCTATTTCATCCAGGCCAAACAGGATGATTTTTTTATGGGCTTCGTTTTCCTGTAGGTCCGGGGTGTTCACGTCAAATACCTCGGCAATGCGGTTGCGCACCAGTCGCCAGGTTTTTTTTCCGTCCGAAATAAAGTCGTTCAGGCTGTCCTGCAGGAAGATGTCTTCGGTCAGGGGGATATCCCGGAAATAGCCGAGTTGGTGCATAGCCCCGAGGTCTATGGCTGTATCGCCTATACGCGTCCCGATGGTAATGACATCGTCCCGTGTAAGAAAGACGCCGAAGGGGATGTTCTGGATTGGAAAATCGGAATGTTCCGGGACGTTAATCCAGGATTTTCGCCTGGGGTCGTTTGCGTAAATAGCCATAGCAATTGTTAATTCTCGTTTGATAAATTCCCAATCAAAGATATCATTTTATCTGGTTTACCGTCCTCCAATTTGTACTTTTACCCCTTTGACGGGATGGCCGAAAATGCCGGGTAAATCCCCGGAATAAAACGGCTAATAAACAACCTTAACCCCTTATCCTACAGACATATGGAAAGAGATCAGCAAGTGTTTGACCTGATTCGCGCAGAGCAGGACCGCCAGGTAAACGGTTTAGAACTGATTGCCTCGGAGAATTTTACCAGCCCCCAGGTGATGGAGGCAGCCGGGTCGGTGCTGACCAATAAATATGCCGAGGGATACCCGGGCAAGCGCTATTACGGCGGGTGCCAGGTAGTGGACCAGGTGGAGACCCTGGCCATTGAGCGGGCGAAGGCCCTCTTTGGGGCCGCCTATGTGAATGTACAGCCCCATTCGGGCTCCCAGGCCAATGCGGCAGTCTATATGGCCTGCCTGAAGCCGGGCGATACCATCCTGGGCTTTGATCTTTCCCATGGAGGGCACCTGACCCACGGTTCGCCGGTGAACTTCTCCGGGAAACTTTACCGTCCGGTGTTTTATGGGGTCGACCGGGAAACCGGGCGCCTGGATTACGACAAAATCGCGGAAATTGCCACCGCCGAGAAACCCAAGCTTATTATTGCCGGGGCCTCCGCTTACTCCCGGGATATGGACTTTAAGCGGTTCCGGGAAATTGCCGATTCCGTTGGAGCATTCCTGCTGGCGGACATTTCGCACCCGGCCGGGCTCATTGCCAAGGGCATCCTGAATGACCCCGTGCCCCATTGCCATTTTGTAACCACAACCACCCACAAAACCCTGCGGGGCCCGCGGGGCGGGATGATCATGATGGGCCAGGACTTTGACAACCCCTTTGGCCTGACCCTGAAGAGCGGGAAGGTACGCAGCATGTCTTCCCTGATTGACCTGGCTGTATTTCCGGGGAACCAAGGCGGGCCCCTGGAGCATATTATTGCAGCCAAAGCGGTGGCCTTTGGCGAGGCCCTGACCGATGAATTCCTGTATTATGCCCTGCAGGTGCAAAAGAACGCCCAGGCCATGGCCAAGGCTTTTGTAGCCCGCGATTATCACCTGATTTCGGGCGGGACGGACAACCATATGATGCTCATAGACCTGCGCAACAAAGGCATTACCGGGAAAGATGCGGAAAAGGCATTGGAAATGGCCGATATCACAGCCAACAAGAACATGGTGCCCTTTGACGACCAGTCCCCCTTTGTTACCTCGGGGATCCGTTTTGGCACCGCGGCCATAACCTCCCGGGGTTTAAAAGAGTCCGATATGGAAAAGGTGGTGGACTTTATTGACCGCGTGCTTGCCGCCCCGGAATCCGAGGAGATCCGTGCAGCCGTGCGCCAGGAGGTTCGGGAATGGATGGGACACCGTCCCTTATTCGCATCCTGATTGCTTAAACATTTTGGGGTAAGCTTATAAGCCTAAGCCGGGAGGCGGCAACAGGTCAATGCCGGGGGCATTCCAATCGCCGATATGGCTGTCATAGACTTTGCCTTCTATCTCATTTTCGAAGTACAGGCCCCAATAGCGATAGGGCGATTTGCCGTCCGGGTGTTCCGCCAGGTACCCCGTGGTCTCATCGGCCTGGACGGGGATGTAGATTTCGTTAGGGAGGGCCTGGGAGCCGTGGCTGATGGAGACGTATTCCCGTGACAGGTTTTCAAAAAGCAGGGGCAGCATCCGGTCCAGGGGTTGCGCGCCGCTATGTTGAATGACCAAAGTGAGATCTGTGAACTCCAGGAGGATTTCAGAAAGGTTCAAAGCCTCCTCATTGCACAGGTTGAGATCTTCGATCAGGGTACTCACCGATGGGGGATGTACCTGTACATCGGGCCCTGCCAGACTGCCGCCCCAGGTTCCCTGCCGGAAATGATAGAGGGCTTCCACAAAAGGCAGCGGACATTTGAGTTCCAGCACCAGCTGTTCTTTCCCATTTTCAGGGGTGCTGCGCTGAATTTGAACAGAAGCAAAAAAGAGCCGCTCGAGGCCCTTCTCAAAAGCATCTACCCCCTGGATAAACGCTCTGGTTTGTATTTCTCTGGTCAGGTCAAAGGGATAATTCCAAGTCATCATATATCTGTCAATCGCTAAATAATGTCCCTTATCCTCAAAAGTATTGAGAAGGCGAGAGATAGAAGTATAAAAAAACCATAAAATATTTATGGTTTTGTTATATAGTTTTCAATGTTGACTGGATGGATGTTTTCCCTGGGAAATCAGAGAAAGCCCCGTTCCCGGGCTTCGGCAATCAGGGCCTGGTCATTTTGTTTCTCAATCCCGAATAACGACTTGATCTGTCGTTTGCGGTTTTCGATGCTGGGCAGGGAAAGGGATATGTGGTTTACCATATCCTTGGTTTTGGTCCCGATGGACAGGTGATACAGGATCTGTTTGTCGTTTTCGTCCAGGTTAATTCGGTTGGCCATTTTTTTGCGGATGGCCATCAGCGCCTTTTGGGTGTAGTACGGGGGTTGGGTCATGACCGTTTTGACCATGGCCCGCAGGGAGCCTTCGTCAATCTCGGACTTCACCATATAGCCTTCAGGATCCACCGTTTGCATAATGCTGTTAATGCGGTAATTGTCGCTAAAGGAAGACATAAACACCACTCGGGTACCCGGGCTTACTTCCCTGGCGATGATTCCGAGGTCCTCCCCGGTCTCTACCGGCCCGTTGCGGCTGTTGGAAAGCTGAATGTCCAATAACAGGATATGGTAAGGGAGTTTGCGGACGGAATCCCGGATTAAATGCTCTCCCTCTGCAAAGGTTTTGGCAGTATCCATATGGATGGTATGCCCGTCGAAGGAATAGTCCTCCAAGATAAATTTGTACCCCAGGGTGGTCATTTCGTGGTCGTCCACCGCCAGGATGCGTATGGTTTCAGGCTCCTGCATTGTCATACTTCTTTTCCAGTTAAACGCTTATGAACGCTTCCACATCCACTGCGGGGCTGGTCATGTCGTGATAGGGCACCGCAATAGTGATTTCGGTCCCGGCCCCCGGGCTGCTTTTCAGGTCCCACCGGCCCTTGATCTTTGACACCCGGGAGGCAATGTTTTTATGGCCAATTCCCTTTTTGCCCCGTTTGACCAGGAAACCGACTCCGTTATCCCGTACCAAAACGGTAATATCAGATCCTTCTGCCCCGAGTTCAACCTCCACCCGGGTGGCCCCGGCGTGCTTGATGGTATTCTGCAGGCACTCCTGGATGATGCGATACAGGTTAATCTTGGTCTCGCCCCGCAGGTCGTCCCAGTCTACCTCCTTGCTGTATTCCAGGTGGTGTTCCAGCCCCGCCGAATCGCAATAATCGGTTACCAGATCTTCAATAGACAAAATAAAGTTATGGAATTTTCGGTAAGCGGCGTCACTTAATTCGTGTGAAATCCCCCGGATTTCCTCCTGTATGGACTTTAGTTTTTCAATGGCCTGGGCGCGCAGGGCTACAGATTTTTCATCCGTTTTTCCATTGAGGCCCAGCAGCACCATACGGATGCCGTTCATTTCCCCCAGCACCCCGTCATGCAGGTCTTCGGAGATGCGTTTCTGCACTTCGTGCTTGCCTTCCTCCACCTTCTCGTTCTGGGAGAGCATCAGGTTAAAGATCTCCTGGTTAGCTTCCTGTTGCTGTTGCTGGAAGCGCAGTTTCTGGTTGCGCACCCGCTGGGTGATGATGATCAGGATGGATGCCCCCAGCAGCAATACCCCCATGGCCAGGCCAATCCACAGGATCTGCCGGCGGGCCAGCTCTTCGTTCCGTTCTATGTACTGGTCTGTCTGCATCTCCAGGCGGGCCATCTTGTTGCGGTTGTCCCGTTCCAGGTTCAGCAGGCTGTCCCGCAGCATATCCAGGCGCTCAATATTGGCCGGCGCCAGGGCAGGGGAAATTCTGGATTGCAAAACCAGGATATCTTTAAGGCCGTCCATTTCCTTTAATTGTTCCGCCCATTCCCGCCCAAGTTGAATATAGGCGCTGGCCCGGGCGGTATCTTCCTGGGCCAGGAAGAGTTCTGCCATATAGTAATAGTTCCGGGGCAGCCGGTTGTTCAGGTCGGCAGATTGCTGAATATACTCCAGGGCTTCCCGGTAGCTTTTTTCTGCGGCCCCATAATTTTTTAACCCGAAATAGGCCCGCCCCTGGTTGATTAGGGCAAGCGCCAGGGTACGAAGGCTTATATTTTCTTCCGGGGGAGCGTTTAAGATTAGGTTGAGGTATCGCAAGGCCCGCAAATAATCTTCTTTTTGCAGATATGCATTACTCATATTATTGTAGAGGGTATGGCGCATGCCGTGCTGATCTGGGAAGACGGCTAACAATTCCAGGGCCTTTTCCTGGGCTTCTAAGGCCTTGTCATATTGGTTCATGGCCGAGGAGATACTCCCCATAAAGCTGTAGCATCTTGCAATCTGGAAGCGGCTGTCAGGGTGGTCCCCGGCCGCCTCAAAAAGGTCAATGGCCTGCACTACATTTTCGTCCGCACTCAGGTAATCCCCGGTAAAATACTTGGTGGCGGCAATGCTTCTTTTGGCATGGCCGGCTAAATAAAGGGAGTCCAGGCGGATAAAAAGGTCGTAGGCCGTGGTAAAATTGGAATAGGCGCTGTCCTGGTGATTGCGACGGTAATGAAACATCCCGATTTCAGAGAAAAGTTGCCCGATGGCCAGGGTATCCCGTCGGTCCTGAGCCAGGCTCAGGGCACGATTGGCCAGAGCGCGGTATTCCGGGTCCTCTTTCTGGTCCCGATACGTCTCCAGGAGCTTTACCAACCCGTAGGCCTGTATGCTATCTCCGTCTGTGTCCAGTAATTCCTTTTCCAGTGTTTCCCGGGCTACCTCCCAGGCGCTTTCGGGTAGGTTGGGGTCCGACAGGGCAGCAATGCGTGCAGAGATCTCGGCCTGCCGTTCGGCCCGGGTGCGGGCATCCACACCACGGTTGCACCCCCAACCGCCCAGCAGCAGAAGCATTAAGGTAAATGTAAATATCTTGCCCTGTGGGTTATTAACCATAACACCAAATTAAAAAAGGGCCTTACGGTTTGCAAGGCCCTTAAAAGAATTCTGAAAAGAATTTCGTTCTTAATTCCCGTTGTCGTCCGGAATATCATCGCAGGTGGTACATTCACCTTCTGGATCAACATCGTCGCAAGTAGTGCAGGCGCCTTCGGGATCAACATCGTCGCATGTGGTACATTCTCCTTCCGGATCAACGTCATCACAGGTAGTACACAGGGCGTCATAGAGCTGCTCCGCGGAAGCATTATCGGCTTCGCAGGCGGTGGTGGCGGCAAACAAAAGGGCGATGGCGATAAGGGAGAATACTTTTTTCATGATCACAAGTGGTTATTAGGGGTTAATTTGCTTTTGCGTTCTAAGGACCAAGATATTAACCCTAAACCCCGTATCGTATAATTCCGCAAGGGTATCTAGTAAGTGTGGCGGGTCTGTGAGGATTTGACCCGTTTCTGGGAGAATCCGGTCAGGAGCGGCCGGAGATGGACGCCTGGGTAAGCAATTCCTTCAGGGCATCCACATTTTGTTTGTACCCCCGGGAGAAGGGGAGCTCGGTGTGGCCAATACGCAGGCTGCAGCGGTTTTTCCCGTAATTGATGCGGGATATGTAGTTGCGGTTCAGGATAAAACTCTGGTGGATGCGCACAAAATTGGCCGGCAGTTTTTGCTCGAAACTCTTCAGCGTTTTAAAGGCGGAAATGCGGGTGCCGTCCTTCATGATAAAGTCTGTGGTGTTGTTGTCTGCCTGCAGGTAGAGGATCTCGTCCGTATTGAGGTACTGGTAGTCCTTATAGGATTGCAGGCAGAGGGTGGGTGCCGGGGTAGTCCTGGGGAAGCGCTTGCCGAATTTCATGAGCGTCTTGCGCATTTCCAGCTCGGAGTAGGGGGTGATCCAGTAATCGAAAAACTGGTGCTTCAGGGCCTGGTAGGCATGGGATGGGTCCGATGCCATCCCGATAAAGACCGGGGGCGTATCGGTGAACTGGTGCAATTCGCGCACCAGTTCAAAGAGGTCCGGGGCCCCTTCGTTCAGGTTCAGGAATACCACATCTGACGAACCTTTCAGGATACTGTTCAGCCCGTCGGTGGGGTTAACCTCATGCCATACCGGGGTAAAGCCTTCAAACCCTTCCAGCAGGTGTTGCAACTGGAGGTAAGAGGCGGCGTCCGGGTCGATGATGCCAAAGGTATAATCCACAGCTTATTATCCTTGTACAAGATAGAAACCTGCCCCAAAATGGAACTATAGAAAAACCATAGTTTTCTTATGGTTAGCCCTTATAAATCAATGCGTTTGGCTTGTAGGAAGGCCTACATCGACTATCAGAATTTATCCCGCATGGCCTCCGGCATCCGTACCGGCTTGAGGGTTTTGGCTTCGAGCAGGCACCATTCGGTGACGCAACTGGCAATGGCCTCGCCGGAATCTGCCAGGCGGATGTCCACACAGCGTTCCGAAATGGGCCCCCGGGCCTGGCGCACATAGGTTTCCAGTTCCAGCCGCTGCCCCAGCAAGGCGGGTTTGGCATAGCGGATGTGGTGGCTTCGCACCACCCACAGGTAGCGTTTATCCCATTCGGGCTCCGTCAGGGTTTCCCAATGGGCCTGGGCCACATCCTGCACCCATTGCACATAGCGCACGTTGTTTACGTGGTCCAGGGCATCCAGGTCTTGCTGTGCCACTACCTTGTGGAGGATAAAGCGTTTCATGGGGTCTTTTTGAGGATCCGGACTTCAAAGAGTTTATCCCAGCGTTTCCCGGTTACAAAAAAGGTCCCCCTTTCTTTGTGGTAAGCCACCCCGTTGAGTACATCCAGGCGGTCGTGCTGGGTTACGCTGCGCTCCAGCCCCCCGAAATTCACCACCCCGGTGATGGCTCCGGAGGCGGCATCGATGATCATCATACTGGGTTTTTGCCAAACGTTGGCATAGATCAGGCCATCCACGTATTCCAGTTCATTGGCCTTGTTGAAGACCGAGCGGTCCGTGACGGTCTCCAGATGCCCGGTTTCCTGCAGGGTTTCCGGGTCCAGGATCCAGATGCGCTGGCTGCCGTCGCTTTTATAGATGCGCGTCCCGTCGTTACACAACCCCCAGCCTTCCCGGCTTTCTCCATACTGGAAGGTCCCGGTGCGCTCCAGGGTATTCGGGTTGTAGAGAAACCCGACCTTGCTTTGCCAGGTAAGCATGTACAGGCGCTCCCCCAGGAGGGTGATGCCCTCGCCAAAATAGGTGCGTTCCAGAGCGGTCTGTTCCAGGATTTCGCCGGTGCGGAAATCTACCTTGCGCAAACTGGATGCCCCCCGCTGTCCTGTGCTCTCATAGAGGGTGTCGCCCCGGAATTCCAGGCCCTGGGTAAAGGCTTCGATATCGTGGGGATAGGTATTGACAATTTCGTAGGTGTACAGCTCCGGCGGAGCGGGGGCCAGCACCACCACTTCCTCCTGCAGGGGTACCGTTTGCCCTTGCAGGTAGGCCCGGGCTTCCAGGGTATGGGTGCCGAGTTTTTCGGGCGAAAGGACTACAGTGCCGTCGGTATACTCCAGCGCTTTTCCGTCCAGGAAATAGCGCACGGAATCCAGGGGCACGTCCGAGCGGTTTGCCACGGAAACCCCAACGCGGGCGCCCTGTTTCCAGCTCTTCCCCTTCCCTTCAAACTGTAGCTGCAGCTGTTTGTCCAGGGCCTGCCCCCCGCAGCCCAGAAAAAGACCGAGGAATATTCCGATACTACCCAATTTCCACATATTCATATTCTTAAGTCATGCTTTGCCGGGCTACTCGGGGCAGCCCTTGAAGTTTTGCTAAGTTAAGGCGCCCCGGGCTTTGTCCCAAATGCGAAAAGGTCGTATATTTGCACGCGGCAAGTCCTACACGACCAGCTCCTGCAGAATCCCCCAGGGCGGGAACGCAGCAAGGGTATGTGGTCGTAGCGGTGCGATGTAGGTAGCTTGCCGTTTTTTTATGCCCTAAATTCTGGGCGCGTCATGTGCCTATTGAGGCCTGCCCAAGGAATTTAATTCGTAATTTCCCACCATGCCAGACCCTGCAGTTGTATTGATCACGGGAGCCTCAAGCGGCCTGGGAAAAGCCACAGGGCAATTCCTGGCTTCCCGGGGTTACCGGGTATACGGAACGGCCCGGAACCCGGGTCGATATCCCGACTTTGAGGACTTTCCCTTACTGGCCATGGATGTGTGCCAGCCGGAATCGGTTCGCGCTGCGGTTGCCCGGCTGCTGGAACAGGAAGGCCGGATTGATGTGCTGATCAACAACGCCGGGGTTGGGATTACCGGTCCTATGGAAGAGACCCCCTATTCGGAGGTGTGCGAGGCTTTGGAAACCAATTTTCACGGCCCGCTACGGGTAATGGGTGCAGTTGCCCCCCAGATGCGAAAGCAGGGTAGTGGATTCATTGTAAATATCACGTCTATTGCGGGGTATATGGGGCTTCCCTTCCGGGGGGTCTACTCGGCCAGTAAAGGTGCCCTGCAGGTCGCTACGGAAGCCTACCGCATGGAGCTGAGGCCTTTCGGGATCCGGGTAGCCACCCTGGCCCCCGGGGATTATGCGACCAATATTGCCTCGGGGCGCTACCATACCCCGCTTTCGGAAACTTCGCCTTACCGGGATACCTATGGAAAATCCCTGGAGCTGATGGACGCCCATGTGGACCAGGGCGGGGACCCGGCGGAGGTGGCTCGTGCGGTATACCGCATCCTGCAAAAAAGGACACCGAAGGTACATTATACCGTGGGCAGTCCCCTGCAGCGGTTTTCGCTGGTTCTTAAGCGTATTTTACCGGATACCTGGTACGAACGCCTGCTCCGGAATCATTATAAATTGTAGTTTTGCGAAGGGAGCACAGGCACCCGTAAAACCGAAACTAAAAAGGACACATGAAATTCTTTATCGACACCGCAAACCTGGACCAAATTCGCGAAGCCCAAGCCCTTGGGGTACTGGACGGGGTAACCACCAATCCGTCCCTGATGGCCAAGGAAGGCATTACCGGAAAAAACAATATCCTCAAACACTATGTGGATATCTGCCACATTGTAGACGGGGGCGATGTCTCTGCGGAGGTTATTGCTACGGATTTTGAGGGAATGGTTCGCGAAGGGGAGGAGCTGGCCGAACTCCACGAACAGATTGTCGTGAAGGTACCCATGATCCGCGATGGGGTGAAAGCCCTGAATTATTTTTCGGATAAAGGGATCCGAACCAATTGTACCCTGGTTTTTTCCCCCGGGCAGGCCTTGCTGGCCGCCAAGGCCGGGGCCTCTTATGTGTCCCCCTTTATCGGGCGCCTGGACGATATTTCCACGGATGGCCTAAATCTGATTTCTGAAATCCGCGAAATCTATGACAACTACGGGTTCGGGACCGAAATCCTTGCGGCCTCCATCCGTCACACCATGCACGTGATTGAATGCGCCAAAATCGGGGCGGATGTTATGACCGGCCCGCTCTCGGCCATTGAAGGCCTGCTTAAGCACCCCCTGACCGATATCGGCCTCGAGAAATTCCTGTCCGATTACCGCAAGGGCAACGGCTGATTTTCCGATAATTATTTTTGTAAAAGTAAGCCTCTCCTAGAAGGAAGAATTGAGGTTGGCAAAGCCGTCTACCACCCGGCCGTTCTGGGCGATAACGCTTTTAAAGGAGCTGTTGTACACAATAAGTTTGTGCGCAAAGCCCTGGAAATCCGAAGTCCAGTACTGGTTGGCGGGGTCCAGGCCGTAGCTATCCACAATTTCCTTCCAGCGGTCCTTTTCCGTCCTCAGGCAGATCCCCACGAAACGGTGTTGGGGATATTGAACCTGCAGGCTGCGCACCCGCTGGCTGATGTTGCGCAGGTGCCTGATTTCAGGCCCTGACCAGAAGTAGAAAACGGTTTGCCGATTGTTTCCGGCCAGATTGGCCAGGGATAAGGTATCCCCCTCCTGGTTTTGCACATAGAGTTCCGGCAGTTCCCGATTGGGCCTCAGGTTGCGGATGCCTTCCCGCAGTTCCTGGATCTCCCCCAGGTGGCGGTTGCGCGCCGCACGCAGCTCCAGGTCTTCCATAAATATTTCGAAGTGGGCTTCGGTATCGTGTTTGAGCAGGTATTCGAAGGCCACTGCCCGGAACAGGTTGTCCCGCAGCACCTGCTGGGGTACGAGGCTGTCGATGATCGCCAGCTGGTGGCGGTTGAAATGTAGGGCGTTTCGGCCCTGGACCACATCGCTGTCGCAGGCTTTTTTACAGCCCATATACGCCATGTTGGCGATGTGGAATTTCATAAAGTCGTAATAGGGCCTCAGGAAGGTGAGGTCCGAATCGTTGTAGGCTATGTCTTTACGGTAATCGTAAAAATCCCCGGGCAGGGGGTGCAGGGTGCGATCTTCACTGAGCCTGCGGTGCCACACCGGGTAGCCTTCCCGGTAGAAATAATTCCGGTATCGAATCGTGGAGGCTACTACTTTGCGGGCACCTTCGGAGAGGGGCTCTTCGGCCTGCATGCCTTCCACGCGCTGCATTTTACGCTGCAGAAGGGAATCCAGGCGGGTGCGGAAGGCCGCCGGTTCCAGGGCTGCGAAGGATTCCCGGATCACCTGGTCTTCGGCTTCGGCTTCCAGAAAGAGGTCCATCAGGGTGTTATTCACGCCTTCCCCTTTCCCGGCATAGACCAGGGATTCGTCAAAGGCGACCGTATTCAGCCGGATTTGCAGGCTGTCTCCGGGTTCCAGATATAGATACTGGAATTCCGGACGGTGAGAAAAATTGTAAAGGCCGCTGGGCAGGGAGTCCAGGCGCATGCCAAAGGTGCCGTTGGCATCCAGGCGCGCAGAATCCAGGGCCTGATCCCCTTTATACAGCACCACGTAATCCGAAGTGGGATTTACAATCTGGCCGCCAAAGTAAAAGGAAGGGTCCTCAGAGGGATGCCCGCCGCATGAAGCCAACAGGCCCGAGAGTACTATGACATGGTAAAAATGACGCATCGCTTTCCGCTGCATAGCAGTGAACAAATCTAAGCAAAGCCCCTAACCACCGTTGTTAAGGGGCCGTTAAAATCCTTTTCGGATTCCTTAAAAGGCTTGTGAATGGCCCGGAAATCGCTGGGCTATTCCCTGGCTTTACATTACTTTTGCCAAAATTTTAAAGGGAACCCCATGCTTTCTGTATCCAACCTCTCGGTCCAATTTGGCAAACGCGTCCTTTTTGACGAGGTCAATGTAACCTTTACCCCCGGCAACTGCTATGGGGTTATCGGGGCCAACGGCGCCGGGAAATCGACCTTCCTGAAAATCCTGGCCGGGGATAATGACCCCACCAGCGGGCAGGTGCACCTGGAGCCGGGCAAGCGGATGTCCGTACTGGAACAGAACCACAATGCCTACGACGGGCAGCAGGTGCTGGAAGCCGTATTGATGGGAAATAAGCCCCTGTATAAGATCAAAACCGAAATGGATGCCCTGTATGCGGATTACGACGATGCCAATGCCGAACGTATCGGGGAACTGCAGGTGGCCTTTGAGGAGATGAATGGATGGAATGCGGAAAGCGACGCAGCAGCACTCTTGTCTACGTTGGGGATCCACGAGGAATTGCACTACAGCCCCATGGCAGACCTGGAGGCCAAGATGAAGGTGCGGGTGCTGCTGGCTCAGGCCCTGTTCGGGAACCCGGACGTGCTGGTAATGGACGAGCCTACCAACGACCTGGACTTCGATACCATCCAATGGCTGGAACAATTCCTGGCGAATTACGAAAACCTGGTGATTGTGGTTTCCCACGACCGCCACTTCCTGGATGCGGTCTGTACCCACGTGGCAGACATCGATTTCGGAAAGATTAACCTCTACAGCGGCAACTACACCTTCTGGTACGAGAGCAGCCAGCTGGCGGCGCGCCAGCGGGCCCAGCAAAACCGGAAGGCAGAAGAAAAGGCCAAGGAATTGCAGGAATTTATCCAGCGTTTTTCGGCCAACGTAGCCAAGAGTAAACAGGCGACGTCCCGGAAAAAGATGCTCGAAAAGCTGCGGGTAGAAGATATCAGGCCCTCCAGCCGCCGCTATCCGGCTATTATTTTCGATCGCGAACGGGAAGCAGGGGACCAAATCTTACACGTGGAAAATCTTTCTGCCCGAAGCGAAGAAGGGGATTGGCTGTTCCGCAAAGGGGAGCTGAACCTGGCCAAAGGGGATAAGGTAGCGCTGATTTCACGGGACTCCCGGGCCACCACGGCTTTCTACGAAATCATCGCGGGGAACCGCAAGCCGGAGACCGGCAACTTTTCCTGGGGGGTGACTACCACCCGGGCTTACCTGCCGGCAGATAACTCCGATTTTTTCAAGGAGGACCTGAACCTGGTGGACTGGATGCGGCAATGGGCCAAGACCCAGGAGGAAAAGGAAGAGGTGCACCTGCGGGGATTCCTTGGTAAGATGCTCTTTAGCGGGGAGGAAGCCCTAAAAAAATGTACGGTCCTTTCCGGAGGGGAGAAAGTTCGGTGTATGATCAGCCGGATGATGATGCTCCGGGCCAATGTGCTGTTGTTGGACGAACCCACCAACCACCTGGACCTGGAATCCATTACGGCGTTCAACAATTCCCTGAGCCAATTCAAGGGAACACTGATCTTTACTACCCACGACCACCAGTTCGCACAAACTGTGGCTAACCGGATTGTGGAACTTACGCCCACCCATACCATTGACCGTTACCTGAGCTTTGACGACTATATGACAGACCCGGGCATCCGGGAACAGCGCCAGAAACTCTATGGCGTTCCGGCTTAGGCGTTGTAGTATTTACTATTCCAGATGGCGGGGTTGAAGTTCTTGCCCAGGGCAAAGCCGTAGAAAATCACCACGGCGGCCAGGGATTTGAACATAAAGAAGAAGATGATCCAGAACTCTGCCATCCCGCCCTGTTTGGAGAACAGGCCGTCCGGCACCAACAGGGTCAGCAGGTAGCTCATCAACAAAACGAGCAGCGACAGGTTGATCACATTCCGGAAAGGCCATACCAGCCATTTCCGTAAAGGGTGCAGGTCATTGCCCCACTTGTGCACCAGGTAGTAGTAACCGTTGCCCATGGGTGCCATCAGCAGGGGGTCGTCCTTGTCTTCCAGCTTGAAAAGGCGGGAGGGCGCCATAACCTTAAGGCCTTCCAGGCGGGTATTGTGGGTGTTTTCAAGCTTTGAAATGGCAGCCTGTGCCTCTTCCGGCAGGGCTGGTTTGAAATACTTCAGGTCCAGAAACCGCAGCCGGTAATCAATACAGATTTGCCTTATATGCCGTTCGTGATAGATCCGGCCGGTATCCAGCAGGTCAAAATTGAAGGTGTTAGCCGGTAACTGCTGCGCTTCGGGGGCCGCAATCCGAAATTCCTGTAGGAGGGCGTCCAGGGGGGTATCCTGAACAGACTTTTGGCGCTCCGCTTGCAGGCGCGCCTCAATATTGGTTCGTTCCAGAATCATAGCAATACAAATTCGTTCAAAAATAAACAATGACAAAAGGCATGTCAATTCCCTTAACCTACTCTTAAATGTTAAAAGTATGTTAAAACATTAAAATGAAAATGGAGATTTGGAGGAAGTGGGTGGAATGTCTTATCTTGTCGATGAAATGACACCGTTTATCGATAAACGGTATCTGCCCCGAGACCTGAGAACACCATGAAAAGTCCTATTCTGGCCTACCTGGGCCTGCTGATTTTGTGCCTTACTTCGTCTGCTTTGTGTGCGCAACAGGCAGATGGGGACATGGACGTATCCTGGGATGAAGCCCTGGCATCGGCAGACCTGGACAAGGTGATTGAAAACAGCGGTCCCTTTACCGTCTTTGCGCCTTCCGACCAGGCCCTTACATCCTTTATGGCCTCCCGTAAAGAAATCCTGGAAGACCCATCCCGGAAGTCCGAGCTTCGGGCCCTGCTCAGTTACCATATCGTTGCCGGGGAAATTACGGCGGCCGGTATTTTGCAGCGGCTTTGCCGGGGAGAAGGGGTAGCCCGCTTTACCACCGTCCAGGGGGAGGAACTCCTGGCAACCCTGGAAGGGACGGACATTGTGCTGATGGATTGTTCGGGAAACCGGGCGCGCATAGTCCAGGCCGATAACCACGACCAGAACCTGGTATTTCACCGCATCGATTCGGTTATTCTCCCAACCTCCCGGCCTTAGCGCAGTTCGGCCCCCAGTTCTTTTTCAAACCGCTGGCGCAAGCGCTGCATCACCCCGTCTATTTTCTTGTCCGTCAGGGTTTTGTCCTGATCCTGTAACGTAAAGCTTACCGCATAAGATTTCTTGCCTTTCGGAAGTTTATCGCCGGTGTAGACATCAAAAAGGTTCACATCCTGCAAGAGGTTGCGCTCGGTCTCAAAGGCCAGGCGGTACACTTCCTCAAAGTGTTTCCCCTGGTCCAGGAGCAGGGCAAAATCCCTTCGCACCTCCGGAAACTTCGGGAGGGCCTTGTAGCGGGTTTGTTCCGGGGTGGCTTTGCGCTCCAGTAAGGCTGCCCACCGGATGTCTGCAAACAGCACCTCCTGTTTGATCTCAAAGGGCTTCAGGAAATCCGGATGTACCACTCCGAGTTGAGCCAGGACCACCCCCTGGGAAGTGAGTTGCAGGCCTTCGCAGATACGGGCATCCGTGTATGGCAGTTCTTCGCAACGGCCAATGCCCAGGCGTTCAAAGATGCCCAGTACGGCCGATTTCAGAAAAAAGAATCCGGCAGCCTGGGTAGGGGAGGCCCAGTGGTCTCCGTGCAGATTGCCGCTAACCACCACGGAAAGGCGGTCTTCCTCCTCAAAGGCCTGGCCCTTGCCATGCCGGTAGATCTTCCCGAATTCAAATAGGCGCAGGTCCTGCTGGCGGCGGTTCAGGTTATAGGCCACCGCGCCCAGCCCGGTAAAAAGCATATCCTGGCGCAGTTCGGAGAGTTCGCGGCTTAACGGGTTCAGCAGGCTTACGGCTTTCCCGGCCGTATCCTGCAGGCGGGCATTGTGGTCCGGGTTACAAAGACTGTTACCCAGAATCTCGTAAAAACCAAGGTCTGCCAGTTGGTTGCCTACCCGGCGTTGCAGGTCGTGGGGCTCTACTACGGCCGGTGGCAGGATGGAGGCCGTAAATTTGGTTTTGTCCGGGATGTTGTTGTACCCGTATACCCGCAACAATTCCTCGATCACATCCACTTCCCGCCGCACATCGACCCGGTAAAAAGGGATGACCAGCCCAAGCCCGGATTCGGTATTGCTGCGCACCTGTATGTCCAGAGAGGCCAGGATGGAAAGTATGGTATCCCGCGGGATTTCTACTCCGATCAGGTTGTGGATTTTCTCGTAACTCAGGAATACATTATAATCCGGCATTTTGTTGGGGTAGAGGTCTACCACGTCGGAGGAAATGTCCCCCCCGGCAATGTCCCGGATCAGGACGGCGGCCCGCACCAGGGCGTATTCCACGTTATTGATGTCGATGCCGCGTTCAAAACGGAAGGAGGCGTCTGTGCTCAGGCCATGGCGCTTGGCGGTTTTGCGGATGGCAACCGGGTCAAAATAGGCGCTCTCCAGGAAGATGTTGCGCGTGTCTTCGGTTACCCCGGTATTGATGCCCCCGAAAACCCCGGCAATACACATGGGTTTCTCTGCGTCGCAGATCATCAGGTCTTCCTCGTGAAGGGTGCGTTCCTCCCCGTCAAGGGTCATAAAGCGGGTGCCGGCCTCCACAGTGCGCACCTCGATCTTCCGTCCAAAAATCCGGTCGGCATCAAAGGCGTGCAGGGGTTGCCCCAGTTCGTGTAAAACATAGTTGGTGGCATCGACCACATTGTTGATGGGGTTCAGCCCTATGGCTTTCAAGCGGTTTTTGAGCCAGTCCGGGCTCTCCTGAACAATCAGGTTGCTGATGGTTACCCCGCAATAGCGCGGGGCCATTTTGTTATCCGCTACCGAAACGTCTATGCGCAGGCTGCGGTTGTCTACATTAAAGGTGCTCACCGAGGGCGTGATGAGTTCCTTACTGATTTTTTTCTGTTTCAGGCCTGCCCGCAGGTCCCGCGCCACCCCATAATGGCTCATGGCGTCTGCCCGGTTTGGGGTCAGCCCGATTTCAAAGACCTGGTCGGTTTCCACCTTCAGCAGGCTGGCCAGGGGAGTGCCGGGATCGGCCTCCGTTTCCAGTACCATGATCCCTGAATGGTCCGCCCCAAGGCCCAGTTCGTCCTCTGCACAGATCATGCCCTGGCTGGCTTCGCCCCGAATCTTCCCTTTTTTGATTTTCCAGGGTTCGCCTTCCGCATCGTACAGGGTGGTCCCCACCGGGGCAACAGGTACCAATTGGCCCTGGGCCACATTGGGTGCCCCGCAGACGATTTGTACAGGTTCCCCCTGACCGATATCCACCGTGCACAGGCTCAGGCGGTCCGCATTGGGGTGTTTGCCGCAAGTGAGTACCCGTCCAACCACTATCCCTTCCAAGCCGCCCTTTACGGATTCAAAGGGGGCAACGCCTTCCACTTCCAGGCCCAGGTCGGTCAGCAGCTCTGCCGTCTGCTCCGCCGGCCAGTCGATTTCGAGGAATTGCTTCAGCCAGTTATAGGAGATCTTCATCGGTCGGTTTTAAGGCACCAAAGATAAAACAATGCTTCGTGATTTGCACCCCGGAAAACAAAACCTCCGGGCAGTTGCCGGAGGTTTCGGTGGTTAGGGGGTCGGATGATGGTCAGATGATGGTAGACTTGCCCAATCCGATATTTTCCTTGTTCAGCCCCCGGAAGTCGTCCGAGTCCGAGATGTGCGTGGCGATAAAGTGCCCTACGTCGTCTGTGCCGTACTGGCTCTTGGTATCCAGGTCCTGGGTGACAATCCCCTTTTTCAATGCCTGGTTTACCGAACGTACCACGGCGGCTGCTTCCTCATTCAGGCCAAAATGGTCCAGCAGCATGGCTGCAGAGAGGATGGAGGCAATGGGGTTGGCGATATTCTTCCCGGCTGCCTGGGGATAAGACCCGTGGATAGGCTCGAACATGGCGCTTTGCTCACCCACGGAAGCCGAGGGCAACAACCCGATGGACCCCCCGATCACACTGCCCTCGTCGGAAATGATGTCGCCGAACATGTTTTCGGTCAGGATCACGTCGAACTGGCTGGGGTTCAGGATCATTTGCATGGCGGCATTGTCCACAAAGAGATAATCCAGGGTCACTTCCGGATAGCTTTCACCAATTTTGGTGACCACCCGGCGCCAGAGGCGGGAGGATTCCAGGACATTAGCCTTGTCCACCAGGGTGAGCTTGCCGCGACGGGACTTGGCCGCCTTAAAGGCAAGGTGGGCAATCCGGCTGATTTCTTCCTCCGAATAAATACAGAGGTCGGAAGCGACAGAGCCGTCTTCGGACAGGTACTTTTCCCCGAAATAGATGCCCCCGGTCAGTTCACGATAGATCACCAGATCCGTGCCGCTGATGCGCTCTTCCCGCAAGGGCGATTTCTCGATCAGGGTAGGGAATACCTTTACCGGGCGGATGTTGCTGAACAGGCCCAGTTCCTTCCGCAGCCGCAGCAGGCCCTGTTCCGGGCGCACCTTGGCAGAGGGGTCATTATCGTATTTCGGATCGCCTATAGCCCCGAACAACACGGCATCCGAAGCCTTGCATAGGTCCAGGGTTTCTTCCGGCAGGGGGTCGCCCGTCTTGTCGATGGCGGTGGCACCCACTGAGGCCGGGGTAAAGGTGAACTGGTGGCCAAAGGCCTCTTCCACAGCCTGGAGGCAGGCTACGGCCTGGGCGGCAACTTCCGGCCCGATCCCGTCTCCGGGCAGTAATGCGATCTTGAGTTTCATTAAGCGATGCTTTCAATGTTGATGTTGGCGGCTTCCACAATCTGGTGGATGTCCGCATCCTCGATTTCTTTCTTGCGGTCCGCGAATTTCAGGAATTCCTCGTAAACGGTATCCAGCTGCACCTTGGTGAGCATATACCCCACTTTCTTGGCCCGGTAAGCCAGGGCAGCCCGGCCGCTGCGTGCGGTCAGGACAATGGAGGATTCGTTAACCCCCACGTCCTCAGGGTTGATAATTTCATAGGTTTCCCGGTTTTTGATCACCCCGTCCTGGTGGATGCCGGAGCTGTGGGCAAAGGCATTGGAGCCCACAATAGCCTTGTTGGGTTGTACAGGCATGCCCATTTTCTGGGAGACCATCTGGCTGGTGCTGTACAGCAGCTTGGCGTTGATGTTGGTGTCCAGTTCCAGGTAGGGGTGCTGGCGCAGGATCATCACCACTTCCTCCAGGGAAGTGTTCCCGGCCCGTTCGCCTATGCCGTTAATGGTGCATTCAATTTGCCGCGCCCCGTGGATGACCCCGGAGATGGAGTTGGCGGTGGCCAGCCCCAGGTCGTTGTGGCAGTGGCAGGAGAGGATGGCCTTGTCGATACCTTTCACGTTTTCCTTGAGGTACTGCATTTTGGCCCCGTACTCCTCGGGCAGGCAGTAGCCGGTGGTATCGGGGATGTTCAGCACGGTAGCCCCGGCCGCAATAACGGCTTCGCAAACCCGTGCCAGGTATTCGTTGTCTGTACGGCCCGCATCTTCTGCGTAGAACTCCACATCCTCCACAAAGGATTTGGCGTATTTTACGGCCGCAACCGCCCGTTCCAGGATTTCTTCCCGGCTGGCGTTAAATTTGTGCTTGATGTGGGAATCGGAGGTGCCGATCCCGGTATGGATGCGCGGGCGTCTGGCGGGCTTCAGGGCCTCTGCCGCCACTTCAATGTCCTTCTTTACCGCCCGGGTCAGGCCACAAACCGTGGCGTGCTTTACAATCCGTGCAATTTCGCTTACGGAACGGAAGTCCCCTGGGCTGGAAATCGGGAAGCCAGCTTCAATCACGTCTACCCCCAGCAGGTCCAGCCTTTCGGCAATCACCAGTTTCTCCGAGGTGTCCAGTTTGCAGCCTGGAACCTGTTCTCCGTCCCTAAGGGTGGTGTCAAAAATCTGTACCTTCTCTTTACTCATTATATTTCTTACTTTTAGTCGCCTTATACGAATATACCCAAGGGCTTTCTGGCCCAAAGGGCGGGCCCGGTGTCCATTACAACGTTAAGTTCATTTTTAGTATAGTTATAGCGCTGTATATCAGTAATATAAATCATTTTTTTTACGATGACAAATGCCCACAAGGACGCCTTGTTTATCCTGGTCAAATCCCTTTCCAAATCGGAAAAGCGGCAGTTCAAACTCTATGTGGGCCGCCTGGGGGTAAATGTAGATGCCAAATTCCTGGCCCTCTTTAACCTCATGGACAAGATGCGCACCTACCAGGAAGAGGCCATCCTGGAAAGTGGCATTGTCAAGAAATCCCAGCTCTCCAACCTGAAAGCCCACCTCTACAAGCAAATCCTCATTAGCCTGCGCCTGAACCCGGTTAACCAGAACATCCGGGTACAGATCCGGGAACAACTGGATTTCGCGACCATCCTCTATCAGAAGGGGCTGTACAAACAGAGCCTGAAATTGCTGGATAAGGCCAAGGCCGTTGCCATAGAGCACGAGGAGAAAAACATCGCCTATGAGATTGTGGAACTGGAAAAGATTATCGAAACCCAGTACATTACCCGCAGCCTGCCGGACCGGGCGGGGGAACTCTCCGGGGAGAGCCAGCACCTGACCGAGCTCAACAGCATTGCCAGCAAACTGTCCAACCTCTCCCTGCAGCTTTACAGCATGATGCTGAAGGTGGGGTATGTCCGCAACGACGAGGATTTCAGGCGGGTACGGGACTATTTCGACACCCACCTCCCGGACTATCGCATGGAAGACCTGGGCTTCCGGGAAAAACTCTGGTTATTCAAAGCCCACCTCTGGTATAGCTTCCTGATCCAGGATTTCCTGTCGTCCTACAAATACGCCAGCAAGTGGGTGGACCTCTTTTACGAAAATCCCCAGCAAATCTCCCTGAACCCGGTGTTTTACCTGAAGGGCAACAACTATTTGCTGGAATCCCTGTTCTTTGTGAAGTACAGCAGCCAGTTCCGCCAGACCCTGGACCGGCTGGAAAAAGTCCTGGCCAAAAAGGATTTCCCGAAAAACGACAACGTGGCTTCCCTGAGCTTCCTCTATGTGAATGCCAACAAAATTAACCTGCATTTTCTGGAGGGCACCTTCGAAAAAGGGCTCTACCTGGTGAAGATTGTGGAGTACGGCATTGGCAAACACCGCGACCGCCTGGACCAGCACCACATCATGCTGTTTTACTACAAGATCGCCTGCCTGTATTTCGGGGTGGGGAACCATAAGGCCTGCATACAGTACCTGAAGAAAATCATACAGAACAAGAGCCTGAAGGTGCGGGAAGACCTCATGTGCTTTGCGCGGGTGCTAAGCCTGGTGGCCCACTACGAGGCCGGGATGGACTACCACCTGGAGGTCCAGCTGAAGAGCACCTATAAGTTCCTGTTGAAAATGAATGAGTTACATGGGGTGCAGCGGGAGATGATCACCTTTTTGCGGAAGCTGGGCGGCATGTATCCGCAGGACCTGAAAGCCGCCTTCCAGGAACTCTACGACCGCCTGAAAACCTTCGAGGACCACCCGTACGAAAAACGGGCCTTCCTGTATCTGGATATCCTATCCTGGCTGGAAAGCCACCTGGAAGGTCGCCCGGTGGCCGAAATTATCCGGGAAAAGGCACTGGCGCTTACCCGATAGCCTTAATCCAGACAGGCATCCCAGACCGGGTCCGGCGGCAGGGGGGCGGTAAGCTGTACCGGGGTTTTGCGTACCGGGTGCACAAACTCCAGGTGTCGCGCATGCAGGTGGATACTGCCGTCCGGGTTGCTGCGGGCAGCCCCGTATTTCAAATCCCCTTTAATAGGGCACCCAATGGCCGCCAGCTGTGCGCGGATCTGGTGGTGCCTGCCGGTTTCCAGGCGAATTTCCAGCAAGTGGTAGCGCTGCAATTTCTTCAGGTAGCGGTAGGAGAGGGCCGCCCGTTTACGGTCGGGCCCGGGCCCCGGCATGGCGTAGGATTTATTTTGTTTGGAATTCCGGGAAAGCCAGTGTTCCAGCCGCCCCTGGGCCTGAGGGGGCGGGTTTTGGGTCACGGCCCAGTAGGTTTTTTGCACCTCGGTGCCGGCAAACATGGCATTCAGGCGGCTGAGCGCCTTGGAGGTGCGGGCAAAAATAAGCGCCCCGGTAGTAGGCCGGTCCAGGCGGTGGACCACCCCGAGGAATACCGCTCCGGGCTTGTCGTATTTCACCTTGAGGTAGGCCTTGACCACTTCGCTCAAAGGGGCGTCGCCGGTCTTGTCGCCCTGGGCCAGGTCCCCGGCTTTTTTGTTGACTACAATCAGGTGGTTATCCTCAAAGAGGACCTCCAGGTTCTCGGGGGTAGACCGTGGGCCGGGCATGGTCAGGAATTTTGTTTTTTGCGCTGTGCGCCATAGGCCAGCAGCACCAGTACCAGGCCCAGGCTAACAGAAACGTCCGCCATATTGAAAATCCCGGTATGCAGGGGGCCGGCCCTCATCTGGAAGAAGTCCGTCACGGAACCCAGGTAGAAGCGGTCCCACAGGTTGCCCAACCCCCCGCCGATAATACAACTCAGGCCAATGGCCATGGTCCGGTTATCCCCGGGCTGCCGCAGCAGGCGGTACATCAGGAACAGCATCAGGGCCAGTGGCAGGCCTTGCAGAAAAACCCGTTTGGCCAGGGGGTTCCAGTCCTGCCCCATGCCCAGAAAGGCCCCGGTATTTTCCACCCGGGTAAGGATAAGGGCGGGTCCGGCCAGTTCGGTATAGGAATCCGGAGCCACATGGGTACGCACGGCATCCTTGCTCCATTGGTCCACCAGGACATTGAAGGTAATAAGCAGCAGCAACAAAACTTTGGTTCGGGTATGGGCTGGCATAGGGGTCCCGGCTTAGTACTGCTCGTTTTCGTTGGGGAAATCCCGGGCTTTAACATCGCTTACGTACTGGCCAATGGCCTGGCTCATTTCCTCGTAGAGGTTCATGTAGCGCCGCAGGAAACGGGGGTTGAATTCGTGGGTCATGCCCAAAAGGTCGTGGATGACCAGCACCTGCCCGTCTGCATGCACCCCGGCCCCGATCCCGATGGTGGGGATGTTCAGGGTATCGGATACCTTTTTTGTAAGGGCGGCCGGGATTTTCTCCAGCACCAGCCCGAAACATCCCAACTGCTCCAGCAGCTGGGCATCTTCCAGTAACTTTTTGGCCTCCTCCTCTTCCCGGGCACGAACGGTATAGGTGCCAAACTTATAAATACTCTGGGGGGTGAGCCCCAGGTGGCCCATTACCGGAATACCCGCATTGAGGATGCGTTTGACCGAATCCTTGATTTCTGCCCCGCCCTCCATCTTCACGGCGTGGGCCCCGCTTTCCTTCATGATGCGGATGGCCGAGCGCAGGGCTTCCTTCGGGTCGCTCTGGTAAGAACCGAAGGGCAGGTCCACCACCACCAGGGCCCGTTGTACGGCCCGTATCACGGAACTCGCATGATAGATCATCTGATCCAGGGTGATGGGCAGGGTAGTCTCATGCCCGGCCATGGTATTGCTGGCCGAATCGCCTACCAGGATTACATCGACCCCGGCGGCATCCACAATCCTTGCCATGGAGTAATCATAGGCGGTGAGCATGGAGATCTTTTCCCCCTGCTGTTTCATCTCGATGAGGGATTTCACCGTGACGCGTTTAAACTCTTTTTTGGCTGAAGACATTCCCGAAGGTTTTTAGAGGCCTCTAAAGTACGGAATTTTGGCGTGTGCCCTTTTCCGGGAAAAGCTGGCTCATAATATGTATTTTAGGCACATGAAAGCAACATTCAAGCATATCGCAGCCCTGCTGCTTCTGGGGCTGCTGACCTTCAGCACCCAGGCCCAGTCGGAACAGCAACGGGCTGTACGCCGCACCATTGACCAGTTTTTTGAGGGCTACCACGCCCGGGATACGGCCACCATGCTTGCCGTGATACGGCCGGGGGTGGTGGTGCAGACCGTGGGCACCAACCTGGAGGGAAACCCTTTCCTGGCCACAGGCTCCATGGACGACCTGGTGAAGCACGTGGTGCGGATTCCCGATTCTGTTCAATTCCGTGAAAACCTGCTGGATTACCAGATCAGTGTCGACGGGAATATGGCCAATGCCTGGACCCCCTATGCCTTCTACCTGCAGGGAGCCTTCCACCATTGCGGGGTCAATTCGTTTCAGCTCTTTCACGACGGAAAGGCCTGGCAGATCATTTACCTGATCGATACCCGCAGGCGGGAGGGATGCGAAGAATAAGGGCGCTGCTCCCTTAGCAGTCGCTGAGGTTTACCCCCACGGCCAGGCCGCCGCGGGAGGTTTCCTTGTATTTGGCATTCATGTCGCGGGCGGTGTCCCACATGGTTTGCACCACCTTGTCGAAGGGGACTTTGGCAGACGCCGGGTCGCATTCCAGGGCCAGTTCGGCCGCATTGATGGCCTTGATGGCCCCCATGGAATTCCGTTCAATGCAGGGCACCTGCACCAGGCCGCCAATGGGGTCGCAGGTAAGGCCCAGGTGGTGCTCCATGGCAATTTCCGCAGCCACCAGCACTTGTTGGGGCGTGCCCCCCAGCAGTTCGGTAAGGGCCCCGGCGGCCATGGCCGAAGAGACCCCGATCTCCGCCTGGCACCCGCCCATGGCTGCGGATATAGTAGCTCCCTTCTTGAACAGGCTCCCGATTTCACTGGCTACCAGGAGGAATTTCTTGATGTCCTCAAAGCCGGCCTTGTGGTTTTCGATAACCAGATAATACATGAGCACAGCCGGAATCACCCCGGCACTGCCGTTGGTGGGGGCGGTCACGATCCGGCCCAGGCTGGCATTTACTTCGTTTACACTCAGGGCAAAACAACTCACCCATTTCAGGATTTCCCGGAAGCGCACCCGGGTTTTACGGATGGATGCAGGCCAGTCCGCGGGCCCGGTGTACGGCTTATCTCCTTTGAGTTTGGCGTACGTCTCCGGGGCCCGGCGCTTGACCTGCAGCCCCCCGGGGAGTATCCCTCCGGTGTGGCAACCCTCGTACACGGATTCCAGCATGGTATCCCAGATGCGCCTTAGCCCGGCTTCAATCTGGGCATCGGTCCGCAGGGAGCGTTCGTTTTCCAGTACCAGGGCTGAAACCTGCATCTGGTGCTCCTGACAGTAGGCCAGTAACTCGGCACCCGTCTGTATGGGGTAGGGGAACTGCAGGAAGGCGGCTTCCTTCCGGATTGCACTCTTCCCTTCCTCCTGCACCACAAAGCCGCCCCCGATGGAATAATACGTTTCGGTGCGCCGGGCCTTATCGGGCAGGTCCGCCGTGAAGGTGATGCCGTTGGCGTGGAAGGGCAGGAATTTTTTGCGGAAGGATAGGTGGGTTTCCGGGTTGAAGGGGATGGTGTGCACCCCGTTCAGGCAAAGGGTATGTGTGGTTCGGATGTCCTGCAGGGTGGGTTCGATGCCTGCCACGGGAACCGTTTCCGGGTCTGCGCCCGTAAGCCCCATCAAAACGGCAATATCGGTGGCATGTCCTTTTCCGGTCAGGGAGAGGGAGCCGTAAAGGGCCACCTGTATTTTGCGGACCTGTTGCAATTGTCCGTCGTTTTCCAAAGCCTTCAGGAACTTCAGGGCTGCCTTCCAGGGGCCCAGGGTATGGGAGCTGGAAGGCCCAACCCCAATTTTCAACATGTCGAAAACACTGATACATTCCATGGGAACAGGGCTTAAAGCTGCCGGCTAAGGTACAAACCCTTTTGAAGGAATAAAGTAGGCCCCGGGAAAAAATCCTCCCGGGAGCAAAATGACAGTATGTCAGTTTTTAGGCTGTGGCATATTGTTTGTCATAGGATAGGCGAGCCATTGAAAGCGAAACACTAATTATAAGATTTTCAGAATGAGCAAGATTATCGGAATTGACTTAGGTACCACCAACTCCTGCGTCTCCGTAATGGAGGGGAATGAGCCTGTGGTGATCCCCAATGCCGAGGGTAAACGGACCACGCCGTCCGTCATTGCCTTTGTGGAAGGGGGAGAGATCAAGGTGGGCGATCCTGCCAAGCGTCAGGCCGTGACCAACCCCCATAAAACCATCTATTCTATCAAACGGTTTATGGGCAATAAGTATTCGGAGTCCCAGAGAGAGGCAGAGCGCGTACCTTATAAAGTGGAGAAAGGCGACAATGACACCCCGCGGGTGGATATTGACGGGCGTTTGTACACCCCCCAGGAATTGTCTGCCATGATCCTGCAGAAAATGAAGAAAACGGCCGAAGATTACCTGGGCCAGAGCGTAAGCCGCGCGGTCATTACCGTTCCGGCCTATTTTAACGATTCCCAGCGGCAGGCTACCAAGGAAGCCGGGGAAATTGCCGGCCTGAAGGTAGAGCGGATCATCAACGAGCCGACCGCAGCCTCCCTGGCGTATGGCCTGGACAAAAAGGATCAGGACCAGAAAATCGTGGTTTTTGACTTCGGGGGTGGTACCCACGACGTATCCATCCTGGAACTCGGGGACGGCGTCTTTGAAGTGCTCTCCACCGACGGGGACACCCACCTGGGTGGAGACGACGTGGACCAGAAGATCATCGACTGGCTGGCCGAGGAATTCAAGGCCGAGGAGTCTATGGACCTGCGGCAGGATCCCATGGCCCTGCAACGCCTGCGGGAAGCTGCCGAGAAGGCCAAGATCGAATTGTCCTCCTCCTCCCAGACCGAAATCAACCTGCCGTACATCACCGCCACAGCCAGCGGCCCCAAACACCTGGTGCGCACCTTGTCGCGCGCCAAGTTCGAGCAGCTGATCCAGGATCTGGTGAAACGCACCATTGCCCCTTGCGAATCTGCCCTGAAAACAGCCGGGCTCAGCAAGAGTGATATTGACGAGATTATCCTGGTAGGGGGCTCCACCCGGATCCCTGCCGTACAGGAAGCCGTGGAAAAATTCTTCGGGAAGAAACCTTCCAAAGGCGTAAACCCGGACGAAGTGGTGGCTATTGGTGCCGCTATTCAGGGCGGGGTCCTGACCGGAGATGTGAAAGACGTACTCCTGCTGGATGTAACCCCTTTGTCCCTGGGCATCGAGACCATGGGCGGGGTGATGACCAAACTGATCGAGTCCAACACCACCATCCCCACCAAGAAATCGCAGATCTTCTCTACGGCTGCAGACAACCAGCCTTCGGTAGAGATCCACGTTCTGCAGGGGGAACGCCCCATGGCGGCGGACAACAAGACCATTGGCCGCTTCCACCTGGACGGCATTCCGCCCGCACCCCGGGGAACGCCTCAGATTGAGGTAACCTTCGATATCGATGCCAACGGAATCATTAAGGTTTCGGCAACGGACAAGGCCACCGGCAAGTCACAGGACATCCGGATTGAAGCTTCTTCCGGCCTGACCGAAGATGAGATCCAACGCATGAAATCCGAAGCCGAAGCCAATGCCGAAGCCGATAAAATGGCCAAGGAGAAGGCAGATAAGCTGAACGAGGCAGACGGTATGATCTTCCAGACCGAAAAACAGCTTTCCGAATTCGGGGATAAGCTCTCCGCAGATAAGAAAGCCCAGATTGAGACCGCCCTCGAAGCCCTGAAAAAGGCCTATGAGACCAAGGAGCTGGAGCAGATCCAGCCTGCCCTGGATGGTATCAACGAAGCCTGGAAGGCGGCCTCCGAAGAACTCTACAAGGCTCAGGCCGAAGCCCAGCAGGGCGGCGGTGCCGGAGCCGGCGATGCCACTTCCGGACAGGATGCCAAGGAGGGCGACAACGTTGAAGACGTAGACTTCGAGGAAGTGAAATAAGGTACCGGGAAACCGGATGAATCCAAGGGGGGCAGATACCACATCTGCCCCCTTTTTTTTGGTATGGCTTTTGTTCCCGATTCCATGCGGAACCCTTACTTTTATCCTATGAGGAAACACTACCCCTTGTTTTTATGCTGCTTCGGACTTTGGGTGCTTGCAGGTTACGGCCAGCAGCCGGAGGCATTCACCCTGTCGGATTTCCAGATGCGCGGCCCGGTAAAGGTTTGTGTGGTCAAGGCCCAGTACGGGGAAGAACGTTTTGAGTTCGACCGGGAAGGGCGCCTGCGTAAATCCCTGACGCGTTATGGCCCTGAAGATTATGATATCACCTACTACCGCTACCGCGACAGCATCCTTTATGAACGGCGGGACGAGGTGTACCGCAGCGGGGATTTTGATCCCCGGACGTCCATTGCCCATATCTACGAGCGCGACAGCGCCACCGGCCCGGTGCAAACGGAAACCATCCTTTCCTACGACCGTTCCATCCAGGAAAAGGTGGATTACCGTTACAACGACCGCGGTATCCTGCAGCGAATGGTGCGGGTAACTCCGGAAGGGGTGGACGATACCCGGCTTACCTACGATACCTACCAGGGAGAGGAAACCATCTCTTATGTGCGCAATGGGGAATTACAGCGCTCCGTAAGGCGGTCCGGGAGCCGGATGGGCAGCATCCCGGTTCGGGTGGTGCTCACCAAGGAGTACTCGGACGGGCTGCCCCGGGAGGCCGTGGAGGAAACCCTGGATATGCAGGGCCGCCGCCTGAAGGAAGTCCGCTTCGCCTATGATACCCAAAAGGAAAGTTTTGTGCCCCGGGAAACCCGCAAATGGACGTATAACCCGGAATCCTTCCCCGAAACGGAAACCCTGGTAGAACACCCGGCAGGGGGAGGGCGGAGCGAACCCATCGTCCGCAAATACCTCTACCATATGGATGGGGCCAACCCCTCCAATTGGGTACGCCAGATCGTGACCCCGGAAAACCAGTACGTGGTACGCGCCATTACCTATTACGAAGAAGTACCTGCAGGGGCAGTGGCAGACAGCCTCAGGCATTAGGCAGGCCCGGCCATTCCCGGCGCAGCAGGCCATAAACGCAGGTATCCCGTTTGAACCCGTCTGCGAGGTATACATCCTCTCGGAGCGTCCCTTCCAGGATAGCCCCGAGTTTTTCTACTGCCCCCCGTGAACGCAGGTTGCGCGAATCGATCCGGAAGGTGACCTTTTCAAAGCCCAGGGGGCCGAATGCCTGGGCCAGCATCAGCTGTTTTACGGCCGTGTTCAGGCCTGTACCCCAATAGGCTTTTCCGATCCAGGTGGAGCCGATTTCCACGACCTTATTGACCCGGTCAATGCGCATAAAGCGGGTGCTGCCGGCAGGGGTATCTGTTTTTTTATCCCAGATCAGGAAGGGAATACTCTGCCCCTGCGCGGCTTCCGCCATGGCTTTTCCCATATAGGTCGAGAAGCCTTCCGGCGTATGTAGTATCCCCGGGGAGTACCGGATCAGGCCGGGCTCCCGGGCTACCTCCTGCAGGAGGTGCTGATTTTTCGCATCCAGGGGGATCAGGCGGGCGCGTGCGTTTTCAAGTGTTTCCATACTCGGCAGCCAGTTGTACAATCAGGTCGTTGCGCAGTTCGTGCCCGCCGTCAAAGGCCACCACCTGCAAGCGGTCCCCGAACAGTTCGCGATACCGGGCCAGCAGCCCCGGCCGGTCTTCAGGTTTCAGAAAGGGGTCCTGATTGCCGAAAACCACTACCACCGGCATGGTTTCGGGGAGGTGGCTGAAAGCTTCCGGCCGAAGCTCCGCCGGGGGTTTTCCGGCGTACAGGAAAATGCGTCCCCCGCCAACCGGCCGGCGCGCCAGCCAGCGGCACAACACGGAGACCCCCTGGGAATAGGCAAAATAATCCAGGTCATCCTGGGGTTGAATGCCTTCTTCCTGCAGCACGCTATCCAGGTACTCCATCAGGTTGTCCATGTGGCCCTGGGTATGTTCCCGGGTAAGCCAGCTGGCACCCACGTGGGTATAGGTGTCCGACAGGTAATACAGGGATGGGGCCTGTGGGGCTATCAGGTAATGCACCTGGGGGTCCAGGCCCGAAAAGTGACGCAGGAAATACCGGGATAGATACCCGATGCCGTGAAAAACTACCCAGGTTCTCCGGGTGGCTTCCCCCCGGGCATTCAGAGTGGTGTATGGGGCCCGGGCGGCGTAGGACACCCATTTTTCTGCATTGGGCTTCGGGATGGATTCAGACATGATTCTGCAGGGATTGCGTACCTTTGCAAAAATCAAAAATGCATGGAGCAATACAAAGAAAAAATCCTTCAGATCTGCAATGAGGCGTGCAAAAACACGCTGATGGAAACCCTTTCTATCGAATTTACGGATGTGGGGGAGGATTTTCTGACGGCCCGTATGCCGGTGGATTCCCGGGTACACCAGCCGGACGGTATCCTGCATGGCGGCGCCAGCGTGGCCCTGGCGGAAAGTGTGGCTTCCGCGGCTACCTTTATTTTTCTGGATGCGCGGAAATACGCGGTCCGGGGCATTGAGATTTCAGCCAACCATGTGCGCAGCATTGCCGAGGGGGCCGTATGGGCCCGGGCCACGTTGCTGCACAAGGGCAGGACTACCCAACTCTGGGAAATTCGGATTACCAATGCCGAGGACCAGCTGATTTCACATTGTAAACTGACCACCATTGCCCTCCCCAAAAACGGTTAAATTCAAACGCATACGCCAAGCGATTCACGCCCAGCAGGAAGCATGCCTGCCTTTTGCGGTTTTTCGCAAACCTGGGCAGCAGGAGCTTTGGACGGTTTTTCAGGACGAAGCCGGGATTGCAGCCGTCCCTCAGGACGACAGCTCCGGGTTCCTGGCCATGCCTTTTGAACCCGGCCTGCAGGCCCTTTGGATCCGGGCCGACCGGATTTGCACCACACCTTTCCCCCCGGCTGCCGAGGTGCCTGCTGGGGCCAGCCCCCTGCCGGACCCGATGGGGCAGGACGTCCATGTGCGTTTGGTAGAGGAAGCCCTCCGCGCCATAGGGCAGGGAAACCTGGAAAAGGTAGTGCTGGCGCGGCGATTCACGGCCCAAATTACGGGAACCCACTGGGAGGTTTATAAACGGCTGCTGGCGGCCTATCCCAATGCCTTTTGTTACTTCTGGTATCATCCCGACATGGGAAGTTGGATGGGGGCCAGCCCGGAGCTCTTGCTGGATTACCGGGACCAGATGTTGCGCACGGTTTCCCTGGCCGGTACGCGGGTGTCCGCCTCGGGGGAGACCCCGGAGTTCAGGGCCAAAGAGGTACGTGAACAGGAGTTGGTGACCCAATACATACAGCAGGCTATGGCAACCCTTGGCCTTGAGCCGGATATCCAGCCCGTACGCCCTGTTAGGGCAGGCCGGGTATGGCACCTGAAAACCGAACTCGCGGCCAGGGCTACCCGTAGCCAGGCCATGGCCCTGGTCGGCCAGTTGCACCCAACCCCTGCGGTATGTGGCATTCCCTTGCAAGCGGCGCGGGAATTTATAGGGCAGCACGAGAATTTCCGTCGCGAATTTTATACGGGTTACCTGGGCCCGGTGGGTATTACGGGCATGGATACCCTTAGCCTCTATGTGAACCTGCGGTGCATGCAATTCTGGGAAGGCGCGGCCCTGGTCTATGTGGGCGGGGGCATCACTGACGCCTCGGACCCGGTGCAGGAATGGGAGGAAACCTGCCAGAAGAGCACCACCATGCTTTCGGTGCTTCAGAATTCCTGAAACGGGCTGGCTTGTGAACCGCCCGATTCGTACCTTTGTATACAGCTATGAGGTACAGCAATATTCCCCTGGCACATACCGTGGTCCAGAGTTGCCTGCTCCGGGAAATCCGGCAGGTGGTCATCTCCCCGGGCTCCCGCAATGCCCCCCTGATTCAGGCATTTACCGGCAACCCCTATTTTGAATGTTTCTCGGTGGTGGATGAACGCAGTGCTGCGTTTTTTGCCCTGGGCCTGTCCCAGCAAAGCGGTCTTCCCACAGCCCTGGTTTGCACTTCCGGAAGCGCCCTGCTCAATTATTACCCCGCCGTTTGCGAGGCCTTTTACAGCCGTATCCCCCTGGTGGTGCTCAGTGCGGACCGCCCGCCCTACCGCATCGATATAGGGGACGGGCAGACCATCCGGCAGGATGGGGTATTCAGCCGGCATATCGGGTACGAAACCCAATTGCGGCAGGACCTGACCCACGCCACTGCGGCAATCCGCTGGGGCGGGGAGGGACCCCCTGCAAATGCCGTGCAACAGGTGGAACTTCAACAGCAGGTGCAGGCATTTAACCAGGATGAACTGGCCCGGGCCCTGGATGTTGCCTCCGGGCAGCGGCTACCGGTGCACCTGAACCTCCCTTTTGAAGAACCCCTTTACGGGACGCAGGAAGAACCCCCTGTGGCAGTTGCCTTGCCTCCGGCCGGAATTCCGAAAACCCCGGCCCCGGATCTTGGGCCGTTCCGCAAGCGCTGGAAGGAGGCCCGCCGAAAAATGGTACTGGTGGGGACTCTTCCCCCGGGTGCGATTGCACAGGAACGCCTGGAACTGCTGGCGGCCGACCCATCGGTTATGGTGCTCACGGAAACAACTTCCAACCTGCATCATCCCGCCTTCTTTCCGAGCATTGATGCCCTGATGGCGCCCCTGGAACGCTCCGAAGCGGTGCAGGAGCGGTTCCGGCAGTTACAGCCGGAAGTGCTGCTCACCTTTGGGGGTATGGTGGTTTCCAAGAAAATCAAACAATTCCTCCGGGCTTTTCCGCCTGCAGCACACTGGCACGCAGACCCATTCCAGGCCATGGATACCTATTACTGCCTGGAACAGCATATCCCTTTACATCCCGATGCCTTCCTGGATGGCATTCTGGATCCGGACCCGCCGCGGCTGGCGGCTTCGTACCGCTCCGCATGGGACGGCTACCAGGAGGCTTGCCGCCGCCGCCGCGCGGCCTATATGGAGCAAATCCCGTTCTCGGATTTCCAGGCTTTCGGCCATATCCTGGAGCACCTGCCGGGCCGCATGCTGGTACACCTGGCCAACAGTTCTACGGTTCGGTATTCCCAGCTCTTCGAAATGCATCAGGACCTCGCCGTTTTTTGCAACCGGGGCACCAGCGGGATTGAAGGCAGTACCTCCACGGCCGTGGGGGCGGCTGCGGGATACGATGGACCCACCCTGCTCATTAGCGGGGACCTGAGCTTCCTGTACGACCGCAACGGGCTTTGGAATGCAGCCCTGCGCCCGGATTTCCGCGTGATCGTCCTGAATAATTCCGGGGGCGGGATCTTCCGCATCCTGCCCGGGATGGAGGAGACCGAGGCCTTTGAAACCTATTTTGAAACGCGACATGGCCTGGATGCCCGCCACCTATGCCAGGCCCATGGACTGGAGTACCGCAGTGCCGCCTCGGAGGGCGAACTCCTGGAGGCCCTGGATGGCTTTTATGAAACCAGCCCGGGCCCGCGTCTGCTGGAGGTTTTTACCCCCAGAACCACCAATAACCGCGTTTTGCTGGAATATTTCGATTACCTAACTTCGGAGCTGCCGCAGCTGGCAAAACCCTGACCTATGAACAAAAGAGAGACCTGGATTGCCCATTACGCCGAGGATATACGCGAGAAATTCGGGGAAACCCCGGATATGGACCTGCTCACCAAGGTGACCATTGGCCTGGGGCCATCCATCTACAAATCCGACGCTTCAAAAGTTTCCGGCTCCGACCCTTCGGAACTGGAACGGGTGCGCACCAACTTTCTGATCGGGAAGCTGGGCCTCCCCGACGGGCCGGAGCTTATGGAGGCTATCACAGCCGAAATGGACCGGTACGGCCGATCTGAACGCAACAAATACCGCGCGGTCATTTATTACATGCTGGCCCGGCGGTTTGGCAAAACCTCGATTTACGGTTAAAGAAGGGCCCGGATCCGCCCAAAAGGCGTTTCTTTGCGGCATCTAAGCATTCTTTCCTATGATAGCGATTGGCGCATACAACACTCTGGGCGTGGCCCGGGATACCTCTGTGGGTTTGTTCCTGACCGACGGGGAAGGGCAGGAGATCCTCCTGCCCCGAAAATATGTGCCGGAAGGGACGCAGGAAGGAGATATGTTGCGGGTATTCTGTTACCTGGACCACGAAGAGCGGCCTGTGGCCACCACGCTGGAACCGGCCATAACCCGCGATGCCTTCGGCAGCCTCAGGGTGGCAGAGGTAACCCGTTTCGGGGCCTTTATGGACTGGGGCCTGGAGAAACACCTGCTGGTGCCATACCGGGAACAACCCACCCCCATGGAAGAAGGCCGGCACTACCCGGTGTACTGCTACCTGGACCCCAAAAGCGGTCGCCTGGTGGCGTCAGGCCGCCTGGAACGCTTCCTGAGCAATGAGGACATGACCCTGAAGGCCGGGGAGGAGGTATCCCTGCTGGTCTACCGTAAAACCGACCTTGGATTTGAAGTGGTGGTGAACCAGGCCCACAAAGGGCTCGTATTCCACGATCAGGTCTTCCGCGCCCTGGAACCTGGGGACGCCATTAAGGGGTATGTGAAAACCGTACGCCCGGACCGAAAGCTGGACGTGGTGCTGGAGCCCCTTGGGCACACCGGTCTGGAGCCGGCTGCTGCCCGTATCCTGGAGGCCCTGGAGGCATCAGGCGGGTTTCTGGACCTGCATGACGGCTCGGACCCGGGCCGGATTCAGGAGGTGCTGAAGATGAGCAAAAAGCGCTTTAAAAAAGGCTTGGGAATCCTGTATAAGGCACGCAAAATTGAACTTGCCCCGGACGGGGTGCGCCTACTCCGGCAATCCTGACTCCTGATTAGCCGATGCGCCTTGCAAATACGGCCGGCCAAGGTTTGTTGAATCCCCCCATTTTGGTTACATTTAGCGGAGTTTCCAACAAAGCCAAACCTATGCCCTTTATAGAAGAGAGCGATCTGCTCGAATTGCACAAGGATATCGATAAGGCGCAGATCATTAACGAGCGCCTGCTGGACCAGATCAAGTACAAGAACAAGGAATTGAAACGCGCCCGCCTGCAGCGCAATCTATTTGGCGGGGTAACGGCCCTGTTTTTGATCGGCACCCTGGCCATTGCTTCTTTCACGGTCGGGCTTACCTCCAGTGCCAAACAAAACAATGCGGAGTACCTGAATGTCTCCATAGACAGCCTGGAGGTCTTTCGCAGCCGCCTCAGCAACCTCAAGCAGCAAAATGAGGAGCTCAGCCTGGTCAAGGACTTCTACCTGGCCAAGCAATTCCTGGAAAAAGAGACCATCTATTCCGTACAGGTAAAGGCCTTTGTGGATAACAACCTGAGCCTGGCCTCCGAATCCCTGAGCAACACCCTTTTTGTGAAGGCAAATCCGTTTTACGCCTATTCTATAGGGAATTTCGAAACCCTGGAAGAGGCCCAGCGCTTTCGCAGTGAATTGGTGGATATGGGCTTTAAGGATGCCTTTGTGGCGTCTTACCGGGATGGTAAACGTGTAAAAATCGAAGACCCGAAGTAGCCTTGGCTGCCCTGAAAACCTGGTTGGGTGCCGCGCGATTGCGGACCCTGCCCCTCTCGATAGCCGGCATCCTGGCCGGAACGGCCATGGCCCGTGCCCAGGGCCTTGAAGACACCTTGCTTTTTACCCTTACCCTGGCCACCACCCTGGCCTATCAGATTACCTCCAATTTTGCCAACGATTACGGGGACGGGGTAAAGGGTACCGATAATGCCAGCCGCATAGGTCCCGCCCGGGCCCTGCAAAGCGGGGCCATTAGCCGGGCTGCCCTGAAACGGGGCATCTGGGTAATGATCGCCATCAGTGCTGCCCTTACCCTGGCTACCCTTTTGCGGGCTTTCGGGGCCGGGCAACTGTGGTACTTCCTGTTATTCGGGTTACTCGGGTTATGTGCCATCTGGGCCTCCATCCGTTATACGGTGGGCAATACCGCCTATGGCTACAAAGGCCTGGGCGATCTTTTTGTCTTCCTTTTTTTTGGGTTACTTAGTGTACAGGGGTGTCAGTTCCTGTATACCCAGACCCTGCTGGCGGAAGCCTGGCTGCCCGCCATTGCCATTGGGGCCCTCTCTGCCGCTGTCCTGAACCTGAACAACCTCCGGGACCTGGAGCCGGACCGGGCTGCAGGGAAAATCACCCTGGCTGTTCGCCTGGGGCCCAGATGGGGGCGGGTGTACCATTGGGTGCTATGCCTGACCGGCTTTACCGCTATGGTGGCCTACGTCTTTATACAGCCGCGGCCGGCAATGGCCGCCCTGGTGCTGCTCCCCTTCCTGGGCCTGGCCTGGCACCTGGTTTGCTTTGTACGGGCCAGGGAAGCCCGGGCCCTGGACCCGGAATTGAAGAAGGTGGCCCTGAGCACCTTTGCCCTGGGCTTGTTGCTCTACCTGTTGAATCATTATTTTTTGTAATTTTGAAAGCGATAACCTTCTAAACCCAAGCGATTTTGGAACAGCCCATCAAAATCCTCATTGTTGAAGACAATGTGATTATCGCAGACGACATGCAATCCATGCTCGAGGAAATCGGTTACGAGATCGTCGACAATGTGATTGTATACGAGCAGGCGGTGGAAGTGCTGAAATCGCAGGAAGTGGACCTGGTGCTGATCGACATCATCCTGGCATCCGACAAAACCGGGATTGACCTGGGGAAACACATCCGGGCCCAATACGATATCCCTTTCATCTTTGTGACTTCAAACTCCGACCGGGCCACCGTTGAAAATGCCAAAACGGTAAAACCCAACGGATACCTGGTCAAGCCATTTGAGCAGCAGGACCTCTATACCTCCATCGAGATTGCCCTGTCCAATTATAGCAAAGGGCAGAAGCCGGCCACCCACGGCGGGTCAGACGAAGAGGCAAGTGAAGGTGTCAATACCAGTTCCGTGCTGAAGGATTCCATTTTCGTCAAAAAGCAACACCTTTACTATCGCATACAGTTTGACGACATACAGTTCATCAAGGCGGACAACGTTTATTTGGAGGTCAATACCAAGGACAAGAAATTCCTGGTGCGCTCCCCCCTGAAAGATTACCTGGAAAAATTACCCCGGAACAAATTTTACCGGGCGCACAAGTCCTACATCGTGAATGTAGACCATATTGATGCCATCAACTCCAAGGATATCATGATCAACAACAACCTGATCCCGATTTCCAAGGATTTCAAGGAATTTATTATCTCCTCCATGAATTCCTGACCCGTTTTTACGGGCATTTTAACCCTTTCGGTGTTTTCACCACACTTTAGGGCCGATTCACAACAAAAAGTTGGCGGCCCGTACCTTCCCGGCGTATTTTAGCAGTGTTCTTAAGAGATTAAGTTTTTCATTTTCATATAGTGTTCTCGTGAAAGAGTCCTGCCGCAAACCGACAGGGCTCTTTCTCTTTTAAGGCCCCCCGCAACTCCGGGGTTTACCGTTCGTCGATGAGCCAACCTTATCAAGTATTTTTACCACAATTCTAACGGGGTACACAACAATTTCAAAAAGCGTACGCAAGTGCGCCTTACATTTGGGGCATAAACGATTGAAGATCCCCAAATCTTACTTTCAACAGGAAAAGGCTGTGTCTGCGGACACGGCCTTTTTCCATTCCAGGCCAGGGCTATGGAATCCCCACGCGTTAGCTGACCACAGAATGTTTGGGGTTGACAACAAAAGCTACGGAAAGCCGGCGATTTGCCGTAAGTTTGAAAGACGACATTAACCCCCACCCCGGGGTATAAAAGGGGTATAGGGCAAAATCATGAAATCGCTACACCTCAAGGTTGCTTTAACTTTGCTGCTGTGCCTGTATGGCACCGTACAGGGGCAGGATATGCGGGACGAAGAACCGAGCAACCTGCAGGAGTTCGGGCAGTTGCCCACAGCCAGGGGACAATTCGAATTTTTCTATCAACAGGCAGACCGCTACAGTGACCAGTCGCCTTACGACTGGCTCGATGTGGTTACCCAGCGCTATAACCAGGCTTCTCAGGAAGGCGATACAGCTGCCACCCGCCTCTACGAAATAATGCAGGCCGAACTCTTTCACGACCTGCGCAGCTACGACCGGAGCGTTTCCCTGGTCAACGAGTTGTTGACCGACCTGGTTGAAGCTCAGGATTCCAATCTTCAGGCCATTCTCCTGGAGCTGCAGGAACGCAATTTTAAAAGCCTGAAGTTGTATGAAAAACAACTGGAGGTGCGAAAAATGATGCAGGACCTGGGCATCACCGACAAGATTTCCTTCTACGACATATACGAAGCCCTGGGGAATTACCGCAAGGCGATGAACCTCTATATCGCGGAGCGGAAAAGCCAGCTGGATCCTGCGGACCTGATTGGACAAGCCAGGTACCAGAATGACGTGGGGCTGTTTCTGATTCGGGATAAATCAGCAGCAACCGGCCAGAGTTACATGATCAAAGCACTTGGGTATGTGAACATCTATCTCAATGAACCCGAGCGCATAGAATCCGGGGAGGATCTGGAGGAAGCCCGACGGCTGAAAGCTATTATCGAAGGCAATATGGGGCGGTCTCACGTACAGCTGAACCAATTCTCGGAATCCCTTCCTTTCCTGGAAAACAGTATTGCCTCCATGCGGGGGGCAAGCAGCGATAAAGACCTGGCCATTGTAGCAGAGAACCGGCTGGCCCTGGCCGAGGCCTACCTGCAGATGAGTAACCCGGACAAGGCTGTGGAATACCTGCGCCAACAGGAAGAACCGGAACTTATTCCCCTCCGGTTAAAATTCAACCGGCTTTGGGCGGACTACTACGAACAGAAAGAAGATTTACAGGCACAAGTCCGCAGCCTCAAAAAGAATGCCCGCATTCGGGATTCCCTGGAATGGACCATGGATGCCCTGGAAAAACAACAGTTGCTGGCCCTGGTTTCCCAGGAAGAACTGGAAAGTACCAATAAGGCCAACAGCAGGTTGCAGCTCACCCTGGAAAGTCGGGATGCGCTCCTGCAGGCCCAGGACACCCAGATTAACCTTGTATTTATTTCCCTGGTCTTTACCCTGCTGGGTTTTGCCGGGCTGGTGTACGCCTACCTGAAAAATATCAAGAACCAGCGCCTGATGGCGGAACAAAAGCACTTTATTGAAAAGTCGCTGGTGGAAAAAGATTCCCTGTTGAAGGAGATCCACCACCGGGTAAAAAACAACCTGCAGATGGTTTCCAGCCTGCTGAGCCTGCAGGCCAAGAACACCCGGAGCCGGGCGGCTATTGAGGCCTTGGAGGAAGGCAAGACCCGGGTGAAGGCTATGGCCCTGATCCACCAGAAACTCTACCAGAACGACGACCTTTCCGTCATTGAAATGCAAGGCTACATCGAAAGCCTGATCAACAGTGTGCAGTCCGTCTTCAAAAAGGGCGGGCACAACATCAACATCACCATCGATGCGGAAGGGGTGGAACTGGATATAGACCGGGCCATTCCCATAGGCCTCATCCTGAATGAACTTGTTTCGAATTCCTTCAAATACGCCTTCCCGGATCCCGAGCAGGAGGGGATGATCTACATCCATATCCGCAAAAACGGAGGGGGCGGTTTCTTTGAATACACGGATAATGGGGTGGGGATGTCCGAGGAATCCGAGGAACGGGCCGAGAACTCCATGGGCATTCGCCTGATGCGCCGCCTGGTAAACCAATTGCAATCCACCCTGAATATCGACAAGCTGGAGCAGGGGGTTCGGTTCTGGTTTAACTTCAAATAACTAACTGGACCCTGCCACCCCTGGCATTTTTGGCACATGCTGTGCCAAAATCACCTGTGGCAATTCCTGGGATTAACCCGACCAGTTCCCTAACTTTGAGAAAAACCACACCTATGGAAATCGTTTTTCTCGGTCATGGCTCCCTGCAAATCCGCACAGCAGACCACGAGCTGGTAGTAGATCCTTTTATTACGGCCAACGAGCTGGCTAAGGGCAAGGTTAGCCTGAACCAGTTGCATCCGGATTTTATCTTACTTACCCATGCCCACCAGGATCATATTTTGGATGTAGAGGCCCTGGCCAAAGCCAGTGGTGCCACGCTTATCAGCAACTACGAGATCATTACCCATTATCAGGGAAAAGGTCTTGACGGGCACCCCATGAACCATGGGGGAGCGCGGGATTTTCCCTTTGGGTGGCTCAAATATGTGAACGCCGTTCACACCTCTTCCTTCCCGGATGGCAGTTACGGCGGGCAACCTGGCGGCTTTGTCCTTAATAGCGGGGGCAAGACCGTGTATATTGCGGGCGATACGGCCCTGCACATGGACATGAAACTGATTCCGATGGACGGGCCTGTAGACCTGGCTGTGCTGCCCATTGGGGATAACTTTACCATGGGAGCCAAGGATGCGGCCCAGGCCGCCCGCTTTGTGGAATGTCCCCGCGCCATGGGGGTGCACTACGACACCTTCGGATACATCGAGATCGACAAGGAAGCCGCCCAGGCGGAATTCCAGAAACTGGGAGTAGAGTTGTTGCTGCCCGAAATAGGGGAGGGGGTAACCCTCTGATCAGACCACCTGGCTGCGGAGTACGACCCGGTGCAGCAGTCGGGGAAAGAACCGTTTCAGGTAAATGCCCATTACTTCCTGCCCGCCAATATAGGTTTCCCATTTCCCTTTGCAGATGGCCCGCCACATTTTTCGGGCAAAGCGGTCCGGTGCCATACCGGCGGCCGTGGCCTGGTCCTGTTTTTGCTGGGGCGCGCCGGTAGCCGTAAGGGCATTGCGGGCCACGTCCGTTTGCACAAATCCCGGGCAGATCATGCTCACCTGTATGCCCTGGTGGCCGTGTTCCATCCGCAGCACGTCAAAAAAACCGTGCAGGGCGTGTTTGGCCCCGCAATACCCGGAACGCAAGGGGGAGCCGAATTTGCCCATCAGGCTGGTTACCGTGGCGTAATGCCCGCTGCCTTGTTCGAGGAATGCCGGTAGTAATGCCTTACTCAGGGCCACTGTCCCCAAATAGTTTACCTGCATCAAACGTTCATAAACGGCCATTTCGGTGTCCAGGATTTTGGAACGCTGGCTTAGCCCGGCATTGTTTACCAGCACGTCTACCCGCCCGTAACAGGCCAGGGCCGCTGCTGCCCTTTCGGGCAGGGTATCGGGCACGCCCAGGTCCAGGGGAACCAGGGCTACCCGCTCCGGGGAGGCGCAGGCGTTCCGAACCTCCCGGAGCCGTTCTTCCCGGCGGGCGGAAAGGATCAGCCAGCAGCCCAGTTCGCTCAGGTGGTAACTCAGGGCTTCTCCAATCCCGGAGGACGCACCGGTAATCCATACCACAGTATCGGTTCCGTACATGATTTATGCGATTAAGGTCCCAAAATATACGTAAATTTGGGTCACTGGTATGAAAGCCCGATACTGCAGTCACATCCTCAGCTTTAAGCGTCCCGGCGGGACTTCCCGGGGCGTGCTTACCCAGAAGGAAACGCATTTTATTACCCTGAGCAGGGGCGAGGCTTTCGGCATCGGGGAATGCGGGTTGTTTCGCGGGCTGAGTGCCGACGACCGCCCTGGGTTTGAGCAGCGCCTGGCGCAGGTGTGCCGGGAGGCTGCCACAGATCCTGAATCGCTTTTAGAAGGGCTGCGGGAGTGGCCCAGTATCCGGTTTGGTCTGGAACAGGCCCTCAGGTCGCTGCAGGCCCAACACCCCATGGAGCTCTATTCTTCGGCCTTTCTTTCTGGAACACCGGTACCGATTAACGGGCTGATCTGGATGGGGGAACCGGCCTTCATGCAATCCCAGATCGAGGCGCGTCTGGCCGAGGGGTATCGCTGCCTGAAACTCAAGATCGGGGCCCTGGATTTCGACACCGAATTCCGGTTGCTGCAAGGATTGCGCCAACGCTTTCCGGAGGAACTACTGGAATTGCGGGTAGATGCGAACGGTGCTTTTACGCCGGAACAAGCTCCCGGCCGGCTGGAGCAACTGGCGGCCCTGGGGCTGCACTCCATTGAACAGCCCATCCGGGCCGGACAATGGGCTGCCATGGCGGCCCTGTGCCGGGAAACGCCCCTGCCCATTGCCCTGGATGAAGAACTGATCGGGGTGTGGGATTTGACCCGGCAGGAGGCCCTGCTGGACGAAATACGCCCACAATACATTATTTTAAAGCCCAGCCTGGTGGGCGGTTGGGCGGCCTCCGAGGCCTGGATCCGCCAGGCCGAAGCCCGCGGGATCGGCTGGTGGGTGACCAGCGCCCTGGAGAGCAACATTGGCCTGAATGCCATTGCGCAGTGGACGGCCACTCTTAAGACAGATATGCCTCAGGGGTTGGGCACCGGCTCCCTTTTCACCAACAATTTAGACAGCCCCCTGCGTACCGGGGGCGGCAGCCTGCACTACGACGGATCGCAGGGCTGGAATATGGATCAATTGATGAACTTATGTATATAGAACAAGGCTACCGGGGTAACCTCGGAATTTGGAAATACCTGATACTGCCCCTGGGTTTTATCGCCCTGATGGTACTGAATTATCTGGCAACCCTGGCTTCGCCCGTACCGGTAGAAACCATGATGGCCGATATGATCCGGCAATTCGGGCGCAACGGCACCCTGGTTATCCTTCTGGTGCCCCTGGCCTTTGGGCTCTTTGTGGTCCTGGGCTGGACCCGTCTGGTACATCCGCAGTCCATCCGGAGCCTGACCACCTCCCGCCGCCGGGTAGACTGGAAACGCATCTTTTTTGCCTTCGGCCTCTGGGGCCTGCTCACGGTGCTCATTACCGGGGTGGATATCTGGCTCTCCCCGGACCATTACGTCTGGAATTTCCGGTGGGATGCCTTCTGGAAGCTGGCAGTCATTGCCCTGCTTTTGATTCCCCTGCAGACCAGTTTTGAGGAATACCTCTTCCGGGGCCACATGATGCAGGGCCTGGGAATTATGGCCGGCAACCGATGGGTACCCCTGGTGGTGACCTCTGTCCTGTTCGGGCTCATGCACCTGGGGAACCCCGAGGTGGAAAAACTGGGCTACTGGAGTATGGTCTATTATATCGGCACCGGATTTTTCCTGGGCATCATCACCCTGATGGACGAAGGCCTGGAACTGGCCCTGGGCTTCCACGCCGCCAACAACCTGGTTACTGCCTTGCTGGTCACGGCAGACTGGACCGCCTTCCAGACCGATTCCCTGTACCGGGATGTATCCAGCCCCGCCCTGAGCTGGGATGCCTTTATCCCGATTTTTGTGGTTTTCCCCCTGCTGCTGTGGATTTTCGGTCGCAAATACGGGTGGAAAAACTGGAAATCCCGCCTGGCGGGCCCTGTGGCTTCGGCCGAGGCTGCCCGTGCAGCCTTTGAAACCCAAGACGCATGAAACACGTTCACCACGCCGCCTTTTGCCTGAACCGGATCCCGTATTCCTATGAGGATATTGCGGAGATTGCCTATAGCCTGATCAAAGAAGGGGAGCCCTTCGAAAAGGAGATAGGAGATTTCCTGTTAGACTGGATATCGGATAGCCCCCATATTGTGCAGCAAACCTCTGGTTCTACCGGCCCGCCCAAACCCATCCTGCTGGAAAAGGAAAAAATGGTAGCCAGTGCGCGGGCTACCGGCGCCTATTTTGGGCTGGGAGCTGGGACACGCGCCCTTTTGTGCCTGCCGGCATCTACTATAGCCGGAAAAATGATGTGGGTACGCGCCATGGTGCTGGGATGGTCCCTGTACTATGTAAAACCCTCCCTGAATCCGCTGAAGGAGTTGGGGAAACCGATCGATTTTACTGCCCTTACTCCGGCCCAGGTCCGGAGTTCCCTGAAATCCCTGCCCAAGGTAGGCCGGCTGATTATCGGGGGCGCCCCCGTTTCCCGCGCCCTGTTGCGCACCCTGAAGAACTTCTCGGCCGAGATCTACGAGACCTACGGGATGACCGAGACCATTACCCACGTGGCGGTAAAACCCATAAGCGGGCCCAGGGCAATCAGCCCGGATGGCCCGTTTCAGGCCCTGCCGGACATCCGCTTTGAACAGGATGCGCGGGGTTGCCTGGTGGTATATGCCCCCTATTTGGGGGAAGAACCCGTGGTGACCAACGACCAGGTGGAATTGTTGTCCGAGACCACTTTTCGCTGGCTGGGCCGTGCAGACCGGGTAGTAAATTCCGGTGGGATTAAACTCTTCCCGGAAACCCTGGAAACCAAGCTGTCCGAGTTTATGGACCACCGTTTTTTCCTGGCCGGGGAAAAGGACCCGCAGTTGGGGGAGCGCCTGGTGATGGTGGTGGAAGGCACCGGGGATGGGGAGGCCTTGCTGGCCAGCCTCAAAGAAAAGGTTGCCCTCGAGAAAAACCACTGGCCCAGGGCGGTGTACTGGACAGAAGCCTTTGCGGAAACGCGCAGCGGTAAAATAGACCGGCCCAGTACCCTGAAGCAGTTGCGGGCCAAACGAACTTAGTTATTATCCTTAAACCCGAACCATGAAGCGTATTGTTTTGATAGCGGCCCTGATGCAGGGGTTTTGTTTCCCCTTGCTGAGCGGGCAGGTCATTTTACCCGAGCGCGATCGCGCCGAAGTTGTGGATGCCTTGCTGGAAGAACGGCTGCAGACCGTATTGCCGGCCCTGATGGACCGGGAGGGGATCGATATGTGGATCCTGATTTCACGGGAGTATAATGAAGATCCTGTTTTGAAGACCTTTCTCCCGGCCACCTGGCTTAGTGCACGCCGCCGGACCATGCTGCTTTTTAACCGGGATAAAGCTGCAGGGGTTACCGAAAAACTGGCCGTGGCCCGCTACAACATTGGCAAAAGCATTGTGTCCGCCTGGGACAAGGAAAAACAGCCGGACCAGTGGCAGCGGCTGGTGGAGCTGATTGAGGCCCGCAACCCGGATAAAATTGCCCTGAATTTTTCCAAAGACCACAACATTGCCGACGGGCTGGACAAAACGGACTACGACCTGTTTATGGAAGCCCTTCCGCGCCGGTATCATAACCGGGTGGTTTCGGCCGAAAACCTGGCGGTGGGCTGGATCGAAACCCGGACGCCCCGGGAGATGGCCCTGTATGCTCATCTGGCACGCATCACCCACCAGATTATAGCAGAGGCCTTTTCCGAAGCGGTGATCATGCCCGGGCGCACTACCACCGCAGAAGTGGAATGGTGGATGCGCCAGAAAGTAACAGACCTGGGCCTGGACACCTGGTTCCACCCCACCGTAGACATACAGCGCACCTCCGAGGCCCTGCAGGACCACCTGTATTCCTTCTCGGACCGCCCCGAGGCCCAGGCTATAATGCCCGGAGACCTGTTGCATTGTGATTTTGGGATTACGTACCTGCGGCTTAATACGGATTGCCAGCAGCTGGCCTACGTGCTGCGCCCGGGAGAGCGGGAAGCCCCGGCATTTCTTCGGGAGGCGCTGATGGATGGCAACCGCGTGCAGGATGCCCTTACCTCCCAGATGCGGGAGGGCCGTACCGGGAACGACATCCTGAAAGCTGCCCTTGAAGCGGCTCGCCAACAAGGGCTGCAACCGGCCATTTATACCCACCCCCTGGGCACCTACGGCCATTCGGCCGGTACCACGATCGGGATGTGGGATGCCCAGCAGGGGATACCCGGCGCGGACGGGGCCTCCTACGGACTCCATGCAGGGACGGTCTATGCCATAGAACTCAACACTACCGTTAACCTCCCCCAGTGGCAACGGGATATCCGCGTCATGCTGGAGGAACCCGGGTATTTTGGCCCGGAAGGCTTCCGCTATGTGGACGGGCGGCAGACGGAATTGTACCTTATCCCCAGGCCTTCCGCCAACAACACTGAGTAGCGGCATTCCGGCGCAACCCCAAAGGCAATGGAGCATCTTCCTGAAAGGGAAAGGGCCCGGTTGTATTTTTGGCGCATTGCTTTATTCCGTATCTTTTAAGGACTAAAAAACACTTGGTTATGAAAAAGATCTTGGTATTGATTGCCCTGATGGCGGGCGCCGGGCTCATGGCCCAGCAACGTACCATCACCGGCCGGGTTACCGATGGCCGGACTGCCCTGGAGAACGTAGCGGTGCAGGTAGAAGGTTCGCAGACCAGCACCTTTACCGACGCCGCGGGTCGCTATACCATAGCGGCCAGCCCCGGGGATGATATTTCTTTTACCTACCAGGGGATGAAACCCCTGAGCATCCGGGTAGAAGATGTGACCCGTATTTTGAACCCCACCCTGGTGATGGACGTGGCCCAACTGGACGAAGTTGTGGTGGTGGGCAGCAACCGGAAAACCCAGAAGGAACTGGCCTATGAATACCCGGTAAACAACCGGCTGATCCGTACGGCCTATGGCATTCTTAATGCCGATACCGCTCCGGGAAAGGTGCAGTTTATGAACGAAGAAGATATCAATCCGGTAACCCTGTGTATCCTGGACCTTCTTCGCAACCAGTTCCCAGGCGTACGCGTGCAGGGCGACTGTATTGGTGCCGGTGGGATCCGGGCCGGGGTAAACGATCAGCTGACCAACCTGACAGCAGGCCAGGGAATCGAGAGTGATGCCGGGAACTTTCAGGGTTTTGACAACCCGGAAGGCGGGCGGGTCTTTATCCGTGGGGCTTCCTCCATCTTTAACCAACGTTCTGCGATTTTTGACGTTGACGGGCAGATTTTCTATACCGCCCCGGTATGGCTGGACGTAAAACAGATCAAGCGCCTGGCCATCCTGAACAATTTTGCCACGACCACCCAATACGGGAATGTAGGGGCCGGCGGCGTTATCGTGATCAATACCATGAGCGGCAGCCCCCGCCGAAATGCCCTGACGGACATGGCCCGCCTGCGCAACAATTACGTACGGGGAGATGTACTGAGCCCGGAGCAGGTGGCGGCCAATGCCCCTACCTATCTCATGGAGTTGCGAAATGCCGGTTCTACTGTGCAGGCCCGGGAAGTTTATGAAACCTACGCCGGTAAATATTCCGGCTCTCCCTTTTTCTTTCTGGATGCGTACCGCCACTTTTTCGAAGTGCGGAAAGAGGAGGCCTTTGCAGATGCCTTGCTGGAGGAGCATCAGCGACTCTTTGCAGGCAACCCGGTCTTGCTGAAGGCACTGGCTTATGTGTACCAGGCCCAGGGGCGCTATACCCGGGCCAACACCCTGTACAAGGAAGTGATGGGCCTGCGGGCCCAGTACGGGCAGTCCTATATGGATTTAGCCAACAGCTACCGGGAACTGGGGGAGTACGATAAGGCCGCCGGCATCTACCAGCGCTACGCCTACCTGACCCAAAACGGGATGATGCCCCAGGACAGCCTGCATTTCGGGCCTATCCTGGAGCGGGAAAACAACAACCTGCTGTACCTGCACCGGGCGAGTATTGTAGGGGCGGATAAGCGTTCAGACCTCTACGTGGCAGAAGAGAACGATTTCAAGGGTACCCGCCTGGTATTTGAGTGGAATGACGGGGAAGCCGAATTCGACCTGCAATTTGTGAACCCGGAAGGGCAGTATTTTAACTGGAACCACAGTATGGCCGCCAGCGAAGAGGTCATCCGCCAGGAAAAACGCCTGGGGTACAGCGCCCAGGAATTCCTGATTGACGAATCCCTGCCGGGCAACTGGGAGGTCAATGTGACTTACCAGGGCAACAAAAGCCTGACGCCCACCTACCTGAAGGTGACCATCTACGACCAGTATGGGACGCGGGCGCAGCGGAAGGAGACCCGTGTATTCCAGCTCAAGCTCAAGGATGTACCCCAACGCCTCTTTAGCCTTGCCAAGAGCGTGCGGGTGGCGATGAATTAGGAGCCCTGCGCTACAGCGAAAAATGCCGGGTTTTTCCCCGGCATTTTCTTTATCCTGCGTCAATTTATCCACTTTAACGATACTTTAACCTTACGGGCGGAACAGTATTTCAAACCCGGAATTCCGGGGTTTTAGTACATGCGCCATCCCGAAATTAATAGTATAGCTATCAGTAAAACAAGGCATTAGGTGTGATCGTTACACCAATCATTTAAATTTGTTTATTATTTTAGGAAAGACCATTAACAATTGACTATGCAGCGTTGTATCGTTTTGATGTTCCTTGTCTTACCTATACTCACAGCAGGGCAACAACGTGAACTTTCTGGAACGGTAAGTGATGGCCGGTTGCCCTTGGCAGATGTTTCAATCCGCGTAGCCGGTACCGATACGGGAACCTTTACCAATGGCGAAGGGAAATACCGGATTGTGGTTCAAACCCGGGATACGCTTGTTTTTTCCGCAGTTGGCTATAAGACCTACAGGTACCTTGTAGAAGACATTGCACGATTTCACAACCCGGTCCTGCTCCCCGAAATTATTGAGTTGGACGAAGTGGTTGTTCAAAAAAGAATCCGAAAAACTCAGGAGGATTTACGTCTGGAATATCCGTACAATAATAATTTGTTTCAAACCGCTTTTGGGTTTATAGATGCAAGTACCATGGCCAACTCGGTCCGGGTAATATCCGAAGAAGAGATTCTTCCTGTAGGGGTTTGTATCCTGGATTTTCTCAGAAATAGGATACCCGGTATCCGTGTTTTGGGTGATTGCTATGGGGGAGGTACGGTAACCCTCCGTGGGGGCGTAGGCTCCATTACTCAAACGTTGTCACCTTTTTGGGATGTAGATGGAATGATCTTCAGGGAGGCCCCCATTTGGATCCCCCTAGATAACATCAAACGAATCGCCATTGTGGCGGGCCTTGGATTTACGGCGCGTTACGGGCAGGCTGGCGGTGTAATAGTGATAAATACAAGAAGTTTTTCGCCAAAAAAGACAAAGGAATTCGATTTAGCACGATTGCGAAATAATTACCTGGAAAACCCTGTACCTACGCGAGCAGACCTGATAAAGGATTTACCCGGGCACCTTAGCCTCTTACAGGGCAGTAAGAATCTTCAGGAAGCTAGGGTCCGGTATGACAGCCTGAATGAGCGCATTAAGAGCTCTCCGTATTTCGTAGTTGACGCCTACCGCGTTTTTTCAGAGCAATTTGAGGACTTTACCGTTGCAGATGCTTTGATTGAAGAACATGCTCAAATGCTGGCAGACCATCCGGTGGCCCTAAAAGCCCTGGCGTACTATTACGAATCCCAGGGCAGGCTCAACAAGGCGGAGGATGCCTATGAAGCCATCTTCCGGCTTCGACCGAAGTACTTGCAATCTTATCTGGATATGGTGCGGATTAAAAGGATGCAGGGGGAACCCCTGCGAGCCCATATGCTCTTACAGCAATACCGTAATCTGGTAAACCAGGAAAAACTGCCTTCGGATACCCTGAACGCCTCTCCATTTTTGGAACGGGAAATTAATAACCTATATAATCTGCACAAGCGCGAGTTGCTGAGCGCCAAATCCTATAATACGGTGTATATAGACCCAGACGATGAAACGCGAGGTACAATGCGCATTGTTGTGGAGTGGAACCATTCGGATGCCGACTTTGAGTTGCAATTTGTCAATCCCTCAGGGCAGTACTATACCTGGAGGCATTCGGTCTTTGAAGATGCTGAAGCCATCATGCAGGAGAAGATCGTCGGGTTCAGTTCCAAGGAATTTATTCTGGACCGGTCACTTCCGGGACGGTGGCGCATTAACGTCACCTATTTGGGCAATAAGTCCCTCACCCCAACCTATCTGAAGATTACCCGGTATGAGCACTACGGTACCTCCAGGCAGCATATGGAAATTGAGGTACATCGCTTACAGGTCAAAAATCTGAATTATGAACTGGTTACTTTGAATAACCCGGCGAATTTCGCTTCAAAAAAATAAATTCATTTAAAAAAAATACACATTTCTTACTCTGATGGGCCTAAGGTACACTGCGTAGCGCCATGATAAGCAAAGTGTACACCCGGAAAGATTTAAAGCAATGCAAAACCTATTTAAATTTAATGTATTTTAGAGAATTCCCCTACAAAGCGATTCCGCTTACTCTTTCAGCAACCTGACAAAAAACCGTTTATTATGATGCATCTACGCGTATGGATTGGAGCCGCCCTCCTGCTGGTGGCCCAGGGCTTGTGGGCCCAAGAGGAGCAGGTGATTTCGGGGACCATTACAGATGGCAGCCAGGCCTTGCAGGATGTCCGTATTTCCGTAGAAGGTTCGGACACCCAGGTCTTCACAGACGCCCAGGGTAAATACCAGGTCGCGGCTTCACCAGGGGACCTGCTGATGTACTCCTACACGGGGATGAAGGAATACCGGGTGCGGGTGGAGGACGTGACCCGTTTTTTGAACCTGATTATGATACCGGATATCCAGGAACTGGATGAAGTTACCGTAACCAAAAGCAATCGGAAATCACAGGCGGATCTGGCTGCTGAATATCGGACGAATCCAAACCTGATCCAGACTGCATATGGGATTATTGATGCCACTACGGCTCCGGGAAAAATTAGGATCATGACAGATGAACAGATTGCCCCCATAGGGTTATGTGTTCTGGATGTAATTCGTAACCGGTTTGCAGGAGTTTGGGCTGTAGGTGACTGTATGCGCGGAGGATATATTGTCATCAGGGGACCTGGATCGATTTCCAGAGCGAGGGTAGCGATGTACGACGTGGATGGTCAGATTTTCTCGGATGTGCCACTTTGGTTAGATGTTAATTCCATTAAACGCATGGCCATCGTATCATCTTTAGCCTTTAATGTTAGGTATGGGGCATCTGCAGAAAACAGTGGTGGGGTTATCATTATCAACACGGTTAACGGACAGGCCGCGGTAGCAGCCAAACAACAGGACCAGGCCCGCTTGAAAAACAATTATGTAACCGGGAAAGTACTCTCCGGGACCGAGGTGGCCCAAGGTGCCCCCGCGTACCTCAAAGCCCTCGAAAATGCTCCTACCCTGGAGGAGGCTCAAAAGGCATATTATGAATATGAGGCCTCTTATAATGCCTCCCCATACTTTTACCTGGACGCCTTCCTACATTTTAGTGAACGTTCCGGGGGTATTGCAGTGGCAGAAGAAATAGGGACTGCCCAACGTAAAAAATGGAGCCAGAATGCCACCCTGCTCAAGGTGTTGGCCTATCGCTATCAGGAATTGGGTATGCCCGATGAAGCCCTGGATTTATATAAGGATATTTTTATCCTGAGGCCGCACTACAGCCAGTCTTACCTGGACCTTGCCCGGGCTTACCGGGCGGCAGGGGAAGCCGGAAAGGCGGCCGCCATGTACGCCCGCTACAAATACCTGCTGGACGAGGGGTACCTGACCGCTTCGGAGGAATTCGGCAAGATCATACAGCACGAGAGCGATAACCTGCTGGCTTTGGAAGGCCGCAGCCTTGGGGCAGACCCCCGGAAGGTACAGACGGACCCCTATGTGGACGGCAGCACCCGGGTGGTGGTGGAATGGAACGACAGCGAGGCCGAATTCGACCTGCAGTTTGTAAACCCGGAAGGGCAGTACACCACCTGGAAGCATACCTATGCGGACAATGAGGCCCTGATTCTGGACGAAAAGGACAATGGGTATTCGGTCGCGGAGTTTGTGATAGACGAAAACCTGCCGGGCACCTGGAAGGTGAATGCGGTCTATCACGGGAACAAGAGCCTGACCCCCACCTACGTGAAGATCACCACCTACACCCGTTACGGGCAGCGGGGGCAACAGCAGCAGGTGCGCACTTTCCGCCTGCAGCTTAAAGGCGTTAACCAGGAACTGTTAACCCTGGTAAACCCGGGCGTTAGTGTGGTTCGGTAACCATGACCGGAAGGGTATTACTGTTTTTCTGTATACTGGGCGGGGCGCTGGGCGCTTCCGCCCAGTCCCTTTTACAGGGGCGCCTCACGGATGCCGCTACGGGCCGCCCCGTACCCTATGTGAACATTGGGGTAGTGGGGAAGGCTCTGGGCACGGTTACGGATGCCGATGGCCAGTACGAGCTCTGGGTGCGTCCGGGGCAGGTAGAACCTGCCGACCTGTTGCGGATATCCAGCCTGGGGTACCGCCCGGTTTCCCTGCCCTGGGACCAGTTGCCGGCCGATGGCAGGTGGTCTGTGGCCCTGGAGCCCGAGGCTATAGCCCTCGATGAGGTTGTGGTTTCCCGCCTCCCGCAATATACCCTGGAGGAAATGGTAGGGTATCCCCTGCAGGACACCTGGGACCTGGCGTATTGGAAGGACAGCCTGGCCCTGGGGGCCGAACTGGCTGCCCGGGTACCGGTGAACCGCGGGATGCGGCGACTCAACACCCTGTTTTTCAATGTGCGAGAGAACGCTGCGGATAGCGTCCTGCTCCGAATCAACATTTACCGCCCGGAAGCCAAAGACAGCCCCGGGCAACACCTTAATACCAGCGGGATGGGGATACGCCATATGCTTCCCGGAGGTGCCCGGGAGGTGGTGGTAGACCTGGAACCCTACGCAATCTGGGTGGAAGACGATTTTTACCTGAGCCTGGAATTGCTGGCCGTCTACGGCTCTCCTACCATTGCATTGGCCCTTCCGGCCTCTCAGGAAATCGGGGGGGATACCTACCGCCGCTATGCCAGCCAGGGCAAATGGGAGCGGATTGGCGCTCATACCCTGGGGTTCTACCTGCAGACCACTCTGTATTCGGATAACCCCAGAAAGGTGCGCAACCGTTCAGTGGAACGCTTTCGGGCCCGGAACCAGGCCCCCGTAAGCGGGTTTGTATTTTACGGCCGGCAGGGGTTGCCGGAAGTGCGGGTAGAAAACCTCAATACCCGGAAAGAAACCCGTACGGATGCCCGCGGCCGGTACCGGATCCTAGCAGCCGCTGGCGATTTGCTGCGCTTTACCCGTCAGGGTAGGCCCCCGCTAATCCTGCGCCTTGAGAAGCCCGGCACGCTTACCGTAAACCTCAGGGGGCAGTAAGTTACACCTGGAGCACGCCCATATTGAACGCCTTTTCAATGGGCGCGTGGTTGGCGGCTTCAATACCGGTGGAGATCCAATGGCGGGTTTCCAGGGGGTCAATAATGGCATCCGTCCAGAGGCGGGCGGCGGCATAATAGGGGGAAACCTGATTGTCGTATCGATTCTTGATCTGTTCGTACAGCGCCTTCTCCTTGGCTTCGGAAAGGCGCTCCCCTTGTTTTTTAAGACGGGCCGTTTCAATCTGCAGCAACACCTTGGCAGCGGAATTCCCGCTCATCACCGCCAGCTCTGCGCTGGGCCATGCCACCATCAGGCGGGGGTCGTAGGCCTTGCCGCACATGGCGTAGTTTCCGGCTCCGTAGCTGTTCCCGATCACCACGGTAAATTTGGGGACTACCGAATTGCTTACGGCATTCACCATTTTGGCCCCGTCCTTTATGATGCCCCCGTGCTCGCTCTTACTGCCTACCATAAACCCGGTCACATCCTGCAGGAACACCAGGGGAATGCGCTTCTGATTGCAATTGGCGATAAAGCGGGTGGCCTTGTCCGCGGAATCGGAGTAGATAACCCCTCCAAATTGCATTTCTCCTTTTTTGGTTTTGACCACCTTGCGCTGGTTGGCCACAATCCCCACGGCCCAGCCGTCTATACGCGCATACCCGGTAAGCAGGGTCTTGCCATAACCTTCCTTGTATTGTTCAAAGGAATCCGCGTCCACCAGGCGCTCGATCAGTTCCAGCATGTTGTAGGGCTCCGAACGGGAACCGGGCAGGATGCCAAAGATGTCTTCCGGATCTTTGCCCGGAGCGATGGCTTTTTTGCGATCGAACCCGGCCTGTGGCCGGGCCCCCATTTTGTCCATCAGGCTACGGATGCGGTCCAAAGCATCCTGGTCGTTGGCCGCCTTGTAGTCGGTAACCCCGGAAATTTCGCTATGGGTGGTGGCCCCGCCCAGGGTTTCGTTGTCTACGGACTCCCCGATAGCCGCCTTTACCAGGTAGCTCCCGGCCAGGAAAATACTCCCGGTTTTGTCTACAATCAGGGCTTCGTCGCTCATGATGGGGAGGTAGGCCCCCCCGGCCACGCAGCTGCCCATAACCGCGGCAATCTGCGGGATACCCATACTGCTCATTTGGGCATTGTTGCGGAAGATGCGGCCAAAATGCTCCTTGTCCGGGAATATTTCGTCCTGCATGGGGAGGTAGACCCCGGCGCTGTCTACCAGGTAGATGATAGGCAGGCGGTTTTCCATGGCTATTTCCTGAGCTCTGAGGTTTTTCTTCCCGGTGATGGGGAACCAGGCCCCGGCCTTTACCGTGGCGTCGTTGGCAACGACCACACACAACCGGCCGGATACTTTCCCGATTTTAACCACCACGCCCCCGGAAGGACAGCCCCCATGGTCCGCGTACATTTCATGCCCGGCAAAGGCCCCAATCTCCAGGGCCTGGTCCGGTTGGTCCAGCAGGTAGTCGATGCGCTCGCGGGCGGTCATTTTGCCTTCGGCGTGCAATTTATCAATCCGGGCCTGCCCGCCTCCTTTTTTGACTTGGGCATAGGCCTTACGCAGGGCGGTGCGCAGCATTTTATTCTGGTCTTCGTTTTTATTGAAGGTAACGTCCATAGTTCTGGTTTCTTCCTGAAGGCTAAAGATACGGAGGATTTATCATTACATTTGGGTCTCACCCTAAACGCATACCCATGTCAGAACCGATACGTTGGGGCATCCTGGGGCTTGGGAAGATCGCCCAGACCTTTGCCTCAGACCTGGCCCTGGTACCAGACGCCCAGCTGGCCGCCGTGGCCTCCCGCGACCCGGAAAAAGCCCGCGCCTTTGCTAGTGAATTCGGGGCAAAACAGGCCTATGGCTCCTATTCCGAATTGCTGGAAGACCCGGAGGTGGACATCGTCTATATTGCCACCCCCCATACCCACCACCTGCCACACAGCCTGATGGTTATGGAAGCGGGTAAGCATGTATTATGCGAAAAGCCCATGGGGATTACCCTGCAGGAAGTACAAAAACAAATCGATACGGCCCGGCGCAAAAACGTTTTCTATATGGAGGCCCTGTGGAGCCGTTTTAACCCGGCCCTCAGGGATGCGGTAGGCCTGGCCCAATCCGGGGCCATAGGCCATCCGGTATACCTGAAGGCGGATTTCGCCTTCCCGGCTCTGGACCGCGACCCTTCCGGCCGCCTGCTCAACCCCAACCTGGCCGGGGGCTCCCTGCTCGACATCGGCATCTACCCGGTATTCCTGGCCTACTGGTTGCTGGGGCTGCCGGACACCTTCAAGGTTGCGGCCCACTTCCACAGCACAGGCGTAGAAAAGCACATCGGGTTGTTGTTTGAATACCCCGGGGCCACAGCTCTGTTATACAGTGGCCTCAGTTCACACAGTGAAATGCGGGCCGAAATCTCCTGCACCAGGGGCACCCTCACCATAGACCCCCGATGGCATGAGACCGAGGGGTATACCGTCATTGGCGAGCATCCGGACCATCGCGTTTTCCCCAAACGGGGAAAAGGATATACCCACGAGGTGGAGGAAGTACACCGTTGCCTCAGGGAAGGACTGCTGGAAAGCCCGCTTTGGTCCCACCAGGACAGTCTGGCCCTGCACGGCCTTTTACAGGACATCCGCAGGGAGGCGGGTATCCGCTTTCCCTCTGAGGGCTAAGGGGCCTGGTGCCGTATGGCAAAAAAACCGATATTTGTCTTCTGCCAAACCAACTCAAAACTTATGGGATTAAAAGATAAAAACACGGTCCTGGCCTGGGCCACCTTTATTATGATTTTTGTAGGCATGGGGCTCATTGCCCTGGGGGCCTTCCGATACAACGAGATTGCCGGCTGGGGCTTTGCCGCGGTCGGGGTAGGTTTCTTTGCCATTGCCTGGGTGTTCAACGCCCTTAAAGGCCGGGTATAACCCCTTAATTTATACACTGCGAACATGTCAGACGACAAGAAGGTCATTTTTTCCATGTCCGGGGTCACCAAGACCTACAAGAATGCCAATACCCCGGTATTGAAGGACATTTACCTGAGTTTCTTTTATGGTGCGAAAATTGGAATCCTGGGCCTGAACGGGGCCGGAAAATCCACCCTGCTCCGCATTATTGCCGGGAAGGACACCAACCACCAGGGGAACGTGGTGTTTTCTCCGGGTTATAAAGTGGGAATGCTGGAACAGGAACCCGAACTGGACGACGAGAAGACCGTGCTGGAGACGGTGCGGGAGGGCGTGGCCGAAACCGTGGCCGTCCTGGACGAGTACAACAAGATCAACGATATGTTTGGCCTGCCGGAGGTCTACGAGGATGCGGACAAGATGCAGCAGCTCATGGATAAGCAGGCCAAGTTGCAGGACCAGATAGACGCCCTGGGGGCCTGGGAACTGGATTCCAAACTGGAACTGGCCATGGACGCCCTGCGTACGCCCGACCCCGGGCAGAAGATCGGCGTGCTTTCCGGAGGGGAACGGCGCCGGGTGGCCCTTTGCCGCCTGCTGTTGCAGGAACCGGACGTGCTGTTGCTGGACGAGCCAACCAACCACCTGGATGCCGAATCCGTCCATTGGCTGGAGCACCACCTGGCCCAGTATAAAGGCACGGTCATTGCCGTAACCCACGACCGCTATTTCCTGGATAACGTGGCCGGGTGGATCCTGGAACTGGACCGGGGCGAAGGCATTCCGTGGAAAGGGAATTATTCCAGCTGGCTGGAGCAAAAGGCCAAGCGCCTGGCGCAGGAACAGAAGCAGGCCAGCAAACGGCAAAAGACCCTGGAGCGGGAGTTGGAATGGGTGCGCCAGAGTCCCAAGGGACGGCATGCCAAGCAGAAGGCCCGCCTGAACAATTACGACAAGCTCATGAGCCAGGACCAGAAGCAACTGGACGAAAAACTGGAGATCTATATCCCCAATGGGCCGCGCCTGGGCACCAACGTGATCGAAGCCAAAGGGGTGAGCAAGGCCTTCGGGGAGAAACTCTTATATGAAGACCTGAACTTTCGCCTGCCCCAGGCCGGGATTGTAGGGGTAATCGGGCCCAACGGGGCCGGGAAGACCACCATCTTCCGTATGATTATGGGCGAGGAAACCCCGGATAAGGGTACCTTTGAGGTAGGGGATACCGTCAAAATCGCCTATGTGGACCAGAGCCATGCCAAAATCGACCCCCAGAAGTCCATCTGGGAAAATTTCAGCGACGGGCAGGAGCTGATCAACATGGGCGGGCGACAGGTGAATTCCCGGGCCTACCTGAGCCGTTTTAATTTTTCGGGCAGTGAACAGAACAAAAAAGTGCACATGCTCTCCGGGGGGGAACGCAACCGCCTGCACCTGGCCATGACCCTGAAGGAAGAGGGGAACGTGCTGCTGCTGGACGAGCCTACCAACGACCTGGACGTAAATACGCTGCGGGCCCTGGAAGAAGGCCTGGAGAATTTTGCCGGCTGCGCCGTGGTGATTTCCCACGACCGCTGGTTCCTGGACCGGATCTGTACGCATATCCTGGCCTTTGAGGGGGATTCCCAGGTATACTTCTTTGAAGGTTCCTTCTCGGACTATGAGGAAAATAAGAAAAAGCGCCTGGGCGCCGATGTGATGCCCAAACGGATTAAATACAAGAAACTGGTCCGCTGATCATAAAAAAACTCCCGCTGGTTTGGCGGGAGTTATTTTTATCCTTGTTAGGGGATTTATTGTTTCAGGGGCATCTCCAGGGTTTGCTGGAGCTGGCCTTCGATCTTGGCCTTATCCCCAACCACAATCAGGATCATATCTTCCGGCCGAATATATTTGCGCGTCAGTTCGGAAACCTGTTCCGGGGTTACGGCATGCATGTTGGCCACCTTATTGGAAAGGAAGGATTCATCCAGGTCGTGGGTATCCAAAAAGATCAGCTGCCCGATAATCCCATTGGGGCTGGAATTCTGGAGCACGAAAATCCCGGACTCATAATTGATGATGCCTTCCAGTTCTTCTTCCGAAGGGGGTTCTGCCTGCAACTTTTCGATTTCCTTTTTGATTTCCGAAAGGGAGGCACCGGTGTGTTCTGTGGTTACATCTGCCCGCTCAAACCAGAGCCCGGTCTGGTAATTGTCTGCCAGGATACTGGTAGGGGAGTAGGTGTACCCCTTATCTTCCCGGATGTTGCTGGTAATCCGGGAGGCAAAGGAACCTCCAAGGATGGAATTGGTCACGTCCAGAGCCAGGTAGTCTGGATCCGACGGGCCCGGTACGGGCAGGCCGTAGAAAATCGTGGACTGGGGCGCCCCGGGGCGGTCGATGATCTTTACCTCTGGCGAGGTAGCCGCCCGGGCCACCGGATAATTGGCCGGTTCGCCTTCACGCCAGTCGGCCAGGGCTTCGCGCACCGCATTGGTTACGGCCTCTTTATCAAAATTCCCGGCCACATAGATGGTAGTGCGTTGTGCGCCCAGCTGGGCCTCGTAAAAAGCTCGGATGTCCTCCACGGTGTACCCGTCTATTTGAGCTTCGGTAGGGAAGACCCTTCCATATGGGTGGTCCGGGTAGATGGCGGCGTAGAAATCCCGCTGGGCCTGGGCCCTGGGGCGGGACAACTGCACGGCCAGGTTCCGCTTCATGTCGCTTTTGAGGCGGTCCAACTCGCCCTGGGGCCAGGCCGGGTTCCGAAGTACATCAGCCATTAAACGGATGGCATCCGGGGCAAATTCGTAAAGGACGGATGCCGAAAGGGCGGAGTTGTGCAGGCCTACCCCAATATTGAGGTTGCCCCCCATGCCCGCCATTTCATCGGCAAGCTGCCGGGCGCTGCGGGTGGTGCTGCCTTCTTCCAGGAGGTCGGCCATCAGGTCGGCCAGCCATACCTGGTCTTCGGTTTCATTGATGTTCCCGGTTTTCAGGTTAAAGCGGATGCTCGCCTTCGGAATGGTGCCGTAGGGGATCATCACCAGGGTGAGCCCGTTTTCGAACGTCACGATTTCCTTCTCGGGCAGTTTAAAGTTCTTTGGCGTGCCGCCCTGGGGAGGCATTTCTTTTTCCTGGGCAGTTAGTGGGGCCATGCCAATCAGGGCCGCCAGCAGGAATATTACAGTCTGTTTCATGGCTATTCGGTTTTTGCGTTAGCGGCCAGCAGGGGGTTGGTGACCAGTACGGTGCGGTTGGTGGGCCGCAAGTATTCGTCTATGGTGCGTTTTACGGTTTCCAGGTCAATGTTGCGGAACTCGGATTCCAGGGAATTGATGCGCCCCGGGTTGTCGTCAAAGAGCGCAAAACTGCAGAGCAGGTCGGCCCGGCCCAGGCCAAAGAAGCCGCCCAGGTCGTCGTAGAGCTGGGAGCGGATCTTCACGATTGCCTGGTCCAGCATCTCCTGTGTAATGTTGTCGCGCAGGCCGGTCATAACTTCCCCGATCGCGGCCATGACCTCCTCCTGGGAGGTTTCGTTGTCGTAGGTGAGGTCGTACATCCACAGCATGGGCCCCTTGTAGTTGAACATATTGCCCAGGTAGTTGATGCCCCCGCTTACGTCGGAAGAATAGCCCTTCTCATTTTCCAGCTTCTGCACCAGCAGGCTGTTATCCCCCTGTACCAGAATCTGGTCCAGCAGGCCCATGGCGTAGTATTCCGGCGTGTTGCGTTCCGGCATGTGGTAGGCCACAGCCAAAGCCGGCTTGTTGGCCAGAGAATCGTTTTTTACAAAGGATTTCTCAGCTTCCTGCCGGGGTTCGGAAATATCCGGCTGGGCAGGCTGTTCGGCCGGGGCAATGTCCCCGAAATATTCGGCAATCCAGGCCTTGACCTGTTCCGGTTCAAAATCCCCGACCACCGAGATGGCGGCATTGTTTGGGGCGTAGAACGTCTTAAAGAAACTGCTCACATCTTCCAGGGTGGCCGCATCCAGGTCGTTCAGGTCCCCGTAGAAATTGTGGGCGTTAAACCAGTTCTCGTTGGCGTACTGGGGCATGTCCAGCCAGGGAAAGCCTCCATAGGGCTGGTTTAGCACATTCACCTTCACTTCGTTTTTAACCACCCCCTGTTGGTTGGTGAGATTGTCCTGGGTAATGGCCAGGCCGCGCATGCGGTCCGCTTCGGCCCAGAGCATGGTTTCCAGCTTGTGGGAAGGTACAATTTCAAAATAGTTGGTGAAATCGAAGCGGGTGGAACCGTTCAGGACCCCGCCGTTTTGTTGCACCAGCTTGATGAATTCCATTTTCCCCAGGTTCTGCGAGCCCTGGAACATCATATGCTCAAACAGGTGCGCAAAGCCCGTGCGGTCCCGGGGTTCAATCCGGAAGCCGATGTTGTAGTATACAGCCACAATGGCGGTGGGGGAGGTGTGGTCTTCGGACAGGATTACCTTAAGCCCGTTGTCCAGGGTGTAATACGTTACCGGGACCTCAAATTCGGAACCGGATTTTTTGGAGTCGGCCTCGCCAGCGCAGGATTGCAGCAACAGCAACACGACTCCTAAAGCGGCAAGCCGCTGTAGCAGTGGTTTCATAGGATTGGATTTAACAGTTCGTCAGCGGGTGTAATACCCCCTTAACAGACGCCAAAGGCGCCGTTCTGTTACAAATTATCAGGATTAATATGCCGCATTGGGGTACCAGTCCAGCTGCACCACCTCAATTTCGGGGTTGCCGGCCTCCACCAGGGCTTTGAACTGGCTTACATCGCTTACCTCCGGGTTGCCGCGGTAGTGATAAGGGTACACGCGGGCGGGCCGGAACTCCAGTACGGCATCTGCAGCCCGATCCACGGTCATGGTATAGGGCAGGTTCATGCAAACCAGCGCCATGTCGATGTCCTGCAGGGCCCGCATTTCGGGGATGTCTTCAGTGTCTCCGGAGATGTAGACGCGGGTGCCGTCCTTTTCCAGTACATAGCCATTCCCCCGGCCTTTTTCGTGGAATTTAAGGGCTTCCTCCCGCAGGTTATACATGGGGATGCCGGTAATGGCAATGCCCATTTCGGTTTGGGTGTCCCCGTTAGCCAGGACAGTTACCCGGCCCTCCAGGGCAGCCGGCAACATTTTGGCCACGGCCTCCGGGGCAACGATCTTTGCCCCGGCCCCAGGCAGGGCTTCCAGGGTTTCTGCGCTGTAATGGTCACCGTGAACATCGGTGATCAGAATCAGGTCCGGCTCAGGCTGGCCGGCAAAGGCTTCGGCCCCGCCCACAGGATCTATGTAGATCACGGTACCACCCCAGGCGAGTACAGCCGTGGCGTGGGAAATGGGGGAGAGCTCGGGACCCTGTGGGGCCTGCTGTTCCATAGCGGTATTCGGGGCGGTTTCTTCAGCCGGGGTGGCATCTGCCTTTTTCTCGCCCTTGCATCCGGATAAGACGAGCATCACGGACAGGGTCGTTAAAAATACCGTAGGGCGGCTAACTACTTTTTTCATAGCGATTCTATTGTTTTTAGGGTGGTTTCAAAAAACCCTTAAAGATACGAATCCCGTCAGGGCCGGAATAAGGCTTATATTTTTTTTTAACATCCCGAAATCCAATCCCGGTACCTGAGCCGTATATAGACCGTAAACCTTAAATACTTGTATCGAGTACTTAAACATTAAGACTTATGGCAGAAGAAAAAAACAATAACGGATTAAAGGTGTTGGCCGGGATTCTCGGTGTAATCCTTTTGGGCACCATTATCTATACGGTTAGCCTGTATCAGGAGAAAGTGAAGAACGAAGCGGTCCTTACCCAGGAAAAAGAACTGGTAGTGGAAGACCTGAACAGCCTGAAATCGGAATACGATAAGGCCATCCTGGAAAGCAATGCCACCAACGAAGAGCTGGTCGCTGCCCGGGATAATATCGCCAAGTATATCGACTCTGTAAAGGCCATGAAGGCAGATCTCTCTACCCTGTCGCGCTACCGCCGTCAGGTGAACGTCCTGAAAGCCGAGCGCGAGCAATTGCTGCGGCAGGTAGACTCCCTGAAGGAGTCCAATTCCATGATCGCCATGCAGCGCGACAGCACCTTTGCGGAACTGGAGAAGCAAACCGTATTCAATGATTCCCTGGTGGTACAGAACACCCAGCTGGCGGATGCCGTGGCACGCGGATCTGCCCTGAGCCTGACCAAGTTCACCGTAGACGCCGTGCGTGAGCGCAGCAGCGGGAAACTGGTATCCACTTCCCGGGCCGGGCGTACCGACCGCCTGAAGATTTGCTTCACCGTGGCCGATAACGTGATTGCCGAGGCCGGAGACCGCGAGTTCTACATCGAGGTCCTGGATCCCCAGGGCAACGTGATGGGTGCCGGTAATACCAAGTCTCTGGAAGACGGCCCCACCATTACCTTTACCAAGGCCACCAATTTCTACTACGAAAACAACGACCTGGATGTTTGCGATTATGTGAGCACCTATTCCGGGGCCTTTGCCGAAGGGAAATACATGGTAAACGTGTACGACGACCGGCTCACCCTGATGGGAACCAACGAGTTCGAGCTGAAGTAAACCGCATCACTGCGACACAAAAAAAGACCGCCCGGGCAACCGGGCGGTCTTTTCTTTTTGGGGTCGGGCCTGATGCCTTATCCCATACTGCCAACCATATCCTCCGGTTTTACCCATTGGTCGTATTCTTCCGCGGTCACATAACCCAGGCGCACGGCCTCTTCTTTCAGGGTCGTGCCATTGGCGTGGGCGGCATTGGCAATTTCCGCGGCTTTGTAATATCCGATTTTGGTATTCAGGGCGGTCACCAGCATCAGGGAGTTGTTCAGCAGCCGCTGGATATTGGCCCGGTTAGGCTCTATGCCGCTGGCGCAGTGCTCTTCAAAACTCACGCAGGCGTCTCCCAGCAACTGGGCCGACTGCAGTACGTTGGCCGCCATCAGGGGTTTAAAGACATTGAGCTCGTAATGCCCCTGGGTGCCGCCTACGCTTACGGCCACATCGTTCCCCATCACCTGGGCGCATACCATGGTGAGGGCTTCGCACTGGGTGGGATTTACCTTCCCGGGCATAATGGAGCTTCCCGGCTCGTTGGCGGGGATGTTAATCTCCCCGATCCCGGAACGGGGCCCGGAGGCCAGCAAGCGGATGTCGTTGGCGATCTTGTTGAGGGAAACCGCAAGCTGCTTCAGAGCGCCATGGGTTTCGACCAGGGCATCGTGGGCCGCCAGGGCCTCAAATTTGTTTTCTGCCGTGCGGAACGGCAGGCCGGTAAATTCGGCAATGTAGCGGGCTACGGTAACGTCGTATCCGGCAGGGGTATTCAGGCCTGTCCCCACGGCAGTGCCGCCCAGGGCCAGTTCCCCCAGGTGGTCCAGGGTGTTTTCCAGGGCTCGGATCCCGTGGTCAAGCTGGCTTACGTATCCGGAGAATTCCTGCCCCAGGGTAAGGGGAGTGGCATCCATCAGGTGGGTGCGCCCAATCTTAACCACATCCCGGAACGCCTCGGATTTGGCCTTCAGGGTGTCCCGGAGTTGCCGGACCCCCGGCAGGGTAACCTCCACCACTTTTTTATAGGCGGCAATGTGCATCCCGGTGGGGAAGGTGTCATTGGAAGACTGGGACTTGTTTACATCGTCGTTGGGCTGCAGGGTTTTGTCGCCTTCGCCAATGGTGTTCCCGGCCAGTTCGTGCGCCCGGTTGGCCACCACTTCGTTCACGTTCATGTTACTCTGGGTTCCGGAACCGGTCTGCCAGATCACCAGGGGGAACTGGTCGTCGTGTTTCCCGGCCAGGATTTCGTCGCAGACGGCCCCGATCAGGTCCCGCTTGGCCTGCGGCAGCACCCCCAGTTCGCAGTTGGCATAGGCCGCTGCTTTTTTCAGGTAGGCAAAACCGTAGATGATATCCAGCGGCATGGAGGCCGCCGGACCTATTTTAAAGTTGTTCCGGGAGCGTTCGGTCTGGGCGCCCCAATACTTGTCCGCGGGCACTTTTACCTCGCCCATTGTATCCTTTTCGATGCGGTATTTCATGGGTTCTGATTTTGGCGTAAAGGTACGGATTACCCCCCGATTTCGGATGGGCCTGGAAGGGGGGATCGCCCGATTTTTGGAATTTGATTTGCAGGATTACAGGGAATCCTACTATCTTTGTGATCCAAAGAAGATCACCATGTTTGAGTTTGACCAGTATCTCGGATTTTTAGCCTTCCTGACCATCCTGACCATTGGGTTCTGGCTGATGATATTCCTCATCATGTTTGTGGTGCCTTACTGGTTGGGCGGAAACCTGATGGAACTCTGGAAGGAGCGCCGTGCCGCCAAACGGGAACGTAAATAAGGCACGGAAAGTAAAAAATTAAAAAGCGGGGCATTTGCCCCGCTTTTCTTTTGTGGTGGGTTTTGGGTTAGCGGCCGAATTCGCCTTCGTCCTCCCCAAAGTCACGATCGCCACGACCCTCGCGTTTCTTGGCTTCGTTAAAGCGGTATACAAAGGCCAGGTTCACCTGGCGCACCCGCCACTGGAACTCGCTTTCCGAGGTAAAGAAAGGCGTCTGGGTAAAGGACTGCCGCTTGCGGGAATTCAGCAGGTCCTGGACGTTCAGGGTCAGGGTGCCATTGTTTTTAAGCACATCCTTGCTAAAGGCCAGGTTCAGGGAGAACAGGCCCTTGGTACGGGTCTGGGCGTTTTCATTCGGCCCGCGGTAGAAGGCATTGGTCTGCCATTCCACGGCCCCGGGCAGGGTTATCTTGGAGCCCAGGCGTGCAAACCAGCTGGTGTTTTTGGCCCCGTAATCCACCCCGTTAAAGAAGCCTTCCGTATCGAACTGGAAGATGTTCACGCTGGCATTCAGGCGCATCTTGCGCGACGGGTTATACAGCAGGCTGGCTTCCCCCCCGATGCGCTGGTTGGTGGCCAGGTTGATCGGGATGGAACGGACAATCTCAATCCCGTCCGTGGTGGTTTGGCCGGTCTCTTCCTGTACGCGGGAAAAGGCGTTGGTCTCCCGGGAATAATAGATGGAAGAACTCAGGGTGATTTTCTGCCAGCGCTTCAGGTAACCCACATCGAAGGTATGGGAGAAGGCCGGGTCCAGGTCCGGGTTTCCCTGGAAGATGTTGGTCCGCGAACTCCGGGAAGGGAAGGGGTTGATAAACCACCCCCGCGGCCGGTTGATTCGGCGGTTGTACCCCAGGGTGATGTTTTCCCGTTCGGCGATCTCGTAGATCAGGTTCACGGTGGGGAACAGCCCCAGGTAGTTCTTGTCGAAATTCAGGTCTACATCCACCCCCAGTTCGGCTTCCAGCTGGGCCGGATCGTACTCGGATTCAATGGCTCCCCTTAATTGGGTGTTTTCCAGGCGCAGCCCCATCAGGAAGGAAAACTTCCCGAATTTATTGCCATACTGGCTGTAGACAGCGTAAATGTCTTCGTTATAGGTGAATTTGTTGGTAAGGTTCTGGTTCACCACAAACTGTCCGCTGGCCTGGTCCAGGGAATCCAGGCGGTAATCCGTGATCTCCTCTTCCAGGTCAATGCGGAAGCCGGCTTCAAACTGGGAATCCTCCATGGGCAGTACATAATCCGCCTGGATGAGATACTCCATGGATTTTTCGTCTGCAAGCACATTCTCCAGGGCAATCAGGTCGTCCTGAGGGAAGGTGGTCCGCTCCTCGATCACGGAGTTCTGGTCTTCCATATCCCGGCCAATCTGCACATCTGCGGTAAGTTTGTGGCCGTCGTCGTTAAAATTGTTGATGTAGTTCAGGGCCCACTGGTAGCTGCGGTCGACCTCCTTCTGCACCTCTTCGCGCAGGGTGCGGCTGTCTGCGGTGCCGTCGTTAAAGCGCTCCGTGTTGTTGGTGGTACGGTCCTTGTCCGAGCCGCCCCGGAAGAAGAAACTTCCCGTAACACTGGATTGTTCGCTTAAGAAGACTTCCATCCCCACGTTGGCATTTACGCCCCGGTTCAGGCGGTCGGTGCGCCGGTCTTCGGTAATGCGGTCGAAAGCGCCGCCGTTGTAGGTGTTATCAAAGTAACCTTTACCCGGCCCTTCCCGGTAGCGGTAACCAATGGTGCTGAACAGGTTAAAGCCGTCCGTGCGCAGGTTTCCGTTGGCGGTTACCCCGGCATTCAGGGGGTCGCCCACAAAGGTGTTCACGGAGCCGTTAAAGCCCAGGGTCTTTTCCTTTTTCAGGACAATATTCAGGATCCCTGCCGTGCCTTCTGCATCGTATCGCGCGCTGGGGCTGGTAATGACCTCCACCCGTTCAATGGCATCTGCGGGCAGTTGCTGCAAGGCGTCAGTGGAACCGAACCCGGCCAGGGCGGAGGGCCGCCCGTTGATCAGGATGCGCACATTCTCATTGCCCCTCAGGCTAATGCCCCCTTCCACATCCACGTCCACGGAGGGTACGTTGTTCAGGGCGTCTGCAATGGTGGCCCCGCTGTTGGTGAGGTCCTTCCCGATGTTGTAGATTTTCTTGTCCAGCCGCACTTCCACCGTGGTGCGTTCGCCCACTACCTCTACAGCTTCCAGTTGGGTGGCATTAACCGACATGCGGATTACTCCGAGGTCCCGGGATTGGAACAGGCGCTGGTTGTCTTGTGAATAGGTGTTGTAGGAGATGTATTCAACCCGGATGTTGTAGACCCCGCGGGCGGCTTCCACTTCAAATTTACCGTCCAGGTCCGTGATCCCACCGGTTACTTTGGTGGGGTCTGCTGCGTCCTGCAGCACAATGGTGGCGTATTCCAGAGGCCTTCCTGTTTCCTGATCCAGCACCGTGCCGGTGAGTTTGATGTTTTCGGCGGGGCCGCCGCCTGGGCGTTGGGCCTGCAGGCCCAGGGAAGATACTGCCAGGAGCAGTAACAGGAAGTGTTTCATTCGTTTAGGATTTCGATTTTTTCTTTCGTTTTTCCTTCTTTTTAAACCGTTTTGCATCGTAACCATTTTCCTTAAGGGCCATCATTGCCTCGAATTTTTCGGGCGGCAGGCCTTGTTCCAATTCGGCCCGTTCGGCCTGCTCGATGTTTTCGAGGGCCTCCCGGGTTTGTTCAGGGGTCAATTCAAGGATTCGAAGTTCAATGCGCTGTTGTACGTACTTGGTCAGGGTTGCAGAGACTACTGCGGCTTCAAAGTCGTTTAATGCGGCTGCCTCGATAATCTGGGGCATAGCATCCTCAACAATTTCCTCCGCGGTTTTAGGCTCGGGCTTTTTGGCCGGGGTTTCGGCCTGGGGGATGGCATTCCGGCCATAATATCCGCCGTTTCCGTACCCCCCATATCCGTAACCGTATTGGGCCTCGGCTCCAAAAATTCCGCCCAAAAGGGCAAACAAAACGATTAGTCTCGATCTCATCTTGCGTTTGTTTAGATGGTTTAACCCACAGGGGGTTTAACCGGGTTTGGTTAAAACTTTGTTAATTCAACCGCAATGGATTGCGGCAGGTGTAAGTGCTTATTGGTCAATAAGTTTCGAAATGACATCCGCAGGGCGCGCCACAACGGCCCGTTTACCTGAAACCACCACGGGGCGTTCCATGAGTTTCGGGTGCTGGGCCATGGCACGGACCACTTCCTCGGGGCTCAGGTCCCGGCCCCGGAATGCTTCTTTCCAGATGGCTTCATTTTTCCGCACCAGGGCATCGGGTTCCATGCCGAGTTTACCCAGCAATTCAGAAAGCTCCGCAGCCGAGAGCGGGTGTTTCAGGTATTCCACGGTTTCGAAGGGAATGCCACGGCCTTCCAGCCATTGCAGGGCTTCCCGGGATTTCCGGCATCTGGGGTTGTGGTATACAGTGATCATCCGTACAGGTTTAAGGGGTATCGGTGGTCTGCTGGCCCATCATCATCAGGTAGGCCTTCAGGAAGCTATTGAGGTCTCCATCCATCACGGCGTCCACATTGCCGGTTTCCTCGCCTGTGCGGACGTCTTTCACCAGCTTATAGGGATGCATGACATAGTTGCGGATCTGGGAGCCCCATTCAATTTTCTTTTTGGAAGATTCAATGGCATCACGGGCTTCCTGCTTTTTGCGCAGCTCAATCTCGTAGAGCTGGGACCGCAGCATTTTCATGGCCGTGGCCCGGTTGTCGTGCTGGCTGCGGGAATCCGAACAACTGATCTGTATGCCCGTGGGCTTGTGCACCAGCTGTACCTTGGTCTCCACCTTGTTCACGTTCTGACCCCCGGCACCGCTGGAACGAGCCGTGGTGATCTCTATGTCGGAGGGGTTAATTTCGATTTCGATGGTATCGTCCACCAGGGGGTAAACATAGACCGAGGCAAAAGAGGTGTGCCGCTTGGCATTGCTGTCAAAAGGCGAAATGCGCACCAGTCGGTGGACCCCGTTTTCCCCCTTCAACCAGCCAAAGGCATAGTCGCCCTCAATCTCAAGGGTTACAGTTTTGATCCCGGCCACATCCCCTTCCTGGTAGTTGAGTTCCTTAACCTTATAGCCGTTTTTCTCCGCCCACATGATGTACATCCGCATGAGCATCGAGGCCCAATCGCAGCTTTCAGTTCCCCCGGCACCCGCGGTAATCTGTAGCACGGCCGTCAGGTCGTCCCCTTCCTCGGAAAGCATGTTGCGGAACTCCAGATCCTCAATGGCCCTTTCGGCTTTATCCAGGGCGCTTTCGGTTTCTTCCGCGCTCACTTCCCCGGCCTGCAGGAATTCCACAAAGACCTCGCATTCCCCGATCAGGGATTCGGCAGCCTCAAAGTCCTTCACCCAGTTCTTTTGGGTCTTGAGCTCCTTCATAAAGGCCTGCGCCTTTACCGGATCATCCCAAAAGCCGGGTTCCAGGGTTTTTTCTTCTTCGTTTTGGATTTCGATACGCTTGGCATCTATGTCAAAGATACCTCCTTAACGCGCCAAGGCGTTCCATAAGCGACTTGAATCTCTCCATCTTCGTGCGCTGATTTGAATTCGGCTGTAAAAGTAACGCGTTTTTGCGGAATTACCCACGCGGCCCTGGGCTATTGTTGGGATTGCACCTCCACCGCGTGGCGGCTCTCATTAGAACCCGGCCCGAAGAGAATACCCTTGATGGGGGCACAGTCTTCATAGTCACGTCCGTGGGCCACTTTGATGTGGTCGGTGGCGGCCAGCAGGTTGTTGGTCGGGTCAAAGCCCACCCATCCCAGCCCGGGCAACCAGGCCTCGGCCCAGGCATGCATCTGGGCATCCCCGAAAAAGCCGCGCCCCTGGTGCAGGTAGCCGGACACATAGCGCGCTGGCACCCCATACCGGCGGGCTATCCCGATAAAGAGGTGTGAAAAATCCTGGCAAACGCCCTTGCGCATATCCAGGATTTCCTTTAGGGTGGTACCCACATGGGTGACCCCGGGAGTGTACTGCAGGGTCTGGTACACCCAGGTGTTCAGAGCCTGCAGGTTTTCCAGTAACCCGGCCCCTGGCTGCAGGCAGAAGGCCTCCGCGTCCTTAGGCAGGCACGTCAGGGGCGTTTCTTTCAGGAAGGTGGCAAAAGCAATGCGGAAGGGCAGTTCGCCCAGGGTTTCGGGGTCAAAAAGGGGCGGGGGCTGGCCCTGGAAATCAAAAGGGTTTACCGGCGTTTTGGTGAGGCGGAAGGAGGCTTCAAAACGGATTTGTTGCAGCGCATAGCGGTTGCGGACCCTCAGGGCGGCAAACCCGAACCCATTGGTGGAAAGTTCCCAGGGTGCCCCAGCGCTGTTTTCAAACCGGATTTCCACCCCGGTCTGAGTCTCATTCTCTTCCGGGACGATCAAAAACTGCCAGGTGGCCTCAATAACGGGGTGCTCGTAGGTGTTTTCCGCCTGGTATCTGATGGTATAGGTTTCCGCCATAAATCGGGTTGGGGCTCAAAAGGGGTGAAGGTAGACCAAAATCCCAGAAATCAGTAGTGGAAAAACTCTTTTTCCATCTGGCTGCCGATGGCCGACAATTCGCTCAGGATATGGTCAATGAACGCCTGTACGTCGCCCTCCAGGTCCTCGATGCGCTTAAACTCGTATTCGGCCCGCACCTTGCCCACCAGAAAGGCCGTGGAGGCTTTGTCCTTGGCCCGCAGGGGATCCAGGGTAAGCACGTGTCGGTATACCTGGTTCAGGCTGTTCATCACAGAGCGGGGGCATTTGGGGTTCAAAATCAGAAATTCCAGGGTGGTCAGGCTGGTGGGCGTCTTTTTGTATAACCGCCGCATCATGTCGTAAGACTCCGCGCATTTAAGCAGGGTGGTCCATTCGTAACTGTTGCGGAAGCGGTCGCCGTACGATCCCAGGGATTTTTTGGCGTCGTTGTACTTGGCATTGATCATCCGCGTGACCTGCACCGCCCGTTCCATATTTACCCCCATCATGATGATGGCATAAATATCGTCGTGCAGCAAGGTACCCCTGATTTTCCCGCGCAGCACGGCCGTCATTTCCGTAACCTGGGTGGTGAAATCAAAAAGCCCGGTCTTGACGAATTTGCCCTTGGGGTACTCCACGGCAAAATGGTAGAACTTGTTGATGCTCTCATAGAGCTCCGTGGAAATCAGGTCCCGGGCGGAATGGCCATTTTCCCGCGCATAGAGGATGGAATTGCGCACCGAGGACGGGAATTCAGGGTCCAGCCCTACGCGGTAGAGCACGGCCTGTTCGTCCAGTTTGGCATCATCCGCGGCGGGTTCCCCGGCCATGAACAGGATGCTGCGCATCACAAAATCGCGGGTCTGGGAGCGGGAATTGGGCGCGTCCAGGGAGGAAAAATAATTCACGTTCATATACCGGGCCATGTGCTCCGCGCGCTCTATATAGCGGCCCATCCAGAATAGGTTATCTGCAACTCTAGCCAGCATGGTCGTCGTCTTTTTTGAGTACCCAGGTATCCTTGGAACCGCCGCCCTGGGAGGAGTTTACCACCAGGTTCCCCCGGCGGAGGGCTACCCGGGTCAGGCCCCCTTTAAGGACAAATTCCCGGTCCGGCCCCAGTACCGTAAAGGTTCTCAGGTCTACATGGCGTTGTTCAAAACTTTGGGTCTCTTCAATATAGGTGGGGTGAACGGACAGGGACATGATGGGCTGGGCCACATATTTCCTGGGGTGTTCCTTTACCGTGTTCCGCACGGTTTCCACCTCGGCATCGCTCAGGGTATTGCCAATGGAAATCCCGTATCCCCCGGCTTCGTCCACGGGTTTGATCACCAGTTCCCGTACGTGTTCCAATACATACTCCAGTTCTTCCGGCCGGCTGCAGTGGTAGGTGGGCACGTTACGCAGAATGGGATCTTCCCCCAGATAATAGCGGATGATTTCCGGCATATACGTGTAGACGGCCTTGTCGTCCGCCACCCCGGTGCCGGGGGCATTGGCGATCGTGACGTTCCCCTTGCGGTAAGCCGCAAACAGCCCGGGCACCCCCAGGGCGGAATCCTTCCGGAATTCCAGCGGGTCCATAAACAGGTCGTCTATACGGCGGTAGATCACATCCACCTTCTCCGGCCCGTGGATGGTCTTCATATATACAAAGTCGTTTTCCACAAAGAGGTCCCGGCCTTCCACCAGTTCCACGCCCATGGTCTTGGCCAGGTAGGAATGCTCGTAAAAGGCGGAGTTGTACATGCCCGGGGTTAACACCACGGTGGTAGGCGCATCTACACCATGGGGCTTGACTGTTTCCAGCAGGTCCAGCAGGTTTTCCGCATAATTGGTCACGGTATGCGCGTTGTAGTGGTTAAACACCCCAAACAGGGCGCGCTTCAGGGCGGTGCGGTTGCTCAGCACGTAACTGACCCCGGAAGGACACCGGATATTGTCCTCCAGCACGTAAAAATGCCCGTCCGTATGCCGGATCAGGTCCGTCCCGGAAATGTGGTTGTAAATGCCCCCTGGCGGGTCCAGGCCTTTCATTTGGTCCAGGTAGTTCGCCGAACTGGTAATCAAATCTACAGGCACAATCCCTTCTTTTAGGATATGCTGTTCGTGGTACAGATCCCAAAGAAAGGCATTCAGGGCCTTGCAGCGCTGGATAACCCCTTTCTCAATGTGGTCCCATTCCTCCGCCCCGATTATGCGCGGGAACAGGTCGAAGGGGAAGATTTTTTCGTTGGTTTTGTCATCCCCGTATACCCGGAAGGTGATCCCCTGGTTGTAGAAAGAGGCCTTGGCCCGGCTATTGAGGTCGTAATAGTCGTTAATAGAATGTTTGCCGTAAAGCTTCAGGAGCTTGCGGTATACCTTGGTAACCTTCCCCTGCTGGTTGTAGATTTCGTCGAACAGTTTCGGGTTCCGATCGTAGTCGGTAAAGATGTTTTTGGTCTTTGCTGCCATAGGAAGGCTTAAAATAAGGGCTGGAAGGGAAAAAGAAAAATCCTGTCCCGTATTTTTCCGAACTCCGCAATGCCTGCAGGCGCGGATCTCTGCTTTGCCCGGTCCCGCCACCGGATTTTTAGCGCATCCGCGTTTTATAGAAGGCGCATTTTGGCTAATTTTAGCGCAAAACCGACACATGAAAATAAAATTCCTCCTGCTGGGGCTGCTCCTGTCCCAGGCGGGCCTCTGGGCCCAGTTCTCCGAGAAAAAGGATTCCTACCAGAAATTTGAAGGCTACTTTAACTTTTATTACGATGCATCCCAGGACAAGATTTACCTGGAAATCGACAAGTTGAACCAGGAATTCCTCTATGTATACTCCCTCAGTAGCGGGATCGGCAGCAATGATATCGGGCTGGACCGCGGCCAGTTGGGAAATGAGCAAGTGGTGTATTTCCAAAAGGCCGGGAACAAAATCCTGCTGATGCAGCCCAATATGCAATACCGGGCCAATACGGACAATGCCCTGGAGCGGAAGTCCGTAGAACAGGCCTTTGCCCGGTCCGTGCGCTTTGGCTTTCCCATTGTGGAGACCATAGGGGACCACTACATCATAGACCTGACCCCTTACCTGATGCAGGATGCCCATGGGGTGGCGGCCAGGCTCAAGGCCCAGAAACAGGGTAATTACAGCCTGGACCCCAGCCGCAGCGCCCTGAACCTGGAGCGCACCAAGGCTTTCCCGAAGAATACGGAGCTGGATGTACTGCTCACGTTTAAAGGAGAACCCCAGGGAAGGCTCATCCGCTCGGTAACCCCGGATGCCCGGGCCGTAACCGTGGCCCAGCACCATTCCTTTATCGAATTGCCGGAGCCCGGGTTTGAGATGCGTGCCTTCGACCCCCGGAGCGGGGCCTATCCCTTTACCTATTACGATTATGCCACGCCGGTGGAAGAGCCCCTGGTCAAGCGGTTTATCCCCCGTCACCGCCTGGAGAAGAAAGATCCCGAAGCCGCGGTAAGTGAGGCTGTGGAGCCCATAATTTATTACCTGGATAACGGCACGCCCGAACCGGTGCGCTCGGCCCTGCTGGAAGGAGGGCGCTGGTGGAACCAGGCCTTCGAGGCCGCTGGCTTTAAAGATGCCTTTCAGGTAAAAATGCTCCCGGATGATGCCGACCCCATGGATGTGCGTTACAATGTAATCCAGTGGGTACACCGCTCTACCCGGGGCTGGAGCTACGGCAGCAGTGTGCAGGACCCGAGAACGGGCGAGATTATCAAAGGCCATGTAAGCCTGGGGAGCCTGCGCATCCGCCAGGACTATATGATTGCCCAGGCGCTGGCCCAGGCACCCTTTGCGTCTTCAGACGCCAATACATCCCCCATGCTGGAGATGGCGCTGGCCCGGATCCGGCAGTTATCTGCCCACGAAATTGGCCATACCCTGGGGTTTGCGCACAATTTTGCCGCCAGTACCAACAACCGAGCTTCGGTAATGGACTATCCCCATCCCTATGTGGCCCTGCAGGATGGACAGCCCGATTTTTCTCAGGCCTACGATACGGGTATTGGCGAATGGGATAAAGTAACGGTAGCCTATGCCTATTCGGATTTTCCCGAGGGCACCGAGGAATCCGGGGCCCTGAAAGCTATTCTGGACCAGGCCTCCCGGGATGGCCTTCGGTACATTTCCGATCAGGATGCCCGGGCAGCAGGGGGCTCCCATGCCTATGCCCACCTCTGGGATAACGGGGCCAGCGCCTCTGGGGAACTGCAGCGCGTTTTGCAGGTGCGCAAGGCTGCCATAACCCATTTTTCCCCGGATAACATCCGCAGCGGGGAACCTTATTCGGTCATGGAAGATGTTTTTGTTCCCCTGTATTTTTACCACCGCTACCAGACTGAGGCTGCTGTAAAAAGCATTGGCGGCATGGTTTATTCCTATGCCGTAAAAGGCGAAGCGGGCAAGCCCTGGGAAATGCTGGAACGCCCCCGGCAGCAGGAAGCCCTGGACGCGGTGCTTACCACCCTGAGCCCATCCACCCTGGCCATCCCCCAATCCCTGTTGCAGTGGTTTCCGCCCCGGGCAATGGGGTACCCGGCCACACGGGAATCCTTTAAGAACCGCACCGGTACCGCCTTCGATGCTCTGGCGGCAGCGGAAACCGCTTCGGACATGACCCTGGGGTTGTTGCTGCACCCCCAGCGGGCCTCCCGCCTGATCCAGCAAAAGAGCCTCGAGCCCGGGCAGCTTGGGTTGGACGAAGTACTGGATGCCCTCACCCATACGGTTTTCGGGACCACGGATAAAGATCCCTACCTACAGGGGGTACGCCAGGTAGTGCGTTTCCGCACCCTCTGGCACCTGTTGCAACTGGCCGCCCAGAAGGAGGTGCACCCCCAGGTTAATGCGCTGGCCTATGCAAAGCTGCGGGACCTGAAGGGTACCCTGTTGCGGAAGGACGCTACAGCGGAAGACCGGGAACTGGTACGCCGTATTGATGCCTTTATGGCCTACCCTGAAAAACTTGAAATCCCTGCAGTACCCCAAATCCCGGACGGTTCGCCCATCGGGATGAGTTGTGCTGACGAAACCGAAACCCCATGGAAGTAAACCTGATCAGCGATACGGTTACCTGTCCTTCCCCCGGCATGCTGGATGCCATGATGCAGGCCAGGGTAGGGGACGACGTCTTTAAGGAAGACCCCACCGTGAACGCCCTGGAAGAAAAAGCCGCCCAAATGTTCGGGAAGGAGGCGGCCCTGTTTTTCCCCAGCGGGACCATGGCCAACCAGACCGGGATTAAACTGCACACCCAGCCCGGAGACCAGCTTATTTGCGATAAATACGCCCACGTATACAATTATGAAGGGGGCGGGGTTAGCTTCAATAGCGGGGTTTCCTGTAAACTCGTAGATGGAGACCGGGGCATGATGGAAGCGCCCCAGGTAGAGGCGGCTGTAAACCCACCCGATTTCTACCACAGCCCGCGCACGCGGTTAGTCTGCATCGAGAACACCACCAACAAAGGGGGAGGGGCCTGCTGGGACATGGAAGAACTGGAGCGGATCCGGGAGGTCTGCAACCGACACGGGCTGGCCTACCACCTGGATGGTGCCCGGATCTGGAATGCCCTGGTGGCAACGGGGACTAAACCGGAACAGTACGGGGCCCTTTTCGATACCATTAGCGTGTGTTTGTCCAAAGGCTTGGGTTGCCCGGTGGGGTCCCTCCTGTTAGGGAGTAAGGCCGATATGGACCAGGCACTGCGAATCCGGAAAATCCTGGGCGGTGGCATGCGGCAGGCAGGCTATCTGGCTGCTGCTGGTATCTACGCCCTGGACCACCAGGTGGAAGATCTGGCCGAAGACCATCGCAAAGCAAGGGAAATTGGGGCGCTGCTGGAAGATAAGGCCTTTGTGAGCTACGTGGCCCCGGTGGAGACCAACATCGTGATTTTTGAGGTTTTTCAGGATCGGGTAACAGATACGGCCTTAAGTGCGCTCCTGGGCGAACAGGGCATCCGCCTGATCGGGATGGGGCAGGGCAAGCTCCGTATGGTCACCCACAGGGATTATACCCCGGCCATGCACGCCTACGTCCTGGAAGTACTGGACGGTTTAGAATTTTGAAGGGAGGTCTGCAAGCCCGTTCAGGGTGTTCTTGATACCGTTTTCCATTCCGGCTTCCGAGCTGTAGGCCTGGCTGTGGCCCAGGACGGCGCCCTCGGCATTTTTCAGGGCAAAGCGGAATTTGCCGTCGTGCCCGGTGGTGCGCTCTACAATGGCCGGGTTTTGCACCTGTGGGCGGAGCTGGGCTACCTGTTGCTGTACCGCTTCCGGATCGGGAAAGGGCACGCTTTCCAACAGGGGGTGCCCCTGCGGGCTTTTTACCACAAAGCTGTAGTGGCCAGCCTGGTCTTTTTTGATTTCCAGCATAACTTATTTAAACAACCCGTCCATCCCCGGGATTTGGGGCATGCCCTCCCGGGCCACGGCGCCCAGTTCGGCTTCCTGCACTTCCCCGGCCCGTGTGATGGCCTTATTGAGGGCCAGTATCAGAGTATCTGTAAGTTCTTCCCTGTCTTTCAGCAGGCGGTCGTCCAGGGTGATTTCCCGAACCTCCCGGTTGGCGGTAATGACTACGGTAACCGCCCCATTGCCAGCCGATTCTGTTACCAGTACCTGGTCCAGCCGCTTTTTGGTCTCCTCGATTTTCTTCCGGGTTTCCTTGAGTTTCCCCATCATCCCCATCATATCTCCGAACATAGGTGCGCTTTTGGGGTTGAAGTTACAAAATTCTCTGGCAGGTTGAACGCCGTGCCGGGCTGGGGAACGCCTGTCTCCAGTTTCCATTTAAGTGCTATTTTTGCCCCCTGACTGCTAATTCCTGCTTCCATGACCGAAAAACGTCAGCCCCCGCGGGCGGAGAAAAGACCCCACACCCTGGAGTGCCATGGGGATGTCCGCACCGATAACTACTTCTGGCTGAACCAGCGGGAAGATCCCGGGGTATTGGCCTACCTGGAGGCCGAAAATGATTATTACAAGGCCTGTACGGCTCATACGGCAGCGTTCCAGCAGGAACTTTTTGAAGAGATGAAAGGGCGTATTAAGGAGGACGACCAGTCTGTGCCCTACCGCTATCAGGGGTACTGGTACATTACCCGGTATGCAACCGGGATGGAATACCCGATCTATACCCGGCACAAGGAATACCTGGAGGCCCCGGAGGAAATCATGTTTAACGCCAATACCATGGCAGAAGGGCATGCCTACTTCAACCTGCGGGGGATATCCGTAAGCCCGGACAACCGCCTGGCCGCCTTTGGGGTGGATACGGTATCCCGCAGGCAATACACCATCCGCATTAAGAACCTGGAGACGGGGGAGTGCTACCCCGAAGCCCTGGAAAACACCACCGGGAGTTCGGTATGGGCCGCAGACAACAAAACCCTCTTCTATACCCGGAAAGACCCGCAAACCCTGCGTTCGGACCGGATTTACAAGCATGTGCTGGGCACCCCGGTATCCGAGGATGTACTGGTGTACCAGGAAGAAGACCCCACGTTCAACACCTATGTCTACAAATCCAAGAGCCAGCAGTATGTCATTATCGGGGCCTTCAGTACCCTGACCTCGGAGTACCGCATCCTGCCGGCCAATCAACCCGAAGCGGAATTCCGGGTTTTTTCGCCCCGCGAACGGGGAGTGGAATATTCCATTTACCATTACGATGGTACCTTTTACATCCTGACCAACAAGGACGGGGCCACCAACTTCAAGGTGATGAAAACCCCCGAGCACCAGACGGAAAGCCGGTACTGGCAGGAGTTTATCCCCCACCGGAAATCCGTGCTGCTGGAAGACCTGGAAATATTCCGGGAGTATTATGTGGTCTGTGAACGGGACAACGGCCTGAACCGCCTGCAGATAAACCGCTGGGATGGTGCGGGATCCTATTACATCCCCTTTGAAAGCGAGACCTATGTGGCCTATCCCTACATTAATCTGGATTACGACACCACCACCCTGAGGATGGTCTACAATGCCATGACCACCCCATACAGCATCGTGGACTACGATATGCAGTCCCGTGAATGGAAGGTGGTGAAGGAACAGGAAGTCCTTGGGGGGACCTTCCATAAAGAAAACTACCGTTCTCAACGGGTATGGGCCCCTGCTGCCGACGGGACGCGCATCCCCATTTCCCTGGTATACCATAAGGATACGCCCCTGGACGGCAGCAGCCCTTTGCTGCAGTATGGTTACGGCGCATACGGCAGTACCACGGACCCCTATTTTTCCACGGTGCGCCTGAGCCTGCTGGACCGGGGTTTTATCTATGCCATAGCACACATCAGGGGTGGGGAATACCTGGGGCGACCCTGGTATGAAGCCGGCCGTTTGCAGCATAAGATGAACTCCTTCACCGATTTTATTGATTGTTCCCGATTTTTAATCGCATCTCGGTATACTTCGGCAGCGCACCTGTATGCGTACGGGGGTTCCGCCGGGGGGCTGCTAATGGGCGCTGTGGTTAACCTGGCCCCGGAACTCTACCATGGGATCGTGGCGGCAGTGCCCTTTGTGGACGTGGTAACCACCATGCTGGACGATACCATCCCCCTGACCACGGGCGAATACGACGAGTGGGGGAATCCATCCGATCCCGAAGCCTATGCCTGCATGCTATCGTATTCGCCTTACGACAATGTAAAAGCACAGGCATACCCCCATATGCTGGTGACTACCGGGCTGCATGACTCTCAGGTACAATACTGGGAACCGGCCAAATGGGTGGCTAAACTCCGGGATATAAAGAGGGACGAAAACCTGTTGTATCTCTATACCAACCTGGATGCGGGGCACGGGGGCGCTTCCGGTCGTTTTGAGGCCCTGAAAGAGACGGCTATGGAATATGCCTTCCTCCTGGATTTGGAGGGAAAAACCCCACGGTCCGAAAAAAAGTAGTACTTTTGACCCCGTAGCCGGACATGTTTCATGTCTTCCGAGCCTAACCAAACACTATGGAACGAGAGATCAAGGCCTACAACAATATCCTGGAACTTATTGGCAAAACCCCCCTGGTTCGCTTGAACCGGATGACCGAGGACTTTGAGGGGGAATTTTTCGCGAAACTGGAAGCCTTTAATCCCGGGCATTCGGCCAAGGACCGTATTGCGCACTTCATCATTGAAGAAGCCGAGCGCAGCGGGCTGCTCCACCCCGGGAGCACCATTATCGAAACCACCTCGGGAAATACGGGCTTCAGCCTGGCGATGGTGAGCATCATCAAAGGGTACGAATGCATCCTTGCGGTGAGTTCCAAATCCTCCAAGGACAAAATCGATATGTTGCGGTCTATGGGGGCCACCGTATACGTTTGTCCCGCCCACGTAAGCGCGGACGACCCCAGGTCCTACTACCAGGTGGCCAGGCGGCTGCACGAGGAAACCAAGGGTTCCATCTACATCAACCAATACTTCAACGCTTTTAATATTGAGGCGCACTACCGTACCACCGGCCCGGAGATCTGGGAACAAACCGGGGGGCAGATCACCCATCTGGTGGCCTGCAGCGGCACCGGGGGTACCATTTCCGGTACGGCCCGTTTCCTGAAGGAGCAAAATCCGGACATCCGCATCATTGGGGTGGACGCCTATGGTTCCGTGCTGAAGAAATACCACGAAACCGGCGAACTCGATACGGAGGAAATTTACCCGTACCGCATTGAGGGGCTGGGCAAAAACCTGATTCCCGATGCGACTGACTTTAAGAGCATTGACGAGTTCATCAAGGTTACCGACGAAGAAAGTGCCCATATGTCCCGCCACCTGTGCAAAACAGAAGGCATTTTTGCCGGATACACCAGCGGTGCGGCCATGCAGGCCGTGAAGCAGCTGAGCGAAGCCGGGGAATTTGCCCCGGATAGCAAGGTGGTTGTGATCTTCCCGGACCACGGATCCCGTTACATGAGCAAGGTCTACAGCGACCAGTGGATGGAGGATCAGGGCTTTTTCGACAGCAAAAACGTTGCCGAAGCGCGCAAGATCCAGTTTGTGAAATAGGTATGGCCCAAAGGGTCTGACCTATAGCTTTTCCATTGGGATTTTTTGTGATTCCTACCCATTTTTCTGTACTTTTGCCCGTGGATTTACCCGGAGGGCCCGAATCGTTTTTGAACGGCTTTTCCGGCAGGGGTCCGAGTTACCAAGCTAAGCTACATGAGAGATTTATTCGATCGGATTATCGAAAATAAAGGCCCGCTGGGCCGCTGGGCATCCCAGGCTGAAGGGTATTTTGTATTCCCGAAACTGGAAGGGCCCATTTCCAACCGCATGAAATTCCAGGGGAAAGAGGTTATCACCTGGAGTATTAACGACTACCTGGGGCTGGCCAACCGCCCGGAAATCAAAAAGGTAGATGCCGATGCCGCCCTGGAATTCGGAGCGGCCTATCCGATGGGCGCCCGGATGATGAGTGGTCATACCGTGCACCACGAACAACTGGAACGGGAACTGGCCGAATTTGTCAATAAGGAATCTGCCTATTTGCTGAATTTCGGTTATCAGGGCATTATGTCGGCTATCGATGCCCTGGTATCTAAAGACGACATCATTGTCTACGACGTAGACTCCCATGCCTGCATTATTGACGGGGTGCGTCTGCACATGGGCAAGCGTTTTACCTTTAAACATAACGATATCGAATCCCTGGAGAAGAACCTGGACCGGGCCACCAAAATGGCAGAACAGACCGGTGGCGGGATTCTGGTGATCTCCGAAGGCGTATTCGGTATGCGGGGTGAGCAGGGCAAACTCAAGGAGATTGTGGCCCTGAAGCAAAAGTTCAATTTCCGCTTGCTGGTAGACGATGCCCACGGCTTCGGGACTTTGGGTAAGACTGGTGCCGGTGCCGGGGAAGAGCAAGGGGTGCAGGATGACATTGACGTGTACTTTGCCACCTTTGCCAAATCCATGGCGGGCATAGGCGCCTTCCTGGCGGCAGACAAGGAAATCATCGATTACCTGAAATACAACCTGCGCTCCCAGATGTTTGCGAAGTCCCTGCCCATGATCTATGTGAAGGGGGCCCTGAAACGCCTGGAGATGCTCCGCACTATGCCGGAGCTCAAGGCCAAGTTGTGGGAAAATGTAAATGCCCTGCAAAACGGACTCAAGGAACGCGGTTTCGACATCGGGAACACCAGCAGCTGTGTAACCCCGGTATACCTGAACGGCAGTATCCCCGAGGCCATGGCCCTGGTGAAGGACCTGCGCGAAAATTACGGGATCTTCTGTTCCATTGTGGTTTACCCGGTCATCCCCAAAGGCCTGATCCTGCTGCGGATGATCCCGACCGCCACACATACGGCCGAAGATATAGAGGAAACCCTGGAGGCCTTCTCTTCCATCCGCGAGCGGCTGGAGAACGGGACCTACAAGCGCCTGTCTGCTGCCGTGGCAGCAGCCATGGGGGAGTAACCGCCCGATAACAAATTCAAAGCCCGGCATTGGCCGGGCTTTTTTATGGTATGGGTTTAGAGGGGTTTCCGATAGGTTTTCCGCCTTTTGTATACCACGGGGTCAAAGTGCTTCCACATCTGTTGGATGGCGATGTTGTCCGCCAGTTCCGGGGTACGGTAGCACATTTCCACCTTTCTTTTCTGAAAGACCTGGTAGTACTCGTTAAAAATAATGGAGGTAAGCCCCTTGTTCTGGTATTCGGGCAGGATCCCGATCAGGTAGAAAATGGCATCCCGGTTGTGTTTTCTCGCCCGAAGCAGGTGGAAGATCCCCATAGGGAATAGCTTGCCCCTTGCCTTTTGCAGTGCCCTGGAGAAACTGGGCATTACCACGGCAAAGGCCACCAGCCGGTCCTGGGCGTCCACAATGAATTTGATGTATTCCGGGTTGATGAAATTCAGGTATTTCTTCTTGAAATATTCCTTCTGGGCCTCCGAGATCGGCACGAAGGAGGAGAGGCGCGCGTAGGTACTGTTAAACAGCTCAAACATCTGATCTACCCAGGGCATAATCTCCTCAGTGCGGGTAAAGTTTAACGGCCTAAGGTTATAGCGCTTGCGAATCAGCCCCTCCAGGCGGTCAAATAGCTTGGGGTCTGCATTGGCGGCTGGAAACTTGCTCTCCACAAATTCCTTTTCGGGGGTAAAGCCCAGGGCTTCCAGATGGGCGGGATAATAGGCATGGTTGTACCAGGTTACCATGGTGCCGATATGGTCAAACCCTTCGGTTAACACCCCTACCTTGTCCAGGTTTGAAAACCCGACGGGCCCTTCCATGTACTCCAAACCGTGCTGCTTCCCGATACGGGCTACTTCTTCCAGCAGGGCCTTGCTGATTTCCGGGTCGTCCTCGAAATCAAACCATCCGAACCGCATTTTGGGCAGCCCCATGGAGCGCACTTCGGTCCAATTTATGATGGCCGCTACGCGGCCTACCACCCGTTTGCCCCGGTAAGCCAGGAAATACCGGGCCTCGGCCTGTTCAAAGACCGGATTGACCTTGGCGTCAAGCGTTTGCAGTTCATCCCGGATGATAGGGGGTACCCAGTACGGGGACCCGGCATACAGCCTAAAGGGAAAACGGACAAAGGCTTTCATGTCCTGATTGGACCGGGCCTCTCTGATTTGGATCATAGACGGGTTTTACCGCCTCAATATTAGGAAACTTTGGGCACAGAATAAAGGGCCGGGAGCAGAAACTCGCCTAAGGCGCCTGGAAATCCCAATCGGTGTCTGGTTGCGACTTTTTGCGCTTTTTGTTGCGCTTGGCAGCGCGTTTCTGGCTGCGGCGTTCGCTCTTGGACAATTTAGCCGAACGCCGCATGGCGCCCCGTCCGATATTGTCCGAATCCCCGTTGTTGATCAGGGGGTCCTTGTGGTTGTCGATACGGTAGGAAATGCCCGATCCGAAGAAGATCCGGCTGGGGGTGCTTTTAAAGCTGGCGCCCAGCAGGAAATCGGCCTGGAAGTTGGGGCCGATCAGGTAGGCTATCCCGCCCCGCAACAGTGCGTCCGAGTAGCGGTCGCTCTGTATGCCCTGGTTTTCCAGAAAGGTACTCCACTTGGGGTTTCGGAAAGCATGGGACAGGGAGATGATATAGCTCCATTCCGGAAAATCCGTCCCAATACGGTCGTAGGCGATGTTGGTGATCAGGACAAAGCGGGGCGAAAGCCGACTCTGCGTAGAGACCATAGCCCTGGGGGAAAACGTGGGTTCTCCCGGGTAAAACGGATTATCCCCCAGCACAAAATTGGCCCCGGCATATACGGCTACCGAAGGAATCAGGTTTTTCAGGCGAAATACGTTGTTGGCCCTCCAGCTGTATAGGTTGGGCTTATTGCGTTCCGGATCCTTGTAGCGGTCGTAAAGCAGGTACTTCAGGCCTACGCGGTTTCGGTAAAAATCCGTGAAGCGTTCGCTGGTCCCCGTGTTGTTAAAGGTGATGTTCTGGCTCTGGAAAATCCCTTCCCACTGGAGTTCCAGGGACTCGAACAACAATCCGTAGCGCAGGGCAACGTCCAGGCCCAAAATGCCGGATTCCGTGTCCAGCAGGGAGTGGTCCTGCTGTTCGATCAGCAGGCCGGCCTCGGCCTGTATCACCCCGCGGCCCACCGCATACGCCCCGTTGGCCTTACCGGGCCGGTTGGAGTTGATCACATCGGTGTACTGGGCCTGCAGCCCGTGAAAGGCAGCCATGAAGACAAACAGCAGCAGGAGGGAAACCGGGAAACGGGATCGCTGGAAACGCGCCATATTTAAATTTAATTTAGGACTTTTCTACGCCTATTACAACGACGGAATTGTACTTTTGATATACAAAGCGTCCAGAAAATGGGTATTTTGCAGACCGTACTGATCGTATTCCTGGTGTACTATGCCCTGGTTTTACTGGGGCGGATCCTGAGGCCCTGGCTTCGGGCCTATGCCCGAAAAAAGGCCGAAGCGTATTTTGGACAGGCCTTTGGAAACCAGCCCTCCGGGGAAGATACCGAGCCGGTGGGCAAGGTTACTGTGCAGCAGAAACCGGATCGAAAACCCAGAAGCACCGAAAAAGTTGGGGAATACATCGCGTACGAAGAAATCGATTAAAACCCGCCATAACCCGCCGATGAACCGTCGTTTCCAGCAGCTGATCACCCATTTCTTTGTTCTCGTATTTTTTGCCCTGGCCGCCCTGGCTTATTTCCATCCGGTATTGCAGGGCAAGGTCATTTACCAATCGGATATTGTGCAATACCGGGGTATGGCCAAGGAGCAGACGGATTTCCGGGACCGCACCGGGGAAGAGCCCTACTGGACCAACAGCGCCTTTGGGGGCATGCCCACCTATCAGCTTGGGGCCCGTTACCCCCACGACTATGTGAAGCAGCTGGACCGGCTGATTCGATTTTTGCCGCGCCCGGCAGATTACCTATTCCTGTATTTCCTGGGCTTTTACATCCTGATGTGCTGCATGAAGGTAGACACCCGCTGGGCCGTGTTGGGCGCCCTGGCTTATGGGTTTTCCACCTACATGATCATTATCCTGGGGGTTGGGCATAATGCCAAAGCCCATGCCCTGGGCTATCTGCCGGCATTGCTGGGGGGCATAATCCTGGTCTTCCGCGGGAAATACCTTTGGGGCTTTGTGCTCACTGCTATCGCCATGGCCCTTGAAGTGCAGGCCAACCACTACCAGATGACGTATTACTTTATGCTACTGGTACTGGTGCTGGGCCTGGTATATATAATAGATGCGGTACGCAAGCGGCGTCTCGGCCATTTTTTCGCCTCGGTAGGCCTGTTAGTCCTGGCGGTCTCTCTTGGGATTTTATCCAATGCCACTGCCCTGATGGCTACGCGGGAATACGCCCAATGGAGTACACGGGGCCCGTCTTCCCTTACGGTAAACCCGGATGGCAGCCCGAAGGTCGCTACAGACGGCCTGGACAGGGAATACATCACCCAGTACAGTTACGGGATTTCCGAGTCGCTCAATTTGCTGGTCCCCAGGCTTTTCGGGGGCGCCTCGGTAGAGCGCCTGGGCGCAGATTCCAAGACCTATGCCTTTTTGGTGGAGCAGGGCGTACCCCGATCCCAGGCTCTGGAGTTCACCGAATCCCTGCCCATGTACTGGGGGCAGCAACCCGGAGTGGCCGCCCCGGCCTACGTAGGGGCCGTGGTGCTATTCCTGTTCTTTTTGGGCATCCTGCTGGTGCGGGGCCGCGCCCGCTGGTGGCTGGTTGGCGGGTTTCTCCTTTCCCTCGTGCTTTCCTGGGGGAAGAATTTCCCGGCCCTGACCAATGCCATGATTGACTATTTCCCGCTGTACAACAAGTTCAGGGCAGTGTCTTCCATACAGGTGATCCTGGAACTCTGCGCTCCCATTCTGGCCGTGCTGGCGGTACGGCAGTGGGTGAGCGTCAAGGTGCCGGAGGCGACTAAGAAGCAAAACCTGGCTATTGCCTTCCTGACCCTTACCGGCCTTTCCCTTGCCCTGGTAGCCCTGCGCTCCGGGTTTGATTTTGCCGCGGGGAACGACGAAATCCTGAAGCGGTATTTTTCGGGGGAACTGGTAGATCTGATCCGGGCAGACCGGCGGGCGGTATACCTGCAAGACACCTTCCGTTCCTGGGTATATATAGCCCTGACCGCCCTTTTGCTGTGGCTCTCCATGAAAGGGAAATTACGGCAAAATGCCCTGGCCGTGGGCCTGGGCCTGTTGCTTGTGGCAGACCTGGTAGGGGTAGACCGCAGGTATGTGAATACCCTGGATTTTGTGCCGGCCCGGCGCATGAATGCGCCTATTTCCCGTAGCCAGGTAGACCAGTTAATCCTGCAGGACACCACAGTCTACAGGGTTTTGAACGTTTCCGAAGGCTTGAACGGTGCCCGGACCTCATATTTTCACCACTCCCTGGGCGGGTATCACGCCGCCAAGCCCCAACGCCTACAGGACCTTTTTGAGTTCCATATCTACAAGGACCACCGGGGGGTGCTCAACATGCTCAATACCAAGTACCTGATCCAGCCGGACGAGGAAGGCACACCCAGCGTGGCCCTGAACCCTGATGCCCTGGGCAATGCCTGGTTTGTTTCGCGCCTGACACCCGTGGATAACGCGGACCAGGCCATACTGGCCCTGGACACCCTAAATGTGGCACGGGAGGCTGTGGTTAACCGACTGGATTTTCCCGGGCAGCGAAAGGCAGATTTTGCCGTAGATTCCACTGCTGGTATCCATCTGGAATCCTATGCCCCCAATACGTTGGTTTATAAATCCACCAACTCCCACCCGGGACTAGCTGTGTTTTCAGAAATGTACTACCCAGAAGGCTGGCAGGCCTACCTGGACGGGCAACCGCGCCCGCATTTCCGGGTGAACTATACCCTGAGGGCCATGGAAGTCCCTGCAGGGGAACACACCATCGAATTCCGGTTCCGGCCCGGGGTGGTGCGCAAAGGGGCAACGCTTTCCCTGGCCGGATCCCTGGGGCTTGGCCTGGTATTCCTGGCCGCCCTGGTATACTCGTGGCTGGGCCGCAGGCCCCGTAAGGAAGTATCGTAATGCGAAAGGTCCTGATCATTACCTATTACTGGCCGCCGGCAGGCGGGCCCGGGGTACAGCGCTGGCTGTATTTTGTCCGCTACCTGGCCGGAATGGGAATACAGCCGGTATTATTCCTCCCAGAGCACCCGCATTACCCCTTGCAGGATCCTGAACTGGAAGCCCTGGTGCCGGAAGGGATATCTGTTTACCGCAGCAGCTTTTGGGAGCCCTATCGCCTGGCTGCCCTGTTGGGGCGCAAAACAACCCATAGGGTAAGTGCCGGGATGATTGACAAAAAAGACCCAGGATGGGCCGAACGCCTGATGCGCTGGATCCGCGGGAATTTCTTTATCCCGGATGCACGGCGCTTCTGGATCAGACCGGCCCTGCAAAAACTCCCCGCCATCCTGGAAAAGGAACGGCCGGACTGGGTGATTACCACCGGGCCACCCCACAGCCTGCACCTGATCGGGTTGGGGTTGAAAAAAAGGTTGGATATCCGATGGGCTGCGGATTTCCGCGATCCCTGGACGGGGATTGGATACCATGATTTTATGTTTCCGGGCAGCCGCGCCCGCCGCAGGCACCGGGATTTTGAACGGCAGGTCCTTCAGCATGCCAACGTGGTGATCACCACCAGCCGCAAAACGGCAGAATCCTTCCGGGAGCAGACTGCGGTTCCCGTACATGTGGTGACCAATGGCTATAACCATACCCCGGCCTCCGGAGACCAGCCGGAGGGCCCGTTCCGTATTGTGCACACGGGCTCCCTGCTGGGCGGCAGGAATCCCGAAAACCTGTGGGCCGTCCTGCAGGAGCTGTTGCAGGAGGAGGCCGGGCTTGTCCGGGACCTGCGCCTGGAGTTCACCGGCCTGGTCAGTGCAGAAGTGCGGCAGTCCCTGGAAACAGCCGGGCTTAATGCCTACAGCAATTTCCACCCCTATGTTCCCCATAAGCAGGCGATGGCCCAAATGCGGGAAGCCCAGGTGCTGCTATTGCCGGAGATCGACAGTGCGCAAACCCGGGAAATCCTGCCCGGCAAACTCTTTGAATACATGGCAGCCGCCCGCCCCATCCTGGCTATCGGGCCAGATGGTTGGGAGGCCGCCCAGCTGGTGGAAGAAACCGGCTGTGGGGTGGCTTTTACCTACCAGGAAAGGGCAACCCTGAAAGCTCACCTAAGGAAGTGGTACCAGGCCTATAAGGCCGGGGCCCTGAGAGGAGATCCGCCGCGAATTGAGGGGTATCACCGCAAGGCCCTTACCGAGAAACTCGTAAATGAAGTATTATGGGTATCGTCCTGAGGCAATCCATCATCAACACCCTGCTCACCTATGCCGGGTTTGCATTGGGCGCGCTCAATACCCTTTTCCTGTATACGCGCCTGCTCACGGAGGTGCAGTTTGGGCTGGTTGGGGTTATCCTTTCCACAGCGGCCCTGCTAATGCCCGTCCTGGCGTTCGGGATCCCCAATACCCTCATCCGCTATTTCCCCGCCTACCAGGGCACCCCCCAGGCCAATGGGTTTCTCACCCTGATGTTGCTGTTGCCCTTGCTTACCGTGGTGCCGCTTGGGCTTTGCCTGGGCCTGGCCCGGGAAGTGGTGGCCGCCTTCCTGTCGCGCGAGAATACGGTGGTAGGGGGGTATGTCTGGCATATCTTTGCCATTGGGCTGGCCATGGGCTATTTCGAAGTATTCTTTGCCTGGAGCAAGGCCTGTTTGAAATCGGCCTGGGGCACCTTCCTCAAGGAGGTATTTGCCCGCCTTGGGGTTACCTTGCTGCTGCTGGCCCTGTATCTGGACGCGATAGGGGTGGAAGTCTTTTTGCTATCCCTGGTGGGGCTGTATCTGCTGCGGACGTTCTGGATGGCTACCTACGCCCTGCGCCTGCAGCCGGTGCGCCTGCGCCTGCAAATCCCTGATGGCTCCCGCGACATGATCCGCTACAGTGCCCTGATCCTTATCGGGGGCTCGGTTTCTGTCTTGTTGCTGGAAATTGACCGGTTCATGATCAACCAGTACATCCGGATCGAAAACGTAGCCTATTACACCGTATCGATTTTTATCGCCACGGTAATCATTGTGCCGCTCCGGGCCATGCATCAGATTACCTATCCCCTTACGTCCCGTATGGTTCACGAAGGGGACCTGAAGGCCCTGTCCGCCTTGTATAAACGGAGTTCCCTGGGGTTATTCCTGGTTTCCGGGCTTATCTATTTGCTGATCCTCCTAAACCTGGACGACCTTTATGCCATGCTCCCGGAGAATTACCGGGGCGGTTTCCAAATCGTTTTGCTGATTGGCGGGGCCAAGCTGCTGGAATCCCTGCTGAGTATCAACAGCGCTATCCTCTATAATTCTCCCTATTACCGCACCCTGCTGTGGATGGGGGTGTTGCTGGCGACTGGCACTGTGGTGCTGAATATGTACTTTATTCCTATATGGGGTATCTTCGGGGCAGCCCTGGCCACCTTCCTGGCCGTAGCCCTTTACAGTCTGGTCAAGTTGTGGTTTGTGTACCGCAAATACCGGATGTGGCCTTTTAGTACGGGAACCCTACGGGTTTTCCTGCTAGGGGTATTTACCTGGGCTCTGTTTTTCCGCCTGGAGTTTTATTTCCACCCCCTGGTGAATATTGCCCTGAAGAGTTTGCTGGTGTGCCTGCTGTATCTGGGGGCCGCTTTGCGGCTACGGCTTTCGGAGGACCTGAATGCCGCGGTTTCCCGTTTCTTCCAAAAAAGGACCCCGGGTGCATAATATACACCTCGGGGTCCTCACAACTAACCAACCTAAAAACTAATCTTTCACTGGCCGGAGCGTCCGCTGCGTGCATTGCTTCGCGCCTGAACCTGACGGCTCCTTCCGGGGGCGGCCTTCGCAGTCCGGCTTTTTTGTCCCCGGCTTTGCTGTGCCCGCTGGGGGCTGCGGCTCACCTCGGTACTCCGGCGGGTAACCACGGTGCGACCCTGTTGTGCCCGTTGGGGGCTACGGCTTACCTCCGTGCTGCGTCGGGTAACCGTAGTACGGGCCTGGCTGCGGCCCTGCTGTGCCCGTTGCGGGCTGCGGTTTACCTCGGTGCTGCGCCGGGTAACCGTAGTGGTTCGCGTTACGCCCTGGGCTTTGTGCCCGCGGGATTCCACCTGGGGTCTGCGGTTGTTTTGTACCGCGCGTCGCTGGGGCGCCTGAGTGGCCTGACGGTTGCTGCGGGTGACCGGCCGGCGGTTGGCCTCGGCCCGATTGGGCTGACTGCGGCGCACTTCCGCGCTGCGGGCGTTGGAGCGCACATCCTGGTGGCGGGTCCCCATCCGGTTTACATCCCGGCGGTAGGGCTCACGGGCAGCTACCCGGCGGTCGTTCCGATACACGCGGCTGCGGTCTGCACGGTCCTTATACCGGTAGGTCTTACCCACATGGGCAAAGGCCCGGCGATGGTTGTAGCGGTAAGGCGCATAGTAGGTGTAGCGCACCGGCTGATAAAACCTGCGGTAAGGACGGTTGTACACCATGCAGAATCCTACGGCCGGACGGGCAAAGTAGCGGTGGAACGGACGGTAGATATACCTGCGGTTATATACGTTGATGTATCCGACATGGTAATCGTAGAACCCTCTGTTATTGTAGAAGACCCGCATCCCGCCAATCCGGAAGGCGCGACCGTTGCGATACCAGATATCGATGCCTCCAATACGGTTTACGCGTCCGTAATAGTCGTAATAGATGGGGATGTTTTCCACCTGGATTACGGCGCCATAGTCGTCGTATTGGACGTAAGGGTTGTAGTTAAACCCGGAATTAAAGGTAATCCCAACCGGCCCCGCGCCAATATGGGCATTAACCCCGGCGTAGTTATCGATATAGAAGTCGAATTCTCCATCCGGGTAAACGGAAAAGGTTACACCGTTCTCCACAAAGATGAAAGAATTGCCGTAACGGAACGCATTGCGAGTTACAACCTTATCTTCCGGAGTGGCCTGCAGGGATGTTCCCATCACCATGGCCGCAAATAAAAGTACCAACTGTTTCATGACATAAGGTTTTAAAGTTCCGAATGGGATTATCCACATTCCACCCTGTATGAAACAATTAGCGTGCCAAAAAAAAGAGAATATACCTAAAATCCTGTATATGAGATATATAAAGAGATACAAGGACAAAGGCTCCAGGATGCTGCTCACCAAATAACCTGAAGGCGACTCAGGAATTCAATTTTTCCCGCAGGTACTGACCTGTTCGCGATTCCGGATTTTCCGCCAGGGATTCCGGGGTGCCCGCCCCAAGCAGGCATCCACCTTTGTCCCCGCCTTCTGGACCCAGGTCAATGAGGTGGTCCGCGCATTTGATCAGGTCCAGATTGTGTTCCACCACAATAATCGAATGTCCTTTGGCAATAAGGGCCTCAAAGGATTTCAGCAGCTTGTGGATGTCGTGGAAGTGCAGGCCGGTGGTGGGTTCGTCAAAAATAAACAGGCCTTTCTCCCGGGATTGCCCTTTGCCCAGGAAGGAAGCCAGCTTCACGCGTTGGGCTTCGCCCCCGGATAGGGTAGAGGAGGGCTGCCCCAGGGTAACATAACCCAGCCCTACATCCTGCAGGGGTTGGAGTTTCTGGGCAATCTTTTCCTGCTTGTGCCCGCGGAAAAAAGCAACGGCATCGTCCACAGTCATGGTCAGGATGTCGTCGATGTTTGCGCCTTCAAATACCACCTCAAGCACTTCCTTCTTAAACCGTTTTCCACCGCACTGGTCGCATTCCAGGTGTACATCGGCCATAAATTGCATCTCTACGGTAATCTCGCCTTCCCCCTTACACTTGTCGCAGCGCCCGCCATCGATATTAAAGGAAAAATGCTTGGCCTTATACCCCCTGATTTTACTGAGTTTCTGGGAGGCGTACAGGTTTCGGATTTCGTCGTAAGCCTTCAGGTAAGTCACGGGGTTGGACCGGGAAGACCGCCCGATGGGGTTCTGGTCCACAAACTCCACATAGCTGAGGAATTTGAATTCCCCTTCCACCGCGCTGTGTTGCCCGGCCTTGTCGCCGTAACCTCCCAGGGCCTTTTGCAAGACCGGGTAGAGGATTTTGCGCACCAGGGTGCTTTTTCCGCTTCCCGATACCCCGGTCACCACGGTCAGGCATTGAAGGGGGAAGCGTACGTCGATATTTTGCAGGTTATTTTGCCGCGCCCCCAGGATCTCAATATACCCTTTGCCGGCCCGGCGCCTGGCAGGTACAGGAATTTCCAGGGTCCCATTCAGGTAACGGGCGGTAAAGCTATCCGAGGCCAGGATGTCCTCCAGGGTACCCTGGGCTACAACTTCGCCTCCCAGACTGCCGGCTTCCGGACCTATATCTATAATGTAGTCGGCCGCACGCATCATGTCTTCGTCGTGTTCCACTACAATAACCGTATTGCCCAGGTTGCGCAGGGATTCCAGTACCCCAATCAGGTTTTCCGTATCCCGGGGATGCAGGCCAATGCTGGGCTCGTCCAGGATGTACATGGAGCCCACCAGGCTGCTGCCCAAAGAGGTAGCCAGGTTAATCCGCTGGCTTTCGCCCCCGGAAAGGGTATTCGATTTCCGATTCAGGGTCAGGTAGCCCAGCCCCACCTGCATGAGGTAGGAAAGGCGATTGCGCACCTCGGTAAGCAGGCGACGGGCAATTTGCTGGTCGTGCTGGCCCAGCTCCAGGGTTTCAAAAAAATCGTGGAGGCGGTAGATGGGTTCTTCGACCAGTTCTGAAATAGACTTGCCATAGATGCGCACGTACTGGGCCTCGGGGCGCAGGCGCTTGCCCTGGCAGACCGGGCATTTGGTCTTGCCCCGGTACCGGGAAAGCATTACCCGGTTTTGGATTTTATAGCTCTTTTCCTCCAGTTGTAAGAAGAAGTCATTCAACCCGGTAATGAATTCGTTTCCTTCCCAGACCAATTGCTGCTGCTGCGGACTGAGTTCGAACCAGGGTTTATGAATGGGGAAGTCGAATTTATAGGCGTGGTTCACCAACTGGTCCCTGTACCACCCCATGCTCTCGCCCCTCCAGGGAAATATGGCATTATCGTAGACCGAAAGGGCCGTATTGGGGACCACCAGGTCTTCGTCTATCCCGATAACATCCCCGTACCCCTCGCATTTGGGGCATGCCCCGTAGGGATTGTTAAAACTGAAGAGGTGCACATTGGGCTCGGGGAAGGCCATGCCGTCCAGTTCAAAGCGGTTGCTGAAATCCGTGCGGTTACCATCTTTCAGGGCCAGGACAGAGCAGGTGCCTTTGCCCTCAAAGAATGCGGTATCCACGGCATCCGCCAGGCGGTTTAAAAAATCCTCATCGCCGGGCCTGCAAACGATACGGTCCACCACCAGTTCAAAGGCGCGGGCATCGGGTTCCAGGTCTTCCCGGATACGCATCACTTCTTCCCCCACGCGGATACGCGCATACCCCTGTTTGGAAAGCATTTGCAGAAAGCCTTTGGTTTCGCGCCCCTCGGGTACGGATACCGGCGCCAACAGGAGCAGGCGCTCGCCCTCCGGGTGGCCGTTTACAAAATCGACCACGTCGGACACCGTGTGTTTTTTCACCTCTTCCCCCGATACCGGGGAATAGGTCCTGCCCACTCGGGCAAAGAGCAGTTTCAGGTAATCGTAGATTTCCGTGGTGGTCCCCACCGTAGAACGGGGGTTGGTGGAATTTACCTTTTGCTCAATGGCAATGGCCGGGGCAATGCCGCGGATGTGGTCTACCTTGGGTTTATCCAGCTTGCCCAGAAACTGGCGGGCATAGGAAGAGAGGCTTTCCACGTAGCGCCGCTGCCCTTCTGCATACAGGGTATCAAACGCCAGGGAAGACTTCCCGGACCCGGACATCCCGGTAATGACGACCAGGCGGTTGCGGGGGATATCCACGCTAATATTCTTCAGGTTGTGCAGGCGGGCACCCTGAATGCTGATGTGGGATTTGGCGTCGGTATGGGATAGTGCGGGCATAACCTTTGAAAATTGGCGTAAAGATACGACAACTGCAAGGCTTCTCCCATGGGCTTGCATGGCGTTTCCCAGGCCCGAAAGGTTAAGATTTTCTTGACATTTCTTTTTTTTATCTATATTTGGAAGGTACATCACAAAGCCCTGGCCTATAGGACAACATTACTTTTTTGAATTGACAAACCCCAAATCTGCTCCCCGGGAACCCTGGTTTCCAAAACGGCGCAGCCTTCAAAAAAGTAAGTTGTATGGAACTACTGCAGGCCAAAGATGCCACCCTTATCCAGAAATACACCCAAGGCGACGAGCGCGCGCTGGAAGTATTGATCAACCGGTATAACACCCGGCTTTCTTCCTTTATCTATTCCAAGGTTTTTGACAAGGAGATCACCGAAGACATCTTCCAGGATACCTTTGTTAAGGTGATTCGAACCCTGAAACGGGGGAAATACAATGAAGAGGGCAAGTTCCTCCCCTGGGTTATCCGTATTGCCCATAACCTTATTATTGACCATTTCCGTAAAAGCAATCGCATGCCCCGGTACGAAATGGGGGAGGAGTATAGCCTATTTTCCATCATGCAGGATGGCAGCCTCAATGCGGAGCACCAACTGATACAGGACCAGATTACCGAAGACCTGGCCAGCCTGATCCGCCAACTTCCCGAAGACCAGCAGAAGGTGCTGCAGATGCGGATGTACCAGGAAATGAGCTTTAAAGAAATCGCCGAACGCACCGGCGTCAGCATCAATACCGCCCTGGGCCGCATGCGCTACGCCCTGATCAACCTGAGACGCCTTATCGAGGAGCACAGCATTGTTTTAACGAATTAATAGGCGTTAGGTCGAAGCAAATAACAGGTTTCCAGATGGGTTGCGTTATTTTGAAAATGATAACGCAGCGCTATGGAGCAACTTTACACCAAAACTTCCCCCCAATGCAAACTGGTGACCGCTTCCGAGGAAACGGTCCGGTTCCTGCTGGATTACTCTAAGTCCCTTTCCATTGTGGAAGCCGACGGCATGACCATAGAGAATAACCTGAACTGATTCCGGTTTTTTAAGGTAAGTGCTTGTTCCGCAGGCGTTGATACCCTGACGGGGCGCATTTTGCAGGGCTACACAATACTTCCTGAGACTTTTCGTTGCCTTCGCTCAAAGGGTTAAAAAGCTAATTCCCGGCTTTTACATCAAGAATCCACCCTTTTACAACATACTTTTTCCACGGGCATGGCCTTTGGCTACTTTTAGAATGTGTTTGAAACAACAGGCACTTAACCCCAATCTAAATTTGCCAACTAGGCTTAACTGAACCAAAATTTACGCTCTATGGAATTACAGATCGACGACTCAGCCTTGGTACAGGACTACATCAGCGGGGACGAGCGCGCGCTCGAAACCCTGATCCACCGCCACAACCAACGCATTACCAGCTTTATTTACTCCAAGGTCATGGACCGGGACGCGGCCGAGGACATTTTTCAGGATACCTTTATTAAGGTGATCAAAACCCTGAAAAAAGGAAATTACAGCGAGGAGGGGAAATTCCTTCCCTGGGTGATGCGCATCGCCCACAACCTGATTATCGATTACTTCCGCAAAAACAAGCGGATGCCCAAATTCGAAGGGGGAGAAGACTTCAATATTTTCTCCGTAATCGGAGACGATCGCCCCAACATTGAACGCCAGCTGATCAAGGACCAAATCGACAGCGATCTGAACCTGCTGATTGACGAACTCCCGGACGACCAACGGGAAGTACTGATCATGCGTATCTATAAAGACATGAGCTTCAAGGAGATATCCGAGTCCACCGGCGTTAGCATCAACACCGCCCTGGGCCGTATGCGGTATGCCCTGATCAACCTTCGGAAAATCATCCAGAAGAACAATATCGTCCTGACCAATTATTGAGATTTCAGTCGAGCAATATTCCGCTTCGGGTTGCGTTATACTAGTGTAACGAACCTGAAGCATATGGAAAAAGTTTACTCAGAACAGGCCAAAACCTGTGAGGTCATTCAAGCCGGGAAGGCGACTGTAGACCGGTTGTTGCAGTTCTCCAGAACGCTGCACCTGGTGGAGTACAAGGACTTCACATTCGAGGCAAATTTGAATTAAGAAACAGGGCCCGCTTTACGAGCGGGCCTTTTTTTTGGCTGCTACCTCCCGTAGTACGGACTTGCGGCCAATGGTACGGGTTATTTCATCTCGTTCCAGGTTCCAGCCCCGTGCCGGGCAGTATTCCCTCCCATACCAGATAATTTGTAGGTGCAATTTGTTCCAGGAAGCTTCCGGGAACAACCGTTTGGCGTCTTTTTCCGTTTGCACCACATTCTTGCCTGTAGATAATCCCCACCGGTACATCAGGCGGTGGATATGCGTGTCTACGGGGAATGCAGGGATCCCAAATGCCTGGGAAACCACCACGCTGGCGGTTTTGTGCCCTACGCCGGGTAAGGTTTCCAGGGCTTCGAGATCTGGCGGTACCTGGCCCTGGTAACGGTCCAACAGGATTTGGGAAAGCGCATGGATGGCTTTGGCTTTGGTGGGCGAAAGGCCAACAGGCCTTATGATTTCACGGATTTCATCCACCTTTAGGCGTACCATTTCCGCAGGACTGTTCGCCCGTTTAAACAGCTTAGGGGTAGTCTGGTTTACTCGAACGTCTGTGCTTTGTGCGCTCAGCAGCACTGCAATCAACAGCGTATAGGGATCCTGGTGGTCCAGGGGGATAGGCACTTCGGGGTACAACCGGTTCAGGGTTTGTATCACAAAGGCCGCTTTTTCTTTTTTGGTCATTAATGTTTAATTTTGCAAAGTTAAAAATAAACAAAACCTCAGATATGAATACGCTCCAACCCGGGGACAAAGTACCGGAATTTAAAGCCTTCGACCAAGACGGAAATACCATTACCCCTGCAGATTACCAGGGCAAAAAGTGGGTAGTTTTCTTTTATCCCAAGGCAAACACCCCGGGCTGCACGGCAGAAGCCTGCAATCTCCGTGACCATTTTGCCGAACTACAAAATGCCGGGTACGAATTGCTGGGTGTAAGTGCGGATTCCCAGAAGAAACAAAGCAATTTTCGCGATAAATTCGAATTTCCCTTTCCCTTGCTGGCCGACGAAGACCGGCAGGTTATTGAAGCCTTCGGGGTGTGGGGCCCAAAGAAATTTATGGGCCGGGAATTTGACGGTATCCACCGCAAAACCTTTATCATGGACGAAAATGGGGTGGTTACCCGGGTGATCGACAAAGTCAACACCAAAGACCACGCCGCACAGATCCTGGCGTTTTAATCCGGGAATATCAACAAAAAAAAGCCGGGGAAATCCCGGCTTTTTTTATTCCAGCAGGTGAGATGCCGGATTCTTTTTGGGCAGGAAGAGTTTCTTTTCCCTGATGACTTCCGCAATCCCTTCCGGCAGCATTTCTTCCCATCCTTCTTCTCCCTGGGTGATTTTCTTAAGCACATCCCTGGAGAATATATGGAGGATATCCGGGTCGTAATCGATGATGTCCATCACCTTCCCGTTGTATTTGAAGAATTTGTAGAGCTCCTTCATCCTCGGGTGGACCTTGATGTTGTTGCTGGTCATGATCTGACCCGTTTCCGGGTCTTTCATGGGGTAGAGGTATACCTTAAGGTCTTTAAAGAATAGTTTTCCAAAGGCCTCCAGGATACCACCGCTCAGGTGGCGGTAATATTTTTCATCAAAGATGTCCACCAGGTTGTTTACCCCCATGGTCAGGCCAATGCGGTTCTTGGTGTAATTGTTGAAATACTCCACCAGCTTGTAGTATTCCGAGAACTTGGAAATCATCACCATATGGCCCAGGGAGCAGAGGAGCTCTGCCCGGTCCATAAAATCCTGTTCGTCAATTTCCCCGCTGGATTTCAGGTTGGACAGGGTGATCTCAAAGATCACGATGGCGTTTTCCTGGTCCACGGTCTGTTCCCGGATAAAAATGTCATAGGACTTCTGGAACATGTCCATGTTAACCTTGGTCGCGGGTCGGAAACTTCCCCGAAGTGCCAGGATGTTCTTCTTGTAAAGTACCGCTGCCGGAAGCAGGTTGTTACCGTCCGGGCCAAACATAACAGCATCCGTCATGTCGTTTTTGATGAGCTGCAGGCTCATCAGGCGGTTGTCCACATGGGAAAAATTGGGCCCGGAGAAATTCACCATATCGATCTCCAGGGTGTCCTGATCAATGTGGTCGTACAGGTATTTAAGCAGTTTGCGGGGTTTGTGATATTTGTAGAAAGCCCCGTAAATCAGGTTTACTCCCACGATACCCAGGGTTTCCTGTTGTAATCGCGCCTCGTTTTGCTTAAAACGGATGTGCAGGATAATCTCATCGAATTCCTTTTGGCGGGGATCCAGCTGGAAGCGGATCCCTACCCAGCCATGTCCTTTGTAGCGCTTGGAAAAGTCGATGGTCGCTACGGTATTGGCATAGGAAAAAAAGAGGCGATCCGGGTGATGTTCCCGGCTGATCCGCTCCTCCATGAGCTTCATCTCGTGGTTGAGCATCTTCTGCAAACGACTCTGGGTCACATACCGGCCATCTTCCTCCATGCCGTAGATGGCATCGCTGAAGTCCTTGTCGTAGGCGCTCATGGCCTTGGCAATAGTTCCGGAGGCACCCCCCGCCCGGAAAAAATGGCGGGCGGTTTCCTGCCCGGCGCCAATTTCGGCAAAAGTGCCGTAGATATCCGGATTCAGGTTGATCCGCAGGGTTTTGGCCTTAATGGAGGGGACGTTTTCGAAAGCGAATTCATTCTTCTGAACGGAGGGCATGTCGGCATTTTTACTCGAAACAAAGATAAAAAGATGGGGCGATCCAAATAATAAATATGTTATAAATTTGGATAAAACAGACAAGCGGTTGAAGATTACTTTTCTCGGCACAGGCACATCCCAGGGAGTCCCGGTTATCGGCAGTGACGATCCGGTTTGTCTTAGCGAAGACCCCAGGGATAAGCGCCTGAGGGTCTCGGTGCTGGTGCAGGTGAAGGGGCAGAACCTGGTAATCGACTGCGGGCCGGATTTCCGGCAACAGATGCTTTCCAACCCCATTCCCCGCCTGGATGCCATCCTTTTTACCCACGAACACGCAGACCATACCGCCGGCATAGATGATATCCGACCGTTTTTTTTTCGCCAGGGGGACATCCCCATTTATGCGCATCCCCGGGTAGTGGCCTCCCTTCAAAAACGCTTCGATTATATTTTTGCCGACCAGAACCGTTACCCCGGCGCTCCGGCCGTGCGGATCCATGAAGTGGAACGGGGCCACCCCTTCCGCATTGGAAAACAGCTCATTACCCCGGTGGAAGTCTGGCATAACCGCCTGCAGGTTTTCGGGTTCCGGATAGGGGATTTCGCCTACCTGACAGATATGAAAACCATAGAGCCGGAGGAGGAAAGGCACCTGGAGGGCCTCAAGGTATTGGTGGTTAACGCCCTAAGGGAAGAACCCCACCACTCCCACCTGAACCTGGAAGAAGCGCTGGCGTTTATCGACCGGGTAGCCCCCGAGGCGGCATACCTGACCCACATCAGCCATAAGCTTGGGTTTCACGCCCGGGTAGAGGAACGCCTTCCAGCCCATGTGCACCTGGCCTATGACAACCTTACCCTAACGATTTAACCCATGCAGAAAAACATTTTCCTTTACCTCTTTGTCTTTGCAGCACTGATTGCGCTTTACCTGGCTGTGGGCAGCAGCCGTACGATGACAACACTGACGCGGGATATCGACCGATATCAGGAGCGGGAACAGCAGTGGAAGGACTCCCTTACGCAGGCGCGCCTGGACGTGCTGGACATGCAGTACTTCAGCCTTGAAAACAATGACGATGCCCTCGTGTATTTTGACCACTTGAACCTGGAGGACCCTGCCGGGTATGTGCGGGACAAATTGCTGGAGACCAATGAACGCCCCGGCGATAACCCCCTGGTGCCCTACGAAGGGATGGAGAGCAATTTTAAAATCAACAAGATCAAGGTTCTAAACCACCGATGGATCCTGGCAGATTACTCCGATGGCAAGTATTGGGGAGAGTTACTGATCGCCTACGAAATACGCGATGACCTGGGCGTGGATTTTACACCCATGGATCATTTGCTCTACGCCCGCTGATTCAATACCGGCCCCGGAGCCAGGTGCGGAATGCATGGAAGTTTTCGGGAGAAACCCCGTGCCCCACCGGGAATTCCTCATAACGGTGTTCAATTCCCATTTCGGTTAAAAAGGCTGCCGCCTGCTGGGCCCAGGCGGGGGGGATCACCATATCCAATTGGCCGTGAGAGGCATAGATTTCCAGGTGGGAATGGTCCTTTTCCCGATATCCTTCTCCCAGCATGGCGGGGTCCAGGTATCCGCTAAGGGCAACCAGGGAGCGGATCTTTTCCGGGTAGGAAAGGGCCAGGGCATAACCCAGGATACTCCCCTGGCTAAAGCCAAGGAGGCTGACGCGCTCTGCATCCAGATCATATGCATTAACGGCTTCTTCCAGAAAAGCATTAAGCGCTTCACGCGAGTCGATAGCCTGCGCCGTATCGTTCCATTTTCCTTGTTCCGCCTCAAAGTGTATGGCGTACCAGGCATGTCCGAAAGGCTGTAAGGAATATGGGGCCCGCAGCGAAATCACAAACAGGTCATCAGGCAGTTCGGGGGCAAAGGAGAACAGGTCTTCCTCGTTACTGCCATACCCGTGCAGCATGATCAGCGCAGGGGGCTTGCCTTCCTTTGTTTTGGGTGGGCGGATCAGGTGGTGGAAGGAAAGGGCTTTGGGTTCCATGCCTCAGGGGATAAAGGTGAACCATTGTTGAAAATAGGGGCCAATTCCAGGCACCAGGTATTTACGACCCTGCAAGGCGCCGATAAAGCCATAGATCCAGAGCACAAAATAACAGATATAGAAACCGATCCAGGCGTAGGGATGGAACCAGACGATACTCAGAAAAAGCATAACCAGAATAAAAGACAGGTGAAGCCCAAAGGCCTGTCGGGTATGGAAGCGCCCGAAATCGTGGCGCGGTTCGGCGTTCATGCTCATGGAAATCAGGGATCCGATCAGGGTCAGGTAGGCCACCACGGCTATGGTGCGGGCCTCGGCCGGGGGGCGGCTCATGCCAGTTGGGTTTTATCGCCCACCACCACGCCGTACACCGAGCCCTGAAGTTCCTGTCCGATATACATGGAATTTTTGGAGGTGGAGGCCAGGTCTGCCTCCTGCAGCGTTCTCGTCCCTTCCGGGTTAAAGAGGGTCAGGTTGGCCCGCTGGCCTTCTTCCAGCGCCACGGCTGGCAATCCGAAACGTTCCCGCCCGCGGGTCAGGATTTCCACGCATAGTTCCAGGGGATAAATCCGGCTGAGAATGCCAAAGGCAGATTCCAGGCCCAGGGACCCGAATGCTGCCCGGTCGAATTCCAAACGTTTTTCTTCAATATCCTTGGGGCTGTGGTCCGAGGTTACAAAATCTATGGTGCCTTCCGCCAGGGCTTTGCGCAGGGCTTTTACGTCTGCTTTGCCCCTGAGGGGCGGCAGGACTTTGAATCGGCTGTCAAAACCGGATAGTTCTTCATCCGTAAAAAACAGGTGGTGCAGGGCCACCCCGCAGCTTACATCCATCCCTTTTTTCCGGGCTGCCGCTATAAGGCTCACGGACTGGGCAGTTGAAATAGTGGGGATATGCAACTTGCCCCCGGTGTATTCCAAGAGACGCAGGTCCCGTGCCACGCGCAGTTCTTCGGCCAGGGCCGGAATGCCTTTAAGGCCCAGGCGCACGGAGGTTTCTCCTTCGTGCATCTGTCCCTTCGGTGCCATTTGCCCGTCCAGGGGAAAGGAGTATATCAGGCCCTTGAAATGCTGGGCATACAAGAGGGCCAGTTTAAGCAGGCTGGGGTTTTCCACCGGGTGTTTGCCGTCGCTAAAGCCTACCGCTCCGGCGCCGTGCATATCGTAAAGTTCTGCCAGATCTACTCCCTGGCGCCCAAGGCTCAGGGCTCCAAGAGGGAAGAGTTCGGCAACGCTTTCCCGGGCAGCCTCGCGCAGGAATACCACGTCCCCGCTGGTGTCCGGTACCGGTCGGGTATCCGGGTTTAGTACAATGCCCGTAAAACCACTGGAGGCTGCGACCTTTAATCCATTGGATATGGTTTCCCGCTCTTCGAACCCGGGCTCTCCAAAGCTTACGCTATGGTCGAACCATCCCGGACTCACATGTAAATTTTTCAGGGTAATCACCGGGACCCCTTCGGGCGTGTCCAGGTTGGCGGCGATTTTGGCGATCCGCCCGTTTTCGATCAAAAGGTCCCGCTTTTTGCCGTGTATCCCGGGTTGGCCCGGGGTCACTAAGGTCGCGGATTTTAGTACGAGCTTCATCGCAGGAATTTTTGGAGCAGAAGTTCTGCCGCCGCAAAGATCAAGGCAAAAATAACAAACCATTTCCAAAGCTCCGTTACCCGGATGCTATTTTGATAGCCTTCCAGCAGGCCTGATACATCTGAGGCCTGGTCCAGCCCATCGGGCAGGGTTGGGGTATGCCGCAAAGCCTGGCTTTCCCGCCTGGGGTAGTTAAAGCTGAAGCGGTACCCGGATTCGGGCCTTTCTGCCAATTCATAGGTCCCGGCTACCTGGGGTTCTGATCCAAACCGAAGCAGGGTGTTGCGCCCGGCCCCCTGTTGTTCCGGGATAAAACGAGCTCCGGGTTGTTCCAGCACAAAGACGGCATCGTCGGCCTGAGACAAGCCAATCCGTGCGAAGGCCTCTTCCCCGATGGTAAAATACAGCTCCGGGAAGGCCAGATTATATCGTGCAACCCCATAAAAAACCGGTACAATAAGCGGAGATTCCCTGAAGGTGCTCACCTGGGAATCCAGGGAGGCGCTTAGCAGGAAAAGGTTGCCGGAACCCAGCAAAAAGGGCTCGCCGTTCTGAAAATCCAGGATTCCCGGCCCCGAGCCCTCCACCTGGTAATAGGAACGAACCCCGGGATATTCGAAATTATCCACAGGGGATTCAAAAACATCCCGGAACAGGGGATGGTCATAACGGATGCCGGAAATGCGGTTTTCGGTATCTACGCGCCCGGCAATGCGCCAGCCGGCGGCGGGTTCCAAAAATCGGTTATACCCTACGGCATCCATTTCCCTGGCGGGGATGACCAGTAGCTTGGTACCCTGCTCCAGCAGTTGTTCCATAACCTGGATAAGGGCCTCAGGCCAGGTTTCCAGGGCATTCAGCACCACCAGGTCCTGTTCCAGCAGACGCCCGAAATCTACTTCCCTTATCCCGGAGGTGGTAAATTCAAATTCATCCGGTGTATATATGCGTTGCAGGGGCCCGTTATCCCCAGGCCCCAGACTCATGACTTTTATTCTTTCCGGGGCGTTCAGCGTAAAGTAGAGCGTATTGTCGTACGGCAGGCCTTCGTCCAGGATGCGGACAGCACCCCGGATGTCCTGTCCATCGGGCAGGCTGAAACGGGCACTGCCTGATCCTCCGGCCCCGATATCCGCCGAGCTCTTGGCTATTAGGGTATCGGCGTTAAAAAGGGAAATCGGGCTGCCCTGCCCATCGTCCTGCAGGCTCACATTTACCTGTAATTCCAGCAAATCCTCACCCCGGGAAATGATATAGGCGGTGTCCAGGGACATATTCCTGAGCGCATCCGGTTGCAGCCGTACCGCCCGGATCCTCACGTCTTCCGCCAGATCAGCCTCCTCCAATCCCATCCCCTGGAAATCCGAAAACAACCACAACTCACGTTGGGCTCCGGGGCTTTCGCCAAAATAGGGGCGGGCGCGCATCTGAAGGGTTTCCAGATTCGCCTGCTGATAGGTGAATTGCAGCCCCAGAAGCGTTTGCCGGAGCTGATCCAGGGAACGCACGGGATACTGCCCGTCATTGGTTAAGACAGCACAGCGAAAATCCCCGGGAAGTTCACGGAGCAAATGCTGTACCACCGCACCCAGCAGGGTAGTGGAACCGGCAGTGGCTTCCATGCTGAAGGAATTGTCCAGGTAAATAACTACCTCCCTGGGGTCGGTGGCCCCGGGGTTGGCCCGGTAGGGTTGCGCAAATGCCAGCACCAGGGCGGCAACCAGGCCCAGGCGCGCTGCAAGGAGCAGCCATTTCTTCAACTGGCTGCTTCGGTCGGCCTGCAATTGCAGCCGCTGTAAAACCCTGACATTGGTAAACGGAGTCTTTCGGAATTTGCGGAGCCGCAGCAGGTGAACCAGTACAGGCAGGATCAGGGCTAAGAGGCCCCAAAGCAATTCCGGGTGGGTAAACAGCATAGGTGATATCTCTGATTCAAAGATAGGAAATTCATCAGGCAGCCCGCAGGCTGTTTCGCTTGCCAAACAGGAATCGGACAGCCCTGGGGGCGGCCTTAGCAAAAAAAGAAAAAGTCCTCCATGGCCTGTTGCCCGCAGTGCCCCTCCAGGAATACCCGGATATCCTTTTGGGCGGAGGCATTCGCTACCGTAACGATACTCTGGGGCCGGTCCTCTTTTTGCAATACCCTATAGGGTTCCATCAGATGGCCGTAGATGCGCTTCCCGATTTTGTTCGGGTTGTCGCAGACCCACCGGAAGGGCACGCCTGCCTGGTCCAGCAACCGCGCAACCTTCTTGCCCTTGAAGCCAGCACCCCAGATCACCAGGGGTCGCGTGGGATCGTGGTCCAAATGCAGGAAATAATGGGTTTTGATCTCCAGAAAATAATTTTGGGCGTAATGCTCGGAATTCCGGGAGGTGCGTGCCTCGTAATCCCGCCAGTAATGCAGCAATTCCGAAGAAGGCAGGCATGTAAGGCCATCCGCATAGAATCGAAAGCACAGGTCGTAATCTTCCGGGTATCGATCGGGCTTAAAGGCGCCGCAGCGCTCCAGGTCCGTACGCCAGGCCATCCAACAGGGAGACGGGATAACACATTCTTTATAGATTTCACTGAAATTGGCTCCGGAAGCCGTAAGGGCATTCAGCCAGGATTCGTACCGGGCATAACCGTTGGAAATGCCCCGATCCGAAAAATAGCGGACTAGCCCGAGGGCCAGGTGTCCCTCGCCATTTTCCACCAGTTGCCGGCTCATGGTTTCCATCCGCTGGGGGTCCATGCGGTCGTCCGAATCCATACGGGAGATCAGCGACCCACGGCTATGCCGGTAGGCCTGGCGCAGGGCCGGGATAATCCCCCTGCCCTGGGGCTCCAGCACCCGGATGCGCTCATCCTCGCGGGCCGCCTGTTCCAGCAGGCTGCGGGAAGCGTCTGTGCTATGGTCGTCCACAGCCAGCAGTTCCCAATGCAGATAGGATTGTACCCGGATGGAATCCAGGCATTCCGGCAGGTAAGCCGCCGTATTACGAAAGGGCATCAACAGGCTTACAAGGGGTTTTTCCATGGTTTGAAAGCAGACAGCCGGGCTTTATTCCTGACGACCCCGATATTTTTCCAGGGCCTCAGCAATGGCAGCTTCCGCCAGGGGCGCCATCATTTGGTAGCCCTTGGGGGTGGGGTGCACCTCGTCAGTGGCCAGGGTTTTGTCCAGGCCATTGCGATGGTCGGCCATAGCGCTGAAATAATCCAGGTATACCAGGCCTTCTTGTGCTGCGTACTCCCGGATCATGGCATTGAGACGGGGAATTTTTTCATTGGGCTTTAATCCCGGGCGCCAGGGATAGTCAAAGGCCGGCAGGACAGAAGACAAAACAGGTTCAATCCCGTTGGCCCGGGCCAGCTGAGCCATGGAGACCAGGTTGTCCAGGATTTGTTCCAGGGTCATGGGGCCCGTATTCCCGGCAATGTCGTTGGTCCCGGCCAGGATTACAACCACCTTGGGTTTCAGGGCAATCACATCTTGACGAAAACGCAGCAGCATCTGTGGGGTGGTTTGCCCGCCAATGCCCCGGTTGATATAGGGCTTGCCCTCAAAAAACGACGGCATCTGATGGAGCCAGCCTATGGTTATGGAATTCCCCATAAACACCACCCGGTCTTCATCCGCGGCAGGGGGAGAGAGGGCGGTATTGTCGTCGCGGAACTGCTGTAGGTTGGGCCAGTCCTGCCCCTGTACTGGATTGCTGAAAAAAATGGGGAGGAGCAGCATAAGGGTGTGAAAGGATTTAAAGGTTGCTTTCATGACGTTGGGCAGGAGCCGTAATTTTATTGTTTTGGGGGGGTAATCATAATATGGGCGCGGTGGGTGCCCGGGTCCATGATCCACGCATGCCCCGGAGGAGCTGGCGTGGTGGGCAGGCCTGTGGTTGCCCCTGTTGCGTACGGGATATAGAACACATAGCGGGTGAAGGGGTTCAGGATCTTACCGGTCCCGGCTTCCACCTCCCCCGTAAGGATGCAGAGGGTGGCCTTGTCCGGCATGGGGAGGGTGCCGGCTTTTACCTCTGCCTCACGGATGTCAAAGACCTCCGGAGCGGTTTTACCCTCGGCCCTCAGGGCGCGCCCGCGGGCCATAAAAGGCTCCAGTTCCTTGTGGTAGGCCGCGGTGGAAAAGCGGGGGTTGGCAGGGTCGTCGGCCAGGGCAATGTAGGGGCCGTCGCCTTGCTTTAGGGTAACCAGTTCACCGGAAGGGTTGTACCCGAGTACCCGGGCACTGGCCCGGTAGTCCGCCGGCACGGCCATCAGGGCCGTTTCGATCTGCCAGCTGGCAGAAGGGATGTCCTGGGCGCTTAGGGGTTGCGTCCAGCAGAGGAGGCCTGCGAGGCTCCAGAGAATTACCTTGGTCTTCATAATCAGTACTTTGCGCTTTTTCCATTGGCCTGCGTACGCAGGATAAACGCCCTCAGGTCTTCATTGGCCTGCTTCAGGTCTTCCCGCCTCAGGTACATCATATGCCCGCTGCGATAGCCTTTGAATTCAAAACGATCCTTCATACGACCGCTGGGGTCTACCTGCCACATGGTGTATTTGGCGTTGAAATAGGTGGTTGCCCCGTCGTAGTACCCGGACTGAATCAGCACATTCAGGTAGGGGTTTTCTGCCATGGCCTGACGCAGGTTATCGCGGGTATTGTCGTTCTCGTTGTTCCAGGGCCGAACGGGTCCGAACATGTTGTACTTCACGTCGGTTTTCCAGTTGAGCTCATTGCGGAAGTAATAGTTAATGGCCGGCGTAAAGCTATGCAACCAGGAAGTCAGCTCGGCCGCGTAGTCCGGTCGGGTACCAGCCAGGGTTTTGTCGATCCCCAGGTAACGGCTGTCCAGCCGGCCAACGGTAAACCCGCCCTTATCCCTCCGCAGGGCCTTCCAGAAAAATTGGGTGGGCACGTCCAGGTTGTGCTGCAGGATGTCGGTTTTACCCAGTCCTGAATAATAGGCCATCTTCCCGGCAATTTCATCCCGCTCAGCCGGGTCAATAAAGCCGCCTTTGGCAATGGCCGGGATCAGATGGTTCACGGTAAAAGCTTCCGACTCCGGGAGGATATCCAACAGGTCCTTCTGCTGCAACTCGGCGGGCAGGGCCTTGTGGTACCAGGCTGCCGCCGTGTAATAGGGCAAATTCAGGGCGCTGCTCACCGGCCCGCCCACGCGGATAACCTTATAATCTGCGGGGGATACCATGATTACCCCGTTCAGGTACATCCACTGCTGTTCCTGCAGGGCCAAGGACAAGCCCATCACCCGGGTACCCCCGTAGCTTTCGCCAATAATGTATTTGGGAGATTGCCAGCGGTTGTGGCGGGATACAAAGGTGTTTAGCCACTCGGCCAGGTATTTGATATCGGCATTGATCCCGAAGAATTTCTCCCGGTCCACTTCCTTTCCGCTTTCCGGGATAGTGCGGGAATACCCCGTATTGGCCGGGTTAACATAAACGATATCGGTAACGTCCAATACCGAATAGGGGTTGGTTGCCACCCCATAGGGCTGAACCGGGTAACCTTCGTCGTCAATTTTCAACACTCGGGGGCCGGTATAGGCCAGGTGCATCCAGACGGACCCGGAGCCCGGGCCTCCGTTAAAAGAAATGAGCAAGGGCCTGGAGGCGCGGTCCTTAATATTGTTGCGGGTGTAATAGGTGTAGTGGAGGTAAGCGGTAGGTACGCCCTTTTCATCCCAAACCGGCTGGGTCCCTGTTTCTGCGGTATAGGAAAAGGTCTGGCCGTTAACAGTTACGCTGTGCTGGGTGGTCACGGTGGTGTCTGCCGGGAGTTTCCGGTTTTGTCCATAAAGCCCGGAGGCAAGCAGCAGGGCCGCCGCCAGGGAGAGGAAAGCTCTTTTCATAGGTGGTTCTCGTCTTGGGTTCTACAGGTATAAAAATAACACTTTTAATATACACCCCCGGGTAAGGCTCAGGGGTTTGTTTCCTATCTTTAGGGAAATTTCCAACATGAAACACCTGAGCCGAAGAACCTTCAGCAGCCGGATGGCATTAGGGGCGGCTGCCCTCTGGGCAGGACCGCACCTTTCAATAAAAGGGGCAACACCGCGTCAGGGGCAGGGACGCTCCCTGGGCGTGGCCCTGGTCGGGCTGGGCAGTTACAGTACCTATCAGCTGGCCCCGGCCCTGCAACAGACCAAACATTGCCACCTGGCCGGGATTGTGACCGGCACCCCGGCCAAGGCCGAACGCTGGCAGGCAGAATACGGGATAGGCAAGGACCATGTCTATTCCTATGAATCTTTCGATGCCATTGCCAATGACCCGGACATCGATATTGTCTACGTGGTGCTGCCCAACAGCATGCATGCAGAGTTCTGTATCCGCGCCGCCCGGGCCGGCAAGCACGTGATTTGTGAGAAGCCTATGGCGGTTAGCGTTGCGGAGTGCGATGCGATTATAAATGCCTGCAGGGAAGCTGGTGTAAAACTCAGTGTGGGCTACCGCCTGCAATCCGAGCCGTATACGCAGGAAATCAAGCGCCTGGTACGCGAAAAAACCTTCGGGGACGTGCGTTTTGTGAGCGCGGATGCCGGGTATATTTCGCGCGGCAACCCGGAGCAGTGGCGCCTGGACCGGGAGCGCTCCGGTGGGGGCGCTTTAATGAACATGGGCGTGTATTCTATCCAGAGCTGCATTTACAGCTGTGGCAAAAATCCCATTGGGGTAAGTGCCCAGGAGTTCAGTACCCGCCCGGAATACTTCAGGGATACGGACGAAACCATCACCGCCCAGTTTACCTTTCCCGGAGGGGTAGTGGGGCAGATGATGACTTCCCACAACGCCAATGCCAACCGCCTGTACGGCTCCTGTGAAGCGGGCTGGTTTGAATTACAACCGGCGAATAATTACGGGCCGTTACGAGGAAATACCTCAAAAGGCCCCATAGAATTCCCGCACGAATCCCAGCAAAAGCTGCAAATGGACGATTTTGCCCGCCATATCCTGGAAGGCTCCCCCAACCGGGCCCCAGGTGAAATGGGGCGGAGAGATATGGTTATTGTGGAAGCTATTTATCGCTCTATCGGTGATGGCGGCCGGCAGATTGCGATTGACCTGCCCGAGGGATATGGGATCGTGAAGGAATAAACCTTATCCAAACTGTTCGAAAGCCCCAAGGCCAAATAAGGCGAAATCGTATTTCACAGGGTCTTTGGGGTCCAGTTTCCGAAGGGCCGCATCCAGTTCCTGCAGGGCTTTGGCATCGTTCTGTTTGCGCCTGAGCAGCCCCAGTGCCCGGGCTACTTTTCCGCTGTGCACATCCAGGGGGCAGGAAAGCTGCGAAGGGTTGAGCTGCGTCCACAACCCGAAATCTACCCCGGCATCGGCAGGCCGTACCATCCACCGCAGGAACATATTGATGCGTTTGGCCGCCGACCCTTTTTCGGGATTGGAGAAATGCCGGCCGGTCCGGGCCTGGTGCGGGACTTCAAAAAAATGTTCCCGTACCCTTGAAATAGCCGGTTGTAAGCTGCCATCTGCGGCATAACGGGCAAATAATGGTTCCATTCCCCCGTATTCCCGGTAGAGATGTCTTAGGGCTATCAGGAAGGTTTTAAAATCCAGGCCGTTAAAGGTTCGGTGGACGAAGGGTTCTACCCTGGCCAGGTCTTCCGGCCCTGCCTGCATCACAAAGTCAAAAGGGGTGTGTTCCAGGTATTCCAGCATCCGCTGGGCACTGCGGATGATGCTCTTGCGGTTGCCCCACGCAATGGTCGCTGTCAGGAACCCGGCAATTTCGATGTCCTCGCGCCGCGAAAACCGGTGCGGGATCTGAATGGGGTCTGCTTCCAGGAATTCGGGCCGTTGGTACTGCCCGGCCTTGGCTTCCATAAATTCCTGTAAGGCCTCGAAAGTCATGCTAGCTGTGGGAAACGATTTTGCCGTCTACCATGGTCAGTTTGCGGTCCGCCATCTCAGCCAGTTCTTCATTATGGGTCACGATAATAAAGGTCTGCCCGTAGGTGTCCCGCAATTCAAAGAAAAGTTGGTGCAACCGGTCCGCACTGGCCGAATCCAGGTTGCCGCTGGGTTCGTCCGCCAGGACTACCGCCGGTTTGTTGACCAGGGCCCTGGCCACGGCAACGCGCTGTTGTTCCCCCCCGGAAAGGGCAGCGGGTTTGTGGGTAAGGCGGTGGCCCAGTCCCAGAAACACCATGAGCTCTTTAGCTTCCTTTTCGGCCGTTTCTTTGGGGGTCCCTTTGATGAAGGCCGGAATGCAGACATTTTCCAGGGCGGTAAATTCGGGAAGCAGCTGGTGAAACTGAAAGATAAACCCGATGTGCTCGTTGCGGAACCGGGCCAGTTGCCGGGAGCCCATGCCGGTTAGGTCCTGCCCGTTCAATTCAATACGAGTGGGATACCCGGGGCTGGGCCGGTCCAGGGTACCCAGAATCTGCAGCAGGGTGGTTTTCCCTGCCCCTGAGGCACCGACAACCGAGACAATTTCTCCTGGGCTAATGTCCAGTTCCACATCCTTGAGGACCTCCAGGTTTCCGTAAAATTTATGGATGTGTCGGGCGCGGATCATAGTGCTTTCCTTTCGGGGTCTGAAAGTACGCAATACCGCTATTCTGGCAAAATGTACCTCGGTGGGTTCCGATGCAATACCGCCGATCATTTGCCATCGCTATGCGGGCTCATCTGGGTTTTTTTTCCCATCTTTAGGGCAAATCCACTGACCATGGCTCCCTACCGATATCTGGAAGAATACAACATCAAAGTAACCCGGGAACTGAGAAACCGCTATGAGGGTATTCTGGACGACCTGGGTGAAGACTCAGAACGGGAGGGCCTGGTCAAAACACCCGAGCGGGCCGCCAAGGCCATGCTTTTCCTTACCCAGGGATACCGGCAGGATGCCGTGGAAATTCTAAAAGGCGCCATGTTCCGTGAATCCTACAGCGAAATGGTCCTGATCAAAGATATAGAGGTGTACTCCCTTTGCGAACACCATATGCTGCCGTTTTTTGGCAAGGCCCATGTGGCCTATATCCCGGATGGGCACATTGTGGGCCTCAGCAAGATTCCCAGAGTGGTGGATGTCTTTGCGCGGCGGCTGCAGGTACAGGAGCGCCTTACGGACGACATCCTGGAATGCATCAATAATACCCTGAAACCGAAAGGGGTTGCCGTGGTTATTGAAGCCGCGCACATGTGTATGATGATGCGGGGGGTTCAGAAACAGAATTCCGTGACCACAACCTCTGGTTTTCGGGGGCAGTTTGAAAAAATCGAAACCCGGAATGAGTTCCTGAAACTCATTAGCTCCGATTTGTCCTGATGGCAGCCATGAAATCTCCGGAAGGGAAATACAAGAAATTGTTCCTTAGCCTGTTGCTTGACGGCATTGGCATGCTCTCTATGCTGATTCCGGGCCTCGGCCCTGCCCTGGACCTGATCTGGGCGCCCCTGGCCAGCTGGTTCATGACCCGGATGTATCCCGGTCGATTCGGCACGGCAGCGGCCTTTATCACCTTTGTAGAGGAGCTCCTCCCGGGCACGGATGTAGTGCCCACCTTTACCCTGATGTGGATCTATACTTTCCTGCTGCGGGGCACAAAAAAAACCGCCGGAAAACCGGCGGTCAAATAAATACTCCCAGAATTTTTTGAGATTAAAGCACCAGGGTCATTCCCAGGCTGACGTTGCGTCCCGGATTCAGTATCCCGTCCGGCTTTAAACGGCTCAGGTGTGCCACGTAGGTTTCGTCCAGCAGGTTGTTTACGTGTACCCGAAACTCCAGGGATTGTCCAATCCATTCCGTTTGGGCCCCAAAGCCCAGATGTACCAGGTTGTACGAAGGGGTTTCCGTTTCGAAAGGGCTTACGCGTTCCTGGCGGAAAGCACTTTCCAGGCGCAGGAAGGCATAGGCATTGGAGAGGGATGTTCCCAGTTTGCCTGCTTCCAGCCGCAGCGTATTGCGCCAGGTAAAGGGCGGAATCAGCGGCAGGTCGCGCCCATTATCCAGGGAGCCGATTACCAGGGCTGCATTACTTTCCAGGTGCAGCCAATCCAGGGGGTGGGGGTGCAGGTGCAAACCAAATTCCCCTCCGTACAGAGAGGCATCCTCCTGTTGGTATTGATAGACGGGGTCACCATCGTTGATATCGCCCGTGGGGGCCAGGAAGATAAAGTCCCGTACCCGGTTGAAGAACCCGTTCACACCTAACTCCAGGTGTTCGTTCTGGTATTCCAGGGATACATCGGTCTGGAAGTTCTTTTCGTTTACCAGATCTGCATTCCCAATTTCAAAGCGATTGGCACCGGAATGCGTTCCGTTGGAGGCCAGTTCCGAAAGGTTGGGGGCACGAAAACCCGAGGCCAGATTAACCCGTCCGGTTACTCCATTCCCCAGGTCGGTGCGCAGGCCTGCAGCCAGGTTGAAACTCCCAAAATTGCGGTCCAGAGCCGGGATAAACTCAGGGCTGGCCACATCGCCCGTAGCGTCTCCCTGAATGTTCCGGTGGTCGTACCGGAGCCCCAGTTGCAGGTCCGTCTGGGAGAAATGAATGTGTGAGGTTGCCATTAAGCCGATATCGGCCACCGTGGCATCCGGGATCAGGTATTCCTCCCCGGCATTCCGGTTGGTCTGCCACATCCCCTGCATGCCCAATATGGTTTCCACGTTTTCAAGCCCCAGGCCAAACTGATATTGGAGGTTGTAATTTAGGGTATTGAGTTGCATATCCAGGGCCGGGCCTTCCTCCTCTTCCTCAATGGGGCCTGGGCCTGGCAGGGGCTCTTCCTCGTGTTCTTCAAACTCCTGACGGTTATTGGCCATGTAGCCCAAAATCAGCTTCAGGCTGGATTCTGGCAGGAACCATTCGGAGGTATTGCTCAGGATATGGCTTTCAATCCGCTGGTAGGGGAGCAGCGGGGTCCGGTCTTTGTTTTGTTCCCCGATTTCCTCCGGAATCCCGGGTTCTGCCAGGTTGTAATTGTAGCGAAAATCGTTTTTGAAGCGCCCGGCCTGGTAAGCCAGCCCTGATTTCAGGTCCCATTCCCCAAAGCGGCTGTTGGTCACGCGGGTACCTTCCCCGTCTTTATAGTCGGCATGGGAGGTGCGGGCCACCCGAGCCAGGAACTTCCACTTTTCACCCGAAACCCCTGCGCCGGCATTGGCCATAAGCCCATAGGTGTTGCTGAATCCCGTTAGCCCCGCATCGGCCTTCACCTGCCCGGCATCCGCATAGCGCTCCGGGTTCAGGTACAGGACGCCCCCGAGGGCATCCGAGCCATATAAGAGGGAAGCCGGACCTTTAATGACTTCCACGCTTTCAATTCCGGCATCGTTAACGCCCAGCCCGTGTTCGGAACCGAATTGCTGATTTTCCAGGCGGATGCCCTGGGTGTAGACCAGCACCCGGTTGGCACTCAGCCCGCGAATCACGGGTTTGCCGATACCAACCCCGGTGCTCACCATTTCCACGCCATTCAACTCCCGGATTCCTTCGGCAAGTGTTGGAGCGGCTATACGGCGGAGGGCTTTCATCGGGGATTGTTCCACCTTCATAACATTTTCCCGTTGCAGTTTGTGGAAGGGAGTGGAGACAATCACCTCTTCCATTTCTATGGCACTGGGCTGCAGGCTGATGTTGCGCTGGTTGTCGCCTGATGTCAGGCGGATGTTTTCACTAAAGGCAGCATACCCGATAATGGAGACCACCAGTTTATAGGTGCCGGCCGGGAGGTTGCGGATTTCAAAATTCCCATTGGCGTCGGTTAATGTTCCCGCACCAAGTTGCGGAAAATAAACAGAAGCCTGTTCCAGGGGGTTGCCGGAGGAAGCTTCGTTAATGTTTCCATGGAGTTCTGCCTGGGCGAAGGTGCCCTGGGCCAAAAGGGCTAGAAGCCCTACAATAAAGTATTTCATGAGTAATGCGATTGTAGTTTATTGAAAAGGTGTTGCCCGTTGGTATCCGGGCACAAAACAGAAAAACCTTTTCAACAGGGCGGACCCCGCAGCTGCAGGGTGCTAAAATCCCCACCCGTGTAGACCGGGTAATAGGCTAGCGGAGCGGCATAAATAGCCCGGAATACGGGTTGTGGTGTTAGGGGAATGGCCGCTTCCAGGGCTGGGGAAAAATGGTAGTGGTCAAAATCGCAATGCCACTCGGTAGAGTGATAATGCGTGCTGAAGTTTTCCTTGCAGTGGGACTCCGAGTGCTCCCGCATACCGTGCAGAGCCTCCTGCAGGGCGGGCAGGTGCAGCAGTAGCAGCAGCAGGATTGCGGCAATCCTATGTAGGGCAAGAACACGCATGGCAGCAAAAATAAGGACCGCTACGCTTGTTCAACTGTTAAGAAAATGATAAATCAGGGCAGAAGCGCTCCGAGACCCAGACGCTTCAGCATTTTCTTTTCAAAGGCCCAAAAGAATTTGAATTGCCCGAAAAGCCAGCCAAACAGCACCAGCAATACCTGGTAGAATGGGAAAATCAGCAGAATGCGCAGGCTCCAGTAGATCCAGGGTCCCCACCACTCGGTTATTTCCTTCAGTGAATCCAGGCGAATCCAGTGCAGGAAGGGTTTGGCCACCCATACCGATGCAGAGCCTGTAATCGCAAAGACCACGCAAATAATAAGCAGTTGGGTATTGGAGGTAATGCCCCACCGGGCTTTGAGTTTCTTCATTCCAGCCATAATGAGGCCGCAAATATACGCAATTTAGATGCGGGGCAGGAAGGGACCCAGCCGTTGATTATACTTCCGCTGGAAGTAGATAAAGTAGTTGTAAAGTTTATAATTGACCTCGTAACCGTAGTTGATTTTGGGGTCGTAATCTATGGGCCATACATATAGAGAAGAGTCATACTGCCTGGGTAACAATGCGCGCTGGTTCCAATTGGTTACGTAGATGGCATTGCGGGTTTCCAGAAAGGTCTGGGAATAATAGCCTTCGGGCTTGGCTACACTCACCAGCCAATTGTAAAACCCGGGGTCTATGATCACGATTTCATACTGGGATTCGGCATCCGCAATCCGTACGCTATCCGGGGTTTGACGGGCGAATATTTCCCGTTCGGTTTCACTAACCTCAATACCCTTTGGGGTACCACAGGCCATGGCCGAGGCTAAGACCAGCCCAAGCAACATAAATGGAAGGGTTTTCATGCAAAAGATTTTTTTATAAGGTACAAAAAAACCACCGGAGGCCCCGGTGGTTTAACATTGCATTCAGGTCTTTGTTATTTCCCAAAAAGCCCGCCGAGCAAGCCGCCCAGGCCACTGCTTTTCTTTTTGGAGGAACTGCCCAGAACCATATCTGCCACATCGTCCAGCACGCTGCCATCCCCGTCGGTATCGATCAGGCTGGTGATCAGGCTCTGGTTAGCCTGCGGTTGCCCGCCCAGCATACTCCCCAAAAGGGAGGTGAGTCCGTTTGCATCGGAAACGTTGGTCTGGGCCCGCTGGCGCCCCAGGAAACCCATAACGATAGGTGCCGCTATCTTAAGGATGTTGGCAATGGCAGAAGGGTCCATGCCGGATTTCTGGCTCAGGGCATTTTCAACAGCGGGCTGACGGCTTCCCAGGACGTGTCCCAGGATACCGGCCCCGTCCTTCATGACAGAGGCATCCACACCCCCGCTGAACAAACCACCAAGGTCGTCCAGGATACCTCCGCTGTGTTTGGAGGAGAGGGCGTTCATCAAGCCTGCTGCCCCTTCCGGGGTGGAGGCATTCTTTTTCATGGCACCCATCAGCAGGGGCATGGCCATGGACAGGAGGTTGGCAGTTTGGTCTTCCGGCTGGCCGGTTTCCTGCGAAACGCCCCGGATCAGTTGTTGCCCCATGGGGCTGCTCATCAGGTCTAAAATTCCAGACATTTTTGTAGTGTTTAGTATTCGGTATGGAAGATACTACCTTTTTGGGCTATTCAGGCCTCCTGAAACCCGTTTTTATGCCAGGCAATCAACTGGTCGGCCAGTTCCAGCCCAATGCGATCCTGAGCTTCCCTGGTTGCTGCCCCAATATGGGGGCTCAGGGACAGTTGGGGGTGCATCAACAACTGGACTTCCGGGGCAGGTTCCGAGGTAAAGACATCAAGTGCGGCAAAACGGATATGCCCGGCCTCCAGGGCCTGGAGCAGGGCAGGTTCGTCCAGCACCCCGCCCCGGGAGGTATTGATGATGGCCGCGCCCCGTTTCATCAGCCCCAGTTCTTTTTCCCCGATCAGCGGTTTATCCTGGGCAGGGACATGCAGCGAAAGAAAGTCGCACATTGCTAATACTTCCCGAAAAGGAGCGCCCTGTACGTCAAAATGCAGGCGTTGCCCGTCTGCGAATTCCAGGCTTACCTGGGCATGGGTTACTTCGGGGTCGGCAAAGACCACTTTCATGCCCAGGCCCAAAGCGCGTTGGGCCACAGCCTTGCCAATGCGGCCAAAGCCCACGATCCCCATGGTTTTACCCTTTACCTCGGTGCCCTTAGAATACTGTTTCTTCAGTTGTTTAAAGATCTGGTCCCCCTCCAGAGGCATCTGTCGGTTGGAGTCGTGCAGGAAGCGCACCCCACCCATCAGGTGGGCAAACACCAGCTCGGCTACAGAATCTGCCGAGGCGCCGGGGGTATTGATCACCGGGATGCCCTTTTTGCGGGCATGTTCCACAGCTATGTTATCCAGGCCAACGCCGGCCCGGCCGATAATTTTCAGATGGCCTGCAGCGTCGATCACCTCAGGGGTAACCTGGGTGGCCGAACGCACCAGCAGGGCAGCGATCTTCTCCCGGTCCAGAAAGGCGGTAAGTTGTTCCTGGGCTACCCGGGTGGTAAGGACTTCAAAGCCGGCAGCTTCCAGGCGTTCTTTTCCGGCATCGGAAATGCCGTCGTTTGCCAATACTCGCAACATGTATGAATTCAGGTTTTTGGGATTAAAATCAGGCTTTGCGTTCCAGGTCGCTCATCACGTCCACCAGAACGCCCACACTCTCCAGGCTCAGGGCATTGTACATAGATGCCCGGTAGCCGCCCACGGAGCGGTGGCCGTTCAGGCCATTGATGCCGGCCGCTTTCCACATCTGGTCGAACCGATCCTTAAGTTCCGGGTCCGTTAGGGTAAAGGTGGCGTTCATGTCTGAACGATCCGCTGTGGCCGCAAATCCCTGAAACAGGGGGTTCAGGTCAATTTCTGAATACAGCAGCTTGGCCTTCTTGGCATTGCGTTCCTCCATGGCGGCAATTCCGCCTTGCGCTTTCAGCCATTGCAGGGTAAGCATGGAGGTGTATACCGCAAAGACCGGAGGGGTGTTAAACATACTGTCCTTGGAGATGTGTACCTGGTAATCCAGCATCGAAGGGATTTTGCGCGTGACCCGGCCCAGGAGGTCTTCCCGGACGACGACCAGGGTGGCTCCTGCCGGCCCCATGTTTTTCTGGGCCCCGGCATAGATCAGCCCGAACTGGCTGAAATCCATGGAGCGCGAAAAGATATCGGAACTCATGTCGGCCACCAGGGGGGCATCGCATTGAGGGATATCCTTAAACTGAGTGCCGAAAATGGTATTGTTGGTGGTCAGGTGCAGATAATCCAGGCCTGCAGGCACTTCGAAACCTTTCGGGATGCTCCGGAACTGGTCCGCTTCGGATGAAGCGACTTCCAACACTTCCCCGAACAACCGGGCTTCCTTGATGGCTTTGCCACTCCAGGTACCGGTATTGATATACCCTGCACGGGTTTCCAGCAGGTTATAGGCCGCCATCAGGAATTGCATGCTGGCACCTCCTTGCAGGAAGAGCACTTCGTAACCTTTGCCCTCCAGGTCCATCAATTCCAGGACCAGGCTGCGGGCGCGTTCCATAACCGCTACAAATTCTGCGCTCCGGTGGGATATTTCAATCAGCGAAAGCCCGGTGCCGTCCAGGTCGCGAACGGCATCCGCGGCTTTGTCCATAACTTCCCTGGGCAGGATACAGGGACCAGCGCTGAAATTGTGCTTTTTCATCGGTTCTCGATTTTAAGGCCTTAAAGGTCTGAATTATGTGTGAAACCACGCAGGGCTCCTCCATTTAATTTGCCCGAATTCTCAACAGGAATTCAACAGTATCCACCCCATCGGCATAGTCTGAAAGCCCGGGCTTCTGGGTGGTCCCGAAAGGAATGGCGCCTGCCACCCACTGTGGCCCGGCAACGCATTGCAACTGCGCCTGGTTTTCCGCCAAACGCCGCTGGACTTGTTCCCGTGAGGCATAGGGCTCGTAAAAAAGGGTGCCTATGGGGGAACCCAGGCCCGAATCCTCTTTCAGGAGCAGAAACCCATTGTCCAGCATGGGGGCACCGCTCATCAGGTAAACGGCCTTGTTGTAATCGTAATTGTTGGCGTATTTCGGGTGCTCCAGCAGGGTCCGGTGGGGATAAAAAGCCTGGAACAGGGGGTCAAAATCATATCCTTCAGGGACCATAAGTTTGGAGATGCTGCGGCATCCCATCCCGAAATAGCGGAACACGTCTGCGGCAAGCCCGGCCAGGGCCTCGGGATTTTCTTCCCCATCCAGTACCCCGATGCTGTTCCGGTTTTTACGGATAATGTGAGGCTTGTCCCGGAAATAGTATTCAAAATAGCGGGCAGTGTTGTTGCTGCCCGTAGCAATGACGGCATCGAATGCCTCCAGCCGGCCTTCCGTAAAGCCTGCAAGGCCCTCCAACTCCGGTTGGTAACGGCAGAGACGTTGCCATAAAAAGGGCAATAATCTGCGGTCATTGGACGCGCAGCGCACCATAGCATGGTTTCCGGTAACCAGCACACTAAGCAGGTCGTGGAAGCCCACCAGCGGGATGTTTCCGGCCATTACCAACCCCACTTTGCGGGGTTTTCCTTCCGGCTCCGGGTAGGATTGCATCCAGGATTCCAGGGCATCTGGGTACAGGCAATCCCCCCATTGCTTCAGGGCTTCCGTAACCTCGGCTGGGGTAAACCACGGGTTTTCCACGGCCACCTGCCGAAGCAACTGGTCCCATTCGGGAAAATCTACAGCCAGGGCCTCAGGGGCATTATCCTGCAGGGCGGTCACTTCCCGAATTTCTGCTCCAAGGGCAGTCAGGGCTTTTTGCATATGGGAATTCAGACGCATGGGATTTGTAGGCTTGGGGTTTTGCCATTAACTTTGGGCAAAAATAGACATCCCGGCTGCCGGATACAACTTTTGGCCGGGAGATCACGTTGGAAAAAGAAAAACGAGATGGCCATAATTATTACCGACGAATGCATCAATTGCGGCGCTTGCGAGCCCGAATGCCCAAATACCGCCATTTATGAAGGTGCCGATCAATGGCGCTACAGCGATGGTACCTCCCTTGCCGGAAAGGTAGTACTGCCCGATGGGAAGGAAGTGGATGCCGATGCCGTCCAGGACCCTATTAGCGACGAGGTGTATTACATTGCTCCGGATAAATGTACCGAATGCATGGGCTTCCACGAAGAGCCCCAGTGCGCAGCCGTTTGTCCGGTGGATTGCTGTGTGCCGGACGAAGACCATGTAGAGACGGAAGAACAGCTGCTCGGGAAGCAGCGGTTTATGCATCCGGACTAGGGCTTTTCCACCCGGAATTGCCGCATCTCTTCAAGCGGGGCCATGACTTCCGGGTCTTGCCATACCGAAGGAGCAAAACGGTCCAGCTGCCGTACATAAATCTGTTTGGGCTCCGTATACCCTTCAAAAGGATTGCCGGCTTCGGATTCCATGGGCTGCACAAGGAGATTTTGGTGGGTGCGCACCCCGCCTTCCATGAGAAAATCGAAGGCGACCTTTCGCCCTGCAGCACTGTTCTCAATAAATTTTAAGCCACGATGAAGGTAAATGTAGTTACCCTGTTCTCTTTGAATAAAATAGGGTGCGTATTTCCCTTCCATATTACGGCGGTAAATAACAGTGCCCCTATACAGGTTTTCGGCGTATTTGATACCCAGTAACAACTTCAGGTTTACCTTTTCCCCTTCCCGTCCCTCGGCATAGGCGTAGTCCATTTTCAGGACGGCATAACTGGCCGCATCTACATAGAGCGTCCCGGAAAATTTGGCCTTGTGCCGACGGGGTGAAAACGCAATGGCATAGACGTAATTCCCGTCAAAATAGGTGGCCCCCAGAAAAGCGTAACGGTACCAGTCTGCGTCCAGCAGCCGGTTCAGGTGGTTGCCCTGCCAGCCGGCCAGCCGCAGCAATTCCTTATGGCTGTGCCGGAGCATCCCGAAGTCGGAACTGTCCCGGGAGGCGTCTTCCTGCTCCAGGAATTCGTCGGCCACAGACACACTGTCTTCAATTTTGAATATTCCGGTCTTTACCTTGTAGGTCTGTGTGGTATCCAGATGGTCCAGAATAATCTCCTGGGCCCGCTGCTGGATTTGTTCCGGGGAGTAGTCGCGATTATGGTCCACCAGGGCGGTGGCCCTGGATATGCGCAGGGCACCCAGGGTATCTGCATGTATTTGCAGCATCCCATTGAGGTCCAGATATTCCCGTGCCTGGCTTTTTACCAAATCCTGCCCAAGACGACGCAGGCGCGCATCGGCCGCTTTCAGGGCTTCCCGGTTCAGGTCGGAGGCTTTTTCCAGTTCCAGGTCCAGCCGGTCGAAGGCCATGGCTTCGGACTGCCGGTAAAAAACCCTGAAAGAAGCTGTACCCAGGGCATAATTCTGCTCCAGGCGTGCCCGTGCCCGGCTAATGACCGTTTCTGCAGAAGGGATGGCTTCGCCTACCCGGACTTCATTGAGCGCAATGGCCGCCGGGGTCATTTGCAGGGTTTCCGGGGCATTCTCCAATTCCTGTGATGTAAGGGTAAGGGTTCGGTATCCCATACAAGAAATCTGAATACCCGTTTTAGCCTGGCCGGGATCCAGGTTAAAGGCGCCTTCCTCATTGCTGATGGTGCCGCTTTGGGCCCCGGTCCGGATCGTTGCAAAAATCACAGGGCTGCCCGTTTGGGCGTCGGTAAGCTTCCAGGTGCGTTGTTGGGCATGAAGGCCCGAAGCCAGCAGGCCAAGCAGAAGGGTAGCGCACAGGCGTAAATTGAGTGCTTTTTTCATGGGTTGGAATCTGTGTTTAAGACGCCCTTGCGCCCATTTTGTTACAAGTGGTGTTTTCCTGGGCAGCACATCGGTGGTCAACCCTTAAGAAAGCGTATATTTGCCGCCAAAATCACCGCAAGATGAAAGCCGGAATCGTAGGTTTGCCCAATGTCGGAAAATCCACCCTCTTTAACTGCCTCTCCAATGCCAAGGCGCAGAGCGCGAATTTCCCCTTCTGTACCATTGAACCCAATATCGGGGTAGTGAACGTGCCGGACCCGAGGCTTGGGCAGCTGGAGACCCTGGTAAACCCCCAGCGCGTAGTGCCTGCCACCGTGGAGATTGTCGATATTGCAGGCCTGGTGAAAGGGGCCAGCAAAGGGGAGGGGCTCGGGAACCAGTTCCTGGGAAACATCCGGGAAACGGATGCGATCCTCCATGTACTGCGGTGTTTTGACAATGACAACGTGGTACACGTAGACGGGTCCGTAGACCCCATCCGGGACAAGGAGACCATCGATATGGAACTGCAGCTTAAAGACCTGGAAACGGTGGAAAAGCGTCTGGAAAAAGCTGGTCGTGCTGCCCGCACCGGGAATAAGGAGGCACAGAAGGAGGCTCAGGTGCTGGAAACCCTGAAACAGGGTCTGGAAAGCGGAACCTCCGTACGCGCTATTGCTGTGGACGAAGATGCCTACTTGGAATTTGTGCGCCCCATGCAGCTGATTACCGACAAACCCGTGCTCTATGTCTGCAATGTGGATGAACAATCCGCCAGCAGCGGCAATGCCCATGTAGACCGGGTGAAAGAAGCTGTTGCCGGGGAAAAGGCGGAAGTTTTGGTGCTGGCCGTGGCCACCGAGGCCGATATTGCGGAACTGGAGACCTTCGAGGAGCGGCAGTTATTCCTGGAAGACCTGGGGCTGGATGAGCCCGGGGCTTCCAAAATGATCCGCTCCGCTTATAAATTACTGAACCTGCAGACCTATTTCACAGCCGGGGAAAAAGAAGTGCGGGCCTGGACCATCCCGGTAGGCGCTACCGCCCCCCAGGCTGCGGGAGTGATCCATACGGATTTCGAAAAGGGCTTTATCCGCGCAGAGGTAATCGCCTTTGCGGATTACCTCCACTACGGCAGCGAAGCCAAGGTAAAAGAAGCCGGAAAAATGCGGGTGGAAGGCAAGGAATATGTAGTTAAGGATGGGGATGTGATGCATTTCCGGTTTAACGTGTAAGCCGCCCGGCACTTGCCACCCCCGGTAATCAACAACCGTTCCCCTTATTGTTAATTACTTTAAGGCAGGCGGATTTTGATTTCGTCCCCATAATCCTATATTAGCGGGTCAAACCCCCAGATTATGGCACAATCCCAATACACCGAGGATAATATCCGGTCCCTGGACTGGAAGGAGCATATCCGTATGCGTCCCGGGATGTATATCGGAAAGCTCGGGGACGGTTCTTCGGCAGACGACGGCATTTACATCCTCCTGAAGGAAGTAATCGACAACTGTATCGATGAATTCGTGATGGGGGCCGGGAAAACCATCGAAATCGCCATCAAGGAAGACCGGGTCAGCGTCCGGGACTACGGCCGCGGAATCCCGCTGGGCAAAGTGGTAGACGTGGTCTCCAAGATGAACACGGGAGGGAAGTACGATACCCGTGCCTTCAAGAAATCAGTGGGCCTGAACGGGGTGGGTACCAAGGCGGTCAATGCCCTTTCTGCCTACTTCAGGGTGGAATCCACGCGGGATGGCCAGTCCCGGGCGGCGGAATTCAGCGCGGGGGACCTGACCAACGAGGAATTCCTGGAGGAAACTTCGCGCAAACGGGGCACCAAGGTAGTCTTTACCCCGGACGAATCCATCTTTAAGAAATACCGCTACCGGAACGAATACGTGGAGCGCATGCTGCGCAACTACGTATATCTGAACCCGGGGCTGACCATCGTGTTCAACGGGGAGAAGTACTATTCCGAAAATGGCCTTCGGGATTTGCTGGAAGATTACACCAATGCGGAAGACATGCTCTATCCCATCATCCACCTGAAGGGAGACGACATTGAAGTGGCCCTGACCCACAGCAAAACTCAATACAGCGAGGAATACCACTCCTTTGTAAACGGCCAGCACACCACCCAGGGAGGGACGCACCAGGCGGCTTTCCGGGAAGCCCTGGTGAAGACCATCCGGGATTATTACGGGAAGAACTACGATGCCTCCGATGTACGCAAGTCTGTAATAGCCGCCATTTCCATTAAGGTAATGGAGCCGGTTTTCGAAAGCCAGACCAAGACCAAGCTGGGTTCTACGGACATGGGCGGGGACTTGCCCACCGTGCGGACCTACATCAATGATTTTGTGGGGCGGGAGTTGGATAACTACCTGCACAAGAACCCCGAGGTGGCCGAAAAGATCCAGCGCAAGATCATCCAGGCCGAAAAGGAGCGCAAAGAGCTGTCCGGGATCCGGAAACTGGCCCGGGAACGCGCCAAGAAGGCCAGCCTCCACAACAAGAAATTGCGGGATTGCCGGATCCACCTGGGCGATATGAAACAGGACAGGCGCCTGGAGTCCACCCTTTTCATTACCGAGGGGGATTCCGCCTCAGGGTCCATTACCAAATCCAGGGATGTCAATACCCAGGCCGTCTTCAGCCTGAGGGGGAAGCCCCTGAATTCCTATGGGATGTCCAAGAAAATCGTTTACGAAAACGAGGAATTCAACCTTTTGCAGGCCGCCCTCAACATTGAGGATTCCATGGAGGACCTGCGCTACAACAACATCGTGATTGCCACGGATGCGGATGTGGACGGGATGCACATCCGGCTGCTGCTGATTACCTTTTTCCTGCAGTTTTTCCCGGAACTGATTAAAGAGGGACACCTCTACATCCTGCAGACCCCGCTTTTCCGGGTGCGGGACAAACGGCAGACCATCTATTGCTATAGCGAAGAGGAAAAGAAGGCCGCCATCGGCACCCTGAAGGGCAAACCAGAAATTACCCGATTCAAGGGCCTTGGGGAAATTTCCCCGGATGAATTCCAACATTTTATAGGGGACGACATCCGCCTGGAGCCGGTGATGCTGGACAAGGCCATGTCCATTGAAGAACTCCTGAAGTTCTACATGGGCAAAAACACCCCCGACCGGCAGGAATTTATCATCGAAAACCTAAAAGTAGAAGTGGACCTCCTGGAGGAAAACACCTTATAAAGCCTAGTACGCGCTGCGCATGGAAGACGAGAACGAAGCTGTAAACGAAGCGGGACAGGGGATGCCTGAGGAGCAGGAGCATGACCAGGATGCCCTTACTCGGGTAACGGGCATGTACAAAGACTGGTTCCTGGATTACGCCTCCTATGTGATCCTGGAGCGTGCGGTACCTGCTATCGAAGACGGATTAAAGCCGGTGCAACGCCGGATTATGCACGCCCTGAAGGAAATGGATGACGGCCGCTACAACAAGGTGGCCAATGTGGTGGGGCATACCATGCAGTACCACCCCCACGGCGATGCCAGTATTGCCGACGCCATGGTACAGCTGGGGCAAAAGGAACTGCTGATCGATACCCAGGGAAACTGGGGGAATATCCTGACCGGAGACGGGGCCGCTGCACCGCGTTATATAGAAGCACGCCTCTCCAAGTTTGCCCTGGATGTGGTCTTCAGCCCGAAGATTACAGAGTGGCAGCTCAGTTACGACGGGCGTAAAAAGGAACCGGTAAACCTCCCGGTAAAATTCCCGTTACTGCTGGCCCAGGGGGCCGAAGGCATCGCGGTGGGCCTTTCTACCAAAATCCTGCCCCACAACTTCAACGAACTCATCGATGCCTCCGTGAAGCACCTGCAGGGCAAGCGTTTTACGCTGGTCCCGGACTTTCCCACAGGCGGGATTATCGACGTTACCAATTACAACGACGGCCTCAGGGGTGGCAAGGTGCGCACCCGGGCGCGGATTTCCCAGCGGGACAAGAATACCCTGGTCATTACGGAAATCCCCTTTGGGACCAATACCTCTTCCCTGATCGATTCCATCCTGAAAGCCAACGACAAGGGGAAGATCAAGATTAAACGCATTGAGGACAATACCGCTGCCGAAGTCGAGATTTTGGTGCACCTTCCTTCCGGGATTTCTCCGGATAAAACCATCGATGCCCTGTACGCCTTCACGGCCTGTGAGACCTCAATTTCCCCCCTGGGATGCATCATCGAGGACAATAAACCCATCTTTATGGGGGTGACGGAGATGCTGGAACGCTCCACGGAGCACACGGTCGATATGCTGCGGGAAGAGCTGGAGATCCAGCTGGGGGAACTGGAAGAGCAATGGCATTTTGCCTCCCTGGAGCGTATCTTTATTGAAGAGCGCATCTACCGCGACATCGAGGAGGAAAAAACCTGGGACGGGGTGCTCAAGGCTATTGCCAAAGGCCTGGCCCCGCATACGAACCATCTGAAGCGGGAGGTTACCGAGGAAGACATTGTACGCCTTACCGAAATCCGGATCAAACGGATTTCCCGTTTTGACCTGGACAAAGCCCAGGAGCATCTGGACAACCTGGAGGCCCGCATTGCCGAAACCAAGCACCACCTGGCCCACCTGACCGACTACGCTATTTCCTATTTTAAGGAACTCAAAAAGAAATATGGCAAGGGGCGGGAGCGAAAATCCGAAATCCGGGTATTTGACGATATCGAGGCCACCAAGGTGGTCATCCGCAATACCAAGCTGTATGTGAACCGGGAGGAAGGCTTTGTGGGTACTAGCCTCAAGCGGGACGAATACGTAACAGATTGCAGCGATATTGATGATATTATAGTCTTTACCGAGGCTGGCGAAATGATGGTGACCAAGGTAGACAGTAAGATCTTTATCGGGAAGAACATCATACACGTTGCCGTATTCAAGAAAAAAGATAAGCGCACCACCTACAACATGATCTATAAAGAGGGGCGGGGCGGGGCCACCTACGTTAAGCGCTTTAATGTGACCTCTATTACCCGTGATAAACTCTATAGCCTGACGGGTGACAAGGCAAGTTCCCAGGTCTTGTACTTTACGGCCAACCCTAATGGGGAGGCCGAAATCGTCACAGTGCTCCTGCGGCAGGCCGGCAGCATCAAAAAACTAAAATGGGACCTGGATTTTGCCGATGTCCTGATCAAAGGCCGTAATGCCAAGGGCAACCTGGTCACCAAATACGCCGTTAAGCGTATTGAGCTGAAGGAGAAGGGGCTGTCTACCCTCAAACCGCGGAAGATATGGTTCGACGAAACCGTGTTGCGCCTGAATGTGGACGACCGGGGGGAACTCCTTGGAGAGTTTACAGCAGAAGACCGCTTGCTGATCATCAACCAAAAGGGGAACCTGAAAACGGTAATCCCGGACCTGAACATGCACTTTGACGACAACATGATTGTGCTGGAAAAATGGGATCCTGACAAACCCCTTTCGGTGATCTACTGGGAAGGCAGCAAGGAATTGTTTTACGTAAAACGGTTTTTGGTAGAGCAACCGGATCGGGAAGAACATATTATTACAGACCACCCGAAATCCTATCTGGAGCGCGTCTTTACGGACTACCGCCCCATAGCCGAAGTGGTCTTTGCCAAAAAACGCGGGCAGGAACGCAAACCCAACCTGGAGGTGAACCTGGAAGAATTTATTGCCGTAAAAGGAATTTCCGCCATGGGCAACCAGTTAACTCGGGAAAAGGTTTTGGAAATAAATACCCTGGATCCGCTGCCGTATGAGCCGCCGAAAAAATTACAGGCTTCGGAAATGGAAGTGGTAGACGAGGAGGATGTGGCCCTGTCAGAAAGTGAAAACCCTGATCCAAAAAAGAAGTCCGGTCCTGATGAGGAGGGACAAGGGAAGCTTTTTGAATAATGAGTGTTACGTTTACACTTTAAAACAAGAGGAAACTTTTAATTGTCCAAAAAGGATCGTATACTGCACCCTGAAAAAATCTTCATGCAAAATTTCCCCCAATGAACTTCGCAGATCCACTTGTCTACGGGGTTCCCTGTTTCATAGCCTTCATCATTCTAGAACTCGCCTACAGCAAAACCAAGGGAGACCACCATATCTACCACTGGAAAGATTTATTCGCCAGCGGTTTTATGGGGGTGGGATCGGCCATTATAGGGGCTTCCCTCAAAATCTTGGTTTCCCTGGCCCTGTTCGAGGGGGTATTTGAATTCTTCAACCCCTTGGATCCCCAAAGTGGGGTGCGCACCAATGTATTGGGGTACGAAGCCTTTGGCTATGCGTGGTACATCTGGCCGCTATGTATGCTGGCAGATGATTTTACCTATTACTGGTTTCACCGGGCCAACCACGAAATCCGCATCCTTTGGGCAGCGCATATCGTTCATCATTCTTCCGAAAACTTCAACCTGGGCACCGCCGTCCGAAACGGTTGGTTTACCCTGCTTTACAAGCCGTTGTTCTATGCATGGATGCCGGCTGTCGGTTTCCCGCCAGAAATGGTGCTGGTGTGTTTGGGAATAGAAGCCCTGTGGCAGTTCCAGTTGCATACCGTGTACGCCGGTAAGCTGGGGATTTTCGAAAAGTGGATCAACACCCATACCATGCACCAGGTCCACCACGCCCAGAACCTGGAGTATATGGACAAAAATCACGGGGGTATCCTCAATATCTTCGATCGGGTGTTCGGTACCTGGCAGCCCCTGGACGAATCTATCGACATCCGCTATGGGGTGGTACATGCGCCCAATTCCTACAACCCCCTGGTGATCCTGACCCACGAATTCAAGGATATCTGGGCAGATGTGCGGACTGCCAAAACCATGCGGGAGGCCTTTATGTATGTTTTCGGGCCTCCGGGATGGAGCCCTGACCGCAGCACCCTGACCGTACGCCAGCAGCAGGCCCTCTTGAAGGAATCGGCCAAGGCCTGATCCTGCCTTACCCAGGCAGGGGGTTAGCCCTTACTTTTTAGTGTTATTCAGCCGTCGCAGGTCCAGGAATTCCACCATCAGGGAGAAGGCGATGGCGAAGTAGAGGTATCCCTTGGGGATACTTCCAATCTCATTGTCGAAGACCACCAGGTGAGACAAGTGGGCCGCCTCGGCAATCAGCATAAAGCCAATCAGGATCAGGAAGGATAATCCCAGGATCTGGATAGACGGGTGACGGTTCACAAAGTTCCCCACCGGGTTAGCGAACAACATCATGATGATCACGGAGACCACAACCGCAAGGATCATAAGCACCAGGGCGTCCGTCGGATTGGGGGAGATGCCATTGGTCATCCCGATGGCCGTCAGGATGGAATCGAAGGAAAACACAATGTTGATCACTGTGATCTGGATAATGGCATTGACCAGGGAGGAAGACTGCGCCTTTTTGACCTCCCGCTCGTCGTGCCCCCGATCTTCCACTTTTTCATGGATTTCCTTGGTGCTCTTGTACAACAGGAACAACCCGCCCCCAAAAAGGATCAGGGCCTGCCCGCTAATGGAGCCGTGCATCCAGGACTGATCCAGGGTGAACAGGGGTTTTTTGAGCTGGGTAAGCCAGGTAATCCCGAACAGCAGCAGGATCCGCATCCCCATGGCCAGTGCCAACCCAAGGTTAGTGGCCTTCCGGCGTTGTTTCTCCTCCAGTTTCCCGGCGGCAATGGAAATAAAGATGATGTTGTCTATCCCCAGAATAATTTCCAGGAACGTCAATGTGAGCAGGGCAATCCACGCATCGGGGCTCGTCAGGATGTCGAACATGTCTATTCGGTAATAAAGGCGGTACCCCTGGAGGCTTCCGGGGTCCCTACTATTTTATACTCAAATGTATACGAATTCTCCGTGGTGGACAATATTTTCATGTGGATGGGTTTGGCCTCGGCCCGGGATTCCGGATGCAGGTCGGTAAGGATGTATTCGCAATCATTGATCCAACGGACACTGGCTGAATCCACATTTCCCGCATAGTGCGACACCTCAAGGGAATCTGAACGCACAAAGCGGGTGGTAACCTCCTCGCCATTCAGGTTAGCCGTAAATGTAAAATTCCCGTTGCGGAAAGCCTGACAATCCCGTTGGGGCTGGTAACAGGAAAAAAGAGTCAGAAGGGGCAGCAGCCAACACAATTTCTTCATAAAGCAAATATACGGCTTTACCTTGCTGAAAACTTATAACAACTCTCCGGGCTTATAACTCCTGAAGGTCCCGTCCGCATAAAAAACAACGATGCGCTCTACTGCCGGCGCCTGCTCACGGGCCTGGTTTGGAGGGGGTGTTTCTTTTTGTGATTCCTCCGGGGGTATAGCGGGGGCAGGAGGGAAGGTACCCCTGCCATTCAACAGCCAGTACAAATCCACCTCGGGGAAGCGTTGGATTACCTTCATGATAAAGTCCAGGCTGGGTTTGTTCCGGCCACTGAGCAAGTGGGAGATACTGGAACGCTGCACCCCGATTTCCTCTGCAAAGGCAGCGGCAGTCAATTCGTAATAATCGCAAATACGTTCCAACCTGCCCTTGAATTCCTCACTGTTTACCATGGTAACCCCTTTTCTGAAGTAAATAAAATTGAAGGGCTAATACAGCCATAATACGTTTCTTTTATTCTCTATTTTAAGTTTAAAAGAAGTAATATAAAGTGTTGATGTAAAGCACACTATGTTAATTCATAAAAACGACCTTTACACATGTAACACAAAGCGGTATAAGCGTTCTTTTAATGTATACAAATGTAACATTTTGTTTTACAAATGTAACCATAAGGACTGCTAACTTTGGGGCGTGGTGCCAGAAAAACACGTATACCAATCGATACGCCAAGGTGAGGTCACCGGGCGTTATCTTCCGCCCGGAAAAGTGTTCCCATTGTTGGAGAACATGGATTTCATACGCATGCATATTGGCGGGCAATCCGTTCAGGGAAGACCCATTCCAATCCTGGATTGGGGTCATGGTCCCTCCCGGGTTATGATGTGGTCTCAGATGCACGGTAATGAGGCCACTACCACCAAAGCGCTACTGGACTTGATAAACGAACTGGGAAAAGGCGGGGCCCGGGCCAGCGCCCTGGAGGCATCAGTGACCCTAAGAATTATTCCGCAGTTGAACCCGGACGGGGCGCAGGCCTATACCCGGGTAAATGCAAACGGGATAGACCTGAACCGCGACGCCAAAGAAAAGACACAACCTGAAAGTCGTATCCTAAGGGAGCAATATGAAGGCTTTGCCCCTCATTTCTGCTTTAACCTGCACGACCAACGTACCATTTATAATGTAGGCGAAACCGCCACTCCGGCAACCCTGTCCTTCCTGGCGCCATCTATGGATGCCGGGCGCTCCGTGCCGCCCCAGCGCCAGGAGGCCATGCAGCTGATTGCGGCTATGGCGGCCGATCTGAAACCGGCACTGCCCGGGGGCATTGGCCGTTATGATGATGGCTTTAACCCCAATTGTGTAGGCGACCAGTTCCAAATGGCAGGCACGCCCACCCTCCTTTTTGAAGCTGGCCATTATCCCGGGGATTACCAGCGGGAAGAGACGCGGTATTACGTATATGCCGCCCTGGTTTCTGCCCTGTACCATATCAGCCAGGGTACGCATAGGAAGGTGCCTTTGGAATCGTATGCTGCTATTCCGGAAAACGGGAAACTGATGGTGGACCTGCTCGTGAAGCATGCAGAGGCCTGTAACCCGGCCCTGGCCCGGGGAACATCCCTGGCCATACAGTACCGGGAGGCACTACAGGCAGGTCGGATTGCCTTTATTCCCGAATGGCCGGAAGAGGGGCTTACCCTGGCCCGATTCGCACATGAAACCCTGGATGCTGCAACTCCGCAGGGCAGAAAAGCTCTTAACAGTCGCTCCGGGCTGTTGTCCCTCATACAGGGCGTTCAACCCTGATTTCTTGCGGTATATTCAATATTTCACGGCTTTTGTTATGTAATATTTGGCAATTATGTATTTTTGCCTAAAACCTTATAGACATGGGCAAGGTTAAATTAGATGAAATCGATCACCAGATCCTGGATATGCTGATCGACAATACCCGCACCCCCTTCACCGATATCGCGAAAAAGCTCCTGATTTCGGCCGGAACGGTTCACGTACGGGTAAAGAAAATGGAAGAAGCCGGTATTATTAAAGGCAGCTCCCTGACGCTGGACTATGTAAAACTGGGCTATTCCTTTATCGCCTATGTGGGCATTTTCCTGGAAAAGACCCACCAGACCAAGTTTGTGCTGGAGCGCCTCAATGAGATTCCCAACGTAACCGTGGCACATATCACTACCGGAAAATTCAATATTTTCTGCAAGATCAGGGCCAAGGATACCACGCATGCCAAGAATATCATTTTTAAGATAGACGATATTGACGGTATCAGCCGGACGGAAACCATGATCTCCCTGGAGGAGAGCATCAACGATAAGAAGCGGCTGATGCACACCATCTTCAACGAACTCTGATCCCGGTAGCATGCAACTCGGCCCTTTCCTGAAGGATTGCCCGGAATATTACCGGCCTTACCTGGAAACCCTGGACCCCCAGGACAGCCTGGTGGGTTTTATGCGCCGGCAGCGCGACAACTTCCCTAAGTTCATCCAAAGCATCCCGGATAACCTGTGGCTGCACCGATATGCAGAAGGGAAGTGGAGCGTGGCCGAAGCCCTGCTGCATGTGCTGGATACGGAACGTGTCTTTCAGTACCGGGCGTTGCGTTTTGGACGAAAGGATAACACCCCCCTGCCTGGGTTCGACCAGGACGCTTATGTGCCCCAAAGCGGGGCGAATGGGCGTAGCGCTGATTCTGTTATTGCGGAATATCAGGCCGTAAGGTCTGCCACCATTACCCTTTTTGAAACATTTTCAGAGGCCGACCTGCACTGGAAAGGTACAGCCAGCACCCAAGAGATGTTCCTGGGTACCCTGGGTTGCATTATTTGCGGCCACCAGCGCCACCATCGGGACGTGCTTCGTGCCCGTTATCTGGGGCGTTAGTCAGAACTCAAAGGCCACATCGGTCTCCAGGGATCCGTCGTATTCGGATTCCAGGGCCATGGGTGTGGTTTCCGGGACCTCTTGCTCTGGGTCCGCATCCATTTCCTCAAAATGCGCCATCAGGTAATTCAGGCTTTTTGAGATTTTCACCAGATAAAGTGTTTCCGTGGTCTGGAGTTGCACGGCTTCCACCCAATCCCCGTAGGGATTCTTAAAGGTGATAATGTCTTCATCTCCATATCCTTGCGGGTAAGTATCTATCAGCATACGGGCGAGCTCCGGAGTGAGCTTTCGGGAATCGATAATGGCTCTTTTCATATGGGTCGGGTTGAGGTCGCGCCGGGGGAGTCGCGGATGTTGTTACACCAATCTAACCCAAAATCAAATCGGCCGGTAAAAAGAGTTGTGTAAGTGGGCGTTACGGTAGGTAAAGGGTTTATTCCCTGTAGTATTGGAAAGCCTGATGCAGGGATTCTGCAGGTACTTCACAGTCAAAACGGGCCACCCCGGCATTCTCCAGAAGGGTAAATAGCACCCGACCGCCTGCATTCTTCTTGTCGTGCACCAGCAATTTCAGGATGGGTGCTTCGTCTTCCTTCAAAATGGCAGGCTGCCCGTAAATCCTGAGGATGGTAGTTTTAATGTCCGCACAGGTGGCCGGGTCCAGCCCGCAGGCTGCGATACTGAGGAAAGCCTCCAGAACCATCCCGACAGCTATGGCTTCACCATGCAGGAGGGCTTCCCTGCTGGGGTGCCCCAGGAAGTACGTTTCGATAGCGTGCCCCAGGGTATGCCCGAAATTCAGGATTTTACGCACATTCCTTTCGTTGGGGTCTTCCAGCACCACCCGGTTTTTGAGTTCCACAGAGTGCCGGATCTGTTCCATATCGGTGGCGGGTGCCTCCAAAGCGCGGAGGGAATCCCAGTAGGGCGCATCACAAATCAGGCCGTGTTTCAGCATTTCGGCAAAACCGCTGCGAACTTCACGCTCCGGCAGGGTGGCCAGAAAGCCGGATTCAATCCAAACCATCTCGGGCTGGACAATCACTCCCACCTGATTTTTTAACCCTTCCAGGTCTACCCCGGTTTTACCCCCAACAGACGCATCTACCATAGATAACAGGGTAGTGGGGATATGGATAAACGGGATACCCCGCATGTAAGTGGCGGCCACAAAGCCTCCCAGGTCCGTTACTACCCCGCCTCCCAGGTTGATCAGCAGGCTTTTGCGATCTGCCCCCTGTGCGGAAAGGGCCTTCCACACCTCCAGGCAGGTATGTATGTGCTTGTGCGGTTCCCCTGCCGGGATGGAAAATACGGGCCACCCGGCAGCCTCGGGCAATAATACCTTTAACCGCGGCAGGCAATCCTTCTCCGTATGGCTGTCCACCAGCAGGAATACCTTGGAATACGCATGCTGCCGCAGGTGGTCCTTCAAGGCTGCAGCACCATTTTCGCCAAAGTAAATGTCGTATTCCGGGGTGTGGATAGGGGTCATGGAATTGGGCTTCTCCGGGGTGCAAAATACCCATTTTTTTAGTATGACCTCAGGGGCGGGCACAGTATATTTGTGGGATTGCGAATTTGAAAATAATGGACCGGATTTTTGAAAATACCGCAACGGCATTTGCCCTGAAATCGAACGCCGAACTGGAACGGGCGTATTACCTGTTTCGAATGATCTCCAATGAGCCCCTGGTGAAAATTGGCACCAGCCTGACCAATTTTGCCATCAAGGCCAACCTGCCCGTGGAAGGATTGATCCGCACCACGGTTTTTGACCATTTCTGCGGAGGGGTGAACGAAGAGGATTGTATGCCCGTAGTAGAGCGGATGTGGGAAAAGGGGGTTTGCACGGTTCTGGACTATTCCGTGGAAGGAAAGGACACTGAAGATCCCCTGGACGATGCTCTGGCTAAGACGCTGGAGATTATGGAGTTTGTCAGGCTAAAGGACGCCATGCCCTTCGCGGTCTTCAAACCCACTGGCCTGGGGCGTTTTGCCCTGTTTCAGAAAGTGAGTGCGGGCCAGCCTCTTACCACAGCCGAAACCGCAGAGTGGGAGCGGGTTATCCGACGGTTTGACACTGCCTGTAAAAAGGCATATGACCTTGGGGTTTCCCTGCTGATCGATGCGGAAGAAAGCTGGATGCAGCCCGCTGCCGACCAGTTGGTGGAAGAGATGATGCGCGCCTACAATACCAAAGAGCGGATTGTCTTCAATACGTTGCAGATGTATCGCTGGGACCGTATGGAATATTTTCAGGGGTTACAAGAGCGGGCCCGGCGGGATGGGTTCCGGATCGGGATCAAGATTGTACGTGGTGCCTACCTGGAAAAGGAGAACGAAAGGGCAGAGGAAAAGGGATATCCCACACCCATCTGTGCCAGCAAAGCAGAAACCGATGCCAACTTTGACGCCGCCGTGCGTTATGCCCTGGATCACCTGGACATAGTTTCCCTCTTTGCGGGTACCCACAACGAGGAGAGCTCCTATGCCCTGATGGCCGAAATGGATCAACGCGGCTTTGATCGCAAAGACCCCCGTATCTGGTTTGGCCAGCTGTACGGGATGAGCGACCACATCAGTTTTAACCTGGCAGGCCAGGGCTACAACGTGGCCAAATATCTGCCGTTCGGGCCGGTGCGGGATGTAATGCCCTATCTGATCCGGCGCGCCGAAGAAAACACCTCAGTTGCCGGGCAAACCAACCGGGAGCTCGAATTGCTGCGCAAGGAGCGCAAGCGCCGGGGGATGTAATTCATTCAGGCAGGGGGCGGTACTCCAGCAGACGGCAAACAGAATCGCAGTTTTCAAGGGTTAGGCGCAATGCCTGCTCCTGGTATTGCCCCTCCACCACATAGACACCGCAAGGTTCCTTTCTGGGCGTACTTTGCCCGAAAAGGACTTCCCCGTGTTTCAGTAAGTAAGCTACGGCCAGGGAATCTGTAGGCACCTGCAGTGCAGCCCCTTTTTCCAGGGGCTTGGAGCGCAGGTCCTTCAGGACTCTGCAATTGGGGAGGTAACAGAACTCCACCCCGGTTTCCTCAGATTTCTTACGCAGGAAAACAGCTAAAAAGATCAATCCGATAGACAGCCCGATCAGGTACCATCCGAATCGTTTTAGAAACCCCATATTCAGAAGATAAGAAAATTGATGTCACTGGATTTCATGCCGAACCATTCCCCAACGGTGTGGTTGGACAGAATGCCGTGGTACATATATAGGCCGTTGCGCAACCCTTTGTCGTACCTCAGGGAGTTTTCAAGCCCCCCGTCTTCCCCTATTTTCAAGAGGTAGGGCGTAAAGATGTTGCTGATCGAAATGGAGGCGGTTTTGGGATACCGGGCCGGGATATTGGGCACGGCATAGTGAATGACCCCGTATTTCTGGTAGGTGGGCTTTTTGTGGGAGGTGAGTTCGCTGGTTTCGAAGCATCCGCCCATATCGATGCTGACGTCGATGATTACCGCTCCTTTTTTCATGTTCTCCACCATCTGGCTGCTCACCAGTACGGGTGCCCGGTCCTTTCCGCGGACCGCCCCTATGGCTACATCGCAACGGCGCAGGGCCTTGGAGAGGTTTTTGGGTTGCAGGGTAGACGTATATAAAGGCCGCCCCAGATGGGACTGGATCTTACGCAGTTTGGTGATGGAGTTGTCAAATATTTTTACGTTGGCCCCAAGGCCCAGGGCAGACCGGGCTGCAAACTCCCCAACGGTACCGGCACCCAGGATTACCACTTCCACGGGCGGGACGCCGGAAATACTACCGAACATAAGTCCATTCCCCTCGGAAGCGGCCATGATTTCGGAGGCGATCAGGACGGAAGAAATCCCGGCAATTTCACTCAGGGAACGCACGGCAGGGTAGGAGCCATCCTCGTCCCGGATGTACTCGAAGGCAATGGCCGTAATGCGTTTTTTGGCCAGGGTTTCAAAATATTCCTTTTGCTGGGTCTTGATCTGCAGGGCTGAGATCAGGGTGCTTTGCGGGTTAATCAGATCAATTTCCGCCAGGGTAGGGGGTTCTACCTTTAGGATGATCGGGCACCCGAATATTTTCTTGGTGTCCCGCGTAATTTCGGCCCCGGCCTGCGTATAATCAAGATCAGAAAAGCTGGCTCCCTCTCCGGCACCGGATTCAATCAGGACCCTGTGGCCGTGGGCTGTAATGGCGCTTACGGCATCCGGGGTGAGGCAGATGCGTTTTTCCTGGTATTGACTTTCCTTGGGGATACCAATGAAAAGTTCACCTTTTTGCCTGAGGACTTCCAGTTTTTCTTCCTGGGGCAGGAGTTGTTGCTTGCTGAATGGCGAAGAAGGTTGGTTCATAGGCTCTCATGGGTCAAACCACCCGAACGGTATCTCCCAAATGTACGATAATTGCCGGATTTGCAGGAAATGAAAAAGAGGGCCTAAGCCCTCTTTTGTGGATTGTCACGATGCCCTGAAACGTTAAAACAGGCTTTTCAGGGAATGTTGGATACTGTGGAAGAGTCGACTTAAGGTCTTCTTAGGAACTTGATCGGAAAGTTTTGGGTCAAGCGAGGTTTCATAATCTGAATTCAAATTAAGACCAACTTTCTTTAACTCCTCTTTTTCTTTGTTCTTATAATATTGAAGTTCGGCATCCATCGCTTCTAGATCGATCCCATGAACATATTTATCATAAATCTTTAATCTAACAAAATAGACAAAGGGGATTACCACCATACATACAGGCAACAACCACATCACATTCTTTGTATCAATATTCAAATCCGGAGATACAAGCACTTCGAAGAGTTGAAATGCATACATACAAATAGGAATTAACAAGATGTGATACCACCAATGCTTACATGTAAAAAACCATATAAAGAGGAGATATAAAGGAATGAACTTACTCACAAAGAACCATGCAAATGCATTTAAGTTGTTGAAGCCATTATTATCAATGGTAATACCAATAAAACTTAATGTAGCTTCTGGATCCCGAGAAAAATAATCGTGGGCCTTAAAAACAAAAGGAGATGCGATGATAAAGAAGAGAGCAATGGATTCAATCCAAATCCTCCTTCTGGCGCTTTTTTTTACCTGGATTTCATCTGAAGTCATCGACTTAAAAATTTGGGACACACTTATAACGATCAATTCCGATGAATATTGGAGTTACTAATTACATATGAATGCATTATAAAGAAGAAACCGGGCACTTCATCGAAAAATGCCCGGTTTCAAATTATTTATAGGATTGAATTAATCCTTTTTCTTTCTATCAGGAGTTACATCCGTACGATCAATACTTTGTTTGTTATTCCTATCGGGAGTAACATCAGTTCGATCAATACTCTGCTTTTTTCTATCAGGAGTAACATCTGTGCGATCTATACTATCGTACAAACCATCGCCATCAGCTGTACAAGAGGCACCCAGCAAAATAGCGAAAGCAAAAAGACCAAATATTAATTTTTTAGTGTTCATCGTAATCGGAGGAGTTAAATTTCATTTTCATTAACAAATGTAGGAAATTCTAACGCCTGCATCTGCAATTAAAAATCAAATATAGTGCATTTCACCGATGAAAACAAGCTTTTAGTCGAAAAATATGCAGTTCATCGATTAATATACAATAAAAATTTCTGGAATTTCCGGAAGCTGTCAGGCGGGAGAGGGTAAGATTTCCAGGTGAATTTGCCGGGTATCTGGACTGATTACGGATAGGTGAATTACCGCACGCGACTTGGGTAGCAGCGGTAAAATATGTTCGGCCCATTCGATAAACACCCAATGGTCCCCTGTAAGGATTTCCTCCAACCCCAGGTCATAGCCCTCTTCGGGGTCTTCGATCCGGTAACAATCCAGGTGGTAGGCAGGGGAGGGGCTACAGGGCAAGGGGTGTTCCTCTATCACGGAAAACGTAGGGCTGGTTGCCGGGGTGAGCCCCCCCAAACATTTAAGGATCGCCTGCACCAGAGTGGTCTTTCCGGCTCCCAAAGGCCCGAACAGGCAAACGACTTTACACGGCAACTGGTCTAAAATTTTCTTTGATATTGAATCTATTTCCGCTATATTGTAGATTATATTCATTGTTTGGATAGAAGATATAGGCGCCTTCTTTCAAGCATAATGTATGTCAAAATGAATAGGTGGGCTAATAGCGAAAGTAAAAATTCTGTTTTTTACTTAGATGTATTTCTTGCACTAAGCATTATATCCATACCTTTTTTGATATACCTTCATTTGTTATTTCCAGCAATTGAAAGCTCTGAATTAGTTTTATTTGGAATGGAATTCCAACACGGTTATTATGATAACCAAACATTTGTTTGGCTTGTATTAACCGGTATAGTTCCAATACTATTAATTTCCATTTATTTTCTGGCAGCAAAGGGGTTTTCAAAATATGGACTACTTTTACTCATCTCCTTCTTCTACTTTGATTTTGTTTCAAGTGTTGCCAAACAAAACCTGTTATTCTCTTTGGTTAATTTAAAGGCAATCATTGGGTTGGTTGGTTACCTGGTTCTTTTAATCTATTTGGATCGTCGAATTCAAAAAGTAGTTAAAGACCAGCTATCAATTCCACTACCAAAAATTTTAAAGGAAATTGAAGGCAAGAAATATGAAAGAATAAACAAAACAGCTAAAACGCTAATTAACAATGAGAAGTCTTCAAGTCAGAACCATTATTTGTGCAAGGTATATCGGGTGCTAGAGGTTTTGAATAATGATGAGGAGTTTAAAGCAAATAAATTTTCTAATTATCATCAAAAAGAAGTTTTAAGCAGAGGCCTATTAACTATCTCAATTTTAGTCGCTTCCTTGTTGATAGTAATATGGAATTATATTCCTTTTAATATCGATAAAATTACCTTGCTCGGGTTTGATTTTCCGAGCTTTGGCTTTGAGTCAATCAAAGTTTTCGTTTGGTATTTGGGTGCTAAAGTTGCCATAATTCTAATCAGTTTAATCCAATTCTTCAATAGCAATAAATGGTGGAAATTCGCCTATTTAGCACCAGTGATGATATACCTGTACCAAGTATTCGAAATCCTTTTTTTGGACTCTATAATTATTGAATCTTTTGGCAACGTGAATATTCTACCTTTTGTTTTTCTAACAATATGGGTGGTTATCCTTTTCTCATTTTCGGTCAAGAGAATCCTGCAGGCAGAATATTATAGAGAGATATTAAAATCAAAGTTTGAGGAAGTCATATACAAGGAAGCTTTAGGCAAGTAAGCAGTTCTAATCCCTCCTAAATTCATCCGTAACCTCCTTAAGCAGCTCCTTGAGTTCTTCCCGTTGCCGCTCGCGGATCTTCACTTCAATAATGCGTTCAATTTCCTGTTGCTTGCGGGCAGGTAGTTGGTCAAAATCCAGAATATCCTCTTCTTCCTGGGACTTGAGCATCTTCCCGTCCCCGGTGAGCAGCCAAACCACATTCAGGTCTGGATAGGTGCGGATGATGTTCTCTATAACATCACTCCCGATGGAGGCGCGGTTCTTGTGCATGCGCAGGGTGTAGCCATTACTTGCCCCTATAGATATGTCGAATTGCCTGGCGCTCAGCCCTGCATAATTAATGAATTCGATAAGCCGGTCGATGGTTTTTAACATGTCCTGATCTTAAGTTGCACCAAGGTACGGCTTTCTGTTGAAATAAGAAAATACTCTATGAAATATCTCAAACAGAAAATAAATAGAGAATATATTTTGTTAATAGAGAAAATATACTATATTACACGTCCGGTTAACCGAAACCTAATCTAATAAGATCACACGTATGAGAAACATTAAACATATTGAACGATTGCAGCGGTTGCATCATCTGATTCGGATGGAGTGTTCCGGCGGGCCTTCGGATATAGCCAGGCGGCTGGAAATCAGCGAACGCACGGTGTATTACCTGTTGGACCAACTCAGGGATTACGACGCCAGAATCGAATACGACCGGGGTCGTAAGACGTATTATTACGAAGAGGAATTCGTGTTGGAAGTGAATTTTTCCATCTGTATCGGGGCACCGGACGAAGTGATGGAAATCCTGGAAGGGACTTATTTGCATGGCAACCGGCGGCCCAAAACAGAATAGCCCTCTTAACGGGCCTCCAGCACCACAAAGGGCACTACCATTTCCTCCAGGGAAATCCCCCCGTGCTGGTAGGTATTCCGGTAATAACTCACATAGTGGTTAAAATTGTTCGGGTACGCAAAGAAGAGGTCGTTCTTCGCAAAAATGAATGAGCTGCTCATATTGATGCTCGGCAGTCGCAATTCGGCAGGGCGGGGTGCAGCCAGTACATCCTTATCTTCATAAGTTAGGCTGCGCCCGGTCTTGTACCGGAGGTTTAAACTGGTTTCCCGGTCGCCCACCACCCGGGACGCCTGTTTTACATTTATAGTACCATGGTCCGTGGTGATGATCAGCCGAAATCCCATGGCCTGGGCTTCCTGTATAATGGCAAGCAAGGGAGAATTCTTAAACCAGCTCAGGGTTAAAGACCGATAGGCCTTGTCGTCCGAAGCCAGTTCTTTTATAACCTCCATTTCCGTGCGGGCATGGGAGAGCATGTCTACGAAATTGTACACCACCGCAACCAGGTCCCGTCCTTTCATGCTGCGGAACTGCTGCGCCAGGTGCCTGCCCTGTTTCAGGGAGCTTATTTTGTGGTATTCCCAGTTTAGGTCCAGCCCCAGGCGTTTGATCTGAGCCCCGAGAAAGTCGGCCTCATGAAGGTTTTTACCCCCTTCATCCGTGTCGTTCTTCCACCATTGGGGGTGGCGTTTTTCCATATCCAAGGGCATCAGACCCGAAAAGATGGCATTTCGCGCGTACTGGGTTGCCGTAGGAAGAATACTGTAAAAGGGCTTTTCGACAACTTTGCGGAAGAAGGGATTCAGCGCATCCTCGAAAGCGAACCACTGGTCGTAACGGAGGTTGTCGATCACTACCAGCAGGGTTGGGCCCTGTTCCAATTGCGGCGCCACCCATTCCCGAAACAGCGTATGTGACATTACCGGGGAATCCTCCCCGTTGATCCAATCCGCATAATGCCGCTCCACAAACTTTCCGAATTGTTGATTGGCTTCGGATTTCTGGGATTCCAGGATTTCAAACATGCTTTTATCCTCGATCGACTCCAGTTGCAGCTCCCAGAAAATGAGCTTTTTATACAGGTCAGCCCATTCCTGAGGGGTGCGAACCATAGAAAGGTCCATGGCGATCTTCCGGAATTCCTGCTGGTACCCGGCGGTAGTCTTTTCAGAAACCAGGCGGGAGTGGTCCAGGTTTTTCTTCAGGGAAAGCAGGATCTGGTTAGGGTTAACCGGTTTAATCAGGTAATCTGCGATTTTGGAGCCAATGGCTTCCTCCATGATGGATTCCTCTTCGTTCTTGGTAATCATGACCACTGGCAGGGAAGCATCCAGGCGTTTAAGCTCAGTAAGGGTTTCAAGACCTGATAGCCCGGGCATATTTTCGTCCAGAAAAACAATGTCAAAGGGCCGCTCCTTGACGGCATCCAGGGCATCCTGCCCGCTGTTGCAGGTCACCACATGGTAATTGCGCTCCTCCAGGAACATCAGGTGGGATTTCAGCAGGTCAATCTCATCGTCTACCCATAAGATGGTAAAACTCTTCATAGTAATTGGGGCTCCTTTGGGGATATACGGGCCGGGAGTGCCCTGCGGACGCTGCCGGAAACTAACGGCATTTTGCTACCTTTGACGGGTCTAACGCATCAGGATTTGAAGCGACTTTCCAAGCTCGAAATTTTCAACGATCCAATTTACGGATTTATACGCATACCCAACAGCCAGGTATTCCATTTAATCGACCATCCGTTTTTTCAGCGGTTGCGCCGAATTTCCCAGATGGGGATGAGTTATCTGGTATATCCAGGGGCGCACCATACCCGTTTTCACCATGCGCTGGGCGCCATGCACCTGATGCAGGAAGCCATAGACATGCTTCGTCTTAAAGGGGTTAAGATTTCCGAAGCAGAGGAAGAGGGCCTGCTTGCGGCCATCCTGCTGCACGATATCGGGCACGGTCCATTTTCCCATGCTCTGGAGCAGGAATGGATCCCAGGAATGGATCATGAAGCCATTTCTCTTGCCTTTATGGAGGCGCTGAACCGGGAAAGTTCAGGTCAGTTGGAGATGGCTTTGTCCATCTTTACGGGAAAACACCCGCGGAAATTCCTGAATGAACTGGTTTCGAGTCAGCTGGATATGGACCGCCTGGATTACCTGAAGCGCGACAGTTTCTATACCGGGGTGGCGGAGGGTAACATTAATGCAGAGCGGCTGATTACCATGCTCAATGTGCATGAGGACCGGCTGGTGGTGGAAGAAAAAGGGGTGTATTCCGTGGAGAAATTCTTGATGGCCCGCCGTTTTATGTACTGGCAGGTATACCTGCACAAGACGGGCCTGGCCGCAGAGCAAATTCTGGTACGCATAATTCGCCGGGCCCGGGAGTTGCAACGGCAAGGCCTGTTGGAATCCCCGGGGGGTGCCCTGGGTACCTTTTTGGGGAAACCGGAGAAGGCCGGGGGAATCACGACAGGGCAGCTGGAGGCCTTTGCGCGCCTGGACGATGTAGACATCCTGTATGCCCTGAAGCGCTGGATGGACACCAAAGATCCCGTACTGAGTCGCTTGTGCCGGATGTTGCTTCACCGGCAATTGCCCTCCATCAAGTTGCGGCAAAAACCTGTTTCCCCCGAAAAGCTGGCCAAAAAGAAAGCCAGAGTTTGTGAGGCCTGGGGGCTTAGCGAAGCGGAAGCTGCCTATTTTGTTTTCGGTGGGCAGGTGGAAAACAGGGCCTACAACAGGAAGCGACAGAACATCAATATCCTGCTATCCAACGGAAAAATAACCGACGTGGCCAGCCGCACGGACCGCCTGAATCTGGAGGTCCTTTCGGAACCTGTGGTGAAGCATTATATCTGTTATCCCAAAAAGGGCATTTAACAATTTTTCTTACTTTTGTCCCCACGGTAATCACAAAGCTTCTAAACCCTTGGAATTCACGGCCAGTCAGATTGCAGGCATCCTCGAAGGTGAGGTGGAAGGCAACCCGGAAATCGCTGTACACCGCCTCTCCAAAATCGAGGAAGGTACCGCGGGTTCCCTGACTTTCCTTGCCAATCCGAAGTATACGCCGTACATCTACAGTACAGGGGCTTCCATCATTATCGTCAACAAAGATTTTACCCCGGAACAGCCCCTGGAATCCACACTGATCAAAGTGGATGACGCCTATAAATCCTTTTCGAAATTGCTGGCGTATTACAATCAGGTCAAAAACAACAAGCTGGGGATTGAATCCCCGGTTTTCGTTTCCGATAGTGCCCAGTATGGATCGGATTTCTATCTGGGAGCCTTTGCCTACCTGGGGAACAATGTGCAAATCGGAAACAACGTAAAGATTTACCCCAACGTCTACATTGGAGATAATGTGGTTATCGGCGACGACTCCGTGGTTTTTGCCGGGGCTAAAATCTATTCCGAAACCGTGATCGGCAAGGGTTGTGTGATCCACAGCGGGGCCGTGATCGGGGCCGATGGCTTTGGGTTTGCTCCGGACGAAAACGGAGAGTTCTCTAAGGTACCGCAAACCGGGAACGTGATCCTGGAGGACCATGTAGATGTGGGTGCCGGCACCACCATAGACCGGGCTACCCTGGGTTCTACCATCCTCAGGCGGGGCGTTAAACTGGATAATCAGATCCAGATTGCACATAATGTGGAAATCGGGGAACACACGGCCATTGCGGCCCAGACAGGCATTGCCGGATCTACCAAAATTGGCAGGCACTGTATGATTGGCGGGCAAGTCGGGATTGTGGGGCATATTGTGATCGGAGATCGGGTAAAGGTGCAGGCGCAGTCCGGAATTTCGCGCAACGTGCGCGATGACGAAGTGCTGCAAGGTTCTCCGGCCCTTGGATATGCAGACTTTAACAAATCCTATGTGCATTTCAAGAACCTGCCCAAGCTGGTAAACCGGCTATCTGACCTAGAAAAAGAAAATTCCAAATAGGGATATGACCAAGCAACGTACCATTGCAAAAGAGGTGACCCTTAAAGGTGTGGGGCTCCACACCGGCGAAAACGTCACCATGAAATTTGTGCCGGCACCCGTAAACCACGGATTTGCCTTTAAACGCGTAGATCTGGAAGGGGAGCCTATTATTGAGGCGGATGCCACGTATGTCATTAACACCCAACGCGGTACCAATCTGGAAAAGCGGGGGGTGAAAATCCAGACTTCGGAACACGTGCTTGCTGCCCTGGTGGGGCTGGAGATCGACAATGTCATGATCGAACTGGATGCCCCCGAACCCCCGATCATGGATGGTTCATCCAAATTCTTTGTAGAAGCCCTGGAACAGGCTGGGATCGTGGAGCAGGAGGCGGACCGCGAGGTTTATGTCGTTAAGGACGTGATTACATACCGGGACGAAGCCACCGGGAGCGAGATCACGGTTATCCCGTCAGAAGAGTACCAAATTACCACCATGGTAGATTTTGGCACTAAGGTACTGGGCACCCAGAATGCCACCCTGGAGCGCCTTTCGGATTTTAAGCTGGAAATATCGGATTCCCGCACCTTCAGTTTCCTGCACGAGCTGGAAATGTTGTTGGAACACGGGCTGATCAAGGGCGGGGACCTGAATAACGCCATTGTGTATGTGGACAAGGAAATTTCCGAGGCCACAATGAAGAAATTGCAGAAGGCTTTTAAGAAGGACAAACTGTCCGTGAAGCCCAACGGCATCCTGGATAACCTGACCCTGCACCATCCCAATGAAGCGGCCCGGCACAAGTTGCTGGATGTGATCGGGGACCTGGCTTTGATCGGGATGCGGATACAGGGAAAAGTCATCGCCAACAAACCCGGCCACTACGTCAATACCCAGTTCGCCAAAAAACTGGCGAAGATGATCAAGCTGGAAAAACGGAACAACGTCCCCAAATACGACCTGAACAAAACGCCCCTAATGGATGTATCCCAGATTATGGGGATGCTGCCGCACCGCCCGCCGTTTCTGCTGGTCGACAAAATCCTGGAACTCTCCGACAAGCACGTGGTAGGCGTAAAAAATGTGACGATGAACGAACCGTTCTTTGTCGGCCACTTTCCTGGAGCGCCTGTTATGCCGGGGGTCCTGCAGATTGAAGCTATGGCGCAGACCGGGGGTATCCTGGTATTGAGCACTGTGCCGGATCCTGAAAACTACCTGACCTATTTCATGAAGATCGACAATGTGAAATTCAAGCAGCAGGTGGTGCCGGGCGACACCTTGATCTTCAAATGCGACCTGATGTCTCCCATCCGACGCGGCATTTGCCATATGCAGGCCTACGCCTACGCCAACGGCAAGCTGGTTTCGGAGGCCGAGCTCATGGCGCAGATCGTCAAAACCAAAAATCAATAGTATGAATCAGCCGCTGGCGTATGTGCATCCCGGTGCCAAGATTGCCAAGAATGTGGTCATCGAACCCTTTGCCACCATTCACAACAATGTGACCATAGGTGAGGGGACCTGGATCGGCTCCAACGTAACCATCATGGAGGGGGCACGCATCGGTAAGAATTGCAACATCTTCCCCGGAGCGGTAATATCCGCCCCGCCCCAGGACCTGAAATACAATGGGGAGGAAACCACCGTGGAAATCGGCAATAACGTAACCATTCGCGAATGCGCCACCATCAACAAGGGTACTGCGGACCGGATGAAGACGGTGATCGGCAAAAACTGCCTGGTAATGGCGTACTGCCACATTGCCCACGACTGTATAGTGGGTAATAACTGTATTTTTTCCAACAACACCACCCTTGCCGGGCATGTTACCATTGGGAGTCATGTGGTTCTGGCCGGTATGGTTGCGGTGCAACAATTCGTTTCGGTGGGCAACCATGCTTTTGTGACCGGGGGTTCCCTGGTGCGTAAGGATGTGCCGCCCTTCGTGAAAGGGGCGCGTGAACCCATGTCTTACGTGGGAATTAATTCCGTCGGGCTTCGGCGACGCGGGTTCAGCACCGAGAAAATCCGGGAAATCCAGAACATATACCGCATCCTCTACCAGCGGAACTATAACAATACCCAAGCCGTCCAGATTATTGAGGCAGAAATGGAGGCTACCCCCGAAAGGGATGAGATTTTACAATTTATCCGCGATTCCCAGCGGGGTATTATGAAAGGCTATTTCAGTAATAATTAATTTATGGCAACAACTTCCGATATCCGTAAAGGACTTTGTATCCGATACAACCACGACATCTTTAAGATTGTCGAATTCCTGCATGTAAAACCCGGGAAAGGCCCTGCTTTTGTGCGAACCAAGCTGAAAAGTTTGACCACCGGCAAGGTAATTGACAATACCTTTTCCGCAGGGCACAAGATCGAAGACGTGCGCGTGGAAACCCGTTCCTACCAATACCTTTATAGCGAAGGGGATACCTTTCACTTCATGAACACAGACGATTACAACCAGATTGCCCTGCAACGCAGCGCCCTGGATGCCCCGGAGCTCATGAAGGAAGGGGAGATAGTAACCATCATGTTCAACACCGAAGACAGCATGCCCCTTTCCGTGGATATGCCCGCCAGCGTGATCCTGGAGGTTACCCATACCGAGCCCGGCGTAAAGGGAAATACCGCCACCAATGCCACCAAACCGGCCACTATGGAAACCGGGGCCCGCATCAATGTGCCGCTCTTCATCAATGAAGGCGACCGCATAAAGGTGGATACGTCCAACGGTTCCTATATGGAACGGGCTAAGGAGTAAGGCGTATGAAATTCCCGCGGACCCATACCCTCGCAGAGGTTGCCGAAATTATCGGCTCCGCTTATGAAGGCCCTGCCGATTTTCCGGTGGAAGGCATGAATGAAATCCACGTGGTGGAACCGGGCGACATCGTTTTTGTAGACCATCCGAAGTACTACGACAAGGCCCTGCAATCTGCTGCAACCGTGGTACTGATCAATAAAAAGGTGGAGTGCCCCAAGGGTAAAGCCCTCCTGATTTCCGACGATCCTTTCCGGGATTTCAATACCCTGACCCGCCACTTCAGGCCCTTTCGCCAGGCCGCGTCCGGGGTTCACCCCAGTGCCCGAATTGGGAAGGGCACCGCTCTGGGACCCAATGTGGTGATAGGGGAAGGGACCGTAATCGGCGAGGATTGTATTATACATGCGAATGCCGTAATCGGGGCCCATTGCATCCTCGGTAACCGGGTAGTCGTACAATCCGGTTCGGTGGTGGGTTCCGATGCGTTCTACTACAAAAAGCGTCCTGAGGGCTTTGACCGCCTGCTTTCCGGGGGGCGGGCCGTCCTGGAGGACGACGTGGAACTCGGGGCCCTGTGCACTATAGACCGTGGCGTTAGTGGCGATACCCGGATCGGACGCGGCAGTAAACTGGACAACCAGGTACACGTGGGGCACGATACGGTAATCGGTCAGCGCTGCCTGATTGCCTCCCAGACCGGAATAGCCGGTTGCGTGGTAATGGAAGATGAAGTCACGCTATGGGGGCAGGTTGGGGTAACCAGCGCCATTACCATCGGCAAGGGAGCGGTAGTATTGGCCCAGACCGGCATCTCCAAATCCCTGAAGGGCGGGCAGACCTATTTTGGCAGCCCGGTGGAAGAAGCCCGGGAGCGGCTCAAGGAGCTTGCCGCCGTACGCCAATTGCCCGGCCTGATACAAGAACTGAAAAAACGGACCTGACTGCTGGGGACATTCCCCGAAGAAGGCCTATTTTTGTGCAAATTAAAATGAGATCGAATGAGCGTTTTAGTCAATAAGGATTCAAAAATCATTGTACAGGGATTTACCGGGAGTGAAGGGACCTTTCACGCCGGGCAGATGATCGAGTACGGCACCAACGTGGTTGGGGGGGTAACCCCTGGTAAAGGCGGACAGGAACACCTGGGCAAGCCTGTTTTCAACACGGTGGCGGATGCCGTGGCCGAAACCGGTGCAGACACTTCCATCATCTTTGTACCCCCGGCCTTTGCGGCAGATGCCATAATGGAAGCTACAGATGCGGGCATCAAGGTGATCATCACCATTACCGAAGGTATCCCGGTAGCCGATATGATCAAGGCCTATGACTATGTGAAGCGATACGGGGCGCGCCTGGTTGGGCCAAACTGCCCAGGAGTAATTACTCCCGGGGAAGCCAAGGTGGGGATTATGCCCGGCTTTGTCTTTAAAAAGGGCCATGTAGGAATCGTTTCCAAGTCCGGGACGCTCACCTACGAAGCAGCGGACCAGGTGGTGCGCCAGGATCTTGGTATTACCACAGCTATTGGAATTGGCGGAGACCCCATAATCGGGACCACTACCCGTGAGGCCCTCCAGATGCTCATCGAAGACGAAGAAACCCACTGTGTAGTCATGATCGGTGAAATTGGTGGCCAATTGGAGGCAGAGGCCGCCCGTTGGTACCAGGAAAGCGGCAGTAAAAAGCCGGTGGTTGGCTTTATAGCAGGGGAAACAGCCCCTGCAGGGCGGACCATGGGTCACGCCGGGGCTATTGTGGGAGGTGCGGACGACACCGCCCAGGCCAAAAAGCGCATCATGAAGGAATGCGGGATCCACGTGGTGGATTCTCCTGCCGAAATCGGGCAGAAGGTAAAAGCAGTCCTATCCTGAGGCGTTAAAAGCGTTATAAAGTCCCGCTCAGGCGGGATTTTTTTATGGCGGAATGCCTATTCCGCTTTATCTTTGAGATAGATCCAACCAAAACAGCATACTCATGAAAATCCTGGAAGGGAAAAAGGCCATAATCACCGGGGCCAGCAGAGGTATCGGAAAAGGAATTGCCACCGTATTTGCCCAGCATGGGGCTGATGTGGCATTCACGTACAGCAGTAGCGAGGGCCCGGCCCTGGAATTGCAGCAGGAACTCGAGCAATTCGGAGTAAAGGCCAAAGCCTATAAGAGCAATGCGGCCAGTTTTGAAGAGGCCGAACAGCTGATTTCCCAGGTCCTGGAGGATTTCGGGGGCGTAGACATCCTGGTGAACAATGCCGGGATCACCAAAGACAACCTGCTCATGCGCATGAACGAGGAAGATTTTGACCAGGTTATCGATGTGAACCTTAAATCCGTTTTCAACATGACTAAGGCCATTCAGCGGACCTTCCTGAAACAACGCAGTGGCTCCATTATCAATATGAGCAGCGTGGTTGGGGTGAAAGGCAACGCCGGGCAGTCCAACTACGCGGCCTCCAAAGCCGGGATGATCGGGTTTACCAAGAGTATTGCCCTGGAGCTCGGCTCCCGCAATATCCGGTGCAATGCCATTGCACCGGGCTTTATCGAAACCGAAATGACCGGTAAGCTGGATGAGAAGACCGTTCAGGGCTGGCGGGATGCCATCCCCCTTAAACGGGGCGGCACGCCCGAAGATGTGGCGAATGCCTGTCTCTACCTGGCCTCCGATCTTTCGGCTTACGTTACCGGGCAGGTCCTCCATGTAGACGGGGGCATGCTCACATAACCCTACTCCGGGCCCTGACCGGGCCTCCCGGCCAGCACCTGGGGCAGGCAGCATAGAATCTTAAATCCAAAGGCTATGTTACTGGCTTATATTGGTGTTGTGCTGATACTCGGGCTGGTGGTTTACGGAGTAGACCGCCAGGTTAACCGGCACCTGAACCAAACCGAATCGTAAATACCCGGAATGTCCGACTACCCTGTTTTGTGGATTATCGCCTGTGCGGTCCTCAGCCTGGGTTGGGCAGTATTCCAGTACTACTACAAAAGCAAGCCGCAGCCCCGGCGCCCGCTGCTTGCCCTGCTGCGTTTTTTTGCAATTTTTGGCCTGCTCCTGCTTCTGGTAAACCCATCCCTGGTGCAGAATGCTGCGCATATTGAGAAGCACCGACTCTATATTTTACTGGATAACAGTAGCTCTGTAGATAGCGGTCAGGCCCGCATTGCCATGGAGGAGGGTTTGGTATTCTTCAGGTCCGACACGGAGCTCCGGGAGCGATTCTCCCTGCTTCCCTATCGGTTCGGTCAGGGTATAGCCCAGGGCGATTCTCTGGATTTTTCAGACCCGCAAACCGATATTACCGGGGCGCTTCGACAGACTTATGCGGCAGCAGCCACCCAACCCTCTGCAGTGGTATTGCTTTCGGACGGCAACCAAAGTGCCGGTGCCGGCTATGCCTATGCCATTCAAAATGGGGTTCCTGTTTACCCTGTTGTTGTAGGGGATACGGCCGTTTATCGGGATTTGCGCCTGGACCAGCTCAACATCAACAGGTATGCCTTTAAAGGCAACAGGTTCCCCGTAGAACTACTGCTTTCATACACCGGCACCGATCCGGCAAAAACCGAATTGGTCGTACGCGATAATGATCGTGTAGTTTACCGGGAGACCCTGGAATTCCGGGCAGGTGGGCAGGCCCTGCGGCGAAACCTGACCCTGGAGGCCGGGGCAGTCGGGTTCCATGGGATATCTGTATCCATTACCCCTTTGGAAGCAGAGCGCAATACCCGGAATAACCAACTATTGAGCGGCCTGGAGGTTATAGACGAACAGGTGGATGTGCGACTGGTAAGCACCCTGAACCATCCGGATATCGGGGCGCTCAAACGTAGTATTACGGCCAATGAGCAACGCACCTTTCGCGTGCAGAAACCCGAAGAGGCCCTGGAATCCCTGGAAGGGGCAGACCTTTTGATTTTTTTTCAGCCGAACCCGGATTTTAATGCCCTGATGCAGGCCCTGCCCGGGCGACGCATCCCGGTATGGACGCTGACTGGCCCGGATACCGACTGGGACTTTTTGAACGGGGCCCAACAGACGTTTGAAATGGTATCGCCCGGGCCGGATGAATTGATTTTTCCGGAGCCTGACCGGGCCTTTGATTATTTCGATGCCGGCGAATGGCAGGTAAGCGATTATCCACCTCTGGAAGGGGTGCTGGGCGAGGTACGCATCCTGCCTGAGCACCAGACCCTGCTGGGGCAAACGGTAAAAGGGATTTCCCTGGGGGAGCCCTTGCTGGCTTTGGTCAAAGCGGAACCCAGGGAAGCCGTAACCCTGGGGGCCGGCCTCTGGCAATGGCGGATGGCGGATTTCCGGGAGACCGGGAATTTTGAGGCTTTTGATGCCGTGGTAGGCAAAATGATACGTTTTCTCACGGCCGAAGGAAGTGCCAGCCGTCTGACCCTGGACTATCGGGCCATTTACGAACAGGGCGGGCAGGCAACACTCAAAGCGCGATATTTTGACGAAACATTTGCTTTTGACCCCAATGCGCGCCTTGTCCTGAAGATAGGCGGCGCCCAGGGTGGGGCACAAGACCTGTACCCTATGGGGTTGCGCTCCGGATATTTTGAAGCCGATCTATCAGGGCTGAGCCCCGGGGAGTACAGCTTTATTGTGGAGGAGGAGGATTCCGGTCTGAGTCGTTCCGGCAGGTTTCGGATAACCGCTGTCGATGCAGAAGGGCGCAGGTTTTCCGCGGACCTTGCCAGCCTCCGGCAATTGGCAGTTGGTTCCGGAGGAGCCCTGTATTACCCCGACAAATTGGAGGAATTGAAGGATTATTTGCTGCAGGCGCCCGAATTCCGGCCGGTCCGGAAAAACGAGCGGATTGTCGTATCTTTAATCGACTTCAAATGGCTGCTGGCTTTGGTACTGGCAAGCCTGGGAACCGAGTGGTTCCTGCGTAAATACAATGGAATATTATAAATCGAATTACTTATGGACAGATTACCTAAAATAGCCCTGCCGGGCATCTTGTTTATCATTTTCCTGATTATCCTGATCTCCAAATCCGCCGTTACGGTAGGTTCCGGGGAGGCAGGGGTACTGTACCGCACCTTTGGCGACGGGGTGGTCACCGATGAACCGCCCCTGGGGGAAGGGTTCCACCTGGTGGCCCCCTGGAACAAGGTGTTTATTTACGAAGTACGCCAGCAGGAAGTGTATGAAAAAATGAAAGTACTCTCCAGTAACGGCCTGGATATCCAACTGGACGCCTCGGCCTGGTTCCAGCCCAAGTACAGCGAGCTTGGTAAATTGCACAAGGAGAAGAGTGAGGAATACAAAAACCGTATCCTCCTCCCGGCCATCCGTTCCGCCGCCCGCTCCGTGGTAGGGCGCTATACTCCGGAGCAGCTGTATTCCACCAAGCGGGACGCCATCCAGAAAGAGATCTTTGAGGAGACCAAAAAGATCGTGGACGACCAGTACATCCAGCTCAATGAAGTGTTGGTGCGGGACGTAACCCTGCCGGAAACCATCAAGGAGGCCATCGAACGTAAATTGCGACAGGAACAGCAATCCCTGGAATATGAATTTCGCCTGGTTAGTGCCGAAAAAGAAGCGGAGCGCCAACGAATCGAAGCCCAGGGTAAGGCAGATGCCAACCGCATCCTGAGCGCTTCCCTGACCGATAAAATCCTGACGGACAAGGGGATCGAAGCGACCCTGAAACTTTCTGAGTCCAATAACGCCAAGGTAATTGTGGTGGGCAGTGGGGATAATGGCCTCCCCATAATCCTGGGAAATAATTAATCCCGCCGGCTTTTTGATTTGGAAAGTTTGTGTTAATTTAGCACCCTCATGAAGAACATGGTATCACATCATCATTCCGTTGTCCACGCTCAGGCGAGGTAGCGAACTATGTTGTGACGCCATCATATTCCGGACCCGTTTGAGCAATCAAGCGGGTTTTTTTATGTCATCGCCAAATTGGAGTAAACCTTATGCAAACCATCAAGATCGCCGTACAGAAAAGCGGCAGGCTTAATGAAGATTCCCTGAAAATCCTGAAGGATTGTGGGGTTTCCATAGACAATGGAAGGGACCAGTTGCGGGCCCAGGCACGGAATTTCCCCCTGGAGGTTTTTTACCTGCGCAATGGAGACATCCCCCAATACTTGAGGGATGGGGTAGTGGACCTGGCCATCATCGGGGAAAACGTCCTTTTTGAAAAGGGTCCGGACCTGGAAGTAGTTGAAAAGCTGGGCTTTTCCAAATGCAGGGTTTCCCTGGCCGTACCGAAAAGTGCGGCATATGACGGTCCGTTGTCCCTGCAGGGCAAGCGCATTGCCACCTCTTACCCGAATACGCTGGCCCATTTCCTGGAAGGCCATGGGATTGAGGCGGAAACCCATATCATTAACGGGTCGGTGGAAATAGCCCCGAACATTGGTTTGGCTGATGCCGTCTGCGATATTGTATCCAGCGGCAGTACCTTGTTCAAAAACAACCTGCGGGAGGTGGATGTAATCATGAAAAGTGAAGCCGTTCTGGCCGTTTCTCCTAAAATCGGGGGAGCCCAGCGTGAAATCCTGGAGCAGTTGCGATTCCGGATCCAATCGGTCCTGAAAGCCCGTGGCAACCGCTATGTGCTCATGAACGTGCCCAATGCCCAATTGGATGCTATTATTGACCTGTTGCCAGGTATGCGCAGCCCTACGGTACTTCCCCTGGCGGAGCCGGGCTGGAGTTCTGTACACACCGTAATTTCCCAGGATCGTTTCTGGGAAGTGCTGGACGAAGTAAAAAAGGCAGGGGCCGAAGGTATCCTGGTGTGTCCGATTGAAAAAATGGTACTCTGATGAAAGACGTAAAGGTTTATCGGTATCCCGAGACCTCCGAGTGGTCGGCTCTCCTGAGTCGTCCCCAAATGGATGCAACCCGGGTGGAAGACACGGTAAAAACTATTTTTGATGCGGTTGCACAGGAAGGGGATAATGCCGTGCTGCGGTACACCCGGGCCTTTGACAATGTAACCCTGGAGGCCCTGCCATTGACCCCTGCAGAAATCCAAACCCAGGCGGCAAAGGTGCCCCAGGCCCTGAAAGCGGCCATCGACCTGGCCTACCAAAACATTTACGCCTTCCACGAGGCCCAGCGCACAGGCCCTGTGCATCTGGAAACAATGCCTGGTGTGGAATGCTGGCAGGAAAAAAAGGCCATCGACAAGGTGGGGATCTATATTCCGGGCGGTACCGCACCTTTATTTTCGACAGTGCTCATGCTGGCCATCCCCGCACGGATAGCAGGTTGCCGGGAGGTGGTACTCTGTTCACCCCCGGACCGGGACGGGTCCCTGCATCCTGCGATCTGTTATGCTGCCTGGAAATGTGGCGTAACCACCCTGTGTAAAGCCGGGGGCATACAGGCCATTGCAGCCATGACCTTTGGGACCGCGAGCATCCCGGCGGTATATAAAATATTCGGCCCGGGGAATCAGTATGTAACCCAGGCAAAACAATGGGCTACCCGCCTGGGGGTTGCCATTGACATGCCGGCCGGCCCTAGCGAACTTATGGTGGTGGCGGACCAGACGGCATATCCGGAATTCGTTGCTTCGGACCTGCTAAGCCAGGCAGAACATGGCCCCGACAGCCAGGTGCTGCTGCTTACCGACCAGCCGGACCTTCCTGCCCGGGTACAGGAAGCCCTCGGCCGGCAACTGGAAGCCCTGCCACGCAAGGAGATTGCACGGGCCGCCCTTGAAAACAGCACCCTGGTGGTGCTATCCGGGAAGCAGGAGCTGGCCGATATGATCAATGCCTATGGCCCGGAGCACCTGATTATCGCCCACCGGGATGAAGATTTTCTGTTGGGGGAACTCCGCAATGCGGGGTCCGTCTTCCTGGGCAATTACAGCCCGGAAAGTGCCGGGGATTACGCCTCGGGCACCAACCATACCCTGCCTACCCACGGCTATGCCCGTCAATACAGCGGGGTAAACCTCGACCATTTCACCAAAGCTATTACCTACCAGCGCATCCAACCAGATGGTATTCGTGTCCTGGGGCCTGCCGTGGAGGAAATGGCCGCTGCCGAAGGGCTGCAAGCCCATAAAAATGCCGTAACCCTGCGGCTGCAGGCCTTAAACGTAAATACCCGAACGCCATGAGTACCACTACACGCATCTCCCAATGGGTGCGGACGTCCGTAAAAGGGCTTAAACCTTATGCCTCCGCCCGGGATGAATTCAGCGATACCAGCCGCCCCATGGTACTGTTGGATGCCAACGAAAGCCCGTTTGAAACCGGGGTGAACCGGTACCCGGATCCCCAGCAACGCGCTCTGAAAACGCTGTTGGCAGGGCAGTTGGGGGTATCGGAAGCGCAAATGCTACTGGGAAATGGCAGCGACGAGGTCCTGGACCTGCTTTTCCGGGCCTTTTGTGAGCCCTACAGGGATACCGTGATAACCCTGCCACCCACCTTCGGGATGTTTAAGGTGCTGGCCGGGGTCAATGCCGTGGGGCATATTGAAATTCCGCTGGATCATAATTTTCAGCCCGATGTAAAGGCCGTGCTGGACGCTTCTGGGCCAAATACCCGTATCCTGTTCCTCTGTTCCCCGAACAACCCCACCGGCAACCTGATGCACCCGGACCGCATCCGGGAATTGGTGGAAGGGTTTTCGGGCCTGGTGGTGGTAGACGAAGCTTATGTACAGTTTTCGGCATCCCAGGAGCTGGTGGCAGACCTGAAGCGCTACGATAACCTGGTCCTGATCCGGACTTTTTCCAAGGCCTTTGGCCTGGCGGGCATCCGACTGGGCCTCTGTATGGCCAACCCGGAGGTGATTCGCTACCTGAACCGGATCAAGATGCCCTATAACGTTAATGAACTCACGCAACAACGGGCCCTGCAGGTACTCTCAGACCCGGAGCGCGTGGACAGGGATGTAGCCCTGCTTCAAGCCGAACGACAGCGGCTGCAAGAGGCGCTGCGGGGCCTTACCCTGGTGCAGCACATCTTCCCTTCCGAAGCGAATTTTCTGCTGATCCGGGTGGACGATGCCACCCGCCGCTATACCGAATTGCTGGAAGCCGGAATTGTGGCCCGTAACCGCTCTTCAGAACTGCAGTGCGAAAATACCCTGCGGATTACCATAGGCACCCCGGAGGAAAACGACCGCCTGCTGGAAGCCTTAACCCAACTCGATAAAACACACCTCTTATGAAGCGCAAGAGAGTCCTCTTTATAGACCGGGATGGCACCCTGATCCGGGAACCGGCTGACGAGCAAATAGACGCCTTTGAAAAACTGGAATTCCTTCCCGGGGTGTTCCATTACCTGGGACGTATTGTACGGGAACTGGATTTTGAATTGGTTATGGTGACCAACCAGGACGGTTTGGGCACCGAAGCATTTCCAGAAGATACCTTCTGGCCTGTACAACAGTTTATGCTGCGCACCCTGGAAGCCGAGGGGATACACTTCTCGGCAGTCCACATTGACCGTACCTTTCCGGAGGAAGGGGCTCCCACGCGCAAACCCGGAACCGGTTTGTTGGGCGAGTATTTCGGGGATGGCTACGACCTGGAGGGCAGTTTTGTGCTGGGCGACCGGCTTACGGATATGGAGCTGGCCAAAAACCTGGGGGCTAAAGGTATATTTATCAACAGTCACCCGGAACTGGGTGCAGGCGAGGTGGCTACTCCCAGTTCGGATTTACAGCCCGTTATAGCCTGGGAAGGCCAATCCTGGGAGGGGATTTATGCCTTCCTGAAGCTGGGGTCCCGGGAAGCCGAAGTTCATCGTAAAACCGCAGAAACCGAAATCGACATCCGCCTGAACCTGGACGGAAGCGGAAAAAGCCAGATCCGTACAGGACTGGCCTTCTTTGACCATATGCTGGACCAGCTGGCTCGCCATGGCCAGATGGACCTGGACATTCGGGTAAACGGTGACCTCGAGGTCGATGAACACCACACCATAGAGGACACGGCCATAGCCCTGGGAGATGCTTTTTACCAGGCCCTGGGATCCAAAATGGGGGTGGAGCGCTACGGGTTTACCCTGCCGATGGACGATTGCCTGGCCCAGGTAGCCCTGGATTTCGGGGGGCGCAGCTGGCTGGTCTGGGAGGCGGAATTCAAAAGGGAAAAGATCGGGGATATGCCCACAGAAATGTTCTTACATTTTTTTAAATCCTTTGCCGATAGTGCACGGGCCAACCTGAATATTAAAGCGGAAGGGCAGAATGAACACCACAAGATCGAGGCCATCTTCAAGGCCTTTGCCAAAGCCGTGAAAATGGCGGTAAAACGAGACCCGGACCGGATGGTGCTGCCCTCTACCAAAGGTATATTGTAAAGCATGGACGTAGTCATTATCAATTATGGGGCAGGGAATATCCAGAGCATCCGCTTTGCCTTTGAACGGCTGGGCATCCACCCGGAACTGAGCGACCAGGCCGAACGCATTGCCCGGGCGGACCGGGTTATCTTTCCCGGCGTTGGGGAGGCAGGCTCTGCTATGGAAAAATTAAAACACACCGGCCTGGATGGTTTGATCCCACAGCTTCGGCAGCCGGTTCTCGGCATCTGCCTGGGTATGCAGCTGATGTGCCGGCATTCCGAGGAGGGAGATACACCAGGACTGGGTATTTTTGATACGGAGGTGGTGCGTTTCGGGTCACACCTGAAAGTGCCCCAGATTGGGTGGAACCAGATAACAGGCCTGAAAAGCCCCCTTTTTAAGGGGGTGCCGGAGGGTAGCTATATTTACCTGGTACATAGTTTTTACGCCCCGCTCTGCGCGGCAACCACGGCCACCAGCTCCTATGGGCCGGAGTATAGTGCTGCCCTGGCCAAAGGCAATTTTTACGGGGTACAGTTTCACCCGGAAAAGAGCAGTACAGTGGGTGCACGCATCCTGAAAAACTTTTTGGAATTATGAGGATTATTCCAGCCATAGACCTGATCGGGGGCAAATGCGTTCGCCTAACCCAGGGGGATTACGGGACCGCCAAGACGTACTCGGACGATCCCCTGGAAATGGCCAAAGCCTTTGAAGACCACGGCATTCGCCACCTGCACCTGGTAGACCTGGATGGGGCAAAGGCCTCCCATATCGTAAACCACAAGGTATTGGAACGCATTGCAGGGCATACCGGCCTGTCCGTGGATTTCGGCGGTGGGTTAAAATCGGATGAAGACCTGAGGATAGCCTTCGAATCCGGGGCAAGGCAAATCACCGGGGGCAGCATCGCCGTAAAAGACCCGGATCGATTCCTGGGTTGGCTCAGGTCCTACGGGCCGGAGCGTATCATTCTGGGTGCCGATGCCCGGGATGGCCGGATTGCGGTATCCGGCTGGCAGGAGGAAAGTGCCCTGGAATTGGAGCCCTTTATCCTGGAATACCTGGGTAAGGGCGTACACTATGTAATTTGTACAGACATTGGGCGGGACGGCATGTTGCAGGGCCCGGCAATGGAGGCCTACCAGGGGCTGCTGCAAGCGGCCGGGGGCCAGCAACCGGGAGGGGCTTTCCACCTCATCGCCAGCGGGGGCATCAGCCGGATGGAAGACCTGGAGCAGCTCCGAGAACTGGGGTGTGAGGGGGCCATTGTCGGGAAAGCCATTTACGAAGGACATATTTCCCTGACAGCCCTGGAAAAATGGAACACCTAAATCCTTTATTATGGATCCGAACTGGCTGAAGGAATTCAAGGAAAACAGCATTTACCGCCTGGATGAATCTGAGCGGATGATCGGAAGGGCGCTCGAAATCCTTCCGACGGAACGCTTCTGGGAACAGCCCAACCCATCCTCCAACAGCGTGGGCAACCTTTTGCTTCACCTTTGCGGCAACCTGAGGCAATATGTGGTGAGCGGCCTGGGAGGTGCCCCGGACCATCGAAACCGCACCCGGGAATTTCTGCCCCAACCCAACCTGGGCCAGCAGGAAACCTGGGCGTTGTTTACAGGAACGCTTGCCGAGGTGCGTCAGGCCATTCACCAGGCAGGAGAAGAAGAATATTTGAAGGTCCGTTCGGTACAGGGCTTCCGACTGAGCGGCCTGGGGATGGTGCTCCACGCCGTGGAACACCTGAGTTACCACACCGGGCAGATTGCCTATGCCGTAAAAGCCTGGGAAAACAAGGACCTGGGGTTTTATGACGCCATGGACCTGAATGTAAAAAACGAAGACTGAACATGCTGACCAAACGCATCATCCCCTGCCTGGACATCAAGGACGGAAGAACCGTTAAGGGGGTGAATTTTGTTAACCTGCGAGATGCCGGGGACCCTGTGGAACTGGCTGCTGCCTATGCACGGCAGGGGGCTGATGAACTTGTTTTCCTGGACATCGCTGCCACAGAAGAGAACCGCGGCACCCTGGCCAGGCTGGTGCGTAAGGTAGCCGAACAAATCGATATTCCATTTACGGTTGGGGGCGGGATTTCTTCCGTGGCGGACGTAGACCTGCTGCTGCACAACGGGGCGGACAAGGTTTCCGTGAATTCGGCAGCAGTGCGAAACCCCGGACTAATCGATGCCCTGGCCAAAAAATTCGGCTCGCAATGCATTGTTGTGGCCCTGGATGCCCGGCAGGTAGGGGAGGCCTGGAAAATTCACCTGGTAGGGGGGAAGGTGCCCACCGAACTGGACCTTTTTGCCTGGGCGCGGGAAGTGGTGGATCGGGGAGCCGGAGAGTTGCTTTTCACCAGCATGGACCACGACGGTACCAAGAACGGTTTTGCCAATGAAGCCCTGGCCCGGATGTCGGAGCAGGTGCCAGTTCCCATGATAGCCTCCGGCGGGGCAGGAAAACCAGAGCATTTTGCAGATGCCTTCCGGGAAGGCCTGGCAGATGCGGCCCTGGCTGCCAGTGTATTTCATTTTAACGAAATCCCGATCCCGGAATTGAAACAGTATCTTTCAGGGCTGGGAATCCCGATGCGGATATAAAAAAACACCATGGAGCACATCGATTTTGAAAAGGCCGGCGGGCTGGTCCCCGCCATAGTACAGGACGCCGACACCCGCAAGGTGCTGATGCTCGGCTATATGAACCCGGAGGCCCTGGAGGCAACACGGAAAAGTGGGAAGGTTACGTTTTACAGCCGCAGCAAGAACCGCCTTTGGACCAAAGGCGAAGTCAGTGGAAACACCTTGCACCTGATAGATATCCGAATTGATTGCGACGCGGATGCCCTCCTGGTATCGGCCCGGCCCAGCGGCCCGGTATGCCATACCGGTACCGATACCTGCTGGGGTGACACCAACGAAGGCGGGCATGTCTTTCTTGCCTACCTGGAAAGCGTAATCGCCTCCCGCCGCGCGCAGGCAGAATCCCCGGAAGGGGCTTCCGGGAGTTATGTAGCTTCATTATTTGCCGGGGGCATCAATAAGATTGCCCAGAAGGTAGGGGAGGAGGCCGTGGAAACCGTTATTGAGGCCAAGGACGCCAACGACGACCTCTTTCTTGGGGAAAGTGCGGATTTGTTGTTTCACTACCTGATTCTGCTGCAGGCCAAGGGGTTTACCCTGCAGGACGTACTGGGCGTCCTTCAGGAACGCCACCGGCAGCGTTAAGAATTCTTAAATGCTTTTTGGGGATAGCCAATTGTCGTATTTTTAGGATTGGCTATGGAAAGAAGAAAAGGATTTCGATTTACCAACTTCGAAGCGCCCGAGAAGAGCCCCTTCGAAAAACTGTTCGATATTTTTCAGGAGCTCATCACCCATACCTCCGGGGACGTGGAAGAAGCCCTGGACTGGCTCCGCCAACTGGACCAGGAATACGAACTCACCGACGACCAGTATACCATAGACGATTTTATCGAAGACCTGAAAGCCAAGGGATACCTTCGGGAAGAACCGCGTTACGGGCCGGAAGGGGATGGCCCGGGGGAGCCGGGCAAGCCGGACCTGGCTATTACTTCCAAACTGGAGCGCATGCTGCGCCAGCGGGCCCTGGAGCAGATTTTCGGCAAATTGCGGCGCCGGGGCAGCGGAAACCACCGCACCGGGAAGGCCGGGCCGGGAGACGAACACACCGGGGACTTCAGGGCCTATCGGTTCGGGGACGGGCTGGAACGGATTTCAATGACCGAAAGCCTGCGCAATGCGCAGGTGAATCATGGGATGGACCAATTCCGGCTGGACGAAAGCGACCTGGTGGTAGAAGACACCCATTTTAAAGCACAGATGAGTACCGTGCTGATGATCGACATCAGCCACAGCATGATCCTCTATGGGGAGGACCGCATTACCCCGGCCAAGAAGGTTGCTATGGCCCTGGCCGAACTCATTACCACCCGCTACCCCAAAGACACCCTGGATATCCTGGTTTTTGGCAATGACGCCTGGCCGATTAGCGTAAAGGAGCTGCCTTATCTTAAAGTGGGGCCCTACCACACCAATACAGTAGCGGGGCTGGAGCTGGCCATGGACTTGCTGCGCCGCAAGCGCAATACCAACAAGCAGATCTTTATGATCACCGATGGCAAGCCATCCTGCCTGAGGCTACCGGACGGGACCTATTACAAAAACAGTGTGGGCCTGGACGATTTTATTGTGGAGAAGTGCTACAACATGGCCAGCCAGGCGCGGAAACTCCACATCCCCATTACCACCTTTATGATTGCCCGTGACCCCTACCTGATGCAGTTCGTACGGCATTTTACAGAAGCTAACAAAGGAAAGGCTCTGTTTACGGGCCTCAAGGGGCTGGGAGAAATGATTTTTGAAGACTACGAATCCAATCGCAAAAAACGCCTGAGGGGCTAATACCCAAATTCATGACGCAACACGAAGAAAAAGCACCAACCCTGAATACCCTGGGAGCATTAAAGGCTTCGGGCTACGTTTCCCGCTCCATCAAGGACGAAATCCGGGCCAACCTGATCCGTCGTATCCGCGAAAATACCCCCGCCTTTGAAGGGGTGTGGGGCTATGAAAACACGGTCATTCCACAAGTGGAGCAGGCCCTGTTGTCTCGCCACCATATTAACCTGCTCGGGCTGCGCGGGCAGGCCAAGACCCGGATGGCCCGGCTCATGGTGAACCTGCTGGACGCCTGGATCCCGGAGGTGGCCGGTTCGGAAATCCACGATGATCCGTTCAACCCCATTTCCCGCTTTGCGAAAGAGCGCATTGCCGAACTCGGGGACGATACCCCTATAAACTGGGTACACCGCAGTGAACGCTTTTATGAAAAATTAGCCACGCCGGACGTGACCGTGGCCGACCTGATCGGGGATGTAGACCCCATAAAAGCAGCGAACCTGAAGCTGTCCTATGCAGACGACCGGGTGGTGCATTTCGGAATGATACCCCGTGCCAACCGCTGCATTTTCTGCATTAATGAATTGCCGGATCTGCAATCGCGCATTCAGGTAGCCCTGTTCAATATACTGGAAGAGGGAGATGTGCAGATTCGCGGGTTTAAGGTGCGCCTGCCGCTGGACCTGCAATTTGTTTTTACAGCCAACCCGGAAGACTACACGAACCGGGGGTCCATCGTGACCCCGCTGAAAGACCGGATCGGCTCCCAAATCCTGACCCACTATCCGGAAGACATCGCTACAGCCCGCCGCATCACCGAACAGGAAGCGGGTGTGACCCAGGCCCAGGACCAGGGGGTGCACTTGGTTGATGCTGCCCGCGATCTGTTGGAACAAATCAGCTTTGAAGCCCGGGACAGTGAATACGTAGATCGTAAAAGCGGCGTTAGTGCCCGGACCAGCATTACCGCCCTGGAGAACCTGATGAGCACGGCTGAACGCCGGATGTTGCGCAACGGGGACACGGAAACCTGGGTGCGGTTAAGCGATTATATGGGGGTGATTCCTGCGATTACCGGAAAAATTGAACTGGTATACGAAGGAGAGCAGGAAGGCGCCGATACGGTGGCCGCCCATCTGATTGAGGAAGCCGTAAAAACCTTGTTCGACCGGTATTTCCCCTCCATTCAAAAGTTGGAACACAAAGATGCGGAAACCCCGTATGACGAAATTGTACAGTGGTTTTTTGAAGGAGAAGGCCTGGAGTTGGAAGATGAAGTGACCGATGCCGTATACAGGGACCTGCTCGACAGTGTAAAGCCCCTTGGTCGGTTGGTGACCCAACAGCAGCCGGATGCAGATGTCGATACCCGTTATTTCTTAATGGAACTGGCACTTTGGGGGTTGGTGGCTCACGAAAAGCTCAGCAAAAGCCGGTTTTCGGAGGGTTTCCAGTTTAAGGACCTGTATGGCAACTTTATCCGCGGCTTGTAGGATTCGCGCCAAAATCCCCTGCTTACAAATAAAAAGCCCCGGGCATACACCCGGGGCTTTTCGCCACAACATAGGGACTCCTGTGCCTTTAAGGCCAGGAATCAATATTTTCATTGATATGGTCAAAATCATATACCCCGACCTGTTCCCGGCGGTGCCGGAAGGCCGTGAGGGTTAACAGGACCAGAAAAACCTGCAGGGCAAAAATCAGGATGCCCAGGGGCAGGAAGGTTTCAGGGATAATATGGGCCTGAAAATCCCTGAAACTGCTCAGGATATACAGGGTGTCCAGACATTTGAATATATAGATGGCCAGTACGGCGTACATCCCGTATTCTACATTTCGCATCGGAACATCAGGGTATTCGGATTCCCGGATTTTGAACCCGACTACGTAGAGATATACAAAATGCAGGATGGTAACCAGGGGAAAGATAAAATTGTCCACCTTCAGGAAATAGAACTGATTGGAATACAACCCATAAAAATTGAATACGATCAGCACCGGGATCAGGACAATGCTCGAATAAAAGCAGGTTTTCCAGGGGATCAGGTAGGTTAAGAAAGAAGATTTCAGGCGGGGAGACACTATATATTCAGTAAGAATTTCCTTATCAAAACGCGACGGGAAATCGAATATTTCCCGTAAATCGACAAACGGTCACGAATGTTGTAAAGCCGTTCTATTCCGTGGTGAAACCCGCAGGAACGCCCCCCGAGGGATACCGTTTATCGAGACGCGCGGCGCAAGATGGTCTATGGCAGAGAATAGTAAACGGGCCAAAACCGGGTTTAGCCCCCCACATATGCGGTTATTATGTTGGTCCGAAGCCTTATTTTTGAAGTAAACCGTTCCGGCATGCCCGTAGTTCCATCCCAATATTTTTTGCTGCGATTGCAGTTTATGGGTTTTCGCTACCACGGTTGGCAACACCAGCCCGGGCAGCAGACCGTAGAGGGGATGCTACGAAAAACCTTCAGGTTTGTTTTACCCGGTCACCAGGCTAAATTTCTGGCCGCCGGCCGGACCGATGCCCGGGTTTCGGCCTGGGATTTCCCCGTACAGCTAATCCTTAAAGGGCCCCTGCTGGAGGATATAGCAGGACTGGAGGCGAATATTGCCCGGAACCTGCCACCAGATATCCGCCTGCTTGGCGTGCAGCCGGTTCCTCAAACCTTTAATGCCATCCGGGATTGCCGGGAAAAAACCTATCGTTACCTCTTTACCACAGGGCATAAGCCACATCCCTATACTACCGCCTGGGTGGGTTTCCTGCCGGGGCTAACCGATGTCCCGGCCATGATGGCTGCCGCTCCGATCTTTGAAGGCAAACACCATTTTAATGCTTTGATCACTTCAGCAGGCCCCCGTTCCAAAACCTACCGTGAGGTTATATCATGTCGCATTTCTCAAAACACCTGGCTAACGGCAAGTATAATGCCTGATCCTTGCTATGTGATGGAGGTACGTGCGCCGGGCTTCGGCCGAAACCAGGTTCGGTTGATGGTTGCCGCCCTGGCAGCAATAGGCAGGGGGGAATTGGACGCCCAAACCCTCACCTGTGTTTTAAAGGGGGAATCGGACTGGAAACCGCAGCATATCGCCCCGGCTTCCGGACTCCATTTATGGCGCACGGAGTTTGACGGGCCTCACAAAAATACTACCTTGTAGTTATGGCCAGAAAACTACCTCCCCTGCCCAAAGTGCGCAAAGTTTTGCCCAGCCGGCGGCGCAAGAAGATCGGGAAAGCCCCGGGTACCATTACCTACCTGGGGTCCCGGGAAGGGCTCGTGACCCGCATAGAGCGCATTGTATACAACGAAACCCGATATGAAGAAGCCTTAATTGAGGACCCTACAGTACTTGGGCGCCCAAATGGGGAAGCCCATACCGAGTGGATCAATGTCATAGGCCTCAGCGATGAGGCACTGATGGACCAGGTCGGGCGCAGCATTGGCCTGAATAACCTTACCGTAGAGGACATCCTCAATACCGAGCAACGCCCGAAGGTAGACGAATACGAAAACTATACCTTCGGGGTATTCAAAATGCTCTACCTGAGTGCGGATAGCAAGATTGTAAAGGAGCACCTGGCCCTGGTCCTGACCGAAAACCAGGTTTTCCTCTTCCAGGAGGTGGAAACCGACGTCTTTGACGGGGTACGCAAGCGCCTGGAGGAAAAATCCGGTCGTATCCGCAGCCGGCAGGCAGATTACCTGTTTTTTGCCTTGCTGGATGCCATTGTTGACAATTATTTCCTGGTTTTGGAATTTACGGAGCGGCAGATCGATGAACTGGAACAGGAGGTATTTGGCAAACCTACCCAGGACACCGCTTACCGTATACAGATGTTGCGCAAGGAAATTATTACCATTCGCGGATGGATGGCCCCGGTCAAAGAACTGGTCAACCGGCAGGTCAATACGGAATCCGCCCTGATCCGCCAGGATACCCGGCTATTCTTCAAAGACATCCTGGACCACACCCAGGAAATCAACGATTCCCTGCAGATCCAGCGGGAAATGGCGCTGAGCCTGATGGAGATGTACATGAGCAGTGTCAGCAACCGGATGAATGAAGTCATGAAGGTCCTCACCATTATGGCTTCCATATTTATTCCCCTTTCTTTTATTGCCGGGGTCTATGGCATGAATTTTAAGAATATGCCGGAATTGGAATGGGAGTATGGCTATTATGGCATCCTGGGGCTCATGGGGCTGATCTTTCTAGGCCTGATCCTGTATTTCAGACGTAAACGCTGGATCTGATCCTGCGCATTCGGGTAGCCTTTAAGGGCAGCATTGCGCTGCGAATTCGGGACTTCTTAAAGACCTTTAACAGGGTTTAACATTTTTTATCATAAATGTTTTATAAAAGAGTTAAAACGCTTTTATATAAGGTTTTATATTTTATATTCTATAGTAAAGGTTTAAATAATTAAACCAGAAACTAAAGTAGAATCCCTGAAATACAAGAAATGAATTATCTGAATATGAAAGAAGAACAAGTGCTACCGGTAGTAGTGGAACTCAATACCCTGCTGGCGGATTATCACTTGTATTACCAAAAGCTGCGGAATTTCCATTGGAATATCCTGGGACGCAACTTCTTTGACCTGCACGAGAAGTTTGAAGAGCTTTACGAGGATGCCCGCGGCAAAATCGATGAAATTGCCGAGCGCATCCTTACCCTGAGGTACCATCCAATGAGCAACCTGAGCGCCTATATGGAAACTTCATCTATCGAAGAAAGTGATATTTCCCTGGAAGACCGGGAGATGGTGGGCGAAATCCTGAAAGCCCATAGCATCCTGTTGCGTCAGATGTCCAGGGTAGTGGACAAGGCTGAGACCGTAGGGGACGAGGGAACCGTAGACCTGATCGGGGCCTACATCCGGGAACTGGAGAAAACCAGTTGGATGCTCGATGCCTGGAACAGGACCCCCAAGGAGTCCCTGAAGACGGCCGCAGCCTGATCCCTGCAGCATTCTCGAAATTAAAAATGCCCGGCAGGGCGTTTTTTTATGCATCAAACAGATCGGAGGAAAGGTACCGGTCTCCCCGGTCGCAGACAATGGACACAATGATGCCCTTATCCAGTTCCTGAGCCAGGCGAACGGCCGCTGCCGCTGCACCCCCGCTGCTCATCCCTGCAAAAATCCCTTCCTCGGAGGCCAGCCTGCGGCTCATGGCCCTGGCTTCGACTTCGGTAACTTCCAGAATGCGGTCCACGCGCTCGGGACTGTAAATGTCTGGCAGGTAGGCCTCCGGCCATTTTCGGATACCTGGGATGCTGGAGGCGTCGTCCGGCTGTACCCCTACAATCTGAATGTCGGGGTTTTGCTCCTTCAGGAAGGTGCTGGTCCCCATAATCGTACCGGTGGTGCCCATGGCACTCACAAAATGGGTGACCTGCCCTTCGGTGTCGCGCCAGATCTCCGGCCCCGTGGTTTTGTAATGGGCTTTCCAGTTGTCCGGGTTCCCAAATTGGTTCAGCATCTTGTACCCGCCTTGTTGCACCTGCGCCTGGGCATAATCCCGGCTGCCCTCTATGCCTTCTGAGGCCGGGGTAAGGATGACTTTGGCCCCATAGGCCTGCATGGTTTGCACGCGTTCCCGGGTGGCATTTTCGGGCATGACCAGTTCAATATGCAGCCCATACAGCCGCGCAATCATAGCCAGGGCAATGCCGGTATTCCCGCTGGTGGCCTCAATGAGGCGGGTTTCCTTCCCGATTTCGCCCCGCTCCAGGCCGCTTCGTATCATATTCAGGGCCGCACGGTCCTTTACGCTCCCCCCCGGATTCTGGCCTTCCAGTTTAAATAAAAGGCGCACGCCGGGTTTGGTCACCAGGCTCCTGCTTTGTACAAGGGGCGTATTGCCGATCAGGGATATCAGGTCAGCCGACATGCTGGGTCTTGATTTTGATTTCCGGGGAATGAAATACCTTGGAATTCGGTGGGACGGAATGGGTAAGCCAGGCATTCCCCCCGATCACGGAATTGGCTCCAACCACCGTATCGCCCCCAAGGATGGTGGCATTGGCGTATATGGTCACATTGTCCTCGATGGTGGGGTGCCGCTTGGTTTGCTTCAGTTGTTTGGCCACATACAGCGCCCCCAGGGTTACGCCCTGGTAGACCTTTACATTGTCGTGTATCACGGCCGTTTCCCCAATTACCACCCCTGTTGCGTGGTCGATAAAAAAGGATTTTCCGATTTGGGCGCCCGGGTTGATGTCCACCCCGGTCTGCCGGTGGGCGTATTCCGTCATCAGGCGCGGCACCAGGGGAAAGCCTTCGCGGTATAGTTCGTGGGCCAGGCGGTAAATGCAAATGGCGTAAAAGCCCGGGTAGGCCATATAGACCTCCTCCATCGAAAGGGAAGCCGGGTCGCAATCCGAAATGGCCTTGGCATCCAGGTTGAGCTTATCGAGCAATTCCGGAAGGCGTTGTACGTAACGCTCCCAGACTTCACCGCAGGAAGCATTCGGCTTCCAGCACGCCAATTCCACCAACTCCCGGAAATACGCCTGCAGGCGTGGCAGGTTCTCGGCCACCGGGGTTTCCTGGTCAAAAAGGGTCAGGAACAACAGGTCGGTAAACCTTTCAGTTTGCCGCTTCAACCGGAATTTCAAACAAGGGTTGTTCTTCCGGGACTCGATCAGATTCACGATTTCCGCGTGCTTCATAGACTTCTTCTTACCCTCAAAAGTAACTATAAAATCCATCGGCGGACAGGGGTTTTACGTAACTTTAGCATTCCCTGCACAATGGGGGCACTAACCTGATTCTCAAAAAACCAAAACTTTGGAAACCTTTACCCCGGAAGCCCTGGAATTCCTGAGCCAGCTTAAACAGCACAATACCCGCGAGTGGTTCGAGCCGAGAAAGGCCGCATTCAAAAAACACCAGCAGGCCGCCAAGGCTTTTTATGGCGGACTGGAAGCAGCCCTGAATACACACGACGAGATCGAGAAGTCCAAGTTGTTCCGCATTTACCGCGATGTGCGCTTTTCCAGGGACAAATCCCCCTATAACCCGCACTTCGCCGGCTCCTTCAGGCGTGCAGGCACCCAACGGCGCGGCGGGTATTACCTCAGGGTTCGTCCTGGGGAATCCTTTGCCGCCATAGGTTTCTGGAACCCCGAACCCAAGGACCTGTTGCGGATTCGAAAAGAATTGGAGGTAGACGCCGGCCCCTTTAGGGAAATTATCGGAGCTCAGGATTTTTTAAAGGCATGGGGGCCGATACAAGGCGAGCAGGTGAAAACCGCCCCTAAGGGATTTAGCAGGGAAGACCCGAACCTGGATCTGATCCGCCTCAAGCAGTTTATTTTTACGCGCCCCTTTGCAGACCAGGAAGTTCTGGCCCCGGACTTTATGCTGCAGGTAAACCATTTATACCGGGCCGCTCGACCCTGGCTGGACCTGATGAGCGAAATCCTGACCACGGATGTGAACGGGACGCCCTTAGGGGACCAGTGAGGGAAGATCAATGAGCTGCAGCTGATCCTTCAGCCTTTCTATGACCATTTTCATCATGCGCTTATTCAGGGCAGAAGAATTCTGGATGTACAACTCGTATTCCTCCAGGGTGAATTGCCCCATGATCATCCCTTTAAGGGAATTCCTGAACTTGATATCCTTCTGAATGGCATTTTCGATATAGCGTTGTTTGCCTTCCAGGGTAAGGCCAAAGAACTGTCCTTTGTGCTTTACGGCGTAGTTGCGGAAGGCAGCCACCAACAGATCATTCTGCATCTTGATGACAGGGCGCAAGGTGGCGTTCTGGAACTGCTCGTCCGGGGAGGTATGTGCCAGTACCTGTGCAGTGGCGAGGGTGGGCCGTATGTGGAGCAGATCGGCCGATCGATTCCTCATTTCGGGTGTTTTTTTAAAAGTAATTAAAAGCGGGAGGCGTGCCGGAAGGCAGGTCCGAAGTTGTTAACGGCTTTATGAACAACGATCCCCGCAAACCCCTTATCTTTATGGAAACCAATCCTTAACCTGCCTTATGGTACGCTCTGTAAACCCCTTTAACGGCGAAGTATTACACACCTACAACCCCCTGGATGCCAAGTCCCTATCCGACCGGATAGTGCAGGGGGACCAGGCTTTTGAGTCCTGGCGGGAAACCTCCTTTGACCATCGGAAAGCCGGCATGATCAGGGTTGCCGAACTCCTGGAAAAAAACCGGGATCACTATGCCCGTACCATTACCCTGGAAATGGGCAAACCCATTGCCCAGGCCCGGGCAGAGGTAGAAAAATGCGCCTGGGTTTGCCGGTATTATGCCCAGGAAGCCGAAGGGCAGCTTGCCTCCCGGGCCATAGCCACCGATGCGCAGGAGAGCTATGTGCGCTACGATCCGCTGGGAGTAATCCTGGCCGTAATGCCCTGGAATTATCCGTTCTGGCAGGTTTTTCGCTTTGCGGCTCCTACCCTGATGGCCGGCAATACAGCCTTGCTGAAACACGCTTCTAATGTATGGGGCTGCGGCCGGCTCCTGGAGGGGATTTTCCGGGAGGCCGGGTTTTCGCAGGGCGTATTCCAGCATTTGGAGGTGGGCAGCGACAAAGTTGCCGGTATCCTGGAGCACCCTGCAGTGAAAGCAGTTAGCCTTACAGGTAGTACACGGGCCGGCAGGGCAGTGGCTGCGGCGGCCGGGCAGCACATCAAAAAAGCCGTACTGGAGCTGGGAGGAAGCAATGCCCTGGTAGTCTTTGAGGATGCAGCCCTGGAGCCCACGGTAGAAACCTGCCTGCAGGCCCGGTTCCAGAATTCGGGCCAAAGTTGCATTGCAGGGAAACGCCTCCTGCTGCAAAGCGGCGTGGCGGATCGGTTCCTGGAGCAGCTGGAACACCAAATTCGGGGTCTTAAAAGCGGGGACCCGATGGATCCGGATACCTATATCGGGGTGATGGCCCGGGAAGACCTGGCTGCCGAATTGGAAGATCAGCTAAAGGCATCCCTGAAAATGGGCGCCCAATTGCGTTTTGGAGGCAATCGCCAGGGCGCTTATTTTGAACCGACCCTGCTTACCGGGGTCACCCCGGATATGCCGGCCTTCCGACAGGAAACCTTTGGGCCCCTGCTGGCGGTAACCGTGTTTGAGTCGGAGGAGGAAGCCCTGCGTCTGAGCGGGCAAACCCCGTTCGGTTTGGGGGTTTCTTTGTTCACCGAAGATGCAGAGCGTGCCCGCCGCCTGATCCCCAGGTTGGACGAAGGGGCCGTATTTATCAATGATCTCGTGAAAAGCGACCCCCGCTTACCTTTCGGGGGCGTTAAGGGTTCGGGTTATGGGAGGGAGTTGTCCGAAGCCGGGATCCATGAGTTCGTAAATGCCAAAACGGTATATTTTAAAAAACAATAATCATTTGTTTTTAAATGGTATACGACAATTACCTGAAGTATTTCTTTCGGTGTAAATTCGTAGTCTTATATCCTAGAGCCATCCGAGGATCAGGGAAAGGGCCAGCAGGACGAGAAGTTTTACAAAAGCGTACACGTGGCGGCAGCGGTTTAGGCTTCTAAAGGTAATAAATTCTGGCTTCTACCCCTTTCAGATTGGCATATTTGTATTCTGTCCACCCCTTTTTTCCGGAATTGGGAAATCGGATGGTAAACCATGGGCCGGCCCAACCAAAAGACGGAGTACGCGCGTATCTTTACCTAAAAAGGTCGCTATGCGCTTTCATACCAGAAAATGGGTCAAGTCCGAGGATTTAAACTCCAGCGGCACACTTTTCGGAGGGCGTTTGCTTTCCTGGATTGATGAAGAAGCTATCCTGTACAGCATCATACAGCTGGAAAATAAAAGGGTGGTTACCAAATACATGTCCGAAATCAACTTTATGAGTACCGCCGAGTCCGGAGACGTGGTGGAAATAGGAATAGAGGTGGTTAAATTCGGCGTGTCTTCCCTTACCCTGCGTTGCGAAGCGCGCAACAAGATGACTCGTGAAACCATTGTAACCGTAGACCAGGTGATTATCGTCAACCTGGATGCCAACGGCCGTCCCGCCCCGCATTTCAAGAAGCAAGTGGAATATGTAAAGGACCGGCTGGCCCGGGAAGAGGACTAATCTGCCTGCCAGCTGCGGGCCACAGCCTGTACTTCGTCCAAAACGCGCAAGAGGTTTCCACCCCATAGCTTTCGTATATCCTCCTCGGAATACCCCCTTCGCACGAGTTCTAGGGTTACATTAAAGGTTTCCGAAGCATCGGACCAGCCTTTAATCCCACCCCCGCCGTCAAAATCGGAGCTGATCCCCACATGGTCGATGCCGATAAGTTTTACCAGGTAATCGATATGGTCTACAAAATCGGCAACATCCACTGCAGGCGGGGCATCGCTGCGGCTGCCGGCCATCTCGTCGGCCAGGGCCCGAACCCTGGGCCGGTCTTCCATAAACGCTTCAATCTGGGCTTCGGTAAGGGAGGCAAAATCCGACCGGTTATACCAGGTCACCCCCAGGGAATCGGCCGCTTCCTGCCATAGGGTGCGCATGTAGGCGCTGCGGGCGTCGTTTTTCTCGGTATTCAGGTAAGCCGGAAACGCCACCGTCTGGACCACCCCGCCATTATCCCGCAATTTCAAGAGTTGCTCATCGTCCAGGTTCCGGCTGTGGTTACACAGGGCGCGTGCAGAAGAATGGGAGGCAATAATGGGGGCCCGGGAAAGCTCCAGCATCTGTAACACCGCTTCCCGGGAAGGGTGGGAGATGTCAATCATAATGCCCAGCCTATTCATTTCTTTTACAGCCTCTTTGCCTAATTCACTTAAACCATTATGAAGCCATACGCTATCTGCTTCTCCCGTATTGGAATCCGAAAATTGGCTATGGCCATTATGCGCCAGGGAAACGTAGCGCGCCCCCTGCTTGTAATAGGCTTCAAACTGTGAAAGGTCGGTGCCAATGGGATAGGCGTTCTCCACTCCGATCATGGCAACCTTCTTGCCTTCGGCGTGCAATTTCCGGGCCTCTTCCGAAGTGGTTGCCAGGCCAATTCGCTCCGGGGCAATGGTTTCGCACAGCCGGTGGATGGCATCGAATTTTGACCGGGCATTTTCGGCAGCTTTGGCATAGCCTTCAGCACTCAGGGTATCCTGGCCGGTATAGACAATGAACCAGGCTACATCCAACCCGCCTTCCTCCATTTTCGGGAGGTTAACCTGTGTGCCAAGGCGCTGGGTATAATTCACTGAATCCGTGAAATTCCGGACATTGATATCCACGTGGGTATCTACGGTCAGGACGGCATCGTGAATGGCCCGGGCCTGCTCGTCCAGGGAAGGAGGTTGAGCCTCCTTGCATCCTCCAATGATCAGTAGTACGCTGCAAAGCAGTAGGGGGAATTGATAGTAGCTTCTCATGTTTTAACCAACAGTTTAAGGGGTTTTACAACAGAATTGGAAAGATAGGGAACATTTAATTGTCCACAGGGGTGGTTTTCAGGATTTTTAGCGTACATGATTAAAACCAACGGTACACATTCACCGACCAAAACCAACTAATGCCGACACAATCCAAAAATCTGCAGGGCCGGGTGCTCGAATTGAAAGACGCCCTGCACGCCTATTCCTTCGAATCCCTTTCCGTGGAAGAAGCCCAAAGCCTTAAACAGGCCTTTGATGCGTTTTGCACCCAGCTGGACGACCGCTACTGGAACCCGGAAGCCCCCCGGAAGGCTATCCCCGAAGCACCACAGGACCCTGCGGACCAACACCCCATGGAATCCTTCGTGCGGATGCTGCAACCCTCCCTGGAAAAGATTTCCGGGGCCGCCGGCGGTTTGCTTAGCGGTCCGGTAAAGCCGGACCAGCAGGAAGCCCTGTCTGCCATAGACCGGATGTCCCGGTCCATGCTGGAACTGCTGGCCCGCCTCCAAAACTCCTCCAAGGCTGGTGACCCGGGCGATAACCAGACACCGGCAAAGCCGGAAGACGCCCTGAAAGGCAAGAATATCCTGGTCTTTGAAGACAACGAATTGAACATGCGGCTAATGGATATCCGCCTGAAAACCTGGGGATGCCGCGTACTGCAGGCCTCCCATGCCACCCTGGGGCTGGCCATGTTGCAGGCCGAACAGGTGGATGCCGTACTGATGGACCTCCGGATGCCCGACATGGATGGGTATCAGGCCTGTTCCCGGATTCGGAAGCATTTGAACCCCGCCCTTCGAAAGCTGCCGGTGATTGCCGTAACGGCCGATATGAACGCAGAGTATGACGCCGAGTATCAGCAGGCCGGCTTTGATGCGGTCATTGTAAAACCTTTTGCGCCCGAGGAACTCTCCGGCAAATTGCTGGAACTGCTTGCCGGCCAACCGGCAACAAAGGACGAACCTCAGGTTGTGAGCAGACCTGGTACCACCCTGGATTTACAAACTTTGGTAGACGAGTGCGACGGGGATGTAGACATGCTGGAAGAACTGGCAGAACTCTTTAAAGGCAATATCCTGGAATTCCTGGGCCGCCTGAAAGTGCATAGCGCCACTTCGGATTTCCTGCAAATCCGGGAAGCCGCCCACAAGGTAAAAGCAGGCCTTATGCTGCTGGGGGCTTCGCATTGGATCGAGGCCGTCTCCGAAATACAACAACTCAGCCGGGCAGAAACCGGCATATCACGCATTATTGAAATATACACCGAATTAACCGAGGCGTATCCCGTGCTGGAAAGTTCCCTCCATGCCGCAATGGCCGCCCTCAAGAAACAACACGGACAATGACACAGACACGCCTTTTACTGGCCGACGACGACGAAATGCTCGCGGCCCTTTTGAAATTCAGGTTGGAAAAGGAAGGTTTCCTGGTAGACTGGGTAGCCGATGGCCGGCAAATGAAGGAATCCCTGAACCAGGCCCTGCCGGAAATCATCGTAAGCGATATTATGATGCCCTATTTTTCCGGGATCGAAATGGTAGACTATGTCCGCAATACCCTGGGCGCCAACATCCCGATTATCATCATTTCCACTGCGGGCAATGAAACCAATGTCCTGAGCGCCTTTGAGCTCGGGGCAGACGATTTTATCGCCAAACCGGTAAACCCCACAGAACTGATCATCCGCGTGCGAAAGTTGCTCCGTTCCTCCCTGGTTTGAACCATTCGCTGACGTCATACCTGCCTCTGCCGCTCATTCAGGCTCCCGAAATCCGGGTGGAAACCCTCTGGATTCTGGGGATCTGCTTTTTGGGGATCAGCGTGGTCTACGTCCTGGGGATCTTTGTGATGCGCAACCGCCTTTCTGCCAAGCGGAAGGTGATTCGCCAGCGCAAAACCGAGCTTTCCCCCATGATCAGCAATTTCCTGTTCTACGATCCGGAAACGGAGACGGACGGACGGGAGGAATACATCCGGATGAAAATTGAAATCCGGGAACTCTTAAAAGACGACTTTAACCGAAAGGTACTGACCGAGGTCCTGCTGGACCTCAAATCTGATGTATCGGGGAGTGCCCGCCAGCGCTTGCTGGACCTGTATCAGAACCTGGGGTTACATAAAGATGCCTTTGAAAAGCTCGAGAGTTGGAGTTGGGTAAAGATATCCCAGGGCATAAACGAACTGACCGAAATGCAAGTGGAACAGGCCTACTCGCAAATCCGGCGTTTTATTAACGACAAGCGAGGCGTGATCCGCAAACAGGCACAATTGGCCACGGTTTCCCTGAAAGAGGAGGGCATTGCCTATTTCATGGACACAGCCCGCTACCGCATCTCGGAATGGCAGCAGATCAAGCTGATGGAAATCCTGCGCCAATGGGAAGATTTCGATCCCCCGCGCTTTCAGGCCTGGCTCACCTCCGAAAACCGGGACGTGGTACTCTTTGCCCTACGGCTTATCCGCCAATACCGGCAGAACGAAGCCGAGGCGGCCATAGTAACCCTCCTGCAACACCGGAAGCAACCGGTACGCCTGGCTGCAGTGGAATGCATTAGAGAATTTCGCTTTTCCGCCGCCCGCCCGGCCCTGAAAACCCTGTTTTCCCGTTCCAATGAGGCTCTCAAGCTCCAGATCCTGGAGGCGATGAGCGTGCTGGGACGGACGGAGGACCTCCCATTTCTGGAGCAGGTGGGATCAAAGGATGGCAATTTTATCATCCGTTCCAAATCCCGGGCCGTCATGAATATCCTGCAACCGGGCAGTGTACTGCCCACCTCGGAAATCGCACCCCTTTCTCCGGAGGAACTCTTTCCCGAAGAAACCCAGGAACCAACAGCCAGCACCCTGCAACCTGAGTGTGAAAGACCTGTGGCAGACCAGCCTGCGGACGCCCCGGAGGCCATGCCTGAAATGGCCCCGGATGTCGAAATACAGAACGGAATCGAAACCCATGAAATTCCGGCAGAGACCCGGACAGAGGATATGGAAGGGTTCGATGGTACCACCCATCACCCAGCTCCTGTAGCACCCCCCGAAGCGGCAGTAGAACCCGAGCCAGATACAGCAGCCTCTATACCCGAACCGGCCCTGGAAATTGAAAGTCTGCCAACAGAAACCGAGCCATCGGAAGAAGTGCCTGTTGCACAAGTTGAGGCAGCAGAAACTGACTTGGACAACGCTCCGGAAATGGCGGAATCTGATCCATTAAGCCTGGTTGAGGAGCCCGATCAGCCTTTGGCCCAACTGGAGGTGGTGGTGCCGGAAGCTCCCTTGGACGAATGGGATGAGGCCCTCTTTGATCTCTGCCTGAGACAGGAACTGGCAGATATTTTACAACAGGCTGGGGTAGGCGGGGAGCAGGCGCCGCAAGTGCCGGATTTTATCCCCCTGGTGATTGAATCCCAGGAGGAAGAGCCCAGTACAGGTGTAGCCAGCTGGCTGGCCGATATTCCTGTAATTTTTGAAACGGTAACGGCCGATAGCCCTATCAGCCCGTCCGGGCAACCCATTGCAACTAACCCCGAAGCCTCGGAAAAAACCATCGGGTTAGAACCTGAATGCCCTGTGGAACCCCTGCCACAGGAACAGGCCCTTGAAACCGAAATTCCAATTACGCCGGAACCACCCCCTGGAGGAGGCCCGGCACCAGCCTTTGAACTCGAACAGCAGCCCGAAAACCGGATTGTTGACCTCACAGAAGGGTACTTCCAGGCCGGCCTGCCCGACCTGGAACGTTTTTCAATCTTCGCCGAATTCTTCCGTACCTACGGCACGGAATCCAAACTGATTTTACTGGAGGAAATTCCGGAGGTGGGCAGCGTAAAGGAACTGCTGTTCCTCAAAGGCCTTTTGCGGGATGAAGACCCACGTATCCGTCAAAAGGCCCAATGGGCTGTTGCCACCCTGCAGGAGCGTCTGGGCACGCTGGAACCCGGGGCGCCCGAAGCCGAACTGGCCCATTGCCTGGAACTGAATTTCATTCCTCTGGGTTTCCCCGAAGCAGGAGATACGGCCCCTTCAAAGCACAATTCGCAAAACCCGGCAGATGCATAACGGACTCTTCGACATCCTGCTGGAATACATCAATATTGTATTTCTGGTGTTTACGGCGGTACTTTTTACCCTGTTTACCATCATGGGGTACCTTTCTTCGCGAAACTCCATCCACTACCGCAAAAAGAACAGTATAGGCGATATATCCAGGATTATGGCATCGCCCCTTTCGCCCAGCATTACCATCATTGCCCCCGCCTATAACGAGGCCCTTACCATTGTAGAGAATATCCGGTCCCTTTTGTCCTTACATTATGTGAATTACGAGGTGATGGTAGTGAACGACGGCAGCAAGGACGACACCCTCCAGAAGATGATCGAGGCCTACGACCTGGAGCGGGTGCCCCGGGAAATTGACCCCGACTGGCCCTGCAAGCCTATCCGCGGAGTGTATAAATCCCGGCAAAGATCCTTTTCCAAACTTACCGTAGTCGATAAAGCCAATGGGGGGAAATCCGACGCCCTCAATACCGGGATCCGCCTTTCGGACAGCACATATGTTGGCTGTATCGATGTGGATTGCCTGCTGCAACCGGATGCCCTCCTGCATGTGGTACGCGCCTTCTACCAGCGTAGCCAGAAACGGGTCATTGCGGTAGGCGGGGTAATCAGGGTGGCTAACTCCTGTAAGATTGACGGGGGCGTTCTCGAGGAAATCCGTCTGCCCAAGAACTGGCTGGCGCGGTTCCAGTTGCTGGAATACACCCGTTCCTTCCTCCTGGGGCGCATGGCCTGGGGGCGCATAGACAGCCTGTTGATCATCTCAGGGGCTTTCGGCTTCTTTGACCGGGAAATTGCCATGGAAATTGGCGGATACGATACGGGCACGGTTGGAGAGGACATGGAAATTGTCTTCCGGATGCGGCGCCACATGCACGAACAGGGCATTCCCTACACGGTGGAATACCTCCCGGACCCGCTCTGCTGGACGGAGGTACCCGAAGACATGAAAATCCTGATGAACCAGCGCGACCGTTGGGCCCGGGGTAACCTGGAGACTCTTTTCCGCCACAAGGATATGTTCTTCAACCCCAAATTCGGGCGCCTGGGGATGCTGAGTTATCCATACTGGTTCTTCTACGAATGGCTGGCACCCCTGTTGGAATTTATTGGGTACTTCTGCGTGTTGTTTTTTGCCTATTTCGGCATCCTGAACTGGGATTTCTTCCTGGCGCTCACGGCTATGGTCTATTGCTATGCGGTGATGTTTTCCTTTTACGCCGTGCTGTGGGATGTGTGGTCCTATAACCAGTATACGCGCACTCGGGATATCCTGATCCTGTTGTTTTGCGCCATCATTGAACCATTTACCTTCCACATGATCATTGTCTGGTCTGCGGTGCGGGGGAATCTCAAGAAACTCTTTAAGGTTAATACGGGCTGGGGTTCCCAGGTACGGAAAGGATTCGCAAAGGCATAAGGGATGAAGGTTTCAGCATTTTTCAGGGCCACCGAAGGCAAACGATACCTGCAGGATTACCTCCGCCTGGTTATTGCCTTCTATATTAGCCTGCTGCTGATTTCCCTCTACCAGCAGGTACGCCTGTTTGAACAGGGGGCCCTGGACAGTATCCTGAACATGAACCTCTTGCTGCTGGGGTTACACCAACTGGGCTTTGCCGCATTTACGGGCCTTTTCGGGGCCTTCCTCTTCAACAACCTGGAGCGCAAACGACCGGGGTGGGGGTTCCGGGTATGCATTGCCCTTTTTATGGGCATGCTCCTGCTGGAAACCCTCATGACCGTCTATTATATCGATTATTACGAACTGCCCGGCCTTGGGTTTACCCGGCAGTTGGGCCTGCGGTATTCCTTTACCCAGATCCTGATTACCTTAACGGTGTCCACCATTGTTATTGGCGGGGCCTTTCGCAGCAGTTATCGCCTGAGTAAGCGCTTTTACCGGATCATCGCCAACATGTTCCCGGCTACCATAATCCTGTTTTCCCTGTTCCTGGCCACCCTGCTTTCCGAAAAGCGGCCGGTAAACCTGAATAAAACCCAATACCTGGCCGAGACCTATATGCAGGACTGGATGGGCGAGACCCCCTATACGGGTCAGAATCCCTATCCGTTCTGGTCGGCCTGGAAAGGGGAGGGGCTGCTCGGGGAACAATTGGAATTTCAGCCTGCCCCGCCTCATGTGGTTTTGATTATCGCCGATGGCCTGGCCGGGGATTTTGTGGGGGACAATGCCCCCTTACGGGAATTTGCGCCGTTTGTGGATTCCCTGCGGCAGCAATCCCTGTACTGGAAAAACTTTCTGGCCAATGGCCGTGAGGCCGCTGCGGCCCTGACAGCGGTTTCGGCCTCCCTGCCCATGGCCCAGGCCCGGGCCGGGATGCACGTCCCGGAACGCTACAGTCTGTTTGCCCTGCTGAAGAAAGCCGGATACCATACCAGTTTTCAATACGGAGGCAACAGTGCCCTGAACGGCTGGGACCGCTTTCTGTACCAGGAGCGGGTAGACGAATTGGTAGACCGCAAATCCTTTGGCCCGGGCTATGAAATGCAGGATGCGGACGCCGCCGGGATTTCGGCAGGCTTTCCGGATGCCGCCCTCTTTGAACGCTATGTAAAAACGCTAGCGGTTCCTGAGGTACCCCGCCTGGACGTTTTCTTTACCCTGAGCGCCTCCCAGCCCAACCAGATCCCGGATGCCGAAGCCCGGCGGGATACCGTGGAAGGAAAACTGGAAACACTTGGGCTGGATCCCAAAACCCACCGGATGGCGCGTAAAAATGCAGACCTTCTGGCATCGATACAGTATTCCGACCAGCAATTAGCCCGTTTTATCCGGGCCATGCAAGCGACCGAAACCTATGCCAATACCCTGTTTATCTTAACGGGAAGCCACCGCCCCAAGTCCTTGCGCGACCGGGAACCCATGGCCGCCTATCAGGTGCCTTTCCTGGTGTTTGGTTCCCTGGTAACAAAACCCAAAACCCTGGCCGGCCAAGCCTCCCATCTGGATGTGGCGCCGGATTTGGTGGGTAGCCTCGCCCGTCGCTATGGCTGGAATATGCCCCCTGCGGCGCCCTGGATGGGGCAGGGCCTGAAACAGGCAGAGGCCGGTATGCCGGCTTCCATTCCCTTGTTTGGCAACACCTACGGGGCTGGGGACTATATAGCAGACGGCCATATGCTCAGCGGGAACGAAATCTATAAGGCCCAAAGCGGGCTTACCCTGGAGGAAGGCAATGCCGCCATGCGCGATACCCTGAAGGCGCTGGCCAGGGATTTCCGGGCCCGATACCGGTTTGTTTTCGAAAAGAACGCTCTGATCCCCAGGGAAGCTGCCATTTTTGAGCCCCTGTACCGCACCCCTACCAAAAAGGAACTGGTCTGGATCCAAAGCGTGTTTAACGGGTCGGATTTTGACAAGGCCTTTATCATCGCACGGGATCTGGCTCTGAATTCCGACCGGGAGCGGGCCAAATTACTGTGCAACTACATCCTCTCCGAAGTACCCGGGCATGTGGATACGGAAATCCTCCTGGGGCGGATCAACGCCTGGGAAGGCCATTACGAGAAAGCCATTGATATCCTGGAGCAGGTGGTGAATAAATACCCCGTGTACGAAGACGGATATGCCGCCCTGCTGGATGTATATTACTGGTCCGGGCAGGACGGGAAAGCGCGTTACCTGCAGCCGGCTATTGAGAATTACCTGCGCAACAGCCGGGAGTTGCGGGACAAACTGGACCGGGCTGCCTCCCGCTGGCAGGAGCACGGGCCACAGCCTACAAACGCCGGGAACACCCTGGCACAAAACCATATGCCATGATGCACATCCGATTTTTCCTAATTCTTGTGCTGGCATGCCTGTTTGCCTGCTTCTCAGTCCGGGCCCAGGACATGGCTTATGACCCGGATGCCGCCTATGTACAGGCGCGGGAACTGGCCTTTGCCGGCCGGTATTTACAGGCCCGGGACACCCTTACGCGCATCCTTAGGGATTATCCGGAGTATACGGATGTGGAGAACCTGCTGGCCAGCACCTACACCTGGGAAGGTGCCTATGACCAGGCGCGGGGCCATTACAACCGGATCACTTCCCGCGACCGTTCGGCCGAGGAAGCCTGGGTGGGCGCCGTCAAGAATGAATGGTATGCCGGGAATCACTCCCTGGCCCTGGGCCTGGCAAACAAAGCCCTGAAATACCTGGAAAGCAGTATGGAAATCCAGGAGATTCGCCAGGCCATCCTGGATGCCAATACAGCAGCCGCAGTGCAGGAACGCCCGGGGGAGGAGCCGGTCATTTCCTCCAATGTGATTGCGCTTCAGAATGCCATGGAGATCTTTGACCAGACTTACGAGCCCATGATTTACGGCAGCCTGGAATACCAGCGGCTGGGGGCTTTCGGGAAACTGATCCCGCGGATCAATTACAGTTACCGCTTCCAGACCCACGGCCTGCAGGCCGAACTGGATTACTATCCCAAGCTTTCGGAAACCTTCAGGGGGTACCTGAATTACGGGTATTCCAATGCCCCCACCTATCCGCATCACCGCGGGGGGGCAGAGCTCTATGCCTTCTTCGGGAAGGGGAGCGAGGTTTCCGCAGGGGTCCGCTACCTGGACTTTACCGAACAGCAAGCCACCTTAATTACCGGATCCTACAGCCTGTACCGCGGGAATTACTTCCTGAACTTCCGTCCCTTTATGACCCTGTTCAAAGACCGGGCCCCGGGGTTTTCGGCCAACCTGATGGTGCGCCGCTACCTGAGTAACCGCTTCCATTACCTGGGGGTGCGTGCCCAATACGGGTACACTACCGAATTCCAGCAACTCTGGGCGGGTACCCAGCTGCAGGCAGAGACCTTGCTCTTTGTGGAATCCCAGCAACTGCAGGCCGAATACCAGTTTACGGCAGGCCCACTGGACCGGCGCATTAAGGCCCAACTCGGGGTAAGCCGGCAGGAATTTATCCAGGAGCCGGGGGCCTACTTCTGGGCGCTTCGCGCAGGGTTGCGCTTTGAGGTGGGATTCTGATCTTCCGCTTACCGACACATGCCTGCCATTTGCCAACAGAAACGGGTTGCTTCACCACAAAAAATTGCCCTGACGCCGGAAAGCATATAGATTTATTCCTGTCATTACCGACAATCCCAAATCGGCAACGACCTGAACTTTAACCTACGCATCATGCTTTACGACACCTATGGGGAGGAGTATCTGAACTTCCTCCGGGAATTAAACGAAATTTTGAGCTTGAACGAATTGGTGGAACTGGATTACCTGTAACCCTTTCCCCTCAAGAAAAGTTAACCCCAACACAAGGCACTATGGCAAATCAAAACCACGACCACGCGGCCTATTTGGATTTTATCCAGGCCCTGAACGAAATCCTTACCGATTCCAATATCAGCCGATTGAGCTGTACTTAATGTTTATTGTGTGCGTTACAAAAAAAAGCGGCTTTAATAGCCGCTTTTTTTATTAGCCCAGATAGGTTTTTAACAACCGGCTGCGCGAGTCGTGCCGGAGTTTTCGGATCGCCTTCTCCCGGATCTGCCGTACGCGTTCCCGGGTCAGGTCGAAGGTTTGGCCGATTTCGGCCAGCGTCATAGACTGCTGGTCCCCGATTCCGTAGTAGAGTTTGATCACGTCTGCCTCCCGGGGAGAGAGCGTGTCCAGCGCCCGGTTGATCTCGGCGTTAAGGGACTGGCGCATCAGGCCTTTATCCGGCTTGGGGGATTCCCCGGATCGCAAGACATCGTAGAGGTTGGAATCCTCGCCTTCCCGCAAAGGGGCATCCATGGAAACGTGGCGGCCGCTGTTTTTGATGGACTGTTTGACCTCACTAACGGTCATATCCAATTCCTTCGCAATTTCCTCTGCAGTTGGCGGCCGCTCGTGGGCCTGTTCCAGATAGGAAAAGGTCTTCTTGATCTTGTTGATGGAACCAATTTTGTTCAGCGGCAGGCGCACTACGCGGGATTGTTCCGCCAGGGCCTGCAGGATGGATTGGCGAATCCACCAGACGGCATAGGAAATGAATTTAAAGCCCCGGGTTTCGTCGAACCGCTTGGCGGCTTTGACCAGCCCCAGGTTCCCCTCGTTGATCAGGTCCGGCAATTTAAGCCCCTGGTTCTGGTATTGCTTGGCTACAGATACCACAAAGCGCAGGTTTGCCTTGGTGAGTTTTTCCAAGGCTACCTGGTCTCCCTGTTTGATGCGTTGTGCAAGTTCTACTTCTTCATTGGCGGTAATAAGATCAATTTTACTAATATCCTGAAGGTACTTGTCAAGCGATTTAGACTCCCTGTTGGTCACCTGCTTGACAATCTTAAGTTGCCTCATGTATGATTACCCGTTTATTAATTCAACATTCTCTCATTATACGTTTTTTCTCACGTTTTTCCAAGCCCTGGCCCGGGGAGTTTTACAATAATTATGAGAATTTTGGAAAGATTTAGCAATTGGGGGCAGGGGGCATCCCGGGATTTAGGCGGGTTGTGTATATTCACAGCCTATGAGCAAAAGAGCCCTGAAAAAATACCTGGCCTCCCTGGAGGCGGATGCCCTGCGCGAACAACTGCTGGACCTGTACGAACGCTTCCCCCAGGTAAAAGAATTCTACGATTTCGCCTTCAACCCTAAAGAAGACAAGCGAATGGAAGAAGCCCGGGCCCGGATCCTCAAGGAGTATTTCCCAAAAACACGCAGGCGACCCCGGGCGAGGCGGTCGGTAGCACAAAAATACCTCCGTCACTTCCAGACCCTGGGGGTAGACCCGGATCTGGTTGCGGACCTGATGGGGTTTAACCTGGAAACCGCCCTGCGCTATGAACGGACCCGCCGTTGCCCTGATGCCTTTTACAAGAGCATGCTGAACTCGGCCACCCAATGGGTGGAATACCTGGCAGCCCAGGGATTGCTGGAAGCTAACCGCCAGCGCGTTCAGGCGTACCTGGATGCCGTCCTGGAAGCAGGATGGCCATTTGCGCCGGGGTTTGAACGCCTGGCCGATAACCTTTAACCCCAATCATCATGGCAATAGTGGTAATCCGAAATGACGAAAAAACCCCGCAGTGGGTCTCCCTGCTCCAGGCACAGGACCCGGAAATCCCGGTTTACGCCTATGGGCCAGCGGTGCCCAGGAAAGCTATTACCATGGCTGCCGTTTGGAAACATCCCCAGGGCAGCACGGCGGAATTCCCCAACCTGAAAGGCATCCATGGCCTGGGGGCCGGAGTGGATTTTATCCTGGAAGACCCGGACAGGGATCCGGCCCTGCCGGTTATGCGGGTGGTAGATCCTTACCTGGCCTCTGACATGGCCGAATACATCCTGGCCCTGGTCATGTCGCATCTACGACAACTTCCGGAATATGGCCGGGACAAGGCCAACAGCGCCTGGCATCCCCGGCCGTATAACCGAATTGCGAACCTGAGGGTAGGTATTATGGGCCTTGGGCAATTGGGGATGGCCGTAGCCCGCCTGCTGGCGAAAACGGGATTCCCCCTGTCCGGGTGGGCCCGCACCCCCAAACCCGATCCCGGTTTTCCCGTCTTTCACGGGGCAGCCGGCCAGGCGGAATTCCTCTCCGGCTGCGATGTACTGGTGTGCCTGCTGCCGCTTACCCCGGCAACACGTGGCATCCTGGACCGTAAGCTATTTTCAAACCTGCCTGCGGGCGCCCTTATGATCAACGTGGCCAGGGGGCCGCTGTTGGAAGAAGCGGATTTACTCTTGGCACTGGATGCAGGTAATCTGAGCGCAGCCTGGCTGGATGTTTTCCATGAAGAACCCCTGCCGGCCGGGCATCCCTTCTGGAAGCATCCCCGCGTTAACATCACCCCGCATATCGCCAGCGTTTCGGATCCGGCATCGGTTGCCGGCCAAATCATAACCAATTATAAGGCCCTGATGACAGGGGCTCCGCTGCGCCATCAGGTAGACCTCCAACGGGGTTATTAACGATCCGATGTTGAGAAAACCTGGGGTTTGGTTTCCCCAGGGTTTAAAAAAACGGCTAGTTTTGCACATTAGGCCATTGGGGACCTGTGGCCGGCAGAATCGAGTAAAAAATTGCGGATTTGGGTTCAACGTCTCACACCAAAGAGAAAACACTTTACGATTACCAACTGGAGGACCTGGGCAAGATTTTTAAATGCCTGGAGGAGTCCCCGGACGACATTAACCTCTTGTACCAATTGCCTACAGGCGGGGGGAAAACGGTGGTCTTTTCCGAAATAGCACGCCGATACATCCAGCAGAAGGGCCGGAAGGTGGTGGTGCTCACCCACCGCATCGAGCTTAGCCAGCAGACCTCGCGAATGCTGAGCGGGTTCGGGGTCCGCAACAAGGTCATTAACTCCGAGGTAAAACACCTGGAAGGGGAGGAGGATTACCAGTGCTATGTGGCTATGGTGGAAACCCTGAACAACCGCCTGCAGGAAAAGGCCATAGAGCTGGAAGGGGTAGGGTTGGTGATCATCGACGAGGCCCACTACAATTCCTTCCGCAAACTCTTTAAATACTTCGAAAAGTCCGCCATCCTGGGCGTTACCGCCACCCCCCTGAGTTCCAACATCAAACTCCCGATGAAGGACCACTACAAAAAGCTGATCGTAGGAGAGTCCATCGCCTCCCTGATCCGGAAGAATTTTTTGGCGCGGGCCAACATGTACAATTACGATGTAAGCCTGAAATCTCTGAAACTGGGCATCAACGGGGATTATACCGTAAAATCCTCGGATGCGCTGTATTCCAATACGGCCATGCTGGGAAAACTGACCACGGCTTACGACGAACTGGCCAGGGGCACTAAAACGCTCATCTTTAACAACGGGATCAGCACCTCTAAATACGTATACGAAACCTTCCGCAAGGCCGGCTATCCCATCCGCCACCTGGACAATAAGAATTCCGCCTCCGAACGACGGGAAATCCTGGATTGGTTCTCCCAGACCCCCGATGCCATCCTGACCTCCGTGAGTATCCTGACTACGGGGTTTGACGAGCCCAGCGTGGAAACCATTATCCTGAACCGCGCCACCCGTTCCCTGACCCTCTATTTCCAGATGATCGGTAGGGGTTCCCGCATTTTTAAAGACAAGGACGAATTTACGGTGATAGACCTGGGGAACAATATAGCCCGTTTCGGACCCTGGGATGCGCCGGTAGACTGGCAGGAAATCTTCCATTTTCCGGATTACTACCTGGAAAATATCCGCAATGACGAAGAGATCGAACGGGAATTCGTGTATGAAATGCCGGCAGCCCTGCGGGCGAAGTTTTCGCGCACCCCGGATATCGATTTTGACGTGAAAGCAGAATACAAAAAGGTGTTTTCCCAGGGGAAAAAATCCAAGCTGGTGCTGGAACGGAGCATAGAACAACACGCCCGTATGTGCCTGGATAACAGCGCCGACATCTTCGATGCCCGCATGCTGGCCCGGGAGTTGCAGGAGGAGATTGAATTTCGCATCAAGCAGTATTCCTACTGCATTATGAACAACACCAAAAACTACCGGGACTGGCTGCAGGAAGATTACGAGCGCCGCTTGCGCTTGCGCATTTCCCAGCTATACGCCGCCCGGATGTGAGCCCGCGGGAACCCAGAAAGGCATTGTACATCGGCCATCAGTGGCCGGAACCCCGCTCCAGTGCGGCCGGGGAACGCACCGTGCAACTCCTGCTATTGCTACAGAGCATGGGCCTGGAGGTGCATTTTGGTTCGGCAGCCGAACGGGGCCCGTTGGCGAGCCCTTTGGAAACCCGGGGTATATCCTGCCACCCTCTGGCCCTGAATTGCGGTTCCTTTGACCTTTTTCTTAAGGAGCATGATTTTGACCTGATCGTCTTTGACCGTTTCCTCTCCGAAGAGCAATTTGGCTGGCGGGTGCACCAGCACCTGCCCGGGTGCCGGACCATCCTGGACACCCAGGACCTTCACAGCCTCCGCTATTCCAGGGAAGCTACACTTCGTAAAGGCGAAGACTGGTCCCCCCGTGCCTGGATAGAAGAACCTGCCTTTTATCGGGAAGTGGCAAGCATCTTTCGCACAGACCTTACCTTGTTGATTTCCCGCACAGAGCAACGCTTACTCCTGGAATTGCTCCCGATGCTGGAGACCCGGTGTGCCTATCTGCCCTTTTGCTTTGAGGCACCCCAAACGGGCCTGCCCGGATTTGAAGCGCGACGGGATTTTGTTTTGGCGGGCAATGGGAAACACCCGCCCAACCGGGATGCCGCGCACCACCTGGTCCACGAGCTCTGGCCCCTAATCCGCCGGGAATTGCCCGGGGCCGAACTCCACCTCTACGGGGCCTATCTGCCGGCGGCCTGGCAGCAGTGGGAGAAGGCCCAGCCCGGAGTAAAGGTTAAGGGGCACTGCGAGGCACTCCTGCCCAGGTTACAGGGGTACCGTGCCCAGCTGGCTCCCCTGCGATTCGGGGCCGGGGTAAAAGGCAAACTACTGTCTGCCCTGCAGGCAGGCCTGCCTACCCTGACCACCGCGGTGGGGGCAGAAGACGTCTTTGCCGCAGACGGCTTCCTGGCCGCATCGGATCCGGATTTTATAGCCAAAGCCATAGCCCTTTACCAGGACCCGAAAAAATGGGAGGCGGTACTGCGGGAACAAACCGGAGCCGCAGCCGGGCATTTCAGTTCCCCGGAGGCATGGGCCAAAAAGCTCAGGGAAATTTTGTTGTCAGGGGGGCATGCCTCCCCTGATTCCCAGGCCGATATCCTGTCGCGCCTGTTAAGGCACCGGGCCTTTGACAGCTATCGGTACCTTTCCCGCTGGATTACCGAAAAGAACAAGGGCGGGGGAGGGTCTCGGTGAATTCGGCTGCAGGGCGTATCTTTGAAGGCCAATTCAAGTTATTCCGAAATGAAAACACCCCAGTGGACCCAGGTTGCCGAATTTGAAGATATAACCTACCACAAATGCGAGGGCGTTGCCCGCATCGCCTTTAACCGCCCTGAAGTGCGCAATGCCTTCCGCCCAAAAACCACCAGTGAGTTATTCCAGGCCTTTTACGATGCCCAGGAAGATCGGTCAATAGGCGTGGTGCTGCTTTCCGGCGAGGGGCCATCCCCGAAGGATGGGGTTTATGCCTTTTGCAGCGGGGGCGACCAGAAAGCCCGTGGGCATCAGGGATATGTGGGGGAAGATGGCTACCACCGCCTCAATATCCTGGAGGTACAGCGCCTGATCCGTTTTATGCCCAAGGTGGTGATTGCCGTGGTGCCCGGGTGGGCCGTTGGCGGCGGCCACAGCCTGCACGTGGTTTGCGACCTGACCCTGGCCAGCGAGGAACACGCGATTTTTAAGCAGACCGATGCGGATGTAACCAGTTTTGACGGAGGGTACGGCTCTGCCTACCTGGCCAAGATGGTGGGGCAGAAAAAGGCGAGGGAAATCTTTTTCCTGGGGCGGAATTACAATGCCCGTGAGGCTTATGAAATGGGAATGGTTAACGCCGTGATCCCCCATGCGAAGCTGGAGCAAACGGCCTGGGAATGGGCCCGGGAAATCCTGGCCAAGTCCCCAACTTCCATCAAGATGCTCAAGTTTGCCATGAACCTTACCGACGACGGCATGGTAGGGCAGCAGGTTTTTGCCGGGGAAGCTACCCGCCTGGCCTATATGACAGAAGAGGCCAAAGAAGGCCGGAACGCATTTTTGGAAAAGCGGAAACCCGATTTCGGAAAAGACCAGTGGATTCCTTAATCCTTTTTTAACAAGGGCTTAAATAAGAAAGAGCCCTGATGTTAACCAGGACTCTTCTACGAGAACACTATATGAAAATGAAAAAATTACTCCGTCTTAAGAAGTAAAGACAGGGTAAACTTAGGGCATCCTTTGGGCCTGCAGAAGTTTTTGTTGTGAACCCGGAAAAAACTGTGGTGAGCCCGACCAAAAGCAAAAACAACCGGTAAAAGGGGATCCTTACTCCCCAATGGCTGCAACCAACTCCCGCAACACGGCATTGGCATCAAAGTCCGGGGCCTCGGCCAGGCCCGTACGCACCACCACCAGCGACTTTGAAGGAATGATAAAGACGTGCTGCCCCTGATACCCGTTAGCGGAGTACAGGTCTGCGGGGGCGTCCGGGTATACGCCTGAGGCATTCAACCAGAAGTGCAGCCCGTACTCCCTCTGGGAAGCCGCTGTAGGCTGGGCCACCCGGGCAGCCCACCCCGGGTCAAAAACCTGGGTTCCATTCCAGTTTCCGCGGTTCAGGTACAGCATCCCAAAGCGCGCCCAGTCCCGGGTTGAGGCCCACCCGTAGGAAGAGCCCACGAAATGCCCGGACAGGTCGGTTTCCACAAGCATGCTATGCATGCCAATGCGGTCGATGAGCTCCCGGTAGGGGAAATCCAGGTATTCCTGTTTGGAACCCAATTGCTGCCCGAGCAACCCGGACAAGAGGTTTGTGGTGCCCGAGGAATAATTCCAAACCTCGCCGGGGCTGGCCACGGCAGGCTTCCCGGCCTGGACCTGGCTCATATCCGCACTTAGGAAAAGCATACGGGTCACATCCGAGAGGTCGTTGTAATTCTCGTCCCATTCCAGGCCGCTCTGCATCCGCAGCAGGTCCTCAAAGGTGATACGCGCCCTCTCATCCCCGGCCCAGCCTTGCAACCCGGCGGGGTCGGTAAGGCGGAGCCGCCCCTGGTATTCCAGGATGCCGTAGAGGGTCGCCAGGACGCTTTTGGTCATGCTCCACCCCAGGATGGGGGTATCCGGCCCAAAGCCCGCCGCATAACGTTCCCCAAGGATATGTCCTTTGTACAAGATCAGCAGGGTGCGGGTGCGCTGCTGTTCCGGCAGGCTGAACGCCTGGTCTATGGCAGCCTGAACCCGGGTGTAATCGACCTCTGGAAAGACGGTGTCCTTGGGGGGAAGATGGCCCATGGGGTAGGGCAGGGGTACCTTTTCCCGGTACCTGTTGGGGCGCAGGCCGTCGTTTGCAGGAGCGACCCCCTCCAGCCTAAGGGCACAACCCAAGCCTTCCCTGCAGAACGCTTCCCGCTGTTGCAGCCCGAACACGGAGGCCTCAGCCATATGGGTTTCCCTCATATACCCGGCTTTGGCCAGGGAGATCAGCGGCACCTGAAAATCCTGGGCCAAAACAGAGTCCGGGGGCATCCCTCCCACAAAGGCAGCCGAGGCCATATACTTGGAGGCATATCCGCTGATGATGGTGAGCTTGGGATACTGCATCCCGCCAAGGACAAGAAGGATCACAACAGCCAGGCCACCGGCAACTTTTAAACGTTTCATACCATCGGTTTTTGGAAAGGAACTGTATCTTTAGGCTCCAAGATAATCATTTGGTGCGCCCCATTCGATATAACATTGATACGGCAGTGCCCCAAAGGTCCGGCGGCCTTTGGCGATGCCTGCGAACCGGCCTGGCCGTTTTATTCCTGGGGATCAGTCTCGCGGGCTGCGCGGAATATGAACCAGCGGTTGTGGAGCGCCCCATTACCTGGGATGCCGAACGGGAGCGCCTGAGCCTGGCCTATCTGGAGGCCCGGTACGGCCTTACCCCGGTAACCCCCCGGATTAACCCGAAAATGGTAGTCCTGCACTGGACGGCCATCCCCACCCTGGAGAAATCCCTGGAAGCCTTTGAACCTTCCCGCCTGCCACAAACCCGCCCGGACATACAGACGGCCGGGGCCCTGAATGTGTCAGCCCACTACCTCGTAGACCGGGATGGCACCATTTATCATTTACTGGCAGACACCCTGATGGCCCGGCATACCATCGGGCTGAACCATTGCGCCATCGGGATTGAAAATGTGGGAGGCACCCCTGAAACCCCACTTACTGAAGCCCAGCTCAAAGCCAATATCTGGCTGGTTCGGCACCTGAAGGCCTCCTTTCCGATCACCTACCTGATCGGACATCACGAATACACATCTTTTGAGGGGCACCCGCTCTGGCTGGAGCAGGATTCCGCCTACCGCACCGAGAAAACAGACCCGGGGCCGGCATTTATGAACGATGTCCGCCGGGCCGTCAAAGACCTGGGGCTGCAGGGCCCTCCCAAAATGCAAAATCCATGATCAAACGCCTCTTACTACTTGTATGCGCCCTGGGTGCTGCCGGGCTGCACGCACAGACCGAAGCCTTTACCCAACGCTTTTACGAAACCTATGAAACCTATAAGGAACCCAGCCTGGGCGCACGTCGCATCCAGCATGCGGACTTGCAACCCCTGATTGACGCCATTGCCGCCAAGCCCGGGTTTGAAGTGAATGAAGTGGGCGTATCCATTGAAGGCCGGCCCTTTCGGCTGATCAGTACGGGGTCCGGTGAAACGGACATCTTCCTCTGGTCCCAGATGCACGGAGATGAACCCACGGCCACCCAGGCCATCTTCGACATCCTCAATTTTATGGCTTCCCCGGATTTTGCGGAAGAAAAAGCGGCCCTGCTTGCCACGGTCCGCATCCATTTCCTGCCCATGCTGAACCCCGATGGGGCCCAGCAATTCCAACGCCGGAATTATCTGGGGATCGACATTAACCGGGACGCCCTGAGGCTACAATCCCCGGAAGGCCGTACCCTGAAACGCGTTCGGGACAGCCTGGATGCCGAATTCGGATTTAACCTGCACGACCAGAGCCGGTACTACAATGCCGAACAAACCGAAAAACCGGCCACCATCTCTTACCTGGCGCCAGCCTACAACTACGAAAAGGAAGTTAACCCCGTACGTCACCGGGCTATGCAGGTGATTGGCTATATGAACCGCATTTTGCAGCAATACGCCCCGGGGCAGGTTGGCAGGTACAACGACGACTTCGAACCCCGCGCCTTTGGGGACAACATCCAGAAATGGGGTACCAGTGCCATCCTAATCGAATCCGGGGGCTACCCGGAAGACCTGGAAAAACAGGAAATCCGAAAGTTGAATTACGTTTCCATCCTTTCCGCCATTTACGCCATTTCCTCCGGGAGTTTTGCTGCGGTTCCCCTGGACGATTACTACAACATCCCCGAGAACGACCGGAAAATGCTGGACCTGAAGATTGAGCGGGTTACCTATCCGTTGTTGGGCACAGACTATCTGATGGATTTCGGGATTTACCGGAACGAAGTAGACCTGGAGGGCCATCGGGATTTCTGGAACAGCAGCCGTATTATCGATATGGGCGACCTGTCTACCTTCTATGGATATGAAACCCTGGATGCCAAAGGGTACCGGATGGAGGCCGGAAAGGTGTTCCCGCACACGCTGGATGACCTTAATGCTGTTGCCGCCCTGGATCTCTGGGAGGTACTTGCCGGCGGGTATACGTACATCCGCGTCCGGAAACGCCCCGCCAACACCCCGGCGGTAGCCCTGCCGGTGCACATCACAGGCCCGGACTTTGAGGCACCCCCGGCCAAATGGGATGTAGGGGACAACCCAACCTTTGTGCTCTACAAGGACGGCAAGCCGGCCTATGCCGTGGTAAACGGCTTCCTCTACGACCTGGAAAACCGCAGCGGAAAAGGCAAAAACAGCCTGGTACTGGATTAAGGGCTAATACCCGTAACTGAAATGGGCGTGCTGCCCCAGGGTGAGTAATACCCCGAGCATACTAAGGAGGGTCAGTACAATGGCCAGGAAGAGGCCAATGACCAGTTTTTGCAACCATTCCGGCCTGGGGCCTATGGCGCTTTGCTGTATGATTCTATAAATTACATCCATGGCAGTCCCGTTTTAAGGGTTCGTATTCTGTTTGGTTTTCAGGATGTAAAGGCAGTTGTATCTATAAAACAACCCAGAGGCTGCAAACCCTACTTGTAAGCTTATCTGCCCAGTACATAAAAAAAGCCTCCCGAAGGAGGCTTTCGCATTTCTTGACAGATTGCGCTATTGGCAACCCCCGGTAAAGCCGGTGGCGTTAAAGGCGGTTTGTACCGAACCCTGCAGGGTGTTGCGGACCACCCGGATGACCAGGTTGTTTTCCCCGCTGCCGTCCCGCTTGGGGCTACAATATTCGAACAGGTAATAACTGTTGGCCCGCTCGGACACTTTCTGAGACAACTGGTTGAAGGTGATTTCCAACTCCTCTTTATTGCCGGCAAATACGCTGAAGGTTTTCCCGATTTCCTCCAGTACCGTGGCGTCGATCTCCGCGCCCAGGCCAATGGTAAAGAAGGAGATGTTGCTGTCTGCGTCCTCAACTTTCTGCAGGGCCGCCTGTTCGGTGTAGCGGGAGGCCTGGTCCGTACCGTCGGTAAAGATCACCACGGAAGCGGCCCCTATCGTTCCGCCCTGTACGCTCTCATTTACCAGACCTTCCGCCAGGTCCGTACTTTTCAGGACCGCCCCGTATAAGTCCGTAGACGGGTCGTTGCTGATATCGGACGTAATCCCGTCCACAGCAGCCTTTAGCTGGGTAGCCGAGGGGGTTAGCGGCTGCAGTTCATGCAAGACATCCTCCCCATCGAACCAGTAAATGGCCATTTGGAAGGATTCCGCTTCCTGGGCGGGCATCACGTTGTCGATAAAACTGCTGGCGGCGGTCTTCAGTTCCGTGAGGCTGGTGCTGAGTACGCTGTTACTCAGGTCCAGCACCAACAGCGTATGGTTTTTGAAAATCTGGGTATTAGGCGAAATACGCGCAAAGGATTCCGAAGCGGAAATGGTGTTGAAACAGGCATCATTGCGGCCCTGCTCATAAATGGTGAAATCCGAAGCCGTGAGTCCGGCTACGGGATTCCCCAGGTTGTCGGAAACCCTGAAAAATATGGACACCTTTCCCGGAAGGGTGGTGTATTGGTCCTGTATGGACAGGATGAGTTCGCTCTCGCCAAACCCAAGACAATCATCCGCAGGGGTCCCAAGCCCCAGGTCTCCTCCAAGGTTCAGGTCCAGGCGTACGTCGTCTTCGGAATTCCCGCAGGAAGAGAGGACCAGGGTAATTCCAAGGAAAAACAATAAGATTCTGGGCATTTTCATATACGTGTTCGTTTTGATTTCCTAGGAAAACGGAGATGTGGCTTTTCTAGTATTTCTGGGGCCAAAATTCGCAATTTTGGTCATATCCAGGTACCCTTTCCGACCGAAAACAGGATCAGAACCGGTAATTGAAGACCAGGCTCATGTGGAACAGGTCTGCCTTGTTAAAAAACAGATTGGGGTTGTCCGGCAGGTCCCCATGGGCACGTTTAAAGGTGAGCAGCAACTCCGGCCGGAAGCCCGGAAAATCCTGGAGGGTTAGAAAAAAATCCAGGTTCAGGTGGGTGTAATCCGGGAAGGCGTATTTATTCAGGGCGGGATCCTGCACCGGGGGCTTCCAGTGCCGGCCGGCGCTCAGGATAGCCTGCACGGTGGCCTCATCCTTCTTAACAACCAAAGGTTTCCGGTAGGTGATAACCAGGGCGTGGTTTTGTGCCGATCCTTCACTGCGTTCCCGCTTCTGGAAACTGAACAACTCCTCCCTGCCCCATTCTCTGGGGAACAGGAACCGGCCATGGGGCAGGATATGGTCGTATGCCAGGGAAGCCCCGGATTTGTTGTTGCCATAACGCAGCTGAACCCCCAGCAGGTCTGCCCGGGCCTGATCAAAATACCGAAGGGAGTCCAGCCCATTACCCCCTTCCCCCAAACGGTTTTGATGGAGCCATTCCGCAGCCACTTCCCACGGGCCTCCCAGGGAGATCTGGGATTTCAGGTAGAAGGAATTGGATACGTTTTCAATGTAATAGTTCCAGGCCAGCAGCTGCAGGGATTCCATGGGGCGAACCTGCCCGTGGGCCACCACGACCACGTCCGAACGGGTATGACCGGGATACAGGCTTGTACGGCCTTCGGGGTCCCGGCCGGCCGGATAGGCACCTATACTTTCCCCTATGCCCATAAAATCTCCGGTAGAGCGCGGGGCAATCCGGTTCACGATGCCCAATTGCCACCCATACCGGTCCGGGAATTGGTAGGCATACCATAACCCTTCAACCAGGGTGGGGATCATACGCCCGTCCTGGGAGTTGATCAGGGGGGTGTTTACCTTCATCCGCCCCAGGCGAATGGCATGTCCCTTATGGTGGTAATCCAGATAGAGGTTCCCCAGCAAAAGTACCATATCCGCCGAAGGCTCCAGACGGTTAAACAGGCCTTCCTCATAGCGGCTGGCCTTGCCGGTCTGCGGGTCCGGGGTATTCCACTGCCCAAGGCCAAGGTCGGTGGTCTTGTAGAGGGCTGCGCCCAGCTCCCAGGACTTGCCGAGGCGCAGGGTGTATGCCAGGTGCCCACCGGTTGCCAGGGCTTGAAAATCCTGTAACGCCCCTTTGTTGACCGTCTGCATATAATACGTCCTCCATTCCCCGGAAAAAGAACCGGATACCTGCTTTTCAGCCGATTCCTGGCCCAGAACCGGGAGCGTCCCCATTAGGGTTCCCATCATATAATGAAATAGCAGCCTCAGGGTCATTTGGTCTTTGTGAGGTTATAATATTCTTTGTAATAGGCTATAATGGGAGGAAAAGGCCCATATTGGTGCTGTTGCGGGCTGAAATCGTCCGCCCAGGGGCCATAGGGGGTAGAAACCGGTTTCAGGGTACGATCCGGATAGTCCGCTTCGGTTCCCGTTTTATGCGGCCGGTCAAAACTGTTGATGTAGCCGGCAACCTGAAAGGCCTCTTCGTCCGTCAACACCGGGGATTCCCGGGTAGCCAGCCCGTAGGGCATATTACCTTTTATAAATTGTGCTGCGGTCAAAACCCGGTGCATACCGGCCCCGTCATTAAAACTGTCCGGACCCCACAGCGGGGGATAAATGTAACCTCCGTCCGGTTTGGAAATCCCCTGGCCGCCGGCCCCGTGGCATACTGCACAGTCCTTTGCATAAACGGCCTCCCCGGCTTGCAGGTCTACGGCGCCTTCGGGAATCTTTAAGCGGGGAAAGCCCTGGTACGCAGCGGCTTCTGCCTCAGGTAAATCTTCCCCCAACCATTCCATATAAGCCACCATGGCCTGCATAGGTTCGGAATCCACCGGAAGTTTGCGCCCATTCATACTGCGTTCCATACACCCGTTAATGCGGTCTTCGAGCGTGCCTACGCGATTGGAACGCCCGCCGAACTGGGGAAAACGGGCGGCTACCCCCACCCATGAAGCAGCCCCGGCCTGGGTACCGGCCTTCAGGTGACAACTCGTACAGTTCATGTGGTTCCCCGTAAAACGCATCTCCGGGTCCGGGGCTTCCGGACCCAGGTAATCCGCTGTATGGGCAACCAGCTCATACCCCTTGCGTACCCGGGATGGGGCCTGGGTGGCATTCTGGGTAATATCGCGCGGGTGCCAGGCTTCCAATTTCCTGATCGGGTCCATGGAAGAAAGGGACACCCTTGAATCGGGGGTATAGGTAAGCAACCCCGTGAACAGGGCGGTAATAAGCGCAAACATGGTGGCAAACAGGAAACCGAGCTTCCTGGCCAGGGTTCTGAGTTCATCCATATCGATCAGCCCGGCATATGCCCTGGGCGAAGTACATTTTCAGGGGGTGAAATTCATACTATAGACGGAAGAAGACAGTAACATTGGTCACAAAACCGGACTTTTAACCGTTGAATCCAGTAGAATAACAAGGCAACTCAGGTGGGGTACAACCGTGATCTTTTCTACCGCTATTTTTTGTATTTTTAACCGGATCCATCCCGGGAGTTTCCCGGGGCCTGAACCTGAGTTGGAACCAAATGAAAGTACTTTTGTTCGGGGTTACCCGGGACATTGTAGGGGAAGCAGCCCTGTCCATTCCCTCTGCCGAGGCGGGGGAACTGGCAACTGTTGGGGCCTTAAAGGCATTCCTGAGGCACAGGTATCCCGCGCTGGACCACCTGAGCTCGCTGGCCGTGGCCGTAAATAAGGCTTATGCTACCGATACCGACCCCCTGGATACCCAGGACGAAATTGCACTCATCCCACCGGTTAGCGGGGGATAAATAATAACCTATGCTGATTGACAACCACGACAGGGTCATCAATTATGTGCGGCTGGCCGTAACGGACCGCTGCAACCTGCGATGTAACTATTGCATGCCGGAAGAGGGTATTGCCTTTTCACGCAAGGACGATTTATTGCGAATAGACGAAATGAAGCGTCTTTGCAACATCCTGGTGGCACGGGGGGTGGATAAGATCCGGATCACCGGTGGGGAGCCCTTTGTGCGCAAGGACCTGATGGACCTGCTGGAACACCTGGCTACCCTGGAAACCCTGAAGGAGGTATCCATCACCACCAATGCCACCCTGATCGGCCCACATATTAACCGCCTGGAGGCGCTGGGGATCAATAGCGTAAACGTGAGCCTGGATGCCATCCGGCCGGATTCCTTTGCCCGGATTACCCGTCGCGACCAGTTCCATACGGTATACGAAAACCTGATGCGGCTGATCGATTCCAAAATGGAGGTGCGCATCAATTTTATTGTCCTGGACGGGCAGAACGTGGATGACGTCTACCATATGATGGAATTCCAGGAGCAATATCCCGTCCGGGTGCGATTCCTGGAAGAAATGCCCTTTAACGGGGGGAGCCGGGATTTTGTAAAACTCAAATGGAACCACCGGGCCATCCTGGAGCATATCCGGCAGCGGTATCCGGAATTTGAAAAGCAGCCCGCACCCCTGACCTCTACCTCGGTGAACTATAAGATCCCCGGGCACCAGGGGTCTTTCGGGATTATCCCTTCCTTTACGCGCACCTTCTGCGGCAGTTGCAACCGCCTGCGGGTAACCGCCACCGGAGACCTGATCACCTGCCTCTATGGCAAGCCCGTAGCCAACCTGAGGTCTCCCCTGCGATTTGCGCATGATGACGCTATTGTGGAAGACCTGCTTGTGCAGGCCGTAGGTTCCCGGGCCAAGGATGGCTTTGAGGCCCAGGAGCGTTTCGGGTCGATCTTTGGGAGTTCCATGACTTCCATCGGGGGCTAGCTCCGGTTCAATACATTTATTACAGCTATGAAAACGACAAACCCAATTGTGAAGGGCCTGGTTTTGGCCGGGGGCCAGAGCCGCCGTATGGGACGGGACAAGGGCCTTCTCGAATACCACGGCAAGCCGCAGCGGGAGTACCTGTACCATCAGTTACAGCCCCTGTGTTCCGAGGTATACCTGAGCCTGCGTCCCGGGCAGGAAAGCGACCTGCCGGATCACCTGCCATACATCCTGGATGAAAACCTATATAGGGGCCCCTTTAACGGCTTGTTATCCGCCCACCACAAATTTCCGGATGCTGCCTGGCTGGTGGTGGCCTGCGACCTCCCGATGATGGATACGGCAGCCCTGAGGTATTTGCTGGAGCGAAGGAACCCCCAGGCTCCCGCCACCGCCTTTGCTACCCAAGAGACCGGGCTTCCCGAACCCATGGCAGCGCTATGGGAGCCATCGGGCCTGCAACAGGCCATCGGTTTTCTGGAACAGGGGGAAAGTACCTGCCCCCGCAAATTCCTGATCCGCCAGGAAGCATCCCTGGTAAACCCGGAGGACGACCTGTGGCTGGCCAATGCCAATGCCCCTGAGGACTACGAGGCATTAATGGCTAAAATGGGGCGTTTATGACCGGTTCCCGGTACAACAGACAACAAAAACTCCAGGGCTTTGGCCCCGAAGGCCAGCAGCGGCTCGAAAGGGCCCGTGTCCTGGTCGTAGGGGCAGGGGGCCTGGGCGTACCGGTGAGCCAGTACCTGGCCGCTATGGGGGTGGGTACCCTGGGTATCATTGACGGGGACCGGGTGGAAACCTCCAACCTGCATCGGCAACCGGCCTATACCCCTGCAGACGTGGGCCAGCTGAAGGTGGACGTGCTGCAGGAGGTGCTGCATCGGCAAAACCCGGACATCACCATACGGGCTTATCCGGAATTCCTGGAGCCTTCTAAGGTCTCCAACCTGCTCCTTGCGTATGACCTGGTAGTGGATGCCACAGACCGGATCCCGGTACGCTACCTGCTGGACGATGCCTGCGTACTTCGGGGGATTCCCTGGGTATATGGAGCCCTGCACGGGTTTGAGGGGCAGGTAAGCGTATTTAACTACCAGGAAGGCCCAACCTATCGCTGTTTATTTCCCAAGATGCCCAAGGCCGGGGAAATTCCGGATTGCAATACCCTGGGGACCCTGGGGGTCCTCCCTGGAATTATCGGCACCCTCCAGGCGCTTGAAGCGGTAAAAGTGCTTTGCGGAATAGGTGAAGTACTACGCGGTAAACTCTTGCTGTACAATGCCCTGGACCAGCGGATGCAAGCCATAGCGTTTCCAAGGAACCCGCAGCAGCAGCCCCGCCGGTTAGACGCCAACGCTTACCAGTACGTTGCCTCGTGCGGGCCGGGAACAGGAATTTCCCTTTCTGAATACCAGGAGCGAAAGGCAGGGGGGGAAGCCCATTTGCTGGTAGACGTTCGGGAGCCGGAGGAATTCGACCGTGCACACCTGCCGGATGCCATCAACATCCCCCTGGGAAACCTGAAGCCGGATCAGCCCGAATTCAGGCAAACACCGCATATTTATTTCTATTGTAAATCCGGCAGCCGGAGTGCCCAGGCATGCCAGCGCCTGGAAGGCCTTTTGGATGGGGTAACCCTGTATTCCATCGAGGAGGGGATGCATACATTCTTTAATCTTGATAATGAGAAAATCTGAACCCACGGAGCTGATTTCAGTCGCAGAAGCCTGGGAATTGGTTCAGGAAACCTGCGAACGCCCGGCTACCGTCCGAGTGGCCCTGGAGAACGCCGCGGGAAGGGTGCTGGCAGCTTCGGTGCGTGCAGACCGGGACTTGCCCCCATACCACAGGGCAACCATGGACGGCATTGCGCTGAAGGCAGCTACCTTTCAGGCCGGTAGACGCGAATTTAAAAGACAGGCCTATGCTGCGGCAGGAATGCCGGGGATACGCCTTGAAGATCTCGAGGCCTGCATAGAGATAGCCACCGGTGCAGTTCTACCGCAGGGTGCAGATGCTGTGGTGCGCTATGAGGACCTTACAGCTACCGGACAGGGGTTTTGTATCCATGCAACGCATTGCCAACCCGGACAGAACATCCATGCCAAAGGAAGCGATGCCCGAAAAGGAGATATCCTTGTACCCATGGGGCGAGTGATCCGGCCGGCCGAAATCGGGGTACTGGCCTCCGTTGGCTGCACTGATGTGGAAGTCTTTGCGCTCCCTAGGATTTGCCTGATTTCCAGTGGGGACGAACTGGTGGAGCCGCATCGGCAACCGGAACCACACCAAATCCGAAGTTCAAACCTGCCCGTGCTGCGAGCCGCCCTGGAGCAAATGGGGATGGCAGCGGAACTCCTTCATTTGCCCGACCACAAGGAAGTAATTGCGCAGCAGCTTTCCACAGCCCTTCGGCAACACGATGTTTTAATTATTACAGGGGGTGTATCCATGGGTAAATTTGATTTTCTACCCTCCGTTTTACTGGAGTTGGGAGTAGAGCAGCGTTTCCATAGAGTAGCCCAGCGACCGGGGAAACCCTTATGGTTTGGCTGGCATCGCAGCCTCAATTGCCGGGTATTTTCGCTTCCGGGAAACCCGGTTTCGGCATTTTTAAACTTTCATTTGTATTTTAGGGATTGGTTCCAAAGTAGAATGGGCCTGCCAAGGCAGGTGCAACAAGCCCGCCTAGCAGGATCGGCAGCTAACCATACACTGTTGACCCATTTCAGGCCTGCCACACTGGTAAGAAAGGAAGGGCATGCCTGGGCACATGAGGTGCCAATGAATAATTCCGGGGATTTCCAATGCCTGAGCAAGGCGTCTTGCTTTATGGTACTGGAACCTGGAATTGAGGATTTCGCCGAAGGCACCTTGGTTCCTGTTATACCTTTCAGCCCATGGGAATGACACATGAAATCATACAACTGATATCCGGGTACCACAAAGCCCGGGAGACGGGGTTGAAAACCGCCCTGGCAACCGTTGTGGAACTCCAGGGTAGCTCATATCGCAAACCAGGGGTTCGCATGTTATTGCTTGAAAACGGAACGGCCTATGGGGCTGTTAGTGGTGGGTGCGTGGAAAAGGAGATCTTTCGCCAGGCGGCCGGAGTGTTTCAAACGGGGCAACCCAAAATAATGGAATACGACGGCAGGTTCCGACTGGGGTGTGAAGGCATACTCTACATCCTGATTGAACCATTTGAGCCGGCCGAGACAACTCTGGAAGCCTTTGAGGCCGTAGTGCGGTCGCGCGAGACCTTCCGAATGGAAACCTACTATCACACCCAGATTGGGCAAGCGCCCGGCTCAGGGACAATCTTGCTTTTGAACGGGGAAGTTCATGCTATATCTGGGCATATGCCCGGGGAGACTGGCCTTGTATTAAAACAGGAAATGCCACCCAGATTACGCCTGGATATCTACGGGGGCGAACACGACGCGGTTCAGCTTACGGCCCTGGGCGCCCGATTGGGCTGGGAAGTAAGGGTAACCGTAGCATCAGATGAGGCCAAACACCCGGAAGATTTCCCAGGGGTTTGCGAATTAAGGGCCCTGATTCCGGAATCCCTCGATGCCTCGGATGTGGATCCGCAAACCGCCGTGGTATTAATGACACACAGCTATACCAAGGACTTGAAATATCTGATGCGCCTGGCACAGGCCAGTCCCGGTTACCTGGGGATTCTGGGACCTGCTGCCCGGAGGGAAAAGCTCCTCGGAGATTTTTTGGAACGGTATTTCGGAGACATCCCTCCATGGATAGATGCCGTTTATGGCCCAGCGGGGCTTGATATAGGGGCCATCACCCCTCAGGAAATCGGCGTCTCCATTCTGGCCGAAATTCTGAGCGTGCTGCGCCAGAGAACTATTCCTGTCTCGCTACGCGAAAAGACAGGCGCCATTCATTCTTAATGGAGGGGAAGACACCCGCCATCGTATTGGCCGCAGGGGCCTCCAGCCGCATGGGGACACCCAAGGCCTTGTTGCCCTGGGGCCGCCACACCGTACTGGAGCACCAATTGGAGGTGCTAAAACAGGCCGGGTACCCCAATTACGTGGTGGTTACCGGGGCCCACCACGGCGAGATTTCGCAGCTGCTGGAGGGAACATCCACCCTAATAGCTCACAATTGGGAATGGCATAAAGGTATGGGCACGAGTATTGGCTGCGGTATGGCCTACATGCAAAAGCAGTGGCCCGATGCCACCGGGGTATTGATCCTGCTGGCAGACCAGCCCCTGATATCGGCAGCCTACCTCCGTCAGCTGCGCGAGTGGCACCTGGAAGCAGATCCACCCATACTCGTAGCCAGCCGAAACCCCGATGGGGCAGGCGTACCGGCCCTGTTTCCTGCACGCTGCTTTAAGGACCTGTCGAGCCTCCCACCCGGCAAAGGAGCCCGAAAATTGATCGCAAGGGAAGTAGAAAAGGTTAGGGTAGTGGATCCCGGTGGCGCGATCCGGGATATGGATACCCCCGAGATGTACCTGGAGCTCCTGCGGGCTGCCGGGCTTAAAACACCAGAGAACCTATGAAAAACAAACGTATTTGGATATTGACTGCGGTTCTTCTGTCAGTTACCCTGGCAGAGGCCCAAAAGATGGACTTTGAGGCCTACAATCCTGCTTCAACCCTGAAGGTTCCCCAGCACCCGGTATCCCGGGCCAAATTCCCCTTCGTGGATGTCCACAGCCACCACTACCGGATGCCGGAGCAGGACCTTTCCCAACTGATAGCTGCCATGGACACCTTGAACATGGCGGTAATGGTAAATCTGAGCGGAGGGTCTGCAGACCGCATTACCGGCGCGATGGCGAATATCCGCACCCATTATCCGAACCGTTTTCTCTTGTTTGCAAATGTGGATTTCAGCGGGGTGGGTAACCCCGGGTGGGGCGAAACCGCTGCAGCCCAACTGGAACAGGATGTCCGCAATGGGGCTTCCGGTCTGAAGGTATTTAAGAGTTTGGGGCTGCGCAACCGAGATGTTCATGGCAACCGCATCCCGGTAGACGACCCACGCCTGGACCCGATCTGGGCGAAATGTGCTGAATTGGGGATCCCGGTGTTGATCCACTCAGCCGATCCCCGTTCCTTTTGGGACCCCATGGATTCCCTGAACGAACGGTGGCTGGAACTGAAACTCAGGCCCAGACGCAAGCGCAGTGATACCGATCCGGCGCCCTGGGAGCAAATCATCCAAGAGCAGCACCGCATGTTCCGCAAACACCCGGATACCAAGTTTATCAACGCCCATATGGGTTGGTTTGCCAACGACCTGGCCCACTTGGGGAAACTCCTGGATGAGATGCCCAATATGTATGTGGGAATCGGTGCCATTATTGCGGAACTGGGTCGCCAGCCCCGCATGGCAAAGGCCTTTTTTGAAAAATACCAGGACCGCATCCTCTTTGGGAAGGATGCCTGGAATCCTTCGGAATACCCAACCTATTTCCGGGTGTTGGAATCCAACGACGAGTATTTTCCCTACTACAAGAAATACCATGCGTTCTGGGCCATGTACGGCCTGGACCTGCCGGAGGAAGTCCTGCGGAAGGTGTATTATCAGAATGCGCTGGAGCTGCTCCCGGGGATTGACCGCAGCCTCTTCCCGGAAACCGGGGAATAAGCGTGCCGTTGGTCGAATGCAGGGCTTCCCGGGTACTAATTCGGCAGTACACGGCGTTTTATAGGGATAAACGCAAAATCGCACCCAAATGATTGGCAAATCCCTTAAAATCGGGCAGGTACTGTCCCTGATGGTTGGAATAGTGGTGCTGCAGGCCTGCAGTACCGATGCAGATGAATTGATAATCCCGGAGGAGGCCCGCCTGACCCAGGTGGAATTCCAGGCCGTTATGAACACGGACCAATGGACCGGTGCAGCAGACGCAGCCCTGGCAGAAATCTATCAGAACGGCAATTCGGCTTCCGGAAAATCCTTTCCGGCCTGTTATGAGGTTACCTATTCCGATACCGGTTTTGTAGCCGTCTTTAACAATTGTGTCCTCAATGGAACGGATAATGCCAATGGAACCCTAACGGTCACGTATGATTTACAGGCCGAAACCGCTTCCTTTACCGCCGTTTTTGAAGCGTTTTTTGTAAACGACGTCGAATTAAACGGTACCCGCACCTACACCCTGACTACCGGTGGCGCGGCCGACATCACCATAGACGTGACCAGCGACATGACGGTTACCCTTCCGGATGAACGCGTGATTTCGGAAACCGGCAATAAAACTGTGGCATTCTACTTTGGCAATACCCTGGCAGAGAGCACGTTTACCATTACCGGATCCTGGAACATCAGTATGGACAACAACCTGTACAGCGCCGTGGTACAGGAGCCCCTGACCGGAAATTTTGGCTGTGGCTACCTGGTAAGCGGCGTTTTGGAACTTTCCAAGAACGGGTTGGCCATTACCGTAGACCTGGGTGACGGGACCTGCGACGACCAGGCCATGCTCACTTACCCGAACGGCGCACAGGAGCCAATAACGCTCTGAGCGCGGTTTACCAAATAAAAAAAGGCCCGGAAATTCCGGGCCTTTGTCGTTTTCGGGGTGGACTAGTAGACGTAATGCCTGCTCTCGGTCCACCGCACGCGTTTGCTGTCCTTGAAATTGGAGAAGTAGGAAAATCTCCGGGACTCGGTGGGCGTTTGTTTGAAAAAAGGTTTCATGACTGTTTGTTTTTTGATGATGATGATGAGATCGTTGCTGTTTTGACGGCCTTAGGAAGTATAATTCCTGCTGGCGGACCAACGTACCCTGGGGCTGCCCTTAAAGCTTGAGAAATAGGTAAATCTGCGGGCATCGGTGGGTGTAGATTTAAAAGAGGTTTTCATGACGATATGTTTTTTTGATGATGTTTTTCTGTTTTACCGCGGCCTGGGAGGTGTTCCATCCGAATCCCAGGAAGAAGACCTGTTTGATTTCAAGATGTTTTGCCTGTGCCTTCATGGCTTCTTCCCTTTGCGGTTACACTGATAAGACGGTTGAGTTTTTAAATTGTTACAGTACCTTGCATAAAAAGGTACCATCTTAAGCAATTTTTAACATATTTATGCCTTAAAGCGGGTAGTGCAGGGGGGTAACCCCGGGGACTATAAAGGAATCGACAAGGCTTATGCTGTACGGAGAATCCCATTGGAATAATGCAGTAAACTGCCTACCTTCGGGGAAAATGCAAACATGGATCTTCACGGACAAAACATACTGGTTACCGGTGCTTCCCAGGGCATTGGCGCGGCCATTGCCCGCTATTTGCTGGAGCAGGGTGCACGCGTTGGGCTGCACTACAATCGTAATAAGGAGGCCGCCCTCAAGCTCCTGGAAGGATTTGAAAGCCAGGGGGTACCCCTGCAGGCCAACCTGGAGGCGCCGGAAGAAGTCGCCAGGCTCTGGGATACAGCCGTAACGGCCCTCGGACATATCGATACTGTGGTACTCAATGCCGGCGTGTTCCTGTCCCATCTGCCTTCCCAGACCCCGGAAGCCTGGTGGGAAACCTGGAAAACAACCCTGGCCATTAACCTGGATGCCCCAGGGCTCCTGACCCACAGGGCCATCCTGCATTTCCGCGCGCAGGGTGGGGGACGCCTGATCTATATTGGCAGCCGTGCGGCCTTCAGGGGCGAAACCGATGCCTACCTGGCCTATGCGGCCTCTAAAGGCGGGCTTACCTCCCTGGCGCGATCGGTGGCGCGTTCCTTTGGAAAAGAGAACATTACCGCCATGGTGGTGGCCCCCGGGTTTACCCGTACGGCCATGGCCGAGGCCTTTATTGCCGAGCACGGGGAGCAGCGTGTCCTGGACGAAATTGCCTTGAATACCCTAACCCGACCGGAAGATGTAGCCCCCCTGATTGGCTTTATGTGCTCCGGGCAGATGGACCATGCCACCGGTACCGTAGTAGATGTAAATGCAGGGAGTTACATGCATTGACCCGCAGAAACAGAATGTCTTTCTGTATGGGATGTTTAAACTTTTGTTAATCATTTTAAACATGTGATGGGATTGGCTATCTTGACCTCGTAAACCTTAAATATAATCCTTACCCATATGGAATTACTGGAAAAAGCCAGCGAGTTTGAGAACCGGAAATGGTCTCGGATTTCGACCAGCGACAGGGTTCAGGCCTCCCGCGATCTGAAAAATCTTATTTTGGAGATCAACGAGGTTTATAAGAAGAACCGTGACCAGCATCTGATGGATGTAATGAAACGGCTCACGGAAATCAAAAGGAAGGTGGAATCCCGCCTTAAGCCTCAGCTTACTGTCTGACCCCATCATATTTCAACACATGCTATGAAAAAGAAAATCGCCCCGGATCGGGGCGATTTTTTAATGGATATACCGGCAAACCCTAAGGCAGCACCACAGTATCAATAACGTGGATAATCCCATTGGATGCCTCTACGTCTGCCGTGGTAACGGTACTGGTACTTCCTTTTGCATCGGTCAGGACCACGGCGCCCTCTTCCAGGCTCAGGGTAATAACTGATCCCTCCACGGTTTCTACCGGGAAGGCATTGTTATTGGCCTTGATAGCCTCCATCACCTGACTTGCCGTATATTTTCCCGGCACCACATGGTAGGTCAGGATTTGAATCAGTTTCGAACGGTTTTCTGGTTGTAACAGGTTTTCCAGGGTAGCCGGGGGCAATTTTTCAAATGCTTCATTGGTAGGAGCAAAGACGGTAAAAGGCCCTGGGGAATTCAGGGTGCCGGCCAGGTCTGCGGCCCCGATTGCAGCCACCAGCGTAGAGAATTGCTCGTTGTTACTGGCTACGCCTACCAGGGTAGGGTCCGAATTCCAGGCCTCTTGCGCCATTTCCTGGTTCTGGGCAAGACTGGCCGTGGGTTCTGAATTCTTTTGGGACTGGCCGCAGGAAAGGGCCAGCAGGGTGGTCAGGGCCAGGGCCCCGATCGTAATCTTTTTCATCTGCTTCTTATTTTTTCAGTTAAACACCTCAAAATTAGGCAAATGAGAGTCATTACCTTCTAATTTAATGTTTAAACATCTTGTATTATCGTTAAACATTCGAAAAAGGATGTGAATGGGTGTTAAGCCATGGGGGTGGTCTGTAACCGAACCTGGTACATGCGCTTAAATCGCCATCCCTCTGCTGGGGTATACCTCAGGCTTCGCCAGTCGAATTGCATATTCAGGGCTTTCATATCGGTTGCCTTTACCCCAAAGACGAACAACATGCCTTCATTGTTACGTAACAGGAGGAAATTCCCAGTGCCGGTTATCTTTTGGCATCCGGGAATGTGCTAATATTGCGGAATGGAAAACCGCTCCCAGCGCATCCTGGTCCTGTTGTCGTTTTTTGCGATTTACGTGATCTGGGGATCTACCTACCTGCTCAACAAAGTAGCTGTTTCTGAATTGCCGCCCTTTATGTTGGCCGGGTTCCGGTTCACGATTGCCAGCGTCCTTATTTTTGGCCTGGCAGCCCTCATGGGCAAAAGCCTGAAGATCACCCCGCGGCAATTGTGGAATACAGCCGTGGCCGGTTTCCTGTTTTTAAGCTTCGGGAATGGGGTAGTGGTTTGGGCCCTGAAATACGTGGACAGCAATTTTGCAGCCCTGGAGATTTCGGCCCAGCCCCTGATTGTACTGCTGATGATGTGGGGTATCCGGGGGCAGGCCATCCGCCCTATGTCCATGATCGGCATCCTGCTGGGCATCCTGGGGATTTACCTTTTGGTAAACCAGGACGCCGTAATCCGCGATCAATACGCCTGGGCAGGGGTGGCCATGATTTTTGCGGCCATGCTGGCCTGGGGCTATGGCAGCCTTTTTGTGGGAACGGCAGACCTGCCGCGAAATACCTTTGTTAATACAGGTTACCAGATGGCCACCGGCGGGGTGATGCTGATGGGGATGAGCTGGGCCTTAGGGGAAACCTGGACCAATCCCCTGGACTGGCAGGCCCAAACCCACTGGTCTATGCTGCTGCTTATATTATTTGGCAGTATTGCCGCCTTTACCGCCTTTAATTTCCTGCTGAAAACCGTCTCCCCGGAAAAGGTGTCCACCAACACCTATGTAAACCCCATTGTGGCCATGCTTTTTGGCTGGCTCTACCTGGACGAAACCATTAGCGCCCAGTCCGTTGTGGCCGCTGTTATCCTGCTTACCGGGGTCTACTTCATCAACGTACACCGCAACCCGATCAGGTCCCGGTGGTTCCGCAGCAAAGCCCATTAGGGATTATTTCACCAGATCGAACCGGTGGGTGTATTTAATGGTGAGCACCTGGTTATTCAGGGCGTCCAGCAAATTATCGTCTTTCACGATGTTGAACACCACAAACAGTCCGGTATTCGCATTCTGCAGCCACCCGAAACGGGCATTTACCGAAGTGATTTCCGAGACGTTGTTGCGCTGGATCAGGCTCTGTATAAACATCCTTGGCGTAAAGGAGTAGGAGAGGCGCAACCCCCCGACCAGGGCGGTCACATCCCCGCTGCCCAGTTTGATATCGTTGTGGCTGAAAGTGAGGGATGAATTGAAACGGTCGCCCACCCGGAAGTTGGCCGTCCCGCTGTTGGAGATGCGTTTCCCGTCAAAATACCCCCCGATAAACGTCCGGGTGCTCAGGGAAAAGGCATTGTTGGGGTTGGTAATGACCACCAGTTGCAGTTCTTCATTGTTATAATACCCCACAGGCACAGGAAGCCCGGCGAGGTTAAAAGGCTGCAAGACGTTTTCTGCCGTTAAATTGATGCCGGTGTGTACCTCAAAGCCGCTGCGCCAAACCCAGTGGTTGTCGATGTGCCAGAAACTCGTGACCAGCTGGTCCTGGAAATTCCAATACCCCCTATAGGAGGTGTGGGGGCGTATTTCCAGGAAATTCCCGGCATTTTTAAGGCGGTGGGCCTTGAAAATCAATAATTCCGGTTTGCGGAAGGCCGTCCGCTGCAGGAAGCCCACCTCGGGGTTAAAGCCTTCGCCTACCTCGGTATAGCCGGCCGTGAGGTTCCATCCGGCCCAGTTGTAATTGGCCGTCAGTTTAAAGGCGTGGTCGCGTGAATCGATCCCCGGGGTAAGGCTCTTGGCCAGGAAGCCCGTCACCTCTGCCTTGTTCCCGATCCCCCATTTGCCATCCACGGCATACACCCGGTTGTAATCGTCCGGGGCACTACCCAGACCGGCCCGGTTAATGAAAATGCCGCCCAGGGCCGAGCGCGTCCCGGGAAAATTGTGGTTTACCCGGGCCACAGAGAAATTGTTTTCCTCTATCCCGGAGCCTTCAACAGCCTCGGTAAACATACTGAGCAACCCGATGTTGGTGCTCCCCACCTTGCCCGAGAGCCTGCCACCCCCAATGATGGGCACCACGCTTCCATCTGCAGAAAGCCCAATTTTACGGCTAAAAAACAGATCTACTTCTCCGGGGCTGCCTACGGTAAATTGCCCGGCGTTTTCCAAAAAGAATGCCCGTTTTTCCGGGAAGAACAAATTAAACCGGTCCAGGTTGACCTGCTGGTCGTCTACCTCTACCTGGGCAAAATCCGTATTGTAAGTGAGGTCCAGGGTGAGGCTGGGGGTTACGCTGTATTTCACATCAAGCCCGGCATCCGCCCGGGTGTCCGTTTCGGTAGGGGATACAGACTGATCGCGCACCGCCTGCCCCAGAACGTAGGGAATCAGTTTCAGGTTCCCTGGGTTTTGCAGGCTAAGCCCGGTGAGCTGCCCGGCCAGGGAAATCCGCTTCAGGTCAAAGCCCAGGGGCAGGTTGGCCCAGAACGCCGTTTCGGTATTCTTGGCGATGTTGCGCTGGAAGTTCAGACCCCAGGTCTTGAGGTCGCCGGAGGCAAACCGCAGGGAGCGCAAAGGAATAGCAAATTCGGCACTCCACCCGTAGTTGCCCACCTGGGTCTTCACGGTCCAGGTGGCATCCCAGTTTAGATTGGTACCCCCAATAACCCCGCCCTGCTGGCGGTTGGCGTTAAAATTTCCCTTACCCTCATTGTCGATCTGGGCATCGTATTCCATGCCCTGGGCGTTCGTTCCGAAAAGGAAACCGTTTTGCCGGTCATGGTAGGTATCGATGATAAAGAGGAAGCTGTCTTCGTCGTTCAGGTCGGCATCGCGGCGGGAATCCGAGATTACGATTTTATCCGGATCCTTGTCGTAACACACCACCCCTACATAAAATGTGCTGCGGGAGTAGGCAATGCGTACTGCCGTCCGCTCACTTACCGGAGCCCCGTAATTCGGGCGGATCTGCTGTAAATCCTCAATGGCCGGGATAGCCTGCCAAACGGGGTCTCCCAGGATATCCCCATCTACCTGGGGCTCGTTTTCCAGGCGCACTGCCTGGTAAGCGGGACGGGAAGCAAGGCTGTCTCCGGGCCTGGAATTCTGGGCAAGCACAGGGGAAGCGGAAAGAACAAAAATCCACACAAACAGGGATAGGCAAGGACTTTTCATGGTAAACGGTTGGTTTAAGTCTCAAATATAGTGTTAAACACACATTTTTAACCATACCGGCAAAACAAAACCCCCACCCGTTTTCCCGGAAGACAGACTAGCCTTCCAAGGGGCCTTTAATTCGGAGCGGAATTTCGGTAAACATGTCAAGAAAAGGTTAAAACCCGAAGCCATTTCCAGCAGTTGATTATATTAAGGACATATCCTAAAACCGAACTATGCCTAACTCGAATACGAACAGGGGCGTCCTTGCCTTGACCACCTTAGATGAAAGTAGCCGCATCTTGTTGGACCAGGCAGCCCGCATTGCAGAGAAAATGCAGGTTCCCCTTGCCGTCCTGCACGTTAAAGAGCCGGCCAAAGCCATTCGCCAGGACAACCAGTTCTCGGCCAAGAAGGAACTCTACCAGGATTACGGGAATACCGCGGAGCAACTGAAAGCCCTGTGTAAGGACCTGCCCGTTCCTGCCACCTGTAACCTGATTTACTCCCATATCAGTTCCGGGGTACGGGAAACCATTCGCGAGAGCAACCCTCATGTGGTCGTGTTGGGGCGCCGCCGCCCGAAACTCGGCGGCTTATTAGGCGACCGGCTTACGGAATGGGTCTTGGAGGAAGCCCGGGGATCGGTGCTCATCGTGGATCTGGAAAAAGGCCTGCACAGTGAAACTGTTGGGGTATTTGCAGACCGGGGAGAAATTGAGCTGGAGCCCTGGGATGCCCTTTTGGAGATGGAATCCGATGCCATGAGGTATTTTAGCGTAAAGCAGGACTCCTTACCCCAAACCCGGGTGTCAGGAAACCATTTCGTGTTTACCGATGAAGGGGATGCCCTGGAACGCCTGACCGCTTTTGCGGATAAGGTGCCTACCGGACTTTTTTGTATTCCGAAAGGGGTGAACCGCAGCCTGGCCAAAAAAATGATTGGAAAACTTCAGGGATCCCTTTTAGTAGTAGGGTAGGACCGCCATGCTTTTAACTTGGCGCCTGAGCTTCTTTAAAAAATAAACGTATGGGTGTATTTCACCAGGAAGGAACGCGACTGCCAGGCCGGTAGCCTCGGTTGTATGGCCCATCGGTCCGTATTGCGTCCGGAATTGAATACCACCCACAGGTCCTGTCCTTCCCTGAAATTCCAGCGGAAGCGCACGTTAAAGGTGAGCAGGTCCCCAGCCCCGTTATACTGCATAAAAGCATTGGTGGAAATCTCACGGTTTAAAGCTGTCCCCACCCGCAGCCGAGCCAGGTGGAAATCCAGGCGCTGGTCCCGGGCCGGGAAATACCCGTGGTTGTAACTGTATTCCAGATTAAACTGCAGGTATTTGGACTGATACCAGGAAGGGGTTACCCCCAGGGTTAGCAACCTGCCGTCATAAAAGGAACCCATATCCAGGGAAACCCCCGTGCGCAGCTTTTTATCTACGGCCATAGTATAGGCTGCTTTGGCCCGCTGGAAGTCGTAGGTGCCCACCGGAATTACCCCCCCCTGTGCCAGCGGAAATTCAGCTGGCAGCCGTTCGAAGGCCTGTACCAGGGAAAGTTCCCCACTATCCAGGCCGCGGGTACTGAAAGTCCAGGCCGCGCCAGTCTGGGAGGAGAGCACCTCCCCCCCGGTGTTGGCCAGGTAGGCGTTGCCCAAAAGTTTGCCCTGGTGCCAGATAAAGGGCCCTTTCTCCCGCAGCCAGGTATGGGACACTTCCACAGCCCCGTATTTAAAATCCCGACGGTCTACAAACCCGATCCCCGGGGCATATCCCGCTCCTGAATATATGGCCCCAAGGGTATACCCGAAGCCCTTGCGCCTGCGGCGGTTTAATTCCACAGCCAGGCGCCCGTTTTCCAGCCCTCCGACATCGATAGGGTCCCGGTTGTCGAAGGTCTGCGCCCATTGGAGCGTCAGGTAGTCGTCCCCCACAACGCGGATAAGTCCGTCCAGGCCATAGGCCAGGTTAGCATGACCCTGTCCGTCCAGGCGGCTGGTAAACATCCCGCCAATATAGCTATGCTGGTTCAGGACCCGCTTGCGCAGGCGAAGGGCCCCAAAATTTTCGGAAGGCAGGGAATCCAGTGCCTGGGTTTGCATATTGAGCACACCCACATCCCAGGATTGCATCCGACCCGTTAGCCGCATCCCTCCCCATATCGGCACCTGCCGGCCATCGCCGGTAAGTCCGATGCGGCGGCTAAAAAAGAGCCGGCTAAGTCCCCCGGTCCGAAAATCGAAGATGGAGGCCCGCTCCAGAAAAAATTGCCGCTTCTCCGGAAAAAACAAGGAAAAACGGGTGAGGTTCACTTGCTGGTCGTCCGCCTCGGCCTGGGCAAAATCAGTATTTACGGTAAAATCCGCCGTAAGGTTATTGGTAAGCGAAAGTTTTACATCGGCACCGGCATTGCGTTTAAAGTCTTCAGCCGGGGTATACCCTGTGCCAGCCGCGTTCAATTCCTGCACCCGTTCATGCCCGCCCAGCACATAAGGGGTTACATAGAGCTTATGGCTGGGGCGGATGCCTTCAAAAACAATCTTCTGCGCCAGGGAAGGCCGCAGGAAGGCAAAATTGGTAATAGGGCCAATGGCCGGGTAAACCAGGCGTTCGCGGCGGCGTGCGATTTTCCGCTGGGCCGTAAAACCCATGACCACGCGCCCATCCGTATCCTGGAACCGCAGGCTGCTGAAGGGAATCCGGATCTCTGCAAACCACCCTTCAGGGGTTACCGTGGTCTCGGCGTCCCAAAAGGTGTTAAAGTCCCGGTTGGCCCAACTCGAAGAGGAGATGGTACCCCCGGTGGCGTCATTGTAGATTGCCAGGTCGTTTCGGATACCCGCCGGGGTGGTCGTAAAGATAAAGCCGGACTGGTTATCGTTATAGGTATCGAGCATCACCTCAAGGTGGTCGGAACCGGAAATGCGGTCGCGGTAGAGGGAGGTGGCACGAATTCCGTCCGGGTCCCGGTCGTATCCCTTCAGGGATACATAAAAATAATCCTCATCATAACCAATGCGGATCTCCGTGCGCTCCGTAGGCGATGCCCCGGCATTGGGCTCGTACTGGACCATGGGCAGGGGCGGAATGGCTTCCCAGGCCGGTTCGTCTACATGCCCGTCTAACACAATCCCGCTTACCCGGGCTACCTGAAGGGGTTCCTGGCCTAAGAGCCCGGCGTGCAAGGCCGCCAGCGCAAGAAGGAATATAAAACGATACATGGAGAACTTCAATAAAATGTAAATGTAACACTTTTCCCATGGGAGGGCGATGCAATTTGGCTGAAGATTCCGTATTTTAGGGCTTCCAAAAAAAAAACACTTCTGATGATCCTCAAGCACATGCCCTTGAAATCCATGATTATGGCCCTTTTGGTTGTGGCCGTTTATTCCTGTAAAGAGAAGGAGGTGGAAGCCCCTCTGGTACAGTATGAAGAAGCCCCCAGCAACCTTCCGCTGGATCGGTTAAAGCTGCCCCCGGGGTTTCAGATTGAGGTCTACGCAGACAGTGTGGACGGTGCCCGTTCCATGGCCATGGGGGAGGACGGCACCCTGTTTGTAGGCACCCGTAACGATAAAACCGTATACGCCATTCAGGACCGGGACAAAGATTACAAGGCCGACCGCATCCTGATCCTGGATTCCACCCTGTCCGTCCCCAACGGGATCGCGTTCCGCAAGGGTTCGCTCTATGTGGCCGAGGTGGGCCGCCTGCTGCGTTACGACAGTATTGAAAGTAAACTGGAAAACCCGCCCGCCCCGGTTGTAGTCTATGACGATTACCCCACCGAATTCCACCATGGGTGGAAGTATATCGCTTTTGGGCCGGACGACAAGCTCTACGTGCCCGTGGGCGCCCCCTGCAACATCTGCGATTCGGCCGTGGCGGACCCACGATACGCCTCCATTACCCGTATGGACCCGGATGGGAGTAACCGGGAGATCGTAGCCCATGGGGTACGGAATTCTGTCGGGTTCACCTGGCACCCGCAAACCGGAGAGTTGTGGTTTACCGACAACGGACGGGACATGATGGGAGACGATATCCCGCCCTGCGAACTAAACCGCGTAAGCGAGGTGGGGCAACATTTCGGGTACCCCTTCTGTCATGGAGGGACCATTGCAGACCCGGAATACGGCGACCAGCATTCCTGTGATGAATTTGTGGCCCCAGCCCAGAACCTGGGGGCCCACGTTGCGCCCCTGGGCGTGAAATTTGCCTCCGGGGACATGTTCCCGCCCGCATACCGCAACAACCCGCTGATAGCCGAGCACGGTTCCTGGAACCGAAGCGAGAAGTCCGGATACCGGATTTCCATGGTGCGCCTGGACGGCAACACTTCGGTGGGCTATGAACCCTTCATTGAAGGCTGGCTGGACAACAAAACCCAGGAACAATTTGGACGGCCTGTGGATTTGCTCTTCCTGGAGGACGGCTCCCTGTTGATCTCGGACGATTTCGGGGACGCCATCTACCGGGTCACCTATTCGGAGCCCGTGGCTGCCCGGTAGGGCAGGGGAGCGGGTAGGGGAGCCCGCCCTGACACTTCTGGTCCCGGGTCCTGCCGATTGTGCACCGGCAGGTGAAGAATATGGGAAAATGTCATGTTTTTGGCGGCTGCTTGCGGCTACCTTTACAGGACAACCTTAACGATTCGCTAACCTTTTTCTTCCGAGACCATGAAAATATACGACGATAAGCACATCAAGAACATTGTATTTGTAGGCGCCCATAACAGTGGCAAAACGACCCTGGCGGAGACCATGCTCTTTGAAGCAGAGCTGATCAACCGCCGGGGTACAGTAGAAAACAAGAACACGGTTTCCGATTACCACGAGCTGGAACACGAGCGGGGAGCATCCGTATTTGCTACCCCCCTGCATACGGAATGGCGCAACTACAAGATCAACATCATAGACACCCCAGGCCTGGACGATTACATCGGGGAGATCCTGTCTTCCATTCGCGTGGCCGATACGGTGGTTACCGTGATCAATGCCCGCAATGGGGTGGAAGTGGGCACGGAAATTATCTGGAACTACATTGACCGGTACAACCGGCCCACCCTGTTTGTGGTGAACCAGATTGACCACCCCAACGCCAGTTTTGAAGACAGCCTGCGCGACATCCGCAACCTGGTGGGAAACAACGCTGCCCAGATTCAGTATCCCATAAAGGTAGATGGGGCACAGGGGATCATAGACGTGCTGAAAATGCGCCTCTACAAGTTCCCTCCCGAAGGCGGCAAGCCCGAAAAATTACCCATCCCGGAGGCCGAACAGGAAAAGGCCAACCGCCTGCACAACGAGCTGGTGGAAAAAGCCGCGGAAAACGACGAAGCTTTGCTGGAATTGTATTTTGAAAAAGGTACGCTCTCCGAAGACGAGATGCGGCAAGGCATCAAGGCCGGAATGCTTCATCATGAACTCTTCCCCGTCTTCTGTATGTCCGCCCTTCAGGATATGGGCAGCGGCAGGCTGATGGGCTTTATCGACAATGTAGCCCCTGCAGCGGCCGAACTGAAACCGGAACAAAGCATGGAGGGCAACCCGGTGGAGCCCACCGCAGAGGCCCCCACAGCCCTTTTTGTCTTTAAAACGCTGCAACAACCCAATGTGGGCCAGGTCACTTTCTTTAAGGTGAAGTCCGGGGCGGTTAAGTTGAACGACAAGCTGGTGAATTCCCGTACCGGGGAAGCCGAGACCCTGAACCAGCTCTTTATCATGGACGGTAAGAAACGCCTTGCGGTGAATCAACTTATGGTGGGCGATATCGGGGCAACCCTGAAGCTAAAGGATACCGAGACCAATGATACCCTGCATGCAGAATCACACCCGGTAACCATCCGCCCAATTGCCTATCCGCAACCCCGCACCAAAAAAGCCGTTTTTGCCACCCAGCAAAGCGACGAGGAAAAACTCACGGATGCCCTGAAGAAAATCCACAGCCAGGACCCCACCGTAACCATACAGTATTCCAGCGAGCTCAAGCAACAAATCCTGGGGTGCCAGGGAGAACTCCACCTGGCCAACATTAAATGGATGCTGGAAAATATCTATGGCCTGGAGGCGCGATTTGAAGCCCCGAAAATTGCGTATCGGGAAACCATAAACCGTTCTTCCACTTCCAGTTACCGCCATAAGAAACAATCCGGCGGGGCAGGGCAGTTTGCGGAGGTCCATATGAAAATCGAACCCTGGTTTGAAGGCATGCCCGAACCCGAAGGCTTCAGCCTCAGGGGCAAGGAGGAAATTGACCTGTCCTGGGGCGGTAAACTGGTATTCTACAACTGCATTGTGGGCGGAGTTATAGACCAACGCTACCTGCCGTCCATTAAAAAGGGTATCCTGGAGGTGATGGAATCCGGCCCGCTTACCGGATCCTACATCCGGGATGTACGGGTGATGGTGTACGACGGGAAAATGCACTCCGTAGACTCCAACGATATCTCTTTTAAAATCGCAGGCGCACACGCCTTTAAGGAAGCTTTCCTGAATGCCGCGCCCAAATTGCTGGAGCCCATCCACCAGCTTACGGTAAAGGTGCCGGAAGACATGATGGGCGGGGTGATGACGGACCTGCAAAGCCGGCGGTCGCTGATCCTGGGGATGGAAAACAAAGACCACTTCCAGATCCTGAAATGCGCCACCCCCGAGGCGGAGTTATACGGATATTCCACCAGCCTGCGCTCCCTGACCCAGGGCAAGGCTACCTTTGCCAGCGCTTTTGAATCCTATGAGGTAGTGCCGGACAACATCCAAAAGGAGCTGACCAAAGCCACATAGACGCCCTAAAACAGTGTGTTACAAGCGCAGCGCTTATTCGGATGAACCCCTGAGCTCTCCGAGCAGGCGCTGCGCTCCGTTTTGGATCAGGGCCGTGTCTATGCCGCAGGCCAGCAGGCGGAAGCCCATGGCTTCATATGCCCGGGTAGCCTCCGGATCTGTGGAGAAAATGCCCAGGGCTGTGCCCGGGGCCTTTAAACAGGCTATGGAAGCAATGGTTTCCCGGATGCGGGCATGGGATACCTGCCCCGGGAGGCCCATGTCCATGGATAGGTCGTAAGGCCCAATAAATAAAGCGTCTACTCCGTCTACGGCCGCAATTTCAGCTGCATTTTGGGCCCCGGCGGCATCCTCGATCTGCACAATACAGGCAATATGGTCATTTGCAGCCTCCAGGTATGGGGCAAAATCCTTCCCGTACCCGGCGGCCCGGCCCAGGCCCACACCCCGGCGCCCCTGAGGGGGGTACTTGCAAAGGGAAACGGCATGCCGGGCTTCTCCCGGGGTGGACACCATGGGGAAGATCACCGCTTCGGCCCCGGCATCCAGCACCTTGGAAACATAGGTCTTGGTGGCTTCGGGCACACGTACGGCCACCAGGCAGGACCCGGACACGGCGCGGATCAGGTGCTGCAGGGTCTCAAAATCGATCAGGGAGTGTTCCATGTCCAGGAACATCCAGTCAAACCCGGCCCCGGACACCATTTCCACCAGTTCCGGGGAAGGCAGGGTCATCAGTACGCCATGCAGGGGCTCGTCGGTGTGGAGGGCTTTGCGAAAGGATTTGATCATGGTTTCGGCGGATTATTGCGGCTGTGGTAAGGAAGTGTAAAATAAGCATGACGGGGGAAATCAATACGCTTTATTGCCAAAAAATCGTCATTGGTCATAAAAACTCATACCTTCACGGCACAATATTTTTCATGGCGAGATCACAAGACTCCTTTGGCAAAAGGGAAAAAGAGAAGAAGCGACAAAAAAAACGCGAAGAAAAGCAAAAGAAGAAAGAGGCCCGAAGGGCTGAAGCCAGCGAGGGGGAGGGCGGAATTCCGTTCGCCTATGTAGATGCCTATGGCAACCTCACGGACACCCCTCCGGATCCGTCTGAAAAAATCAAGGTCAAGGCCGAGGACATTGTCCTTGGAATCCCCCAAAAAGAGGAGGAAGAAATTGACCCCATCCACACCGGCAAAGTCGCCTTTTTTGATGCTTCCAAAGGGTACGGCTTCATCACGGACAGCGAAACCCAGGAGCGCTATTTTGTGCACGTTACCGGCCTGCTGGACGAAATCCACGAGGACGACAAGGTGCAGTTTGAATTGGAAAAAGGCCCCAAAGGCTGGAATGCGGTGCGGGTGAAAAAGCAGGTTTTATAAGCAAAGCGCTACACGGAAAACTATACCTGCCCGTCCTAAAACCTGAATGGGTTCCCAACCTGAGATAAAGGATGAAATGGATTTATTTTAATATCATTTTACTGCTTATTCAAGTATGTTTTGGTCAAGATTTAAAGAGAGACACCCTCTTCTTTGAGTATGATCCAGATTATATTCTGGATGGAGATATTATTCCAAATAACCGAGATCAACTTTTACTTAAAGTCTTCAAACTGCAAAAAAAAAGTGAATATGAAGGATACATCTATCTCTTAAAAGACACTATTAAGGTTGGATATAAACCAGAAAACGTTCTATCCCTAAAAGAGACGATAGAAAATAAGAAATATTACTTTGATGGGCCTTTTAACAGATTAGTAAACAAGAATAAATTAGAATCAAAATTACTTGATAAGTATCAAGTAATTTTCGTCCGCAATGATTCCTTTATAATTCCTAAATATATTCAGTACAACACATTCTACCCGAAAGGAAAGGGCTTCAACTATGTTGATAAGAGACAAAAGGACACCCTGGTTTTTCAATTTGAAGAACACAGATGGAATACCTCTTTTGAACCTGAATATGGCAAACAAATCTTTACTCTCACCGATAAAACCAGAAAAGGGGGTTTATATTTTAGTGTAAAAGATAAATTAACCGATAGAGAATTTAGCTCTTTAGAGATTTCGGAGGATGCGTTTATAAATGATATTGAAGAATATATAGCGTATCAAAAAAATACTTCAAAAGGTTTAAAATATGCTTATTATAATGAGCAAATAGCCTACTATTTTGAACATTACGAGGTTTATCTAAGAATGGGAGAATATTACTTTAAGCTTGATCCAGTTACCTATGAATATTAATTCATTTGATATTATCTGAATGAATATTTAGATTTTATTGCTCAGTGATAATAAACTATAAATTATAGCGAAACAACTACCCAAACGCAACGTTGCATGCACTCTGACATTAAAAGAGTTAGCTTATTCCACCCGGATTATTTATCAAGGAGGTTTTACGATCTTAGGACTTTATGGTTAATTGGATTAGAAAGGCACGATACGAAGCTTTTTTTATACCATGTATTTGTATCATAATTTATATTATGTCAAATTATAATATAAAAAGCCCCCAGGTTAACAGAGTTCATACTTATAACAAAAGACTACTTACCTTCCCCCTATATCCGGTGATCATACGTCTTTGAGCGCTCCGCACATTCATATAAGCCGTCTGATCCGGTAATACGTGCAACTCAAAGCGCAGGCGTTCGGTAAGGTTCCAAACATCAAACTGCAGTGTAAACTCCCGGGGATCCTTATAGCGCTTATACTCCAGATTCTCCAAAAATTTGTTTTCGATCGTAATTTCCGGCTTTTGGTAAACGTCGGGGAAAAGTTGCTTGCCGGCATAATGCGGCAATATGGCTGTTACCTGGTCCCCATGTATTTGCAGATAAAATCCTGCCTTTCTGAAATCCCCGATTTGAGAACCAAACCCAGGGGTTCCCAGGGACCTGATCAGTGCGCTCTCAGACGAATCTTCAATTTCAAAGGCGATGCGCAGTGGCGCCTCAATCACAGTAACCCCTTGATCCACCTCTGCAACAAGGTTGCCGGCAGGCTGGCAACCTGCTATCCACAAACAAACCACAAGACTTCCTAAAATTCCGATTATACCTTTCATCACGATGCGCTAAGTGGGATAATGGAATATAAGGTATGAAAAAAACAGCAAAATACTGATTGTCAAAATCCTAAATTAATTGGGGGCGTCGAATCGATGGGTTCCCTTAAAGCGTATCACATCCCGCTGCGGGCTGTAGACGGAAACCATCATATTTCCGGAAGGTTGCAGGTCCACCAGAAACCGGAAGCGTTCAAAACCGTTGCGGGCAAAGAATTCCAGGGTGGTTCCCCGGTCTGTGTTCCTGGAATCGAAGGCTTCCATAACATTATCCACTTCTATGGCGCCCCGGTCACCCGGCTGAGCCATATTGTACCGCCTTCCAAAGTATGGCAGGAATGACCGCACCGAATCCCCGTGGATTTTCAGGAAATACTGCTCCCCTTGCAGGTTAATGCTGGCTACGGAATTACCCCTTACCTGCGTAAACCCCATATTGGCTGCCTGTATGTATTCCTGGGACGCCGTGGGTAAGGCATAACGGGCATCGAAATAAATTTCACGGCCGGCCACCAGGGCGTCCAGTGTCTCCCGCTGTTCTGCCGTAAGAGATCGGGGCGTACTACAACCCGTATTGGCTGCCATCAGCACCCAGACAATGCCGAGTACCCAACCCCCGTAGCACAGGAAGAAAATCTGGTTTTTCCGAAGCTTCATACCTTCTAAGGTAACTGCTCCCCTTTGTTTTTATTGCCAATTTCCTGCCAATTCACATCTTTTTAAGAGATCGTTTACCCGCCTTGAATCAGGGCTTCCGCCTCTTCCTTTTGGGTGGCATCCAGCCCCAGGGTTAACGCCTTTTCAGCACTAATAACGGCTTGCTCCCGGTTGCCCAGCGCGTTAAAAATGCGGGCCCGGGTAAGCCAGGCGCTTGCAGACTCAGGAAAGAAGGAAACCAGCATTTCAGAAACAAAATAAGATTCCTGTAACAAGTTGTCTTTTAATAGCCTATTTGATATCATATCAAACTCTGCTTCAAAGTCGAAGTAGGCGTAATTCGGATCTGCAATCATCCGTGCCGCCTCGGATTTTACCTGTTCTATCTCCCCGGCATTAAACAGCTTGGTCAGATGCGCCATGGGGTCTCCTATAAAGGTTGAGTCCCGGAAAGCGAGGGCGGCTTCCAGGGCCGGGTCCTGATTGTTTTGATACTGCTTAAAGGTTAGGCCGGCAGGAAGCTGGGGCGCCAGCCAGTCTGCGTTCTCCCATTGGGGTTTGTCCTGCCACCAGGCATAAGACACATAGGCATGCAGCCCGGAATTGGGCAGGGTAAGCGGCCGGTTATCGCCATAAAAATTAATGTTTTCGGCTGTGGGTTCCCCTACAAAAACCGCATGGGTATAATTATGGATCTCGTTTACCAGGTTCTGGCAGGCCGAAAAGGTCCTGCGGCCGATAATTACCATTAATTTTCCGGGTTTATTGACCCGGGAGCGAATCAGGCCGGTTACAATCGGTTTGTTTTTGTAGTTGTTCCCTCCCCCGTTCAGGCGCACATCCAGGATGAGCTTCTCTACCTGGTGCTGCTCCACAAAATCGAAGACCTCCCGGTAAAAAGCCGGGATGGTTTGCAGGGAATCGTCCTGGATCTGGCTGTGGCGGACGTACACCGTATTTTCCCCGGGCAGGTACTGGTAGTAATAAATCCGATCCAGGTGTTTGAGGTACAACGGGGTGTTTGCAGTGTCGCGCGCAGATACCCAGTCCGCCCCCGGTTTTACCCGTCCGTACCGGGTGGGAATGCGAAAGGCAGGCACCGCTTTAACTGATGCCTGCAAGGTATTCCCGTCCTTCTCCAGCGTCAGGGTAATTTCCTGCTGTAACCGGGGCAGGACGCCCTGGGCATGGAGGAATTCCGGAAAGGTGAGGTAATGGATGCCGTAGGCCTTTACAAACATCTCGTTTTCCGCGGGTACCACCGGCCGCATCCGCTCCAGGACTTCGGCTACTGGCATGCCTTCAATCGCGGTTAGGCGCGCGCCCGCCAGGGAGGCATAATCACGATGCACCCCTTCCAGGTAAATGCCGTCGTCGAACTGGTAAAGCACCAGGGGCAACTGGTGGTAAGGCACCTTCCCTTCCCAGTACCCCAAAATGGTATGCCCATAGCCAAACCCGGCTACCAGCCGCGCCAGGCCCACCATGACCTCATGGGCTTCCATATCCGGGATCGCCTGCCGCAGGGCTGCAACCCGGGTATCAAAATCCGAAGGGGTGATTTTTTTAAAGAGAAAGGGATACTCCTGATGCAGGGTTGCCTGCAAATGGTCAAGGTCCTGTTGCCATTGTTCCGGGGTTAGGGTTTCCTGGGCCTGCAGGCCGCTTGTCAGCAGCAAGCATAGCGCCCCAACCCAGATGGATTTCATATACATTTCTTGCGTTTTTTGATGGATGTGCCCTATTAGATCGGATTTTCGGGGGTTCGTTACACTTAAAAGGGGTTTTTATCGCGGGGGCGGGCCTCATTTCTCGATGTGGGCACTCCAAATTTGAAGTATCTTCGCTCCAGAAATGCGCTCATGAAGCCACTGCCCTTTTTGTTGCTGCTGCTGCCTTTATGGCTTTCGGGCCAATCCTATGTGGACCTGCTGAAAATTGGATATGGCTATTCCCCGGAAACCGCTTTTGAAGACGACAACCTGCAGACCGGGATCACCTTTGCGGATTACGATTTGCTTCTCCCGATCCCCTTAGGGGGTCGCACTACCCTGCTCACTGGCAGCACAGGGGCTTATAACCGGCTGCAGCCCGACCCGGGCAGCCCTGAACTCAAGTTGTATTCGGCAGCCCTGTATCTTGGGCTGAACCTCACACACCGCAATGGGTGGACATCTACCCACATGCTGCTACCCCGCCTGGCTTCGGCATTCGATAACGGACGGGCCCAATGGCAGTGGGGCACCCTGCAGTTACTGGAGCGCAAACGCGGAGACCGCCAGACCCTGGGTTTCGGATTTTATTTGAACACGGAAGAGTACGGGGTGATGTGGGTTCCCCTGCTAACCTACTATTTGCACCATCCGCAGGACGCCTGGGAAGTACGACTCCTGTTTCCTTCCCGGGGGGATTTTAACGTCCGCCTGAGCGAGCGCTGGCGTGCCGGCACCTCCTTTGACGCTTTAGGAAGCTCCTTTCCCATTGAAACCCCGGAATTCGGGCCGGCTTATGTGCAACGCATCTCCAACGACCTGAGCCTGTACCTGCAGCACCACTTCTCCCCCTCCCTTTTGATCGGGTTTAAGGCCGGCTACAGTATTGCCCGATCCTATCGGGTTTACGGTGCCGAGGACACGGTTAAAATCTCCATCGCCAATATTTTTTTCGACGACCCGCGCAGCAGCCTAAACCAGTCCGTTCGCTCCGGCCTGCTTTTTCAATTCAGGCTTACCTACCGGTTTCATCTCCCCACTTCGGAGTAACCCGGCCCCACACTGGCCTGGACATTTCTCCCGCCGGTTCCTCATACACGAATGTATAGCTTAGAAGTTTCCCGCTTTAGGGTTGGGAAACTGATCCTGCTGCCCGGAAGGATCCCGGTCCAGGCAGACGAAATCTTTTTCGATAAGCAAATACAATGGACCCCCTGTTTCCAGTACCAGATTATGTTCGAACCCAACCTGGGGCGAATCCGCCCAGGCCAGGGCCCAGTCTTCCGGCAAGGTTACCGTGATCCCCAGCTTTGTCAGACGTGCCCCCAGACGTGAAGCACCCGCAGCCGGTTCCAGGGCGTATTGCCATAAGCCCTCCGGAAAGGCCACGGTTCCCCGAACTGCCTTGCCCTGCGCCAACTCCTCTACCTCAGAGCGCCTGAGCCGTAGCCTGACGCTATTTCCTTCCATCCGAATTTTCATATCCCTTCCTTTTTCCTAAAGATACGATTTCCGGGCGTCGAATGCAGGCGCCTACCCCGGGGATTTGCCCTATCTTTGCCCCTCCCCGGCCATCAAGCCCGATCCCCTGTATGGAAACAACCCGCCGCAACCACACTGAATTCATTGCCCTGATGGCAGCCTTGATGTCCATTGTAGCCCTGGCACTGGATGCGCTGCTCCCTGCCCTGGATATCATTGGGGTGGCCATTGGCAACCAGGACCCGGCAAACAATCAGTTGCTGATCACTTTGTTTTTCCTGGGTATGGGCACGGGGCCCCTGCTGTTCGGCCCGGTATCCGACAGCGTGGGTCGCAAACCAATTGTCTATATCGGGTTTGCCTTATTCGTTGGGGCAAGCGCCATATGCGTGGCGGCGCGCAGCCTGGAATGGATGATCGTAGGCCGGATCCTGCAGGGCATGTCCCTTTCGGCCCCGCGGACCATCAGCATTGCGATGATACGGGATCGGTTCAGCGGGGACTATATGGCTCGCATCATGTCTTTTGTGACCGTGGTATTTATCCTGGTCCCTATCGTGGCCCCGGCCTTTGGCAAACTGGTTCTGGATTACCTGGGCTGGGAGGCCATCTTCTATGTGCAGGTAGGCTTTAGCGTGCTGGTCGCCCTTTGGTTCTGGAAACGGCAGCCCGAAACCCTGCCCCAGCGCAACCGCACCGGGTTTAAGGCCGTAATGATTCTGAAGGGCTTCCGGGAGGTACTGGGATACCGAAGGACCATGATCTTTACCTATATCTGGGGGTTGGTCACCGGGTCTTTCCTGGTTTACCTGAGTACCTCCCAGCAAATCTTCGAAACCCAGTATGGAGTCCCGGATTTGTTTCCCTACCTGTTTGCAGGCCTGGCCATCACCATCGGTTCGGCTACCTTCCTGAATGGCACCCTGGTACTCCGGTTCGGAATGCGCAGGCTCATTACGGTTTCCCTGGTCGTTTATACGCTAATCCCCCTGGCCTACTGGCTGCTGTTTCCCGGAGGTGACAACCCCCAGGTGTGGATCCTGATGGTCTTTCTGGCCCTGCAATTCTTTGCGGTAGGGTTCCTGTTCGGGAACCTCCGTTCCATGGCGATGGAGCCGCTGGGGCATATTGCCGGGATCGGGGCTGCAGTTACCGGTTTTATCGCAACCATCATGTCCGTGGTGATCAGCACCTGGATCGGGCGCTTTGTGGAGGGCTCCGTCCTGCCGCTGTTCCTGGGGTTCCTGGCCTGCGGGGCCACCGCCCTGCTCCTGCTGGGCTATAGCAATTATCGCCTTCGTGCGGCACGATAAGCGGTTACAACCCCCAGGTTCCTTATCTTTGTAGAAAAGCAAAATTCCCCATGTGGATCTGGATTGGCTTTATTGCCATTATCACGGTATTCCTGGCCCTGGACCTGGGCGTTTTCCACAAACACGACCACGAAATCCGCTCTAAGGAAGCCGCCGGTTGGACTGCGGTTTGGGTAAGCATTGCCCTCGGTTTCAGCGCCGCCATTTACGGCTTATTCCAGGGAGGCTATGTGGAAAACCCAACCGGGCTTACCCCGGGTGATGCCACCCTGAAATATATTACGGGCTATCTGATTGAACTCTCCCTGAGCATCGACAATGTCTTTGTGATTGCCGTAATCTTCAAGGCCTTTGCCATCCCGCCCAAATTCCAGCACCGGGTGCTGTTCTGGGGCATCCTGGGTGCCATTGTCTTCCGCGGGTTGATGATCCTCTTCGGGGTGGCACTAATCAACCGTTTTGACTGGATCATTTATGTTTTCGGGGCCTTCCTGCTCTATACGGCATACCGGATGCTGCATTCGGAAAACCACCAGTTCAATCCCCAAAAATCCTGGGTTTTCCGGCAACTGAAGCGCATTTTCCCAATCACTACCACCCTGAACGGTCACGATTTCTTTGTGCGCCGGATGGGGCTTTATGCGGCCACCCCCCTGTTTGTGGCCCTGGTGATCATTGAGCTCACGGACATCCTCTTTGCCCTGGACAGTATCCCGGCCATCCTGGCCATCACGGCAGACCCGTTTATTGTATTTTCCTCCAACATCCTGGCCATCCTTGGGCTGCGCTCCATGTATTTCCTGATTTCCAGGATGTTGCAGAAATTCCGATATATCAATTACAGCCTGGTGGTGATCCTGGCTTTTGTGGGCCTGAAGATGATCTTCTCCCACCAGGTGGTCCTGCCGGAATGGATTTCCCTTTCCGTAATTACCGTATCCCTGGCCGCAGGTATCCTTTTTTCCGTGTACCTGCCTAAAAAATCAGGACCAACCTCATGAGAAACCGGTACAATGAGGATTATCATACCCATACCCAAAACCTTTGCCCTATATTTAGGGAGTAAATAGTAGCATATGGACATCAACTTCGAATACAACCAGGTAAAAGCCAGTGCCCGCCTCGAGATCATGGCCGGGCAGCGTTTGGAGAAACTCGCCCAGAAATACGACTTCATTGTTCGGGCAGACGTGTTCTTCAAAAAGGAAAATACCTCGGACCCGGACACCGGAATGATATGCAACATCCGCCTGAGCCTTCCCGGGCCGCGCCTGTTTGCCGAAGCTTCCAACGGCAATTTTGAAGCCTCCATTGCAGAAGCCAGTGACGATTTGGAACGGCAGCTCCGTAAGCGTAAAGAACGCTTGAAATCACATTAAGTTATAGCTTATTATTCAGGGGGTTCGCTCTCCATGGTGAGATCTGCATACAAGTGATCCCAGTGCGCTCCTGAAGGTTTCAGATATAGCTCCCGCAAGAGGCGCAATTTCTTTTTGCGAGACAATTGCAGGGTGTCCAGCATGGCCCGTCGCTCCCGGATAAGGGCCAGGCGATCCTGCTTCATTTCGCTGCGCTCAGTGGCCGGAACCACCAGGTCCGGTGCGTATTGCGCCAGCACCGTATGGGTTTTTACTTTGGGGGGCTGAGGCGGGGTGCTCCCTGACTGTGCGAGAACACCGTTAACCCCCAACAGGAAACATCCGAGTAACGGCATTCCCATGAGAAGGAACCTTTTCATTGTCGTATAGTGTACCTGGTAAAGTACAGCCGTTTTCGACTAAAGGTCCTATTTTGCCGGTGTGCAGGATATTTATCCGATAAAATGCACCGGGGCAAAAAAATCCCGGCCGAAGCCGGGATATATCATCAATTGCCCGTTTCCTGCCGGGCTTCCTCTTTCAACGCCTCGCTGGCGATGATCCCGAGTTCCACCCTGCGGTTCTTGGCTTTGCCTTCCGGGGTACTGTTATCTGCCCTGGGCTGAGTTTCCCCGTACCATTTCACCGTAAAACGGCTGGCGTCCACACCCTGCCCAATCAGGTAGTTGGCCACAGATTGCGCCCTGCGGCGGCTCAGATCCATATTGTATTCCTCCGGGCCGGCACTGTCGGTATGGCCCTCGATCAGGATAATGGTCTTGGGGTATTCCTGGAAAATACCGGCCAGGCGTTGCAGGGTTTCCCCTGAGGTGCCTTTCACTTCATCCTTATTGGTGTCGAAATACACCCCGGCTTCTTCAGTGAAGGTCACGTTAATCCCCTCCCCTACACGGGTAACTTCGGCCCCGGGAACTTCTTCTTCGATCCGCTCGGCCTGCCGGTCCATGCGGTCACCGATATAACCGCCGGCCACGCCGCCAACCACACCACCGATAATGGCGCCCAGCACGGTATTGCCCTTGCCGACATTATTCCCGATGACGCCGCCTACCACGGCCCCGCCTGAGGCCCCGATTACAGCGCCTTTCTGTTTGTTGTTTGCATTTTTAATCGCATTACAGCCCAGCATCAATACCAGCGCCAGGCCCATGCTCAAAATCTTTAATCCTTTCATGCCTTTATTTTTTGTTGAAGGTGTATACAATGGTTATGGGGGCTCCGTCTACCTGCACATTAGAACTCAATTGCATGGTTTCCGCCGTAAGGGATTCAATATTGAGGCGATACCCTGTGCCCCCGCCAATATCTTTGCGGTTTTCGTCGATAAACTTAAACTGGAAGATGGGCTTGTAGCTTTCCGGCCGCTCGATCACCGACCAACGGAAGAAGCGGTCGCCCCCCTGGCAGAGGCTGCCCTGGGTGATGGTATAACGCCCGGTAGAGTTGTTGTCCCGGAAAAACCACTCGCTGTCTTCGAAGCAGATGGCATCTGCGTCATCGAACAGGGTGGCCTGAAAAGCCCCGGTATTGTTTTGGTAACGGACGTCGGTAAGGTTCCAGGTTCCGCTGATCAGGTTGCGCTGTGCGCGTACAGACTTGCTGATGGAGCAGCCTTGCAGCACCAGGGCCAGCATCAGGAACCCGTAAATGGCATGTTTCATAGTTACGGTTTTTGGTTCTGCCCCTATATACGAGGCCGGAGGGTGTTTCGGTTTGCGCGGGGTAGGAATTTTCCGGTTTTAATAGGCCCGTAAGGCCTCCATGGCCTCTTGCAGCCGCTGCTTGGGCAGGTATCCGGCTTCCAGGCTACGGGCAAAGGGAATGGGGGTCTCCAGGCTGCCCACCACCTTAACCGGCCCGTCCAGGTATTCAAAGCAGGTGTCCGCAATACGCGCCGCCAGGTCCGAGCCAACTCCGCCAAACAGGCTGTCTTCCTGTAGGATTAACACTTTGCCGGTTTTTTTGACCGAGTCGAAGACGGCGTCCCAATCCAGGGGGCAAAGCGTCCGCAAATCCAGGAGGTCCACATCTTCCAGGCCTTGCTGGTCCAGGAGTTCCAGGGCCCAGTGGACACCGGCCCCGTACGTAATCAGAGACAACCCTTCCCCCTGACGCAGCACATTGGCCTTCCCAAAGGGCAGGTTGTAATACGATTCGGGCACCGGGCCATAAACCGATCGATAGAGGGCCTTGTGTTCAAAAAACAACACCGGGTTGGGGTCTTCCACGGCGGTTGCCAGCAATCCTTTGGCGTCGTAGGGAAAGGCTGGATAAGCCACTTTCAGGCCCGGCACCTTGGTAAACCAGGCCTCGTTGGTCTGGGAGTGGAAGGGCCCCGCCCCAACCCCTGCCCCGCAGGGCATGCGCACCACCACATCCGCAGGTTGCCCCCAGCGGTAATGGACCTTGGCCAGGTAATTGACAATGGGATTAAACCCGGAACTTACAAAGTCAGCAAACTGCATTTCCACCACAGCCTTCATCCCTTTTATGGACAAGCCCATGGCCGCCGATACCACTCCGGATTCACAGATGGGGGTATTGCGCACCCGGTCCTTTCCAAAGGCTTCGGCAAAGCCCTCGGTAACCTTGAATACCCCACCGTAATCGGCGATATCCTGCCCCATGACTACGAGGTTGTCATGCCTTTCCATGGCTTGCCTCAACCCTTGGGACACCGCATCTACCAGCCGGATTTCCTGAGTGTTTTTTGCGGGTTTAATTTCTTGATATACAAATTTTTGAAATACATCATTTAATTCAATGCTTTCTTCGAATTCTACAGGGGATTCGGCATAAGCAGCATCCAGGGCCTCCTGGATTTCGGCCTGAATTTCCTTTTTGTAACGCACCTCCAACACCTCGGTAAGCACCCCTTCGCCTCGCAGGTAGGCCGCGTAGTTTTCCAGGGGGTCCCTCAGGGCCCAATGGTCCATGAGTTCCTGGGGGACGTACTTGGTGCCGCTGGCTTCTTCGTGCCCCCGCATCCGGAAGGTTTTGAATTCCAGCAACACCGGCCTGGGATTTTGAGCTACGTCTTCTGCCAGGGCTTTCACCCGGGTATAAACCTCCAGGACATTGTTGCCTTCAATAATATGCGATTCCATCCCGTAACCCGGACCCCGGTCCGCGAGGTGTTCACAACGGTATTGCTCGGACACGGGCGTGGAAAGACCATAGCCGTTGTTTTCGATGCAGAAAAGCACCGGCAGATCCCAGACGGAGGCCAGGTTCAGGGCTTCGTGAAAATCCCCTTCACTGGTGGCGCCCTCGCCTGTAAAAACTGCAGTTACCCGGCCCGTACCCTGCAGGGCCTCGGCCAGGGCAATCCCGTCTGCCACCCCCAATTGGGGCCCAAGGTGGGAAATCATCCCGACAATGCGATGTTCCTGTGTGCCAAAGTGGAAACTCCGGTCCCGCCCGCGGGTAAACCCGGCAGCCTTGCCCTGCCATTGGGCAAACAACCGGTACAAGGGTACATTGCGGGTAGTAAAAACCCCCAGATTGCGGTGCATGGGTAAAATATAGGCCTCCGGGTCCAGCGCCTGGGCAACCCCTACCGAAATAGCCTCCTGCCCTATCCCGCTGAACCATTTGGAAATCTTACCCTGCCGCAGCAGGATCAGCATTTTTTCCTCGATTAACCGGGGCTTGAGCATTCCCCGGTATAAGAGAAGCATCTCCTCTTTTGAAAGGTCGTATTCCGTGAAATCCAGAAGGGGTTTGGACATGGTCAGGGCGTTGAATTGCGGTACACAAATCTACATATTCGGCCGGAAGGTGGCCCCATTTTTTTTAACTTTGGGCCGCTAACATCCTTTCACATGAACCATATACCCAGCGTCGATTTGAGGGACTTCACCTCCGGCGACCCCAAGCGCAAGCAGCAGTTTGTAGAAGAAATCGGCAACGCCTTTGAGCAAATCGGCTTTGTGGCCCTGCGGGGGCATTTCCTGTCGGACGAACTGGTAGACCGGCTTTACGCCCAGGTCAAGGCCTTTTTTGACCTCCCAGAAGACGTAAAGGCCAAATATGAAATCGAAGGAATTGGGGGCCAGCGGGGGTACACCTCCTTTGGAAAAGAGCACGCCAAAGGGCGTTCTGCAGGCGACCTGAAAGAGTTCTGGCATTTCGGGCAGTACGTGGAAAACAACCCCGCCCTGGAAGCTGAATACCCCGATAATGTTTTTGTGGAAGAGCTGCCTGCATTCAACCGCGCCGGGAAGGAAGCCTACAAGATGCTGGAGAAAACGGCCAAATATGTGTTGCGCGGCCTGGCCCTGCGCCTGGAGCTGCCCGAGGAGTATTTTGACCCGTACATCCTCAATGGGAATTCCATCCTGCGCCCCATCCACTACCCGCCCATTACCGAAGAGCCGAAGGATGCCGTGCGGGCGGCAGCCCACGGGGATATCAACCTGATTACCCTGCTCATGGGGGCCCACGGGAAAGGGCTGCAGGTACAGAACCACGAAGGGGAGTGGATCGATGCCATTGCAGAGCCGGACCAGCTCATGATCAATGTGGGAGATATGCTCTCACGCCTTTCCAACAACCGCCTGAAATCCACCATCCACCAGGTGGTAAACCCACCCCGGGAACTTTGGGGTACTTCCCGGTATTCCATCCCTTTCTTTATGCACCCGGTAAGCGACATGCCCCTGGATTGCCTGGAGCACTGCGTGGACGCCGAACACCCCAGGTTATATGAAGATATTACCGCCGGGGAATTCCTGCACGAACGCCTGATTGAATTGGGGTTGATTAAAGGATAACATGGACCTATCAGATCAGCTCAAAAATCTGTTCCCGGACCATGTGCCGGAGGAAGAACACGAAACAGCAGACGATGCAAAGCCCGAGGGGCTCTGGCTGCAGGAGGCCCCCATTCGCTGCGTCTTTGAAAAACGGAAGGGAAAGCCGGTTACCATCCTTGAAGGATATACCGGGGCAGATTCCGATTTCAAAACCCTGACCCGCATCCTGAAACAGGAGCTGCACGTAGGCGGCGGCTACAAGGACGAACGCATCATTATACAGGGCGATTACCGGGATCGCATTATGGAAGTCCTTAAAGGCATGGGCTTTAAAATAAAACGGGTAGGCGGGTAACTCCCTTCCAGAACCGGGGTTTCTGTTAAATAGTTTTTGATATTTTCGACGAAATGTTACCTTTATAAGTCGAAAACCAAACAACTGACACCCATGAGTTCGCAGCTACACATCACGAACGGGGACGCGTTCACCCAACGGCTTTTGAAACTGAAGTTTAAGGGGGACATCATTACCTGGCGTGAAATGCTCTGCGAAGGGAAGACCGAAACTAATGTCGGCAGCGAGAGTTTCTGGAAGACCCGCTTCGAATTCCTCCACAAGAACTACAACGTCAGTAAATCCTGGTTTATCGAAAAAACCCTGAAGGAGTACCGCTCCCTCTGCAACCACAAGCAACAGGACGAGATTATACTGTGGTTTGAATACGACCTGTTTTGCCAGATTAATATGCTGGCGGTGATCAGCTGGCTTAAAACCCACCGTCGCCATGCCCGCATCACCCTGGCCTGCAGCGGCCATATGGCGGGCAGCAATAAGCTACATGCCCTGGCCGATCTCAGCGAGGAACAACTTCAGGAACTCTACAAGAACCGCGTGGCGCTTAACCAGGACGATATTGAATATGCAGATTATGTGTGGCAGCTGTACTGCAGCGACAACCCCATCCGCCTGGAAAACCTGAGCGACTTCGAAAACTATCATTTCCCATACCTGGAACCGACCATCAAGGCCCACCTTAAACGCTTCCCCACCATTAAAAATGGCCTGAACGAAGTGGAAAACCATATCCTGGACCTTGTGGCCAACCAAAAACCCAAATCCAAAAAAGCCCTGATGGGCCTGCTTTTGGAAGATCAGGGCTGGTATGGCTTCGGAGACTCCCAGTACCAGCGCATCCTGCAAACACTCAAACCCCTGTTTACAGGGTTTAGCCCCGCCCGCCTGAGCGCAAAGGGCAAAGAAATACTAGGGAACCAGACTAGCTATTACTCTGAATTGCGCAACAACGAAGCCTATTTGGGCGGCGCACTCAAATACAACTTTCTCTACAATACCGAAGCCGGAAGGATCCTTAAGCTGTAATATGTCCTTAGAGCCGTCCGAATTGATCCTGAATGCGGACCAATCCATCTACCACCTGCACCTGCACCCCGAAGACCTGGCCACCACGGTGATCCTGGTTGGGGACCCTGAGCGCGTCCCCATGGTGTCCGAGCGACTGGACCGCGTTGAAGTTCGTAAATCCAAAAGGGAATTTATCACCCATACGGGGTGGCTGGGTAACAGGCGCCTGAGCGTAATCTCTACGGGGATCGGGACGGATAATATCGATATTGTCCTAAACGAGTTGGATGCACTTGCCAACATCGACTTCGAAACCCGGGCGCCCAGGGCCCATCCCGTACGACTGGACCTGATCCGGGTAGGCACCTCCGGTGCTTTGCAGGAAGATATCCCGGTAGACGCCATGGTACTCAGCCGGATGGCCATTGGTTTTGACGGCTTGCTGCACTTTTACGAGTCGGACCGTGTTCGGAATAAAGAATTCGAAGCTTCTTTTGTGGCCCAGACCCAGTGGTCTTCGGACAAGGCAACGCCATATGTGGTATCTGCCAGCCCACAATTGCTCGGTGTTTTTGACGGGCCTCAAATCTCCATGGGTTTCACAGCCACAAATGGAGGCTTTTATGCGCCCCAGGGCCGGCGTTTGCGGCTGCGGCCTTCAGATTCCGGAATGATGGACCGGATACAGGCCTTCAGCCACCAGGGCATGCGTATCACCAATATGGAAATGGAAACTGCAGGGATCTTTGGCCTGGCCGGCCTTATGGGGCACAGGGCTGCCTCCATGAATTGCATCCTGGCCAACCGGGCAGCACATACCTTTTCCTCCCAACCACGGAAAGCTGTGGAAAGACTTATCGATCATTGCCTGGAATGCCTGACTCAATCTACCTCTTAAACCATGCAACACGTTCGCGTTATTGGAGTCCCAGAACATTTTAACCTCCCCTGGATGATGGCCCTGGAAGAAGGCGCCTTCGCCGAGCAGGGTATCGACCTGGTATGGGAGGATATCCCGGAAGGGAGCGGGCGTATGGCCCAGATGCTGAAAGCGGACGAAGCGGACCTGGCCCTGATCCTGACCGACGGCCTGCTGAAAGCGGTAGCAGACGGTCTGGAGGCCCGCATCCTGCAGGAATATGTGGGCTCTCCCCTGCTCTGGGGTATTCATGTGGCCGCAAAAAGCCCCTATAAGACAAGTTCCGATGTTTCGGGAAAGGTGGCAGCCATCAGCCGGCCGGGCAGCGGCAGCCAGCTTATGGCCTATGTACATGCCAAAGAGATGGGCTGGCCCCTGGAGGCATTAAAGTTTGAAGTGGTTCACACCCTGAACGGGGCTATTGAAGCATTAACTGCCGGACGAGCGGATTACTTCCTCTGGGAACGCTTTACGACACAACCGGTAGTAGACCGGGGAGTGTTCCGGCGTATTGGCGAATGCCCTACCCCCTGGCCCTGTTTTGTACTGGCCGGGCGGAGTGAATTCCTGCAGGCACAGCGCTCCCTGGCCCAGGCGATCTGCAGGATTATCAATACCTATACTTCTGAATTCAGGCAAATTCCCAGCATAGACCGCACCCTGTCTAACCGCTATGGCCTGCGCCTTGAGGACGTGCAAACCTGGCTGGAACTCACCCGATGGAGCCAGCATCAAATAGATTCGGAAGTGCTTGACAATGCAATTACTACGTTGTCCAAGTTAAACCTTTTAAATAAAGATATTTCGCCCAGCCAGATCCTGGCGTAAACCTACCAGATAATAGGTGTTTTACCCTGGCGTTCCAAAAAGGCATTGGCCTGGGTAAAATGCCCGTTCCCGAACCACAGGCCGCGGTTCGCACTTAAGGGTGATGGGTGTCCCGAAGTCAATACCCGGTGTTTCTCCCGGTCGATCAACACACTTTTCCGTTTGGCGTATCCCCCCCAGAGCAGGAATACCAGTCCCTCTTGGGAGGCCGACACCCGTTGTATGACCGCATCGGTAAAAGTTTCCCATCCCTTTTTCTGGTGGCTGCCCGCCTGGTGCGCCCTCACCGTAAGGGTTGCATTTAACAACAACACCCCCTGTTTGGCCCAACGGGAAAGATCCCCGCTTTCCGGGTACCCTGCCCCTGTGTTGGCTTGAATTTCCTTAAAAATATTGATGAGCGAGGGCGGATGGGCATTTCCGTCCCTCACCGAAAAGCATAAACCATGGGCCTGCCCGGGTCCGTGATACGGGTCCTGACCTATTATGACTGCTTTCAGGGCCTTCGGGGTACAATGCGAAAAAGCCGCAAAGATTTCCGGACCGGGCGGGAAACAGGTATGGTTCCTGTACTCTTCCCGCACAAAGGTTGTCAGGTCATGGAAGTAAGGCTTATCGAATTCGGGTTGCAGCAATTCCTGCCAGGCTGGGGCCATCTGTACCTTCATCCGGAGAGATTATGGAAGATAGGGCTGCAAAACACGTTCCAGCCGGTCGTACCCGCTTTTTTCCTCAGCACTGATGCGGGCGCCACCCAGCCCCAGGAAGTCGCCTTCCTTGGCTGCAACCGAAACATCGCTGGCAATGCGCAGCAGCCAGCGCGCAAATTCCTCGGCCGTATCCCCTGCCTCGTGCCCGGAAAGGTCCTGCAACACTCCAGTAGCACAGGACTCGATCTGGTCCCAAAGGGCCTGCGAGCTCTGTATCCCGGACTGGTCCAGGAAATCCAGCACGGCATCGTGACGACGCATCACCTCCAGTTCACATTGGGGGTCCTCCCCTTCCGGGAGAAGCGCTTCAATCAGGGGGTTGCCCGAAAAGGCTTCCCGGGCCGAGAGGATACTAAGCACGGTAGCATGGCGTTCCTGGGCGGAACCAGACAGGCCGCTCCGGCCAGCCCCTTCCATCCCAATGGCTACCATATAGGGCAACCGGCCTATACGTTCCCAGGTGGCGGTGTCGTATTTTTTCTGGATGTCCATAGCGCATTATTTATTGGGGCGTACCCCACCTTGTTCTCTTTCCTAAAAGTACGAAATTCCCCCCTCCTGAAAAAGCCATAAGCCTGTAACTTCCCGAATAACGGAGCCTTTCGTACCTTTGCCCTCGCCCATGGGAACGTTGAAGAAAATATTAAAAAAAACCCTTGAGGATCTGGAATTCTCACAGATCCGCGAGCACCTGTCTGCTTATTGCCAGACCGGGCCGGGCCGGGCTGTGGCCCTGAGCCTTTCCCCTTTCCGGGAGCCCGAAGAACTGGAGGAATCCCTGTTGCGCACCAGCGAGTACAGTGCCAGCTACGACAACGACAACCGTATACCCGGGAGTCAGTTTGAGCCCGTCCTGCCCCACCTGGAACTCCTGCGGGTGGAAAACAGCCTGCTCCCGGTTGAAGCCTTCCGGGATATGGGTGCCCTTGCGGAACAGATCCGGACGCACCAGCGTTTTTTTAAGAAATTCGAGGACTATTACCCCGCCCTGCATCGATGGGTTTCACGGGCCGAATTCCAGGCCTACCTCCCCGAGCGCATCGGGCAGGTGATTGACCGGTTCGGGGAAATCCGGGACAATGCTTCGGAAAACCTGCAGCAGATACGCAGGCGCATGCACGCCGTGAGGGGGCAGATCAACCAAACCTTCAATGCTGCAATGGCGCGTTGTGTACAGGCCGACTACCTGGATGAAATCCGGGAGTCCGTGGTGGACAACCGCCGGGTACTGGCCGTAAAAGCCATGCACCGGCGCAAAGTGCAGGGACAGGTTCTGGGCACCTCCAAAACCGGGAGCATCGTATATATCGAACCCGAGGCCTCGGTCCGTCAGAGCCGGGAACTACAACTGCTGGAACTGGAGGAACGGGAAGAAATCCAGCGCATCCTACGCGCCCTGGGCGCAGACCTTAGGCCCTATATCCCCTATCTGGAATCCTATCAGGAGATCATGACGGAAATGGACCTTACCGCTGCAAAGGCAGCCCTGGCCCAGTCCATGCAAGGGGTACTCCCGGAACGCAACCCGAACCAGCGCCTGCTACTCAGGGAAGCCTACCACCCCCTGCTATTACTTAACAACAAGGCTAAAGGGGAGAAAACCTGGCCGCAGACCATTGAACTCCATCCGGAGAACCGGATTATTGTAATTTCGGGGCCGAATGCGGGCGGTAAAAGCATTACCCTAAAGACTATTGGCCTGTTGCAGCTGATGCTGCAAAGCGGGCTGCTGATCCCCGTACACCCCCGCAGTACCGTGTGCCTGTTTGGACAAATCCTCACGGATATCGGGGATAACCAGTCCATTGAAAACCACCTGAGCACCTATTCCTATCGCCTGAAAAACATGAACCGGTTTCTGCGCAAATGCGATGCGGACACCTTGTTCCTGATCGACGAATTCGGCACCGGGAGCGACCCGGAACTGGGTGGAGCCCTGGCGGAAGTATTTTTGGAGACTTTTTACGAGCGGGAGGCCTTTGGCGTTATTACTACCCACTACGCCAACCTGAAAGCCCTGGCCGGGGAACTGCCCCACGCCACCAACGCCAATATGCTTTTTGACAGCCGCACCCTGGAACCCACCTTCCAGCTGGAAATGGGGCAACCGGGAAGCTCCTTTACCTTTGAGGTAGCCCAGAAGAACGGCATCCCCTATGGCCTGATTAACCGGGCAAAAAAGAAGGTAACACGCGGGAAGGTGCGCTTTGATGAGAGCATTGCGAAACTGCAAAAGGAACGCAGTAAAATGGCGCGCACCGGGAACCGGCTGCAGGAGGAAGAAACCCGGGCGCGTGAGGAAGCTCAGAAAATGGAGACCCTCAATGCCAAACTTCGGGACAAGCTGAGCAATTACCAGGAATTGTACGACTATAACCAACGGATGATCCACCTGGGCACCCGGGTGGATAAAGTGGCTGCCCAGTACTTCAAAGACAAGAAAAAACGCCCCCTGGTTGCCGAACTGCTGCGGCTGGTGGAAACCGAAAACAGCAAACGCAAGGCCAAGGCTCCCAAAAAGGCAAAAGCTGCACCACCGGCGCCGCCGGAGCAGGTTGCCAAAGAGGTGGCCAGGGAAGTGGCGGCCATACGCAAGGAAAAGACGCGTAAAAAGGAGGCTGCAGCCAAAAAAGAAGCCAGCAAACCCAGGCCCGTATTAAAGGTGGGCGACCGGGTACGCCTGGCCGACAGCAAATCCGTGGGCAGTATAGACCAGATTGAGAAAAACAGGGCGGTGGTAAACTATGGTATTTTTACCACCCAGGTTAGTTTGGATAAACTGGAACTGGTGGAGGGGAAAAAGTAGGCTGGAAGGGGGACCCCCTCCCCCCACCCATTCAAATTAACCCCTCGGCCTGCACCTTCCCAGCACGGGAAAGCAAAATTTCCCGCCGTATCTTTGCCCTATGGAACTCCCGGAAGGCAAACGCATTATCCTCTTTGACGGGGTCTGCAACCTGTGCAACCGCTCTGTGCAGTGGCTGTTGGAACGCGACCGTTCAGACCGTTTCCGCTTTGCCCCCCTGCAAGGGGAAACGGGCCGGATCCTGACTGCACAACGCGGCATCGATACCCGGGAGGTGGATTCCATCCTCCTGATCGACCCGGGTACCGCTTACTACATCAAATCCGATGCCGCCCTGGAAATTGCGCGCCAGCTTAGCGGATACCGCTGGATACCCCGGCTCCTCGGGTGGATCCCACGCAGCCTTCGGGATGCCGTTTACGACCTGATTGCCCGCAACCGCTACCGTTGGTTTGGCCACAAAACCCATTGCATGGTGCCTTCGCCGGAAGTTGCGGGTAAATTCCTGCCCTAACTCGCCCGCATGAGGGCTTCCCTAGGCCATTTCGCCCCTGGAATCATTCGGGGTTGCCCGTACATCCTTATAGCGCTAGGTTTAGGCGTATAATCCATACCCTTTGCCTTATGAAAACCCTATTTTCCCTTTTGCTGCTACTCCCCTTCTGGACTTTTGCACAATCCCGCGACACCCTGGAACTCCCCTCACGGATATCGGGGGTCACCCTTTTTGTGAATGGGGCCGAAATAGAGCGCGAAGCCACCGTTACCCTCCCAGCAGGAACCACCAAACTACTGCTGACCGGGCTATCGCACCGGATCGACGAGAACAGCATACAGGTGAAAGGCCTGCTGGGCCTGAGCCTGGAGGCCACCTCTTACCAGGTCAACTACATCCAACCCGCAGCCACCCGTACGTTTAAGCAGGCATTAGGGCGGCGCCTGAAGGATCTGGAAACCCGGATGGGGCAGGTAGAAAACAAGATAGCAGGCCTGCAAGCCGAAGAAAAGGTGCTGGAAGACAACCGGAATATTGGTGGCCCGGATGGTAAAGCCACCCTTTCCGAAATCCAGGCTATGGGGACCTATTACCGGGAGCGCATCACCCAGATTGGCGACCGCATCCAGGCCTTCAAACAAGAACTGGCCCATTTGCGGGAAGACCAAAAGGAACTCACCCTGCAAATCGCACAGGCCGGTGGCAAAAACAGGGAACCCACAGGGGAAATCCTGCTTACCCTGCTGGCGCCCCAGGCCCGGGAGGCCAGGCTGGTGGTTTCCTACCTGGTGTCCGACGCCGGATGGGTACCTTCTTATGAATTGCGTTCAGCCAGGATGGGAGCCCCACTGGCAATGACGTATCGCGGGCATGTCTATCAGCAAACGGGGGTAGACTGGACCGACGTACCCCTTACCCTCTCCACGGCACGTCCCCGGCGCGGGATAGCCCGGCCCGAGCTGCGCCCGCATTTCCTGGATTTCGGCTATGCGCGCCAACCGAAACCAGATTCCCGAAAAAGCCGCTTTGTATATAATCCTATGGTGCGAAAGGTGAGCGGGCACATCGTGGATGCCAGCGGGCTGCCTTTGCCTGGGGTGAATGTAGTAATCCCGGGTACCTCCCGGGGTACGCAAACAGATTTTGACGGGTATTACAGCCTGGAGGTGGGCACCGCCCGGGAACTGACCATCTCCTACCTTGGGATGGAAAGCCAGACCCTTCCCATTTACGCTTCGGTTATAAATACCCGGCTGGAAGAAGATGCCCATACTTTGGAAGAGGTGGTTGTCACGGCTATGGGAACCAGCGCTGCCGGGGTAAGTATCCGCGGGGCTGCCAGCGCCCCACGCGAGCCCGAACCCCTGTATATCATAGACGGCGTGCCCGTTAGCGGATATACGGATGGAGACCTGGATGCCAGTGAGATTGAAGAAATCACGACTATGGACGGGGCATCAGCCACAGCCCTTTACGGCAACCGGGCAGCGGACGGGGTTATCCTGATCACCACCCGGGAACCGGAGGCCGGGGCAGAGGCCCGCACCACCAGCTTCGCCATTGCCGGCCGGCGCACGGTGCCTTCGGGACCTGAATTCACAGCTGTGCCCATAGACCGCTTTTCCCTGGACGCCGATTACGAGTACCAGGCTGCCCCGGTCCTGGATGAGCAGGTATACCTGACCGCCGAAATCTCCGGGTGGGAAAACCGGGATTTGTTACCCGGAGAAGCCCGGGTGTATTTTGAAGGCACATTCGTGGGCAACACCCTGCTGGACCCCCATACGGCATCCCGTAAGCTCAAGGTTTCCCTTGGGGCAGACCCCCAGTTGCAGGTACGGCGCAAACAGGAGCGCCTGTTCAAGAGCAAGAACCTGAGCGGGAGCACCCGGGTACTGGACCGCACCTATACCCTGGAACTGAAAAACAACGGGACGCAGCCTGTACGGGTCCGCTTGCTGGATCGGATCCCCATATCCCAGAACAAGGAAATCCGGGTAACGGACCAGGAAACGGGCAATGCAGCCTATGACAAGGAAAAAGGAATCCTGGAGTGGGTCCTGGAATTGGCGCCCCGGCAGCAGGACGTACGGCAGTTCGGTTTTCAGGTGCGCTACCCCAGGGGTCGCAGCATTACCCTATGAAGGCTACTTGAGGTTGTTCAGGATAAAATCCAGGGTTGGGTTGGTATTGCGCTTTTCCCGGAAGGAAAGGCAGCGGTGCGGGCCTTCTACGGCCAGCCCCAGGCGTTGCATATAAGCGATCTGGCGCTCGTAATCCAGGGAAACTTTCCCGGTGAGCAACGGGTCCATGGGTTCCTCTTTCAGATACCGCTGGTAAATCTTGCGCAGGCCGCTCAGGTACAATCGGTCCTTGGTAAAACCGCCGCCGCGATGGGCGCGCAGGGTGATGGTAAAGGCGGCATCCCGGTTGAGTTTGTACTGGTTATGGATGAGGTCGAAGGTGTCCGCAAAACTATAACCTTTACTTAAGCTATCTGATGCCAATACCCTATAAGACAATTCCTTAAGTCTTTTTAAGGTGAGTGCTCCCCCCATGTATTCGCTAAACACCGCCAGCCCTTCCTGGGTCTCCACATTCTTGGGCAGGCCATTGGAGAAAATCTTCAGCGGCTGGGCCTGGCCGTTGTAGGTGGTCACCAGATGCACCCCGATTTCGTGGTGGGCCAGGGTCAGCAATTGGTTGTCCGAGAAACGGGCGTTGCGTTTAATATGCAGGGTGCGGCTGCTGTTGCTCACCATGGCCTCTGCAGAAATATGCGTGGAAAACCGGATTTGCAGGGGGAAATCATAGTCCTTAGCAAAGGCTTCGAAGTAATCCCTGGCCGCCTCCGGGGTATGCCGCTTCTCCATCTGTGCAGTCTGGGGCTCGTCCGCAAAATGCAGGATAAAGCGGGCATTTTCCACATCCTTTTCCCGGGGTGTCCCATAAACCCGTAGCGAATTATAATAAAAGCGCTTGGTGCTGCCGATGGTCTCAATGCACTGTACCATATTGGCGTAAAAGTAAATCACCTCCTTGTAGAGCTCCCGCAGGGTTTCGTCCTCGATACGATCCAGGCGATGGGCAAAAAAGAGCCGGTGCAACTTGTAGGGGTCAAACTTGAGTTTGGGGTATTTGAACTGGGGCTCTTCCGTGTATTTGGAAGCAAAGAACCGGTGCTTCTCTTTTTCCGTGTTCAGCGGGTTGATGTACTGCAGCAATTCAATGCGGCGGACCAGCCGGTCCAGGTGGGCATCGATTTCTAAAACGCGGGCGTACTGCCGCTGCAGGTCGGGGTGCAAAAGGGGCTCCGTCATAAGGCTTGCTGGAATTCCAGAAGCTGCAAAGGTATCAATTCTTTCAATTGCCGGCGTACGGAGGCCACTACTTCGGGATAGATCACCCCGCTGCTTTCATCGCAATACACCTTGGCAATTTCCGTGGCCATCACCAGGGTATGGTCAAAATGCCCGGTAATGTATTTCAGGAAATACCCGTTTCCGTAAAAGGTATCATTAATCAGGGCTGTGGGCGGGATATCGTGGGGCAGGCGAATATCGGCCAGGCGGGAACGCCAGGCCTCCATAACCCCGCCAAAGCGCTGGTTGTCTATATTGTGGGTGCCCAAGTTCCAGGTGGGAACCGGCCGGTCCCATCGTTTCCAGTTGTAGCTGTGCATGTCTACCACCAGCACAGCCCCGTGCAGGGCCTCCAGGGTTTCGACCAGGGCATGGACCACCTCGTAAAACCGGTGGTGCTTCTCCAGACTGCGGTCCTTTTCCTTTTGGGGCAACCGTTGCTTCCATAAGGGCTTTCCCCAGGCATCTTCGTAAACGGCGGTATCCGGGGGGCGGTTCAGGTCATATTCAAAACGGCTGTCGCACCCGCTGATGACAATGGGATGGCCCGAAACCATGCTAAGGGTACAGGGGTCTTCCTCGTACCAGCGTTCGTATGCGGTATGGGTGCACCGCTCCCATAGGGAAGGCCGGAACTGGTGTCCTTCATGCACGGCACCGCATACCAGGGGTATATACGCTTCAACTTTCAGGCGAAAGGCATAATCATCGGATACCGCCTCAAAGGGTTTTTGTGCCCGGATCAGGGAGATCATCTCGGCCGGGGTGAGCCTATGCATCCTCCACCTCTTTGCGCAGGCGGGACCGGCGATCGAAGGCTTGCAACTTATCCAGCACCTTGCTTTCGACAAAATCGATCACCTTTTGCTGGATCTTGGTCTTGTACGTCTTGTTCATGTATGTGATGCCGCCTGGCGACATCACATTTACTTCCACCAGTTTCCCCCCAATCACATCAATTCCTACAAAGTACAGCCCGTCGTTCACCAGTTTGGGCCCAATTTGTTTGCACAGGGCCTTTTCCTCTTTCGTAAGCACGTGTTTGGCCACGGACCCCCCAGCCGAAACATTAGACCGGTGGTCCTCCGAGCCCGGGATCCGCCGCATGGCGCCAATGGGTTCCCCGTTCAGCAACAGGATGCGGATATCGCCCTGGTCAGCCCCCTCGATGTACTCCTGCAGGATAACGTAATTTGAGGTGCCGTCCGAATTGCTGATGTAGAAATCCAGGAGGGAATTGATATTGCTCATGGCCGACTTCTCGATCAGAATCACCCCAGAGCCGCCATAGCCGTTCAGGGGCTTCAGGATCATTTTATCGGATTTGGACTCCCGGATCTGCCGGATCAGGTAATTCTTGTTCTTGGAAACATGGGTGGCCGGGATAATATTGCTGTGGCTGTCGCCAAAAGCAGCGGTATACAATTTATTATTCGCTTCCCGCAGCCCCTGCAGGGAATTAACGATAAAGACGTCGTCTTTAACGGAATCCAGGAAGTTGAGCATCAGGGGGTCCAGGGGCGGGTTGGCCCGCATAAAAATCACGTCAAACCCGGCCAGGGGAAGCATCTCTTCCCGCGTGACAGCCTTTTTATAAAAAGCCTTCAGGCTCACAGGCACCTTATCCATACGGTTGATGACCGTACAGAAGGCATTGGTCACACTATTGCGGATGGTCAGGTTGGCCGGGGTGCACAGGGCTACGCCGTGGCCCCGGCGTACACACTCGTGAAGGAGCGCCAGGCTGGTGTCGTTTTCCGGATCAATCTCCTCCCAGGGGTACATCAGGAAACAAATATTCATAGGCCTCATTTTTTGATTTCGTCAAGGTGGTCGTCCCAATTCTTTACATGGGGTTTTCCGAGTTTGCCAACAGATTTGGCCACTAGCATGGAAACCGTGGCATCCCCCGTTACATTGACCACCGTCCGGCACATATCCAGGGGACGGTCTACCGCAAAGATCAGGGCCAGGCCAATGGCCAGCTTATCGGCCGGAAAGCCGATGGATTCCAGCACAATCACCAACATGACCATCCCCGCACCGGGCACAGCGGCAGAGCCAATGGACGCCAGCAAGGCGGTCAGGATAATAGTGAGTTGGCCCGCAAAGGTCAGGTCAAAGCCCAGTGCTTGTGCAATAAATACGGCCGCCACTCCCTGATAAAGGCTGGTGCCGTCCATGTTGATGGTAGCCCCAACCGGCAGCACAAAACTTGAAACTTCCTTGTCTACGCCAATATGTTCCTCCACGCGCTCCATGGTTACCGGCAGGGTGGCCGCGCTGGAACTGGTGGAAAACGCCAGCAATTGGGCCGGGCTCATCTCCTTTAGGAATTTGAAGGGGTTATACCCGACCAAAAAGGAAACCACCAGGCCGTAAAACACAATCATCAGTAGGAGCCCCAGAACCACAACCCCGGAATATTTAAGCAGGGCCAAAAGCAGGTCCGGGTCACCGGAGGTGACCACCACATTGGCCAGCAGGGCAAATACGGCATAGGGCGCTGTCAGCATGATGAGGTCCACCATTTTCAGGACCACATCGTTCAGGGAATCGAAAAAGCTTTTCAGGGGTTTGGCGGCTTCCTCCCCGATCAACAGCAGGCTGATCCCGAAGAGCATGGTAAAGACAATTACCTGCAACATCAGGCCGTTATCGCTAACTGCCCGGAAGGCGTTGTCCGGCACCATGTCTACCAAAAATTGCAGGGGGCCGCTGTCCCGCTGCCGGCTGGCCTCCTCCAGCTTGGAGGTTACCCCCGCATCGGAGGCGAAGGTATCCGTAAGCCGGATTATGGTTTCTTCGGAAATCCCCTCCCCGGGTTGTAACAGATTAACCAAAAGCAATCCCAGGCTAATGGCCACCACGGTGGTCACCACATAAGTGCCAATGGTCCGAAGGCCAATATTCCGGAATTTACTGATATCCTTGAGGTCGGAAATCCCTTTGATTAGGGAGGCCAGGATCAAGGGGATGGCAATGAGTTTCAGCAATTTCACAAAGATGGTCCCGAAGGGGTTGATCCAGTCCTGTATAAAACCGGCACCCCAATCCGGGTAGGTCATTATGAAACCAAAGACAATCCCCAGCAACATCCCGATCAGGATCTGCCAGTGCAGTTCGATTTTCCTCATAGAATTGGTCGTTTTTATTGGAACGGGAAGATACCATTTTGAGGCGAGCCCCCCAAAAGCCGGTTATATTTTGGACAGGCGGGCCAGCAGGTGCATGTCTGCCAGCACCAGCGCTGCCATGGCTTCCACAATGGGAACGGCCCGGGGTACCACACAAGGGTCGTGCCGGCCTTTCCCCTGCACGGTGGCCGGGTTGCCTTCCCTGTCTATGGTCTCATAGGCCTGTATCAGGGTGGCCACAGGCTTAAAAGCCACCCGGAAGTAGATATCCATCCCGTTGCTGATCCCACCCTGTATGCCCCCGCTGTGGTTGGTAGTCGTTGTTCCGTCCGGATTGTAGGCGTCGTTATGCACACTACCCCGCATGCGAACCCCTTCAAAGCCGCTGCCGTACTCGAAGCCCTTCACCGCATTGATGGAGAGCATGGCCTGCCCCAAGCGGGCATGGAGTTTGTCGAAGACGGGTTCGCCTAGGCCCACCGGTACATTCCGGATCACACAACTCACCACCCCGCCAATGGTATCCCCGTCTTTGCGCACCGCCTTAATGTAAGCTTCCATCTCCCGGGCCATTTCAAGATCCGGGCAACGCACCGCATTGGCTTCCACCTGGGTAAGATCCAATTCGGTATAGGGTTTTTCCAATGCCATCTCCCCTACCTGGGACACATAGGCCTGAATCTGCACCTCCGGAAGGAGCTGGCGGGCAATAGCGCCAGCCACCACACGGCACACGGTTTCCCGGGCAGAACTGCGACCGCCTCCCCGATAATCCCGGAACCCGTATTTCTGATCGTAGACCCAGTCTGCGTGTGAAGGGCGGTAGGTCTCTGCAATATGGGTGTAATCCTTGGATTTCTGGTTGGTGTTCCGGATGAGGAAGCCGATGGGCGTTCCCGTAGTCTTCCCCTCAAAGAGGCCCGAAAAGAATTCTACCTGGTCCGGTTCCTTGCGCTGGGTTACAATAGCAGATTGCCCCGGCCTGCGCCGGTCCAGTTCGCGCTGTACCAAATCCAGGTCAAGGGCCACCCCCGCAGGGCAGCCGTCAATAATCCCGCCCAGGCCGGGTCCGTGGGACTCCCCGAAAGTCATTAACCGGAATACGGTGCCAAAGGTGTTTCCTGCCATAGGGTGTACTATCAGAATGCGGGCAAAGGCCCGCTCCTGCCAAAGGTACCGTATCGGGTAAACTTAGCCAAAAGGCGCCCGATAATATTGGCATAACACACGCGATAAATCCTTCATGGAAATTTAACCCAGATGTCAGAAAAGCTTGATTTTGATTCCTGGGCCGGGGCCGGGTGGCTGCTTACTTTTGCAGTAACCATTTAGGCATTGAGAAAAAGGAAAATTGACATTGCCGTAATTTCGGATGTACACCTGGGCTCCCAGGCCTGCCGGGCCGAGGAACTCCTGGCCTACCTGAGCAGTATTTCGCCTTCGATCCTTGTCCTGAACGGGGATATCGCTGAATCCCTGGAGCCCGGGGTACGATTTTTCCCCAAATCCCACCTGAAAATAATCCGCAAGATCATGAACCTGGCTGCCTCTGGCACCCAGGTCTATTACCTGACCGGGGACCGGGACCGTCTGATGCGAAAATTTATAGGATCACAACTGGGAAATCTGCGGGTACGCGACCGGTTGGTGTTGAACCTGGGCGGGCGCAAAGCCTGGTTTTTCCACGGCGACGTCCTGGACCTTACGCCATCCAATACCCGATGGCTGGCCCGTTTCGGAAGTCCGGGGTATAGGGTAATGGGTTGGCTTGCCCGGGAATTGGGCCGATTTAAACGATCGCCAGGTTGCACAGCAACACGGGTGGGTGCCTTCCGGAAAGCGGTGACGGACCTGGCCATCGACAAGGGATACGACAGTGTGGTCTGCGGCCACCTGCACCAACCCGAAAAAGCATGGATAGAAACCCCCAAGGGCCAATGCCTGTATTTGAATTCGGGAGATTGGACCGAACACCTCACTGCCCTGGAATACGCCTTTAAGCGTTGGAGGCTCTACCGTTACCGGGAAGATAAACTCCCTGCATTTTATGCGGATGAGGAGTTAAAGCAATGGGATACGGACGCCCTGCTGGCGGCCTTGCTGGGCGGAGAACCGGACAAACAAAAGGAAACACCCGAAACCCTCTAGGACTCCAGGGCTTCCAGCAGCAGGCTGACCGGGTGCCGGGCCTGCCGCCCGGTGCCGTCCTTAATCTGGTGACGGCAACTGGTGCCATTCGCCGCAAGCAATACCTCCTGGCCAGCCTTCCGGATGGCTGGAAACAATCGAAGCCCGCCCACCTTCATACTGACCTCGTAATGCTCCTTTTCATACCCGAAGGACCCGGCCATCCCGCAACAGCCGCTGGGGATGATACTCACCTGGTAATGCTCCGGGAGGTTGAGCAGGTCAAAGGTGACCTTTTGGGTAGAAAGCGCCTTCTGATAGCAGTGGTTGTGGATTTTAACCACACGGGGTTCCCGGGTAAAATGCTCCGTCCCAAAATGGCCCTTCTCTGCCTCTGCCGCCAGGAACTCCTCGATCAGAAAACAATTGGAAGCAATGGCCTCTGCCGTAGCTGCCGGCAGCCCCATCCTTTTGTACTCGTCCCGGAAGGTGAGGATAGCGGACGGCTCCAGGCCCAGCAGGGGTATGTCATTATCTGCCAGCTCCTTGAGGGCCGGGGCATTCTTTAAGGCCAGGGCCTGGGCTTGTTTTAAAAATCCTTTGGAAATATAGGTCCGCCCGCTTTCGGCGTAAAACACCTGGGGGTCATAGCCCAGGCGCAGCAGGAGTTCCAGGGCATCACAGCCCTGTTCCACATCCAGATAGCGTGTAAACTCGTCAATAAACAAAGCTACCTGCCGGGTCCCGCCCGGGTATTGGCGCTGCAGTTTTTTTAGGGCTTTATCAAAATCAAAGCGCGCCACCTGGGGCAGCGACCGCTGGGGCGCCACCCCGAATACGCGTTTGGCCAGGCCACCCAGGGCTTTGGAGCGGAGCACCGGGTTTACCAGCCCGGAGATCCTGCTGTTAAAGGCATTGATCTTTGTGTTGTGGGCAAAAAGGCGGTTGCGCCAACTGTAGCCGTTGGCCTGCTGATACTGGTAACTGAATTCGGCCTTCAGGGTGGCCACATCCACATTGCTCGGGCACTCCCGGGCACAGGCCTTACAACTCAGGCAAAGGTCAAAAACTTCCTTGAGCTCCTCCCGGTTGAAGCGGTTAGGCCCTGAACCCGAAGTCAGTACCTCCCGCAGGGTATTGGCCCTGCCCCGGGTGGTATCCTGCTCCCGTCGCGTGGCCTGGTAACTGGGGCACATGGCCCCCGGCATTTCGTGCGATTTGCGGCAATCCCCGCTGCCATTGCATTTTTCGGCGGCCCGCAAAATCCCCATACTGTCGGAGAAATCCATCAGGGTAGGGATTTCAGGCTCTTCCCGGTCCGGGGTGTACCGCAGGGAACGATCCATGGGGAAGGCGTCCACGATCTTCCCGGGGTTAAAGATCCCCTTTGGGTCAAAGTAGGATTTAATGCGCCGAAGCAATTCATAATTAGCCTGCCCGATCATGAGCGGGATAAATTCCGCCCGTACAATGCCGTCTCCGTGCTCCCCGCTGAAGGAGCCCCTGTACTTCTTGGTGAGGCGGGCTACATCCGTGGTGATGGCCCGGAACAGTTTAACATCTTCCGTTTTCTTCAGGTCCAGGATGGGACGCAAATGCAACTCCCCTGCCCCGGCGTGTGCGTAATACACGGCCTGTTGCCCGTAGCCGTCCATAATGCCAGAGAATTCCCCTATAAAGTCCTTGAGGTCTTTCAGGGCAACCGCGGTGTCTTCAATGCAGGCCACCGCCTTTTTATCCCCGACCATGTTGCCCAGCAAGCCCAGACCAGCCTTGCGCAGGTCTACCGCCTTGCGGATGTCGTCACCCCGCAGCACGGGGGCGGCATAGGATTTTCCACTGGCCTTAAGGGTGGTTTGCAACCCCCGGATTTCGTCCTCCAGGGCCTCCGGGGTATGGGCGCGCACCTCCAGCATGAGCAGGGCAGCCGGGTCCCCCTCTACAAAAAAGCGATTTTCCAGCTGCTCCCGGTTGCTTTTGGTACAGTCCAGGATCACCTTGTCCATCATCTCGCAGAGGTAAAGCGGATGCTCCATGGCAGGGACCACATCGGCCAGGCTTTGCTCCAGGGTGGCATAATGGGGCACTACCATAGCCGCATGCTTCGGGGGCAGTTCATCAAGGATCAGGGTGATCTCGGTGGTAAAGGCCAGGGTGCCTTCGCTCCCGCACAGCAGGGGGGCCAGGTCCAGCGGGGTTTCATTCCCCGAGAATACGCCGGCTCCAAGCAAGGCATCCACGGCGTATCCGGTGTTTCTGCGGTGGATCTCAGGATTAGGGAACTCTGCCTTTATCTCCTGCTGTATATCACTGTCTGATAATTCTTTAATTATATTTTGGTAAATTGAAGCTTCAAGACTATTTTTCCCGATCTTTTCCTCAAGTGCCTGGGGCGTAAGACCCGCTATTTCTACCGCAGAAGCATCCGAGAGCAGGACGCGCATCCCGGCTACCTTATCGCGGGTTACCCCGTATCGGATCGAAGTAGTGCCACTGGAGTTGTTGCCCACCATCCCCCCGATCATACAGCGGTTGGAGGTAGAGGTATTGGGGCCGAAAAACAACCCATGGGGCTCCAGGAAACGGTTTAATTCGTCCCGCACCACCCCGGGCTGTACCCGTACGCGGCGGTTGGCCACATCCAGGTCCAGGATCTGGGTAAAGTGGCGGGAGACATCCACTACAATCCCGGGGCCCACACATTGCCCGGCCAGGGAGGTGCCGGCTGTTCTCGGGATAAGCCCGACCCCGTGCTCCCCGGCAAAACGGATCAGTACGCCCAGGTCTTCCTCATTCCGGGGATAAGCCACAGCCAGAGGCAGCATACGGTAGACCGAGGCATCTGTGGCGTAAAGGGTTTGGTGCAGGGCGTCCCAATGCAGGGTTCCGGAGAGGCGGCTTGCCAGATTTTCCAGAGCTTTTATTTCCAAGGCCGAACAATTTTCAGGGGCTAATTTAAGTTTTTATTAGCGGCAGCAAGACCGCTTCTGCCTATTTTTGATCTTCAATTAAAATGGACTTTATGAAACTGATTCGCATTATTACGGTATTCGCATTCTTTGCCTCCGCTGGCGTGTTTGCCCAGGACATCTCTAACCACGCCCTGGGGCTTCGCCTGGGCGATAGCGACGGGTTCGGGGCTGAGATTTCCTACCAAAAATCGGTAGCCCGCTACAACCGGGTGGAATTTGACCTCGGCTGGCGGGATTCCCGGAATTTCGACGCCTTTAAGCTGGCCGGCATCTACCAATGGGTACGCCCGCTTGACGGGAATTTCAATTGGTACTTTGGCGTGGGCGGCGGCCTGGGCAGCGTGGACTTTGACCCGGATTTCGTGACCACCGATGATGGCGGCCTCTTTATTTTCGGGGCCGGAGACCTGGGGATTGAATACAATTTCGATATCCCGTTGTTGCTCTCCCTGGACTTCCGGCCGGAGATCGGGCTGGTGGGCTATGACGGTTTTAACGATAACCTGGACTTCGACATTGCCCTGGGGATCCGATACCAATTCTGAGTTCGGTAGAAACAGAAAATTAAAAGCCTTTAACACATATGTTAAGGGCTTTTTCTTTTCTTCTCTTCAGGACTTCCCTACCTTTGACATTCACCAAATTTGACCCCAGATGAAACACCCATTTATGCTGCTTTTTGCCTTGATGCTGATCGCTTCCTGCAACCCGGGAGGCCAGGCGGGCTTCCGGATTGAAGGACAACTCGAAGGAAACGCGGCAGACGGGAAACAGGTTTTCTTGCGAAAAAGCGATGAAAACCTGCAAACCGTCGATGTGGACACCACCACAGTGCAGGGCGGCACCTTTGGTTTTGAAGGCGAAATCGCCCAGCCGGAACTCTACTATATCTTCGTGGAAGGCTCCCGTGGCGCCGTGCCTATGGTACTGGAGCCGGGAACCGTCCAGGTGCAGGGCCACAAGGACAGCCTGCAACTGGCCCGCGTTAGCGGTACCCCCCAAAACGAAGCCTATGCCGACTATCTGGAAGGAGCCAGGGAACTCTCGGCCCGTCGCCAATCCATGAACCAGGAATTGCGGCAGGCCATGATGCAGCAGGACAGCGCGGTGATTGGCGCCCTACGGGACGAATATTTTGAATTGCAGGACCAGATGGCTGGTTACGAAAAAACCTTTGTGGAAACCCATCCCGACGCTCTGATCTCCGTGCTGGTCATCAACCGGCTGCTGGAAGGGGAAAGCCTGCCCATCGGTGACCTGGAAAGCCTGTACAAAGGCCTGGATCCGTCCATTCTGAACAGCCACCACGCCAGCACCCTGCGCGAGCGCCTCAACGCCATGGGGCAAACGGCAGTAGGTTCCCAGGCCCCGGATTTTAGCGGGCCAACCCCCGATGGGGGTACCCTGACGCTGAGCGAAAATCTCGGGAAAGTGACCCTGGTGGATTTCTGGGCCGGGTGGTGCAAACCCTGTCGGGCCGAAAACCCCAATGTGGTGCGGGTTTACCATAAATTCAAAGACAAGGGCTTTCAGGTAATTGGGGTCTCCCTGGACCGCGACGGCGACCTCTGGCGGCAGGCTATTGCTGAAGACGGGCTGGATTGGCCGCAGGTCTCCCACCTGGAGTATTTCAATGATGAAATTGCGCTGCAATACAATGTACAGGCCATCCCGGCGAGTTTTGTGCTGGACGAAAACGGGGTCATTGTAGCCAAAAACCTGAGGGGTGCAGCCCTGGAGGAAAAGATCGCGGAACTGTTGCCGTGATATACCCCCTACAGAAAGTAAACCCCCGGATTCTGTTGAATTCGGGGGTTATTTATTTGTGTTCCTGGGGATTAGAATCTTCGGCGCACATCCCTGAAGGTTCCGTTGATGGTAACCTCCCCGTTGGTAATCACCTGCCCGAAAATGTCCAGGACAGAATCCTGCCCGCCCAATATTTCCAGGGTGGCCCCATCGTTCAGGATCAGGTCCCCATACAGGGTCAGGTCCCCTTCAATCCGCAAGACGGCTCCTTCGCCCACAGTGATGTTCCGCCTGCGGAAAAACCGCCCAACAGCCAGGCTGCCATACCATTCAAAGGTGCCGCCCGCCTGAATATCGACATGGTTAAATACCGTCCAGGCCCCGCATAGTAGGGCGGAACCAGCGATATCCATACTCTGGAAGCGTTTGGACCCGCGGTAAGCGAGGTTTTCCCCGGGGTTAACCACCAGGTTGGAACTGCCTTCATACAGGGGAAGGGCCTCGCAGCTTCCTGCAAGGGATTCCACAGGGCGTAACAAACGGATCACCTGCAGCCCGCCCTGGCCCGTAGCGGCAAAGACATAATCATCACGGGAGGCCGCGTAATTCACTGAGCCCTCCAATTCAATAATCCCCACCAGGCGGGAGGCGGCCCCACCCCATTGGGTGAGGGAAAACCCTGCACCCCCATTAGCCATAAACAAGGCATCGGCGTTGGCCACTACGGCGTTGGTGACAATATCTGCCGTATCGGCCCCGTCCGGGTGGATGGGGATATCCAGATATTCGAGCAGGTTGCCGGAGGCTGCGTCATAAACCCCTGCACCCTTCTGGGCTTCTGCCACAAGGATACGGCCGTCCCGGAAATCCAGGGTTCTTTTGGTAGCCAGCCCCAGGTCTGTGGCAATGGGAACAAGGCCCGTTTCGGTAAAATCTGTTTGCATGAGCCGTACCCCGGTTCCGGCATCAAGCACGGCAAAACCGGTTTCGGTACGCGCCAGGGCCCGGGCATCGGCAACGTATACCTCCCCCATGATACTCATATCCGCTTTAGAATAGGCCGTTACACTGCCTTCCTTCCCGCTGCTGACCAGGATGCGATCGTCCAGGGTCAGGACATCCGTGGCATTATTGCCCTGCTGAAAGCCGTAGCGGATACCCGCTGTTACCAATTGCCCATCCTGTACCGGGATTTGAGCTACAAAGGAATTCGAGGTGGCTTCCACGGAGGTTTCCGCATTTACGCCCCCGACTATATACAGGTAGCCCTGGTCGTATTTCAGGGCATTAATGTCCGCTTCCAGGTAGAACATCCGGCCGCTCACCCTGGGGTTATGCGGGTCCGAAATGTCCACCACGTCTATGGCGCCATAGAACTCCTCCCCCACGGTATTATAGCCAACATAGGCATAGTCGCCGTCCAGGTCCACATGTGAAGCAGTTAACTGATCTCCGGCGGCATAGGATGGCGGAGCAACGGAAGCAATCAGGTTCAGCGGAAAATCTCCGGCTACGTCTGCAGCTTTCCCCGTATTGGAAGGGTCTTCATAGATTTCGAGGACGCCGGCCGTATCAAAACGAACCGCCCCTGCCAGCACAGCAGCACGGGTTTCGGGTACCAGTTGGTCCCTAAGGGGTTCGTCAAAAATGGTGGTTTGGTCGCTGCAACCAGTCAGTGAAAGGCAGAACAGCAGGGCGGGTAATACCTGTCGGAAGTTCATGGGCTTAGGGTGTTGCTAATACACTAACGCCCATAACCATGGATTCGTATAAGCCATCAGGAGCTCAAATCCGACCCATCTTTTGCAACACAAACAATAGCAAAATGGGAATGGCGAGCAAGAATACCATAAGCGGATGGTCAGTCACCAGGTCCGGCTTAAAAAGTAGGGTGACGGCAAAACCGCCTATGGCACCGCCAAAGTGGGCAGAGTGCCCGATGTTGCCCACGCGGCTTTTCATCCCGTAAATGGAATAGAGCAGATAGGCAATCCCGAAAACATAGGCCGGAAAAGGGATTGGGATAAACATCAGGGCCAGGCGCATATCCGGCTGCAACAGGATGGCCGCATACAGCACCCCGGTAACGGCCCCGCTGGCACCCACGGCACTGTAATACGGTTCATTGCGGTGGAAATACAGGGCCAACACACTTCCAGCCAGCAAACTTGCTGCATAAAGGATCAGAAACCGGGAGGGGCCGAACCAGGCAATCACCACATCTGCAAAGAAATAGAGGGTGAACATGTTCAGGAAGAGGTGGGCCACATCCACATGCAGGAACCCGGAGGTGAGGGTTCGGTCTTTCTGCCCGGCGCGAATGGCGCTCACATTAAACTTATAGCGTTCAAAAAAACCGAGGTCGTTAAACCCTTTGATGCTCACCAGCACATTGGAGGCGATCAGCAACAGGGTTGCCCAGTGTAAATTCATAGTGAAGCCTTATCGGACGCCTCAAATATAGCTATATTTGCGCAGAATCGAGCCCATGCAAAGAGCCGTATACCTCCTCTCTTTTCCCTTTCTCTGGCTGGTTTCCCGCCTTCCCTTTCCGCTGCTATACGCCCTTTCGGATGGGGTTTTCTTGCTGGTATATTACCTGGTGCGTTACCGCAGGAAGGTAGTGAGGGAAAACCTGAAACTCGTCTTTCCTGAAAAACCGGAAGCCGAGCGCAGCCGCATAGAGCGCCGCTTTTACGCCCATATGTGCGACATGTTCCTGGAGATGATCAAAACCATGGGGATGACCCCGGAAGAAATGCGCCGCCGCTTTACCTTTTCCAACCTGGAGTTGCTCCATCGCCTGGAAGACCAGGGCAAAAGTGTGATGATCCAATTCCCCCACTACGCCAGCTGGGAATGGGCCATTATCCTGGACAGCCATATCCGTTCCCGGGGTTTCGGCATATACCAACCCATCAATCATCCCGATTTTGACAAGCTCATCCGGGATATCCGGGGTAAATTCGGGATGACGCTGATCACGACCAAACAGACCCGGGAGGTGGTAGCCCAGAACCGGAAAAACGGGATTTTAGCCACTTATGGCATCCTCACAGACCAATCCCCCATGCTGAAGAAAACCCATTACTGGGCGCCATTTATGGGGATTGAAGTGCCCATGCACACCGGCGCCGAACTCCTGTGTAAGCAGCTGGACCTGCCGGCCATTTACCTCAAGGTCACCAAGATCAAAAGGGGATACTACCACGGGGAATGCATCCTGCTGAGCGATAACCCATCTGCCGTGCCCGACTACCAGATTACCGATATGTTCTTCCGGGAAACGGAACGGGCCATACGCGAAGCCCCGGAGTATTATTTCTGGACCCACAAGCGGTGGAAGCACCGCGGAAAAAAGGACGCTGCCCGGGCCTGATCAGGCGCTTTCAGACAATTCCTTCAATTCCGCAATCAAGCGATCAGCCAGGGAATCCGCTTCTGCCTGGCTGCCTGCTTCTGTATAGATCCGGATAATGGGCTCGGTATTGGATTTACGCAGGTGCACCCAGGCCTCGGGGAAATCGATCTTCACCCCGTCTACGGTGGTGAGATCCTCGTCCTTATAGCGTTCGGCAATACGCGCCAGGAGGGCGTCTACATCCAGGCCCGGGGTCAGTTCGATTTTTTTCTTGCTCATAAAGTATTGGGGGTACCCGGCCTTTAAAGCGCTTACGGTAATACCCCGTTCGGCCAGCAGCATCAGAAAGAGGGCCGTACCCACCAGGGCGTCGCGGCCGTAATGGCTGGCGGGATAGATAATGCCGCCATTACCCTCCCCGCCTATAACCGCATGGTGATCCTTCATGGTCGCCACCACATTCACCTCCCCCACGGCTGCGGCGCGGTAGGTGCCGCCATGCGCCTGGGTCACGTCCCGAAGAGCGCGGGTGGACGACAGGTTGGAAACGGTATTCCCCGGGGTTTTACCCAGCACATAATCCGCACAGGCGACCAGGGTATACTCCTCCCCGAACATCTCCCCGGTCTCGTCAATAAAGGCCAGGCGGTCTACATCCGGGTCTACCACGATCCCGAAATCGGCTCCGGTCTCCTTTACTTTGGCACAAATGTCTGCCAGGTGTTCTTTTAGGGGTTCGGGGTTGTGGGGAAAGTGTCCGGTGGGCTCGCAATACAGCTTCACCACTTCTACTCCCAGGGCATCGAGCAGCTTGGGAATGGCCACACCTCCGGTGGAACAAACCCCATCCACCACGACTTTGAACCCGGCCTTGCGAATCACATCGGCTTCCACCAGCTCCAGATCCAGGACTTCGTCCACATGGATGTCCATGTAGGCATCGTGGGCGGTAACGGTCCCGAGGTCGTCCACCTGGGCAAAATCAAAATCCTCGGCAGCAGCCAGTTCCAGGATGCGCTGCCCCTGGGCGGCATTAATGAATTCGCCACGGGCGTTGAGCAGTTTCAAGGCATTCCATTGTTTGGGGTTGTGGCTGGCGGTTAGGATAATGCCGCCGTCCGCCCCTTCCCCCGGAACCGCAAGTTCTACCGTCGGGGTGGTGGAAAGTCCAAGGTCCACGATGTCGATCCCCAGGCCCACCAGGGTCTGGGCCACCAATTGGTGGATCATTTCCCCGGAGAGGCGGGCATCCCGCCCGATCACCACCCGGGGCCGGGTTTTACCGCTCTCGGCCCGCAGCCACTGCCCGTAAGCCGCGGCAAATTTAACCGCGTCCAGCGGTGTGAGGTTGTTATCCGGGCGGCCCCCGATGGTCCCCCGGATCCCGGAGATAGATTTGATCAGCGTCATGGTGTATTATTTTGCAGGCAAATATACAGGCTTCCGCCTCAATTCAGGCGAATTTGTACTTTTAGGCTGCAGGCAAACCGAGTCGTATTTGAATTTTCTCGCACACATCTACCTTTCCTTCGGCGATGCAGACATCGCCATCGGGAATTTTATTGCAGACAGCATCCGGGGCCGGGCCTATGAGGAGTACCCGGACCGTATCCAGCAGGGCATCCACCTGCACCGGGCCATAGACACCTTTACGGATACCCACCCCACCACGCGCAAAAGCAGCAAGCGCCTGCACCCCAAATACAGCCATTACAGCCGGGTAATTGTGGACATCTTCTACGACCATTTCCTGGCGCGCAACTGGCAGGCCTACAGCGATACGCCCCTGGAGGCCTTTGTGAATGAATTCTATGACCTGCTGGAATCCCGGTACGCCATGCTCCCGCCTAACGTGCAGCGGATGATGCCCTATATGATCTCGGATAACTGGTTGCTTAGCTATGCGGAAATGGACGGGATTGCCAGGGTGCTGGAAGGGATGAACCGGCGTACCCGCTTGCGCAGCGGTATGGATCGGGCCATAGAAGACCTCTGGTTGCATTACGACAAATTCGAAACCGAATTCCAGAGCTTCTTTGAGGAATTGGTTATCTTTTCGCGACAAAAATTCGACACCCTTTGAAAACATTGATCCCTTCCGGCCGTGCCGGCGGCAAGGCGCTGCTGGCCAGCCTAACCCTCCTGTTGCTTTCCCTGAACTCGTGTGCGGAATCTGCCCCGGAGCCTACCGGTACGGTGGCCGAAAAAGCTATGGTGGTTTCCGCCCGGGAGGAGGCCTCCCGTATTGGGCTGGAAGTCCTTAAAAAGGGGGGCAATGCCTTCGATGCCATGGTAGCTACCGAGATCGCTCTGGCCAGTGCCTATCCCTTTGCCGGGAACCTGGGCGGGGGTGGGTTTATGGTCTATCGGACGGCCGAAGGGGAAACCGGCAGCCTGGATTACCGGGAAAAGGCGCCCCTGGCCGCCCATAAAGACATGTATCTGGATTCCCTGGGAAACCCCAACCCGGAACTGAGCCGCAAAGGCGCCACTGCCGTGGGCGTGCCCGGCACCATAGCCGGAATCTTCGAGGTCCACCGCCGCTTTGGCAGCCTCCCCATGAAAGAGTTGCTGGCCCCAACCATTGCCCTTTGCGAATCCGGGGTGCGGGTTACGGAAAAACAGGCCCGCCGGCTGGAAGCCTACCGGGACGAGATGATGGAGGTCAATGGTGACAGCGTGTTGTTCGCCAACGATTGCCAGGCCGGGGATACCCTGCGATATGCCGCCCTGGCGCGAACGCTGGAGCGGATCGCGGCCCATGGCAGGGATGAATTCTACAAAGGGGAAACGGCCCGGGTCCTGGTGGATTTCCTGCAGGCACGGGGCGGATATATCACCCTGGAAGACCTGGCTGCCTACCAGGCGGTATGGCGCGATCCGGTGGAGTTCCGCTATAAGGACCTGCGCATTATCTCCATGGCGCCGCCCAGTAGCGGCGGGGTTACCATGCAACAGATTCTTAAGATGATGGAGCCCTATGAGCTTTCCAAAATGGGCCAGCACAGCAGCCGGAGCATCCAACTTTTTACGGAAGCCGCCCGCCGGGCCTATGCAGACCGGAATTACTTCCTGGGCGACCCGGATTTTGTGGATATTCCCCTGGAAACCCTCCTGAGCGAAGCCTATCTACAGGAACGGATGGCTGGTTTTTCCTTTGAGGCTGCCACCCCGTCCTCGGAGGTAAAAGAAGGCGAAATACAAGTCTACGAGAGCTCCGAAACCACCCACTATTCCATCGTGGACCAATGGGGTAACGCCGTCTCGGCCACCACCACATTGAACGGGGCTTACGGTTCCAAGCTGTACTGCACCCCCCTGGGCTTCTTCCTGAACAACGAAATGGACGATTTCAGTGCCAAGCCGGGTGTGCCCAACATGTTCGGGCTGATTGGGGCGGAAGCCAACAGCATTGCCCCCGGGAAGCGCATGCTCAGCAGCATGACCCCCACCATTGTGGAGCGGGACGGGGAATTGTGGATGGTTGTTGGCACCCCCGGGGGGTCCACCATAATTACGGCGGTAACCCAGACTATCCTGAACGTATACGAGTTTGAACAAAGCATGCAGGAGGCAGTGAGTGCTCCCCGCTTCCACCACCAGTGGTTACCGGACCTGATCACCTTTGAACCGGAAGGCTTTTCGGAAGCCCTGAAGGACAGCCTGCGGGCCAGGGGGTATCACATCAATGAAAACCGGACGCCGATAATTGGGAAGGTCGATGCCATCCGGGTACTGCCGGACGGGCGGTTGGAAGGGGGCGCAGACCCCAGGGGGGACGATGCGGCCGCGGGCTTTTAGGCCTGCCCCAGTTTTTGCTTGAGTTCTTCCATGGAAGCCTGCAACTGCCGCAGCAGCCCGCTTTCGGTGGTGGCTTCCACCCCGAAGGTGATCTTGCTGCTCACTTCCCATAATTCTTGCAACTGGCTTTCACCCACTTCATAAGGGGCATAGGATTCATTCAGGGAGATCAGCCGGAAGTTCCCGTTACCGGGCAGCTTTTCAATCTTTTTGACCAGCACGGCATCTTGCAGGATCACCACATAAATCCGGTTCGGGCTTACATGTTGCCAGTCTTCCACGGCCCGGCCCAGCACCCAGTCCCCGGGCCTGAGGTTGGGCAGCATACTGTCCCCTTCCACCTGAAAACCCCGGTAGGAAGCGTTGCGGAACTGGGGGATGGGAAGGTCAAAGGCCGGCAGCTGCCGGTACCAGCTGGTGTCCTGTATGTTTTGCGGATACCCCGCCGCCGCCTTGGCATTGACCAAAACAATATTTTCCTGTTCGGCACTATCTACAGTAACCACCTTGGGCAACACCTGCACCCCTGAGGGCTCCAGATGCTTCTGCGTGCTGTTGCCAAAGAGCCAGAGTGGGTTTACCTTAAACTGCCGCAGCAATTCCGCTACCACTTTCCCGGAGAGCTTGGTGCGCCCCCGTTCAATGTCTGCGGTGGTGCTGGGAATCCCCAGGATTTCTGCAAATTCCGACTGGGTATACCCCAGTTCCCGGCGCAGGTCCGTAAAGCGTTTGGTGCTGATTTCTGATTCCATAAACCCGTGATTTAGCGCCCGGCAGGCCTTCAAAGTTATGAAATTTGGAGATTTTCCAAAATAATTTGCGGAATATTTCCATATTATGGCTTATTTCCATATTTTTGGAATATATCCAACTCAATACATCGCGTTATGGAAAATGGCACCACAGGATTGTACGACGGCACCTTCGAAGGTTTCCTTACCGCAGCCGCCTGGGCCCTGGCCCATCCGGAAGCCACTCCGGTATTGTGTAAGGCGGGGGCGGAAGAACCCAATCTATTTGTCGCCCCAACGGTATTACCCACAGACCGGGAACTGGCCCAGTATTATTGGGAATGGTTGGGGCAGAAAGGGGTGGCCCACCAACGCCTGGTGTATTTTGCCTTCCTTGCCGAAAAGTCCGGGCGGGAGGCCATCTTGTTGCATTACCTGAGAGCCCTCTTATATCCGGAAACCCATGGGGGCGGGCCCATCCCCAAATCCATCCAGGACCCCTTGATGCGGCTGGCCCGGGAAACGGCAGCCGAAAAGGAAAAAGTCCTCTCCCGCCTCTTCTTTACCGGGGCCTCGGAGCAACCCGCCCGCTGTGAAATCCGTCCGGATTGCGATGTACTGCCCTTACTGAGCAAGGCGCTAAGGCAACAATTTGGTGCCCGGGCCTGGGTACTGTACGACCAGAAAAGAAAGTATGGGCTCTCAGGAAACCCGGATGGGGTCTCCCTCTTCTCCAACCGGAAAGCATCCGATCCGCCCACAGCCTTTTACGGGAGTGCGCTGCCGGAAGGGTTGCAGGCTACAGCAGCATGGGGCCAGGTACGCAGGGCGGTCTGATCATTTGCTGCGCTCCCCAATAAACTGGTCACTTTTATTTTTAAACAGCACATTAAAAGTCGTCAGGCTGCCGTAAATGCGGGTCACGTACTGTTGCATTTCCACCTTCTCCACATCGGAGAGTTGGGCATGGGCATTGATTTTTTGCTCCAGCACGCGCAGGCGGTCCCGGACCATCACAATTTTATGAAAGAAGGTGTCAATGGGAATCTCCTTTTCCGTGAGCCCGGGATCACCGGGTTTAAGGAGTACGGTGCCTCCTTTCCATTTATCGCCCAGGGGGACCAGGCTGGTGACATCGCTCCATTTCCTCAGAATCCGGATCAACGAGGTCTCCACCTCGGAAAAGCTTACGGTATCCACGTCGTCCTGCAGGGATTCCAACACTTCAAATTCATCGTCCAGGTCTATGGTTTCCAGGCCGGAATCCATAAAGGTCACCCAGTAGTGACGCGAACTCACATTAACCACAACGCCTTTTCCGTGATCGGGGTGTTTGATCCGGGATCCGATTCCAAGTAACTCCATGGTGTATATTTTTGATTTGGGACCTAAATTAGATCGACCGCTGCGAATAATCAAATGCAAAGGGAAGCCACCTTCCTTTTTCGTGCGTAAAATCGTAATTTCGCAACCTTGCATTCGCACGTGAGCAGTACCGAAGACTATATACGCGTTCAAGGGGCACGGGTCCACAACCTGAAGGATATCGACGTAGAGATCCCCAGGGAGCAACTGGTGGTGATCACCGGGCTTTCGGGCAGCGGAAAATCCTCCCTGGCTTTCGACACCATTTACGCCGAAGGGCAACGCCGGTATATCGAGACCTTTGCCGCCTATGCCCGACAGTTCCTGGGCGGGCTGGAACGCCCGGATGTCGACAAAATTGACGGCCTGTCTCCGGTTATTGCCATCGAACAAAAAACGACCTCCAGGTCTCCCCGCTCTACCGTGGGAACCGTTACCGAGGTCTATGATTTCTTACGCCTTCTCTTTGCGCGGGGCTCCGATGCCTACAGTTATGTGACCGGAAAGAAAATGGTGCGCTATACGGATGCCCAGATCAGGGACCTGATTGTGGCGGATTATGCCGGGGAGCGCATCAACATCCTGGCCCCGGTGGTACGCGCCCGGAAAGGGCACTACCGTGAGCTCTTTGAACAAATTGCCAAACAGGGATTTGTAAAGGTCCGGGTAGACGGAGAAATCCGGGACCTCGAAAAAGGGATGAAGGTAGATCGTTACAAGACCCACGACATCGAGATCGTGGTGGACCGCCTGCAGGTATCCGAAACCGATGATACCCGTAAGCGTCTGGATGAGAGTATCCGGGCCGCCCTGTATGCCGGGGACGGCGTCCTGATGGTCACCCAGCAGGGCAATGGGGACCCCCGTTATTTCAGCCAGGAGTTGATGTGTCCCGAAAGCGGTATTTCCTACCCGGTACCCGAACCGAACACCTTTTCCTTCAATTCCCCCAAGGGGATGTGCCCGGAGTGCAATGGCCTGGGTCATATTTACCAGGTAAACCGGAATAAGATTATCCCGGACCCGTCCCGCAGTATACGCAATGGGGGGCTGGCCCCACTGGGGGAATTCAAAAAATCCTGGGCCTTTAAACAACTGGAAACCATTGCCATGCGCTATGGGTTTGATCTGGCCGACCCGATCAGCCAGATTCCGGAAGCGGCCATGGAGGTAATCCTCTACGGGGGGAATGAGCGCTTCGACGTAGATTCCAAAACCCTGGGGGTTAAGCGGCAATACCGCATTGAATATGAGGGTATTGCCCGTTTTATCCAGGAACAGTTTAAAAACAGCGATTCAAGCAACATACAGCGGTGGGCCAAAGATTTTATGGACAAGGTGGGTTGTCCGGAATGCGGGGGTTCCCGCCTGCGGAAGGAATCCCTCTTTTTCCGGATTGACGGAAAAAACATTGCGGACCTTTCCGGGATGGACATCGGCCAGTTGGCCGCGTTCTTCGCCCGCCTCCCGGAGCGCCTGGAGGGGGACCAGAAGGTCATTGCTGCCGAAATCATTAAGGAAATCAACAGCCGGCTGGGCTTTTTGCTGGATGTGGGCCTGGAATACCTCTCCCTGAACCGGGGCTCCCGGACACTTTCCGGGGGGGAAGCCCAGCGCATCCGCCTGGCCACCCAGATCGGCTCCCAGCTGGTGGGCGTGCTTTACATCCTGGATGAGCCCAGCATTGGCCTACACCAGCGGGACAATAACCGGCTGATCCGCTCCCTGAAGGCCCTGAGGGACCTGGGGAATTCCGTCCTGGTGGTCGAACACGACAAGGACATGATCGAGGAGGCGGATTATGTGATCGACATTGGCCCCAAAGCCGGAAAGCACGGGGGCACCATTATTTCCGAAGGCCCACCGGCAGCCCTTAAGCAGCACGACACCCTTACCGCGGCCTACCTCAATGGGAAAAAGGAAATCCCCGTCCCGTCCGAACGCCGCCCGGGGAACGGGTACCAGCTGGTACTGGAAGGGTGTACCGGGCATAACCTTAAGGGGGTGGATGTGACCTTCCCCCTGGGGAAAATGATCGGGGTAACCGGGGTGTCCGGAAGCGGGAAATCCACCCTGGTCAACGAGACCCTCTACCCGATCATGAACGCCCATTATTTTAACGGCGTTAAAGTGCCCAAACCCTACAAGCGCATCTCCGGGCTGGAACACATCGATAAGGTGATTGACATCAACCAGTCTCCCATTGGCCGTACCCCGCGCTCCAATCCGGCTACCTATACCGGGGTATTCAGTGAAATTCGCTCCCTATTTGCCAAAACCACAGAGGCCTCCATCCGGGGGTATAAACCCGGGCGGTTCAGTTTTAACGTTAAAGGCGGGCGGTGCGAAACCTGTCAGGGCGGGGGCCTGCGGGTGATCGAGATGAATTTCCTCCCGGATGTCTATGTAGACTGTGAGACCTGTAACGGCAAACGTTTTAATCGGGAAACGCTGGAAATCCGCTATAAGGGCAAGTCCATTGCGGACGTGCTCGAAATGACCGTAGACGAGGCGGTGGACTTCTTTGAGCATATCCCGAAGATTTACCGCAAGCTCAAAACCATACAGGATGTGGGGCTTGGGTATATTTCCCTGGGGCAGCAGTCCACCACCCTCTCCGGGGGGGAGGCCCAGCGGGTAAAACTGGCCACCGAACTCTCTAAAAGGGATACGGGCAATACCTTTTATATCCTGGACGAACCCACCACAGGGCTTCACTTTGAGGACATCCGCGTGCTGATGGAGGTGCTTAACAAACTGGTGGACAAAGGCAATACCGTCCTGATCATTGAGCACAACCTGGATGTGGTCAAGATGATGGACCACCTGATCGACATCGGGCCGGAAGGCGGCCGCGGGGGCGGACAGGTGGTGGCAACCGGCACCCCTGAAGAGGTTTGTGCCAACTCGGAGGGGCATACCGCCCGCTATCTGAGGAAGGAACTGGGTCATCCCAGTCCTGCGTAAGAAGAAAACCCTTCCGGGAAATAAAATTTCCGGGAATTTACCGTTAGTAGTAACATGAGAAAAGAAAAGCACCACAAAGGCTGGAATGAAATCAAGACCAACGATTCCTGGGCCATCTTCAAGATTATGGGCGAATTTGTGAACGGGTATGAACGCCTGAGCCTGATCGGGCCCTGCGTGAGCATATTCGGCTCTGCCCGCACCGGGGAGGACCACCCCTACTACCAGCTGTGCGTGGAAGTTTCCCGCCAACTGGCAGAGGCCGGGTACGGCATCATTACCGGGGGCGGCCCGGGAATTATGGAGGCCGGGAACCGGGGAGCCAAACTGGCCGGAGGTACTTCGGTGGGTCTGAACATCGACCTGCCCTTTGAACAGCACAACAACCCCTACATAGACGAAGACAAGAGCCTGGATTTTGATTATTTCTTTGTGCGTAAGGTGATGTTTGTTAAATACGCCCAGGGGTTTGTGGTGATGCCGGGCGGCTTCGGCACCCTGGACGAGCTCTTTGAGGCCATTACCCTGATCCAGACCGAAAAGATCGCGCGCTTCCCCATTGTACTGGTTGGGACGGAGTTCTGGATGGGGTTACTGGACTGGGTGCGAGCCACCATGCTGGAGGCCGGCAATATCAGCCCGGAAGACCTGGACCTGATCCATGTAGTAGACCGCCCCGAGGATGTGGTACAGGTGATTGACGGGTTCTATAAAGGCAATATGCTCAGCCCGAACTTCTGAGTCTGTGGGATTGCTGCGGTACATATCCCGGACCCCCCGCCTACTGGCTGCCCTTATGGTGGCCGGGGCATGCCTGTGCGCCCGGGCCCAACACCGCAACATCATGAAGGTAAACCTGGTGGAAGAATCCCAGACCCTGGAAATCCAGCAGGAATTCACCTATATCAATGCCTCCCGGGACACCCTCCCGGAACTCTATTTTAACGACTGGAACAACGCCTACTCGCACAAAGGCACGGCCCTGGCCAAACGCTTTGCAGAGGAATTCAAGAAATCCCTCCATCTGGCCAAGGCCGAAGAACGCGGGGCCACCCAAATCCTGAGCGTGGTGGACCAGGTGTACCGCGGGCTGCGATGGGAACGCACTGAAGGCAAGGACGTGGTGCGTTTTGACCTGGGAACCCCTCTCGCCCCGGGAGATTCCACCCGCCTGTTTATTACCTACACCGTAAAACTTCCCCCCAACCGATACACTCCATACGGCTACAGCCCCAACGGAAGCTATTACCTGAAAGACTGGTACCTGACCCCGGCCGTGTACGAAGACGGGCAATGGCACCTGTATTCCAATAAGAACCTGGAAGACCTCTATACCGATATTGCCGATACCCGCATCGACCTGAACTTCCCGGATTCCCTTTATCTGGGAACCAATTACGTGGATTACAGCCTCAGGCCGCTGCCCGGGCGGCAACTGGCCACCCTGCGGGGGGTTCAACGCAAGAATTGCGACATCATCCTGAATGCGCAGCGCCCCTTCCAGAAGCACCTGACCCCCTTCCTGCTGATCATTACAGACATTCAGTCCCCACGGTACAACGAAGTCCTGCAGGGGGTATCCATAGACCGCATTTCCCGTTTTATCCATGAAAACCTGGGGGACTTCCCCTATGAGCAACTCCTGGTAAGCGAAATCGACTTTAACAAAAATCCGCTCTACGGCCTCAACCAGCTCCCCTCCTTCATACGCCCGTATGAAGAGCAGTTTCAGTTTGAGATGAAATTCCTGAAGACCGCCCTGATCAGCTATATGCGGGAATCCATCTTTTTAAACCCGCGCCAGGACAAATGGATCAGCGACGCCATTGTCAATTACCTGATGATCCGCTATGTAGAAACCTTTTATCCGGATCAGAAACTCCTGGGCAAACTCTCGGACTGGTGGTTGCTTCGGGGCTTCCACCTTTCGCGCATGCAGTTCAACGAGCAGTACCCCTTCCTCTATATGATCTCGGCGCGGCGGAACCTGGACCAGGCCCTGGACACCCCCAACGATTCGCTGATCAAGTTCAACCAGAAGATCGCCAACACCTACAAGGCCGGGCTGGGGCTGGCCTATCTGGGGCGCTACGCCGGATCCAATGGGATTAACCGGGCGATCAAGATCTTCTATGAAACCTTTAAATTAAAGGCCGCTCATCCGGAAGACTTTGAACACCTGATCCTCACCCATGCCGGGAAAGACGTCCACTGGTTCTTCGACACTTATGTGACCACCAGCAAGCAGATCGATTACAAGATCAGGCGCATAGAAAAAACGGAGGACTCCCTGCGGGTGACCCTGAAAAACAAGACCGGGGCCGAAGTACCCATCTCCCTCTTCGGAATAGACCGGGATTCCGTGGTATCCCAATACTGGTTTAAGGGATTCCAAAACACCAAAACCTTTACCATCCCACAGCAAGGCGAACGCCGGCTGGTGCTGAATTACGACCAAACCATCCCGGAATTCAACCAGCGGGACAACTGGAAAACCCTGGGCGGGTTCTTCTCCGGCAACCGGAAACTGAAACTGCAGTTCTTCCGGGATTCCGAAAATCCATATTACAACCAGGTCTTCTGGGTGCCCGTGGCGAATTACAACCTGTACGATGGGATTACCCCGGGCATCCGCCTGACCAACAAAACCCTGCTGCAGCGGCCCTTTGTCTTCGATTTTGCCCCCACCTATGCCACCAAGGAAAGCGCCCTGGTGGGATATGGCCGGCTGAGTTACCAGCAATTCCACCGAAAAACGGGCTTTTACCTTACGCGGTATTCCTTTAACGGGTCTTCCTACCATTTTGCAGAAAATTCCCGTTATTCAACCCTTACGCCTTCCATCCTGCTGGGATGGCGTCCGGACGACCTGATCTCCAATACCCGCTCAAGCCTGCTGCTGCGCTATGTCAACGTATTCCGGACCATTGACCCGGCCATAGGCGACCTGGAAACGGACCCGGATTACAGCGTGTTGAATTTGAGGTTCAACTACCTGAAAAACCATATTATAGATTACTTTTCTGGGTTTGCAGATGCTCAGCATGCCCCGGACTTCACCAAGCTTTCCCTCAATGCAGAATACCGAAAGCTTTTCGACAATAACCGCCAGCTGAACTTACGGCTCTTTGCCGGGGCTTTCCTGCGCAACAAGACGCAGTCCGATTATTTTAGTTTTGCCCTGGACCGGCCCACGGATTATCTCTTTGATTATAATTTTTTGGGGCGCTCCGAAGATTCCGGACTCATGAGCCAGCAGATCATCATTGCCGAAGGTGGTTTTAAATCCAAACTCCCCCAGCCCTACGCCAATTCCTGGATGGTAACGGGCAACGCCAGCTTTAACCTCTGGCGGTGGTTTGAACTGTACGGAGACATCGGTTTTATTCGAAACCGGGGCGCCAATCCGCAATTCGTTTACGATTCCGGCATCCGGCTGAACCTGGTTACGGATTATTTCGAACTCTATTTCCCCCTGCATTCCAACCTGGGGTGGGAAATTGCAGCGCCTAACTACGGGGAACGCATCCGCTTCATTATCACCATCAGCCCCAAGACCTTAACGGGATTGTTTACCCGGAAGTGGTTTTAGTTATATTTTTCGCAATATTTTGAGTTTATTTTGTTATATACGCAATATATCCGCCTATTTTTAATGATATTTTGTGAATAATCCAATTTATTTGCGGATTTCCATTGCAAAAAAGTAGGAGAAGTTGTACCTTCGCGACAATCCCACTGCACACCTATGGAAGTTCATCTGGATCCCGAAAAAGACATCTCTTTCAAAGATTTCAAAGACCAAATCCTGAAGGATTACAGGGTAGCCGTCCTAAGTCGGGAATGCAGTCTCTTAGGCCGTCGGGAAGTCCTCACCGGCAAGGCCAAATTCGGGATTTTCGGCGATGGGAAGGAACTGCCCCAACTGGCTATGGCCCGCGCCTTCAGAAATGGGGATTTCCGCAGCGGGTATTACAGGGACCAGACCTTTATGATGGCGCTGGGGCTCCTTACAGCCAAGGATTTCTTCCACGGTTTATACGCCACCACAGACATTGCCCTGGAACCTATGAGTGCAGGACGGCAGATGGGCGGCCACTTTGGCACCTACAGCCTGAATGAAGACGGCAGCTGGAAAGACCTCACCCAGCAACCCAACAGCAGCCCCGACATCTCCCCCACAGCCGGGCAAATGCCCCGCCTGCTGGGTTTGGCCCAGGCATCCAAGCTGTATCGCAACCTGAAGGATATCCCATCCGAAGGCTTTTCTGTAAACGGAAATGAGGTGGCCTGGGGTACCATCGGAAATGCTTCCACCAGTGAGGGGCATTTCTTTGAAACCATCAATGCCGCAGGCGTTCTGCAGGTTCCCATGGTAATCAGTATCTGGGATGATGCCTATGGTATTTCCGTTCCTGCAAAATATCAGACCACCAAAGAAAACATTTCGGAGATCCTAAAAGGGTTCCGCCGTACGGAAACGGAAAGCGGTTACGAAATTTTCCGGGTCAATGGCTGGGATTATACCGCCCTGATCCACACCTTCGAAAATGCCGGGGATATTGCCCGGGAAGAGCATGTGCCCGTGCTGATCCACGTGACCGAACTCACCCAGCCCCAGGGGCACAGCACTTCGGGCTCCCATGAGCGTTACAAAACCGAAAAGCGTTTGGAGTGGGAACGGCAGCACGACTGCAATCTTAAATTCCGGGAGTGGATCCTGGCCAACCAGATTATTTCAGAAGAGGAACTCTCCGCCCTGGAAAAAGAAGTAAAACGAGAGGTACGGGCCGCCAAGAAAGACGCCTGGGCCGAATTCCTGGGGCCGCACCTGCAACATAAAAAAGAATTACAGGGATTGCTGGAAGCCGCTGCTCAGACCAGTCCCAACAAGGCATTTATTTCCCGCATCAAAAACGACTTGATTGCCGTGGAAGAACCCCTGAAGCGGGACCTGGTCTCCAAGGCGCGCAAGGCCATACGGTATCTGATCGGGGAAGACCACCCCCAGAAAACGGCCCTCAAAGCCTGGATTGATGCCTTTATGGCGGAAAACCAGCCCCACTACAGCTCCCACCTTTATTCCGAATTGCCCAACAAGGCCACCAATATTACCGGCGTGCCCCCCCAATACCCGGAGGATCCGGAATTGGTGGACGGGCGGGTGATCCTGAGGGACAATTTTGATTTGTTGTTCACGCGCCACCCCGAAGCCGTAATTTTTGGAGAAGACAGCGGGGCCATCGGGGACGTAAATCAGGGCCTGGAAGGATTGCAAAAAAAATACGGTCCGCTTAGGATAGCCGATACCGGGATCCGGGAGACCACCATAATTGGCCAGGGGATCGGGATGGCCCTTCGCGGGCTCAGGCCCATTGCCGAAATCCAGTATCTGGATTATGTGCTTTACGGCTTGCAAACCCTGAGCGACGACCTGGCTACCCTGCTCTACCGCACCGTGGGCAAACAAAAGGCGCCCCTGATTGTACGTACCCGGGGGCACCGCCTGGAAGGCATCTGGCACTCCGGATCCCAGATGGGCGGGCTGATCCACTTACTTCGAGGGATGTACATTCTGGTGCCCCGGGACATGACCCGGGCTGCCGGATTCTACAATACCCTGATGAAAAGTGACGAACCGGCGCTGATCGTGGAAAGCCTGAACGGCTACCGCCTGAAGGAGCCCGTACCCACCAACCTGGGTGAGCTCTGTACCCCCATCGGGAAGGTGGAAACGCTCCGCGAAGGCCGGGATATCACCATCGTGTCCTATGGTTCTACCCTCAGGGTAGTCCTGCAGGCAGCCCAGGAGTTGGAAGAGGTGGGTATTTCCGCCGAGGTGATCGATGCCCAGTCCCTCCTGCCTTTCGACCTGGACCACCAGGTGGTAAAAAGCGTGGAGAAGACCAACCGCCTGTTGGTGGTGGACGAAGATGTGCCCGGGGGATGTGCCGCCTACCTGCTGCAACAGATTGTGGAGGTGCAGGGCGCCTACCGTTTTCTGGATTCGCCCCCCCAAACACTCACGGCCCATGCCCACCGCCCGGCCTATGCCAGCGACGGAGACTATTTTTCCAAACCCAACACCGAGGACGTTTTCGAAAAGGTCTATGCCATCCTGAGCGAAACCGATCCCTCCCACTACCCGCCCCTGTAATACCCGGCCTAAAAGCGCCATCCCTTAAGGTTGCCTGAAGGGCATTCCCCGCTTGCGGATTTTAGTTAAGTTTACCAGCAAAGCGCAACGGAATGCAGGATGTATTTAAGGCCATTGCCCACCATTATGGCATAACCGCCTCTCGCTTAAAACCCCTGGAAGGGTACGAAGACCGCACCTTCCTCCTGGAAGGCCCCCAGGGTCGGTGGATCTATAAGGAACATCGGGAGCGGCCCGGATGTGAGGCGCGTATTGACCTGGAGGCAGACTTGATGGCCCATTATGCCCAGGCGCCCCGGTTTACTTTTCCCAAAACCCTGCAAACCCGGCAGGGGGCCAACCATTTCAAAAGGGATGGCTGCATATGCCGCCTGCTGGAATTCCTGGAAGGGGATTTCCTGGCGGAAGTATCGCACACGCCCGTGCTTCTCGAATCCGTAGGCGCCCTGCTTGGGGTGTCTGCCTTGCGGGCTGCAACCTTTACCGCCGTCTGCCCACCTGCCGAACCTTCTTCCTGGGATCTGCAGCACCTTTCCCTGAGCCTGGAGTACCTGCCGGAAGTATCAGACCCGCGCATACGCACGCTCATTGCTTATTTTGCCCAGCAATTCCGTGCCCAGGTATTACCCCTACAGTATAAGCTGCGGAAGGGATTTATCCACAACGATGCCAACGACTGGAACCTGCTGGTTGGTGATGGCGGTGCTAGGGGCCTGATCGACTTTGGGGATGCCACCTATTCCTGGCTGGCCGGGGACCTGGCTGTAGGGTTGACCTATGCCCTGATGACTAAGGAAGCTCCCCTGGAGGCCGCCAGCCAGGTGCTGTGCGGTTACCGCTCCATCACGGCACTGGAGGAAACGGAGGCAGACCTGTTGTATTACCTGGTGGCTGCCCGCCTTTGTATGAGCCTGTGTCAAAGCGCCCATGCCGCTAAACTGCGTCCGGAATCCGATTATGTGGCCATTAGCGAAACAGCCGCCCGGCAATTGCTGCAGCAATGGGTGCGCATTTCGCCGGAACAGGCCCGACGCAGCTTCCGCAAGGCCCTGCAACTGCCGGTGTCCCACACCACAGACCCGGACACCTTTGCCCGACGCAGGAAAAACCTGCTGAGCCCGTCTCTGAGCCTGAGTTACAAGCGGCCCATCATTATGGAACGGGCAGCCTTGCAATATATGTATGCGCAGGATGGCACCACCTTTCTGGACGCCTATAACAATATCATGCTGGTAGGACACTGCCACCCGGAAGTTGTGGCCTGCGGTGCCGCTGCCATGCGAAAACTGAACACCAATACGCGTTACCACTACGACGTTTTGCTGGACTATGCTGAAAAACTGCTGGCAACCTTCCCGCCGGAACTCAGCAGGGTATTTCTTGTGAATTCCGGAAGCGCTGCCACAGACCTGGCCCTAAGGCTGGCCCGCCATGTTACAGGAAAACGCAAAATCATGGCCCTGGAATACGGATACCACGGGAATACGGAGGCTGCTATTGCGGTAAGCCATTACAAACACCAGCCGGGACAGGCTTATCCGAATACCCTGCTTTGCCCTATGCCGAAAGCCTTCGGGTCCAGCTACCCGGACACAGGGGAAGCCGGGAATGCCTTTGCAGCCCCGGCCTTGGAAACGGCCATAACCCACGGCACGGACCTGGCTGCCTTTCTGGCCGAACCCATCATGGGTTGTGGCGGGCAGGTACCCCTGCCCCAGGGCTACCTGGAGGCCATCTATCCGGAAGTTAGGCGGCAGGGCGGACTCTGCATCAGCGATGAGGTACAAGTTGGGTTCGGGCGCCTGGGTAAGTATTTCTGGGGATTTGAGCAATACGGCGTGACACCGGATATGGTGATCCTGGGCAAACCTATGGGCAATGGCCACCCCCTCGGGGCCGTGGTGTGTACCCAGGCGGTGGCAGAGGCCTTTGCGTCCGGCCCAGAATTCTTCAGCTCCTTTGGGGGTAACCCGGTGTCCTGTGCTGTTGGGTTGGCTGTGTTGGATGTCCTCGAAGCGGAAAGATTGCCGGAGCACGCGGCAGGGGTCGGAGCCTTCCTTATTCAGGAACTCCAGGGCCTGCAGCAAAGGTACCCGGTTCTGGCAAACGTACGGGGCCAGGGTTTGTTTCTGGGCGTAGAATGCCTGCAACCGGATGGGCGTCCCGCAACCAACCTTGCCAGGGCCCTGAAGAACGAACTCCGGGAGCAACAGGTCCTGATTGGCACGGACGGGCCTGATGACAATGTTTTAAAAATAAAGCCCCCCTTACCCTTTTCCCGGGCCAATGCAGGGGAGTTGGTCGAAAAACTGGATGGAATCCTAAGGAAATTAAGTTAGATTCATTTTAAATTAATACTTTAGTGATGCACCAAAACATTGCCAACCATGAATAGTTCCCTTAAAAAAGACCTTGGACTGCTCATCCTTCGGGTAGCCGGGGCTGGCTTACTGCTTACGCACGGTATCCCCAAACTGATGCGGTATTTCGGGGATGAACCCATTAAATTTGCCAACCCCATTGGGATAGGCGAAGGCCCTTCCCATTTCCTGGTTATGTTTGCCGAGGTCATTTGTGCCTTCCTCGTACTTATTGGGTTGAAAACCCGGTGGGCAGCTGTCCCGGTAATCATCGCCATGCTGGTAGCAGCCCTCATCGCCCATGCGGCAGACCCTATTGGCACCAAGGAAAAGTCCCTGCTGTTTGCGGCCATCTTCATCAGCATCTTCCTGATGGGGCCCGGCACCTACAGCGTGGACCGGAAATAGTTTCAGGAAATTTTATAGAGTAATTCCCGCAGCAGATCCTGCTGGGTCAGGGAGGCGGAGCCTACCCCCTTGCCTTTTACATCCATCTCCCGGAGGATCCCAATGATGGCGCTAACACGCTTCATGGGGTAGTTCCGGGCAGCGGTCTGGTATTCCCCAACAAAATACGGGTTGATGTGGAGGGCCTGGGCTACACTTCTGGGGCTGTGATCCTTAAGACCGTGGTATTGCAGCAATTGCACAAAGAAATTGTGCAAGAGCGCTATGGTCATCACGAAAGGGTTCTCCTTGGGGTTCTCGGCAAAATATTTGATGATGCGGGTGGCCTTGGCAATATCCCGCGTGGCAATGGCCTTGCGCAGCTCAAAGTTGTTGTAATCCTTGCTGATCCCGATATGGTCCTCTACGGTTGCCGGGGTGATTTCGGAACCCTTGGGCAACACAATCTTGAGCTTTTCCAACTCCTTGGAAATCTTGCTCAGGTCCGTTCCCAGGAACTCCACCAAAAGGGCCGAGGCTTTATGCGATATGGTGTAGCCATCCCCCAGCAGCACCCGACGGATCCAGTCTGCTACCTGGTTTTCATACAGCTTGCGGCTTTCAAAAAGTACACATCCATTTTTTTTCAGGGCCTTTCCCAGCTTTTTGCGCTTGTCCAGCACCTTGTATTTATAACAGAAAACCAACAGGGTGCTGGGTTGCGGGTTCTCTACATAGGAAACCAGTTGTTCGATGGTCCGGCTCAGGTGCTGGGCCTCCCGCACAATAATCACCTGGTATTCGGACATCATGGGAAAGCGCTTGGCCTGCCCTACGACCTCGTCCAGGGTCACATCCTTTCCGTACAACACGGCCTGATTAAAGCCGCGTTCCTCTTCCGTAAGTACGGTTTCGGCAATAAATTCGGAAATCCGGTCAATGTAATACGGCTCCTCCCCCATCAGGAAATAGACGGGTGCAAATTGCCTTTGACGGATGGCGGCGATCAGTTCTTTGACTTCTTCCATTGGAAAATTAAATGCACTTTTGCAGTATGCTGAAATTGAATTTTCCCGAATACCGGCTTCGTTTCAAAAGTAGGGAAAATAACCCCCTTGTCTTTGATGTAGTGCGCAAAAAATACGTCCGTTTACAGCCTGAGGAATGGGTGCGCCAGCATTGCATTCACTTTCTGATTCAGGAAAAGGGATACCCTGTAGGACGCATGCTGGTAGAACGTGAAATCCGGGTAAACAACCTTCCCAGACGGGTGGATATTGCGGTCTGCGACGCCCTGGGCCAGGTAGACCTGCTGGTAGAGTGCAAGGCCCCGGAAGTGCCTATTACCCAGGAGGTCTTCGACCAGATGGCCCGGTATAACCTGGCCCTGAATGCCCGACTACTGATGGTCACCAACGGCCTTTCCCATGTGTACTGCCGTATGGATTATGCCGGGCAACGCTATGAGTACCTTCGCGAACTGCCCCCGTATTCCACGGAATAATCGGAGCGGTATAACGCCTATTTTTATTTACTTTTGCCCCTTCCGGGCCCACCTGAACCCCGGCCGAAACCATGCCTGCACCTTCCATTGCCATTGTAATCCTGAACTGGAACGGGAAAGCCCTGCTCGAGCGCTTTCTCCCTTCGGTGGTCCGCTACAGTCCCGGGGCTGAGATTATGGTGGCAGACAACGCGTCCGAAGACGATTCCGTCGCTTTCCTGCAGGAAGCCTACCCACAGGTGCGCATCATACAGAACCCGGAAAACGGCGGGTTTGCCCAGGGATACAACTGGGCGCTGGAAGCGGTGGAAACCGACCTTTACTGCCTGCTGAATTCGGATGTAGAAGTTACCGAAGGCTGGCTGGATCCTGTACTGGACCTTTTTAAACGCAACCCGGAAATCGGGATCATCCAACCCAAGATCAGAGACCTGCTCCATCCCTCCCGTTTTGAGTACGCGGGTGCTGCCGGTGGCTTTCTGGACCGTTTTGGCTACCCGTTCTGCCGGGGCCGGATATTCCAGACCCTGGAGGAAGACCTGGGGCAATACGACGATACCCGCCCCATATTTTGGGCCACCGGGGCCTGTATGTTTATCCGAAAAAGTGTATTCCGGGAACTGGAAGGGTTTGATGCGGATTATTTTGCCCACCAGGAAGAGGTAGACCTGTGCTGGCGGGCCCACAACCACGGCCACCAGGTTTATTACACCGGCGAATCCGCCGTATATCATCTGGGAGGATCTACCCTAAGCAATATGGACCCCCGGAAAACCTACCTGAATTTCCGGAATTCCCTGTTTTCCATCACCAAGAACCTGCCCCGGAAAAAAGCCTTTCCGATTATCTTCTGCCGGCTCTTGCTGGATGGGGTGGCCGCCCTGCGTTTTTTGTTACAGGGCCGTTTGCCGCATGCCCTGGCCATCTTGCGGGCGCACCTGAGTTACTACCGGCAGGTGCGTACCATGCTCCGCAAACGCGAAAGAGTGAAATTTGTCTTAAAATACCACGAGGCAACATCCATAGTTTGGTCTTACTACGTAAATGGGATAAAGAACTTTAACATTTTAGTAAAAGATTAACGGATTGCCCCAAAGGGCCCTTTCCCATTTCTCTAATTTTGTTTAAGTTCAAACGACAAACGAATCCTTAACAACTAAAATGCTGAAATAATACCATGAAAAAACTCATCATTGGCTGCATGGGTCTTGCCCTGGCCCTCTCTTCTTGTGTATCCCAGAAAAAATACGCGGAATTGGAAGCCAAACAAAAAGAAACCCAGGACCTGCTGAATTCGGCTACGGTAAAGCTCAACTCCTGCCTGGAGGATAAAGCAACCGCCGATGCCCGCCTGAAAACCCTGGAAGAACAAAATGCATTCCTGAAAGCCAACAATCAGGAACTCATCAACAACATGGGCAACCTGACTACCCTTACTGCAAAAGGTGCCGAAAACCTCGAAAAATCCCTGGAGAGCCTTCGCGAGAAGGACCTTACCATCCGCAAACTGCAGGATGCCATTACCCGTCGGGATTCCGTAAACCTGGCCCTGGTTCAAAGCCTGAAAGGCGTGCTGGGTAACCTGGACGACGAGGACATCGAAATCAGCGTGGAGAAAGGGGTGGTTTTTGTTTCCATCTCCGATAAACTGCTCTTCACCAGCGGCAGTTACAATGTTACCTCTGCAGCTAAGCAAGTACTGGGAAAAGTAGCCCAGGTGGTAAACAACAAGCCCGACTTCGAATTTATGGTAGAAGGCCACACCGATAATGTTCCCTACCGCAGCGGCGTGCTGCTGGACAACTGGGATCTGAGTGCCAAGCGCGCCACCGCTGTGGTACGCATTCTGCAAAACGACTTTGGTGTAGATCCGGCCCGGATGACCGCCGCAGGCCGCAGTTACTACGTGCCCCTGGCCAGCAACGATACCGCTGCCAACCGCGCCAAAAACCGTCGTACCCGCATTGTGGTACTGCCCAAACTGGATCAGTTCTACAATATGATCGAGGAAGGCATGAAAGACCCGGCCATCAACAACTAAAGCCCGTCTTAAAACGCAGAAAGCCCCGGAAATTCCGGGGCTTTTTTTATTACAGAATATCCAGGGAGCCTTTTCCTTCCCGCACTACTTCCGGGGCGGTGCCGGAAAGATCTATTACGGTAGAGGCCACATTCCCCCCATAGCCCCCGTGGACTACGGCATCTACCAGGTTGCCCCATTTTTCATAGATCAGTTCCGGGTCTGTGGTGTATTCAATAATATCGTCATCGTCCCGGATGGAAGTTGAAACAATGGGATGGCCCAACTCACGAACCAGGGCATGGGCAATGGCGTGGTCCGGCACCCGTATTCCCACCGTTTTCTTTTTCTTGAAGTCCCGGGGCAAATCCTTTCCGCCGGGCAGGATAAAGGTGTAAGGCCCAGGCAGGGCGCGTTTCAGGATCTTAAACGTGGCCGTATCGATCTGGCGGACGTAATCGGACAGGTTACTGAGATCCTCGCAGATAAAGGACCAGTTGGCCTTTTCCAGCTTCACCCCTTTAATGCGGGCCAGCCGATCCAGGGCTTTGGATTGGGTAATATCACAACCCAGGCCGTACACGGTATCCGTCGGGTAGATCACCAGCCCCCCGCCACGCAGGATATCCACTACACGTTTCACCGCTTTGGGGTTGGGGTTTTCCTCGTATATCCGGATCAGTTCGGCCATGGGGTGGTTTTATGCGCCATTAAGGTACGAAGTTGGGATGCAATAGGAACAACCGATCCCTATCTACTTTAAAGCATTGGTGAAAAATGGCCCTCCTCCCCCCAGGGCACCTCCTGCCCGTAAGGGTTTAGTCCAACACCCGCAGCTTGGCAAAACGCAGCAATAATTTCTTTACGTCCCCCCGTTCAAAGCGGATCTCGGCCTTGCGGTCGTTCCCGGATCCTTCCAGCTTCAGGACCGTGCCCTGGCCAAAACGGGAGTGGTCTACCCGGCTGCCTTCTGCAAGTCCTTCCAGGTCTGGCTGTGAAGGCCCCGGTTCCCCCAACTGGGGTTTTATCTTCCGTAACTTTCGCAATTGCTGCTCCGAGGGTTTGTGGGCCGGGGGCGGGGTGCCCGCCACAGGCTTTTGCTGCCGCAGCCGGCTTTTGTCCACCTCCCCGAAAATATCCGTATTCAGCATGGGGCGGAACCGGTAATTGTCCACCGGCGTAAGGTTTTCGACGTATTTTTCATCGATCTCCTCAATAAACCGGCTGGGTTCCGCATCGATCAGTTTCCCCCAACGGTACCGGTTTTGGGCATAGGTCAGATACGCCTGGGTCTCGGCCCGGGTCAGAGCCACATAAAACAGCCTGCGTTCCTCTTCCAGTTCGCTGCGGGTATTCATGCTCATGGCCGAGGGGAAGAGATCTTCTTCCATCCCCACAATATAAACATAGGGGAATTCCAGCCCTTTAGCCAGGTGGATAGTCATCAGGGCCACACGGTCGTCGTCTCCGGTTTCCTTGTCCATGTCCGTGGCCAGGGCCACATCCTCCAGGAATTCCGTAAGGTCGCCTTTGGCATCGGCCAGTTCCCGCTGCCCTTCCACAAAATCCCTGATCCCGTTCAGCAATTCTTCAATATTTTCCATCCGGGCGATGCCTTCCGGGGTCCCGTCTTTTTTAAACTCCAGCAACAACCCGGATTTTTTGGCTACATGTTCGGCCAGGGTAAAGGCATCCGCCTCCTGGTTCATGATTTGGAAGCTCCGGATCATGTTGGTAAAATCCTCCAGCCTTCTCCGGGTGCCCGCATGCAGGCCCAGGGAATCCTGGGGGAGGCGCTCCATCAGCGCAAAAATGGAGGTGCCGGCGGCATTCGCTGCTACGGTGAGCTTGTCTACCGTGGTCTGCCCGATGCCGCGCGCCGGAAAATTGATAACCCGCTTCAGGGCCTCCTCGTCTGCCGGATTGACAATCAGCCGAAGGTAGGCCAACACATCCTTGATCTCCTTGCGTTGGTAGAAGGACAGGCCGCCGTAAATACGGTACGGGATATCCCGTTTGCGCAGGGCGTCCTCTATAGCCCGGGACTGGGAGTTGGTGCGGTACAGCACGGCAAATTCCCCGTTCGGCAATTGCTGCTGCATTTTGTGTTCGAAAATGGAAGAGGCCACGAAGCGCCCTTCCTCCGCATCGGTGGGGCTGCGGTGGAGTTTGATCAGGGGACCATCATCGTTTGCCGTCCAGACAACCTTTTCCAGTTGTTGCTTGTTGTTCGCAATCACGCTGTTGGCCGCGCCTACTATATTCTTGGTGGAGCGGTAGTTCTGCTCCAGGCGGTATACCGCCACCTGGTCGTAATCCCGCTGGAAGTTCAGGATGTTGGTGATGTTGGCCCCCCGGAAGGAATAGATACTCTGGGCATCGTCCCCCACCACACAGATGTTCTGGTAGCGGTCCGCCAGGGCCCGAACAATCAGGTACTGGGAATGGTTGGTATCCTGATACTCATCTACCAGGATATATTGGAAGCGTTCCTGGTATTTCTTCAGGACCTCGGGGAAGCGGTTCAGCAATTCGTTGGTGCGCAGCAGCAGGTCGTCAAAATCCATGGCGCCAGCCTTGAAGCAGCGATCTACGTATTCCTTGTAGATTTCGCCCATACGGGGGCGTTTGGCCATGGCATCGGCCTCCTGCAGCTCCGGGTTCTGGTAGTAGGCCCGAACGGTAATCAGGCTGTTCTTGTAGGAGGATATGCGCTGCTGGATCTGCTTGTATTTGTAGATGTCTTTATCGAGCCCCATTTCCTTGATAATGGAGGCGATCAGGCGCTGGGAGTCCTGGGTATCGTAAATGGTAAAATTGCTCGGGAAGCCCAGTTTATCCCCCTCATAGCGAAGCAGGCGGGCGAAAACGGAGTGGAAGGTCCCCATCCAGAGGTTCTTGGCCTCCCCTTCCCCGACGATCTGGGCAATCCGCTTCTTCATTTCCCGGGCCGCCTTGTTGGTAAAGGTCAAAGACAGGATATTGAAGGCATCCACCCCCTGTTGCATCAGGTGGGCAATGCGGTAAGTGAGCACCCGGGTCTTGCCCGAACCGGCCCCCGCTATAACCATCAGGGGCCCGTCTTTATGGAGTACGGGGGCTTTTTGCGCGTCGTTAAGTTCGTCCAGGAACATGCCCATGTTTTAAAGGTGTGAATTTAGGTATTATCCACTGCAACCTCAAACCCCCCGGCTTCTGAGTTATAAACAAAGCCCCCGGGAAGTGTGTCATTTTGAATATCTTTAGCCTTTGGATAAACCAAACCTGACCTTATGCAACGGATTACCGCAAAAATCCTCCCCTGCCTGTGCCTGTTGGCGGGCGCTACCCTTTTCGGACAGGAAAAGGCCACAGGCCCGGTGCTTGAGGCGTACGGCCCGGTATGGGATATCCCCGAGGCCACCTTCCCCACGGAAACCACAGCCTCCTACAAGGTGGTTTTTGACGTGATGAACAGTCCCGAAGACCCCACCGCCGTGAACCCCTGGATGGAAACTGCTGCCCGCTTCCTGAACATGCACGTACGTGCCGGGGTGCCAAAAGAACAATTGCACGTAGCCCTGGTGGTGCACAACCGAGCCGCCCCCGATCTGCTGGATAACCCTGCCTACCGGGAGCGCTTCGGGACAGATAATCCCAACGCCCCGATGCTGGAACATCTGATGGAAGCAGGGGTTCGCGTGGTGTTGTGCGGACAGTCCTCACGGTCCCGGAACATTCCCGTGGCCCAGACTGTACCCGGGGTGGAACTGGCGCTTTCCGCCATGACGGCCCTGATCCGACTGCAAAGCGAAGGATACCAACTCATAAAATTTTAATTGCAAGACATGAAATACCTCTTCACTGCCATGGCCGCCTTTTGCGTCCTGGCCACCAATGCCCAGTATAAAAGCCTCGAAAAGGCTTATGAGAATGTAGCCCCTAAAGTGATCGAATGGAGACGCGATATCCACCAAAACCCTGAACTCTCCAACCGGGAATTCAAAACCGCAGCCAAGGTAGCCGCCCATCTCGAATCCCTAGGGATAGAAGTCGAGACCGGGGTAGCCCATACCGGGGTGGTAGGCCTGCTCAGGGGCAGCAAACCGGGGCCGGTAGTGGCCCTGCGGGCAGATATGGACGCCCTGCCGGTTACCGAACGTAACGACCTGCCCTTTAAATCCGAGGTGCGGGGCGAGTTCAACGGGCAGGAAGTCGGGGTGATGCACGCCTGCGGGCACGACACGCATGTGGCTATCCTGATGGGGGTAGCCGAAGTGCTGGCCCAAAACCGCCAGCTGATCAAAGGCACGGTTAAATTTATTTTCCAGCCCGCAGAGGAAGGCGCCCCGGAAGGGGAAGAGGGCGGCGCCCTGCTCATGGTGAAGGAAGGGGTGATGGAAAACCCGAAAGTGGATGCCATCTTTGGGCTGCATATCAATTCCCAGACCCCGGTAGGGATGATCCGGTATAAATCCGGCGGGGCCATGGCCGCCTCCCAAAGCTTTCGGATCCGGGTACAGGGCAAGCAAACCCACGGGTCCCAGCCCTGGGGCGGCGTAGACCCTATCCTGATCAGCGCCAAAATCATAGACGGGTTGCAAACCATCATCAGCCGGGAAACCAACCTGACTAACGAAGCCGCCGTTATTACTGTGGGCAAGATCCAGAGTGGGGTGCGCTTTAACATCATCCCGGAATCCGCCGAAATGATTGGCACCATCCGGACCCTGGATTACGACATGAAGGACCACATCAACCGCCGGATGGAGGAAATGGTCCCGGCCCTGGCCCGTGCCTATGGGGGGGATGCCACCATTGAGATCACGGACGGCACCGAAATTACCTACAACGACCCGGAACTCGTTTCGGAAATGCTCCCCACCCTGCAGCGGGTGGCGGGCCCCGGGCAGGCGGTGGCTCAAAAAGCCATCACTGGGGCGGAGGATTTCTCCTATTTTCAGAAAGTGGCCCCCGGGTTTTACTTTTTCCTGGGCGGGATGACCCCGGGCAATACGGAGTCTTACCCCCATCATACCCCGGATTTCAAGATTGACGACAGTGGGCTCCTACTCGGGGTACGTGCCCTAAGCGAGCTTACCCTGGACTACATGAACCGCTAATTCCCAGAACCCATGCCCCAAATGACCCGTACCCTCCTTGTGCTTTTCACAACCGGAATCCTTTTGCCTACCGGTAATGGTGTATTTGCCCAGCGGCGGAGCGACCTGCTGGCGCAGATCGATACCTTAAACCGGAAAATCACGGAGATGCAGGCGGAAATCAACACCGCCCAGCAAAAAGAAAAAGCCAGCCGTGCCGAAGCCGAAGCCTACGAAACCCAGGTATCGGAACTAAAGGATGCCAATGCCACCCTGTTGAAAAACCTGGGGAGTTTTGCGCAGGTGTCCAACAAGAATACCGAAGCCCTGAACCAGGCCCTTTCTTCCCTGGAAGCCCGGGAGTCGGAGTTACGGCAGATCATGGAAACGCTCAGCCGCAATGACTCCTCCCTGATTGCCCTGCTCACCGACGCAAAGAAAACCCTGGGGCCGGACGCCCAGTTGAAAGCAGCCGGAGGCAGCCTGGTCATCTCGGCCTCCCTGGAGCAACTCTTCGGCAGTGATACGGGGACGGCCCTCACCGAAACGTCTAACCCTTTGCTGGCCGGGGTGGCCACCCTGGCAGCGGCCCACCCCCAACTGGGCATTACCGTGGAAGGCCTCTCCATGACGGGTGACCTGGCTACCGCTACCCAGCAGGCAGCCAGTGTCCTCAGTGCCCTGAGGGACCAGCATGGGGTGCCTGTAGTCCGTATGGGCGCCCGCGGGCGGGACGGCAACTTTTCGGAAGGGGTAGACATCCTCCTGCACCCGGATTACCGCGCCTTTTACCGGGAAGTAAAATCCGAAATCAAACAATAAAGCCCCGGGAAGCGCATTAACCGGTTAGCGATATAATTTTTGCGGATTTCAGCCGTTCTGATTTCCGAAACCAAACCTAAACCGCCTTATGTCCTCAGAAGACATCTTTCAGCTTTTTGCCTTTTTATTGCCCTCAGTCGTTACCGGGGCTGTCGCCTTTTATTTTTTTCGCTTGCATACCCGAAACGAAGACGGGCGCCGGCGCTACCTCCTGCATAAAGACAGCCAGAAAAATGCACTGCCCATCCGCCTGCAGGCCTACGAGCGCATGGCCCTGTTCCTGGAACGCATTTCTATTCCCAGCCTGGTGGTGCGCGTTGCACCCCGCTCTGCAGACAAGGACGATTATGAAAACCTTTTGATCCGTACCATCGAAAACGAATTCGACCACAACCTTTCCCAGCAGATTTATATGACAGACGATTGCTGGAACGTGATCAAGGCCGCCAAGAATGCGACCATACAGACCATCCGCAAGGCCGCCATGGGCGCCTCAGAGGCCGCAGATAAATTCCGGGAAGACATCCTGAGCGAAACCATGGACAAGGCCTCCCCTTCCGCCACCGCCCTCTCCTTTGTTAAAAAGGAGATCGGGGAACTCTGGTAGGCGTATCCTATTCGGGCTCCAGGGGGCTCGTATTTTCCGATTTGGATTCGGCGTAGAGCAACCCACTGCGCCACCATTTGGCCATCTGATCGCGATCAAAGATCAGGGAATTGGTGGTGAGTACCGTAGGAGTATAGTAGAAATTGATGATGGCGTCCTGCTGGTTAGCCACAAATTTCCCGATCTTAATGTTTTGCTGCTCAATCCGATCCAGCATAAACCCGAACATATTGGTTAACAGGGAAAAGGCATTCCTGGAGGGCAGGCGGTTTACCTGGGTCACCTCCGTATGCAGGATAATGGCATCCACTTCCCGCGCTCCGCGGCGGATGGCCTCCTCTATGGGCACCATGTTGCCCAGGCCGCCATCTGCGTACTCGCACCCGTTTTTACGCACCAGGCTCATAAACGGGGTATAATTACAGGAAATCCAGACCCATTCGCAGAATTCCTCATAATCAAAATCCTTGACGGACTTATACTCCACCTGGTTCAGGGAGAGGTTGGACACGGTAACTGCCAGGTCGTAGGGGCCGCTTTGCAGGGCTTCAAACTCTTCCGGGGTGATGGTATTGCGGATCAACTGCAACAGGTTATGACTCTCCCCAAAGGTTTTACTGCCACGCATAAAGTTGCGCACCACGTTCCAGTGGTTGATGCCAATGGTAGATGCCCCGTATTTACGGTGGATGGTAAAGGGGCGGTGGCTGAAAATACTTTCCTGGTTCACCGAAGTATACACCTCCCTGATTTTCTGGATTTTCCCCAGGGCCAGGTGGGGGATCAGCAGGCTTCCGGTAGAGGTGCCGAGGTACAGGTCGTACTTCAGGCCACGCTCCTGGATCAGGTATTGAGCCACGCCCCCGGCAAATGCGCCTTTGCTGCCGCCACCTGAAATCACCAATGCTCTCATAATTCGTTCAATTTGGAATGGAAATATCGGAATTTATCCTGGGGGAATTCCGTGCCCAGGCGTTTCCAAAATGCCGGGTCACGGTACCCGGCCATGAGCCGGTCCAGCATACGACGGCAGAACAGGCGGAATTCCCAGGCGTGATGCTCGGTGGCCTGGATCAGGTCCCTGAGGTTTTCTTCGGACAGGGCATCCACCTGCTGCAGCAGGCGAAAGGCATTTTCACGTACCTCACGCCGGTACCAGGGGCGCGTGGATTCCCTTAAGGCATCCAGATACTGCATGCGCAAACCGGGATCCTGATACCCGTCCGTGGCCACCGCCAGGAGCCACCAAAGTTGTTGTAATGGGAGATGGCCTAAGCTGCCATTGGCAGCCATCCGATTGAGGATCCGGGCCCGCTCCGCGGGAAAGCCCTGCCAACGCCAGAAAAAGGCGGCCTCCCGGAGCCGGTAGGAAGCCCCTTCCATCCAGGCGTCCAGATAGGGGCGCATCCAGGGTTCCGCCCCGGTCAGCCGCTCGGCCAGCAAGCGGACCAGGGTTACATGGCCCTGCTGGTGTATGGCCTCAAAAAGGTTGGGGGTCCATGGGCCCGCGTACTGCCGCAGCAACGCCTCCCGGTATCGCGGCGCATCGTGCCGGTCCCAGAAGGCCATCAGGGTATCCTGATGTAGCCGTCGCCCGGCATCGCCTTCACGATACTCCCTGTACCCGGCCAGGGCGGGCAGATGGTTTCCGAGCAGCGCGAATGCAGCTTCCGAGGGAAAGGCCTCGCTTTGGAGCCACTGCCTGGAAAACCCGTCCAGGGGTTTCCCGTATACTTCTTCCATGACCTGCAGGAAATCGGCAACCGTGGCATTGGCATAGGCATAGTGTTGCAGGTAGCGCCGGATTCCGGTCCCAAAGGCGGCATCCCCGACCAGTTCCCGGAGTGCAAACAGGGCCCAGGCCCCTTTTTCATAGAATACCAGACTACCTGCCCCTGGATCCAGCAGGGCACGGGCCTGTTCCCCGGATAAGCCTTCAAGGGCTTCCGCAGACTGCAACAGGTTCCAGTAGAGGTCTTCCTCCCCTTTCAGGGCAGCCTGCGCCAGGTAAGCGTAGTAGGTGGCAAACCCTTCGTGCAGCCAGTGCTGCCCCCCATCGGTTTCGGTAACCAGGTTGCCAAACCACTGGTGGGCCAGTTCGTGGGCGTTCACATTGGTGTATTCCCGGTCTGCCCATCCCAGGGAGTCCACCAGATAAGTGTCCGCAAAAAAAGTGGCCCCGGTATTTTCCATGCCGGCATAGAGGAAATCCCAAACCGGCACCTGTTTGTACTCCTGCCAGGGATAGGGCACTCCGATTTCTGCTTCCAGAAAATCAAAAAGGGCGGCACTGCCCGAATACGCCAGGCGGGCCTTGGCCTCCTCCCCTTTCGGATAGTATAGCTTTATGGGCACGCCACTGGCCGAACGGTCTTCCAGGTGGTCAAAATCCCCAATGGCAAAAGCCAGGAGGTAACTACTCATGGGCTGTTGCATCCGATACTCCCAAACGGCCAGGGAGTCCTTTTGGGATTTTCCCTCCAGGCGGCCATTGGCCACCACTGTATACGCCGGAGAAAAATGCACTTTCAGACTAAAGATTACTTTTTCCTCCATGGCATCGAAACTGGGCACCCAGTGGCTGGAATATTTTCCCTGTCCCTGGGTCCAGATTTGCTCGTTGCCGGATACCTGATCTACCCAGCCCATAAAATAGACCGTTTGGGAGGGCCTGGCCGTGTATTCCAGGCGCAGGCGATGGGTGCCAGCTGCCGCGGGTGCCTGCAGACGGAGGTTGCGCCCCTGGTAGGCATAAGGTGCCGGCTTGCCATCCATCAGCACCCGGTGGAATTCCATATTACGGGCATCGATGCGCAGACTGTCCGCCTGTCCATTCAGATTAAAGGTATAATCCACCGCACCACGCAGGATTTCCATAACGGGAAAAGGGGTTATTTCAATATCGCCCCTGAGGAAATCCACGGCATCCTGCTGGGCCTGTAGTCCGTGAAAGGCGAAAACCAGAAATGTCCAGAGCAATTGAGCGCGCATGGGTTATAGCGTACAAGATCCAGACCAAATTTAGGCATTGGCGGTTGCATGCGTATGGCCTAAGGCGTAATTTAGACCGATGCATCCCCAACAGCTGCATACCGATGTAACCTATCTGAAGGGCGTAGGCCCCGGGCGGGCGCGGCTGTTGCGCCAGGAACTGGGTATAGAGACCTACCAGGACCTGCTGTACTTCTTCCCGAACCGCTATATCGACAAAACCCGTTTTTATACGATAGCGCAGCTGGAACGCAACAGTTCGGAGGTACAGATCGTGGGGCAGGTAGTCCACCTGAAAACAGTACAACAAAAAAAAGGGAGCCGGCTGGTAGCTACCTTCCGGGATGCCACCGGGGAGATGGAACTGGTCTGGTTTCGCAGCCAGCAATGGTTCCGCGACCGGTTAAAACTGGGGGAACCCTATGTGGTCTACGGCCGGGTGAACTGGTATAACGGGGTCTACTCTATAGCCCACCCCGAATTGGAGCTGTTGCGCGAACACGAACAAAAGCCAAGGTTGCGGATGCAACCCGTATACCCGTCCACGGAAAAACTGGGCCGGCAGGGGGTAACCAACCGCCTGCTCAGCCAGTGGGTGGCCCAATTGCTGGGCGAAGTACGGGACACCCTTACGGAAACCCTGCCCCGGGAACTCCGCGAAACCCTGGGGCTAATGGGCAAGCAACGGGCCCTTATTCAGATCCACTTCCCGGATTCCCAAAAGCACCTGGCCGGCGCCCAGGCCCGCCTGAAATTTGAAGAACTCTTCTATATCCAGCTGGCCCTGCTGGCTAAAAAGCAGCAGCGCAAGCGCAAGATCAAGGGTTTTCCCTTTGCAGAGGTAGGCAGCCACTTCAATACCTTTTACGACCAGCACCTGCCCTTTGAACTTACCCCGGCCCAAAAGCGGGTGGTACGCGAAATCCGGGCAGACCTGGGCAGCAACGCCCAGATGAACCGCTTGTTGCAGGGCGATGTAGGCAGCGGGAAGACCATTGTGGCGGTACTGGCCATGCTCCTGGCCCTGGACAACGGCTATCAGGCCTGCCTGGTTGCCCCTACGGAAATTCTGGCGCAGCAACATTACCGGGCGGTGCGGGAACTGCTGGAGCCCATGGAGATTGGGGTGGAGCTGTTAACCGGCTCCGTAAAGGAAAAGGACCGCAAACCCATGCTGGAAGCCCTGGCCAGCGGAGACCTCCCCTTTCTGATCGGGACGCATGCCGTGCTGGAGGAACGGGTGCGTTTCCATAACCTGGGGCTGGCCATTGTGGACGAACAGCACCGCTTTGGCGTGGCGCAGCGGGCCCGGCTCTGGAAAAAGAACACCTCGCCCCCCCATGTGCTGGTGATGACGGCCACCCCTATCCCCCGCACCCTGGCCATGAGCCTGTACGGAGACCTGGACATCAGCGTGATCGACACCCTTCCCCCGGGCCGAAAACCCGTGCGCACCGTCTGGCGCTCGGATGCGGACCGCCTCAAGGTTTTCCGGTTTATGAAGGACGAAATTGCCAAAGGCAGGCAGGTCTATGTGGTCTATCCCCTGATACAGGAATCGGAAGCCCTGGATTACAAGGACCTGATGGATGGATATGAAAGCATCAGTAGGGAATTCCCGCAGCCACAGTACCAGGTCTCTATTGTACACGGGCAAATGAAACCCGAAGACAAGGATTTTGAAATGCAGCGGTTTGCGGAGGGGAAAACCCAGATCATGGTAGCCACCACCGTGATTGAGGTGGGGGTGAATGTCCCCAATGCCTCGGTGATGGTCATTGAAAGCGCAGAGCGGTTTGGCCTCTCCCAACTGCACCAGTTGCGGGGGCGTGTGGGCCGTGGGGCAGACCAGAGCTATTGCATCCTGATGGGTAGCCACAAACTTTCGGAAGATGCCCAAACCCGCCTGCAGACCATGGTCCGCACCAATGACGGGTTTGAAATTGCGGAAACCGATTTGCGGCTGCGGGGGCCCGGGGACCTCATGGGCACCCAGCAAAGTGGAATTCTGAGCCTAAAAATCGCCGACGTGGTCAAAGACGGCGAATGGTTGCGCACGGCCCGCCACCATGCCTCTGCCCTGTTGCAGGCCGACCCTGTCCTGACCGACCCGGCCCACAGCATGGTACGGGAAAAGATGGCCCGAATGGAGGTCTTTAAAAGCCGGTGGGACTATATCAGCTAGCCCCATACCCCCAACCCCGGGGTAACACTCGAGCCTTTCCCTGTTTTTGGGCATCGTAATTTTCAGGGGGCGTATTTTCCCCTGCAGGGGCTCCTTTGTACTTTAGCTTTGCTAAAATTGAACCAAGGCAGAACACGGATTATGAGCAAAACGCTTTTTGACAAAGTCTGGGATTCCCACGTGGTACGCAGCGTGGAAAACGGCCCGGACGTATTGTTTATCGACCGGCACCTGGTACACGAGGTGACCAGCCCAGTGGCATTCCTGGGGCTTAAGAACCGGGGTATCCCGGTGCTGTACCCCAACCGCACCTTCGCTACCGCAGACCACAATACCCCAACCCGCAATCAGCACCTGCCTGTGGCGGACCCGCTCTCGGCCAACCAGTTGGCCGCTTTGGAGCGCAATGCCACCGAGCACGGTATCCCGTATTGGGGCCTGGGGCATGAAAAGAACGGTATTGTCCACGTAATCGGGCCGGAAAACGGAATCACCCTTCCCGGGGCCACCATCGTTTGCGGGGATTCCCATACCTCTACCCATGGGGCATTCGGGGCCATTGCATTTGGCATCGGGACCTCGGAGGTAGAAATGGTGCTGGCCACCCAGTGCATCATGCAGCCCAAACCCAAAAGTATGCGGATCAATATAAACGGGAGCCTGAACCCCGGGGTAACCCCCAAGGATGTGGCCCTGTATATCATTTCCCAGCTCACCACCTCCGGGGCCACCGGGTATTTTGTGGAATACGCCGGGGAAGTATTCCGGAACATGAGTATGGAAGGGCGTATGACCGTTTGCAACCTCAGTATTGAAATGGGGGCGCGTGGCGGTATGGTGGCGCCTGACCAGAAGACTTTCGACTATGTGAAAGGCCGGGAATTTGCCCCCAAAGGCGCAGCCTGGGACGAGGCCATGGCCTACTGGGAGACCCTTTATACCGACAAGGATGCCCGTTTCGACAAGGAACTCACCTTTAACGGGGCGGATATCGAACCCATGATCACCTACGGTACCAACCCGGGCATGGGGCTGGGGATTTCCCAGAGCATCCCGGCTGCCGAGACTGTGGAAGGCGGGGTTAGCACCTACCGGAAATCCCTGGAGTATATGGCCTTCTCCGAAGGGGAAGCCATGATCGGGAAAAAGGTGGATTTTGTATTCCTCGGCAGTTGCACCAATGGCCGGATTGAGGATTTCCGCGCCTTTGCCCAGGTGGTCAAGGGCCGCAAAAAGGCGGACCACGTGACCGCATGGCTGGTGCCTGGCTCCCACCAGGTGGAAGCGGCCATCCGGGAGGAAGGCATCCTGGAGGTGCTCACCGAAGCAGGCTTCGAGCTACGGGAGCCCGGGTGTTCTGCCTGTCTGGCTATGAATGAGGACAAAATCCCGGCGGGGAAATACGCCGTAAGCACCTCCAACCGGAACTTTGAAGGGCGTCAGGGGCCCGGGGCGCGAACCCTGCTGGCCAGCCCCCTGGTAGCCGCTGCAGCCGCAGTAACCGGTAAGGTGACTGACCCCCGCCAACTCCTGGAAATCGAAATGGCCTGACCCGGCTGAAATCACCCAAAAGCATTACTATCCATGGCATACGATAAATTCACTGTACTGCAAAGCACGGCCGTTCCGCTCCCCATTGAAAATGTGGATACGGACCAGATTATTCCCGCCCGCTTTTTGAAAGCCACCGAACGCAAAGGGTTTGGGGACAACCTGTTCCGGGACTGGCGTTACCACCCGGACAACACGCCCAAAGAGCACTTTGTGCTGAACAACCCGCTTTACGGGGGGCAGATCCTGGTTGGCGGCAAGAACTTCGGTTCCGGGTCTTCCCGGGAGCATGCAGCCTGGGCCGTATACGATTACGGATTCCGCTGTGTGGTCTCCAGTTTTTTTGCGGACATATTCCGTAACAACTGCCTGAACGTAGGCGTACTACCGGTGCAGGTTAGCCCGGAGTTCCTGCAACAGATCTTTGAGGCCATTGAAAAGGACCCTAAAACGGAATTGGTAGTAGACCTGCCTGCCCAGACCATTACCCTGAAGGCCACAGGGGCCTCCGAAGCCTTCGACATCAATGGCTATAAGAAAGACAACCTGACCAACGGGTTTGACGACATCGATTACCTCCTGAACATGAAGGAGGAGATCAAAACCTTTGCCCAGAACACGCCCCTGTAAGGGGCCAACACCACGGACGGCATGAGTGCGCGGCGTATTGAAATCATGGACACGACCCTGCGGGACGGGGAACAGACTTCCGGCGTCTCCTTTACGGCGTCCGAAAAACTGACCCTGGCCAAGCTTCTGCTGGAAGAACTCAAGGTAGACCGCATTGAAGTGGCTTCTGCCCGGGTTTCCGAAGGCGAATTTGAATCCGTACGTCAAATTACGGGATGGGCAGCGGAACACGACCTGCTGGACCGGGTCGAAGTGCTGACCTTTGTAGACGGGGGCCAATCCCTGAAATGGATGCAACAAGCCGGTGCGCAGGTGCAGAACCTGCTCACCAAAGGTTCCATGAACCACCTCACCTATCAGCTCAAGAAAACCCCTGAAGCCCATTTTGCAGACATTGCAGCGGTGCTGAAGCAGGCCCAATCCCTGGGGATTACGTCCAACATTTACCTGGAAGACTGGAGCAACGGGATGCGGAATTCCCCACAATACGTTTTTCAATTCCTGGATTTCCTTCAAACCCAGCCCGTGGCGCGTATCCTGTTGCCGGATACCCTGGGCGTCCTGACCCCGGAGGAGACCTTTGAATACCTCAAGGCCATTCGGGAGCGATACCCCGACCAGCATTTCGATTTTCACGGGCACAACGATTATGACCTGAGCGTGGCTAATGTGATGCAGGCGGTCCGGGCCGGGATCAATGGGCTCCACCTCACCGTGAATGGGATGGGAGAACGCGCCGGCAATGCCCCCCTGGCCAGCGTGGTGGCCGTACTGAACGACTTTATGCCCGAGGTTGCCGTAGGGGTGGTGGAAACTTCCCTCTTTAAAGTGAGCAAACTGGTCTCTGCCTTTACCGGGATTGCAATCCCAGCCAACAAGCCCATAGTGGGAGACAATGTATTCACGCAAACCGCTGGAATACATGCTGATGGGGATAATAAGAAGAATCTTTACTTCAATGATCTAATGCCGGAGCGCTTTGGGCGCAAACGCAAATATGCCCTGGGGAAAACCTCTGGTAAGGCCAACATTCAGAAGAACCTGCAGGAGATGGGCCTTACCCTGAACGAGGAAGAAATCCGCAAGGTTACTGCCCGTATCATTGAACTGGGCGATAAAAAGGAAAAGGTTACCAAGGAAGACCTCCCCTTTATTATTTCCGACGTTTTGGGGAGTGGCAACCAGCAGCAGCGGGTATTTATCCGCTCCTATGTACTCACCCATGCCAAGGGGCTGCAGCCTTCCACGGCCGTTGCCCTGGAGATAGACGGAGCCACCTACGAAGCCCATGCCCAGGGAGACGGGCAGTTTGACGCTTTTATGAATGCCCTGCGGAGCGTCTACAAGTCCCTGAAACGCCCCCTGCCTACCCTGATTGATTACGCGGTGCGCATCCCGCCGGGCTCCCACTCCGATGCCCTTTGTGAAACCGTGATCACCTGGAAACAGGACCAACGGGAATTTACGACCCGGGGGCTGGATTCCGACCAGACCGTTTCGGCCATCAAGGCCACGGAAAAGATGCTCAACCTCTGTTAGAAAACTTCCCTTCGCCTTTCCAGCGCGCGCTTGCGTTGCCAGATCACCAGGGCGATACAGGCGCCTGTAGCTGCCAGTAATGCACCAACCAGGCTGGGAGCCCGAAAGCCGTACCCCATGGCAATGGGCAGGCCGGCAAAGAAGGCCCCTGCCGCATTGGCAATATTGAAGGCACTTTGGTTAAAGGAGGAAGCCAGCATTTCGGAGCCTGCGCTGGCATCGATAATAGACATCTGGATGGGTGCGGCCATGGTAAAGGTAACCGCCCCAATCACAAAACACATCACCAGCACCGCCACCGGGTGCTGAGCCGCCAGGGCATTCAGGGCCAGCATCCCGGCCATCCCGGCCATCCCAACGGCAGTGGCCCGCACCGGGCGCAACCACTCTACCATACGGGCGCCAAAAAGGTTGCCGATCACCATGCCGGTCCCGGCCAGGATCATGGCCAGGCTCACTGTGGTTTCGGTATGCCCGGAAACTTCGATCAGCAAGGGGGCGATATAACTGTACCAGGCAAAAAACCCACCGGTTCCGATGGCCGTAAGCCCTAAAAGGGCCCATAATTCCCATCCGCCCATGCCTTTTTGGCGTTGGCCAGGAGGCGTTCTCTCCGGCACCGGAGCTGGTGGCATCCACAGGTAGAGGCTCAGGACGGTAAGCCCCCCTACCACGCCGATCATCACAAAGGATGCCCCCCAGTGCAGGCTGTTCCCGATAAAGGTCCCCAGAGGGACCCCCAGGACGTTGGCCAGGGTGAACCCGGAAAACATATGGGCAATGGCCCGGGCTTCCCGACCTTTGGGCGCCAGTTGGGCTGCGCGTACCGCACCCACCCCGAAATAGGCCCCGTGGGGCAGGCCCGCCAGAAAACGGATGGCCAGCAGGCTGTAATAGTCTTCCGCCAGTGCAGACAGGCTATTAAACACCGTAAACCAAACCATCAGGGCCAGCAGGATCTGCCGGGAAGGCCAGCGCATTGCCAGGCGCGTAAGCAAAGGGGCGCCCACCACCACCCCCAGGGCATAGGCCGAGATAAAATGTCCGGCCTGGGGAATGGTCACCTCCAGGGCACCGGCTACCCGTGGCAGGATGCCCATGATCACGAATTCCGTGAGGGCAATTCCGAAAGCCCCCATAGCAAGGGCAATCACGGCTTTGGTATAAGTAGATAATGCGGGCATGGGTGCAATTTAGGCGGAATCCAAAAAAAACACCGGAGACTTCCGGCGTTTTTTTCTGAATGTTCCACAATCTTATAGCAGGTATTCGGTGCTCACAAAATTGGAGCGCTTGGCTTCCAACAGGGCTTCCACCGTTTCATTGTTCAACGCATTGTCCTTGAAGGCCACAAAGGTGCGTATGGAAAAAGACCGCAGCGCATCGTGGACGCTTAAGGTAGACTGGGCGGAATCCTTACGGCCCGTAAAGGGGTATACGTCCGGCCCGCGCTGGCAGGCGCTGTTCAGGTTTACCCGGCACACCAGGTTTACCAGGGCATCGATCAGGGGGGCCAGGGTGTAAGCATCCCGTCCAAACAGGCTTACCTGCTGCCCGTAGTTGCTTTCGGCCATATCATCCAGGGGTTGGTCCATATCGGTGAAGGACACCACCGGGATAACCGGGCCAAATTGCTCTTCCTGATACACCCGCATGTCTTTGGTCACCGGATAGAGGACAGCAGGCCAGATAAAGTTCTCGCACCGCTCCCCTCCCCTGGGGTTCAGGATCCTGGCCCCTTTAGCCAGGGCGTCGTCTATGAGTTCCTGGATGTAATCCGGTTTGTCCGCCTCCGGCAGGGGGGTGAGTTTAACCCCGGAATCCCAGGGGTTTCCAAAAGGCAATTGGTCCACCTCCTTCACAAAGCGCTCCAGAAAGGCCTCCCGCACCGCCTCGTGCACGTACAGGATCTTCAGGGCGGTACACCGCTGCCCGTTAAAGGCAAGCGTCCCTGTGAGGCATTCCTGCACCGTGAGGTCCAGGTCTGCGTCCGGCAGGATTATACCCGGGTTTTTGGCTTCCAGCCCCAGGACCAGCCGCAGCCGGTTGCTCTTGGGGTGTTGGTCCTGCAGCGCATTGGCGGATTTACTGTTGCCAATGAGCGCCAGTACGTCTACCTTCCCGGTTTGCATGATGGGGGTGGCCACGGCACGCCCCCGCCCGAAAAGGATGTTTACCACCCCTTTCGGAAAACTGTCCCGGAAGGCCTCCAGCAGGGGGGTAATCAGCAGCACCCCGTGTTTGGCAGGTTTAAAGACAGTGGTATTCCCCATGATAATCGCAGGGATCAGCAGGGCAAAAGTCTCGTTCAGGGGGTAATTATACGGCCCCAGGCAGAGAACCACGCCCAGCGGGCCCCGGCGGATATGGGCATATACCCCGTCGTGCTTGGTGAACTTGGCCGAAGCCCGGTCCAGGTCCTTGTATTCGGCAATGGTATCGTAGATGTACTCTATGGTCCGGTCGAATTCCTTTTCCGAATCGGCCCGGGATTTCCCGATTTCCCACATCAAGAGGTTTACCACGGTTTCCCGTTGGGTTTCCATACGACGCACAAAGTTTTCCATGCAGCCGATACGGTCCCGCACCTTCATGGTGGGCCATTCCCCCTTCCCTTTACCAAAGGCCTGCAGGGCGGCGTCCAGGGCGTCCAGCGCCTCGGGTTCCCCCATAGTGGGAATGCTGCCCAGCAAGGTGGGTACATAGGGCTGGGTATCGGAAAGGGTGGAATACACCTCGGATACCTCGCCGTCCCAGGTCCGCAATTCCCCGCCCACCAGGTATTCCCGCTGGTGAATCGGTGCCTTTAGCCGGACCGCTTCGGGGATTTCTGGTAATTTCAACATAGGCGTTTGCTTAGATTATCGGCTTCATGGCCGTCATGGATTCGCGCAGCCGCTGCCCTACCACTTCAATCGGGTGGGTGCGCAGGGCCTTGTTTACGGCAATCAGGCGAGCATTGTCTACCCCATTGTCCTTCCCTGCCCCGTAGGCCTGGCCAATTACATCGGTTTTGATCCCCTTCATGAAGTCGGCCAGCAAGGGCTTACATGCATGGTCAAAGAGGTAACAACCGTATTCGGCTGTATCGGAAATCACCCGATTCATTTCGAAGAGCTTTTTGCGGGCTATGGTGTTGGCAATCAGAGGGGTTTCATGCAGGGATTCGTAATAGGCAGACTCCCCGATGATACCGCTCTCGGTCATGGATTCAAAGGCGAGCTCCACCCCGGCGCGTACCAGGGCCACCATAAGTACTCCTTTGTCGTAGTATTCCTGTTCGCTGATGGACTGGGATCCGGCATCGGTCTTCTCAAAAGCGGTTTCGCCGGTAGCCGCCCGCCAGGTCAGCAGGTTTTTGTCGTCATTGGCCCAGTCTTCCATCATGGTTTTGGAGAAATGCCCGCTCATGATGTCGTCCATATGCTTGCGGAACAGGGGACGCATGATGGCCTTTAGTTCTTCGGAAAGGTCGAAGGCCTTGATTTTGGCCGGGTTGGACAGGCGGTCCATCATATTGGTGATCCCGCCGTATTTCAAGCCTTCCGTTACGGTTTCCCACCCGTACTGCACCAGTTTGGCGGCATATTCCGGGGCAACCCCCTCTTCCACCATCTTGTCGAAACACAGGATGGAACCGGTCTGCAACAGCCCGCAGAGAATAGTCTGTTCACCCATCAGGTCGGACTTTACTTCTGCCACAAAGGAAGATTCCAGGACCCCGGCACGGTGCCCCCCCGTAGCTGCGGCATAGGCCTTGGCCTGGGCCAATCCCTTACCTTCCGGGTCGTTTTCCGGATGAACGGCAATCAGGGTAGGCACCCCAAAGCCCCGTTTGTATTCCTCCCGCACTTCGGAGCCCGGGCTTTTCGGAGCCACCATGATTACGGTGAGGTCCGCACGCACCTGCATGCCCTCCTCCACAATGTTGAACCCGTGGGAATAGGACAGGGTGGCGCCTTTTTTCATCAGGGGCATCACGGCGCTGACCACCTGGGTATGCTGTTTGTCCGGCGTCAGGTTAATCACCAGGTCCGCCTTGGGAATAAGTTCTTCATAGGTGCCTACGGTAAACCCGTTTTCGGTGGCATTCTGGTAGGAAGCCCGCTTTTCGGCTATGGCTGCTGCCCGCAGGGCATAAGCGATATCCAGCCCGGAATCCCGCATATTCAAGCCCTGGTTCAGTCCCTGGGCCCCGCATCCGACAATCACGATCTTCTTTCCCTTGAGGGCGGCAACGCCATCCGAGAACTCGGAAGCTTCCATAAAGCGGCATTTGCCCAGTTGTTCAAGTTTTTCCCGAAGGGATAGCGTGTTGAAGTAATTTGTCATAACTGTAACTGTTGTTCTGGTTTGGTTTTGCGAAATTAAACGTGTTGGAATTTTTCCAGCATAGCCGAAATCGGCATTTCTGCCTTGGTTACGGTAATGCGGCCGGAGCGCACAAATTGCATGATGCCAAAAGGCTCCAGCTCGTGATACATCTGGTCAATCTCATGCCGCCGGCCGGTTTTGGCCAGCACAAAAAAGTCCCGGCTTACCGTAACGATCTGGCTGTTGCTCTCCTTGATGATATTCTGGATCTGCCGTTCGTCAAAAAGCAAATGGGAGGCAATTTTAAAGAGGGCAGACTCCTGGTAAATGGTCTCGTCGTCCGTGTGGTAGAAGGCCTTGATCACCTCGACCTGTTTCTCAATCTGGGCCACAATATGCCGTGTCCACCGCTCCGTAGTAAAGACCACGATGGTAAATTTAGAAACCTCATCTATTTCTGATTTAGAAACATTTAGGCTTTCTATGTTAATGTGACGCTTTAAAAATATTCCGGAGATGCGGTTCAAGAGACCCACATGGTTTTCGGAGTAGACGGAGATGGTAAACCATTGTTTTTCCATAGGTCATAGGGCCCCTGTGGGGCGGTATCATTGTTATTTCAGTCTGATGTCCGATACGGAGGCCCCGGAGGGGATCATCGGGAATACGTTGTCTTCTTTTTCCACCCGCACTTCCAGGAAGTAGGCGTCCTCGGAGGCGATCATTTCTTCCACGGCTTCGGCCAGGCTGGCCCGGTCTTCCACCCGGCGGGCTTTCAGGTAATACCCTTCGGCAATCTTGACAAAGTCCGGGTTGGTCATGACCGTGGAGGCGTAGCGCTTGTCAAAGAAGAGCTCCTGCCACTGGCGCACCATCCCCAGGAAATCGTTGTTCAGCACCACGATTTTTACCGGGGTCCGGGTTTGGAAAATGGTCCCGAGTTCCTGTATGTTCATCTGGAAGCCCCCGTCTCCGATAATGGCGACTACCTCCCGTTGGGGGGCCGCCATTTTAGCACCCAGGGCTGCCGGGAGGGCAAAGCCCATGGTCCCCAGGCCCCCGGAGGTGATATTGCTCTTGCTTTCCCGGAATTTGGCGTAACGGCAGGCAATCATCTGGTGCTGCCCCACATCGCTCACAATAACCGCACGGTGGTCGGTGGCCTTATTGATCTGTGCCACCACCTCGCCCATGGTCAGGCCGGGTTTATCGGGGGTTACGTCTTTGCGGATCACCGAGGCGTATTCCTCTTCGTATTTCTTGCGGAATTCCCCCAACCAGGCCTCGTGGGACCGGGCTTCTACCTGCGGCAGCAACAGGGAGAGCGTTTCCTTGGCATTCCCGAGCACAGCCAGGTCTACCTTTACATTTTTATTGACTTCCGCCGGGTCGATTTCAAAATGGATGATCCGGGCCTGTTTGGCATAGGTCTCCAGGTTACCCGTTACCCGGTCGTCAAAGCGCATCCCGATGGCGATCAGCAGATCGCACTCATTGGTGAGCACGTTAGGGCCGTAATTCCCGTGCATCCCCACCATCCCCACATTCAGGGGGTGGTCCGAATCCATGGCTGAAAGCCCCAGGATAGTCCAGGCGGCCGGGATACCGGATTTTTCCACAAAGGCCTTGAGTTCTTCCTCTGCCTCTCCCAGAATAACTCCCTGTCCATAAACGATATACGGCTTCTTGGCCTGATTGATCATTTCGGCAGCCCGGGCAATGGCATCGGCATCCGGCTCGGGGATGGGCGTATAGCTACGCACCCCTTTGCAGGGCTTGTACTGAAAATCCAGGCTGTCGAACTGGGCATTTTTAGTGATGTCCACCAGTACAGGACCAGGCCTGCCGCTGCGGGCAATGTAAAAGGCCTTGGCCATGATCTCCGGGATTTCCTCTGCCCGGGTAATCTGGTAATTCCATTTGGTCACGGGAGTTGATATCCCGATAATGTCCGTTTCCTGGAAGGCGTCGGACCCTAACAAGTGGCGGGGTACCTGCCCGGTAATACAAACCACGGGGGTGGAATCGATCTGGGCATCGGCCAGGCCGGTAACCAGGTTGGTGGCCCCGGGACCGGAGGTGGCCATGGCTACCCCAACCCGGCCGCTCACGCGGGCAAAGCCCTGTGCGGCGTGTACGGCCCCCTGTTCGTGGCGCGTAAGCACGTGGTGCAACTGGTCCTTAAACTTAAAGAGTTCGTCGTACACCGGCATGATGGCGCCTCCGGGATATCCGTACAGGATATCCACCCCTTCGGCAAGCAGGCAGTGAATAATGGCTTCCGCCCCGGTAACGTTCATGGTTTCCGGGGTGGCGCTGGCTTTTTGCATGGCTTTAACTGGTTCCATAGGCCTTGTGGCTATTAAATCTTATAATGCATCGGTTACACAGCCTTCCGAAGCCGATGAAACCGTTTTGGCGTATTTGTAAAGGCTGCCCTTGCGGACTTTCAGCGGGGGCTGTTTCCAGGCGGCGCGGCGCGCTTCCAGTTCCGCTTCGGACAGGGCTACCGAAATCGAATTGGTTTCAGCATCGAGCGTGATGATATCCCCATCCTGTACCAGGGCGATCGGGCCGCCGTCCTGAGCCTCGGGGGTAACGTGCCCCACCACAAAGCCGTGGGTCCCCCCGGAGAAACGTCCGTCGGTAATCAGGGCCACCTCCTTGCCCAGGCCAGCCCCCATAATGGCACTGGTGGGCTTCAGCATTTCGGGCATACCCGGGCCGCCCATGGGCCCTTCATAGCGAATCACCACCACGTCTCCCTTTTTAACCTTCCCGGCCCCGATGCCGTCATTGGCTTCAAACTCGCTTTCAAAAACCTTGGCCGGGCCTTCAAATCGGAGCCCTTCCTTCCCGGTGATCTTGGCTACGGCCCCGGTGGGCGACAGGTTCCCGTAAAGGATGCGCAGGTGCCCCGTGGGTTTGATAGGGTCGGAAAGCGGGTGGATTACTTTTTGTCCTTCCTGCAGGTCGGGTACCTCCGCCAGGTTCTCGGCCAGGGTTTTCCCGGTTACGGTCAAACAATCCCCGTGAAGCATCCCTTCCCGGAGCATAAACTTGAGCACAGCCGGGATCCCGCCTACGCGGTGTACATCTTCCATCAGGTATTTCCCGCTGGGTTTCAGGTCCGCCAAAAAGGGAGTCTCGTCGCTGATGCGCTGGAAATCATCCAGGGTGAATTCCACCTCGGCCGCCCGGGCAATGGCCAGGAAATGCAGGACCGCATTGGTAGAGCCCCCCATCAGCACCACCAGGCGGATGGCATTTTCCAGGGATTTACGGGTTACGATATCCAGGGGCTTAATGTCTTTTTCAAGGAGTTGGCGCACGGCCTGGCCCGCCTTCAGGCAATCCTGCTTCTTATCCGCCCCTACAGCAGGGTTGGAAGAACTGAACGGGAGGGACATCCCCAGGGCTTCAATGGCCGAAGCCATGGTATTGGCAGTATACATGCCGCCGCAGGCACCGGCCCCCGGGCAGGCGTGCTGTATCACTTGCTTGTATTCGGCCTCGCCCATGTTCCCGGCCACTTTTTGACCCCAGGCCTCAAAGGCCGAAACCACATCCAGTTTCTGGTTGTTCAAACAGCCGGAGGCTATGGTTCCGCCGTACACCAGAACGGAGGGGCGGTTCAGCCGGATCATAGCCATTAGGGCGCCCGGCATGTTTTTGTCGCAACCCACCACGGTTACCAGGCCGTCATAGTTCATGGCCTGTACCACGGTTTCCATGGAATCCGCGATAATATCGCGGGAAGGCAGGGAATACCGCATCCCGTATGTCCCCATGGAGATCCCATCACTTACGCCTATGGTATTGAAAATCAAACCTACCAGATCCGTTTGCTGTATGCCTTCCTTTACATACCCGGCAAGGTCATTCAGGTGCATATTACAAGGGTTGCCCTCATACCCCGTGCTTGCCACCCCAATCAGGGGTTTGGCGAGGTCATCTTCGGTCAGGCCAATGGCGTGTAGCATGGCCTGCGCAGCGGGTTGGGTTGGGTCCTGGGTAACGTTTTTACTGTATTTATTTAATTCCATATGTATCCTTCACATCAAAGCAGGGGCATTGCCCTTATCCAAAGATATAGGATTGTTAAAGCCTTATGGACACGAACCTGGTCTGGCTATGTGCTCATTTGAAGTTTAAAGCTACCAAAATACTGTATTACAGTGTCTTAGGTGCTAAAAATTACCATATTCAATCATGAGTTAAATCAGGCCTGAAATACAGGGGTCAGAAGGAATCTTCCCGAAAACGCACCCGATCCCCGAATTTCTTCTGGGCCAGTATACTCTGTGCCCGGGCAGACAGTTGCAGCATCCTGGGGTAGCCCCCCGTGGTTTGCCCATCGGGCATCAGCAGGATCAGCTTGCCCGCAGGGGTAAGTTGTACGGTACCCGGCAGGGTTGCCGAGGTAATCATCCGGTGGGTATGCGGCGGCAGGGTTTCCTGCAGCTGACAGGCCATGCGATCGTGTTCCTTAGCCAGGGTAAACACCGTGTTGAAAAGGGCATCGCGAGCGGGTTCGTCCAGCAATTCAAATTCGGGCCCCGGGGCCACGTCCAGCGTCACTTCCCGATACAACTCCAGGGGGCTCAACTTCAAGAGTTTGGGCTCAAAAGCCTCGGAGGGTTCGATGGGGAGCGCATCCCCCGCAACCAGTTTCCCCGCCGGGGTGACTGGGAAAAACTGGGAACGGCTACCCATAACCGGCTTGGTGCGGATGCCTCCTTTCACGCCCAAATAGGCGCGAAAGCCGCTGCGCACCCGCCCACATTGCAATACGGCGCCTTTGGGTACGGCGTAAACCCGATCCATTTCCAGGGCTTCATCCCCCAGCCAGGCTTCCATCCATCCCCCGCTTATAACAATATGGGAAGGCACTTCAAACTCGAGCTCCGGGCCCTGCATCACAATTTCCAGCATGGCATCCGTTTCGGGATTTTCCAGCAGGGAATTCACCCGTGCTGCAGCAAGGCGGTCTGCCACCCCGCTTCGGGGCACCCCGTAATGTCGGAAATCCGTGCGGCCGTAATCCTGCACACATACGTAAAACCCGGGGCGTTTAATCCTTAGCATTGCCGTATTTCTTTTTAAAGTCGTACACCCCTACTTCCCCTTCAATGCGATGGAGGTCGAATTCACTCCGGCTTACGCTGCGAAAGCCCACCGTATCGCCCAGGGAAATAAAACATGGCGGGGATTGGCCGGGATTAAACAGGGGGATCGGGCAATTCCCGATCAGGTTCCACCCCCCGGGGGATTCCTGCGGATATATCCCGGTTTGTTGTGCTGCCAGCCCAACCGAGCCCTTGGGCACCCGGAGCCTGGGCGTTGCCTTTCGCGGAATCTGCAGGAGTTCCGGAACGCCCCCCAGGTAAAGGAAGCCCGGCAGGAAGCCAATCCCATACACCCGGTAGGCCTGGGCGGTATGTGCCCGGATCAGGCCGTCCACGTCCATACCGGCCGCCTGGGCAGCGGTTTCCAGATCCGGTCCAAATTCGGGATCGTAATGGACGGGTAGCTCCCAATGCTGTCCTACTGTATCCGTTGGCCCCGGGTAGCGGGTATAGGCGGCTTCCAGGGCCTTATGTGTCTCTGCATAGTGCAGGTCGCCTGCTTTGCGGATCAGGGTAAGGGAATGGTAAATCGGGATGAATTCCCATTCGGACTCCGGAAAATCCCCAAATTTTAAAAAGTCCGCAAACCCCAGCAGGTCAAACAGGATTTCCTCCCGTACTTCTGCGGGCCATTCCAGCAGGACGGCGCGGTTGCCAAAAGGTTTCAGGTGAAAGGGTACGGGTTTCACGGGGAGAACTGTATCTGGTGTTTGGGCAATTCACGGGCAAGATACGCCAATATTTCATACGCCTCGGCGGTATCGCCGTGAATGCAAAAGGTCTGTGCCTTCAGGGGCACAAAGGCCCCTTGAAGGCTACGTACCCGCTCATGGAAAACCATCTCCAGCAACTGGGCCAGGACGGCCTCGGGGGTATGGAGCACGGCTCCTGCCTGCGTTCTCGGCACCAGCCTTCCATCGGGTTGATAAGCGCGGTCCCCAAAGGCCTCTTCAATTACCGCATATCCGGCTTCGCGGGCCTGGTCGGCAAATGCAGAACCGGCAGGGGCATATAAGGCTGCTATTCCCCGATATGCAGCCAGGGCCTGCAGGTAGGTTGCGGCCAGGGCTCCTCCCACAGCCAGGTCATTATAGAGGGCCCCGTGCGCCTTGATATGGTGCAAAGGGGCGCCCGAAGATTCCAGAACCTGGTCCATGGCGCGGAGCTGCTCTTGCAGGCTGGCCTGTAAGACATCCGGCGCAAGCACCAGGGATTGCCGTCCGAAATGTTCCCGGTCCGGATATGACGGGTGCGCCCCGATACGCACCCCGTGCTTCCGGGCCAAGGACACGCACATCTCCATGGATGCCATATCGCCCGCATGGCCGCCGCAGGCTATGTTGCAGGAACCGATCAGGGGCATAAGCAAGGCCTCATTCCCAATCCCCTCCCCGGTGTCGCAATTAATATCGATCTGGTACATACGTCAATTTTGCAGGATTCCCAGGATGCTTTTCAAAGCCAGCAGGGTTACAACCAGCAAGACCCCGGCGGCAAAGGCATTTTGCCAGGCTGTATTTCGGTACCCTGCCATAACGGCCCCGCTGCGCACCCCCCACCAGAGGAAGGCAGCAATCAGGGGCAGCAAAAGGGCATTGGCAATCTGCGCAAAGTAGATCACCTCCAGGGGCCTGAATTCCAGGCTCAGGGAAAGGACCCCGAACAGGAGTACCCCCAGCCAAACGGCCCGGAATTTGGCGCGATCAACCATAGGGTCCCAGCCCATACACTGCTGGGCCACATAGGCGGCAGCCAGCGGGGCGGTAATGGCCGAACTGATCCCGGCTGCAAATAGCCCGATCCCCAACCCGTAACGGGCACCTGCTCCGTATACCGGCTCCAGGGCAGATGCCAGGTCCATCACCCCGGAAACCCCGGTAACTCCTGAGGCTGCCGCGGCTACCAGGATCCCCATAGAAATAAGGCCGCCCAGGACCACGGATAATCCAATGTCCCGGCGCATGGCCGGGATACTTTCGGCACCGGACCATTTTTCATTGACCAAAGAAGCATACAGGAATACATTATAGGGGACCACGGTGGTCCCGATCAGGGCCAGGACGGTCCAGATGGAGGCCCCGGGTGCCCGCGGAACAAACAAGCCTTCCAACAAGGCCGGCAGGGCCGGACCCAATGCCACAGCTGCTACCAGGAAGGATAGACTCATCAGGCCTACCAGTACGGCAAAAACCCCTTCCAGGAATTTATAGGTGCCAAACCAAAGCATTCCCCCGGCAATGCCCCCGATCAACCAGGGGTATACCACATATCCGGTGCTACCGCCCAGGGCTTCCATCCCCAGCACGGCCCCGGCCACATTCCCCGCCTGGTACGCCGCATTGCCTAACACCACCGCAGCCAGGATCAGCCCCAGGGCACCCCACCGCAACGCCGGGCGCATGGCACGCCTGCGCAGGATTTCTGGGATCCCGGAACGGGTAACCAGGCCCAGGCGCCCGGCCATTTCCTGTAATACCAGGGTCGCCAGTACCGAGAGCAGGAGGGCCCAAAGCAGGGTGTATCCATTTTCGATGCCGGCCCGCAGGCAGGTGGTTACCGTTCCCGGCCCGATAAAAGCAGCTGCAATCAGCAGCCCAGGTCCTGTTTTTCGCATCCGTTTGCCCGGTTAGAGGTTCGGGTAAAGATAACCCTTTCGCAGGAAGCTACCCGGACCGCTTCGGCCGGGTAAAAAATGTCGTTCATCGAAAAAAGGGGGGTTTCCCCCACCCCTGGAGTGTCATACGTCGAATCGTTATACGAAATCCAAAAATCGCGGGTTATAACTTTCCCGAAACCTGTAAAACGAACTATAAATCGAACATAAGCACATGAGCTGTCTGGAATGCAATAGACCATTGAACTATCTGGACCACCGCCAAAGCATGGAGCGCTTTAAGGCGGCACTTTGCGAATCTCATTTCAAACGGGTAGACCGTTTGATTCGCCAGCAGGGTATCCCGGAGGCAGCAGTAGTGCTGTATTACGGGCTTAAGGAAGCGGGTATCCCTTCTATGCTGGCCTGGTGGGATGGCAAGAAAACCGTAGACCTGGCCATTTCCAGGGTGAAGCTGAATATCGAAATCGACCGGGGCCATAAACCCCTGACCGCAGAACAGGCGATCTGTGAACTCGAATCGACCATGGAAGCCTTCAAGAACGGTTTTACCACCATTCGGATCCCGGAGCTGTTGATCCGGCACCATTTGCAAGACACCATCGAAAATATCAGGGGCATTATCGAAGGACTCAAGGCCAATATCAAGGTCGTTTAACCCTTAAACCCCAGAAGTATGGACGCTGAAATCAAGTACACCGAAAGGTCCTACCGCATGAGCAAGTTCATCCTGATCCTGCTCACCTTTGCTGCGGTGTCCATCATGATCAATTTTAACCCCACTATTTCCCGTGTCCTGTTCGGATTGCCGGTGCTGGCCTCTTGTTGCCTGGGCATCCTGGGATCCTTTTACATATACCGGGGTATAGGGGAACCCCTAACCGAAAAGAAAGTGATTGCCATTACCGTAAACCTGGCTATGGTAATCCTGATGCTGGCCATCCTGCTCAGCAATACCCTCTACCACATCTTCTAAGCCGCAACGGGAATTCTGAAAGTTTCGTACCTTGATGCAATACGCAAATCAAGTGATATGAATTCGACGGATCGCAGACAATGGCTTAAAACCATGGCCCTCGGAGGAGGGCTTACCCTTTTTGGCGGGGCCTCCGCCCTGGCAGAAATGTCCAAACCTGTTTTGACGCGCCCGCCTTTGGCCGGGCCGGTCAAACTCAACGCCAATGAAAATCCCTACGGGCCCTCCCAGCGGGTACGCCAGGCTGTGATAGACCGCATGGACGCCGGATGCAGGTACCCCTTTGCCTATTCAGAAAGCCTGGTGAAGTCCATTGCGGCCAAGGAGGAGGTGCCCGAGGCCTGCGTGGTGATCACGGGCGGATCTACCGAAGGCCTGAAGGCCACAGGCCTGGTCTATGGGCTTAGCGGGGGCGAAGTGATCGCGGCAGACCCCACCTTCCAGGCCCTGCTGACCTACGCGGAACATTTTGGCGCCTACGTACACCGCGTACCCCTGGATGACACCCTCTCCCACGACCTGGATGCCATGCACCGGCGTGTAACCTCCAAAACGCGACTGATCTTTATCTGCAACCCGAACAACCCCTCCGGTACCCTGCTGCCGGCCGACCGCCTCCGGGATTTTATCGCTGCCACCGAGAAAAAGGCCGTGATCTTCAGCGACGAGGCCTATTACGATTTTATCACCGAACCGGATTACCCTTCCATGGTGGAATTTGTGAAAGCGGGTCACAACGTAATCGTATCCAAGACCTTTTCCAAGGTATACGGCCTGGCGGGCTTCCGCATCGGATACCTGATTGCTCGTCCGGACATCGCTGCACGCCTGCGGGATTCCCTGATGGCCAACACCAACACCCCGGCCCTGATTGCGGCCGAGGCGGCCCTGCAAGACGATGCCTTTTACAAATTCAGCCTACAGCAGAACGAAAAGGCCAAGGCCATGATCTACAAAAACCTGGACACCCTGGGGTTGCCCTATGTGCGCTCCCATACCAATTTTGTCTTTTTCCGCAGCGGCATGGACATCCGCAGCCTGATCGGCAAAATGGCAACGGAAAACGTGCAGATTGGCCGGCCCTTCCCACCCCTGACCAACTGGGCGCGCATCAGTACCGGTACGCTGGAGGAAGTAGAGGCCTTTAACACTGCCCTTAGGAAGGTAATGGGCTAACTTACGCCAGCCATCCCTCCCGGTCCAGGCTGCGGTATTGTATGGCTTCCGACAAATGGGATTCCGTCACTGCAGCCGAACCCTCCAGGTCTGCAATGGTACGGGCCACCTTCAGGATGCGGTCGTAAGCACGGGCCGACAGTTGCAGCCGTTCCATAGCGCTCCCCAACAATCTCGAAGCCGCAGGACTCAGGGCACAATACTGCCGGATTTGCCGGACATTCATCTGGGCATTGCAATGGATGCCCGCCCCTTGCAAACGCGTTTTCTGTACCTCACGGGCACGGGTAACACGGGCCCGTATGGAAGCACTCGGTTCGCCCTTACGCGCATCTGAGAGCTGTTCGTACGGCACAGGGGAAACCTCCATATGGATGTCGATGCGGTCCAACAGCGGGCCGGAGACCCGCCCCAGGTACCGCCGGACCTCGGCGGGGTTATTCCCGTGCCCCCCGGCCTGGTCGTTAAAATACCCCCCGGGGCTGGGGTTCATGCTGGCTACCAGCATAAAGCTGCTCGGGTAGGTAACGGTTACCCGGGCCCGGGAAATGGTAACTTCCCGCTCTTCCAGGGGTTGCCGCATCACCTCCAGGACATGCCGCTTGAACTCCGGGAGCTCGTCCAGGAAAAGCACCCCGTTATGGGCCAGGGAAATCTCCCCCGGCTGGGGGTAGCTGCCCCCGCCCACCAGGGCTACATCCGAAATGGTATGGTGGGGGCAACGAAACGGGCGTTGCCGCACCAGCCCGCAACGGCCCTGGACCCCGGTTACACTATGGATCTTGGTGGTTTCCAAAGCCTCTTCCAGACTCATGGGCGGCAGGATGCCGGGCAGGCGCTTGGCCAGCATGGTTTTGCCCGATCCCGGGGGGCCGATCAGGATCATGTTATGCCCCCCGGCAGCTGCAATTTCCATACACCGCTTGACCGTTTCCTGCCCGCGGACCTCGTTGAAATCCGGCAGGCCCTCCACGGGGTCCGGTTGGGTCTCAAAAGGGGTCGCCTTAACCGGTTCCAGGCCTTCCCCGGTTTTAAAAAACGTAATTACCTGTTCCAGGCTCCCGGCCCCATACACCTCCAGGCCCTTTACCACTGCAGCTTCAGGGGCATTGGCAGCGGGAAATACCACCCCCCGGAACCCCTCGTTCCTGGCCTTTAACGCAATGGACAGTGCGCCTTTGATGGGATGAAGGGTGCCGTCCAGGGCCAGTTCTCCCATCACCATATACCGGTCGGCCGCTTCCGAAGCGAGTTGCCCGGAAGCCAACAGGATCCCCAGGGCCAGGCTCAGGTCATAGGCTGCCCCCTCCTTCCTGAGGTCGGCGGGGGCCATGTTGATAGTTACCTTTTTACCAGGGATGCGATAGCCGTTATGCAACAACGCGGCAGCAATGCGGTAATTACTCTCCCGGATGGCATTATCCGGCAGCCCCACCAGGTGGTACCCGATTCCGGTATCTATATTGACTTCAATAGTAACGGTGATGGCCTCGATCCCCAGGACCGCGCTCCCGTAGACTTTTGCCAGCATAAGGGATTTTTGCCGCAAGGTACCCCTCCATAGTGCAGGCCTCTTGCAGCCCGGGTGCCAGCGGGTTATTTAATGGGGGCAGGGTAAAAACGCAGCAGGTAGCGGGTGTTTTCCCGGATCTCCTCGGCATTGAGCATCATTTTCCGGAATTCCCCCTGCACATACATGGCCGCCTGGTCATCGTAATGGGGGCTTAGGGGGTTGCCAGACTGCCCGGTAGGCAGGATACTGCGGCTGTTTTCGATATCCGAGAAATCGACAATCCGGCGGGTAGAAGGCCCGGAAGTTACGGGGTACATGCCCGTGGAATCGTACTGGAATGCCAGGTTGTTGATCACCTCCCGGGTTGCCGGTACCGGGAATGGCCCAACGTTAAAGAAGGGGCGCAACCAGGCCACCTGCCCGATGGGGTGTTTGTGTTCCAGGGTATGGGCCCGCCCCCACTGCCATTGCTCCCGATTGGGCCCGAAATCCCGGACCAGGGAGGCGATAGCTTTTTTAAAAGCCGTGTTTACAGCATCAGTCAGCGTTTCCGAAACCTCCGGGGTATGGAAATTGTCCCACCAGACGGATTCTGGATTTTCGACCATACGGGCAATAAGCCGTTTATGGAGGTGGGTGGCCAGCAACCCCTGAAAGTCTTCCGCCCCCAGTTCGTCTGCATAGCCTTCGGCCAGCAGGTAATAGATCCAGCGGTGGTAGATCAGGCCTTCCTGCCCCTCTACCGGGTAGTCGCCGTCCCAGGCGTTGATCAAGTCCAGGCAGGGTAGCTCCTGCCCTTCCAGGCCTTCTACTTTCATATAGCGGGACAGGGTACGAACTATTTCCGGATTAACCGGAGACACGGCATCGGTAAGCATCCCCGCCACCGCATCCGGGTCCCAATCCCTGCGGGAATCGAGTAAATTCACAATACGGCGTGCCCTGTTTTCGGGTAAATAATACCCGGGAATATACCCGGCAGCCGTGCTGTCCGGCTGGTTGTTGGCCGAATACACATATCCCCAGGGTGGGTTAATGGCTTTGGGGTTGTCCGCAAACGGCAAGGTTTGCGCATAACCGGGTCCGGTGGCAGCGCCCTCCCGAAACACCTTGGTAGACAAGGAATCCGGCAGGCGGTACAGGCGGGCTGCGGCCCACCAGGCTACATTGCCTTTGGCATCCCCGTACATCACGTTCAGCCCGGGCGCGTGGATGTCCTTTACGGCCATTTCAAAAGTGGCCAGGTCTTTGGCATGGGCAATGCCATACAGGGCTTGCAAAACCCTGTTGGCGCCCTGGGTATAGGTCCAGGCCATGGACACAGGCGGCTGCCCTTCCCCCATCCCGAGTACCGGGTTCATAACCGGCCCCAGGTCCGTACGGCGGTAGGAAAAGGTTACCGGGGCTGCCCCCTTGACTTTGATTTCGGTTTCCACCACCTCAAAGTCCTGCCATCCCTCCGGGCGCAGGTATCGGGAACTATCGGCAGGGTCTGTGGTCTCCCGGTAGAAATCGATATCGTCATTTTCGAACATGGTCAGGCCATAGGCCAGGTTCCGGTCGTGCCCCAGCAGCGGGAAGGGGATACCTGCCAGGTGGTAGCCGTATTTTTCGTAATCCGGGGTACTCAGGTGGGCTTCAAACCACACCGAAGGCTGGGCAAAGCCAATATGGGGGTCGTTGGCCAGGATCACGGCGCCGGTAGCCGTACGCGAAGGGTGGATCACCCAGGAATTGCTGCCTTCCAGGGCCGGGAGCGGCAAGGGGGCCAGGACGCGGCGTACGGCCGCGGCCCAGGAAGTTTCCTCCGGCTCGGCCGTACGGGCGTCGTAATTGCCGATGCGCTGCGTGCGGGAGGGGTCTTCGTCCAGGAGTTCCTGCAGGTAGGCAGGCGGCAGCTTTTGGCCGATCTGCTCCAGCAGGGGGTCGGTTTTATGGGCCATGGCAAAACTAAAAGCCATATACCCAATGGAATTATATACGTCCCTCAGGGAAAAGGGTGTCTTATCCAGGCCGGTCAGATAATATTCCGGAGGGGTGGGCCCCTGTTCCACAAAGGTGTTTATCCCATCCAGATAGGCCTGGGCCAGTCGCATTTCAGGCGTATTCCAGTCTGCTTCCGCCAGCAGGGCCCCGGTGGCCCGGTCTATGCCCAGGCTTAGGAAAAGGCGATCGGTAGGCAACAAATCCGGGCCAAAAACCTCGGAAAGACCGCCCCGCCCCACACGGCGCAGTAATTCCATCTGCCAGAGCCGGTCCTGGGCATGCGCATACCCCAGGGCACGAAAGGCGTCTGCCTGGTTTTCGGCATAAATATGCGGAATGCCATAGGGGTCGTAGCGCACCTGTACGCTATCGGTGAGCCCGGCCAGGGGACGGTCTCCGGAATAATCGGGTTTCAGGCTTCTTACCAGCCAAAAGCCGGCCAGCAGCAGCACGAGTACCAGGATCAGTACCAGGCGCAGGGGTTTACGAAATCGCTTCAAGGTGGGTGTTCGGTTTGCTTGGAATTAAAGATAGCTCTTTACGCGGAATCCGCCAGCAAAAGCCCGACCATCTGCATCTGACCGTGCCTGCTCAGGGCTCCATGGCCCGCAAGCCGGCCGTTAACCACTCCCGATAGGTTTCGGTATCCGTGGTCTGTACCGCAGGCCCCAGCACTTCCAGGTCCGGGCTTAGCGCTACGTAATAGGGCTGGGAGACCGAACCGAAGTTGACCGTCTGGAAAGTGGCCCAACGGTCGCCAATGGTTTGGATGCGCTTGGTGCGTTCCGCATTGAAACGGTAAACAAATTGCTGGTCCTCGGGCAGGGCCTCGCGGTCGTCCACATACAGGCTCACCAGGATATAGCGGTCCTTGAGTAACTGGAAGACGGCCGGGTCGCTCCAAACCTGCTCCTCCATTTTCCGGCAGTTCACACAGGCCCACCCCGTAAAATCGAGAAGGATGGGTTTCCCGGATTCCCGGGACACCTCCAGGCCGGCTTCAAAATCCTTGTAACAATCCAGCCCCAGGGGGCAATCGCTCTCCAACTCCACCACGCTGTAAAAATCCGGGGGCGGAAAGCCGCTCAGGCCCTGCAGGGGTTGACGGGTAACCAAACCATAGGCCAGATACCCGGCAAACGCCAGGCTGGCCAGGGCCAGAGCGCGGCGCACCCATCCGATACCCGCAGAACCCCCATGGGATTTAAAACGAAAAACGCCCAGCAGGTAAAGGGCCAGCCCCAGGGCCAGGGCAATCCAGATGCCCAGGAAAACTTCCCGTTTCAATAGCCCCCAGTGGCCTACCAGGTCGGCATTGGAGAGGAATTTAAAAGCCAGGGCCAGTTCCAGGAAGCCCAAGACCACTTTCACCGTTTCCATCCACCCCCCGGAAGCGGGCAGCCTGCTCAGGCCTGCCGGAAAGAGGGCAAATACGGTAAAGGGCAATGCCAGCGCCACCCCGAAGCCCAGCATGCCGGCCGTGAGGTTGGTAGCCACGGAGCCTTCGGAAAGGGCTGTGCTCCCCAGCAAGCCCCCCAGGATGGGTCCTGTACAGGAAAAGGATACAATGGCCAGGGTCAGGGCCATGAAGAAGATCCCCACCCCTCCGCCAATGCGTTCGGAGGCGGCATCCACCCGGTTGGCCCAGGAAGCAGGCAAAGTGAGTTCATAATACCCGAAAAAGGACAAGGCAAAGGCGATAAACACCACAAAGAAGAACAGGTTCAGCCAGATATTGGTGGCGATGGAATTCAGGATTTGCGAGTCCACGGAATCGAAAAAATGGAAGGGCAGGCTCAACAGGAAGTAAATCAGGATAATGCTGGCTCCGTACCACAGGGCACGGCGTATTCCCGAACCGCGGCTCCCGGATTGCTTGGTAAAAAAAGACACTGTCAGGGGAATCAGCGGGAAAACGCAGGGGGTGAGCAGGGCGATGAGGCCCCCAAGAAAGCCCAGGCCAAAAATCACCCACAGGGAAGACTCCCCGGCTTCGGCAGGGGCATCGCTACCGCGGAGGCGCTCTGTGTATTTTAAATCCAGTTTCAGGGCCGCCCCCAGGGCGGCGGCGCGGGCGTCGGTCCCTTCCATCTTGCCGGGCGGCGGGGTGGTGCCTTCCTTCAAACGGAATACAAATTCGTGATCCCCCGGGATGCAGACCTCCTCGCACACCTGGTAGTGGATCCGAACCACTATTTGATCCAGTTCCGGGTCCAGCAGGCGGATGCGCTGGCGAAAGCTGCCCTGTTCCTTGTAGAAAGTCTCATCCACCTCAAAAATGTCATTGTAGGCCGTGTGGGTCTCGCTTTCTTCCACCGGGCCTTCCCGCAGGTAGCCCGTCCCCTCCCCTACGAACTCAAATTCGGCCGGCATGGCGCCGTTGGGGTCCGAATACTGAGTATACAAATGCCATCCTTCCTGGATCTCGGCTTCCATAACCAGGGTCAGGGTAGAGTCCCCGCGCTGCAGGGACTGTTGCCATTGTACCGGGTCCTCGATCTGGGTAGGGAGTCCGAATTGGGCCGACACGACCGCAGGTAAAACCAGGGCCAACAGGCCTATTCGTATGCTTCGCAGGTAATTTTCCATATGTTTTGGGTGCTTTCAGTCACTTTAAAACGGTCGTCCGCCCGATGGCCTATAATCCAGACCACATCTTCCCCGCTGCATAGCAGCCAGGCATCTTCCTTCCGGAAACGGGATTGGCGGGCATCGCGGAAATATTTGGAAATCGTTTTCCGGCCGCCCAGTCCCAGGGGATAAAAATAGTCCCCTTTTTTCCATTTACGAAGGCGTAGCCCCTGCTTTAACGCATCCCGGTCTGCATATAGTATGCCCGGTCCTGTAGGGCCCAACTCAGAAACATTTTCAAACCTCAGGGAAAGCGGCAGGCCGGTCCCGCCCCCTTCAGGGTCAACTTCATAAACCCCTTTTTCCTTTGGCTCCAACAACCTCAGGATCAGGCTCTCCCTCCCACGCAGCATGCGATGCGTATGCGAACGGACTTCCTTGCCGGCAGGGCCGTACAACAGGCGTTCCAGTGCCGGCCAGTCGGAAAACCCATAAGGCTGGAACAGAGCATAGAGATGGGGTTGCAGGGGCTCCAGTTCCAGGAGTCCCTTTATGAGTACATGGGTGCCGTCTTCCTGTTCCCGGAACAGGGATTCCCGCAGCTGCCCGGCGTATCGTTCAACAAGGGCGCGGCTGCCCTGCAGGTGGGTCAGGGTGGTTTGGAAACGCTCCGGGAACTCCGGCACCACCGCTTTCAACCCCGGGATAACCAGGTGCCTGTAGCGGTTGCGCAAATACTCCAGTTCGGCATTGGTTTTATCCTCCCGCCAGGTTAGGCCACTGGCCTGGGCATAGGCCTCCAGCCGCTCCCGCGTAAATAGGAGTAACGGCCTCAGGACCCGGCCGTTTCGCGCAGGGATACCGCATAACCCGTCCAGGCCGGTCCCCCGCCCCAGATGGATCAGGAACGTTTCCAGCTGGTCGTTGGCATGGTGGGCTGTAAGCACAAAATTGGCCCTGCCCGCGTCCAGGAGGGTTTCAAACCAGGCATACCGCAATTCACGAGCCCCCTCTTGAACGGAAAGGCCATGTTCCTCCAGGTATTCACGGGTCTGAAAGGTTTTGCAGACCACAGGGATGCCCAGGGATTTTCCCAGGACCTCCACAAAGTGCTGGTCCCCGTCGCTTTCGCCACCCCTAAGCTGGAAATTGCAATGGGCCAAAGTGGCCTGCACCCCCAGACGGGCACACAGGTGCGCCAGGACCACGCTGTCCAGGCCTCCGCTGCAGGCAAGCAGGACCGGCTGCAGTAAAATTTCCGGGAAATGGGTTTCCAGATGGGCTTTAAAGGCGGCCTCCATACCGCAAAGGTACGGCCTTTTTTACGCGGATACCGCTACCTTCGGGCCGTGGATCTCACGGCTTCCAGGAATTGGGCAACCTCCCGGGAAACCTCTGGCCAGGCATGGTCGTGATGTAATTCGTGGTAGGCACCCCGGGCCAGGAATAACCGGGTTTGCGGTGCCTTTTTACACCATTCCCGGGAGCCGTTAGGATCTATAATGGGGTCTGCCGTACCGTGTAGTACCAGGGCTGGCGTCTGCCATTGGGCAGCGTGCTTTAGGGCCCATGCCCCGGCGTCCAGGATGGGAAAACTGTAGCTGGGGCTTACCCGGTCGTGCACCAGGGGGTCTTCCCTATAGGCCCTTACCTGCGCGGGGTCCGTGGAAATCCCGTTGGGATCCAGCCCCGATGCCAGGGTCAGTCGGGGGGCCAGGTGGTACAGCAACCTGCCCAACTTCCATTTCCAGGCGGGCGGTCGAAACGCCAAGCGCAGGTAGGGGCTGCTGGCCACTACCCCGTCGGGGCTGCCCAGCCCCCTGAGCACAAAGTTCAGGACCAGGTTGCCGCCCATACTATGTCCATACAAGACCCGGAGAAGGCCCGGGAACCGGTCTTCCGCAGCATTCCAGGCGCCGGAAAGCTGCCCCAGCAGCTGGTCATACCCCCGGCAGGAGCCCCTGCGGCCCGCGCTCTGGCCGTGGCCCACCCAATCGAAGGTAAGCACCGCCCACCCTTGCTCATATAGCAAAGGCCAGACCGAATTCCCGTAGCGGCCGCTGTGCTCCCCAAAACCGTGGGCCAGCACCACTACGCCAATGGGAGCCGGGGGTATCACCCAGCAGGCTGCTGTTCGGACGCCTCCCCATTGGGTTTCCAGGGTTTCGGATTGCATGTGTAATGACATGTGAGACTAGTTGAGCTCCTGGAGGAAAAGGGATAGGGCGTGGGCATGGGCCTCGCGCAATTCCAGTTCTGCAATGCCGTCCTCACCAAAATGTTCTTTAAAGGATGGAAGGGAAAAGGTAGCCGTGACCTGCCCCCCAAAACGCTTCAGCATGCCCTCGATGATCCCATGGGAGGATTGTGCCCCTCGCTTCCCGGGAGAGGTAGACATGAGCAGTATGGGCACGCCTTCCAGAAAAGCCCGGTCCTTGCGGGATAGCCAGTCCAACAGGTTCTTGGTAAATGCCGAAGGGTTGCCGTTGTGTTCATTGACGGAAAGGACCAGTCCCTCCGTCTTTTGAAGCGCCTGGTAAAGGTCCTCTATCGCATCCGGGAAACCTGCAGCCCGTTCCCGGTCTTCGCTGTACATGGGGATGGACACTTCGGCCATATCCCGGCAATCCACGGCCCGGTCATGGATAAGGCCAACCGTATAGCGGACCAGCCTGAAATTGATAGAGGTAGAGGAGTTGCTGCCTGCAAAGGCCAGGAGGGTTCCCATAAGCGTGACATTTGGTTTTGCGCCTTAAAATAAAGGTTTTACAGGACCTCCCATCCATTTTTGGTTAATTTTACGGCCGAAAACATCCGACCGCCCCTTAACCGGAGTATATAGGGTGTTTTAAACAGGAGCGGATTGGAGAATAGCCAACGTTTATATTTTATCGATGCCATGCGGGCCTGGGCCATCCTGATGATGCTGCAGGGCCATTTTGTGGACGGCCTGCTGGACAATGCGTTCCGGGATCCCGCCAATGCCGTTTACCAAACCTGGAAGTATTTCCGTGGCATTACGGCCCCCGTGTTCTTCACGGTGTCTGGCTTTATCTTCACCTTCCTGCTGGTACGGGCACCCCGGCAGGGGATACAGAACCCGCGACTGCGCAAGGGGCTGCGACGGGGAGTACAACTCATCATCATCGGTTACCTGTTGCGCACCAACTTCCTGGGTTTAATGAAAGGGTCCCTGTATCCCTCGTTCTTCCTTGTGGATGTATTGCACTGCATCGGGGCCGCCCTGCTGCTGATTATCGGGGTCTATGTCCTTTCCGGCAAATGGAGGGGATGGGCCTTCCCTGCCCTGCTGCTGGGTACAGCCCTGGTGTTGTTCCTCTTTGAGCCGGTATATAAAACCTGGGATTACAGCGGCATTCCCCCCATGCTGGCCAATTATTTTACCAAAGCCAATGGTTCGGTCTTTACCATTATCCCCTGGGTCGGCTATGCGGCTATCGGCGGTTTTCTGGCCATGGCATTCCGGCGGTTCCGCAACACCCCTCGCCTGTATTTAAAAAGCATTGTCCTGAGCCTGCTGGCTGGGGTCTTCCTCCTCTGGTATTCCTCCCCCTTTTTCGATTGGGCCGGGAAAGCCACGGGTTGGGAGCTCTTTCCTATGATCGTTTCCAACAACTACCTGTTTATCCGCCTGGGTGATGTGATGCTGGTCTTTGCCGCCTTTATGCTCCTGAGAAAGCTGATGGAGCAGGCGCTGTTCCTGCGCATCGGGCAGAATACCCTGAGCATCTACGTGATTCACTTTATTATCCTGTACGGGAGTTTTACCGGTATGGGGCTGTACCGGTATTTCCACCACAGCCTTACACCCTGGGCAGCCATTGCCGGTGCCCTCGGTTTTATGATCCTCTGTACCTGGCTGGCTCTGGTTTACGATACCCGGGAAGCAAACCTCCGCACCGGCCTGCGCCAAGGGCTGGATACCGCTGGGGGGTGGGCCCGCCAGGGCACCAGGAACCTCCGGAAGGCCCTGCAGGTACTCTGGAATCGTTTACTTCGCCTGTTGGGGTGGGCCCCCAGATAAATTAGCTGTGTAGGGCCCGGTTGTCCGTGGCGGCCAGGGCCGCTTCCTTCACGGCTTCGGCATAGGTGGGGTGGGCATGGCTCATGCGGGCAATATCTTCGGCAGAAGCGCGGAATTCCATAGCCGTTACCGCCTCGGCAATCAAATCCGCTACCCGGGCGCCCACCATGTGCACGCCCAGAACCTCGTCCGTTTTCTTGTCGGCCAGTATTTTCACAAAACCATCCGTATCCATACTGGCGCGGGAACGCCCCAGGGCCCGCATGGGGAACTGGCCGCTCTTGTATTCCACGCCGGCTTCTTTGAGCTGTTCCTCGGTCTTGCCGACCGCAGCAACCTCGGGCCAGGTATACACCACGCCCGGAATCAGGTTATAGTCGATATGGGGTTTCTGCCCTGCCAGGATTTCGGCCACCATCACGCCTTCCTCTTCTGCCTTGTGGGCCAGCATCGCGCCCCGGACCACATCGCCAATGGCGTAGATGTTTTTGGCCGTGGTCTGCAGGTGGTCGTTCACCTCTACCTGCCCGCGATCGTTGAGTTTCACCCCGGCAGCCTCCGCATTCAGGCCATCCGTATAGGGGCGCCTCCCCACGGATACCAGGCAGTAGTCGGCTTTCAGCGTCACTTCCTCCCCTTTCTTGTCGTTGGCCTTTACGGTAACGGTTTTGCCTTTACGGGAAACCCCGGTCACCTTGTGGGAGAGGTAGAATTTAACCCCCTGCTTTTTGAGGACCTTGGTGAGTTCCCGGGAAAGGGCCCCATCCATGCCGGGTATGATCCGATCCATATATTCCACCACACTGACCCTGGCGCCCAGGCGGCTATAGACCTGCCCGAGTTCCAGGCCGATGACCCCGCCCCCGATCACGATCAGGTGTTCCGGCACTTCCTCCAGTTTCAGGGCCTCGGTTGAGGTAATGACCCGCTCCTTGTCGATATCGATAAAGGGCAGGCTGGACGGCTTGGAGCCCGTAGCGATGATGCTGTGTTTGGCTTCGATTTCGGTGTCTTCTTCCCCCTGGATGCGGATATGGGTGGCATCCTTGAAGCTCCCAAGGCCATGGTAGACATTCACCTTGTTCTTGTCCATCAGGAAATCGATGCCCTTGGTGGTCTGCTCCACCACGGAAGCCTTGCGGGCAATCATTTGTTTGAGGTTTACCTTAACCGTATCCGGGATTTCAATGCCGTGCTCTTCAAAATGGTTTACCGCATCGTGGTAGTGGTGGCTGGAATCCAGCAGGGCCTTGGAAGGGATACAGCCCACATTCAGGCAGGTGCCGCCCAGGGTGCTGTATTTTTCGATTAATGCGGTTTTCATACCCAGTTGGGCGCAGCGGATGGCTGCTACATACCCGCCGGGGCCGGAGCCGATCACGGCAACATCGTAGGATTTCATATCAGAGGGTTTCCTGGTTTAGGATTGATTTCAATTTCGAATGACAAAAATACGAATGTTTTTGGCATCCGAATCGAGGCAGGCCCTGAATTGCTGCGGACTAAAGGGGCAACTCCGTGGTGTGCTTCACCTGGCTGATCACAAAAGAGCTTTGGGTGCTCCCGATATGGCGGATGGCCGTGAGTTTGCCTACCATGAATTCCCGGTAAGCCTCCATGTTGGCCACGCATATTTCCAGGATGTAGTCGTAGGCGCCCCCGATGTGGTAACAGCTCACCACTTCCTCCAGCTGCAGCACCTCCTTTTCGAACTGTTGTACCTGGTTGCGGATATGCTGATCCAGGCGGATCTGGCAAAAGACTTTGAGGCCCCGGTCTACCTGGCGCGCATCCAGCAGGGCCACATAGCTGTCGATCACCCCTTCTTTTTCCAGTTTCCGGATACGCTCGTATACGGCCGTGGGGGAAAGCGCAATCTGCCGGGCCAGGGCTTTCGTGGTTTGCTTGGCGTCCTGTTGCAGCAGCCGCAGCAAGGCTTTATCGGTGGCGTCAAGTTTCATTGCAGATAGATTTTCAGGTGGTATGGGCTAAGAACCATAAATATAGATTAATATTCTACATAGTAAATATTTTTTAGATAGATATTCCTCATATTTCCAAATTTATTGATTTAATAGGTGCTATTACATACTTTTGAATAAAACTAACGCCATGGACCACAACGCAAGCGATGCCCTTCAGGACCTTCATTATTTTGGGGAATTTGGCGGGGTAAACCCCTCCATTTCGGACTCTTCCACCTACACCTTCCTCTCCGCAAAGACCATGTTCGACACCTTTGAGGGGAATACGGAAGGCTGCTACCTCTACAGTCGGCACTCCTCCCCTTCCAACCTCTACCTGGGCGAGGCCCTGGCCGCCCTGGAAGGCACGGAAACGGCCAATGTAACGGCCAGCGGCATGGGTGCCATCAGCGCCGTGATCCTGCAGCTCTGCAGCGCCGGCGACCACCTGGTAAGCAGCCGTACCATCTATGGGGGCACTTACGCCTTCATGAAGAATTTCCTGAAGCGTTTCGGGATTGAGGTCAGCTTTGTGGACATCACCCGCCCTGAAGCCGTGCAGGCCGCCCTTAAACCCAATACCCGGATGATCTATTGCGAGGCGGTGAGCAACCCCCTGCTGGAAGTGGCCAATATCCCGGCCCTTGCCCGCCTGGCCGATGCCCGGGGCATCCCGCTGGTAGTAGACAACACCTTTAGCCCCCTTTCCATTGCCCCGGCCCGCCTGGGGGCGCACATCGTGATCCACAGCCTCACCAAATTCATCAATGGCACCAGCGATACGGTGGCGGGGGCCGTTTGCGGCACCCGCGAATTCTGCCTGGCCCTGAAAGATGTCAACGACGGGGCGGGTATGCTCCTGGGCAGTACCCTGGACAGCCTGCGCGCAGCCTCCATCCTGAAAAATATGCGTACCCTGCACCTGCGCATCCAGAAGCACAGCGCCAACGCCCTGTACCTGGCCCAGCGGTTTGAAGCCGACGGCCTGCGGGTGGTTTACCCGGGCCTGGCCTCTCACCCCGGCCATGAGCTGATGCAGGAGCTGATCGTACCCGAATACGGTTTTGGAGGCATCCTGACCCTGGATGCAGGCAGCCTGGAGCAGGCCAACCGGCTTATGGAGCTTATGCAGCGGGAAAACCTGGGGTACCTGGCGGTAAGCCTGGGCTTCTACAAGACCCTCTTTAGCGCCCCGGGCACCTCCACTTCTTCGGAAATCCCGGAGGAAGAACAAGAGGCGATGGGCCTGAGCGATGGGTTAATCCGATTTTCCATTGGGCTGGACCACGATATTCAGCGGACCTACCAGCGCATGCGCCAGTGTATGGAAAGCCTGGAGCTGTTGCCGGAGCTCAACAGCACAAACGGGTAAGACCCATCCGGGCCGTCGGTTGCAGGAGCGCTGGCAATATCGTAATATTAGGGCTCCAAAACATCCCTATGGCAGCATCCAAACCCAAGTACCGGCAAGACGAACACATAGTAGAAAACAAGGAACTCTCCATTTGGGAGGCCCTGATACCGGTACTGGCCCTGATCGGGATGCTGGCCTACAACGTCTTCGTTTTTGGGGACAATGCCGTTGGGGGTTCCAACCAGTTTATCCTGTTGATGGGGGGTGCAGTGGCAGCCCTCGTGGGCTATTTCAAAAAAGTATCCTTTAAAACCATGCTGGCCGAGGTGGCCGAAAACATCCGCTCCACTTCCGGGGCCCTGCTGATCCTGCTGATGGTGGGCGCCCTGGCAGGTACCTGGTTGATAAGCGGGATTATCCCAGCCATGATCTATTACGGCCTGCAGATCCTGAACCCCACCATTTTTCTGGCCGCCTGCGTCATTATCAGCGCCATCATCTCCGTGGCCACAGGCAGCAGCTGGACCACGGCAGCCACGGTGGGCATTGCCCTGATCGGCATTGGGGATGCCCTGGGTATTTCCCTGGGAATGACCGCCGGGGCCGTCCTTTCCGGGGCCTATTTCGGGGATAAGATGTCTCCCTTAAGCGACACCACCAACCTGGCGCCAGCTATGGCCGGCGGGGACCTGTTTACCCACATCCGGTATATGGCCCTGACTACCACGCCCACCATTACCGTCACCCTAATCATATTTATAATCCTGGGCTTTACCCTGGAAACCAGCGGGGCGGCAGACACCTCTGCCATACAAGGCGCCATAACCGGCGTGTTCGACATCAGCGGCTGGCTCTTTCTGGTACCCCTGGCCGTCATTGCAATGATTGTCCGAAAGACCCCTCCCCTGGTAGCCTTGCTGGCCGGCACCTTGCTCGGCGGGGTATTCGCCCTCATATTCCAACCCGGGGTAGTGGCTTCCCTGACCGGGGCACAATCCCTGGATTTTGAGTCCGCCTACAAAGGCATTATGAATGCCATCACCGTACAAACCACTATTGCCACGGATAACCCGGCCCTGACCGACCTGTTTTCCGCCAAGGGGATGGAGGGGATGCTGGGCACCATCTGGCTGATTGTTTGCGCCATGGTTTTTGGCGGGGTCATGGATGCCATTGGCGCACTATCCCGAATCACAGAGGGCCTGCTGGGGCTGGCCAAGACCACCTTTGGCCTTTTTGCCAGCACCGTGGGTAGCTGCCTGGCCCTGAACATAACCGCATCCGACCAGTACCTGGCTATTGTGGTGCCCGGAAAAATGTTCGCAAAGGCCTATGAAGACCGGGGGCTGGCGCCCCAGAACCTGAGCCGTACCCTGGAGGATTCCGGCACGGTGACCTCGGTACTTATTCCTTGGAACACCTGCGGGGCCTACCACAGTTCAGTACTGGGCGTATCCGTAGGCGAATATTTCCTGTACGCCATCTTTAACTGGCTGAGCCCCATTACCACCCTGGTATTTGCCGCCCTGGGCATCAAAATTGCCCAGTTGACCCGCGGGAAGGCCGCCGCAAAATAAGTAAGGCCCAGTTCTTTTTCAGGCCGTGGCATTTTCGTAATTTCACCCCAAAATATGCGACTATGGCAACCATCACTTTAGGCGGAAACGAAGTACATACCCTGGGGGCCCTCCCGGCAACCGGAACCCAGGCTCCGGATGTGGAACTGGTCAAGACCGACCTCTCCCGGTCCTCCCTTAGCGATTACCGCGGAAAGAAAGTACTCTTGAACATCTTCCCGAGTGTAAATACCGGCGTCTGTTCGGCCTCGGTAAGGCATTTTAACCAAAGTGCTGCAGGGCTGAACAACACCGTGGTGCTGTGCATCTCCCGCGACCTCCCCTTTGCCCAACAGGCCTTTTGTGCGGCGGAAGGCATCGAAAATGTGGTTATGCTCTCCGACTACCGGGACGGACGTTTTGGGAAAGCCTATAACCTGACCATGACAGACGGGGGGTTTGAAGCCCTGTTGAGTCGTTGTGTCATTATATTGGACGCCGAAGGGGTGGTGCACTACACCCAACAGGTTCCCGAAATTGGTCAGGAACCGAATTACCAGGAAGCCCTAGATGCCCTGGAAAATGCCTGAGGAATCCTTCCTGTCTAACCGGGTGAAAAGTGTGGGGTACGCCCTTCGCGGGGCCTGGTTGCTTATCCGTACAGAGGCTAGCATTCAGATCCAACTGGGGATTGCCCTGGCCGTTACTTTCCTGGGCATATACCTGGATATTTCGCCTATGGAATGGATCGCCCAATTACTGGCCATTGGTTTGGTGATGGGCGTAGAGGGCGTGAATACGGCCATTGAAAAACTCTCGGACTACGTACAACCGGAACGGGACCCGGCCATTGGCCAGCTCAAGGATATCTCCGCTGGGGCCGTGATGCTCTGTTCCCTGATTGCCGTAGCCGTTGGGTTGATCATCTATATCCCCAAAATATTTTAAGCCGGGCCCTCCGGCATAATTTGTAATTTAGGACCCCGGAAGCCCTAACCACCGCATGGCCCGAACAAAGAAGCAAAAAAAACGGAGTGCACCCCGCAAACGCAGGTCCTGGTCCCTATCCAAGCAGAACCAGGTAATCCTGGGAAGTCTGCTGGTACTCCTTAGTCTGGCCCTGTTCTTCAGTTTTATCTCCTTTTACTTTAACTGGCAGGACGATCAAAGCGCCCTGACCGAATTCCGGGACCGGAATGCAGAGGCCCGCAACCTGCTGAGCAAATTCGGGGCGGCCGTAAGTCACTTCTTTATGTACAAAGGCTTTGGACTGGCTTCCTTTGTATTCCCCATCCTGCTCTGCCTGACCGGGCTGCACCTGTTTTTGAGCATTCCCTTCCGGGGCCTGGTCTCGCGGTGGGTGTGGGGCCTGGTAATGCTGGTATGGGCCTCCCTGGCCCTGGGCTTTTTTGCCCCCGCTCAACCTTTGCTTGGCGGGCAGGTCGGTTTTGAGATTAATGACTTTTTACGGGATTATGCCGGCCGGATCGGGGTTATGCTGCTGCTGCTTTTTGGGTTGGTGGTAATCCTTGTACGCCTTTTTGACTTCCACCCCCGGGAATTCGCCCAGGCCCTGGCGCGGGCCGGGTCCGGGTTAAAACCGCGTTCGGCAGCGCCCACGGAACCCGCCACAAAAGACGTCCTGGAACCGGAGGACGAACTGCCTGAGGAGGAGGCCCCGGACCCCTATACCCACAAAACGGAAATCCCGGCCCTGGATCCGACAACCCCAGAGCCGATGGATGCCCCGGCGGAAAGTGAACTCCAGATCGAGGTGACCCAAACCGAAGAACCGGAAGAATCCGAGGTCAAGGCCGCCCAGCTGGTTTCGGACTTCGGGGAATTCGACCCCACCCTGGAACTCTCCAAATTCCGCCTTCCCCACCTGGAACTCCTCGATACCCATGGAGCAGCAGGGGGGATCACCATCAACCAGGAAGAACTGGAGGAAAACAAGAACAAGATTGTCGAAACCCTTCGCAATTACAAAATCGGTATCGCCCAGATAAAAGCCACCATCGGGCCTACGGTAACCCTGTATGAAATTGTGCCCGAGGCCGGTATCCGGATCTCCAAGATCAAAAACCTGGAAGACGACATTGCATTGTCGCTGGCCGCCCTGGGGATTCGTATTATCGCCCCTATCCCCGGAAAGGGAACGATCGGAATTGAAGTGCCCAACAAAAACCCCACGGTGGTATCCATGCGCTCCGTAATCGCCTCCAAAAAATTCCAGCATGCCGAAATGCAGCTGCCCATTGCCCTGGGGAAGACCATCAGCAACGAAACCTTCGTGGTAGACCTGGCACGGATGCCCCACCTGCTCATGGCCGGAGCCACCGGGCAGGGAAAATCCGTGGGTCTGAACGCCATCCTGACCTCCCTGCTGTACAAGAAACACCCGGCCGAGGTAAAGTTTGTGCTGGTAGACCCCAAAAAAGTGGAACTCACCCTCTTTAACAAGATTGAGCGGCACTACCTGGCCAAACTCCCGGATACGGAAGAGGCCATCATTACGGACAACACCAAGGTGATCCATACCCTGAATTCGCTCTGTATCGAAATGGACGAGCGGTACGAGTTGCTCAAAACCGCCATGGTCCGGAACATCAAGGAATACAACACCAAATTCAAGGCCCGCAAACTGAACCCGAACGACGGGCACCGTTACCTGCCGTACATTGTACTGGTGATTGACGAGTTTGCAGACCTGATCATGTCTGCCGGCAAGGAGGTGGAAACCCCAATAGCCCGCCTGGCCCAGCTGGCCCGGGCAATTGGAATTCACTTGATTATTGCTACCCAGCGGCCTTCGGTGAATGTGATCACAGGTCTGATCAAGGCCAACTTCCCGGCCCGGATTGCCTTTAGGGTCACCTCCAAAATCGATTCGCGGACCATCCTGGATTCCACCGGGGCAGACCAGCTGATCGGACGGGGGGATATGCTCTTTACCCAGGGTAACGACACCATCCGCATCCAGTGCGCCTTTGTGGACACCCCCGAAATTGCCAAAATTACCGAGTTTATCGGGAGCCAGCGGGGGTATCCGGATGCCCACCTGCTACCGGAGTACGTCGGTGAAGATTCTGGCACAGGAATTGATTACAGTATCGAAGAACGGGATGCCATGTTCCGGGAAGCTGCCGAAGTGGTGGTTATGGCCCAGCAAGGCTCTGCCTCCCTGATCCAGCGCAAGCTGAAATTGGGGTACAACCGGGCGGGCCGGATTGTGGACCAACTGGAAGCCGCCGGCATTGTGGGGCCCTTTGAGGGCAGCAAGGCGCGGCAGGTACTGGTACCGGACATGGCAGCCCTGGACCAATTATTGCAAAACGAAACGAATTCCAACACATGAAACGCCCATTGATTCTCCTATGGCTGGCCGTAATGGCCGCCTGGAATGCCTCCGCCCAGGATGCCGCTAAGGCAAAAGCCCTGCTGGACGAAGTGTACCAGAAGGTGCAGGGATACGACAATATCGTTGTCGACTTTAAGTTTGAGCTCTACAATGCCGAGGCCAACGTGCGCCAGGAAAACCGGGGCGACCTCACCCTGAAGGGCGACCAGTACCTGCTCCATTACCTGGGGGCCACCCAGTTGTACGACGGCAAAAAGGTTTATACCATTGTGCCTGAAAACGAGGAAGTGACCATTGAAGACAAGTCCGACGAGGCTGGCACAGTGAGCCCCTCCAAGATGCTTACCTTTTACCGGGAAGGCCACAATTACGCCTGGGACATCCTACAGAATGTGATGGGCCGCAAGGTGCAGTTCGTAAAACTCACCCCCATAGACACCCATTCGGAGATTGCCTCCATCCTGCTGGGGATCGATGTGGAAACCAAGCACATCCAGAAGCTGATCGAAACCGGCAAAAACGGCACCAAGACTACCATAACCGTTAATTCTTTTAAAACGAACCAGCCTCTTTCCGGTTCCTTATTTACCTTTGACGTCCAGAAGTACGAGGACGAAGGCTACTACATCGTAAGAAACTAAGGACTTGAGGATACTCGATCAATACATCCTGAAAAGGTTCCTGACGAATTTTTTCAGTTCGTTCGTGATCCTCATGTTCATCTTTATCTTCCAGACCATCTGGCTCTTTATTGACGACCTGGCCGGAAAGGGTCTGGATTTGATTATCATCGGGAAATTTCTGTTCTACCTGATGCCCAACCTTACGGAAAAGGTCTTGCCCTTAACGGTGCTGCTCTCCTCCATCATTACCTTCGGAGCCTTCGCGGAAAATTACGAGTTTGCGGCCATGAAGGCCAGCGGGATTTCCCTGCAGCGGGCTATGTTAACCCTCATTGTCTTTGTCAGCCTGCTGGGGGTGGTTACCTTTTATTTCGCCAATACGGTGATCCCCATTTCCGAACAAAAAATCTACAACCTCCGGCGCAACATTGTAGACCTGAAGCCGGCTGCGGTGATTTCCGAAGGGGTGTTTTCGGATTTTGAGGGGCGGAGTATTAAGGTAGACCGAAAATTCGGTGAAAACGACCGCTTCCTGGAGAATGTGGTCATTCACGAAAAGTCGAACCTCTCTAAAAATGTTACCGTAATCAAGGCCCGTACTGGCGAACTGGTCTCGGAAGAGGGAAATGACATCATTCAACTCATTCTGCAAGATGGCCATTACTACCACGATGTAATGGACAAATCCGGCGCCAATGACAAGAATTACCCCTTTGCCCAGGCCGCTTTCGACACCTATACCCTGAACATTGCCCTGCCGGACAATATGGAAGACCTGGAAGCGGATCGTGACGTGCAGACCGACAAGATGAAAAACGTGAGCCGCCTGATGACGGATATCGATTCCATCCACACCCACAATACCCAGCTGGCCAGCGCCTTTTCAAAGAGCATCAGCAGCCGTTTGGGCGCCTTTCCGGCGCGGGATACGGTGGAAAAAGCGGAAAAACCGGATGCCCAGCGCGCCGCCGAAATCCGGGCGGGTATCGAAAAAGCCGTAACCCGGGACCGGCCGGCCTCAGATTCCCTTCCCGGGGCCAAAATTGTAGCCAAGGCCCCGGACCGCGAATTGAGCGGACCGGACTTGCTGACTGCCTTTAAAGCCTTTGAACGGGGTCAGCTGTTGGACATGACCCGAAATTCCGTCCGCAACATCCTGAACACCGTCCGCGGCAAGCGGGAGGAACTGGAATTGAGTTATAAGCGCTATAACCTGCACATCCTGAGCCTGCACAAAAAATTTGCCCTGGGGCTCTCCTGCATTATCCTCTTTTTTGTGGGCGCCCCCCTGGGGGCCATTATCCGGAAAGGCGGCCTGGGGCTGCCCATGGTAGTAGCCATTGTGCTCTTTCTCACGTATTACTTTATAGGAGTCTTCTCCGGCAACTACGCCAAGGAAGGCAACATCCATCCGGTACTGGGCGCCTGGCTGCCCACCATGATTATGCTGCCCCTGGGGATCTGGCTCACCCAACGGGCTACGCGCGACCGCGGACTGATGAGCTTTGGTTACATTTTGGATGTGATCCGGGAATTTTTCGGAAAATGGGCTCGTAATAAAAAATCCCCTGCCACTTAGTATGGAAAGAAAAATAAAGTTGGACCCGATTGAGGACGCCATTGCGGACATCCGCAAAGGCAAGGTAATTATTGTAGTAGACGACGAGAACCGGGAAAACGAAGGAGACTTTATTGCCGCGGCCCAGGCGGTTACCCCGGAAATGGTCAATTTTATGGCCACGCACGGGCGCGGCCTGATTTGCGCCCCCCTTACCGAATCCCGTTGCGACGACCTGGACCTGAAAATGATGGTGGAACACAATACCGTATTGCACCACACCCAGTTTACCGTTTCGGTAGACCTCATTGGCCACGGGTGCACCACAGGAATCTCGGTCCACGACCGGGCCAAAACCATCCGGGCTCTGGTAGACCCCCAAACCCAACCCCACGAATTGGGGCGCCCGGGGCATATTTTCCCGCTCCGCGCCAAGAATGGAGGTGTTTTACGCCGTACCGGGCATACCGAGGCTGCCGTGGATTTTGCCCGCCTGGCCGGGTTCTCCCCTGCCGGCATCCTGGTGGAAATCCTCAATGAAGACGGCACTATGGCCCGCCTGCCCCAGTTGGCGGAGGTAGCGCAAAAGTTCGACCTGAAACTGGTTTCCATAGAAGACCTGGTGGCCTACCGCATGCAGCACGACAGCCTGATCCGCAAAATGGAATCCTTCGACCTGAAGACGCGCTTTGGGGAATTTCGCCTGCACGCCTACCGCCAAACCACAAACGAACAGCTGCACCTGGCCCTGACCCGCGGAAACTGGAAGGTTGGGGACCCCGTGCTGACCCGGATCAATTCCACCCTGGTCAACAACGACATCCTGGGGACCCTGACCAACGATGCGGATAAAAAACTGGACGATATGTTCAGGGCCCTGAATGAAGAAGGACAGGGGGCCATTGTCTTTATCAACCAACCTGCCCAATCCCTGAATCTGCTCAGCCGCATTCAGGGCCTGAAGGAAAACCAGGAAAAAGGGATCATGAAAGCGCCCGGAATCGAAATGGACGACAAGGACTTTGGGATCGGGGCCCAGATCCTCCACGACCTGCGCATCCAGAAAATCCGGCTGATGACCAATTCCGCCCAGGCCAAACGCGTGGGGATGACCGGCTACGGCCTTGAAATTGTGGAGTACGTCTCCTACTAGCCCAAAGCCTCCCTAAGGCCCTGCTGCAGGGCCAGTGCCCTTTTTTCAAGGGCCGCTTCCCCCCAGGACAACTTCACCAGGATGGAGAGGTTGCGGGACATCCAGTGGTCCGATGCACTGAAGTCCCGGCTATTGCATTCCTGTATTCGCCTTTCCACGGCATCGGGCAACGGCCCCAGGCTTTTCAGGGCTTTCAGGTGCTCCCATTTTCGGTGGTAGTGCCAGTTGTTTTCGAACCAGTAAAAGACCCCGTCTACCCCGGCCCGTTGCAGGGCAGCCTGAGCCCGCCGGGCCACCTGCGCATCCGGCAGGAAAACGTTCAGGAAGGAATAGTTCTCCACCCCGCCCTCGGGTACCCGCCGAAAGGTTACGCCTTGTTCCTCCTCCAGGGCCTTGCGCAAAATGCCGTAATGCCGGTTCTGCAGCTCCAGGAAGGTATCCAGGCGCTCCAACTGGGCCAGCCCCACGGCGGCATGGAGTTCGGAGATGCGGTAGTTGTACCCCAGGTGCGGGTGCCCTTCAGCCCCCCGGTCATTGCCTATATGGTCGTGCCCGTGGTCACTGTAGGCTTGCGCTTTTTCATAGAGGGCTTTACTGTGGGTAATAAGCCCCCCGCCTTCCCCGCAGGTAATGGTCTTTACATAATCGAAGGAAAAGCACCCGGCATGCCCGATGCTGCCCAGCGGCTTCCCCCGGTAAGTCCCCCCGATCGCCTGGCAGGCGTCCTCCACCAGCAAAATGCCATGGCGTTCCGCCAGGGCCATAAGCGCATCCAGGTTGGCCATGGAACCGCACATATGCACGGGCATAATCACTTTGGATTTCGGGGTTATGGCTGCGGCCACGGCCTGCGGGTCCAGGGTCAGGGTGTCGTCAATATCGCAGAGTACGGGAACAGCACCCAGAGCCAGCACGGCCTCAAAACTGGCCACAAAGGTAAAGGTCGGGAGGATTACCTCATCCCCTGCCCCTACCCCCGCACTGGCCAGGGCCACCGTTAGGGCGGCCGTGCCGCTGCTCACCAGGTGAGCATAAGGGGTTTGCATGCGGCGGGCCAGTGCCGCCTCCATCTCCCGGGCCTTCCAATGGTCGTTGCGGGCCCCGTCAAATCCATAGCGCATCAGCACCCCGGTTTCCATTACCTGGGCTACTGCCCGGCGTTCTGCGTCCCCTAATAATTCAAATCCTGGCATAGGCCTTACTTTACAATGTGTTCAATGATGGAATCCCCAAGGTCTTTCCTGACCTTGCGCATCCCGGCAAAAGGGTCGTCCTGGGCCCGGAATCCTACCGGAAGTGCCAAAACGGACGTTAGCCCTTGTTGGTCCAGCCCCAGCAGCCGGTCAAAAGCCTGCGGCTGAAACCCTTCCATAGGGCAGGCGTCTATCCCCTCCAGGGCACAAACGGTCAGCAGATTTCCCAGGGCCAAATACGCCTGGTGTGTGGCCCAGATCCGGATGGCCTCCGGGGTTTTACCCCCAAAATCGCGGACCAGGTTTTGCCGGAAAGGCTCCAGGATTTCCGGGTCGGTGCCCCGAACCTCACGGACGCGTTCAAAATAGGTGTCAATATACTCCCGGTCTATTCGGGTCTCAATACAGAATATAAGTACATGGGAGGCGTCGGCCACCTGCTTTTGCCCATAGGCATGGTCCACCAGCTGCTGCTGCAGGCCCCGGTCCCTTAGGACCAGCAGCCTTACGGGCTGTAACCCGTAGGAGGTGGCGGTGAGATTAAAGGCTTCCTTCAGCCGTGTCACCTGTGCCTCGGATAGCACCCCCTTGGGGTTGAATTTTTTTACGGCATAGCGCCACTTCAGGGCATCGAGGGTCTGTTTCATATAGTCGTGTACTAGGTAGTAAAAAACCAGAGGCGCACGGCCATGGCCAGTACCATGACTACGAGGAACGTCTTGATAAAACCGTCGCCCTTTGCCACGGAGATCCGGCTGGAAAACCAAGCCCCCAGCACATTGCCGATGGCCAGTACCAGACCAACCTTCCAGATCACCTTGTCATTCAGGATAAAGACGGCCAGGGCCGCCAGGGTATAGATAAAAACCACCGCCACCTTGGTGGCATTCACCCGTACCAGATTCATGCGGTGCACATAATGCAGGAAGAGAATGATGATAAACCCGATCCCCGCATTGATAAACCCACCGTAAATACCGATAAAAAAGAAGACCAGGCAGCCCAGCCAAAGGTATTTCCCGGTAATGCGCTCCTGCAGGTCCGCCACTTTAATGCGCGGCTTGAAAACGATTAGTAACACCACCGCCACCATAATAATGGCCAGGATGCGGTTAAAGGTATCTCCCTTAATGTCTACCGCAATAGAGGCCCCCAGAATGGAACCCAACAGGGCGGAAACACCCAGGTACAGATTAAAGGGAAAGGTACTGACCCCTTTGCTGCGGAACCCGGCCACGGCTGTTGCCGTTTGCAGCACAATGGCCACCCGGTTGGTGCCATTGGCCACCGCAGGCGGGAGCCCCAGGAAGATCAATACCGGGAGGGAGATCAGGGAAGCCCCGCCGGCCACCGTATTGATAAAACCTACGGCAAACCCTACCACAACCAGCAAGACATAATGGTACCAGGCTTCCATAGGGTAAAAGTACGGGTTATCTCCCAAATAATCACTGGGGCGCAACCCCTGTTGGAGGGTACAGGCCAGACTCTAAACCCCGGCCTTGCGCTCCCGGAATTCCGAGGGGGTCATATGGGCAAACTTCCGAAAAGCCGAATAGAAGGTAGATTTGGAGTTAAACCCGCATTCCAGCCCGATAGAGACGATAGTGTAGGGCGCATAGTCCGGGTCCGAAAGGAATACCCGGGCCTGGTCCACCCGCAGTTCATTGATGAAATCGTTGAAGCTCTGGCTGCCATAGAGATTGATGATCCGGGACAGGTGGCCGGTGCTTACGCCCTGTTCCCGGGCCAGTTTTTCCAGGCTCAGGTCCGGGTCCATATACTTTCTGGCTTCCAGGATTTCCTCCCGCAACGCCTTGAATTCCTTCATATGCTTCTCCTGCAGCCGGTCCGTAGCTGGAAGGGCCTTCGGGGTGAGGCGGTGCCCGGATTCGTGCAGGGACTTGCGAATCTGAATGCGATCCTGCACCAGATTATAGCGGTACAGCCCCTGGTAACCTATCCAGTAGAGAAGGGCCGAATCTGCCAGTCGCAACATGAAATAATGGGATTTGTAAAAGCCCTCGGAAGCCCTTAGTCCTAATCCAAACATCCAGAACAGGATAATCGCCATCCCCAATATCAGGAACAACTTGATCCATCGGATGTCGTCAAACGACAGGAATTCCCTGTACCACTTTCTTTTCAAAAAAACCAACTGACAGGCCCTAAGGAAAATAGCCAGGGAAATGGCCATATTGACAAACTCTTCGAGTACATTGTAATGCTCTACCCGCTCTTCCAGGAGAACAGCGCTAAGGTCTGCCGAAGTTAGGATGACCCCTGCCCTAACCGCTACTTCCAGGCAAAACAACCCTATAATCCAGGGTAAAAAATTCAAGGTACGATCCTTTACGCCCAGGTATTCGCGCATAAAGTTGTAGAAACTGGGAAATACCAGGATATACCAGGGCACTACCATGGCCCGCCAGAAGAAGTGGTCCGAACTATATCCGTTACTCGACAACCAGGCCTGGAGGTTGTTCAGGGAGATAAACAGCACCACCAGGTTCAGGTAAAGGACCACCATCCCGTATTTTTTACGGAAAAGGAAGGTGGCCAGGTTAAACAGGAAGCCCTGTACAACCCCGGCAATCAGAAGAAAATTAATGATTGCTTCGATGTTCATACAAATCCTAACCTTGGTACGTAATGCGTACCCCCATTTCTACAGGCGCCACGCAGAAAAAGGAGGATGGCTAATCTGCGTCGCAGACCTGCTGCATCCCAAAACGTTTGCCTCTTGGTTATCTTCCGGAAGGTAATAAATAATGTGGGCCCTGCTGCACGGCGCCAGCTGGAATGAGCCCGATTAAAAAGGAAGGAAGTGTGCTAAAGAACCGAGACAACATAAAAAAGCCCGCCAAAGCGGGCCTTTACCGGAGTTGTTGGGGGTGCAGGTACCATCAGCTGCGGGCCGCTATGGCTACGGCCCGCGCCACTGATGGAATAGTAGCTAATCCCACAAAGCAACTATTCTTAAGACGCCAGGTCCATCTGCCGCAATTTCTGCAGGGCTTCCGATTTGGAATTCACATCCAGCTTCAGGTAAATGTTCTGGATGTGGAAGTTGATGGTACTGGGCGTTACATACAGTTTTTCCGCAATCATCTTATAGGTGGCACCCTGACTCAGGTACTCGATAATTTCATTTTCGCGCTGTGAAAAACAGTCGTAGTGTTTCCGCCGGAACATGGAGATCACCTGACGGGCAATATCACTGCTGATGGCAGCCCCTTCATAGCGCACCGAGTTCAGGGCACTGTACAGGCGGGCCTGGTCGATGGGCTTGGTGAGGTATCCGGAAGCCCCGAATTTAAAGGCTTGTTTAATCACCTCGAAGGTGTTTTCCTCGCTCACCATGATGATCTGGGCCTGGGAGTTCCGTTTGCGGATTTCCGCTATGGCCTCGATCCCGGAGCGAAAGGGCAGGTTTACTTCGGAGAGAATAATGTCCGGCTTCACCTGGTCAAAATCCTCCAGGGCATCTTCCAGGCTGGGGTACATCCCCACCAGGTCGAATTCCCTGTACGTGCTGAAAAAATAAGGGTAGGCTTCCTGAAAGCGGGGGTCGCTGTCGATGGCCATTACCCGTAATGTAGTAGTTGTCATTGCATAAAGATTTGGGTTGAAAATGTAGGGTTGAGCTCCTGCAATGGTTAATAAAATGGAGATAAAAATGCCCTCCGGCTCCCGCCGTAAAAGGCGGGAGACCGAACCCCTGGCAAGAGTTTCCTGCTGGCATTACGCTACCTAAACCTATCCGACCAACGGATACGCCAGACAAGGGAACGCGCGCTAGGGGTTTCCTGAAAAATTCGGGATGGGGCATTACCGGGCTTCGCGGGAAATTACTTCCCTTTGCCGGAGTGCTTCACATGCATGAACCGTCCTGGGCCACTACCTTGTTGGAAGGAGGCAGTCGCTTTCTGGAGGAGAACCTTTTGGGGCAGACGGTCCGGAAAAGACTTTCCTGGATTTCATGCCGTGCTTTCGGGGGTAGAAGTACGTCATCATATTATGGAGATTTGGGTTGTATGGTGAAAAAGTACAAATTGCCCCCATACACACCCAGGAAATGCAGATTTTTTCGATAAAGTGCACATTTGGAGTGTATTTCATCGGATTTGGTGCCGTTTACCGACTCGGCGGTTTGTGAAATTCAGGCGTAAAATAGAAAAGCGCCGCAACCCTTTGGGAAGGATTGCAGCGCTTTTCAGGGAGCAGCGGACCGGAGCCGGGCTTCGGCCTGATGGCCATAGCTGTTTGGTTGGGCAAGAGATCAGGGGCGTGTTCTGCTTGCGTGTGCCAAAGTGCCCGGGTTACCGGTTTCCGTTGCGGGTTAAGATGGGCCTATTGCTGGTACTGTACCTCTGCGGTTGCCACCGGATTATTGTAGACCTCCATAATCCACTTTTCATCCTGGTAGGCACCGCCAAGATCCGTTACGTACGCGGATTTGGCATCCATCTTACTATCAAAATCGGCCAGATATACATAATACAACCCGTTCTCTGTGTTATAGAATTGCTTCGCATTCAAACCTTTCTCCTCCAACGATTTCATGAAAGCATTCAAATACTTCTTGTTCTTGTAAACATTAGCAATCAGGTAATAACCAGATGATACCCCAACGACATCTGACCGATTCTTAGCTTTGATAGGTAACTCATTGAAATCCCTTTTCGCCACAGGCGTATAGGGCTTGTTTGTAACCGGCTTGGCAGGGGCGGCGCTGGCCACTGCGGTCCGTGTGTGCCGTGTGCCGAGGATTTTCTCGGGGGTGGCAGGCGTGTCTTGCTGGCGCATTTCATTGCGGATGGTACGCACCAGGTTGTCAAATCTTTGCTCGAACATGGCCGTACGGGCCTCTTCGATGGAATCCTGACGGTACATGAGCTCGTCCAGGATCAGGCGGTTCTCGTAGGCCAGGGAGTGCTCGTTCACCACCCGGCTGGCATCGCGCTCGGCATCCCGCTGGGCGCGCAAATCGGCAATCTGCTCTTCGTAGTTCCGCACGATATTGTCGATCTGTTTGTCTTTACTCTGGTTGTTGGCGGCAAAGGCATCGCCGGATTTCTCGTCATCCTTGAAGGTATATGCCAGGGAAAGTTCATGGTTCCATCCCAGGTTTCCGCCTTCTTCGGAAAGGTCTTTTTCCATCAGGTACCCCAGGGACAGGCGGTGGTTCAGGTTAAACCCAAGCCCCATGGACATCCCGTAGGTGTCGTCGTAGGTGGTCTGCAACCATCCGTAGGAGGGCAGGTCCAGCAGCATAGAAGCGATATAGGTAAAACGATCCTCTGCATTGCGCCCGGCCTGCAACAGTGGCATCAGGCGCCCGCCTTCGAACAGGCCACCGCTGCCGTTCAGCGGCTGGGTGTACTGCAGGGATGCGTGCAGGTTGCTGGTGTTAAACCCAGTTACCAGTTCATTGGTGGTCTGGTTGTACCGGATCAGGTCTTTCCCGTACAGGGCTACGTCAAACCGCCCAACGGAAAGAGCAACGCCGGGCTGTACGGCAATCTTGCTCTGTTTGGAGGCCTCCTGCAGGGCAGGATCTGCATCCTGGGCTACGATACGGTTCTGGGCAAGGCCCTGGCTTACATAGGTCAGGTTGGCGCCAAAGGTAAGCGCACTCTTGTCGGACAGCTTCACGGCACGGGCGTAGTTGGCGTTAAAACCAAATTCCTGTACCACGCCTTCCCACTGGCCATAGACGCCAATTCCCATGGCAGTCCGTTCGTTGAGCTTATTGCTGAAGCCCAGGTAATAATTCTGAATATTGTCTTCAAAAGTCGCATACTGATTTCTATGGAGGATGTTCAGGTAGGACTTGTTCTCCCTCACCAGCGAAAAGGTGGGGTTAATCAGGAACCGGTTAAAAAATAACTGGTTGTGGAAGGGGCTTTTCACGCTGAAATTCTGCGTTTCGCTTTGTTGAGCCATCGCAGCCGGGGCGCCCATCAGGAGGCCCAGCAGCAACAAGGCTGGTGTTTTTTCGGTGATGTGTTTCCAAACGTTCATCGGGTTGTCATTTAAGGGCAGGCGGGTTAAGCCTGCCCGGGGGTTGACGTATGGTTCACGATCCGCCCGGTGTTGGAGGGTGGGCGGTAGGAGCTTTACGCTCAGGGTTTTAATGGGTTATTCCTCAAAAAAGGTTTCCGCATAGGAGTTGCTGGCCGGGCGCACGGAGATCATCTCCATAAAGTTCCCGGTGTTCTGTGCCAGGCTGTTCCGTTTCTGGTCGTAATAGGAGAAGACCAGTTCCCGGATATCGTCTGCCTGGGTGCCGCGGTTGGACATCACAAAGGCCATGCCCCGGTCCGTATTGAGGTTCAGTGCAAATTCGTCGTCCACGCTGTTGAACGGGCTGCCGATATTGATCGCCAGGCCTACACTGCGCCGGGCCACGCGGGCGGCGTAGAGGTCCAGGCCTCCGAAGCCATCTCTTCCGTCGGAGGCAAAGAAGAGGATGTCACCGGCTACCAGGCTCGGGTAGAGGTCGTTCTTGCGGGTGTTCACTTTCTCGCCCAGGTTGCGTGCCGTTCCGGCGCGACCCTGGTGGTCGATATCTGCAACATAGATGTCGTATTTACCATAGGTGCCGGGCATGTCGGAGGCGAAGTACAGGCGGCTGCCATCCGCAGAAACTGCGGGGTGCATGGCCGAAGCGTACTTGGGTGCCAGGGCTACCTCTTGCAGGTTAGCCCACTCCCCGTTCACCTTCTCGGCACGGTAGATCTTGTGGACCAGCTGCTTTTTGGAGAACAGGCCATACAGAGGCTTGACCAGTTCGGGTTTGCTGAAATAGGCGGTACGCCCGTCGGCCGTAAGTGCTACCGGAGGAGTATACGCAACCTGCTCATGCATGTTTTCTTGCTGCATGTACGCGAGGTCCGCATCGGACATAGCCCGTAGGGCATCCAGGCCTTCTGTCTCTCCCCGGCGGCCATCACGACCGAAATCGGGCATTTTATAATTCTCCGCCAGTGACCGGGTGAGTTCGGCGGCATGTGAACTCCGGTCAATCTGATAATCTTCCTTGATACGGGAAAACCAGTCCCGCTGGGCTGCCACGTCCTGATTCGGTACAATACCTGCCTTGTGCAGGGCATATTGGTACCGCTCCTGGTAACTTTCCGGAACGGCATCCATTCCGGCCAGGTCAATCAGTTTCTGATACCAGAAGGCAGCAGTTTCATAGTTCTCGGTGAGGAAACTCACGTTGCCCAGGTCTTCGTAGATTTCCCGGTCGGAGTAACCGAGTTTCACGAGTTCCATGTAGGCTTCAATTCGTTTGTCGGCTTCGGCACGGCTGGTGCGTTGCGCCTGCAGGTTTAAGATGCAAAACAAGCCGAAGAGGCTGAAGAGCATTTTGGGGTGAATAAACTTGTTCATAACACACAGATTTGGGGTTCGGTGAGTCAAAGGTGAAACAAGATGGCGCGAAAAGCTTATGAATTTTTCATAGGTTTCCCTGTGAAATGATGGGATTTTTGTTAAAATTCCGCGATGCCCCTATGAGAAATTCACAGTTTCGGAGTAGGGACACATTCTTTCGACAAACGGGAAAGGGAATTGGGAAACGGAACACACCTGATGACAAATGGTGGTATTTGGTCGGCAAATTTGACCTTTTAACGAGTGGGTTTTTAGGGTTTTTCGTACAGGTATGGGGCTGATACGTATCATTTCCCGCACTAAACCCCACCCGTACCTTGGTGAAAAAGCATTCGCCATGAAAACTCCGAACGCCTTCCGCCTGGTCAGAGCCCTATTAGCCTTATTGCTCCTCGGAACCGTCCTGTCCTGCGGCCCGGTGGTCTTTGCCTACCGACAGGGGCCTCCTCCCCCACCCTGGTTTTATCCCCATCGGGTAGAAGTGGTACGCTACATCTATTTTCCAGGCCTAACCCTGTATTACGACCTGCACACCCACGTGTATGTATACCTGGAGGGCTCCACCTGGGTGCGGCGGGAACGCCTGCCCGAGCGCTATCGGCACCTGGACCTTTCCCGCGAGCGTTACCAGCGCATCCGCGATTACCGGGGCGACAACATCCGGGAATATCACCAGGATGTGCGCCGCAACAGTGGGCGGAGCAACCGGGATTACTGAATTTATTTCCTATCGGTTATTCGGGTATTCATTGATCCAATGAAATTTCCGTGCCATGAGGTAATAGGAATCCTCAGGGATGCGCTTCAGGTCAATCTTTAAGGAATCCCCCTGGAAAGTACCGATAAGCTGCAATCCTGCTCCCTCTTTAATATAACTGAGTTGGTAAGCTTCCGATTCCCGGTAGGGTTTGATTTTTAAATCCCGTTGCAGGCTATCCTGGCTATGGGCGGCGTAGTGAACCTGCTCATCCATGGTCTGGATGGCCATATTGTACTTATCTACCACTAAAAGTTTCCATCGCGTGGGGTTGCCCATTAGCGCCGGAACTTCCTCCTGATTGCGCTGGAACCCCTCTACCTTATAAATTCCATAAAGCTCAGGTAATGGCATAAGCCTTCCATACTTACGGGCCCGATCCAGATTTATGGAAATCATAATAACGGTAACCCAGGCAATCCCAACCCATTTGACCCACTGTATCCACTTGGCTCCAAGGCGCCTGGGCAGCGCCAGGATATCGCTGGTGGCAACACCGGGCCTGTTCAGGATAAAGAACCTCCAGAATTGCTTCCTATATGGCACAAGGATAATCAGGGATATACTCAACAGGTGAAACGAAAAGAGTTTTACGGGAACATCGAAGAACATATTCAATAAGAAGATGTTGAGCAGAACCCCAAAGGATATCAGCCCTCCGAGTTTTACCGTCCTTCGGAAGAAAAGCAGCATGCCGCCCAGGACCTCGGCAAACCCGATAAATATCATATAGGGCACGGAATACCCCATAAACCGCCACAGGACTCCCATCGGGGATTGATTCCCCATGGGCTGAATCAGATCCATAAGCGAATAGCCGCTAAACTGGTTGGGGATGACCTTGGCATAACCGTAGGAAAGCAGGACATAGCCCAGATAAAACCGTAAAAAGATATGGGCGTATGGCCAAAGCGTACCGAAGGGCATTCGTTTTCGGGTTACCCATGCCACCGGTATCGACAGGATCAGGGCTATACCGATTTGCACCATTGCCAATATATAATGATAGGTGGTGTCCCCGCTGCCATTGGGGGTGTCTGGCAAAACAAAATGCGAATCCGGGAATAGGCTTACCCCCTTGACGACCACCATCCTCCAGAACTGGCTTACGGCATTTGACAGGGTCTCCCCAATAGAAAATGGGATGCTGTCCAGCGGAAAGGGAAAGGTATAAAGGAACAGGTACAACAACAGGAACAAGCCTGCCCAATGGCCGATCAGTGCCCGCTGGGTTTCTAAACGAAGCTTATACATAGGTTAAGGATGTAGGTCATTGCCTTACGGGGGTATGGCGGCTTTTGGAAGATACGTAAGCTTTTGCTTACCCTAAAAAGGTTATAACACAACATTGGCAATAGTCGCCCCAAAACCCAGACAACTGGAAACCCATAGCCTTCAAGAATTACAGGGATACCGCATCCCAATACAAAAAGCTTTTTTATATTTGCCCCGCCGCAATGGAGGAATGGCAGAGTGGTCGAATGCGGCGGTCTTGAAAACCGTTGAGGGTCACACCTCCGGGGGTTCGAATCCCTCTTCCTCCGCAACGCAAAACGCCCCGCTACCAGCGGGGCATTTTTATTTCCGGAAATCCCGGCAAGGGGGCTTGCCTGGGGTTGGTGGAAATAAAAGTGCGGGCGGCGCAGCCGCAGCGTTTTGCATGGCAGCCCACCTATAAATGTTAATATTTTAAAAAAATATGATCTGCACCGTGCCCCTCTTGCGTAAACTAAGGGAACAAACCGGACTCCGGGTGTCCTGATTTTACTCCTTGGCTTGCGTTCAGGGCATGACATCTGTGGTCCTTAAACCTCAAGAAAACTATGAAGTATCGTATTTTGTTTTTACTGGCACTTTTCTGCAGTGTGGGGCTTAGCGCCCAGTCCATCTCCAAAAATGCCCTGGGCCTCCGCCTGGGCGACAACGATGGCTTCGGGGGCGAAGTCTCCTACCAGCGCTACCTCTCCGAAAACAACCGCCTGGAGTTTGACCTGGGCTGGAGGGATGCCAACGATGTAGAAGCTTTCAAACTGGTAGGCCTCTACCAATGGGTTTTCCCGCTGGAAGGTAATTTTAACTGGTACGTAGGTGCCGGTGCCGGCCTGGGAGCCTTTGATACGGGTGTGGACGATGGCACCTTTGCCCTGGTGGCAGGAGACCTGGGGATTGAATACAATTTCAATATCCCCCTGTTGCTCTCCCTGGACTTCCGTCCGGAGCTGGGCTTTAACGACACCTATTCAGACGACCTGGACCTGGACATTGCCCTGGGTATCCGTTACCAGTTCTGAAGCAAGTCTGCCTGATCATACAACCCCGCATCCGCGGGGTTTTTTTATGCGCCATGCGCAGATCCATCCGTAACTCATAGCCGCAACACCCCGGAATTGCTATTTGCGGGGTTTTCAGGGGATGGGGTTTTGTACTTATTTTTCTATCTTGCCTGTAGAAGCAAACCTCCGAATGAAACCATTGAAAGTAGCAGTACTGGGGCCTATTCCCAGGGACCATATCACCACGCATAAAGGAGAAGTAATCGAGAAATACGGCTGCGCCACCCATACGGCCATCGGGCTCTCGCGTTTGCTGGGCGATGCCGGCACCGTTCACCTGGTTTCCCACGTCCGGAAGACGGACCTGGAAGGGGTGCTGGAAGTCCTGGCCCCCTACCCCAATATCCACACGGATCGCATAACCGCTACAGCAGACCAGGGGGACATCATCCAGCTCACCTTTGTGGATCAGAACAACCGGCTGGAAAAGCAAACCGGGTTTATGAACCCCATCCTGGGGGCAGACCTGGAGGGATTGCTGGACGCCGATGTGTTTGTCTGCGTGCCGATCACGGATTATGAAATCCCGCTGGAGACTTTAAAATATATAAAACAGCATACCGATGCCCCGGTTATCTTCGATGCCCACGGCCCTACCAATACGGTGACCGTGCTGGGGGAGCGCCATGTGCGTTTTTGGGTAGACAGGGACATCTGGCTTCCCTATATTGATGTGTTGAAAATGAACCTGGAGGAATCCCGTTGTTGCTGGTTTAAAAAGGAGTATACCCTGGAAGAGTTGGGGCCCCTGCACGAAGTGGACACCTCCCATCTGGACGATTTGGCCGCCCATGTGATTGCCCGCGGGGTGCGTTCCCTGATCGTAACGTTGGACGCCGGGGGCAGTGCCGTCTACAGTGCTTCGGATACCGGGGTGCGAAAGGAAATTGTGCCTTCCGTGCCGGTGGCCGAAGTGGTGGATACCACCGGCTGCGGGGATTCTTTTGCCGGGGGCCTGGGCTACGGCTTGCTGGAAGACCCCCACGATTTTGTGCGGGCTGCGAAATACGCCAATGCCCTGGGAGCGCAACGGACGCAGGGGCGCACCTTCGAGGTTTTTAAAAGCCTGGCGGAAACCCAGGCACAAATCCGGGCCGCCTACGGCAGTCTTTAAATCCCGGCCTCCCTAATGATTTCTTATCCCTGGTGCCGCGATGAAGGTCCCAACGCCAGATTTCCGTATTTTTGGAACTTTGAATAATACTCCAAGCAATGTATAGATTGACCCTACTCCTGGCCGGGCTTGCCCTGGCCTGCAACAGTTCCCAGCCGGCAGCCTCCCAACAGGCGGATGCCGCAACACAACCCCCAAAATCGGTGCAATTCGCCTCCAGCATTACCGCAGAAGAGTTGCGGGAGCACCTGTACACCTATGCCTCAGACGATTTCCAGGGGCGTGAAACCGGTACCGAAGGGCAGAAAAAAGCCGCTTCCTATTTACGGGAAGCCTATAAGGAGCTGGGTATTCCACCAGCGCGTGGCACCGAAGATTACTTTCAGAAGGTCCCCCTGGAATTGGCCCAGTTACCTGGCGGTACTATTGAAGTGGGCGGACAATCCTTTACCAATGGGGAAGATTTCCTGACCTTTACCGCAGGAACGGGCGGTGCAGACCAGATAGTATATGTGGGATATGGTATTGAAACCGACACCTATTCCGACTACGCCAACCAGGATGTAAACGGGAAAATCGTTCTCATGAAGGCCGGGGAGCCCCGCGCTGCAGATGGCACCTATGTCCTGTCCGGCACGGACGAGGCTTCTCCCTGGAGCAACATGTCCGAAGCCATAGGCCTGCGTTCCGAAGTGGCCCAGGCCAAAGGGGCCAGCGCCATGTTTATGATCGACCCGGACAACTTTTCCCGCTATAAGAGGTATTACGACAATATGCGCCGCAACAACAGCGGGCAGATGAACCTGAAATCCCAGGAGCAACCCCTGCAGGTAGTCCTGTTGCAGGATGATATGGCAACGGCCCTGTTCCCGGGTTGGAATGCAGCATCGGCAGCCGCCCCGGTAGACGTTGCCTTAACCCTCAAGGTGGAAAGCGAAAACCAGGAGGTGGATTCTGAAAACGTTGTGGCCTTCCTGAAGGGCAGTACCTACCCGGACCAATATGTAGTTATTTCTTCCCACCTGGACCACATTGGGGTAAACAGCGACGGGGAGATCAATAACGGCGCAGACGATGACGGCTCCGGCAGCGTTGCCATGCTGGAGATTGCCGAGGCCTTCAAAAAGGCAGCCGATGCCGGGGTGGGCCCCAAGCGCTCCATCATATTCCTGCATGTTACCGGGGAAGAAAAGGGCCTGCTGGGATCCCGCTATTATACGGATGAGGAGCCCCTCTACCCCCTGGAGCAAACCGTGGCAGACCTGAATATCGATATGATTGGCCGGACGGACCCCAAGCGGGAAGGCAGCCGGAACTACGTGTACCTGATCGGTTCGGATAAACTCAGTTCAGAACTCCATGAGCTCTCCGAGGCCGTAAACGAAAAGTATGCCGGTCTGGAGCTGGACTACACCTATAATGACGAGAACGACCCCAACCGCTTCTATTACCGGAGCGACCATTATAACTTCGCCAAAAACAACATCCCGATCATCTTTTATTTTAACGGGACCCACGTGGATTATCACCGCCCCGGGGATACGCCCGATAAAATCGAATACGACCTGTTGCAGGACCGCAGCCGCCTGATTTTCCTGACCGCCTGGGAAGTAGCCAACCGCGATGCCCGCCTGCAGGTAGACAAGGTTGCCCGATAATCTGTAGTTGCTGATAAAACGAAACCCGCTCGTATGGAGCGGGTTTTTTTATGGCCCAGGGGTTCCGCCAATTCTCCATAAAAAAACCTCCAGAATTGCTTCTGGAGGCTTGTATGGGGTGGAAGACCGGGCTAACACACACTGCCCTGCAGTATGTGTTGATCCGGAGTGAGGGGGTACCTGCTCATACAAACCTCCCGCCATTTGGCGGGTTGGCTTTCATGAAAAAAGACGGCAAACTCATTTTGCCTCTTTTTCCATAAAAAAACCTCCAGAATTGCTTCTGGAGGCTTGTATGGGGTGGAAGACCGGGTTCGAACCGGCGACCTCTGGAACCACAATCCAGCGCTCTAACCAGCTGAGCTACAACCACCATTTCAGCCCTTCGCCAGCCCGGTGTACGGACCCTGCATCAAGGCGGAGGCAAAGGTAATTTTTTTTATGGATCGGAACAAAAGATTTTACCTGATATTTTGGGAGAAGGACGGTGGTTTTCCGGGTCTTACACCCGTGGATTTACCGGGTAAAAGAGGGTGTTTTTTCGGCCAACTATACTAAAACTTCGACAAAACACACAAATTTCAGGCTTTCACAACATTAATTCGAAAAGGTGGAATCCTGCATCTACTTTTAGACCTTGAGAATATGTATCATGCCTGAACCCAAGGTTTTCACGCGTTACCGCACCGGCCTGCTCACCCTCCTGCTTTGTGGGTGTGTGAGTGCCGTATGGCCTGCCACGGGCAGCGGGGAAGACAACCCGAGGGAGACGCTGGTGAATCAAATCCGCCAGATGAAACGGGCAGCCGGATTCTCGGTGAAAGATACGGCCTACATCAACCGCCTGCTGGAATTGGCCGGCGAATCCCGGTTTTACAACAACGACAGCCTCTATACCCTGGCCAGCCAGGCCCTGGATTTCAGCCGCAAGGCAGACTACCTGAGGGGCGAATGCGGTGCCTACCGCAGGTTGGGGGACTACTATTCGGACCGGGGTGAAAACGACAAGGCCCTGGATTACTACCGCATGGGGCTGGAACTGACCAAAACCGCAGAGGATCATGAAGGCGGCATCAAGCTGCTGAGCAATATCGCCGGGGAATACGCCTATAAAGGGGACTATGCCAGCGCCCTGAACCACTACCTCAAAGCCCTGGAATTGGCAGAGTCCCATGAAGACCTGGAATCCCAGTCCATCATCAATGAGAACATCGCGAACCTGTATGGAGACCAGAAGGACTACGAACAGTGCCTGATGTACTACAAGAAGGTAAAGCGCATCAACAATACCATCGGAAACGAGGTTATTGAAGCCGAAACCCTGAGTAACCTGGCTTCCCTCTATGCAGACATGGGGCAGCTGGAATACGCCATGTTCAACATCAACCAGAGTATTGACACCTTTGAAGAATACCGTGTACTGGACTGGCTGGCATACGCCTATGAAATCAAAGGGAAAATCTACCTCAAGGAGTTCAATTACAAATGGGCGCTATACTGGTACAACCAGGGGCAACTACTGCACGAAAAGATCGAGGACGACCGTTCTCATATAGATTTGCTTAACGGGATGGCCAAGGCCTACCTGGGGCAGGAACAGGATTCCATGGCCTCCCTGTATGCCAACCAGGCCTTTACCCTGAGCAAGAAAATCAACGCCAAGGAAGCCGTGCGGGAGTGTTCCCAAACCCTGTACCGCATCTACCGCAAACAGGAGGATTACGCCACTGCCCTGGCCTACCACGAATTGTACCAGCAACTCTCGGACTCCCTGGCCCGGAAAGAAAATCAGCAAAGCCTGAAGCTGCACAAGGCCAAAACCGATTACGAACAACAAAAATCCGCCCTGATCGCGGAAAACCAGCAGGCCCTGGCCTCCCAGAAGCGCTATATCCGCGTGGGATGGGTAGTGCTGGGGATTGCCCTGGTCATCATTTATCTGGTATACCGCTCCAACAAACTGCAGAAGCGCCTCACGGCCGAGCTCAGGGAGAAAAAAGACCTGCTGGAACAACGGAAAGAAGAATTACAGGCCGATAACGAGACCAAAACCAAGCTGTTCTCCATCATCGGCCACGACCTGCGCGGGCCTATTGGCGCCTTGCAGGGGCTGTTGAAAATGTTCAAAGACGGGGAGGTAAGTCCGGAAGTATTCGGCACCTTTATCCCCAAATTGCGGGCCGATGTGGACCATATTTACTTTACCCTGAACAACTTGCTTTCCTGGGGGCATTCCCAACTTAACGGGTCAGTCACCAAGCCTGCCGTGGTTTCCCTGGCTACCCTGGTACGGGAAAACATCAACCTGCTGGCCGAACAGGCGGAGCGCAAATCCATCCGCATGGTGAGCGAAGTCATGGACAGTACCCTGGTCTGGTCAGACCCCAATCAGGTAGACATTGTGGTGCGCAACCTGCTGAGCAACGCCCTGAAGTTTACCCCCCAGAATGGGATGGTCACCATACGGGCCGAAGAAAAAGACCACCATTGGGAAGTATCCGTTCGCGATACCGGGGTGGGTATGGATCGGGTAACGGTCGAAAACCTGTTCCGCGATAAAAACAACAATACCTCCACCTACGGTACCGATAATGAAAAGGGTACCGGTCTGGGCCTCGCCCTGTGCAAAGAAATGGTGGAAAACAATAAAGGGGCCATTTGGGTGGAAAGTATCCCGCGCAAGGGCAGTACCTTCTACTTCACCCTGCCCAAATCTGCCGATACATACAGCCAGGCGGGTTAAATCAAATGGTCCAGGTCTGAAACGGCCAGCAGCCGTTCTGTGGTAAAACCTTCTGCATATTCCACCCCTACCAGACGCCCCAGGTCTCGGGCGCGATATACCACGCTATCCGTAAAATTCTTACTGCTGATGGGCGTGTCCGGTTCGTCGCTTTCCGGGTCGTAAAATTGGGAACTATACGCGTGGATGGCTTCCATTTTCTTTTCGATATGGCCGGTAACGTCCACCACAAAATCCGGCTCCAGGTTCTTCCACTGAATGTAGTGGTACACCATTTTCGGGCGCCAGGGCTCCTGCCAGTGGTCGTCCCCCTCCATCTTGGTGTCGATCTTGACCAACCCGCTCAGAAAGCAGGCGTCGCTGACCAACTTGCTGCCGCGGCCGTGATCAATATGCCGATCCTCTACCGCATTGCACAGCACCACCTCCGGCCGGTACATACGGATTTGCCGGATAAGGGCCAGTTGGTGATCCGGGTCGTTGCGGAAAAATCCGTCCGCAAATTCCATGTTTTCCCGCACGGAAATACCCAGGATTTCGGCGGCACGGGCGGCCTCCCGATCGCGAATCTCCGCCGTGCCCCGCGTGCCGAGTTCCCCCCGGGTCAGGTCAATGATACCCACTTTCTTGCCGGAGGCCACGGCTTTGGCAATGGTAGCGCCGGCACCGAGTTCGGCATCATCCGGGTGGGCGCCAAATACAAGCATGTCGAGTTTCATAGAGGTCTTATTTATCACGGGCCACGGCTACCGCCTGTGACGCCAGTTGGAGGGCCTGGTTCAGATCTGCCTTCAGGTCCCCGATATCTTCAATGCCGCAGGAAAACCGGATCAATCCGTCCGAAATCCCGGAGGTCTTGCGCTGTTCGGGGGTCAGCAAGCCATGGGAAGTCTGGGCCGGCAAAGTCAGGGTACTTTCCACCCCCGCCAGGCTCATGGAAGGCTTGATCCACCGCAGGGCCCGGGTAAAGGCCTCAGTGTCCAGGCCTTCGCCCAGCTCAAAAGACAACATGCCCCCATATCCGCGCATTTGCTCCCGGGCAATGGCATGGCCCGGATGGTCCTCCAACCCCGGGTAATACACCCGGGAAACCAGGGCATGGTCCCGGAGGTAACGGGAGAGTTGCAGGGCGTTTTCGCTTTGGGCCTTTACCCGCAATCCCATGGTCTTCATACTGCGCTCCAGCAGCCAAACGGTATAGTCACTCAGGCTGCCCCCCAGGTTTTTGGCCAACTGGAAGATGCGGTCAATATGTTCGGCCGAGGCCGCAACTGCCCCGGCACAGATATCCGAGTGCCCGCCCATGTACTTGGTGGCCGAATGGATCATTACGTCTATTCCGAAATCTGCCGGGTTCTGGTTTATAGGACTGGCAAAGGTGTTGTCGATCAGGGTAACCAGGCCTTTGCGCCGGGCCAGGTCTGCCACAGCCTGCAGGTCCGTCAGGTACAGCAGGGGGTTGGACGGGGTTTCCAGATACAGCACCCGCGTATTGGGCCGGATGGCCGCCTCAAAGTCTTCGGGGCGGGTCTGGTCAATAAAGGTGTAGGCTATACCAAACTTGTCGAATTCCTCCTGCACCAGGTTTTGGGTTCCCCCATAGGACTGCCGCGGCAGTACCAGGTGGTCCCCGCTGCGCAAAAAGGCCAGCAGGGCCGTGCTTACGGCCGCCATCCCGCTGCCAAAGATGAGCCCGGCCTCGGTATGCTCCAGGTTGGCCACCTTTTGTGCCAGGGCTTCCTGGTTGGGGGTGTTGAAATAGCGTGGATAGCGTTTAACCTCAACCTCCTCATAGGCGTAGGAGGTACTCATAAACAAGGGGGAGACAGCGCCTTTATACAAGGTGTCTTCCAGCCCCCCCATATGGGTGCAACGGGTATTAACCCCGGGTTTTGAATCTTTCATGGGCTTTGGAATTCCCTCCAAAAATAAGCATTTATCACACGCGGGTGGTCTTCCATTTCCCCTTTCGGAAAGCCCGGATGGCCAGGGCGGACAACAGTACCTCGGCCAGGGTGATCGCCAGGAATACCCCCAGGGGGCCCAGGTCCAGGGTGGTGGAAGCCAGGTACGCCAGGGGCAGTTGAAACATCCAGAAGGCTACCAGGTTAATGCGGGTGGGGGTCCGGGTGTCGCCCGCCCCGTTAAAGGCCTGGGTCACCACCATGCCATAGGCGTAAAAGATATAGCCGGCGGCAATGATACGCAGGCATAGCGCCCCGTTTTCCACCACGGCCGGGGTGCGGTTGAAAAGTGCCATCAGCTCCGGGGCAAAAACCAGGTAGCCCACGGAAACCACCAGCATAAACCAGGCGTTGTAGGCGCTGGTCTTCCAGACCGAAGCCTCGGCCCGCTCCGGTTTTTCTGCCCCCAGGTTCTGCCCCACCAGGGTGGCCGCCGCATTGCTCATCCCCCAGGCCGGCATCAGGGTAAACATCATCACGCGGATGGCAATGGTGTACCCGGCCAGCACTTCGCTCCCGAATACGCTCATCAGCCGCATCAGGAAGACCCAGCTGGAAGTGCCGATCAGGAATTGGGCAATGCCCCCCAGGGATACCCGCACCAGATTCCACATCACGGACAGGCGCAGTCGCCAGTCCTGCAGGCGGATGCGGATACGGCCCCACCCGAAGAGCAGAATAGCCAGCTGGAAAAGTACGGCCGAGCCACGCCCGATGTTGGTGGCTATGGCCGCCCCGGTTACCCCGAATTCCGGGACCGGCCCCAGGCCAAATATAAAAATAGGGTCAAGGATCAGGTTAAGCCCGTTGGAAAGCACCAGGGTCCACATGGCCATGGAGGCATCCCCGGCACCCCGGAAGATGGCGTTGATCAGGAAGAGGAGCATGATGGTGATGTTACCGCCAATAAGCCATCGGGTATAGCCGTAACCCTCTTCCACCAAATCTGCCTCGCCCCCCATCAGCTGCAGGATTTCGCGGGCAAAATGATAGCCGAACAGGCCAATGACCAGGGCCAGCACGGCCCCGAGCATAATGGCCTGCACCGCGGCCGTGCGGGCGCCCTCAGGATCCTTTTCGCCTACCCTGCGGGCCACCACGGCCGTGGCGGCCATACTCAGGCCTATGGCAATAGCGTAAACCAGGGTAATGACGGATTCGGTAAGGCCAATGGTGGCCACGGCATTGACGCTTACGCGCGAGACATAAGCAATATCTACCACCGCAAACACCGATTCCATCATCATCTCCAGAATCATGGGGATGGAGAGCATAAAGATGGCCTTGCGCAGGCTGCCGGTAGTGTAATCGGCCTGTTCGCCCCGAACGGCTTGCAGGAAGTAACGGAAATATTTAAAAACGGGATGGGTAGGGTTGGCGGGCATAACTAAGAATACATGTGGTGGAACAAAAACGCGGGGGCCTGCATAAAGGGGTATGCCCTATAACCGGGCAACCCTAGAGGGCAATATCCGCAAACTGGCACATATCCTTAGTACTTCACAATGAAGCAAATATGAAAAAATTAGGGGAGTCGGCCAAAAATTCAGGCTCCCTGCCGGTAATAAATGCGATTACGCCACCAGCTGATGGCTCCCAGCAGGAGCACTCCGGCCACGGTATACCATACAAAGGTGGGCGTAATCACCTGACTCCCGCTGGCGTAGCTGTGGAGGCCCACCAGGTAGAAATTCACGCCAAAGTAGGTCATCATAATACTGGCAAAGGCCACAATACTGAGGAAGTTAAAGGTCCACCGACCCCGAAGTCCGGGTACCAGGCGGGTGTGAATCACAAAAGCGTAAACCAGGATAGAAATCAGGGCCCAGGTCTCCTTGGGGTCCCACCCCCAGTAGCGGCCCCAGCTTTCATTGGCCCATTGCCCACCAAGGAAGTTTCCGATGGTCAGCATCACCAGCCCTACGGTAAGGGCCAGTTCATTGATCACGGTAAGTTCTTTCAGGTGCAGTTGCATCCGGTTGCGGTTCTTTTCCGTGGTCATGATGATCAAAAGCAGGCTCACTACCCCAAGGACCATCCCAACGGTAAGCGGGCCATAACTGGCCACAATAACCGCCACGTGAATCATCAGCCAGTAGCTGTTCAGTACCGGCTGCAGATTGGCAATGGCTGGGTCTACCCAGCTTTGGTGGGCAATCCAGAGCAACATGGAAGTCACAAAGGCCGAGGCTGCAATAGTCATGTCGTTGCGGCGCCCCAGCAACAGACCCATCCCCATACAGGCCCAGGCCACATAAAGGATACTCTCGTAGGCGTCACTCCAGGGAGCATGCCCGGAAATATACCAACGCAGGACCAGGCCGGCCGTATGCCAGATAAAGAAAATAATTATGGTCCCCTTAAAGAAAAAGGTAGCGATATCCCAGATCCTGCGTTCCCGGAAAATCCGGAAGATCAGGATAAAGAAGAGCAACATGCCCGTAAGGGCATAATACCGGTACAGGCGGTTAAAGATGTCCAGGCGGTTGTAGATCACCTCCGTGGCCACTTTTTCCCGGGAAGGCATTACCGCTGCCCCATTATCTTCCTGGGCCTTTCGGAAGGCTGCCAGGATTTTGGAGCTTTCAGAGAAGTCTCCTGTGGCTACCCCCTGTTCCAGGTTCATCAGGTAAAAGGAAAAAGCGTTTTTGATAAAATTCCCATACAGGGAGTCCCGTACCGCAAACTGTCCGGATTTGTATTCCAGGGAGGAGATCCATTTGTTGTTCGGGTGGTCGGGCAAAGGGAATATCTTCAGGATTTCCCCGCTCAGGGCCCGGTTCAGCAACCCCAGGCGTAAATAGGTGTCCTTGAAGTCCTGCTGGAATTTGTTCGGGTTGGTGGTGGAGAAGGCGTCTTCCAGCACCGGTTCCAGTTTGTTGCGCCCCTCCGCATCGAAAAAGTCGATCAGGCGGACGGATTTCTGGTCTTCCGGCACGCCGATCATGTGGCGGATACTGTCGTTCTGGGATTTCTTGTCCAAAGCGATAAACTCGGTCACGGTCCAGAGGTTGGGCCGCATGATCATCGAGAGCAATACCTGGTCTGCCGTCAGGCCATTGTAGTGGTCCTTAAAACTGATCTTCCGCAGGAGTTCCGAGGCAAAGGTATTTACCGGCTTCATCCGCCCCCCGTCGTCCTGGATGACCAGGTGTCCGAATTCCCGGGCCTGGGCCTCGGGCACGGCGGTTGCCAGGATCAGGGAGTCCACCAGGGACTGGTCCGGCAGCCCGTTGTGCTGGTGATCTTCCGCAGCGGGCTGCTGCCCGAATGCCAGGCTGGTACCGAGCAAAAGAAGCAGGCTCAGCGCTTTGCGCCTTTGGCTGAGCTCCTGCATCTGCCGGGCCAGGTCGCGGAAACGGGTTTTCCCGAAGAACATAATGCCCATCAGGCCAATATAGAGCAAAAAATAACCGATATAGGTAACCCAGGTGCCCCAGAAATCGTGGTTCACCGAGAGAACGGTGCCCTGTTCGTCCGGAAAGAAACTGGCCTGAAAGAAGCGATAGCCCTGGTGGTCCAGCACGTGGTTCATAAAGATGTCATAGTCAAAGGGACGCTCTTCCGTCAGGGAATCGCGCACGGTAATCTTGCTCATGTAGGAGGCATAGCCTTTTTCGGTGCCCGGGTATTTCTCCGCTATAAAATCATTTAGGGTTATGCTGAAGGGCAATTCGTGCACCTTGGAGCCATAGGCCGCCCGGAAACGCAACCCCCCGATATCCACAGGTTCGGAATACTGTTTCCGCCCCTTGCCACCCAGCAGGGTCAGTTCCCCGTTTTGCCCGTTGGCTTCTATGGAGATGCGCAGGGCATCCGGGTCGTTATCGGTCTGTTCGGCCTCCGGGATGCGCTGCACCTGGTAGCTGCCGCGCACCGGCGGGTCCGGGATTACAAACTGCATACTGCCCAGGGTGTAGAGCGAGCGCAGCATCAGGGGCTGCACGCTGTCTGCGGTAATGGTGCCCGCCTGTTGGTCCGCCATCCGCATATAGCTGCCGCCAAAGGGCGATTGCAGGGTAAGGGTACTGTCGGTCATGCGGATGTTCACCGCCCCGGGCACCTCACGGTTCAGGCTAAAGAGTACATTGTGTATACTTTCAAGCGCCCCATCCTGCAGGTAGTGGTCGTGGCGCTCTCCCCCTCCGGCTTCCACAAGCTTCAGGAAATAGGTGCCTTCCGGGTCCGGGCTTACCCCCATGCGGGCATGGGAAACAAAATCGAGATAGTCTACCCGCAGGGACTGGTTCCCGTACTGCGCCTTCCAGGGCAGGGAAGACTGAATGGCCTCTTCGGTAACCATCAGGTCATCTTCCAGTTCCTTGCGCTGGGGTTGCCCGTCAATCTCCCCGTCTATCAGGACGGACAGGTAGGTCTTCTCGGAGTAAAAGACATTTTCAGTTTCCCCTTCCCGTATGGGCATACTGCCTTCATAACTGATATACCGGGTAATAAAAGCGCCTACGATGATCAGGACCCAGGAAAGGTGGAGCAGCAACACCGCCCATTTTTCCTTGCGAAGCAGCCGGTAGCGGGAAATGTTGCCTATGAAATTGATCAGGAAAAAAAGCATGATGGCCTCAAACCACCAGGCATTGTAGATCCAGATCTTGGCGGTCTGGGTACTGTACCAACTCTCGATAAAAGTGCCAAAGGCCATGGCTGCAGCCATTACAATAAACAGGATGGCCATCAGGCGGGTCGAAAACAGAAAGCGTTCCAGGGATTTGAGCATGGGCGGGTCAAAGTCGGTTTCGGGATACAAAAATAAGGTATCCGCATCATTTACCTCGGCCCCCAGGATGTTAAGATTCCCCAAATTCCCGTCCCTCCCCTTCCCGATCGGATATTGTGTATTTTTGCGGGGTGATACGCGTGGCACTTATCGGCAGTGGCAACCTGGCACACCACCTGGGAGGGGCCCTTTGGGAAGCCCCTACGGTGGATTTCTGCCAGTGGATGGCACGCAGGCCGGAGCAGATCCGGCCGCCTTTCCCTCAGATCCCAATCGGGGAAATCCGCGAGCCATCACAGGCGGACATATGCCTCCTGGCTGTCTCGGACCGGGCAATAAGCGCCCTGGCCGAAACGCTGGCCCCATACTCTGGTTTGGTAGCACATACCTCCGGGGCCACACCCATAGATCACCTGCAGGCATGCAGCAACCGTGGGGTTTTCTATCCGCTACAGACCTTTACGGCCGGGCAACATACCCCCCTGGAACAGGTCCCCTTCCTGCTGGAAGCGGCCTCCATACAGGATCTGGCCCTGCTCAAAACCCTGGCCACCGCTCTGGGCGGCAGGCCGGTACACGCCACATCCGAAGCCCGAAGCCAGGCCCACCTGGCCGCGGTTTTTGCCAACAATTTCAGTAATCATATGATTGCTTTGGGGCAGGAACTCTGCCGGGCTTACCACCTGGACCCGGACATCCTGGGCCCTGTAACCGCCCAGACGTTTGCCAAATTGCAGGGGCAAACCGCCCGCCAGGCACAAACCGGGCCGGCACGCAGGGGCGATAACCCCACCCTGGAGCGGCACCGTCAGCTGCTGGCCAACACCCCCCTGAAAGACCTCTATAACCTGATTACGCATTCCATACAAACCACCTATGAAGACAAATTATAAGGAAATGCTCAACCACGTTACCACGTTTGTCTTTGACGTGGATGGCGTTTTTACCGATAGTTCCATCCTGATTACCACCACCGGGGAATTGCTCCGGAAAATGAGCGTTCGCGACGGCTTTGCCGTAAAGGCTGCCCTGGAGCAGGGATACCGGATCTGCGTCATCAGCGGGGGCACCAACGAAGGGGTCCGCGAGCGCTTAAAGGCCCTGGGCGTACGGGATATTTTCCTGGGTGCCGGCCATAAGGAGGATGTCTTCCGGGAGTACCTTGAAGATTATGGGATTGACCCGTCCGAAACCCTCTATATGGGAGACGACATTCCGGACATCCCCGCCATGAAACTGGCCGGAATGGTAACCTGTCCTCAGAATGCCGTGCCCGAGGTGAAGGCTATCTCCCACTATATCTCCCATATGAACGGCGGTGAAGGCTGCGTGCGCGACATCATCCAGCAGGTGATGCGGGTCCGGGGCCATTGGGAAGCCTTCTTTGACGCCTCCAACGACTGATGGAGGCCTTCAGGGACATACAACCCCCCAGGCTTTTACTGGGGTCCGGATCTCCGCGGCGGCGCGAGCTGCTGCAGGCCATGGGGCTAACCTTTGAGGTGGTGCGGCCCGAGGTGGACGAGACCTATCCCTCCCACCTGCAGGGGCATCAGATTACAGACTACCTGGCCGCCCTGAAAGCCGAAGCGCTGAATCCCGCCCGGGAAGCTGGAACCGTCTTGCTAACGGCCGACACCATTGTCTGGCACCAGGGGCGCGTCCTGGAAAAACCCGCCTCCGCGGAAGAGGCACAACTGGCCCTGGAGCAACTTTCCGGCCACTGGCATGAAGTCATTACTTCCGTTTGCTTCCGCACCCAAGGGGAATCGGTAACCACACACGCCATTACCCGGGTTAAATTTGCACCTTTGGAACTGGATGTCATTTCGGAATATGTAGCCTCCGGTCAACCCATGGACAAAGCCGGCGCCTACGGCATACAGGAATGGATCGGGCTGGTGGGCGTAGAGGCCATCGATGGCTCCTACACCAATGTAGTCGGGCTTCCTACACATTTGGTTTACAAAACCTTAAAGACCCTGGCCAAGCGCGGATTTTAGAATATTTTTGATACAAAATTCAGCTATGAACTGTTTAAGACCCCTTGTTGTTTTTCTGATTGCACTAACCCTGGCCTCCTGCAGTATGAGCCCATCCCCGGAACCGGCCGCCCTGGCTACCCCCGAACCCCCGGCACCAAAACCGCTGCCTGAAGGGTTTCGAGAGTACTGGTATGCCGGGGAGGCCGAACTGAGCAGTTACGACCTGCAGCAGGCGCGCTATGGGGAAATACACCCCGGCCATGCCGTGCTGGTATTTGTAACAGAACCTTTTGATCCGCAGAAACAAGTGAAGGACGACCAGGCCGATGCCCAATCCGTTTCCGTGCTGAAACTGAACCGCACCAAAAAATTCCTCACAGGGATTTACCCCTACTCCATAATGAGCAGCATCTTTTACCCGGTGAGAGACCAGCAGCATGCCCTGAAAGCCACTACCTCCGTACAGGAGTGGTGCGGGCAGGTTTTTGCACAGCTCAACAATGGGGAGGATTTCCACATCCGGGCCTTCAGTTATTTTGAAAGCGAGGGAGACCAGGACCTCCACTTGCCCAAATCCCAATTTGAAGACGAACTCTGGGCCCGGCTCCGGATACGTCCGGACAGCCTGCCTACCGGAGACCTGGAGGTGCTTCCCGCCCTGGAATTCCTCCGCCTGAGGCACCAGCCCTTTCGGGCCTACCCCGCACGGGCTACCCTGGGCAAAGCAGGCCCGGTACGCACCTACACCCTGGAGTACCCCGGGTTGCAACGCACCCTTGAAATCCGGTTTGAAGCAGCCTTTCCCCATACCATTCTGGGGTGGAGCGAATCCTACCCAAGCGGCTTCGGACCCGGATCTGAAATCCTGACCACCACTGCCGAATTAAGAACCACCCTGAAAAGCCCCTACTGGCAGCAGAATTCCCTTGCGGATGCCAGGTTGCGGGACAGCCTTGGACTCTGACCTATGGAAACACTCCTGACCGAATACCGAAATGAAGTATTTACCAGCCTGGTTACCATGCTGGTGCTATTGCTCACCCGCTATTTGTCCGTACAGGCCATCCGGAAAGTAGGCCGGATCTCGGACCTGGATAAGGCTCGCACTCGTTTGATTATCAAGTATGTGTTGGTGGGGCACAGCCTGTTGCTGCTCACGGCCCTGCTGCTGATCTGGGGGGTAAACATCCGGGAACTCGGGCTTATCCTCTCTTCGGTATTTGCGGTGATCGGGGTGGCGCTCTTTGCCAGCTGGTCCATTTTGAGCAATGTGACCGCGGGGGTTATCCTCTTCTTTTCCTTTCCGTTTAAAATTGGCGACCGCATCCGGATCCTGGATAAGGAACTCGGGGACGGCCATGGGGATTTTACGATTGAGGATATCCGGGCCTTCCACGTGCACCTCAGGCAAAAGGACGGCGCCCTGGTAACCTACCCCAACAACCTGATGCTGCAAAAGGCCATTGCCGTGCTGGCAGACGAGGCGCAGGACACCGAAGGCAGTGAAGCCCTATAGGTGTTAAAGAAGTTCTAAAGCCACTGCGGGTCCGCCCATTTTATTGTTATTTTGAGAGCCGACTCAAACCATCCAACATGCGATTATTCCTCGTGTGCGCGGTTCTTTGGGTTGCCCTTCCGGCAACAGTAATAGCCCAGGGCCCCAAGCCACCCAGCGCCGTTCAGTTGTATAACGACCTGCAGGACCTCAACTTCCTGGGCACAGCCCTGTATGTAGCTGCCCACCCGGACGACGAAAACACCCGCCTGATTTCCTACCTGTCCAACGCCGTGCATGCGCGTACGGCCTACCTGTCCATGACGCGTGGAGATGGGGGGCAGAACCTGATCGGGACGGAACTCCGGGAATTGCTCGGGGTCTTGCGAACCCAGGAACTCCTGGCCGCGCGAGGCGTGGACGGGGGGGAACAATTTTTTACCCGGGCCGTGGATTTTGGCTATTCCAAGCATCCGGACGAAACCCTGCGGATCTGGGACAAGCAGCAGGTGCTTTCGGATGTGGTGCGCATCATCCGGCAGTACCGCCCGGATGTAGTTATCAACCGCTTTGACCACCGCACCCCGGGCAGTACACACGGGCATCATACCTCTTCGGCTATGCTCTCAACGGAGGCTTTTGAACTGGCTGCGGACCCCGCCGCTTTTCCCGAGCAACTGCAGTCGCTTCAACCCTGGCAGCCCAAACGGCTATATCACAATACATCCTGGTGGTTCTACGGCAGCCCGGAGGCCTTTGAGGAAGCCGTAGATGCTGCTGACCTGGTTCGGATGGATGTTGGGGTCTACTACCCTGAACGCGGCCTTTCCAACAACGAAATAGCCTCCCTGGCCAGTAGCCAACACCTTTGCCAGGGCTTTGGACGCCCTTTGAGCAGGGGGAGCGAACCGGAATTCCTGGAGCTTATTAAAGGGTCCGCCCCCGGGGAAGGCAACGACCTTTTTGCAGGGATCAACACGACCTGGAGCCGGATTCCGGGAGGAGAGGCCGTGGGCGAAATCCTGGAGCCCCTGGAAAAACATTTCAACTTTGCAGACCCCTCCCAGCACCTCCCGGAATTGCTGAAGGCTTACACCCGGCTGGAGCAGTTAAACGACACCTTCTGGAAACCCCTGAAATTACAGGCCCTGCAGGAACTGATTGCCGGGGTATGCGGCCTGTACCTGGAAGCCTCCTCCCGGGAGGCTACAGGAGTACCGGGGTCGCAGGCAGAAGTAAGCCTGGAGCTGCTCAACCGCTCCGGGTGGCCGGTTCATATCAAGGGCATTGCTGTGGAAAACGGTACGCGCATTGACAGCGCCTTTACCCTGGAGCCCAACATCCGCCGGCAAATGCAGGCAACCCTTAGCATCCCGGCCAACCATCCGGGCACTTCCCCTTATTGGCTGCGCCAGCCGGGCAGCCTGGGCCTCTACCAGGTGCCGGACGCGGCCTGGATTGGCAAACCCCAGACCCCGCCGGCCTTTAACGTACAATTTGAAGTAGATCTGGACGGCCAGGCCTTTACCTTTTCCCGCCCGGTAATCCACCGCTATTCCGAACCCGACAAAGGGGAGCGTTACCGCGCTTTTGACGTGGTGCCACCGGTAACGGCAGCCTTCGGGGAAACGGTGATGCTCTTTGCCGATGCCCACCCCAAAGCGGTGCAACTCCGGGTCAAATCCCAAACCGGCAAGGCCACCGGAACGGTCTCCCTGGACCTGCCCCAGGGCTGGATAGCTACCCCGGCTTCCCAGCCGTATGTCCTGGAGGGCAAGGGGGACGAACAGGTATTCCAGTTTAGCCTGATGCCACCTGAGGGAGCCTCTGAAGGGGAGGTGCGGCCACAGATTTCTTTTAACGGGAAAATTTATGCCCAGGAACGGGTCGAAATAGACTACGACCATATCCCCACCCAGACCGTACTGATGCCTGCACAGGTAAAAGTGGTCCGCCTGCAGGTGGAAAAAGCCGGGCAGCATATCGGGTATGTGATGGGGGCCGGAGACGCCCTACCCCAGGCCCTGGAAGCCATCGGATACACCGTGCACCCCCTTGCCACAGAAGATATCACGGAAGAAAACCTGAAGCCCCTGGATGCTGTGGTGCTTGGCATTCGCGCTTACAATGTGTTGGACGACCTGCCGTTTAAGAACCCGGCCCTGCTGGAATACGTGAAAGCGGGTGGCACCCTGGTGGTGCAATACAATACCTCCGGCCGGGGCAACCGGGACTTCAGCAGCCTGGCCCCCTACCCCCTGCAATTGTCCCGCGACCGCGTTTCGGACGAGGACGCCCAGGTAACCCTGCTGGAGCCCAACCACCCCCTGCTGAGCTTTCCGAATACCATTGGGGAAGCGGATTTTAACGGTTGGGTACAGGAGCGCGGCCTCTATTTCCCGGACCAATGGGATGCTGCCTACACCCCCCTGCTGAGCATGCAGGACCCGGGGGAACCTGCAAGAAAGGGCAGCCTGTTGGTAGCACCTTACGGCGAAGGTCACTATATTTACACGGGCCTCAGCTTTTTCAGGGAAATGCCGGCCGGCGTTTCCGGGGCCTTCAAGTTGTTTGCCAATATGCTTTCCATTGGGAAGGCCAAGCTGAAAACAGATGCGGTTAAGGGATGAAATGAAAGAAAAAATGGTTTGGAAACAGGAGTACACCCTGGTGCTGATCCTGAATGTCCTCTACATCCTGTTTTTCTATTTCATCATGAACTCAAACGCCTGAGATGGGCACACTCGACTGGATCATACTTTCCGGAACCCTGCTTTTTATTGTAGCCTTTGGGGTGTGGCGTACCCGTGGCAGCCAGGATGTTGACGACTATGTAAGGGGCGGGAAGCGCGCCAAATGGCTTACCGTGGGCCTTTCCGTGATGGCCACACAGGCCAGTGCCATCACCTTTTTGTCGACCCCCGGCCAGGCCTTCCACGACGGGATGGGTTTTGTGCAGTTTTATTTTGGCCTGCCCCTGGCCATGATCATCATCTGTATGGTCTTTGTGCCCATTTACCACCACCTGAAGGTATACACGGCTTACGAATTCCTGGAACGCCGCTTCGATTTGAAAACCCGCACCCTGGCTGCCCTGCTTTTCCTGGTCCAGCGCGGGCTGTCTGCCGGGATCACCATCTTTGCACCCTCCATTATCCTCTCTGCCGTACTGGGCTGGCACCTGAATACCCTGAATATCATTATCGGCATCCTGGTAATTATCTATGTGGTTTCCGGGGGAACCAAGGCTGTTAACGTCACCCAGAAACAACAGATGTTTGTGATTATGCTTGGGATGTTTGCTGCCTTTTTCTTTATCCTCGGCTACCTGCCCACGGATATCAGTTTCGGCAAGGCCTTAAAAGTGGCAGGAGCCAGTGAAAAACTGAACATCCTCAACTTTGAGCTCGACACCAATAGCCGGTATACCTTCTGGAGTGGCATCACCGGCGGGATGTTCCTGATGCTGGCCTACTTCGGGACGGACCAGAGCCAGGTACAGCGCTACCTGTCCGGGAAATCCGTACGGGAGAGCCAACTGGGGCTGATTTTCAACGCCATCCTGAAAATCCCGATGCAGTTCTTTATCCTACTGGTAGGGGTCATGGTTTTTGTGTTCTATCAGTACAACCCTTCCCCCCTGAACTTTAACCCCGCGGCCACCGCCGCGGTCATGGATTCCCCCATGAAGGAAGATTACCTGCAATTGCAAAAGGCACACCAGGATATACAGTTGGAAAAGAAACTGGCCCAGGACGCTTTCTCCCAGGCCCTTGAGCTTAAGGAATACAGCACCACCATCGATGCCAAGCAGCAAATCCTGGAAATCAACCGGCGGGAGAGCAACCAGCGGGAAGCGGCCCGCAACCTCATCCGCCAGGCGGACCCGGCCGTGGAAACCAACGACAAGGACTACGTTTTTATCCACTTTATCCTGAATTACCTCCCCCGGGGAATCATCGGCCTGTTGCTGGCGGTGATCCTCTCTGCGGCCATGTCCTCTACGGCCTCGGAGCTCAATGCCCTGGGGACCATTACGGCCTTGGATTTGTATAAGCGCAATGCCAAAGCCAGCGATGACCCGGCCCGGGATGTACGTATCTCCCGCCTCTTTACCCTGATCTGGGGGGTGATCGCCATCCTGATCGCCTGTGTGGCCGACCTCTTTGATAACCTGATCCAACTGGTCAACATTATCGGATCTATCTTTTACGGGAATGTGCTGGGCATTTTCCTGCTGGCCTTCTTTATCCGGTTTGTCCGGGGGAATGCTGTTTTTGTGGCCGCCATCATCACCCAGGCCGTGGTGATTATCGGCTGGTCCCTGGACTGGATGTCTTACCTCTGGCTGAATGCTTTTGGATGTACCCTGGTCATTGGGCTGGCCCTGTTGTTTGAAGGCTTTGACCGCCTGCTGGGCCCGCCGGCAGAAGCCGATACCGCATAAAAAAACCCGGGTTTCCCCGGGTTTTCTATTTTCTGGAGAAGAAGTTTACATCCCGCCCCACTCCTTGAGGGAGTCCTCATTCATCTTAACGTAATCGGCATTTCCAGCTTTACGGGCCACGGCCAGGGATTTCTTTGCAGCTGCAATAGCGCCTTTTTTATCGCCCAGGGCGGCATAGATCAGGGATTGCCGGCGGGACATCCAGTAGGCGTCGGCATTCATTTCCACCGCCTTGTCGATCCACATCTTGGCCTTGTTCAGGTCCATGCCGGAATCGTGATAATAGGACGCCGCAGCGAAATAGTCATTGGCTGAAGGGCCCGCCATCACACGCTCAATGCTGGCCATGGCCTGTTGCTGACTGGGTACGCCAAAGGGCACGCCAACATAGGTGTCGGCCCACCACAGGCCCAGGGTTGCCCCGTCATTGGCCAGGTTATCCACGGTAATGGTAAAGGTCTCTACCGGCCCCACGCCTTTTACGGGGGTGGCAGTAACGGTGGCCGCAATCTTGGATTCATCCCACTGGGCAGGCAAACCCCCATTGTTGGTGTCGGTATAGAAGTACACTTCCCATGCAGTGTTCCCGGGCCGGGTATACAGGGCATAGGTCCCTGCCGGCAGCGTAGCTTCGCCCAGGGTCACGGCATCCGAAAAGGAAACGGTAGTATTCATGTTTGCCCCGGTACGCCAGACCTTATCGAAGGGGACCAGGTCCCCGAAAATGGTACGGCCGCGCATGGAGGGGCGGGAATAGGTGATTTTAACGTCGGTAAGGCCTACCACCTGAATGAGTTCGGAGTACGGGCTGGGCTGGGGGGTGCGGATCTGCGCCTGCATCCCCACACTGCAAAGGGCAGCGACAAAAAGCAAGAGGGTCTTTTTCATGACTTAAAGGATATTGGTTTGCTCAAAGCTACGCACTCCTTTCAGCCCCAACTGTTAAGGAAAAATTAAATCGAGTTCCGGAGCCGCTCAATAGCGCAGAAAAGGTTTACTCAGGGTCTTGCCCCGAAGGTAGAGGGTCAGGTAGTATACCGCCGTACGCAGGCCGGAGACATCAATGCGCCCGGGTTCGGCTGCCGGGGCGCTTTCAAAAAGGACCTGACGACCGGCGGTGTCGAACACGGCATGGGCCAGGAAGGTTTGCTCCCCTTCCCATACATAGCGAAGTTCAGGGGAATCCAAAGGCCGGTACAGTCGTAATTCCGGGGCCGGGTCGTCCTCCGGATCCGGGTTACCTTCATCCGGCGGGGTAGGCTCCTCAGGTACCTCCACTACAAAAAGCGAGGCCTGCAGCTGGATCAGGGCATTGGAAAAGGATTCGGAAGAGATATAGAGTTCCCCGTCTGGCCCGGATGTGATGCCTTCAGTTTGTCCAAAAGGCAGTTGAAGGGATTCGCGTTGGCTCCCGTCCGGAAACGTGAAAGGAGTAGAAAGTTCAGGAACCCGCAACAAGAAAGGTTGCAGCTGGGCGCTGTAGCCGAGCAGGACCAGGCCGCCTGAAGGTTCCCGGGTGGCCCCGGTGATCAGTCCGCCAACAGCGTATTGTGCCTGCCGCCGTGCCATATGGGTGCCTGGGGTTTTGGGCAGGCTGTAGGCCACAGTGCCCTGAGTTTGCCATTGCTTGGTAAAAACCAGCAGGGAGTCTCCACGCACCACCATGGCTTCGGCATCCCAGTCGCTGTTCCCACCCCCGGAAAAATCCGTCTGGTCTTCATAGGCAAAGGCAATGACTTCCGCATTAACGGTTTGGGAGGACCGAAAATCTGCCAGAGCAATCCGCAATACCTGCAGGTCGGTCCGCATCCCGGCATTATTCCCAAAATCCCCCACATACAGGTACGTTTCATCCACCGCCAGGTCTTCCCAGTCGCGGTTTACAACCCCGGCCACTTCCACCTGACGAACCACCTGCAGGGTGGCGGTATCCAGCTCATACAGGATGGGTGGGTTCCCGGAATCGTTATGGGTAATCAGGCGATTGCCAAGCAGCACCAGGCCAGAGGTTTCGTGTATTTCCTCCGGCAGCGTCCCCTTTACCGTAACCGGTACCTGGGCCTGCAATACAGCCGTGACCAGTATCGAAATGCCCCCCAGTAAACTGTGTAACTTGCCCATGGCGTGGAAGGTACAAAATATGGGAACACCGCCTAGGGCGCATCGTCCACCCTCCATTGCTTTCGATGAACGCCTGCCTGAATTATAAAATGTTTAACTTTATAATTTATACATTAAACAAAACTTACGTATTTTTGTATAAATAGCTTACTATGTATCGTTTAACGGCTGAACAATACCTGCCAATCACCATGGAAGAGGCTTGGGCCTTCCTGTCCAACCCTTTCAACCTGCAGGAAATCACACCGCCACAGATGAACTTCGACATTCGCTGCGACGGCACACAACCCATGTATGCCGGGCAGGTAATCCACTATATCGTAAGCCCGTTCAAAGGGTTTAAAACCCGTTGGGTGACCGAGATCACCCATGTGCACGAAGGTCGCTTCTTTGTGGATGAACAGCGCTTCGGACCCTATAAATTCTGGCACCACAAACACCTGATCGAACCCGTGGAAGGCGGGGTTCGGATGTGGGATATTGTGGACTACGCCCCACCCCTGGGGGTACTGGGCCGCCTGGCACACGCCATTTTTGTGAAATCTCAACTCCGCACCATCTTCCGGTTCCGGGAAACGGCCCTGGAAACCCGATTCGGCAAACTGGAAGGCAGGCCCACCCTGCTGCGGATGCAAACCATATAATCCCTATGAAAAAGAATATCCTTATTGTGGGAGCCTCCTCCGGCATTGGCCTGGAGCTGGCCCGGCAATTGCACCCTACCCATAACGTATATGCGGTATCCCGCCAGCCCGGGCTGTTGTCCGAAATGGGCATCCCGCATTTCCCCCTGGACGTGACCGACGCCTTCACGCCCCCCGAAGGCCTGCCGGAAGCCTTGCATGGGCTGGTTTATTGCCCCGGGAGCATAAACCTGAAGCCCTTTAAAATGCTGAGTGTGGAGACCTTCCAGGAAGACCTGGACCTGAACTTTACCGGCCTGCTGCGCACCCTGAAAGCCTTCCTTCCCCGTATGGCGGATGGGAGCAGCCTGGTCTTCTTTTCGACGGTGGCCGTGGGCAGCGGAATGCCATTTCATACCAGCGTGGCCGCCGCTAAAGGAGCCATCGAAGGCTTCGCCCGTGCCCTGGCGGCCGAATACGCGCCCAAAATCCGGGTAAACGTAGTAGCACCATCACTGGTAGATACCCCCCTGGCCTCCCGCCTGCTCAACAATGAAACCAAACAGGAGAAAATGGCCGAGCGCCACCCCCTGAAGCGGGTGGGCAAACCCGAAGACATTGCAGCCATGGCCGCCTTCCTGCTCTCCGACCAAAGCGGGTGGGTTACCGGGCAGGTAATGGGCGTAGACGGCGGTATTTCCAGCCTGAATATCTCCTGAGCCATGAAGAAGGTCCATGTGTTTTGGTTCCGAAGGGACCTGAGGCTTGAGGATAACCGGGGATTATGGGAAGCCCTCAGGGGCGATTATCCCGTCCTACCCGTTTTTATCTTCGATCCCAATATTCTGGACGAACTGCCCGGGGCGGACGCCCGGGTCCAGTTTATTTGGGAGCGGCTGGGGAAGCTGAAAAAAATCCTGGAAGACCAACATCAGAGTACCCTGCAGGTGATCCACGCCCACCCCAAAGCGGCCTTTGAACAGCTGTTTGGCGCGTGGGACATTCAGGGGGTGTATACCAATGAAGATTATGAGCCCTATGCCCGGGAACGGGACCAGGAAATGGGCAAATGGCTTGCAGAAAAAGACATTCCTTTTTACTGCTTTAAAGACCAGGTGATCTTCGCCAAAGACGAAGTGGTCAAGGACGATGGGGACCCCTATGTGGTATATACCCCGTATATGCGGAAGTGGAAGGCCCGATTCAGGGAGAAAACACCGCAGATGCACTATGCCTCTGAAACCCTGCTGGGCAACCTGGCAAACGCAGTCCCTGCCCCCACACCTGCTCTGGAAGATATGGGCTTCCAACCGACGGACATCCGGGTTCCCGATTTCAACCTGGGGAAAACCCTGGTGCGGGACTATGAAGACACCCGGAATTTCCCGGCCCGGGACGGCACCTCCCACCTGGGGCCCCACCTGCGCTTCGGGACGGTTTCCGTGCGACAGGCCGTGGGCGAGGCGCTGAAACCCGAGAACGAAACCTTCTGGGAAGAGCTGATCTGGAGGGAGTTTTTTATGCAGATCCTCTGGCATTTTCCCCGCACGGTACACGAGGCCTTTAAAAAGCCCTACGACAACATCCGCTGGCGCAACAACACCGAGGAATTTGAGGCCTGGAAGGCCGGAAAAACCGGGTATTTACTGGTAGATGCCGGCATGCGGCAACTGAACCAGACCGGGTATATGCATAACCGGGTGCGCATGCTGGTGGCCAGCTTCCTGTGTAAACACCTGCTGATCGACTGGCGCTGGGGCGAAGCCTATTTCGCCGAAAAACTCCTGGATTATGAAATGGCGAGTAACGTGGGCAACTGGCAATGGGCTGCCGGCAGCGGGGTAGACGCGGCCCCCTATTTCCGAATCTTCAACCCCATGACACAGGTAGACAAATTCGACAAAGGGCACAGGTACATTGAGCAGTGGGTACCGGAAGCCGGAACCGACCGCTATCCGGAAAAAATAGTAGACCATAAAGCCGCCCGGGAGCGCTGCCTGGAAACCTACAAAGCGGCCCTGGACTAATTACCAGCCGGCCTGGGTCAGGTCTTGCTCCAGCTGTGCCTGTTGCGCCTGACGCCTTTCCAATACCCTCAGATAATGCAGGGCTTCGCGCGTGCCATAGGTAGCATAGGCTTCACGGGCCCAATCGATAGCCCGGTCCAGGTCCCCATGAATCTCATTGATGATGGCCATATTGTAATGCGCCCTGCCGGCAATCTTATCCTTGGGATGGGCGGTTTCGCCCTCCCATAATTGGGCAGCCCCGTCCCAGTCGCCGGTTTGGGCCAGGCGCTTACCCCGGGCAAAGGCATCCGTACCGCGTACGAAATAATCCCGCCCCACGCGTACCCGTGAGGGCTCCAGCCGTCCTCCGTGCTGGTACCCCAGCTGCCGGGACCGGGCGATGACCTGCTCATTGCGCAGGCCTACTGATTCCAGGGCTTTTACGGGGTTGATCCCCTCCCCTCCTACCTGGAAGCCATCCGAATAGACCATCACATCATCGGCTGCCGGGGCGCCCGGAATATACAATCGCCACCCGTTGCGCAACTGGGTATTGAGGCGAATCCGGTGGGCCGGCACCTGTATCGGCAGCCCCAATTCGTTGGGGACCTCCATCATGCCCAGGCTCAGGCCAACCTGGGTATCCGTATCGTAAAAGGCCAGGGAGAAAACAGCATCCAGGCCATGGGTTACGCAGAGGGTTTGAATTTCCTCCGGGGTGAGAGGCCCGGGCATCCGGGTCCCGCCCCGAGCCACTTCGGGCAGGTCTTCCAGGACCACCACGGCTTCAAATCGCCCGGAAAGCCGCAACCGGTCTGCCAGGCCCTTAAGGGCGGAGGCAGCCCCCAGGGAATCCAGGCGCATCCCTTCGGCCGACAGAACGGCATCGATCCGGGCCAGCCCTTCCCGTTTTTCGGATGGCGTGGAGCGGTTGATCAGGCCCACCCGTTGTACCCCATCTGGCAGGGCCACAGGCGCGGGTTCTGTAACGGTCATACTCAGGCGGTTGGTGGCGCTGCACCCGGGCAGCAAACTCCCGGTGAGGACTATCAGGACCAGAAGACGAAGGCTTTTCATAGAAAGAGGTTTTGGGCCGCAACCCGGCGGCATACACTACTTAAACGTATAAATTCCAGGATATTGCAACCCCTTCGATGAACGGCAGCCCCCCGGCTGGCACCCCATACATTTTTTGGTATCTTTAAGGCTTCGGGGCGCGGAGCCCCCTAACCTCCAAACCAACTATTTTTCGCACATATGAAAAGGACCCTCTTACTGACTGCCTTGCTGACTTTGGGCATGGCCGCCCAGGCACAAAAGATGACCCGGGCTAAAAAAACCATCGTAGCGGCAGTGGATGCCCATGAGCAGGAACTCATCCGCGTGAGCGACTCCATCTGGGCCGCTGCGGAAACCGCTTTCGAAGAAGGCACCTCTTCCCGCATCCTGGCCGATTATGCCGAGCGCAACGGCTTTACCGTAGAACGCGGGGTGGCAGGTATGCCCACGGCCTTTGTGGCCACCTACGGCAGCGGGAAGCCCGTGATCTCCGTCCTGGGCGAATTTGACGCCCTCCCGGGGATTTCCCAGAAAGCCCAGCCCACCAAGGAACCCCTTCACCCGGGCGCTGCCGGGCACGGATGCGGGCACAACCTCTTTGGGACGGCCAGCCTGGCATCGGCCATTGCCGTAAAGGAATGGATGCAGCAGGAAGGCATTTCCGGGACCGTTAAGTTTATGGGCACCCCGGCAGAGGAAAAATTCTTCGGGAAGATCTGGATGGTCCGCGAGGGCCTCTGGGACGATGTGGATGTGAACCTGAGCTGGCACCCTGCCGCCCAGACCGAAGCCGACGTACAGAGTACCCTGGCCCTGGTGGATTTTAAGGTGGAATTCTTCGGGCAGGCTGCACACGCCTCGGCCGACCCCTGGAACGGCCGCAGCGCATCGGATGCCCTGGAACTCTATACCACCGGGATCAATTACTACCGGGAACACATCAAACCCACGGTGCGCATCCACTACCACATCCAGGACGGCGGCCAGGTAGTTAACGTAGTTCCCGATTACTCCAAGATTTGGGTCCGGGTACGGGATACCAAACGGGAAGGGATGATGCCCGTATACGAACAGGTGCAGAAAATGGCCGAAGGGGCCGCCATTATGGCCAATGTGGATTATAAGATTTCCCTGATTTCCGGTATTTATGAAGTTTTGGTGAACCGTACCGGGGGGGAAGCCATGCAGAATAACCTGGAACTGCTGGGCCCTATTACCTACACGGAAGAGGAACAGGCCTTTGCCAAGAAAATCCAGGAAGCCACCGGCAAACCGCAGGTAGGGATGGACAGCGGCATCCGCCCCCTGGAAGCCACCAAGGAACACCCCGGCGGGGGCTCTACGGATGTGGGCGACGTAAGCTGGAACGTGGCCAACATCAACCTGGGGGTAACCACCGCCCCCAAAGATACCCCCTGGCACTCCTGGGCCGTGGTGGCCTGCGGGGGGATGAGCATTGGCCATAAGGGCATGCTCTATGCCGCCAAAGCCCTTGGGATGACTATGGCCGACCTCTTTGAAAACCCCAAGCTGGTGCAGCAGGTAAAGGCGGAATACGTGGAGCGTAAGGGAGATGTACAATACGAACCCATCATTCCGGACGGGCCACCCCCCATCCCGGACAGCGAGTAATCCCACTGCCAAATCCCGGCATTTACACCAAAATAAATGACCATGAAGACGTTTACACTTGCCTTTGCCTTTTTGCTATGTACCAGTTGGGTACGGGCACAACAATGGGATTTTACCTATGATCACTACTCCTTTGTGGTGGAGGACCTTAAGAAAACCGGGGATTACTACGCCCACGTCCTGGGGTTGGAGGAAATACCCCACCCAAGCGATACCGTGAATTTTCGGTGGTTTCGCGTTCAGGGGAACACCCAGGTCCACCTGATCCGCAAGGACAGGGTGGTTAAAACCGAGAACAAAAGCGTGCACCTCTGCCTCTCCCTGCAGGACCTGGATGGGTTTATCGCCTTCCTGGAACGGGAAAAGGTTCCTTATTGGGACTGGCCGGGCAAAGAGGGCGCCGTTACCCTGCGCGCCGATGGCGTCCGACAAATCTACCTGAGGGACCCCGAGGACAACTGGATTGAAATCAATACTGCCAAACACCTGTAAAAGCACACATCACTTTATGGCCATCAAAACCTTTCCCCTGGGCTTTCCCTGGGATACCCCAGACCCCTTTCTGTTCTGTGTACACCACCTGGACAAATTCCCGGCCGGAAATACCGACCTGGGGCCGGCCGCTTCCCTGGCGGGGCGACCCCTGGGCAATGATTTTACCCTGAAGGACGGGTGGCGTATGTACCACGGACAAACCGTGCCCGGCTTCCCTTCCCACCCGCACTGCGGGTTTGAAACGGTAACCATCGTAACCCGCGGGTTTTGCGACCATGCGGATTCCCTGGGTGCCGCTGCCCGTTTCGGGGAAGGCGATGTGCAGTGGATTACTACCGGGGCCGGCCTGCAGCATTCGGAGATGTTCCCGCTGCTGAACCCTGACGGGCCCAATACCCTGGAACTCTTCCAGATCTGGCTGAACCTCCCGGCCAAAAGCAAACGGGTTTCGCCCTATTTCAGTATGCTGTGGAAGGACCAGGTGCCGATCGTTGACCAGGATGGGGCCCGCATCCGCCTGGTAGCCGGGTCCCTGCAAGGGCAAAACGCCCCTGCCCCCCCTCCCGATTCCTGGGCATCAGATGCCGAAAACCACGTGGTGATTGCCCTGCTTGAACTGGAAGCCGGAGGATCATTCTCCCTGCCGGAAGTACCTGCGGGCGTTGCGCGTCGGGTATATCTTTTTGAAGGCGGCCCGGTTCGGGTTGCCGATACGGAATTGCAAGCCGGTAACGGAGCTATTCCGGAGGTGGGTGAAACCGAGATACAGGCATCAGAAAGCCCGGCGCGCCTGTTGTGGCTGCAGGGAAAACCCATTGCCGAACCCGTAGCCAAATACGGGCCCTTTGTGATGAACAAACCGGAGGAGATTCAGGCGGCCATGGATGAATTCCGCACCACCCGCTTCGGGGGGTGGCCCTGGAGGCATCCGGACCCGGTGCACGAAGCGGGCCGCGGGCGCTTTGCCCGTTTCCCGGACGGCACCGAGGTGGAAAAAGACTAACGTTACTTGCGGGGCTTACCCAGAAGGGCCAATAGCATTCTCAGGAGCCAAAGGGCAACGGGCAGCAGTACCATGGCATAGCTGTATGCCCAGAAAATGCCTGCGGCGCGTTCACTCCCGACGAAAGACGGCCCGGGGCTGAAGGTATTGGCAAAATTGCCGGAAAGCCCATAGGAAACAGGCCACCACAATACGGCCAACACAACTGCTATCCGAAATCCTTTGGCAATCCATTTGTCCCAGGCCGCAGCCGGTTGCCTGAAGCTAAAGCTCGCGGCATCCAGAAAAATCGGAAAGGCAATAAAGGCCAGCCAGAACAACAGGTTACCCAGGGGAATAAAAGGTTCCTCAACAAGGGCATGGATAAAGATGCCAGGCCGGAGCAGGAGCATCAGGAGAAACAGCATCAATAAAATGCCGGAGATTGCCAGGGTAGCCCACTTCAATTTCATCCTGAAAAACTATACCCGGGTGATGTGGGCGCCTATCGCCTGCAGGCGGGTATCGATGGCTTCGTATCCGCGGTCGATCTGCTCGATGTTGTGGATGGTGGACGTGCCTTTGGCCGAAAGAGCGGCAATCAGCAAAGAAACCCCGGCCCGGATATCCGGCGAGGTCATGACGGTCGCCTTCAGGGTAGACTGAAAGTTGTGGCCAATCACGGTGGCCCGGTGCGGGTCGCACAAAATGATCTTGGCCCCCATATCCAGTAATTTATCCACAAAGAACAACCTGCTTTCAAACATTTTCTGGTGGATAAGGACCTCCCCATTGGCCTGGGTAGCCACCACCAGGATAATGCTCAGCAGATCCGGGGTCAGGCCCGGCCAGGGGGCATCCGCAATAGTCAGGATAGACCCGTCAATGTAGTTCTGAATGGTATACCCGTCCGTATGGGCCGGGATAAATATGTCATCGCCGCGCCGTTCCAGGGTGATCCCCAGTTTGGCAAAGGTCCCCGGGATAAGCCCCAGGTTCTCCCAGCTTACGTTTTTGATGGTGAGTTCGCTCTGGGTCATGGCGGCCAGGCCTACCCAGCTGCCGATCTCGATCATGTCCGGTAACATGGTGTGCTCGGTGCCGCCAAGCTGCGCCACCCCTTCAATGGTGAGCAGGTTCGAGCCTATCCCGGAAATCCTGGCCCCCATGCGGTTGAGCATCTTGCACAGCTGCTGCAGGTAAGGCTCGCAGGCAGCATTGTAAATCGTAGTGGTCCCTTCGGCCATTACGGCAGCCATCACAATGTTGGCCGTGCCGGTAACACTGGCTTCGTCCAGCAACATGTAGGTGCCCTGCAGCCCGTCTGCCTCTACCCCGTAAAAGTGCTCTTCTTTATTGTACCGGAACCGCGCCCCGAGCTTCATAAAGCCCTCGAAGTGGGTGTCCAGGCGACGGCGGCCAATCTTATCGCCCCCGGGCTTGGGGATAAAGCCCTGCCCAAAACGCGCCAGCAGCGGACCAACCAGCATAATGGAACCCCTGAGGGCCCGTCCGTCTACCTTAAAAGCTTCGCTGCGGAGGTACTCCAGGTTAATATCGTCTGCCTTGAAGGTATAGGACCCCTTCCCCTTTTTCTGGATCTTAACGCCCAGGTTTTCCAGGATGGCTATCAGTTTGTTGACGTCTACAATGTCCGGGATGTTGTGGATGGTAACCCGCTCCGGGGTCAGCAGCACCGCACAAAGGATCTGAAGGGCCTCATTTTTAGCCCCCTGGGGGGTAATGGCCCCTTTCAGGGTATGCCCGCCTTCTATTCTGAATGTTCCCATGGGATCAATACCGCTTTTTGCCGCGTCCGCCGCGGGAGCCCTTCTTACCCGTGTTGCTTTTGGAACTACTCCGGTTGGACTTGGCATTCATCTGCTTGAGGAACTGCCCGCTTTCGGTGAGGTTCTCCCCGTCTGAGGCCAGGTCAATCTGCCCGTCGCTCAGCTCCAGCAGGTGTTCGAAGATCACCCGGTCATCCACAGTATCCTTGTTCCAGTTCAGGTAACACTTCTTCATATGGTTGGCAATGGCGTACTCCAGGCCGTCCCGCTTGTCGCCCTTTTCCCATTGCACCGCCTGGTCGATCATCCGTTTGATGTTGTTGCCGTAAAACCGGTATTTGGGGTGGTTCTGGGGATAATCCAGGGGCTCCGGGCGCTGGGCCAGCACCTCCTTGCTCGGGATGTCATACGGGGAGTCCACGTCCAGTTTAAAATCGGACATGATAAACAACTGGTCCCAAAGCTTGTGCTGGAAGTCCGGCACATCGCGCAGGTGGGGTTGCATATTGCCCATACAGCTGATGATGGCGCCTGCAATGCGGTTGCGTTCCTCCCGGTCTTCTATCGACGTGGCGTAATCTACCATTTTCTGAAAATGGCGGCCGTATTCGGGAATGTGCAGATATGGGCGTTCGGTATTGTATTCGAGGTTATAAACCGGGTTAGAAGTACTTTCCAATGAATATGGTTTGAGTAAGAAGTGAAGTCAATCTTTCGCGTGCAAAGTACCAAAAAAAGGCGAGAATACCGCATTAAAGGGAGATCACCCCCTTAATTTTGCCCACGGCCTTGTACTTCTCTATCACCTGGTCCGGACCTTGCAGGTTTACCGTGATGGACAGGCTGGTGTACTTGCCGTTCCGCGATTTTTTGGTCTGGATTACAGCCCCGGTGTTGTCGAAGATCGCCCCGATAGTGCGCTCCTTCTCCGGGTCTGTGGGGATGATGAATTTATAGAGGTAATCCGAAGGCCACTGGGTGGATTTCTCCAGTTCTTCCCGCAGGCGGGCGTAAAAATCCTCCGACTCGTTCTCTCCCATTCCGATACTTTTTACAAAGATAACAGTTTACTCTGCATTTTAGCCTCCCGGGGGGAATGTGTATTTTTACCCCGAAAACCCGGCTGTCCAGATGACCAAACGCATCGTGATTACCGGCGGGCCAGGCACCGGGAAAACCGTGCTGGTCCGCGAGCTGGAACGCAGGGGCCACACCTGCTTCCACGAGATTATCCGAGAGATGACCCAAAAGGCCAAGGGGGAAGCCAGCACGGCCCCGAAAACCAACCCCCTGCTCTTTGCCAAAGACCCTATGGCCTTCAACCGGGAAATCCTCCACGGGCGACTGGCACAATTCCACCATGCCACCCAGTTGCAGGACCCTGTGGTATTTTACGACCGGGGCCTGCCGGATGTGATCGCCTATATGGATTACTTCGGGCAGGAATACGACGGGGAGTTCCTGGAACCCTGCAGGCAATATCGGTACCATATGGCGGTGGTCCTCCCACCCTGGAGGGAAATCTACCGGCAGGATGGGGAACGCCTGGAGCGGTTTGAAGAGGCCGTGGAAATCCACCAGTGCCTGCTGGAAAGCTATGCGCGCTGCGGCTACCAGGTACAGGAACTGGGCTTTGCCTCCATCGAAAAACGGGTGGACCACCTCCTGGAATTAATCGGGGAAACCAATGGCTGAGACGGCACAGGAAATCTTACAAAAATATTGGGGCTACAAAGGCTTCCGGGGCCAGCAGGCGGAGATTATCCGCGCCCTGGTGTCCGGGTCCGACGCCGTGGCCCTGCTGCCCACCGGCGGCGGCAAATCCCTATGCTACCAGGTGCCGGGGCTGGTCCGGGAGGGGTTGTGTCTGGTCATTTCCCCCCTGATTGCCCTGATGGAGGACCAGATTACGGACCTTAAAGGCAGGGGCATACGCGCCATGGGGCTTTTTGGCAGGCTCCCGGAGGAGCAATTGATACAGCGACTGGATAATGCCGCCTTCGGGGGGTACGATTTCCTTTACCTTTCCCCGGAGCGGCTGCGGCAGGACACGGTACTGAAGCGACTGGAAGGCATTGCTTTAAGCCTGATTGCGGTAGACGAAGCCCATTGCATTTCCCAATGGGGTTTTGATTTCCGCCCCGCCTACCTGGAATGTGCACGCCTGCGGGAACGCTTTCCAGAAGTGCCCCTGGCCGCCTTTACCGCTACGGCCCCGCCGGAAGTGCTCACGGACATCCGGCAGGTCCTGCACCTGGAGGCGGCCCCCGTTTTCCGGGATTCCGTAGCCCGGCCCAACCTGCAATTTCGCGTAATCCATACCCAGGACAAGCGCTACCGCCTGCAGGCCGCCCTCCGGGAATCGGCAGGCAGCGCTATAGTATATGTACAGACCCGCCGGGCGAGTACCTCCCTGGCAGCCTACCTGAACCAGCAAGGACTTAAAGCCCGTTATTTTCACGGGGGCATGCAGGAAGCCGAGAAGAAAGAAGTGCTTGCCGGCTGGCAAAACAATACCTTCCCCATCGTGGTGGCCACCAATGCCTTTGGCATGGGCATAGACAAGGCCGATGTACGGACCGTGGTGCACTACGAAACCCCGGAAACCCTTGAGCATTACTACCAGGAAGCCGGGCGGGCGGGGCGCGATGGGGCTCCCGCCCGCGCCCTTTTGCTCATCGGGCCCTCGGATGCAGCAAGGACGCGGGAATTCTATTTGGGAAGCCTGCCCGAAATCAAGGACCTGGTGGCCGTTTACCGGCATTTGTGCAATTACTTCCAGGTGGCCTATGGCGAACTGCCGGAAACCGTATTTTCCTTTCCCTTCGAGGCCTTTTGCGGCCAGTACAAGCTGCCTTCCAAAGGCACCTTCCAGGCCCTGGAAGTCCTGGACCGGCAGGGCTTGATATCCCTGAGGCCCCTCGCCCGGACCCAGGTTAGCCTGCAGATGGATTGCAGCAAAGCCGCCTTATGGGAATACCTGGAACGGGTGCCCGCCTGGCAGGGGCTGGTACAAACCGTCTTGCGCACCTATGGCGGGGTGTTTGAATACCCTACGGAAATCCGCCTGGGGCTGCTGGCCAAAAAACTTCAGCAACCCGAAGTCCGTATCCTGGAAGGGCTCCGGCTAATGGAAAAGGAAGGCCTGGTCCTGCTGGAGGTGCGGGAAGGGGACCTGCAACTCCAATTCCTGCAGCCCAGGGAAGATGCCCGAAGCATACACGCTTTTGCCGGGGCCTACAGCAGAAGGCAGGAGGTAAAAATAAAGAAGGTGGAACACATGCTGGCCTATGCCGCCCTGAAAAAGGGATGCCGGCGTTCCAGCCTGCTGGAATATTTTGGAGAAACGACGCAGGGTCCCTGCGGGAACTGCGACCTCTGCCTGCCCCTGGAAGAAGGCCCCGCGGAATCCGAAGGGCTGCGCAAGGGCATATTGCAGCTGTTGGGTGAAGGCCCTAAGACCTCCAGGGAGATACAGGCGCTGGGGTCCTTTCCGGAAACCCAACTCCTGGAACTTCTCCGGCTGCTGCTGGAAGAGGGTCGTATTGCCCTGGGGCCCGCTAACGAATATAAGCTTACCAAACCATGAAAAGTCTTCGCATTGTATTTATGGGCACCCCGGATTTTGCCGTGGCCTCCCTGGACGCCCTGGTGCATTCCGCCCACACCGTGGTGGGCGTAGTTACTGCCCCGGACCGGCCAGCCGGCCGCGGCCGGAAACTCCGGCCTTCTGCCGTGAAGGAATATGCCCTAGAGGCCGGATTGCCGGTACTCCAACCCGAGAAATTAAAAGCCCCCGAGTTTCTGGAGGCGCTGCAAGGCCTGCAGGCCGACCTGCAGGTAGTAGTGGCCTTCCGCATGCTGCCGGAGGCTGTATGGGCCATGCCCGCCCTGGGGACTTTTAACCTCCACGCCTCCCTCCTGCCCCAATACCGGGGTGCAGCCCCCATCAACTGGGCGCTGATCAACGGGGAAACTGAAACCGGGGTGACTACCTTTATGATCGACCACCAGATCGATACCGGGCAGATCCTGCTGCAACGGACTACCCCCATCGGGCCGGCGGAAGATGCCGGTGCCCTGCACGACCGCCTGATGGCCCTGGGGGCCGGGCTGGTAGTAGAAACCACGGACCGCCTGGCCGATGGAACCGTACAGCCGCAGCCGCAACCGGAAGCCGGGGCATTGCGCAAGGCCCCTAAACTCTTCCGGGAGAATTGCCGGATTGCCTGGGATGCACCTGCCGACACCATCCACAACCTGATCCGGGGGCTAAGCCCGTACCCCGGGGCCTGGACGGAATTCCACAACGACGGCCCTGCCCAGCAAGCCAAAGTCTTCCGGGCACATCCCATTCCGGGCACTGCCACCCTGCCCCCGGGCCGATTGGAGGTCCGGGAGGGTAAACTACTGGCCCATACCGCAAACGGCATACTGGAAATGGAAGAATTGCAGCTGGAAGGAAAGAAACGCATGCCCGTTTCAGACCTGTTAAACGGGCTGGAAATCTCAAATCGGGCCGAATTTCGCTGAGGCCCCGTGGCATAAGGGATACGAGCGAAAGGCCGCTTCCATCCCAGTTTATCAACAAAGGCCCGAAGTTATCAACAAAAACGGGGATTTCCCCCGGTTTTACTTGCGTCGGCGGCAAATCCGTATAAATTTGTTTTCGCTTTGCAATATGTATAACACCAATTAACGTTACAGAATTATGAACAAAACAGAATTGATCGATGCCATGGCCGCAGATGCCGGTATCACTAAAGCCGCTGCTAAAAAAGCTCTCGAGTCTTTCCTCGGCAATGTTGAAGGCTCTCTGAAAAAAGGAAACCGCGTATCCCTTGTTGGTTTCGGCTCCTGGTCTGTATCCAAGAGAAATGCCCGTGAAGGCCGCAACCCTTCTACCGGTAAGACCATCAAAATCCCGGCTAAAAACGTAGTGAAGTTCAAAGCAGGCTCCGAACTGAGCGATGCCGTGAACTAATTCACCAAGACGGTAAGATACTTCGGGCGGCCCTGCAACATTGCGGGGCCGCCTTTTTTCTGCCAACTTTTGATTATTTCGGGATAGTTTCTATATTTAAAAAGGTAAGCTACTTTTTATGCTAGGAGGGAAACCCCAGAAGGGCAACCTGCTCATCGCAGAACCCACGCTCACAGGCGACGTATCGTTCAACCGTTCGGTAGTCCTGCTGGCGGAGCATAATCAGGAGGGGTCCGTCGGCTTTATCCTGAATAAGCCTCTGAATTACAGTATGACCGACCTGGTAGAGGAGATACAGGTACCGTTCCCCGTTTTCAACGGCGGGCCTGTGGAGCAGGATAACCTGTACTTTATTCATAAGGTGCCCCACCTGATCACCAACAGCGTGGAAATCTCCGACGGCATTTACTGGGGGGGCGATTTTGAAATCACCGTTTCCCTGATCAACCAGCACAAAATTTCCCAGCACGATATCCGCTTTTTCCTCGGCTACTCCGGCTGGGCTTCCCTGCAACTGGACCAGGAACTTGTGTCCAAATCCTGGATTGTAGTCTCCAACGACTACGAAAGCGATATTATCCGAAAATCTACCCAGGCCTTCTGGCGCGAAAAAATGATGGAGTTGGGCGGGGATTACCTGCTCTGGTCCAACGCCCCGGAAAATCCAAGCCTCAATTAATTAACCCCGGCTTTTTCATTGAGTACGGTGGTGGCGTGGGTTGCCGCCTTTGTATTGAAGTGTGCCTTGCGGTAATCGGTAATGCTGCATAGGCCCAGCACGGGGTGGATCGAAAACAATTCGTCTGCCTTCTGCAGGTCAAATGGAGATATGGGGGCCTCTTCCCATTGGTAATGTGTATCGGTTTTCCCCCATTCCAGCAATTGCCTGCGCAACACGGTATCCGGGCTGCCCCCGGCCAACCCCGGGGTGCGAATCTGGTCGCCCACCCGGAGGAAGAGCGGGCCTTCCAGGCTGCGTACCACTTCCTTCCTGTCGTTAAGCAACAGGCAGGTATCCCAGCCATTTTCCTGGGTATATATCCCCGCCAACACTTCCAGCAAACGGTTGTTATGCGGCAGGGTGGAAAGCCCGCCGGCCGGCAGCAGGTAATCCTTGTACAGGTCTGCCCGCACCGCCTGGGAAGTGGTAACAAACCCGGCCGTTTCCAGACGTTGCACCTGGATAAGCAGGTCTACCCCCCCGGCATTGCTGCGAATCCCCATCAGGTCTACCCGGGCAGGCACAGCCTCCAGGGCATTCGCCTTCAGGGTTTTACGAATTTCTTCTTCCAGGTATTCCATGGTAAAGGCCATGGGAATATCCATACGGAGCTGCCGCAGGGCTGCCATCATCTGGAAATAATGCGCCTCCCAGAACAACAGGGATTGCCCGGTATAGCGCACCGTTTCGGTAAGGGCGTCCCCAAAGCGGAGGGCCCGGTTCTCGTGATTTAAAAAATGAGCTGTATCGGGGAGCAGGTCCCCATTGAAATTGACCATGGATACCGGTATTGGGAGTGCAAAGATACGACTCCCCGGTCTTTAGGTAGAGCCCAGAATCTGCTTCAGGTCCGAAACCTGGTTTTCCCAGAGCATTTTGGCCTCGTCCAGTTCGTCTTCCTCTGCAAAATCGGTAATGAACAAGGACACGTCGCTGGTAATCTCATCTACGATAATCCGCATTTCAAAGTAGCTGTCGTCCTCGTTGTATTCCCATGCAAAACGCACAAACTCGTCGGATTTGCGCTTGAGCAGCACCGCCACTTCTTCGCTCCCGTCCCAGATAAACATAAAACGCTCTCCCCGGGAATTTACGTTGTCTGCAAACCACTCCGACAGCCCGGAGGGGGTGGAGAGGTACTGATACAACAGTTGGGGTGAAGATTGAATGACGAATTCGAGCTCGAATTTTACCTTATCCTCCATAGGAAGCCAGACGGATTTGCGTTCGGGGCAATATATCATTTTATAGAGGGAAAAAAAATAATTCCCCTAAAACTTTTATGCCCGCAACTGTTGACCAAGCCGGAATTAAAAATTATATTTGCAGCCGCTTTTAGTACACCAGGCGAGGTAGCTCAGGTGGTTAGAGCGCAGGATTCATAACCCTGAGGTCGGGGGTTCAAGTCCCCCTCTCGCTACAGAAAAAACCGTTCCATAAGGAGCGGTTTTTTTATGTGCGCTATCGATTTAAAATGCCCCCATCAATGGTAACCGCCGAACCGGTCATCCAGGCAGCGGCGTCCGAGGCCAGGAAGAGGGTAAGGTTGGCCACGTCCTCAGGGGTGCCCAGGCGTTTAAGGGAGGTGGCTTTGGCAGCTGCCTCCACGGCCTTTTCAGGGTCCGGGAAGGCCCGGGCCGAATCCCATAACAGCGGGGTGTCTACCGGGCCGGGGCAGACCGCATTTACACGAATGGCCGGCCCGTAATCCAGGGACATCTGCTTCATCAGGGCCACAACCCCGGCCTTAGAGGCACAATAAGCCGGGTGGTTCGGGAAACTCTTGAAAGCTGCAATAGAGGCATTTATGGTAAAGCTGGCCCCGGGTTGTTTCTGCAATTCCGGGATAGCGGCCTTGGCCAGGTAAAATACCGCGCTCAGGTTGGTGGCCAGGGTCTGCTCCCAGACCGCCTCGGAAACCTCGGTAACCGAACCCAGCCCCAGGATACCGGCATTGCAGGAAACGAGGTCTATCTTCCCGAAGCGGGCAACGGCTTCATCCACCAGGTGCTGGTTATTGGCCATCTGGCTCAAGTCGCCGGGCACGAAACAAACCTTTGCCCCTTCGGCCTGCAGGGCGTTTTGCAAGGCCCCGCCCCGCTCCGCATTCCGGCCTGCGAAGACTACGGCGGCCCCGGCCCGGGCAAAGGCCTCGGCCACCGCCTTGCCCATCCCGCTGGTGGCCCCGGTAACCAGGGCTACTTTATTCTTGAAATCGGTTTGCATGGCATAGGATATTAATATGTTTCTGATAAGATCATTTTGAACCTTACCGCAACATGAGAAAGGCTCCGGTTCATTTCCGGCTACATCCCCACAAGATATCGTAATTTTACGTAAAACCGCACCCATGAATAACCGCATTGCCGAACGGGTCGCCGATTTTCTGGGGCGTTACCCCCCCTTTAGCGAACTCACCGAAAAAGACCTGCTGGCCCTGGCCGGTGGGGTGGACATCCTGTATCGGGAAAAACACCGGTACATCTTCCGGGAAGAAGACCCCGCCCATGCCTTCTTTTATGTGGTGCACCGGGGGGCCGTGGAGTTGCGACGCAGCAGCAGCGGGGAAATCATGGATATTTGCGACGAGGGCGACATCTTTGGGTTGCGCCCGCTTATGGCCGGGGAAAGCTACAAACTGGAGGCACGCACCCAGGAGGAAAGCATCCTGTATGCCATACCCATTGCCCAATTCCGCCCCCTGGTGACCACCTACGAGGAAGTGGGTAATTTCCTGATCGAAAGCTTCGCCTCCAATACCCGCAACCCCTATGCCCGCCAGCACAGCGGCACCCTGGTGGGTACCGGCTTTGGTTCGGAAGCGGCCATCCCGGGAAGCCCCCCTGCCCTGCTGCCCCTGAAAGCCCCCAAAAAACTGGTGACCTGTACCCCGGATACCCCTGTGAAGGACGTGGCCGCCCGCATGACTGTGAAAAAGGTGGGATCCGTTTTGGTTTTGGAAGCGGGCCTGCCCGTAGGTATTATTACGGACCGGGACCTGCGTACCCAGGTAGTGAGTGGGAACCACCCGATTGATGCTCCCGCACGGGCCGTGATGACCACACCTGTTATTACCTACCCCAAAGGCCTTACCGTGACCCAGGCCCAGCTGGGCATGATGAAGAACCAGATTGGCCACCTCTGCCTGACCGAAGACGGTACCCCGGGCAGTCCTGCAGTGGGTATACTCTCCAAACACGACCTGTTGCTGGCCATGGGGCAAAACCCGGAAGTATTGATGCGGGCCGTAGGGCGCAGTACCCGTATCAAGGAAATCCGGGCCGTCCGCAACCGGATCACCCGCCTGCTGCAGCGCTACCTGCAGCACAACGTCCCCATGTCCCTGACCATGAAGATCATCAGCGAACTGAACGACGCCTGCATCAAACAGGTCATTTTGCTGGCCCTGCAGAAGGAACCGCCCCCGCCTGTGCCTTTTGCCTGGATATCCCTGGGCAGCCAGGGCCGGGGCGAGCAATTGCTGCTCACGGACCAGGACAACGCCCTGGTCTATGCGGCCGTGGAAGCCGGGAAACAGGAAGAGACACAGGCCTATTTCCTGAAACTCGCCGGCCGGATCAACAAGGGGTTGCTCAAGATCGGGTACCCCTACTGCCCGGCAGAAATGATGGCCTCCAACCCGGACTGGTGCCTGCCGCTGGACCAGTGGAAAAAGCGCATCACGCAGTGGATGCGCAATACGGGATCGGAAGAAGTCCTGCTTTCGTCCATTTTCTTTGATTTCAATTACACCTACGGGGCCGAACGCCTGGTACGGGAACTGACCGATTTTATATTCGAGCGGGTGGAAAGCCACCCCATATTCCTGCAGCACCTGGCCCGGGGCGCCTTGCAAAGCCCTTCTCCTACCGGGTTTTTCCGGCAGTTCCTGCTGGAACAGGACGGGGCCCACAAGGACTTTTTCGACCTGAAACACCGCGCCCTGCTTCCCCTGACCGATGCAGCCCGGGTACTAACCCTGGCCCACCGCATCCCGGGTATTAACAATACGGCCGCGCGCTTTGAAAAACTGGCGGAGGCGGACCCGGCCAACCGGGAACTTTTCCTCTCCTGCAGCTACGCCACCAAGGCCCTTTTGAAATTCAGGGCGCGGCAGGGGTTACTGCACGGGGATTCCGGCCGCTTTATTGCCCTGGAACAACTGAGTAAGGAAGAAAAAATGAAACTGAAGCGCTGCTTTAAGGCCCTTAAAGGACTGCAGGAACTGATAGCGGTTCGCTTCCAACTCAAGTCCGTTCTCTGATGCTTAAGCGCTGGCAACACTTCATCCGGACACGCTTTGGGAATGGGGGTGCTCATGGGCACAGGGCACTGCCCCTGGCGAACCAGCCTTTTGTGGTATTGGATACCGAAACCACGGGGCTGAACCCACAGCGGGACCGCATCCTGAGCCTGGGTATTGTGCCGGTTCGGGATGCCCGCATCCGGGTGCGGGAGTGCCGGGAATGGTTCCTGGCCCAGGAGGTCTTCGATGGGGAATCCGTACCCATCCACGGCATCCTGAGGGAGGGGCCCAATGCACGCCTGCCCGAGCGGGAGGTCCTGGAAGGGCTCCGGGAACGCCTGGAAGGTACTATTGTGGTGGGTCACCATGTAGCCTTTGACCGGGCCATGTTGCAGGCGGCATATGCCCGGTGGGAGCTCCCTCCCCCGGACCAGCCCTTCGTGGATACCGAGGCCCTCTACCGGCATACCCTGATCAAAAGCCGGCTGCTGAGGCGGAAAGAACGTTACACCCTGGACGACCTGGCCTCCCGGTACGGCATCTCCTGCAAGGACCGGCATACCGCCCTGGGGGACGCCCAGATTACGGCATACGCCTTACTGCATATCCTGGAAGCCCTGAAGTCCAAGGGGGTCCGGGATACGGCACAGCTTCTGAAATTAGGGGGGTTACGGGGATAAGCCTAAAGCGTGCCCAGGTATTCAAGTACATTGCGGCGGATGCGGTCCTCCATTTGGGAGGTGTCTGCCTTCTGGAAGGGCTCGCCCAGGATCTGCTCATAGAGTTCAATGTAGCGCTGGGAAACCGTCTCAATGTAGGCGTCGGACATCTCCGGGAGGGTCTGCCCCTCCAGCCCCTGGAAGCCGTTGGCAATGAGCCACTGCCTTACAAATTCCTTGGAGAGTTGCTTCTGGGGTTCGCCCTTGTCCTGCCGCTCCTGGTAGCCGTCGGCATAGAAATACCTGGACGAGTCCGGAGTGTGGATTTCATCAATGAGCACAATGGTGCCATCGGCCTTCCGCCCGAATTCGTATTTGGTATCCACCAGGATCAGGCCTTTTTCGGCAGCCAGCTGGCTGCCTCGGGTAAACAGGGCCCGGGTGTATTTTTCAAGAACCTCGTAATCCGCCTCGCTCACCAGCCCCCGGTTTAGGATTTCCTCCCGGGAGATGTCCTCATCGTGGTCCCCCTTTTCGGCCTTGGTGGCCGGGGTGATAATGGGCTCCGGGAAGCGGTCGTTTTCTTTCAATCCCTCTGGTAGCGGCACCCCGCAAAGTTCCCGATGGCCTGCTTTATATTGACGGGCGGCATGCCCGGCCAGGTAGCCGCGGATCACCATTTCTACTTTAAAGGGTTCGCATCGCGCGCCTACGGCCACATTCGGATCCGGCGTGGCCAGCAGCCAGTTGGGCACCAGGTCTTCGGTATCCCGCATCATGCGGGTGGCAATCTGGTTCAGGATCTGCCCCTTGTAGGGAATGCCCCTGGGCATGACGACGTCGAAAGCGGAAAGCCGGTCCGTGGCTACCATCACCAGCAGGTCGCCCTCCAGCGAATAAACCTCCCTTACCTTGCCTTTGTATACCCCCAGCTGCCCGGGGAACTGAAAATTGGTATCTGTAAGTGTGCCGGCCATATCAGTTCTGGTGTTCGATGTTTTTATACGCTTCGATGACTTCCTTGACCAGCTTGTGGCGGATCACGTCCTTATCGTCCAGGTGGATAAAGGAAATCCCCTGCACGTTTTTCAGGATCAGCAGGGCTTCCTTCAGGCCGGAAATCACCCGGCGGGGCAGGTCGATCTGCCCGGGGTCGCCCGTGAGCAGGAATTTGGCGTTCTTTCCCATTCGCGTCAGGAACATCTTCATCTGGGCGTGGGTGGTGTTCTGGGCTTCATCCAGGATCACAAAGGCGTGGTCCAGGGTGCGCCCGCGCATAAAGGCCATGGGGGCAATCTGGATGGTGCCGTCCTCGATGAACTTGGCGAGTCGCTCGGCCGGGATCATATCCCGCAGCGCATCATAGAGGGGCTGCATGTAAGGGTCCAGCTTTTCCTTGAGGTCCCCCGGTAAAAACCCGAGGTTTTCCCCGGCTTCCACGGCAGGGCGGGTCAGGATGATCCGCTTGACCTGTTTCTCCTTCAGGGCGCGTACCGCCAGGGCCACCCCGGTGTAGGTCTTTCCTGTACCGGCCGGGCCAATGGCAAACACCATGTCATTTTTCTCCACAGCATCCACCAGGCGGCGCTGGTTGGCGGTCTGGGCCTTTACCAGGCGCCCGTTTACCCCATGTACCAGCACGTTCCCGCTTTTTTCAGAAGAGGCGTACTCCTCCCTCCCGGTGCTGCTCAGGATGCGCTCTATGGCATTTTCATCCAGCTTGTTGTATTTGGAAAAATGGGTGGTCAGCATCTCGAAGCGCTGCCGGAATTCCTCCAGCAAGGGCGGGTCCCCATAGACCTTGATGCGGCTGCCCCGCGCCACGATCTTCAGTTTGGGGTAAGACTTCTTGAGCAGGTTGATGTTGATATTCCCTTCCCCGAAAAAATCCCGGGGGCTGATATCGATGAGTTCTAGTGTGATTTCGTTCAAAAATCGGCGGTTTGAAATTGTGGAAGTAGGCGCTGTAAAGCTCCGCTGTTTTTTGCTTAATTTTGTCTAACAAACTTACGTAAATTTCAGTAGGGAGCCCTAAAAAAATATCAACAGCGCAGGATGCCGATCATCACCCTGACCACGGATTTTGGACTTAAAGACCACTCCGTGGGCGTCATTAAAGGAACCATTTACAGCGAGCTGAAAGATGCCGTGGTGGTCGACATCTCCCATGAGGTTACCCCCTTCCACATCCAGGAATGCGCCTACCTCCTCAAGAATGCTTACCGCTCCTTTCCGGAAGGCTCCATCCATATTGTGGGCGTGGACGCAGAACGCACCCCGGAAACCCGCCACCTGGCCGTAAAGGCAGACAATCATTACTTTATCGGTGCAGACAACGGGGTATTGAGTTTAATCGCCGAATCGGTACGGCCGGAAAAAATCTTCGATATCGACCTGCCAAATACCCAGGACAGCTCCTTCCCTACTCTGGAGGTGTTTGTGAAAGCGGCCTGCCACCTGGCGCGGGGCGGCACCCTGGAAGTGATCGGAAAACCCCTGAAAACCCTCCGTACTCTGAAGGAATTCGTACCCCGCATTTCCAATGACGGCGATACCATTACAGGCAGTGTGATCTATATCGACAATTACGGGAATGTAGTGACCAATATCCACAAAAGCCTGTTTGAGGCCTACCGCAAAGGCCGGAAATTTACCCTGGAGGCACGGAACCGAAAACTCACAGAAATCCACGAACAGTACAGCGGGCTGATCAACTACGACCTGGAACCCTCCCAGCGGCGGGGCCCGGGAGACCTGCTTGCCCTGATCAATGCCTCGGGCTACGTGGAACTGGCTATCTACAAGAGCAACCCGAAGAGCGTGGGCGGAGCTTCAACCCTGCTCGGGCTCACTTACCGGGACACCGTAATCATTAACTTCTCCTGATGCTGACCCGAATTGTAAAAATGACCTTCAAACCGGAAAATATTCCTAGTTTTGAGCGGATTTTCGAGACGTCCCGGCCTTCGATCGAAGCGTTCCCGGGCTGCCGCCTGGTAAGGTTGCACCGGGACCTGAAGGCTCCGGAGGTGTACTTTACCTACAGCCTCTGGGACTCCGAAGCAGATCTGGAGCACTACCGGGAATCCGAATTCTTCCGGGAGGTCTGGGGGCGCACCAGGGCACTTTTTGCCCAACGCGCAGAAGCCTGGAGCCTGGAGGCCGTTAACCCGGCAAGCGAGACACTATGATTGCGGTATTCAGAAAAGAGATAGCCTCATTTTTCAGCAGCCCGGTGGGGTACCTGGTTACCGGGTCCTTCCTGGTGCTTACAGGCTTGTTTCTGTTCGTTTTTAAAGGCCCTTTTAACCTGTTGGATTACGGGTTTGCGGACCTGAGCTTGTTTTTCCTGCTGGCCCCCTGGGCCTTTTTGCTGCTGATCCCGGCCCTGAGCATGCGGGCCGTGTCCGAAGAACGCAAACTGGGCACCCTGGAGCTGCTGTTGAGCAAGCCCCTGAGCCTGCCCGGCCTGTTGCTGGGAAAATTCCTGGGTGTCTTTGTACTGGTCTTCCTGAGCGTGGTTCCCACCCTGCTCTACGTTTACACCGTTTACCAGCTGGGGATGGAACCCGGCAACCTGGATATGGGCCTGGTGTGGGGTTCTTACCTGGGGCTCTTCCTGCTGATGGCAGCCTACACGGCCATGGGGCTGTTTGCCTCCAGCCTTACGGACAACCAGATTGTGGCTTTCCTGCTGGGGCTGCTGCTGTGCTTTGGTGCCTACATCGGGTTTGAAAGCCTTGCCGGCCTGTTTGCCGATGGCGGCAGCGCCCTTTGGGTGGCAGACCTGGGCATGAAAGCCCATTATGAGAATATCAGCCAGGGCGTGCTGGATAGCCGCGACATGGTGTATTTCCTGAGCCTGACGGCCTTTTTCCTCTGGCTTACCGCGATCCGCATTAACCGCCTGCGCCAATGAAAATACTTCATCGCCTACGTCCGTACTTGCTTGCCGCTGGGGCCCTGGTCCTGGTGAACCTCGCGGCCCAATGGGCCTACGCCCGCTGGGACCTGACCGAAGACGGCCGGTTTACCCTGGCTACGCCCAGTGTGAAGGCCCTGCAGCGTCTGGACGGCCCCATTGTGGTAGACCTCCTTTTGGACGGCGACCTGCCCCCGGAATTTGCCCGACTGCAGCGGGAAACCGTGCTGCTCCTGGAGCAGTTTTCCGAATCGCATCCCCAGCTCCACTTCGAATTCCTGGACCCGGTGACCGAGGCGGAAACCACGCCCGGCATCCTGGACCAGCTCCAGGCTATGGGGATGAAAGCCGCCAGCGTGACCACCGAGGAAGGCGGGCGGGTTTCCCAGGAGGTTGTTTTCCCCTGGGCGGTGGTAAACCACGGGGACCGCAGCGAGGTAGTACCCCTGCTGCGCAACCTTTTGGGCGCAGACACCGAAGCCCGGGTTAACCGCTCCATCCAGAACCTGGAATACGCCTTTGCGGATGCCTTTACCAAACTCGGAATCACCGACCCCAAGAAAATAGCCGTGCTGAAAGGGAACGGGGAGGTGGAAGACCGCTACCTGGCCGATTACCTGGGCCAACTGGGGGCCTATTACCGCATTGCCCCCTTTACCCTGGATTCTGTGGACCAGAACCCGAAAGGCACCCTGGAGGCCCTGGAAACGTTTGACGCCGCCCTGATTGCCAAGCCCACGGAGGGCTTTACCGATGCCGAAAAGCTGGTGCTTGACCAGTTTATGGTGCGGGGGGGCAGGACCCTATGGCTTATAGACCCTGTGGCCATGGAGATGGACAGCCTGCGCAACCGGGACGGACAGAGTGCGGCCCTGCCGCGCGACCTGAACCTGGACGACCTTTTGTTCCGCTACGGGGTGCGCCTGAACCGGGACTTGGTGGCCGACCTGTTCTGCACCCAGATTGTCCTGGCTACCGGCAGCGGCACAGAAGCCCAGTACGACCCCCTGCCCTGGGTGTACAACCCCATGGTGATTTCCCGGGAAGACCACCCCCTGAATACCAACACCGAGGCCCTGCGCATGCAGTTTGCCAGCAGTCTGGATACCCTGGAAAACGCGTACCGGAAAACCATCCTGTACCGGTCCTCCCCCCGATCCCGCCCGGAGGGTGCCCCCCGCCTGATTTCCCTGGATATCATCCGGCAGGAGCCCAACCCCGAGGCTTTCCAGCCCGGGAACCTCCCCCTGGCTGTTTTGGTGGAAGGGGCTTTCCAGTCCGCTTACCGGAACCGGGTGCTCCCGGCAGATGCCGGTGCGTTTACCGAGCAGGGGCCCGAAAACAAAATGATCGTGGTGGCGGACGGGGACCTGGCCTCCAATGCCATACGCGAAGGCCGGCCCCTTGAATTGGGGTACGACCCCTGGACCAACAATTTTTACGGCAACCGGGATTTTCTGGTCAATGCCATGAACTACCTCCTGGAGGATACCGGACTTATCAACATCCGCAACAAACAGGTGGCCATCCCCATGCTGGACCCGGCCCGCACGGCCGCCGGTCGGAGCGGTTGGCAGTGGCTGAACCTGGGGGTACCCCTCCTGCTCGTTTTCCTGGGTGGAGCGGGGGCCCATTTTTGGCGCAAACGCCACTATGGCGGGTAATTCCTGTTGATAAGTTTGTTTTCCTCCATGGTACATTTGGGATATATTTGTAAGAAGGCTTAAAAGGCCTGTAAAAGCCATATTTCGCTAAAGCATACACCGTATGAAATTTATCGTTTCCAGCACCTACTTACTGAAGCAACTCCAGGTTCTTGGGGGCGTGATCAGCAATAGCAATACCCTTCCCATCCTGGATAATTTCCTCTTCGCGCTGGACGCGGGGAAACTGACCGTCTCCGCCTCCGATCTGGAAACTACCATGAGCACCGTGCTGGAAGTGGATTCCACGGACCAGGGCACCATTGCCGTGCCTGCCCGCCTGCTGCTGGATACGCTGAAGACCTTCCCCGAACAGCCGCTCACCTTTGTGGTGGAGGACAACAACACGGTAGAGATCAGCTCCAGCCACGGAAAATACGCCCTGGCGTACGCGGACGGGGCCGAATTCCCGAAATCGGTAGACCTGCCGGACCCCAGCACCACCAAGATCCAGGGGGATATCCTCGCTTCGGCCATTGAAAAAACCCTGTTTGCCGCCGGCAACGACGACCTGCGCCCGGTCATGAGCGGGGTCTTTTTCCAGTTCAGCCCGGAGAGCCTGACCTTTGTGGCCACCGACGCCCATAAACTGGTAAAGTACCAGCGGACGGACGTACACGCCTCCGAAGTGGCGGAATTCATCATGCCCAAGAAGCCCCTGAACCTGCTGAAGGGCATCCTGGGCGGGTACGAAGATGAAATTACCGTTTCCTACAACGACAATAATGCCAAATTCAGTTTTGACAATACTGTGCTGGTATGCCGCCTGATAGACGGCAAATACCCGAATTACGAGGCCGTGATCCCTCGTGAGAACCCAAACCGGATGGTGATTGGCCGCGGGCAGTTCCTGAGCTCCGTACGCCGGGTCTCCATCTTCTCCAATAAGACTACCCACCAGATCCGCCTGAAAGTTGCCGGCGCAGAGTTGAATATTTCGGCGGAGGACGTGGATTACAGCAACAAGGCGGAAGAACGCCTGACCTGTTCGTATCAGGGGGACGATATGCAGATCGGGTTTAATTCCCGCTTCCTGATCGAGATGCTCGGCAACCTGGGCAGCGACGAAGTATCGCTGGAAATGAGCCTCCCGAACCGCGCCGGGATCCTGACCCCGGCCGACGGCCTGGAGGAAGGTGAGAGCATCACCATGCTGGTGATGCCCGTCATGCTGAACAACTGAAAACCGGCGGGTTAGGGCTTTACAAAACCCCGCCTGCCGACACGATCCTGCCATTCACGGATCGTTTGCTGCGGCTCACCGATGGAATGAGACGCTTATCGATAAAACCAATACTGCGATAAGGTTTCTCTGTACATTTGGTTTGAAATGAGGTTCCCCACCCATTACGAAACACTAAATCTTTAAAAATGAAAAAATTATTCTTTGTGTTGATGCTCGGATCAATGGCGTTCTACTCCTGCGACAAACAGGAAACGGCAGACGAATCCATCAACGGTGTAAATGCCCAGGCAAGCGTAGAACTGCAGTGGTCCTACGACGGTTGCTCCGGGGAGTCCTTTAACCTGATTGCCGGACAAAATACGGTAGTAGGTACGGTTTCCGTATCCGAGGAAGCCGGGATGTATACCGTGACCTATGAAATTACCGAAGGTGACTGGGCTATTGTGGAATGGCACCTGCAGGTAGAAGAAGACCCGCAGGATTTCCCGCACAACCAGTCCGGGAACCCCAAAATTGGAAATTTTGAATTCTACGGAGAGGAAGATGGCGCTACCAGCGTAACTGTACAGGTACCTGCCAGTGAAGGCACATGGTTTGCCGCCCATGCGGTGGTAGACTGCGGCGCCCCCAGCACGCCTGAGGAATTTGTTGCCGCCCTGCCTGAAACCGTTGATTTCTGTACTTCTGCCCAGGGCCCGACCGCCTACCTGAACATTTCCGTAGATGGTGGCTTGCTTACCGGAGATTACGGAGCCTGGTGTATTGACAATGACAAGTCCATCACCCTGAATAGCTGTCATGAAGGAGCAGCAGTTTACGCCTCTACGGAGGAACTGCCCGAAGGGCTTTTTGAATACCCCGAAAACTTTGACCTGGTGAACTACCTCCTGAACCAGGGCATTGTTGGCACGGATAGCCCTAACGGGTTGGGCACCTACACGTATGGCGACCTGCAATTTGCCATCTGGTACCTGATTGACGATGTAGAAAATGCCGATGGTTCAGGATACAGCCTTGGCGCTTTTGACGCCGGCCGCGTACAGGAACTGGTGGCCATGGCCACCGCCAACGGCGAAGGCTTTACCCCCGGCTGTGGTGACCTGGTAGGCGTAGCCCTGATCCCGAACGAGAACGTACAGCCCCTGCTGGTACCCGTTCCGATCGAGTGCTCCGACTGTGAAGAAACTGCCTGGGCCGAGGGATGCGACTTCCCTGGAAACAGCTGGGCCATGTACTTCCAGTTCGACGACGGAAACGACTAAAAAAAATATCCGGGCTGAAAAGTCCGCACAGGAAAAGGGTGAAAGGTTTTCACCCTTTTTTTGTGCTTGTATTTCAGAAGCCGGCGGATTTTCCGAACTTTCCTCAACGGATGTATCATGGCACTGTTGAAAATCGAGAAAACCAATTTTCATTTTGAATGCTTTGAAAAGCGCCGCATACCCTGTGCCTATACAGGGGTGATAGGCCCTGTCAGGGCTATGTTAGACCCCAATTGCGGGAAAAAGGCCCAGCCACACCTGCAACTGGTGAATTGCCTGCCCCCGTATCTCGGGATTGACCAGCGGCACCTGCACCCCAGCATGGGGTGTTTCCGGGCCGATTACCGCCTGGGGTTTGCCATGGACCTCTCCATGGCCGCTTCCGCAAGGGAATTCCTGAGGCAACAGCTTGGCAAAAAACCGTATAAGAACCTCCGGCAGGACCGGCAACGGCTGGAAAGGGACCATCAAATTACTTTTGAGGTATATCGTCATACCATCGATCCGGTATCCTGCAGGAACTTGTTAGACAAGCTCCGGGGATTTATCCGCCAGCGCTTTCGGGGGCGGGAAGGCAAACATGTGGCACTGAATCGTTGGACAGAATATGAGGCTTCGGTCTACACGGATATCCTGGCAGGGCGGGCCTCCCTGTTTGTGCTTTCCAGCGGGGCCGCCCCTATTGCCATTGCCCTGAACTACCATCTGGAGCCCCGGATTTTCAATGCAGCCATCATCTCCTTCGATGCCGCCTATGCGCGGTATAGCCCGGGCAGGCTGATGTTCCTCTACCAGCTGGAATGGTGCTACGCCCATAAGTATCGCCTGATCGACACCGGATGGGGCAGCCTGGAATACAAGATCAAATTCGCCAATGCGGTTTACCGGTACCAGACCCATGCCCTGTATCCCAAAGGCAACATTTTGCTGGCCATCCTGGCCTGGGGGGCGCTGCAGCTTATGCGGCTTAAATATTACCTGGTCATGTTGCGCGATCGCCGCCTTACCCCGCCGGAAAAGGCCTATCAGGGCCGTTGGCTGGATGGGGAAAGCGTACAACAGGAACTGCAAACCTCTGGGACACATGGCTGAGGCACCATCATCGGAACACAACCCCTTTTTACATCCGGCCTATCGGGAGGCCTGGCTCAGAAACTTCCGGCCGCAGGGAAAGGCTGTACTCTTCAGGGGCTTTCAGGGGATTTCCTTTTACCGTAGGCTGGGCCCCCTTTTCCTCAGTACGGGCAACAGACTAACGGCAGGCAACTCCTACACCCTGGCACACGCCCCGGCAGACCGGACCCTCCGCAAAAAAGTACTCCTGGTTTTTGACGTCCCGGAATGGGAACGTCCTGCTCCCCCCAAAGGCTTCCCGCTGCGGTGCAGGGTAAGTACCCCCTACCCGGGCTATATCGCCGAATTGGGGGGGTATGCCGATGCGGAAACCTTTATGCGGAAGGTTATCCGGCCTAAAAGCCGCCGGGGGATTACGCGCGCCCGGAAACGCCTGGAAATAGCCTTTGACGTGGACTACCGGGTACGCTTTGGCCAGGCCGAAACCCAAAAAGACATAGATCAAACCCTGGAAGACCTGCAGCTTCTGTTGCAAAAACGCGCCCAGGGGCATTCCTCCTCCCACCCCTTTTTGGATGCAGACAACTTCCGGGTAATCCGGGAGGCCGTACCCGAAATGATCCAGGAGGGGAAAGCCGTACTGATGGTGGTGGAGGCCAACGGGGAACCTGCAGCTATAGGGTTATTCTACCTCCACGGCAGGCGCCTGGTTTCAGCCATTCCCGCCTTCGACCCGGATTACGCCCTGTTCAACCCCGGGCATGTACTCACCCAGTGGGCTTTGGAGTGGTCTTACAGCCAGGGTTTGGAGGCCCTGGACTTTTCCAAAGGCCATTACGACTACAAAGCGCGCTGGGCCACGCGGAAATACGCTTTCCAGTACCATGTCTGGTATGACCCCAGGTCTGTACGGGCTACCGCGCTGGGCGGGGCCCTGCACCTGGCATTCCGGGTTTACGGGAAACTGCGGCAGTGGGGAATAAACACCTGGTACCACCGGTTTAAAGGGATTGGTTCCCCCGGAAAAGAGCAGCCACCCCCCCGGCTGCAGTTGCTGGCACAGGAACTGTCAGGGTCCGCAAGCCCGGACTTGTCCGAGAAAGAAATCCGGAAACTGCGCCCTGCATTATTCCAGTATGCCTACCACTATCAGCAGCCTGTATCAGGCCTCTCCCTGTATAAAACGGAGGGTGCAAAACCGGAATACTATATTGACGGCCGGCAGGCTACCTGCCGGGTCCAATTTAAAGCCTGAGGTATCGCCGGGCTCCTACTTGAGGAACGGAATGGTCATAAAATAACTTGGGGCTTCCCCGTTACTGGCACGTACCGCATTCACAATGGGCAGTACAAAGCCCAGGATACCCGTGCCAATCAGGGTAAGGATACCCAGGCCCAGCAGGAGGATGGCCGGGATACTCAGGAACACATAGACCAGGAGACTCAGTTGCAGGCTGATGATGGCCTTGCCGTGTTCGTCCAGATCCTCCACGCGATGGCGGGCGGAAAGCCAGATCACCAGGGGCACAATAAGGCCCCCGAAGCCGATCACATAGGAGAGCAGCTGGCTCAGGTGGGTCAGGGTCAGAAAAGGCCGGTCCTGGCGAAGGGCGGGTTTAGAGATCACTTCCATAGCAGTATCGGTTTTAGTTGCACCTCATTGGTCGCCAGACCATCCCTTTTGTTACACGCGGCAGGAACCCCCGTATTCTGGGATTCGTCGTACTTTTGCAGCGAAGGCTGCATTTCGGACCTTCCCACGCCCATGCTGGAGAACGATACCATCATTGCCCTTGCCACGCCCCCGGGAACCGGGGCCATAGCCGTCATGCGCCTTTCCGGGCCCGGAGCTATTGCCCTGGCAGCGTCCCATTTTCGGGCGGCCAGCGGAAAACCCCTGGAGTCCTGCCCTGGGCATACGGTACACCTGGGGCACCTGTATTTCGGAGAGCGTATGCTGGACGAAGTGCTGGCCACCGTGTTCCGGGGCCCCAGATCCTATACCGGGGAGGATGTGGTGGAAATCTCCTGCCACGGCTCGCCCTTTATCCAGCAGGCCGTATTGAACGGGTTCCTGGATGCAGGGTGCCGGATGGCCCAGGCCGGGGAATTCACCCTGCGGGCTTTTTTGCACGGGAAGATGGACCTGAGCCAGGCCGAGGCCGTGGCCGACCTGATCGCCTCTGAAAACCAGGCCAGCCACCAGATTGCCCTGCAGCAGATGCGCGGGGGCTACAGTTCCCGCATCAAGGAACTGCGGGACCAACTGATCCACTTTGCCTCCCTCATTACCCTGGAGTTGGATTTTTCCGGGGAGGATGTGGAATTTGCAGACCGAGGTGCCTTTACGGCCCTGCTGGATGAGATCTCGGACCTGCTGAAAAAACTCATCGACTCCTTTGCCACGGGCAATGCAATCAAAAAGGGGATCCCCGTAGCCATTGCCGGGCAACCCAACGTAGGCAAGAGCACCCTGCTGAACACCCTCCTGGAGGAGGAACGGGCCATTGTGAGCGACATCGCCGGTACCACCCGCGACGCCATTGAGGACGATATGGTGCTGGGGGGCATCGGGTTCCGTTTTATCGATACAGCGGGCATCCGCCAGACGGAAGACCAGATTGAAAGCATCGGAATCCGCAAGACCTATGAGAAGCTGGGGCAGGCCCGCATTATTGCCTATATGACCGATGGAACCCTGCTGGAAGGTTCGGCCCTTGAGGCAGCCCGGAAGGAGGCGGACGCCCTGCTGGCACAATACCCGGAAAAGCCGGTGCTGGTGCTGGCGAACAAGGCAGACCAGCTAACAAAAGCGCAGCGGGAACAAATCACGGCCACTTTGCCCGAGGCCCACTTCCTCTCGGCCCGGGACGGGGAAGGCGTGGAAGCGTTAAAGGAACGGTTACTGGGGCTGGTCAGTACCGGGGCCCTGCAGGCCAATGATCCGGTAGTCAGTAATTCCCGCCATTACCAGGCGCTCGGCCAGGCGTTACAGGCCGTGGACCACATTAAGGAAGGGATGGCCGCAGGCGTGCCGTCGGACCTGGTTTCCGTAGATATCAATGAGGCCCTCTTCCACCTGGGGGCCATAACTGGAGAGATTACCACAGACGATTTACTCGGTAATATTTTCGCCAACTTCTGTATCGGAAAGTAAACTGGTGGCGGCAGAAAACTGCAAAAGGATGTTCAGATTTACGCGAATCTGGTCGTCCACGCGAATCATGCCCAGCACCTTGCGGGGCGGCTCCAGGCCAAAATCACTAAGCTTCATGGGCAATTCCCCGCTAATACACCATTGATCTGTCTGGTCGCATTTCAGGATAATATCGTAGGTGCGGGTCTTGCCGGCCAGGGTTACCCCAATCCCGGCGCGTACCTGCCCGGAACCCGCGGCATCCGCATCCACATAGCGGAGGTCCAGTTGCACGTGCGGGTAGTCTTCCGTAAGCAGCATTTCCCTGAAATCCCGGTTGATCATGCGCCCCCCGCAATCAAAACAGTCGTTGCGCAATTTCAGGCGGGCGTGTTCAAACACATAACGGGATTCGGTTTCACTGTATCGCACCGGCAGGGCCGTGGCGATTTTCTCGGGCATATAGCTGCAGGAAAACCCGGTAAGGTTAGAGGTCCCATGGATCACCACCCGGCTTTCGGGCAAGACCTGAACGCGGATTTCCCGGTCCGCCTTGCGGAGGGAAAAAGGCAATCCCGCTATCAGGAGCAGGATAAACATTCGGGCTATTTGAGCGGTGGTAAACATGGTACTCCCTGAATTTCAAAACCCCGGGGTTGCGGAAGACAACCCCGGGGAAGTTGAAGATAAACAATTAGAAACTAATCACAGCTTCGAGCATGACACCCTTAAAGGCACCTTCGTTAAAGATGCTGGCAGCGTCAAATCCGTCGTACTGCTGGTTCACATACTCAATTTTGGTGAGGATGTTCTTGGTCAGGAAGGCTCCTGCACCCAGCTGGAAGCGGTCTATGGTAATGTCGTCACCGGAGGCTTCCTCATTGCTAACGGTATTGTAGCGGGTTCCGATGTAGAAATTCTCATTGTTGCCAAAGCGGTAGATCAGTTCTCCCGCAATCTGGGTGGCAGAACGCTTGCTGGTTTCAGCATCGGCCTTACCCTTAACGGCTTCTATGGTTCCAAAGAACTCCAGGCCGCGGTATTTAAAGAACGGGTTGATCATAAAGGCAGTGATCTCATTGCGGAAGCCCGGGTCGTAACGACCAGACCGGAATTGGCTGGAGGCGCGTGCATCGGTGTCTTCCATCACCAGGTAGTAGCGGGAACCGGTGCGGTCTGCAGTGTACAGGTACACGCGGGCTGCATTTCCTGTGCTGTACATGGAACCGGTCAGGCGGAAGCGGAAGTCGTCTGAAATCTGCTTATCATACCCGAGTTTGGCCAGGATGGAGGCTCCGGTTTCGCCCGGGCTGCTTACGGCCTGGTTCAGTTTCCCGTTGGAAAGACCGAACATGGTAAAGAAGCCAGTATTGCCGCGGTAATAGAGCTCGGCACCTACTTCCGTGGTAAAGCCGTCCATAATCAGGTTGCCTACAAAGGGGTTGTACATGGTCTGGGAGTTGTCGCTGCGGCGGAAGTGGGCATCCCCGTAGTTATTCTCCATATGACCCACCTTAATGGTCAGGTGTTTCATGGCTTCTTCCATAAACCCGGGGCTGATAAAGTCCAGGTTGTCAATTTGGAAGTACCCGCCCTTTACATAGGGTTCCGGGTGGTGGCGGGAAGACAGGTAGGTACGCAGGTGCATACGAACGCCTTTGGCCAGGGCTACATCCAGGTCCAGGTTGGCGGTTGCCAGGTTAAAGTTGTCCCCGATCTCGATTAATTCCACAGCACCGGAGTTTTCGTGGTTGAGGCCCTGGAATTGCAGGGTGGACGATCCCCCCACGCGTACTTTGACACCGTCAAAGGTCAGCATGCTGTCTTTAGGGGCCTCGAAGACATTGATACCGTCTTTATCCGGAGACCTGAAGTTATCGAGGTTTCTGTTCTGCCCCCACGCGGATAAGCCGAATAATAGGGCGAAGACATAGAGCGAAAATTGAGCGAACGTTTTCATCATGAATGGTTTTAAAGATGAGTATTAAAGTTATCGGGTCCAGACCGTGTTGAACAGGATTTCGATCTGATCGCCGGTTTTTATGGTTCCTAAGAGGGCTTTCGGGGGGTCGATCCCGAAATCGGTCATTAGCAGGGGTTTGGCACCTTTCAGCACAATTTGGCTGTCGGTAAGGGTAAGCTGGCATTCCAGGTCAATGTCCCGGGTTTTGCCCGCAATGGTGAGTTTGCCGTGCAGGGTGGCTTTATACCGGTTGCCGGAAGCGGCCACGATCTCGATTTTGGACATGCGGTCCAGCTGGAAGCGGATTTGCTTGTAGGACTTGGTGTTTAACGCCTTGTACGTATTGTTGTCCATACTTTCCTTCCCGCTTTTCAGGCTTTCGGCCTCCACGCTAAGGTCCAGTTTAGTGATGGCGGGCAATTCCCCGGTGGCGTCCAGCTGCAGGGTACCGGTCTTGCTCTCGGCCGTGATCTCCCAATCGTGGAGGGTGGAGGTGCCCGTTACCAGGAGGTCTTCTTTCTGGTTCTGTATCCGGTACTGCTGCCCCCAGCCTGCGGTTTGGAGCAGCAGGCAACCGGCCAGGAGCCAGAGGGTTTTCGAAACGGTGGGTACGATGGTATTCAGAGATTTCATGATTGCTTTGATTTTACAGGACAAAGTTGCGTACGGAAAACATCGGAAAAGCTGATAAATATCAGTAAAACACCTATTTACCTGATATTGTGTAACATAGGTTACTAAAATTTTTTTAGAATTTTAAATTCAGCGGGCGATAAAGCCCCTGCATGCCGGCGCATTAAGGATACGCGCGTAGGAAACAGACCTTGTCCCTTATTAGCCTCCAATGGCTCCTGCGGCCGGTCGCGGAAAAGGGCATTCCTGATTTTTATCATATTCCCCGCAGGGAGAAGCCCATACTTTTATCGAACGAAATGAATTCGTACCCACTTTTCTTAAGTCCAATCCTATGAAAACGATCACGGAAAAAAAGATGAGCGTCTATACCTTCGGGAACAAGAAAGCCGACGGAAGCCGCGAAATGAAGAACCTTTTGGGCGGCAAAGGCGCCAACCTGGCCGAAATGAGCCGCATTGGAATCCCCGTACCGCCGGGATTCACCATCACCACTGAAATGTGTACCCTTTACACCGAAAAAGGAGCGGAAGCTGTCATAAGTCATATTGAGGAAGAAGTCCGTCAGGCCATTCACAGTATCGAAGAAACCATGGGGGCTGTTTTCGGGGACGACAACAACCCCCTTTTGATTTCCGTGCGTTCCGGGGCCCGGGTCTCCATGCCCGGGATGATGGATACCGTCCTGAACCTGGGACTGAATGACGAATCCATTGAGGGCGTTATCAAAATGACCGGGAACGATCGTTTTGCATGGGATTCCTACCGCCGCTTTATCCAGATGTACAGCAGCGTGGTGATGGGGCTGAAGCCCGAATCCAAGGAAGACCTGGACCCGTTCGAGGAAATTATCGATAACCTGAAGGAAAAACGCCGGATAGAGCAGGATACCCAGTTTACCGTACAGGACCTGCAGGACCTGGTGTTCGATTTTAAGGAAATCGTGCGCAAACGCACCGGGAAACCCTTCCCCACCAACCCCTGGGACCAGCTTTGGGGTGCCATCCTGGCTGTATTTGACAGCTGGAACGGAGACCGGGCCATCTACTACCGTAAAATGCACGGCTACCCGGAAGACTGGGGTACCGCCGTTAACGTACAGGCCATGGTCTTCGGGAACATGGGGTCCGATTCCGGGACCGGGGTTTGCTTTACCCGCGATGCCGGTACAGGCGAAAACAAATTCAACGGGGAATACCTGATTGACGCCCAGGGCGAAGACGTGGTAGCCGGGGTGCGTACCCCCCAGCAGATCACCCTGCTCGGGTCCAAACGCTGGGCCGAACTGGCACAGATCGAGGAAGAGCAGCGCAAGGAGCTCTACCCTTCCCTGGAGGAACTCATGCCGGAGATCTACCAGGAACTCTTCCAGTACCAGAACATGCTGGAAACCCACTACCAGGATATGCAGGATATGGAATTCACCATCCAACAGGGCAAGCTCTGGATCCTTCAAACCCGGAACGGGAAACGCACCGGCGCGGCCATGGTGAAAATTGCCATGGACCTGCTGGAAGAAGGGCTGATTGACGAGAAAACCGCCCTGAACCGCATCGAGCCCATTAAACTGGACGAGTTGCTGCACCCCATCTTTGACCCCAAAGCCCTGAAGGAAGCCGAAGTGGTAGCCCAGGGCCTGCCGGCCTCCCCGGGCGCGGCTACAGGGCAGATCGTGTTCTTTGCAGACGAAGCCACCAAATACAAAAACAGCATCCTGGTGCGGGTGGAAACCTCGCCCGAAGATGTGGAAGGCATGAACGTGGCCCGCGGTATCGTAACCGCCCGGGGCGGGATGACCTCCCACGCCGCCGTGGTGGCCCGCGGGATGGGCAAGTGCTGCGTTTCCGGCGCCGGCGCCCTGAAGATCGATTATAAGAACCGTACCATGAAGGTGGGAGACCACCTGTACCACGAAGGCGACTGGATTTCCATCAACGGCTCTACCGGGAACATCCTGGACGGCAAGGTGGGTACCAAAGAACCCGAACTGAGCGGGGAATTTGCAGAGCTGATGACCCTGACAGACAAATACGCCCGCCTGAAAGTGCGCACCAATGCGGATACCCCCAAGGATGCCGAGATTGCACGCAGCTTTGGCGCCTTGGGTATTGGCCTGACCCGCACCGAGCACATGTTCTTTGAAGTGGACCGGATTAAAGCCATGCGGGAAATGATCCTGGCAGATACCGTAAAAGGCCGCCGCCAGGCCCTGAAAGAGCTCCTGCCCATGCAGCGCAGCGACTTTGAAGGTATTTTCCGGGCCATGGAAGGCTTCCCGGTAACCGTGCGGTTGCTGGACCCGCCCCTGCACGAATTTGTGCCCCACCAGCTGGCCACCCAGAAAGAGCTGGCCGAAGACCTCCACATTTCCCTTTCGGCTGTAAAGTCCAAGGTGTCTGAACTGGAGGAATTCAACCCCATGCTGGGGCACCGGGGCTGCCGCCTGGGTAACACCTATCCGGAAATCACCGAGATGCAGGCCCGCGCCATCCTGGAAGCGGCCCTGAATGTGAAACAGGAAGGGATTGAAGCGAAACCGGAAATCATGGTTCCCCTGGTGGGCACCGTGGCCGAATTCCGGGAACAGCGCCGCATCATTGACCATACGGCCGAAGCCCTGTTCCGCCAGCGGAAAGACCGGGTGGAATACTCCGTGGGCACCATGATCGAAACCCCCAGGGCTACCCTGGTGGCCGGCGCCATTGCCCGGGAAGCAGACTTCTTCTCCTTTGGCACCAATGACCTCACCCAGATGACCTTTGGATACTCCCGGGACGATGCGGGTAAATTCCTGCCGGTTTACCTGGAGAAAGGCATCCTGAAGCACGACCCCTTTGAAGTGCTGGATGCCGAGGGCGTTGGCCAGCTGGTACAGCTGGGCACCGAGAAAGGACGGGAAGCCCATCCGGGCCTGAAAGTCGGGATCTGCGGCGAACACGGGGGCGAACCCCAGTCCATCGCCTTCTGCGAGCAGGTAGGGATGGATTACGTGAGCTGTTCCCCCTACCGCGTACCGATTGCACGGGTAGCGGCCGCACAGGCCGCCCTGGCCGCCGAAGCCTGAACCCACTGAACTACCCCGGGAACGGGGTGTGAAAGCAGGATCGCTAACAAAGAAAGTTTACCTTTGTGGCGATCCTGTTTTTTTATGTGGCAGATATTCAAGAAACACATCTACCTGGCAGACTACCTGGAAGGGATGGTAGACATGCACAACCACCTGCTGCCCGGGATAGACGACGGGGCCAAAACCGCCGTGGATGCCCTGGAGATGCTGCACGCTTTTGAAGGTCTAGGGGTGCACCGTTTTATCGCCACCCCCCATATCCTCTCGGACCTCTACCCCAACACCCCGGAAAGCATCGGGCAGGCCCTGGCCGAGTTGCAGGAAGCCCTGTTGATGAAGCAAATGGGGCACATCACGATTGAGGCGGGATCGGAAATCATGATCGATGAAAACCTGCAGGCCTTATTTAAGGAAGAACAAATTGTTCCTTTAAAGGGCAACTTCCTGCTGCTGGAAACCTCCACCCTGCAGGCGCCTATGAACTTCGGGGAAGCCATTATCCTGGCCAATACGCGGCGGTACATCCCCATCCTGGCGCATCCGGAACGCTATCATTACATCTACGCCCACTCCCGCAAATACGAGCAGTACCGGGCACAGGGGATACGCTTCCAGCTGAATATGCTCTCCCTCTCGGGCCATTACGGCGCAACGGTTACCAAACGGGCCCTGAAACTACTGGAAGAAGGGATGATCGATTACCTGGCCTCGGATGCCCACCATATGCAGCACCTGGCCGCCATCCGGGAAATCCGGCTGAGCAAGAAGACCCTGGACGGGTTGTTTCCGGTGATCACCCGCACCATCGAAGATTTTTACTAGGAATTTTTAGAAGCCTTAGCCGAATTGCCACCATTTCTTGGGGGCCCGGCCATAGCCATAACCGTATTTCCCCCCATAGCCCAGGTTGGAATCCACCACGGCATTCACCACAAAGGAGAGGTTCTCCACCTTTTTCTCGGCCGCCAGCTTTACCGGGTAATCCAGTACGCGTTTGTCCGTAAAGCCGGCCTTAACCACATAGAGGGTCTGGTCTACATAGCGGCCGAGTACCTGGGTGTCGCTTACCACCATCATGGGGGCGGAATCCATCACCACATACTCATACCCCTGGGCTTCGGCCCAGGACATCAGGGCCCCGATGCGGTCGTTCATCAGAAGCTCTGCCGGGTTAGGCGGGATTTTCCCGGAGTAGATAATATCTACCGTACCCCCGGTAACTGCATAGGGCTGCACGATCTCCCCTTCTTTCAATTGGGGATCATAGAGGTAATCCGTCAGGCCGGTCATGGCCACATCCCGCTGGGGGGCCGTGGGTTTGGCCGCCTTCAGGTAATCCTTGATGCGGGGGTTGCGGATATCTGCCCCAATCAGGAGTACTTTCTTCCGGGCAAAAGCCAGGATCAGGGACAGGTTCACGGCCGTAAGGGTCTTGCCCTCCCCGGGCACCCCGGAGGTGACCAGAATTTTCTTGATGCCGGATTTTCCGGCCTTGGACTGGATCACAAAATCCAGGTTACTACGCAGGATCCGCATGGCTTCGGCCAACACGGATCGGTCCTCCTTGGTTACCAGTTTAGCCTGTTTAGGGCCCAGGCGGGGCAATTCGGCCAGCACCGGGAGGTCCCCCACGGTCTGCTCCAGATCCATTTTGCTTTTCACCTTGGTGTCCAGCAGGTCCTGCACGTACAGAAAGGCAAAGGGAATAGCCAGGCCCAGCATTATGGCCAGCAAATAATTGCGCATCTTTTGCGGGTGTACCGGCGTATTGCTCAGGGCATAAGCAGCATCCACCACTACGGACCTGGGGGCCGTGCTGGCAAAGGCAATCTGGGCCTCTTCCCGCTTTTCCAGCAGGTACAGGTAGAGGGACTCCGTGGTCTGTTGCTTCCGGGCAATGTCCCGCAGCCGGCGTTCGTCCCCGGGCGCAGAATAGATACGCGCATTGATGCGGGATTGTTGTTTGTTCAGGCTGTTCAGGGTGAGGTTCAGGTTATTTACCGTGCTCTCCAGGCCGGAGAGCAGCGTCCCCTTCAGGGCGTTCAGTTCCCGGTCCAGCTCTTCCACCACCGGGTTGCGTTCCCCGGAACTCTCCAGCAGGCTGCGCCGCTGGGCCACCAGGGAATTGTACCGGGCCGTCGCCTCGGCAATGGATGGGTCTGAAATGCCCACAGGGGCAGATAAAGTGGTATACCCATCCTGGGACTGGATGTCGTCCCGGATGGCCGCCGCAATGCTCAGCTGGATGTTGGCATTTTCCAGCTGCTGGCGGTTTTCCACCCCGGCGCTCAGGTTCAGGTTGGATTCCGCGCCAATGTCAATGCGGCCGCGTTGGGTTTTAAAGGCCTCGGCCGTGGTATCTACCGAATACAGGTTCTCGTAGATTTCGGAAATCCGGGCATCGATAAAGCTGGCGGTCTTATCTGCAATCTGCCGCTTTTCCTCTGCCGCATTCTTGTTGTAGATGCGAATAAGGGTATTGAGGATGTCCTTGGCCTTCTGGGTTACGGGGTCCTGTAAATAGAGGTTCAGGAAGTTGGAGGATTTACTGTCCCAGGGCACCACCTGCACTTCCCTGCGATAATGCTCAGCCATGGCTACTACAGGGCTAACCACCACTTTAAACCGGCGGCCCAGGTAATTTTCCAGGATGGCCGCATCCGGGATCAGGATCATATTCCCCATGGGGGTGGCAATGCGGGAGCCAAAGGTCATGGGCTGGCCCGGGGCGTCCTCCTGGGCCGAATAGGCAAAGGAGCTGGTAGTGGTTGGGGTGATATAAAACGAAAACCCGGCAGAAACCGGCCCGGGCAGTGAATCCACATAGTTGATGGAAAAGGGCTGGCGGCCGTAAATTTCGGAATCCATGATGTTTCCGAGCAGGAAAATCTGGGTGTTCAGGTTCAGCGTCTGCACCAGCTCAATAAAGTTGGATCGGGACTTGATGATCTGGATCTCATCCTGTATAGGGTCATTGCGGTCCTGCATGATCTGCAGGTCCTGGAAAGCCCCGAGTTCAGAACCCGTACCCTCATCCAATTGCAGGCGGATGGAGGCCTGTACCCCGTAACTGGGGGTGGTATAGCGGTTATAGACGTAGGCCAGTATGCCAAAAACAAAAACACAAAGTACAAACCAGTACCACCCTTTTTTATAGGGGCTTAATAATTGGTGCAGGTTAATCTGACGGAGCGAAAAGCGCTCGTTCGAGTCCAGGGCCATAGGGGCGTAATGGGATTATCGGGTGAGGATCAGGGTACTGGTAATAATCAGGGAGAGGATCGAAATGGCCAGGGTGGCGCGGTTATCCTGGGTGGCCCCGCTTACCGCAGAGCTGTTGGGTTCCACATAAACCACGTCGTTCTGAGTCAGGTAAAAGGCCGGGGAGTCCACTACCCTTTTACTGGTCAGGTCCAGGCGGTAGTAGGCCCGGGTGCCCTGGAAATCCCGGATCACCAGCACGTTGTCCCGCATGCCCTTGATGGTCAGGTCGCCAGCCAGGGAGATGGCCTCCAGGATGTTGATTTGCTCCCCGTTTACCGGGTAAGAGCCCGGGTTGCGCACTTCGCCCAAAACGGCTATGCTGAAATTCCGCAGGCGGATGTTGATGATGGGATCTTTGAGGTACCCTGTCTCGGTGAGCTGGCTGCGCAGGAAACTGCGCAATTCATCCGGCGAAAGGCCGGCCACCTTGATTTTGCCCAGCACCGGGAAATCGATTTCCCCGTTGCGGTCTACCAGGTAATCCACGCTCTGGCTCTGGGTGCCTTCCCCCCCGGCCACACCAATGGTGAGGTTAAAGGGGGCGCTTGCCTCCGGGTTCAGGGTAGACACATAGATGCCAATCACATCGTCCACCTTAAAGCGGGGTACAAAGGACTCCTTGGAAACAATGGTTTCGAGGTGGCTTACGTCCTGCAGGTATACCACATCCCTGCGGGAGGCGCAGGAGAGGCATAGCCCCGCCAGGATGGCCAGCAGGCCGGCCCGGCGAATCCAAGTATTTTTCATATGTTCTCTTTTTCCATTTTCGGGTGTTCTTCCCCCTGTTGGGCAGCGGAGGGTTCCGCCTGCCGGTCCAGGTGGCAGTATTCGGAGTTGTTCGAGATGAATTCCGGTACAATCTCCTTCATGAGTTTTACCGGATTCACGTTCTGGAACATGTTATTGATGCAAAGCTCGGTAATGCGCGAACGCACCTCCACATAGTCCAGGTCCCTCACCTTGCTGATCATGATCTTCTTATGATAGGTAGGCTGGGTGTTTTCCCCATTGGCCAGCAGCTCCTCGTAGAGCTTTTCCCCCGGCCGCAGCCCGGTAATCCGGATATCGATGTCTTCCGGGTACCGCAGGCCGGACAATTTAATCATGTTTTTGGCCAGGTCAAAGATTTTAACGGACTCGCCCATGTCAAAAATAAAGATTTCGCCCCCCGAACCCATGGTGGCGGCCTCCAATACCAGCTGGCTGGCCTCTGGGATGGTCATAAAGAAACGGGTCACATCCCGGTGGGTTACCGTAAGCGGTCCCCCGTTGTCCAGTTGTTTTTTGAAGAGCGGGATTACCGAACCGTTGGAGCCCAGCACGTTCCCGAAGCGGGTGGTGATGAATTTGGTGGAAGATTCCTGCTGCACGCAGCTCACGTACATCTCGGCAATGCGTTTGGTGGCCCCCATCACGTTGGTGGGGTTTACCGCCTTGTCCGTAGAGATAAAGACAAACTTCTTCGCCTTGTACTGGTGGGCCAGGTCTACCAGCACCTTGGTGCCCGCCACATTGATCTTGATGGCTTCGTAAGCGTTGTATTCCATCAGGGGCACATGCTTGTACGCCGCGGCGTGGAAGATCACCTCCGGCTGGTGCTCCTGGAAGAGGTTGGTCATGCGGTATTTGTCGCGGATATCCCCTACGATCGGGATAAAGTTGTGGAAGCCGTTCTGCCGCAACTCCTGCTGCAGGTCGTAGAGGTCGGATTCCGCCTGGTCAATCACGACCAGGGATTTGTAGTTGTAATGGCAGAGCTGCCGCACAATCTCACTCCCAATAGAGCCGGCCCCGCCGGTTACCATAATGGATTTTCCCTCCACTTCCCGGGAGACCTTGGTATTGCGAATATTGATGGGCGGCCGGTCCAGTAGGTCCTCGATTTGAACGGCCTTGATCTGGGAAAGTTTCAGTTCGCCATTGATCCAGTCTTCCACCGGGGGCACAATCTTCACTTTTACGGCATAGTCTACCATGCTCTCCACCTGGGCGCGCAATTTGCGCTGCTCAATATTATGGATGGAGAAGACTACCTCGGAAACATGCTTTTTGTAAAGAAACAATTCATCCACCTGGCTGCGGGCAAAAACCCGCACCCCGTTAATGACCTTGCCCTTTTTCTGGGGGTCGTCGTCTATATAGCCCAATACGCGTACCCGGTTCCGGGAATGGGAGGTCAGGGCGTTGTGGGTAAGGATGCCGGATTCCCCTGCCCCGTAAATCATAATGTTTTTCTCGCCCCCCAGGTCGTGAGACACCACATAGGAATACAGCACCTTAAAGACATAGCGGGAAGCCACCAGGGCAATAAAGGCGATCAGGCTGTGGATAATGATAATAGAAAGCGGGATGGTGAAATCCTGTAGGATGCCCATTTTCCGGTTCACGATCACAAAGAGGATGGTCAGGATACTGGAAAGGCAGATGGCGTTAAAAATGTTGTAAACGTCCCGCACCCCTGTATGCCGGATCACCCCTTTATGGGCACCCGTTACCAGGAAGGCCATCATGGAAACCCCCATAATCACCGGCAGCTGCAGCAACAGCTGGTTTACCTCAAAATCCAGGGTCAGGTTAAAGCGAATCAGGTAAGAAAGTACAAAGGACACCCCCACCGTTAGCAGGTCTATGGCCAGCACCAGCCATTTGGATGCATAACGGGAAGCAGAGTTGGCAAGGTAGCTTTGAATCATTTCAAGGATTTTTTAAGGGTTTCCAGGGTGCGGCCCAGGTCTTCCGCAGTCAGGTTAGACCCGCTGGGCAGGCAAAGCCCGCGGGCAAAGAGGGTTTCGGAGGTGCCGTTCGCAAAGGCAGGGGCGCCTGAAAATACCGGTTGCAGGTGCATGGGTTTCCACAGGGGCCGGGATTCAATGTTTTCTTCCCACAGGGCGAGGCGAACGGCCTCGCGGGTTTCCAGGTCCGGCAGCAGGATGGTGGTGAGCCAGCGGTTGGAGACCAGTCCCTCGGGCGCTTCCAGGAAGGTTACCTGGGAGCAGTCTTCCAGGGCCTCCCGGTAAACCTTATAATTGCCCTGCCGGGCCTTTACGCGCTCCGACAACACCTGCATCTGCCCGCGCCCAATGCCGGCCAGCACATTGCTCATGCGGTAATTGTAACCGATGGCGGAATGCTGGTAGTGCGGAGCGTTATCCCGGGCCTGGGTAGCCAGGAATACGGCCCGCTCTTTGATCTCCGGGTTCCGGGTTACCAGGGCGCCCCCGCCGGAGGTCGTAATGATCTTATTTCCATTAAAGGAGAGAATGGCAATATCCCCCAGGGTGCCACAGGCCTGCCCCTTATAGGTGCTGCCCAGGGCTTCGGCGCTGTCTTCCAAAACGGGAATATCGTAATGCCGGGCGATTTCGCGGATCTGGTCATGCTTATAAGGCATGCCATACAGGTGCACCGGCACAATGGCCTTGGGTTTTTTTCCGGATTTTATCCCGGCTTCTATGGCAGCTTCCAGCAGGTGGGGATCCATGTTCCAGGTATCGGACTCACTGTCTACAAATACGGGTTCGGCCCCCAGGTACACAATGGGGTTGGCCGAGGCGGCAAAGGTAAAGCTCTGGCACAGCACCGTATCCCCGCGGCCCACGCCCAGGAGTTCCAGGCCCAGGTGCAGGGCTGCCGTGCCGGAACTCAGCCCGGCTACCTGTACCCCGCCGCCCAGGTAATCCCCAATGGCGGCCTCAAAGGCCGTCAGGTTCGGCCCCAGGGGGGCAATCCAGTTGGTCTCGAAGGCCTCTAAAACATAGGACAATTCCTCAGGCCCCATGTGGGGGGAGGAAAGCCAAATGCGCTCTTGAATCTGGGTGTTCACGGGTTAGGTTTTCTTGTAGGTCGGCTCTCACAAATGTATGTCTTCCAAGGCTATCTTTGGCAGTTCATTACCAGAATTCGCCCAAGACGCACAAAAACACGATGAGCGTAAAGTACGGTATGGCATCTCGGCTGCCAGAATGCCCTAAAACACAGGCCCTGCGGGGATCAGGGCCGTTTGAAGGCTAAACAAGTTACGATTTTTTACCTAATTTTAAGCCTTGTAAGTCCACGGATCCCCCTAAATAAGGTAATCGCCTTGCAGCAGCACCCGAACACCCTGTCGTCCCGCAAACCCAAAGTCCTGGTTACAGGAGCCGCCGGGTTTATCGGCTTCCACCTTTGCCGTAACTTATTGGAGGCGGGGTACCCCGTTGTTGGGCTGGATAACCTGAATACCTATTACGACCCCAAGCTAAAGCAGGACCGGCTGCAGGAACTCGGGATTACCCCGGCACAAAGCGAAACCGCGGGACAACTCCAGCCCAGCAGTCGCTACCCGGAGTTTCAATTTATCCGCCTGGCCCTGGAGGATACCGCAGGGATGCAAACTCTGTTTGCAACGGTCAAACCCGATCGGGTATGCCACCTGGCCGCCCAGGCCGGGGTACGCTACAGCCTGGAGCAGCCCGAACAATACGTACAGAGCAACCTGGTGGGTTTCCTGAACATCCTGGAGGGCTGCCGCCACCACGGGGTTAAGCACCTGGTGTACGCCAGCAGCTCCAGCGTATACGGCACCAATGCCAAGGTCCCCTTTTCCACGGAAGACCGCACAGACCACCCCATTAGCCTGTATGCGGCCACCAAAAAAGGGAACGAACTCATGGCCCACACCTACAGCCACCTGTACGGCTTTGCCACCACCGGGCTGCGCTTCTTTACCGTTTACGGCCCCTGGGGCCGGCCGGACATGGCCCTGTTCCTCTTTACCGATGCCATCCTGAAGGGCAAACCCATACAGGTCTTTAACTACGGGAAAATGGAGCGGGACTTCACCTATATAGACGATATTGTGGAAGGGGTGCGCCGCATCCTGGAAAAGGACCCGGCAGCCCGCCTGGCCTCCGGCGACCTGTACAAATTATATAATATCGGCAACAACAACGCGGTCAGGCTCATGGATTTTATCCAGGCCATTGAGGCTGCTACCGGGCGGGAAGCCATTAAGGAAATGATGCCCATACAGCCCGGGGATGTGGAAAAAACCTGGGCAGACGTTTCCGGCCTGGCCCGGGATTACGGGTACGCCCCCAATACCCCTGTAACCGAAGGGGTAAACCGGTTTGTACAGTGGTACCTGGACTATTATCAGATAAATCCTTCAGGGCTGTAGTCCCATTTATCGAGAATAACCGAACATTAATACAGTTTTGTTGGGTTTAGTGCCGGGCTTACCCCATCTTTGAGGGTAAATTGATCACTTTCATGCAACCTTCCTCCCCGGGCCTTGACCCGAACACTTCTGTTTTAGTGACCGGCGGTGCCGGTTTTATCGGTTCCAACCTTTGTGAAGCCCTGCTTCAAAACGGCAATACGGTACGCTGCCTGGACAACTTTGCCACCGGCAAGCCGGAAAACATGGACGCCTTCCGCGACCACCCTAAATTCTCCTTTATAGAAGGGGATATCTGCAACGCGGAAACCTGCCAGCAGGCCTGCCGGGGCATGGATTATGTACTGCACCAGGCCGCCCTGGGTTCCGTGCCCCGGTCCATCAAAGACCCGGTAACCAGTAACGATGTAAACGTGGGGGGCTTCCTGAACATGCTGGTAGCGGCCCGTGACCAGGGGGTTAAGCGCTTTGTATATGCCGCAAGTTCCTCTACCTACGGGGATTCGGAAAAACTGCCCAAGGTGGAAGATGAAATCGGGAAACCCCTTTCCCCTTACGCCATCACCAAGTACGTAAACGAACTGTACGCAGAGGTCTTTTCCCGCACCTACGGCATGCAGACCATCGGGCTGCGGTATTTCAATGTCTTTGGCCGTAAACAAGACCCCAACGGGGCCTATGCCGCGGTGATCCCGAAATTCGTGATTCAGCTCATGAAGCACCAGTCCCCCACCATTAACGGGGATGGCACCTTCTCCCGGGATTTCACCTATATCGACAACGTGATCCAGGCCAACCTCTTATGCCTGGCCACCACCAATCCTGAGGCGGTGAACCAGGTCTATAATGTGGCCTACGGGGAGCGGACTTCCCTGAACGAACTGACGGAACTGCTGAAAAAATACCTGAGCGCCTTTGACCCCGAGATCGGGAAGGTGGAAATCGTGCACGGGCCAGAGCGCCTGGGTGATATCCCCCACTCCCTGGCCTCGGTAGACAAGGCCCGGTCCCTTTTGGGCTATGCCCCGGAATTCGACATCAACCGCGGGTTGCAGCAGGCCGTATCCTGGTACTGGGAAAACCTGCAGGTTGCTATATAAGCTACTTGCCAAACGCCTTTTAAAACAAACAAAATATTCAAACGCGCATATGAGCCAAAACATCGCCGTAATCGGCCTCGGATATGTGGGGCTGCCCCTGGCCCGCCTATTTGCCACCCGCTTCCCGGTAATCGGGTTCGACATCAACCAGAAGCGCGTGGCCGAAATCGCCTCGGGCACGGACAGCACCCTGGAGGTGGAAGACCACCTCCTGCAGGAGGTGCTGCTGCCTTCCTGGACGGGCAAAAATGGGCTCTACCCCTCTAGCACCCTGGAGGACCTGAAGGAGGCCAACGTCTTTATCATTACGGTGCCCACGCCCGTAGACAAGAACAACCGCCCGGACCTGACGCCCCTGTACCGCGCCAGCGAAACGGTGGGCCAGGTGCTTAAAAAAGGAGATATCGTAATCTACGAATCTACCGTATACCCTGGGGTAACCGAGGAGGAATGCGTGCCCGTGCTGGAACGGGTTAGCGGGCTAACGTTCAATACCGATTTTTACGCTGGGTACTCCCCGGAGCGCATCAACCCCGGAGACAAGGAACACACGGTGGACAAAATCCTGAAGGTCACCTCCGGTTCCACCCCTGAAATCGGGAAGCAGGTAGATGCCCTGTACGCCTCCGTGATCACGGCCGGCACCCACCTGGCGCCCACCATCAAGGTAGCCGAAGCCGCCAAGGTGATCGAAAATGCCCAGCGGGACATCAACATCGCCTTTGTAAACGAGCTGGCCAAGATCTTTAACCTGATGGGCATAGACACCCATTCCGTCCTGGAAGCCGCGGGCACCAAATGGAACTTTCTGCCCTTTAAACCCGGGCTGGTGGGTGGCCACTGCATTGGGGTAGACCCGTACTACCTGGCCCAGCGCGCCCAGGAATTTGGTTACCACCCGGAGATTATCCTGGCCGGGCGCCGCCTGAACGACAGTATGGGCGGGTACGTGGCTTCCGAGGTCATCAAACTGATGGTGAAAAACGATGTGCACATCAAGGGTGCCAACGTTTTGGTGCTGGGAATTACCTTTAAGGAAAACTGCCCGGACGTGCGCAATACCCGGGCCGTGGACGTGATCCGCAGCCTGCAGGACTACGGTACGAATGTAACCGTGTACGACCCCTGGGCAGACCCTGCGGAAGTGCAGCATGAATACGGCCTGGAAACCATACAGGAGTGCCCGCAGGGCCCGTTTGATGCAGTGGTGCTAACCGTTGCCCACAAGGCCTTCCAGGGCCTGGACCTCCGCAGCTTGCGCCAACCGGAGGGCGTGCTGTACGACGTGAAAGGAATCCTGAAAGAGCCGGTACACGGTAGGTTGTAAAAACCAACACCCTCCTCCTCCATGAGCCAGATTAAGAAAGGGGCGATCCTGAATTATGCAACCATCCTGACTACAAATTTGGTTGGCTTGCTCATTACCCCTTTTATTATCCGATATCTGGGTGACGAGGAATTTGGACTTTTCAACCTGATCGGGGCGTTTGTCGGATACATTTCTATCCTTGATTTTGGACTGTCCAATACGATTATCCGCTTTGTAGCCAAGTATCAGGCAGAGAAGGACCAGAAAGGGGAAGCGAATTTCCTGGCGACAACCCTGATCATTTACGGCTTTATTTCAATACTTGTATTGCTTATCGGTGGGGTATGTTACATGAATCTGGAGGCCATATTTGCGGACTCCCTGAGCCCGGATGAAATAGGCAAGGCGAAGATTATGTTTGCCATCCTGGTATTCGCCCTGGCCATTGGCCTTCCGGCCAATGCCTTTGAAGGCATCTGCTTTGGGTACGAAAGATTCGCCTACCCCAAGGCTGCTAAACTGATTAGATATCTGGTCAGGTCAGTCCTGGTCATAGGCCTTCTTTTGCTCGGGGGCAAAGCTGTAGCCCTGGTGATCCTGGATGTTACACTTAACATCATTCTTTTCGGGGTTATCCTGTATTATGTTTTTCGCAAGATCAAAGTCCATATCCGCCTTTATAGTTGGAATCGGGAATTACTTGCTAAAATCTTTGGCTACTCGGTATGGATTTTCATTTTTGTATTGGTCGGGCAGTTCCAATGGAAAGTGGGACAGTTGGTTTTAGGGGTTATGACCAATACCACCCTAGTGGCCATATTTGCCATCGGGGTAATGCTAGGGTCTTATTATGGGGCTTTTTCAAGTGCGATAACCGGGGTACTCCTTCCCAGAGCCACACAGATGACGGTAGGCAATGCCAGTGCGGAGGAACTAACCAATATGATGATAAAGGTTGGGCGGCTTTCCTTTATTGTCCTCATGTATATTTTAGGGGCTTTTTTACTTTATGGGCAGCAGTTTATCTTACTCTGGGTTGGTGAAACCTATGGCGATTCCTGGTGGATTGCCCTTATCATTATGATTGCCTACACCCTGCCTTTGGTTCAAGGTTTTGGCAATTCCATACTGGAAGCCTGTAATAAACTCAGGTTCAAAGCCATTGTTTACCTTACCTTCCTTATACTCGGCACATTGTTAGGAGCTTACCTGACCCGCAGCTATGGTGCTATCGGCATGATTCTGGGCTCGGTAACCGGGTGGATGATCGGGCAAAACATTATGAATTTCTATTATCACTTTAAAATCCATTTGAACATTCCGCGCTTCTTTTTGGGACTCCTTCAAAAGACCCTGGTATCGTTCCTGATTATCCTACTTATTGGTTATGCCATATGGTGGATTCCCGGGTCCGGATGGATCAACTTTGGCCTTAAAGCCATACTGTATTCAGGGGTTTATGCCATAATCATGTATCGCTGGGGCCTGAACTCGTTCGAACGAAACCTGATTTTGCAGGTGATCCCCGCAAGGCTTCTAAAATCTGGAAAAACGAAATGATAGTATTGACCGACATACAAATGTCAAATGGCAATAAAAAGGTGACCTATGAGTACCAGGCAGCGGGCCAGGCACAGAAGCTTTTTACAGGGAAAGACCAATTCTTTGTGGAATACCCTTATGACGTTTCGGATGTTCACAAGGGGATCCTGGCCATCCCGTTTGTCAGCAATTTCTTACCCATTGCTTGGTTCGCAGGGTTTGATTTACGGGTAGAGGAAGTCGATGCCGAGTTTTTTGAGGCCTGTAAACAATTACGAACCGAATTCCAGCGTCAATTCCCAGAATATAACCTTTCCGGTAATCTTCTTTCGGAAAATCTGTCGGACACCCCCAAAATTAAGGGCAACAAAACGGCTATGCTGTTTAGTGGCGGGGTGGATGCCTATGCAACCTATATACACCTCTTCGCTAAGAAACCGGCACTGGTCACCTTGCATGGCGCAGACATAGCCTTGGGCGACATCCAACAGTGGACCGATTTTACCGATTTTATAGAAGGGGAGAATCTGTTGTCCGAGAACGAAAAATTCTATATCCGGACCAATGTGCGAGACTTTTATACCTACCAGGTTGAATTATTGCTCAGGGATATAGGCTGGTGGGGTAAAGTGCAGCATGGCATGTCCTTGATCGGTGCTCTTGCACCGCTTACAGTCAAAGAAGGATTCAGTCATATTTATATTGCTTCCTCCTATACGAAGGAAGTTGACATTTCGTGGGGTTCCACCCCAACCGCGGACGAATTGATCCGCTGGGCAGGCGTTCAGGTGCACCATGATGGTTACGAGCTTCGGCGGCAGGAAAAGGTAGACCGCATTGTTGCCTTTGCCCGGGAGCAGGAGCAGGCATTCCGGTTGCGTGTATGCTATTCCGAACTGCGATCCTCCTTCAATTGCAGTAATTGCGAGAAGTGTTTCAGGAGCATCTTGGGGATTATCCTGAATGGGGAAGACCCAAATAAATATGGCTTTGAGGTTACTGCAGATATTTACAATCGAATCTTTAACATGGTTGGCAAGCAGGGAGCCAGCAAAGGCGTTCGGTATTTCTGGTGGGAGCTCATGGAAAAAGCAAAGCTGTCGCGTGGCATTTATGTTTTTGACAACGAGACGCTGGAACAAAAACAAGTGGATCGCATACGCAATGGGGAATTGGACAAAATGATCGAAGCCAATATGATACGAAAGAAAACCGACCCGATTGGACGGTTACGCTTTATAATCCGGAATAAATTTCCGTTCCTTCGAAAAATATATAGGACCCTTCGGGGAAGAACATCATAGTATAGAAATACAAAATGAAATACGGCCTACTCACATACGACGAGAACAAGCGATTTTTCAATGTTGGGGATAACATCCAGAGCCTGGCGGCCAAACAATTTCTGCCCAGGGTAGACACCCTGGTCAATCGGGAAAGGCTTGCCGAATACTCTGGGGATCCCTTACTGCTTATTATGAATGGCTGGTTTACACACAATATTCATAATTGGGTGCCCAGTGATGCTATTAAACCGGTATTTGTATCATTCCATATGAACAATACAGCGGCACCCTTTATGCTTTCCGAGAAGGGCATCGCGTACTTAAAAGCACATGAGCCCATAGGCTGCAGGGATGAATTTACTGCGGAGACCTTACGGGGTAAAGGGATTGATGCCTATTTTACCGGATGCCTGACTCTTACGCTGGACAGTTATAAGGTGGACGATTCGGATCGCGGGGACGATATTTATATTGTGGATCCCCTCTACAGTTACCCCAGGAAGGAGAAGGTGTTCTACAACCTCAAGCTCACCATCAAAAACATCCTGAATGGGCAGGCGTTCCAATTGGGCAAAAAGAACAGGCACCTCCGGAAATTTATTGCACCGGAGCTTTTCGAAAAGGCCCATATTGTGAACCAGGAACCACCTTCTAACACCTATACGGACGAAGAAAAATTCCAGATGGCAGAGGACTTGTTGCACAAATATGCCCGGGCCAGATTAGTGATCACTTCCAGAATCCATTGTGCCCTCCCCTGCCTGGCCCTGGGTACCCCGGTAATTTTTGTGAACGGTTTCGATAGTTTTGTGGATTCCTGCCGCTTTGACGGTATTTTGGAACTGTTTAACCGTGTGGATGTAGATAGCAGGACGGGCGAATTTTCGGCCAATTTTGAGTGGGAGGGTAAAATCACCACAAACACCGAGGTTAAGAACCTGGAAAAACACCACGAGCTGGCAGAAGCCATGAAGTACACAGTTCGGGAAGCACTAAAAACCTATGTCTAAACCCATCCGGCTTCTTTATATTACGAATTCCATCCACGGCCCCGGCGGCCTGGAACGCGTACTGTCTGTCAAAGCCCGTTATCTGCAAGAGCGCCTGGGGTATGACGTACATATGGCTTCCCTTTTTGGAGAGCATGAAGAACCCTTTTATGATTTCGGTACCCAAATTTCGATGCACTACGCGGATATCCCGAGAACCCTTCCTGCCTATCCTTTCCAATATTGGCGCAGGGTAAACCGCTTGTTAAAACAGGTCCAACCCGATGTGATATCGGTCTGTGACGACGGCTTGAAAGGGATGTTGTTTCCCGTTTTATTCAATACTCCCTGTCCGGTTATTTACGAACGTCACGTTTCCAAAAATGCCGAAATAGGCACCGAAACCCCCGGGTTGTTCAGACGTCTGACTACCACGGTAAAATTTGGGCTTATGGACTATGGCGGGCGCAGGTTTGACCGGTTTGTAGTGCTTACCGAGGGCAATAAGAAAGAATGGAACCTGCCCAACCTGGAAGTGATCCCCAACCCGCTTTCATTTTATCCGGCGGAAACCGAACTCAGCTCCCTTGAAGCGCCCAGGGTCATTGCCGTGGGCAAACAGAGTTTTCAGAAAGGGTATGACCGATTGTTAGAGGCCTGGGGCAAGGTCCACGCCCGGCTTCCCGAATGGCACCTGCACATCTACGGTTCCTATGCCACGGCCATGAAACTGGAATCATTACGGGCTACCCTGGGCCTGAATGCCTGCGTGCATTTCCATAAGCCGGTAAAGGACATTGGCAGCAAATACCAGGAATCATCCCTGTATGTGATGTCTTCCCGCTATGAAGGCTTCGGGATGGTACTCACTGAGGCCATGTCTTATGGGGTACCCTGTGTTTCTTTTGACTGCCCCTACGGGCCATCTGATATTATAACTGATGGCGCGAATGGCCTGCTGGTCCCTAATGGAGATATTGAGGGTCTGGCCAATGCCTTGGAATCCCTAATGGCGAACCCTGAAAAACGAAAGGCATTTGGTGCGCAGGCCCGAAAGGATGTGGAAGCCTATACGGTGGGCAGGATTGGAACCAAATGGGATGCCCTTTTCAGGGAATTACTAAACGAAACCCAGGAAGCCTGATGCATATCCTGTTCCTTATTGACCAGGTATACCTGCATGGCGGGATTGAACGGGTATTATCCATCAAGGCCAATTACCTGGCGGCCCAGTCGGGTTACCGGGTCAGCATCCTGACATCCGAACAAAAGGACCAGGAACCGTGCTTTTCCTTTGACGACCGCATACAGTTTACCGATCTCGGTATTAATTACCATCGCCATCGCTCCTATTTCCATCCGGCCAACCTGCTGAAAGTTCCTGCCCATACCTTGAGGCTCAAGAATCATGTCCGCCGCATGAAACCCGATGTCCTGGTGGTCTGCAGCCATAGTACGGATACCTTTTTCGTTCCCCTGGTATTACGAAAGACCCCTACAGTTAAGGAATTCCATTTTTCCAAATGGATTGAAAAAGCAGCACGGGAAAACCCGGGCAGTTGGAAGAAAAAAGCCTTTTTGCAGTTCGGGGACTACGTACAAAAGAAATACAGCCGTCTGGTGGTCCTGAACCCGGAAGAAGCCACCTATTTCTTCTCGGACAATGTGGAGGTGATTCCCAACCCGACCACGTTTTTCCCTGAAACCCTTCCGCAGAGCCGTAAACCCCTTGCAATGGCTGCCGGGCGTATTGCCCCGGTAAAGGGCTTCGAAGACCTCTTACACATCTGGGCCCTGATACGTCCGCAAGCACCGGAATGGGAGCTCCATATTTACGGGGATGGGGAAGCGGGTTATGTGGATACCCTAAAGCAACTAGCCCGGGACCTGGGCTTAAACCCTGAAAAAATCTTCAAGGGAAAAACCAACCGCGTCAAAGATAAAATGGCGAAGGCCAGCCTGTATTTTATGACTTCCCGGAATGAGTGTTTTCCCCTGGTGTTGCTGGAGGCCCAGGCCTGTGGCCTGCCGGTGGTATCCTATGACTGCCCCCATGGCCCGCGAAACATCCTGACCCCTGAAAGCGGAATCCTGATCCCCATGGACCAGCAGGCGGAATTTGCCGACAAAGCCCTGGAACTTATACGGGCTGCAGATATTCTAAAAGCTATGGGAAAAGCGGCACGGGATAACGTAAAAAAGTTCAAGGTGGCCGAAGTAATGCCCCTATGGACGGCTATGTTTCATAAATTAGTTCAAAAAAGCTGATGTTCAGACTTTTTGCCTTGCTCTATGCGCCATTTTTGCTGCCACACCTCTTGCTGCTGAGGGTTTCCCCAAACCGGGAACACATCCTGCAGGACCTGGAACGGTGGGGGAAGCGGCATGGAATCACAGGATCACCTGGGCGGCGTTTGCTGCATTTCCTGACCTTTTCAAGGGACTTTCGAAATATATTTTATTACCGCACACGAGGGATAGCCTGGTCCCGCCTGTTGCGGATCTACTGCCCGCGCGAGAAATACTTTATCATTGACCCCCGCACCAAGATTGCGGGTGGCCTCATCAGTGCCCACCCGTATGCCACCATCCTGAATGCAGAGTCCATAGGCGCCAATTTCTATGTAAACCAATTGGTGACCATTGGAGAAGTGGACGGAAAAAGGCCAGTGATTGGGGACAATGTCTCCGTCTATAGCGGGGCAATCATTATCGGAGGGATTACTATCGGAAACCATGTACAGGTTGGCGCCGGGGCGGTGGTGGTGAAGGACGTTCCACCTAATTCTACTGTGGTTGGTAATCCTGCCAGGATTATTCCTAAAGGAGTTAAGTCTTAAAAAATTAATAAGTGTTCGATTTTATCTCGTTAGAGGCTTATTATCCTATTTATATAAACCTGTGTTTATTCCTGGTTCTATTTTCCTATTTCCACACACTTGTCATTCCTGCCTCAGATCAAAGAAACCTGATATTCATTAATACTTCAGGATATTTATTACTGGTCTTTTTGATTTTTTATATAGGACAACGTCCAATAAGTGGTGTTTACTTCGGTGACACTATCAATTATTATCGGGCGTATTTGAATTTTCAACATGGCACCTATCCCGATAAATTGCCAGATATGGGTTGGTATTACCTGATGAAATTTTTTTCAAAATACTTTGGCTTTAATACGTTTTTAACGTTTTGTAGTACGCTGTACATAGTACCAATGTTCTTTATATCAAAGAAACTCTTTCAGAAGTTTTGGTTCTATGCATTCATCATGTTTGTGGTGTCCTTCTCCTTTTGGACTTATGGCGTTAATGGGGTCCGCAATGGCGTTGCAACATCTTTATTTCTATTAGGGGTATGCTTCAGAAAGCACATTTTGATAAACACTCTTCTCTTCCTAATCGCCATCTCTATCCACAAAACACTATTGTTGCCTTGCTTGGCCTATGCCGTCACATTTATTTTTAATAAGCCAAGTATATATTTCAAAGGTTGGTTAATTGCTATTCCTCTTTCTTTGATAGCCGGCGGTTTTTGGATTGCATTCTTTTCAGGTTTGGGGTTTGCTGATGACAGGGCATCGACCTATCTCCTGGAAGATGGTCTGGAGGGCACTTCTTCGAACATTGGATTTCGCTGGGACTTCTTATTTCATTCTGCTTTCGCTGTTTTTGCAGGGTGGTTTTTTGTGATTAAGAAGAAGTTCAAAGACCCATTTTATAATAGATTATTAAATACCTATTTGATATGCAATGCGTTTTGGATTCTTGTTATACAAGCCAATTATTCTAACCGGTTTGCCTACCTGTCCTGGTTTATGATGGCCATTATCATTATATATCCAATCCTCAAAGGAAGCTTTTTTAAGAATCAAGGGCTAATCATGTCCAACATCATAGCCGCGTATTTTGCGTTTACCTACTTAATGTATTACATCTACTATGCAGGATAATTCTATGTCTTTCTTAACGGTTTTTACACCAACTTATAATAGGGCATATTGCCTGGGGCAATGCTATAATAGTCTTGTCCGCCAAACTCGTAAAGATTTTATATGGCTCATCATTGACGATGGCTCAACCGACAATACCCGGGAATTGGTAGCTGGTTGGATAGAAGAGAAGAAGGTAAACATCCGCTACCATTATCAAAAAAATCAAGGCATGCATGGGGCGCATAATTCGGCATATGCCCTGATAAACACGGAATTAAATGTATGTATTGATTCTGATGATTTTATGCCTTCTGATGCGGTTGAAAAGATAGCGCTTGCCTGGAAAGAAATACAGGGCCAGGATCATTTGGCAGGCATTGTTGCCCTGGATGCTAATAAGGATGGAGAGATTATTGGAACAAAAATGCCAGCCGAGCTTAAAGAAGCAGCGTTAAATGAATTGTATCATGAATTCAAAATAACAGGCGACAAGAAACTTATCTACAGGACAGAGGTTGTTAAAAAATATGAGCCCTATCCAATTTTTTCAGGTGAACGATTCGTACCACTTGGGTCACTTTATTTGCAAATAGATCAGGATTATAAACTGTTTATTCTTAATGAAGTGGTTTGCATTGTAGAATATTTGCCAGATGGATCTTCTTTAAATATTTTCAAGCAATATAGAAGGCATCCACGCGGTTTTATATATTCCAGAGAAGTGGCTATTAAATATGGATGGACCCTAAAACAACGCTTTAAGAATGCTGTTCATTATGTGGCCAGCAAACTTCAGATAAAAGACTTCAGTTTTTTTTATAAATCGCCAAACCTTGGACTTACTTATTTGGCACTATTCCCAGGAATACTACTATTCTTTTACATATTGGCTAAAACTAATGGCCTTAAATAGATTTCAATGGAGATACTTATAACAGGGGACTTCTGCCCTATCAATCGTACTCTAAACTATATAGAAACCCCTAATGAAATTTTTGGTGAACTTTTGCCCGAAATTAATAAGGCTGATTTAGCTATTACTAATTTGGAATGCCCCCTGACTTCCTCTAACTCTAAAATAGTTAAGACCGGCCCATGCATAAAAGCACCTGAATCAGCAATAAATTTCTTGAAGGAGGCAGGGTTCAAACTTGTAACGCTGGCAAACAATCACATAATGGATTTTGGCCTCGAAGGCTTGGAAGATACCTTACGAGTCTGTGAAGAATCGGGTATTCAAACTGTTGGTGCTAATCTAAATAAAACTGAGGCCCAAAAACCTTTTCTAACGACCATAGAAGGTAAGAAGTTGGCCGTTATCAACATTGCAGAGAATGAATTCTGCACAGCAACCGATTCTTTGGCAGGTGCCAATCCATTGGACCTCATTCAAAATTATCAGCAGATTATTGATGCCAGGAAAACCTCTGATTTTGTTATAGTTATATATCATGGCGGTAGAGAGCACTATCAATTACCTACACCACGTGTTCGGAATACTTTCAGGTTTTTTATTGAGGTAGGTGCCGATGTTGTTGTAGCCCATCACCCACATTGCTTTAGCGGTTATGAGATTCATAGAGGCCGACCGATATTCTACAGTTTGGGAAATTTTATTTTTGACTTTAAAAGGAAATATCAAAAAGGCGAATGGACCAAAGGGGCGGCCCTGCGCTTATCCTTAAGCGATGGTAATACAAATTTTGCCCTTATTCCTTTTTATCAGGGCAGGCAGGAAGACCCTAGGTTAAAGGTTTTATTGCCCGAGCAAAAAGAACAATTTGATAGTAGAATTAAAGAGTTGAATAGGATTATCACCACCGATGATCTATTTGAGGCACAATGGCGCAATTATATTAAAACTCAGAGTAAAGGTTACCGAAACCTTTTGCGAGTAAAAAACAAATATTTAAGGAAATTGATTTCCATGGGGCTTCTCCCACAACCACTGAACCTGCAGAAGAGTCATGACACCTTGCTTTTAAACCTTTTTAAGTGTGAGACCCATCATGAAATTTTCACAGCAGTTTTAGATAAAGATCTTTACTAATGCGATTGCTGCTTATTATTAATTCCCTGGGAGCTGGAGGAGCCGAGAAACTTGTTGCGGACATGGCCTCGATTATCCGAAATAAGGGTATTCACGTAGAACTCCTTGTTTTGAGTAAAAATCAAGATATGTTTTTACAAAAGTTGTTGGATGACAACATTAGTATTACATATAGTCCATATCCTATTTATTCGCCCCTCAATATTTTTTTTATTCGAAAAATGATTAAGGCGTTCGATATAGTGCATGCCCATCTCTTCCCAAGCCAATACTGGCTCTCCCTATCCTTTTCTTCCAAACCGACTGTAGTTACCGAACACTGCACCTATAACAAGCGTAGATCCAATTTGCTTTTTTGGCCCATAGAGCAACTTACTTACATGCGTTATCGGAAGGTGATAACCATAAGCGAAAAAGCCAAAGAAACACTTTCCTCATGGTTAAAGCTCAGAAATTCGAAATACGTGGTAATAGAAAATGGAATAGACTTGGCAAGGTTTCGCGACGCCAAACCAAAACAGATTGAAGGTATTACCGATAAAACGGTAAAAGTAATAATGGTTGGGAGGTTTAATCCTACTAAGGACCAGCCAACAGCTATTAAATCCCTGCTTCATTTACCAGATCATATCCACCTGCTCTTGGTTGGAGATGGCCATCTTCGCGAGTCATGTGAGAAATTGGCAATAGAGCTTGGCCTAAATAAGCGAGTTCATTTTCTGGGATTACGAAAGGATATCCCGGAACTCCTAAAAAGTAGTGATATCTGTCTGATTTCTTCTCACTCTGAAGGCCTTTCTATTTCTTCACTCGAATGCCTGGCAAGCGGCAAGCCATTGATTACAAGCAATGTAAATGGCCTAAAGGAGATAAACCGGGATGTAGGATTATTATTTGAAGATGAAAATGAACAAGAATTGGCCTCTCAAATATTGCGATTAATAAATGATCCTGAGCTTTATAAAGAGGTAGCTAATAGGTGTGCCGAAAAGTCATTGCAGTATGATATTACCCGAACTGTAAATAAACATTTAGAAATATATCACGATATCGCGTAGGCTAGCTATGATATTAGACAAAATATACAGGAATAGTCCTAATTTTCTTCAGGAGTTGATGATATCCCTTTATAATATTAAGGCTTACAATATCCGATATGGTAAAAACTACAGAAGACTCCTAAAAGAATATAGCATTCAACATCCGATTAAGGCCATAGAAGAGATCCAGGAACGCAAATTCAAGGATTTGGTTCAGTATGCCGCAAAACATTCCCCATTCTACCAAAGGCTTTTTCCACAAGATGTCTCCGGTATATCTATTGAACAAATCGGCTTACTACCTATTGTAAACAAAGAACAAATAAGACAGAACCTTACTGAGGTCTATACTATAGCTAAAAAAAAGGGGGTCCTTTCAAAAACTGGGGGAACTACGGGCAAATCTCTTGAAGTGCTTTATCGTCCTGTAGATGTAGAAGAGCGGTTTGCTATTTTGGATAACTTTCGTAAAGCACATGGCTACAAGTTGGGAAAAAGAACCGCCTGGTTTAGTGGTAAAACTTTGCTTACGCCCGGAGATTTGAATAAATATAAATTTTGGAAAACGGATTGGATATATAAAGTTAGATACTATTCAACCTTCCATATTCACCCGAAAAACCTGACTGCTTACATCGCCAATCTGATCGAATACAAACCAGAATACATGGTAGGGTTTCCTTCAACCATGTACGAAATAGCAAAATTTGGCAGGTTAAACAATTTGGACTTCCCCAAAAATACCATTAAAGCTATTTTTCCAACCGCAGAAACGGTCACCAGCGAGATTAGAGCAGAGATAGAAGCCTATTTTAAAACCCGGATGTATGATCAATATGCATCATCCGAAGGCGCTCCTTTTATATTCGAATGCTCAAAACGCAATTTGCATTTGGAATTACGCAGCGGTGTATTTGAAGTGCTGGATGAGAATAATCAAGCCTCCAAAAGTGGAAGGCTTGTCGTAACTTCTTTTACCACTTATGGTACTCCACTGATCCGTTATGACATTGGAGATACCATCACTTTATCCGACAAGGTATGTGACTGTGGAAATGCCAATCCTCTAGTTGAGGAAATCTCAGGAAGAATAAATGACTATATCTATTCGGAAGAGGTTGGTAAAATCAATCTTGGCAACATTTCCAATTGTCTTAAAGGAGTTAAGGGCGTTTTACAATTCCAGATAATGCAAAATGAGGTACAAGCCATACACGTAAATGCCGTTGTTGACGAGAATATTTTTGACGATTCGGATCAACAAAAATTTATCGAAAACCTAACGGAAAGGGTTGGAACTAAGATGGAGATTAAATTTAAAAGGGTAGACCATATACCAGTAGAAAAAAGTGGCAAATATCGCCTTGTTAAAAACAATATTCACCACTTTTTAAAATAAGGATCAGTAGCAATTTAGCTTCCTATACACTCATTATTATCCAATAAAACTTCCGTAGGAGAAGTTGCGTTATCAATATATATACACTGAAAATTGGTGTTTGCAGGATATTCAATTGTATTGGAATTTAATTCAATATTTCGATTTATTCCTGTCAAATTAACACCGTGAGAATTCGCCGAATCAATAATGTTTTCAATAAGTCTTACGGAAGAAGAATTGGAAATTTGGACACGGCCAAATGAACTATTGCGCTCAAATATTATTCCATTTGTTACAGAAAAAATTGAAGTCGCACTAGAATTAAGCCGATTATCATAAATCTGAATCAGGTTGTTTATAAAATCTATCTCCTGATTAACCTGAACAAAATATAAATGATTTGCTATAACATTAAAATCATTATTAAAAATCCTAACATCATTCCCATGTGAAATTTGAAAGGAAATACCGCGGCTTGCGGATTGCGAACTTGAGATTGAATTGTTATAAATATCTGTATTATTCAATTCTTTAAGTTGTATACCATTTCCATTATTTACCAATGTATTATTGCTAATTATTAACTCCCCATGATAAGCTGCTATACCAATTCCATAACCCTCAATATAGTTTCCGGATATTTGATTATTGAAAACAGTTTCACCATTTCCTGCTGCAAGAATGGCTGGGGTTTTAGCTGATTCAGTTGAAGCAACCAATCTATTATTTAAGATTTTGGTTCCTGAAGTAAGTGAATAGGTAATTTTGTTTTCAAGGTCATTGTTTTCAATTGTTACATTTTCACCAACACTAACAGTAATTGCCCCAATTCGACTACCTCTTTCGAAATTATTCCGAATTAAGATATCATAAGCTCGTTCGTAATAAATGAAGTTGCCGGATGCATCTCTAGCTCTCACCGCTTCCACGTTTATTGCATATCCAACAACCCCACCATCAGAATTTTGCCGGTCAAGTCCTGTGTCAATATAGGTGTTATCCTCAATAACAAGATTAAACCCGTCTGTAATGGCAGTCGACATCCTTCTATTGTCCTTAAAGACACAATTTCGAACTGTAATTCCATTTGACGGAATATAATTGTCCTGGAAGGTGAAGTTAATTGAGTTAATGACTAAAGCCCCAGCAGAACCCATAGACATGTTTACACCTTCAACAAGTACATTAGATGCACCATGGGCCCAGAACAAATGATTCCCACCTTCACCTGGATTTGACTTGGAATAATCATGCTCATCCCTATCACCCACAAGATTACCACCACGAATAACAACATTGGAAACCTCCCTAGCAGCAAGCAAGGTTCCACCATTTTCTCGATCGTTTGGAAATACTCTTAGAAAGGTTCTTTCTGACATTTCAAGATTGAAATTTCCGGGCACATTAATAGACTCAATGGTATTATAAAAATTTTGATTAGTAGTGGTACTTGTTACTTTGGAGATTTCAAAATAAGCATCAAACTCATCAATAACGAAGGTCCTTGCACCCAACTCTTTGGTGTAAAACATCAACCCTTCTAGCACATCATTGTTCCTTTGTGCAATTTCCGATGTAGTCTGCCCCTGCACCAACTCCCACCGCTCCGGAAAGAGTTGGAAGGTATCCGAAGTCAGGGAAACACTACCTTCCAGGGTCAGATCCTTGTTCATGAGTTTCCCGTCAATATACCCCCCATTAAACACCAGCGTTCCATTGATGATCTGCCCCCCGGCATACTCCAGGGTAACCCCGGCTGGCAGGGTAACGGTTTGCCCGCCCAGGTCCAGGCTGCATTCCAAAGCCAGGGTGCCGTTGGCCTGCAGGGTATCCAGGCCAAAATCGCAGGGGGTGCTGTTAATCTCCAGCTGGCTTTCGAAGGTTACGGGGTCTCCCGGATCCTGGTTGGAACCCTGAGGGGTTTCCGGGGTATCCGGGTTTTCGGAACCGGGTTCTTCCGGCGTATTTTGTTGTTGCTGTTCAAACAATTCAGACATCAGGTCTTCGTCCGCGCAGGATGAAAAAACCGTGCCCAGGGCCAGGAAGGTGGCCATGAAAATCAGTTGCTTGGGGGTGCTCTTCAGCATGATAAAAAATTTGGGGTGCGTGAATTTACTATATAAGGCAGCAAACTCGTTGTTTAGTATAATTTTTTCGATGAACTACACTCACAGGTACGTTTTATCGATAAAATGCAGATGTCGCCTTGGCATTTTTTAACAAAAAAATCGATGAACTGCATCCTGGCCTTCCATTCGGCCCCAAATATCTGGCCACAAAGCCTGTAGAATCCCCCGCGGATTTCCCCTGGTCGAGTTTAATCCGGGTTTTGCAGATTAATTGCCGCGGCTTGTGGGAAAAGTCTTTTTTTGCGGCTTATTTTTGAGTTATGAATCACGGGGGTCCCGCCCCGCAGCAGTCTTCCTGACAACCTATGGAAACACCCCGGAAACTCATCCGCATCACCACCGTTCCCATCTCCCTGGGGGGATTACTCCAGGGGCAGTCCCGATTTATGAGCCAGCATTATGAAGTGGTGGGGATCTCCTCCCCGGGCCCGGGCCTGGAGCGGGTGGCCCAACAGGAGGGCATTCGGGTGATCCCGGTAACCATGACCCGGAAAATAACGCCCTTTCAGGACCTAAGGGCGCTCTGGCAGCTCTACCGCATCTTCCGGCGGGAACGCCCTTATATGGTACACTCCCATACCCCCAAGGCAGGCACCCTGGGGATGTTTGCGGCCTGGCTGGCCCGCGTACCCCACCGCCTGCATACCATTGCCGGCATGCCCCTGGTGGAAGCCCGGGGCGCGAAACGAACATTGCTGAACGCCGTGGAATGGTTTACTTACCGCTGCGCTACCCGGGTCTACCCCAATTCCGAAGGCTTGCGGCAGATTGCCCTGGAGCACCGGTTTGCATCGGCCCGCAAATTGCAGGTACTCGGGCAGGGCAGTTCCAACGGGATCGACACCGACTTTTTTGACCCGGCACAGGTGTCTGGCGAAGCCCGGGAGGCCCTACGGAAATCCCTGGGTCTGGAACCCGGCCAGTATGTTTACTGCTATGTGGGCCGCCTGGTGCGGGACAAGGGCATCCACGAATTGCTGGAGGCCTTCCTGAGGGTCCATGCCGATTTCCCAGAGACCCGCCTGCTGCTTATCGGCCCGTACGAAAACGAGCTGGACCCCCTGGAGCCCTGGGCCTACCAGGCCATACAGGACACCGATGCCATCCTGGAGCTGGGGTGGCAATCGGACATCCGCCCGTTTATGGCCCTCTCCCACAGTTTTGTTTTTCCGAGCTACCGGGAGGGGTTTCCCAACGTGGTGATGCAGGCCGGGGCCATGGGACTTTATAGTATCGCATCTAATATTAACGGTTGTAACGAGATTATCCGGGAAGGGGAAAACGGTACCCTGGTACCCCCCAAGGACGCGGATGCCCTGTACACCGAAATGAAGCGGGTATTAACCGACCCCCCGGCAGGAAATCCGGCAACCTACCGCCAGCTGATCGGGGACCGGTATGAGCGCCGCTTTGTCTGGGATTGCATCCTGCAGGAGTATCGCCGGCTGGAGCGGGAATCCCGGAATTAACCCGGTTATATAGCGGTTTCCTTAGGCCGTCTTACCGGTACAAATCTGCCATTTGTTTTTTTAACCATTCTTTTTACTTCTTACCCGGAATGGCTTCGGATTCTGGATTTAAAACCGTTCATTTGTAGTGTAATGCCTACACCCTAGCCCATGCCCTGGAAACAGCTTACCAAAAGGGAAAACGGATCTTATTTTCATTGTATTACTCCGGAAATACAGCAAAGACTACAGCAACAGTTTCCGGTGGATTTCCCGGAAGCCTACCGGATGTTCTACTCCGGGCGGCACGCCCTGAAGTTTCTGATTTCGCACATCCAGCAGCAGCGGGAGGTGCTCACCATCTGGATGCCGGAATACTACTGCCAGCATGTAAATCGTTGGATGCAGCACAACTACCCCAATCTGGCGTATTACCCCTCCCATCCATTTAACCCTGCCCAACCCATTACCCTGCCCCCGGGGATAGCGGCTACGGATATCCTGGTGGTGAATAACTATTGGGGGGTTTCCGAAATGCCCATTTTTGAGGCTGGAGAGCGGCCCGTGATCATTGAAGACCACTCCCATGCCTGGCTGAGCCGGCAAAGCCTGCATAGCCAGGCCGATTATTGCTTCGTTTCCCTGCGTAAGTCCCTGCCCATCCCCCTGGGGGGCATTTGCTGGAAACCGGGGGGCACCCTGCCGGTAGACCCGCTGGAAGAAGACCCTGCCCTGTACGCCGCCTGGGACCTGATGGCCACCGCCATGCAACATAAAACCGCCTACCTGACCGGCACCGAACAGGTAGAGAAAAGCCTCTACCTGGGGCAGATTGCCGAAGTGGAAGAAGCGCTGGATGTGAGTCATGTACCCGTACGTATGCGGCCTGGAGACCAGGATTACGTACGCCGATGGATGGAGGTAGATGTACTGGGCATCAAGGAGCAGCACCTGGCGTTCCTTTTTGGGCATTTAACACCCAGCAGGCATTACCGGATCATCCAAAGGCAAGGACATCCTTCCTTTGGTCTCATGCTCCTCTTTGAGGATGCAGCGGCCTATACGTCCTTCCGATCCTTCCTGATTGAACGGGAAATTTATCCCTCCAATTTATGGCCGGATAACCGGGAGTGGCAATATTTCCTGAACCTCCATATTGACTTCCGTTACGGGCAGCAGCACCTGGAGCACATTGCCGAAACCCTGAACACCTGGAACCGGAACAACCCCTGAGCATGGAGTACCGCCATTTGAAACGGCTGATGGATTTCGGGTTCGCCCTGTTGGGATTGCTGGTGTTTTTACCCATCCTGCTTATCCTGACCCTGTTGCTGCTGGTCGCCAACCGGGGAAAGCCCTTCTTCCTGCAACCCCGCCCCGGGAAAGACGAAAAAATCTTCCGCATCTTTAAGTTCAAGACCATGAACGACCGCACGGATGCGCAGGGGGAATTACTGCCGTATGAACAGCGGATTACCCCGGTTGGGGCCTTTATCCGCAAGTTTTCCCTGGATGAGATCCCCCAGCTGATCAATGTCCTGAAAGGCGATATGAGCCTGGTGGGCCCCCGCCCCCTGTTAACGGTGTACCTGGAGCGCTATGACGACTTCCAGCGCAGGCGGCACGAGGTAAAACCCGGGATTACCGGCTGGGCACAGGTCAATGGGCGCAATGCCATTACCTGGAGCGAGAAATTTGCCCTGGACGTCTGGTATGTAGAGTACCAGTCTTTTCTGCTGGACCTGAAAATCCTTTTCCGCACCGCCCGGAAGGTCCTGATCCGCGAAGGGGTAAACAGTGCGGAGAACCTGAATATGCCTGAATTTATGGGCACGGGGGACGAATAATTCTCGTAACAAACCATTTCCTTTTCCGCCACCAGGGTTTACGGGCGGCGGCGAAACCGCGCCCTTTATCCAAAAAATTCCTATTTTTTGGGTAGGAGGAAATACCTTCGGAATTGGGACGCATCTATTTATGTATGTATCAACAGGTTTTTAAAAGGAGCTTCGATCTGATCTTTGCCTTGCTGGGGCTTATCCTCGCTTTTCCCTTGCTGCTTATCCTGTGCGGGCTTATTTATCTGGAAACCCGGGAAAACCCCATCTTTTCCCAGCGTCGCCCCGGCCTGCACGAAAAGATTTTCAGGCTGTATAAACTCAAGACCATGAACAGCCGTACAGATGCCACCGGTGCATTGTTGCCGGATGCAGAGCGACTCACCCGCACCGGGGCCTTTATCCGCAAAACCTCCCTGGACGAGATTCCGCAACTGTACAATGTGCTGAAAGGGGATATGAGTTTTATCGGGCCGCGGCCCCTGCTCATCCGCTACCTGCCGTTTTATACGGAGCAGGAACGAATCCGCCACAGCGTGCGCCCGGGGATTACGGGCCTGGCCCAGGTTTCCGGCCGCAACACCCTGGGGTGGGATGCGCGCCTGCAGAAAGATATGGAATACGTGGAGGGCCTTTCCCTGGGGATGGACCTGCGGGTTGTTGCCCGCACCATCCTGAAGGTGTTGAAGCGTTCCGATATTGTTATCCTCCCAACCACACAAATGATTGACCTCGATGAATACAGAAGTTAAAATCAAATGGGCTTTTTTGTGCAGCGGTTATGGCAACTCTGCCCAGGCCTGCCTGGACCTGCAGGAAGCCGGCCGCCTGGGGCAACACCAGATTGCCGCCCTGGTGACCGACGGGCAGCAGACGCCCCTGGAGGCCCGGTGCCGGGAAATGGGGATCACGGTATTTAACACCTCTGCCCGGGCTTTTCCTTCCATAGAAGCCTACCAGCAGGACCTGATAGGAAAGCTTCAGGCCCTGGAAGTGGATTACGTCTTTATGCTGGCCTACAAATACCGCATCCGGGATGCCATGCTCCAGGCCTTCCCCAATCGCATTTTGAATGTGCACCCTTCCTTGTTGCCGGCCTTCCGCAACACCTCCAAAGCCATACAGGAAGCCCTGGACATGGGGGTACGCGTTTCCGGGATCACTACCCACATTATCGATGCGGAAATTGACCGTGGCGTGATCCTCTGTCAGGAGCCTATTCGCCTGGAACCGGGAGATACTGTGGAATCCGTCTACCCCAGGTTCCTGCAAACGGGCAAAAAAATCCTATGCGACACCTTCAGGGAGGTGGCCAACCACCACATTCCCGGGCGCTTCCTGCAGGCCCTGGCCGAAAAATCCGGGCTCCTGGCTCTATTGCTCGCGGCCTGAACCGGAGATTTGGCCCGTTTGCCTAAATTTTGCGGGATTCCCCTTACCCCGCTTTATTTTTGAGGTAAGAAGCAACCCCGGTTAGCCCCATGTACCGACATTTCCTGAAGCGAATCCTGGACCTGCTGGCCGCCCTGGCCGGGTTGGTCCTGCTCTCCCCCCTCCTGTTGGTGGTGGGGCTGCTCCTCACCATGGCCAATGGGGGTACGCCGTTTTTTACCCAGGAACGCCCCGGGAAACACGGCCGACTGTTCCGCATCCTGAAATTCAAAACCATGCGGGATTTTGATCCCCATCGGGATACGGATGTACACAGCCCCAACCGCATTACCCCCGTAGGCGCTTTTGTGCGCAGATATTCCCTGGATGAACTCCTGCAACTGGTCAATGTCCTGAAAGGCGATATGAGCCTGGTGGGCCCTCGGCCCTTACTGCCCGAATACCTGCCCCTGTACAATTCCACCCAGGAAAAACGCCACCGGGTGCGCCCCGGAATCACAGGTTGGGCCCAGGTAAACGGGCGCAACGCGATCAGCTGGGAGGAGAAGTTTGCCTACGACGTCTGGTACGTGGAAAACCTGGGCTTTTTATTGGATTTGAAGATATTAATCAGGACCTTCATCAAGGTCTTCCGCAAGGAAGACGTGAACCAGAGCGGGAACACCATTATGCCGGTATGGCAGGGCAACCCCACCGATTAAATTCCCCCATTAGAACATGAAAAAGATACGTATTTACGGTGCCGGAGGGCACTCCCAGGTGATCCGGCAGGTGTTGGAACTCCAGGGGATGGTGGTCTCCGAAACCTTCGACGACAAGCCCCAGGGCGCACACCATGCCTACTCCGAATCCGCCATTGCCGGTGGGGTGCGGGAGCGCCTGGCAGATTTTCCCCACAGCGGGGACCCGGTCATTATCGCCATTGGCAACAATGCGGAGCGGGCCGAAATTGCCGCGGTGCTGCAAAGCGAATTTGCCCTGGCCGTACACCCGACCGCCATCATTGCCGCTAGCGCCCAGATTGGCGAAGGGACCGTGGTGTTTGCCGGGGCTATTGTACAACCCAATTCCCGCATTGGCCGACATGTGATCATCAATACGGGGGCGAGTGTGGACCACGACAATATCATCGGGGATTACGCCCATATTTCCCCCAAGGCAGCCCTGTGCGGGCATGTGGAAGTAGGCGAAGGCAGCCATGTGGGTGTGGGGGCCGTGGTGATCCCCAAGGTGAAGATCGGCAAGTGGTGTAAAATCGGGGCCGGGGCCGTCATAATCCGCGACGTGCCGGATTACAGTACCGTAGTAGGCAACCCGGGGCGGATTATCAAAACCGAAAAACCTACCGATTAGGTAATATATTTTGGGAAAAACGGATAAAAATTTGAGGGTATACGGGGCCGGGGGGCACTCCCGCGTTATCCAGGATGTGGCCGCCCTGCTGGGGTATACCATTACCGTCTACTTTGACGACGACCCCGGGGTAGCCCATCCGTCCGAGGGGCAGGTACGCCCGGGCATCCGCCTGGAGCCCGAGGCCTTCCCGCACGCCGGGGACGAGATCATCATCGGGGTGGGCGACAATGCCATCCGGGCAGAATTGTCCCGCCTGATCCGCGGCCATTATGCCACCCTGATCCACCCCGGAGCCGTGGTGAGCCCTACCGCCCATATCGGGGAAGGCACTGTAGTTTACGCCGGGGGTAAAATCCAGCCCAATACCCGCCTGGGGCGCCATGTGATCATCAATACCGGCGCCAGCGTAGACCATGATAATAGGATCGGGGATTATGTCCACATCTCCCCCGGAGCCGCCCTGACCGGCCATGTGGAAGTGGGCGAAGGCACCCACGTTGGGGCCGCAGCCCTTGTGCTGCCCAAGGTGCGCATCGGCAAATGGTGTGTGATCGGGGCAGGTACCGTGGTTTTGAAAGATGTGCCGGACTACGCCGTAGTGGTAGGCAACCCGGGGAAAATAATTCGATATCAAAATGGGGAATAAACCAACACCAAACCAACAGTATCACCTGGCTTTTATAGGGTCGGGTATCTCCAGTTCTTTTACCCTCCTCCAACTCCTGCAAAAACTGGAAGGGCAACCTACCGGGCTTCCCATGGGAATCCTGGTGCTGGACCAATACCCGGAATTCATTACCGGCATCCCCTATGGCGAGCGTTCCGGCGCCGCTGTCCTGCTTATAACCAGCCTGCGGGATTTCCTGCCCGAACCTGAACGCAGCCGCTTTACCGCCTGGCTATCCGAAAACAAAGCGCCCCTGCTGGAACAGTTCCGAAAGGAAGGGGGCACACGTTCCCGGAACTGGCTGGAAAAACACCAGGAGGAGATTGATGCGAACCAGTGGGAAGATATTTTCCTGCCCCGCATGTTTTTTGGGCAGTACCTAAAGGCGCAACTGGAAAGCCAGTTGGAACGAGCCAAAACCCAGGGCACAGCCACGGTGCGTTTTGTGCAGGGGGAAGTTAACCGGCTCTCCCGACAGGGCGATACCTGGGCCCTGGCCACCACCGAAGGCATCGGGTATACCGCAGACCAGGTGGTCCTGGGGATCGGGTCCATGCCCAACCGCCTGCTCTGGGGGCAGCACCGGTGGGAAGAAAAATCCGGGTTGCTCTTCCTGAACGACCTGTATTACAAAGGCCTGGGAGCAGCCCTGGAGCAGGTGGCCGCCTTTGCCAAAACCAAAGGCTCCCCTTTGAACATTGCCGTGATCGGGGCCAATGCCAGTGCCCTGGAGGTGATCTACCGCCTGAACGACATGGAAGGCCTGCGGGACTGCTATGGCCATTTTTACATCCTCTCCACCTATGGGCTGTTGCCGGATGCCCGCCCGGACCAGGAAAAACTCAAGTCCTATAAGACGGTCAACCTGGAGCGCCTGAAAGCCAAAGCCAAAATCTCGGCAAGGGAGATCTACCAGGCGGCCAACCAGGACCTGGACCGGGCCGCAGCCATAGACCTGGGGGCCCGCAGCACCGTTGGGGTGGTCTCCCAGGCCGTGGGCGAACTACTGGGCAGGCTGGACGAACTGGAACTTGCTGAATTTGCCTGCCGCTACGGCAATGAAATTGGCCGCCGCCAACGCTGCGCCGGGGAGCATTACGTAGAAACCCTGGAGGCCCTGCAGGCCGAAAACCGCCTGGAGCATATTGCCGGGCGTTTTCAGGATATGGTACGGGACCCGGAAACCGGGCAGTGGCACCTGCATTACACTGATACCCCTTCCGGGAATGACAAGATGCTGGATCGGCCTGTGACCCTGGTTATTAATTGTGCCGGGGCCATGGACCTGTACTCCCGGGAGGCGCCGGAACTGGTGCACAACCTTATGGATCAGGAACTGGCCGTACCGAACGCCTCCCGTATTGGCTTTGAGGTAAACGACCGCCTGGAGACCTCGCCCAACCTTCATGTGGTGGGCCCGTTGCTGGGGGGTAACGTTATTCAGGGCAACGCGGTATGGCACGTAGAGCATTGCGGCCGGATTATCTGGCTGTCCGGGATGCTGGCCCAAGTTTTGGCAGAACCCTGGGCGCACCGGGATACCCTGGAATCCCTGAGCCTGGAGGTACTTGAAATCGGCACCGAAGAAGAAGCCCGGGAAACCTACACCCAATTGCTGGATGCGCATTGGGATGCCAACCCCTATGCCTGTTTACCCTATATGTTCCACCACCACCAGGACCAGAACCGGTTGGTGGCCTTCCAATTCCTGGACAGGGGCGGGCAAACCCAGGTGATGATGCCCATGATCATCCGGCCCATCCTTGAGGCGGCTGAAGGCGGACCCTGGTTTGATGCCATTTCCCCTTACGGCTACAGCGGGCCGCTCATCCGGGAGGGGGCCCCGGATTACCTGGTTGCGGCATTCTGGCAGCGGGTAGATCACTGGTACCGGCAACAGGGCGTGGTCTCGGAATTCATCCGGTTTAACCTGTACGGCAACCACCGGCAATACTCGGGCAGCCTGAAGCCCACCCTGAAGAATATATACGGGAAAATCCTCCCGGACCAGGAAGAACAGTGGGAGCATTTTGTACCCAAGGTGCGCAACAATTACCGAAAGGCGCAGCAGGCCGGACTTACCTTCCACATCGCACAAGGGGCCGAAATCGGGGAAGGCCTGATCCGAACCTTCCACAACCTGTATACGGATACCATGGACCGGAACCACGCCTCTACCATGTATTTCTTTTCCCTGGCGTTCTTTAAACACCTGGTGTATTACCGCCCGGAAAAATTTGCCATTGCCTGGGTGGAAAAGGATGGCTTTACGTGTTCCATGGAATTACTAATCCTGCAAAACCAAAATGTACATGCCTTCCTGGGCGGGACCTACAGCGATTATTTCCAGTACCGCCCCAACGATTTCCTGCGGGTGGAACTGCTGAAATGGGCTTCCGCGGCCGGCTTCCAGCACTATGTGCTGGGTGGTGGCCGGCACAATGACGACGGCCTGTACCGCCACAAAAAATCCATGTTCCCCCGGGACCCGGATGTAATGTTCTATACGGGGCGGAAAATCCTGATGCACGATATATACCGGGAACTGACCCAAATCCATATTCAGGAGCTGGAGGTGGAATTTGAAGCCCTGGATGCCAATTATTTCCCGAGATACCGGGTATGACTTTTGTAAAACTTTGGTTGCCCTAACCCCCGGAACAAACGCCTTTGAACGAAAAACTCCGCCATATTGAAGATCCCGGCCAATGGAGGGAAACCCTGAAAAGGTTCCCCCAGGCGGATACCTACCATTGCGTGGCGTACCACCAGGCCAATACCCGCCCGGGAGACCGGCCGGTGCTATTGCATTATGCCCATGCCCGGGGCGAAGTGGCCCTACCCCTGGTGTTGCAGCCCATCCCGAAATCCACCTATTGGGATGCGCGCACCGTTTACGGATATGGAGGCCCCCTGGCCATCGGGCAGCCATGTCCGGACCGGGGTTTTCAGCAAGTCCTGGCAGCCTTTATGCAAGAGTTTAGGGCAGTGAGCATCTTTGCCAGGCTCCACCCCTTTCTGCCCGCCCAGGAAACCCTGCTGGCAGGCCTGGGCGAGATCCGGAATAAAGGGGAAGTAGTCTACCTGGACCTGCAGGCCAGGGAGGCCGAGATCCGGGGGCAGTTCCAGGCCCGCAACCGTTCCCAGATTAACCACTATCGAAAACTCAGTAGGGTGGTGCATCGTACGGATGCCGAAGCCCCGGCCCTGTTCAAGGAAATCTACGACGAAACCATGGCCCGCGTAGGGGCCCGACGGGAATATTTTTTCCCCCTCGAATACTACCGTCAGTTACTGGCGGCTCGGGATTTTAGGGCTGATTTCCTGTTTGCCGAAACCCGGGATACCGGCGAGGCTATAGGAGCTGCCATTTTGTTGCGAAAGCACCCCTATGCGCATTATCATTTATCCGGGACCCGGGAAGCCGGACTGGCCCTCTCCCCTTCCCGTCTGCTGATTGACCACATGTGGCGCCTGGCCAAAAAAGAAGGCCAGCACCTGCTAAACCTGGGAGGCGGTTTGGGTGGCCGCAAGGATGGCCTGTACCAATTTAAATCCCATTTTTCCCAGCTTCGGAAGCCCTTTCGGGTTTGGCAGTACATCGCTTTGCCGGAAGTGTACGGGGAACTTACCCAGGGCATGGACCCCCACACGGATTACTTCCCCCTGTACCGGCGGCCCTGAAACCTTTCGATTAAATTCTGAATTCTGATTTACCGCCTCAGGCGCAGGGCTACCCAGGCGCTTAGGGTGTCTGCCAGTATTTCCCGTCCGTGATCGTTCCAGTGCTGGTCGTAAATGAGGGTTACCGGGGTTGCGGAGCCGGCCAGGGCTGGGCCGTAGTCCAGGTAAGCAATGCCTTGTTGACCAAGGATGTGTAAGACTTCCTCCGGGGCGTTCCGGCTATCGAGCAGGAAGGCCGTCTTAGTGGTGTCTACAGGGTACTGCTCCAGCAAGGCCTGCAGGTTTTCCAGGTAGCGGGCCTTTTGGGCCTCCGGGGCCGGGGCCGGGCCGGCAGGGGGCGGGGTGGGCCTTAGGGCAGCCATCCCCTGGGATACGGCATTGCGGGCGGCGCTCATCAGGCCAATGTTCTGGAGGTAGACTACCAGTTTACTCATCTTCAGCAGCCGATACGGGCCCGTTTCCAGCCGTAACCGGTCATAGGAAACCTGGTAGGTGCTGCGCTGGAGATCGTCCGGGAATTTCAGGTAAATCAGGGTGTAATCGATGTTTTGGAAGTCCTCCCTATAGGCCTGCAGCAGGTGGAGCTCATCGGCCAGGTCGTACCCGGCATACCCATATTCGTAAACCTGCACCCCGGGCAGGCGGGCCTCCATCTTCCGGCCAATGGACGCCTGGTAATCCTGGTGGAAGCCTTCGATAAAACTGTCGCCCACCAGGGCGATTTCCAGCGTGTCTGCATCCGGGGTGTATTCCCGGGCGGAGTTGTAGCCGCTGGCATTGATACGGTATTCCGAGAAATTCTGCCGCCGGTTCCCGGTTACGGCATACCCGTGCTGGCCGGGGCGCCATTTTTCCACCTCCCGGGCATCTACAAAACGGGCCGGGGTATCCTTGTACAAATGGAAGATGCGCACCAGGGCCTCCAACACCAGCAGGGTTACTGCGGTAAAGAGGATGAGTTTTTTGGCAAGGTGTAGCAGGGGTCGCATCAGAACTGGAAATAGATAAAGGAACGGTCCGTACCGCTCTGGTAAAACAACAACAGCCCAAAGAGCAGTACAATGGCTACGCTCCAGCGCAGCAGGCGACTCCGGAAGGGAATGGGCCTGCGTTCGTCCCGCCGGATCCCGTATTCATAGGCCACAAAAAACAGCAGCAACACGGCGTAATCCCACATGCGGTAGCCCATAGGGTGGTGGTAGGGCGTCCATTCCCAGCGCGAAAAGATCCCGCCCAGGTAGGCATTGGCTTCGGCCAGGGATGGCGCCCGGAAATAGATCCAGGCCAGGCTCACCAGCAGGAAGGTCAGCAGGGTCTGCCCGACTTCACGAAGCGTGGGCCAGCCGTTGCGCTCCCCGATCACCGAGCCCACAAAACTGCGGTTCTGCCCGCCGATAAACAGGGGCACATACAAACAGGCATGGATGCCGCCCCAAATCAGGAACGTCCAGTTGGCCCCGTGCCAGAACCCGCTTACCAGGAAGATGATAAAAATGTTGCGCAGGGCCTTTCCTTTCCCCAGCCGCGACCCGCCCAGGGGGATGTACAGGTAATCCCGGAACCAGGTGGAGAGCGATATGTGCCAACGGTGCCAGAATTCGGAGATGTTGCGGGAAAAGTAGGGGAAGCGGAAGTTGGACATCAGTTCAATGCCAAAGAGCTTGGCCGTCCCGATGGCAATGTCCGAATACCCGCTGAAATCCCCGTAGATCTGGAAACCGAACAACACGGCGCCCATGAGCAGTACCAGGCCGCCCTGTTCGGTATGGTGGGCAAAAATGTCGTCTACGATCATCCCCAGGGAATCCGCAATGGCTACTTTTTTAAACAGGCCCCAGAGGATCAGCAGCAACCCGTCTACCCATTGCCCATACCGGAGTTTCCGGGGGCTGGCAATCTGGGGCAGCAGCTGGGAGGCCCGCTCTATGGGCCCGGCCACCAGCTGGGGAAAAAAGGACACAAAGGCGGCAAAGGCGATAAAATCCCGGGTGGGCTCCAATTGCCGGCGGTAAACGTCTATGGTATAGGACAGGGTCTGGAAGGTGTAGAAGGAAATCCCGACGGGCAGGATAATATTAAGCGTCCAGGTCTCCCCCAGCGGATACCCGAAGAAGGAAAAGGCGTCTGCAAAGGAATCCACAAAGAAATTGTAATACTTGAAGAATCCCAGCAATCCCAGGTTCACTGCAATGCTGCACCAGAGCAACACTTTGCGGCGGCCGGGGGCCTGGGTGCGACCCAAGAGCAAGCCCACCGTATAATCCACCAGGGTAGAAAAAAGGATCAGGGACAAAAAGCGCCAGTCCCACCAGCCGTAAAAAATATAGCTGGCTACCAGCAGCAGGATGTTCTGGCTGCGGAGGCGGGAAACCCCAAGCCCCCAGTACAGCAGGAAAACCAGGGGAAGGAATGCGAAAAACTCGAAAGAGTTAAACAGCATCCGCTTCCTGTTTGGTTAGTGCCTGGGGTTCCAGGCCGGCAGAAGCCTTGGCCAGCAGGAAATTGCCGATCACCAGGGCGTCCAGGCCTGTAGAATAAAAGCAGCGGACGGCATCCTGTGGGGATTCCACCACGGGTTCTCCCTGGATATTAAAGCTGGTATTGAGTACCACGGGCACCCCGGTTTTCTTCCCGAGCTTCTGGATGACTTCGTAATAGCGGGGATGCAGCTCCTTACGCACCGTCTGCAGGCGGGCGCTGCCGTCTACGTGGGTTACCGCGGGAATCACGTCAATCTTGTCCGGTAGCACATTGCAAACCTTCAGCATAAAAGGGGCTTCCACCGCCAGGTCAAAAAATTCGTCCTTGGCCTCCACAATGGCAGAAGGGGCAAAAGGGCGGTAGGCTTCGCGGAATTTCACCTCGGCATTGATCTTGTCCTTCATGTCCGGGAAAGCCGGGTTGGCCAGGATACTCCGGCTGCCCAGGGCCCGCGGCCCGATTTCCATCTTGCCCTGGAACCAACCGATTATCTTGCCCCGTTCCAGCAATTCTGCTGCGGCCCCGCAGATGTCGTCGTGGTGGGTATATTGCAACTTGGCGCCTTTAAGGACTTTTTCGATCTCCTCATTGGTGTAGGCGGTGCCCACATAGGGGTCCATGTGGACAAAATTCCGTGGCTTCCCGAAAATGCCATTATAGAGGTAGTAGGCGGCCCCGATAGCCGTTCCATTATCTCCGGCGGCGGGCATCACATAGACATCCCTGAACTTGCTTTCGCGCACAATGCGACCATTCATGACACTGTTCAGGGACACCCCCCCGGAAATGACCAGGTACTCGGCCTGGGTTTTAGCATGAAGGATGTCGCAGATTTCCAGCACCCGGTCTTCCAGCACCCGCTGGAAGGCAGCCGCCATGTCCTTGTGGTGCTGCTGAAAGTCCTCCCCGTGTTTGCGGGCCGGGCCAAAGGTCTCGTAGAATTTGGGGGAGAGCCGCTGCCAGTGCATGTTTTGGAAGTTGAAGTAGCTCAGGTCAAAATGCAGGCGGCCGTTGGCGTCTACCCGCACCATGTCACTCACCTGTTCATAAAACGTGGAGGCATTCCCCATGGGGGCCAGGCCCATGGTTTTTCCCTCGTCGTAACTGGTCCGAAATCCGCAGAATTGGGTTACCGCTTCGTAAAACGAGCCCAGGGAATGCGGGAAAAAGGTTTCCCCCAGGCATTTGATTTCATTTTCCTTCCCGTACCCCAACCAGGTGGTGGCCCATTCCCCGGAGCCGTCAATGCCCAGCAGGGCGGCCTCCCGGTACGGGGACACGTAAAAGGACCCCGGGGCATGGCTGTAGTGGTGCGGGATCAGGTGTACCTCGGGGCCGTTGCCTTTCTTTTGGTAGTGGTATTTATACCACCCCCAGAAAGCCTTTTGCTTGTTGTAGGCATGCACGAACTCGTGGTTCACAAAAGTCTTGAAGATGCCCAGCCGGCTGGCCAGGTACCCCAGCTTCTTGCCGAGGTTGTGGGTGGGTTTAATGGAAATGGCAATATGATCGATATCCCCATAGCCTATCCCGGCAATCTTCAGGCAGCGGTCTATGGCCTTTTGCGGGAAAACCCGGGTGTGCTTGTCCCGGTTCAGGCGTTCTTCTTCAATGGCCGCTACTAACTGGCCGTCTACCACGATACAGGCGGTGGAATCGTGGAAATAGTAGTTGAGTCCCAGAATTACCATAAGTCTTTACTTCTTCTTGCGTGTCTCTGTTGTCGGTTTGCAATACTTTCCGGGGGAACGAACCTTAAAGGTACGGGAACGGCCCGTTTTTTACGGGAATTCTTCCGCAAAATACCCAATTTTCCGACAGAATAACCAGCGAAGCTACTGGTGTAATGGACCTTTGGGCCTAATCCCGCATCCGCACTTCCACGCGCCGGTTTTCGGCATGCTCGGGCGCGGTACAGGAAACCCCGTCTGCACAATGGTTCCGGAGCTCGGACTCGCCCCGGGCCACAATGGAAATCCGGGATGCCGCAATTCCCCTTGCCACAAGGGCTTCGGCTACCCTGCTGGCCCGGCGTTCAGATAACCAGAGGTTGTAGGGGTCCGTGCCCCGGGCATCGGTATGCCCGGTTATTTCGAAGTTTATATTGGGGTGGCTTTGCATAAATGCCGCCAGGGCGGCAACCGCCTCCTTGCCTTCCGGACTTAAGTAGGAGGAATTAAAGGCAAAGCGGATGGTGCCCAGGGCGGCCAGGCGGGCTTGCAGTTCCTGCCATTGTTCCGCTTCCTTTCGGGCAGCTTCGGCCAGGGCCTGGCGCGCCGCCTCTTCCTTGCGGGCCAGCTCCTCGGCTACGCGTTGTAAAGCCTCTTCTTCGGCCTGCCGTGCCGCTGCCAGGGAATCCCGCTCCCGGGCCGCTTCAGCCGCCTGAGCTTCGAGCAGGGCTTTTTTGGCCTCCCCTTTCCGGGTGAGCCCCTCTTCCATCCGGAAACGGTATACAACCCCGGCTGCATGCTGCAGGTGGTTGGTGGCGCCTTGTTTAAGGGCCCATTTGCCGGTGCTGTTCAGGTCCAGCCCCCAGCGGTCGGAAAACCAGATACGCGTCCCTACCACCCCATTGAGCGTACTGCGGGAGGTGCTGTTGGCATTGGTAACCCCGGCACCCACCCCTACATAGGGGTCCAAAAAGCCAGTGGGGCCCACCAGGCGGTTCAGGTCATAACTCAGGCGGGTATCTACCGCCCAATAGCTGCTGGATTCGGCAAGTACGGCCCCATCCACCACCTTGCCCTCCCGGTAACGGTTGGCAGAGCCGATGACTTCCAGGCCCAGTCCGCTGCGAAAATACCGGCCCAGGCTTACCCGGGACGGATACGGCTGCAGGTGTACCATATCTGTGGTGGGGAAATCGGCCCGGGCCTTCCAGCTATCGTCCACGGCATTCCAGCCCAGGCCGGCCAGCCAGTAGGATTGCACCAGGCTGTCCGAGGGTTGCAGGGCCAGGGAAGGTTCCTGCCCATAGAGCCATTGAAGGGAAATTAAAATGATGAAAAACGGAAGGGAGGCGCGCGCTTTCATGGCAATAAAGATTGGGAATACCAAAGGTACGCCTCCCTTCTAGCCAGAACTAATTCTTCCGGTAAGTGCCCGGATTAATCGACCTTCAGGCCCGGATAGCCCCCTCAGACCACCATGGCGGCCGCCACCGTCTCGTTAGTGGTGTCGTCTACCAGAATCAGGCTCCCGGTGGTACGGTTCTCGCGGTAATCGTCTACCATAATCGGGCGGGTGGTCCGCAATTTCACCTTGCAGATGTCGTTCATCCCAATTTCAGCATCTTCCTTATTGCGGCTCAGGGTATGGATATCGATTTTATAAACCACCTCCCTGATCATGGCTTTTTGCTGGTTGGTGGTATGCATGAGCGTATACTTGGCCCGCGGGCGGGCGGGTTTGTCGTTCAGCCAGCACAGCATTACCTCCAGGTCCTGGGTGGCTTCCGGCTGGTTGTTGGCGCGAACGATCATATCACCCCGGCTGATGTCAATATCGTCCTCGAGGGTAAGGGAAACGGACTGGGGGGCAAAGGCCTCCTGCAGCGGGCCATCCGGCCCGTCGATACCCTTAATGCGGCTGGTAAACCCGGAAGGGAGCACGCTTACCGTGTCACCGATCCGAAAAACACCGCTGGCCACGCGACCCGCATACCCCCGGTAATCGATAAATTCCTCGCTCTGCGGACGCAGCACAGTTTGTACCGGAAATCGTGCGTCAACCTTATTGATGTCGCTGCTGATGTGCATGGTTTCCAGGGTATGCAACAAGGGGGCACCCTGGTACCATTCCATGTTTTTGGAACGGTTCACCACATTGTCACCTTTTAAGGCACTGATCGGGATAAACCGGATATCCGGGATCAGCATTTTAGAGGCAAACCCTTCAAATTGTTCGACGATCTCCTGGAATACCTGTTCACTGAAATCCACCAGGTCCATCTTGTTTACACAGACAATCACATGGGGGATGTGCAGCAGGGAAGCGATAAAGGCATGCCGTTTGGTCTGTTCGATCACCCCGTGGCGGGCATCCACCAGGATAATGGCCGCATTGGCCGTGGAAGCCCCGGTAACCATGTTCCGGGTGTACTGGATGTGCCCGGGGGTATCGGCAATAATAAATTTCCGCTTGGGGGTGGTAAAATATCGATAGGCCACATCGATGGTAATCCCCTGTTCGCGTTCGTCGCGCAGGCCGTCGGTAAAGAGGGCCAGGTCTACCCCCTCATGCCCCTTTTGCTTACTGGTATGTTCCACGGCTTCCAGCTGGTCCTCAAAGATGGATTTGGAATCGTAGAGCAACCTGCCAATAAGGGTGCTTTTTCCATCATCCACACTTCCGGCCGTTGTAAAACGCAGGAGTTGACTGTTATCCAGTGCCATAATTCTTGATTTTATTTAGAAATACCCTTGTTTTTTCCGGTCCTCCATAGCGGTTTCCGACCGTTTGTCGTCCGCCCGGTTCCCCCGCTCGGTCTGCCGCATGGCGGCTACCTCCTGTACAATTTTCTCCAGCGTATCTGCCTCGGATTCAATGCCCCCGGTTATGGTGATGTCGCCCAGGGTACGGAAACGCACTTTTTTGGTGACGATGGTCTCCTTGGGGTCCGGGACCAGGAACTCCGAATTCGGGATCCAGGACTGGTTGCGCCAGACCACCTCCCGCTCGTGGGCAAAATACAGGGAAGGGATATCTATGCCTTCCCGCAGGATGTAGTTCCAGACATCCATTTCGGTCCAGTTGCTGATGGGGAAAACCCGAAAGTGCTCCCCTTCAAAGTGTTTTCCGTTGAACAGGTTCCAGAGCTCCGGCCGCTGGTTTTTGGGATCCCATTGCCCGAAATCGTCCCGGTGGGAGAAAAAACGCTCCTTGGCCCGGGCTTTCTCCTCGTCCCTGCGGCCGCCCCCTATGGCACAGTCCACCCCATTTTCCTCTATGGCATCCAGCAGGGTGGTAATCTGCAGCGCATTCCGGGTGGCATTTTTGCCCTTTTCCTCGGCAACCCGGCCCTGGTCTATGGATTCCTGAACAGAACCCACAATCAGGCGCGCCCCCAGGGAATCGATCAGGTTGTCCCGGAACTGTATGGTTTCCGGGAAGTTGTGGCCGGTATCCACGTGCATCAGTGCAAAGGGGATTCGCGCCGGATAAAACGCCTTCCGCGCCAGGTGGGTCACCACAATGGAGTCCTTCCCCCCGGAAAACAGGATCACGGGGTTCTGGAACTGGGCCCAGACCTCGCGCAGCACGTAAATGGCTTCAGACTCCAGTTCATCCAGGTAATTGAGGGATTGCCGTTCGGAAGATTGCCGGGCATCAGGGGGAGTCAGGAGTTGGGTCTGCATAGAATAGGTTTTAAACAAATCAGAAATGGCTTTTTATGCAATTAAAGGATTAGGAATATTCTTCCAGGCTTGGACGCCGGGATTCTATAGGGGCCCACCGGTACCAGGCGCGTTCATGGAGGTAGTAGAGTGCCATTTTGGTCAGCACTTCCACCAACCCGATCTGCATCCCCACCCAGGGGTTCCCTGAAATTGCCCAGGCCAGCAGGGTGGTATCCAGGGTGCCGATCAGGCGCCAGGATACCGTCTTGAGCAGGTGCTGCCGGGCACCTTCCTGTACCGGCAGGCGGTCCCAGAACCGCTCGTGGAGAAAATACAGGGCCATCTTGGTGAGCACCTCGGCCAGGCCGATCTGCATCCCCGTAAACGGGTCTGCCGTAATCAGCCAGGCGATCAGGACCGTGTCCAGCGTCCCGACCAGCCTCCAGGTTACCGTTTTTGCCAATTGTCTTTTTATACTCATCGATCGCGGCGTTTAACAATGAAATCGGGATTAACCAGGTCCTCCCGGTTGTAATGCAGGGGAGCCCCGGAGCCCAGGGCCAGTACTTCAAACCCGAGGGCGCCCACCAGGGCACTGCCTGCGGCGGTATCCCACTCCATGGTGGGGCCCAGGCGGGGATAGAGGTCCGCCTTGCCTTCTGCCAGCAGCCCGAATTTCAGGGCGCTGCCTTTTTCTACCCATTCCACCTCCTGCTCCGGTCCGGCCAGGGTTTCCAGATAATCCAGGGTTTCCGGGCTCCGGTGCGAACGGCTTACCAGGATACGTACTTTCCCCGCAACCTGATCCGGGGTGGCCAATCGATCTTGGGTCTCCCAGAAATCCGGCAGGGCCCCGCCGGCAGGCACCAAGGTCCTGTAGGCCGAGGCTTCCCGGGCATCCCCGTAATAGAGCACCCCTGCCACAGGGGCATAGATTACCCCAAAAACAGCCTGCCCGCCCTCGCAGAGGGCCACATTCACGGTGAACTCCCCGTTGCGTTTCAGGAATTCCCGGGTGCCGTCCAGGGGGTCTACCACCCAGCATCGGCCCCAGGATTCTCGCTGGGCAAAGGGAATCGCAGTATTCTCTTCACTCAGGATGGGATAACCCGTGGTGGCCAGCCGCTCATTCAGGATGCGGTTGGCGGCCAGGTCCGCTTCGGTAACGGGGCTTTGATCTGCCTTTTCGGTTACCTGCACAGGCCGTTCCGCCCGGTATACCTCCAGGATGGCTCTACCAGCCTCTATGGCAGCTTCAAGGGCTATTTGGGTTGTTTTGGGCATGAAATAGATTTCACGAGGCTAATATACATTATCCTATAGGATTAGTATACTAATAGTATTAAAAAATCACAAAGCCGCTGAAAATTCAAGGCTTTTGCCCTGTATATGCAAGAAATCGGTATTGAAATTAGATTATCCCAAAGAAGGGGTCTGACGTGCACCCGTATGATACGCCATTTCATAGACGGCCTCGTACATGGGCAGAATGTGATGGATGTCGAACTGTTCCGCCCGGGCGTAGGCCTGCTCCTTAAAGCGCTGCAGGGTGGCATCGTCCTTCAGGATCACCAGGGCATTGGCCACCATATCGTCCACATCCCCCACCTCGCTCAAAAAGCCGGTGACCCCGTGCTGGTTGAGTTCGGGGATACCTCCCGTATTGCTGGAAATCACAGGGGTTTTCGTAATCATAGCTTCCAGGGCCGCCAGGCCAAAGCTTTCTTTTTCAGAAGGCAGCAAAAAGAGGTCCGAGAAGCATAACACATGCTCTATTTCGTTACTGTTTCCAAGGAACAGCACCCGGTCTGTAATGCCGAGTTCCTCAATACGGTGCTCCGCGCCTTCCCGTTCGGGGCCTTCCCCCACCAGGATCAGTTTGGAGGGGATCTCCTGCTGCACCCGGTAAAAGACCTCTACCACATCCTGTACCCGCTTTACCTTGCGGAAGTTACTGATGTGGGTGATAATGCGTTCGTCTTCATTGGCCATCAGGTGGCGCTGGCAGTTCTCGGAGGTGCGGGTGTATTTGCGCTTGTCGATAAAGTTGGGGATCACGTGGATCTCCTTGCGGATGTCGAAAAATGCCAGGGTGTCGTCCTTCAGGCTCTGGGATACCGAGGTTACCACATCGGATTGGTTAATGCTGAAGTTTACCGCGGGTTTATAGAAGGGGTGCTTGCCCACCAGGGTAATGTCGGTGCCGTGCAGGGTGGTGATCATGGGGAGGGAGATCCCTTCCTCCTCCAGCATTTTCTTGGCCATATACCCGGCATAGGCATGGGGGATGGCGTAGTGTACGTGCAGCAACTCAATCCCGTACATCTTAACGGTATCCACCAACTTGCTGGACAAGGCCAGTTCGTAGGGCTGGTAGTGGAAAAGGGGGTATTCCTGGACGTGTACCTCGTGGAAGTGGATGTTGTTGCTCAGCAATTCCAGGCGCACGGGCTGGCGATAGGTCACAAAGTGCACCTCGTGGCCCCTGTGGGCCAGGGCGATGCCCAGTTCCGTGGCCACTACCCCGCTCCCGCCAAAGGTGGGATAGCAAACAATGGCGATCTTCATACCACAAAGCTACGGCTTTATTTCCTCCCTAATCTTTAATGGAATCATAAATCGCCTGCTGGATGCGGGTGCGCAGGGCCGAGCGGATCAGCAGGGTATTGGAGGACTTGGGGTAGGTGCGGTTGGACAGGAAAACGTAAACAATCCCGGCGTCCGGGTCGGCCCAGGTGTAGGTGCCGGTAAACCCGCTGTGGCCGAAACTCCGGGGGGAAACGCAGCCGCAGGTGGGGCCGGGGTCTTCCAGCTGGGGTTTATCGAAGCCCACGCCCCGCCGCACGTGGTTGCCACAGAAATAACATTTATTGAATTTCTCAATGGTGCGGGACTGCAAAAAACGCGTACCCCCGTAATACCCGCCCTGCAGGTACATCTGCATGATCTTGGCCACGTCGTTGGCATTGGCAAAGAGGCCGGCATGCCCCCCTACCCCGCCCTGCATGGCGGCGCCCATGTCGTGCACATACCCCCGGATTTCCTGGTAGCGGTAGTAATCATCCTGTTCCGTGGGAACGATCTCCGGCCGGGGAAAGTGTTTCAGCGGGTTAAAGGCTGTCCGGGAAGCCCCCAGGGGGGCATACAGAAATTCCGTAGCCAGGCTGTCCAGTCGGTGGCCCCGGGTTTCTTCAATATACTTTTTAAAAACGTAATAAGCTACATCGCTGTACCGGTAGCGGTTAGACTTAAGCTCCTGCCGCCCGATGCGGTTGTAGATGGAATCCCGGTAGGCATCGGTCAGGTAAAGTTTATCCGCCACCTGTATGGAGTAGCCATTCTGGGGGCGGGTGGTATAGAATTCGGTGGATGGGCGGCGGTTTTTATTCAGCGTATCCAGGTAAAAGGCAATCCAGGATGGCAGCCTCCCGTAGTGGCTCAGGGCCTTTAGCACAGTCACATCCCTGAGCTCGGTCTGAGCGTATTCCGGGATCAGGTCGGAAAAGGTATCGTTCAGGCGGAGGCTGCCGGATTCCTCCATTTGCATGAGCAGCGGCAGCGTGGCCAGGATTTTGGTCAGGGAAGCCAGGTCATAGACATCCGTAAGGGCTACGGGGCGCTCCCCTTCATAGGTCTGCCCGCCGTAGGCTTTGTGGAAAACCACCTTCCCGTGCCGGGCAATCAATAGCTGGGCGCCCGGGAACATCAGGGAATCCATCCCGTGCTGCATCAGGGTGTCTACACATGCCAGGCCTTCCCGGCTCAGGCCCACCCGCTCCGGGTAGCTGTAGCCCAACCGCAGCAGGGCCGGCACCTCCAGGCCGCTGCCCGCCGGAAAATCCGGGTGTGCGCTCACCGGGAGCCTGCCCCGGGCCGGCAGGGCCCCAAAAAGGAGTTCTGCAGCGGTCTGCTGGGCAATGGGGCTGTTCTGGTAGGCCATCACCAGGCCATCCACATTTTCGTAGCTGGGGATTTCCCCCAGGATATACGGCCGGGCAAAGACCGTCAGGATGGAGTTCGAAGTGCGCAGGGCAGCGATTGCCTCCAGTAACTCCCGATCTTCTGCACTAAAATGGTGGGCCTTCCAGGGCGAGGCATTGGACTGGTGCATCCCGATAATCACCAAATTGTAATCGGCCAGTTGTTCCAGCACCTGGGCAGGGGTTTCTCCCGATACCTCATCCACCGCCGTATACAGGCGCAGGGTTTCCAGGAAAGGGGTATGGTCCGCATCCCCCAGCTTTACATAGGCGATTTTCTTATTCTCAAGGTTGCGGATCCCCAAAATGGAGACCTGGTTTTTAAGCACCGTAATGGCAGCCTCTATAGCCGTTTCGTACAGGGCATCGTTTTGCGGCCGGTTCAGATCTTCATAGATCCCATCCGCTTCCACGGGGGTATACCGGGCCAGCCCGGCCTTGTACTTGGCCCGCAATATCTTTTTCACGGAGTATGCCAGGCGCTGCTCTGAAATCAGGCCCGTACGATACGCTTCCAGCAAGGCGGCATGGTCTGCCTCCAGGTTGGTGGGCATCAGCAGCAGGTCGTTCCCGGCCAAAAAGGCGGAAAGGGAGGTGTTGATCCCCGCTTCCCCGGCTGCCACCCCTTTCATGTTCAGGGCATCGGTGACCACCAGCCCGCGAAACCCCAGTTCCCCCTGCAGGGTATTGCGGATCAGGGATTCGGACAGGGAGGTAGGCAGGGTTTCAGACCCTGTCAGGGAAGGGACATTCAGGTGGGCGATCATCACCGAGCTTAGCCCGGCTTCGATGAGATCGCGGAAGGGGCGGATCTCTACCGTGTCCAGACGCTCCCGCCCGAAGGGAATCTGGGGCAGGGCCTTATGAGAGTCTACCGAGGTATCCCCATGGCCCGGGAAGTGCTTCCCGCTGGTCAGGATGCCGGCCCGGTGCATGCCCTGCATCAGGTAGCGGGCTTTGCGGCCTACGGCTTCCGGGTCTTCCCCCAGGGAACGGTTCCCGATAATGGGGTTGTCCGGGTTGGTATTGGTGTCGGCCACGGGGGCAAAATTCATATGGACCCCCAGGCGGGCCGCATGGCTGCCAATGGCGTACCCCACCTCCTCCAGCAGGGCGGAATCCCGGATGGCGCCCAGGGTGGTGTTCCAGGGAAAGGCATAGGTGGAATCCAGCCGCATGGCCAGCCCCCACTCGGCATCCATGGCAATCAGCAGGGGTACTTCCGCCTCCTGCTGCAGGGCATTGGTCAGCCGGGCCTGGCGCACCGGGCCGCCTGTGCTGAAAACCAGCCCCCCAATGTGGTACTCCTTTACCCAGGTATGCAGGCGCTGCTCCCACTCCGGCCCCTGGTCGGAATGGGCCATAAGCATAAAGAGTTGGCCCACACGGCGGGCAGGGTCCATCCGGGCATAGGTGTCTTCCACCCATTGCGCCTGGGCCGCGCTATCCGCCGCCTGCAGCGGGTCCTGCTGGGCGTTTAGCGGGCCGCACAAGAAGCCCAGTACCATGATCCATACCTGTAGTCTGCTCATCGCGCTTTTGTGCCTGTAGTGCCCTCCAGGGCTTTCAGGTTAAAAAAATCGGTTATGCCAGCTTTCAGAGGCCGGGATCTCCCAGTCTTCCTCATATTCGCGTTTGTTGGCCACCAGGTTGTTAAACACCACGGTTTGCGGGCCTACGGAACGCGCCTTGGCCAGTTTGCGGAAGTCTGCCAGGGGCTTGTAGGCGATATATTCCCCCTGCCGAAAGGTAACGTTCATCCGGTCCAGCAGGGTAACCCCGTAGGCCTGTTCCAGTTGCTGGACAAAATGCACAGAGGCGTCGATGGAGCAGCCGGAGGCACCGTGTAGGCTTTGGTCCAGACCCAGCACGATAAACCGGTTGTAGCGCAGTTCAAACCCGGCTTTCAGGGAGGCGCCGTGGGCCGTCCACTGCTCCAGGAAGGCTGCGGTTTTTTCGGAGACCTCAAGCGCCTCGGCTTCCGTAAAGGGCCGGTTCGCCTGATAGATCCAAATGCGTGCCGTTTCGGGCAATTCGGTAAAGGGGACTAACATGCCGTAATGGGTTACAGGTCTGCGGCCCCGGCCAGGAGTTCGGCCAGGTCGTATACCTTGATTTCCTGTTCCTTTTCCTTGCCTTTCACCCCGTCGGTGAGCATGGTGTTGCAAAACGGGCAGGCAGCCGCCACCACCTCGGGCTGGGTCTCCAGGGCCTGTTCGGTGCGCTCCATATTGATGTCCTTATCCCCTTTCTCAGGTTCCTTGAACATCTGGGCGCCTCCGGCCCCGCAACACAGGGCGCGGCTCTTGCACCGCTTCATCTCCACCAGTTCCGCATCCAGTTTGCGGATAAGTTCCCGGGGCGCTTCGTAAATGCCATTGGCGCGGCCCAGATAACAGGGATCGTGGTAAGTAATGCGCTTACCCTTAAAGGTGCCCCCTGCAATTTGCAGACGGCCTTCCCGGATCAGGTCCTGCAGGAATGCCGTATGGTGCATAACCTCGTATTCCCCGCCCAGGCCCGGATATTCGTTTTTCAGGGTATTGAAACAGTGCGGACAGGTGGTCACGATCTTTTTCACCCCATAGCCATTGAGCACCTGGATATTCATAGCTGCCTGCATCTGGAAAAGGAATTCATTCCCGGATCGCTTGGCCGGGTCCCCGGTACAACTCTCCTCCGTCCCCAGGACGGCAAAATCCACTTCCGCTTTCTGCAAAAGGGCGGCAAAGGCCTTGGTGATTTTCTTGGCGCGGTCGTCAAAACTGCCGGCGCACCCCACCCAGAACAGGACTTCGGGCTGCCGTCCGGCAGCCGCCAGGTCTGCCATGGTGGGTATGTTTTTCGATTGCTCCATCGGGTGTAGCAGGGTTTAAGATTCCTGGGCCCAGTTCAGGCGGTCCATCTGGTTAAACGGCCAGGGGGCCCCATTGTTTTCTACATTCCCCATCATAGCATTCAGCTCGGTGGGGGCTGCGGATTGTTCCATCACCAGATAACGCCGCATGTCCATGATTATGGACAAGGGGTCAATGCTTACCGGGCAGGCTTCCGTACAGGCGTTGCAGGTGGTGCAGGCCCACAATTCTTCCCGGCTGATGTAATCGTCCAGCAATTTCTTTCCATCCGGTTCCCAATCCCCTTTGCTTGCATTACGCTGGCGCCCTACCTCCTCCAGGCGGTCTCGGGTGGCCATCATGATACGGCGGGGCGAGAGTTTCTTCCCGGTCTGGTTGGCCGGGCATTCGCTGGTGCATCGCCCGCATTCCGTACAGGTATAGGCGGCCAATAATTGCACCCGGGAAAGGTCCATCACATCCGAAGCGCCAAAAGCTTCCGGGGGCGGCGCATCCTCGGCCGGTGCGGCATAGGGATCCGCATCCGGGTCCATCATCAGGGCCACCTCCCGGCGCACGGATTCCAGGTTATCCATCTCTCCTTTGGGGGTCAGGCGGGCCCACCAGGTATTCGGGAAGGCCAGCAGGATATGCAGGTGCTTGGAATAATACAGGTAATTCAGGAAAAAGAGGATGCCCAGGATGTGCAGCCACCAGGCCGCGCGCTCCAGCACTACCAGGGAGGCTTCCGAAAGTCCGGCAAACCAGGGGGCTATAAGCCCGCTTACGGGGAAGGCCCCGGCACGGGTATAATGATCCGCACCCAGCTGCTGCAGGTTCAGGTCTGCGGCATTCATGGTGAGGAACAGGCACATAAGCACCAGTTCAATGTAGAGGATCCAGTCCGCATCCCGTTTGGGCCAGCCTTTCATTTCGGGTTTCCAAAAGCGGCTAAGCCGCAGGACATTGCGCCGCATCCAAAACGCAATCACGGCGACTATGACCAGCAGGGCCAGCACTTCAAAGCTGCCTATGAGTACATTGTAGGCCGGGCCCAGGAAGGCAAAGATGCGGTGGGTGCCAAAAACCCCGTCGATCACGATCTCCAGCACTTCAATATTGATCACCACAAAGCCCACATAGACAATAATATGCAGCAAGCCCGCCCAGGGGCGTACCACCATCTTCTGCTGCCCCAGGGCAATGCGGGCCATGTTGGCCCAGCGCTGTGAACGGGGCCCTTCCGGGGTTACTTCCCGCCCCATCCGGATGTTGCGCACCAGGCGCCCGATATTGCGACTGAAATAGCCGATGCCGGCCGCCAGGGCCAGCACAAAGAGGATGTTGGGCAGGTGCTGCATTATTCAGGCTGGTTTTGATCCGCCGGATCGTTTTCCGGCACGGTGTATTCCTTTTGCTTCTTCCCGAAGACCGAAACATTCACATACCGCTTGGGGTTCAGCCGGAAATCCTGCAGCAGGAGTTCCAACTGCCGGGAGGAGGCCTCCAGGTTGTTATACAGGTCTTCGTCTTTCATGAGTTTGCCCAGGGAACCATCGCCGCTTTCCATCCGTGCCATAAGGGCATCCAGGCTGGCCAGGGTAGATTCCAGGTTGGCTACGGCCTGCCCCAGGCCGGCATCGGCCAGGGTATCGGAAATACGGGCAAAATTGGCCGTAATGCGGTCTATGTTTTTCAGGCTGCTGTCCAGGCCGGTGCCATTGTCTTCCAGCAGGCGGCTGAGCTGGTCCGCGCTGGACTGGAAGCTGGTAACCAGGCGGTTCATCCCCACAATACTCTGGCGCAGGTTTTCCTTGGTGTCGTAATCCAGCAGGTCGTTGAAATTGATCAGGAGGGAATCCGCATTGGATACCGCGCCTTCCACCTTCAGTTGGAGGGGGGTGAGTTTTTGCTGCACCAGTTCGGTGAGCCCCGGGCGGGTGGAGGCCTGCAGGGTATCCCCGCCCTGGGCGGGCGGGGCCCCGTCAAAAACCGGCTGGATCTGTATGCCCTTCCCCCCTATGATCCCGGTATCGAAAAGCTCCGCCACGCTGTTGCGGGAAAATTCGAAGTCCTTGCTCACGGAGAAGGTTACCACCAGCTTCCCGGTTTCGTCTCTGAACCCGATATCATTTACCTTCCCTACGGCAAAGCCGTTAATGCTCACCTGGGTCCCGGTCTGCAAACCGCCCACGTGGTCGTATACCACATAAAATATTTTACTGTCGTCAAAAAGGGGCGAACTCTTCAGGTATGAAAAGCCGAGGATAAATAATAGAATGCCGCCGATGACGATAATGCCGGTCTTAAATTCCCTGGAAAGTTTCAATCGGATGGATTTGCGTTTCCAACAAAATTAGAAATATTTTTTGGAAGGAAATCCCTTATTGGGATACGGTTTTCAAGGCTTCCGCCAGGGGAATGCGAACCCCGTTGCGATAGGCGGCAATATAGGCCGAAGAATACCCCTTCTGAACCGCGTTTTTCTGCAGCAGCTGGGCCTGCTCATAGGACTCTGTGTTCCCGTACAGGATGCGGTATACGCCATTATGCGACTCCTGTGAGAGGTTATCCAGCCCATTAAACCGCGAGGGCTCCAGCACGGGGGCTTTGCTTACAGCGGCGAGTTGTACCTTAAAGGTAACCCGCTGCGCTTCGTCAACCGCAGGCTTTGCACTTTCAGGGGTTTCGGCCGGGGTTTTTACCGGCTCCTCGGCAGGGGCAGGTTCCTCCGGCTGGGTTTCCATAGCCTTTTCGGGGACTTCTGACACTTCCGGTTGGGGTTCGGGTTGCTGCTCCACCACCGGAGCCTGTGCGGCACGGACCGATTTGCGGTATTCCAAAATGGCATTGGCAATAGCCTGGCCCATTTCCTGCTGCCCTTTGGCCGAATTCAGGTACCGGCCCTCGTCCTTGTTGGTCAAAAAGCCGGTCTCCACCAGCACACTGGGCATAAAGGTCTGGTGCAGCACAATAAAGCCCGCCTGCTTCACCTTGCGGTCGTTGCGCCCCAGACGGCCCGTAAAGCGGTCCTGCATAAGTTTTCCCAGCAATATGCTCTGGTCCAGGAATTCTTCCTGCATTATGGTCAGGCCAATGATGGATTCCGGGGAGTTGATGTCGTATTCCGCATAGCGGGATTCGTAATTGTCCTCCAGGTAGATTACGGAGTTTTCCTTTTTGGCAATTTCGAAATTCTGCTTGTTGGCGTGCAACCCCAGCACAAAGGTGCCGGCGCCATTGGCATTGGAGGTGTGGGAATCGCAATGCACGGAGACAAAGAGGTCCGCCTTGGCCTTGTTGGCAATTTCGCCCCGTACGTAGAGGTCCACAAAACGATCCGAATCCCGGGTGTAGATCACTTTGGTTCCCGCCTGCTGCTCCAGGATGCGGCCTGCGGCCAGGACAATCTTCAGGGCGATGTCTTTTTCCAGGAAACCGTTGCCCAGGTTCCCGGGGTCATGACCTCCGTGACCGGCATCCAGCACCACCGTAAAAGGCGCGGGAACCGCAGGGCGGGCAGCCTGGGATGCAGCGGTAAGGCAGGATAGGACAACGAGGAGAACTGACAGGGTGAAATGATGCCGTATCCCTTTAATGGCGGGCAAAATCATGGATTCTGGACGGGTTAAATTTATTCTAATGTAGGCGTTGCAGCGTGAAAAATATGTAAGTTTGACCACGGTTTTCGGAGCCATCGCTTACAAAAATAGGATTTATCGCCTTGCTTTCAAATAAACGGTTATTTCTTTTCCTGGGATTGATTTGGCTGGCATCCTGCAGTTTATGGGCTCAGGAGGACCTTCCTGTGCCCCTGCCCATAGCCCCCGTGGGAGATACCCTCACGGCTCCTCCCCTCACCCAGTTGATGACCGAAATGGGCCAGGCCCCGGATTCGGTGCTGCACGACACCCTCCCCAAAAATGCCGGCACCCTGATGGACCAGGTGCGTTACAAGGCCAAGGATTACGTGCGCATCAACCAGCGGAAAAAACGCATTTACCTCTACAACGAAGCCGAGATCTACTACCAGGATACTGAACTGAAGGCGGGAGTAATTGTACTGGACTACGTAAACAACGAGGTATACGCCGGGCGGATCAAGGATGCCGACGGCAACTACACCCAGCTGCCTTTTTTCAAACAGGGCACCAACGAGGTGATCCCGGACTCCATCCGCTTTAATTTCGACACGGAAAAGGCCATTATTTGGAATTCCCGCACCGAACAACAGGCAGGCCTGGGCCGCCTGGGTAGTGAGTCCATGAAGGTGTACGCCCAGCGGACCAAAAAGGAAAACGATTCGGTGTACTTCCTGAGCGAAGGCAAAATTACCACGGCCAAAGATACCCTGGACCCGGATTACTACATCCGGGTGCGCAAGGCCAAGCTGGTGCCGGGTAAAAAGGTGATTGCCGGGTTCAGCAACCTGTATATTGTGGATGTGCCCACTCCCGTAGCCCTGCCTTTTGCCTATTTCCCGCTCACCACGGGACGTACGGCGGGGATTATGATGCCTACCTTCGGGAACGACGCCCGGCGGGGGTATTTCCTGCAGAATGGCGGGTACTACCTGCCCATCTCGGATTATGTGGACCTCACCCTGACCGGAGACCTGTATACCAACGGGAGTTATGGCTTTAGGGCGCAAAGTGTCTATGCCAAACGATACCGCTTCCGGGGGAACGTGAACTTCCGGTACGAGAATCTGGTGACCTCCCAGAAAGGCTTCTCCGACTATACCCGCACCACCATCTACAACATACAGGTAAGCCACAGCCAGGACGCCAAGGCCAACCCGAATTCCCGGTTTTCGGCCTCGGTCAACCTGGGAAGCAGTCAGTATTACCGGAATTCCCTGATCCAGCAAAACCTGCCCAACACCCAGGTAAACAACCTGTCTTCGTCCATTTCATACTCCAAGACCTTCCCGGCTTACCCCTCCGTAAACTTGAGCCTTACGGCTACCCACAACCAGAATACCAACACGGATGTGGTGGATGTAACCCTGCCCACTCTGCAGGCCAGCATGGAGCGTATTTTTCCGTTTGCCAAGCGGGACGGCATCAAGAAAGGGGCCCTGCAGAACATCAACTTTCAGTACGACCTGAATGCCCGCAACAGCATCCGCACGAACTCCACAGACTTCCTGACCGGGAAGATGTTTGACGATGCCCGCATGGGGGCGCGCCACCGTATTCCCATTGCCACCAACTTCAAGGTGGCCAAGTATTTTAGCGTGAGTATGGGGGGGAGCTATGAAGAGATCTGGACCGGGGACACCTCCCTTCGCTTTTACGACGGGGAAACCGGGACCATAGAGCGGGATACCGTGGAAGGATTTGACCGCTTTAACCAGTACAGCCTGAACGCCAGCATCGGGACCACCCTGTACGGGACTTTTAATTTCGGGGAAGACAAGACCATTCAGGCCCTGAGGCACGTAATGCGGCCCAGCGTCAGCTACGGATGGGCCCCATCCTTCGACCAGTATTACGAACAGGTGGTAAACCAGACCACGGGAGACGAGGTCTACTACACCCGTTTTGAAAATACCCTGTACGGCACCCCCCGCCAGCAACAGTCCAGCTCCATGTCCTTCAGCCTGGCCAACACCCTGGAAGCCAAAGTACGGGACCGGGATTCCACGGCAACCGAACCCAAAAAGATCTTCCTGTTGAACAGCCTGAACTTCAGCACCAGCTATAACCTGGAGGCGGATTCCCTGAGGCTGAGTCCGGTGAGCATGACGGGTGGGACGAACCTGCTGGACAACAAGATGACCGTAAACTTCGGGGCCAATCTGGACCCCTATACCGTAGACAACAACGGGCGGCGGATCAACACCCTGAACATCAATAGCGGGGGCGGAATTGTGCGGGTGACCAGTGCCCGGCTGAATATCAGCTACCGCTTTGGCAGCGAAGACTTTGACCGGGAACGGGAGCGGGAAGAAGAGGAAGAGGACCCCTATGCCGGCGACAACTATACCGCAGCCAGCGGGGGCCGTACGGACGGGCTGTTCGGGCGGGCGGACAACTTTAACCGCAGCGCCTTTGACGACCGGGATCCCAGTAGCGTGGAAAACCCCGCCTGGGGCTCGCGCATTCCGTGGAACGTTCGTCTGCAATACGCCATGAATTACTCCAACCCCAACCGCGACGGCCGGATATCGAACCATTCGCTAATGTTTACGGGCGATGTGGAATTATCGCCCCGGTGGCAGGTGGGCTTTTCCTCTTCCTACGATTTTGTACGCAGCGGATTCGGGGTAACCCAGTTGCGTTTTCAGCGGGATTTAGGTAGCTTTAATCTGAAGTTCGACTGGACGCCTTTCGGGCAGTTTGAACGCTGGTATTTCTTTATCGGGATCAAGGCCAATGTGCTGAAAGACCTGAAATGGGAGAACCGCAGCCAGCGCTCCAACTTCAACTAAAACCACCCCAGATGAAAAAGATCATCCAGACCCCCGATGCCCCGGCCCCTATAGGCCCGTACAGCCAGGCCGTGATGGCCGGCAACACCCTGTACCTCTCCGGGCAAATTGCCCTTGACCCGACCAGCGGCGAGCTGGTCTCCGGCTCTATTGAAGACGAAACCCAGCAGGTCATGGATAACCTGAAGGCGGTCCTTTCGGCTGCCGGACTTGGTTTTGAGCATGTGGTCAAGGCCAGCATCTTTGTAAACGACATGAACCAGTTTAGCCGCATCAATGCCGTGTACAGCGGGTACTTTGACCCCGAGACAGCCCCTGCCCGGGAAACCGTGGAAGTGGCCAACCTGCCGCGGTTTGTGAACGTGGAGATTTCCATGATTGCGGTTAAGGATTAAATCCGGGAAGCCCGCACCCCTCTTGTTTTTCCATGATGCCCCTATTTGCGGGCCGAAGGTTCCCGTGGCAGTTATCCTGATATAGGTGCCGGGGCCTCCAGCCCCGCCCCGGGGTGAAGTTACCGCATGATCGTGCAAGATTCATGCAGGCTTTAGGGTTCTGATTGGGGCCTCCAGCCCCACCCCAGGGTAAATTTACCCCGCGAAACTGCAATCCCCTTTCCCGGAAGGAACCGGCTGAAAGCCAGCAATTTTTGGAGGAATAAAACCGTTAGGGTGGGGAGCCCCCACCCCCTGGATGCAAGCTATCGCCGTGCCCTGCCATACACAAGCAGTATCCTTACCCTTCAGGCTTCTATCGCAAAAAGCTTCCCTGGCAGGGGACCAAAACAAAGTAAGCCCTGGAATAGGGCTTACTCATTAATTCGAAAAGGACAGATACGTACGGTCAGATCGTTTCCTTATGGAATTCCATCAACCCGTCAATGGGGCGCTGGCGGATCTGGCCCAGGACCAGGTCGTTGCGCTCCACCACTGCCTTGAGTTCATCCTGCAGGTAGTAGGCAATGCTGCCCACAAAATGTACGGGCACCTTGGTGGCCAGCTCAAACTGCATCACATGGTTGTTGATGAATTGCTGGAAACCTTTATCGATAACCCCTTTGCAGTACGGATGGTCCCGGTGCTCTACAATGAAGCGGGCGAAGGTGGCCAGGTAGGTGTTGGGGTTGGGTTTCTTGTACAGGTTCTCCTTGATCACGTCTGCATCCAGGTTGTACTCCTTATCGAAAAGCAGGGACAGGTCCTGCGGCATTTTGTGATAGAAGTAATCCCGGATAAGCTTGCGCCCGAAAAAGTTCCCGCTGCCGTCGTCCATAAGGATATACCCCAGGGAGGTCACCTTCTGGATCAGTTGGTGGCCGTCGTAGTAGCTGCAATTGGACCCGGTTCCCAGAATACAAACAATGCCCTGGTGCCCGATGCGGGTCGTGGAGTAGATGGCGGCATAGGTATCTTCCTTGACCTCCACTTTCGCTTTCGGAAAAAATTCACGGAAAATCTTTTTCAGAAACCGCCGCATACGGTCGGTGCCGCAACCGGCCCCGTAAAAGTAGAGCCGTTCTACCTTGTGGGCATTCCGGGCCAGTTCAAAGTTATTGGCCAGTCGCTCCTCAATCACTTCCTTGGAGAGCACCTCAGGGCTCAGGCCCAGGGTTTGGGTCATAAATACCTGCTCCCCTTTGGAGTCCAGGGCAATCCAGTCCGCCTTGGTGGCGCCGCTATCGGTAATCAGGATCATAGGCTGTTGAGATCAAAAAAAGGGACCTGTGCCCCCTGCCGGGTACGGCATTTCCGGACAGGTCCCTCCTTGTTTGGTGTGAAACTTAGCGTTACAGGCTGTTTACGTGCAGGGCGAGGTCGATGAGCTTGTTGGAATAGCCCGCCTCGTTGTCGTACCAGGAAACCACCTTAAAGAACCGGCTGCTGAGCTCAATCCCGGCACCGGCATCGAAGATACTGGTACGGGCGTCCCCGATAAAGTCCTGGGAAACCACGTCTTCCTCTGTATAGCCCAGGATACCTTTCAGGGATCCTTCAGAAGCTTCTTTCATGGCTTTTTTAATGCCCTCGTAGGAGGTCTCTTTTTCCAGACGCACCGTCAGGTCCACTACAGAAACGTCGGCGGTGGGTACGCGGAAGGCCATCCCGGTAAGCTTGCCCTTAAGGGCCGGAATCACCTTGGTTACGGCCTTGGCCGCCCCGGTGGAGGCCGGGATAATATTCAGCAGGGCGCTGCGGCCGCCGCGGTAATCCTTGCGGGTGGGGCCGTCTACAGTCAGCTGGGTAGCCGTGGTAGCGTGTACGGTAGTCATCAGGCCTTCTTCAATCCCAAAGGTGTCGTCCAGTACCTTGGCAATGGGCGCCAGGCAGTTGGTGGTACAGCTCGCATTGGAAACGATGTTGTCCGACGCCTTGGCTTCGTGGTGGTTAACACCCATCACGAACATAGGGGCATCTGCGGAAGGGGCGGAAATCACCACCTTTTTGGCGCCACCATCCAGGTGCTTCTGAGCCATATCGAGGGTAGTAAAGATCCCGGTGCATTCGGCAACCACATCGGCGCCCACTTCATCCCATTTCAGGTTGGCGGGGTCGCGCTCCGCAGTAATGCGTACATGCTTCCCGTTTACCACCAGGTGCCCGTCCTTAACGTCTACGGTACCGTTAAAGCGACCGTGTACGGAGTCGTATTTCAGGAGGTAGGCCAGGTGCTCCACGTCCAGCAGGTCGTTGATCGCCACTACCTCTACATTATCGCGTTCGAAAGTGGAACGGAATACCATACGGCCGATCCGTCCAAATCCATTAATTCCAATTCGCATTGATGCCATTTTTGTTCTGATTTTTAGTTATACGGTCATAATGTCGGAAACCCGGATGAGTTCCCTGTCTATTGAGGTGTGCCCTTTAATCGCCTCTTCGATAGGCGTGAGCACAATTTCGTTGTCTATAATCCCCACCATCAGGTTGGTCTTGCCTTCCAGCAGGGCTTCCACGGCGCGTACGCCCATGCGGCTGGCCAGCACCCGGTCGAAGGCGCTGGGGGTACCGCCCCGCTGCATGTGACCCAGTACGGAAACCCGTACATCGTAAATGGGCAGGTGCTCTTCTACGTACTGCTTGAGTTCAAAGACGTTTTTGCCCGTTTTATCCCCTTCGGCTACCACTACGATACTGGAGGATTTTCCGGATTTCTTGCTGCGCTTCAAAGATTCCAGTAAGCGCTCGAGCCCCAGGTTTTCTTCCGGGATCAGGATTTCCTCGGCCCCGGCTCCTACTCCGGCATTCAGGGCGATGTGGCCCACGTCACGGCCCATCACTTCCACAAAAAAGAGGCGGTTGTGGGAGCTGGCCGTATCCCGGATCTTGTCAATGGCTTCCACTACCGTATTCAGGGCGGTATCGAAGCCCAGGGTATATCGGGTACCCGTAATGTCGTTATCGATGGTGCCGGGAATCCCGATAACCGGGAACCCGTATTCCTTATTGAAAATAGTCGCGCCCCGGAAGCTGCCGTCCCCGCCAATGACCACAAAACCTTCTATCCCGGCTTTGCGGAGCTGGTCATAAGCCGTTTTCCGGCCTTCAGGTGTTTTGAATTCCAGGCAGCGGGCAGACTTCAGGATGGTCCCGCCCTTATTGATGATATTGTTCACGCTACGGGCATCCATTGGGGCGAAGTCCCCTTCGATCATGCCCTGGTACCCCCGGTAGATACCTACGCACTCGATTTCCAGGTACGCGCAGGTCCGGACAACGGAACGGATAGCGGCATTCATCCCGGGGGAATCCCCTCCGGAGGTCATGACCGCAATCTTTTTGATGGGTTTCTCCATGGAAAAAAATGAATGGCAAAATTAACAAACTTTAACCAAATAAGGAATTGCCCGGGACGAATTCTGACTGCAGTGGGGGTCGAAAACGATTTCGTAACGAAAAAAGCGGAAAACCGAAGGAAATGTAAAAAACCTGGCCTTCCTTAAAAAGGTTTTTGATTTTTGGAATAAAAACGTATCAAACTGTCTTTCCCCATAACGGCCTCGGGACGGGGGCGGCCGGAAAGGCTGTCTGCCGGATTTCCGGGGGGCTGGGCCGGGGCTTTAGCGCGTTTTTTCAGCACCTGTTGTAGTAAGTCCCGGAAGCTGTTAAAATCTACCTCGTAGGAGAGTCCCACCCCCTGGGTATACCCCTGCCGTTCCGCCAGGAAGGACTGGATCTCGTTCTGGCGGTTAAAGATCCGCATGCTCAGGGTACCCTCCTTGTTGAGCAAGAGTTGCACCTCCGCATCCCCGGCCACTGCGGATTCGCTTACTCCGCCCACCGGGACCCCGAAGCGCCCGTTAAACAGGATACGGTCGCTAATGCGGGTAGAAACGGTTACCCCGATGCGGTCTTCGGTATTCACCTCGGCGTTGGGGTCGTTGTAGCCGGCTTCATAGGAAACGCCCAGGTTAAAGTTTTCGTCCCCTCCCCCCAGCACCTGGTTAAAGAGGTTGGTAGTAGCCGAACCGATCAGGCTTCCGGCCACGGCACTCTGGTTCAGGCCGCTGCCGTCTGCCACAAAGGTGCCCTGTGCCAACAGGAAAATGGCGTTTCGTTCTTCTACTGTAGGGTCTTGCAGGCGGTATTCCAGTTCGGATTTCACAATGGAACTGGTGCCCGGAAATTCGATATCAAAGTCCACCGTGGGCTGTTCCAGCTCACCGGTTAGGCGCACCAGTACTTCCGTGGGGATGCTCTGGGAAAAGCGATTGTTCTCCAGCAAGGGGGCGGGGTTGGCATTGAGCGTATAGACCGCCTCCATGTTCAGGCTGGCCGCCAGGGGATCGCCGTCCCAGTTGATGGTCCCCCCCGGTTTAACCCGGAAGGTCCGGTCGATCACCCCCCCGGATTTAAAGTTGTACACCCCGTTGACCACTACGAAATCCCCCAGCATATTGAACTTGCCGTTCGTATTGATTTCAATAAAGATAAGGCCTGCCCCGGTCCCTTTCAGGGAACTCCCGGTTTGCTGGTCCACCACAATTTCCACCTCGGCTTCGGGGGTTACATCCAGGTCAAAGTTCAGCTCCAGCCCCTGGTATTCCTTCAATTGGCGTGAGGCCTCCACCGTCTGCCGGCTGCCCTTTTCCACAAAGTTGATAAAACTGTAATCCCCTACCGAGGCCACGTCGCTGATGGGGATTTTCAGGGAAGTCCCCCGGGCTGTAGCCCCCACAAAATCAATATTCAGGGCCGTCGTCCGGCCGTGGATGCGCCCCTCCCCGGCGGCAAAGGCCTGCCCATAATACAGGGCCTCCTCTTCGTAGCCGGTATTGAGGATCAAAAAGCGGTCGCCCTGGGTGTCTACCTTGAGGTTCAGCCGCCAGTCGTCAAAAAACTGGTGGGTAATGGTCCCGTCCAGCAGGGCGTGGGTTCCCTCAGCCGTATCGGTCAGGCGGATGTTCTGAAAATCGAAGATTTGCTGCTGCAGGCGCACCACCGAATTAGGCGCAAAGGCGTAGTTGACATTCAGGTAAGGGATGGCCAGGCCGGCGTCGTTCAGGGTCAGCAGGCCGGATATATCGGGGTTCCGGATATCGCCCCGGATGCGGGCAGTTCCGTCAATCCCTCCCCGGATCTGGTCAATAACCCCCTCACCCAGGGGGTTAAAGGGTTCCAGGGCAAAATCCGAGAAGCTGGCGGTAAGGTTGGCTTCCGGTATCTCCCCCTGGTTCAGGACAGTCCCGATGACCGAGAATTTTTCACGCCCGCCCTCCGTTATCTGGGTGTTTACGGAAAACTCGGAGAGGTCCTTGTTCCCGACAATCCCGAAATCCAGCTGCCCCAGCTGGGCCCCGTTGATCCCGAAATCCGAGATAGTCAGGTTGCCGATGGGCAGGTAGATATCGTCCTCCTGCCGCACATTGAGTACCCCGTTTACTTCCCCGCTTAACTTGAGGCTGTCTATGGCCGGGGTGATCTTGTCCAGGGAAACAATTTTAAAGCGCAACTCCAGGTCTTTATAGGTAGAGTCCGCCAGCTCCCCGCTCAGCACAATCTCTTCCCGCGCTTCGTTGTTCATCACGATCTCCTCGATGCGAATACTGTCCAGGGTGCGGTTTACGATCACTTTATTTCGGTCATTCCCGCTGCGGTTCAGCATCCAGGTGTTCCCCTTAAAACTCACGTCCGACCGCTTCAGGCCGATTACGGATTTATTCCCTTCCGCAAAGGTGTGGTAAAAGTTCAGGTTGTAGGTGTCGTTGTACTGGCTGCCCCCTTTGAACTCCGTACGGAAAAACAGGGTGTCGTTCAGGGTGGTGTTAATCAGTTCGAAGTCCTTGAGATCGTAATAGACGGTTTCTACGTCCGCTACGGAAACATAGGTGTTAAACAGGGGGTTCTTGTTGTCGATACGCACATCCACCTCCCCCAGGTGGTTGCCGAAGGCCGTGATGTCCGGGGATTTAAAAGTGAGTTTAAAGTCCCCCTGGTCGGCCACAATATCGCCCCGCATAAAGGTGTTCGGGCCCAGGGAAACCTGCGGGTAAAAGGCCTCCACAATCTTGTTGTAGATCCGGAAATTAAAACTGAGCTGCTGCCCTTGGGAAATCTCGTAGGGTTTATAGTTGGTATAAATACTGCCGATGGAATTTTGCACCAGTTTGCCCAGCTCCCGCACCCGGAACTTCCCTTGCATATAACCGGTTATAATATCCGGGGAGTTGATTTCGATGGTGCGTACGGAATCTTCGTCCATCCGGGAGGCCACCTGGAAATCCTCAAAGTAATAGGTGTTGGCAGCATTGCGGAACTGAGTCTGGCTAAAGCGCATATTCCCCCGGATGTTGTCCGGGTCGTTCCCCGTGATGTCCATATCGATGTTCCCCCTGAAAACCGATACCGAATCCTTGATAATATTAAGGGCGCTCAGGTCTGCGCGGTCTACCGAGGCTACAAAATTGAAGGTGTTGGGCTGGTTGCCAAAATCCGCCAGCCCCTTAAAGGTAAAGACCAGGTTGGGATCCCGGGAGTTCAGGGAGCCGTCAAAGAGTTGGTCTTTCAACACCCCGGAAACGGAGATGTCCGAATAGGTATAATCGTTAAAGGTTAGGGCGTAAACCTCCCCGATTACCTCGGTGTTGAGGGTTTCCCGGGTAAAGCCCTCCCCTTCCACGTTAAAATCCAGGGACGTCCGCCCAAAGGCGGGATTGCCGGCAAAATCCCCCAGGTCAAAATCGATCAGGGAGATAAACCCACGGTAGGCGGCGGCATCTACCTGGTCTATCCCCGTCATGTCCAAATCCGCATAACAGTTTCCGATGCGACTGTTGATATTGACCTGGGCATTCACGGAATTCTCGGTAATCCGGGAAGCGCCCCTAACGGTGAACTGCCCCAGCTTTTCCAGGGAGGAAGGCAGGGTTTCCCCCAGCAGGTTGGGCATAAGCCCGCGCATCTGGTAGTAGGTGGTGGTGATGTCACGGATCTGGGCGTCCAACTGAAAGGCCCCGTCCTTGCGGAACAAATTCTGGAAGTCAAAGGTGCCCCTGATCCCGGTCTGGTCCGTAACCAGCAGCAGGTCTTCCAGTTTCAGGGCGTTCAGGGTACCGGAAACCCGGGTGCTGAAGGTGGCACTTCGGCCGGATCCGAAGACATCGTACAGGCGGTTGACCTCGTCCAGGCTTACCTCCGAGGCATCGAAATAGGCCGTAAGCTGCACCTTATCCGTAAATTGCACCAGGTCTTCCCGCTGGTAGTCGAATACCAGCCCCCCTTTCAGGTCGGAACCTGGGGTGCGGATGCGCAGGGAGTCAAAGCGCATCTGTTCCCGCGTATAGGTAAACTCCGTGGCCAGGGTATCGATCTGCAGGTCCCGGGGGCTTTTAAGCGCCAGTTCGCGGATGGAGGCGCGTACCTCCGGCCCCAAAATCGTAAAGGCATCCGCCTCGATGTTCAGGTCTGAAAAATCCAGGATCTGGGGTTTTTCCAGGTTTTCGTCCCGGAGGGAAAACCGGCTGTTTTCTATCCGGATGGATGAGGCGTAAAAGTAAAAGGGAGGCGTACCGGGGGGCCGGGGCTGGCCGTCGTCCAGCTTGTCGATAAAGATGCCCAGGTTGGTATCCGGGGCATCCGGGTAGGTCTTCAGGTTCAGGTAGAGCCGCTCAATGTCGATGTCCCCGAATTCGAGGTTGCCCTGCAGCAGGTCGCGCAGGCTCAAAACCGAGGTGTTGAGTTTTTCAATGTGGGCCAGGGTGTCGCCCTGGTAGTCGCGGATAAAGATATCCCTCAGGGCCGTGTTCCAGCTGATCAGGGAAATGCCCAGGCGGTCAATGCGGATGTCCGTGCCAAAATCCCGGTTAATCCGCTCGGTAGCCATCCGGGCAAGACGGGTCTGCACGGCCGGGAGGGAAAGGATCACCGTTCCCAGCACGCAACACACCAGGATAATGAGCAGGGTGCGGATGACTATTTTCCGAAGTTTCCTGATAGGGCCTATTGTTTTACCTTTGCGTATCCAAAATTCGTTCCATTTTCACGGTGAGCAAAGCGCCTGTATACATCCTGGCTATTGAATCCTCCTGCGACGACACTTCGGCCGCCGTCCTGCGGGACCGAAAGGCCCTCAGCAATGTGGTGGCTACCCAGCACATCCACGAGGCCTATGGCGGTGTGGTTCCGGAATTGGCTTCCCGGGCGCACCAGCTTCACATCGTCCCTTTGGTGCACCAGGCCTTGGCTCAAGCAAATATCGACAAAAAACAGCTATCCGCCATAGCATTTACGCGGGGTCCGGGCCTGCTCGGCTCCCTGCTGGTAGGCACCTCTTTTGCCAAGTCGCTGGCGCTGGGGCTGAACATCCCGCTGCTGGCGGTAAACCACATGGAGGCCCATGTGCTGGCCCACTTCCTGGAAGCCCCGGGCATGACCGCCCCGCCCTTCCCTTTTCTGGCCATGACCATCAGCGGGGGGCATACCCAAATCCTGAGGGTAGAAGACCATTTTAAAATGGAGGTGTTGGGTGAGACCCTGGACGATGCTGTAGGCGAAGCCTTCGACAAAAGCGCAAAGTTGCTGGGGTTCCCGTATCCCGGCGGGCCCATGGTAGACCGGATGGCTTCCCAGGGAGACCCCAGGCGCTTCCGCTTTCCCATTCCCAAAGTGCCCGGCCTGAATTTCAGTTTCAGCGGCCTGAAGACCAGCATCCTGTATTTCCTGCAACAGGAAACCGAAAAGGATTCGGATTTTGTGGCCAAGAATCTCCCGGACCTCTGCGCCTCCATCCAGCACACCATTGTGACCATCCTGATGCAAAAGCTGCGCAAAGCCAGCGAACAGACCGGAATCCGCCACATTGCCATAGGCGGCGGGGTATCGGCCAACAGCGGGATACGCCAGGCGCTCAAAGCGGAGGAAAGCCGCCTGAGGTGGATTACCTACCTCCCTCCTTTTGAATACTGTACGGACAACGCTGCGATGATAGGAATTGTGGGGCATTTAAAGTATCTTGAAAAGGATTTTTCGGACCTGCGCGTAACCGCCAAAGCCCGGTTCCGGATTGGCAGCTAAAACCCGATCGCCCTGGCCTACGATACTACATTGGAAAACCGGATCAATGAGATCCTCCTGGCCCGGCCGGACGGGGCCCACCACCATATGACCTGTAAAAAGATGTTTGGCGGGCTGGCCTACCTGTACAAAGGCAAAATGAGTGTGGGGATTATGGGTCCGGAGTTGATGGCCCGTGTCCCTGCCGCCCTAATGGATACAGCCCTGGAACAGCCGGGGGCCCGCCCTATGGATTTTACCGGGCGGGTGATGCGGGAATTCATACAGGTAAGCCCGGAGGGGTTCGCCAAGGACGCGGATCTGGAGCGCTGGCTGGACTGGGGCCTGGCCCATGCCCGTCAAAAAAGCGGGGAAACCCAAGACTAACCGTACTATGAACTACTTCTACCACCCTACCCTGGACGGGAGCGTAACCCAATTTGCCTTTAACCCGGAAGAAAGCCGGCACATCGTGAAGGTACTGCGCAAACGCGAAGGCGATGTCATGCACATCACCAATGGCAAAGGCGATATATTCCGGGCCGAAATCCTGGAAGCCAACCCCAAGCGCTGCATGGGACGCATCCGCGATGCCCGCCGGGTACACCCTAAACGATTCCACCTGCATATGGTGGTGGCGCCCACCAAGAAAACAGACCGGTTTGAGTGGTTCCTGGAAAAGGCCACGGAAATCGGGGTAAATGAGATTACCCCTCTAATTTGTGCCCATTCCGAGCGGCGCGCCCTGTCGATGGACCGACTGCAAAGGGTAGTACAGGAGGCCATGAAACAAAGCCTCCGGGCCTATTTGCCCCAACTGAATCCATCCCAAAGTTTTGCGGATTTCCTCAAACAACCCCAACCCACCCTGAAGTTTATCGCCCATTGCCAGGAAGACGAAAAAGTAGAGCTGAAGCGCCGTCTGGCAGCCGACCAGGATGTGGTGGTACTGATCGGGCCGGAAGGGGATTTTAGCCCGGAGGAAATCCAGCAGGCCGAAGATGCCGGGTTCCTGCCGGTATCTTTGGGGGAGAGCCGCCTGCGTACCGAAACCGCAGCCCTGGTGGCCTGCACGGTGGTGAACCTGATTAACCACGGCTAGGCCGGTTCGGGTTCCCCGATTATCACTATTTTTGAGATTGCCCCATCAGAATTCCAGCCCTATGCAACGCCCTCTCTATGTTTGTTTGCTTATCCTGTTCCTGCACGCCGGGTATGGGCAGCAGGTGGCTGTGCTGAAATATCAGGGTGGGGGCGACTGGTACGCCAACCCTACGGCCCTGCCCAATTTGGTGCAATTTTGCAACACCGCCATCGGGACGGCCCTGGAGGCACGGACCGCTACCGTTTCGGCAGAGAGCCCGGACCTCTTCCAGTACCCGCTGCTCCATATGACCGGGCACGGGAATGTGCTGTTCAACGAGGCGGAAATCGAAAACCTGCGCACCTATCTGCTAAGCGGAGGCTTCCTCCATATCGACGACAATTACGGCATGGCGCCCTACCTGCAGGAACAACTGCCCCGGTTATTCCCGGATAAAACCCTGGAAGAGCTGCCGGCCGACCATCCCATTTTCAAAGGCCCTTTTGCCTTTCCGGAAGGACTTCCCAAAATCCACGAACACGACGGGAAGCGACCCCAGGCTTTTGGATACACCCACCAGGGGCGGCTGGTGTTGCTCTTTACCTACGAATCCGATCTGGGTGACGGGTGGGAGGATCCCGAGGTCCACAACGACCCCGAGGCCGTGCGCCTGAAAGCCCTGCGGATGGGGGCCAATATTGTGAATTACGCCTTTAAAAACTAAACGGATGAATGCCAAAATCCTAGCCAACGGCATCCTGCGCGCCGTGCTGATCCTCGCCGGCCTGGTCCTGCTGGCCTACTTTCTATACCTGGTGCGTTCGGTGATTGCCTATGTGCTGATTGCCGCGGTGGTGGCCCTGATCGGGCGGCCTTTGGTACTGCTGTTGCGCCGCCGGCTTAAATTCCCGAATACCCTGGCCGTGGTGGTTGCCATGGTCCTGATGCTGGGGGTGGTTACCGGGCTGGTGGCACTTTTTGTTCCTGTCCTGACGGAACAGGGACGGAATTTATCCCTGCTCGACATGGATGGCCTGCAAAACGACCTGCTTCGGCTCTATGAAGAAATAACGGCTTACCTGGGTACCTCTCCCCAGTCCGTTAGCGCGTTGGTTAAGCAGACGGAAATCGGGGGGAATATGATGCACGAGCTGGACTTCAGCTTTATCCCCAAACTCCTCAATTCCTTCCTGGGGGTTTTAAGCAGCCTGAGCATCGGGTTGTTTTCGGTCCTGTTCATTTCATTTTTCTTTTTGAAAGACAGCCGGCTTTTTGAAGGGTCATTGCTCACCCTGGTCCCGGATGAAAAAGAGGGCCGGATGCGTCAATCCATTGAAAAAATCAAGGGGTTGTTATCCCGCTATTTCATCGGTTTGTTGGGGCAGGTTCTGGTCCTGTTTATCATCTACACGGTGGTGCTGCTTTTGGTCGGGATTGAGAACGCCCTGGTCATTGCTTTTTTATGTGCCCTCTTCAATGTGATCCCCTATGTGGGACCCATCATCGGAGGGGTCATTATGGTGGTGCTGACCATGACCAGTAACCTGGGTTCAGACTTCCAGACCGAGATCCTCCCAAACGTGGGTTGGGTACTCCTGGGGCTGGCCATAGGGCAGGCCGTGGACAACTTCATTTCCCAGCCGCTGATCTTCTCCAGCAGCGTGCGTTCCCACCCCCTGGAAATCTTCCTGGTGATCATCATTGCCGGGTTGCTGTTCGGGGTGGTCGGCATGATCGTTGCGGTACCCGGATACACCGCTTTAAAGGTCATTTTAAAGGAATTCCTGGCCGAAAATAAGATCGTAAACCGACTCACAAAAGATCTTTAGCTTCACTTTGAATAAGGATATTTTAAATACTGGCGCACAGAATTTTATAAAAAATAATTTAAGCACTGACATTGTGTCAGTAGCCCTTTCCGGGAGCCCCTTTCCAGGGGTTTCGGCCCGGGAACTGGCCGAGCAACTGGCCGGGGCGCAAACCCTCTCCAAAAAGGCGCCGGAGTGGGCACAAAAACCTGGGGTATACTACCCGCCCAAGGTGCATTTGGAACAGGCTTCCTCCGGGGTAACAGCCCGCTACAAAACCAGGCTGGCACAGGGTAAAATCCTGGTCGACCTGACCGGGGGAATGGGGTTGGACAGCTACTATTTTTCACGTGTTTTTGATACCGTACACTACTGCGAAGCGGCACCTCATTTGGCGGAAATCACCGCCCATAATTTCCAGGTGCTGGGCGCCAAAAATATCAAAGTGCAGCAGGGGGACGGCATGGAAATTTTACAGGTTCTGCTCCGGGAAAATACCTCCCCGGACTGGATCTATCTGGACCCCTCGCGAAGGGATGCTTCAGGGGGTCGGGTGATCCGGTTGGAAGCCTACCAACCCAACATCCTGGAATGGCAGGACAGCTTGCTGGAAACCGGGGCCCGGATCCTGATGAAGACCGCTCCCCTGCTGGACCTTACCCAGGGCCTGCGTGCAATTAAAAATGTAAGGCAGGTACATGTGGTGGGCGTACGCAATGAAGCGAGGGAATTGTTGTGGATCCTGGAGCCCGGTTTTGAGGGCGAACCCGAGATCATCAGCACGGACCTGGAACGGGACCACTGGCCGGATTTCCGGTTTACCCCTGCAGCGGAGCAAAAAGCCCAGGCCCGTTTTACGCCCCCTTCCGCCTATCTTTACGAGCCCCATGCCGCCCTGATGAAGGCAGGCCCCTTTAAGCTGATCTCCGAGCGCTTTGGGCTGGCCAAACTGCACCCTAGCAGCCACCTCTACACAGGGCCCGAAGCCATTGCGTTTCCGGGCCGGCGGTTCCGTATTCTGAATATCGGACCCTATAAGGCCAAAAATCCCCCGGCTCGAAAGGCCCACGTGGTTTCCAGAAACTTTCCCATGTCCGTAGCCCAGATCCGCAAGCGCAGCCGGATAGCCCCGGGCGGCGATACGTACCTCTTTTTCACCACCCTGGCCGGTCAGGGTCCTGTGGTCATTACCACCCAGCCCTGCTAGTCGCCAATTTGCTATCTTTAGGAACCACCAATAGCAACCGACCATGGAACACCCGCATTTTAACATCAACCGCCGGCGATTTGTACAAGGCGCCGGCGCCCTGGCCCTGCTCTCCGGGCTGGGCGCCTATGGCATGGACTGGACCTCCCGCAGCACCCCCTGGAAAGTGGGGCTGATCGGCACGGGATGGTATGGCAAAATGGACCTCTGGCGCCTGATGCAGGTAGCCCCGGTACAGGTACAGGCCCTCTGCGATGTAGACCGGCAGCTGCTCGAGGAAGCCGCAGCCATGGTCTTGGAGCGGCAGCCCGGCTCCCGGCCGCGCCTCTTCAAGGATTACCGGGAAATGCTGGCAGATACCGAGCTCGACATTGTCCTGATTGCCACCCCGGACCACTGGCATGCACTGATTGCCATTGAGGCTATCCGCAGCGGGGCCCATGTATACCTGCAAAAACCCATTAGTGTGGACGTACTGGAAGGAGAGGCCATCCTGGCTGCCGCCCGCAAATACAAGCGCACCGTGCAAATCGGTACCCAGCGCCGCTCTACCCCCCACCTGCAGGAAGCCAAAAAACGGTTTATAGATACCGGAATGCTGGGTAAAGTAGGGCATGTGGAAATGTGCTGTTATTATCACATGCGGGCCAATGGCAACCCGCCCCTGCAGGAGGTTCCGGATTTCCTGGATTACGACCTGTGGACGGGCCCTGCCCCCTACCGCCCCTACGACGGGCTGCCCCACCGGCGGTGGTGGCGCACCTTTATGGAATACGGGAACGGGATTATGGGCGATATGTGCGTGCATATGCTGGATACGGTCCGCTGGATGCTGGACCTGGGCTGGCCCGAGCGCATTAGTTCCGAAGGCGGGATTTATGTACAAAAAGACGGGAAATCGAACATTGCGGACACCCAGTCTGCGGTTTTTGAATACCCGGATTTCAGTTGCCACTGGCAGCACCGCACCTGGGGCACCCCGGCAGACCCGCAGTATCCCTGGGCCTTTAAGATCTACGGGGAAAAAGGCACCCTGGCCGGCAGCGTCATGCAGTACGATTTCTTCCCGGCAGGCGGCGGGGAACCCATTCACGGGGATGTGATCTACGAACGGGAAAAATACCCGGGAGACGTAACCGAAGTGGACATCGAGCTGCATGCGGTACCTGCTACCCGCCGGCACATGCTGGATTTCCTCTCGGCCATCGAAACCGGCAACCTGCCCTTTGCAGACATTGAGCAGGGCCATATTTCCTCGGCCAGTTGCATCCTGGCCAACCTGGCCATGCAGGTCGGGCGACCCCTCCGGTACGACCCGGTACGCAAGGAAATTAAGGGAGACCCGGAAGCCAGTAAGCTCCTGCGCCGCCCCTACCGGGAAGGCTATGAGCACCCGTATCCGGTATCCTGAGGGCTTAGTACGCTTGTAGCCAGGCGGCCAGCCACTCCAACCAGTGCGACAGGTGAGGCTCCTTCTTAGCCATGGCAAACCCATGCCCGCCGGCAGGTACTACATGCAGGGTTGCTGCAACCCCATTTTCCCGAAGAGCCTGGTAGTATAACAAGCTGTTTTCCACGGGAACCAGTCCGTCGTCGGTGGCGTGCAACAGGAATGCCGGAGGGGTTTTGGGACCCGTCTGTAATTCCGGGGAGAAAAAACGCTGCAGGTCGGGGTCGGGTTCCGGCCCCAACAGGCCTGCCCGGGAACCGGCGTGCACGGCGTCCGTGGTGAAGCTGATCACGGGGTAGATCAGGGCGGAGAAATCCGGGCGGGCGCTCAGGCTGTCCCGGGCATCTACAGGAGGATACACTTCCGATGCATACTGGGTGCTGAGGCTGGCCGCCAGGTGGCCGCCGGCAGAAAAGCCCATCACCCCGATCCGGGCAGGATCCACCCCCCATTCGCCTGCATGGGCCCGTACCAGGCGCATGGCCCGCTGGGCATCCGACAATGGGATCAGTTCCGGTTTCCCGGCCGAACGGGAAACCGGCAGGCGGTATTTCACTACGATCCCGGCAATCCCCTGCTGGTTCAGCCATTTGGCAAAGTGGGTGCCTTCCCAGTGATAGGCCAGGATATGGTACCCGCCCCCGGGAAATATCAAAACCGCCTGCCCGGTTTTAAGGTCCTCCGGTGGCAGGTAAACGGCCAGGTCCGGCGTTTGAACCTTACTGATCCGCAAAATGTTGGTGCTGTCCCGCACTTCCGTTTCGTCCGTAGGGACGCGATAGGGGATTTCCCCTTCCGGCCAGAGCGGCAGGCGATGGTCCTGGGCCTGCAGCCCTAAGCATAACAAAACGGCGCAGCCGTAAATGAGATTTCTAAGCATGGTACTGTTTTATAGGGTTGTGCAGGGCCAGACAAAATCCGCTACCGGATCTGCCGAGGCGGCCCTAAGGTTGTAATGCCACCATTCCGTCCGGATGGACCAGAACCCGAAACGCTCCATGGTTTCCTTCAGGATGCGGCGGTTTTCCAATACAGTGCCGGGCAGGTCGGTATGGTCGTGGTGGGCACGGGGGCCGAAAAAATCAAAATCCGTCCCCATATCCAGCTTCTCCCCGTCCAGGGTTTCAAGGGTAATGTCCACGGCGCCACCCCGGTTGTGGATGGACCCTTTCACGGGGTTGGCCACATACTGGGGGTTGGGTACCAGTTCCCACATCTTGTACTGCACGGAATTGGGCCGGTAGCAGTCAAAAAAACGAATGCGGTACCCCAGCTGCCGGAAGGCGGCATTGGCCTGCAGCAGCGCCTTTGCCGTCTTGGCCCGGGTGTAACACTCTGCACATGGGTATACCACGGCCTTCAGGAAATTATCCGCAGTGGCATAGCGCAGCTCATACCCGAACTGGTCGCTGTAGTCTGCCAGGCGCACAAAGGCGGTATCTGCAAGGGTTTCCAGGGGTGGCGGGGCGGGTGGGGTTTCCACCGGCGGGGTAACCACAACGGTATCCGGCGGCGCGGGTTGGGCCATTGAAGGGGCCGCAGGCGGCTGCTTGGCCTGGCGGCCGCAGGCTGCCGCACACAGGGCAACCAGCACAAACATTCGGGTAAGCGGTCTTAACGGGCTGCGTTCCATGCAGAGGGTTTGCCTTAAAGATAGCCATTTTCCTATCCTAGGCAGAACCTGGGCCGGGGATTGTATCTTTAGGGCAAAATACGGTACCATGCGCCACTTTATCCTTCCCCTATTCCTGCTTGTTCTGGCCTCTTGTGCAACGGAAGAGCCCTGGATGCTCGGTTTTGAAAAACCCGAAGGCCAGCCCATCCTGGCTCCGGATGCCTCCTATGTTTTTGACTGCCCCATGCAGGGCCGGGAAGTGCACTGGCAACAAGCCGATGTCTTCAACCCGGGCGCTGTAGTGCGCAACGACACCGTTTTCCTGTTATTTCGGGCCGAAGACAACCCGGATGCCCGCCTGGGGGAGCGGACTTCCCGCATTGGGCTGGCCTGGAGCACGGATGGCTTGCATTTTTCACGTTACCCGCAGCCCGTACTCTACCCCGAACCCGGCCCCATGAGCCAATGGGATTACCCCGGAGGGGTGGAAGACCCGCGGGTAGTGGAGCTCGAGGACGGCACCTACCTGATGCTCTACACCAGCTGGAACCGGGATGTGGCCCGCCTTTCCAGCGCCACTTCGCCGGACCTGCGGCACTGGACCAAACACGGGCCGGTCTTCGAAACCGCCCACCACGGGGCCTTCCTGGACCATTGGAGTAAATCCGGATCGGTGGTGACGGAATTGAAGGATGGCCGGCTGATCGCCAAAAAAATCGACGGAAAATACTACATGTACTGGGGGGAACTCTTTGTGAATGTGGCGGTTTCCGAGGACGGCAGGGACTGGACTCCTTTGCTGGACGAAAATGGGGAATTGCTCAAACCCTTCCTCCCTACCCCCGAAGACTTTGACAGCCACCTGACCGAACCGGGCCCCCCGGCCCTGTATACGGAAAATGGTATCCTGCTCCTGTACAACGGGAAAAACCTGTCCGGGGAGGGTGCAGGCACCCAAACCCCCGAAGGCAGCTATTGCGGGGGGCAGGCCTTATTCAGCGGGGAGGATCCCACCCGCCTGCTGGGCCGCCTGGAAACGCCTTTTATCTGCCCAAGCCTGCCCCACGAGGTAAGCGGGCAATACCAGGCCGGCACCACCTTTATTGAAGGCCTGGTGTTTTATAAAAACCAGTGGTTCCTGTACTACGGCACTGCAGATTCCATGGTAGGGGTAGCAGTTCGGCCGGCGGACTAGAGGCCCCTCAGAAAGGTCAGGCTCTGGGGCACCTGCTCCAGCACCCGGCTGGACTCGTCCTCGATAAACATATACCGAATACCCAGTTCAGCCCCGCGGCGCACCAGGGCGGCCACATCGATCTGGCCGGTACCCAGTACCACGTTGGTTTCCACATCCTCGTGGCCGGAGTCATTTCCTTTAACCCCTTGGGCCATGTCTTTCAGGTGCATCAGCACCCACTTGTCCGGGTAGCGATTCAGGAGCTCCAGGGGGTCGGCCCCGCCGTGGAAGACCCAGTAGATATCCATTTCAAAGGCAAAGTGCTCGGCCTGTTGCGCCATGAGGTCAAACAAGGTGACTTCACCATAGGATCTGAATTCATACCCGTGGGCATGATAAGCCAGGGTAAGCCCGGCAGCTTCCATGACCTTCCCGGCCCTGTTGAATACAGCAATAGCCTCCTCGGTTTCCTTCAGGCCAAAAGCATCCCCTTTGTGGGGGATCCAGGCACACATCACATAGGAGGCCCCGAAGGCTTTGGCTTTTTCGGCCACAGCCTCCGGCTGGTCCCGGAGTTCGTCATACGAAGCGCCAATGCCGGCGGTCTTTAGCCCGTATTTCCCGAGCAACTCAAGGAATTCTTCCTGGGTATACCCATAGGTCCCCCCGCCTTCAATATAGGTCACGCCCCAGTCCCGGATCTGGGCAAGGCTGCCTTCCACGTCCTGGGAAAACTGGTTGCGAAGGCTGTAGAGCTGCAGCCCGAATTCCTGGGCCTGCATCCCGGCTCCCGAAAGCAGGAGGGTGCCGACCAGCAACATACGGTATATGGTGTTTTTCATAAGTATCATGTTAACAGGTTTCCATCCTCGTCCCATTCGGCAATGACGCCCCGCTGGCTCTGGTCCACGCATTTGGCAAGCCACTCCTCCTCATAGGCCAGGCCGTGCTTGTCCAGCACATGCTGGGGCACCCCATCCCAAATGTTCGGCACATTGCCTTTATAGCCCAGTTCGGCTATGCCCGGTTTGGAGGTGTAATACCCGCATACGGTAAGGTTGCGCACCAGGCTGAAGAACTGGATCTCCAGGGGGTGTTCCCGCATGGGGACCTGGGCATCGTAAAAGGCAATGCCATCCATGATCTGGTGCTGTTGCTCCTGGGAAGCCGCCTTAAATTCCAGGTTGTACTCGGTATTGCTTTTATGGTCCAGCCACATTAATCCCCCGCGCAGGGTCACCTGCAGTTCCGGGATATCTTTAGCCATAAATTCCATAAAATCCGGTACCCCGGCCTCCAGGGGACCGCCGTATTCCTCCACTGGGGGGAGGATGCGTTCGGCCAGCACGGAAAGGGTTTCCCGCTCATGCGGCGTAAAAAAGGTTTCGGCGTTCAGCTTTTCGATCAGCTCCAGTTCTTCCGGGGTGCGGCCAAAATACCGCTCGGCCCCTTGCGTAACTGCGTCCTGGAGTTCGGCATCGTCCATTTTGCAGCCCTGCAGGGCCAGCCCCCCGGCCAGGGAGCCGAGAACGATGGATTTGAGACTTTCTCTTCTGTCCATATCAGATGTTTTGTTGCTTGAGTTGTTCTACAATATACTCGGAAGCCCTCCAGGAAAGGGCCAGGATGGTCCAGGTGCAGTTCTTGTCCGCCTGGGACACAAAAGGCCCGGCATCCGTTATGAATACGTTGTCGGCCTCGTGCAGCTGCTGGAAGCGGTTAGTGACCGAGGTTCTGGGATCGTCCCCCATGCGGGTGGTCCCCACCTCGTGGATGATGCGCCCGGGGGTGGCCAGGCCGTAATCCTGTTCGGCTGTGGGGGTATCCCCCAGCACTTCGCCCCCCATATTGTGGATGAGCTCCTCGAAGGTGGCCTGCATATGGCGGGCCTGCCTGCGTTCCAGGTCGGACCATTTATAGTGGAAGCGCAGCACCGGGATTCCGAATTCGTCCACCGTGGTGGGGTCGATCTCGCAGTAGTTGTCCTTCCTCGCAATGGATTCGCCCCGGCCGCCAAAGCCAAGGACGGAACCGTAGTACTTTTTCACGTCCTTCCGCAACTGGTCCCCGTAGCCTCCCGTAGGCAGGCCAAAGAACTTGTTGAAATCGTTGACATTGAAACCGAAGCCGTAATTGGGCATTCCCATGCCGCCCCATACCTCAATATGGTAGCCGCGGGGGAAATCCAGGGTTTTGTTGTCTCCCCACCAGGGCGAGTACACGTGCATACCCCCTACCCCGTCTTCGTTATAGATTTCCCGGTTCATCAGGTCCGGGATAAAACCGGCCCGGCTGCTGCCGGTGGAATCGTGGAGGTACTTCCCGACCAGGTCGCTGCCGTTACCCAGCCCGTTGGGGTGCTGGGGGCTTTTGGAATTCAGCAGGATACGGGCGGAACTGCAGGCCGAGGCCGCCAGGACCACCACCCGGCCTTTCAGTTTGTATTCCTTCCGGTCTTCCTTATTGATATAGGAAACCCCGGTAGCCTTTCCGTTGGCATCGGTGGTTACCTCCCGCACCACGCAATTGGTGAAGAGGTCTACCTGGCCCCGGCCCTTCTGGGCGGGGAAGATCAGGCAGGAGCCCGCGGAAAAATCCGCATATACCTGGCAGGCACGGGAGCACTGCCCACAGTAGAAGCATACGCCCCTTTCGTTGTTGATCTTCTTGGTGAGCATGGACATGCGCGACGGGTAAACCGGGATTCCGGTCTTACGCGCACCTTTTATATAATAGAGTTCATGCAGCCTGGGTTTGGGTGGCGGCAGGAAGAACCCGTCCGGATCGTTGGGCAGCCCCTCGTTGGTGCCGAACACCCCGATAAGTTTATCTACCTTGTCGTAATAGGGTTTGATGTCCTCATAGCCAATAGGCCAGTTATCGCCCAGGCCGTCCACATCCTTGTGCTTGAAATCCTTGGGGCCGAAGCGGAGGGAGATCCGCCCCCAGTGGTTGGTACGCCCGCCCAGCATATGGGAGCGGAACCAATCGAACTTGGTGCCGTCCTTATGGGTATAGGGTTCACCTTCAATTTCCCAGCCGCCGTATGCGGCATCCCATTCCCCAAAGGCGCGGGTGGTACCCGCACCCCGTCTGGGGGATTCGTACGGCCATTTTAACTGGGTTTGCTGTTTGGGGTCGGCGGGGTCGAAGAAAGGCCCGGCCTCAACTACGGCCACCTTAAGGCCGGCATCCGCCAAAACCTTGGTAGCCATCCCGCCTCCGGCACCGGACCCGACGATCACGGCATCGTAGACGGTAGCATTTTCTTTGATTTGCATGTATGTCTATTGGGGTTAGTTAGCTAATATGGAACCAAATTTAGAGATTGATAAATTTCCTCTAAAAATTTTAACAGAATAGAATCTTTTTGATAAAAATTTGCCCAGGTCCTCTTTATATTCCCCCTATTTTTAGTATTATTAACACTGTTTTTGGGTTTTTTTAACGTTATTTCGAAAACGTTTTCGGCTCAAGCTCGAATTAAACAAGTGTAAATCAAACATTTAACTAACTTAACAACTAAACATTATGATTCGAAACGCTGATTGGAATCCGATGGGGGTTCGCACCTTTTATAAGGGCCTCTTAGGATTTGTTGTGATGTTTTTGTGTTTCGGGTTGCTGCCCTTGCAGGCGGCCTCCGGGGCATCGAACAGAATTACCAGTGAAAATCCACTCCAGAACGTTATTTCAGGTACGGTAGTGGATGCGTACGGAGTACCACTGCCAGGCGCCAACGTCATTGTTCAGGGTACCACTCAGGGTACCCAGACGGATTTCGACGGGAACTTTACCCTCGAGGCCGACTCCAACGCAACACTTGTAGTGAGCTATCTGGGGTACGTGACACAGGCCGTACCGGTAAATGGCCGTTCCACCATCAATATTACGATGGCGGAAGATTCCCAGGCACTGGACGAAGTGATCGTTACGGGGTATACCACGGAGACCAAGCGGGAAACCACCGCTGCGGTATCTATCGTGAAGGCCGAAGAACTGGCCGCCATCCCCTCCGGTAACGTAGAACAACAGTTAGCCGGTCGTGTGGCCGGGGTAAACGTGGTTACCAACGGGCAGCCGGGTACCGCCAGCCAGATCCGTGTTCGCGGATTCGGGGCATTCGGGGGTAACGAGCCGCTGTACGTGGTGGACGGGGTGCCGATTAACGACATCTCCTTCCTGAACCCGGACGACATCGAGACCACCACCGTCCTGAAAGATGCGGCTGCCGCATCCATCTACGGGGCGCGTGCTGCCAACGGGGTAATTGTTTACACCACCAAGCAGGGTCGCCGCAACAAGAAGACCGAAATTTCCATCAACATCCAGAGCGGGGTTACCGATCCCAACGTAAACGGCTCTCCCAAAATGCTGAACCCGCAGCAAATGGCGGAGTGGACGCATATTGGATACGAGAACAACGCCGCTGCCAACGGGACCGCTCCCCAGTACACCCACCCGCAGTACGGGAACCAGGCTACGCCTTCCTTCCCGGATTACCTGCACGCCGACGGGCAGAACGGGGTAAGCGCTTCCGACATTGACCTGGCGCAGATCCAGGCCAACTACGAGGCCAACCCTGAGGATGTATTTTTGATCCGCCCGAACCTGGCCGGAACCAACTGGTACAAGGAAATTACCCGTACGGCTCCTGCCGTTCGCGCCAGCCTTGGTTTTAATGGAGGTACGGAAAACAGCCGTTTCTACGCTGGCTTGAGCCTGCAGTCCCTGGACGGGATCCTGCTGGAAAACGAGCAGGATCGTTACACCGCCCGCTTTAACAGCGAATGGGACATCACCCCCTGGCTTGCCATTGGGGAAAACCTGCAATTCACCTATAACTCTATTCGCGGCCAAAGCGGTGGCAACGGAGGGCAGGGGATTGCTAACGACGAATCCGAAGTACTTTCCGCTTACCGGATGCCTACTATCCTTCCCGTATTTGACGAATTCGGCAGCTACGCCAGTACCCGTGCCGCAGGTTTCAACAACCCGCGTAACCCGGTACGCCGTCTGAAGCAGGACCGCGGGGATGACCAGGCCTACTCCGTAAGTGGTTTCGGTAACCTGTACGCCCTGCTGAAGCCCATCGAGGGTATGGTGATCCGTACCAGCATCGGTGGAAACTACTACAGCTTCACCAACCGCGATTACAACTACCGCTACCTCGGGGATTCCGAGCCCCAGGCCAGCTTCAGCTTCAATGAAGGCCAGGAATACGGCTTCCAGTGGATCTGGACCAATACGGTTTCCTATGAAAAACTGATCGGCAAGCACGGTATTAAAGCCTTTGCCGGTATCGAGGCCATCGAAGGCGCCAGCACCCCGGTTACCGCTTCCCGCGGCCGCCGGATCCAGGGATCGGGTATCAACCCCTTCTCTACCGACCTGGACTTCGTAAACCTGCTTACCGTAGGCAGCCCGCAGGTACAGAGCTTTATCCGCAAAGGGGTAAACTTCAGCTCTATCTTCGGTAAAGTCGATTATAATTTTGATGAGAAATACTACCTGACCGGGGTAATCCGGCGGGATGGTTCCTCCGTTTTCGGTTCCAACAACCGCTACGGTACCTTCCCTGCGGTATCTGCCGCATGGCGGGTGATTGCCGAGCCCTTTATGCAGGATCAGGACATCTTTACCGACCTGAAAGTCCGCGGGGGCTGGGGTCAGATGGGTAACTCCAACAACGTGGATCCGGCCAACCAGTTCTCCCTGGCAGGTATTAACAATGGAAATACCCTTTACCCCGTCGATGGACAGAACAGCGGGGCCAATACAGGTTTTGCCACTACCCGTATCGGAAACCCCGATGCGAAATGGGAAACCTCTACCACGCTGAACATCGGTTTTGACGCTACCATCCTGGACGGTCACGTAGACGTGATCCTGGACTGGTGGAAGAAAGACACCGAAGACCTGCTCTTCACCGTGCCCCTGGCTGGTGTAACCGGAAACTTCGCCGCAGCACCTTCCCGTAACGTGGGGGCCATGCTGAACAAAGGGGTGGATTTCCAGATCATCGGCCGCGGTAGCATTACCGAGGACCTGACCTTCAGCGTAACCCTGAACAACTCCTTCCTGAAAAACGAAGTTGTGAAATTTGCCGATGGCATTGAGTTCCTGGATGGTGATACCTTCCGGGGTATCGCTCCCACCCGGAACCAGATCGGCAAGCCCCTGTCTTCCTTCTTTGGGTATGACGTGATCGGATACTTTAACTCCCAGGCCGAAGTGGACGGCGCTCCTGCACAGGACGGTGCCGGGGTTGGACGTTTCCGCTACCGGGATGTTAACGGCGACGGGGTGATCACTCCGGACGACCGTACCTACCTGGGCGATCCCGTTCCCGAGTACAGTGGTGGGGCCACTCTTACCCTGAACTACAAGAACTTCTCCATGGAGACGTTCTGGAACTGGGTAAGCGGGGTTGAAATCTTCAACCAGGGAAAATGGTTCCGCGATTTCTTCGGTACGTTCGAAGGTTCTGCCAAGGGTGTGGCTGCCCTGCGTTCCTGGACACCTGAACTCGGAAACAGCGCTGCAGCTCCCATCTGGGAAAGTGCCTCCAACCTCTCTACCAGTGGTGCATCCAACAGCTGGTATGTAGAAGACGGGGATTACATCCGCCTGCAACGCCTGGCGTTCATGTACAACTTTGACGACAACATCCTGGAATCCCTGGGTGTGAAGCGTTTCCAAATTGGAATATCTGCCAACAACATCTGGACCATGACCAAATATAGCGGACTGGATCCGGTTGTAGGTGGGGATGCCGATACCCGTTTTGGTATTGACGTAGGTAACTATCCCGTTACCCCTTCTTACCTGTTTAATGTGAATCTGTCACTGTAATCCTTTAAACATGTGTAAGATGAGAAATGTTTTTTTGAATATATTTGAAAAAAAAGTTATGAAAACAAACAGATTATTTGCGCTATTAACCGCAGGGGCACTCCTGGTGGGTGCCTGTAGTGACGACTTCCTGGAAGTGCCGCCGGCCAACTCCCTGGGGGATGCTCAATTGCAGACCAAAGCTGGGGTTGAAGGCCTCCTGATCGGTACCTATGCCGCCCTGAACGGGGTATTCGGCAACCGTTTTGAGGGCCCGAACCACTGGGTTACCGGTTCCATCCTTGGAGGCGACGCCAACAAGGGTACGGATGCCGGGGATTACTCCTCCATCAACCCGGTACAGCGTTTTGACCACGATCCTACCCAGGGTGACCTGAATAACCTCTGGAGGGGTCGTTTCGAAGGGGTAGCCCGTGCCAACAAGGTGATTGCCACAGCAACTGCCATCCAGGACCAGCTCACCGCTGCGGACTTTGCCCGGATTACCGGGGAGGCCCGTATGCTGCGCGGTCACTTCTACTTTGACCTGAAGAAGCACTTCAACAACATTCCGGTATTCGATGAAACCGTACCGCCGGAAGAAGTGATCCTCGTACCCAACAACGGCGATGCCTGGGCGCTTATTGAAGCGGATTTCCAGTACGCCTACGACAACCTGCCGGAGACTACCTCCGCAGGGCGGGTGAACAAATGGGCTGCTGCTGCCTACATGGGCAAGGCCATGCTGTTCCAGGGGAAATTCTCCCAGGCCAAAACGTGGTTTGACGACACCATGGCCAATGGGGTAACCCCCTCCGGCGAAGCCTATGCGCTGCTGGACAACTACCCGGATATCTTCAACGCCGAATTCGACAACCACGCCGAAGCGGTATTTGATGTGGAATCCGCCAATAACACAGGTAGCACCCAGAACGCCAACTACTTTGATGACCTGAACTACCCGTACAACACCGGCCCCGACGGTCCCGGTAACTGCTGCGGGTTCTTCCAGCCGAGTATTGACATGGCCAACCACTTCCGGACCACCAACGCGGGCCTGCCGCTGCTGGACGGTTCCTTCAGTGACCCGGCCAACGAAGTGGCCAACATCTACCGCCATGTCTTCACCGACGGGCAGGATGAAGGCACCTTCACAGAAGATGCAGGTCCCCTGGATCCCCGCATCGACTGGTCTATTGGCCGTAAGGGCATTCCTTACCTGGATTGGATCGAGCACCCCGGTTCTGCATGGATCCGGAGCTTCCCCTACGCAGGTCCCTATTCTCCCAAAAAGTACATCTACTACCGTTCCCAGGAAGGCAGCCTGACCGATGCCAGCTCCTGGACCCGCGGTTACGCACTGATGAACTACACCATCATCCGTTATGCCGATGTACTGCTTATGGCTGCTGAAGCCGAGGTGGAACTGGGTAACCTGGAGGCTGCACGCGCCCTGGTAAACCAGGTTCGCGCCCGCGCCGCCAACCCGCAATACTGGGTGAAGGAGTACGACGATGCCAACGCTAACGCTGCCAACTATGTGATCAGCGAGTATGCCGCTGCGGATTTTGCCGACCAGGCTACCGCCCGCAATATCGTTCGCTTTGAGCGTAAACTGGAGCTGTCCGGCGAAGGACACCGCTTCTTCGACCTGGTTCGCTGGGGCGAAGCGGCCACTGAGCTGAACCGCTACTTCAACTATGAGAGCCAGTACCTGGTAACCAAGTTTGGAGGAGCCAGCTTCCAGGCCGGTAAGAATGAGTACCAACCCATTCCTCAGGCTCAGATCGATATTCAGGGATCTGATGTCCTGACCCAAAACCCGGGTTACTAAACAAAAAGTTAACACCGTTTAACGAAGCATTAAAGGCCGCTATTTCAGCGGCCTTTTTTTTTGCGGTTCCCGTGAATTCCTGCATTTTTATGTTTCCTAACCAAACGAAGGTATATGAGATTAGTCTACGGCCTGCTGGCCGGCACACTCCTGTTGGGGCTGGCCGCCTGCGGCACTGACCCCGCAGCGACCCACCTCTTTCATTCCATCCCTGCGGACCAGAGCGGGATCGGGTTTGAAAACCGGTTGCACGAGAACGATTCCATCAACATCCTGGACAACGAATTTGTCTACAACGGCAGCGGGGTGGCCCTGGGCGACCTGAACGCAGACGGCCTGGACGACATTTTCCTGGCCGGTAACCAGGTGAACAATGCCCTCTACCTGAACCAGGGCGGGCTGCGCTTCCGGGATATCACCGAAGCCTCCGGGATCGGTAAACCCGACTCCCTGATCTGGTCCAGCGGGGTAAGCCTGGTAGATGTAAACCGCGACGGCCTGCCGGATGTATATGTCTGCAACACCTTCTACCGCGACAGCCTGAGCCGCCGTAACCTGCTGTATATTCACCAGGGGGTAGATACAGAGGGCATGCCTCATTTTGAGGAACAGGCCGCTGCCTACGGCCTGGACGACGACACCTACTCTTCCCACGCCCAGTTCTTCGACTTCGACAACGATGGGGACCTGGATGTCTTTATTGGCGTAAACCGGATTGAAGGCATCAACCCGGCGGAATTCCGCCCCAACCAGGACGACGGCACCTCCCTGAGCCGGGACCGCCTGTACGAAAATCGCTGGGACGAAGCCCTGGGCCACCCGGTATTCCACAACGTCTCGGACAGCGCCGGTATCCGCTTCCACGGCTATAGCCACAGCACCCTGATCCACGATTTCAACAAGGATGGCTGGGCCGATATTTACGTGGCCAACGACTTTTTCAGCAACGACCTGGTATATATCAACAACCAGGACGGCACCTATACCAACCGGGCAGGGGAAATCTTCAAGCATTTCAGTCTCTCGTCCATGGGCAGCGACCTGGCCGATGTAAACAACGACGGGGAACTGGACCTCTTCACCACAGAAATGCAACCCTACTACAACAAACGCAAGAAATTGTTCCAGGGCCCCAGCAGCTACAACAAGGAAATCTTTACCCGCACCTTCGATTACGAATACCAGTACGCCCGCAACACCCTGCAGATCGCCAACGGCACGGACCCGGAAACCGGCCTGCCCGTCTATTCGGAAACGGGGATGTTTGCCGGGATACAGGAGACAGACTGGAGCTGGGCGCCTCTTTTTGCGGATTTCGACAACGATGGCCTGCAGGACCTGCTTATCACCAATGGCTTCCCCAAGGACGTAACGGACCGGGATTTTGGGGATTTCCGCATTACGGCCAGCCGCCTGGTCAGCAAGGAAGAACTCATTGCCGCCATCCCGGAGATCAAGATTCCCAATTTCGCCTTCCGCAATGCGGGGAATCTGCAATTTGAGGACGTAACCGAGGCCTGGGGGCTGAATTTCGGGACCTTTTCCAATGGGGCCGCCTACGGAGACCTGGACCAGGACGGGGACCTGGACCTGGTGATCAACAACCTGAACGAACCGGCCCTGCTGCTCGAAAACCGGGAACGGGAGTTGCATCCGCAAAACCATTTCCTCCGGGCGCGCCTCCACGGGCCTGTAAACAATCCCGCCGGCTATGGCAGCATGGTTTCCCTCTATCGGGGCGGGGCCGTGCAACGGACTCGGGTCCTCTCCGGGCGGGGATACCTCTCCAAACCGGAAGGCGCCCTGCACTTTGGCCTGGGAAGCAGCCCGGCTGACTCCCTGGAAGTAGTATGGCCAGACGGCCGGAAACAAACTGTGATCCAGCCCCAATGGGACCAGACCCTGGACTTGGACTACGCCGATGCCGCCGAGGCGCAAAGGGGTTCCGGCAGTACCCGTACCCTGCTGGTGGAAGCTACTGACGCCAGGGGCCTGGAACACCGCATCCGGGATATCGATTTTATCGACTTTAATTTCCAGCGGACCCTGCCGCACAAATTCTCCCAGTATGGCCCGGCCCTGGCGGCTGAGGACGTCAACGGGGATGGCCTCACAGACCTGTTTGTACCGGGAAGCCGGAATTTCCCGGAAACCTGGCTGCTGCAGGATGCCCAGGGGCAATTTACCGCCTCCGAAGTCCGGTATAAGACCCATGCGGACCTGGAAGAGGAAGATACCGCAGCACTATTGTTCGATGCAGACGGGGACGGAGACCCGGACCTCTACCTGGGGCGGGGCTCCGGGCAATACGAACCGGGGGACGAACGCTATCGGGATGTCCTGCTGCTGAACGACGGCGCCGGGCAATTCAGTTCGGTAACAGAAGCCTTGCCGGCCATCCGGGCCAATACCTCCGTGGTAAAGGCGGCGGATTACGACCGGGACGGAGACCTGGACCTCTTTGTAGGCAGCCGGGTACTTCCCTTTGCCTACCCCATGGCAGACCGCAGTTACCTGTTGCGCAATGACAGCGGTAACGGGAAGGTTGCCTTTACGGACGTGACTGCAGCTACTCATCCCGAACTGGAACGGGCCGGGATGATCAGCGACGCCCTGTGGACCGATTTTAACGGGGATTCCTGGCCGGACCTGATCCTGGCCGCCGAATGGAGCCCGTTGCGCTTTTTCGAGAACCGGGAGGGCACCCTGGTGGAAATCTCCGACCGTACCGGCCTGGCCGGCGATAAGGGCTGGTGGAACAGCCTGGCAGCCGCCGACCTGGATCAGGACGGGGATATGGACTACGTGGCCGGGAACTCCGGGACCAATATCTATTTCCGGGGTACGCCGGAAGAGCCCATTCGCATGTATGCCAAAGACCTGGACGACAACGGGATGATCGACCCCCTGATCTCCTATTACCTCCGGGATAGCCTGGGTACGCGCAGGGAATATCTCTACCACCCCTGGCAGGACGTGGTGAAACAGTTTTCGGGGATCCGGAAGCGTTTTAACTCCTTTGGGGAATTCGGGGCTTCCACCCTGCCGGAAATGTTCGCAGACGGATTGCTGGACGATGCCCTGGTCCTGGAGTTCAACACCCAGCAAACCAGTTGGATCGAAAACCTGGGCAACGGCAAATTCAAGCGGCATGCCCTGCCCGTGGCGGCGCAGTTGGCCCCGGTATACGGGATTGTGGTAAGCGATTTTAACGGGGATACCCACCCGGATATCCTGCTGGCGGGGAATGACTACGGCATGGAGGTACAACAGGGCCGAGCGGACGCCTTTATGGGCCTGTTGCTGCTGGGGACGGAATCCGGCGATTTCCGCCCCGTATCCAACGAAACCTCCGGGTTTTACCTGCCAGGGGATGCCAAGGCCCTGGTGGGCCTGCAAACGGCCGACAGCAAGCTGCTTTGGGTAGCCTCCCAGAACAACGACTACCTGAAGGCCTACGAGCAGGGGACGGCAAGAATCCTGCAGGTGCAGCCCGGGGAAGTACGGGCTACCATCGAATACCAGGAGGGAAAAACCGAGGTACGGGAATGGTACTGGGGCAGCGGCTTCAACAGCCAGTCCCAGCGCATGCTGATCCTGAGCCCGGAAATGAAATCCGTGCAATTCTTTGACGGGGCGGGCAACCCTACCCGCCGAGTGGAACCCGGGGCCTAGCCCTCAGGTTGTATAAACAGGTCTTCATCGATCTGACCCAGGGCCTCCTTCGCGGTGGGCACGGGCAGGCGGCAGCTGTGGTCCCGGCACACGTAGATAAAGGTACCATCGGTGTCATACCGGTTGGCATAAAGGGGCAGGTTGCTCTCTGCAGCGCTGAATACGCGCATAGTATTTGGCGTAAATTCCCGGCTAAAAGCCTGATGCAAGGCCCTGGCTTCGGGACCTACTGTAGCCACCTCAAAATACGGGTAGGCGTAGGCCAGCATCAGCCGGCCCCATCCGCAATAGTGCATGGGTGCCTGCCGGAAGCGTTCACGCAGGGCCAGTACCATACCCTGGCTGCGTTCCAAGAGCGTTTCCCGGAAATAAAAATGCCCCAGCTTTAGAAACATCCCGGCCAGTACGGAATTGGCCGAGGGGATTACCCCGTCGTCCGTCCGGTAAATCTCCGCCATAAGCTCCTCCCCCTGGGTGTAGCGGAACATGCCTGTATCCGGGTCCGCCTCAAAGCGCTCCAGGGCTTCTTCCATCCAGGATTCTGCCTGTTGCAGGTACTCGGATTCCCCGGTGGCCTGGTACAGCCGGAAGCCGGCATCGGCCAGCTGGGCATAATCCTCCAGGAAGCCTTCTTCCCCCGCAATGCCGCCAATGGAAGTATGCCGCAGCGTACCCCGGGCCACCTGTAAAGTGCTAAGTTCCCCGTACAGATCCCTGGCCGCCTGCAGGTATTCCGGCACTTCAAAGGCCTCATAGGCTTCCACCATCCCCTTCACCAGCAAGGCGTTCCAGGAGGTTAGGATTTTCTGGTCGATTCCAGGGGCTACCCGTTTTTCCCGGGCCTGCAGCAAGGCGGTTTGCCAGGAGGCCTTCAGGGCCTGCAGGCTGTCCGGCCGAAGGCTTTCGGCTTCAGCAAAGGCCATGTCCGGCTGGGTGCGCGACAGCACATAGCGACCCTCCCAGGCCACTTCCGGCCGCAGGTCGTAATACCGGGCAAACACGGGGTAACCATCGCCTAGTATAGACTGCAGTTCCGGGAGGGTCCACAGGTAATACTTCCCCTCCTCCCCTTCACTGTCCGCATCCATGGCCCCGAAATACCCGCCTTCCAGGGCTTTCATTTCGCGCTGCAGGAAGGTAAAAATCCCTTCGGCGGTTTCCCGGTAGGCCGGGTCCTTATAGCGCTTGTAGGCACGGGCATATAGCTCCAGGAGCTGGGCATTGTCATAGAGCATCTTCTCAAAGTGCGGGATCCGCCACTGGGCGTCGGTACTGTAGCGGTAAAAGCCGCCGCCCACCTGGTCGTAAACGCCACCCAGGGCCATGCGTGTCAAGGTTTTTTGAACATGGGCATCCGCAGCCGTATCCCGGGCCAGATACGCATAATCCATCAGGAACTGCAACTGGGCCGGCATCATAAATTTCTGTTCCCCCTGGTTACCGCCCCACTGCAAATCCCATTGGGCTTTCCAGCCCCGCATGGCACCGGCTACCTCGGCGGGTTGTACGGGGCGGGCATCCGCAGCCGCGCCCAACCGGTTGGCCTGGGACACCCCCTGGGCCACTTTATCTGCATACTCCCGGGCCCGTGCCGGGTTTTCCCGGTACAGGCGGTCCATTTCGGAAAGGACTTCCATCCACTGCTTGCGGGTGTGGTAGGTGCCCCCGTATAGGGGCTTCCCATTGGGAAGCACCAACACATTTAGCGGCCATCCCCCCTGCCCGGTCATCAGTTGCACGGCAGTCATGTAAACCTGGTCCACATCCGGGCGTTCCTCCCGGTCTACCTTTACGCTTATGAAGCGATCATTCATGAGCCGGGCCACACTATCGTCCTCAAAGGTCTCCTCTTCCATCACATGGCACCAGTGGCAGGACGAATATCCGATGCTTATGAGCACCAGTTTGTCTTCTTCCCGCGCCATTTCCCAAATGCCTTCGCTATAGGGCTGCCAGTGCACCGGGTTGCCTGCATGCTGCAGCAGGTATGGGCTGGTTTCATTTGCCAGGGCATTGCCCCTGGGGCCCTCCTGGCATCCCCAAAGCCCGCCAAGGGCCAGGGCAAACAATACGATTTTATGTAGACTGGTAAGTGGTTTCATGGCCTCAAAGATACAAAGGAATGCCGCGCAGCCAGGGGTTACTCTGCAGGCGTGGGGCTGCGTCGCTGGGCAGCCAGCCAGGTATACAGGGTATCAGTGGCGTAGGCGCGGTCCCAGGCGTTGTGGCCCACCCCTTCATAGCCCGTCAGGCGGGCGGGCCGGCCCATAGCCTGCAGGGCTTCCACCATTTCCTTCGATTCCGAATACGGGATTATGGGATCCTCCATGCCGTGAAAAACCCATACCGGCAGCTCCGGATCCATCCAGGATGCATAGGGTACGGGGGTCATTCCGCAGACCACAGCCATGGCCGCAAAGGTATCCGGGTAATGCACGGCCATTTCCCAGCAGGCGGTTGCCCCCCGGCTCAGGCCGCTCAGGTAAATCCGGGAAGGATCCACATGGTACCGGGCCACAATATGGTCAAGCAATTCCTTAATGGCCCGGGTATTCCACCACTGCCGCGTGTGAGGGTGCTGGGGTGCCAGCACCATAAAAGGAAGGTCCGGCCCTTCCAGCAGCCTTTTAGGCGGGCCATAAGCTTTCAGCTGTTCCAGGTCCTGCCCGGACTCCCCTCCCCCATGCAGGAAAAGCAAGAGGCCGGAAGGCACACCTGACGGGTCGTAATCCGGGGGGAAATACAGGTAGTAATCCAGGGTTTCGGATACCCGGGTCTCCATGCTGCCTTGCAATAACCGGGGCTGTTCCGCCCGCTGGCAGGCCAACATCATGAATCCGAACAGGAATAGGACCGCAAGTGCCCCCGTTACGGGTCTGGCAATCAGGGAACGGGAGGCTGACATACCGCAGTTTTTAGTCCTGATATACCCGGTCGTGGAAGGTAAAGCGCGCATCTGCAGGCGCCTGCACCTGCCGGCTTTCGGTGTCGATCACCATAACCGGGGGGGTCTTGTCCTTTGCACCGGCTGCATCCCATTGGGGCAAGCCTTCCGCATTGGGATTTCCACCGCGGATAAAGGCGGCAAAATAGGCCTGCATGGTTTCGGACACCTTAAAATCTTCCGGGGTCCAGGCATAGTCATCCACCAGGTGGAGGTTACCCATGCAATATTCAATTTCACAGGCATGGGGGGCTCCAACCGCCTGCGGAGGCGGGGGCGCATCCCCGCTGGCCTCCACGGTGCCCCCGGCCAGGCCGGGCCTGAGGTTGGCATCCTTTAGCGGCGGCCGCAATTTGCTGTACAGGTAGCGATAGACGGGTTGATCGCTGTTTTTGCGGTGTAAGTCGAACCATTTCCAGGTGCTGTACACAATAAACCGGTCCGAGGCCAGGGCTGTGGCAGACAATTCTACCTCCCGGGCGTTGGCATGGGGATAGAGCGCCAGCACTTCCGTATGCCGCTTCGGATAGGTTTCCTTCACCTTGGCCTTAAAGGCCTCCGGGGTATACGGTTGGCCCTGCATAAAGGCCATGCCCGGGATTTCGGCCGAATTCCAGCCCAGCAGCAACGGAACCTGGGCCTGCTGGCCCTTTCCGAAGATTTCAGGGAGGGTGGCCGGCAGGAAATGCCCGTCTACCACCAGCGGGAAACCAAACCGCCTGGATGCATTATAGATTTCATAGATATCGCGGGTGGGAAGCTTCCGCAAGGCTGAGATGGAGGGAATGCCTGCCCCATCCAGAAAAGCTTTGCCCTGGGCCTCGGCCTCTTCCAACGGCACGGGGGCCATGGTCGGGTTAATGGAGGCCCCGCTTTCCCCTATGGCGCCGGCCAGCATCTCCCGCGACAGAGGGGAAGCCATAAGCGTACTTACGCCTATAGAACCTGCAGATTCGCCCGCAATGGTGATCTGCTCCGGGTTGCCCCCAAAAGCCGCAATGTTATCCCTTACCCATTGCAGGGCGGCCACCTGGTCCATAGCCCCGTAGTTGCCTGAACCCCCATAGGGCGTTTCTGCAGAAAGTTCCGGGTGTGCCAGGTATCCGAACACGTTCAGGCGGTAGTTTGCCGTAACCACCACAATGCCTTTTTTAGCCATACTTTCCCCATCGTACCGGTACTCTGAGGCATCTCCCGCTACATTGCCCCCACCGTAGAAATACAAGAGAACAGGAAGGTTTTGATTTTCGCGGGTGGCGGGGCTCCATACGTTCAGGTACAGGCAATCCTCGCTCACCCCTTGGGACCGGGATTTCATGTCGCCAAATACCATGGTCTGCATGGGGCGCGGGCCAAAGGCCTTGGCCGCTTTCACCCCGGACCAGGCATCCATGGGCTCTGGGGCCTTCCAGCGGCGTTCGCCCACGGGCGGTTTGGCAAAGGGGACGCCAAAATAGGTCTGTATCCCGGTATGGGTATCGTACTGGCCTTCGATGAGGCCTTTTCCGGTCATCACCTGTACGGGAAAGGCGTTGGGGTTCTGGGCCAGCAGGCCGGTTGCGGCAAAGAACATCATAAGGGCGGCTATGCGGTTAAATCGGTTCATTTCAATCGGGTTGACAGGTTGTGGTTCCAGCCTTCAAGTTACGGCTTTTGGCCGGACTTTAGGGCGCTGTATTGCCATGGCCGGCACGCAGGGTTCGCACCCCGAAAACGGGGCCGCCCCGGTGCCCGGTATGGGGCGAAATCCGGATTTCCACCCGGGTTTTGCCCCGGGTGAGTCCGGGTGGGAGGGGATAGCTGCGGGTCAGGAAGGCGCCATCCCGGATCCCGCTGATGTTCTCTGTGGCCACCACCTGCCCGTCCACTACAATGTCGAAGGTCTTACTGCCCGTATAGCCCCCCCAGTATTCGAAAACCAGGGCTGCCGGCCCATCCGGGGGAATGTCCATTTGAAAGGAAAACCATCCGCCCCGTTCAGCCTGCCGGGCTTTCCGCCCTTTCATTTCCACAACATAGGTGTCTTCGCCCTGGTAGTTGTGATCGCGCTCCGGCTGCATTTCCCCGGGCTGGAAAAAATCGTAGGTGTTCCGAACCAACTGCATATACGCTTCTTTTTCCTCCTGCAGTTCCTCCTGCCAGGCCGCCCATTGCCCGGGGGTATACAGGTCCCAGTACACGGTGTAAAATTGGTCATACAAGGTGTACAGGGGATTCAGGGTAATAACGGTGTCGGCCACGCCTTCCCGGAACCGAAAGGTGTTGGGGGCGCCCGCAGGCTCCAGCCAGCTTTCGGGGGCCTGGTCTTCCCGGATCAGGATGGGCATAAGATCCGGGCGTTCGGCCGGGCCATCCTCCAGGGGGCCCAGGTTGCCGGCAAGCACCAGGGGGCCATAACAAACCGCCAGGCGGTTGGGGTTATCGGGCATGGCTTCCAGCCGGAGGTGAAACGGCATTTCCACGTCCACCCGGTCGCCGTCCTGCCAGGTTCGGTCCAGGCTCAGGAAGCCATTGCCATCTTCAGTCGCAGTAACCTCCTCCCCGTTTAATAATAGGCGCATGCCGGAATCCGTCCAGGCAGGTCGGCGCAACTTAAGTGAAAAATTTACAGGGGTTTCCAGGGCAACCCGCAGGGTCGTACCCTGGGTTTCGGGGAAACGGGTTTCCTGGGTCAGGCGCACCCCCTTTGCTTCCCAATGCACCTCCGAAGCAATAAACTGGGCTACCCATAAGGCATCCCCGCGGTGGTAATAGGCTGCCTGGGGGTAACGGGCATGGTTTTCCATCCCGGACCCCACACAACAGGTAAACGAAAACGGATCCTGGAAGGCCTTGCGCCCCCCCTGTGCCAGGGACAGGAAGTAGGTAACCTCCCCGGTCTGCGGATGCTGGGAAGCCAGGATGTGGTTCAACTGGGCCCGTTCGTAATAGTCCAGGGCTTCGGGGGTGGGATGCAGGCGGAAGAGCAGGTCCGTGAGCTTCAGCATGTTGTAGACATTGCAGGTTTCGGTGGTTTGGGGGCCCAGCCGCATACTGAGCTGGTCCGGCTGTCCAAAATACTCGTGGTTGGTGTTGCCCCCCGTTACGTAGCTGTGGTGGTTTACCACCCGGTCCCAGAAAAAAGAAGCAGCCCGATAATCCAGGGAATCGCCCGTGGCCTGGAACCGTTTGGCCAGGCCAATGAGTTTGGGGAACTGGGTATTGCCGTGCAACCCGGAGAGGGAATCCCGGCCCGCCACCAGGGGGTCCAGCACCGCCTTATGGTAAAATCGGCCCGCCAACTCCAGGTACCGGGGTTCCCCCGTATCCGTGTACAGGTCTACCAGCACCTCACTCATCCCCCCGTGTTCACAATGCAAAACCTCCTGCATTTGTTCATCATCCAGGCCAGCAAGCACCTTTTCAATCCAGTCCGCAAAGGCCCGGGCTACCTCAAGGGCCTGTGCATTGCCTCCAATGCGGTAAGCGTCGCGCAAGCCGGCCAGCACCTTATGGTGGGTGTAAAAAGGGGCCCAAATCCCATTCAGGTCAAACCCTTGCGAGCGGATATCCCCCTGGGCAATCTCGGTTTCGAATATCTCCTTCCCCTGGTCAAAAGCCCCCAGGTAGCCATCGCCGCCAGCCTGCTGGCAGGCCGCCAGCTCCGATACGATATAATCCGAACGCCTGCGAAATTCAGGGTTCCCTGTACTGGATCCCAACAGGTTACAGGCTGTAAGGTAATGACCCAGGGTATGCCCGGCCAGGGACTCCCCTTCCCAGCCACCATAGGGAGGCGCCTTGGGTTCCAACCCCGCCTGGGTGCGGAAGCGGGAAAGCAGGCGGTCCGTCTCATATCCCAGTACGGTCTGTTCGTCCAGCTTCCGGGCATGGCGAAATGGGCCGTCCCGCAACTGGACCTGAGGGGGAGTAAATGCCTGGAGGTTTCCTTTTTCTTCCACCAGGTCTGCCGGGTTATGGCAGGCCAGAAAAAGGGTAAGCAGACTGGAGACTAAAACGCTTGAAGCAAAGGAATGGCGGCAGGTCATAGGAATGTCATTAGCCTGAAAGTTCCGCAATTGGGCCAAAATATACAAGGCCTGGAAGGCATCGAACCGATAAAATCAGGAGGGGAGTACCCGGCATTCCCCCGAATCCCGTAATTTAATAACCCTGATTCGTTTGCTAACCTAACCCTTTGATTCATGAAAACCTTCTCCGTAATCCCCAAAACAGCCGGAACCCTTATCGCATTGGCGTTAATTTGGGCCCTGCCCGCCTGCGCCCAGGATAACGCCAAACGCCCGCCTATCATAGACGTGCACGTACACGCCATGAAAATGAACCCTAATTTTGCAGCTCCCATGTGCCCGTGGTTCCTGAGTAGTATGCCCGGCAGCGGGCCAAACCAACCTGCACCGTCCTTTATTAACCTGGATTGCGTAGACCCCCTGCAACCCGCCGCCTCGGATGCGGACATGCAGGAGAAATTACTCGCCACGGCAGAACGTCTGAATATGCTGCTGGTGGCCAGCGGAGACGCGGAAATTCTGCACAAATGGCACGCGGCTGCCCCAGACCGCATTATCCCCTCCCTGAGCCTGAGCAGCGCCGAACAAATGTCCGTAGAGGCCTTTCGGGACTCCCTGGAAAATGGTTTTTACAAGGTCATGGGCGAGGTAGCCCCCCAATACCAGGGCATGTCCCCCAGCGATATGACCCTGGACGCCTATTTTGCTGTGGCTGAAGAACTGGGCATCCCGGTGGGAATCCATATGGGCACCGGTGGCAATGGCATGATCAACATCAGCAACCCAAAATACCGGGCTTCCCTGGGGCAGCCTTTTTTACTGGAGGACGTGCTGGCCCGCCACCCCAAACTCAAGATCTGGGTGATGCATGCGGGTTATCCCATGATTGACCAGATGATTGCCCTGATGGGGGCCAATGCCTATGTGTATGTAGACCTGGCAGGTTTTATCTGGAGCTATCCCCTCGAAGAAATCCACGCTTACCTGAAACGCCTGGTGCAGGCGGGGTTTGGCAAGCGTATCCTCTACGGCACGGATTTTATGGTTTGGCCCAAACTGCTGGAGACCTCCATCGGGGTCATTGAAAATGCCAACTACCTTTCCGAGGAGCAGAAGCGGGATATCTTTTTTAACAACGCCGTACGGTTCTTTAACCTGGACCCGGAAAAATACCAGTAACCCCTATGACTTTACGCGCCAATTTCTTGTTGCTTGTCCTGTCTCTGGGAATGCTTACCCTGGGTTGCGGGGAATCCGGAGCCGGAGACACCACGGCTCAAACCGCTTACGTGCAACCGACAGGCCCCAGGACTATTGTCACTACTGATGGGGAAATCGACGACGTGGACTCCTTTATCCGGATGCTGCTCTACGCCAATGAATTCCGCCTGGAGGGCCTGGTCTACAGCAGTTCCATGTGGCACTACAAAGGAGACGGGAAAGGTACCCCTTTCACCTCCAAAATGGCCATGACCCGGGAAATTTACGGGGAGCGCACCGAACTGCGCTGGCCAGGCACCACCTGGATGGACACCCTGCTGCTGGCCTATGCCCGGGTGTATCCCAACCTGCGCCTGCACAGCCCATCCTACCCCCATCCCGATAGCCTGAAGGCCATGGTTCGCGTGGGCAACATCGATTTTGAAGGCAGCATGGCCCGGGACACGGAGGGCTCCGACTGGATTAAGGCCAAATTGCTGGACGAAGACCCCGAACCCATCTACCTGCAGGTGTGGGGCGGCACCAATACCATTGCCCGCGCCCTGAAATCCATTGAAGAGGAGTACGGGGGTACAGCAGGCTGGGAGGCGGTCTATTCCAAAGTCTGCGCGAAAGCCATCCTGTACGCCATCCTGGACCAGGATGCCACCTACCGGGAATATATTGCCCCGAACTGGCCGGATTTAAAAGTCTTTTACAACGCCAACCAGTTCTGGTGTTTTGCCTATCCGTGGAAACGGGCCGTGCCGGAACCCTGGCACCCCTACCTGGAAGGCGGCTTTATGCGGGAACACCTGATTCAGGGCCACGGCCCCCTGCTGGCGCAATATTACAGCTATGGGGATGGGCAGCAGCAGGCCGGGGATCCGGAGCACCTTCACGGGGTAGCCCTGGATAGCTTTAATCTGGGGCGGCTTGGGCAAAGCTGGGGGCCATTTGAACCCTACGATTTTATTTCCGAAGGCGACAGCCCGGCCTACCTCCACCTGGTGGACGTGGGCCTTGGAAACCTGGAACATCCGCAGTACGGAGGATGGGGCGGGCGCCTGGTGCCCTCGGACTCCCTGCCCAACCGATGGGAAGACGGGGAAGGGGCCCGGGATTTCAACCCCTTTACGGACACCCTGGACGCTACCTTTCCCCAAACGCGGTGGGTACCGGCCATACAGGAGGATTTTGCCGCCCGGGCAGACTGGTGCGTAAAGCCCTTTGCGGAGGCCAACCACGCCCCGCTCGTAGGTTTGGCCCATCCGGAAACCCTGGAAGTTTTACCTGGAGAAGCCCTGACCTTAAAGGCAGTAGCCGAGGACCCGGACGGGGATACCCTGGAATACCAGTGGTGGCAGTACGCCGAGGTGGACTCCTACCCCGGGGTTCTTAACCTGGAGTACGCCGCCCGGGAAGAACTGCAATTACTCGTCCCTGAAAATATGGAAAGTGGGCAGGAACTGCACCTTGTTGTGGCCGTAACCGATGCGGCAGAACACCCCATGACCCGTTACCGCCGGGTGATCCTCAGGGCCCGGTAAATTACCGGGGGCTACCCTTCGCGTGCACTTAACTCCACCTCGTCGGAAAGGTCCAGGCGGCGGAAACGGGGCGAGATCCAGGCCGTGGCCCCCACGGTGAGCAGGGTCATTACCCCGCCAAAGACCACGGCAGGCACGGTGCCGATCAGGCGGGCCGCCAGGCCGCTTTCGAAGGCTCCCAGTTCGTTGGAAGAGCCCACAAAGATGGAATTCACAGAGGCAACCCTGCCCCGCATATGGTCAGGGGTTTTGAGTTGCAGGATGGTCTGGCGGATGATCATGGAGACTCCGTCTACCGCCCCGCTCAGGAAAAGGGCAATGGCGGAAATCCAGAAGGAGGTGGAAACCCCAAAGACCAGGATACAGATCCCAAAGGCGAATACCGCCCATAACAGCTTTCGGCCGGCATGGCGGTGCAACGGGAAACGCGTGGAGCCCAGCATAGTAATGGAGGCCCCTACGGCCGGGGCGGCCCGCAGGATGCCAAAGCCTTCGGACCCTACCTGCAAAATATCCTGGGCATATACCGGCAACAGGGCTACCGCCCCCCCAAAGAGGACAGCCACCATATCCAGGGTAAGGGCACCCAGGATGGATTTGGTGCGCCAAACAAACTGCAGCCCGTCCTTCAGGCTTTGAAATACAGGCTCCCCCAGCTTGGGGTTCAGGATGGGTTTACGCCCGATGCGCAAGAGCAGCAGGAAGGCCAGGGCCGAAAACCCGAAGATGCCGCAGAGCGACCAGTGCACCCCGATCCAGCCAATGGAGAAGCCCGCAAGGGCCGGCCCCAGAACGGAAGCCAGCTGCCAGGTACTGCTGCTCCAGGTAGCGGCATTGGGGTAAATGCGCTTGGGTACGATCAGGGCAATCAGGGAAAAGATGGTGGGGCCGATAAAAGCGCGCACCAACCCGCCCAGGAAGACCAGGCTGTAGATGCCCGTTAACAATTGGCTCCGGGAAAGATAGCTGCCGAATTCCGGGAGGCTCAGCACAAACAGGCCCAGGCTCAGGATGGAAAAGGCCAGGATACAGGCCAGCAACAGGTTGCGTTTTTCCCGCTGGTCTACAATGTGGCCTGCAAAGAGGGCCATCCCCACCGAGGGGATCACTTCCATAAGCCCGATCAGGCCCAGGGAAAGCGGATCTTTGGTCAGGGAATACACAAACCATTCGATCAGGATAAACTGCATGGACCAGGCCAGCACCATGGCAAAGCGAACCCCCAGGAAAATATTGAATTCCGGGAAGCGGAGGGCAGCATATGGGTCGGTAGATGCGCTCATTTCGGGCTAAACCAGATCATTTTCGGGGGCAAAGGTAAAACGCAAATCCCAGGGGCCTGCATTCATTTCAGCATTTCTCCATCGGCCCGCATTTAAGGCGGTTCAGGGATTAGGGGCTTCCCGGGTTTCGAGGGCATACAGGGCAAAGGTGCCCAGCCAGTGCCCGCCCTCATACTGGTCCCCCACCAGGTTGGGGAAGGAATACGCCATGTGTTCATGGGCCAGCGCACGCAGGTGCCCGAAGGTTTCGGGGTACTGGTTGGCCAGGCCGTAGAAGACCCAGGCCCTGCTAAAATTCAGCCCGTCCAGGTGTACCAGCTGCCCATCCGACCGGTCCCCTACCCGGGCCGGTTCCCAGGAGAAACCCGGCTGCAGCAACCCGGGGAGGAAGGCGGCTGACCAGGCCATAAATGCTTCCGGGTCCAGGACGCGGCGCATCAGATCCATCTCCTCAAGGCAGGGCGACAGGAAATCCGCCCCGCTGGGCTCCCATCCCAGAGGGCATTGGGCATCCGCACCATAAAAGGCCAGGGCACGCTCCCGGATGGCTTCTTTCAGGCGGGCATCACCCAAGGTCTGCGCATAGTCCCAGGCCAGGGCAAGGCCAAAGGCCGTATTGGTGTGCGTCCCTACCCGTACCGGGTATTGCAATTTGGGCAGGTAGGCCACAAAGGCATTGGAGATATGGGCGGTAAGCGGTTGCAGGTTGGCCTCCAGGGCCCGGGCCAGGGGGTCGTTCCAGGTGTGGAGTTCCTCGGCCAGCTTCAGCAGCCAGGCCCAGCCATAGGTGCGTTCGTACCCTTTGGCGTGTTCCCCCTGGAAGTAGGCCACTTCCCGGGCAATATTATCCTCGGACAAATGCCGGGCCAGCAATTCCCGGGCCTGGGCCGCCTTTTCCATATCCGGGAAGGTTTTAAGCAGACGTACCAGGGACCAATGCCCGTGTACGGCCGAATGCCAGTCAAAACAGCCGTAAAAAGCGGGGTGCAGGGCTGTAGGTTCGCCCAGGTCTTCTGCACTGCCAAGGGTCTGCCCCAATTTATTGGGATATTCCTGGCCTACGCAGGCCAATGGCAATTCGCTTAGGATTTGAGCCTGTTCCAAAGTAAAGGCAATGGGATCTACTGCAACAGGCAGGCTGGAATCCTGGTCCGCAGCCCCGGATTGCTCCTGGCCGCAGGAACACGCCAGCAAAAGGGTAAACAGGCCCAACGCTAAGGGCAGGAAGGCACGGGGGATGGTCATAGTTTTGTTTTTTTAAGAGCGAAAAGATACTGCATTTTTTATGGCCGTCTTCTTTTGGGCAAGGTGACGCTTGTCATTGTATTTCCCTTAAAGGTGGAATAATTTAACCTGCCATGGGCCTCTGCGGGCCTTTGGGACATCGTGTAACCCTAAAAACTATCCCATGTTAACACCCGTAATCCAAAATTCCGACCTGCATTTTGAGCACCTGAGCTGGATGGCCGAACTCCGCTTTTGGCAGGACGAACTCCAGACCTTCTCCAACCGCCTGGCCGATGTGATCACCAGGCATTCCGACCGCGACTTCCTGAAAAAACTGGAGCACTACCAGAACGAAATTCGCCTGCACGAGATCCGTATCCTGGACCTGCTGGAGGACACCGAAAAACACGAGGCCCGCATTGCCGGGCAAAGCCGGAACGGCACCCCGGAAACCATGGATTTCTGCATGGTCAAGGCCCATGTGGCCACCCGCGAAAAAATGGAAACCGAACGGGAAATTTATTCCGGTTTTAAAAAGGAATTTTTCAGGTTTCTGACGGAGTATATGTAAGCGTCAGCCCTGTTATTTGAATTGGCAGTATAAGCGCGCCGGGGGTTCCTGGTGCGCTTATTTCGTTTCCCTCTGGCACCTTTGTACCCGGGTTGCCGGCTGCAGCCCCGATTTGCTCCCCCGGCCATCCCGCTTTTCCGGGGGATGTGACAACCGGGGTAACACCTACTCCAATTGACGATATTCGGTATGGATACGGTCGATGGCATCCGGATTGACATGACCGTTATGGATCCATAACCGGTACCGCAAAACCAGGGGTTTTGAGGCGGGTAAAGGTACCGCCTTCGCGCCGGGATACGGATAAACCGCATTCTGCATGCTTTGTGATGCCCTTAATATCCAGGGGTTGGGATAACCGGGATTGCCTGGGTGGCTAAGCACCGTAAGGCCGGCCACAGCCCCGCCTTGACCCATGGGGCCGGAAATATCCAACCACCCCCCGGCCAGGACCGGGAGGTTATCGGGTTCCACGTTCCCCTTTGGGCCGGTAAATACCATATTTCCGGCCAACCGAATCCGGGCAGAAAAGCCGCCATAGCCTTTTTCGTCCTCGGAACCGCCTATGCGTAAGTCCTCGACAAGGGCGGTCAACGCAATTTCCAGATCGATGCTTCTTCCCGAGGCTTCGGCAGGATAAACGATAATGGTGGTGTTCTCCTTTACCAGGGGTACGGGGTTACCCTTGCCATCCACCCAACCCGGCGATTTCCACAATACCTCCGTACGCAGGGTTCTGGCCTTTCCCGGTTGTTGAAGCACTTGCACGGTGTCTACCTCCCAGGAAAAATCCCTGATCTCCCAACCGTCCCCTATGCGTTTATCCCCCACATACACCTGGTGCCAGGCCCAGAAAATACCCCTATGGTGCAAATGATCCGCAGGGAAGTCCTCGGTGATTACGGTGCCATCCATCGCATGGAGCGGATGGATGTAATTGGCACGGCCGTAGGTACCGGAAATGGATTTTTCGGCCACCTGATAGGTCAATACCGGGGTTTTTCCTTCCGTAAAAGAAATGGCATCCGGTTGAATATCGGCCTGAATTTCCTGAGCTGCCGCGGAAATCCCCAGGCCCAGGCCCAAAATGAAACCTATGGCCTTTCTTCTCTCCTTGCTGAAGTTACCCTTTACGATGAACAAGAACTGCATTTATCGGGTTAAACAAACTTCTGATCAACGGACTTAAAACCACCAGCCTATTTCATGAGTAACCGCATCAGTTCCTCGGCTGCCACCCGGCCCTTTTCCCGGAGGAAATCCCTGGGGGTATTGTCGCCCAGTTCAAATACAATGGCCGGCATACCGTAATTGACATAGAAATGGTTTCTGGAAACCATGGTCGGGGTTATCTTGTCGGTGGTACTGATATTGGTTTTTTTCTGAGGCAGGCGATCTGTGATGCCTTTGATCCAATCGAAAACTATTTTTCCCTTATCTCCTGTAACGAGGGTGTCTATGGGGTAATAAATGTCGTCCCAGGTGGAGTGAAAATCGGCCCCGAAAACAAATTCGTAGCCCTCTTCACTTTTCTGCTTCAGGAAATCGCGCACGGCCCGCGTTTCGGGCTGATTGAATTCCTGCCAGTCGCGATTCAGGTCTATGCCCCCCAAATTATGCCGCCAGTGCCCGTTGTCCACGCCATCCGGATTCATCAGGGGTACATTAAAAATGGTGAATTCCTCCCGGAAGGCCTTGGCCTGCGGAGAATCCCCGGAAAGGGTCTCCATAAAGGATTTCATGGCGAGAAACCCGGTTACTTCCGGGGGGTGCTGGCGTGAAATGATCATCAGGGCTTTTTTGGAATGGCCGCCGTTAACTTCCATGAGGTTCATCGGACGGCCCTCCCGGCTTTTGCCGATGTCGTAATTGGAAATGAATGGGTACTGGGAAAGGGAATCGACCCAGGTTTTGACGGCAGCGGAAGTATATAACTCCTGCGCGGTAATCCAGGTAGGCTGTGCATCTACGGCAACCGTAATTTCAATCTCTTCCGGTGCCGCCTTAATACCAAAATCACCCTCCCCGGGGTTAATGATCCGGTAACGGGTGCTGTCCAGCCCCTTAAAATAAATGCCATCCCGGCTGATTTTTGGGTAATACCGGCTTCTGCTACCGTCATAGGTAAAGCGGAGTTTCAGTTCTCTCGGGATGGAACTCCAAACTTGAAACCCGTACCAGGGGCTAGGATTTATGGGTGTGTTCTCTGCCGTAATCCACAGCGTATATTGATCTCCTCCGTCATGTGCCACCCCGTTTAACCGGGCCCCGTCGAAGGTATTGCTGAAGAAAACCGTACTGTCCTGAAACGCCCACACCCCGCGCCACTGGCGCTGAACAGGTTTGGTACGGGTAGACACTATGGGCGTTGGGCCCTGGCCCTGGTAGCCGGTAGGCGTTGCCGGTTTGGTATTTTTACACGAGAGCAGTATGGGGAGTGCCAGAAGAAAGAGGAACTTCGGGAATTTCATAAAATGGGGTTCAGGCCGTTTTGATAGGGTTAAAATAAGAAATCCCCGGCCTTACCACTCAACCCTTTAAAGAAATACCTTCAGGACTACGGGCGTGCTTCGTGTGATCTTGGGGGTGGGGAATCCCCTTCGTCGCGGCAGCTGAATTCCAATCTGCGACCTTCTGCTCCCAAAGCAGTAATAAAATGATTATATCTATTGATAATAGATAATTTCATTTCAATATATGACTTTAATATGACTAATATTTGTTTCAAGGGATTGCCAAATTAAACGAAAACAATAAATGAGAATAATATCGTTGAAGTTATAGCAACTTATTTAATAGTCGATTTTAATTCAACCAATATTTACTCATGAAGAAGTTATTATTTATTTGTTTTTGGTCATTTTTATTGTTCTCATGCTCTTCTGACGATAGTCCAGAAATTGTAGAGGAAGAAACTAGTCAGGAAGTTATATTACCGAATGTAGACGGTCTTTGGGAACTTGATTCCGCAACTTACGATTTTGTCGATATTCAAAATGTTCTTTTCACAACTCAATCTACGACAGCAACAAGTTATTTGATTGAAGTAACATTCAACCATGATTTGGAAAATGCACAAACATATGAGTTTGAATTCATCGAAAGACCCAATGATTATTCCTTAGAGTTCAGGACTGAAATCGATTATCAAGGTCAAAACTACTATATCACAGGATTCAATTTTACGGATATTGACCTTTCAACTGAAAGGCTGTCCCTTACAATTTCTGATGTGCCAGAAACCCAAGACCTTTTCAGGGGGGGGGTTATAAGAAACTAAATAATCATACTATAAGCAGCTGAATGCACAATATTTATAGGCGTCATTAAATTTCGATTAAAGCGCTGATAAATTTATTGACAGCAATTCGGGGTAGCATGATTCACAGTAAAGGAAGAAGTATTTTTAGGTGGTTTCGTTATTTGGTTTACTTTGGAATTCCAATACTTATGTACTTTGATGGTCGTAGTCTTGGTTGGTGGGGAATACTCGAATGGCTTGGATTGGCTTTTACCATTGAGTTTTGTATTCTTATTTACAGGACAAGATTCTAGTCTACTTCTTTAAAGTTATTGCCCCTTATTCATGGCTTCATTGATTAAGGAATCGAAGGAATCCTCTGACATTGTCGCGTATCCAAGAATGCCAATTTGTTCAAATGTATTTTCACTTATACCAATGGTAGTCATGGTGTTATTGGGAGGTATACCTTCTAAATAATGAACATTCATATTTTCTTTGCTCTCTCTTAGTTTCAGTATTGGATAATATTCAGAATCCGTTCGGTAAATGGTTCTTCGATAGTCATAACCATCTTCAAGAAAACTTTCCTCTATTAGTTTAAGTGTTTGTTTTTCGTAATCATCAATTTCGCTTCTGTAAATAAGCATTTCTAATTTATCCCCTGAAAACTTAAATATTGTAGGGCTATGTTGAAAATCGTGATAAAAATCTCCCTCAATTACAATAGAAATTTCTGGCAGTGTTACCGAGTCATATTCTAATTCTTCCCATGATTTTTGTTTTCTGTTTTTACAACTAGAAAACGTTATCAAAACCATTAAAATTAACAGCGCTGTTCGATTAACCATATTTAGCCTTTGTTGCTGACTAAGATAGAAAAACTCACATTCCTAAGGAATCCCGATACATATCTCATTTAGGCTATGGTCTATTCTTGACACAATCCAAACTGAAATCCCAGTACAACACGGGTTGTTTAATTGTACTTTAGTTAATCCTTTTGGTCCAGATTGAAATTTTAGGATTACGCTCGTACCTCGCGTGATCCTGAGGGCAATCACGCCTGCAAATACAAACCCTGCTTTGCCAACAATCCATTACAATCACAGGATTACGCTCGTACCTCGCGTGATCCTGAGGGCAGTTACGCCTGCAAATACAAACCCCTTCAAAGCCTGCGGGATTACGCTCGCACCTCGCGTGATCCTGAGGGCGGTCACGCCTGCAAATACAAACCCCCTTCAAAGCCTGCGGGATTACGCTCGCACCTCGCGTGATCCTGAGGGCGGTCACGCCTGCAAATACAAACCCCC
>NZ_JARPUQ010000002.1:487535-736139 GCF_029537735.1 Robiginitalea aestuariiviva | reverse complement strand
TTCAAAGCCTGCGGCTTTGAGGTATTTTGTTCGCCCTCAAAATTCTGAAGCAAGCTTCGAATTTTTCGGTCAAACAAAACCCCGCAACTTGCGTTGCGGGGTTTGTGCTTGATGTGATCGCGCCAGGATTCGAACCTGGGACCGTCTGCTTAGAAGGCAGATGCTCTATCCAGCTGAGCTACGCGACCGGGTGAAAATGCAAACCAAAGGGTTTGCAATTTTTTGCAAAACTAAACATTCTGGCTGCAACGGCCCGGGCCGCGGGAAAAAAAATGGTTCCGGATAGGTATCCCTAGTTGGGCTGGGGCATGGCGGCCCGGAAATATTCCACCTTCTCGGCCAGGATGGCCAGGTCTACCGGTTTGGAGATATACCCCTGCATCCCCACTTCTGTGACCCGGTCGCGGGCGGCTTCGGTGGTGTCTGCGGTTACAGCCACAATGGGAACGGTTGCCAATTCGGGCCCGCAATGGCCTTCCCGGATGGCTTGTGTAGCTTCGTACCCATCCATGACCGGCATCTGCAGGTCCATAAGGATCAGGTCGCAGGATTCCTTTTCCAGGGCCTGCAGGGCCTCCTGCCCGTTGCCTGCAAAGGCAGGGATAATCCCCGGAATTTTGGCTAAAAGCTTCTTGATGACCATAAGGTTCATCTTGTTGTCCTCCACCACCAGCACGCGCATAGGTGTGGCCGTCTCCCCTGCCTCGGCACTGCCGGTTTCCCTAGGTCCCAGGGCTTCTGCGGGCAGTACCGGCAGGTGGATGTGTACAATCGTACCTACCCCAACCTCGCTGTCCATCTCAATACTGCCGCCAAAGGCTTCTACCAGGTGGCGCGCTATGCACAGGCCCAGGCCAATACCACCATAAGACCGCTTATCATCCAGGCGCATTTGGCTGAAACTATCGAAAATCTGCGGCATTTTCTCCGGGGCGATCCCGATACCGGTATCCCGTACGGTCAGGTCCAGTTCCACGGTGTCCGGGCCGGTTTGCCGGGTGCCCACATCCATGCAGACACAACCCTTGCGGGTGTACTTCACCGCATTGCTCAGGACGGTATTGGCAATTTGCAACAAACGTTCCTTGTCTGCCCGGATATGCCCGGGAAGGCCTTCTTCTACCTTCAATTCAAAGGTCAGGCCTTTGGCCTGAGCCTGTTCCCCCCAGTGGGATGCCATTTTTTCCAGGGCAACCCGGGGATCGAATACATCGTTTCGCAACCGGAGGGTCCCCGCCTGTATCTTTTCGAAATCCAGGATGTCGTTAATGCTGCTCAGCAGGCTCAGGGAAGCATCCCGGACCATAGACAACTCCCTGCGATGGGCGGCGTCCCCGGAGGTATTCATTCCTTCCTGTACAATCCCCATGATCAGGTTCAGCGGGGTGCGCAGTTCGTGGCTCATGTTAGACATGAAAGAGGTTTTCATCTGGCTGATTTCCTCGGATTTCTGCAGGGCCAGTTCCTGTGAATGTTCCTTTTGACGGCGCAGGTCGCGGATCCGGTTGGTCATGGAAAGGGAGAGGAACAGCACCTCGAACCCGGAGCCGATCTTGGTACTGTTCAGGATCAGGAAATTGTTGGGCAATACACTCAGGTTGTTCAGGACAAACCCCATAAGGGCCACAACCAGAAAGCAAATGCCGGTGGCGAAATACCGGTCAATATGTACCTGCTGCCGAAAGCGGAGGATCCCCACCGAAGTCAGGATCAGCATCAGGCTCAGCAAACCGTTAACATTGCTGGCCGGGTACACCCAGGGGAGGATGTCAGGGCCCAGGAAGGTGGAGGCCACCAGCCCGCCAATCACAAAGTACACGCCCAGGTAGAATTTGTACAGCCCGGGATGGTGCTGGCGCACCCTCAGGAATTCCTCGCAGTAGCGCAGCAGGTAGAAATTACAGATCAGGGCGCTGATCAGCACAAACCGGTCGTTCAGGTACCCGCCCTCCGGGAATACGTACTGGAAGACAAGGCCATCCAGGGTGGCCTGCATCAGGAAGATGGACAGGACATACATCCCGTAATAGAGAAAGGATTTCTCCTGCAGGCTGGAATAGAAAAACAAATAAATGATCCCAGCCAAAAAGAGCAGCCCGTAAAACAACCCCAAAAAGAGCTGGGAACGGTAATTTTCCATCCAGAAATCCTCGGATTCGAATAGCTCCAAAGGCAGGTTCAGGGTTTCCCCGTCGCTTTTGAGTTCCAGGTAAAAAGCACTTTCGGAATGCGGTGGCAGTTGCAGGGCAAAGATGGTGGCCCGGTGGGGTACATCCCGCTGGCTAAAGGGAATCTGGTCTCCGCTTTCCATGCGTTTGATTCGTCCGCCCCGGGTTTGATACAGGATGGCCCGGTCGGTAACGGGACGGCCGGTTTGCAGGTAGTAGGTTTTGGGGTAGGGTTCCGGGTTGGCCAATTGGAAGCGCACCCAGAAATACTGGTCGGTAAAACCCAGGGCATGGTTGTCGCCTTCCAGGGGGCGAAACCGGAGGCGACCCTCCTCCCGGGCTTCTTCCAGGCTCAGGTGGGCATCCCCGGCCGGGGCCCATTGGGCAAATTGATACAGGGATCCCCGGGGTTCCGAGGGGTGGTACGGATCTGCCTGGGCCACTCCGGCAAAGCGGGTGAGCAACAGGCACATCAATATCAGGTATCGCATAGGTTTCGGGGTTCTTCCCTGTGCGAACGAAATCATGCGCCGGAAATTTTATGGCAAGTGGATTTTTCGGCCAATGACCGGCATTTTGGATTAAAACCGGCTTCAGACCCCTTGCAAAGGCTCAGGAACAGGCGGCAAAACCGCTGCGTGGAACCCCCGTTTTCATTATCTTTAAGGGAAGTCACCACACCATGAAACAACCGCCTCCCCCCTGGCACGAAATGCCGCTACGCGTCCATAGCCGACCGGCGGAAAGCTCCCCGCCGGATACCGTGCTTGCCAGGGCCGCGGCCCTCATGCAACTCACGGGGAGTACGGCCCTGATTATCCGGGAAGGGAAAAAACTCAAAGGAATCCTCACCGACAAGGACCTGCGCAGGGCCACCGCGGCCGGAGCCCATCCGGAAACCACCCCGGTATCCCGGTGGATGTCTGCCCCCGTGCGAACCTTCCCGGAAGACATCGGAATGGGGGCTGCGCAGATTGCCATGCTGCAGCACCGGATAAACCACCTGGTCCTGACCCCGGACGGGGCCCCTGATTCGCCGGTAACCGGGGTGGTATCCCAGCGGGATATCCTCATTACCCAAAGCCACAGCCCGGCCCTGCTGCTCCGGGAGATTCGCCAGGCCGGGTCCGCTGAAGCTCTCCGAAAACCGGTAACATCCCTACAACAACTTACGGGAGAATATCTGAACCAGGCCTTGCCATTACCCTATGCGATGGAAATCGCAACTGCGCTTAAAGATGCGGTGATAACCCGTTTGGTGGAACTGGCACAGGAAACCTGCCCCGTCCCGGAAGTGCCTTTTGCCTGGATGGCCCTGGGCAGCCTGGGGCGGGGCGAGCAGCTGCTACCAACCGACCAGGACAATGCCCTGGTATTCGGAAAGGTGCCCGAAAGTGACCTCGAAACAACCCGGTCAGCCTTTTTGGCCCTGGCAAGACAGGTAAACCAGGGGCTGGAGTCCCTGGGGTACGCCCCCTGCCCTGCCGGCATGATGGCCGGCAACCCCAGGTGGTGTTGTACCCCAAAGGAATGGGAAGGGTATTTTGACCAGTGGATCGGCCAGCCGGACGAAGACAGCATCCTCTTAAGCAGTGTCTTTCTGGACCTGCGGTATGTTTGCGGGTCCCGGGAGCTGGTATCGGGTATTCAGGAACATCTGCGGGGTATGCTGCCGGAGGCATCCCTCTTCCAGGCCTATCTGGGAGTTTCCGCTTTGCAGGCCCCGCCTGCCTTTGGCCTCTGGGGGCAGCTTAAACGCGAAGGTCGCGGGCCGCACCAGGGCCGCTTCGACCTGAAGGCCAGGGGATTGATGCCCCTGGTGGATGCCGCCCGCCTGCTTACGCTTTCCCGGGGCCAGTTTGAACTCAAAAACACCGCAGCCCGGTATCGGTACCTGGCACACGAAGAACCCCAAAATGCGGATTTGTACGCGCGGTGCCGGGAGGCCTTTCTCTTCCTGCACGGGTTGCGGACCCGAACCGGGCTTCAGAAGGCGAATTCCGGTCGCTATTTGCGCCCTGCGCTCATGCCCCAAAAGGAGCGGAAAAAACTTACCCGGCACCTTCGGGTCCTGAAACCCCTGGGGCAGGTTTTGGAACAACGGTTCCGTCTTTCGGGGATGCGGTAACCCTTTAGAGGGCTTCCTCCATGATTTGTTCTACTACCTCGGGGTTCAGCAAGGTGCTGATATCGCCCAGGTTGGCGGTGTCTTTGGAAGCGATTTTCCGGAGGATACGCCGCATGATCTTCCCGCTCCGGGTTTTGGGCAACCCGGGCACAAACTGGATTTTGTCCAGTTTGGCAATGGGGCCGATCTGTTCCGTAATCTGCTGGTTGATTTCCCGCCGGAGGTTGTCCCGGTCGCGCCCGGAGCCCGTTTCCTTCAGGATCACAAAGCCGTAAAGGGCATTGCCCTTCACATCGTGGGGGAAGCCCACAATGGCAGATTCGGCAACCGCCGGGTGTTCATTGATGCTGTCCTCTATGGGGGCGGTGCCCAGGTTATGGCCGGAGACGATAATCACGTCGTCCACGCGCCCGGTAATGCGGTAGTAGCCCACCTCGTCCCGGGTGGCCCCGTCGCCCGTGAAATATTTGTTTTCGAAGGCCGAAAAGTAGGTGTCCCGGTAACGCTCGTGGTTGCCCCAGATGGTGCGGGCCATGGAGGGCCAGGGGAATTTGATGCAGAGGCGCCCGCTTACCTGGTTGCCTTTGATCTCCTGCCCCTGTTCGTCCATCAGGGCCGGTTGCACCCCGATAAAGGGCAGGGAGGCGTAGGTTGGTTTGGTGGGGGTCACAAAGGGGATGGGGCTGATCATGATGCCCCCGGTTTCCGTTTGCCACCAGGTATCCACAATGGGGCTGTGCTTTTTGCCGATGTTCTGGTTGTACCAGTGCCAGGCCTCTTCGTTAATGGGTTCGCCCACACTGCCCAGCACCTTCAGGGTAGACAGGTCGTAGCGGTCCACGTATTCCAGGCTCTCCTTGGCCAGGGCACGGATGGCGGTAGGTGCGGTATAGAACTGGTTTACCTTGTGCTTTTCGACCACCTCCCAGAACCGACCAAAATCCGGATAGGAGGGCACCCCTTCAAACATAACGGTGGTAGCCCCGTTGGCCAGGGGCCCGTATACGATATAAGAGTGGCCCGTAATCCAGCCGATATCGGCGGTGCACCAGTAAATATCGCCCTGTCGGTACTGGAAAATATTTTTGAAGGTGTAGGCCGTGTACACCATATAGCCTGCACAGGTATGTACCATTCCTTTGGGTTTCCCGGTAGAACCGGAAGTATAAAGGATAAACAGGGGATCTTCGGCATCCATAACCTCGGCCGGGCAGGTGGCGGAAGCTTCGTCCAGCAGGGGCTGCAGCCAGTGGTCACGGCCTGCTTGCATCCGGACTTCGCCTCCGGTGCGCCGGGCCACCAAAACGGATTTTACGCCCGGGCAGTCCTCCAGGGCGGCATCTACAATCCCTTTCAGGTCCAGGGTCTTTGCGCCCCGGTAGGACCCGTCCGAAGTCAGTACAAGGCTGCAATCGCAATCGTTGATCCGGGTAGCAAGTGCGGTAGAGGAAAAGCCGGCAAAGACCACCGAGTGGATGGCGCCGATACGCGCACAGGCCAGTACAGCCACGGCCAGTTCAGGAATCATGGGCAGGTAAATGCAAACCCGGTCTCCCTTGCCCACCCCCTGGGCCTTAAGCACGTTGGCCATGCGGCCTACCCGCTCGTGAAGGTCCCGGTAGGTGATATGCTCGGCCTCCTCCTTAGGGTCGTTGGGTTCAAAGAGGATGGCGGTCTGCTCCCCCCGGGTAGTCAGGTGGCGGTCAATGCAGTTTTCGGTGATGTTCAGCTGCGCCCCTTCAAACCAGGCCACTTCGGGTTTTTGAAAATCCCAGCGCAACACGCGATCCCACTTCCGCCTCCAGACAAAGTGTTCTTCGGCAATTTCTTCCCAGAAGGCTTCCGGGTCGCGAACGGATTTTCGATAGACCTGAAAGTATTCCTCCAGGTGCTTGATGTGGTAGTTACTCATGGTTTAGTTTGTTTGTTGCTTTCGGGGGCCGGATGGCCGGACCTTAAAGGTAAGGAATGCGTCGAAATCTTTTTTCTGCCAGGGGGTTCAGTGCCCTGAGGGCGGGGGGGCGGCATCCGGGATGCGGATGTCTTCCACCAGCTCCTGTATGCGTTCGGGCGGGGGCGGCGTAAACCGGTTTACCACAAGGGCCACCGCAAAATTCACCAGCATGGCCACCGAACCAAAGCCTTCGGGACTGATCCCGAACCACCATTGGGAAGCCAGGCCCGGCACGGCCTCCTTGCCACCGTCGAACAAACCGAATTTAAACTTCAGCATATAGAAGAGCATCAGGGAAATCCCGGTGATCATTCCCGCCACGGCCCCTTTGCTGTTCATGCGTTTGTAAAAAATCCCCAGCAGGATGGCCGGGAAAAAGGAAGCGGCGGCCAGGCCAAAGGCCAGGGCGACTACCGCAGCCACAAACCCCGGGGGATTGATCCCGAAGTACCCGGCCACCACCACCGCCAGGGTAGCCGCGCCCCGGGCATACCAGAGTTCCCTTTTTTCTGAAAGTTGCGGGTTGAAAACGTTCTTGATCAGGTCGTGGGAAATGGAGGAAGAAATGACCAGCAACAGGCCCGCTGCCGTAGAGAGGGCAGCGGCCAGCCCCCCCGCAGCCACCAGGGCAATCACCCAGGCCGGCAGGTTGGCAATCTCTGGATTGGCCAGCACCATAATATCGTTGTCTACCACCAGTTCATTCCGGGCAGGGTCCTGTACATACTGTACCAGGCCGTCCCCATTGCGGTCGGTGAAGGTTAGCAGGCCCGTTTGTTCCCATTTGGTAAACCAGGCCGGCATATCGGCGTAAGGTTGGTTGCGCACCGTTTCGATCATATTGGTTTTGGCAAAGACGGCAACGGCCGGAGCGGCCGTGTACAAAATGGCGATAAAAAGCAGGGCCAGCCCGGCCGATTTGCGGGCATCCCGCACGCGTTTAACCGTAAAGAACCGGACAATTACATGGGGGAGCCCGGCTGTCCCCACCATCAGGGCCAGGGTAATGGCCAGGATGTCGATGCGGGACTTGGAGCCGTCCGTGTAGGCCGTGAACCCGAGTTCGGTGGAAAGGCCGTCCAGTTTATCCAGCAGGTAGGTGCCGGAGCCGTCGGCCAGGGTATCCCCCATCCCCAGCTGGGGTACGGGGTTCCCGGTCATCTGTATGGAAATAAAGATAGCCGGTACCATAAAGGCGAAAATCAGGACGCAGTACTGGGCCACCTGGGTATAGGTAATGCCTTTCATGCCCCCCAGAACCGCATAGAACAGGACAATCACCATCCCGATCACCACCCCGGTATTGACATCCACTTCCAAAAAACGGGAAAAGACTACCCCTACCCCGCGCATCTGCCCGGCCACATAGGTAAAGGAGACCAAAAGGGCGCAGAGCACGGCCACAATACGTGCGGTGGACGAATAGTAGCGCTCCCCGATGAAATCCGGGACGGTGAATTTGCCAAACTTCCGCAGGTAGGGCGCCAACAACAAGGCCAGCAGCACATAACCGCCCGTCCAGCCCATCAGGTAGACCGACCCGTCGTACCCGGCAAAGGCAATAATCCCGGCCATGGAGATAAAGGAGGCGGCAGACATCCAGTCTGCCGCGGTGGCCAGGCCGTTTGCCAGGGGCGAAACCCCGCCCCCGGCCACATAAAAATCCTTGGTAGAAGCCGCCCGGGACCAAATGGCAATACCAATGTATAAAATAAAGGAGGCGATTACCAGGATATAGGTCCAGACTTGTACGCTCAAAGCTGTAGGGGTTAAAGGTTCTTATCGGGGGTATTGTAGCCAAATTTCCGGTCCAGCCGGTTCATCAGGACTACATAGACAAAAATCAGGATCACAAAGACGTAGATAGCACCCTGTTGTGCAAACCAGAAGCCCAGTTTAAACCCGCCAATGGCCCATTGGTCCAACCAGTCCCGAAACAGGATACCGGCCCCGTAGGAAACCAGGGCCCAGATGCCCAGCAGTATGCCTACCAACCGGAGGTTTGCCCTCCAGTAGGCCCGTGCTTTAACGGCCTTGCCGGCCTTGCCTGACTCCATAAGTGCGATTTTGATACGGGCCATGCCCAATGCCTAAAAATACGGATTTGGACGGGTTACGCAAACCCGGGGCAGATTCCCTTTAATTTAGCCGGCTTATGTACCTTGCAGGAAAACAAACCACCCATGGCGCTACATCCTGCATCACCCCCCAATGATAAGCATCCGCCTCGCCTGACCGGCGAACACGCTTTCCTGGAAGGCCCAAGGACACGGCTGCGCGAATTGTGGTTTATCCTGAAGGTGGGTTACCACTTTATCCGCGGCTTTCGAAAACTCCACTTTGTAGGCCCCTGTGTTACGGTTTTCGGATCGGCCCGCTTCGCGCCGGACAACCCCTACTACCAGCAGGCGGAGGCGGTTGGAAAAGCCCTGGCAGAACTCGGGTTCACGGTAATGACCGGGGGCGGGCCCGGGGTTATGGAAGCGGCCAATAAGGGGGCTTATGAAAACGGGGGCTATTCCATTGGCTGCAACATTGTATTGCCCAGGGAACAGCATCCGAACCCTTATTTGCACAAATGGGTGAATATTCCCTATTTCTTTGTCCGCAAATTTCTGCTGCTGAAATATTCCTATGCCTTTGTGGTCATGCCCGGCGGGATAGGCACCCTGGACGAACTCTTTGAATCCCTGACCCTGATTCAGACCCGGATGATCCGGGACTTTCCCGTGGTGATTTTCGGCACGGAATACCACCGGGAATTGTACCACCACATTCAAGTGATGGCCGAAAATGAGAGTATTTCCCCCAAAGACATGGATCTGGTCTTCCTGACGGATTCCGTTCCTAAAATGGTCGAGCACCTCAGGGTGCACGCTGTAAAGAGGTTTGGGCTGGTTCGCCGCCCGCCGCGCCGCAGGTGGTGGCTGGGTGAAGCCTGACACGGGATCAGATGTCCAATTCAAGCCCTATAGGGCAATGGTCCGACCCCTGGTATTCCGGGTAGATTTCGGCTTTGCGCACCTGTCCTTCCAGATCTTTGCTCACCAGGAAGTAATCGATACGCCACCCGATATTCTTCTGGCGGGCATTAAAGCGGTAGCTCCAGTAGGAATAGGCCTCCGTATCCGGGTGCAGGCTGCGGAAGGTATCTATCATGCCGCTTTGGAGCAGGCGGTCCATCCCGTCGATTTCGGCCTGGGTGTACCCTGCCGTTTTGTTGTAGTTGGATTTGTCGTTTTTCAGGTCTATGGCCTGGTGGGCCACATTCAGGTCGCCGCAGAGTACCAGGGGTTTGGATTGCCGTAAGGCCGTGAGGTATTTGAGGAAGGCCGCGTCCCACTCCTGGCGATAATTCAGGCGTTTGAGTCCGTTGCCCGAATTGGGGACATAAGCATTTACCACATGAAAATCCCCAAAATCCGCACACTGTATACGGCCCTCGGTTTGTAACAACTCCTGGTCTCCGCCCGGGGTAACTGCTTGGGGGGCAGTCTTACTCAGGATTGCCGTCCCGGAATACCCCTTTTGTTCGGCCCCGTAGGCATGGCAGTGATAGCCTTCCAGCCCGGAGACCACCTCCTGAACTATTTCAGGTTCTGCCTTGGTTTCCTGCAGGCAGAGGATATCCGGGTCCATGTTCTTCACGGAGGCGATAAAATCTTTCTTGGCGGCAGCGCGGATGCCATTGACATTCCAGGAAACGAGCTTCATCTCAATGCGGTTTTTGGCAAAAATACAACTCCGGGGCCGAATCCCTGATGTGAATACCCAATAGTGCTGACACCTCGGTATCCGGAGAATTCATTTACTTTTGAATCCTGATCCCAGTCTATGAAGCGAATCCTGAAATGGCGGTTCCTGATCCTGCTGGCCGCACTGGCCCTGGCCGTGCTCTATGCCAGCGGATGGATGGAACGCATTTACAAGGGCGTAAAGATGCGCCTGGTGGTGCGGGAAATTGTGGCGCCCGATGCCATGCCTATTGCCGAATTTGAACAACTACACCTGGACCGGGAAACCTGGGAAGGCCTTAGGATTACAGACGGGGATGGAAATATAACGCAGCTGTCCGACCTGGAGGCCCCGGTGGTCTTTATTAACTACTGGGCCAGCTGGTGCGGCCCCTGTGTGGCCGAAATGCCCGGAATACATGGCTTATACGAAGATCTGAAAGACGAAGTCGGCTTTGTGATGATCAACAGCGATCGCACTGTGGAGAAAGCGCGCCAATACCTGGACCGGGAAGGATACCCTTTTAGCGTGCAGTATTGGGAGGAGCCTGTGCCCGAAGTCTTTAAAACGCGATCCATCCCCATGACCCTGGTCCTGGACCGGCGTACGGGCACGCTTTACCGGCATTGGGGTATTGTCAATTTCGATACGGCAGCAAACCGCGATTTCCTGAGGCGCCTATCGCGCTAAAGGCTACCCGTCCTGAAACCTTCCGGACCACTCCTCGATCTGAATCCTGTAAATCACCGGAACGGCTTTTTGGTCCGAGACCACGGCAAAATCCGGTAATGCCCGGGCCTCCGTTCCCTCCCGCTGGCGCAGGACTTCCTGTACGCCCTTTGTAAAGCGGTGCAAACAGGCCTTGGCATCGATCTGGCGGATTTCCTCATAGCGCCCATGCAGTTGCACAGACCGCCAGTTCACGGGGGTTTGTTCTTCATAAACCAGGAAGGCCACCTGGGGTCGGTCCCGCATGGATTCCACCTTATGCCCTTCCAGGCTATAGCTGATCAGGCTATCCGAATCCGGGTCGTAGTAATAGGTTACAGGCACGCAAAAGGGGTGCCCATGGGCCAGGTAGGCCAGTGCCCCAAAACAATGCGAGCGGAGCAGCTGCCGCATCTCATTCTTGGACATCTCCTTGCCCAGCCGGACATTTTTGTTTTCCGGGGGTACCATAGTTAAGGGGATTGTTTGCCTAAAATTACCGGATACCCGCAGTTTATCATATGACGTTCATCATGTTTCACGGCCCGGTTAACCCATGTCCGCCTGATGAAAAATGCCTATCTTTAACCCACTTCCGGGACTTTCCGGAACCCTATGCTTTAACCTGATTATACCATGAAAAACAACCTCCCTATTCTCCTGCTGGGGCCCGTATTTGCCCTGTCGGTGCTGTTCTCCTGCCAGTCCACCCCGAAAATGCCGGAACCCGGCGCTACCCTGTATACCGTCCGTAACCAGATGGACGAAGATGCCAGAGGAACGCTGCAGGCCGTGGCCAACGTGGGTTACGTGAATATCGAAGCTACCAATTATGCAGATGGCAAATTCTACGGGATGGAACCCGCAGCCTTCAAAAGTTACCTGGAAAGCCTGGGGCTTAACCCCTTGAGCGTACATCAGGGCGGCGTAACCCTGGATAATGCAGACCAGATGATTGCAGATTCCAAAGCGGCGGGGTTCCGCTACTTTGTGATCCCCATCCCGCCCATGGGGCATTTCCAGTTTGACCCGGCCACCCGTACCATGTCTATGAGCGGTACAGTAGAAGAGGTTACCGACATCATCAATACCATAGGGGCCAAATGCAAGGCAGCCGGGCTGGAATTGCTGTACCACAACCACGATTTCGAATTCAAACCCAATGCAGACGGCGTAGTACCCATTGAATATTTCCTGGAGCATACCGACCCTGAAGTCGTGAATTTTCAGATGGACCTGTACTGGGTGACCCGGGCCGGGGCGGACCCCCTGGATTATTTTGAGAAATACCCGGGCCGGTTCAAAATCTGGCACGTAAAAGACATGGATGAGCAAGGCCGCTTTGCCCCCGTGGGCACCGGCCAGATCGATTTTGCGCGCATCCTGGCCCAGAAGGAGCAATCCGGCATGGAGTACTTTATTGTGGAGCAGGACATGACCTTTGACGGCATGGAGCCCCTGCAAGCCATCCAAATCAGTTTTGATAACCTCAAAACACTGGGCTTCAGGTAGATCCGAAACCCAGCAAACATCTTAAGGGCTGCCGGTTGAAACCACACCGGCAGCCCTTTCTTTTTTCCTTCACATTCGTAGGAATTTACACACTAAAACCACAGTCAGGGCGTTAGAACCCTAGACCAACCAATTAATCCACAGCATTGTGATAGCCCCCATATTGCCCATGCCTAAACCAAAACTTCGGCTCGGCCTGCCCCTGATACTCTTTTTAAACCTTTTGGTAGTTGCCCCCGCCAGAGGCCAGATTGTGGACAGCCTGGAAGCCCGCCTGACGCATCCGGGACTCAGCACAGCCGAGCGTACAGAAACCCTTTACCTGCTTAGCCGCGAACTGACTTTTGTAGATCTGGACCGCGCCCTGAGTTACGGAGAACAATCCCTGAAGCTGGCACAAAACTCCGGCGACGTTCGCGGGATGGCTTATGCCTACCGTATACTGGGGAGTATTTTTTCCAAGAAGGAGGATTACTTTCTGGGCATGCAATCGCTGCATCGCGCCATGGATTTATTCCGGAAGGACAATGATTCTATAGGGTTGGCGAATTGTTACATTTCCCTGGGCCACATTTACCGCAGGCTTGAAAACCGGAAAAAGGAGGTGGAATCCCATAAAAAGGCTTATGACTTTTTCAAAAACCTGGGCGTTCGCGAACGTTATGGGGTGGCAGCGCACAACCTTGGGGAAAGCTATTATCTGGCAGGCCAGCTCAGCGAAGCAGAAACCCTTACGGACGTCGCCATAGAAATCAATACGGAGATCGGGAACCTGCCGGTATTGTCGAATTGCCTGAAGGTGAAAGGGCTTATCGAAATGTCCCGCGGGAACAGCCAGGAGGCAGAAATCCAGTTTAAACGCATTCTGGACATCAGCAGCAACTTGGGGCCCAATGCCCAGAAGGTCTCAGCCGCTGAAGCATTGATGCAAATGGCCGCCATAAGCGCCCTGCATGGAAATGCGGAACGGGAGTTGGATTACCTCTTGCAGGCCGAGGCGCTGGCCAAAGAAAATGACATGTATGCCTTCCTGGAACGCGCCTACCACCAGCTTACCCTCTATCACCTCAGGATGGGCAATTCCAGGACTGCCCATACCTATACGGTAGCCCAGCGCAAAACCACGGACATGTTTCACGAAAAACTGATTGCGGACCGCAGCCAGCTTACCGAGGGCATGGTCGAGATTGACGCCCTGAACCAGCGCACCAGTTTCCTGGAAAACCAGACGGCCATGCAGTCTGCGGAAATCCGCACCCGGAATGTCCTGTTGATCATCATTGGTATCTGCGTCCTGCTGCTGCTCTGGTTTGTGCGCAAGACCTGGTGGATGAACCGAAAACTGCGGGAAAACAACACAATCATTACCAACCAGAAATCCGAACTGGAAACCCTTAACGCCACCAAGGATAAGTTCTTTAGCGTGGTAGCACACGATATCCGCAGCCCGTTAAATGCCCTGAAGTCCTTTACCTCTCTTCTGACGGAGAATTACGACCTTATGACAGCCAATGACGTTAAGACCATGGGCAAGCAACTGGACCGCTCCGTGACCAATACCCTGCGTATGGCGGATAACCTCATCCTATGGGCTACCCACCAGATGAAAAAGACCCCGGACCTGCACGAGACCTTCTCCCTGCAGGAAGTACTGCGGGAAATCTACGAGGTGTTCCGGGATGTAGCCCAGCAAAAGGAAATCACCCTGATGGTGGAACTCAATACCGACGTGGCCATTTACGGCAACCGCAATCAGGTGGAATTCATTATCCGCAACCTGGTGAATAACGCCCTGAAGTATACCCCCCGAAACGGCAAAGTTAGCCTGAGTGTCCGCCAGGAAACCAAAGGCCAGGTCAGTATTTCCGTGACGGATACCGGTGTGGGTATGGATGACAAGGTTATAGCAGAACTCTTCACCCTGAATGCAGAAAAGAGCCGGAAAGGAACAGAAGGGGAAAAAGGTTCCGGCCTGGGCCTGACCCTGAGCTATGAATTTGCCCGGCGCAATAATGGGACTATTGAAGTAGAAAGCGCTCCGGATCAGGGAACCACCTTCTGCGTCACCTTTCCGCGGGAAGCTCAGGCCGCCTGATGCCGGGTATATCCCGGAGGTAAAAACCAGCCGCAGGGGAATTCCCGGGAGGCGTACGAGCACCCCAAATAATGTACAGAAAAAGTTGCTTCTCTAGGGATGAAAACCTACATTTGCATCCGCAATTTCGTTGAAGGAATTGCCGGGTGTTTTCATCCGATCAGGAGAGGTGCCGGAGTGGTAACGGAGCAGATTGCTAATCTGTCGGCGGGTAACCGTCGCCTGGGTTCGAGTCCCAGTCTCTCCGCCAGGCCGCCGCAAGGCGGGGTGAAGAATTCCAAAGCCCTGATTCAAAACGGAATGGGGATTTGGAATTTGTTTTTCTGAGCGTGTGATAAGCTTCCCCAGGAAGAGGTATGGAAACCGAAAGGCGCTTCGGCCCTTTTCTTATCACTGGTCACGGGCTACTTCGGTGGCCTTTGTAGCCGGAAGAAGAATTGATTAGTAGGCAGCATCTGCTGTCGCACGGGGTGTAGCCCCGCAGCTAGCACCATACGGTACTGCTTCGGGATGAACTCCGCCCGGTTCCCGGGCTACTTTGGTGGCCTTAGTAGCCGGAAGAAGAATTGAATACTGGGCAGCATGTGCTGTCGCACGGGGTGTAGCCCCGCAGCTAGCACCTCACGGTACTGCTTCGGGATGAACTCCGCCCGGTTCCCGGGCTACTTCGGTGGCCTTTGTAGCCGGAAGAAGAATTGATTAGTAGGCAGCATCTGCTGTCGCACGGGGTGTAGCCCCGCAGCTAGCACCATACGGTACTGCTTCGGGATGAACTCCGCCCGGTTCCCGGGCTACTTTGGTGGCCTTAGTAGCCGGAAGAATAAAATTATAGTCTGGCAGCATCTGCTGTCGAACGGGGTGTAGCGTAGCCCGGTTATCGCGCCTGCTTTGGGAGCAGGAGGTCGCAGGTTCGAATCCTGCCACCCCGACGAAAGAAATCCGATGCCAAATGGCATCGGATTTTTTTATTTACGATAAAACCGAGCTTGCTCGAGTTTTTGAGTAAATGAAAAATACGGAGCGGGCGACAGCCCGCATCGGATTTCTTCCTGTCACTCCCCCCAATCAGGATCACGCGAGGTACGAGCGTAATCCGCCATAACACTTCCCACGCAGTAACAAGGCCTGCGCACCACCTGGCTCCTCACTATTGAAGGTCCACAGGACCTTCAATGGCCGTTCGGCCCGGATCACGCGAGGTACGAGTGCAATCAGCCATTCTTAATCCAGGTGTGAAATGTCGCAATTATACAATTCCCAAACATTCCCACCTGGTACCTTTGTCAAACCTAATTTTACCAGGTTCAAGCAAATGATCCCCTAATATACCTTTAGGACAATCTCAATCGTTTGGTTTAAAGTTTATACCAATCGATTAATCGATTAAGAATGGGAAAGAAACCTGTGGACATACATGGGTCAGACATTTTCAATTGCCCTAAGGATGCCCTATTTATTTCCTATGCCGCTATGGTGTTTAACAAATCAATAAATGATATGAAAAAGGTTATTTATCTACTATGTCTTATGTTAGGAATTGTATCGTGTGATAATAATGAGGGCTTTAGTAAGGATTTGAACGCTATCTCAAAGGAAGAGGCTAAAAATTTACTCCATCAATGGACGGACGCCTATTTAGCAAATGACCCTGAACCTTTGAACCACATCCTGGATGATAGCTGGATATATTCAGGTTCTTCAGATGGAAATGTAACCGATAAAAAGTCAACAATTGAAGAATTTTCAAATGCCGATTACCGTTTTGGGGAAATAACCTATGATCATTTAAATGTGCGCCTATACGATGACATTGCCGTGCTTAGAGGAACCGAAAAAATGTTGATTATTGACAGTACAGGTAAAGACACAGTAGAAGTACACCTAAGGTTTACGGATGTCTATCAAAAGAAAAATGGGGTTATAAAAGCCATTTCTACCCATAGTTCACCTATTGAATAATAGCATAGAAGACGGGCTGCCAAACACCTCGGTATAAAAGAACTTGAATAAGGGGGGCCTGGTTATTGCTGTGGGATTAAGAGGATTAATCAAAGACCTCGTCCAGTTTAGTAATCGGTTAAGTAATTCCTAAATTTACTTTTATAACCGTGCTAACAGGCCATAATGAATGGCCTGCCAAAGCTGGGATTATATTACTTTATCTTCCCAAAAAAGCGATGGATACCTCATGGACTATACGGAAAAGATAGTAGATCATCCTGTCCTTAAAAGAGAGGTGCTCTGTTATTGGCAGATGAAGGGATACATTGATACCTTAGAGGGAATTCAATCGAGGTATTTACCTAAAGGACAGAACTTATTGGTCTTTAACTATGGTGACCCCATTGAGCGTTCAAGTATTCAGGAGGTAAGTTATTTGGATACTAATTTACTTATCCTTCCTGCAATTGCCACCTGCAGAATGGTTAAGCAAAAAGGGCAAATTGACCTGTTTGGCATCTCATTTATCGCGGATGGCTTATATAAACAACTCCACCTTCCCATTTCTAAAATAGGGAGGGGATCCTCTTTAGGGATCAGAAAATATCAGGAATTGTTCATCCAATTAAAGGGTAAAAAGTTTTGGGAGAAAAGCGCATTGGCCGAATCGTTTATGTTGGAAAATTCGGATCAGAAGAAAAGCAGTATACCCTTTCAGAAGGCCATCGATATCATCCATGAAAAATACGGGGTTATCTCTATTAATGACCTTGCCCGGCTGGCCCACGTTTCTGAGCGCCAATTGCAAAGACTTTTTAAGATACGGATGGGGATTTCCCCGAAAAATTACTGCAAAATTATTCGGGTGAATAATTACCTGGATCATGTCATGCAAAACGACCATCCGGTAGATTGGATGGATTTGGTAACTCAATATGGTTATCACGATCAGCCACACCTGATTAATGAATTAAAATCAATTTCCAGGATTTCACCTCAGAAACTCCTGAAATACAGAGACACCCTCTATCACCGATACACCAAGGGGTAGCCCAATACATCCTTTTTTCAGCCCAATAAAATTCTGCGTCTTTTGGTCTGAACTATGACCGGGATATTAATAGCCAAACATTGTAATTCCTTTCCTTATAAACGATGTATAAGGCTTTCATGAATTTCCGGACCCGAAGGCCATGAAGTCGGTTTTATACAATTTTTTCCCGACGGGAAAGCTGAATTTTGACTTTGAAATCAAAAGGAATTACCCTTTGGAAGATGAAGAAGCACTATTGTCCTGTCAATGAACTGACAGGCCAATTCATGCCCTTAATTTCTTCAGCTGTTTCGCCTGGAACCGGATTGCCGGAAGTCAAATTGAAATGGGAAATAAATTCTTACTATACTTTCTGCCTGGCATAGTTCCAATACTACTGTTGTTGGTTGTCCATAGAATTTATGGGGAAAAACTACCCTCAATCACCATATTGATGGCCATTGATTTCTTGGTGACAATTCCATTAATGATCTTTATGATTTCGGAAGTTACAGGTCAACCGTTTGGCCTTGGAGTCATTAAGGATATTTTCAAATCCCAAGCCAGGATGTCATTTTGGCCTCTGGCCGGTTTAACCTTGGTTTCCTTATTGTGGGCCATAGGATGTTTTATTTTGTTAAAACCGGTCACCGAGTTTTTGGGACAAAATGTTTTTGGATGGATTTCGGACTGGTTCAGCCCAGGTCTCTTTCCCCACAAGCAAAACGCATCCATCATAAAGCTATCTTGGTTTATAATGATTCCTTTTTCCATTATTATGCCCCTAATGGAGGAATTATATTTCCGTGGATTTTTACTTCCGAAAGAGCCCTATGAAGACTATAGGGCTCCGCTGATCAATACCGTCTTGTTCTGCGCCTACCATATCTGGTCACCACAGGTTTTTGTAACAAGAGTCATTGCAACGTTTCCAATGAATTATCTGGTTTGGAAACATAAAAATATATTCTTGTCCATTATACCCCATGTATTGCTGAACCTCATTGGAGATGTCTTTTTGATCTATCCCAGGGTTTTTGGTTGAAATCAAAGTTTAACACCTTAAAAAAAGTCATGCCGCTTAAAAAAAACCTGGTCAGCTTGGGTCATGCAACCTGCACAGTGTTATTACTCATATCATGCAATGGGATGAAAAAAACCAATGTCTTTACTATAATGGAAGGGATTTCGATTGCATCAAATGTCACCTATAAAACCACCAGTTCCAAATCACTACAATTGGATGTGTATTATCCGGCTAAGAAACTGGGAAAGGAGCCTTGGGATAAAATCTCTGAAGAAAAGAAACCTGTGCTGATCTATATTCATGGCGGCGGCTGGGTCGAAGGCGATAGAACTTCAAGGTTTCTGGGCTTGCTTCCCTACCTTGAAAAAGGTTGGTGTGTAGTAAATATTGATTATAGGTTGCTTGATAATTCCCATCTGGTCGAATCTTTAAACGATTGTCTGGATGCGATCAATTGGGTCAATGAAAATTCAACCAAATATAAATTTGACACGGAACAGTTGTATCTGTCGGGAGAGTCGGCCGGCGGTCATTTGGCCCTCTTGGCAGGTATGATCGACGCCAACCAATTAGAGGTTGCCGGAGTGCACAATAGAAAAGGGAAAATAAAAGGGATAATAAATTGGTATGGCATTACACACATGGAGCGTGCCCTGGAATTTTGGAACGATTCAACATATACCAAGTTAATAGTGGATCAATGGAAAGGCGCAAAAGCCGATTATTTAAAAATGGTTTCTCCCATCGAGCACATATCTTCAGACACTCCTCCGATTATCAGCATACACGGGGATGAGGATGAAAACGTTGAAATTGGACAGGCCATAGCCTTTCATAATAGATTGGAATTGAAAGGTATCAGGAATGAACTGATCAAAATACGAGGGAAAAAGCATGGAGATTTTTGTTCCAAAGAATTGGAGCACATCTTTAATGACATTTGGCGTTTTTACGGGATGGACTAAAATTCAGACACCTTAGGGCTGTCCTTACGATTTGGGGGCATCTACGTTAACAATCCATGTATAAGACAACAAGGATACCGAACTTTCTGAGTAAAAAATTATAAACCTCTTTTTGGAACAAAATATTATGAGACTTAATAAAAAAGGGTGGCAATTTGTATGTATTACATGCATACTATCACTGATTCCGTATTATTTCATTGTTGTAAATGGGGATTCAAACACCAGCTGGACATTACTCCTAATGTGGGTGCCCGGTTTATCCGCGATAATAATGAGAATGGTGCATAAGGAGGGATTTCTTTCAGGTTCAGTATGGAACCCTCTCAAGGATTTGAAGTGGCTATTCATGGCATCATTTATTCCACTTGCAATAGAGATTGCCTCGATTGTACTAACACTTGGGTTTGACGGGGCTCAATTAAGACCTGGTTTTATGACCATAGAAAATGATCTGATAGCTCTGAAAGGTGTCGCTATGATTTTTGGAGCAGGCCCGCAACCCTGGTATGTACTATTACCCAATTACCTAATGTCATACTTTGTAGGGGTCTTGTTATATGGACTTCTTTTTGCCTTTGGAGAGGAATATGGATGGCGAGGTTATCTACAAAAGGAATGGGCCAATAACCATCAGCTTGCGGGTTTTGTTATGATTGGAGTTATTTGGGGGCTCTGGCACTTACCTGCTATTCTAATGGGACACAATTACCCGGAATATCCTTTCTTGGGAGGAATTATACTTATGCCACTTTTGTGTGTGTTTTTTTCGATCAGCTTTGGTATCGCTAAGAACCGAAAACACGTGATTTGGGTGGCCGTGCTCTTTCACAGTGGTCTCAATCTAAGTGCAGAAGTGTCTAATAGTGTGTTAATGGAGGAGGGACTCAACAGGCCCCTTAACGATGCGATTTGGACCTTTCTATGGGCAGTAACCACAGCTATAATATTTAGTAAAAGGAAAGATAGGATTAGAGTGATCAAAATAGGTTCCTGATTTTGAAAATGGGATTCGCCCAACAAAAATACCCGCCTTCCGGCGGGTTTTTCTTCAAAGTGCTATAGCCGTTTAGTCGTCCAGCAGGTCAATATGGGCCTTGATGGCCTGACGGATGCTGTGGGCCAGGTCGTTGTTTCCATCCTGGTCCATGGGGCTGATCTCGATGGTGCCGTCCTGGTTGCCGTCCATGGCCTGGGTCAGGTCTACCCCGGCAGTGCTGTCGAAAACCAGGCTCAGGTCGAAGTTAATCACGATGCCTTCTGGGGTTTCGGAGATAGCAATATCGAAGGTAGGATCTTCGAAATCCACTTCCACCTCGTCCTCAAAGTCATGCCAGAAGATAAAGGGGGTACCCTGAATGGTGCCCTGAATCAGGACCGACTTGCCAAAGAGGTCGCTGGTGGCATCGGTTCCGGCGTCGAACTTGAACTCCAGTTCCTCGAAGTTCCCCATGGGCATGGTCACGTTCAGGAAGCTGATCTGCCCGGCCATCAGGTCCAGTTCAAAGGGCCCGGCCAGTTCAATCTCGTCCTCAAAATCGTAGTACCCGTCGTCGTCCCAGGTTTCGTTTTCGTCCATGTGGTAATCTTCTCCCGGGTCTTCCATATCGAATTCCAGTTCGAATTCCTTCAGGTTCATCCGGAAATCGGTAACCACTACATCGCTATTGATGTTCTTTCCGGTAGGAGTTTTACCGGTAGGACTGCTGAAGGTGCTCTTGGCGCTGAGCAGCAACCGCCCGTTGGCAGCGTCGTTGTTATCCGAAGTACATCCGGAAAGGAATACCAACAGGGCCGTTAGGAGGGAGAAAAATCCAATTTTGTTTTTTGAATGCTGATTTGTCATGGTAATAAAATTTGGGTGTTTTTATTAGAGAACAACTGAGTCCTTTCCTACCCTACCCTAAATTTTATTTTTTTTCACCTTTCGCACCTGACTGTTATCATGGCAGGCAAGGGGTGCATGGCCTAACTTGGGTGCCGGACCAAAGCTATATCCTTATGCTACAGGTGTTTCGCCGGCTACGCATGCAACTTTTGCACAACGATTCCTTCCGTCATTACCTGGGGTACGCCCTGGGGGAAATTGTATTGCTGGTGCTGGGGATTTTTATGGCCCTGCAGCTAAACAACTGGAATGAAAGGCGGCTGGCGCGGGACCGGCTGGCCCACTATCTGGTTAGCCTGGAACAGGACCTGGCCGCCGATGTGGCTACCCTGGACCACGCCCTGGCGGTGAACGGCTTCCGCCTGTACGGCATTCAGTACCTGCTGGAACATGGGGGGATGAATGCAGGCCCTTTTACCGAAATGCCCTGGTGGGACGCCTCCGTGAACAACGGCCTGCATGGGTATTGGGAGGGCCCCTACCCCACTGTTCCGGACTCGGTCTTTACCCAACAGGCCTTCTGCTGGCTGGGGCGCGGCTTTGGGGGTGCTTCCTTTAACCGGGGCGTGATTAACGAATTATACGCTACCGGCAGCTTTTCCAATATCCCGGACGAAGGGCTTAAACGCGAAATCGCAGACTATTACCGCTATCTGGGGCAGCGCCTGGAAGGTTATGCCATTGAGGAACACGAAGAATGGGCAAATGAAGTCACGCGCTTCTTCCGGGATACCTATGGCATCTTTACCCTCGACGTTTCAGGCCTGGAAGACCCGCTGGGCCGGATCCGCGGGCAAAAGGATGCAGAACACCACCTGCGCTACCTGGCCCTGGAAGTGAATTACCATTTACGCTGGGCGGATGAAGCGCGGCAGCGGGCAAAGCGCCTGCTGAACCACCTGGAAACCCTTTAGCGATCTACCTGAAAGGAACGCCTGACGGAAACGGGTTTCCCATAGGTGGTAAAGCCCTCAAGAATGATTTCGTAGGTCCCTTCCAGGTCGGAGGTGTAGAATTCCAGGTCTGCGGCCTCGCTGTCCAGGTCAATTTGGGGCTCCCAATGCAGCAGGTAGCGATAATCCGGCACCCGCCGGTAAATCTTGTCTGAACCTTCCCGATAGTCCGGTTTATAGTAGCGCTTTTGCGCCTGGGGAAAATCCAGGCGGAATTCCGTGGCATTCGGGGCCTGGTACTCCCGGGCGTAATCCCCGGTAAAGGTCTCGATGGAAAGGATCCCCTGATAGGTCTTTGGGCCAAGTACCAAAGGATCCTGCAGCACCCGGATGGTCTGGATCCGTCGGGCCTTAAAACCCTTGATGCGCCCGGGGTCCGGGATAAATACTCCATCGATCAGGACAATGGCGGGGTCGTTGTTGTAGGGTTCGTTGAAGGCCTCAAAATCCTGGGCTACCCGGATATAGTCGGAGCCGTCCGGGCCTTTGCGGTACCCCACATTCCCGAAGAGTTCCACCAGGGTTTCCTGCAGGGTCTCAAAACGGGTGTATTCATCCAGGTGTTTAACCTGGGGGATGCCGCCATCAAAAGGATCGGGCGGCTCCGGCTGCAATACGGAGTCCGGCTTCACCCCAAAGAAGGCATTTTCCAGTTGGTTGTGGATGCTGCGCCGGCGGATGGCCTCCCCCTGATCCGGGGCGGGCTTCCAAACCGGTACCTCAAGCGCCTCCCAGGGCAACGGCCGCTGTGCTCCCCGGGAAATGGTATAGGTCCCCGGGCCTGCCACCTGGCAGATCATGCCGGGATAGGCGTAGGCCTTGCGCAGGTAGGTGAAGAAATACCCGTGGGCATCGGTGGTAGCAGATTTCAGGATATAATCTTTCCCAGGCACCGACAATACCACCTCCTGGTTGGGAGCGGGCTGCCCGGTGGCAGCATCGCTAACCCTTCCAAAAAGCAGCTCGCCCCGTTGTTCGGGAAGATATACGGAATCGCCTATGCCCTGCGGCAGGGTGCGGGCTGCATTGAAATAGGCCTGCCCGAAAGCTTCTGCACTGTGGTGGGCATTCCAGGACAGTTCCGGCCGTCTGGTCACGCTCAGGGAATATTGTCCATACCCCAGGGCGCCTTTATAGTTCCGGACCTGCAGCTTCACCCGGCTACGGCGGGCGTATTGGGTGGTATCAAGCTCCAGCTGCAACAGAGAAGCCCCGGATGTCAATTCCTCCCCTGAAACGCTATAGGTTTCTGTGCCCGTCCCATCGGCATCCGGTAACGGCCTGTACGGGTTGATTATGGCCACATCGGCCTGGAAGAGCTGTTCCAGGCCAGCGTTCTCCATCCATTGGGTATACCCCAGTAATTTGTAAACGCCCGAGGGTATATCCGTGTTCAGAAAGTAATCCCCCTGCCCCATTCCCCCTTCAAGACGGAGTTTATGCTCAAAAACGGTCTGCCCTGCCGCATCCACCAGGCGTACATAGGCCAGGGTGCTGATCCGGCTGAGTTTGTTGGTCTGGGCATTGAGCACATAGGCCTTGTAATACAGGTACTCCCCGGTAAAAAGCAGGCTCTGGCTCAGGTGAACATACATTTTTTCCATGGGCAGCTGCTGCAGGTCCAGCAGTTCACTGCCATCCGAAATCCGGTACTGGGCCTTCAGGGCCAGGCTGCAAAGGGACGATATAAGGAGCAGGCGTAGCTTCATGGTCTATTATTCCTCCCAGAATTCCGGGATGGTGTTTTGGCCCAGCAGGGTGCAATCCCCACAGACGCTGTTTACATAGGTATAGGGCCCCGGGCAGGTGCCGATGTTATCCACATTTTCGCCCGTGTAGGTGATCAGACCCAGGTTGATCCGTTCAATGATGGACTGGGGGCAATCGTCCGAAGACATCCCCTGGAAACAGTAGGATACATGGGACTCCGGGGAAGAATGTTCCAGGCAAACAAAGGGGTACGGCGGCAGGGCCTCCCCCGGAAAATAATCGTCGTAATTGAAAAAGATGCGCCGCTGGCTCACGCTTGCGGCCTCTACATATCCCAAAACATTTTCCCGCGTCCCGTCGGTACGGGTTACGTTAGCCGTCAGGGCCCCGGGCTGCACCTGGGAAAAGAGGCTCTCGGTTTCCGAAAAACGCTTCAGGGCCTCAAAGAACCCGAAGGCCCCGGCATCCTGTACATACTGCCGGACCACAATGCTGTAGCGGTGGGTCAGGATAAAGTCGTCTCTGGGGATAAACCGCACCGGGAACCGGTTAATGGTACTGCCACCGCCTGTAGCCAGGCTGGTCTGTATTACCGTGGCGGAGGGTACGGTGTTGTAGCATACCTGTCGCTCCGTTTGCTGGGGGATAATTTCCAGGGTGTAGGTGGGGTCCGGCAGGGCGCAGGGGTCGTAGTTGGTCAGCCGGAATTCATTCTCGTTCCAGTACGGGGCAATGACCTTATAGGTCTCCTCATAGGCGTACCGCAGGCGGGAGGCATCGCCCTGCAGGGCACGGCCGTCCGCATAAATCTGGATCCCCTCCACGCCAAAAGCGTTGGTTTCCCGTTCCGCGTAGAGGCCGGTCAGGGCAGCCTCCCCATTAATTTGCAAGGGGTCGGACCGGTATTCCGCCCCGGAGGCGGTCCGGATTTCCAGGGTATAGGTTTCCCCGGGGGCCAGGGCAAAGGCATCCAGGGAGCGGTACGCCCCGGCCTCGGTTTCAAAAAAGGAAAAGGTGCCCCCGCTTCCGGACAACAGCTGAACCCGAGCTCCGCGTTCATCAATGACGGAATCCCGGGCTCCCAGGCCAAAAGGGATAAAAGGGTTGTACACCGTATCGGTTTCCAGGTCAAGGCGGGGCGAGCTGCGGCTCAGCAACACCTGCTGTACCTGTACGGAATCGGTCAGTACGGCTTCCACCACCAGCAGCCCGCCTTCCGGGGCATCCTGCAGGGTTTCCAGTTCCAGCTCCTCCACGCATCCCAGGGCCATCAGCGCCAGCAGGGCCGGCAGGAAAAGTCGATATGCAATAAAAGTTCGCTTCACGGCCTCAGAATTTAAAATTATAGGTGATGGAGGGTACCGGGATGGCAAAAATAGAACTCTGCAGCGCCTTTACCTCCCCCTGGTCGGTCACAAAGAAGACCGAATAGGGGTTATTGCGGCCCAACACGTTATAGACCGAAATGGTCCAGAAACTATGGGCCAGCTTTTCCTTTTTATGGCTGCCTTCGATGTTTACCCCAAGGTCCAGACGGTAGTAATCCGGGATGCGGTACCGGTTCCGGTCACTGTAGAAGACCAAATCCGCATTGTTGAACCGGTAGGTGCCAATGGGATAGGTTACCGGCCGGCCGGTCTGATAGGCGAAATTCAGGGAAACGCTGTAGCGGCGGGTAAAGCGGTAATTGGCGACCAGGCTCAGGTCGTGAGGTTTGTCAAAGTTGGACGGGAAATAGTCCCCGTCATTGATCCGCTCCTCGCTGTACGGGCTGTCAAAGCGGTAAAAGGAGCGCGAATAGGTATACCCCAGCCAGCCATTGAGTTTGCCCTGTTCCTTTTTAAGGAGAAACTCCACCCCATAAGCTTTCCCGTCTCCCTGCAGCACCTGGGTCTCCACATGGGGGTTTAGCAGCAGATTAGCACCAGTCTTGAAATCCAGCACATCCGTCATCCGTTTGTAATAGCCCTCCAGGCTGACTTCATAGCGGTTCTCCGCAAAATTCCTGAAAATCCCAAGGGTGGCCTGGTACCCCTTCTGGGGGCGCAGGTTTAAATCTGAGAGCTTCCAGGTATCGATGGGGGAAACGGTGGTATTGTTGGAGAGGGTATGCACAAACTGGTAGGCGTTACTGAAACTGGCCTTGACCGAAGTATTTTCAGAAAAGAGGTACCTCAGCGACAAACGCCCTTCGGGACCGCCGTAGGTCCGGATGGTCTCCAGGCCGCTGTAGGCAATGGTATCCTGCACACTGCCCTCGCTCCGGGGCTCTCCTTCCCGGTAGGTGCGCTGGGAACCCGGGCCCAGGGCGGCATAAAAGGCAAAACGCAGCCCCGCCTCCAGCCGGAGCTTTTCGGAAAGGTCAAAACCATCGCCAAAAAACAGGGCGCCTTCCAGGGCCTGTTCCCCCGGGATGTCAATTTCCGGGCTGCCGGATCCGGATCCGGAAGCGCTTTTGCGACCCGGATTTACCGAATAGTATTTGGCGGTAAGGCCATAATCCAACGTATGCCCGCCTTCGAGCAGGCTGCGCAGGCGATATTTGAACTGGGTCTCATTAATGCCGTAATCCAGCTCAAAATCATTGCTGGAAGGGCCATCGTAATCAATCCCGAACCGGTAATCGCTATTCCCCAGGAACAGGACGCTGCTGTGTCGCTCGCCAAACTGGTGCTCCCAGCGTACGGAAGCCAGGGCATTGCTGTACCGGTACAGGGAATCCGAGGTAATACTAAAGGCGTCGCGGCTGTAATAGGCGGTGGTTTCCAGGCGGTCCTTTTCCCCCAGCCGGTCGGTATACCGTAGGATCCCGTCAAAGAAGGATGCCTGGCTGTTCTGCAGGGAAGGTTCGTCCAGGGTCCCCAGGATCCAATCCGCATAGGCCCCCCGCGCCCCCAGGACCAGGGCAGATTTCCCCGGGGTGACCGGTACTTCCAGGGCCAGGTTGGCCGTTACCGGGCCCACGGAACCCTCGCCCGCTACCTTTTCGGTATTGCCGTCTTTGCTGCGGATATCGAAAACCGAGGCCAGGCGCCCGCCGTACTCCATAGGGGCTGCGCCCTTATAAATATCCACCCCTTCCGTGGTAAAGGGGTTCAGGGCCTGAAAAATCCCAAAAAAGTGGGTGGGGTTATAGATCACCGCATCGTCCAGCAGGATCAGGTTCTGGTCCGTCTTGCCCCCGCGCACGTTCAGCCCGGAGGCCCCTTCCCCGGCGGCGGAGATCCCGGGTAGCGCCTTGGCCACCTGCAGGATATCCCTTTCCCCCAAAACCAGGGGGATATTTTTTGAGGCCTCGGAACGGATCTGCTCGCTCCCGGTCGTGGCCTCTTCCACATTGCTGGCGGCATCTGCGGCCACCACCACTTCGGAAAGTTGTTGCACGCCCTCTTCCAGTGCAAGGTCCAGGGTACCCTCCCCATACAGAAGGATTTCCCTCCGCATTTCGGCAACCCCCATGGCAGATACCCCCAGGACGTGGTAGCCCGGAGGCAATTCCATTTGGTAATTCCCGGCCGCATCGGTTACCGCCACCCGGCCGGTACCCTCCAGGCGGATAGCCACATCGGGCACAGCTTCGCCGGTCCCGCGCAGGAATGCCCGGCCCTGCAAGAGGTACTGCTCCCGGGGCGCGGCCTCCCCCGCCTTCCCGATCCGCACCAGCGGATACGTTCGCTGCTGGCGCTGCAAGTCGCCATCCAGGAATACGGGTTCCGGCAAATTTCGCCCCTGTACAGTCCTGACCGCAACCTTTAAGGTATCCCGGGCCGAGGGGAAAAACCCTTCCGGCAGGGCATCGTAGACTACCGTATTGCGCAACAGGAAAACCCGTTTCGCCTCCGTTTCGACATACATATTTAATGGGGTGGTAGCCAGGAGCTGGTCCAGGGCCCCGGCCAGGGGCACATCCCGGAAGTCGGCAGTAACCGTAATCCCGTCCACCCACTGGGGCAGGTAGTAAAACGGCCACCCGCTCTGAGTTTCAAGTTGCCCCAGGACTTCGGCCAGGGGTTGGTCTGAATAGGAACCGCTCACGACGGGCTGCTGCGCCTGTGCCCAGTATCCCGTAAACAGCAACAGGCAAATAACGAAGGAATTACGCAAGGAAATCAACGAGATGGTTGTGGTCTTGTGCCGGTGGGGAGCCGGAATTGTTTTTCTTAAAAGTAACACAATTTCAAAAAATGTTACACAAGAGGACAAAATAGGTGATGGGCTGCCGGGCCATCCACAGATTTTGAGGTCTGGGGTTTTTGAGCGTATTTTGCGGATATGCCACAGACGGAAGCAGCAGACCTGGTCGGGCGGGTGCAGGATAAGGATATGGAGGCCTTCAGGGAACTGCATACCCGCTTTGCCGAAAACATTTGCGGGGCCATCAACGCCGTGGTGCGGGACCCTATGCTGGCGGAGGAATTGTGCCAGGATGTCTTTGTGACGGTATGGGAAAAGGCCGGGCAATACAATGCCTCCAAAGGGCGGGTTTTTACCTGGTTGCTGAATATCGCCCGCAACCGGGCCATAGACCACCTGCGATCCCGGAATTATAAAAGGCAAAAACAAAACCTGCACACGGAAAACTTCGTAGATACGGAAAATGAGGCTGTGGAACTGCCGGAGGAATCCCATCCCCTGGCGGAGAAACTCGGGTTATACCTGCAGGGCCTCACCGAAAAATGCCGGCAGATCATTCAATTAATCTACTTCAGGGGATATAGCCAGAAGGCCATTGCGGAAGAACTGGACATCCCCCTGGGAACGGTAAAAACCCGGAACAGGGATTGCCTGGGCCGGCTTCGGAAAAATATGGAAACCGCCAATGGACCTGGATAAATACATCGCATCGGGCATCCTGGAGCTCTACGTAGCCGGGCAGCTTTCCGAACGGGAAAACCGCGAAATCGCGGCCCTGGCGGAGGCGCACCCACGCGTGCGGGAGGAAATCGAGGCTATAGAGGCAACGGTACGCGGCCTCAGTTCCGCTTATGCGGCCGGCCGGAAGCCGGATTTCGCCCCCCTGCAATCCCGATTGGCAAAGCCCTCCCGCGTAAGGCCCCTGTGGCCGGCATACAGTGGATGGGCTGCCGCCGTGGTGGTAGGCGCCGCCTCCGTATACTTCTACGTACAGAACCGGGACCTGCAATCCCAATTGCAGCGGCAGGAACTCATGCGCGGAGCCCTTGAAGAGCAGATTGCCAATACGGAAGATTCCCTGAAGGAAGCCAACCGGCTGCTGGAAGCCCTGGGCGAGCGCAGCATACAGGTGGTGCCCCTGCAAGGCCAGACGGTAGCCCCCGAAGCTTATGCGCGGGCCTACTGGAACCGGGAAGACACCCGCCTCTACATCGACGCCCGGGGCCTCCCGGAACCGCCCCCCGGCATGGTGTACCAGGTCTGGTCCCTTACCCTGGACCCGCTTACTCCCGTTAGCCTGGGGCTGCTGGAGGATTTTGCTGCGGATGCCGACAAGATCTTTGCCCTGCAAAACCCCAATGCCTCGGAAGCCTTCGGTATTACCCTGGAACCGGCGGGTGGAAGCGCGACCCCTACCCTGGAACAGTTGTATACCCTGGGAACGGTCCCCTCGTAAACGCAGCACCCTTAAACCCATGACAAAACCCGGCGTACTGCCGGGTTTTATTGTTTTTGCCGAAGGGCACATACCGGAATGCCTTCCCCTTTTTCTGGGGCCTGTTCAAGTATACCTTAACTAAGGCCCATAAAAAAACCCGGCCGAAGCCGGGTCTTTCCGTTGGGGGAATTACGGGTTACTGGGCATTGATCCCTACATCGCCCTGGGCTACCAGGGTGGCGAGGTCCTCGGCGCTCAGGTGTACATTCAGGTACGCGTCCAGGACAACCATCTGCTCGTAGGAGATGGGGGTCTGGTCATCCAGCATGGTCACGTTGGTCTGCAACATGCCGGTGGCGCCTGAAACCGCACCCAGGCTGATCAGGATGGTACCGGGAGCCTGGTCTACGGAGCCCATATGGATATGGGAGGGGTGGGAGTCCCCGTCCTGGGTGCCCTGCAGGGCTACCTCCACCAGGGTTTCCGCATTCACCCGCTCCCGGAAGGTGGCCGTCCCAAAAATGGTAGGGTCGGAGACCGATACCAGGGGGTAGATCATCCGCTGCCCGGTGAGTTCGTTCTGGCCGATATCGCCCTGGGCAATCAGGGACCCCAGGTTGTCTGCGCTTTCATGGATATTGATATAACCGTCAAAATCCAGCCACTGCATATAGGAGACAGGAGTGCCGTCGTCCAGGGTCTCCACATCGGTCTCGCTGCGGCCGGTAGCCCCAACAACCGTTTCCAGGGTCAGGGCAATACCCCCGCCGGTTACGGCATTGTCCATGTGAACGTGGCCAGGGTGCATCCCGTCCGCAGGGGTACCTTCCAACTGTACCACCAGCAGGCTGTTGCCGCTTACCCGCTCGAAGAAGGTGGCGGTTCCCTGTACCCCAGGTCGGTCGCGGGTATCCAGGGCATAGGCCTTGCTCTCCCCGGTCAGGTCGTTGCGGCCAATATCGCCCTGGGCCACCAGGGTCCCCAGGTCGTCCGCACTCAGGTGGATGTTTACATACCCGTCAAAGGCCAGCAGCTCTTCATAGGAAATAGGCGCGCCGCTATTGAGGGCTTCAATATGGGTTTGGCTCATCCCGGAGGTGCCGTCCACCGCATTAAAAGTAAAGGCGATATCGCCCCCTTCGGCCGCACTGTTCATATGGATATGGCCGGGGTGCATGCCCCCGTCCGGGGTGCCCTCCAGGCGGATTTCGGCCAAAGTGGCCCCGCTAACGCGGCGGGTCAGCACCAGGCTGCCGGAAATCCCCTCCACGTCCCGCGAACCCAGGTCGTACGTAATGGAAGTTTCAGTGAGTTCATTAATCCCGATGTCTCCCTGGGCCATCAGGGTGGCCAGGTTATCCATACTCTGGTGTACATTAATGTAGCCGTCAAAGGCCAGCAGTTGGGCATAGGTGATCGGCATCCCGTCGTCCAGGGCGCTCACCATGGTAACGCTCATCCCTGTTGCCCCGTCTACCGGGTTCAGGGAGACGGCAATATCGCCGCCCTCGGCCGCACTGTTAAAGTGGATGTGAGCCGGTAGCATCCCGGATGTGGTGCCGTTCAGGTCCAGGGTTACGGTGGTACTCCCATCCGCATTTTCTTCAAAAACGGCCATGCCGGAAACGGAGGCGTCCGCCCGCGACATCAGGGCAAAGGATTTGCTTTCGCCCATATAGGGGATGTCATCCATGTCGGAGGCGTTGTCGCTGCAGGCGGTAAAAAAACCGAGGAACAGGAGCATGCCTCCCAAAAATTTCGAATTGCGTATCATGTAAAAGGGTTTATGATTAGACATTACACCCCTACCTACGCAGCTTTTTTTCCGGGGTTTGGTTTGCCCCGGAAATTTGGATATTTTTAACATTTACAGCCTGTCCCTGTGCTGTAAGGTCCGCTCCTGATGCCCGACTATTGTTGTGCTTAGGATACCGGAACCAAGGGTTTGCCACGCAACCCAACAGCCATTCCGGCATCTATGAAAAAGAAAGTTGTTAGGTTGGTTATGAAAAACCGCCCTGCCGGGATTCCGGGGGGCGGTTTTTTGTTTTTGCGGGTTACGGTAGTGCTATTCCATGGGCTCCAGGGTGGCCGTAAAGGTGCCTGGCCGGCCATCCGGGGTTAAGCCCTGAACCACAATGTGTACGGCGCCGGAAGGTACCTCATCCAGTCGGAATCGGGCCTCGCCCCGGGCATTGGTGCGCAATTCCGGATTCCAGTAATAGGTAAGCGGGGCCCGGTCTTCTTTGGCAGGGGCCGCCTTAATATCCTCGAAGCGCTCAGGGGGTTCAAACCCTTTAAAGGTGAGGGAAGCCTCCTTACGGGAAAGATACCGCAATTCCCCGCCGGTGCGGGTATATACCAGAATTACCCCGTTGCTGCCCTGAATACCGAAAATCCCTGTTTGGGACGGGTCTATGATGTATTCGATCCGTTCGATATCGATGGCCGGCACATCAAAGATGGGCGTATTGTAGGCTGCATCATATCCCGCTCCGGGCGCGGAACGGAGGATTTGACCATCCAGCACCCAAAGGGGAAGGCCAGGGCGTAAATACCCAAGATTTCGGACATTGTATACTACGGGGTTGCCTGTCCCTTCGTTGCGTATAATCATTCCTGGAATGCGCCGCACCAGGTTTAACATGGTTTGAGGGCGTTTGGGATCCTGGTAGATGGTGTTCTTTTCAAGCGGTTGAACCCCATAGGTGCTGGGAGCTATCTTACGGGCTTCTTCTTTGCGGTTATTCGCCTTTACCGTAGCCTGGCGCAGGCGGATCAGTCCAGTGGTATCATAGGGGGCGTAGGCCGTAGGGGTTACCACAGGGTTTTTGCGCATCGCCCTCTCATACAGGTTGCTTACTTTCCGGGGTTTTTCATTCCCGGTTTTAAGGTCTTCCACGGGCTTGACCTTCACCAGGCGTTCTGCTGTTTCTTCTCCCTGGGTCCGGAAAACAAGCTGGGTTTCTCCTGTAATATCGAGATCCTTTAAATGCAGGATTCCGGAGGCATCGGTACGGGCCTCGCGGATCAGCAGGTTCTCCCCGGAACTCCCAAGGACTTGTATATGGGTATTTGGTAGAAGCTGGTCGGACATGTCATACACCTTCACATGCAATTCCAGCCCGGTCTGCACGGGAAAAATCACTTCACCAGGCATATCGGTTACAGTCCCGGGCCGGGAGGCCAGGGCCTGTAAATCCTGCAGGAAAACCCTTTGTCTTGGGGCCTTTTGGCCCCCTGCGCCCAATCCCGGTGGCAGGGATGCTACCAGCCCCGGATGGCGGCTTGCTGCACGCTGCCCGGTAACGGCAACCGAGAGGTCTGTGGCCACCGGCTGCCCACTGGCATCCGTAACCCGCACCCGGAATTCATTTCCGGGAAGGGGTTCTACTTCCATGCGCAGGGGTTCTGCAGACAAGGCCAGCGGCCGGCTTGCCCGGACCGTCCCGGCTTCATCGGTAATCCGCAATTCCATAAGCCCCTGCGGTATCCCTTTTTTGGAGATTTCCAGGCGGGCCTCCAGGGAATTATCGAATGCCAGTTCCCGCTCCAGGTATACCTGCCCCCCCAGCATTCCCGAGAGCCTTACGGGATGGTTGCGCAGGTCTTCGGTAGCCTGAACCTCGACCCGGATAACCTCAGGGTCCAGGTTATTCAGCCTCAGGCTATACCCACTTTCAGTGACCGGGGGTAGCGGATGCGTACCCCCCTGTTCCATTTCCAAACGGTAGCCTGCACCGGCCCTGGGAGTCAATACCACCATTCCGTACCCCTGGGCATAGGTTTCCACCGGATACGCTTCCCGGCCGTCCAGACTCACTACCCGTGCCTGAAATGACACCGGGCATCCCAGGGCATCCCTGGCGGTTACCACCAATTTGTTTTCCTTCCCGGCCAGCAGGCCCCCGCCTTCGGGAAATACCTCCACCAGGCTGGCCATCTGCAAGGGGCTCGGATTTTCAGGCAATGACCCGGACGCTGTTCCAATGTGCAGGGGCTGTTCAAAATAACGGTCAGGGCCATAATTTTCCATCCATCGCGTATAGGCCCGGATGCTGTAGGTATCGGGTTCTAGCTTTTTGGGTAACTGCAGGGTTCCCTGAGCCGTACCCGCCTGCAACCGGTAAAACTGAGTGCTCACCAGGGCTTTTTCCGAATCGAGGAGCTCCACCTTCAACACCCCGCTCGGGCTCACGCGCAGGTGGTTGGGGCCTGTAGTGGCATAGGCTTTAAAGAACACCACCTCCCCGGGGGCAGCCTGGTCCCGGTCCGTATGCAGGTAGATGCGCTCCTCCCACCGAAGCAGGGAATCCCTAAGACTGCGGTCCTGGGCCGGGTCTGGCACAAAGCGGTACAACCCCGGGCGCGGGCCGGCAGCGTCCTGGGCATTGGTGGTGAAAGCAAGAAAAAAGGAAAGGAGGAACAACGGAAGGGTACGTGTGTGCTGCATAGGGCTTCAGGTGTTGGTTTGTAGGATTATACCACAAAAACAATGCCGTGTTGGTTTGGCCCGAATCGATTTCCGGGATGGGGGGAAGTCCTGTTAAAATACAAAATATCCCGGTACCCGGGGCAGCTATTCCGGGTACTCCACCCGCAGGTGGTAAATATTGGTCAGGCGCTGTTTGAGGACCTTTTTCACGGTTTCGATTTCCTTCAGGGTGATGTCGGAATTCAGGAACTGCCCGGCCTGCATCTGCCCGCCCACAATGCGGTCCACAAATTCATCAATGATGCTGAAGGTGGGGTTTACCAGGCTCTTGGAGGCCGCTTCCACGGAGTCCGCCATCATGAGGATGGCCGTTTCCTTCGAAAACGGGATGGGCCCAGGGTAGCGGAACGGCTTCTGGTCTACCTCTCCCCCGGCCTTTTCCCTGGCCTTTTTATAGAAATAGTACACCAGGGTGGTGCCGTGGTGGGTGCGGATAAAGTCGATTACCCGGTCCGGGAGGTTGTATTTGCGGGCCAGTTCAATCCCCTCGATTACATGGCGGATGATGATGCCGGCGCTCTCGGCCGGGGCCAGGTCGTCGTGGGGGTTGATGTTGGTGGTCTGGTTTTCGGTAAAATAAGTGGGGTTGTTCATCTTCCCGATGTCGTGGTACAGGGCCCCAACCCGCACCAGCATGGCATTGGCCCCCACTTCGTTGGCCGCCGCTTCGGCCAGGTTGGCCACCTGCAGGGAGTGGTTGAAGGTCCCGGGGGCTTTGGTGGAAAGTTCCTTGAGCAGGCGGGAGTTCGTGTCCGACAGCTCCAGCAGGGACACATCCGAAACCATCCCGAACATCTTTTCATAGATATAGATCAGGGGCTGTACAAAGAGGGTGATCATCCCGTTCAGGAGGAAGAACCCGAAGTTGGCCCAGATCACGTTGTCCAGGTTGCCCTCGTGGATGATGTGGAAGGCAAAATACCCCAGGATGTAGATCAGGGTGATCTGCCCCACGGATATAAAGAGGTTGGCCCGCTTGTAGAGTTCGGATACCGTCAGGATGGTCACGATCCCCGCAATGATCTGCAGGAAGATGTACTCATAGCTGTTGGGCACCACAAAGCCCAGGATCAGCACCGCCAGCACATGGGCAAACAGCCCCAGGCGGGCGTCAAAAAAGGTTTTCAGGATCAGGGGGAGCACGCAGAGGGGCACTACGAAAACTAGTTGCTCGTCGTACTTCACCACAAAGGTGGTCAGGAAAACCATCATCAGGATATTGAAGAAGATGAAGGTGACCTTTACATTGTTGTTGTATACCTGCGGGCGGTACTTCTTCAGGAACAACAGCAGCATGATCAGCACCAGGGCCACCAGGATGGTATACCCGGCCAATACGAAATAGGCGTTGCTCTCGGTCCAGAGGGTGCTTTGGTATTCCTCCCGCAGGGAATCCAACATCTTGAGGTTGTCGACCTCCACCACCTCCCCCTTGGCAATGATGAGGGCGCCCTCGTCTACCGTACCCCGGGTCAGGGAAATCCTGGCCAGCTGCTCTTCCAGTTCCCGCTGGGTAAGGTCGGCATCCTGGGCTACATTGGGCTGGACAATTTTAAAAAACAGGTCCTGGAAGCGGGGCAGTTCATCCTGTATCCCGACCTCCGGGGCCAGGCCCCGGAGAATGGCGTTAAGCTGGCCAATGCGGTGGATGCGGCTCAGGGGCATCCGCCGGGCTTCATTGTCCCTAACCAGATAGACCTCCTCTTTCTGGGGAGCAGCACCCCCGCCGATAAACCCTGTGCGGTACATGCTGTCAAGTACGGCACGGCCCTGACGCCGCAGGCGTTCCCATTCACGCCCCGTCATCACGGCCCGGGGGAAATACTCCGGAAAAGCTGCCTGATAGGCATCATACACGGCCTGAGCCTTTTCCGTGTTGTATCTGTAGTAGGGTACCTGCTGATCCTTCACCTGTTGCCGCTCGGCATCCAGTTCCTCGGCCGACTTGCGGATGGAAAAATCGAACTCCGCATACAGGTTTTCGTATTGCCAGGGTTTCCCTTTCTGGTATTCGTATTTGAATTGCCCGCCCCTGGGAAAGAAAAAGACAATGGCCCCGACGGTCGCAAAGTAGAGGATGTACTTGTAGATCAGCGCCTGGGAACGATAGAGTTTATCCAGCAGGTGGGTCATGGAAATGGCTTGTTCCCCAAAAATAGAAAAAACCTCCGGCATCCCGCTGGCTTTTCTTCCACCCGCCCGGGAGGTCCGGGTATAAATTCGTATTTTCGCTATACCTAAAAGTACACCATGAAAGAGGTTGTTATCGTATCCGCCGTCCGCACTCCCATCGGGAGTTTTATGGGAAGTTTATCCACCGTTCCTGCCCCCAGACTGGGCGCTGCCGCCATTAAAGGCGCCCTGGAGAAAATCGGGTTGGAGCCCGGGGAAGTACAGGAGGTCCTGATGGGCCACGTGGTACAGGCCGGGGCCGGGCAGGCACCTGCCAGGCAGGCCGCTATCTACGCCGGCATTCCGGATACGGTACCCTGCACCACCGTAAACAAGGTGTGCGCTTCCGGCATGAAAGCCATCATGCAGGCCGCCCAGAGCATTGCCCTGGGGGACGCCTCCGTAATTGTGGCCGGGGGGATGGAAAACATGAGCCTGATCCCTCATTACCTCCACATGCGCAACGGCCAGAAATTCGGGCCCGCCAAACTGTTGGACGGGATGCAGCAGGATGGCCTGGTAGACGCTTACGACCAGCAGGCCATGGGTGTTTGCGCCGATGCCTGCGCCTCCGAATACCAGTTTAGCCGGGAAGACCAGGATGCCTATGCCATCCAATCCTACCAGCGTTCGGCCCAGGCATGGGAAAATGGAAAATTCGATACCGAGGTAGTCCCCGTGGAAGTGCCCCAACGCAGGGGCGAACCCAAGGTGGTGGATCGGGATGAAGAATACCAGAATGTGATGCTGGAGAAGGTCCCCAAGTTGCGGCCGGCTTTTACGGCAGACGGGACCGTTACCGCAGCCAATGCCTCCACCATTAACGACGGGGCTGCCGCCCTGGTCCTGATGAGCGCCGAAAAGGCTGCGGAAAAGGGTCTGAAACCCCTGGCACGCATCCGCAGTTATGCGGACGCCGCCCAGGAGCCCAAATGGTTTACCACGGCCCCGGCGAAAGCCCTGCCCCTGGCCCTGGATAAGGCTGGCCTCTCCCTATCCGATATCGACTTCTTCGAATTCAACGAAGCCTTTAGCGTAGTGGGCCTGGCCAACATCAAACTGCTGGGGCTCACCGATGCCAATGTTAATGTAAACGGGGGCGCCGTGTCCCTGGGGCACCCGCTGGGCTGCTCCGGAGCACGCATCACGGTAACCCTGTTGCACATCCTGCAACAGCGCGAGGCGCGCTTTGGCGCTGCCGCCATCTGTAATGGCGGAGGCGGTGCCTCGGCCCTGGTCATCGAAAGGCTGTAATCCCCTTTCTCTCCGATGCGTTACGGAATCTGTCCCCTGAGCCTGGTGGCCGTTTACGAAAGTCCGGAACCGGACTCCGGGCTTACTACCCAGTTGCTGTATGGGGAAGCTTACAAGGTGCTCGACACCCGCAAAAAAGGCCTGCGGATCCGCACGGAATGGGACGGGTGCGAAGGCTGGATCCGGCCGGACCAGCATTTTGAGATCCCCGAAGAGGCCTATCCCAGCCCGGACGGGCACCCCAAAGCCGGGCGGTGCTCCGACCTGGTCGGACATGCCGCCACCCGCGAAGGGTTGCTGCTGCCGGTTCTGCTGGGCTCTGAAGTGGGCCGCGCACCCCTGCTGGGGCAGCACTTTGAAGGGGAGGTCTTTGCAGACTACCAGGACAAGGAAAACCTGATCCCCACAGCCCTGCTCTACCTGAACAGCCCCGAACTGAGGGGCGGGCGCTCTCCTTTCGGGATCGATGCCGGGGGGTTTGCCCAGATGGTCTATAAATGCTGCGGCACCCGCCTTTCCCGCTACCCGCACGAGCAGGCCACCCAGGGGGAAGCCCTGAGCTTTATAGAGGAGAGCAACCCCGGAGACCTGGCGTTTTTCGACGGCCCGGACGGGACCATCAACCACGTGGGCATCATCATGCGGGACAACTACATCATCCACGCCTTCGGCAAGGTCCGCATCGACCGCCTGGACCACAGCGGGATCTTCAACAACGAGCTGCGGAATTATACCCATCCCCTACGGGTCATCAAGAAAATCCTGTAATAAAAAAAGCCCCGCACACGGCAGGGCTTTTTGTGGAATAGCTGAAGGAAGGACTTATTCCTCCAGCAGTTTTTTGATGCGCATGAAGTTCTCGTTATCGCCCAGGGCGCCGTAGATGTTCTTCAGCTGGGTGAGTACGCCCTGGTTGTCCGGGTTGGATTTAAGGGCTTCCTCCAGGATCGTGGCCCCTTCCATAAAGAGGTCGTCCTTTTTCTGCTTCAGCTCGTCGTACTTGGCGATATCCGCACGGGAAGTCCCCAGGGAGTTCATCTCGTCAATCAGGCCGTTCCCTTCATTCACGTAGGTGGTGGAAAGGTTCAACTGGGCGTTTACATAGCCCGGGTTGATCTCGATGGCCCGGCGGTAGGATGCACGAGCCTCCTCAATATTGTCCTGCTCCATATTAATTACACCGATGTTATAATGCAGGTCTGCGTTATCCGGGGCCATCTCAGCAGCTTCGGCCATTAACGCCTTGAATTTCTCCTTGTCCCCCATCTGGTAGTGGAGGTTGGCCTCATTCAACACCAGGTTCACGTCGTCCGGGTTGTTGGCACGGGCATCCGCATAAGCGGCCAGGGCCTCTTCATTCCGCCCGAGCTGGGAATAAATCAGGGCGATGTTTTTTACGATCTCCGCTTTTTTGGAGGGGCGTTTCTCGTCTACCGGATTGGTGTAGGTTCCGGATTTCACCATGATATCGCGCTGGCTTTGAGCCATCTCCTCCTGCTCACCGGTTTCCACATTGGTAGCCTTGTAGACCATGGAGCTGCCGTCGTAACCGATTTCTTTCAGTTGCTCATAGTAGCCCAGGGCTTTTTCGTAATTACCCCCGCTAACGGCACTGCTTGCAGCGTAGTAGAGGTAAACGGTGTCCTGCGGGCTTACCTTGTACCCCAGGGCCAGTTTCTCGGCGGCCTGGTCAAATTTCTCGGCGTTGTTGTCGTCCACGGCAGAGTTCACCAGGTCTGCGGCCAGGGCGCGCAGGCGTTGCTCTACTTCTTCCGTGTAACGGGCCTTCCCGCTGGCTTCTTCCACTGCAATTACCTTCATATAGGCGTCAGCAGCCTGTTCGAAGGCCGCGTTGTCTCCCTTGGCTGCCAAATCGGCATTGGCCTGCCCCAGGAGGTTGTAGAACTGCGCCTGGGTACGCTCATCGGCACCGGAGATGGCACCCATCGCGCTTTCCAGGCTGGCTTTAGCTGCCGCAGACTGCCCGTTTTTCATGGCCTTCTCGGCATCCTTTATCTCAGATTTCTGTGCGAATCCGGCCGCTGTTACAAAAGCAGCAGCCAAAAGAATCAATTTGGTTTTCATGTATAAATGCTTACTAGTGTTTACGAATTATTTTCGGGGTTCTCCCCTTCTTTATCAAGAGCCGTGCCATCCTCAGTGTCCACGTCCATATTGTGGATGTCGGTATCTTCCAGGTTGTCCTCTTCCTTCATCACCTTGGCTACGGCGGCAATGGAATCCCCACCCTTCAGGTTTATCAGGCGAACCCCCTGGGTAGCCCGGCCCATGGTACGGAGATCTTCCATGTTCATGCGGATGGCAATACCGGATTTGTTGATGATCATCAGGTCGTCCATATCCGAAACGCTCTTGATAGCCACCAGCCCGCCGGTTTTTTCGGAAATCGAGATGGTCTTCACCCCTTTCCCGCCCCGGTTGGTGGTCCGGTAGTCCTCGATGCTGGAGCGCTTGCCGTAGCCATTCTCGGAAACCACAAGGATGTCTTCATCAAAGTTATGGACGGATACCATGCCGATCACCTCGTCGGCGTCGTCAGCCAGGGTAATCCCCCGAACCCCGGAGGCAGAACGGCCCATGGGACGCGTCTTGCTCTCCTCAAAGCGGATGGCTTTTCCGGATTTGAGCCCCAGGAAGATCTGGCTGGTTCCCGTAGTAAGTTTGGCCTCCAGCAATTCGTCCCCTTCCCGTATGCCAATGGCGATAATTCCATTCTGGCGGGGTCGGGAGTACTGTTCCAGCGACGTCTTTTTCACCACCCCTTTTTTGGTGGCCATGATCACGTAGTGGCTGTTCACGTAATCCTCGTCTTTGAGGTCCTGGGTACAGATAAAGGCCTTTACCTTATCGTCCTGGGCAATATTGATCAGGTTCTGGATGGCACGCCCCTTGGAGGTGCGGCTGCCTTCCGGAATCTCAAAAACGCGCAGCCAGTAACACTGCCCCTGCTGGGTAAAGAAGAGCATATACTGGTGGTTGGTGCCTACAAAGAGGTGTTCCAGGAAATCCTCATTCCGGGTGGCAGAAGCCTTCTGCCCTACCCCGCCCCGGTTCTGGGTCCGGTATTCGGAGAGGGGGGTGCGCTTGATGTACCCGGCATGGGAGATGGTAATGACAACCTGCTCGTCCGGAATCATATCTTCAATACTGAGGTCGCCTCCGGCATAGTTAATCTCGCTGCGGCGATCATCCCCGTATTTGCTGCGGACTTCCTCCAGTTCTTCCTTTATGATTTCCATCCGGCGCTCTTCCCGGGCCAGGATATCCTTCAGGTCTTCGATGGTGGCCAGTACTTCCTCGTACTCGGCCCGCAGCTTGTCCTGTTCCAGCCCTGTGAGCTGGCGCAGTCGCATTTCCACGATGGCCCGCGCCTGGATCTCGGTGAGTTCGAAGCGCTCGATCAGATTATTCCGGGCTTCTTCCGGGTTGGCGCTGCCCCGGATGATCTGAATCACCTCGTCGATGTTGTCCGAAGCGATAATCAGCCCCTGCAGGATATGGGCGCGCTCCTCGGCCTTGCGCAGTTCATATTCGGAACGGCGCACCACCACATTGTGGCGGTGGTCCACAAAATGGACAATCAGGTCCTTGAGGTTCAGCAGCTGCGGCCGGCCTTCCACCAGGGCGATGTTGTTCACGCTGAAGGAAGACTGCAGGGCTGTATACTTATACAAGGTATTCAGGACGATATTCGGGATGGCGTCCCGTTTCAGGACATAGACTATCCGCATCCCTTTCCGGTTGGACTCGTCCCGGATATTCGCAATCCCCTCGACCTTCTTTTCGTTGATCAGGTCTACGGTCTTCTTGATCATGTCCGCCTTGTTGACCTGATAAGGAATTTCGGTAACCACGATGCACTCGCGTCCCTGTACTTCCTCGAAGCTCGCCTTGGCCCGCATCACCACGCGGCCGCGGCCGGTCTCGAAGGCTTCCTTTACGCCGTCGTACCCGTAGATGATCCCCCCGGTGGGGAAATCCGGCGCCTTGATGTACTCCATCAGGCCCGCCACGTCAATGCTGCGGTCGTCAATATAGGCTATGGTGCCGTCCACCACCTCGGAGAGGTTGTGCGGGGGCATATTGGTAGCCATCCCCACAGCAATCCCGGAGGCGCCGTTCACCAGCAGGTTCGGGATACGGGTGGGCAGTACCACCGGTTCTTCCAGGGAGTCGTCAAAGTTGAGCTGGTGGTCTACCGTTTCCTTGTCGATATCCGCCAGCATCTCCTCGGCGATCTTCCGCATCCGGGCCTCGGTGTACCGCATGGCCGCCGGGCTGTCGCCATCTATGGAGCCAAAGTTCCCCTGCCCGTCCACGAGCATGTAGCGCAGGCTCCATTCCTGGGCCATACGCACCATGGTATCGTATACGGAGGAATCTCCGTGCGGGTGGTACTTACCGAGCACCTCCCCCACGATCCGGGCGGATTTTTTATGGGCGCTCGTGGAGCGAACGCCGAGTTCGTGCATGCCGTACAACACCCTGCGGTGTACCGGTTTCAGGCCGTCCCTGACATCGGGCAGGGCACGTGACACAATGACCGACATCGAATAATCGATGTAGGCGGATTTCATCTCATCCTCAATGTTTACCGGGATCAATTTCTCTCCTTCTGCCATGTGCTAGATTACGTCAGTTTTTGAGGTTTAAAAATCACGGCAATATACGGAAATTAGCCCCTTTCATGCCAGTGCCCATTTCAATTATTAAAGAATTTATTAACATCCCACCCCCGTTTCGGGGTTGATAAAATCCCTGTTAAACTTTTTGCGTTCCGGCGTTTTTTTCGTCTTTTAGGAGGGCTTTGTCGAATATAGGTATGGTATTTGACGATCTTACCGATAGTTTTAGTAATTTTAGCTTTGAATTTGCAGGTTCTATGGACGATAATTTTTCACCAAGAGTAAAAGACGTCATTGCGTACAGCAAGGAGGAGGCATTGCGCCTGGGCCACGATTTTATCGGCACCGAGCACCTGATGCTCGGGCTGTTGCGGGATGGCAACGGGAAGGCGATCAGCATCCTCGATGCCATGGAGGTGGACCTGGACCACCTGCGCCGCAAGGTAGAGATCCTGAGCCCGGCCAACCCCAGTGCCGGCACCCACCAGAAAGACCGCAAAAACCTGCACCTGACCCGCCAGGCCGAACGGGCCCTGAAGACCACCTTCCTGGAAGCCAAGCTCTTCCAGAGTTCTTCCATCAATACGGCCCACCTGCTGCTGTGTATCCTGCGGAACGAAAACGACCCCACCACCAAACTGCTCCATAAGCTGAAGGTGGATTACGACGGGGTAAAAGAGCAGTTCAAGAGCATGATCACCAGCGAAGACGACTATACCGAAAGCCCGACTTCCGAATCCTTCCCGAGCGACTCCGACGATGCCGCAGAAGGCAAGGAAGGCGCCTTCGGGGGCAGCAGCGGCAGCCAGAAAGGCAGCAAAAAATCCAAAACGCCCGTGCTGGATAACTTTGGGCGGGACCTGACCCAAATGGCCGAGGAAGGCAAGCTGGATCCCGTAGTGGGCCGCGAAAAGGAAATAGAACGGGTTTCCCAGATCCTGAGCCGCCGCAAAAAAAACAACCCCCTGCTGATCGGGGAGCCCGGGGTGGGGAAAAGTGCCATTGCCGAAGGCCTTGCCCTGCGGATCATCAATAAAAAGGTATCCCGCATCCTGTACGGTAAACGCGTGGTGACCCTGGACCTGGCCTCCCTGGTGGCCGGTACCAAATACCGGGGGCAGTTCGAAGAGCGGATGAAGGCTGTGATGAACGAACTGGAAAAGAACGACGACGTTATCCTCTTTATAGATGAGATCCACACCATTGTGGGAGCCGGGGGCGCCACGGGCAGCCTGGATGCCTCCAACATGTTCAAACCCGCCCTGGCGCGGGGTGAGATCCAGTGTATCGGGGCCACCACCCTGGACGAATACAGGCAGTATATCGAAAAAGACGGGGCCCTGGAGCGCCGCTTCCAGAAAGTGATGGTGGAACCCACCACCGTAGAGGAAACCATCGAAATCCTCCGGAACATAAGGGGCAAATACGAAGACCACCACAACGTGAACTACACGGACGAAGCCCTGGAGGCCTGCGTGAAGCTCACCAACCGGTACATGACCGACCGCTTCCTCCCGGATAAGGCCATAGACGCCCTGGACGAGGCAGGATCCCGGGTTCACATCGTGAATATGGATGTCCCCAAACAGATCCTGGAGCTCGAGAAGCAACTGGACGAGGTGCGGGAACTTAAAAACAGCGTGGTCAAAAAGCAGCGGTACGAAGAAGCCGCCAAGCTCCGTGACGACGAGAAACGCCTGGAGAAAGAACTGGCTGCTGCCCAGGAAAAATGGGAAGAAGATAGCAAGTTGCACCGGGAAACCGTAACCGAAGACAGCGTGGCGGATGTGGTGTCCATGATGAGCGGCATCCCCGTGAATAAAATTGCCCAGACCGAAAGCAACAAGCTGGCCAAATTGCCGAACCTGATCAAGAACAGCGTGATCGGGCAGGACGAGGCCGTGGCCAAGGTGGCCAAGGCGATCCAGCGGAACCGCGCCGGCCTGAAAGACCCGAACAAGCCCATTGGCAGCTTTATCTTCCTCGGGCAGACCGGGGTGGGGAAAACCCAGCTCGCCAAGGTGCTGGCCAAGGAACTCTTCGATTCCGAAGATGCCCTGGTACGCATCGACATGAGCGAATACATGGAGAAATTCGCCATCTCACGCCTGGTTGGGGCACCTCCCGGGTATGTGGGTTATGAAGAAGGCGGGCAGCTCACCGAGAAGGTGCGCCGCAAGCCCTATTCCGTTATCCTCCTGGACGAGGTGGAAAAAGCCCACCCGGATGTGTTTAACATGCTGCTGCAGGTGCTGGACGACGGCTACCTGACCGACAGCCTGGGCCGGAAAATCGACTTCCGGAATACCATCATCATCATGACCTCCAACATCGGTGCCCGTCAGCTGAAGGACTTCGGACAGGGAGTTGGTTTCGGGACGTCTGCCAAGAAAGCCCAGGCGGATACCCACCAGAAAAGCGTGATCGAAAACGCCCTGAAAAAAGCTTTTGCGCCTGAATTCCTGAACCGGATCGACGACGTGATTGTCTTTAACCCGCTGGAACGGGAGCACATCCACGAGATCATCGACATCGAACTCGCCAAGCTCTATTCCCGCATTGCGGACATCGGCTATGACCTGGTCCTGACCGACAAGGCCAAAGATTATATCGCAGACAAGGGCTTCGACAAACAATACGGGGCGCGGCCGCTGAAGCGGGCAATCCAGAAATATATCGAGGATGCCCTGGCCGAAGAAATCGTGAATGCCAAACTGAACGAAGGCGACAGCATCACCATGGACCTCAACAAGGAAGAAGACGGGCTCACCATCTCTATCGAGAAAGGCAGCGAGTCGTCCAAGGAGGCCTGACGGCTTGTAGGATAAAACGCATGGCGGGTCATCCAAAGATGACCCGCTTTTTTTTATGCGCTTCCCTGGCGGTAAGAATACCGGGGCATTTTCCACCGCCGTGTACCGCTTACACGATATTTGTGTCGATCGTCTAAATTTTTTCCCCGAGGCAGGCTCACCGGTTACTTTCGTCTTGAGACACACTAATGAAATTGGGATGAGTATAGGACCGGCCAAACGGACCGTCATTGTCAGGGAGTACCACCTGGATGTCGGCAAGATCCAGGTTTTTGACAACTACATGGTATCCATTTTTGACGAAGGGGCAACCCTGACCCTGGAACGGGCCTACCAGATTATCGGAATCTCTGAAATCCACTTCAGGGACAAACCTTTCGGGTACATCAGCAACCGCATCCATTCCTATGCCATAGACCCTACGGTCTACACCTACCTGCGGGAGCTGGACAACCTCAAGGCTTTTGCCATTGTTTCCTCCAGGGAGGTGGACATGCACAATTTCAATATTGAACGCTTGTTCTACAAAAAGCCGATGAAGTTCTTTATCGACTACCAGAATGCCCTTACCTGGGTACGCCGCAGGGTACGTCAGTTTGCCTGATTGTCATTTTCTTCCGCGGCGGGATCCCGCAGCAATTCCCGATAGGCAGCGCCCAGAGCGCCGGCCACTTCCGAAGCCGTGATGGCTTCCATGGCATCCCCTGCCGCCAGAATATCGGCCGCAAGGCCATGCAGGTGCACGCCCAACAGGGCCGAAGCCAGGGGGTCGTATGCCTGGGCCATCAGGCCGGTGATCACCCCGCTGAGGACATCCCCGCTTCCTCCGGTAGCCAGCCCGGGGTTACCGCTGTCGTTCACATAGGCACGCTCCCCGAAAAAGATCAGGGTATAGGCCCCTTTAACCAGCAATACGCATTTGTATTTCAGGGCATAGGCCCGCGCCAGGCGGATTTTTTCAAAGTCGTCCTTCCAGGGGCCCAGCAGGCGCCGGAGCTCCCCGGGGTGGGGCGTCAGGATGCTGCCTGCAGGCAGGGAAGCCGCCGCTTCAGGGTGGGACGCCAGCACATTCAGGGCGTCCGCATCCAGGAGCAGGGGTTGTTGCTGCGCCTTCAGCCACTTTAGGAAGGCCCTGGCCGTTTCCGGGGCCTGCCCCATCCCCATCCCTACCCCCACGGCATACCCATGGGTATCCGCAGGAAAGGCATCCAGGTGGGCATCGGACTCCGGGGTTTGTACCATGGCTTCGGGCAGGCCTGCCTGCAAGGGCACATACCCGCACCGGGGTACCCAGGCGGTTACCAAACCGGCCCCGGCTTTCAGGGCCGCCCGGGCTGCCAGGGCCACCGCCCCCACCTTGCCGTAACTCCCCCCTGCGAGTAAGGCATGCCCGTATGTACCTTTGTGGGTAAAGCGCTCCCGCCCGCGGTAAAGGGCACGCGCCTCCCCCCGCCCGATCCGGATGAAATCCGGTTGCAGGCTGGCCATAAATGCGGGATCCAGGCCAATGTCCAACACCTCCCAGTAGCGGGCATACACTCCGGTTTGGGGGAGGAAGAACGGTAGTTTGGGTGCCCCGAAGGTTAGGACGTAATCTGCCCGGACCACTGCCTCAGGAGATTCCGGCACCCGGTCCATGTACAGACCTGAAGGCATATCCAGGGCCACGCGGGTGGCCCCGCTGGCATTCAGGTGCGCCATCAGGGCAGCCACCCAGGGGGTTGGGGGTCGGGTCAGGCCAATGCCGAACAGGGCATCCACAATAATATCCTGTGGGCCGATGGGCGGCAGTTCGCTTTCCGGGCCCAGGGATTGGGGCCAGATTTTTCGGTCCCGCAGCGCCTCCAGGTTAATCAGGAAATCCGGGGAGCGCTTTTCGCTGTAGTGCACCTGGTAGACGTGTATATGGTAGCCGTGCTCCGCCAGGTGGCGGGCCAGGGCCAGGCCATCGCCCCCGTTGTTGCCCATCCCGCAAAACAGCTGGATGGGCACCGGGGCGCCCTGAAGCCGCTGGTGGAGCCACTCAAAGGCCGCCCGGGCGGCCCGCTCCATGAGTTCGGTACTGGAAATGCCCTGCCGCGCCTGGGTTTCACGGTCGGCCTGATACACTTGTTCTCGGGTAAGGATTTTCATGGATATCCGGCTCTTGGGGGCCCGCAGCCGCCCCCAAGAATTGGGGAATGCCCGGGCATTTTGAATAATTGAGAAGATCCTCCCAAAAGTAACAGGTAAATGGAAGAAAAAACCGCAAAAGGTGCAGAGTTTTCAAAAATGCCCCCAATCCTTGGCTGAAATTTCAAAAATGCTACTTTTGCCCCAACACCAACGGATCAACAGGATGTTGCCTGCACGAAACCTGATCACGGCCCAGGCCGGAAAAGCCATTATTACCACCCCCGCTACCCGGGGCTTCACCCCTTGGGGGTAAGTGCATGATATTCCCTCCGACCCGAGTCCCTATCCTCGTTAACAACATCCAAACCTCCATCCACCCATGAAAATCCTGAAATTCGGGGGCAGTTCCGTTGCGGACGCCCAGGCCATACGCCAGACCCATAGTATCGTATCCCAAACCGAACCCCCGCTGGCCGTGGTGGTTTCCGCCCTGGGCGGCATCACCGACCTGTTGCTGCGCACCGCCTCGGAGGCCGCAGCCCAGGACGAGCAGTTCCGGCAGGGCCTGCAGGCCATTGAAGACCGGCACCTGCAAACCATCCGGGAGCTCCTCCCCCCTGCAGCCCAGGGCAGTGTGATCGGACGGGTAAAAACCGACCTGAACACCCTGGAGACCCTTTTGGAAGGCGCCTTCCTGATTGGGGAAACCACCCCCAAGCTGCTCGATAAAATCGTGAGCTACGGGGAATTACTCTCATCATTTATTATCGCTTCCTTCTACCGGCAGCAAGGCCTGCCGGCAGAATTTGTGGACAGCCGGGAATTGATCCGTACGGATTCCCGCTTCGGGCAGGCTACGGTAAACCGGGAAACTACTGCAACCCTGGCTGCAGCACGGCTGAGCAGCGGGGCGGAGATCAAAGTCCTGCCCGGGTTTATTGCAGCCAACGCCGAAGGCGACACCACTACCCTGGGGCGGGGCGGCTCCGATTTTAGCGCGGCTTTATACGCCGCGGCGGTTGGCGCAGAAGAATTACAGATCTGGACGGACGTAAGCGGGATGTTCACGGCTAATCCGCGCCTGGTCAAACAGGCCCGGCCCATCCCGGTGATTTCCTACCAGGAAGCCATGGAGCTTTCCCACTTCGGGGCCAAGGTACTCTACCCCCCAACTATACAGCCCGCCCTGGAAGCAGGCATCCCCATCCGCATCAAAAACACCTTTGAACCCGGGCATGAAGGCACCCTGATCCATGCCGAAGGCAATACCGAAGGGCGCACGGTACGGGGCATAAGCCACGTGCCGGATATCGGGCTGCTTTCGCTGGAAGGCCCGGGGATGGTAGGTATTCCCGGAATCAGCAAGCGTTTTTTCGAAACCCTGTCCGAGGCGCAGATCAGCATCGTCTTTATTACCCAGGCCTCCTCAGAGCATTCCATTTGCGTGGGGATCGCAGCCAACCGCCTGCAGGAGGCGGCCCGGGCCGTGAACACCGCCTTCGAACTGGAGATTTCCAAGCAACAGATCCAGCCGGTGGAAACCGAGGCCAACCTCTCCATTATCGCCCTGGTAGGCGACCAGATGAAACAGCACCAGGGGCTAAGCGGAAAAATGTTCAGCGCCCTGGGGAAAAACAACGTGAATATCCGGGCCATTGCCCAGGGGGCTTCGGAACGCAACATTTCGGCAGTAATCCGCACCCCCGATGTTAAAAAGGCCCTGAACACCCTGCACGAGGCCTTCTTTGAAGCCCAGGTAAGGCAGGTAAACCTCTTTATAACCGGGGTGGGCAACGTAGGCGCCCGCCTGCTGGAGCAAATCCGGGCCCAGCAGAAGACCCTGAAACGGGAACACCGTATCAACCTGCGCGTTATGGGCCTGTCCAATTCCCGCAACATGGTGGTTGAGGGGACCGAAATTGACCTGGACCACTGGGCGGTAGCCCTGGAACAAGGCGAGCCCGCCCACCTGGAGGGCTTCCTGGAGCGGGTCCGCAGCCTGAACCTGAGGAATTCCATCTTTGTGGACAATACGGCCAGCGAGGTGGTATCCGGCTATTACGGGAAGTACCTGAAGTCCAGCATCAGCGTGGTGACCTGCAACAAGATTGCCTGTTCTTCGGCCTATGAACACTATGCAGGGCTAAAGCAACTGGCGCGGGAATACTCCGCCTCCTTCCTGTACGAAACCAACGTAGGCGCAGGATTACCGGTAATCGACACCCTGAAGAACCTGGTCATCTCAGGCGACCGAATCCGGAAAATACAGGCTGTTCTATCCGGAAGCCTTAACTTTATCTTCAACACCTATAACGGGGAGCAATCCTTTGCCGAAGTGGTCCGGGAAGCCGGGGCCCAGGGCTATACTGAGCCGGATCCCCGCATTGACCTGAGCGGGGTGGACGTGATGCGTAAAATCCTGATCCTGGCCCGGGAAAGCGGGTTGCAGTTAGAGATGGAAGACCTGGAAAACCGGTCCTTCCTGCCCCAGGCTGCCACAGAAGCAGACAGCGTGGAGGCATTTTTCACAGCCCTGGAAGCAAACCCCGCGCACTTTGAGGCTTTGTACCGGGACGCAAGCGAAAAGGGATGTCGCCTGAAGTACGTAGCCACACTGGATCAGGGCAAAGCCTCTGTAGGGCTGGAAGCCATCCCCCAGGGGCATGATTTTTACCACCTGAGCGGGAGCGACAACATTGTGCTTTTTTACACGGATCGTTACCGGGAACAACCCCTGATCGTTAAAGGGGCCGGCGCGGGGGCCGAGGTGACCGCCTCCGGGATTTTTGCAGACATTATCCGGATCGGGAATTATTAGCAAGGCGCATATGAAAGATTCCATTACTGTATTTGCCCCGGCTACCATAGCCAACCTCTCCTGCGGGTTTGACGTGCTGGGCCTGGCCCTGGACGGGGTGGGCGACTACCTGAAGCTGGAACGCAATGATACCCCGGGCGTCCTTATTCGCCGGATTACCGGCATGGACCTGCCTTTGGAGGCCAGCCGGAATGTGGCCGGGGTAGCCGCCCTGGCCCTGCTGGAAGCCTACGGCAGGCCGGTAGGGGTAACCCTGGAACTCCACAAAGGTATCAAGGCCGGCAGCGGGATCGGCAGCAGTGCCGCCAGTGCCGCCGGTGCTGTGTGGGGCCTGAATGCCCTGCTTGGGGAACCCTTCTCGGAAACCGAACTGGTGGGCTTTGCCATGGCCGGGGAACAACTGGCCAGCGGGGCCGCCCATGCAGACAATGTAGCCCCGGCCCTGATGGGCGGGATTACCCTGGTGCGCAGCGCCAACCCTTTGGATGTTGCCCGGGTGCATTGCCCGCCCGAATTGCAGGCCTGCGTACTCCACCCCCAGGTAGAACTCAAGACCTCCGACGCCCGGAAGGTATTGAAAACGCATATCCCCCTGTCTCAGGGTATCCGGCAGTGGGGTAATGTTGGGGGGCTGATCACGGGCCTTTTTACTGAAGACTACGGGCTGATCAGTCGTTCCCTGGAAGATGTGATCATTGAACCGGTCCGCTCCCTGCTGATCCCCGGTTTTGACGCCCTGCGCCAGGCTGCCCTGGATGCGGGCGCCCTGGGCTTTGGCATTTCGGGTTCCGGACCCTCCGTATACGCCCTTTGCCGGGGTACGGATAAAGCAGCTGCAGTGGGCAAAGCCCTGGAAGCCACCTATACCCCCATGGGCATCCCCTTCGACCTGCACCTGAGCCCGGTATCCCCCCGTGGGGTCCGGCAGGTGGAGACCTATCCCTCACCTCAATCCGACACCTGACATGCACTACTACAGCCTGAATGGAAAAGCCCCTGAAGTCCCCTTTAGCGAAGCCGTCGTACGCGGCATAGCCCCGGACCGCGGCCTGTATTTCCCAAAGGAAGTCCCAAGGCTGCCCGATACCTTCTGGAATGACCTCGGGACCCGGGAAATCCCGGATCTGGCCCTGGAACTGATGCGGCCCTATGCGGGCAGCGAGATACCCGATACGGACCTGCGGGACATCCTGGAGGAAACCCTGGGCTTCCCTTTCCCCCTGGTGGATGTGGAACCCGGGGTGCAGGCCCTGGAGCTCTACCATGGCCCTACCATGGCCTTTAAGGACGTGGGCGCGCGCTTTATGGCGCGTTGCCTGGGCTATTTTTCCGATTCCTCCGATGCCGAAGTAACCGTGCTGGTGGCAACCAGCGGGGATACCGGGGGCGCAGTGGCCCGGGGCTTCCTGGGGGTGCAGGGGGTGAAGGTGGTGATCCTGTACCCGGAGGGTAAGGTGAGCGACATTCAGGAACGCCAACTCACCACCCTGGGGGAAAACATCAGCGCCCTTCGCGTAAAGGGCAGTTTTGACGACTGCCAGGACATGGTTAAAACGGCTTTCCTGGATTCCGCACTTACCTCGGCCATGCGCCTAACCTCCGCCAACAGCATCAATGTGGCCCGGTGGATGCCCCAGATGCTCTATTATGTACTCGCGATTAGACAATTGGGACCGGACTCCCCGCCCCCGGTGTTTTCCGTACCCAGCGGGAATTTTGGCAACATTTGCGCCGGGATGCTGGCCCACCGCATGGGGATGCCCTGCGCCCGCTTTGTCGCGGCCACCAACCGGAACGACACGGTACCCCGTTTCCTGGCATCCGGATCATACCAACCGGAACCGGCCGTTCCCACCATCTCGAATGCCATGGATGTGGCGGACCCGAGTAATTTTGTGCGGATACGGGAATTATTCGGGGATTCCCTCCCCGCCCTGAAATCCCATTTTAGCGCGTATGCCTACACCGATTCACAAACCCGCGAAGCCATGAAAAAGCTGTATCGGGAGTACGGTTATGTAGCCGACCCCCATGGGGCCGTTGGCTACCTGGGGCTGAAAGCCTATCTGGAATCCGACCCGGGCCACCCGGGCATCTTCCTGGAAACGGCGCACCCCATCAAATTCAGGCCCGAAGTGGAAGCCAGCCTGGGGCTGCACCTGGATATCCCGCCCCAGATTGCAGGGGTCATGGGCCGGGAAAAGGTATCCACCCCGGTTTCCCAGTACCAGGAGGTCAGGGACTTCCTCCTGAATTCCATCTAGGCTTGCCCCGGCCAGAAACCAGGCCGCTTGAAGGGGCAGGAACGGAGGAATTTCAATACCTTTGCCGGGAATTCACAAAGCCGATATGAAACAGACTGCGCTGCACCACGTGCACACGGCCCTGGGCGCCAAAATGGTGCCTTTCGCCGGTTACGATATGCCCGTCTCCTACGAGGGCGTTAATGCGGAACACCAAACCGTTCGCGAAGGCGTAGGGGTATTTGACGTATCCCATATGGGGGAGTTCCTGATTGAGGGGCCCAAAGCCCTGGAACTGGTCCAGTGGGTAACCTCCAACGACGCCTCCAAACTGGAGGTAGGGCGGGCCCAGTACAGTTGCCTGCCCAATGCCGAAGGCGGGATCGTGGACGACCTGATCGTGTACCGGGTGAAGGAGGAAACCTACCTGCTGGTGGTTAATGCCTCCAATATCGAAAAGGACTGGGAACACATCAGCGCCCATAACGCCGGCATCGGGGCGGAGATGCGGAACCTTTCCGACGCCTATTCCCTGCTGGCCATACAGGGGCCCAAGGCCTCGGAGGCCATGCAGTCCCTGACCTCCGTAGACCTGGAAGCCATCCCGTTTTACCATTTTGAGGTGGCGGATTTTGCCGGCTGCCCCCACGTGATTATCTCGGCCACGGGATACACAGGCTCCGGGGGATTTGAAATCTACTGCAAGAACAGCGAAGTGGAACAGGTCTGGGAAAAAGTGATGGCTGCCGGGGAACCCTACGGCATCAAGCCCATTGGCCTGGCCGCCCGGGACACCCTGCGCCTGGAAATGGGATACTGCCTGTACGGGAACGATATTGACGACACTACCTCCCCCCTGGAAGCCGGCCTGGGATGGATTACCAAACTGGGGACCGACTTCGTGAACCGCGACGGCCTGGCCGCCCAGAAGGAAACCGGGGTTACGCGCAAACTGATCGGATTTGAATTACTCGAACGCGGGATCCCCCGTCAGGGTTACGAGCTGGTGGATGCCGAAGGCAACCTCATCGGTAAAGTGACCTCGGGCACCATGTCCCCCAGCCTGGGGAAAGGCATCGGGTTGGGGTACGCAGACCTGGCCTGGGCCCAGCCGGGGCAGACTGTTTACGTACAGATCCGCAAGAACCGGGTGCCGGCCCAGATCGTAAAACCCCCGTTCTACAAAGGGTAAGCGGGAAAACTGGAGGAAGAAGGCGTGGCGGATACAGGCAAACGAATACTCATACTTGGGGGAAGCGGATTTTTGGGTCATGCCCTGTACAAGGAACTCTGCCCCTATTTTGACACCTATGCCACTTATTGTTCTGCCCGCCGGCGGTTTGAAGACAATGCCAAATTCCTGCGGTACGACATGCAGGAAGACGACATCTTCCCCCTGCTGGAGGAGGTGAAGCCACAGGTGATCATCTCTGCCGTTCGCGGGGATTTCGGGGCCCAGATCCAGGCCCATGCCCACCTTGTAGAATACCTGGCCGGACACCAGGCCCGGATGTATTTCCTCTCCTCGGCCAACGTGTTTGACGCCTATAGCAAATACCCTTCCTACGAGCTCGACAAAACCCTGTCCGAAAGCGTGTACGGCCGGCTGAAAATCCGAATCGAAAATATGCTGTTGCGCCTGCCGCAGGAGCGCATGGGGATCATCCGCCTGCCGATGGTATTCGGCAACGCCTCCCCCCGTACCCGGGAATTGCTCACCGCCCTGAAGGAGGTCAACCCCATTGAGGTCTTCCCCAACCTGATCATGAACGTGACTTCGGACGACAAGCTCTGCCAGCAGCTGCACTACATGATTAACCGGGACAAACACGGGATCTTCCACCTGGGGTCCCGGGACCTGGTGCACCACGAGGACTTTATCGGGGAGATCTGCTCCCATCTGAGCGAAAACCGGCCTATCTTCAAACGGGTATACACCACCAACGACGAACGCTACCTGGCCGTGCTGCCCAAACACAGCAAACTGCCCAAAAACCTGCAGTATTCCTACCAGGAAGTCATCGACATGCACATCAGCCAATAATTGGCCGCCTCCGCCATTTGCCGTACCTTTCCGTAAAACACCACTATGGACGCCTTAAACGAAAAACAAATAGCGGAAGGGCTGGCCAACCTGGAAGGCTGGGAATACAACGGGGAGGCCCTTACCACCACCTTCGAATTCCAGGACTTCAAAGAGGCCTTCACAGCCATGTCGCGCATTGCTTTTGAATGCGAAGCCCAGGGCCACCACCCGGACTGGACCAATGTTTACAACCAGCTGGAAATTCGCCTGAGCACCCATGACGCCGGCGGGGTTACCGAAAAAGATTTCCGGATGGCCCGCACCATAGAGGCCCTGATCCTGCCCGGCGAATAAGGGCAGGCCACTGCTTGACAGCAATGCCCTATTTCTTACCTTTGTGACCCGTTAAACCTAAGACCGAGATGGGAAGAGCTTTTGAATTCCGCAAAGCCCGGAAAATGAAGCGCTGGGCAGCGATGTCCAAGGCGTTCACGCGTATTGGAAAAGATATTGTAATGGCCGTGAAGGAAGGTGGCCCGGACCCCGATGCCAACGCCCGCCTGCGTGCCGTGATCCAGAACGCCAAGTCCGTGAACATGCCCAAGGACAATATCGAGCGGGCCATCAAACGGGCCTCGGACAAAAGCCAGGGCGATTACAAGGAGGTCCTCTACGAAGGGTATGCACCCCACGGGATTGCCATCCTGGTGGAAACGGCCACGGACAACAACACCCGTACGGTTGCCAACATCCGGTCCTACTTCAATAAATGCAATGGCAGCCTGGGCACCTCGGGCTCTGTGGAATTCATGTTCGACCACACCTGCAATTTCTGTATTGACCCCGAAGGGCAGGACCCGGAAGAACTGGAGCTGGACCTGATCGATTTCGGGGCCGAAGAGGTGTTTATGGACGAAGACGGCATCCACATCTACGCCCCCTTTGAGGCCTTTGGCGGCATACAGAAGGAACTGGAATCCCGGGGGATCGAAATCCGCTCCTCGGGCTTTGACCGCATCCCTCAGGTGAACAAGGAATTAAGCGCGGAACAGGCTGAAGACGTGGAAAAACTCCTGGAGATGATCGAGGAGGACGACGACGTACAGAACGTTTACCACAATATGCAGGAATAGGGTAACCGCCTTTAGTAAGACCCCTTTTCCGGGATATATCCCTTAACGCCCTTGAAAAAATCGAGGTAGGTGGCATAGTCTGCCTCGAAGTTGCCCGTGGGTACCATCGGCTCAGAGATTTTTACCTGCTTCCGCCCGAAATCGAAGGCCACCAGCACAATAGGCACCCCCGCTTCCAGGGCGATGTAATAAAACCCGGTGCGCCAGCGATCTACCTTTTTGCGGGTGCCTTCCGGGGCCAGGGCCAGGCGGAATACCTTATGCTGACGGAACACGGCCGCTGCCGCCTTCACGTTGTCCTTGCCGCCGCTGCGGTCTACAGGGGCGCCCCCGGTCCATCGGAAGAACCACCCATAAGGGGGTCGAAAAAGGGCTGCCTTCCCGATGTAATGGATGTCCTTGCCGATCAGTTTGCGCACAATCAGCCCCAGGGCAAAATCCATCCAGCTGGTATGGGGTACCACGGCTACCACGCACTGGTCCAGGTCCGGGAACCGGCCCACCAGTTTCCAGCCCATCAGTTTATAATAAATCAGGGAAGCGAGTGCTTTCATGGGTTTAAGGTTAAATCCGTTGGTAATACCCGGCCAGCCGTTCCGGGGTTATGGTGGATTTCCATTCGGGGCCCAGGGCATTTTCCCAAAGGGGTTCCATGCCCATAGCCACGGAAACCATAGTTTCCAGCTGTTCGTCCGACAGCCCGGCGCAAACCCCCTCGGGCAGGGAAATGCCATGCTTTTCCTGCATGCTGAGGAAGGTTTCCACCCCCTCGGGATAAAACTCCGAAAGGTGGCGGAACACCAGGCAGTTCCCCAGGCCATGGGGCGTGCCCAGTACATAGGAAAGGCCGTAACTAAGCGCATGGGCCACCCCTACCTGGGAATAGGCAATACTCATCCCGCCATGCCAGGAGGCCATCATAAGTTTTTCCCGTTGTTCCTGCAGTGGCAGTTCCCCCAAAAACACTTCTTCACAAAGGGTCAGGGCCATTTCCCCATAACTCTTGCTGAAAGCATTCAGGAAGGTGCCATTCAGGGATTCCACGCAATGGATAAAGCAATCCATGCCCGTATAGAACCACTGCTCCCTGGGTACCCCTTTGGTAAGGTCGGGATCCAGGACCACCTGGTCAAAGACGGAATAATCGGAATTGATACCCAGTTTGCGTTCGGGCCCCGTAAGCACCGCGGTGCGGGAAACTTCGGACCCGGTGCCACTCAGGGTGGGTACCCCCACATGATACACGGCCGGGTGGCGCACCAGATCCCACCCCTGGTAATCCGCGCTGCCCCCCTCGTTGTTGAGCATAACGGCCAGGGCCTTGGCCAGGTCCAGCACGGACCCGCCGCCGATCCCGACAATCCCGGTAGGATTGGTTCCGAAAGTCTGCCGAATGCGTGAAACCAGGGCATCTACCTGCGTGGTTTTGGGCTCCTCCGCAGCGCTAACCAAAATAATCTGATCCTCAAAAATGGCCGGGATGCGACCCATCAGGGGTTTTCCCTCAAACACATCGTCCACCAGATAGATCACCGGGGCATCCGCATGCCGCCTCCTGGGCATCAGGATATCAGCCAGCTGGCTAAAGCTTCCTGTGCCATAGATCACGCGCGGTACCATAGGAAAATTCCGGAACTGGGTTCGCTGTTCAGGTTTTGCGGATGTGGGGTGATGTTCTCTGGAAGCCTTCAAATCAGTGGAGATAATTCAATAAATCGCTCAGGCGGTTCAGGGTCAGGTGGCTATTGTTGTGCTGGGCGGGGTCTACCTCCTCGTGGGCCCAGGTGGTGTGGAAGGGCACGTGCACCGCCCGGGCTCCTATGTTCAGGAGGGGCAGCACATCCGATTTCAGGGAATTGCCCACCATCAGGAATTCGGATACGGGGATCTCCAGGTGTTCCAGCAACCGGCTGTAATTGATTTCCTTTTTATCGGACAACACCTCCACATGGTGGAAGTAGTCCATAAGCCCGGATTTTTCCAGTTTCCGCTCCTGGTCCAGCAGGTCGCCTTTGGTAAGCACCAGCAAACGATACTTCCCGTTCAGGCCGCGCAGCACCTCCTCTACCCCGTCCAGGAGTTCCAGGCGGTGGCTAATCATCTCCTTGCCGATCTCCAGGATACGACCAATGGTCCGCGTAGATACGCGGTGGTCGGACAGTTCCAGGGCAGACTCGATCATGGAGAGCATAAACCCTTTGATGCCGTATCCGTAAAGCTCCAGGTTATCCATCTCCTTTTTGAAAAGCTCCTGGTCTACCTTATTCCGGGTTTCGAAATCTTCCAGCAGGCCCGCAAATTCATCTTCTGCCTGCCGGAAATAGGTCTCGTTCACCCAGAGGGTGTCGTCTGCATCGAAGCCGATGGCGGTAATGTTGCTGAAGTCTAAATCCATGCTGCCTTGGCGCGTTCCAGGTCCTCCGGGGTGTCGATCTCAATCCCGCTCACCGAGGTGCGGACCATTTTTATTTTCTTTCCATATTCCAGGTAGCGGATGGCCTCGATCTTTTCCACCGCTTCCAGGGGCTGCATGGGCAGGCGCCGGAAATCCAGCAGGGCCTGTTTGCGGAAGGCATACACCCCTTTGTGCTTGTAATAAACCGCCCGGGGCTCCTCGGCCCGCTGGTAGGGAATGACCGCCCTTGAAAAATAAAGGGCAAAACCCTCCCGGTCGGTAATGACCTTGACCGTATTGGGGTTGGCAATGTCTTCCGGATCCGTGAGCTCCGTCATCAAAGAGGCCAGGTCTACCCGGGCCTCCGGGTCTTCGCGGAATACCTGCAGCAACTTGGCCAGGCTTTCCCGTTCGGTAAAGGGTTCATCCCCCTGCACATTGACCACTATGTCCACCTCCAGGTCCTCCACGGCTTCGGCCAGCCGGTCGGAACCCGTTTCATGGGGTTCCCGACTCATGATCACTTCGCCCCCACAGCCTTTAATGGCCAAGGCAATCTCCTCGCTGTCGGTCACCACGATCACCCGGTCAAACAACCCTGTGCCCAGGGCCGCCTGGTAGGTGCGGACAATGACCGGTTTCCCGGCCAGGTCCTGCATGAGTTTCCCGGGGAAGCGCGAGGCCGCATACCGGGCCGGAATCATCGCAAATGCTTTCATAGGCTTTGGGGGTCGGTTTGGATAGGCTAAGGTACGGTTAATTCAGGATTCCGGGCCCCGCCTGGGGCGCAGTTTCCGGTATACCCGGAAGACCAGGGCCAGGACGATAATCACCAGTACGGCAGCAAAAACCGGTGCCAGGACGGAAGCCAGGCTCATCACGGTAGCCGTACCCGTCTCCACCGTCGCAATAGCTGGGTTGGCCAGCCCCCCGGTACCCAGGCTCGAAGCCATACGGCCGCCGGCAGCGGCGCCTTTGATGGCCGTGGCAGTACCGCCTCCCGCTATAATGGCCAGGGACCAGGTTACCACCGGGTCCAGGCCGGTAACGGTAGATACCATCACAGCAGTACCCGCAATGGCCGCCAGAGGCAGGGAGATGGAATCCAGCAGGTTATCCACCCAGGGGATAAAATAGGCAAACAACTCTACCAGGGTGGCCACCCCAAAGGTGATCACCGCCGTGAGGCTCCCAATCCATGCCCAGCTCTCATTCAGGTCCCATATGCCGTTATATGCAGCCAGGCTGAGCGCGAACAGGGGCAAAAAAACCCGGAATCCTGCGGAAGCCGCCAGGCCAACCCCCAGGAAAATGCTCAGTACCGTTTCTGCGTTTACCATGACTATAGGATTAGACCCTAAAATACGCTATTCGTCACTCACAAAAAAATCGCCTCGGAAGCCGATCAGGTAGAGGCGTTTCCGGGCCCGGGTAACCGCCGTATAGAGCCACCGCAGGTACTCCCGGTCCGGTTCCCCGGTCAGGTATGGTTGCTCTACAAACACGGTTTCCCATTGCCCCCCCTGGGATTTGTGGCAGGTAATGGCATACGAAAACTTCACCTGTAGGGCGTTGAAAAAGGGATTGTTCTTTACGCTCAGGAATTTGCGGTAGGAAGAAGTCTCGTGGGCATAATCTGCCATGACCTCCTGGTACAGGCGATTGCCCTCCTCATAGGAAAGCGCCGGGCTTTCAGCCTTGATGGTATCCAGCAACAATACGGTTTCGAAAGGTTTTTGCTTGGGGTAATCCACCATGCGCACCCGCACCTCGGCAAAGCGGAAGCCGTAGAGTTCCTTGATGGCAAAGAGCTCCAGAACCTCGATAATGTCTCCGTTTGCGATAAACCCGGCCTCGGAGGTACTCTTGAGCCAGAAGTAGTTGTTCTTGACCACCATCATATAATCGCCCACGGCCAGTTCATTTTCCAGGAACAGCAGCCGGCTGCGGATGTTTTCATTGTAGAGGTTGGCCCGCTTGTTGGAGCGCACGATAACGGCGATTTCCTCCTTGCCATCCTCGTCGAAGGCCCGGTTAATGGCATCCTGGATATCGTACCCATCCGTGAGGCGCGTAATGTCCGGGAAGTCTGCCGTCTCGAACCGGAACGGCCGCACCGGATCCGTCACCAGCGCCTCCCTGAGGCTGGTGGCATTCATCAGGATACCCGAATCCTCGGCCTGCCGCATTACCTCATCCAGTTCCAGCTGTTCCACGGATTTCCCATATTGCAGTTCCAGGGTCTCGGCCTGCAGGGCCGGGCTCAGGGACAATTTAACGGGGGGTAGCTGGGCCGTATCCCCTACCAGCATCAACTGGCATTTAAAGCCGGAATAGACATAGGTCATGAGATCATCCAGCAGGGAGGCCTGGGGGCCTTTGGAAGTTTCTGTGGGCGCATCCGGGATCATGGAGGCCTCGTCCACGATAAAAAGGGTGTTGCGGTGGCGGTTGGGGGCCAGGGTAAAGCGCACCCCCCCGGAGCGTTCCTTCTTGGGGAAGTAGATTTGTTTATGAATGGTGAAGGCCTGTGTGCCGGTATAGGCAGACATCACCTTTGCCGCCCGCCCGGTGGGCGCCATCAGCACCGCCTTTTTCTTACAATGCCAGAGGTTGGTAATCAGGGTGCCCAGCAAGGTGGTCTTCCCCGTACCGGCATACCCTTTCAGGAGGAAAACCGCATCCTTACGGCCCGCAACGATGAAGTCCGCCAGCTTTTGCAGGGCGATGTCTTGCAGGGCGGTGGGCTGGTGGGGGAATTTTTCGCGAAGGAGTCGGTAAAAAGAGGCGGGCGAATGGGCATCCATAGGCCCGTAAAGATAGGGACGATTTTGGGGACAGCCCTTTTGCGATTAAAAAAAAATCGTAGATTTGTGAATAACCAATAAATCCAAAATAACGCGAGATAAAATGAAAACCGTACTGCAGATTGTTCTCTGGATTGTATGTATCGTTCTGGGGTACATGATATACCAATCCGTAACCGGCCCCATAGAATTCGACAAAATTAAAAAGGAACGATTTGCCGATGTAATCGACCGCCTGAAAGATATCCGCAACGCCCAGGAAGCCTATAAAACGGTAAACGGGAACTACGCCAAGGATTTCCAGAGCCTGATCAAATTCGTGGATACCGGCCAGTACGTTATCACCCAGCAGCGGGATTCCTCCTATATGGAATTCGACCCCACCTACGGCATCGACATGCTTAAGGAAGTGAAGATTATCGATACCCTGGGATATGTATCCGTGAAAGACTCCCTCTTTAAAGCGGACACCCGTTACAACTCCATGATGAATGTCCCGCATGCCCAGGGCAATGAGACCTTCACCATGAAAGCGGATTTTATTGAGCAAAGCGGATACCGCGCCCCCGTCTTTGAGGCCAAGGTAGCCAAGAAAATTATCCTTTTCGATCAGCCGGAAGACCTGGTGGCCCGTGAGAACGCTCAGGTTAGCGTGGAAGAAGTTAACGGTTCCGAAATCACCGTAGGTTCCCTCACCAAGGTGAGTACCAGCGGTAACTGGCCCCCGATCTATGACAAAAAAGGAGAACAACAATAAGGCGCTGAGCGCCTCCGACACTCCTTATCATAAACTGTCCATTCAGGTAAGCCTGAATGGACTTTCTTTTTGTGTGCTCGATACGGTTGAAAAGAACCTATCCCTGCGGTATGCACACCGCTTTGAGGCGCCGGTGACCCCCTACCGACTGCAACATGAACTCAAGGAGCACCTGCGGGAACAGGGGGTCTGGGACTACGCTTTCACCGAGGTAGTGGCCATCCACCGCAATACGCTTTTCAGCCTGGTGCCCCAGGCCTTCTTCCGGGAGGAAGACCTGGCAGACTACCTGAAATTCAACGCCAAGATGCTGCCCACGGACCGCCTGGACCACGACCCGGTAGCCGGCCTGGACCTGATGAACGTCTATGTGCCCTTCACCAACATCAACAATTACCTGTACGACCTTTTTGGCCCCTTCGAATTCAAACACTCGGGTACCGTATTGCTGGAAACCCTGGTGAAATTGCCCAGCAGCGGGCAGGGGACGGTCTGTTATGCCCACCTGGGGGAATCCCAATTGGATATCGCCGTTTTTGCCCATAAGAAATTACGGTTCTTCAACAGTTTTTCCCTCCATGGCGACCTGGATTTCCTGTATTACCTCCTCTTTACCCTGGAACAGCTGGGCCTGGACCCCTTGCGCGTAAAACTCCGGTTACTGGGCGAGGTGACCGAAGGCGACCCCATCTTTGAACAGGCCTCGGAGTACCTCGAAAACGTAGCCATCTTTATTCCCGGGGGCCCGGGCTATCCCGTGACGGATGCCGAAGCCTCCCCGGATTTCACCCTGATTGGCGCTCTGTAATGCGCATCATCTCCGGTACCCATAAAGGCAGGCGGCTTCAAGCCCCTAAAAACCTCCCGGTCCGCCCAACCACTGACCGGGCCAAGGAAGGCCTGTTCAATATCCTGGCCCACCGGGTATACTGGCCGGACACGGAAGTTTTGGATTTGTTTTCAGGCACGGGCAATATTGCCCTGGAATGCGCCTCCCGCGGCTGCGCTTCGGTAACCGCCGTAGATGCCCACCCCGGGTGTGTTTCTTTTATCCGGAAAACCGCCAAGGCCCTGGAACTACCGGTGCACCCGATGCGGCAGGACGCCCTGAAATATGTAGATCGCGTGGGTCGCAGCTTTGACCTGATCTTTGCGGACCCCCCCTACGACCTGGATCCTGTTGCCATGAAACAGCTGGCAGCCCGCTGTACTTCCCCGGAGCTCCTGGCCGAGGACGGCATTTTTATCCTGGAACACGGCCGGCAAACCGACCCCAGCGACTGGCCTGGCTTTACCGAGCAGCGTGTCTACGGCAGCTCGGCCTTTAGCTTTTTTGAGCGGGTTGCCCAGCCTTAGGCCAACCCCTTTAATAAGGAACTTTACCCTTTTTCGAAATACACCCGCAAGCCGGTACACTAACACGGAGCGTGGGGTTATCAATCAACCAGACTGAAAAAGGAAAGTACCTCGCCTGAATTTGAAGGAGCCAGGCGAGGCCTATGAATTCTGGGTCTGGAAAAAGGGGTAATCCCGAAAAAGAAGAACCCGAAGGACGCAGGAAGGCGGCAGGCGAGCCCGAGAGGTTTTGCTTCCCTCAGGTCGCAGTGGAAGTTCTGGTTTCTTAACTGAAAAAGAAAAGAACCCGGTTTGGGTTTGAAGGAGCCAGGCGAGGCCTATGAATTCTGGGTCTGGAAAAAGGGTTAATCCCGAAAAAGAAGAACCCGAAGGACGCAGGAAGGCGGCAGGCGAGCCCGAGGGATTTTATTTCCCTTAGGCAGGGTTTTTGGAGTGGCATAGCAGCGCTACGTCGCGAGAAAAAGCCAATCTAAGGGGATGAAAGACCCGGGCGCAGCGGCGCCTGAGTGCGGCATTCGGGTTCAAAGAAAAAAGCAGGCCATAAGCCGGATTCTGTACCCGGACGGATCCGGGGTACCTGTCATTTATCTGGACCCGCAGTTACCCACGGGTTCGATCCGCCTACCCGCCAGCTTGGGCGTGCCACCCTTAAACGCTGGCCTATGTGGCGTTTCACCGCATAGAGTTTACCTGATTTCACTACAGCCGAACTGTACTTGCTTTCTGTTGCACTGGTCCTCCCGTATAGTGAAGCCTGCTTCTACTACACGGTGACGGGCGTTACCCGCTATGCCGCACTATGGTGTCCGGACTTTCCTCACCGGGGGTTTCCCCGGAGCGACAGGCCGGCCTGCTCTGTTTGCAAAGATACGGCTATTGTTAATAAGTTCAAGGGGGCGCAGGGGCCTGCAGGTGCAGGAAAACCACTTCGATGGTTATATTTGTAAGACTGCAGGGGCGCCAGCGTTGGCGCGCTGCATAAGGTCTTTCGGATGGAACCCTTTATCGTATCGGCACGGAAATACCGCCCCCAGCAATTCGAGGACGTCATTGGCCAGCAGGCCATTACGCGCACCCTCGAAAATGCGATTGCCAGCAACCACCTGGCCCAGGCCCTTTTGTTTTGCGGACCCCGGGGGGTTGGAAAGACCACCTGCGCCCGGATTTTGGCGAAAAAGATCAATGAGGATGGCAACCAGCGCGATGGGGAGGACTTTGCATTCAACATCTTTGAACTCGATGCCGCTTCGAACAATTCGGTAGACGACATCCGCAACCTGATTGACCAGGTGCGCATCCCCCCTCAGGTAGGAAAATATAAGGTGTACATCATCGACGAGGTGCACATGCTTTCCCAGGCGGCCTTTAACGCCTTTCTGAAAACCCTGGAAGAGCCGCCGGCCCATGCCATTTTTATCCTGGCTACCACCGAAAAACACAAAATTATCCCCACCATCCTCTCCCGTTGCCAGATTTTTGACTTTCGGCGTATTACGGTACAGGACGGGGTGGATTACCTGAAGTACATCGCCGGGCAGCAAGGCGTGGAAGCCGAGGAAGAAGCCCTGCACATGATTGCCCAAAAGGCGGACGGCGCCATGCGCGACGCCCTCTCTATTTTTGACCGGGTGGTGAGCTTTGCCGGGAACCAGCTTACCCGGAAGGCCGTGGCCGAAAACCTGAACGTGCTGGATGTAGACGTGTACTTCCACAGCACAGACCTGATTCTGGAAGGGGATATCCCCGCCCTGTTACTCTATTTCAATCAGGTACTGGCCCAGGGGTTTGACGGCCACCACTTCATCAGCGGGCTGGCCTCCCACTTCCGGGATCTCATGGTGTGCCGCCACCAGGATACCGTAGCCCTGCTGGAAACCAGCGAAGCCACGCGCCAGCGGTACCTGGAGCAATCCCAGCGCTGCAGCGGCCCCTTCCTGCTGGAAGTCCTGGACCTGGCCAACCAATGCGACCTGGATTACAAAAGCAGCAAGAACCACCGCCTGCTGGTAGAACTCTGCCTGATGAAATTGGCCTCTGTAGAACAGGGCCAAAAAAAAAAGACTAGGGGAGACGCCCCCCTGATCCCGGCATCGCGGTTTACCGTGGTTCCCGAAACTACCCCCTCCCTGGCTACACCTGCTGCACCTGAAACCCAGGTGCCAGACCCGGAAGACGCCCCCACCCATGTAGTGCCCGAAACCCCGGCAGAAGAGCCCGTGCAACCCCAAGCCATTACAGAACATCCGGAGTCGGAAATGAAGTCGGAACCACCGACCCCTGAAGTCCAGGCCTCGGAACCCGCCAAAAACCCGGAAATTTCTGGAAATGCTACGGCCGCCAGGGCACCCGAAACCCCTACGGATGTATCCGGGATCCCGGAGGAGCAACCCGCCAGACCAGCACTGCCCACCCCCCAGCAGCGGCAGGGCGTCTCCGGCCTGTCCCTTTCCAGCATCCGGGCCAAAAAAGCCCATGAACAGCGCAAACGCGAAGCCGAAGAGGTGCCGGAGGAATTGCCGGACGATCCGGTTTCGGAGGAGGCCATGCAAACACACTGGAAGGCATTTGTGGGCACCCTGGAAGCCTCTGGCAAGAAAATCCTGGCTGCCAGCCTGAGCACGGATACGCCCAAACTGCAGGGGCCGCACACCATCTGGATAGAACTACCCAACAGTACCATGAAAAAGGAGGTGGAACGGGATCAGTACGAGCTGATGCGCTACCTGAAACAGGAGCTGAACAACCACCACCTGCACCTCAAGATCACGGTGAACGAGGAAACCGAACGCCAGTACGCCTTTACCCCCCAGGAGAAATACGAGAAGTTACGGGAACAAAACCCGGCCCTGGATCTGCTGCGAAAAACCTTCGACCTGGAATTATGACCGGTCCCTGCGGATGCGCCAGCTGAGTAGCAGGAATACCAGGGCAGTTATAGCCAGCCCCAGGGATTCCCGCCCGCGTTCAATATTCATATTGGCCATTCCGCGCTCCCCAAAGCGAACCCCTTCAAAACTTTCCGGCCAGAAAAGAAAGGTGCCAGCCAGATAGGCTATGCCCAACACCAGTGCCAGCCAATAGGGGAGTTTTCCCAGGGCAAACCCCAGGCACCCCAGGGCGGCTACCAAATAGATCCCAATCCAGACGGCGGCATCCGGGTCATTGAGTTGAACATAGGCAGCCCAGGCAAACAAAAGGGCCATCAGCGCGGCAAAAGCTTTGAAAAAAGGTTTCATCGGTTGGTCTTATTCCGCCTCCAGAAGCCTTTTAAGGCAGGAATACACCTCGGTAGCCTGCATGGGGTCGGGGTTCTGAAAAACGGGGTTGTCTGAAATAAAGATAGGATAATCCAGCGGATCGTCCGGGATGCGTCCATGGGAGCCCTTCACCAGCTCCGGTTTCAGTGGAATGATGTTCATTAAGGTACGGAAGCCCAATTTCTTCCGCAACAGTTTTCCGACTACCCGGGGCATCACCCAGGCATCGTCCGGGTCCGTAAACAATTCCACCGGGTCGTACCCCGGTTTGCGATGAATATCGACCGTCCGGGCAAAATCCGGAGCCCGGGCATCATCCTCCCAATAGTAGTAAGTAAACCAGGAATCTGCGTCGGCTACGGCTACCAGGTCCCCGCAACGGGCATGCCCCAGGTGAGCTGCGCTGCGCTCCTCCCCGACCAGCAGGCGTTCCACCCCGGGAAGGGATGCCAGCAGCGCCTGCACTTCGGGAATCCGAGCAGGATCCTTTACATAGATATGGGCCACCTGGTGATCTGCTACGGCAAAGGCCTCACTGGCCCCGGCGTCCAGGAGTTCCAGCCCACGCTCTACCCGCACGGCAAGCAGTTCTGCGGCCCGCAGCACACGGTTCAGGTGAACCGGTCGGTGTACGTTCGTGATGCCATATTCCGAAAGGAGTACTACCCGGGCCCCCTGCCCGGAATAATAATCAATCAGGTTGCCCGTCACCCGGTCTACCTCCTGCAAATCCGTGGCAATGCGATCCATGTCCAAACCGTGGCGCTGCAGGTTGTAATCCAGGTGGGGCAGGTAAATCAGGGTCAGGGTGGGGTTATGCCAGCGGTCCGTCAGCATACTGGCGTTGGCAATCCACTCTGTGGAACGGATACTGGTTTTAGGGCCCCAGAAATGGAAGAGGGGAAAGGTTCCCAACTCCTCCTGCAAGCGGTCCCTGAGACCGGCGGGGTGGCTGTAGACATCCGGGATTTTACGACCGTCTGCCAGGTAATTGGGTCGCGGGGTCACGCTAAAATCCACGCTGGAATACATATTGTACCACCAGAACATATTGGCACAGGTAAAACCGGGGTTTTCCCTACGGAGGGCATCCCAGATTTTATCTCCCTGCACCAGGCGGTTGGATTGCCTCCAGAACTTCACCTCCAGCTCCTCGTTAAAGTACCATCCATTACCCACAATGCCATGGTCTTCGGGCCAGGTACCCGTCAGATAGGTAGACTGGGCGGTACAGGTCACGGCCGGCAGCACCGGGTGGATGTCCTGCATCCCGCCCCTTTCGGCAAAAGCGGTGATCCGGGGCATGTGAGGACCCAGAAGCCTGCGGGTCAGGCCCACCACGTTAATGACCACCGTCTTTTTCACGATTCCAATGCCGTTTTTAACCATTGTAACTCCCGGGCAATAGAAGCCCCGAGGTCCTCCTTCAGGCCCGGGGGCAGTACCTCCCAGGTATAGGTCTCCACCTCCAGGTGACGCGTAAAGGGACTTGCCTTAAGCGTCTGAAGGACCTCCAGGATTTCCGGCTGGGTGGCTTCCAGCAAGCCGAAGGTCTGCGTAAATACCGGCACGTGGAAATGGGCCCGCAATTCCTGAAATTCGGGGGCCTCCCGAAACAGTTCGGGCAAATCCGGATAAGTCTGTACCCCGGAAGGGGTCTGCCGGGTCACCTGGTGCAGGTATATGGGTTCGTTAAAAGCCTGTAGGGCTTGCAGGGCGGCCATGGGATCCTTCCCGGCCGGAATTTTCAGGGCGGCGCTTACCTGGATCTTGCCTACCCGAATCCCGGCGGCCTGCAGGGCAGGCAGCACCTTTTCCGGCCCTTCAAAGGCCAGTGCAAAGTGGCAAATATCATAACAGAGGGTAATGTGACGCAACAGGGCCTCCCTTGCTTCCTCCGGGCCTATGCCAAGGGTTTCTTCCAAAATGGGGCCGCCCAGGGGCAGGAGGTAATCCTGGTAAAACCTCAGGACGTCTGCCGTATTTTCCAAAAGACCATCGGGTTCGGGTTCTACATCCAGGTGGAGGTAGTTGCCGGTGGCGGCTTCCCGACCGGCCAGGTAAGCGGCCACCCGGGCCATCTGCCGGGCGCCTTCCCCCAGGGCCGAAGCTGTGGCGGCCTTGTCCTTGTGCCAGTACTTGTAGCTTACGGGGGAGGTAGATATCCCTGCCTCCTCCCCTGCCGGCATGAGCTGTTCCAGCTGGCGGAACAGCCTTAGGGTGTACTCCAGGCGTTCGGGCCGTGTCCAGTCCGGGTGGTGCACCTGGTCCTTCACCGGGCTGCCGTGGAAATCCCCGTAGGGAAACCCGTTCATGGTAAAGACATAGATCTGCCGGGCATCCAGCCAGGTGCGAAAGGCCTCCAGGGCCGGACCCTCACCCAGTTCGCGGCTGGCCTTATCCGATAACCGGAGGCCCAGGCCCATGGGCTGGTTTGGGGCTACCTGCGCCTTGATCCCAGGCAGGTAGGCCTCCAGGGCCTTAAAGGTGGTTGCCCAATCGGATCCGGGGTGGATGTTGGTGCAATAACTGATATGCAGCGGGCCTTCCAGGCGCATCAGGAGGCTTTTTCAATCCCCCGGCCCGGCAAAAAGGAGCCGATGGCCTGGCGCATGGTTGGCAAATCGATCTGGTGGACATCCCGCTTGCGGCCAAGCCCTTCCAATAGCGTAATGGTCAGGCGTCCGCCCAGGTGCTCCCGGAATTCTTCAATCCCCTGCAGCAGGGCCTCTACCCCATCCGTTTCCAGCACCGGCAATTCCAGGGTAAAGCCCAGGGCCTCTAGCAGGGCAAGAACCCGGTCCCGGTCTTCCCGGGTCAGCCAACCCGTAAGGTGGCTGTACACCACGTCTATGGCCATCCCCAGGGCAACAGCTTCGCCGTGGCGCATTTCGTAATGGGTCAGGTGCTCCAGTTTGTGGCCGGCCCAGTGGCCGAAATCCAGGGGGCGGGAAGACCCGCTTTCAAAAGGGTCCCCTCCACCGGCTATATGATCTATATGCAGTTCCGCACAGCGGTAGATCAGGTGGTCCATGGCCTCCATATCGCGCTGGCGCAGGGCCCGTGCCCGTTCTTCCAGCGCCTCAAAAAAACCGGCATCCTTAATCAGGGCCACCTTCACGGCCTCAGCCATCCCGGCAATCCAATCCCGGTCTTCCAGGGTGCGGAGGAAGTCTGCGTCGTTCAGGATGGCCAGGGGCACGGCAAACGTGCCCACAAAATTCTTTTTGCCAAAGGCATTGAGTCCATTCTTAACCCCCACGGCCGCATCGTTCTGAGCCAAAACCGTAGTTGGGATCCTGAGCAGCTGTACCCCCCGGTGCGCAATGGCCGCGGCATACCCGACCATGTCGATCACCGCGCCCCCGCCAATGGCCACTACAATGGAGTGGCGGCAAATCCGCTCCCGGTCAATGGCCTGCAGCACCTGCTGGGACCAGGTTTCGGAATTCTTGGCGGCTTCGCCCCCGGGCACGGATAACAGGGCTGTAAAGTCCAGGTGGGCCTCCCATTTCCGGCAATAGGCCCGGATGCGCTGCTCCAGGCCCGGATGGGCATCCAGCACCCCCGAGTCTGCCACAAAGAGGAGGCGGACAGCCGAGTCCGGACGGTAGCCCCGCACCACTTCGGCCAGCAGGGCATTATCAGGTTCAAAAAGCCCCCGCGTAAACAGCAGGCGGTGCCTGAAGGGGACGGAAAATGTCTTTTCTATACGTTTCATAAGGTCTATGTCACAGCAAAACGCCCAGCCAGCCAGCGGGCCAGGGGTAACAACAGCAGCACCATCAGGCCCAGCCACCAATCGCCAAAACCCGCCGCCCAGGCAGCGTCCATGGCAATAATCCCGATCACCCCCCATTTTACGGCCTTCCGGATCCGGGAGGGAAGGGGTTCTCTGAGCGCCGCCAAAAGGGGCCGGAAGACCAGGATCGCAAAAAGCGCCAGGAAGGCCACGGCATAAGGCAGGTTTCCCTGATGGTACCACACCAGGTAGCCCAGCGTAAAAATAACGATCGCGTAGAAAACCACCGCCAGGATCAGGGGCTTTTTCCCCGAGCCGTGTACCTCCCCGCGGCTAACCGTGGTTATGGCAAAGATATAGACCAGAGGTACCCCTAGAAACACCCATATTTCCCCAAGCGGGAGGAGGCTCATCCCCAGAGCCAGGTTAAGGCCCCGGCATATCCCCATGGCCAGCGGCCCAAAAAAACCGTTCTTCTTGGCCAGGGCATCGTACCAGAGTATACTAATGGCCAGGATCAGGGCCACCCCGGCACTCTGCAGGCTTTGCGCATAGGCCAGGGCCATCCCGGCCAGGAGCAACAGCGCCCCAAAGCCCCCTGCAGCACCCCGGCGAACCATGCCGCTGGGAATGGGCCGTTCCGGCCGTTCCACGGCATCCAGTCCTGCATCAAATACATCGTTAAGGACCACCCCGCCTGCATACAGGGCTTTTGAAGCAGCTACCAGCAAAAGGGCGGAAGGCAAGAGTTCTGAACCCAGGGTAGCTGGAGACATCCCCGCCAACCCAAGGGCTATGGCCATCCCGGCAAGGATATCAGCGGCTGCCGTCGGCAGGTTGGCCGGGCGCGTGAGCCGGATGAGTCCCGATACGGTCTGCCCCACCACCTTATCGGATTTCGTCGGAATCCACCCGGGGTTGCTGCCCGCGAAGTACGCTATTGTCGTTAAAGAGCTGGCGCTGGTCAATGCCGCCGGCCTCCTGCCAGTCCTGTTCGGACATGCCGCTGTTCCGCCCAAAGGCATCCAGGGCATTCTGATAACAGGTACGCTCCACATCCTCCCGGGAAATCCCCCTGCGCAGCATAAGGGAAGCGGTTTTAGGCACGGCCAGCGGATCGCTCACCCCCCAATCTGCAGAGCTGTTCACCAGGATACGTTCGCTGCCGTACCGGCGCACGACTTCCACCATCCGCTCATTCCCCATTTTGGTTTTGGGATAGATGGTAAATGCCGCCCAGAAGCCACGGTCCAGCACCTCCTGCACGGTCTCCTCATTGTTGTGATCTATAATCACGTCTGCCGGGGCCAGGCCGTGCTCCAGGCATACCTCCATACTCCGTATGGTCCCGGCCTTTTTGTCCCGGTGAGGGGTATGGACCTGCACGCTCATCCCCATTTCCCTGGCCAGTTCCAACTGCGCCCTGAAAAATTTATCCTCTGTGGGAGTTTGGTCGTCGTACCCGATTTCCCCTACCCCTACCACATTCTCCTTATGGAGGTACAGGGGGAGCAGTTCCATAACGGCCTCGGCCAGAGGTTCGTTGTTGGCCTCCTTGGAATTCAGGCCAATGGTGCAGTAGTGCTTAATCCCAAACTGGCTGGCCCGGAAAGGCTCCCACCCCACCAGGCTGCTGTAGTAATCCTGAAAGGAGCCCACCTGGGTCCTGGGTTGGCCCAGCCAGAAGGCGGGTTCGATAAGGGCCACCACGCCGGCGGCAGCCATGGCCTCGTAATCGTCCGTGGTACGGGAGGTCATGTGTACATGGGGGTCAATGAAACGCAAGGGTTTCTCCATAACTATTTGGCTTTAAGGTCTTCCCAGCGAAAGGGATGGTTCTGGAATTCGGCATGCAGGGGGTGGACCCAAATCAGGTCCTGAACCCGGGCAAGCCCGGAAGCCCGGCACACCAGGTAGCCCGCTTTTTGCTCCCTGGGGTCAGGGCTTTTCAGCAGGCGGCGCATATCCGCCAGCAAACCATCCTGATCCAGGTAGGCTGCCACCGGCCGCCAAAAAATAGGATCGATATCCCGGGAAGCTGCCCAGCGTTCATGGGCATAATCCGAAATGATGCGGGCCAGATCGGCATTGGCCCGGGCTTCCACCCCGGGGATGGCCAGCAGATCCCGCTGCATAAAGGCCGCCTTCAGATACATCTGATTCCACTGGTCGGTATTGAAATATCGGGCCGGATAGGGATTTCGGAGGGCGATGGCATCGAAGACATCCGCAATGTTCGTGCGCAGGGCATCCACCGCCAGGTCTGACAATTGTGCGGCCGATGGCAAGGTGGAAAGATAGCGGAGCAGGGTCACCAATTCCCCTGTATCGGCCACCTGTGCCAGTTGGCGAACCTTGGGAACAAAATATTCCGGGTTGGCGTCCAGCACACGGGCCAGCAGGTATACCCGGGCCAGTTCCCGGCTTCGGATCTGATGTTCCCGCAGATACGTCATCTGATCCATAAGCGCTGCGGGTGGGGGCGCTATAGGAGTATCCGGAAACTTACGCCCGCACAGGCTGTAGGCCATAAATAGCTTGTGGCCCGAAGGCGGGTCCAGAATGCCTGCAAGCTGACTTTTCAGCCAGGCGGCAGCCTCGGCACCTCCTTCCGCTACCAGCCATTGCCCTAGGGCATCCGGTGCGATGTTAGAATGCATAGATTTCCGGGTTGAAGGTTCGGGGGAACGGGACCCCCGGAGCCTTACAAAGCTAGCCATTAATATTCAGATTCCCGCCTGAAAAAACGGGAAACCAGACCGTATCGGGCGATCCCGTCAAAACTTTTTACCTTCGCAAAAAACGGACGCCATGCTCGGACTCAAGCTCCCTACAGATCCCCGGTGGGTGAATATTGTGGAAAAGAATATCGACGAAATCCTGACCGACCACGCCTTCTGCGAACAGAAAGCGGCGAGTACGGCGATTTCCCTGATTGTGAACTTCCCGGAATACCCGGACCTGGTTAACGAAATGGTGGCCCTGGCCCGGGAGGAGATGGGGCACTTCAAGATGGTGCACGAGCGCATTCTCGCGCGCGGCAAAACCCTGGGGCGTTACCGGAAGGACGAATACGTGATTGCCCTGATGAAATTCTTCCCCAAAGGCGGGGCGAGAAGCGAGCAACTGGTGCATCGCCTGCTTTACGCCGCCCTGATCGAAGCCCGCAGCTGCGAACGCTTCCGCCTGCTCTCCGAGGAACTCCGGGATGCCGACCTGGCCGAGTTTTACCGCAAACTCATGGTGAGCGAAGCGGGGCACTACACCCTGTTTTTAAAATTCGCCCGCAAATTCGGGGATAAGGCCGAAGTAGATGCCAAATGGCAGGCCCTGCTGGAGTACGAGGCAGAAATCATGAAAGGCCTCGGGACAAAGGAAACCGTGCACGGGTAACCCCGCCTAGGGCTTCAACCCCAGCTTGCGACGGTAATAGTCGTACATCTCGAACTGCGACCGGAAAGGCGCCTCGGTATTAACCCGGTAGTTGTTCTGCTGTTCTACGTCAAAGACCCTTGCCTTCACATTATCCCTCCATGAAATCTCGAAGGTGTCGATCAGTTCCTGTTTGATGTCTTCCTGGTAGATGGGGCAACCCACCTCCACCCGGTAATCCAGGTTGCGGGTCATCCAGTCCGCCGAAGAGATGAACACCTTGGGGTCGCCGTTATTGGCAAAAATAAAGACCCGGGGGTGCTCCAGGAATTTGTCCACAATACTTATGGCTTCGATGTTTTCGCTCATCCCGGGGATGCCCGGCACCAGGCAGCAAATCCCACGGATGATGAGCTGGATCTTAACTCCGGCATTGCTGGCCTCGTACAGCAGGTCCACCATATCGTAGGAGGTAAAGCTGTTCATCTTGATCTTGATGTAAGCCTCCTTACCGGCTGCAGCATTGGCCATTTCCTTGCGGATCAGGCGCTCAAAGCGCTCCCGGGTATAGTGGGGGGAAACAATCAGGTGCTTGTATTTCTTGACTTTATAGGTGGTCTCAAAGAAATCGAAGACCTTGGCCAATTCCTTCAGCAGGGAATCGTCTGCGGTAAACAGGGTATAATCCGTATAGACCCGGGCCGTGGATTCGTTGAAGTTCCCCGTGCTGATAAAGCCGTAGCGCCTCACGCCCTCGGCCTCCTCCCGTTCTATGACGCAGATCTTGCTGTGTACCTTCAGGCCGGGGACCCCGAAAATGAGCTTAACCCCTTCCGCCTGCAGTTGTTCCGCGTATTCAATATTGGCACGCTCGTCAAAGCGGGCCTGCAGCTCAATCTGTACCGTAACCTGCTTTCCGTTCTTGACCGCGTTGATCAGGGCAGCCGCTACCTGGGAATTGTTCGCCAGGCGGTAGACGGTAATCTTGATGCTCCGCACCCTGGGGTCCAGGGCCGCTTCCCTCAGGAATTTAATCACATAGGTAAAGGTGTGGTAGGGGGCGTACATCAGGTAATCCCGACGGGCTATGTCCACCAGCATGCTCCCTTCCATGGTGAGGTCCTTCACCGGGAGGGGCCGGATCTTTTCGTACATGAGGTCTTCCCGGCCCAGGCTCGGAAAGCCCATATAATCCCGGCGGTTGTGGTAACGCCCCCCGGGAATGACACTGTCCGTATCCTGGATGTTCATTTTTTCCTTCAGGTAGTTGAGGGTGTCCGCCTCAATGGCCCGGTCGTAGACAAAACGCACCGGGTCGCTGATTTTCCGGTGCTCCACCGAAGTGGAGATTTTTTCGATAAAGCTTTTGCTCAGGTCGTTGTCGATATCCAGCTCGGCATCGCGGGTAATCTTGATCATATGGGCCGAGATCTCCGAGAGGTTGAACATGTTGAAGATGCTCCTCAGGGAATACCGGATCAGGTCGTCCAGGATAATGATATAGTGGTCCTCTCCTTCCGGGGGCAATACGATAAACCGGTCGATGTCCTTGGGGATCTCAATCAGGGCATAGCGGGTCTCGTTTTCGGCCCCGTCTGTGGCCTCCGTATCCAGCAGCACCAGCTTTACGGCCAGGTAGGCGGCGGTGTCCTTCAGGACCGGGAATTCGGTAAGCCCGTCCAGAATGATGGTCATCAGCATGGGATTGACCTTCTGGATGAAGTAATTGCGCAGAAACTCCTCCTGGTGTTCCTGTATTTCCGTTTCGTTGATGATGTGGATATGCTCCCGTTCCAGCTCTTCCTCGATCTCCCTGAGGATCTCAATGCTTTTTTCCTGCTGCCGGATCACGATGGCCGTGATCTCCTCCAGCAGGTCCTTGGCCTTTTCGCCCCCCAATACGCTCTTGCCGGATTTCCCGGCCTGCACAATCCGTTTGACCGTGGCATAGCGCACCTTGAAGAATTCATCCAGGTTGTTCGAGAATATGCCCAGGAAACGCAGGCGTTCGATCAGGGGTACGCGGGTGTCCTGGCTCTCCTGCAACACGCGTTCATTGAAGCGGAGCCAGCTGATTTCCCGGTTGATGTATTGGGTTTTGTCCATGTATTATTTAAGGTGTTTCGGGAAGACCATGCCAAGGGTCCTGCCGTGGGTAATATCCTTCCAATGCGCCGTATCAAATTGCAGGCGGACGCATCCCGTAGTGGGTACGTTGTCCGTGTGCCGGCTGCCCCAGGCGTTAGCCACCAGGGTAAAGGCGTGGTTGTGGCCGAAGATCAGCACCCGCTTCAGGGCATCGTCCAGGCCGCGAACAAATGCCTTGACCGAACCCCCGCTGAAATCATAGAGCGCTGCGGCAAGCTCCAGGCGATCGTAGGGAATGCCCAGCTCGCGCATCAGGATGGTACAGGTGTGCAAAGCCCGGTTGGCCGGGCTGGAAAAGACGGCATCGGGGACCGCCAACTCCGGCTTGAGGGCAGCCGCCACCAGGTGGCCGTCCTGCACGCCCCGTTCGCTTAACGGGCGGTCCTTATCCGAGACGTCGTATTCCCAGGAAGACTTGCCATGACGGATCAGAATCAGTTCTTTCATGTTATTAACAGGTCGGTATTGGTTGTTTTTTCGGAGCCTCAGGGCGCCAGGCGCTCCAGCTTCCAGTCCCAGTCTTCCTGCAGCAGGTAGCGCAGCCGGTCGTGGAGGCGATTGGGCCTCCCCTGCCAGAATTCCACGCTCTGTGGCCGCACCAGGAAGCCGCCCCAGAAATCGGGCCGGGGGATTTCCTGCCCCTGGTAGCGTTGTTCCAGATCCCGGACAGCTTCTTCCAAAACGGCCCGGGAAGGGATTACCTGGCTTTGGGGCGAAGCGATGGCCCCCAACTTGCTCCCGTCCGGCCGGGACTCAAAATACCCGTCGGAAAGGTTGGGCGCCAGTTTTTCGGCCCGGCCCTTCACAATCACCTGCCGCTCCAGCACCGGCCAGAAAAACGACAGGCAAACCCGGTTGTTGGCCGCAATGGCCCGGCCCTTTTCACTTTCGTAATTGGTGTAGAAGATAAACCCCTCGTGGGTAAACCTCTTGAGCAGCACAATCCGTCCCTTGGGAAAGCCATCCTGCCCTATGGTGGTGAGCATCATGGTATTGGGCTCATCCATGCCCGGGTGCGCTTCGGCCATCCGGAACCATTGCTGAAACAGCTCCATGGGATTGGCGGGGACTTCCCCCTCGAGCAACTGCCCTTTCTGATACGATTTCCGGTAGTCTCCTAAATCCTCCTGCATGCGTTTAAACTGGAGCCCCAAGATAATCAAAGTTGCCTAAAACCCGGGGATAGGATTGCCTTTAAAATATCGTTAAAGGCCCGGAGGCGGGAGGTTGCTTACCACTGGAACTGCTTGCCGTCCTCGGCCAGCTCCGTGTTGGTGAAAATGGCGGCAGCTTCGGTCCGGAAGGCGGATAAATCCTTGTACCGCGTAGAGAAATGGCCCAGGATCAGCTGCCCCACCCCGGCATCGGCGGCAATCCGGGCGGCCTGCCGGGCCGTGGAATGCCCCGTTTTGGAAGCCAGGTGGGCTTCGGTTTCCAGAAAGGTCGCTTCGTGGTAGAGCCTGTCAACCCCGTTTATCCAGGAAGTGAGTTCCGGTTTGTAGGCGGTGTCGCTGCAATACGCATAGCTGGCGGGAGGCGGAGGCGGCAGGGACACCTCCCGGTTAGGCACCGGTTTCCCGTCCGGGCCGGGTACGTCCTCCCCTAATTGTATCCGCCGGAAATAGGCGCGGTCAATCCCCAGGGCCGTAGCCTTTTCCAGGTCGAGTTTGCGCAACCCGGGCTGCTGACGAAACAGGTAACCGTTGGTATAGACGCGGTGGGCCAGCGGCAGGGTAGAAACCTGCAGGGTGGTATCTTCCAGGATTACTTCCGGTTCCGTTGCGGTCAGTTCATGGAAATGCAGGGGGTACTGGGTCCAGGAATCCCCGAGCTTTAACAGGAGGGTAACCGCCTCCTTAATGCCCTTGGGGCCGTAGATGTGCAGGGGTTTTTCCCGCCCCAGCAGCCGGAAGGTGGAGATCAGCCCGGGCAGGCCAAAGAAGTGGTCCCCATGGAGGTGGGATATAAAAATATGCCCGATGCGGGAAAACTTGATGCGGTAACGGCGCAGTTCCATCTGGGTGCCTTCCCCACAGTCAATCAACACCATATGCCCGCCGGCTTCCAGGATCTGGGCGCTGGGATGAGTCAGGTGGCGGGGGGTGGCAGCATGGCAGCCGATGATCTGTAACCGCATGGACGGATGGGCAGCGCTCAAAGGTCCAGGTCCCTTTCGATATCCTCCATCTCGATCACATCCCGGGCTTCCTGCAAGGTGGGTACCAGGCAGAGCTCGTCCGGCACGTCTTCATAGGAAACCCCGTCATAGACCAGGACCAGGGACTTACCCGCGCCCCTGTGGCGGTTGGAAATGTCCAGGAACTCCAGCAGGTCCGCCGGGCGGAGCGCATCGAAGGAAAACAGGTTCAGGATCAGGTTGTTGTGTTTAAACCGCGGATACGCTTCCTCCAGGTTTTTCAGGAATACCGCCAGGGATACCTTTTCCTGGAAGACAACCGTGGTATGGCCTTCCGTATCGAAAATCATGGCTTACTGTTTTATCTTGGAAGCTAACAAATAAATCACTGCCATCCGAATGGCCACCCCGTTTTCCACCTGGTTGAGGATGATGGAATGGTCCGAATCCGCCACGTCGCTGGTGATCTCCACCCCGCGGTTAATCGGGCCCGGGTGCATAATCACGATTTCCTTGTCCAGGCTGTCCAGCAGGGCCTTGTTCAGCCCGAACTGCCGGGCGTACTCCCGGGTGGATGGGAAATAACTCATGTCCATCCGCTCGTTCTGCACCCGCAGCATGTTGGCCACGTCGCACCACTGCAGGGCATCGCGCAGGTTGCTTTCCACCTTTACCCCCAGGCTTTCCACATGTTTCGGGATCAGGGTCTTGGGCCCGCAAACCCGGACCTCAGCCCCCTGCATCTGCAGGGCGAAGATATTGGAGAGCGCTACACGCGAATGCAGGATATCGCCCACAATAACCACCTTTTTGCCCCCTACCCCGCCCAGGCGTTCTCGGATGGAATACGAGTCCAACAGGGCCTGCGTGGGGTGTTCGTGGGCCCCGTCGCCGGCATTTACGATGGCGGCCTGCACATGCCTGGACAAGAAGATTCCGGCCCCGGGGTTGGGATGGCGCATCACCACCATGTCCACCTTCATGGAGAGGATATTGTTCACGGTATCGATCAGGGTTTCCCCCTTGCGCACCGAAGACTGTGCGGCCGAGAAGTTAACCACATCCGCGGACAGGCGCTTTTCGGCCAGCTCGAAGGAAAGCCGGGTTCGCGTACTGTTTTCGAAGAAAATATTGGCGATGGTAATGTCCCTTAGGGAAGGGACTTTTTTGATGGCACGTCCCAGAACTTCCTTAAAGTGGTCTGCCGTTTGAAAGATCAGCTCCAGATCCTTCGGATTCAGGTATTTGATGCCCAGCAGGTGTCGTACGCTCAGTTCGCTCATCGGTTAATTGCTAATCAGGTAAACCGCATCTTCCCCCTCGTTTTCCTTCCAGCACACCCGCACCTTCTCGGCGTTGATGGCATCCACCTGCCGGCCGCGGTAATCCGGCTGTATGGGAAGGTGGCGGCTGAAGCGGCGATCGATCAGGGTGAGCAGTTCTATGCTGCCCGGCCGCCCGAAGGACTGCAGGGCCGTGAGGGCTGCGCGGATGCTGCGCCCGGTGTAAAGCACATCGTCTATCAGCACCACCCGTTTGCCCTCCACCAGGAAGTCGATCTGGGTTGAACTGGCTGCCAGGGTCTTGTCGCCCCGGCGGAAATCGTCCCGGTAAAACGTGATGTCCAGCAGGCCAAAGGGGATCTTCCGCACTTTGTACTCCTTTTCCAGCAGTTCCCTGAGGCGTACGGCCAGAAAACTGCCGCGGGGCTGTAACCCAATCAGGACACTCTCGCTAAAATCCAGGTGGTTTTCCAACAATTGACAGGCCAGGCGGTGCAGGATAATTTCGATCTCCTTGGCGGAAAGCAGCACTTTTTGACTCATAGGGGGCCGGTCCTAGGCGTTGGTGATACAAAAGTATACAATTCTTCCCAATTCACCCGTATCGGGAATCCCGCAAACCTCCCGCGGGAATGGGGCAAAAAAAACCCCGGAAACTGCTTTCCGGGGTTTTGTATTGCATAGCGTACCGCTTACTTTTTCTTCTTGTTAGCGGCTTCCATCTTGTCCTTCAGGGCCTGGAGCTGATCGTTGGCATCCCCCAGGGTGGGTTTGGATTCATCGGCCATGGAGGCGATCTTCTTCCGGGCAGCGCGTACGTTACGCTGCTCTTCTTCTTTGAAGATAGCCGTGTGGCTGGCTACCACCCGCTTGTAGTCCTTGTTGAACTCGATGATTTTGAATTCGGCCTCTTCCCCGCGAACGAGTTTCTTGCCGTCTTCTTTCTCCATATGTCGTCCGGGTACAAAGGCCGTGATATCATCGTTGAATTCGATGATAGCACCCTTGTCCACGATCTCGGAGATGGCAGCCTTGTGAACGGTGCCTTCGCCAAACTCCTCCTCGTATTTATCCCAGGGATTTTCCTGGGTCTGTTTGTGGCCCAGGCTCAGTTTGCGGCCGTCCACATCCAGTTCCAGTACTTCCACCTCAAGCTCGTCCCCAACGGTTACAAATTCGGAGGGGTGCTTGATCTTTTTGGTCCAGGACAGGTCGGAGATGTAGATCAGGCCGTCAATGCCCTCTTCCAGTTCTACGAACACACCAAAGTTGGTGAAGTTCCGGACAATTCCCTTGTGGCGGCTGCCCACAGGGTATTTTGTGGTGATATCGGTCCACGGATCCGGGGTGAGTTGCTTCAGCCCCAGGGACATTTTGCGGTCCTCGCGGTCCAGGGTCAGGACCACGGCTTCCAGCTCGTCTCCAACTTTCACAAAATCCTGGGCGCTGCGCAGGTGGGTAGACCAGGACATTTCGGAAACGTGGATCAGGCCTTCCACACCTTCTGCTACTTCCAGGAAGGCGCCGTAATCGGCAATAACCACTACTTTTCCTTTCACCTTGTCCCCAACTTTGATCTCATCGCCAAGGGCATCCCACGGATGCTTCTCAAGCTGCTTCAGACCCAGTTGGATACGGGATTTGTTGTCGTCGAAATCCAGGATTACCACGTTCAGCTTCTGGTCCAGGTCCACCACCTCGCTCGGGTGGTTGATACGGCTCCAGGACAGGTCGGTAATGTGGACCAGGCCATCTACGCCGCCCAGGTCGATAAAGACCCCGTAGGAGGTGATGTTCTTGACCACCCCTTCCAGTACCTGGCCTTTCTCCAGCTGGCTGATGATTTCCTTCTTTTGTTCTTCGATGTCCGCCTCGATCAGGGCTTTGTGGGAAACCACCACGTTCTTGAACTCCTGGTTGATCTTCACCACCTTGAATTCCATGGTCTTTCCTACGTACTGGTCGTAGTCGCGGATGGGCTTCACGTCAATTTGGGACCCGGGCAGGAAGGCCTCGATGCCAAAGACATCTACGATCATACCACCCTTGGTACGGCATTTTACGAAACCGGTAACCACTTCTTCCTTGTCGTATGCCGTGTTAACACGCTCCCAGGCTTTGATGGTACGGGCTTTGCGGTGGGAGAGTACCAGCTGGCCGTTCTTGTCCTCGCGGATGTCGATCAGCACTTCTACGGTATCCCCAACTTTCAGGTCCGGGTTGTAGCGGAATTCGTTCAGGGAAATTACCCCTTCGGATTTCGCATTGATATCGATGATCGCCTCGCGGTCGGTGATGTGGGTGATTTTCCCTTCCACCACTTCCTCATCGGCGGTATCTACAAAATTCTCCTCGACGAGTTTTTCGAATTCCTTCAGTTTCTCGTCGGCAACCCGCTCAATGCCTTCCTCGTATTTATCCCAATCGAAGTTTTCGAGGAATTCCTGCGGGTTTTCTTGTTTGGCGGGCGCTTGGGCCTGCGCTGTTGCAGCGGCGGTTTCTACCGTTTCTGCTGCCTTGTTTTCTTCAGCCATGTGCTGATGGTGTTTGTATTCCAAAGTACTTCAAGAGTTCGCAATTCCTTCGGAAGCGGTTTTTTTTTGATGTGTGTTTTTGGCCTCTTTCCTCTTGATTCCTAGCTAAAAAAGGTCTGCAAAAATACAACGATTCCCCGGTTTTACAAAGCTTTTCTGCCGCAGGGCGGCATTCTTATATAAAATTCTGCACACCCATGGGAAAAGACAGGGGGTTTTCGTACCTTGGATAGCCTAAATATTAACCATTAAATTCCTTTTAAAATGAGTGTTAAATCCAAATATCAGGCCGTTCTGGACCTGGGCGAAAAGCTCGGCGTACAAAACGGAGATGTTCGCGAAGAAGATGGGGTGCTGAAAATCAAGGGCATGACCAATACCCAGTACGAAAAGAACCTGCTCTGGGATAAGATCAAGGCCATTGGGGGCGAGAGCCCTTCGGATATCAAAGCGAATATCACCGTAGAAGACGATTCTGTATACCACCGCCACGTGGTACAGCGGGGGGAATCCCTTAGCAAGATCGCCAAACACTACTATGGCGACCCCATGAAATACAAGAAGATTTTTGAAGCGAACACCAATATCCTGTCCAACCCGGATTTGATCCACCCGGACCAGGTACTGGTGATCCCGAACCTTTGATGGTTTTAGAGTTGAGTAGTGCAAGGCGCCTGGTTCAGGCGCCTTTTTTTATTGGGCTTCGGCCACCCGCCGGGCATGGGCCAGGACCCGCTCGAACTGCTCCTTCAACCCCATGTCCGAATTGTCCAGTTCAATGGCGTCTTCGGCCTGCCGCAGGGGGGAGATTTCCCGGTGCGAATCCAGGTAATCCCGGTGGCGCACGTTTTTCAGCACGTCCTCATATTTCACCTGTTCCCCCCGGTCCAGCAACTCCTTATAGCGCCGGCTGGCCCGGATTTCCGGGCTGGCGGTCATAAAGAGTTTCAGTTCCGCATCGGGGAGGACCACCGTTCCGATATCGCGCCCGTCCATAACCACGCCCCCGTCCCGGCTCATGGCCCGTTGCACGGCCACCAGCTTTTCCCGGACAGGACCCAGGGTGGAGACTTCGCTCACCTGGCGGGAAACCTCCAGGGTCCGGATGTCCCCTTCTACATTCTCCCCGTTCAGGGTAACCTCGGACCGCCCGGACTGTGGATTCAACCGGAAGCCCACCTCGAGTTCCGGCAAACGGGCCAGCAGCCCGTCCGCATCCAGGCCCTGCGGCCCGATAAGCCCGTTGCGCAGGGCAAACAGCGTAACCGCCCGGTACATGGCGCCGCTGTCGATATACACATACTCCAGTTCACGGGCCAGCTGCCGGGCCAGGGTACTCTTTCCCGTAGAGGAGTATCCGTCTATGGCTATGGAAATATTTCGCATGCTCAAAAATAGGGATTCAAAAGAAACCGGCCCCCTCGGGGGCCGGCCTTTCCTTATAACTGCTTGGCGTTTTTTACGCGTTGTTTGGTGATGGCCAGGTCAATGACCTCCTTCATGTCTGAAACGTAGTGGAAAGTCAGCCCTTTCAGGTAGTCTTCCTTAATCTCGGCCACATCCCGGCGATTCTCCTCACAGAGGATCACCTCCTTGATCCGCGCCCGTTTGGCCGCCAGGATTTTTTCCTTGATGCCGCCCACCGGCAGTACCTTGCCCCTCAGGGTAATCTCCCCGGTCATGGCCAGGCTGCGTTTCACCTTGCGCTGGCTGAAAAGGCTCACCAGGGAGGTAAGCATGGCAATCCCGGCGCTGGGCCCGTCTTTAGGCGTAGCCCCTTCCGGCACGTGGATATGTACGTTGTACTTTTCGAATACCTCCGGCTTAATCCCAAACTGGTCGGCATTGGCCTTGATGTATTCCAGGGCAATGGTGGCCGATTCCTTCATGACCTTGCCCAGATTTCCGGTAATGTTCAGGCCGCCTTTACCCCGGGAGAGGATGGATTCGATAAAGAGGATATCGCCCCCCACGCTGGTCCAGGCCAGGCCGGTGACCACCCCGGCCACCTCGTTGTTTTCGTATTTGTCCCGTTCCATACGGGGCGGGCCCAGCACCGTCTCGATGTCTTCGTTGCTCACCTTTACCTGGTACTCGGTTTCCATAGCCAGGTTCTTGGCGGCGTAACGCACCATCTTGGCGATCTGTTTCTCCAGGCCCCGCACCCCGGATTCCCGGGTATAGCCTTCCACGATCTTCTCCAGTTGACGCTTGCCGATCTTCAGCTGGTCTTTGGTCATCCCGTGTTCCTGCAGTTGCTTGGGCAGGAGGTGGCGGCGGGCAATTTCCACCTTTTCCTCAATGGTGTAGCCCGTTACGTTGATGATCTCCATCCGGTCCCGCAGGGCAGGCTGAATGGTGGAAAGGTTGTTGGCCGTGGCGATAAACATAACCTTGGAGAGGTCGTACCCGATTTCCAGGAAATTATCGTGGAAATCGCCGTTCTGTTCGGGGTCCAGTACTTCCAGCATGGCCGAAGACGGATCGCCCTGGTAACTGCTGGAGAGTTTGTCGATCTCGTCCAGGATAAAAACCGGATTGGACGTACCCGCCTTTTTGAGGTTCTGGATGATGCGGCCGGGCATGGCCCCAATATAGGTTTTTCGGTGCCCGCGGATCTCGGCCTCGTCCCGTAACCCACCCAAAGACATTCGCGCGTATTCCCGGCCCAGGGCTTCGGCCACGGACTTTCCAAGGGAGGTCTTCCCTACCCCGGGGGGGCCATAGAGGCATAGGATGGGGGATTTCATGTCGTTGCGCAGTTTCAGCACGGCCAGGTATTCGATAATACGCCGTTTGACGTCTTCCAGGCCGTAGTGGTCGCGGTCCAGGATGCGCTGGGCCCGTTTCAGGTCAAAGCGATCTTCGGAATATTCGCCCCAGGGCAGGTCCAGCAACAGGTCCAGGTAATTGCGTTGTATGGAATACTCCGCCACCTGCGGGTTCATCCGGTGCATCTTGGCCAGCTCTTTCTCGAAGTGGTCCGCCACCTGCTCGCTCCATTGCTTTTTGCGGGCGCGCTGCTCCAGCTCTTCGAGTTCCTCATCGTAGGAAAGGCCGCCCAGTTCTTCCTGTATGGTTTTCATCTGCTGGTGCAGGAAATACTCCCGCTGCTGCTGGTCCATATCGCTGCGGACCTTGGATTGCAGTTCATTGCGCAGTTCCAGCTTCTGGAGTTCGGTGTTCAGGTGTTTCAGCACAGCCATGGCGCGCTGCTTCAGGTCCCCGATTTCCAGCAGGGCCTGCTTGTCTTCCACCTCCAGGTTCAGGTTGGAGGAAACGAAGTTTACCAAAAAGGAATCGCTCTGGATATTGTTGATGGCAAAGGCCGCCTCGCTGGGAATGTTGGGGTTGTCCTTAATGATTTGCAGGGCCAGTTCCTTCAGGGATTCCATAATGGCCGCAAACTCCACATCCCCCTCTTTCGGGCGGACTTCCCGGGCTTCCAGCACGGTAGCGGTGAGGTAAGGCTTATCGGTGAGCATCTCCCCGATTTTAAAGCGCTTTTTCCCCTGGATGATCACGGTGGTATTCCCATCGGGCATCTGCAATACCCGCAGGATGCGGGCCACGGTACCCTGGGCGTGAATGTCCTTCACCCCAGGGTTTTCTACGGATTCGTCTTTCTGGGCCACCACCCCGATCACCTTGGAGCCGTTGTTGGCGTCGCGGATCAGGTGGATGGACGTATCCCGCCCGGCGGTTATGGGGATGACCACTCCGGGGAAGAGGACCGTATTGCGCAGGGGAAGGATGGGCAGCACTTCGGGGAGTTCCTCGTTGTGCATCTCCATCTCGTCTTCCGGGGTTAGCAGCGGAATCAGTTCAGATTCCTGGTCCAGGTCCTGGAGCGACAGTTTGTCAAGAGATATGAATTTTGATGTTGCCATAAAGGTTTTTTCGGTCATTCTGTCACCTGCGGACAGCATAATTGCACACTACATGGGAAAGGCGAATGTTTATCTTTTTGTTTTTCAGCATCTTAACACCTATTGTTCCTTTCCTCGTCCCTTGGTATCGACAATTGTTGTGCCAAGCCAAAACTTTTGCCCCCTAAACTGTAACAAAGCGTAACTTGGGTCATCTCTAAGACAAATACAACTTTTTGAGCCACCCGATCGAGCATACTGATGTTCTGTTACAAGCCTGTCTGGAAGGGGATTCCAGGGCTCAGATGAAGGTTTACGACCGCTATTACAGCGCCATGTTCAACACGGCCGTGCGGATCGTAAAGGACGCTGCAACGGCCGAAGATATCATGCAGGAGTCTTTTCTGAGCGCTTTCACCAAACTGGACACGTTTAAAGGCGAGGTAACCTTTGGGGCCTGGCTGAAACGCATTGTGATCAACAACAGTATCTACCACTACCGCAAGCAACAGAAAAACCGGGAAGTGGGACTGGAAAGTGTATTGTACAAGGTCGAAGATAATGACGTGGCCGAGGCTGCCGACGGGAGTACGGCACGAATGGCTCAAAAAGTACTGGAAACCATGAAGCAGCTGAAAGACAACTACCGAATTTCTTTGACCTTACACTTAATTGAAGGGTATGATTACCACGAAATCAGCGAGATTATGGAAATCAGTTACGCCAATTGCCGGACCACCATCTCCCGGGCCAAGGAAAGCCTGCGGAATAAATTAACCCAAGCCCCCAGCATATGAACCCGAACGAACCCCTGGAAACGCTTTTTGAAAACCTGCAGGGCGCCTTTGACCAGGCCCAACCCCCGGCAGGACACCGGGAACGCTTCCGCCAGCGCCTTAACACCGACGGCGGGGCGGGCTCTGCGGGCCGAAGCTGGTGGAAACCCCTCTCGATAGCGGCCACCGTGGCCTTGCTATTGGGCGTCGGGCTTACCTTCCTGCGACCGGTGGAAAGCCTGGAAGCCCAGGTAGCCGAAATCTCGCCGGAAGCCTCCCGGACCTCCTTCTATTTTGCCAACCTGATTCAGCAGGAAGTGCAGGAACTGGAGCAGCTGAGCGGGCCGGAAACCGAACCCCTGATCCAGGATACCCTGCAGCAATTGGAGGAGCTGGAGACGGATTACCGCCAACTGGAAGAAGATCTGGTGGCCGGAGGGAACAGTAAAATGATCCTCAGGGCCATGGTGACCAATTTCCAGACGCGCATTGACCTGCTGCAGGACGTTATGGCGCAAATTGAACAGATTCAAACTTTAAAAAATGAAACCCATGCTACGCATACCCTTTAAAATGATCCCCCTTTGCCTGGCCCTGTTGGCCGGGCTGGGCACCGCGGTGGCAAACGACCCCGGCTTTCGCGGCCGCCATACCAAGGAAAAAACCATCCGCAAGGAATTTAATGTTAACCCGGATGCCCTGCTGAAGATCCAAAACAGCTACGGCAACCTGGTATTGAATTCCTGGAACGAGAACCGGGTGGTGATTGAAGTACACATCACCACCAACGGCAACAACGAGGAAAAAGTCCAGCAAAAGCTGGATGAAATTACCGTGGAATTCGAAGCGGACGCCGCTATGGTTTCTGCCCGCACCCATGTGGCCCGGGAACGCTCCTGGGGCTGGTGGGGCAACAACAACAATGTGAACATGCAGATCAACTACACCGTGAACCTCCCGGTGAAGCATTCCGTCCACCTGAGCAACGACTACGGCAACATTACCCTGGACCGCATAGACGGGCACGCCAAAATCAGTTGCGACTACGGACGGCTGGACCTGGGAGAGCTGCATGGCCGCAACAACGAACTGAGCTTCGACTATACCAGTAAATCCAATATCGGGTACATGCGCTCCGGCCGTATTTCAGCGGATTATTCCGAATACACCATCGAAAAAGCGGGAGACCTGACCCTGAATACGGATTATACCAAGTCCCGCGTCCTGGAAATGGGGAACCTTATCTATTCCGGGGATTATGGACATATTGAAGTGGACGAGGCCGGAAATGTACAGGGCACCGGAGACTATATGGACATCCGCCTGGGGACCCTCCACGGGGACGTGGACCTTACTGCAGATTACGGTTCCATCCATATTGACCGCATGGCCGCCGATGCCGGAAACGTCAATATAAGAACGGACTACACCGGCATCCGGGTGGGCTACGACCCTGCCTATGCCTTCGATTTCGAGATCACCTCGGAATACGCCGGCGTGAAAGGCCTGGAAGACTTAACCGTACAGGTGAGCAAGGAGCGCAACAGTTCCCGCTACTATTCCGGGTATCACGGGGCAGCCGGCAGCGGCCACTCCGTACGCATCACCGGCGATTACGGCAACATTACCTTTAACCGCAACTAAACCATGAAAACCATGAATATCCGAATGGTATTGCTGCTCCTGGCCGTCATGGCCGGCTCCGGCCTGCAGGCCCAATGGGGCAAGCGCGTCCGGGGGAACGGGCAGATGACCACTGAAACCCGGGAGGTGGGTTCCTATGACGAAGTACACGTCTCCCACATCTTTACCGTTTACCTGGTACCCGGGAACGAAGGCACCCTGACGGTTACCGGGGAAGAAAACCTGATGGAATATATCGAAACCCGCGTAAGCGGCGGCCGGCTGGACATCAAGGTTCGCAAGGGCTACCAGCTGGAAACCTCCCGGGGGAATAAAAACGGCATCCGCGTGGAAGTCCCGGTACGGGACCTGAGCGCCGCCCATGCCAGCGGGGCCTCGGACCTCATTGGCCAGTTGCCCCTGCAGGCAGACCATTTCCGGGCCGGCACCTCCGGAGCCGCCGAAGCCCAGCTCGACATACAGGCCGGCCACCTGGAAATAGACATTTCGGGGGCGTCTACCCTGAAACTCTCCGGCCGGGCCGGCACCCTTGAGATTGAAGGTTCCGGGGCTGCGGACCTGCGCGCCTACGACCTGCAGGCCCGGGAGGCAGAGGCGGATCTGTCCGGCGCATCCGATGTGCAGATCACGGCTTCCGAGCGCCTGAAAGCCCGGGTATCCGGGGCTGCAGACCTGAGGTACAAAGGCAACCCGGAACAAGTAGACTCCAAGGCCTCAGGGGCCGGGAGCGTCAAAAAATCATAACCCTTAACATCAAAAAATCGAACGCATGAAAACAAAATGGATCCCGATTCTGGCCCTGGTGCTGGCATCCTGCAACCTGAACGCCCAATGGGGCAAAAGCATCAAAGGCGACGGCAACGTGGTCACCATAGACCGCAACGTGGGGGACTATGACGCCATTGCCCTCTCCGGCTGGTTCGACCTGGAACTGGTGAGCGGGCGCGAAGGGCGTATTACCCTGAAGGGGGAATCCAACCTGCTGGAACATATTAAAACCGAAGTCAAGGACGGGAAACTGGTCATCAAAACCGAAAAGGGCAAGCGCCTGGAGCCTTCCTCCTGGCGGTCTGGCGGAATTACTATTACCGTTCCCGTAGAAGAGGTGGAGGCCGTAAGCCTTTCCGGCTCCGGCGATGTGGTCGGGAAAACCGTACTCAAAGCCCCGCGCTTTAAGGCGGCCATGTCCGGCAGTGGGGATATGACCCTGGAAGTGGAAGCCGAACAGGTGGAAGCCACCCTCTCCGGCTCCGGGGATATTGAACTGGGCGGGCAAGCGGGCGCCCTGGAGGTGCGCATTTCCGGTTCCGGCGATGTGAATGCCTACGACATGGACGCCGCCCGCGTAGAGGCCTACGTTTCCGGGTCTGCGGACATCTATGTCACCGCCCGGGAATCCCTGATGGCACGGGTCTCCGGCTCCGGGGACATCCACTATCGGGGGAACCCCGAAAAGGTCGATTCCAAAACCTCCGGTTCCGGCGACATCACCAAAGGCTAAGCCCTTACATCAAAAAACAAGCAGTCATAGCCCCGGGCCGCACAGCGGTACCGGGGTTATTTTTGTTCGCGTACGCGGAGGAGCAGAAAAATCCCGAGGAGGAAGAAAACCCCGAGCATAAGGGCCGCAGGGCGCATGCTGTTATTCCATTGGGAAACCAGGGCAAAGATGGACATCCCGATCACAATACCGATTTTTTCGGCCACATCGTAAAAGGAGAAAAACGAAGTGGTGTCCTGGGTTTCGGGCAGCATCTTGGAATAGGTGGACCGGGACAGGGCCTGTATCCCCCCCATGACCATCCCCACGCAGGCGGCGGCCACATAGAATTCCACAGGCTGGCGCACAAAGAAGGCGTAGATGCAGATCAGCACCCACAAAAAGTTGATGACCACCAGGGTGCGGATGTTACCATAGGCCCGCGAGGCTTTGGCCGTGAGGGTGGCGCCCAGGACAGCCACCAACTGGATAATCAGGATGCTGCCTATAAGCCCCAGGGTGCGTTCGTCGTCTGAGCCCCAGGCAATCTCGGATTCCCCAAAGTAGGCGGCAATGAGCATCACGGTCTGTACGGCCATGCTGTACACGAAAAAGGCCCCCAGGTAGCGCTTGAGCGCCCGGGTATGCTTAAGTTGTTGCCAGACCGAGCGCAGCTCGCGAAACCCGTTAAAGATGATATGGGAGCGTGCACCCTCCCGCCGGTTCCCCTTGGGGAGGTAATAAAAGGAATACTGGCTGAAGGCGATCCACCAGATGCCCACGCTTACAAAGGAGTACTTCATGGCCAGGATGGCGGCGGGCTGCTCCGGGTGGTCCGCAATCCCGAAAAGCCCGGGATTCAATACCATGCTCAGGTTCAGCAACAGCAGGATCACACTGCCGATATAGCCCAGGGAGAAGCCGCGGGCGCTTACCCGGTCCTGTTGTTCAGGGAAGGCGATATCCGGGAGGTAGGAGTTGTTCATGGCATAGCTTACCCAAAACCCGATGACCCCCAGAAAGTAGAAAAACAGACCCCACAGGAGGTTATCCAAAGTAAACCAGTACAGGCCCATACACGCCACCCCGCCCAGGTAACAAAAGAATTTCATAAAGACCTTCTTATTTCCCAGGTAGTCTGCAATACCGGAAAGCAGCGGGGTGATGATGGCAATTACCACAAAGGCCGCTGCCGTGACATAACTGATTAGGGGGGTACGGGCAATACTCCCTCCCAGAAAGGCGACCTCCTCCACCCCTTCCAGACGGAAGAGGGCACCCAGATACAAGGGAAAGATGGCAGAGACCACCGTTAGGCTGTATACCGAGTTGGCCCAGTCGTAAAAAGCCCAGGCATGCAATAGCCGTTTACTCCCCTTCAGGGCCAGCGCTTTTGCCATAAAAAAACCATTCGATGTGAATGGTTTCAATATACGATAATTCGAAGAACCCCGACCCTTACTCGAAGGTGGTCACCCCGAACTTACGGGCCTCTTCTTTGGCCGCAGGGGCCCAGGCCGTGAGGTTGGCAATCCGGGTGTCGTTGGAGGGGTGGGTGCTCAGGAACTCCGGCGGGGCCTGGCCGCCCTGGGCCTTCATCCGCTTCCAGAGTTCGGCCGCTTCGTCCGGGTTGTACCCGGCAATGGCCATGATCTGCAGGCCAATGCGGTCTGCCTCGGTTTCGTGACTGCGGCTAAAGGGCAGCATCCCGCCCAGGGTAGTCCCCAGCCCGTAGGCCTGCAGGAAGGCATTGCGTTTCTCCGGGTCGTTTACGGCCACGCCAACGCCCACCGCGCCAATTTGCTGCAGGGTACCTGCGCTCATGCGCTGGGCCCCGTGGTCTGCCAGGGCGTGGGCTACTTCATGCCCCATGACTACCGCCATTCCGGTCTCGTTCTGGCAGATGGGCATGATTCCGGAATAGAAGACAATTTTCCCGCCGGGCATGCACCAGGCATTTACCGTAGAATCCTTAACCAGGTTATAATCCCACTGGTATTCTTTCAGGTAGCCGGGGTAGCCGTTGGCGTCAAGCCACCGCTCCGCGGCAGCCGCAATACGCCGTCCCACCCGTGCCACTTTACGGGCTTCCTCGGTGTCTTCCAACACGGTATTTTCCTCCAGGAACTGGTCGTACTGGGCAAAGGCCATGGGGAAGATCTGGCTGTTGCCGTAAAAATTCAGGGTCTTTTTCCCGGTAAAGGGGTTTGTTTTACATGCGGCCAGCGCCAGGCATAGCAGCAGCAGGGGCATCACGTTTTTCATGAGAGCCAATTTATAGGGTTAGTGTATACGGAATGTACGAAAAAATCAGCTTCCGAAGATGTGCAGTTCCCCGAAGTTCTTGTCGACCACAATGGTGTTGTCCCCGTTGGGACGCACGGATTTCAGGTCTACCTTTTGGTTGTCCACCTCTACGCTTTTGATCCGGAAGGGCAGGCCGATCAGGTTCACCTTCATATCCTTGTACGGGGTAATATAAGACCCGTCCTTATACTGCTGGATGATGATTTCCTTTTCGCGTCCGCTTACCCGGAAATTCCGCAGGCTGTAGCCGCCTTTTTTGTAATCGTACCCGTCCTGGGCATCCTCGTACAAGGTGGATTGCTCCACGCCCAGCTTGTAGTAGACATTCAGCCGGAGCTGCTCTATGGTCTTTTCGCCCACGTACTGCTGCACGGGGTACAGGGGGATAATGGCCCCCTCCTTAATGAAGATCGGGATCTTGTCGATATCGGCCGCCACCCATTTTTCAGAGCCGCCTTCCAGGACTTCCCCGGTCCAGTAGTTATGCCATTTACCCCGGGGCAGGTACATCCGCCGGCCTTTGGCATTGGGTTCCTGTACGGGGCACACCAGGATATGCTCCCCGAAGATGAACTCGTCTGTGCGGAAATGGGTCTGGGCATCTTCCTGGTCAAAATAGACCAGGGGTTTCAGCATGGGCACGCCTTCCTTCACATACTTCCAGAACATGGTATAGATATAAGGGAGCAACTGGTAGCGCAGCTCCACAAACTTCCGTACAATGTTGGTGACTTCCTCATCGAAGGACCAGGGTTCCTGGTCGCCGTGGTCGCCGCTGGAGTGTACGCGGCAGAAGGGGTGGAAAATCCCCAGCTGCACCCACCGGGCAAAGAGTTCCCCGTTGGGTTGTTCGGCAAACCCGCCAATGTCGGTCCCCACAAAGGAATAGCCGCTCATGCACATGCGCTGAACCTGTACATTGGCAATCCAGAGGTGTTCCCAGGTAGCCACATTGTCTCCTGTCCAGGTACAGGCATAGCGCTGGGTGCCTGCGTAGGCTGCCCGGGTAATCACAAAGGGGCGCTTGGGGAAAACGTACTTCTTCACCCCTTCGTAGGTGGCCCGCACCATCTGCATCCCGTACACATTGTGCGCCTTGCGGTGGCTGCAGGGGTGGCCGTCGTAGTCGTGGCGGGTATCCAGGGGCGCCGTTTTGGTGGGCACCTCCATGATGGCCGGCTCGTTCATATCGTTCCAGACCGCGTGCAGGCCGGATTCCTTGATAAAATCACCGTACAGCCCGGCCCACCACTCCCGGACTTCGGGGTTGGTAAAATCCGGGAAGCCACAGGGCCCCGGCCATACCTTCCCGGTCATCAGGGGGCCGTCCGCCCGCTTGCAGAAATAATCGTTTTCCTGGGCCTCCTGGTACACCCAGTAATCCCGGTCAATCTTGATCCCGGGGTCGATCATGACCACGGTTTTAAAGCCCTGAGCCTCCAGTTCCCGGATCATCCGCTTGGGGTCGGGGAAGTGTTTCTTGTCCCAGGTAAAGCAGCGGAAACCGTCCATATAATCGATGTCCAGGTAAATGGCATCGCAGGGGATCTGCAGCTTCCGGAAGGTGTTGGTGATCTGCTTCACCCGTTTTTCGGGGTAGTAGCTCCATTTGGACTGGTGATATCCCAGCGCCCACAGGGGTGGCAGTTCCGGGGTACCGGTAAGGTCCGTATAGGCCTGCACCACCTTGGAGATGGCCGGGCCGTAAAAGAAATAATAGTTCATTTCGCCCCCGTCCGCCCAGAAACTGGTGATGTTCCGGCGTTCGTGGGAAAAGTCGAAATGGGTACAGAAGGAGTTGTCGAAAAAGATGCCGTAGGCGGTGTTATTATGCAGCCCGATGTAGAACGGGATGGCCTTGTACAGGGGCTCCTGCTCCTTGCTGAAGGCGTACTGGTCCGTAACCCAGTTATTTACCCGCCGGCCTTTGAGGTTGGAATGAGTGGCCTTGTCGCCCATCCCGTAAAAGCTTTCGGAAGGCTGGGTTACCTTGCTCATTTTGACCGTATTCCCCCCGTAGGCGTAATTTTCCTCCCAGTGGAAACCCAATTCGTCCTCGTTGATCACGTTCCCATCCAGGTCGGAGATGGAAATCCTCAAACTGCTCTTTTCCACCTCCACGCGCAGCTTGCTGGTGAAGATCAGGTAGGCCGTCTCGGTCTCCTCCTGCTTCAGGTCATTATAGCCGCGGCTGGCGTCCGGGGCAATGGCATAGGAAAAATCCGGTTCAAAGATGCGGTCGGTGGCGTATCGGAAGCGCAAGACGCTGTTGCGCAATACGGTAATCTGCAGCAGAACCCCGTTTTCGCTGGTAAAGTAGAAGTTGCCCGAATCCTCCCGGAAGCTTTCAACCTGCTTCGGATAGAGGTTCCCCTTATACTCGAGTTCGGTATTGGTGATCATAGTGGGTCGGTATAGAAACCAACAAAAAAACGACATTCGCCCGGGATAATGAAGCCCTGGGCCTGACAATTATGAACTATAACGTTTGCGGCTACATAATTATCGGAAAACCACTACGGAAAGGGGCGGCAGGTTCACACAAATGGAACGGTCATACCCGTGCCAGGGCGTTTTTTCGATGGCCGCCTTGGTGTTGACCATCCCGCTTCCCCCATACATTTCGGCGTCGCTGTTAAAAACCTCCTTCAGCTGCCGCGTCTTGGGCACCCCAATGCGGTACCCTTCGCGGGGTACGGGCGTAAAGTTGCAGGCAATCACCAGGTCGTCTTTGGAGGCTTTCCCCTTGCGCAGGTAGGTTAGCACGGAATTTTCGGCATCCCCGTAGTCGATCCACTGGAAGCCCTCGGGGCTGTATTGCTTCTCATACAGGGCCGGCTGGGCGCGGTACAGGGCGTTCAGGTCCCGTACCACGGCCTGCACCCCTTTGTGGAAATCGTATTGGAGGAGGTGCCAGTCCAGGCTCTGCTGGAAGTTCCATTCGGATGACTGCCCGAATTCCCCGCCCATAAACAGCAGGTTGCTGCCCGGGTGGGTGAACATATAGCCAAAGAGCAGCCGCAGGTTGGCAAAGCGCTGCCACTCGTCCCCCGGCATGCGGTACAGCAGGGACTGTTTCCCGTAAACCACCTCGTCGTGGGAAAAGGGCAGCATAAAGTTCTCCGTAAAGGCATAGGTCATGCTAAAGGTGATGTCGTTCTGGTGGTGGCGGCGGTATACCGGCTCCTTCTTGAAATACTCCAGGGTGTCGTGCATCCAGCCCATCATCCACTTCATCCCGAAGCCCAGGCCACCCATGCTAACGGGTTTGGTCACCATGGAGAAGGCCGTGGATTCCTCGGCAATGGTCTGTACCCCCGGGAAATTGCCGTAGACTTCAGTATTGAGTTCCCGGATAAATGAAATCGCCTCCAGGTGTTCATTGTTGCCATAAATATTGGGCTCCCACTCCCCTTCTTCCCGGGAGTAATCCAGGTAGAGCATGGAGGCTACTGCGTCCACGCGAAGGCCATCCGCATGGTATTGGTCCAGCCAGAACAGGGCATTGCTGATCAGAAAGGAGCGCACCTCGTTGCGGCCGTAATTGAAGATGAGGCTTTTCCAGTCCGGGTGGTAGCCCCGGCGGCGGTCCGGGTGTTCGTACAGGTGGGACCCGTCAAAGTACCCAAGGCCATGGGCATCCTCCGGGAAGTGCGAAGGCACCCAGTCCAGGATTACCCCAATACCGGCCCGGTGCAGGGCGTCCACCAGGAACTTAAAGTCCTCGGGGGACCCAAAGCGGCTGGTAGGCGCAAAGTACCCGGTAAGCTGATAGCCCCAGGAGGGATCGTACGGGTATTCCATAATGGGCATAAATTCCACATGGGTAAAATTCATATCCTTCACATATTCCACCAGGTCTTTGGCCAGTTCCCTGTAGGTCATGAAGTCACCGTCCTTGCGTTTCCAGGACCCCAGGTGCACCTCATAGACGGAATAGGGCGCTTCCAGGGCGTTGTGGGCAGCGCGCTTTTCCATCCATCCTTCATCCTTCCAGGCGTACTGGTCTTCCCAGACCACTGAAGCGGTCTTGGGCGGGTGTTCGCAGGCACGGGCGTAAGGGTCTGCCTTTTCGGTTTTGATGTCGTTGTGGTGGGAATGGATCTTGTACTTGTACAGGGTGCCCTTTTTTAGCCCAGGGATAAAGCCCTCCCAGATCCCGCTGGCATCCCAGCGTACGTTCAGGGGGTGTTCCCCCTCCAGCCAGTAATTGAAATCGCCCACCACGGAAACCGCCTTGGCCGATGGCGCCCACACGGCAAAATACACGCCCTTTTCCCCATCCACCTCCATGAGGCGGGAGCCTAATTTCTCATAGAGCCGGAAATGCTTGCCGGCTTTGAAGAGTTCAATGTCGAAATCGGAGAATATGCTGTGGGGGATTACTTTTCCCATGTTTTTTCAGGTTTAGTCGTTGATGATGCTTCGGATCCCTTCCAGGGGGATCACCGCCCAGTCCGGGCGGGAATTCATTTCGTATCCAAGTTCGTATACCGCCTTTTCCAGCATGCAGTATTTCAGCAGGAATATACGCTCTGCGCTGTACCCGATGTCCACATTGTGGTCCTGGATCAGTTGCACGTAGGTCTCCAGAAAGACCCCGATAAAATAGCGGTAGAGCAACTCCCCGGCACGGAACAACTCCTGCTGCTCGAAGGGGAATTTGCCTTCATTATTGAAGATAGTGGCGTACACCGCGTAGTGGAAGGAGCGGAAGATCCCCGCAATGTCCTTCAGCGGGGGTTGTTTCACCTTCCTGTCGCGGATGGTACTTTCGGGTTCCCCTTCAAAATCCAGGAGGAAGAAATCCTCGCCCTGCACCAGTACCTGCCCCAGGTGGTAATCGCCGTGCACGCGCAGGCGTTCCCCTTTCAGCCGGGTCCAGTCGAATTTCATAAAGCGCTTGCGGATCTCATTCTTGCGCTCCAGGAATTCTTTAGCCAGGGCCAGGGAATTGCCTTCCAGGCGCTCCAGGTTGTTTTCCACCGTATTCAGGCGGTTCTGGAACTGGTAGAGCAGGCGGTTCTTCAGCCAGACCTCATAATCTCCGTTAAAGTGTTCCGGGGTAAAGGCCGTGTCTTCAAATTCGGACCCCAGGGCAATATGCATTTCCGCGGTGCGCTGGGCCAGTTTCTGGAGTTTCAGGAAGATTTTCAACCCCGCCCAGTCTATAATTTCAGGGGGCACGTCCCGGATTTTAAGCCGGGTAAACAGCTCCGTTTCGGGCAGGCGGGCAATCTGTATGCCCTTGTACTCCAGGTTGGAAAAAATCTTATTCAGCTCCTTGAGCATATAGTCCCAGGCATCTCCCTGGTTGGCGATCAGTTCCTGCATCAGGGCAATGGTAATGTTGGCGTTATCCGTATCGATGATGCTCAGGCTCCCCTGGTAGGCCGGGGTGTTCCGGTATTCCTTGCGTTCGGAAAGGAAACGGCTCATCTCGTAATCCGGGTTCTTGTCTGCATAGATGCGGCGGAAGAACTTGATCACGGATTTCCCATTGATGATGATGGAGGTATTGCTCTGCTCCAGGCCCATCAGGCGCGAGGATGCATAGGCCTCAGGTTCAAAGGTCACGCTCTTGTGGTAGCGCACCCGGGTAGTGTCGTTGGGCTCTGCCGTGATGATGCGCTCGTACACCAGCCTGCGGAAGGATTCCAGGTTAACCGCGTCGATAATAAAGCCCTCCTCCCCACCAACCACCACGGGCAGGATGCGGTCCTTTTTGGCAAAGTCCGGGTCGGAGACAAAGGCGATGGGCAGAAAGTAATGCTGGTAAAAGGCTTCTTCAAAATTTACCTCCAGCAACAGGCCGTAATAGACCTCCGCCCCTTGCTGTATGCGGAAATACTCCTGCAGTTCAATGTATTTCAGGGTACTGGATTTACCGCCGTACCAGCGCTGCTGCTGTACATAGCGCTCCAGTACGTCCGACAGGAAAACCGAGACAAATTCCGGGTGGTCCATCAGGCCCTCCCAGGGCACGTCAAAGCGGTAGGCGGTTTCCGGTTGGGCTTCCTGTGTTTTTGCGGGGGTTGAAGGGGTCTTTTTGGCCATGGGATACTATCGTCTGATCTGAAAAATATGAAACGGCAGGTTGGGATGCAACTCCACAAAGTTCCATTCGGCTTCCCAGCGGTAGCTGGCCTGGGTCATCAGGTCGTAGACCTCCAGCCCGCGGTGGGGCTCGCCCATGGCTTCCCAGGGCAATCGCACCATGCCCTGTTGGGTAGTATTGGGATCCAGGCTAATCACCACCAGCAGCTCGTTGGTACGCCCGCTATCCCATTTGTAAAAGGCCAGCATCTCCGGGTTTTCCAGCCCGCAGAAATGCAGGTTGTTGGTCTGTTGCAGGGCCGGGTGCTTCCGGCGGATGGTGTTGATGCGGGTGATCACGTGGGTCAGTTTGTTCTGGTGCTCCCAGTCCCAATGCCGGATTTCGTACTTCTCGGAGTCCCGGTATTCCTCTTTCCCGGGCATGGGGTCGGTAACCATATACTCGAAGACCGGTCCGTAGATGCCGATGTTCCCGGAAAGGGTGGCCGCCAGGGCATACCGGATCATATGCATGGCCTCGCCCGTACCCTGCAGGTGGAAGGGATTGATGTCCGGCGTATTGGGCCAGAAATTGGGACGGTAGTACTCCCGCATTTCGGATTGGGTGAGTTCTACCATATAGTCGATAATCTCCTGTTTGTGGACCCTCCAGGTAAAATAGGTGTAGGACTGGGAAAAGCCCTGCTTGCCCAGCTGCTGCATCACCCGGGGGCGGGAGAACGCTTCGGCCAGGAAGAGTACGTCCGGGTGCTTCTTCTTCACCTCGGCAATGAGCCAGTGCCAGAAATAGTAGGGCTTGGTATGGGGGTTGTCTACCCGGAAGATCTGCACCCCGCAGTCCACCCATTGCAGGGTAACCCCCAGCAACTCCTTCCACAGGGCGGTATAGGCTTCGGATTCCCAGTGGAAATTAACGATGTCCTGGTATTTCTTGGGCGGGTTTTCGGCATATTGCATGGTCCCGTCCGGGCGGCGGCGAAACCATTCCGGATGATCCTGTATATAGGGATGGTCCGGTGCTGCCTGGAAAGCCAGGTCCATGGCCACCTCTATCCCCAGGTCATGTGCCCTGGCCACCAGCCGGCGAAAATCCTTTTCCGTTCCCAGCTCGGGATGGATGTGGCGGTGCCCCCCATGACGGGAGCCAATGGCCCAGGGCACCCCGCTGTCGCCCTCCTGTGCATTCGTGGTATTGTTCTTGCCCTTGCGGTTCACCTCTCCTATAGGATGGATGGGTGGGAAATACAGCACGTCGAAGCCCATTTCGGCTACCCGTGGCAGCAGGCGTTCGCAATCCGCGAAGGTGCCGTGGGTTCCCGGGGTCTGTGCCGCCGACCGGGGAAAGAATTCATACCAGGTGCTGAATCCGGCCCGGGGGCGGTCGGCATACACCTGTAATTCCTTACTGGTGTTGGCCAGCCTGCGCTCCGGGTATTCCACAAACCACCCGTGCAGGCGCTCGGAAACGGCTGCTTCCGTAGCTTCCAGGTACCGGCTGGGGTCTGCAAAAGCCTTAATCAGGTCCTGCAGGTAAGCCTGCCCGCTTTTATCCACCTCTTTCAGGAGGAATTCCAGGTAGCGTATCCCATCCAGCAATTCGCTGGTTACGTGCTGTCCGTCTGCAATCTTGGCCTCGATGCCGTGCTGCCAGTTCAGAGCATAGTCTACCCAGCCCCTCACCTTGTATTGATAGAAACCCTGCTTTTCCACGTGGAAAGCCGCTTCCCAGCGGTCGTTTTCCAGGGGTTCCATCCGCACGGTTTTCCAGGTCCGTGCGCCCTGATGCTTGTAGAGCACCTCGGCCTGCATAACGTCGTGGCCGTCGGGAAGGATGTCCGCAGTAACCCGGACTTCCTCTCCTACAATGCGTTTAATAAAGAATTTTCCGCAGTCCAGCTGGGGGCGTATGGCATCGATGACCACACGTTCTTGTGGTAGCATAGGGTATAGAGTTGATAGCGCCCTAAATGTAGCCATTATTCCACATTTCAGCCAATGAGACGTCCGAAATATCCGCTGCCCAAACGGGCACTGGGGCTGTAACGTTGTGAATATTTGTACCAAAAAACCTTCGGGCAGCCACGGCCCTAAAAGCCTCCTGGAAGCGGCCAAATCTTTTGCTCTCAGGATGTTTTAAGGCTACAACCAAAAGACAGCGCCAAGGGATGTTTACCGGATTCAGGGGCCGGCATCGCATTTTTGGAACGCTTTTTGAAACGGATATCCGAAAATACCATCCCGGGCCGCCCCCGGGAGTTAAAAACAAACCCTTATGAAAACATTCAGCACCTTCCTCGTGATTCTCATTTCCCTGACCACCCTGTCCTGCGAAGGCCCGGCAGGCCCTCCCGGCTTTGACGGCCGTGACGGCCTTGACGGGGCAGACGGCGTAAACATCCTGGGCAGCGTCTACGACATTGTCGGAGACTTTACCCCGGGCAACGACTACTCCCTGTTCTCTGTATTTTCCGAAGATGCCCCGGGCCTGGAGGTCTTTGAGACCGATGTGGTGCTGGTATACATCCGCTGGGAAGCGGTGGACGAGCCCAACGGGGGTGCTCCCATAGATGTATGGCGCCTGCTCCCGCAAACGCGCCTGCTGGACCAGGGCATCCTGCAGTACAATTACGACCATACCTTTCTGGACGTGAGTATCTTCCTGGAGTCGGACTTTGACCTGGCTACCCTGAGCCCCGGGGATACGGACAACCAGATTTTCCGGATTGCCATCCTCCCGGCCGACGGCCTGGGCGGCAAAGTGGACGTTTCCAATATGCAGTCCGTGCTCGATTACCTGGGCGTGAAGGAACAAACCATTCCCCGCATCCAGCAGTAAACCGAGCGTTAAAGTGTTGTCAAAACCCGCTGCCCCGGCAGTGGGTTTTTGCGTTTTCCCCTATTTTTGAAAGGAACAGCCTCTCCCAACGGACTAATGCTAAAAAAATGGTTATGAAACAGCTTATGATGGCCGCCCTGGGCGTGCTGCTTTTTGCCTGCCAGGGCCACTCCCAGAAGCCCGCAAACCCACAGGAAAGCGAGGCCGAATTTGCCGTAAACAAGACGGATGCCCAGTGGAAGGCCCAGCTTACCCCCCTGGAATACTACATCCTGCGCAAGGCCGGCACGGAAAATGCCGGGAGCAGCGACCTGCTGTACAACAAAGAAGACGGCACCTATGTGTGCGCCGGCTGCGGCACCCCGGTTTTTGAGAGCGCCCATAAATTCGATTCCGGCACGGGCTGGCCCAGCTTCGACCGTGAAATTGAAGGCAACGTGGCCTACAGCATCGATACCACCTATGGCATGCGGCGGGTGGAGGAACACTGCGCCACCTGCGGGGGGCACCTGGGGCACGTCTTCGAAGACGGCCCGCGGCAGACCACCGGGATGCGCCACTGCATCAACGGGGCTGCCCTGAACTTTGTCCCGGCAGAAAAATGAACCTCACCCAGGGCTTTATTCCCAGCGCAAGGACCGAATTCCAGCGCTACAAGGACCTGGGCGACCGGGCCCTGTCCCAGCTGAGCGATGCGCAGCTGTTTGCCTCCCCCGGGCCGGGTTCCAACAGTGCTGCCGTTATCGTGCAACACCTGGCGGGCAATATGCTCAGCCGCTGGACCCGTTTCCTGGAAGAGGACGGGGAAAAACCCTGGCGGAACCGGGAGTCGGAATTCCGGGAACCCGCCCAGGACCGGAAGGTCCTGATGGCCCGGTGGGAGGCCGGTTGGGAGTGTTTGTTCGAAGCCCTGGACCAACTGGAGGGCCTGCCGCCGGAAACCCGCCTGCATATCCGTGGGCAGGCCCATAGCCCTGAGGCTGCCGTAACGCGCCAGCTGGCCCATTACGCCTCCCACGTGGGCCAATTAATTTACCTGGGGAAATGGTTGCTGGGAGAGTCCTGGCAACCCTTAAGTATCCCCCCGGGGCAAAGCGAGGCCTTTAACCGCCGCATGATGGGACCTAGAGACCAGGCTTAACCCCAACAGAACCAACCCCTTTCACCCCCCTTAGGCCCGGGCCGTAAACCCCCGCCGTTTTTCGTGCGTGTTTCGTACCTTTGCGGGGCAAAATCGAGAAACAGATCACCTATGAATACCTTTGACATCATTGTTTTGGGAAGCGGCCCCGGGGGCTATGTAACGGCCATTCGGGCCTCGCAACTGGGATTCAAGACCGCTATTGTCGAAAAGGAAAGCCTGGGCGGGGTATGCCTGAACTGGGGTTGTATCCCCACCAAGGCGCTGCTGAAATCTGCACAGGTGTTCGAATACCTGCAACACGCCGGAGACTACGGCCTGAAAGTGGAAGGGGCGGACAAGGACTTTGACGCCGTGGTGAAGCGCAGCCGGGGCGTGGCCGAAGGCATGAGCAAAGGGGTACAGTTCCTGATGAAAAAGAACAAGATTGAGGTGATCCAGGGATACGGGACCCTGAAACCCGGGAAAAAAATCAGCGTAAAAGCGGCCGACGGCAAGGAAACCGAATACGGCGCCCAGCACATCATCATTGCTACCGGGGCCCGCAGCCGGGAACTGCCCAGCCTGCCCCAGGACGGCAAAAAGATTATCGGATACCGGGAAGCGATGACCCTGGAATCCCAACCTAAGAAAATGATCGTGGTAGGCAGCGGTGCCATCGGCATCGAATTTGCCTACTTCTACAACGCCATGGGCACGGAGGTGACTGTGGTGGAATTCATGCCCAACATTGTCCCTGTAGAGGACGAAGAGGTCTCCAAGCAACTGGAGCGCAGCTTTAAAAAGGCGGGCGTAAAAATCATGACCTCCGCCGAGGTAACCGGGGTAGATACCTCCGGTGCCGGGGTGAAGGCCACCGTGAAAACCCAGAAAGGGGAAGAAATCCTGGAAGCGGACATCGTGCTTTCGGCGGTAGGCATCAAGACCAACATTGAAAATATCGGGCTCGAGAACGTGGGCATTGCCACGGACCGCGACAAAATCCTGGTAAACGACTACTACCAAACCAACATCCCCGGGTACTACGCCATCGGGGACGTAACCCCCGGCCCGGCCCTGGCGCACGTGGCCTCTGCCGAGGGTATCCTCTGCGTGGAAAAACTGGCCGGGATGCATGTGGAACCCCTGGATTACGGCAACATTCCCGGGTGTACCTACTGTATGCCTGAGGTAGCTTCCGTGGGGATGACGGAGAAAAAAGCCCGGGAAGCCGGCTATGAGATCAAGGTGGGGAAATTCCCCTTCTCCGCAAGCGGGAAAGCCAAGGCTGCAGGGAATGCAGACGGGTTTGTCAAGGTGATTTTTGACGCCAAATACGGGGAATGGCTGGGCTGCCATATGATCGGCGCCGGCGTAACGGATATGATTGCCGAGGCGGTGGTAGGCCGTAAACTGGAAACCACCGGGCACGAAATCCTGAAGGCCGTACACCCGCACCCGACCATGAGCGAAGCCGTAATGGAGGCCGTGGCTGCTGCCTACGACGAAGTGATCCACCTGTAACCTTTCTCAAGGAATGCTCCCCATCTTCAGAGGAATAGCCATCCTGGAGGGCATCAGTTACCTGTTGCTCTTTGCCCTGAGTATGCCCCTGAAATACTGGGCCGGTATAGCCGAACCCAATATCTATATAGGGTATGCCCACGGGGTTTTGTTTATCGGGTACCTGCTGCTGGCCGCCTGGGTGTGGTGGCAGCGGAAATGGGGCTTTGGACGTCTGGCCTATCTGGTAATCGCCTCCCTGCTGCCTTTTGGCACTTTTTATGTAGAACGCCGCTGGCTACGGGATCTTAGTCCAGAAAGCTCCGGATAGCCAGGTCGTACCCCTGTAACCCGAAACCGAAGATGACCCCGCGGGCCCCTGCGGAAATATAGGATTCGTGGCGGAAGGGCTCCCTGGCAGCTACATTGGAAATGTGCACCTCCACTACAGGGGTGTCTACCGCTTTAACGGCATCCCCCAGGCCTACTGAAGTATGGGTATAGGCGGCTGCATTCAGGATAATACCATCGTAGGTAAACCCGACCTCCTGGATTTTGGAAATCAGTTCGCCCTCTATATTGGACTGGAAATACTCCAGTTGCACCTCCCGGAATTGCAGCTGCAACCCCCGGAAATAGTCTTCGAAAGTCTGCTTGCCGTACACCTCCGGTTCGCGTTTGCCGAGCAGGTTCAGGTTGGGGCCGTTGATGATGATCAGCTTCATGGGCATAAAACTAAGAAATTAAGCCCAGCCGGGTCCCTGCCGGCCAGGTAAAAAAAACGGGGGCGCCCGGCCCCCGCTTCTCTGCTATCTGAAAGGGTTCAGAAAAATTTGTAGCCGATACCCACCGACAGGTAATTCCCCCGGACTTTTACATCCTCAGGGCCGGTATAGGAATTATTCAGCTGGAAGGTGTACCGCGCCTCGGCAAAAAAGGCTTCCGTAATGTCCAGGCCAATTCCACCGGCCAGGTCAAACTCCACCCCGGTAAAATCTTCCGGTACGTCCTCCAGGGAGAAGACAAACTGCGGTCCGGCCTGCAAGTTCAGTTTGGGCGCAATCCCGAATTCAAAGAGGACCGGCAGCAGGATACCGTCGCTGCCATCGATGCTGGCATAGAGCAATTCGGGCTGCAGGCCCACCTTGTTGCCCACGGAAAATTCGGCAACCAGCCCCCCGTAAATCCCGGATTCATCCGCAGAAATGGTTACGCCGTCCGACTTGATACTGCCACGGGCATTCAGGTACCCGGCGGTAATCCCAAAATCGATGTCCTGGGCCTGAACCCCGGCAGTCAGGCCCAGCAGGGCCATGACAGTCAATACAATACGTCTCATATTTATTGTTTTAGTGATACTTCTAAGGTAGTATTTTTTCTGACAGGTTTCACCTACACCACCTGCGATTACAGGTATCTCTTCCTTTTCCTCGCACAGAACTATTCGGCTATCTTTACCAGGTGAAGTGGGAACAGGCCATAGCCGATTATATCCATTACCTCCGCCTGGAACGGGGCCTCTCCGAGCATTCGGTAAGCAACTACCGGCGCGATGTACGGAAGCTGGCCGACTACGCCTGCAGCCTGGAACCTGCAGTAGGCCCGCTGGAGACCACCCGCCACCACCTGGAAGGGTTCGTCCACGAGCTGGGCAGCCGGCTGCAGGCCCGCTCCCAGGCCCGGGTCATTTCCGGGCTGCGCGGGTTTTTCGATTACCTCCTTTTTGAAAAATACCGGGAAGACAACCCCATGGAATGGATCGAATCCCCCAAGATTGGCCGGAAACTCCCGGATACGCTAAGCGTGGCGGATATCGACCGGATGATTGCCGCCATAGACCGGTCCAAACCGGAGGGAGAGCGGAACCTGGCCATCGTGGAGACCCTGTACGGCTGTGGGCTTCGGGTTTCCGAATTACTGGACCTCCGCCTGAGCGACCTGTTTTTTGAGGAAGGCTTTATCAAAGTCACCGGCAAGGGCAGCAAGGAGCGACTGGTGCCCATAGGAGGACACAACATCCGCTGCCTGGAGCGCTACCTGCGGGAAATCCGCCCCCACTGGCGCCCGGAGAAGGGCCATGAGGACCAGGTCTTCCTGAACCGGAGGGGCAAGCGCCTGACCCGGGCCATGATTTTTACCGTGGTACGTGACCTGGCTGCCCGCAGCGGGATCGGGAAAAAGGTAAGCCCGCACACCTTCCGCCACTCCTTTGCCACCCACCTGCTGCAAAACGGGGCGGATATCCGGGCCATCCAGCAAATGCTGGGGCACGAGAGCATCACCACCACCGAGGTGTACATGCATATGGACCGGGGCCACCTCACCGAGGTTGTGGAGCGGTACCACCCCCGGAAATCCCTGTAAGGGGGTGTGCCACGAAGCCCTTCCGGGGCTTGTATAACCCGGGCGGGTTTGTATCTTTAAGGAATCCAAAACCAACATCCGAAATGAAACGAATCTACACTTTTGGCCTGGCCCTGTGCACCCTGGCGCTGCACGCCCAGGACAAGGCCCTGAGCGGGCTGGATGCCAAAGCCGGGAAGTATGCAGACATTGCCCTGCAGATCTGGGACTGGGCAGAAATGGGATACCAGGAGGAAAAGAGTTCCGCCCTGTTGCAACAGACCCTGAAGGACGCGGGCTTCCGGATTGAAACGGGCATAGCCGGGATACCCACCGCTTTTATGGCCGAATACGGTAGCGGGGGTCCGGTAATCGGCATCCTGGGCGAGTACGATGCCCTGCCGGGGCTTTCCCAGCAGGCGCTGCCCGAGAAGAAATCCGCCGGAGGCGTAGCCGGGCACGCCTGTGGCCACCATTTGTTCGGCACGGCTTCCGCCGCCGCAGCCATTGCGGTGAAGGATTGGTTGATCTCCAGCGGGAAAGCCGGAACGGTGCGCTTTTACGGTTGCCCGGCCGAAGAAGGCGGGGGCGGTAAAGTCTACATGACCCGAGCCGGCCTTTTTGACCAGCTGGACGCCGTGCTGCACTGGCACCCGGGCGCCGCCAACGGGGCCAGCGCCGGGGCTTCCCTGGCCAACAAATCTGCCAAGTTCCGGTTTTATGGGGTTTCCGCCCATGCGGCAGCCGCCCCGGAACGGGGGCGTTCCGCTCTGGACGGGGTGGAAGCCATGAACATGATGGTGAACCTGATGCGGGAGCACATCCCCCAGGAAACCCGGATCCACTATGTGATAACCGACGGGGGGAAAGCCCCCAACGTGGTGCCCGATTTTGCAGAAGTATACTATTACGCCCGCCACAACACCCGCGAAGTGGTCCGGGAAGTTTTTGACCGCATTGTAAAGGCCGGCGAAGGGGCTGCCCTGGGTACAGGCACCCGCATGGAGTACGAATTGATCAACGGGGTTTACGAAACCCTCCCCAATGTGACCCTGCAAAAGGTCATGCACCAGACCCTATCCGAGGTGGGCGGGATGACCTATACCCCGGAGGAAAAGGCCTTTGCCGAAAAAATTGCGGCCTCCATGGGCATTGAACTGGACGAGGCAACCGCGGCTTCCGTAGCCCCGTTCCGGGAAGAGAGCCGGGCATTCGGCTCTACGGATGTGGGGGATGTGAGTTTTGTGGTGCCTACCGTGGGCCTGCGCGCCGCCACCTGGGTACCCGGAACCCCGGCACACAGCTGGCAGGCCGTGGCCGCCGGGGGCACCAGTATTGGTACTAAAGGGATGATGATTGCCGCCAAAACCCTGGCCCGGACAGCCATCGAATTGTTGTCCCAACCGGAAATCCTGACCCAGGCCCGGATGGAATTCGAAAACCGCAGGGGCCCTGACTTCCGGTATGAATCCCTTTTGGGGGACCGGGCACCTGCCCTGGATTACCGGAACTGACCCGAAATAATACCTTTACGGGGGGGCATGCCCCCCCTTTTTTTCATCCGACTGTAACGAAAGTCACCCCCGGGCTACTTATAGGCACAACCTCCAACCCCGCGTGAAGAAGGAACTCGAACATCAATTCGTTTCCCTGCTGGAAAGCAACCAGAATATCGTACACAAGGTCTGCAGCCTGTATACGAACAACCCGGAAGCCCACAACGACCTGTTTCAGGAGATTGCCATCCAACTCTGGAAGGCCTACCCGAAATTCCGGGGGGATTCCAAGTTCAGCACCTGGATGTACCGGGTGGCCCTTAACACGGCCATTACCCTGTACCGGCGGTCTAAAAAGCAGCCCAAAACCCAGGATTTTGATACGGTGGTATACCGCATCCGCGCAGAACAGTATGACCCCACGGAAGAGCGGCAGCTTAAACTGATGTATGACGCCATCAGGGAACTGGGAGACATAGACAAGGCCCTGGTCTTTCTCTACCTGGAAGACAAGGGCTATAGCGAAATATCGGAAACCCTGGGGATTACCGAAGTAAACGCCCGGGTGAAGATGAATCGCATCAAAACCAAACTAAGAACCATTCTCAATCCGTAAGGCCATGATGGACGAACTGGATTTACTTAAAAAAGACTGGCAGCAGCGGGAAGAAGCCCTTCCCCGCCTGTCCTTCGACCAGCTCCACCGTATGATCTGGAAGCGCTCTTCTTCCCTAGTCCGGTGGATCTTTTACATCAGCATCATCGAATTTATCGTGCCCCACCTGCTGTACCTGGTCCCCTCCTTCCGCAACGGCAACGGCTACGACGTGGCCCGGGACCTGGGCATACAGACCGAGCTGATTGTGGTGACGGTAATCCAGTATGCCGTGGTGCTCTATTTTATCGTGCAGTTTTACATGCGATACCGGGAAATCTCGGTGCTGGAAGATGCCAGCCGACTGATGGACCGGATTATCCGGACCCGTCGTACGGTTAAGCACTACGTGATTTTCTGCCTGAGCATGATCCTGGTAATCTTCGGGGTCTTTATTGCCGGCATGTACTTCTCCGACAACCTGGTGGGGGCCCTGCACCTCCACCCGGATGCAGACCAGGACCCGGTACAACTCAAATGGCTGGTGATGGGTATCATGGCCGTGCTGGCCATCCTCTTTACCGCCCTGATGGGCGGGATTTATTTCCTGCTTTACGGGTTGCTTACCCGCAGGCTATATGCCAACTACAAGGAACTGAAACGGCTGGACCACTAATTCCTGCCGGGGCGCCAGCGACGCTCCTCGTGGGCCGCTTCATAGGCAAGTAATTCTTCCTTGGGGATAACCTTAAGGAATGAAGGATGCTGCTCAATGGCGTATTCCAGCTTTTCGATAATGGACTCCACGGATTCCCCGTCGTAGTCAATCTCCAGCGGCGGCTTGATCACCATAGACTGCAGGATGCCTTTCTTTTTGACGAACAACCCCTTTTTATCGAAGGAGCGGCGGAACCCGTCTATGACCACAGGAACCACATGGGGCTTGTATTTTTTGATGATGTGGGCCGTGCCCTTGCGAATGGGCTTCCAGGGGGTCGTGGTACCTTGAGGGAAAGTGATCACCCACCCGTCTTTAAGGGCGGTCCCGATATTGGTGATGTCGCTCATACGCACCTGCCGGTTCACATTCTCCCCGTCTGCCCTCCAGGTTCGTTCAATGCTGATGGACCCCGCATAGGCCAGGATCTTGGTGAGCAGGCTCTTGCCCATGGTTTCCTTGGCCGCCACATAATAGATGTTGAGCTTGGGGTTCCAGAGGTAACCCACATTCTTGATGTTGTCCACCCGCCCGCTCAGGCTGGCGTTAAAAACGTGGAACATGGCCACCACATCCGCAAAATAGGTCTGGTGGTTGCTCACAAACAGTACATTTTCGCCGGGCAGGGACCTCAGGATTTCAGAGCCCTCAATCTCCAGCTTGTTAAAGCCTTTATAGCGCTGGTGGGTAAGTACCCCCATGATGCGGATCAACCATTTCTTAAGCAGCAGGATATGGCCAAACGGATTTCGTTTCAAAAGTCCCATAGGGTGTAAATTTACGAATTTAGGGTCAGACCACCTGCCTTAAAAGGCTCCGAAGCTCGCTCAAAATCATGGCTGTGGCCCCCCATACAATATGCCCCTGAAATGTAAAAGCCGGAACCTCAATACGATGGGCATAAGAGGTGGTCATGGGGCGGGAGACGATATTTTCCGGCCCCAAAAGCTCCTGCACCGGCACTTCGATAAGCCCGGCCACCTCTTCGGGGTCCGGCCTGAAGTTCGGGCGCGCCGTACAAAGCCCCACATGCGGGCTAACCGTATAGTTGCTGGGCGGGATATACAGCGGGCTGAGCGGCCGCAGGCATTGCACGTCCCCCTCGGGCACGCCAACTTCCTCACGGGTTTCCCGCAGCGCAGTTTGCAACAGGTCCTCATCTTCGGGTTCCCGACCCCCGCCCGGAAAGGCAACCTGCCCGGAATGCACCCCCGGATAGGTGGGACGCACGATGAGCAACAGACGGGCCAATGTATCCTGGCCCGGGTAAAACAAGGCCATAACCCCGGCCTGCCGGGCCTGGTCCGGGATGGATTCCATGGCCTCCAGTTCCTTTACCCGAACCTGGGGCGCCATCTGGTAATGGGCCTCCCGGCCAGGAAGGGGAAGATTCTTTATTTTTGCAAGCGAACGGGAAAAACGGTTATAGTCCATGAAAATCAAAAACATCCTCCTGCTGACCGTCCTGGCCACCGGGCTGTTCTGCGGGTGTAAGGAACAAAATAAATCCGTGCCGGCCAAGGTGGAGGCCCGGGATACCGCCCCTGCGGATACCCTGAAAAAGGATACGGGTGAAACCCGGGACGCAGCGCGGGAAAACCCCGCAGACACCCTGGTGCTGGACGAGGACAATGCCATCCCCTTTTTCTTTGAATACCAGAAAGGGCTAAAAGCCAACCGGGTACGGCTAACCACCAGTATGGGCGCCTTTACCGTGGAGCTCTACGACAATGTGCCCTACCACAAGGCCAATTTTATCTACCTGGCCCGGAAAAAATACTTCGACAGTACCATGTTTCACCGGGTGGTGCCGAAATTTATCATTCAGGGTGGGAATGCCGACAACCTGAAAACCGCCCTGAAGCGCAAGGCCATTGGGCGTTACCTGCTGCCCCCGGATACCCGCAAAGGATACAGGCACCACCGGGGCACGCTTTCCATGCCCTCCAGCGAGATCGACAACCCCCATATGCTGGCCTCGCCCTTTGAGTTCTTTATTGTGGTAACCGACCCCGGCTCCTACCACCTGGATGGTTCTTATACCCCATTTGGGCGCGTAGTGGAAGGGATGGACGTAGTGGATGCCATTAACCAGGTAGAGATTGACGACGGGGAGTGGCCCATGAAAAACGTCTACATCCTGAAGGCGGAAGTCCTGGAGTAAGCCTTAGATGCGCTTGCGGTAAATATCGGGCAGGGCAATCTTAAAGCGCACCGCCAGCAGCCGGATCAGGATTACGGCGCCAATCCCGGCCAGGTAGGCATAGGCCTCGGGCAGGCCGGCCCCCAGCAGGACAAAGTACAGGGCCCCGCCGGCTATACAGGCCGTGGCGTAGATTTCCTTGCGGAAGATCACCGGGATCTCGTTGCAGAGGATATCGCGGATTACCCCCCCGAAACAGGCTGTCATGGTGCCCAGCACCACGCAAATTAAAGGGGAAAGGCCCGTGGCCAGCCCTTTCTCGATCCCCACCAGCGTATATAACCCTATGCCCAGGGTATCGAACAAAAACAGGGATCGCCTCAGGTACCGCAACCGGCTCTGGAAGAGCACGGCAAAGGCCGCGGTTGCCAGGATCAGGTAGAGGTATCGGGGGTCCGCCATCCAGCGCACGGGCACATCGCCGATCAGCAGGTCGCGCAGGGTACCCCCGCCAATGGCGGTAACCGCCGCAACGATGACTACCCCAAAGAGGTCCAGTCGCTTTTCCATGGCCACCAGCACCCCCGAAATGGCAAAGGCTGCGGTCCCCAACATATCCAGGGTTGTGAAGAAAACCATCCTAGCCCCGGGTATAATATGAATAATCCTTGAGCACGGCGTCCAAATAGGGCTTGTCGTAAAGGTCCGAGCCGGTCTGCAGCAGGCCTTCCACTTTTTCCCGGAGGGCCTTCAGGGTACCGTAATCCCCGCTCCTCCGGGCCACCCCGTAAATCTCCTTGATCAGGCGAACGTCGCGGTCACTCAGGCGGGTCACCTGGGGGAACACAGGACTATATTCCTGCTCCAGTTCCTCCAGGATGGTATGGTCAATGCGCGTTTTGCGCTTGTTGTTGACCACCACCGTGCCGGCGGCCGCATCCCCGATACGCTGGTAGGCTTCCGAGAAGAGCATGGAGAGCAGCCCGATGGAACCGAAAAACAGCCAGATATCGACCAGGCGCAGCATCCACCGCACCAGGTAATTGCTGAATTGCACCGGAGCCCCGTCCCGCCGTACCACCCGGATCTTCAGGATCATTTTCCCCACGGTTTGCCCGTTGAATATACTCTGCAGTACCAGGCTGTAGCAGAAGGCCGGCAGCATCATCAGGGAGGCCAGGCCAATTCCGGTCCAGCCATCGTCAAAGACCACCCCAATGGTATCGGCAATCTGGCTGACCAAGAGGGCATATAACAGGAGGATGCCGCCATCCACCAGAAAGGCCAGGATGCGCTCCCCTACCCCGGCCAGGGTGTATTCCAGGTTTACATTTTGGGTAGTCGTTATTTGGAGGTTGGCCATTTAATCCTATTTTTAACCGAAAGCCCTCTTACAGCCTATGCGCGAAGCAGCTTTTGTCAGGCAAAATAAGGAAAAATGGACCGCATTCGAAAAGGCGTTGCAACAAGGCGGCGGGCTGGCCCCTGACGCCCTGGCGGATGGCTATATCCACCTGACCAACGACCTGGCCTATGCCCAGACCTATTACCCCGGGAGCAAAACCCTGGAATACCTGAATGCCCTGGCATCCGAAGCCCACCAGATAATCTACCGGAACCGAAAGGAAAGCCGGAACCGGCTGTGGCGGTACTGGACCCATGAATTTCCCCATTTTTTCGGGCCCCACCAGCGTACCCTGGGGCTGGCCCTGCTCATCTTTGTACTGGCCGCGGCCATCGGCTCGCTTTCCGCCCTTAACGATGCCAGTTTTGTACGCCTGATCCTGGGAGACGCCTATGTGAACCTCACCCTGGACAACATCGCCCAGGGAAACCCCACCGCCATATATAAGAGCGGCGGGGCACTGGGCAGTTTTCTCGGCATCACCATCCACAACATCCGGGTAGCCCTGCTGGCCTATGCGCTGGGGGTAACTGCCGGGATCGGCACCGCCTACCTCCTGTTCAACAATGGGGTGATGGTTGGGGCCTTTATCACCTTTTTTTACAACGAAGGGGTTTTTGTGGAAGCCAACAAACAGATCTGGCTTCACGGGGCATTCGAGCTTTCGGTTATCGTAGTGGCCGGTTGTGCCGGGCTGCTTATGGGCAAAGGCCTGCTCTTTCCCGGAACCTACCCCAGACGGCATTCCTTTATGCAGGGGGCCAAGGATGGGCTGAAAGTCCTGGTGAGTACCCTGCCTTTCTTTGTGGTGGCCGGCTTTATTGAAGGTTTTATTACCCGCTATTCCGAAATGCCCCTCTGGCTGGCGCTTATACTCATTGCTGCCTGCTTTGGCCTGATCCTGTTCTATTATTTCATCTATCCCAGATACCTAAACACGACCCATGCAAAACCCAGCCCAACCCCCCTTCCTTGACCTTCGGGTAAACCGGGATTTTGGGGAAATCCTCACCCTGTATTTTGTGTTCCTGAAGCGGCATTTCAAACCCTTCTCAAACATTTTTATCCAGTATAACGGCCTGTTTATGATCGGGTTGATGCTATGCAGTTATCTGTTGGTTTCCGGATTTTCGGGTATCATTAACGGGGTTGGGAATATGCAGATGGGCGTAGAAAGCGAGGAGGTGGCTTCCAGCAGTACCCTTATGATGGTGGGCGTCCTGGGCTACGTGCTTATTGTGGCCCTGGCAGCCGCCCTGAATTTTGCACTGGCCAGCGCCTATATGAACCACTATCAGGAAACCGGGGGCGAAACCCCAACGGCAGGCACCCTCTGGCGCAGCATACGCGGGGAACTGGGAAACATTATCCTGTTTGTGCTGCTGGCCATGGGCATCCTGTTGATGACCTTTGTGGTAGGCTTTATCCTGGCCCTTATCCCGATTGTAGGGACCCTGGCCTATTACGGCCTGATGTTCTTTGTAAGCGCCTGGCTGGGGGTCTCCCTCTTTGCCCTGATCTCGGAAAAAAAGGGCCTGGGCAGCGCCCTGGGAGAAGGCTGGGACCTGGTGATGAAATCCTTCTGGACCTGTGTGGGAGTGAATTTTATCCTGGGCATTCTGAACTACATCCTCTTGCTCCTGCTGATGACCGCTCCCGGGGTTTTGATTGGTATTTACGCCTTCCACCAGTTTGAAACCCTGGGCCAGCAGCGCATGGAAGAACTGGATACCCTGATCTTTACCGTAGGGGTAGGCATTCTGATGATTGCCGGGCTTTTCCAGCAGGCCCTTTCCCAATGGATTAACGGGGTATTGTACAACAGCCTGCACGAAAAGAAATACAACCTGAACACCCGCCGGAAAATTGAACTGATCGGCCAACCCGAAACCCCTTGATCCCAGTCTCAGACCCCATATCCATACCCCGCCAAGCCGGGGCTCAGGTTTCGGATTCGGTTCGGGAGGTGGCTGCGGACACCCTGGGGCCGGGACAGGTACGCAGCTTTGAGCCGGGCCTGAATGAGCGATATTCCGGTTCAGATTTCGATTACCTGCGGCCGGAAGGGGCAGCGGAAAATTACCTGGCCCGTTTTATCAATGCGGTAAGCCGCTGGCTTTTCGACACTTTTGGGGTGGAACTGCCCCCCGGCTGGGCAGCCGTGTTGGAATACGTGATCTATATTCTTTTGGGCGCCCTGGCCATCTACCTGGTGGTGCGCTACCTGATACAGGCCCCTTTTGGACAGTTGTTCCGCAAAGAGGCCGAGGCCCCGCAAAAAGCCATCTGGACCGAAGAAGCCCTGGAAACCACGGACCTGGATGCCCTGCTGGAGACCGCCCTGGCGGCCGGGGATTACCGCATGGCCGTCCGGTACCGCTACCTGCGGCTGCTGCAGCAGTTGCAGCGCGCCGGGCGAATAGCCTACCACCCGGAAAAAACCAACTGGGATTACCTTTCGGAAATATCGGATGCCGGGCTGCGCCATTCCTTTGCCCAGGCCTCCCGCATTTACGAATACACCTGGTATGGGGAACAGGCCCTGAACCCGGAAGGCTACGGGAGTGTGGCCCACCTCTTTGAAACCCCTAACACCCCGGCGCTGGATGCAAAAAAGCAGTAAAATCCTGTTGCTCCTATTCGGCCTTTCGGTCCTGGGGATTGGCATTTTCGAAGTCAGCCGGCCCCGGCCCCTCAACTGGCGGCCAGACTTTACGCGTACCTCCCGGGATCCTTTTGGCTGCTACGTCCTCTACCAAGAACTCCCTGGCTTATTCCCCGAGGCCGGGGTTACCCCTATAAGCACCGACCTGTATACCTGGCTGCGCACCCGCGACACCACCCGCAAGGCCTCCCTGGTAGTAATCAATGAACAGGCGGACATGGACCCAACCCTGGCCTATGCCCTGCTGGATTTCACCCAAAAGGGGAATTCGGTACTGATCAGCAGCCACACCTTCGGGCAAACCCTGGAAGACAGCCTGGGCCTGACCGTGGCTTCCGAATACGGCTTTGGCTCGGAGGCCGTGGAAGTACGCCTGGAAGGCAGGGCCTGGGACAGCCTGAACCCCACCCTGGACAAGGGCTACCTGCGCACCTATTTTACCGCTGTGGATACTGCCCGGGCGATTGCCCTGGGAGTCGTCCGTTTTGAAGCGGCAGACTTTGCAACGGGTAATCCCGTAGCCCAGGAACGGTTGAATTTTGTCCGCCTGCCCGTGGGGGCCGGGCAGCTGTTGTTGCACACCACCCCTTATGCCTTTGGCAACTACCACCTGCTGGGACCTGGCGGCCCCTATGCGGCCGGGGTTTTCTCTTACCTGGACAACGCCCCCCTGTTCTGGGACAACTCCATGAAGAGCGGCCGGGTGGTGGTGCAGTCGCCCCTGCGCTTTATCCTGGCTCAGGACGCCCTGCGGTGGGCCTATTACCTGGCCCTGACCGGGGGCCTGCTTTTCCTGCTGGTGCGTTCGCGCAGGCAGCAGCGGATCATCCCCCTGATGCCCCCGCCCGAAAACACCTCCGTGGCCTTTGCCCGGACCATAGGCGACCTGTATTTCCAGCATGGGGATGCCACAGACCTGATCCGGAAGCGGATCCGGTTTTTCCGGGAAGCCCTGCGCTCGAAGTATTTCCTGAAGTGGGACGACCAGGACGGCGGCCTGTCCCGCCGCATAGCCCTGAAATCCGGGGTGGCGGAAACCGCTGCCGAAAACCTGCTGAAAACCATCCGTCAACTGGAACGGAAGACCACACATACCGAATCGGACCTGCTGCGCCTGCACCGGCTCCTGGAACCTTTTAATCTATGACACATGGCTTCAACTGAAGAAAACCCGAACCCCGCCCCGGAAGGGGGCAACCCCCTGGAATTTACCAACCGCGTAGACCTGGAACGCCTGCGCCAGGCCGTTACCGCCATTAAGGAGGCCTTTGGCAGCGTCCTGGTCGGGCAGCAGGACATGGTGGAGATGCTTATCATCGCCATGCTGGCAGAGGGGCATGCCCTCATTGAAGGAGTGCCCGGCATTGCCAAGACCCTTACCGCCAAACTCCTGGCACGGACCCTGGACGTGGGCTTCAGCCGCATACAGTTCACCCCGGACCTGATGCCCAGCGACATCCTGGGCACCTCCGTTTTCAACCCCAAAACCGGGGATTTTGAATACAAGAAAGGCCCGGTGTTCTCCAATGTGGTGTTAATCGACGAGATCAACAGGGCGCCCGCCAAGACCCAGGCAGCCCTCTTTGAGGCCATGGCCGAAAAGCAGGTGAGTATGGACGGAGTCACCTACCCCCTGGACCCGCCTTTCCTGGTGGTGGCCACCCAGAACCCCATTGAGCAGGAAGGCACCTACCGCCTGCCGGAGGCCCAACTGGACCGCTTTCTGTTCAAAATCGACATTGGCTACCCGGGGCGGGAGGAAGAAGTGGAGATCCTCAGGCGGAAACACCAGCTGCAGGGCCGGGAGGAAACAGCTACGGTACCCCCGGTACTCACCGCGGCACAAATCCGGGAATACCAGGCTAGTATTCACCAGTTGGTGATCAAAGACCAGCTCCTGGAATACATCGCGGACATTGTGGGGCAAACCCGGGAACACGGGAGCCTCTACCTGGGCGCCTCGCCCCGGGCTTCGATTGCCATCATGCTGACCGCCAAGGCCCAGGCTGCGGTGAGGGGACGGGATTTTGTGACCCCGGACGACATCAAGCGCGTGGCCCCGTACGTGCTGGGCCACCGTATTGTCCTGACCCCGGAACGGGAAATGGAAGGGGTTACCCCGGCAGAAGTGATCCGCCAGATCCTGGACGGGTTGCAAGTACCCCGATAAACCCGAAGCCGATGCGAACCACCCTGCGCAACCTGTTTTTGAGCCCCCGCTTCTTTGCCCTCCTCTTTGGGCTGGCAGGCCTGTTTATCCTGGCCTACCTCCTGCCCGGGCTCATGGGTCCGGCCCGGGTAGTTGCCCTGGCCCTTGGCGTTGCCATAGGTGCAGATGCCCTGTTGTTGTACGGGTCCCGGGGCCGGGTAGAGGCCAAACGGGAATTGCCCGAACGCTTTTCCAATGGCGACCTGAACCCGGTTCAGCTCTACCTCCGCAACACCTACCTCTTCCCGGTGCGGTATACCCTGATCGAAGAGCTGCCCGTACGGCTGCAAATCCGGGATTTCAGCCGTAGCGGCCGCCTGGGATCCGGAGCTGCTCACTCCCCTGTATACGAGCTTCGGCCTACAGAACGGGGCCGGTATACTTTTGGCGCTTTGCACGTCCTGGTGCGCTCGCCCCTGGGGTTGCTGGTACGCCGCTTCAGTACGCCGGGAGGGCAAACCGTGGCGGTATACCCTTCCTTCCTCCAACTGCGGAAATACGAGCTGATGGCGATCTCGAACCGCCTCACCGACCTGGGGCTCAAACGCATCCGCCGTATTGGGCATACCCTGGAGTTCGAACAGATCCGGGAGTATATTCCGGGAGACGATGTGCGCAACCTGAACTGGAAAGCCACTGCCAAACGCGGGCAGTTAATGGTGAACCAGTACCAGGACGAAAAATCCCAGCCCATTTACGCGGTTATCGATACCGGCCGGGTGATGCGTATGCCCTTTGAAGGGATGAGCCTGCTGGACTACGCCATCAATGCCGCCCTGGTACTGAGCCGGGTAGCCATCCGCAAACAGGACAAGGCCGGGCTGATGACCTTTAACCGGCGCGTGGAAAACCGGGTGGCGGCAGACCGCCGCAGCTCCCAGATGCAACGCCTGCTGGAAACCCTGTACCACATCGATACCGACTTTGCCGAAAGCGATTTTGCCCGCCTTTACACGGACGTGAAGCGCCAGCTGAGCCACCGTAGCCTGCTGTTGCTTTTTACCAATTTTGAAACCCTGGACGCCCTAAGCCGCCAACTGCCCTATTTGCAAGCCCTGCAGCGCCAGCACCTGCTGGTGGTGGTCTTCTTCCAGAACACGGAACTGGAGGCCTTTAGTCAGCAGTCGGCGGAAAACGTGCGCGGCGTTTACCAGCAAACCATAGCGCGCAAATTCCTGTATGAGAAGAAACGTATTGTCCGGGAACTGAACCGGCACGGCATACAGGCCCTTCTCACCCGCCCGGAAGACCTGACGGTGGCCACGCTCAACAAGTACCTGGAGATCAAGGCCAGAGGGATGCTTTGAACCCCGGCAGAATCCCAGGGAGTTTTGTACCTTGCCCGGTACCAATCGTTTTTCTCATGTCCACTACCACCCAATTCCCATTTTCCCATTTTCCCGCACGCACAATCCTGGCTCTCTTCATGGGCGTTTTCTGCTGTGGGCTGATTACCGGCCACGCCCAAGAGGCGCTGCGCGTAAATCAGGACAGGCTGCAAGGCACCCTGGAAACCCTGGCCACCTACGGCAAAGATGCCAGCGGGCAACCGAACCGGGTGGCTTTCAGCGACGGGGATATCCAGGGACGCGCCTATGTGGCGGGGCTCATGAAACAGGCCGGGTTGCAGGTGCGCACAGACGCTGCCGGCAACCTGATCGGCACGCGCCCGGGCACGGTGGCCGGACTGAAACCCCTGGGGCTTGGGTCCCATATTGACATGGTACCCCACGGCGGCAACTACGACGGGTGCGTGGGCAGCCTGGCAGCCATAGAAGTAGCCCGGGTATTACAGGAAAACCAGGTACAAACCCGCCACCCCCTGGAGTTTATCATCTTTTCCAATGAGGAGGGCGGGGTAATGGGCAGCCGCGCCATGGCCGGCGCCCTGAAGCCGGAGGCCCTGCAAGTGGTCAACAGCACCGGGTATTCCATGGGGCAGGGCATACAGCGGCTGGGCGGCGACACCACCCGCCTGCAGGAAGCCATCCGGCCCAAAGGGAGTTTTGCCGCCTTTCTGGAGCTCCACATTGAACAGGGGGGCATCCTGGACCGGGAAGGAGAAGACATAGGGGTGGTAGAAGGTATTGTAGGCTTGCGCTGGTGGGACGTTACCGTGAAGGGGATGGCCAACCATGCCGGCACTACCCCCATGGGGCTGCGGCAGGATGCCCTGCTGGCTGCAGCCCGTTTTATACAGGCGGTAAATGAAGAAGCCAAGGGGATGGACGGGAAACAGGTAGCCACAGTAGGGCGCATTGCTGCCTACCCGGGGGCCCCCAATGTTATCCCGGGAGAAGTGGTGCTGAGCCTGGAGATCCGGGACCTGTCCGATGCCGTCATCGACGCCCTGTACGAACGTATTCTGGAACGGGCCTCCGCCATTACCCAGGACAGCGGTACCACCTTTGCCTTTGAAGCCCTGGACACCACCGGGAAACCCGCCCTGACCGACCCGCGAATACAGCAGACCATTCAGGAGGCCGCGGACGCCCTGGGGCTGTCGCGCCGCAACATGCAAAGCGGGGCCGGGCACGATGCACAGGACATGGCCCTGATTGCCCCGGTGGGGATGATCTTTGTCCCCAGCAATGGTGGCATCAGCCATTCCCCGGAAGAATACACCTCCCGTGAAGATATGGCCCACGGAGCCGATGTATTGCTGCATACCCTGCTACTCCTGGACCAGAGCTGGGACTAAAGTGTATTTTTTACATTTGAAGGGGCTGGCTTTGGGTTCAAATTGCTATCTTCCCTCTTCAAACCCTTCCGATGAAAAAGCTCCTTTTCCTGGCCGTGGCGTGTGGGATCACCTACTGGGCTACCGCCCAGCAGATTACCGGGTTTACCCCGGACCAGTCCAAGGCCCAGCACCAACTCGAAGCAGCCTTTGACGCCCTGCTCTCCGCCGACTCCCTGGAGTCCTGGATGCAGCGGATGGCGGCAGAACCCCACTGGGTGGGCACCCCTTACGGTGAGGCCAATGCCCGCTGGATGCAGCAGCAATTTGCCTCCTGGGGGTACGACGCCCGCATCGAAACCTACCAGGTACTATTCCCCTACCCCAGGGTCCGCCTGCTGGAAATGACTGCCCCGGAATCCTTTTCGGCTTCCCTGAAAGCCGTGCCCGTGGAAGGCGACCCCTACACCCAGCAGGGAGACGCCCTGCTGCCTTCCTACAACGCCTTTTCCACCGACGGGGATGTGGAGGCCGAATTGGTCTTTGTGAACTACGGGATTCCCAGCGATTATGAAGAATTGGAACGCCAGGGCATTGATGTGAAAGGAAAAATCGTGATCGCCAAGTACTATGGGTCCTGGCGGGGGATCAAACCCAAACTGGCGGCAGAAAAAGGGGCCATCGGCTGTATCATATACTCCGACCCCAAGGACGATGGTTACTACCGGGGGGATGTTTACCCCGAAGGAGCGTTCAAGAATGCCACCGGGGTGCAGCGAGGCTCCGTGATGGACATGCCCCTCTACCCGGGGGATGTGCTCACCCCGGGCTATGGCGCTACTGCCAGGGCCAAACGCCTGAAACGCGAAGAGGCCCCCACCATTACCAAAATCCCGGTACTCCCCATTTCCTATGCAGATGCAGAACCCCTGCTGCGGGCCCTTGGCGGGCCGGTGGCACCGGAAAGCTGGAAGGGCGCCCTGCCCCTGACCTACCACATCGGGCCGGGGCCTGCCCGGGTACGCCTGAAACTGGAATTTGACTGGAAATTACAGCCGGCCCACAACGTCATTGCTACCCTTAAAGGTGCCCAGTACCCGGACCAATGGGTGATCCGGGGGAACCACCACGACGCCTGGGTGCACGGAGCGGCAGACCCCGTGAGCGGGATGGTGGCCCTGATGGCCGAAGCCAAAGCTGTGGGGATGCTGGCCCAAAAGGGGCAACGCCCGGCACGGACCCTGGTGTATTGCGCCTGGGATGCGGAAGAACCCGGCCTGATCGGGTCTACCGAATGGGTCGAAGACCACCTGCCCGAACTACAGGAAAAGGCAGTGGCCTATATCAACACCGACGGCAATGGCCGAGGCTTCCTCGGTGCCGGCGGCTCCCACAGCCTGCAGACCCTGGTGGCCGAGGTAGCCGGGGCGGTAACCGACCCCCAGACCGGGGTGAGCATCCTGGAACGCCGGGATGCCCGCATCCTGGTGGGCGGGGGCAAAGCCGGCTTCAACCTTTCTGCCCTGGGCTCCGGGTCGGACTATACGCCCTTTATCCAGCATGCGGGCATCGCTGCCCTGAACCTGGGCTTTGGAGGGGAAAATGCCGGGGGCGAATACCATACCATTTACGATACCTATACCCACTACAAGCGGTTTAAGGACCCGGAATTTGCCTATGGGGTGGCTTTGGCCCAAACCGCAGGCCGCGTGGTGCTCCGGTTGGCCAATGCGGAGGTGTTGCCCCTGGATTTCAAGCCCTGGCAGCACACCCTGGAAACCTACCTGGAGCAGGTAATGGAAACCGCCGAATCCCTTCGAAAGGAAGTAACCCAACACAATGCCCTGGTAGCCCGGAAGGCCTATAACCTGGCGGCAGACCCTACCCGGCCCCAGGCAGCGGCCGAAGCAAAACCCGCCATCCCTTACCTGGACTTCTCGCCCCTGCAGAATGCCCTGGCCCAACTCCACACCACCGTGGATGGCCTGGACCTTGCACGGGCCCATGCCCTGACCCCAAAACAGCGGGAGGCGGTAAACCGCAAACTCATGGCCGCAGAACACCAGCTAACGCGTGCAGAAGGCTTGCCCCGGCGGCCCTGGTACAAGCACCAGATCTACGCCCCCGGCTTTTACACCGGGTATGGGGTAAAAACCCTGCCCGGGGTACGCGAAGCCATCGAACAGCACAACTGGGGAGAAGCCCAGTCCCAGATCCAGCACCTGGCCACTACCCTAAATGGGATGGCCCAATACCTGACCCAACTCCAAAACGATCTCAATACGCCCAAATGAAAACCCTGATACCGCTTTCCAACCTCTCCATTTCCAAAATGGGATGGCTGGCCCTGATAGGCCTGGCCTTTCTGTCTGCCGCATGCGATTTTACCCCGGATAAACCCCTGGAGACCCCCCTGGTGATCGCCCAGCCGGATAGTATTGCCGAGCCCCTTGCGCAGGAAGCCCGCACCTCGGTGGCGGCCCGGGTGATCGACGGGATGCAGCTGAGCCTTTGGGCCTCGGATTCCCTGGCTCCTGACCCGGTGGCCATGGACATTGACCGCTGGGGGCGTATTTACCTGACGCGGACCAACCGCCAGAAAAACTCCGAATTCGATATCCGCGGGCACCGCGACTGGATGACCGCTTCCATTGGCCTGCAATCGGTGGAGGACCGCCGGGCCTTCCTACAGGAAACCTTTGCCCCGGAAAAAAGCGCGGAAAACGAGTGGCTCAAGGATCTGAACCAGGATACAATTCACGACTGGAGGGACCTGCGGGTGGAAGAAGACGAGGTCTGGCGCCTGGAAGACCGATCCGGAAACGGGACGGCGGATGTTGCCACGCGCATCCTGAGCGATTTTCACGAAGAGGTCTCCGATGTGGCCGGGGCCCTGCTGGTACAGGACGATGCCATTTACGTGGGCATTGCCCCGGATATGTGGCGCCTAACAGACACCAACGGAGATGAAGTACTGGATACCAAAGAATCCCTGGCCACCGGTTTTATGGTGCACATCGGTTTTGGGGGCCACGGTATGTCCGGGGCCATCATGGGCCCGGACGGGAAACTGTACTGGGGCATAGGCGATATTGGCGCCAGCATTACGGCCCGGGACGGCAGCAAGCACCATTACCCCAACCAGGGGGTGATTGTACGCTGTAACCCGGACGGGAGCCATTTTGAGGTTTTTGCCCGCGGGCTGCGCAATACCCACGAGTTTGTCTTTGACGCCTATGGCAACCTGATTACCTCGGACAACGACGGGGACCACCAGGGCGAAAGCGAACGCCTGGTGTACCTGGTGGAGGGCTCGGATTCCGGCTGGCGGACCAACTGGCAGTTCGGCAAGTATACCGACCCCAAAAACAACAGCTACAAGGTGTGGATGGACGAAAAGCTCTACCTCCCCCGCTGGGAAGGGCAGGCTGCCTACATTATCCCGCCCATCCAGAATTACCATAACGGCCCCACCGGCATGGTCTACAACCCGGGCACAGCCCTGGGCAGCCGCTGGCAGGACAAGTTCTTCCTGGTGGAATTTATTGGCGACCCTGCACGCTCCCATATCTGGGCCTTCGACCTGCAACCCCAGGGGGCCGGCTTTGCTTTGAAATCCGAAGCGGATGTATTGAGCGGCGTACTGCCTACCGGGATCCGCTTTGGCCCGGACGGGGCCCTGTACCTGGCCGACTGGATTAACGGGTGGAATACCAAAAATGCCGGGCGCGTCTGGAAACTGGACGTAACCCCGGAGGAAGACGACCTGGCCGTTCAACGGACCGAAACCCGCCGGCTGATCCAGCTGGATTACGGGGACCAGGATCGGGAAACCCTGGCCGGGCTGCTGGAATATGCAGACATGCGGGTACGGCAAATGGCCCAGTTTGAACTGGCCGGCCGCGGGCGCCGTGGCTACCAGACCTTTAAGGAGGTCCTTGAAAACAGTGCGCATCCGCTGGCGAAAATCCACGCCATCTGGGGTATCGGCCAACTGGCCGAGTCCAAGCCGGAATTGGCTGAAATCCTGCTGCCCCTGCTTTCATCCGACGATCCCGAACTTACGGCCCAGGCCGCCAAGGTACTGGGGAATGTGCGCTATGCCGAAGCCGGCGCAGCCCTGCTCCCCTTGCTGGAAAACCAGCCCCCGAGAGTCCAGTTTTTCGCCGCCCAATCCCTGGGGCGCCTGGCCTATGCGCCAGCTGTAGAAGCCCTGATTGAACTCCTGGCTGCAAACGACGACCAGGACGTATACCTGCGGCACGCCGCCGTCCTGGCCCTTTCCCGTATCGGGGAAGTTGACCCTATCCTGGCCCTGGCCACTTCACCGAACCCCAGCCTCCGCCTGGCCGGGGTACTGGTCCTGCGCCGGTTGCAACACCCGGGGATCACCCGTTTCCTTTCGGATTCGGATCCCTACATCCTGGCAGAAGCCGCGCGGGCCATCAACGACGACTGGTCCATCCCGGAGGCCCTGCCTGCCCTGGCGGCCCTGCTTGACCGTGAAGGCCTGGATTCCGAGCCCCTGATGCGAAGAGCCATTAACGCCGCCCTGCGCACCGGGACAGAAGAAGACCTGGACCGCCTGCTGGCCTATGCCCAACGGGAAGATGTGCCAGCCGTCCTACGGGGCGAAGCCCTGGCGGCCCTGGGCAGCTGGGCCAACCCCTCAGTCCTGGACCGGGTTACCGGTCGCTACCGCGGCCCTGCTGAGCGCGATGCCGCCCTGGTTACCGGCAAGGTTTCCGACCAGATTCCTTCCCTACTGGCCAGTACCGACCCGGCTATCCTGGCCGGAACCGGACAGGTGATCCGGGAACTGGGGATTACCGGCCACAATGCCCGCCTGCGGGAACTCTTTGACCGCCATTCGGACGGAGCTACCCGGGCCGCCCTGCTGCAAACCCTGAGGAGCCTGCCGGACGAGAGGATCGGAGACTACCTGCGCAAAGGGCTTGCAGACCCCTACAACGGGGTTCGCACCACGGCCATTAGCCTGTTGCCAGTACTGGACCTGCCTGCCGATGCCCTGCCGGGGATCGTAACACCTATTTTTAAAGAAGGTTCCGTAGGCGAACAACAGGCCATGCTGGCTACCCTGGCGGAAATGCCCCTGGAAAAAAGCGAACCGGTGCTGGGCAGCCTGCTGGAAGATGCCACAAAGGACCGTATAGCCCCCGGGGCTATCCTGGACCTGATCGAAGCGGTGGAAGCCACCGGGTCTCCCGCTCTGATGGCCGGCCTGGAAACCCTAAAAAACAGCGGATACTCCGTGGATTCTTTCCAGGAAACCCTTTACGGCGGCAGCTGGTGGGCCGGGCAATCCGTCTTTACCAGCAACCCGGCCGCCCAGTGTGTGCGCTGCCATGCCGTTAATGGCGCCGGCGGGCAGGTAGGCCCGGCCCTGGATTCCATTGCCAGCGTCCTTAGCAGGGAAGAAATCCTGGAATCCCTGATCAATCCCAACGCGCGAATAGCCCCGGGCTACGGATCCGTAAGCCTGACCCTGACCGACGGGCAGCAAATCAGCGGGTTGCTGCTGGAGGAAGACCCCCAGACCCTGGTACTGCAGGGCGAGGAGGCCGAACCCCTGCGCATCCCGGTATCCCGCGTGGCCAAACGGACCAACCAGCCCTCGGCCATGCCGCCCATGGGCCGGGTCATCAGCCGGCGGGAATTGCGCGACCTTATGGAGTATTTGGGGAGCCTGAAAGGCAATCCCTGATCCTGTATTTCAATGGATTAGGAGAAAGGGTACGGTATTTTTACTATCTTGAGGGAATTGAGACCTTTTAGCGCCCCCTGAGGCTTTCAGGGGGGCGCAGGCGTTCCCCCGGATAACCACCTAACCGATACCCCTTGAAAACAAATCGCAACCTGATTTGGGTCGCCCTGGCCTTGCTATTGCTATTGGCGGTCTTGCTCCCTAAACCAACCGAAGAAATCCTCCCCAAACGCGCTGCTGCGTCCATGGGAAACATCAAGTGCACCGTGGCCAAATTTCTGCTTGGGCCTATAGACAGTACCCGGCAGATTGCCCCGTTATTTGAGAACCTGGGCAACCACCATTTTGAAGTGACAACCCAAAACGCACGCTCCCAGGCCTTTTTTGACCAGGGAATCCGCCTTACCTATGCCTTTAACCATGCCGAGGGGCACCGGGCCTTCCTGGAGGCCGGTCGGCTGGACCCGCGCAACCCCATGGCCTTCTGGGGCCAGGCCTATGCCCTGGGGCCAAACATCAATGATCCGGAACCCGTTGCCGAACGCCGCCAACAGGCCTGGGATGCCCTGCAAAAAGCCAATGCGTTGCTGGATCGCGCCACGCCGCTGGAGCAGGCCCTGATTCTGGCCCTGAATGCCAGGTACAGTCCGGACCCGGAAGTGCCAACAGCCACACTAAATGAGGCCTATCGCCAAGCCATGGGAGGTGTTGCCTCTGAATTCCCGGACCACCCGGAGGTGCTAACCCTTTATGCCGCTTCCATCCTGAATACCATGCCCTGGAATTATTGGAAGCCATCCGGAGCGCCCATGCCACATACCCTGGAAGCCCAAAAGGCCCTGGAACGTACCATTGCCCTAAGTCCTGACCACCCGGGGGCTCACCATTACTACATCCACCTGGTGGAACTCCCGTTCCCGGACCTGGGGGTTCCCAGTGCGGAACGCCTGGAGGACCTGATGCCCGCTGCAGGACACCTGGTCCATATGCCCTCCCATATCTATATTAGGGTGGGCCGTTACAAGGATGCGGTTCGCGTAAACCGGAAAGCCATCGGGGCAGACGAGGACTATATTGCCCAGTGTTTTGCCCAGGGGCTTTACCCCCTTACCTATTATCCGCACAACATTCATTTCCTCTGGTCGGCATCCAGCCTGATCGGCGAGAGCGAAACAGCGATCTGGGCGGCCAGAAAAACCGCCGAAAAAGTCCCTGTGGGGGAAATGACTACCCTCCCCTTCCTGCAGGATTTTGCGTCAACCCCCCTGTTGGCATACATTCGTTTCGGGAAATGGAATGATATCCTCACCTTCCCGGAACCCGCAAAGGAGGTCAAGCACCTGAGGCTGATGCGCCACTACGCCCGCGGGATGGCTTTTATACGCAAAGGCAAACCCGGGGAAGCCCGGGAGGAGTTGGAAGCGATTGCCGGACTCATAGAAGATCCGGAAATGATGGCGTTTATCGCCACCCCTTACAACCCCTCTGAACGACTGGCCCGGGTGGCCCACGGGGTGGTGGCCGGGGAACTGGCGGCCCTGGAAGGGCGCGGGGAAGAGGCCATCCAACATTTACAGGAAGCCATTGCTGCTGAAGATGCCCTCACCTACACGGAACCCTCGGCATGGCATATCCCGCCCCGACAGAACCTGGGGGCGGTATTGATGGATCTGGGGAAATTCGCCGAAGCTGAAGCCGTATACCGGGAAGACCTGAAACGACTGAGAAAGAATGGATGGTCTTTAAAGGGGTTACAACTGGCCCTTGAAGCCCAGGGAAAAACGGACGAAGCCCTTCAGGCGGCCGCAGCATTCCGGGACATCTGGAAACACGCGGATCTGAATATCCAAAGATCTGTGCTGTAAACCCGTTACAGCAAGCCCGGGACCTCCCGGCTGGCCTGGTGGAATTCATGCATCATGTTACGGACGATCTCCCCGGCAGGCAGGATGTTGTGGATCAGGGCAGAAACCTGCCCAATTTCGAGCTCCCCGGCTTCGAGGTCCCCTTCGAACATGCCTTTTTTGGCACGGGCGCGGCCCAACAGGGCCTTGAGCTCCTCCGGGGTGGCACAACGCGCATAGGCCGCTTCAATTTCCTGGTAGAAGGGGTTTTTCAACAAGCGAACAGGCGCCAGTTCCTTCAGGGTAAGGCGGGTATCCCCTTCCCCGGCTTCTACTACCCGCTGTTTAAAGGCAGGGTGGGAAGAAGCTTCCTCGCTGGCCACAAAACGGCTGCCTACCTGTACCCCGTCTGCACCCAGCACCATGGCGGCCAGCATGGCCCGCCCGCTACCGATGCCTCCAGCGGCGATCAGGGGCAGGTGGAGTTGCTCCCGTACGGCGGGAATAAGGGTTAGGGTGGTGGTTTCGTCCCGGCCGTTGTGCCCCCCGGCCTCAAAACCTTCGGCCACCACGGCATCCACCCCGGCCTCCTGGGCCTTCAGGGCAAACTTGACGCTGCTAACCACATGGACCACGGTAATGCCCGCAGCCTTAAGCTGGGCCGTCCAGGTACGGGGGTTGCCGGCAGAGGTAAATACAATAGGTACCTGTTCTTCCCGTATAATGGCCATCAACTGCTCAATATCCGGATAGAGCATGGGCACGTTCACCCCAAAAGGCCGGGAGGTAGCCTGCCGGCATTTTTGAATGTGTTCGCGCAGCACATCCGGGTACATGCTCCCGGCGCCGATCAGGCCCAGCCCACCGGCATTGGAAACGGCCGAGGCCAGGCGCCAGCCACTGGCCCAGATCATCCCCCCCTGAACAATGGGGTACTGTATCCCGAAAAGTTGGGTAATGCGGTTAGGCATGGTCGTATTGGTTTACATTCAGGCAATCACTCCGGATCCCACGAGCTCTTCCCCCAGGTACCAGGCTACGAACTGCCCTTCGGTAATGGCGGACTGGGGTTGTGCAAAATCCACATACAGCCCCCCTTCTATTTTATAGAGGCAGGCCTGTTGCAATTCCTGCCGGTAGCGAATGCGGGCCTGCACCTCCATACTGCCATCCGGGGCAAGGGCCAGGTCCGGCCGTACCCAATGCAGGTCTGCATCCTTTACGAATAAAGCCCTTCGATATAATCCGGGGTGGGCTTTGCCCTGTCCGGTATAAATAATGTTGCGTTCCACATCCGTCTGGATCACAAAGAGGGGTTCCGGGGTGCCCCCCACATCCAGCCCCTTGCGCTGGCCGATGGTGAAATAATGGGCCCCCTGGTGACGTCCTACTACCTTCCCATCCTCCGGGGCATAGGAAGTTTTTTCAGCATAATAAGCCAGTTCCTCGGCCCGATTGGCAAAGGCAGGGGGTTGCACCTGGTACTGGGACGCCGTTGCAGGCACCTCCACAATCTCCCCTTCCCTGGGCTGGAGTTTCTGTTGCAGGAATTCGGGCAGGCGAACTTTGCCGATAAAGCAAAGCCCCTGGGAATCCTTCTTCCCGGCCGTAATCAGCCCGTGGGCCGCTGCTATTTCCCGCACCTCGCTTTTCTGCAGGTGGCCTATGGGAAACAGGGCCCGGGAAAGCTGTTCCTGGTCCAGCTGGCAGAGGAAATAGGATTGGTCCTTATTCGGGTCGGCTCCGGCCAACAGGCGGTATATCGGCTGGCCGTCTGTGCCGGTAACTGCATCCTTCCGGCAATAGTGGCCGGTAGCCACGTAATCCGCCCCCAGTTGCAGGGCCATTTTAAGGAAGAGATCAAACTTGATTTCCCGGTTGCAGAGCACATCGGGGTTTGGGGTGCGCCCCTGTTGGTACTCCCGGAACATATAATCTACAATGCGCTCCTTGTAGGCCGCACTCAGATCCACGGTCTGGAAGGGTATCCCCAGCTTTTCGGCCACAATCAGGGCGTCGTTGCTGTCTTCCAGCCAGGGGCACTCCCGGGATATCACCACAGAATCGTCGTGCCAGTTCTTCATAAACAGGCCAATGACCTCGTAGCCCTGTTGCTGAAGCAACAAGGCCGCCACGCTGCTGTCTACCCCTCCGGAGAGGCCTACTACTACTTTCTTCATGCTTTTGCAGGGCAAAATTACGAAATAAAACGCCGGTTCTGCAGGGCCCGGATTGAGCCTCTGCGTGTTAAAGTATTATTAAGCTGCATTTATTTTGTTTATCTTATTTATACTTTCGTTAAACACTATGAAAACAAAATTGCTATGAAAAAGAATCTTTTTTACCCATTCCTGCTGGCAGGGCTCCTGTTGGTCCTGGGTGCCTGCTCCGACGACGAGGGCGACACCACAATGCCCGAACTTACCCCTAACATAGCGGAACTGGCTGTTTCCAGTGGCGACCTGACCAACCTGGTAGCTGCGCTGACGGAAGCCGGCCTGGTTTCTACCCTGGAGGGCGAAGGGCCCTTTACCGTATTTGCCCCCACCAATGATGCCTTTGCCGCTTTTCTCTCCGAAAATGGTTTTACCAGTGTACAGGACGTACCGGACGAATTACTTACCCAGGTGCTGCTCAATCACGTGGTTGCCGGGGAATTCCGCGCTGCAGACCTGAGCACGGGCTATGTGTCTTCAGCATCCACTGCTGGCCCTGGCGGCGCCAACCTGAGCCTGTTCGTAAATACCCAGGCCGGAGTTGAAATTAATGGAGTATCCGGTGTGGTCACCGCAGACCTTGAAGCGTCTAATGGGGTGGTACATATTGTAGATGCCGTTATTGGCCTGCCCAATATCGTAGACCACGCCGTGGCCAATGATGCCTTCTCCACCCTGGTTTCCGCCCTAACTGCCGGCGGCAATACTACCTACACGGACCTGCTTTCCGGAGACGGGCCCTTTACCGTATTTGCACCTGTAAATGATGCCTTTGCGGCTTTTAACAATCCTAATGGGAACGACATCGGGAACATCCTGGCCAACCATGTGGTGGCCGGAGCCGCAGCCTTTTCTTCCGGGCTCAGTAACTCCTACGTGAATACGCTGGGTACCAATGCAGACGGCGACGCCCTGAGTGCATACATCAATATTGACAACGGCGTAACCATAAACGGCAGCAGCAGTGTGGCCGTGGCCGATGTGGTAGCCACCAACGGCGTAATCCATGCCGTGGATGCCGTGATCGACATCCCCACCGTAGTAACCTTTGCGGCGGCAGACCCCACCTTTGCACCCCTGGTAAGCGCCCTCACCGAAGGCACCCCGGCCACTGATTTTGTGGGCGTGCTGAGCGGAGAAGGCCCCTTTACCGTCTTTGCCCCCACCGATACCGCTTTCCAGGCCCTGCTGGACAGCAACCCGGACTGGAACGGGGTAACGGATATCGATGAAAACCTGCTGACTTCTGTGCTCTACCATCATGTGGTGTCCGGCAATGTACGGTCTGCAGACCTGACCCCCAACGGAGACACTGTAGCCCCCACCCTGGAAGGGGATAACATCACCATTACCCTGCCGGGTACGGATAACGGCATGAACATTGCCGACGTAACCGACGGCTCCGGCAATGCCGGTATTGGTATAATTGCGGTGGATGTACAGGCCGGCAACGGTGTAATTCATGTGCTGAACCAGGTCCTGATCCCCGATACGAGTAACTAAAGTTTCCCCCCATATATCAAAAAAGCCATGTGCCCCCGCGCATGGCTTTTTTTTTACCCGGAAATCATACCCCGGCGAACCTTACCCTCGCATACAAATTTCCTTACTTGACAACTTTTCTTTTGATCCTCGTGGATTGGGGTGCATATTGCGGGTCCCAAATCTTATCAGACATAGCTGATCATCCAAACAAAAAGCCCTTCCTTCCGGAGGGGCTTTTTGGTTCTGGCCAGTGCCATTTCAATCTTCGTCCAACAGGTCAATAACCTCGAAGCCGTTATCCACTTCCCGGTATACCGCCGCGTTCAGTTCATAGGCCGAAACCCCATCCCAGTCCAGGGGTTCTGCCTCGTCCGGCAACTCGGGGACAATTGCACCCACCGGGGCGTCCACCACTTCGTATTCCGACCCTTCCCGGGTGTAGAACACCCCCTGGGCATACCAGAAGGGCTTGCGGGCAACCACCACGCGTACCGGGGCAACAGCCAGCGTACGCACCCGGAATCCGCGGGGCGGGAAGGTCCGAACATACACGCCCTTGCTTGCCACGTAATACTTGCCCCCTACCGGGTAGTATGCCACGCTGCGGTAGCGGATGGCCCGGGTTCCTGCAGGCAACTGGCGCAGGGTGCGGAAGGCGCGCCGCCGTACCTTGCGCTTTTTACGACGCACCGTGCGCTTTACAGGGTGCTGGCGGTTCACCTTGACCACCGTTACGGTTCGGGAGGCCTGGGCCTCCCCTTCAGCGGGCAGCAGCATCAGGATGCCGAGCAGGGCTGCCAAAAGGAAATGTATCTTTTTCATAGCTATATATTTTCGTTTGCCTTTTGGATGTCGAAGACGGCGCCTGCGTTTAACTGGCCTGCCGAAAAATCGATGAACGGCACGTTTACAGCTGTCTAAAAGCCATAAAAAAAGCCTCCCCGGTTTGGGGAGGCTTTGAGCTTTCCGCAGGCACGTCTTTATTTGCGCCCGCCTTTCTTCTGTTTGTCAGCCTCTTCCATCATCTCCCGCATCTTGCGCTGGAAGCGGTTCTCCTTGCGGGGCTTTTTCTTCTGTTCCTGGATCTGGGCGTGGATCTTGTCTTCGTCCAGGATCACGTTTTTGATCACCAGCATAATACCGATGGTAATCAGGTTGGACACAAAATAATACAGGCTAAGCCCGCTGGCGTAGTTGTTGAAAAAGAACAACATCAGCAGGGGGGACAGGTACATGATAAATTTCATGTTGGGCATCCCGGGCTGGGTCTGCATCTGCTGCCCGGTGGTCATCATCATATAGAAGAAGATGGCCACGGACGCCAGGATGGGAAACAGGCTGATGTGGTCCCCGTAAAAAGGAATGCTGAAGGGCAGCTGTGCTACGGTATCGTAGGAGGATAGGTCCTCGGCCCACAGGAAGGACTTCTGCCGCAGGGCAAAGCTGGTGGGGAAGAACATAAACAGGGCATAGAAAATGGGTAGCTGCAACACCGCCGGCACACACCCGCTCATCGGGCTCACCCCGGCCTTGTTGTAGAGCTTCATAGTCTCCTGCTGCCGCTTCATGGCATTATCTTTAAGCCGCTCGTTAATTTCCGTGATCTCCGGTTTCAATACCCGCATCTTGGCCTGCGACAGATAGGACTTATAAGTGACCGGAGACATCAGGATCCGCACGATAATGGTCATCACCACAATGGCGATCCCAAAGGGAAGGAAGGAGCTTAGAAAACCGTAAAAGGGCGTGAATATATAGCGGTTGATCCACCCGAAGATCCCCCAGCCAAATGGGATGGAATCCGCCAGGGACAGGTCTTCGTATTGCTTAAGGACATCCAGGTCCGTAGGGCCGAAATACCAGAACATCCGGCGGCTGAGCTCTCCCCCGGTTAAGGGGAGGGCCGTTTCCGCCCCAAAAGTCTTGGTGAAGGCCGTTTCCTTACTTTCCCCGTCGACCAGGTCTTCCGACGTCATGCGTACGGAAGGCAGGGGTTCTGCGGCGGCTAAAATAGAGCTGAAGAAGTGCTGGCGAAACGACATCCAGCGCACCTCGGTTTCCGTATCGTCGTCTTCCCCGTTGGCTGCCAGCTTGTCAATGTCGTTTCCATTGTGGCGGTACGTCAGGCGGGTATACCGGTTTTCATACATCACGCTGGGGTCGTGGCGGATGGCGGATAGCTTCCAGTCCAGGCCCACGGCATCGCCCCCCAAGCTCAGGCCCTGGGAACGCAGGTCAAAATCCATCAGGTACTGCCCGGGTTTCAGGCTGTAGCGGAATTCCAGGTAGCGGTCTGCCCCGGCCTTGGCCTTCATGGACAACACCCGGGTATCCCCTTCCTGCAGCACTTCCGGTTCAAAATACAGGTCGCGGGTATTGAGGACCCGGTTTTCCCGGGTGGTGAGCTGCAGGTTAAAATCCGAATTCCCTTCCCGGATCAGGTCTACGGGCAGGGAGTCATGGTTTACGAATTGCTTCATCTGGGCGCGCACCACCTGCCCGCCTTTATTGGAGACCTCCAGCAACAAAACTTCATTTTCCAGGCGGGTTACGCCCTCCTGTACCCCGGTAAAGGCAAATTCCCCAACCTGCCGGGCATAGGCATCGGCAGCCAGGGAATCCGATAGGGGTTGGGCTGCAACAGCCTGCTGGGCGGGTTGCAATTGGGATTTTTCGGCCTGGGCCAGGGAGTCCTGCACCTGTTCGGCCCGCTGGGCCTCCAGCTCTTCAGGGGTGGGCTGGGTGGTGTAGAACCAGTAAATGAGGATTCCGAAAATCAGCACAAAGCCAATAATGGAATTGAGATCCAGTTTCTTTTCTTCCATGGATTGTCAGGTATTAGGCTGTTGGCAGGCAGGGGCGCCCGCGGGCAAAAACCGATGCAAATATAGGCCCAATTGGGGAGTTTATGCCATTGTGGCGGGCTAACTTTCGGCCTTAAAGCGCAGGGCCGCTTCCACAAATCCCACAAAAAGCGGGTGGGGGTTGGCTACCGTACTCTTGTATTCCGGGTGGTATTGCACCCCGATAAACCAGGGGTGGCCCGGAATCTCCACGATTTCCACCAGGCCGGTTTCCGCATTGATACCGGAAAATACCAGGCCCGCTTCTTCCATGGCTGCCTTATAGTCGTTGTTGAATTCGTACCGGTGGCGGTGGCGTTCCGAAATGGTAGAGGCCCCGCCATAGACCCGCTGTACCAGGGTGTCTTCGGAGAGTTCGCAGTCCCAGGCCCCAAGGCGCATGGTCCCGCCTTTGTTCACGATGGTCTTCTGGGCTTCCATCAGGTCAATGACCGGGTGGGCGGTTTTCTCATTCATCTCGGTGGAATTGGCGCCTTCCAGCCCCAGTACATCCCGGGCAAATTCAATCACGGCCATCTGCATGCCCAGGCAGATCCCCAAAAACGGAATCCCGCGCTCCCGGGCGTATTTCACGGCTTTCACCTTGCCTTCAATCCCGCGCTCGCCAAACCCGGGGGCCACAATAACGCCGTCCAGGCCTTTCATCTTGGATTCCAGGTTGTTGTCGCTAATGTGCTCGGAGTGGATGGACTTCACCTCCACCCTAACCTCGTTGGCCGCCCCGGCATGTATAATGGCCTCCTGTATACTCTTATAGGAATCCTGCAGTTCCACATACTTCCCGATTAGCCCTACGGTAACGGTGTGGTGGGGGTGCTTAAGCCGCTGCAGGAATTCATTCCACTGGGTCAGGTCCGGCTCGGGCAGCTGGGGTAAATCCAGCTTGGCCAGGGCCACGCGGTCCAGGCCTTCTGCCTGCATCATCACGGGCACCTCATAGATGGTGGAAGCGTCTATGGACTGGATGACGGCCTCTTTCTTCACATTGCAGAACAGGGCCAGCTTCTCCTTGATTTCGTCTGAAAGCTCGTGCTCGGTCCGGCATACCAGGATGTCGGCCTTGATCCCGCTTTCCATGAGGGTTTTCACGGAGTGCTGGGTAGGTTTGGTCTTCAGCTCCCCGGCAGCAGACAGGTAGGGCACCAGGGTCAGGTGGACCACAATGGCGTTCCCATCCCCAAGCTCCCAGAGCAACTGCCGTACGGCTTCTATATACGGAAGGGATTCAATATCCCCCACGGTACCCCCAATTTCGGTGATGACCATGTCGTATTCCCCGCTGTTGCCCAGCTTTTGGATCCGCTCTTTAATTTCATTGGTGATATGCGGTACCACCTGTACGGTTTTCCCCAGGAATTCGCCCCGGCGCTCCTTCTCGATCACGCTCTGGTAGATGCGCCCGGTGGTGACGTTGTTGGCCTGGGAGGTGCGGATGTTCAGGAACCGCTCGTAGTGGCCCAGGTCCAGGTCGGTTTCCGCCCCGTCGTCCGTAACATAGCACTCCCCGTGTTCATAGGGGTTCAGGGTGCCCGGATCTACGTTGATGTAGGGGTCCAGTTTCTGGATGGTGGTCCGGTAACCCCGGGCCTGTAAGAGTTTTGCAAGGGATGCGGCAATGATGCCTTTGCCGAGCGAAGAGGAAACGCCTCCCGTAACGAAGATGTATTTGGTAGCTGCCATGTGGGGAATGAGTGTTACGGGATTCAAAGATACAAATTGCCCGAGGAAATCAGGGCGATTCCCGGGGAAATTCTTCCCGGAGGCGACGGAGCAACCCCTCCAGTCCGTTTTCCTTGATTTCAAATATCGCCTGCAGCTGTTGCCCCAGGGCACCCTTGGGAAAACCCTGCTGCCGGAACCACACCAGATAAGGCAGGGGCAGGTCCGTCAGGTAGCGGCCCTTGTATTTGCCGTAGGGCATTCGGGCGTGGGCCAGGGCCAGCAGGTGTTTTCGTGAAATTCCGGGGACATCCATAGGTCGGGGTAAAAATACTATCTTTAAATGCAACCAATAGCCACGATATGAAACGCAGAAACTTCCTGCAACAAGGGGCCGCCGCATCGGCCGCCCTGATCAGCACCGGCGCCCTGGGCGCCTCCTCCCCCAAAACCCCAGCGGCCAGGCCGGCAGGGAACCGGATCAACCACAGCGTTTGCTATTGGTGTTACGGCAGCATCCCCCTGGATACCTTCCTGGGCCACCTGGTGGAACTGGGGATCCCCGCCATTGACCTGGTGGGCCCAGAAGAATTTCCGCTGCTGAAGAAACACGGCATCCACGCCTCCATGTGCTGGGGAGCGGGCAAAGGGATTGTGGACGGGTGGAACAATCCCAAACTCCACGACGAACTGGTGGCGGATTACACCGAAAAGATTCCCCTGATTGCCGAAGCCGGGTATACCAACCTGATCTGCTTTAGCGGGAACCGCTTTGGCATGGACGACCTGGTGGGCCTGCAACACTGCGTGGAAGGCCTCTCCCGCATCATGCCTGTAGCCGAAAAATACGGGGTGGTCCTGCAGATGGAACTCCTCAACTCCAAGGTAGACCATAAGGACTATATGTGCGACAATACCCTGTGGGGGGTAGAGCTCTGCCGCCGCCTGGGCACGGAGCACTTTAAACTCCTCTATGACATATACCACATGCAGATCATGGAAGGGGACGTCATCCGGAACATCCGGGAATACCACCCCTATTTCGGGCACTACCACACCGGGGGTAACCCGGGCCGCCACGAAATCGACGAGACTCAGGAACTGTATTACCCCGCCATTATGCGGGCCATTGCCGATACGGGCTTCACAGGCCATGTAGCCCAGGAATTCATCCCCAGTTGGGAAGACAAGATCGCCGCCCTGAAGCAGGGGGTAACCATCTGCGATATCTAAAGGGTTATTCCACAGCCAGCAAGGCTGCTACTTCCTCCCCCCAGCGCCCCTGGGCTTCAGGGTCCCTGGAAAAATCGGTTTCCCGGTCGTAACGCTCCTGGAAGGCGGCCAACTCCCGGTTGAGCTCCGCAAACATATGGCGAACTTCGGCCTGCAGGTCGTCCCCATAGACCCGGCTTTCCAGGCGTGCCCGCAGGCGGCGGGCAAACAGGGCGGTAATGTCGAAATGCAACTGCTCGTGGGCCAGGACCCCCTGGTCGCAGATTTCCGGGTGGTACCAGGATTTCTCAGGATAAAAATGGGCCTCCACCTCCAGGTCCAGGACATAACCCAGGCCATTCCAGGTGGCGTTGTACGCATAAGAAATACCGCTGGCCGTAGTAGCAGCTATGCGACGGCTTTCCGGGGGCGTCCCCCTGAAATCGGACCAGGATAGCTCCAGGCCAGGCTCCCAGCGGATGGCGGGTTCCTCCTGTGCCTGCAGGGCCATTAGACCCCATAGGAAAATTCCGAGGTATCTCAGTCCTGCCAATGGAAGGTGATGTCCTTTTCGATGGCCTCGTGCAGGCTCATGATCACAGGGCAGGTGCGCCCGGTTTGTTCCAGGACCTTGCGGTTCCGCTCCGAAACGCCTCCGGGCAGCGTTACACGAACTTCTACCCTGGAAATGCGACGGGGATTAGCCGCCATGGTTTTGGTGACCTCTGCTGTGGCGCCGCTCAGGTCTACCTCCAGGTCCCGTGCCTTAATCCCCATAACCGTCAGCATACAATTCGCCACCCCTGTGGCTACGGTATCGGTAGGGCTGAAAGCCTCCCCTTTCCCGTGGTTATCCACAGGGGCATCGGTAATATAGGTGGCCCCGGAGGCCAGGTGAGTATTTTCAGTCCTGAGCCCGCCCAGGTATACGACTTTGGATGTCATGGTCCTTGTATTTCTCGGATCCGGAGCCCGTCGTACATCAGGATGTACGAGGCGGTGTTGTAATAGCCGTCCTGCAGCTCCTTCACATAGTTGAACATATTACCGCTGTACCGGGTCACCCCGATCTGATCCGCCACCTGGAACAGGTCTGGTTTGTATGCCAGTCGCAACAGCAGGTCCATTCCCAGGTCGAACCCGCGTACCGCGTAGCGGTTGGGGTCGCCCCCAAAACGCTGGCGGTAGCGCCGTGCAAAGGCAGATTCCCCGGTTTCCCGATATACGGAGGGGAAGGTGAATTTCAGGTTGGAAAGGTGGGTGGCCGCCACCACGTCATTATCGAAGGCCTTGCGGTCTGTGGTAAACATGCGCACCGGGGTTTCCTCCGTATTAGCCGAATTCAGGATGGAAGTTACGCTGGAAGCAATGCGGAAGTTGTCGGTTTCCACGAAGATCCAGTTTTCCTGGGTTTGCGAAAGGCTTTCCAGAAAGTCCTCCATATCCAGAGAAATGTTTTCATCATCCTGCTTTAAGGCCACCAGTTCCGCAGCCGGGAAGGCTTCCAGAATCTCCCCTTCCGTATCCCGGTTGGCCTGATCCGAAATGATAAATATTTTCTGATCCGTAACCTGCTCCTTCATATACTCCAGCATATGGTGGCGCAGGCGGGCATCGTCCGTGTACGTATAAAACACATTTTCAGTGGGCAGGGCTTCCGGCAGGGGTACCGGCGCAATGACCGGCAGGTCCAGTTCGGCCGCCCGTGAAGCCACGTCGCCAACGGCACGCGGGTCCAGGGGCCCCAGGATGGCGCTGTACCGGCTCAGGTCTTCCTGCATCACCAGCTGGCGTACCCGCTCCGGCCGCAGCTGGGTATCCAGGGTTTTGGCCTCCACGGAAACCCCCATCTCGGCAATGCTGTCCATGGCTACCATCAGTCCTGTATAAATCCCCAGACTGTAAGTCAGGGCGTTGTTCTGGGATATCCGCTTGTAGGTCTCCTCCGGGTTTTGGAGGTCCAGGCGGTCCAGGCGGAAGGGCAAAAGCACCAGCAGACGCGGGATATTGCCCGTGTTGATGCTGTCGCGCAGGTTAAAGGCGTCCAGCACCAGGGCATTTTTGACTTCCAGGTTTGCCGTATTTTCCCGGGGAATTTTTAACACCATCCCCGCTTTGAGACCGGTGGCCAGGTCCGGGTTCAGCTGCCGCAATTCGGACCAGCCCAGCCCGAATTTACGGGTGAGGGAGAATTCGGTTTGCTTGGGCTTCACCTCATAGAACACAAAGCGGTCCGTGTTTAGCCCCAGGGTATCGCGTTTGGGTTCGGGCAGGCGCAGCACCATGCCTTCCTGCAGGTTGCCGCGTTCCATAATTTCCGGGTTCAGGCGAATGATCTCCTCCCGGGAAATCCCGTACTCCTGGCTCAGGCTGAACAAGGTCTGCTTGGGCGGTACGGTATAAGCGCGATATACTTCGCTCTGCTGGGTGAGGGCGGAGGGGGCGTCAGCCTTGGGCACGCGCAATTGCTGGCCAGCGGCCAGGTAGCTGGTGCTGCCGGGTAATTCCGGGTTCAGGCGCACCAGGCTGTCTACCGTAATCCCGAACTTATGGGCGATGCTCCAGCGCGTTTCCTTCGGTTGCACGGTATATTCACCCAGCTGGGATTCCAGCTCGAGCTGCTCCCGGTACCCGGGTGCAAATTTCGGGATCCGCAAGACCATGCCCCGGTCCAGCGGGTTTGCGTACAACTCGGGATTAAAGCGCTTGAGTTCACTCTCCTCAATCCCGTATTGGCGGGTAATGCCATAAAGGGTCTCCCGGCGGCGTACCCGGTGGGTAGTAAACCCAATAGGGCTGGAAAAGTCTGTGGTGTCCTGTACCGCTGTGGTCTGCTGGGCAGCGGGTTCGGTTTCCCTTCTGGGGATCACCAGGATAGTGTTGGGGCGCAGGGGCTGCCCGTTTTCGAGTTCCTTGTTGTATCGGACCAGGTCGTCCGGGGTAAGCCCGTAGCGTTTAGCGATGGAATACAGGGTTTCCCCCTGCTGTACCGCATGAGTTCGGAATTGCTGCTGGGCCATGGCGCCGCAACTGATCAAAAGGCCAAAAAGCCCCAGCAGGGCATACCGGAAGGCAAACTTCATGTTACTCCCATTCTATGGTGGCCGGCGGCTTGGAGCTGATGTCGTAGACTACGCGATTCACCCCGGGCACCTTGTTGATAATGTCATTTGAGGTCTTCTGCAGAAAGTCGTACGGGAGGTTTACCCAGTCGGCAGTCATCCCGTCCGTGCTCTCCACGGCCCTTAAAGCTACGCATTTTTCATAAGTCCGCTCGTCGCCCATCACCCCCACGCTGTTCACCGGGAGCAGCATGGCGCCGGCTTGCCAGACCTGGTCGTACAGGCCCCATTCCCGCAGACCCTGGATAAAAATATGGTCCACTTCCTGCAGGATGGCCACCTTCTCCGGGGTCACTTCCCCCAGGATGCGGATGGCCAGGCCCGGGCCCGGGAACGGGTGGCGCCCCAGGCGCTCGTCCGGGATCCCCAGACTGGCCCCTACGCGCCGCACCTCATCCTTAAACAGCATTTTCAGAGGCTCCACCACCTTCAACTTCATATAATCCGGCAAGCCGCCCACATTGTGGTGGCTCTTGATGGTGGCCGACGGGCCCCCGCTGGCCGAAACGGATTCGATCCGGTCCGGGTAAATGGTGCCCTGCCCCAGCCATTTGGCGTCTTCGACTTTATGCGATTCGTCGTCGAAAACCTCGATAAAAATCCGCCCGATGATCTTGCGTTTCTTTTCGGGGTCCTCCACTCCCGCCAGTTCGTTCAAAAAGCGTGCCGAAGCGTCTACCCCTTTTACGTTAAGCCCCATGTCTTCGTACTGGTGCAGCACCTCCTCGAATTCGTTTTTGCGCAACAGGCCGTTATTCACAAAGATGCAGTGCAGGTGGGAGCCGATGGCCTTATGCAGCAGCACGGCAGCCACCGTGGAGTCTACGCCCCCGGACAGGCCCAGGATTACCTTCTCCTGCCCGATTTCCGCCTTGAGCTCGGCCACCGTGGTTTCCACAAAGGCATCCGGGGTCCAGGTCTGCTCGAGCCCGGCAATGTCTACCAGGAAATTCTTCAACAGGGTGCTGCCCTGGGTGGTGTGGTACACTTCAGGGTGGAACTGTATCCCGTAGATGCGTTCGTCCTCTACCTTAAAAGCGGCATTGGTTACGTCGTGGGTACTGGCCAGCAGCTGGCCGCCTTCCGGCAGTTCCTGGATGGTATCGCTATGGCTCATCCATACCTGGGAGCCCACCTCGATATCCTTCAGGAAGGGGTCGGCTTCCACATGGGCCAGCTTGGCCCGTCCGTATTCGCGGGTCTTTGAAGGGGCCACGTTGCCCCCGCTGAAGTGCGCTACATATTGGGCGCCGTAACAGATGGCCAGGATGGGTTTTTTGCCGCGGATGTCGGAAAGGTCCGGGTGGGGCGCATCTTCGGCCCGTACCGAAAAGGGGGATCCCGAAAGGATCACCGCGCTGAATTCGTCCAGGTTTTCCGGGAGGTGGTTGTAGGGTTTGATTTCGCAGAAGATGTTCAGCTCCCGAACGCGCCGTGCGATCAATTGGGTATACTGGGAACCGAAGTCGAGGATCAGAACGTTGTTTTGCATGGCCAAAAATAGCAAAATAGGCCAAGGACCTGCCCCCCTTTCACAAGAAATTATCACCAGGATATCTACAGGCCGCCTTCTGAAACTTTACCCCAAAGAAAAAACCCCGGCACTGCTGCCGGGGCTTTCCTTTTCCCCCGCATGGCGGGGCAAAACCAACCTAAACACATGAATTTAATTATGACACAAAAAGGGCTAAGTCAAAACACTGGTGTTTTGGGAAGAAACCGCCTCCCGGTACCGCGGGAAGCGGTTTTGATTTCCTCTTTCTCAGCAACTTTTGATACTATAACAACCCCGGGGGGAAATACCCTACCCCTGCATGCATTTTTTTTTTAATTTTATATAAAAACCCCCCGGTATGAACACCTCCATCTGGCAGGAAATTACTGCCGAATTACACGCCGGCACCCATAAAAAAACCCATCCCTTCCGGTATGGCACCCTGGCCACCGTGGGCCTGGAAACCCTGCCCCGGCAGCGTACCATAGTCTTGCGCGCCTTCGACCCGGAAGAAATGCGCATCTCCTTTTACACGGATACCCGGTCCAAAAAAATCCTGCACCTCAAGGAAAACAACCGGGTGAGCCTGTTGCTATTCAACCCCGGCAAGCAGTTGCAGGTCCGCATAGAGGGCCTGGCCCACCGGGAGCGGTCCGAGTCCGTCCTACAGGAATGCTGGGCCCGCCTGCAGGCGGGTGCGCGCCGGGACTATACCTCCCTACAGTCCCCGGGCACAGAGATCACAGACCCCCACCGCATTGATTATATGCAGAAGGAGACCAGCGACTTTTTTGGCATCGTCCATATCTTCCCCTTTAAGATCGAGTACCTGAAGCTCGTGAAGCCGGACCACTTACGCGTCCGGTTTTCCAAGGAAAAACAGGCGTGGAACAGTGAATACCTAGTCCCCTAGAGTTTCCAGGATCACCGAAATATCCTGCTCGGTGGTATGCGGATTGATAAAGCAGAAACGCAGCACGGTTTCCATCCCTGAAGCCCCGCGCCATTGGGTTGGCGCAACCAGGGCCAGGCCTGCCTTATGGTTGCGGTAGGTCCAGTCTGTATACTGGGATGGGGTCCAGTGCCTGCGTCGGAACAGCACACAAGACAAACTGGGTTCCCGCACCAGCTCCAGGTCCGGGTGGGCCTGAATCTGCCCGGCCGCCTGCTGGGCCAGGGTAATACCGCGTTCTACCGCCCATTTGTACTGGTTGGTGCCGTGCATGGCCAGGGAAAACCATAGGGGCAGTCCCCGCAAGCGGCGGGTGAGCTGGACCTGGTAGTCCGCCGGGTTAAAACCCCGGGCCCCTTCGTCCTTAAAAATATCCAGGTAAGAGCCTTCCTGAGAGTGGGCCTCCCGCGCCAGTTCCGGGTCGCGGTAGATCACGGCCCCGCAGTCGTAGGGGGAGAACAGCCATTTGTGCGGGTCAATGGTCACGCTGTCTGCTTTTTCGATTCCATTGAAAAGATGGCGGACTGAATCGGCCAGCAGGGCACCCCCTCCATAGGCGGCATCCACATGGAACCAGAGATTTTCCTTCCGGCAGACCTCGGCTATACCGTCCAGGTCGTCCACGATCCCGGCATTGGTGGTACCCCCGGTACCCACCACGGCAAACAGGCATTCCCGCATTTCCGGGGGCATGCCCGAAATCGCCTCCTGCAGTTCCGAACCGCGCATCAGGTCTTCTGTTGGCACCAGCTTTACCTCGGCATCGATCACCTTGGCCATGGCTTTAATGGAACTGTGGGCTCCGATAGAGGTAATGATAATCCCCTTGCGGCGGGACTCCCCCCCTTTTTTACGCCAGGCTTCCCGAGCAGCCACCATGGCGGAGAGGTTGGCCGCTGTGCCCCCGCTGGTAAATACCCCGAAGGCACCTTTGGGCATGCCGGTCAGGGAGACCAGCCAGTCCATGGCGCGGTTTTCGCAAAAAATACCCCCTGCGCCTTCCATCCAGTAGGCCCCGTGGATGGAGGAGGCTGAGGTGACCAGGTCAAAGAGGACAGCCGCACGGGATGGCGCGGCCGGTACAAAAGCCAGGTGGCGCGGATGGTCTATGGGAACCGTGGCTTTGACCAGCACATCCTTGAAAAGCGCAAATGCCTTTTCCCCGCCTATGCCTTCGGGGGTAATGGTCTCTCCCACCGCTTCAAGCAGCTCCGCCTCGCTGCGGGGGCTGCCCAGTTCCGGCTGGTTGTTGGTAATCCGCCCGATGGCGTATTTCATGACGTCAAGGGTCATTTCGACCGTATCCAAATCGATGGTATGCATGCCGCAAAAGGTTTGGGGCAAAGATACGGCGCCGGGGTCGGCTTTATGGCGCAATCAGGGATAAATAAGCAGGGTAAATTCCCCGCCAAGGGGCTCAAAATGGTCCAGGAGGATACCCGGCCAGTCGGCCCCGATTTCCAGGTAGGCCTCCGCAAAATTACGGCTGCGCTCCTGCAGATTGCCATAGGGAAAAAGGGCATGGTGGAGTTCGGAGAGGCGCTCCACATGGTCGGCCAGCTTGTGCTTCTGCGCCTTAAGGAGGCGCTTTTCCAGCTTATCCAGGCCTTTGAGTTGTTTCACTTCCTGGGCTTTTACAGCCCCCAGGAAGGTCGGATCGGTCTGGTCGGCCAGGTGGTACAGGGCCTTAAATTGCTGCTGCAGGTGTTCCCGCTGGGGGGTAAAATCGATATCGATGTTGGAAATTTCGCGGATTTTCCGGTTGATCAGCCGGTTCTTGTCCAGGAACAATTCCTGCAGGGAAACGCCCAGTTTTTCAGCCTTCCCCACCTGTTTCTCAGAAAGCACCAGGGCAGCATTGCGCAAGAGCAGGATGGGAAAGGCCTGGCCGCTGGCATCGAAGAAATCCTTCAGCTCCAGCCAGTAGGCCAGTTCCCCACCACCTCCAATGTAGCAAAGGTTGGGCAGGATCACCTCCTGGTAGAGCGGCCGCAGGATCACATTGGGGGAAAACCGCTCCGGATGTTGGTCCAGGGTTTCCAGCAAGGCTTCCCGGGTGAAGCGCAGGTCGGTATCCAGCACCCCGTACGTATCCCCCTCCCGTACCAGGCGGTGCCGCCCGTTTTGGTCCAGGTAAAACAGGTTGATCTCCCGGGGGGTTACCTGTATCGGATAGGTATCCCGGACTTCCGACAGGTTTTTGGCCGTTTGCCCTACCACGGCATGGGCCCGGTTTTGTAGCAGGTCTTCCTGCATATAGGGGGTGAAAAGGGCCTTCAGTTTGGGGTGGTCCGCATCCAGGATCACCAGCCCATAGGCTCCAAAGAGCTTATTGGCGAGGTAGCGCGTGGCTGCTGACAGGTTGGGGTGTTTCAGGTAGGCTTCATGAAAAAGTTCCTGCAATTCCCGGGCCGCCTTACCGCCACCGAGTTCCTGGCCCAAGGCCTCCTCCACGGCTTCCAGCCCCTGGGTATCCATGCGGCCCACAGCTCCTCCGGAAGGGCGGTTCCATCGGAATTCCTTCCCGTTTACATTAAAGTGGCTGATCTCGTCAAAGTCGTGGTCCTCTGTGGCCATCCAGTAAACCGGCACGAAGTTCCGCTCAGGAAAGGCTTCTTTCAATTGCCGGCAAAGCACAATGGCAGAAGCAATTTTATAATGGAAATAAAGGGGGCCCGTAAAGAGGTTCAGCTGGTGTCCGGTAACCACCGTAAAGGTATCCGGGGAGGTCAGGACCTCCAGGTGCCCGGCCGTGGCCTCGGAAATATCCACGCCCCGGTACTGCTCCTGCAACACTTCTGACAGAACTTCCCGATGCGCCATGGGGTACTGCCCTGCTTTTTCACGCAGCTGCTCCTTAAAAGCCGTGAGGTCCGGCCGGCGGTGGTAATAAGGGGCCAGGCTGGGGGAATCCTGCAGGTAGTCCGTGATGAGGTCCGAGAAAAACCCGGTTTGCGTGAATGGGATGCCTTCTGCGCGCATGGAATGGTTTCAGCGGCTCAAAGATAAGGTACCGGTGGCGGACAATTCTTAAAAAATAAGTTAAGATGGTCCGACCGGGGGTTTTGGCGGATTCCGTAGTTTTGAAGTTCATTTACCCGATACCATGAAACACTTGCTTTACCTGATTGCCATTTTGCTAAGCTGGCAGGCGGCCGGACAAGACCTGCAATCCCCTGAAGAATTTTTAGGATACCCCCTGGGGTCCCAGTTTACGCGGCACCACGAGGTGGTGGAGTACTACCGGCATGTGGCCGCAGCCCGGCCCGGGCAGGTACGGCTGGAAACCTATGGAAAAACCAATGAACGCCGCCCGCTGATGGTGGCCATTGTCGGTTCCTCAACCCATATGACAAATTTGGAGACCATCCGGCAGGAGCACCTGAAAGCCCTGGAAGGCCAGGGAAAATCGGATATCCCCGTTGTATGGCTCAGCTACAATGTACACGGAAATGAAAGTGTCAGCACAGAGGCCTCCATGCAGACCCTGTACGAATTACTGACCTCGCGCCAGGACTACCTGGAGCACGCTGTGGTAATTCTGGATCCCTGTATTAACCCGGATGGGCGCGACCGATATGTAAACTGGTACAACCAATATAAAAATACCCCCTACCAGCCCAATCCGGAGAGTAAAGAGCACCAGGAAGGCTGGTGGAACGGGCGCAGCAACCATTACATGTTCGACCTGAACCGGGACTGGGCCTGGCTTACCCAGGTGGAGAGCCGCCAGCGCCTGGCCAAATACCAGCAATGGATGCCGCATATCCATGTGGATTTCCACGAACAAAGTATGAATGCCCCCTACTACTTTGCCCCGGCTGCCGAGCCTTACCACGAAGTGATTACCGGGTTCCAACGGCGTTTCCAGGAAACCATAGGGCGCAACCATGCCCGGTATTTTGACGCCAACGGCTGGTATTATTTCACCAAGGAGGTATTTGACCTGTTTTACCCCAGTTACGGGGACACCTACCCCACCTACAACGGGGCTATAGGCATGACTTACGAGCAAGGGGGTGGCGGCGTGGCTGGCCTGGGGGTCATTACCGCTACGGGTGATACCCTGACGCTGAAAGACCGGATTGCCCATCACCTGACCACCGGACTCAGTACGGTTGAGGTAGCCGCCGGAAATGCCGGGGCCCTGACCTCAGAGTTCCGGAATTACTACGCCAACCCGGGGAATTTCAAATACAAAAGCTATGTAATGCGCGGCAACCCGGACCAGCTGGACGCCCTGACCGAATTGCTGAACCGTCACAACATCCGGTATGGGCATGCCCGCCCCGGTACAGCCCGCGGCTTTAACTACCGGAACCAGGCAGCGGGCAGTATGCGGCTGGATGCCGACGCCCTGGTGGTGCCCACCCGCCAGCCCAAGGGTCGCCTGGTGAAGGTCCTTTTTGAACCCGATGCCCGCCTGAGCGATTCCCTGACCTACGACATCACCGCCTGGTCCCTCCCCTATGCCTACGGGTTGGATGCCCTGGCCTCCGAAGCGGAAGTGCCCCACACCTTAGAAACCCGGGAACCGCAGGTGAAACCAGCCTTTACGGAAAGTGCTTACGGCTACCTGACCGACTGGAACAGCATGGCAGATGCCCGTTTTCTGGCCGCCCTGCTGCAGGAAGGGATCCGCGTGCGACGGATCACCCACCCCATGGAGACTGCAGGGCAGGCCTGGGCACCGGGCACCCTGCTGATCCAAAAAGGAGACAATAGAAACCACCCCGGATTTACTGCCACCCTTAAGAAAATTGCCCTGGCCCATAGCAAACCGCTTACCCCTGTGAGCGGGGGCTTTGTAGATGCCGGCTCGGATTTTGGTTCCCGTTCAGTGGGCATGATCCCCAAAGCCCGGATTGGGGTACTGGCGGGAGAACCCACCTCAACTTTGCGTTTCGGGGAGGTATGGCACTTCTTTGAACAACAGCTCCACTACCCCCTTACGGTACTGGATGCCGACTTCTGGGACCGGGCCAAACTGGAAAATTATGACGTGCTGGTATTACCCGGGGGGCGCGGCTACCGCCGCTTTCTGACTCCAGAGCGCAAGGGCCGCCTGAAACAATGGGTTGCAGGGGGCGGGCGCCTGATCGCCATGGGGGAAGCCCTGGATGCCCTGGGCGGGGAACAGGGTTTCGGGGTTCGCGCCAAGGCCGGAGGGCCTCAGGCAACCGATACGGATGCCATCACCCCTTACGCGCAGGGACGGCGGGAAGGCATAAAATCGGCCATCACTGGGGCCGTTTTCCAGACCCGGGTAGACCCCACCCACCCCCTGGCCTTTGGGTATGCAGACTCCTACTTTAGCCTGAAACTGGGTAACCGCGCTTACGAACGGCTTGCCTCCGGCACTGTGGCGTACCTGGAACCCAATGCCAGACCCGTGGCCGGGTTTGCCGGCAGCGAAGCCCTAAAGGACATTTCCGGCAGCCTGGTGTTTGGGGTGGAAGCCCATGGGCGCGGGCAGGTGGTATATCTGGCCGACAACCCCCTTTTCCGGGGATTCTGGGAGAACGGGAAGCTGTTCTTTGCCAATGCCCTGTTTATGCTGGATTAAGCCTGGGGAATCCCGGGTTTCCGATGGGTTGTTGCAGGGTTAGCGGTTAGTTTGCACCCGGGGTTTTGGGGCACTTTCCCCTTTTCCCTAATAACGTTGTAGTCCCTATCCTTCCCTGCATAAATCCTATCAATGCAAGGCTGTTGCAGGATCAAAACTTAGTTTGCACCCGGGGTTTTGGGGGCTTTCCCCTGCCTCCAACTTTCGTTTTGGCCCAAAGATCCCCATTTATCTAGGCTGCCGCAGCATTGCCATTGCAGGGTAAAAACCGAACTTGCCCCCGGGGATTTGGGGCCTTTCCACTACCCCAAAAACCCGTTTAAGAAGACAGTCCCCCCATATTCTTTCCGTCAGGCATGCAAGGCAACTGCGAGATTACCGACGATCTTTGGTCCGGGGATTTGGGGCCTTTCCCCCGCCCAGGCCCAATCTGCATCATAATTCACAATCTCCCAAAACCCAAAAAGATAAGGCCCAAAACACCGGGGAATATAGCTTCCCGGGCGCTTTGAGCCTTACATCACATGCATCTTTAAACCTCAAGGCCTGATCCCCGGGCCTTGGTTAATCATGTGTCCTTTGCTTGTGGATCAGGTCACCACATCTGGCGCGTACTGACCTACTCCGGGCGGGCTTTCAAGCAGGGCAGCATCCAGATCCAATTCGTCTATGGGCTTTACGCGCTGGGCTTCTGCATCCCATTCTACCCGGCGTCCGAGTTTCCATGAAAGCCCAACCATATGGGCAGTAATGGCTTCCTCGAAACCTTCCTGAATGCCACAGCTTACCGGCCCGTTATTGCGGATAGCGCTCAGCCATTCCCGCATGTGCAGGAAGGTAGAGTCTACCCGTCGGCCGTCAATATAGGTCCACATCAGGCCCTTATCCGCGAAGTACTGGGAAGTGGCCGAAGAGACCCCATCCAGGGCCGTGGCGGCAGGGTTGTAATGGTAAATCGGGCTTTGGGGCTGCATTTTGCCTGCCTCCAGATATTCCGCGAAACGAGTGGAACGCCCGTCCGGCCAGATGGTCAGGCGGTTGCCTAACTCCATGCTGCCGTCGTGCCCCATAAGCATGGTGGGGCGGTTAAAGCCGTTGCCAAGGGTGGCGCTATAGACAAAGGTCATCCCCTTCTCCTTGCCATTGGCCTGGCTGCTGCCAGTGCTGAAATCCGGGAATTCCATATTGGCCTGCAGCACATCCGGCACGTTGCGGCCGTCCCGGTGGGTGTAAATGCCTCCGGAAGCCGTAACGGATTGGGGGATACCCATCCGCAGCACGCAATTCAACCGGTCATAGTCGTGGGTGAGCAGGTCACCGGAGAGGCCGGAACCGTAGGCCCACCATTTCCGCCAGCGGAAGAAGTGGTTCTTATTGAAGGGGATCTCCGGCGCATTGCCGATAAACTGAGCCCAGTCTATGGTATCCGGGTTCGCCTGCGAGTCGATCGCATAATTCCAGGCCCCGTTGTCATCGTTCCGGTTGGTATTGGTGGTTATCAGGGACACATGCCCCAATATGCCCTTGCCAATGATGTCCTGGGCCGTTTTAAAGCTCAGGGTCTGCCGGTGCTGGTGCCCTACTTGCAGGATGGCATCCGAGGCCAGGGCCACATCCCTTAATTCATAGGTTTCGGAAAGATTGTGGGTCATGGGCTTCTCCACATACACATGCACATTATTGCGCAGGGCTTCCATGGCAATGGGGGCGTGCCAGTGGTCCGGGGTGGCCACCACCACGGCTTCCACCTCCCCGCTGCCGATCATTTCCGTATACGTTCTATACCGTTTAACCTGTTGTTCTTCCGTGGAAAAGGATTTCATGGCCTTTTGGGCACGCGCATCAAAAATATCGCATACCCCCACAATTCGAACGTTCAGGGGGTCCTGGTTTCGGAAATCCTCCAGGGCGGTAAAGGGGCGACCTTCCTCTTTGGCCAGGGCGGTGGCCTCCTCCATGGCAGCCACCCATTCGTCTGTGGCATACCCCAGGGCACGACAGAGCTGTTCGCCCCGGATGCCAAAGCCAATAATACCGACTTTAACCGGTTCTCCCCCAATGGCCGGTACGGCCGGCGGCAGGGAAGGCTGTATGTTCAGGGTTTCCAGGATGGCTTCGCGCTCCCGGCGCTTGCCGACCGTCCCGCGGGCTCCGGCCCACCAAATGGCTCCCAGGATGGGGATTCCCCCCAGGCCCAGCAGGGCTTCTCTTCGGGTCCAACTCATGATTTTTCAGTTTTGGTTTTGGATGCATTTAAAACACGTTGGAGGCCAAAACAGCCCCCGGTGGGCTGCAGGAACAGGACGTAACAGGCCACCATTTCAATTAGGTTCTTATTTACCAGCCAGTAGCTGCCTTCGGCATTGAGCTGCTCCAGCCCGGGAAAGGACGGGTGTGCCAGGTAATACAGGGCGAGCAGGACCATGCCTGCCACGGCTCCGGCTTTCTCGAACACCCCCAGGATCAGGGTGATGCCGACAAACACCAGGGCCAGCCAGTTAAGGGTATCTACCCAGGGCAGCACGGCTTCCGAGGTCAGGGCCCCGAAAACGGACTTGAAGGGCCCCTGGGCCGAGGCCAGGTACCCGAAACTGGTCCAGTCCGGGTTGTAGACCTTCACGATTCCCTCGTAAAGGAAATGCCAGCCGATAAAGACCCGAAGCAATACCAGGCCCGTGGCCAGCTTCGGGTTGTTTTGGATTGTGGTCATTATATAAGCGGTTTTAGGGTTTCAGAATGGTTTTTGGTTGGGTTTCAAGCCTCCAAGGTACGGGAGGGCTGTTGCAATTTGTATGATAAGGATCAGGTTTTTAAGCGTGTTAGTGGGTACGGGCCATCTGGGTGACTGCTTCTACCAGTTGGTCCAGTTCCGCGTGGGTTGTAAAGACATTGGGGGTGATGCGACAGCCCCAAACCCCCGCATCCCGGATCCCTACCGTAAAGATGCCGTGGTGCTCCAAAAGGTCTTTTGCCATGGCTACCGGATCCATGCCTTCAATCCCCACATTCCCGATACCGCAATGGCGGGCCGGGTCTTCCGGGGTATTGACCAGCACTCCGGACACGCCCCGGAGCTGCTCCGTCCAATAGCGCTGCAAGGCCCTGAGCCGTGCCTCTTTCCGGGCCGGGCCCAGGCGCTCCAGATAATCCAGGGACGCCGCAATGGCCAGGTCCGTATGCACCGGGTGGGTCCCGGTGTGGTTTAGCCTTCCAATATCCGAGGGCTCCCGGTGGTGTTCGGCCAAAAGCGGCCATATTTTCGAAATGTGTGGCTTTTTCACGTATAGCAGGCCGGCCCCCAGGGGGGTTGCCAGCCACTTGTGGAGGCTGGAGCCGTAATAGTCGCAATCCAGGGCCTGCAGGTCTACCTGGTGGTGGGCCACGCTGTGAGCCCCGTCCACCATGACCTCCACCCCATGGCGGTGAGCCATGTCACATATCTTGCGAACCGGAAGGATCTGCCCGGTAATGTTCACCATATGACACACCATCAGCAAGCGGGTGCGGGGGGTAATGGCCGCCTCGTACAGGGCGACGATCTCCTCATCCGAAGTCGGGTGCTGGGGCAGGGAAACTACCCGGTTGACCACCCCATGACGGGCAGCCACCTGCTGGAACTGCATCTGCATGGCGCCGTAATCCTGTTCGGCAAAAACGGCTTCATCGCCCTGTTTCCAGGGGTATCCGCCAATAACCAGGTCCAGCGATTCAGTGGTATTGCGGGTAATTACCACAGTATCTGCCGGTGCATTTATCAGGGCAGCCAGTCGGGCCGCCATCTGTTTCTTGTTTTCCCATTGCACGGTACGCATATAATGGGAACCTTCGTAATTCACCATTCGCACCTGCTCCAGGAAATATTGGAGGGTGGGCCTGGGAATGATGTTGTAATATCCGCTCTCGAGGTTGATGTAGTCCGGCTTGAGTTCATAATCCAGGCGCACGCGGGCCCAGAATGCGGCTTCGTCCGAGGGGTCCGGCCAGGGCTCTTCCACAGCCGGCCCGGATGGGAGGGCGGAAAGCAGCAGGGGCGAGGCCAGGGTGGCGACCCCCAGGTGCCTCAGGAAATGGCGTTTGTCCATTGGGTTCAGGTTGGTTCCCCCCAAGATAAGAAATCCTGGAAATTACAGCCTGTCCCATGGGCCCAACCCCTTGAAGAAAAACCAAAAATTGAGTACCTTTAGAGTAGGAAACTTCCCGGGTTCCCATCCCGGGCCTACCCGTAAATGAATTGCTGTGAAACGATTGATGACCCTCATAATGCTCGGATGCCTGGCCTGGTATCCGGCCCGCTCCCAGGAAGCCTCTGGGGAGCCCCAGGATTACAGGGCCCTGCAGGGCGTGGTGGTGGATTCGCAAAACGGAGACCCCCTGGTCTTTGCTTCCCTGGCCCTGGAAGGACAAAACCTCACCACGGTGACCAACGCCGAAGGTGAATTCCTGCTGAAGGTCCCGCCGGACCTGGAGGAAGGGCGCATAGTAGTGACCTACCTGGGGTACCGAAGCCGGCAGATCCCCTTATCGGCCTTCGGCCGGGAACCCCTTGAAATATCGCTGAGCGTTTCTGTGACTTCCCTGCCTGAAGTAAACGTGGCCGCCCCGGCCGATGCCACCCAGCTGGTAAAGGACGCCCTCCGCAAAAAAGGGGAAAACTACCTGGACAAGCCGGTTAAAATGACCGCCTTTTACCGGGAAACCATCAAAAAACGGCGGCGGAATGCCTCCCTGGCCGAAGCCGTGGTACAGATCTACAAAGCGCCCTACACCTCGGACCGGCAGGATGCCGTGGAACTCTACAAGGCGCGTAAAAGCACGGATTACTCCCGCCTGGACACGGTAGCCCTGAAATTGCAGGGCGGCCCTTTTAATGCCCTTTTTGTGGATGTGATGAAGTATCCGGACTACCTCCTGTCTGCCGAATACATAGACGATTACCAGTTCTTTTATGAGCGCAATACGACCGTGGACGACCGCCTGGTTTACGTAATTGGTTTCCGGCAGCGGGAGTCCATCCTGGAACCCATGTTCCGCGGGCGGCTGTATATCGATGCCGAACGCAAGGTGCTTACCAGCGCCATATACTCCCTGAACATCACGGACGAGGCCATGGCCAGCAGGATGTTTGTGCGCCGCAAGCCGGCCAATGTGCAGGTAACCCCTACCCAGATCTCTTATCGGGTAGACTATCGGGAACAGGACGGGCGATGGTATTATTCCTATAGCAACGCCCTGCTGGAATTCAAGGTTGACTGGGACCGCAGGCTCTTTAACTCGGTTTACAGCCTGAGCCTGGAGATGGCCGTGACGGATTGGGAACCCAACCCGGACGGGATTGTACCCCGGTTGCGCGACCGGGTGAAATCCTCCATAATCCTGAGCGATGCGGCAGAAGGCTTTTCCGATCCGGATTTCTGGGGGGAATACAATATAATAGAGCCGGACAAATCCATTGAATCTGCCATCCGCAAGATCCAGCGGCAACTGCGGCGTGAGGATCGCCGCTGACCTCCTCCTGAATCGATTTGGTTATGAACAATTGTTGATATCTGCGGTTCATAAGGTGTCAATTGTTTTTTGGGCTATAATTTTGGAAATGAGGATTATTCGTCTACTTTAGGCTACGTAATCGAACCGGTAATCAGTCCATGATACATGTGTAACGATTACTACGAAGCAGACGTTCTTTGTAAAGTTGAATAGAATGCAAGCCAACGGTAGATCCTACCGTAAGCAAACATTCGAGCCGATGTCGGAGGGCTGTAGTCACTGGCAAAGGTGGGCACCTGTATGTTACGCGGAAAACTCCGGTTTACCATGTAAGATAGACCGTGCTAAGCAACGAAAAGGAACTACCGGAAACGCACAAAACCTTTGTGCAAATGCCGGCAGCGCCAAACGTCAGACAGCCACGCAGGCAACCCATGGTTGCAAAGCAGGACCAAGGTTCGGCAAAAAAAGCTGCAAGCTGTTTAAGGAAGCCATATCAATGTACCCGTTGCAATGATATGGCTTTCGCTTTTTGGGCACCCAGGGCAATGCATTCCGATTGTGTTTCAGCGCTTTTGCCAAACGGGTTCACAAGCATTGCGAAAGTTGTATATTTGCAGCGCTTTAACCCGATCTGATTCATGGCGACCATCCACTACACCAAAACTGACGAGGCCCCGGCCCTGGCCACAGCCTCCTTCCTTCCCATCGTACAGGCCTTTGCACAAAATGCCGGGATACAGGTAACCACCAAGGATATTTCGCTGGCTGCGCGAATCCTTTCGGTATTTCCCGAATACCTGACCGAAGACCAGCGCGTGGAAAACGACCTGGAATTCCTGGGGGAACTGGCCAAGCAACCGGAAGCTAATATCATTAAACTCCCGAACATCAGTGCCTCCATCCCGCAGCTGGAAGAAGCTATTGCCGAATTGCAGCAAAAGGGATACGGCTTGCCCGATTACCCGGCAGAAGCCCGCACCGACGAGGAAAAATCCATCAAAGCGCGCTACGACAAGGTGAAGGGCAGTGCGGTAAACCCGGTCCTGCGGGAAGGAAACTCCGACCGCCGCGCCCCGAAACCCGTAAAAAACTACGCCCGAAAGAACCCGCACAGCATGGGGGCCTGGACGGCAGATTCCAAAAGCCATGTGGCCCACATGACGTCCGGGGATTTCAAATCCAACGAAAAGTCTGTAACCCTGGGGCAGGCCACCAGCCTGAATATTGAATGGGTGGGTGCCGACGGCAGCACACAGACCCTGAAAGCATCCCTTCCTGTACTTGAAGGCGAGATCATCGACGCCAGTGTGATGGAAAAACAAGCCCTGCTGGCCTTCCTGGAGCAACAGGTGGCAGAAGCCAGGGCCCAGGGCGTATTATTTTCGGTCCACCTCAAGGCCACCATGATGAAGGTATCAGACCCCATCATTTTCGGCCATGTGGTGCGCACCTATTTTAAATCGGTCTTTGAACGCTACGGGGCCGACCTGGAGGCCGCCGGCATCAATGCCAACGACGGGCTGGAAAGCCTGCTAGCAGACCTGGACAAACTTCCCGAAGCCCAGGCCAAGGCCATTCGCGGGGCCATCGAACAGGCCCTGGAAGACGGGCCGGACCTGGCCATGGTAAATTCCGACAAGGGCATCACCAACCTGCACGTACCCAGCGATGTGATTATCGATGCCTCCATGCCGGCTATGATCCGGAACTCCGGGCAGATGTGGAATGCAGACGGTAAAGCGCAGGACACCAAAGCCGTGATCCCGGACAGCAGCTATGCCGGGGTTTATGCAGCTACCATTGCGGACTGTAAGGCCAACGGGGCCCTGGACCCCCGCACCATGGGCACCGTGCCCAACGTGGGGCTGATGGCCCAGAAAGCCGAGGAATACGGCTCCCACGATAAGACTTTTGAGATCAGCGGAGACGGTGTGGTCCGGGTGGTGGATACGGCCACGGGCAACACCCTGCTGGAACACAGCGTGCACGCAGGGGATATCTGGCGGATGTGTCAGGTGAAGGACCTGCCTGTGCAAAACTGGATTCAGCTGGCTGTGGAACGCGCCCGCCTCTCCCAGACCCCGGCCGTCTTCTGGCTGGACCCGGAGCGGGCCCACGACCGGGAACTGATCGCCAAGGTAGACGCCTACCTGCCGGAAGCCACCCGCAGGGAACTGGACATCCGGGTGATGTCTCCGGTAGAAGCCACCCGGTACACCCTGGAACGCATCCGCAAAGGGCAGGACACCATCTCCGTTACCGGAAACGTGTTGCGGGATTACCTGACGGACCTCTTCCCCATCCTGGAAGTGGGCACCAGCGCTAAGATGCTCTCTATTGTCCCCCTGATGAACGGGGGCGGGCTGTTTGAAACCGGAGCCGGGGGTTCTGCACCCAAACACGTGGAGCAATTCCTGGAAGAAGGCCACCTGCGCTGGGATTCCCTGGGGGAATTCATGGCCCTGGCCGTTTCCCTGGAGCACTACGGACAAAAGAACGACACCCCCCGTGCGGGCATCCTGGCCGCAGCCCTGGACGTGGCCACCGAACAATTCCTGGAGGAAAACCGCTCCCCCTCCCGAAAAACCGGGGAGCTGGATACCCGCGGCAGCCACTTTTACCTGGCGCTCTACTGGGCCGAGGCCCTGGCCGCCCAGGCAGACGATGCCGCCCTGGCCGGTATTTTCCGTCCGGTAGCCGAGGCCATGCGCAAGGCCTGCGATACCATTTTGCAGGAGCTGCTGGATGCCCAGGGCAAACCGCAGGACATTGGCGGGTATTACCTGCCGGACCCGGGCTTGACCGACCGGGCCATGCGGCCCAGCCAGACGCTGAACGGCATCCTGGCCCAGCTGGACTAAGAAAACGTTAAAAAAGCCCCGGAGAACCGGGGCTTTGTTATTTTTAAGGCTCAGACCACCTACCTCCCTAAACCGCCGCATGAAGCGCTTCCTTTGCAACCAACTCCTGCCCGGGCTTATGCTCCTGCTCTCCACAGGCCTGCTGGCCCAGAACCGGTATACCCTAAGTGGCACCCTGACCGAAGCGGGCACGGGCGAGACCCTGATCGGGGTGAGCATCCTGGTCCCGGAACTGCGATCCGGGGCCGTTACCAACGAATATGGCTTTTATTCCCTGACCCTGCCGGAAGGCACCTACCAGGTGGTTTTCCGCTACCTGGGCTTCCAGGAGGTGCGCAGGGAGATCGTTTTTGACCAGGACCGCCGCCTGAGCCTGAGCCTGGAACCCCAGGCCGAGGAATTGGAGGAGGTAGTGGTAACCGACGACGCGGAGCGACTCGACATCCGGGAACCCCAGATGAGTGTGGCCACCCTGCAGGCGGCCACCATCAAGAACATCCCCGTGGTGCTGGGCGAGGCCGATGTGATCAAATCCATTTTGCTGCTGCCCGGAGTTACCAATGCCGGGGAAGCCTCCAGCGGTTTTAACGTGCGTGGCGGGGCCGCAGACCAGAACCTGATCCTGCTGGACGAGGCCACCATCTTTAACTCTTCCCACCTCTTTGGTTTTTTCTCCGTCTTTAACCCCGATGCCATCAAGGATGTAAAACTCTTCAAGGGCGGGATCCCGGCCCGGTACGGGGGGCGGGTTTCCTCCGTGCTGGACATCTACCAGAAGGAGGGGAACAGCAAAGCCTTCCGGATGAATGGCGGGATCGGGGCTGTGGCCAGCCGGTTGTTGGCCGAGGGACCCATTGTACAGGACCAGTCCGCCTTCCTGGTGGGGGGTCGCGCTTCTTACGCCCATTTGTTCCTGCCCCTGTTTGACCTGGACAACAAGGCGTATTTCTACGATTTGAATACCAAGCTGAACTATAGAATCAACGCCCGCAACAACCTCTACCTCTCCGGGTATTTCGGGCGGGACCTCTTTAGTATTGCCGACCTCTTTGTGAACACCTACGGGAACGCGGTGGTGAATTTCCGGTGGAACCACCTGTTTTCAGACAAACTCTTTTCAAACCTCTCTCTGATCTACTCCGACTATTACTATGGGCTGGAGCTGGATTTTGTAGGGTTTGAGTGGAATTCGGGCATCCGGAATTTCAACCTGAAATACGACCTGAAACACTACCTGAGCGACAGCTTCCAGCTGAATTACGGGATGCACAACACCTACTACGTCTTTAACCCGGGGCGCATCAGCCCCAACAAGCCCTCCTCCGGGATTGTGGAGGAACAGCTGGTCAAAAAATACGCGAATGAAAATGCCATTTATGCCGATGTAACCCAGGAACTGACCCCAAAGCTGAGTGTGGGATATGGGCTGCGCATTAGCCAGTTTAACCGCCTGGGGCAGGACGAGTTCTACGTATATGCGAATGACAACCCGGTGGATTTTGACGAATTCAGCCTGGTCTACCAGGAGGGTACCCCGATAGATACCTTACGCGCCGACCGCTTCCAAACCCTGGAGAAATTCCTGAATCTGGAGCCCAGGCTCTCCGTGGCCTATACCCTGAGTGACCGGGCTTCCGTGAAGGCCAGCTACACCCGCATGGCCCAGTACCTCCACCTGTTGTCCAACACCAACTCCCCTACCCCTTTGGATGTGTGGACCCCGAGCGGGCCCTATACCCGCCCCCAACTGCTGGACCAGTACGCCCTGGGGTATTTCCGGAATTTTGGCGGGGGCGCCTACAGCCTGGAGTCCGAAGTGTTCTACAAGACGGTGGACAACCGCATCGATTACATTGACGGGGCCAACCTGATTGCCAATGAGGCCATTGAGCAGGTGATCCTGAACGGGGAAGCCCGGGCCTATGGCTGGGAGCTGCTGCTGCGCAAAAACACGGGGCGGTTTACCGGCTGGCTGGCCTACACCCTGTCCAAATCCGAACAGCGCACCCCGGGCCGCAACACCCTGACGGACACCGGGCGCACCGTAGAGGAGCCCGGCATCAACTTCGGGCAGTGGTACTACACCCCTTATGACAAGCGCCATGACGTTTCGGTCTACGGGAGCTTTCGCCTCAGCGACCGCTGGAGCCTCAACTCCAATTTCATCTACCAGTCCGGGCAACCCACCAATTACCCGGTGGGGCAATTCCAGTTTGAAGGGCTGGTGGTACCCTACTACGGCCTGCGCAACGTGCAGCGCCTGCCGGACTACCACCGCCTGGATATAGCGGCCACGCTGCGGCCCATCCGCCCGGGAAAGAAGGTAAAGGGCGAGTGGGTGTTCAGCATTTACAACGTATACAACCGCTATAATGCGGCGTCCATCAATTTCAGGCAAAACCAGGATACCGGGCGGAACGAAGCCATCCGAACCTCCATCTTCGGGATCGTGCCCTCGGTAACCTATAATTTCCGTTTTTAGATGAAACAGTGGATTGGGATAGCAGTGCTGGCCCTGTTGGGCCTGACGGGGTGCGAGGACGTGATCGAGGTGGAAACCCCGGAAACCGAGACCCGGCTGATCGTGGAGGGGCTTATCCGGGTAGACACCACCCAGCAGTACCTGCCGGTAGCCATCCGCCTGAGCGAAACAGCTTCCTTCTTCGGGGAGATCCGCCCGGTAGACGATGCCGAGGAGGTGACCATCATCCTGCAGGTCTTCAAGGCGGACGGCAGCGTGGAAACGGGCAATTCGGAACTGGAGCTGAGTCCGGAAGGCAACGGGGTCTACATCCCGGTAGTGGTACCCGGCGATGTAGACGAGCGCATTGCCACCAGTATCGTGAATGAAGACGCACTCTACACCCTGGTCATCACCAGGAACGGACGAAGGTATGCCGCACAGACCCGTTACGCGCCCTCCGTCCCTATCGACCAGCTGGCCCTGGGCGAGGATTCCCTCTTTGAAGCAGACGAAACGGAACTGCAGGTAACCTATACGGACCTGCCGGACCAGGACAATTTCTACATCCTGGACCTGGGGTTTGGGGAATACCTGCCCACGGAAGATACCTTTTACAAAGGGCAGACCTTTGGCTTCTCTTATTTCTACGACCAAAGCTTTGCCCCGGGCACCGTCCTGGAGGTGGGCATCCTGGGGGCGGACCAACAGTTCTATAACTACATGAACCTGCTGGTACAACAATCTCAGGACCAGAACAACCCCTTCCAGACCCCCGTGGCCACGGTACGGGGGAATGTGTTTGACGTGACCGGGCTGAACAACATCGACCGCTTTGACAGTACGGGGCAACCCGAGGTCTTCCCCCTGGGCTATTTTGCCATCGTACAGGAATTCCGGGATTCCATTACTATTCCATAACCCGCCTTATGTTGTCCAGACGCTTCCTCCTGCTGTTTTTGCTCTGGCTACCCCTTGCCAGTGGCTGCGAAGACGTGATCGAGGTGGACACCCCGGAGGCCGAACCCCGGCTGATTGTGGACGGCCTGATCCGGGTGGACCCTGCAGAAGCCTATGTGCCCGTCCGGATCACCTTGCGGGAATCGGCTGGGTTCTTCGAGCCGGTACCGGTAACCCAGGCCGAAAACATCCTGATTCAGGTAGAACGCTTCGATGGGGACCAACTCATCGAATCCTTTACCTCCTCCCTGGCCGAGGAAACCCCGGGTAGCGGGGTGTACATCCCGGACCCCAACGCCACCTTCGACCAGCGCATCCCCACGGTTTTCCTGAATGCAGAGGTGCGGTTTACCCTTCAGCTGCGGCACCGGGGGCGGCAATACCTGGCGCAAACCTGGTACCAGCCCGTGGCACCCATCGATTTTCTGGTGCAGGGGCGCGCTACCCTGCTGGAGGGAGACGAAACCGAGGTGATTGTGGCCTTTACAGACCCCGGGACTACCGTGGACCATTACCTGTTCCAGTTTGACCCCGGCCTGTTCCTGGTAACCGAGGACACTTTCTACCAGGGGCAGTTCTTCCAGTTTTCATATTTCTACGAGGAACCCATTGAGCCGGGAACGGTAAAGACGGTGGAGCTGATGGGGGCGGATGCGGCCTTTTATGCCTACATGGATGAACTCATTGTCCAAAGCGACCAGCAGGGACCCTTCCAGACCCCGGCCGCTACAGTGCGGGGCAACCTGGTGGATGTGACCGATATCGACAACCGCGACCTCTTTGACAATACCGGCCGGCCCGACACCTTCCCCCTGGGCTATTTTGCCATCGTGGAAGTGGACCGCGCCCAGATTACGATCCAATAGGCAGGTGGCGGCTGGCATAGGCGGCCATGGTGCGTTGCACCTGCTCAAACCCGTGCGCCATATTCCAGGCCAGGTCCCTGCCGGGGTCTGCCGTAACCAGGAGGTCTTTCAGGCCCAGGGCCTTCAGGTCTTCCAGCGGGGCATCGCAGGCCCCGCATACCGCCACCACAGGGATCCCCCTGGGGGCCGCTTCCTGTAATACCCCATCCAGTAGTTTCCCCTGCAGACTTTGCCCGTCAATCTTGCCCTCCCCGGTCAGGATCAGGTCTACCGGCGCTGCGGTAAGGTGTTCCGCAAAGCCGGTAATCCGGAAGAGGTAATGGGTCCCGGACAGGAATTCGGCCCCCAGGAAGGCGCGCAGGCCAAAGGCCGTACCCCCGGCTGCCCCGGCGCCTGCCAACTTCCCCTGGTCGGACCCCAGGTCCCTTTGCACCAGGGCGTCCAGGTGGCGCAGCCCTGCATCGAGCAATCGTACCTGCTCCGGTCCCGCCCCTTTCTGGGGGGCGTAGACCCGGGCTGCCCCGTTGGGCCCCCAAAGGGGGTTGGACACATCGTTTACGGCAAAAATGCGGGTGCCTTCCGGCAGTACCGGGCCTTCAGGAGGCCGGATGGCAACCATACGGGAGAGGTTCCCCCCGCAGGGTTCCACCGTTTTGCCGCTGGCATCCAGAAAGGCGTACCCCAGGGCAGCAGCCAGGCCGGTACCCCCGTCCGAGGTGGCACTACCCCCCAGGCCCACATATACCGTATGCGCCCCAGCATCCAAAGCGGCCCGGATCAATTCCCCGGTGCCCCGGGTATGGGTTCGCATCGCATCGCGCTCTGCTTCAGAAAGCAATACCAGGCCGGAGGCAGCCGCCATTTCCACAAAGGCTTCTCCCTGTTCAGGGTCCCATCCAAAGGCCGCTTTCACAGGGCGGCCCAGCGGGTCCGAAACCGTGGCCTCCAGCCGCTGCAGCGGGCGTACGGCTGCCACGGCATCCAGGAAACCGTCTCCCCCGTCCGAGGCTTCAAAAGCCGTGAAGCGCGCCTCGGGCAGGTGCGTGCGCACCCCGGCCATCAGGGCTTCTCGTACCTGGGCAGCGGTGAGGGAACCTTTGAATTTGTCCGGGATCAGCACAATATGCATAAGGCGATGGGGTTTGGCGTTGCCCCCTAAAGATAACCTATCGGCAGGAAACGCGCCGCGGGCAAAGGGCGTTGGCACAAAACCCCTACCTTTGTGAAAAACCTGTTTCTTGGCCACCGACAAAACCCTTTTGATGAAAGGCCTGCGCCGCCTGCTGATTACCCTGCTGTTGCTCTTTGCCGGGCCGGTATTCCTGTATCAGGCCTTTAAGAATGAGGACCATCCGTTATTTATTCCTGTTTTGATAATCGGGCTGCTGCTGGCCGGAGGTGCCATTTTTATGGGGTTCCGCGGCATCCGCACCCTGATGCGGGCCCTCTTTGCGGACGCCCCCGCAAAGGGCCGCTAACCCCCCAAACCCATCCCTTTTGCGGTTGTATAGGACGCGGGAGCAGCGTATCTTTGGAGCCGCATCACGCCTACCGATATGATCGAAATCACCCTGCCCGACGGCAAGAAAGTAAGCCACCCCAAAGGGAGCACCCCTCTGGATGTGGCCCGGGGCATCAGCGAAGGCCTGGCCCGGAATGTTATCAGTGCCCGTTTCAACAACCGCAAGGTAGAAACCGTAACCCCTTTGGAGGAAGACGGGGCCCTGGTGCTCTACACCTGGAACGACGAGGAGGGGAAAAAGGCCTTCTGGCATTCCTCTTCCCACGTCATGGCCCAGGCCCTTGAAGAACTCTACCCCGGGATCAAGCTCACCATTGGCCCGGCCATTGATGCCGGCTTCTACTACGATGTGGACTTTGGGGAGCACACCGTATCCGAAAAAGACTTCCCGGCCATCGAGAAGAAGGCCCTGGAAATTGCCCGCGGCAAACACGATTTTAAGATGCGTGAGGTTTCCAAGACCGATGCCCTGGCGTTTTACCGCAAACAGGAGAACCCCTACAAACTGGAGCTGATCGAGAACCTGCAGGACGGGGACATCACCTTCTGCGACCATGATACCTTCACGGACCTGTGCCGGGGGGGCCACATCCCCAACACCGGCCTGATCAAGGCCTTTAAGATCCTGAACGTAGCCGGGGCCTACTGGCGGGGGGACGAAAACCGCCCCCAACTCACCCGGGTCTACGGCATCAGTTTCCCGAAACAGAAGGAACTTACCGAATACCTGGAGCTGCTGGAAGAGGCTAAAAAACGGGACCACCGCAAGCTGGGTCGGGAATTGGAGCTCTTTACCTTTTCGCCCCGCGTGGGCCAGGGCCTGCCGCTCTGGCTGCCCAAGGGGGCGGCCCTCAGGGAACGCCTGGAGCAGTTCCTGAAGGCGGCCCAGAAAAAGGCCGGGTACGAAATGGTGGTATCGCCCCATATTGGCCAAAAGGAACTCTATGTGACCTCCGGGCACTACGCCAAATACGGGGAGGACAGCTTCCAGCCCATCCACACCCCCAAGGAAGATGAGGAATTCCTGCTGAAACCCATGAACTGCCCGCACCACTGCGAGATCTACCGGGCTAAACCCTTCTCTTACCGGGAACTTCCCAAGCGGTATGCGGAATTCGGTACGGTATACCGGTACGAACAAAGCGGGGAGCTGCACGGGCTTACCCGCGTCCGGGGCTTTACCCAGGACGACGCCCACATATTCTGTACCCACGAGCAGCTGGACCAGGAGTTTAAAAACGTGATTGACCTCTCCCTGTATGTGCTGGGGTCGCTGGGCTTTGAAAATTTCACGGCCCAGGTCTCGGTGCGCGACCCCGAAAACCCTGAGAAATACATCGGGGATACGGACAACTGGGAGAAAGCGGAGCAAGCCATCATCAATGCGGCCACCGAAAAGGGGCTGGACTTTGTGATCGAACCCGGGGAAGCCGCATTTTACGGGCCCAAGCTGGACTTTATGGTGAAAGATGCCCTGGGGCGCCAATGGCAACTGGGGACTATACAGGTAGACTACAACCTGCCCGAGCGTTTTGACCTCACCTACAAGGGCAGCGATAACGAACTGCACCGCCCGGTGATGATCCACCGTGCGCCTTTTGGCAGCCTGGAGCGCTTTGTGGCCCTGCTGCTGGAACACACCGGCGGGAATTTCCCGCTCTGGCTGACCCCGGAACAGGCTATTGTACTGCCCGTCAGTGAGAAGCATGAAAAATATGCCGAAAAAGTTTTAAAATCGCTGGAAAATCACGAAATTCGCGCCCTCTTGGATGCCCGCAGTGAAACCGTGGGAAAAAAGATTCGGGAAGCCGAAATGGGGAAATACCCCTTCATGGTGATTGTAGGCGACCAGGAGATGCAGGACGGTACCCTTTCCGTACGCCGTCATGGCGGGGAAGACCTCGGGGCTATAACCCCCGACGCCTTTGCCGACTTGATCACCAAGGAGATAAGCGGTACCCTAAAAACATTTTAACAGGTAGAATTTAAAACCCTTTAGCCATAGCAATACGAAGAAGATTCCGGCCCAGACCTCAGAGGGAAAACATGAACCCTCACAAGATTAACGACAAGATCACCGCGCCCAAGGTACGCCTGGTCGGGGATAATGTCGAAATGGGTGTTTACAGCATTAAGGAAGCTCTGAGCAAAGCTGAGGAAATCGGGACAGACCTGGTTGAAATCTCCCCCACTGCGGACCCGCCCGTCTGCAAGATCATGGACTATAAAAAGTTCCTGTACGAGCAGAAAAAGCGGGAAAAGGCCATGAAGGCCAAAGCGACCAAGGTGGTGGTCAAGGAAATCCGGTTCGGCCCCAACACGGACGACCACGATTACGATTTCAAAAAGAAACACGCGGAAAAATTCCTGAAGGAAGGTGCCAAATTAAAGGCATTTGTGTTCTTCAAAGGACGTTCCATCGTGTATAAGGAGAAAGGGGAAATTCTGCTCCTTCGCCTGGCCCAGGACCTGGAGGACTTCGGCAAGGTAGAGCAGATGCCCAAGTTGGAAGGGAAGCGGATGACCATGTTCATCGCCCCCAAAACCAACAAGAAATAGTTCGAGATATCCCGATATAGTAACTTGTAACAAGCGAGACAATGCCCAAGATGAAAACCAAATCCAGTGCCAAAAAGCGTTTTAAGCTTACCGGTTCTGGAAAGATCAAAAGGAAGCACGCTTACAAGAGCCACATCCTTACCAAGAAGTCGAAGAAGCGCAAACTGCGCCTCACGCACAGCACCCTGGTGGATAAGGCCGATGAGCAAAGCATCATGGAACAACTGCGGCTTAAGTAAGCTGCAGCCGGTAAAAGTTTAACCCTGGAGCCAGGCCCTAAAGATTCCCGTAACCCCGGGAGCGCCTGCTACAAAAAAACGTAACACAAAATGCCAAGATCAGTAAATTCAGTTGCCTCTAGAGCCCGCCGCAAAAAAGTGATGAAGCAGGCCAAGGGGTATTTCGGCCGGCGTAAGAACGTCTGGACCGTTGCCAAGAATGCGGTAGAAAAAGCGATGGTGTATGCCTACCGCGACCGCCGTAACAAAAAACGCAGCTTCCGCGCCCTGTGGATTGCCCGGATCAATGCCGGAGCCCGCCTCCACGGCATGTCCTACTCGGAGTTTATGGGGAAAGTGAAAGCGAACGACATTGAGCTGAACCGCAAGGTACTCGCAGACCTGGCGATGAACCACCCGGATGCGTTCAAAGCCATTGTGGACAAGGTAAAATAAATCCCAACAGGATATCTCGGAAAACCCCGGCCATGCGCCGGGGTTTTTTTATTCCCCCCAAAGGGTAAGCACCAGGTACCTCCCACTGGCGGCATCCCGGTGTTCGCAGAGGTAAATCCCCTGCCAGGTACCCAGGCATAACCGCCCCCGGCGCACGGGCAACTGCACGCTGTGGCCCAGCAGGGAGGCCTTCAGGTGGGCCGGCATATCGTCCGGCCCCTCCAGGGTATGCCGGTAGTAGGGAGCGTTCTCCGGTACCGTGGCATTAAAATGGCTTTCAAAGTCCATACGGACGGTGGGGTCCGCGTTCTCGTTTACCGTAAGGCTGGCTGAAGTATGCTTCACAAAGACATGCAGCAAGCCCACGGAAAATTCCTGCAATTCGGGGAGCTGCCCGGTCACCGCATCGGTGATCAGGTGGAAGCCCCTGCGAAAGGGAGGGAGTCGGAATTCGCGCTGAATCCAGGCCATAGGGTTGGGCGTTCTGGGGGATATTTTTAAATTCCCTGCCTGAAGTTACGGATAAAAAATACCTTTGCACCCGCAAACCCCTGCTATGGACCTGAGCAACATCCGAATGGTAGTTACCGATATGGACGGCACCCTGCTGAATTCACGGCACGAGGTGAGCGACCGGTTCTTTGGGCTGTACCAGGAACTGGAAGCCCGGGGGATTGAGCTGGTGGCCGCCAGCGGCCGGCAGTACCACAGCATGGTGGACAAACTGCACCCCCTAAGGGACCGCATTGTCTTTATCGCCGAAAACGGCGCCCTGATGCGGTACCGGGAACAGACCCTGCTCACCACCCCCCTGCCCCGCCAGCACCTGCGGGCCATTCTGGACCGGGCGTATAGCGTTGGGAATGCCCACCCGGTGCTCTGCGCCGCCTCCGGCGCCTTTGTGCGGGGCACCTCCGAAGACTTCCTGACCCTGTTGAAGGAATACTATACGGACTATACCCTGACGGATACCCTGATTGCGGTGGAAGAACCGGTTTTGAAAGTGGCTATCTACCATTTTGAAAGCTCGGAACGCCACATTTACCCCGCCTTCCGGGACCTGGAATCCGAATTGAAGGTAAAGGTCTCCGGCAACCACTGGGTGGATGTATCCCACCCCGAGGCCCATAAGGGGCACGCCCTGGAACGCCTGCTGGCGGAACGGGGCCTGGGCCGCGACCAGGTGATGGTTTTCGGGGATTTCAATAACGACCTGGAAATGATGGCCCTTTCGGATTACAGCGTGGCCATGGCCAACGCCCACCCTAATGTAAAACAGGCGGCCCGCTTCCATACCGCCAGCAATGATGCCTATGGGGTGGAGCAGATGCTGGAAACCCTGGTGCGGCAGCACTCCTGATGAATTAAAGTTATGGAAACGGCAACCCTGCAAGACGAGCAACTGGTGGCAGACATCCTGGAAAGCGCCTTTTCAGGCGAGACCATGCCCAATGCCATCAACCACCTGATCGGGGAAGGGCCCGGGCGCCACAGACGGCTGCAGCGCCTGATGCGCTACCTCTTCCTGCGCGGGTTTTACCAGGGAAAGGTATGGCTGTCGCCCAGCCGACAGGCCTGCCTGCTGGTGGAATTCCCGGATCAAAAGCCCGGGTTATGGCCGCGGCTGCGCCTGGCCTGGGCCAAGGCCGGTTTGGCCTTGCGGGTAATCGGGTTAAGGCGGGTGCCCCAAATCCTGCGCCGGCAACGCCGGCTGCGGCGCCTGCGCCCTGCAGCCCCTCATATCTATCCGCTGATCCTGGGGGTGCGCCCCGAAGTCCGCGGTCGCGGGGAGGGCCTGCGCCTGGCCCTGGCAGCCATGAAAGCCTACCGGGATATAGATATACCCATTGCCCTGGAGACCACCACCCCGGAGAACGTGCGCTATTACGAAGCCTTTGGCTTTAAGGTGACCCACCGCACCGAAGACCTGGGGTACCCCCTGGTCTGCCTGTGTAAAAACGGGGCCTAGGTTTTCTGTTTTTTCTGCTTGGCTGCCGGGAAGAGGACGTTGTTCAAAATGAGCCGGTACCCCGGGGAGTTCGGGTGCAGGGAGAGTTCCGTCTTGGGGTCGCCCACCCGGTGCTGGTAATCTTCCGGGTCGTGCCCCCCGTAAAAGGTAAAAAAGCCGCGCCCCTTAACCCCGTGGATGTAGCGGGCCTCCCCGTTCAGGCGGTTTTCTCCCAGCACCATCACCGTGGGCTTCACCTGCCCCCGGTTAAAGGCCGTGGTCTGCCCCATAAAACCCTTCACCAAAGCGGTGTGGTTCTGACAGAGCATGGTGGGCACCGGGTCCCACTTGGCCGAGAAGTCCATAAGCGTGAAATAATCCGATTCCGGGGGCACGTCGTCCCGCCGGCTGGTCATGTCGATGGAGGAGAACTCATAGCGCACCGGGCTGCGCTCCAGCACAAAATCCGTAAAGGCAAAAGTCCTTGAGAAATCCAGGCGCTGCTGGTAGTTGGGCGTGGAAGGGTCCCCGTCAAACATGGGTTCGCAGATATCCACCCCGGCGGCCGCCAGGGCAATATCAAAGGAATCCGTGGCCGAACACATGGCGAACATAAACCCGCCCCCGATCACATATTGCCGGATCTTCTCGGCCACGGCCCCCTTTTCCTGCGAAACCTTGGCGTAGCCCAGTTCGGCCGCCAGGGCCTCGGCCTGCTGCTTGCCTTCAATATACCAGGGGGTGGCCCGGTAGGCCCCGTAAAACTTCCCGTACTGCCCCGTAAAGTCCTCGTGGTGCAGGTGCAACCAGTCGTAAAGGGGCAGCTTGTCTTCCAGCACTTCCCGGTCGTATACGGTCACATAGGGGATCTCCGCATAAGTCAGGGCCATGGTTACGGCATCGTCCCAGGGCGGGTTGTCCTTGGGGGAATACACGGCAATACGCGGGGCTTTCTCCAGGATCACCGCTTCCTGGTTGCGGGCGGGGCTGGAAATCTCATCCAGGATCTGCTGGGCGCTGGCATCCGGCAGGATCTCGAAGGACACCCCGCGAATGCGGCATTCGTTGCGGATCAGTTCCCCGTCCGGGAGCAGGAAGGACCCGCCCCGGTAATTGAGCAGCCACTGCACCTTCTGTTGCTGGGAAAGTACCCAGAAGGTAATGCCGTAGGCTTTCAGGTGGTTTTCCTGGCTTTCGGCATCCATGGGGATCAGCAAAACTGAAGCCCGGACCGACCCGAAGGCCAGCAGGAAAATGAAAAGAAAAAGGCTTGCCCGGCAGAAGCGGGGGCGAAAAAAGTGAAGTTTAGAAAGGTACGTCATTGTCATCCGGCTCGGCCTCCGGGTGGTCGTTCATGGAACTGCCGAATGCCTGGTCGGCATTGGGGAAATCCTTGGCCACAAACGGGTTCTCACCCTCGGCATTCATCTTGGATTGAAACTCGAACGGAGAATCAAAGTCATCCAAATTATCAAATTTACCGAGATGCCCAATGAACTTTAACCTAATATTATCCAGCCCGCCATTCCGGTGCTTGGCCACAATAAATTCCGCCTGCCCCTGGGTGGGGGTGCGTTCCTCGTCGTCCCACTCGTCAATTTTGTAGTACTCCGGCCGGTAGATAAAGGACACGATGTCCGCATCCTGTTCAATGGCCCCGGACTCCCGCAAATCCGAGAGGATAGGCCGCTTGCTGCCGCCCCGGGTTTCCACGGCCCGCGAAAGCTGGGAGAGCGCAATCACCGGTACGTTCAGTTCCTTGGCCAGGGCCTTGAGGTTCCGGGAAATGGTGGAGATCTCCTGCTCCCGGTTGCCGCCCTTCTGGCTGGCGCCCCCGGTCATGAGCTGGAGGTAGTCGATTACGATGAGCTTGATCTTGTGCTGGGAGGCCAGGCGGCGCGCCTTGGCCCGCAGGTCAAAGATGGAGAGGGACGGGGTGTCGTCTATAAAGAGGGGGGCCTTCTCCAGGGCCTTTACCTTAACGTTCAGTTGCTCCCATTCGTGCTTTTCCAGGCGGCCGGTCCGCAGCTTTTCGGAAGACAAGCCGGTTTCGCTGGAGATCAGACGGGTGATGAGCTGTACGGAAGACATCTCCAGGGAAAAGAAGGCTACGGGGATGTTGGCGTTTACCGCAATGTTCCGGGCCATGGACAGGGTGAGGGCCGTTTTCCCCATCCCGGGGCGGGCCGCTATGATCACCAGGTCGCTGGGCTGCCAGCCGGAGGTGAGCTGGTCCACCTTATCGAAGCCGGACGGGACCCCGCTCAGGCCTTCCTTGTTGGAAATTTCCTCAATCTTCCGCTTGGCCTGCATGACCAGGCTCTGAGCCGTCTCGGCGGACCGTTTCAGGTTCCCCTGGGTTACCTCATAGAGCTTGGCTTCTGCATTGTCCAGCAGGTCAAAGACGTCCGTGGACTCTTCGTACGCGTCCTCGATGATCTCGCTGGAGATCTTGATCAGGGAGCGCTGAATGTATTTCTGCAGGATAATCCGGGCGTGGTACTCGATGTGGGCCGAAGAGGCCACCTTTTGGGTGAGTTTGATCAGGTAAAAATCGCCCCCGACGGCTTCCAGGCGCCCATCCTTCTTGAGTTGGGCCGAAACGGTTAATAAATCCACCGGTTCGGAAGATTCAAAGAGCTTGAACAGGGCCTCGTAGATGTAGCGGTGGGCTTCCTTGTAAAAGACATCCGGGTGCAGGATGTCGATCACCTCGTCCACCCCTTTTTTGTCGATCATCATCGCGCCCAAAACAACCTCCTCTAAATCAACGGCTTGCGGCGGTATTTTGCCGCGCTCCAGCGGAATGATGCTGGGTTTTCCGATGCGGTGTCCGGTTACGGGGCTCGATTTTTCCATGAGGTTAAAAGTAGGAATTTCACCCGAGGCACAGGCGGCGGTTTCCTCTTGGATATCCACCGTCCATCCACAATTGGGGTGTTAATAAGTTACGCTTTTATGTTGATATCCGAAAAAAAACCGGAGCATGGGGCTCCGGTTCATACGGTAAGGGCCGCAGGCGCGGGCATCAGTCCTTAAAGACGCCCATACTGCCATACTTATCCATGCGCTGGGCAACCAGTTCTTCTGGTGATAACTTTTGCAGCTCCTGATAGTGCTTTGCAATCTTGTTCTTTACGATCTCGAAGGCCTTCTCCCGGTTGCTGTGGGCGCCCCCTGCGGGTTCCCGCACAATCTCGTCGATGAGTTTCAGGCGCTTCATATCCGTGGCGGTCAGTTTCAGGGCCGCTGCGGCCTGCTCCTTGTACTCCCAGCTCCGCCACAGGATAGAGGAACAGGATTCGGGGGAGATTACGGAGTACCAGGTATTCTCCAGCATCAGCACGCGGTCGCCTACGCCAATGCCCAGGGCGCCACCGGAGGCCCCCTCCCCTATAATCACCACAATGATGGGCACCTTCAGGCGGGTCATTTCCAGAATATTGCGCGCAATGGCCTCGCCCTGCCCGCGTTCCTCGGCTTCAATACCCGGGTAGGCCCCGGGGGTGTCGATAAAGCTCACCACGGGAATGCCGAATTTCTCGGCGGACTTCATCAGGCGCAGCGCCTTGCGGTAGCCCTCCGGGTTGGCCATCCCGAAATTGCGGTACTGGCGGGTTTTGGTGTTGTATCCCTTTTGCTGGCCGACAAACATAAAGCTCTGGTCGCCAATCTTGCCCAGGCCGCCAATCATGGCCTTGTCGTCCTTCACGGTACGGTCTCCGTGGAGTTCCAGCCAGCTATCGCCGCAAAGGGCCCGCACATAGTCCATGGTGTAGGGCCGGTTGGGGTGGCGGGAGAGTTGTACCCGCTGCCAGGGGGTGAGGTTTTTGAAGATCTCCTTGCGGGTTTCGTCCAGCTTTTTCTCGATCTGCTTGCAGGTCTCGGTTACGTCTACGTCGCTTTCCTCCCCGATCAGCTGGCACTTCTCCAGCTGGTCCTGCAGTTCCTTGATGGGCAGTTCAAAATCCAGGTATTCCATGAAGGTTCTCGTTTGGTCTGTTGTGTGGGCAAAGATAAAGGATATTCCCAAACTCCCGGAGGGAGGCGGGTAAAATCAGCGACTAGCGCTTGGCCTTCTGCAGCAGGTAAAGCCCCACCAATCCGAAGAAAATGTTCGGGAGGATCACCGCCAGCAGGGGCGGGAAGCCGCTCTGCTCGGCCAGGGTGCCAAAGACCTTGTCCAGGAAGATGTAAATAAAAGCCACCCCGATCCCGAAGGCCAGGTTTACCCCCAGCCCGCCCCGACGCTTCATGGAGGAGACGGCCACCCCGATAATGGTCAGGATAAAGGCCGATACGGGCAGGGCCCAGCGCCGGTATTTCACCAGCACATAGGTATTTACGTTGGAGGCTCCCTTGCGTTTCTGGTCCGCGATAAATTCGTTCAGCTCAAAGAGGTTCTTGGTCTCGGCAATATAGGAGACCGGCGTCAGGTCGTCTATGCGGAAGGCAAAGAGGGTATCCAGACGGCGGCGGGTTTCCAGGTGCTCCGTATTGCCGCGCAGGTTCCGGCGGCTGTAGGAAGTGAGGCGGTACAGGCTGTCTGCCGGCACCCAGCGGATGTTGGCCGCGGCTATCTTGTATTCCAGCTGCCCGTCTTCCCCGAAATGCTCATAGGTAAAGTTGTACCCGATCTGCCGGGCGGGGTCAAATTTGCTCACATAGATGTAATCGGAATCCCCCAGCTGGGTAAAGATGTTGCTGGTTTCCCGGTCCTGCCCCCCTTTTTTCAAATACTTAAAGCGAAATTCGTTGTAGCCCTTGCTGGCCGAGGGCACAATAAACATCCCCAGCAGGAACATGGCCACCGCAATGATGCCCGCCCCCACCCAGTAGGGCCGCAAGAAACGGCCAAAGGAAACCCCGCTGCTCAGGATGGCCACAATCTCGGTGTTGTTGGCCAGGCGGGAGGTAAAGAAGATGATGGCCAAAAACAGCAGGATGGGGAACAGCAGGCTGCCGATATAGATGGTGAAATTCCCGTAATAAACCAGGATCTCGGACAGGGGCGCCTCGTTGTCGATCATCTTGCCGATCTGCTCGGCCAGGTTCAGCATGATGCCGATGGGCACAAACAGCAGCAACAGCAACCCGAAGGTAGTCAGGTATTTGCGCAATATGTACCAGTCCAGGATGGTCATCATGCCTATAGGCGTTTATCCAATTTGGCCACCATTTCCGCCTTCCAGGGGGCAAAGGTGCCGTCCAGAATCCGGCGGCGCGCTTCCCGCACCAGCCAGAGGTAGAAGCCCAGGTTGTGGATGGTGGCAATCTGTTTGCCAAGATACTCATTGGCGGCAAACAAATGCCGCAGGTAGGCCCGGGTGTATTCCGAGTCCACAAAGGTATGCCCCATGGGGTCCAGGGGCGAAAAGTCCGCCTCCCATTTCTTGTTCTTGATGTTAATGGTACCCTCGGAAGTAAAGAGCATGCCGTTGCGCGCATTGCGGGTGGGCATTACGCAGTCGAACATGTCCACCCCCAGGGCGATGTTTTCCAGCAGGTTGCAGGGGGTGCCCACCCCCATCAGGTAGCGGGGTTTATCCGCCGGGAGGATGTCGCAGACCGCCTCGGCCATGGCGTACATCTCCTCGGCCGGTTCCCCCACGGAAAGCCCCCCGATGGCATTGCCCGGGGCGCCCGCTTCGGCTATGTATTCTGCGGACTGCCGGCGCAGATCCGTATAAACGGAGCCTTGCACAATGGGAAAAAACAATTGCTCGAACCCGTACCGGGGCGGGCTTTTTTCCAGGTGGGCCATACAGCGGTCCAGCCAGCGGTGGGTCATGTGCATGGAGCGTTCGGCATAACGGCGGTCGCAGGGATAGGGGGTGCATTCGTCAAAGGCCATGATGATGTCCGCTCCGATGCTGCGCTGCAGGTCTACCACGGATTCCGGGGTAAAAAAATGGCGGGAACCGTCAATATGGGACTTGAACTTCACCCCTTCTTCCACAATCTTCCGGGTACCGGAAAGGGAGTACACCTGGTAACCCCCGCTGTCGGTCAGGATGGGGCGGTCCCAATTCATAAACCGGTGCAGGCCCCCGGCCTGTTCCAGGATTTCCATGCCCGGCCGCAGGTACAAATGGTAGGTGTTGCCCAGAATAATGTCCGGGTTGATGTCTTCCCGCAGTTCCCGCTGGTGCACCCCTTTAACGGTGGCCACGGTGCCCACCGGCATAAAGATTGGGGTCTGCACGGGGCCGTGGGCCGTTTGCAGCAGGCCGGCCCGGGCCTTGGTGGCCGGGTCCGTATGCTGGAGTTCAAATGCCGGGGATGCGGGTGCGGACATGGCGCCAAAGATACACAACTCCCCGGCATACCGTCTTAAGAAATCGGTAAAGTTACCGGGGCTGGTGTTCGTTAATAAGTTGTAAAAACTCCGGTTGCAGGGGCCGCAGAATGCGCTTACTTTTGAAGGGTTAAATTCCTTTTTATGGCTGATATTAAAGCACTGGAGGCCCTGGCCACCCAGGTGCGGCGGGACATCCTCCGCATGGTGCACGCCGTGAACTCGGGCCACCCCGGCGGGTCTTTGGGCTGTACCGAATTCATGGTGGCCCTTTACCACGAGATCATGGAACTCAAACCCGGATTCGATATGGACGGCGTTGGGGAAGACGTCTTCTTCCTTTCCAACGGGCATATCTCGCCCGTGTTCTACAGCGTGCTGGCCCGCAAGGGCTACTTCCCGGTGGAAGAGCTGCATACCTTCCGCAAGATCGACTCCCGCCTGCAGGGCCACCCCACCACCCACGAAGGGTTGCCCGGGGTGCGCATTGCCTCCGGCTCGCTGGGGCAGGGCATGTCCGTAGCCATAGGCGCGGCCCTGGCCAAGAAACTGAACAAGGATCCCCACCTGGTATTCAGCCTGCACGGAGACGGGGAACTGCAGGAAGGGCAGAACTGGGAAGCCATTATGTACGCCGGCAGCAAGGGGGTGGATAACCTCATTGCCACCATTGACCGCAACGGGCAGCAGATTGACGGCCCCACCGAGGAGGTGATGGCCCTGGGCGACCTGCGCCCCAAGCTGGAAGCCTTTGGGTGGGACGTGATGGAACTGGATGCCGGGAACGATATGGCCGCCGTGGTAGGCGCCCTGCAGCAAGCCAAAACCCGCAGCGGGAAAGGCAAACCGGTAGCCCTGGTGATGACCACCGAAATGGGCAATGGGGTGGATTTTATGATGCACACCCACGCCTGGCACGGCAAGGCCCCCAACGACGAGCAGCTGGCCACCGCCCTGGCGCAAAACCCGGAAACCCTGGGCGATTACTAATCCAAACCCGTACCAACCGATGAAACGCTATACAGACCAAGGAAAACAAGATACCCGCAGCGGCTTTGGGGCCGGGATGACCGAACTGGGGCGCACCAACCCCAAAGTGGTTACCCTGTGTGCAGACCTGGTGGGCTCCCTGAAGATCGAGACCTTTATTGACGAGAACCCGGAGCGCTTCTTCCAGGTGGGCATTGCCGAAGCCAATATGATTGGCCTGGCCGCCGGGCTTACCATAGGCGGTTACATCCCCTTTACCACCACCTTTGCGAATTTCTCCACCGGCCGGGTTTATGACCAGATTCGCCAGTCCGTGGCCTATTCGGACAAGAACGTAAAGATCTGTGCCTCCCACGCCGGGATTACCCTGGGCGAGGACGGGGCCACCCACCAGATCCTGGAAGATATCGGGCTTATGAAGATGCTGCCGGGCATGACCGTGATCAACCCCTGCGATTTTAACCAGACCAAGGCCGCCACCCTGGCGGTAGCCGAGCACCACGGCCCGGTTTACCTCCGCTTTGGCCGGCCCAAGGTGGCCAATTTCACCCCGGCGGACCAAACCTTCGAAATCGGGAAGGCCCTGATGCTGCAGGAAGGCAAAGACGTAACCATCCTGGCCACCGGCCACCTGGTATGGGAGGCCCTGATTGCGGCCGAAGCCCTGGAAGGGCAGGGTATTTCCGCAGAGGTGATCAACATCCACACCATCAAACCCCTGGACGAGGCGGCCATCCTGAAGTCCGTGGCCAAAACGGGCTGTGTGGTAACGGCCGAGGAACACAATATGCTGGGCGGCCTGGGCGAGAGCGTGGCCCGGGTACTGGCTACCCACCACCCTGCCCCCCAGGAGTTTGTGGCTGTACAGGACCGCTTTGGCGAAAGCGGGACCCCGGAACAGCTTATGGAGAAATACGGGTTGAACAATAAAGCCATCGAAGCGGCCGTTTTTAAAGCTTTACAACGGAAGGGCTGATTTTGGTATCGTTTTTGAGCATGAGGGGGCTGTAACCCCAGGGCCCGGAGCGATTGCCAGGGCCCGCTAAATGAAAATGCTTATGAAACGTATGCTTTTGCTAGGCCTGCTGTCCGCCTTTACCTGGGCAGCCCACGCGCAAGCCGGGCCCGGATTCGGGATCAAAGCCGGTCTGAACTACAACGCCAATGGCGATTATTTTGAATCCGCCGGGGAAGCCGCGCGCAACCCGGACCGCAATGTGGGGTACCACCTGGGGGTCTGGGGCAAGGTGGGGAACGACATTTACCTGCGCCCCGAACTGATTTACACCCGCACCAAGTCCGATTACGAGGGAGACGACTTCAACATGAGCAAGCTGGATGTGCCCGTGTTGCTGGGCGCTAAAGTGATCGGCCCCCTGCACGTTTTTGGCGGGCCGGCCTTCCAGGTAATCCTGGACACGGAATTTGACGGCATCTCCATAAACGACGTGGAAAACGACTTTACCGTAGGCCTGAACCTGGGGGCCGGGATCAACCTCGGGAAACTCGGGATTGACCTGCGCTACGAGCGCGGCTTCAGCGAGAACGAGGCCCGCTTTATCAATACCAATATTACCCAGGTGAGCGACAGCCGGGTAGATACCCGCCCGGACCAGCTGATCCTGAGCTTCTCCCTGAAGCTCTAGAACTATCCGGGATCTGAAAACAAAAATCCCTGCCGTGCGGCAGGGATTTTTTTATGCTTTAGCTGGGGGCAGATCAGGAATCCTTGTCCAGGTAATCCGGGGTACCGTCCCCATCCGTATCCGGGAAACTGATGTTCCCCTGGGCGTCGATCACAATCTCGTCCCGGGTGGGAGTGCCATCCCCGTCGTCGTCCGCATCCACAAAATTGGAGCGGAGGATGGCGGTAAAGGCCTTGAGTTCCTCGTCTTCGTCCGTATTGTCGTCAAACAGGTAGCCATTGCCGTTCAGGTCTTCCATCCAGGTAGGGATGCCGTCCCCGTCCGCATCGGTGTTTTCCACTACCAGCCCCAGCTCAATCTTGAAGATCAAGGGGGAGTAGGCCGCAATCCCGGTACCGGAATCGTTAAAGTACCCCAGACCGGAAGGCAGGATCACCATCCCGATGCCCCGGTTTTCAATATTGCTGGTCCCGTCCGGGTTTACCACCAACTGTTCCAGGGTTCCGGATCGCAGTTCGGTCATGCCCTGCTGGTAGCCCCGCAGGAAATACGGCAATTCCTGCCAGAGGAAATTGGGTTTGGAATCGAAACCACGCCCGTCCAGATAGGTGCCCTCGTAGCGCACCAGCACCGAATCCCCGATGGTGGGGCTCACCCCCTGACCCGCGCGGGCAGTGAGGTAATACAGGGTATGGGAAATGGGGGTTTCGGAGTCTCCGACCCCGATCTGCTGTTCGGTTACCTGTATGCTGCGGGACTGCACCTGGTCAATCAGGGGCGTCTTCCCGGCATTGTCGCCGGCCAGGGTATCGATACGGATCTTGTAGTCAAAATCCGCCGGGGGCGTCTGGAATTCCTCGTAGTTGTAAAAGTGGGTCTGCAGAAACTCCTGCAGGGTGGCTTCGTCTTCCGCAGCCACCTCGCTCAGGTCCCGCGGGGGCACCACTTCGCCCTGCAAAACGTTATTTTCATCTTTTTTGCAGCCGGTCAGCAGGGCCGCAGCCACAAGCCCCAAGCCAAAGGTTTTCCAGGTCATAGCCAATTTCTTTCGAGCCGCAAGATACTATTTTCCCCTATTTTTGCGGAACTCCTTAACAAAAGATTTGGCCCATGCGCATTGACAAATACCTGTGGTGTACCCGGTATTTCAAGACCCGGAACCAGGCCACCGAAGCCTGCCGGAAAGGACAGGTCCGCATCAACGGCGACCCCTGCAAGCCTTCGCGGGAAGTATTGCCCACAGATAAGATTACCCTGCGCAAAAACCAGCTGGAAATGCAACTCACCGTACTGGAGATCCCGGAGCAGCGGGTGGGAGCCAAATGGGTGGGGCTCTACCGGCAGGACACCACCCCGGCCGAAACCCTGGAGGAACACCGGCTGATTCGCAGTAGCCAGGAGTACTACCGCCAAAAAGGCACGGGGCGGCCCACCAAAAAAGACCGCAGGGACCTGGAATCGTTTACAGATGATGCTGAATAAGGCCTTCTGGGAAGAGCGGTACGCCGACGGGCGCACCGGATGGGACATCGGGTACGCCGCCCCGGCCCTGACCGCCTATGCGGACCAGCTGGCAGACCCCAGCCTGCGCATCCTGATCCCCGGGGCCGGGAACGGGTACGAGGCTGAATACCTCTGGCAGCAGGGCTTCCGAAACCTGACCGTACTGGACATTGCCCGCCCGCCCCTGGAGCAGCTGCGGGCCCGGGTGCCGGAAATGCCGGAAATCGCCCTGGTGCAAACGGATTTCTTCGCCTATGCAGGCGGGCCTTTCGACCTGATTCTGGAGCACACCTTTTTCTGCGCCCTGCCCCCGGAGCGCCGCCCGGATTACGCCCGCCATATGCACGGGCTGCTCGCCCCCGGCGGCAAGCTGGCCGGGCTGCTGTTTCAGTTCCCCCTGACCGAACAGGGACCGCCTTTTGGCGGGGCCGCGGCAGAGTACCGGGAGTACTTCCAGGAGGGGTTTCGCATCAAAGTGCTGGAAACCGCCACGAATTCCATTCCACCCCGGGCGGGAAACGAACTCTTTTTTATCTTTGAGAAGCAATAGAGCCCCATGGAAAACCGCATCCTGACCCACCAGCAAATCCAGTACAAAATCCGCCGCATGGCGTACCAGATCTACGAGTCCAATGTGGAAGAACCGGTCATTGTGCTGGCGGGGATTCGCGGGGGCGGCCTGGAACTCACCAAAAAGATCAAGGCAGCCCTGGAGCAGATTACCGACGCGGACATTTTGCTGTGCCAGGTAGAGATGGACAAAAAGGACCCCCTGACCAGTGGGGTAACCACCTCCCTGAAACCCGAACAGTATGCCGGGCAATCCGTGGTGATCATAGACGATGTGCTGAATTCCGGGAGCACGCTCATTTACGCGGTACACCACTTTCTGAAGACCCCTACCAAACAGATCAAAACTGCGGTGCTGGTAAACCGCAACCACAAGCGGTACCCGGTTAAGGCCGATTTTAAAGGGGTATCCCTCTCTACCTCCCTGCACGAGCACGTGCGGGTAGACTTTGCCCCCCGCAACCACGGGGTGTACCTAGACTAACAAATTCTTGATTTCCGCCACCACGGCAGCTACCCCCTGCCCTTCCACGCGTATGGTAATGGGCGCCTGCGCATAAAAGGGGGCGCGCTCAAAGAGGTGCTTCCCGATAAATTCCGGGAGTTCTTCGGCCGATATGTGGGCAATGAGCGGCCGTTGGGCCTGCCCTGTTTCCAGGCGCCGGGTAAGGGCGCCTACCGAGAGCTGCAGGTATACCACATGGGGGGTATGCTGCAGAAGCAGGTCCATATTCCCGGCATAGCAGGGGGTACCCCCGCCCAGGGCCAGGACCAGCTGGGGCCCCTCGGCCAGAAGTTCCTTTAAGAGTTCATGCTCTGTGCGTCGGAAGAACAGTTCTCCCCGGGCGGCAAAGATCTCCGGGATGCTTTGACCAAGCCGGTTTTCGATAAAGCTGTCGAAGTCCAGAAAGGGCAACCCCAGGTCTTTGGCCAGGGCCTGGCCCACCGTGGATTTTCCGCTTCCCATATAGCCTACCAGGGCAATGAGCATGGTTTTCAGGTTTGCGTTTCCGCGTCAAATATCCGCCTTTTTGGGCAAAGGTGAAATTTATGCGCCCCAGCCTTGAAATGTGACAAAATGATTTTATATTTGCACCCTCGGAACCGCACCCCGGTTCTTTTTTTTGACAGCATGACCTGGTAGCTCAGTTGGTAGAGCATCTCCCTTTTAAGGAGAGGGTCCTGGGTTCGAGCCCCAGCCGGGTCACGATCAAGCGCAAAACCCGCCTCAGATGAGGCGGGTTTTTTCGTTTCTGAGCAGCGCCAAATTTATTTGAGCGATGCGGAAGGAACGAAAAAACCGCACAGCCATTGGCTGTGCTGGTTTTGCCCCAATAGCTACGAGGTTGCAGGACGGGACCGCTGGGTCGGGCGACCGAAGGGAGGCCAACCCCAGCCACCGATGCTACGGGAGCTTTTGAAGATGGGCTATCTGCAAAAAAATTCCGCGTATCTTTCCGTTCCCACCCTGCTCGATATGCCCGCCAAACCCGAAACCGTAACCGCATATATCCAGGCCCGGCCCGAGCCCCTGCGGGCCATCCTGGAGCAGGTGCGCCAAACCATCCGGCAAGCGGCACCGGGGGCAACGGAAGGGATAGCCTACGGCATGCCGGCGTACAAACTGGGTGGTAAGCCCCTGGTGTATTTTGCGGCCTTTAAAAATCACCTGGGCTTCTATGCCACCCCCAACGGACATACGGCCTTTGCGAAGCAACTCCGCCCTTACAAACAAGGGAAGGGCTCGGTGCAATTCCCCTGGAAACAGCCCATACCCTACGCCCTGATTTCCGGGATGGTACGCTTTCGGGCAGCCCAGCTTGGAGAACACCCATAAAAAAACCCGACAGTTTCCTGTCGGGTTATTACTTCTGGTAAGGGGCTTCCCCCTAAGGTATCAGAACCGGTACGTAATGGCCAGGTTAAACAGGGTACCTAACTGGCTGAAATGGTAGCCGTCGTAGGTCATCTGAGAATAGCGCTGGTTAAACGTAATCAGGTTGCTCTGTTCCTGGATGGGGGTAATCCCCAGGGAATTGGTAGACGTATCGTCAATGATCGCCTGCCCTGCAGCATTATCCGCCTTAAACTCCCATTCCGGCAGCACGTTCAACAGATTGTTGATGTTGAAGAGCACCGATACCTTATCCGTTGCATCCCAGTTCACGCTCAGGTCCGTTACCATCTTGGGGGTGAACTCCGTGTACAGGTTGGAATCCAGCCCCTGCTGACGAAAGGTGGTTTTTCCGAAATAGGTATTGTTCAGGGTGAACCCGAACTTGCCGATGTCGTAATTGGTCCCCAGAATCCACTTGGTCTGCGGGCGGGAAGTAAAGAACAGGGCTTCCTGGGTGGCATTCACCACGGACTGCCCGGCATTTTCCACCAGGGGGATGTTTTTCACGTCCCCATCCCGCTCGTTCTGGATGGTATAGTTCCCAGAGAGGTTAAACCCAAGGGTGCCAGCCCCCAGGCCAATGTTCCGGTAGTTGGCCACCAGGTCAATCCCGGAGGTTTTGGTATCCAGGGCGTTGGAGAAAAAGCTCACATCGCTCAGGTTGTTGCTGGCCAGCAGCACATCCAGCGGGTTCCCCGCGTCCCCGGAGGGGCCAATCTCGGTACCCAGCACAATACGATCCTTCACGGAAATGTTATAGTAGTCCAGGGTAAAGTTGAAGTTGTTGGAAATCTTTCCGCCTACCCCAACGGTAAAGTTGGTGGACTCCTCCGCATCCAACTGAGGAATTCCCAGCAAACGCGCCTGGGGTGAGACGTTGCTCACCAGGCCACCTACCTGGATCCCCTGCCCGGGCACAAAGCTGTACTGGGCCTTTTGGGTAAAGATCTGGTGCAGGGTGGGCGCCCGGAAACCGGTAGACAAGGACCCGCGCAGGGTGAGTTTGTCGTCTGCCAGCTTGTAGCGGGAGCTCACCTTCCAAACAAAGGCATTCCCGAAATCGGAATAATTCTCCGTACGGATGGTCCCGTTCAGCAGGAAATCTTCCGTCACATCCCAGGCCAGGTCAAAGTATCCCCCGAAGTTGTAGCGGTTGAATTTCCCGGAATTCTCCGGCCGGTTCCCGGCAAAGGAGTCTGCACCCCCGCCGTCGTAAGAAGAAAGCTCCCCTTCAATGATGGTAAAGTTCTCGCTGCGGAACTCGGCCCCGAAACCAATACTCACCTGGTCGGAGAGGGATTTGGAAATGTCGATGTTCCCCACCACGTGGTTAAACTGGGTCCCTCCCGGGTCGAAGCTGATCTGGGAGTTCTCCTGGTACAGGCGGGAGCTGGGGATCAGTTCCCCGGCATCTACCACCCCATTGCCGTTGGCGTCGTTAAAAACGGCCGGGGAGAACACCTCGTTGCGGTTGTGGGAGTTGCGCACCCGGTAGGTCTGGCGGTTGCCCCCTACGGTCATGCTGGCATCGTAATACCAGCCATTGCTATTGGCCTTAAAGCCCACTGTGGCGTTGTAGTCGTTCAGGTCTCCGTCGAAGGTGGGAACATACCCGTCATAGCCATTGCCCTGGAAGGTATTCCCATAGGCATCGGTATAGGAACCCTGGTTGTTGGGGTTGTCTCCCGGGAAAAAGTTCCCCAGGTATGGGAAAGACTCAATGGTTCTCCAGTACGGGGTCCGGTAGTTGGCAAAGCTGTTTACCTTTTTGTAAACATAGGCAGCGTTGAAGTACATCTCGGCAGCCTCGCCCAGGTCTACCCCCCCGTTCACCAGGAACTTGGCGGCAGTGGTCTCGGGAGACCCGTTAATGTTGCCTGCATCCGGCTTGCGTGACAGGAACTCGTTTACAAAGGCAATGTCTCCGGCGGTGCCCCCGGTAAAGTCGGCAATCTCACCCGCGGCGTTTACCGTACCGGGGCGGTTGTACTGCCCGATGGACGAGAGGTCTACGGTGTAGTTGATATAGCCCTTGTCGTCAAAAATGGAGGTGCCGTTGTTAATGGCAAAGGCAAAGGATTCCCCGTCGCCCTCACTGGAAACCCCGGTGCGCAGGGAGGCGTACCCGCCCTCTGCGTTATCCTTCAGGATGATGTTCATTACCCCGGCAATGGCATCGGACCCGTACTGGGCCGAGGCGCCGTCGCGCAGGATTTCCACCCGCTTGATCGCATCGGTCGGGATGGCTGCGATGTCCGCCCCGGTTTCCCCACGACCTGGAGAGGTCTGGGTGTACAACAGGGCACTCAGGTTCTTCCGCTTCCCGTTGATCAGGATCAACGTCCGGCTGGGCCCCATATTCCGGATCTCGTACGGATCCAGCAGGGAGGTGGCATCGTTTACCGGCGTCTGCACCGTGTTAAAGGAAGGGATCTTGTACTGCAGGGACTTGTCAAAAGAGACCTGCCCCGTGTTCTGCAGTTCCTTTACCCCAACCATATCTACCGGCAGGGGGGTGTCCGTACTGGACCGGGCCACGGCACGCGACCCTACCATGACCACCTCATCCAGGGCCACACCTTCATCCAGCTGAACGCTAATGCTGCCCGGGCCGTTTACCATAACCTCCCGGGTAGAGAATCCGATGAAGGAAACCACCAGGGTAGCCGGGAAGCGGCTAACGGTAATACTGAAGTTTCCGTCAAAATCCGTTGTGGTACCGTTGCGAGTCCCTTTTTCGACAATATTAACCCCGGGTAAGGGCTGGTTGTCTCCGGAACTGGTAACGGTACCGGTCACCTCCTGCGCCGCCGCAAAAAACGGCAGGCAGAACAGGACCAGCACCATTAAATTTGTGCGGCTTGTTTTAAGAATTTCATTGCTCATACAGTAGTTTTTTTAGTTTTCGTTAACAAAATAGTCAATTAAATCGTACAGATATTGAAAAAAATTCATCTACTTGATGTTAAGCGCCTTAAAGCCTTATACAACCCCCTAAAGCCCCCGGATTATGCTTAAATAAGGTATCTTAGGGCATGGAAATCCAACAACTGCACCCCGAACACCTGACCGATGCGGATAGGGAACAAATCCGGGCATTGTTCCGGCAATTAAACCCGAAACTCACCCCCCAAAACCCGGCTGCCGTACTGGATCACCCCCACCCCCCTACCTTGTTGGTCTGCCGGGAGCAGGGACGCATTCTGGGCATGGCCACCCTGTGCACCTACACCGTCCTGTCCGGCTGCAAGGCCTGGGTAGAAGATGTGGTGGTGGATACCGAGGCCCGGGGCAAGGGTATTGCCCGCCGGCTTATGGAACACCTCATTGAAGTGGCCCGCGCGGCAGGGGCCCGGGAAATACTCCTGTATACAGGGCACCACCGCCTGCCTGCCCACCGGCTTTACGCGGGATTGGGCTTTTTAGAAAAAGACAGCAAACTCATGCGCCTGCCCCTGCAGGATTAACCTTCCTGCAATGGGCCTGCAGGGCCCGGGCCTATCTTGGGCCAAAGCGCTGCCATGGCCCATACCGTTACCCTGTCTGCCTTTCTGTATGAAGGGCGGGAGCACCTTCGGATCACCTTCAGGTATACCCACGCCCTTAAGGAATACATCAAAAGCTTTCCCGGTACGCGCTGGGACCCGGATTTGGGGCACTGGTACTTGCCGGACCCGGGGAGTGCCCCGGAGCTGATCCGCCACCTGAAGGCTGGCGGGTATGCTGTGGAATCCCGCCTGCCGCCCAGGGCCAGACCGGCCCCTGAATCCCTTCCTAAACCCCTGCCCAGGCACCCACCCCTGGCAGAGAAATTCCGCAATTTCCTGCAAGCCCGGCGCTATAGCGAAAGTAGCGTGGCCACGTACACCTCCCTGGTGGCCCAGTTCCTGCTTTTTTTAAAGGGGAAGCCCCCGGAAGCCGCCTCCAATACGGATGCGGAAGCCTTCCTGGAATGGCTGGTGCTGAAGCGCAGCATCTCCATCAGCACCCACCGCCAGGCCATTAGCGCCCTGAAGCAATTCTCGGTATTCCTGCCGGACTGCCCCCTGAACCCGGAGGGCCTGGTGCGGCCCCGAAAAAGCCGGAAACTGCCCTCGGTCTTGAGCACGGCGGAAATCCTGAGCCTGCTGCAGCATACCCGCAACCTGAAGCATCGTGCCCTCACCGCCCTGATCTACGGCTGCGGCCTGCGCGTGGGCGAGGTACTGGCCCTGCGCCTGGAGCACCTGGACCTGCACCGCCGCCAGCTCTTTGTGCAGAATGGCAAGGGCCGCAAAGACCGGCGGGTGGTACTGGCTGAGCGGCTGGTCCCCTTATTGGAAAACTACCTGGCCACCTACCAGCCTGAGACCTATTTTGCCGAAGGCATACGGGGCAAAGCCTACAGCGCCACCAGCATCCGGGTATTTTTAAAACGAAACGCCCGGCGGGCGGGCATCCTGAAGCGCATCACCCCCCATACCCTGAGGCATTCCTACGCCACCCACCTGCTGGAACAGGGGGTAGACATCCGCTACATTCAGGAATTGCTGGGGCACTCCCGCCCGGAAACCACCATGGTCTATACCCACGTTTCCCGTCAGGACCTGCTGAACATCCGCAGCCCGCTGGACCGTATCTACGAAGCGAAAACAACCCAAACTCCCTCAAACCCCTTATGGCTGAACGAATAAAAGTAAATTTTTATTTACCTTTGTATGAAATGTAGCCAAGCGCTTCGCCTGCTTAATCCAGCCCGACTGACGGACCTCCTATGAAGCCCTTAAAGAAGAACATCCATATTGTGGTGGAATGTACCGATACGGGGTATTCCGCCTATACAACAGACCTTCCCGTTTTTACAACAGGCAAAGATGTACGGGAATTGTACCAGCATGTACTGGAAGCTTTAAACCTCTACTATTATGACAAGGGTTTTGTGGTAACCGAACGGAACCTTAAACTGCAATTGGATCTGCAGCAGTTCTTCCAGTACTACCGGGTACTGAATGCTTCATTTTTAGCCCATCGCATTGGGATGTCTCCCTCCCTGCTTTCCCAATATGTGCGTGGCCTTAAAAAACCCTCGGCCCGGCAAACGCGCCGCATCCTGGAAGGCATTCAACGTATTGGCAAAGAACTCGCTGACCTGCAATTCATCTAACTGTTTTCAACCATTAATCCTTTCGTTATCCCGAGGGGGTGGTTTGGGGATAAACGTTATCTTTAATTGCATAAAACTAGTTGTACGCAAGCTATTTAAATGTGAATCGGACCAAGTTACTCATCCTCTTGCTTTTATTTATGTTAATCATCAGTTGTAAAGATTACTATAACGATACAATTGAATGGATGGATAATCTTGAAAGTGGAATGAAAATTGAAAGTGTACGGGAAGCAATGCCTGATTATGTGGAAATTGATTGGGACAACCCGTATACTGTCAGAAATGAAAAATGGTATTCGGTGGAAATCAAAGGGAATAATGATGTTCTGGGAATGTCTCATTATTTGGTTTTTGTTGAGAATGAATATCAATTCAGGGAATCAAAAAAATAAAGAAGCCAGCGTACAACAACGGCTATAGCCCATCGCCGGCCAAGGCTTGGGAAATTTTCCTACATTAGGGTTTATTAATCAATCCGGGGTTGGTCTGTGCTATGAGGCGCCGGGCCATAGCCGGAACCGTTGTAGTACATTAAATAAATTACTTGAGAAACTTCACAATTATTTTAGTTCTATTTGCTTATTTCAATACCTCTTACAGCCAAGATTCTATGATGACATCCAAAAGTCAATCTGAAATGTTTGAGGAGTTCAAAATGAAGGAAAAATTTATCCAAGAAGAGGGTTCTTACTATCCTGGAATTGCAGAGGAAAAACTTCGACCAATATTTACAGAAAAGATAAATCTTGCCGCCGAAGATTTTCAGAAAGTTGCTGAAGGGAAGGATCCGACACAGGAGAAGTATCTTAAAGCCATTGATCAAGGACTGGATCGTTTCCGGGAGATTTACTTGGAATTAGATACTGAGGATCGTGAGCGTGTATGTCTATATTTTGAAGAATTAATGGACATTGTTGGTTTGGAAAGTTCTGGCGGAAGACTTAATAAGTTCTTGTATGGTTTCGACCCTTCCGAGGAATAAAAACAACGTACTACAACATCGGGTATGCCCCATGGCTCTACATGTTCCCCACCCGAAAAATTCCTACATTTAAGAATAATCAATTTACGCCCGGAAACATCCTAACCCAGCGGGGTTTTGCCGCGGAGCCGTTCTAAGGCAAAACCTGTCCGCTGCAGTCGCCACGGATGCATACCCTGGTGCGTTGGGCAATATTGTTTAAGCAGATATGACCGGAGGTGCAGGTTTTTCTAGAGATGCAATGAAGCGAACCCGTGAAAATCGGGATGCACTTAAAGGTTCGCGTAACACCTATTTCCGGGCGCGTAAAAACAAAGAAGATTTTAAGAGCTCAGATTTTCCAGAATCAGATCCAGAGGTTGTTCAAGAGATCAAAGAAAAGCTTGTTGCTGAAAATCAATTAAAGGACCGACTCAATCTAATTATTCTGGCAATCGTAATTCTAACCGCCGTTGTAGTAATCTTATTTCTTTGAACATTGCCCAACATCGGGTATGCCCCATTCCGGTTTCATCGCATCCTGAAAGATTTTTCTTTAAATTCACCTTAAATCAAACCTGGGAAGCTTCTATTCCAAGCTTGTTTTGCTCGCCATCCTTTGGGCGCCTTCAGTTGGATCTTTTTCGTCTAATTTGAAGTGCATCCCTAAAAGGAAAAAAGGCGCCGCCCTGGGCGCAAAACAAGCCAGTCCGGAACGGTCGCATACCCTGGGGCGTTGTAACACATTTATCGAAACCCTATTTTGGAACTTGCTCAAAGACATTTAATCAAGATTAAGTGGACAGCTCGAATGGCTATTGCAAGCCTGGGAATCCTTACGATTGCTCTTGTCGTTAATTATTTCAGGGAACCATTACTCGGATTTAACAAAGGTTATGGACCTCATAATTTCACATTCAACTTTATCTTTTTTCTACCTTCTTTGGCTACTGCACTTGGACTCGGATTAGCGGTAATTGGGCGAACATTAAAGCATTGGAATACTTGGAAAGATTCGAATAAAAAATGGACTTTAATAGGGCTATCCTTTCCTGCAATCGGATTTTGGATATTTATGATTATTAGAATATTCACATTAACGACTGATTAAAAGACGTGTTACAACATCGGGTATGCCCCATGGCTGCATCTCCCCCACCCGAAAAATTCCTACATTTAAGAATAATCAATTTACGCCCGGAAACATCCTAACCCAGCGGGGTTTTGCCGCGGAGCCGTTTTAAGGCAAAACCTATCCGCTGCAAACGCCACGGATGCATACCCTGGTGCGTTGGCAAATATTTATATGGCTAAGTCTAGAAGGGAATATGTAGCTGAATACTGTGACAAAATTCGCTCAGGAAGCTTGGAGTATTCCAAATTAAGGGAGGAATTAAAGCTACGGATCATGGATCCCGAAGACATCGAGATAATTGTAAATCGCGTTGATCGTGACCTACATCGAATGGAGGTAGCTGACGCTGAAAAATCAAAAGGCAAATTAATGTTCTTAGGAGGCCTTATAGTAACAATCCTTGGAGTTGGGCTTACTCTTCTTACCTATTTTGGAGTTATTGACCTTGGTGATCAATTCATTATTGCATATGGCCCTGCTTTGGGAGGTTTGGGCATTGCCGCAGTAGGAATGCTTAAAATGAATAGGTAAAATACATTTGCCAACATCGGGTATGCCACATGGCTACATCTTCCCCACCCGAAAAATTCCTACATTTAAGAATAATCAATTTACGCCCGGAAACATCCTAACCCAGCGGGGTTTTGCCGCGGAGCCGTTTTAAGGCAAAACCTGTCCGCTGCAGTCGCCACGGATGCATACCCTGGTGCGTTGTGGTTTATTTCTTTAGATCCGTTAAACGTGAAGGAGTCATATGCGATAAGATGTATTTCCCTTTTCTTCTTGCTTCTTTTCGGTTCCTACTTACAAGGGCAAATAGAATCATGCAAGGAGTCAGAAATTTATAAAGTCGCATTCCAGGATCTTCTTGAGAATTATCAGGACACTTTGGTGGTACAAATAAGGAATGGTGAAAGTACATTCCTTATTGAGGACATCAATCAAGTGTCTGCCCTCACGGAATCTCAGTTAAACCAAATCAAAAAAGTTTTGTCCAGCCCTTGGGATGGCACCAGTTGCCCGGATATCGCTGACCTGCTTCAAATGGTAAATACCGACAATCGAAGAGCCTTAGAAGACAGCTATAAGATCATTACCTGCTCGCAGCCAATTTTCATTTCGGAATCAAAGGCTCTCCTGGTGTTTTCATTTGCCACTCGAAATAAGAATTCTCAAGGCGGGAAAGCGATTGGAGCCGATGTTTTGGATACGTACATCCTGGAGGATATGAAGTGGATAAGGGAAAAAAGGCAAGCCTTGACATTTCATTAAGAACAAACCACAACATCGGGTATACCCCATGGCTGCAACTACCCCACCCGAAAAATTCCTACATTTAAGAATAATCAATTTACACCCGGAAACATCCTAACCCAGCGGGGTTTTGCCGCGGAGCCGTTTTAAGGCAAAACCTATCCGCTGCAGTCGCCACGGATGCATACCCGGGAGCGTTACCTACCATACCTTCCATCTTTTAGGCATCGTTGAGGTACCGGCAACTTAAGAAGCCTATACAGAGGCTTCATCTCAAAAAGCAAGATGCTTTTCTAATTCAAGCAAACCATGTAATTCTGGCAGGTCTTATATCTGGTAGGCCTGGCTTAACCCACACTTAAGTCATTCTTTGCGAAGGCTTGGAGGAGGTCCGTTAGGTAACAACGGGTATGCCCCATTCCGGTAATTTCCCATCCTGAAAGATTTTTCTTTAAATTCACCTTAAATCAAACCTGGGAAGCTTCTATTCCAAGCTTGTTTTGCTCGCCACCCTTTGGGCGCCTTCAGTAGGATTTTTTTCGTCCAGATTGAAGTGCATCCCCCAAAGGAACCAAGGCGCCTCCATGGGCGCAAAACAAGCCAATCCGGAACGGTCGCATACCCTGGTGCGTTGGCACCAATATGAGAAGCATCATTTTTCACATTTTATTACTTCTGCTTCTTTCATGTTCAGGCAGTGAAAAAAAGGCTAAACTGAAGCAGGTTTCATCACTTGAAGAAGTTCCTCAAGGAGAGAATTTCAAAATCTTCTTAGAAGACTTTTCGAAAATTGAAGAATTCCAGCTTTCAAGAATTAAGTTCCCTCTATCGGATTGTGATTATCCTGGTGATGAAGATTCAAATTGCATCTATTGGACGAAAGAAGATTGGAAACAAGTGATTTTAATTGATACTACTCATACCCCCACAACAATTAGAACCATTTATGACAATTTCAGTCTTAAAATGGAGAATTCAGGAGAACGGGTAGTAGCTTTTGAGGCAACTGAAACCAACGTTTGCGCATACTATTACTTTAAACTTCAATCTGAACAATGGTTTCTAATCAAACGAGTGGTTTGTGCAGATTGAATTTATTTAACTGGTGCCAACATCGGGTATGCCCCATGGCTGCAGCTAACCCACCCAAAAAATCCCTACATTTAAGAATAATCAATTTACACCCGGAAACATCCTAACCCAGCGGGGTTTTGCCGCGGAGCCGTTTTAAGGCAAAACCTGTCCGCTGCAGTCGCCACGGATGCATACCCTGGTGCGTTACCTACCATACCTTCCATCTTTTAGGCATCATTGAAGTACTGGCAACTTAAGAAGCCTATACAGAGGCTTCATCTCAAAAAGCAAGATGCTTTTCTAATTCAAGCAAACCATATAATTCTGGCAGGTCTTATATCTGGTAGGCCTGGCTTAATCCTTACTTATGCCATTCTTTGCGATGGCTTGGAGGAGGTCCGTTAGGTAACAACGGGTATGCCCCATTCCGGTTTCATCCCATCCTGAAAGATTTTTCTTTAAATTCACCTTAAATCAAACCTGGGAAGCTTCTATTCCAAGCTTGTTTTGCTCGCCATCCTATGGGCGCCTTCAGTAGGATGTTTTCGTCCAGCTTGAAGTACATTCCCCAAAGGAAACAAGGCGCCGCCCTGGGCGCAAAACAAGTCAGTCCGGAACGGTCGCATACCCTGGTGCGTTAGCCACAATGTAAGCCAATCAATGAGCAAAAGAATAATAACGATAATGATTTTAACTTCAATTTTAAATTTCTTTGGCTGTAAAGGAAAGAATGAACCTGAAACTAAAAAAGATGCTGAATTTGAACAGTTTCTTGAACAGTCCAAAAATAGTATTGATGAATTCAAAAATCGGAAAATCTATAAGGAACTGACAACTGAAATTTTGGATTCAATTTCTGATGACAAGCTTGAGCAAGCAATTTTTGACAATATTTACGAGATTATCGGAGATGACTATGAAAACGAATTAAATAATGTAAAAAAACTTTCAAAAGGACAGCAAGCATTCTTCTCTACTTGGATAATCGAAGGAGAAGTCAATAATGGTGGATTTAACCAATTCTATTTTAATTCGAGCGGACAATATGCAGAAATGGCGGAAGTTGGATTTATGACAATTGGAGCTGAAAAGTTTTCGGAATTAACAAAACGAGCGAATAAAATTTACTCTGAAAATAAGGAACGACTTGAAGAATTTGACGATGGAACAATGGAAAGTTTTAGCGAATCCTATAAAGACAATCCGCTCAATGATTTGGATACTGAATTTTATAACCTTTATGATTCCGAGAAAATTGGAGAATTAAGAATAAAGTACATTAGAGAAAATAAAAACGAGTTTATAACGGAATAAAAACACAGTGGCTAACAATGGCTATAAGTAATTGCTGGTTCCCGCCTACTTTGGAAATTCCTGCGGAATTTCCAACTTGGTGCGTACTTGCAAAGTTTAGTGCTAAACCACGCAACTACTCATAGCCGAGACCGTTGTGATGCAATTTGAAACGTGCTAATGTATAACCCCAAAAAATGGAACCAAATCTGATATATTCAATAATAGGTATCATCTTTTTTTCCTTTCTCGCGTATTTTGGTTTTAGGTATGCCGATGGAAAATGGAGCGTAGCAGAAAAACGAAAAAAAGATTATGTGAAATGGACAAAAAAGCATGGAAAAGGAGTTAAGAGAGCAATTATCTTAATATCTATTATCTATGATATTTCAATGATAATTCAAATTTCAAACCTCAATTAATAAATTTAAAACTGCACACAACACCGGGTATGCCCCATGGCTGCATATTCCCAACCCGAAAAATTCCTACATTTAAGAATAATCAATTTACGCCCGGAAACATCCTAACCCAGCGGGGTTTTGCCGCGGAGCCGTTCTAAGGCAAAACCTACCTGCTGCAAACGCCACGGATGCATACCCGGGTGCGTTATGTACAAGCCAAAAAATGAGCAGCCCTAAAATCAAGTTAGATGAAATTTTTGATGTGGCAATCCTTCGTCATGGATTCCATTCAAATAACCGAGACTATTTTTTTCTAATCGAGACAAATTGGACTGAGGGTAAAGCAGGTCAATATATTCTCAAATTCAAGGACTGTTTTGAACTTACCTATGAAGTAAAGCACAAAGACTTCGAGAATCTTGATTGGGATGGTAATTGGACTCTTGCATACCCAGGGTTTAAGGATATTCCAAATAATAACGAGACCAAATCCTGGGAAAAAGGTTCTGGAATAAGGCTTTATAGCGTTGAATTAGAGACTGAGATCTATAGAATGAAATTCATTTATTCCGAATATGGACTTCAAAAAATCAATAATAATGATAGTCTGATCAACAAAGCTTTTTTCTACCCCTAGCGACGCGGCCAGTACATAACACCGGGTATGCCACATTTCGGTAGTCTTCCATCGGCAAGAATTTCCTAACTTTCAAGAGTAATCAACCCGGAAAGATCACGTCCTGGCTTATTCCGCTCGCCGTCCGTACGGCTCCATCCATTGGCGCTACATAAGCCTTAATCCTACACGTGGGCATACCCGGGTGCGTTAGCTGTAAGCCCCATAAAGAATGCTCGATTTAATAGCTGCCCTAATCCAGGATTACATTATTGATAATGTTAATCGATTTGGCGCCCGAATCAAATGGCTTTTCTTAAGAAATAAGTTTACCTATAATCAGATATTAGGCCAGGAGTGGAATTCTATTATAGGTGCCCTCACGATTGTGCTATTACTCGCTTTTGTGATCTGGCTTTTTGGATAAGTCTTTTCCTTTTTTTAATGCCTACAGCTAACAACGGGTATGCCCCATTCCGGTTTCATCCTATCCTGAAAGATTTTTCTTTAAATTCACCTTAAATCAAACCTGGGAAGCTTCTATTCCAAGCTTGTTTTGCTCGCCATCCTTTGGGCGCCTTCAGTAGGATCTTTTTCATCCCACCTGAAGTGCGGCCCCCAAAAGGAAAAAAGGCGCCGCCCTGGGCGCAAAACAAGCCAGTCCGGAACGGTCGCATACCCGGGTGCGTTGTGGTTAATTTCCAATAATGAGTCGACGTAGAAACACTGGTTATCTTGTACTTGTAGCTGTAATTATTATGCTCTTAAGTAATATCCTTCCGGTTAGAATCTTTATTGAGGGCATGTTCAGGCAATACCATTTTGAGACGAAGAACTCGGAGTTTCAATACACGATTGTTGATAACAAGAATAAAGTTGAATCAATGGAATATCGCTTTCAAGATTATTTAAAGAACAATCCGCAAACGAAAGACACTGTAATCTATAGAACGTTTAAGAGGAATCCTTTTAAATTCTGGAATTGGAGATTTTATATGACAAGTGATTTATACAATTATGAATTAAAAAACTAACCACAACATCGGGTATGCCCCATGGCTGAATCTTCCCCACCCGAAAAATTTCTACATTTAAGAATAATCAATTTACGCCCGGAAACATCCTAACCCAGCGGGGTTTTGCCGCGGAGCCGTTCTAAGGCAAAACCTATCCGCCGCAGTCGCCACGGATGCATACCCGGGTGCGTTGGCTACAAGCCTAGTATCCAACTAAATTCACAATTCAGGCAACCATTTCTTAAGTTTTGCGGTCTATTTCAGTATATAGACTAAAAGACGAATATTAAGAAGTGAATAAATATGCTAGAGAACCCAAAGATTAATATTAAAATCAAACTCGCTGCGTTGTGGACTTCCGTTACTTTATGCTACTTATATGGTGACTACTTCGAACTTTATACGCCAGATAAAGTAGAAAGTCTTATTTCAGGTGAGAATAATCTAGACAATCCAGTCAAATTACTGATAGCATCAATAATTCTGGCGATTTCTTCAGTGATGGTAGCAGGCTCAGTGATACTTCAATCGAAAATAAATCGAATTCTCAATATCATATTTGGTTCATTATTTACAATAATGATGGTGATTATCGGTGTTCTTTCGACAAATGAATGGTATCTGTTTTATGTGTTTTTAGCCTTTTTAGAAAGTATTTTAACGACCATGATTGTATGGCATGCGTGGAATTGGCCTAAAGAAGTATCAAAGGCTTAGGAACAATCCAATGCTAGATTACAAAAGGAATAAAAGCCTGTAGCCAACAATGGGTATGCCCCATGGCTGCATCTTCCCCACCCGAAAAATTCCTACATTTAAGAATAATCAATTTACGCCCGGAAACATCCTAACCCAATGGGGTTTTGCCGCAGAGCCTTTTTAAGGCAAATCCTTTCCGCTGCAGTCGCTACGGATGCATACCCTGGGGCGTTGGCTACAATATCAAAACAAAACGCAATCGAAATGAAAAAAATATTACATAATTTTTTCCTAATACTTATCGGAATTGTTTTAATCGGAAAAATATCAAATTGGTTTCTGAATTACAGTGACGTAACGAATCAAATTCTGAACGCTGGAATGTTCACTCTAATCGGAATCGCATACTTGGTTGGAGGTTTTGTTTGGGACAAAAAACTGGTGAATATAATTTTTCTGACTTGCGGAATTTATCTAATTGTAATGAATTTCATAGGAGATTTCGGATTGAAATCAATAATTGGAATTGTTTGTATTTTGACACCAATGTTAATTGCACGATTCTCACCTGATGAAACTGATGAAAAAGAATTGGCTGAAAAATAAAAATACTGTAACCAACAATGTATAACCGCAATTACAGCGGATTCGACTACGTCCGAATCCACTGGGAATTGCTAACGTCTGTGCCAAACCGAAAATTAACGCATATTAACCCGTAACTGACGGTTATACGAGACCGTTAGCACAAATTTTGAAATGAATCCAAAAGTCAATCCATTTAAGAACTTACTTCAAGTTATATATGACAAAATAAAGGGTGTAGAATATGGAGAAAAGACAGTAGTTGAATTGGATTTGAACAATGAAACGACAATGGAACGGATTAGAAAAATTGTTGGTGAAATAGACCATCGTTGCATTTTAAATTTTTACGATGCCTTTTATGAACTTCATCCGACTCAAAAGCCAACAACTCGTGGAGATTCTGGCGCTTTCACAGAAGTTAGAAAAGACGGAAATACTTTGAAGGCTAGATTGGGAAATCACGGCGGATTTAAGCAAAATGGAAAATGGCTTAAAATATCGGAACAGGAATTAATTGACAGAATTTATAATAGTAGAATGTTTAATGCAGGAAAAATGTGGTTGGAATCTCGACCAGTCAGAAAACAATGGCGAAAAATAGAAAATGGAAAAGGCCTATATGAATTTCATCACAATATATCTGACAAAAAAAACTTGTGCTAACAATGTATATAAGGCATTGAAACGGTTCATATACTTAACCGTTGGCAAAAATTATGATTAGGAAACTAGCCATACTATTTATACTTATCACAAAAACCGGTTACTCTCAAAGTACCCTTGAGGGTAAATATTGTTCCGTACCTATTGGAGAATCGGATGTCACTTGCGTTAATTTCCTGGAGAATAATCGCTTCAAATACAACGTGACAGGATGTTTGGGGGTTTCAAGCATTGGTGAGGGCAGATATGAGCTTAAAAGGTCTTCCTTAAAATTGATATTTGACAAAAAAGAGCAACTTATCAATAGCAAAGTTGATATTCGTTCAAAGCCATCAATGTCAGATAAAGAAGTCAAGTTTGAATTTAATATTAAGGATCAGTATGGCGGGCCAATATTTGTATTTGCTACTGATAAGACAAATGGTAAAGATATTGGCATCGACTATGAGGAAAACAAACTAATTCTTCCCAAGAGTGATGAAAAGGTCATTTACGAAATTCACTCAGTCGGTTACCCCTCCGTGGAATTAGAATTGGATAAGAATTCGGATAAAGTAATAGATATAATCCTCTACGAAGGCCAGCCTCAAGTTATATCTGAGAGCACAGTAAAGTGGAATTTGACGGAGATGAAGTCAAATGAATTCAAAATTGGTAAAGAATACTGGAATACCTTTAGAAAAGTAAAACAGTAACTTTTGCCAACAACACCTATGCCCCATTACTTGCCAGGGCTTGCGCTAATTCCCTATCTTAGAGATTCATAAAACTGCCCGCTAAGGCCTAGGCATTAAAGTACCGGGCCATAGTCAGGGGCGTTAGGTGCCATTGGTTCTTTTACCAATTTTTGGTATATTTCTTCTAAATGCATTCTAATGAGCAAAAACACTTCCATATCCTTAGGCAATTACTTTGACGATTTCGTGCATCAGCGCATATCAGAAGGCAGATACAAAAACGTTAGCGAAGTTATTCGTGCAGGCCTTCGACTGCTGGAAGAAGAAGAATCCAAAGTGCTCGCGCTTAAGAATGCAATCGATGAAGGCATCAACAGCGGCCGAGCCAAGGATTTCAATCCTAAAGTGCACCTGGCATCCCTGAAAGCCAAAAGAGGGCTCAATGGCTAAATATTACTTGACCAACACAGCTGTTGAGGACCTCGGAAATATATGGAATTACACTCTCGATGAATGGTCAGAATCACAAGCAGATAAATATTACCAAGGATTAGTTGATTGCTTTCAAGACCTTGCAACAAATCCCGAGCTGGGTAAAGACTACAAGGGTATAGCCAGCAGTCTTATTAGATTTCCATTCAATAAGCAATTAATTTTCTACCGCATTATGGATCCCGATCTCATTGAAATAACCCGGATTCTTCATGGAAGAATGGATCTGAAAGTGCGGTTTTGGGAGCAATAACAGGACCTAACACCAGGCATGCCCCATTCCGGTAGTCTTCCGTGTGCTAGAAATTGCTAACTTTCAAGAGTAATCAATCCGGAAACCACGCGTTCCGGCTTTTTTCGCTCGCCGCCCGTACGGCTCCATCCAGTGGCGCGCCATAAGCCTCGTGTCTTCCTCCCGCAAACACAGTTTGCTCGTCGGAGACAATACGTGGGCCTACCCTGGGGCGTTGTAGCCCATTATAAAGAAGACCCAATGACAAAAAACATCAAGGTAGCTGCCGCCCAACTTTCACCTGTCTTTCTGAACAAACAAAAAACGGTGGAAAAGGCTTGTAAGGCAATTAAAGAGGCTGGCGGAAATGGGGCTGAATTAATTGTTTTTCCCGAAGCCTTTATTTCCGGTTATCCCGACTGGGTGTGGCTTATTCCTAACAGCAAAGGCGCCGAGCTAAATGAGCTTTATTTAGAGCTTATAGAAAATGCCGTTTCTATTCCTGATAGTTCCACAGATAAGCTTAGTAAAGCAGCCAAGGAGGCTAATATTAATGTCGTAATGGGCATGCACGAACGTAACTCTGAAACAAGCAATGCGAGTTTATTTAATAGCTTACTCTTCATAGATAATAACGGCGATATTCTCGGAAAACACCGAAAATTAATTCCCACGGGAGGCGAACGGTTGGTATGGTCTCAGGGAGATGGAACCACCCTAAATGCTTATGATTCTTCCGTTGGAAAAATTGCAGGATTGATCTGTTGGGAAAACTTTATGCCCTTAGCCAGAAATGCTATTTACGAAGCCGGCACCCAGATCTTAGTAACACCTACATGGGATAAAAGCCCCAACTGGCTTCAATCGATGCAGCATATAGCAAGAGAAGGAGGGGTATTTGTTATAAGCACATGTATGGCTTTAAAGATGGACGATATTCCAGACGGATATGATTTTAAAAATCTTTATCCTGAGGGAAGAGAATGGATAAACATCGGAAATAGTGCAATAATTTCACCCAATGGAAAACTCCTCGCAGGCCCGTTAGCATCTCAAGAAGGGATTCTATATGCGGATTTAAATCTAGATGATGTTATTAAGGCAAAACGAATGTTTGATGTCGTAGGACATTATTCTAGACCCGATGTCTTTAATTTCAGTATAAACAAAAACTAGCCACAAGGGCACCTAAGCCACATTAAAATGATGGCCTTACGGTGAAACGTTGGTCACAATACGTATATGAAGTTTCTCCTATCCTTCATTCTTCTGATTTCCAATTTTTGTTTTTCGCAATACCCGAATTTGTCTGGAAAAACTTTAAATGAAATCAAAAATATCGACGGTTGGAGTGTATTTTTGGGAGCCTCCGGTGATTTGAATAATGATAAGATCGATGACTATGTAGCCATTTTACAATCCCATGATAGTATACGGGAAGTTCGATGTAACGGTTGCAAACGCTTACCCAATAAAGGTCGAATCATTGCAGTTCTCATTTCCAATCATGGTCAACCGAAGGTTTCAATACAAAACAATCGATTTATAGCCCGGCCTGATGAAGGTGGAATGGTACCATTTTTAGCGCCTGAAATTCAAATAATTGATGGTCAACTTTCAATTTCTTATCAATACACACGCAGCAATACGGCATATTTTTTTGAATTTTCAAATAATGACCTGCTGCTAGTAAGTGCAATAAGCGGTGGTGTTCATTCAGCTTCGGGAAATGTTGAATTTGACTTCTATGATTTCAAATCACGAGTAATTCGAAATGAAAAAGGGCATATCTCTAAAGACTCCACCGAAGTGAACTTCATCGACATAGACCATCTTAAAAAACTTAAGAGCCTTTCGGAATTAGAAGAAATGTATAATTGGCAAATTACAGCGTATAGATTTCTTTAACTTAATGTTGCCAACCAGGTGTATAACAGTAACCAATGAAGTACTCCATTCTTTTGGTCCTTTTTACCTTATCTACAAGCTGTCTTGGCCAAAAATCAGCAATCTTAACCCCTGAACAGCTAACCCTGGCCTTTATCCAGGACTATTATGACTGGAATCAATATGCCTTTCGAACGGATGAAGGGATTGGGAGTAATGAAAAGGCCATTGAAAAAAAATATCGTCAGATCATCCGTAAATACTGCATTCCAAATAAGGACTATCAAGGCATTACTTTTGGATCAGAATCAAACCATCATCCAGAACATGAACAAATTGTGGGTACCGATGTAGGGGCGCTCAAAACTATTGTAAAAACGCATTTCAATGATCCCAAACATCCATACAGCTTTGCTGATTATGAATATCACTTTCTTCTTTCCAAAGGCAAATGGCTTTTAGAAGAAGTCTATTATGTAGACGGGGAAGAAAAGTACAAAGCCCTTTGATAAACTACTATGTTCAGCATCGGATATACCCCATTCCGGCAACCTCTCAACCCGAAGAATTTTCCTAACTTGAAACAAACTAAAAGCCCGGAAGCTTTCCTTCCAGGGTTGTTTTGCTAACCGGCCTATGGGCGCCTTCAGTAGGATCTTTTTCGTCCAAAATGAAGTGCATCACTAAATGGACCCTTGGTTATTGAACTTCATGATCCGCAACACGAACCCATGATAAAATTCTTTAGAAAAATCAGGCAAAGATTACTCGGTGAAAACAAGATCCGTAAGTATCTCTTTTATGCCATTGGCGAGATCATACTTGTCGTAATCGGTATTTTGATCGCCATACAGCTAAACGATTTTAATGAAGATAGAAAAGAACGCAAGGCGGAATTATCATTCCTGCAAAAACTGAAAGACGATATCCATGCGGATATTCAATACCTGACGTTGCGGGATTCCGTTTTAGAGGTATATGAACGCCGGCAGGAAAAGGGATTGGAATTATTACTTGGAGCAACATCCGTAAAGGACATCATCACCCTCGATTCGCTCATTCAATACCGTTGGCAAAGTTTTGCCGTAAATAGAAAGACCTATGATGAAATGCTAAATACCCGTGGCATTTATATTATTACCAATAGGGATTTGCTCAATAATCTGAGTGATCATTATGCTTTAATAGAGGCGTACCAACAAAACTTCAGAGAGATTAATGAAGATTCGCGGGAGTATTTCAAAGCGTCCCATTTAAATCCTTTCGATTATATAAAGAGGCACTACAAAGACCAATCCTTCGATAGGGCATTGCTTGATACAACCTGGATCAGCAATCACAATTCGCCTGCGTATTTGGCTTTATCCAGATTCTATAGCCATGTGGCAGAGGCGGTTAATGGCGCCCAGCGAGCGTACGTTAAAGAAATACTTACCAACAGCAAAGCCTTGGTCGCTGAAATAGAGCAGGAATTAAGAAAAAACAAGATCCAATATTGACAAAAGTTCAACCCCGGGTGCTTCCCAATCTGGTCCTCCCCCAACCCGACAGAATTTTCCCTAAATTCACCCCTAATCAATCCCCGGGAAGCGCGCCCTTTCCATAGCCAGCCTGGGGCACTAAAAATTCAGTGGCGGCAGGTGCGCCTCAAATTAAATTCGGTATAGTTGAACACGTTTTTTCTCACCTTTGTATTGACCTTTTCCCTCTCGGGTGTGGTTGCTCAAAAGGAGGATCCGCTCTATCTGTGGCGCGATTACCTCTATGATGATCTCTATATTGTGAGCACCCTCCAACTGCACCCAGACTCCACCTATACCCGAAAAATCTGGGATTTCGAGGACGAAAAGAAGTGGACCGCATATACGCGTATGGAACCTGAAGTTAAAACGGGGCGGTTCCAACGGGAAGGAAAATATTTTATCCTGATTGAAAATAAGGACGGAAACGAGGTCCGCCTGGGGGGTGGGTTCACGCTCACTAAACGCATGTTGACCTTTTATTATCCCAACCCCAGTGGCACGTATGTGGAGCAGGGTAAGTACAGGAGAATCCATTAAAAACGGGAAAGCCCATGTAAGCCCTGTTTCAAGCTGCACCCCCATGGTAAACCCAACACCGTCGTACTAAAGACCTAGTAATATGCGCAATACACTTTTTACCCTTATGGCGATAGCCCTGGTTTCCTGCAACCCAAACAAAAAGGGCGTAAAGGAAGACGTTATGGAAGCGGAACAGGTGGAAGTTTCGGGCCAACGCGAAAATATGGACTGGTTGCTGGGGCAATGGAAAAGGCTTAACGAGGAAGAAGGAAAAGAAACCTTTGAACACTGGGAGAAGATCAGCCCCACCGAATATGCAGGCCTGGGTTTTACCCTGCAAGCAGGGGATACCATTTGGCAGGAAAACATGGTCCTGGCCAGATCCGGGAACCGCTGGGACCTTCGGGTGAAATCCCCTGAGGAACCGGAGTACACCCTATTTAAGGGAACGGGCTCTGCTGCACGCGAATTCGTGGTGGAGAATCCCGACATCGACTTTCCCAACCGAATTAAATATTGGGTTGAAGGCGAGGTGTTAAAGGCCGCCGTTTCCAATCCCGAAATGGAAATTCCTTTTGCCTTCAGGAAAATGGATAACTAAGGGCCGTCCACCTATTCAGTCCCCTAAAGTTTGAATTTTTACCGGGATTAGACGTTCTAAATATTTGAGGGGTTTTATAGCCAAACTGGTGTTCCTGTTTTTGCATTTAAAGGCATTTCATTCCAGCAAACCGAAACCCTGCACGGGTCTGCCGGCCGGATATCCTTTAACCTGCCCATATAAATTATCCCGCGGGTTCTCCTTTTGAGTAATCCCCTCTATCGGTATCTGCTTAAAAATGGGGAGAGAGAATAACTACTTCTATAACATCAGGCATAGCCCTGACCATACCACCCAATCCGAAAAATCTTTACATTCAATCCCTCCATTTGCTGCTAAAGCACTAATTTGCTTCATTCACACCTCATGTAATGCGTTAAAATTTAAGGCTGATAATGAAAGAGAAGTTTATCACGCGAGAGCGGCTATTTAAATTTGACAAGATTAGATTCGTTTATCTCACTGTGTTTATAGTTTCATTTGCCTTAACAGAAATTGGGCGAGAGATATACAGGCCCTATATTTATTCCAATGACATAAACGATTTCGGTATTGCGGATACCGTAGGCAATTTATTCGGAACTGTTACCCAAATCTTTTTTATGTTACTCCTCCTGTATCCAAACTACCAAAATGGGAAATTCTTTTTTCCATTCTTTATTATTGGGTATAGTCTATATGAATTTTGGCAAATATTCTTACCGGGCAGTAATTTCGACTGGAAAGATATTGTAGCAACCCTTATAGCAGGTTTGCTTTCATTTATTCTTTACATGAGGATAAATAATGCAGAGAAGGTTTAATCCAGGGCTTATAAAAACTAAAGTGCAAGGGGAAGATCTTACCCTCCCTGTAGGTAGCTCCGAAATTCAATTGAATAGTAGTTGGATAATTGGGAACATTGAAATAGCAATCGCACCATTTTCAAACCCGTTCTGCTACATCATAATAATAGCTGATAATTAGTGTGAAGTATTCAGGTAGTTTAAACCCAACCCTATGGTTTTGGAAGAAGTCCACGCTTTTTCTGACTCCTCCGTTTTTACCTTGCTGAGCTCCTCTATTAAGTTACTGAAAAGGCAGAAAGGCGGTAACATTAATGGCAATACGTAAGTCCCCTGCAGGGAAGATAATCGACTATACTGAAAGGATTTCAGGTGTAAACAGGCACGAACCGGATACCGCAAAGGCTTTATACTACAATATTCACGGATGGGCTACCCCAAAACCTGGTTTTACTTTCAGGCGTTGGCCATTGGTGGATCGCCTTGGATTACAGAAATTTAAATTCTAATGGTGAACCCACTAAAGCTTATCTCCAAATGGATTTGAACATTGATGAAACCAGTGCATGGGGTTTTGAGGATTTTATTGATGGGCTGTCATATCCAGCGTAATGCAATACTTAGCATGCCCCTTAGCCGCATCTCCCCCACCCCAAAAATCCCTACATTTAAAAGCCGCCATGGCTCCCTGCCCGCGGTTTACATGAAACTATGCCTATGACTCGTATTGGAATCCTCATCTTTATATGCTGCTGCCTGGCCCTGGGGGGTCATGCCCTGCAGGCACAAACCTATGCCCGCAATGGCATGGTGGTATCCAGCAGCAAAATCGCTTCCGAGGTAGGGGTCCAAATCCTGAAAAAAGGCGGCAATGCCATAGACGCCTCGGTGGCAACCGCGTTTGCCCTGGCGGTTACCCATCCTACGGCCGGGAACCTGGGCGGCGGGGGCTTCCTGGTATTTATGGATTCCACCGGACATACCACCACCATTGACTTCCGGGAAAAGGCACCCCTGCAGGCCACGGCCGATATGTTTCTGGATGCGGCCGGCAACCTGCCCAGGGGCAAAAACCTCTACGGGAGGGAAGCTACCATGAACCATGTGGGCCTGAAATCGGTAGGGGTACCCGGCACGGTGGCGGGCCTGTACCTGGCACACCGGCAATACGGGCAATTGCCCTGGGCGGATTTGGTGCAGCCCGCCGTAGACCTGGCCCAAAACGGGTTTGAACTCCCCTGGAGCCTGGCCAGCGCCGCCCGGTTCTTTGATGCCAACTCCGACATCCCATTCCTGAAGGACTATTTCAGGAAGGACAATGGGCAGCTTACCGATTTTGGGGAAGTCTGGAAGCAGCCGGAACTGGCCCAAACCCTATCGGCCATCCGGGACAAGGGCCATGACGGTTTTTATAAAGGAGCCGTAGCCCGGGAAATTGCCCGGTTTATGAAGGAAAATGGGGGGATCATTACCGAAAAGGACCTGCAGCACTACTCCGCCGTGGAAAGGGAACCCATAAAAGGGACCTATAAGGGCTATGAGATTTACTCCATGCCGCCGCCAAGTTCGGGAGGGGTAGCCCTTATTGAGATGATGAACCTTATGGAACAGGCCAATCTGGATAGCCTTGAATTCAATTCTGCCGCATATGTGCACTTGCTGGCGGAAACCATGAGGCGGGCTTTTGCCGACCGGGCAGAACACCTGGGAGATCCCGATTTTAACCCGGATACCCCGGTTCAACAATTGACCTCCAAAGCCTTTGCCAAAAAACGCTTTGCACAGATTGACTTTTCGAGGGCCTCGCCCAGCGACTCCACCCAATTCGGGCAGCTGTACGACGGCAACAGTACCACCCACTTTTCCGTACTGGATAAAAAGGGCAATGCCGTTTCCCTGACCTATACCCTGGAGCATGGATATGGTTCCGGGATGGGCTCCCCTAAACTGGGGTTTATTTTCAATAATGAAATGGGAGATTTTAACCCCATCCCCAACCACACCTCTACCTCCGGCCTTATTGGCAGCAGCCCCAACATCATCCAGCCCGAAAAAAGGATGCTTTCCAGCATGACCCCCACCATTGTTGCCAAAGACGGCAAACCCTACCTGATCATCGGAAGTCCCGGGGGCCGGACCATCATCAATACCGTTTTTCAGACGGTGCTGAATGTGCTGGAACACGAGATGAGGGTAGACCGGGCCATTGAGGCGATGAAAATCCACCACCAGTGGTTGCCGGATAAGCTGTTTTATGAAGGTTTGTTATTGTCCCCGGATACCCGAAGGGCCCTGGAAGCCATGAATCACGAGCTCGTTGCCTGGGGGACCCTGGGGGAATTGATGGGCATTCAAATAGACGCCGCCCAACATATTATCATTGGGGCTGCCGATTCCTCCAGCCCGGAAGGGGCGGCGGTTGGGTATTAAAGCAATCTCATTATCAACCCTGAGTAGCAATTTAATCCCATTTTAAGCGCTGGAAAACGGGATTAGGCATAGCAATAAGAGGCCAACACCAGGCCTCTTAGCTGCCCTGGTTGAGGCGTTTCCCGCAAAGTGACTGATAGTATTTAACGTGTACACCACCCTAGAAACAGAAAGACTGCGGCTGCGGCCCCTTACAACCTACGATGCCGGGTTTATTCTGGCGTTGGTCAATTCGGAAGGGTGGTTAAAATATATTGGGGACCGGCAGGTTTCGGATAAAAAGGATGCCCAGCAATACATCCGGAACATCCTGGACAACCCGGATTTCTGCTACACTGTATTTGAAGCCAGGCATACGGGCCAGGCCATGGGCATCATAACCTTTCTGAAACGCGAAGATGAAGATTTTCCGGATCTGGGTTTTGCCCTCTTGCCTGAATATGAAAAAAAGGGATATGCGCTAGAAGCCTGTCAGGCCTACGTAAACGCTATCACAAAGGGGGATGGGACTGATACTACGATCCTGGCATTTACCCTGCCCGGGAATACCAAATCCATTGCGCTGCTGGCGAAGCTTGGCTTCCAATACACCGGTAAGCGTAAAAAAGGGGAAAGTACTTTGGCCTATTATGCGTTAAGGAAATAGCGGGGAGGGGGTCAAATATTATCCTGCTTCCTGGCCCTCCTGTTTCTGCTGCTCCTGAAATTCCGGCTGCTTTTGGTCAGGTAACCCACCATAGCCACGGCCCCGGCAAGGACAATTACCGTAACCATCATGTATAAAGCCTCGCTGGGAAGTTCCATAGGCTTAAGATACAAAAAATATCGTCTGAAAATCAAAGTGATAAACCCCAGAAGGGGAATAAGGGCAACCCCTTGGATATGGCCCATAGCTGTACCGACCCCTACCAGAACTTTTTTCTTAAATTGACTGGGCAAACTCCTGCCTGTAACCCATGAAGCAAACTTTCCTTTTAACTGCCATTACGCTGGTATGTATTTTATTTTCCGGCCCCTCCTTTGGCCAGGAGCAACCGAACATCATCCTGATCTTCCCAGATAATTTAGGCGTTGGAGAGGTGAATTCCTTTGGGGGCGCCCGGGGGGTGCCCACCCCACATATAGACCGGATTGGGGCAGAAGGGGTGCGGCTCACCAATTTCAATGTGGAATACTCCTGTACCCCTTCGCGCATTGCCCTGCTTACCGGGCGGTATGCCACCCGGGCAGGCGACGATTACTACCAGGGGACCACGCTTTGGGAAAACACCATTGCAGAGCGGTTAAAATCCGTCGGTTATGCCACAGCCCTGTACGGCAAATGGGATATTGGCGGGCCCGACTGGTGGGGAAAACGGGAGCCCACAAACCAGGGCTTTGACGAGTGGTACGGGATTCCGGGCACTACCCACGTTTCCCAGTTTTCGTCCATGGAAGGGTTTCCCGAAGGGCAGGAAATAGCCTATATCTGGCAGGGCAAAGCCGGGGGCGTCTCGGAAAAGGTGAAGCCATTTGACCTGGCCGCCCGCCGAACCATTGACCGGGAAGCTGCCGAATTGGGCGTGCGCTTTATCCGGAAAAACGCAAAGAGCAACCGTCCCTTTTTCCTGTACTACCCCATGACGCAATTGCATTTTCCCACCCTCCCCCACCCGGATAAAGAAGGCGCTACCGGGGCCGGAAACATGGGGGATTCCATGGCCGACGTGGACTATAACGTGGGGTTGCTCCTGGCGGAATTGGAACAATCAGGGATTGCGGAAAATACGCTGGTAATCTGGTGTACGGACAACGGGGCGGAAATGCGACGGCCCTGGCGCGGACACCCGGGCCCGTGGCGGGGGTATTACAACTCGGCCATGGAAGGCGGGATCCGCACCCCGGCGGTGGTGCGCTGGCCCGGCCGGATCAAAGCCGGGCAGGTTTCCAATGAACTGGTGCACGAAACCGACCTGTTTACCACCATCCTGGCAGCTGCCGGGGTACCGGCCACCGATACGGAAGACCGGTATATTGACGGGGTAAACCAACTGCCCTTCCTGGAGGGGACACAAAAACACTCCAACCGGGAAAGCGCCATTATCATGAACCGCAGGGGGGAAATCATGGCCGTGAAATGGCACGACTGGAAATTGTGGTACCATTATTTAACCGAAATCCCGGACCCCGACCCCGACAACCTGGTGCGCCTTTTTGACCTAAGCGTAGACCCCCGGGAAGAGATCGATGTGAAGGATTACTACCCCTGGGTGATCGGCATTATGGATTCCATTGTGCAGGCCTATGAGACCTCCCTGGTGCAATACCCCAGGGTGGCCGCCAGCGCCAATGCCGCAGACCCCTACCTGCCCCCAACGCCGGGCTCGGGCAAATTAATCCCCACCTATACCCGTACGGACCGGGGCGCTGCCACACCTGCCTTTAACGCCATGCCCAACCCGGATTTTTCCGGCAGCTGGTCTACGGCCGAATTGCACCGGGTTTCGGTCATCAACCGCATCGATAAACCCAGGGTCCCGGCCCTGGGCAGCGGCTGGGGCGATGAAATCTCCATTGTCCACAAGCCCGGCCACCTGGAAATTGAGCGGGTTACCTTTATGCCCAGGGAAATCCAACCCCTGGTAAAATACCGGTACCCCCTGGACGGCAGCCCTGCCGAAAACAACAATAGCATGGGGCGCAGCACCCGGCCGCAGCGTTCCACCGCAAAATGGCAGGATAACCGCCTGGTTATTACCACTGAGGTGCCCTACCAGCACCCCAAAACCGGGCAGTGGATCACTGCGGAAATGACCCAGACCCTCTGGCTGGAAGCCCCGACGGGCACCCCCTGGGAACCCACCCTGATCGTGGAAACCCGAAGGGGTACCGGCGGGATGGCAAAGGCCGTGGTAAACCGGACGGTGTATGTGAAGGGCTATCGGAAATGAGTTGCAACATAAAATACCCTGCATTATGAAAATATCCACCTTCCTCACCTTTGTAGGTGACCAATGCGGCAAGGCCGAAGAAGCTATAGAATTCTACACCTCCATCTTTCCCAATTCCGCCATAAAAAGCATTACCAAATACGCCGAAGGCGAAGCCGGGGGCACCCCGGAACTTATTAAGTATGGCGTCTTTACCTTAAATGGCACGGAGTATCTGGTTTCCGAAAGCAATTACAGTCATGCCTGGTCCTTTACCCCGGGGGTGTCGCTCTTTGTTTCCTGCACCAGGGAGGATGAAATCCATACCCTGTTTGATAAGCTTTCCGCCAATGGCGGCAAGGTTATGGTTCCCCTGGACAACTATGCAGGGGAAGGGGACTATGGTTTCGGGAAAAAATTTGGATGGTGCGAAGACCCGTACGGCATTTCCTGGCAGCTTAACCTGGAGGCATGAGCCTTACCTCTGGGGATAGCCGTAACGTATAACCATGCCAGGCGCTCTAAACTGACACCCGGCACACCTCCGGTATTTTTGCCTAAATTCACCGCTATTCCCCTTTTCCCCACTTGATTTGCGCCCTGCCACGGGTGCCGGAACTTTATGTAAAAGTCACCTGAATTCGAAATTATGAAAGGACTCAAACTAACCATCGCCACCCTGTTGCTTGTTTTGTTGCCGCAAATCCATACCGGACAGGCACTTTCCAAACCGGTGGCGGAATATGTAGCCCTAGCAGATTCGGTGGTAGCCATCCGGAATGTGACCCTCATTGACGGGACGGGGGGCAGCGTAAAACCCCACCAGGATATTGTACTGGCCAACCGGCGGATTGCAGCCATCGGGGAATCCGGAAAAGTTGTGATCCCCCGGAACGCCAAAATCCTTGACGGTACGGGGAAAACGGTGATTCCTGGGTTAATCATGCTGCACGAACACCTGTTCTACGCCAAGCCCTTTAACGGCAAATACAAGGGCACGCATATGACCAACACCTTCCCCCAACTGTATCTGGCGGGCGGGGTAACCACCATGCGCACGGCAGGCAGCCTGGAAGCCAGTTCGGATCTGAACCTGAAAAACCTGATCGAGTCCGGGCAGTGGGTTGGCCCCACCATGGATGTCTCCACCCCCCACGTGGAGCGCCTGGGCTTTATTCCTCAACTGCAGTCCCTCTATGGGGACGAAAATATTGAAGACTGGTTAACCTACTGGTTTAACAAGGGCATTACCTCGGTGAAGGTGTACAACCAGATTACCCGGGCAGATTTAAAGGAAATTATTCGCGTAGCCCACGCCCGAAACATTAAGGTTACCGGGCATCTATGCTCCATTACCTACCGCGAAGCCGCAGAACTGGGCATCGACAACCTGGAGCACAGCTTTATGGCGGCAACGGACTTTGTGGCGGGTAAGCCCGAAGACACCTGTGTTTCGGGTGGGGCGTCCCTCCGGGAACTCGATGCAGACCACCCGGAATTGCTGGCCCTTATGCAGCTGCTGATCGATAAGGGGGTAACCCTGACCTATACCCCCACCGTATTTGAACCCTTTACCGGGCGGGAAGTGGTCCCCGGAGGCGGAAGCGAAGCCCTGGCGCCCTACTTACTGGAGCAAATGCAGGAAATTTACGCGCAGTCGGCCAACACCGAATGGGATTCGTTGCGCCTGGTCAGCTTTCAGAAAGAGATGCAGCGGGTCCGCAAATTCCATGCCCTGGGCGGGAAGGTGGTGGTGGGCACGGACCCCACCGGCAGCGGAAAAACCATTGCCGGCTATGCCAACCAACGGATGATTGAGCTGCTGGTCGAAACCGGGTTCAGTATAGAAGAAGCCATCAAACTGGCCACCTTAAACGGGGCCGAGTATCTGGAAATCGATACGGAAACCGGAACGGTGGAAGTGGGCAAGGAAGCGGATCTGGTCCTGATCAGCGGGGACCTGTCCCAGGACGTTTCCCGCATCCGCCACATGGAACTCGTATTCAAAGACGGGGTTGGTTTCGATTCCGGAAAGATCTTTAATTCCATTAAGGGAACGGTGGGGTTATATTAAAAAGCATTCCTGAAATTGGCTGCGATGCACGTATTTTATTCCGTAAATTTGGCTTAAAACCATCTATGACCACCCCCCTGAACGTTCAGAAAACATTTATCCTTTTCGGGATTCCGCTGCTGCTCCTGGGGCTGTTGGTCTTGCTGGCACAATCGGCCTGGTTTTCCGCAAATCCGGACGCCCTTTCGCTGGGCATTACCATTGATCTGGTACTCACCATTCCCCTGGTGTACTTCCTGTTTATCCGTAAGACCCGTATTCCCAATGCTACCCTCATCCCCCTGCTCATCCTGGGGATGGTGGTGGGGTATATGATCCTTCCCACAGCACAGCAGGGCTACCTGAACCTGTTCAAAACCTGGGTTTTCCCCGTGGTGGAGCTTACCTTGATCTCCCTGGTGCTCTACAAGGTTAGCCAGGCGGTAAAGGGGTATAAGAGCCATCAGCGCCAGGGTGCGGACTTTTATACCACCCTAAAACAGACCTGTACCGAACTGCTGCCCAAACCCACTGTGATCCCGGTCGTTACTGAGATAGCTGTTTTTTATTACGGTTTTATCCATTGGAAAAAGCGGACACTGCGGGAAAATGAATTCTCCTACCATCGGGAGAGCGGCACCTTAAGCCTGATGATGGCCGTCATTTTTATTGTGGCCATAGAGACCGTGGTATTCCATATCCTGCTCCTGAAATGGAGCGCCGTGGCCGCCTGGATCCTGACCTTTATAAGTATCTATTCCGGCTTACAGCTTTTCGGTTTTTTAAAATCCATGATGAAACGGCCCATTGCCCTGGAAAAGGACCGGTTGCTGCTGCGCTATGGCATTATGAGTGAAACCACCATCGATCTTAAAGCCATCGACCGCATTGAGCTGTCGTCCAGGGATCTGGAATTCGATAAGGAAACCCGGAAGCTTTCATTCCTGGGTGCCCTGGAACCCCACAATGTTATCCTCCACCTCAAAGCACCCCATACCCTTACGGGGCTGTACGGGGTAAAACGCCCTTACCATACCCTGGCCCTGCATGTGGACGAGAAGGCCCGGTTTGCGGCTGCGCTTAACCAAGCCCTGCAGGAACAGGTTTAGCACAAAAGAACCTGCTCCCTTTCCGAAAGAAATTTCCTATATTGAGGTATCAACCATTTTCTACAGTGCATCATGAAGACTAAAATTTTCGCTTTCGGTTTGTTCATGCTTTTGGCCGCTTCGTGCCAACAGCCCGCTTCCGAACTGGATACGGCCTTGCTGAATTGTTATAACACAGCCTATCAGGAGGCCGGTTTTGACCTGAAAGCGGTTATAGACGATTATGAAAAAACACTGGTGCAGGCAGGGGTACTCAAAGACGATTCCGGCCAGAGCTATCTGGCAGTAGCCCGGAAAATAGCCGAAGATAACAGCTACCGCATAGCGGTTGCCCCCTTTCAGCAAACCGACCCCTGGCATAAAGTAGACAAGAACGCCGGGGTGGCCGTTTTGGACTGCGAGTATAAGCAGATTGCTGCTTTGCAGGAAAAGGATGCCCGCTGGCAAAAGGTGTTTGGGGACCCGCAACGCATGGGAAGCGCCAAAGACCCGGGCCAAATGGTACAGGAAATGGCAGACGCCCTATCGGAACAGGACCTGGACTCTTATTATTTCCGCCTGAAGATGTTCCAGCTCTTTGATATGGCCAATGCCGAATGGGAGCAGTTGTCTATGGCAGAAACGGATACCTGGGATAAGTAACTATTACCTTCATTTTGGCCTGACCCTGCCCCTGAGTGCACGGTTTCCAGTAAAGGGTTATGGCTCCCTGTCTCTATGAAACCCGAAATTAAGACGATCCCGGACCTGGAAAAATGGCTTAAGGACCATGGGTATGCCCTGGATCATTACAGCATCAACGGGAAGGTGATACATGAAGGGTATGGCCTGGAGCAAAATGGCAACCTGTGGCAATGGTACTATACGGAGCGCGGGGAGCGGCAAACCCTACAACACTTTATTTCAGAAAAAGATGCCGTTCGGTTCGCCTTACAGGTGATTACCGCAGACCCGCTTGCGAAAGGGATAACCGGAGCACCCGAAAACCCGTAACCTTTGGCCAAAACCCTGGAGCACATTGCCGATTTTATCGCCCTGAATTTTCTGCTGATTTTCGGGATATACTCTATGCTGTATTTCATATTCCGAAACCGAACAAAATATGCCGCCCAACTTTATGCTTTCGACCGGAGCGCTTTACAACTCACCCTGTGGGTGGGAACCCTCTGGGTTGTGATCAAGATTTTGGGGTTGGCAGGGTTTATCGTGGAAATGAGAAAGGAGACTACCCCCGAAGCCTTTGCCCAGCACATGTCCTGGTTTTTCGGGAAATCCGGATTTCAGCTTCTGTTCTGGATTGTCCTGCCGCAACTCCTGAGGATAAACTTCGTGCAGCGAAATCTGTTTCCGCGGATATTGGCAGGCATGTTATTTGCCTTCAGTTTTGAAGCCATCTGGATGGTACTCGTTAAATCCCAGCGGGCTTATATCCCCTTATGGCAATCGTCCGATTTTAATCTCCCTGTTCTGATCCTTGGATTACTTATCAAAACCCTGGTTTTTGTGCTGTTGGTTGGGACCTTTCAGTTTGGGAAAGAACGGATCAGACCTATTATAAAAAAACATCGGTGAGGCAGGGTGCCCGTATCCTGCTTAAAACCATATTTGCTACATTTAAGAAATGGCCTCTTAAAATCACTCCAATGAAAGTCACTCCTGAACAAAACGAGCGGATTGCCAAAATGAGCTTTGCCTCCGTGTACCCCCATTATGTGACCAAGGTGGAAAAAAAGGGCCGAACGCGGGAGGAACTCCACCAGGTGATCCAATGGCTAACCGGCTTTGATGAGGCCCACCTGGAAGAGCTGATCCGCGAGAAGGCCACCTTTGAAACCTTTTTTACAAAGGCCGAACTCCACCCAAACGCCCACCTGATTACCGGGGTCATTTGCGGGTACCGCATCGAGGAGATCGATTACCCCTTAACCCGAAAGGTGCGCTACTTGGACAAACTGGTGGAGGAACTGGCCCGGGGCCGGAAGATGGAAAAAATCCTGAGGACTGCATAACACCAACCTATGGCGCGCCTGTGGGCCAACCTCATCCTGAAAGTAAACCGGGCCCAGCTCCGGAAACGCAAAGTGCGGAAATTCAAGGACATGCTTTCTTTTGACCCCACTTCCGGCAGCCCCCGTTACCGGGAGGTGCCCAAGGAAGAGCTGGAACAAATCAAAGCGGAAATCCGGAAGGAAGCCTCAATGGAAATCCGCAGGGAAATCCTGCGTTACGTATGGGCAGCCCTGGCTGCCCTCTTGATCCTCTTGCTGTTTAAAGCGTGCTTTGGGTTATAGTCCCTGGCAGCGCACAGAACGCAAACCCCTGTATGCCTACTGACCCGCGAGGGGGATATACCTCAGCAGCGGTTTTATAAAAAGAGGGGGGGCTCAGGGGCTATTCGCCCTTAGGGAGCTGGATATAAAAGGTCGTGCCTTCGCCCAGCCTGGAATCGAGGCGGATGGACCCGTTTAAGTAGGAAACCACCTTTTTCACAATAGCCAGGCCCACCCCGGTACTGCCCGGGGTTTCCTGCCCTGGGACGGTCTGGAACAGTTCGAATATTTTTTCGTGTTGCCCTTCCGGAATTCCCGGGCCATTGTCAGTAACGGCAAACTCATAGGCCTGATCCAGGTCCTTACAGGCAATGGAAACCTTCCCATTTTCCCTGTCCGCATATTTTACCGCATTACTGATCAGGTTGGTAAACAATTGCCGGAATAATACGCGAACCCCGTACAGCGTAGGCAGGGCTTCCTGGATTTCAATGGTTAGACCTTCATCCTTTGGGATATCAGAAAAAATATCGCGAATCATCGTATTGAGGTCTACGGCTTCGCGTTCGGCTGCGGTTAATCCAATTTTGCTGAATTTCAGAATCCCGACAATAAGCTGCCCCATCCGGTTGGCCCGTTCCTCTATGGTATCGATATAAAATGGGAAATCGTCCCATTTCTTTTCGGACATATCGGCCCGCATTAAATCCATAAGCCCCAGGATGAGATTAATGGGGGATTTCAGATCGTGGGAGATCACGTGGGCAAAATCCTGCAATTCGCTGTTTTTCAGCTGCAGGTCCTTGTTGCTTTTCTCCAGGCGCGAAGCGATTTCCCTGGAGTCCCTGAGGGAAGACAGGTGCATCTGCGCGGTAAAAAGGAACTGGTTGATGTTGTCGTGAAGCGCAAAATCGTTAAGCCCGAGCCCCAGCTCTCTGAGGTCGTCGAAAGAGTTGATCAGCGGGCTGCCCAAGAAATAGATATGGGTTTCGTCCGGGAACATTTGTCCGCGGAATTTAATCCTGTCCACTTTCAGCGATTGCAAAATAAACAGGGAGGAATCCTGCCGCCGTACCGCTTCCAGGGTTTGGGTATCCAGTGGCCTTTCCACCTTAAAGTCCTGAAAGAAAGGATCCCCCACCCGGACCAACCCAAGTTTCTCCATGGTTTTACCCATGCCCAGCACATTCCCTTCCGGGCCAATCTGGAGATAGAAAGGAAACAGACGGTTCATAAAAGCCTGGTTTCCTGTCAGTAACATATCCTGGGGTAATACCATTAAGCTCTTTTCTTATATAAAATCCGGAATTTGCGACTGTTATTTGCCATGTAAACCACATAGACCTGGGATGCGCCCAGGGGAGGCGTGTCCCCAAGACACCTATTGCTCAATGACTTATTAACGCTTATGTAGGAATTATCGTATAATTGGAAGTGCTGATCTATTGTCCTTCCCTCGCTTTAGGACTTGGGCAGGCGGATCAGAAAGGTGGTTCCCTCTCCCACTTTGGACTCCACACGTATACTGCCCTCCAGCAGGGTAACGATTTTTTTGACAATGGAAAGCCCTACACCGGTGCCCTGGATCTGGTCGGCCGGGTTCAACGTCTGGAAAAGTTCGAAGATTTTTTCGTGGTAGGACTCCGAGATGCCCGGGCCGTTGTCCGAAACCCGGAAGGCGTGGAAATCCAATCCTTCCTCGTACCCGATGGTAATCTCCCCCTGGACCTTGTCGTTGTATTTCACCGCATTGCTGATCAGGTTGGAAAACAACTGCACATACAGTACACGGATGTTATGAACCGTGGGCAGGGTGTCCGCAATGCGGTAAGTAAACCCCTCCGGGGGTAGGATATCGGTAAAGGCGTCGCGTACCAGTGCATTGAGGTCTATATCCTCCTTTTTGGACTTTTCCAGGCCTATTTTACTGAATTCGAGGATGCCTTCAATCAGGCTGTTCATGCGGATTACCCGCTCCTGTATGGTTTGCAGGAAAAAGGGCAGTTCGTCCAGCTTGTTTAGCGCCATGTCCTGCTGCATGAATTCCGTCAGGCTCAGGATGCCCTGTATGGGCGATTTCAGGTCGTGGGAGAGGATATGTGCAAAATCCTGCAGCTCCGTGTTTTTTTGCTGCAGGTCCTGGTTGGTCTTCTCCAGGCGCGTGGCGATATTCCTGGAGTCCTTCAGGGAAGACAGATGCATCTGGGTAGTAAACAGGAACTGGCTGATGTTATCGTGCAGGGCAAAGTCATTCAGGCCCAGATCTACCTGCCTGAGGTCGTCAAAGGAATGGATAAGCGGGCTGCCCAGGAAGTAAATCTGGTCCCTGGCGCCATCTGCATACATCTGCCCCCGGAATTTAAACCCGAGTTCCCGGCGCGGGTTCAGGATAAACAGGGAGCCCCGCTGGCGCAGGATGTCCTGGAAGGTGGCGGTCTGCAGCGGCCGTTCGACCGTGAAGTCCTCAAAGAAGTCGTCCCCGGCCTGGACCAGGCCCATTTTGGCCATGGACCTGCCCACCCGCACAATGCGGGCCTCCCGGTCCATCAGGATAAAAAAGGGAAACAGATCATCCATAAAGGCATGATCGTTCAGGGGCGCTATGGGGTTGGTGGGCGGCAAACGGAAATCAGGCTTTGTAGGAAACCCGGTATTCGTGGCTGTTCTCCTTGCCGTTCAGGGTACCCACATAGTCTACTGTAACCTCCAGGTTGAAGCGTGCGCCCAGGCCCAGCAGTAATCCTTTCACAAAGCGCACCAGCCCGGGGCGTTCAGTGTGGTACTCAAAACGAAAGGTATGCTCGTCCAGGGTTTCACAAAAGAAGGTAGGGGGCTTTAATTCGGTAAAGGACTGTGCAATATGGGCATGCATGTTATTCAGGTTGTTCAGGAATTCCGGGAAGGTGCGACCCGCCATATCCAGCACATGGGAATACCCTTCTTCCATGGTGAAGCGGATCCAGTACTGCCCGAAGGCCTCCAGGATGTCCTGGGGGTCTGCCCCCAGATGTTCGGAGGCGGCACCCACAATGTTATAAGTGATCTCGTCCGGATAGGGCTGCATGCTTACAAAGGCTTCTTCCTTTACCCCGGCTTTGGTCTTGATGATTTGCCATACGGCTTCGCCATGGCCTTCAATGACGAAATCCTGGGCGGCTTTGTTTACTAATCCGTACATGTTAGGTTATTTTGTTCGGAAAAGGTAAAATATTCCGGGCGAAAAGACAGGCCTGCCCGGAATATTTTAATTCATCCGCTCCGGGGATACGCTTTGGCCTTCCACTTGCAGCAGCTGGCCCAGAAACGCCCTGAATTTCCGGGTATCGTAATCCGCCATCCCCGCGTGGGTCAGCACCAACCGTCCCTGCGGATCGATCACGTAGGTGGTGGGCAGGGCGTTAGAGCCGTAGACTTCGGGCATGGGCCCGGCCAATGTATAGACGGGCATCTCGTACCCCTTACGCTCCATAAAAGCTATGGCCTTTTCGAATTCTCGATCGCGGGAGAGCATCACAAAAACCACCTCCTGCCCCATATCCTGGTACAGGGCGGCAATGCCTGGCATTTCGGCCACGCAGGGCGGGCACCAGGTGGCCCAGACATTCAAAAAGACCACCTTGCCTTTCCATTCGGACAGGGGCACCACACGGCCGCGGGGGTCCCGCAACATCAGGTTGTAATCTGCAGCAGGCGCTGCCTCGGCGCGTTCGGTATCGGGGTTCATCAGGCCGGTTTGCAGCAGGCCGCGCTGCACAAAGCCGATAACCTCGGTGTGCAGGCCCGTTACGTACAGGACCAGGACCACCGCGGCCAGTAAGGCCGTTTGTGCCCAGGAGTTTTTGGATTTTTTACGGGATTCTCCCATGGGGATTTTGATCATGGCATCCAACTGGTGGCACGAAAATACAGGTTCCGTCCAGCCTTTACGGTAACCGGGGTTACAAATCCATAGCCCGATGGTAGAAAGTCGCACTACAAAATGGAAGCCCGCCACCCTTGGGTGAAAAAATGTACCTTGTGGCTAACCTGAAGAACCCCAGGTAAGCCTATGACTGCTGTGGACTGGATTGGTTTTGCGGGCGTGGCCCTGATCCTGCTCGCCTACGTCCTGAATATTTCCGGGAAAACGGATCGGGACCACCTGGTCTTTATCCTGTTGAACCTGGTAGGGGCTTCCCTGGCCTGCCTGGCCTCCGTGCTATTGGATTACCTGCCCTTTGTAATCCTGGAAGGGGCCTGGGCCGCAGTATCCCTGGCCGCCCTGGTCCGTCAAATCCGAAAACGCCATGTCCGGAATCACTGAATTAGCCGCCTTACTCCGGGAAATGGAGCCCAAAAGGCAACCGGGGGCCTATGTTTTTTGTACGGTGCCGAACCCGGAAGGCATCCCCCGGGAAGCCACCCTGGCGGAATTCCGGGAGGCGGAGGGTACCACCCTGGTATTGGAACAGGGCCGGGCCGATGCCCTGGATCTGGAATACGATTTGGTAGCGGCCTGGATTACCCTTACCGTACATTCGGCCCTGGAAGCCGTGGGCCTTACCGCTGCCGTTTCAGGGGCCCTGGCCCGGCGGGAGATCGCCTGCAACATCCTGGCCGGGTACTATCACGATCATGTATTTGTTCCGCTGCAGGATGCCGGGAGGGCGATGGAGGTATTAAAAGGCCTGTCCCAGGGTTAAAACGGTTACCAATCGCGGATAAACCAGAGGCCGATTTTATTCGCTTGCCCCCGCAGACTCCCATGGGAATTATGTACCTTTATTTGTAATAAGGCCGCGTATTGCGACAGGTCGTTACCACAATACCAACCCTATGCGCGCTAAAGCGTCTTTACTGCTGAAATTGACCCTGGCCCCCATATTGGCGGTTTTCCTGCTGTACCTGATAGAGGCCCCGGTGGCTTTCTACCCCCTGGCCTTTAGCCTGGTGGTGGTGGGCACCAACCTGAAACGGCTGCGACTGCACCTGCTGCCGGCCCTTGGAGCCAGCCTGGGCCTGGCTTATGTGGCCTTCCTGGTAGGCTTATACGGCTGGGGATTCTGGTCTAAGGTGGTCCGGGCTTTGGGGTTGCCCGAAGACCTGCGCCTGGCCGAAGGTTTCCATACAGACCTTGCTTTTTGCCTCTCGGTTTTCATCATTGCCCCCCTGCTTACCCTGATCCCCCAGAAATACCTGTTTAAGGGCACGGATACCCGTCTGTCTGGTTGGATTACCCTGGCCACCATTGTATTTTTGGTCTTTACCGGCTTCCTGCACCAACAGACGGACGTGGATTACTACCTGAAGATGATGAGCCTGTGGCTGCTGCTCACCCTGCTGGGTATGCAGGTGATTATCAACCAACAGGCCGTGGCGGCGCTTTTCGGGCATCGGGCCGCTGCAGAGGAGCACCCCTAACCCTCCATGCCCGTGAGAAGAACCTTATTCTTATTGTTGTTTACCCTGTTTCTGGGCGGGTGCCGCAATCCCCAATCGGGCACCAGTGCAACAGCGGCCGGACTTCCCAATGGTTCAGGTACACGGGTCCGGAACCTGGAGGGCCCCATAAGCGGGATGTACCAGGACCTCAATGGGGAATACTGGTTTTTCCATCGCGAAAAAGGGGTCTATCGCTACAGCGGCGCCCACCTCATTTTGTACACTGCTGAAGATGGCCTTTGCAGTACCCGTATCCTGGGCATACAGGAAGGTGCACAGGGCGAGCTGTATTTTGATACCCCGGAAGGCGTTTGCCGCTTTAACGGGCATACCTTTTCGAAATTACCCCTTGCCGGGGCCGACCACCCGGATGGCGGCTGGAGGCTGCAACCGGGGGACCTATGGTTCCGTATGGGATGGGACCACCCCGGGCCATTCCGCTTCGATGGAGAATTCCTCCATCCCCTCTCCTTGCCGAAGAATGCGCAGGAGGCCCATTTCCGAAAAGCGTTCCCGAATGCCAGCCACAATCCATACGGGCTGTTCAGCCTGTACCGGGACCCCACAGGGCCGCTGTGGTTTGGCACGGCAGACCTGGGGCTTTACCAGTACGACGGGCAGACCCTCCGGTGGATTTATGATAAACCCCTTACGGAAACCCCGGGGGGCGGGGCCTTTGGAATCCGATCCATTGCCCGGGACCAGCAGGGGCGTTATTGGGTCAACACGGCCCGCACGGCCTTCAGGGCCAGCCAAAACCCCGCTAAGGGGCCGGGACTGCAACCCCTGGGGCTGCAACAGCAGGCAGGCTTCAACACGGAAGAGGACCTGTATTTCCTGGATATCCTTCCTACCCCGGACGGGGAGCTCTGGATGCTGACCTTTGACCAAGGACTCTGGCGGAGTTCCGGGGACCGCCTCGTACGCTTTATGCCTGGGAAAGCAGGCAGCGCCCTGAAGCCTGTATTTATTTATCAGGACCGGGAGGGCGTGCTTTGGATAGGTACGGAAAAAAACGGAATCTACACCTACAACGGGCAGGCATTGCTCCCGGCAGTTATATCCGTGCCAGGGTAATCCCTACCTCATCGGAATAAAGTACATTCGCATCCAATCCCGGCTTACCCCCCGATGAAAAGAACTTTGCTCTGTTCCCTCCTTTGCCTGTTCTGCCTGCAACAAGCAGTTGCCCAGCCCACCCCTGACCAGTACGAGCGGGAAATCCAGGAGTGGATGGCCCGGGAATACCCCGGCTATTACCTGGGGCTTACCGCTATCCTGGACCGGTACGACAGCCTGCTGGTAGCCCACCGTGTAATCCCCGAGGCCTCGTATACCGCCTACCGGGCCCTGCTGCTTGAGGTGGCCGAGGGGCGTACGCAGGTCCCGAGCCTGGGGTTCAGCATAGACCGGAACCTGCAGGCCCTGCCCTGGAAGAATCCGTTGAATGACATTCGCAAAGCCTCCTTCCAGATCCTCCGGGACTATTATGTACCCCAAACCTCCCGCCATGCCTGCCTGTATGAACGCATCCGCCGGCAGGAACCCGACAGGGAACCCCTAACCCGCCAACAGGTAGCCCGGCTTATGGCCGATACCTTCCGGGAGGAAGACTTCCGCCTGCTGCTCGTGCGCAAGGCCGTTTTGCGCTTTCTGGACCCGGAATCCCCCTACATCATTTATTTGTATGCCGGTAAGCCCGATACGAACTGAGACAGGCCCTGAGGAATCGGTCAAAAATGCCTAATTTACGATCGCTTTAAATCCAAATGCCATGCGCCATCTCATACTGCTTACTGCCCTGCTGGGGCTGTTCTCCGCCCATGTGAACGCCCAGGAATTCCCCATCCCGGCCTGGGAGCGGGATACGGTGGCTGCCGGGTGGGACCGGCAGGGGGCCCGGGAATATTTTCAATTTATCCGCGATAGCAGTGTAGTCACGGGCCTTATGGTGGTACAGCATGGGAAAGTGGTGTTCCAATACGGGGACCTGCAGGAAAACAGCTATATCGCTTCCTGCCGGAAAAGCGTCCTGGCCATGCTCTACGGGGAATATGTGGAAAACGGGACCATAGACCTTGATCAGACCATTGAAGCTTTGGGCATAGACGACGTAAAGGGCATCCTGCCCATCGAAAAACAGGCCACGGTGCAGGACCTGATCTCGGCCCGCTCCGGGGTTTACCACCCGGAGGGCTACCCGGGGGGCATGCAGGAATACGCCCCGGAGCGGGGCTCCGTCAAACCCGGGGAATACTGGCTGTACAGCAACTGGGATTTCAATGTGGCCGGGTATGTTTTTGAGCAACAAACCGGACAAAACATCTACGACGAGGTACAGCGGCAACTGGCCCTGCCCCTGGGGATGCAGGACTGGGACCGCAGCCTGCAGCAAAAACAAGGCGACACTACCCTATCGCGCTACCTGGCTTACCCCATGTGGTTTTCCACCCGCGATATGGCCCGCATTGGCCTGCTGATGCTGCATAAAGGCAAATGGCAGGACCAGCGGCTGATTTCCGAAGCCTGGGTACAAGAGATGATTACCCAGCGTACCCCGTATAAGGAAGTAAACCGCAATGTGCCCAATTTCAGGGACACTGGGGTGAATTTGGGGTACGGGTACATGTGGTGGCTGTTTGAAGACATGAACGACCCCCGGTTTGAAGGCGCCTATGCGGCCATGGGGGCCATGGGGCAGGCCATTGCAGTCTTCCCGGCCATAGACGCGGTGGTAACCTACAAAACCAAAGCGGCCTACCGGAGGGTAAACAGCGGACAAACCCGTCTGGACCTCCTGAAGAAAGCTGTGGCACTCTACACCCCGGAATGATTTGGGGCCTTGCCCGGGAACGCTTCTGTAGTTTCGCGTCAGAAAAACCCTATATTTTAAAAAAATCTTATTTTTGATTAGGGCCTTTACCTCTTTTCCCCGGAAACGGGCATAAAGGCAGGCACCTAAGAGCATATCCGTTAGCCGCAAAGTACGATACGGAGGGCCTTACCGAACAGCAACCCGGGCTCCCGAGCCTTAGAATTCTTTTTTCTGGCCAATGACCCAGCTTCCGCCTTTAGCCGATCCGGCTTTTCCTGACCAAAATACGTCCCTCCGTACCCTTGAATATACTGTTGCCGCCCTCTGCATCGGGGTGAGCCTGATGGTTATGGGGGGGTGGTACATGGAAAAACCTGCGGTGCTGAGTATTATCCCCGGGAGCGCCACCATGAAATTCAACAGTGCCCTGGTATTTCTGTTTGCCGGGGTAAACCTGTTGATCTATCGCAAAGCCACGGCCCGCACCAAAGTGGCTTCAGATATCCTGGCCGGGGCTTCGGTACTCATCGGTCTGTTAACCCTGGCCGCCTATGCCGGAATAGAAATCATTTCCATCGACAACCTCTTTGTTTCTGACCCTTTTTCCGAAACCAACCCGGGGCGCATGTCTCAGGCCACTGCCCTGTGCGCCATCCTGACCGGGCTGGGGTTTTGGGGGTACCAGCACCAGAATGAGATAGCCGGGCACATTGGGCTGATCGGGCTCAAGCTCATGGCCCTTTTATCCCTGATTTCTGTGGTGGCCTACCTGCTGCTCATTCCTTCGGAAGAGATCACCTCGTTCTTCCAGACCATGGCCATCCACACCTCGGTATTGTTTCTGGCCCTGGCCGTGGCCCTGCTCTTGCGCAACCCCTATTCCCACTTCCGCAGAATTTTGCTGGGGCGACAAGCCGGCAGTATCATCTACCGAAAGTTATTACCCGTAGTCCTGCTATTACCCATCCTCTTCAGTTTTATGCTGTTATTGGGGATACAGAAGGGGATTTTTACCCTGCAATTCGGGGTGGTGAGCTATGCGGTGCTGATCATGACCTTAAGCTTGATCTATGTCTCCTTCATTGCCCTGGGCCTGAACCGATCCGATCGGGAACGCAGCCGTCTGGAAGAGGACCTCAAACAGCGGAACGCCCAGCTGGACCAGTTTAAACAAGGGATGGACAAGACGGCCATTGTGGCCATTACCGACCACAAAGGGGTGATTACCTATGTGAACGACCTGTTCTGCGAGGTATCCGGCTATGCCGCATCCGAACTGTTAGGCCGCACCCATGCGCTGGTCAATTCCGGCTACCACTCCAAAGCCTTTTACCAAAACCTTTGGGATACCATCGAAAAAGGGGATGTGTGGGTGGACGAGATCCGGAACCAATCCAGGGACGGGCAGTATTACTGGGTGCATACCGCCATTATCCCGCTGAGTGTAGCCCACGGCCAGCAAAGTGAATACCTGGCCATACAGCACGACATTACCCAGCGGAAGGAGGCCGAGGCACTCCTGAAATCCGAATATGTGAAAAACCTGGAATTCAAGAACAAGGAGCTTGAGCAGTTTGTGTATATCGCCTCCCACGACCTGCAGGAACCCTTGCGCACCATTATCGGGTTTACCGAACTCCTTGGGAAGGATGTCGCCTCAGGAACGGCCGAAAACACCCCCCTCTATGTGGAATACATCACTCAGGCGGGGCAGCGGATGCGCGCCCTGATCAAAGACCTGCTGGATTACGGCCGCATTGGGCGCAGCAAAGAGAAAGTGCTGGTAGACCTGGAACAACTGCTATCAGATATCCGCAAGGACATGAACCAGCGCATTAAGGAGAATAAGGCGATGGTTAAAGTGGGGCAGCTACCAACCCTACCCGTTTTTGAAACCGAGATCCGGCAATTGTTCCAGAACCTTATCAGCAATGCGCTAAAATTCCAGCATACGGAAACGGCCCCGGTAGTAGAATTGCAGGCCCGGGAATTGCCTGGGCATTGGGAATTCTCGGTAGCGGACAACGGCATCGGCATTGCCGACCAGCATAAAGAACGTATCTTCACCATATTCCAGCGGCTGCACCCCAAAAGCGAGTACGAAGGTACCGGGATAGGGCTGGCACACTGCCGCAAGATTGTAGAATTGCACGGAGGGGACCTCTGGGTGGAGTCCCAAACCGGAAAAGGCAGTACTTTTTATTTCACCCTGAAAAAATAAAGAAGAATGAGCCCTACGCTGAATTGTATTTTGCTGATTGACGACGACGAGCCCACCAACTTCATGAATTCCCTGGTGCTGCGAAAAATGCAGGTAGCCGCACAAATCCACGCCGTCCAAAGCGGGCAGGACGCCCTGGATTACCTGACTTCAGAAGATAAAGCCCAACACCCCAAACCGGACCTGATTTTCCTGGACATCAACATGCCCGGCATGAACGGATGGGAATTTCTGGAGGAATACAAACAGTTAGACGAAAAAGATCGGGGGCATGTGGTGGTGGTAATGCTCACCACCTCCCTGAACCCGGACGACCGGACCAAGGCCGATACCACCCCCAACATCAACGAATTCCATATTAAACCCCTCACGGCAGATGCCGTGCGGGAAGTACTGGAAAAACACTTCGGAAACAAATAGCCCGGCGCTGCGGCCGGGCTATTGATGCGCCTTATATTTTTTCCCACTCCAGGTGGCCGGCATACCGGTAAGCCACCCGGCCTTCCCCGTCCATGGCGTAGAGGAAGATCCACCCGTTGTCGCACAACTGTCGGATGCCCTGGTGCATGCCCAGGATACGACTCATCTGGTCTACCGGGGCCTCGATCACCACGCTCAGGCGCCGGGGTTCGTGCTGGAAGCGCTGCCCGTCGTGCACGGACTGCCAGGGCAGGCCTACCCTGAGGTCTCCCCCATAGCCTTCCAGGACACCCAGCCCCGCGACCACATTGTGCAGGGTCTTGTTCCCGGCACCCCAGGTCCTGGGGTCTACGGTGGAAGCGTAATATTGCAGGTTAATCCAGCTGGTCACCACCATGGGCGCGGTCATGATCAGTTCCAGGATTTTAAAGTCCGGGTCCTGTTGCCAGGTGTAGTTGTGCAGGAAGGCTTTGCCCTCCAGGTCCAGGTGGGCGGTACGCTCCCGGGGCGCCACCACAAAGGCGGAGCACCCGGCAAGGCCCCACTCGGGCCGGACCTGGGACCAGTCGCGGCTGCGTTGCAGAATCCGTTTGTGCAGGTTTCCCTGTTGCAGGTCCATCCGCAGGGCGCGCTCCGCCCGGGAGGCTTCCCCGGCCCGCTCCAGCGCAGCCCGGAGTTCCCGTATATCTTCGGTATGGCTTTGGGGCCATCCCCCTGCAGGGGTAAACAAGCTCACCCGGTCCGTGGTCGTATCGTGCAGGGCCGCCACAAATAAGGTGGCATCCGGCAGGTGTATACCCTGCTGCTGCAGGCCCTGTCGAACCTCCGGCTGGTTGAGTACCTGGGCAGCTACCCGGGCATTGGCCTCCCCGGTATGCCCGCCGCAGGCCCCGCAGTCCAGTCCTGTGGCATGGGGGTTGTTTACCGTAGAAGCGCCGTGGCCGGCAATGACCACCACCCGTCCAAAGCCTTCGGTCAGGGACATGGCCCTTAGGGCCCCGGCAGCCATGGCAATCCGGTCTTCCAGGGAAATTCCGGAGGTATCCGGGCCGCGGCCGGTGGCATCCAGGTTAATGGTCCGGGACCGGGATTGGGCGGAAGTCAGCCCTGCCTGGTCCGGGTGGGCCACCGGGCGGGTGAGCCCGAAGGTGTCCGTGAACAGTTTGGGGAGGTAGGCCAGGCCTACCGGACCTACAAATCCGAAGCAGGTGATCGCCCCCAGTTTAAAGGATTTCCAGGCCTTGGTCACATGCTCCATAAGCCTGCGTCTCCCGATAGCTCTTTGTTCGCTACCCTCGTCTTCCAGGGCTTCGTGTACGGTATGGGAAGGGGTGAGCAGTACCGGGCACTGGGCGGCAGCCTCGGTATGCGCCAGAGGCTTGAAGGCCACGGGGAAGGCAAAAAAGCCGGCAAAGCCCAGGGTTTCGGCCTCGGGGTGGGCGGCTTCCAGGTTCCTGCGGAATACCTCGGAGCGCACATCGATACAGCAGATCACCTGGAAGCGACCCTTCCGGGTTTCTCCGGGTTCCGGGGCCGGGGCGTGGAGTTTTTGAATCAGCTGGCGCTGGCTGGCCAGGTCAAAGGCCTCCTGCAGTACCAGTTCCAGGTGCAGGCGCTGCGCTGCACCGGAGTCCGGCTGGTCGAATGCCTTGCGGGCCTGGTGCCAGGCGTACTCCAGTTCGGGATAGGGCAGTAATTCCTTCAGGGCCATCTCCCACACCAGCAGGATACAGAGGAAGGTTTCGGCCATATGGCTTTCGCTGCCGGCCAGCCCGGCATCCCAATCCTGTCTGGCCGCGATACCCGCCCATCCCTTCAGCTGCATGAGCAGGGCGGTCAGGTAGGCTTCTTCCTGTGCCTCGGGCACCTCCAGGGCCTCCAGGGCCAGGGCTGCCGCCTCCAGAGGGTCGGAGGGCAGGTGCTTCACGAAGTTCCGGAATCCCTTAAGGCCCATGGCTTCAGGACTGTAATCCACCTCGGCTTCTTTTTTCCAGGCTTCAAACAGGGTTGCCCCTTTTCCCGCCGTATTCCAGAGGGCCTGGTTCTTATCGTAGTAGGCCCCGGCCCAGAAGGAGACCCGGTCTACCATAAAGCGAGCCCATTGTTTTCCCTCCAGGCCGCCGGCCACCTGGGCCAGGGTTTGAACCCCTGCCAGGGCCGGGGTTTCCTCGGCCTCCGTATAGAGCGCCTCAAGCAGGGTATCCAGATCCAAAGCTCTGCCCTTGGGCAGCCGCTCCAGGGCGCGGGCCAGGTCTTCCCGGGTTAAGCGGCCGGCTTCCAGGGCTTCCCGGTAGAAGGTCAGGGGCAGGGTGGCCCGAGCCCCGGCACTGTGCTGCATAAAGGCGGCGGCATCTGCAAAGGAACGCGCGGCCAGCCCCATGTAGGGGTTTACGGCCACAAAGTGCTCCAGGGCCCAGAGGGGGGCGATTTTTTCCGTCCCCTTGCTTAGGGTAGCCCGCAGGGCAGCGGCATCTTTTTGGGTCTTTACGTGGTGCATGGATTTAAGGAATTAGGAGTTTACAAGGGTTTTGGAGGGCTCGGGGCGTTGGGGTGCCGGGTCCAGGTATTCCCCGAAGGCCCGGGAATCTTCCCGCACCCGGAGGTTGGCCCATCCAAAGCGCTCGGGCCGCAGGGAACCGATCATTCGGTCAAAGATCACGTTGGCATAAAGTCCGTTGCGCAGGTGTACCCCAAGGGCATAGCCCCATCGGCCTGCCCGTATCCTGGGGGCCAGCAACTGGGCCATAACCGCAAGGGCAAAGGCGGTTACCACCACCATCACCGCCGTGCGGATACTCGCGTTGGGTACATAGGAAACCGGGATCTGGGTATGCAACAGGGCGTGGGCGCCCTGCTCAAGGCTAAAGAAGGCCAGGGCAACCATAAAGGCCATCCCGGAGGACAGGAGTACGGCCCTACCCGTTCCCGCAGAATCCAGGGTGGGGGCGATAATCTGGCTGAGTCCCATTACGATGATGGCCCCGGTAGCCATGAGGGTGAAATCCTGCTCCGGGTGTACGCCCCAGAGGTAACAGCAGCAGGCGTAGATGGCCAGGGCAAAGCCAATGCTGAGCCCGATACGCCCCAGGTTCCCCCGGCGCCGGGGCAGGGCTACCTTCCTGGCCCGGACCGAATCGATCACACTGCCCGAGGAGAGAAAGGCATGCGCTTTGTAGAAGGAGTGAGCCACCAGGTGGAGGATGGCAGCCGTGTAGACCCCGAATCCGCATATGAGCAGCATAAAACCCATGTGCGCTATACTGGAGTACCCCAGGGCCACCTTTACAGAGGGCTGAGTAAGGAAGACCACCGAGGCAAAGAGGGCCGTGAACCCGCCAATGCCGATCAGCATCAGGGAGGCCGTGGTGGAGGCACTCATCAGGAAGCTCAGGCGCACCATCAGGAAGGGACCGGCATTCAGCAGGCCGGCGTGCAGCAGGGCAGATACGGGGGTGGGGGTTTCCACCACCTCAATCAGCCAACCGTGTAGGGGAAACTGGGCCGATTTCAGGGCTGCGGTCAGCACCAACAAGGCCGTGGCCCAGGTCATGGATGGGTCAAGCGTGGGTTGTTCGGCCACCATACGGAAGATAGCGGACAGGTTCCCGGTGCCTGTTTCTGCATAAATGAGGGCTACAGCGAGCAACAGGCTCAGGTCGCCCAGCCGGGCGGCGATAAATTTCTTCCGGGCCGCGGCAATGGCCTGGGGCCGGCTGCGGTAAAAGACCAGCAGGTAGTGCAGGCAGATGCTGGTAACCACCCAGAACACCAGAAGCTGCAACAGGTTCCCGGAGAGGACCAGCAGCTCTACCGAGGCAATGGTGGTGGCCAGGCGTGCCATAAAAACGGACTTTCGGGGGTCGCCATCCAGGTAATTGGCACTAAAACGCAACACGATAAAGCCCAGCAGGGCAATCATCAGGAACATGGTGGTACTAAGCGGGTCCAGGCGCAGCGACAGGCCCAGGCCCGCACTGCCCAGCAAACCGGTCTCCCAGCTGCCCAGAACTCCAACCAGCAGGCTGCACCCGACAGCTATCAGGATCCCCAGGCCGCTGGTTAATGCCACGGCAGGGCGAGGCAGCTTCCTGCCCCTGTGGTACTGCCATAAGGCAGCCACAGCCAGGGCATACAACATCAGGGGAGCCATCCAGGAAGCAATTGAAAGAAATACTTTTAGCATGTTCATTGGATTTTGCCGGCAAAGTAACGGGGATTTATTTATTAATTTTTATTTATATTTTTAATATAATGCATAAATTATTATTTATTTCATGTTCTTAGACTTGTTCGTTAACCCCAGGAAGCGCGAACGCTACCCCTCTATTACCTGCACCGTGCGGTATATGTGGATTTATGAACGAGAATTACGACCTTTAGCCCGGTCTGCAAGGCCTGGATAGTATGCCTATACATGGAACAGAAGGAAAAACTCAAAGAGGTTGCATGGGTCTTTTTTAAACTGGGCTGCGTAGCCTTTGGTGGGCCGGCCGCTCACATAGCTATGATGGAAGAAGAGGTGGTTCGCAAACGCCAGTGGATGGCGCGGGATCACTTCCTGGATCTCATGGGGGCAACCAATCTGATCCCCGGGCCCAATTCCACAGAAATGACTATGCATTGCGGGTATGAGCGGGCAGGTAAAACAGGCCTGTTTTTAGCCGGCATTTGTTTTATTTTTCCCGCCGTAATACTTACCGGGATCCTGGCCTGGCTCTATAAAGAATACGGCGCGTTGCCCGAAGTTGCTCCTTTTGTTGCCGGGATTAAACCCGTTGTTCTGGCCATTATAGCAAGTGCCATCTTCAAACTTGGCAAAAAGGCGCTGAAAAGCGTGCCCCTGGGAATCCTGGGGGCGCTGGCCCTAATCGCCACCCTGGCCGGCGTACACGAAATCCTGGCACTACTGGGGGCTGGAGTGGCAGGGGCACTCTTCTTTTATGCACGGGCTGCAGGCAGGTCCCGTATGCACCTGGCCTGGCCACTTTGGCTATTGCTGCCTACCCTGAACCAGGTAAACCAGGCAGGAACATTCAAAGTTTTCTGGGCCTTTCTGAAAATAGGGGCTGTATTATATGGCAGCGGCTATGTACTTTTTGCCTACCTGGATGCCGAGGTGGTAACCCGGGGCTGGCTTACCCGCCAGCAATTGATGGATGCCGTAGCCGCGGGTCAGTTTACCCCGGGCCCTGTGCTATCCACAGCGACCTTTGTAGGGTTCCAGATTCAGGGGGTTTGGGGGGCTTTGGCGGCCACAGCAGGTATTTTTCTTCCCTCTTTCCTGCTGGTGTGGTTGCTGAATCCACTTATTCCCAGGCTTCGCCAGTCCCCATTGCTCAGTTACTTTCTGGACAGCGTAAATATTGCTGCAGTTGCCGTTATGGTTGCCGTGCTGCTGGCTATGGGAACGGAAACCCTGGCAGATGGCCCATCCGTGATTATTGCCGTTATGGGTTTGCTGCTGACCTTTGGGCCGTACAAGTTAAGTAGCCCCTACCTCGTTCTGGGTGGAGCGTTGCTGGGGTACGTCCTGAATTGGATCTAAAATCCGCAATTCCCCTTGCCACGGCCAAAAAAGTATTTAGCTTTAACACTGGGCTCTTTTCGGGTCCGCTAATTCACTAATAATCCGGCTAAATGAAGAAATTCCTATACATCCTGGGCGCCATTATTCTTGGGCTAATGGCTGTCCTTACCTTCAATACCCTGCGAATGACCTCCCGCCAGGTAGCCCCTCAGGCCCTGGATTTACCGGAAATCTCCGAGGCAGACTTTGCCCGCCTGGGCGGGGCTGTCCGCTTTCCGACCATTTCCTACAACGAAGATGCCGAACCTGACTCTGCAGCCTTCCGGGGCTTCCACCAGTACCTGCGCGAAACCTTCCCCAGGGTCCACCAGCAGCTGGCCCTGGACACCATAAACGGCTACAGCCTGCTGTATACATGGGAAGGCTCGGACCAGACCGCCAAGCCCGTAATCCTGATGTCGCACCAGGATGTGGTTCCCGTAGACCAGCCCACCCTGGAAGACTGGGAAGCCGGCCCCTTTGAAGGCCGGGTTACGGACACCCACATTATCGGGCGGGGCACCCTGGACGACAAGGTATCCCTGATGGGCATCCTGGAAAGCGTGGAACGGCTGCTGGCCGAGGGCTTCCGGCCCCGCCAGACCCTGTACCTGGCCTTCGGCCACGACGAGGAAGTGGGCGGGGGCAACGGGGCTGCCCGGATTGCAGAACACCTGAAAGCCATGGGGGTGCAGGCCGCCATGACTCTGGACGAAGGCGGCTTCCTGGCCGAGGGCATTGTGCCCGGCGTAGAAGCCCCGGTGGCCATGGTGAACCTGGCGGAAAAGGGCTTTGCCTCCTTCCGCCTGATTGTGGAAACGCGGGGCGGGCACAGTTCCCAGCCACCCCGCGAGAATACGATCGGGATGCTGGCCCAGGCCATCGTGGACCTGGAAAATAACCAGCGGCCCTACAAGCTGGTGGAGCCCATCACCTACCAGTTTGAATATCTGGGGCCGGAACTGCCCTTTTTAAAGCGCATGGCCTTTGCCAACCCCTGGCTCCTGAAGAAACCCATCCTGAAAGCCCTGAATGCCCATACCACTACGGCCCCCACCATAGTGGAGGGCGGGGTAAAAAACAACGTAATCCCCACGGTGGCCGAAGCCACTATTAATTTCCGTATCCTGCCCGGGGAAACCGTATCCTCGGTACAATCCCATATTGAGGCCACCATTAGCGATAAGGTGCGGGTAGAACCCGTGGGCTTCCTGACGGACCCCTCGCCCGTTTCCGAAATTGACTCGGATGCCTTCCGCACCCTGGAACAAACCATCCGCTCTGTCTTTCCCGATGCCGTGGTAGTCCCCGGCCTGGTAGGCGGGGGCACCGACGCCCGGTATTTTTATGACCTCTCGGATGAAGTGTACCGGTTTTACCCCATCCGCATCGACTCGGAAGGCTTAACCCGCTTCCACGGGATAGACGAAAAAATATCCAAGGAAAACTACGCGGAAGTCATCCGCTTTACCCATGCCCTGATCCGGGCCCTGAACCAAGACCCGCAAACCCCATGATCCTATCGACCACCCCTACCCTGCAAGACCGGAACATTACCGGCTACAAGGGCATTGTAACCGGCGAAACCATTATTGGCGCCAACATCTTTAAAGACATCTTTGCCGGCATCCGCGACATCGTTGGCGGGCGCTCCGGCTCGTATGAGCGGGTACTGGCCGAAGCGCGCCGCAATGCCCTGGACGAAATGGCCGAAGCCGCAGCTAAACTGGGCGCCCATGCCGTGGTGGGCGTAGACCTGGATTACGAAACCCTGGGGGCCAACGGGGGCATGATCATGGTAACCGCCTCCGGGACGGCCGTTACCCTGGAATAAGCCTATGGACCCCAAGCAAGAACACTGGGAAGCGGTCTACCGCCATAAGCCCCTTGAATCGGTGAGCTGGTACCAGCCGGTACCTGAAACCTCCCTGGCCTTCTTTCAGAACCTGGCCTTGGGGCCGGATGCGGCCCTGATTGATGTGGGCGGGGGAGACAGCCTGCTGGCAGACCACTGGCTGGACCTGGGGTACCGGCAGGTATCGGTGCTCGATATTTCACCCACCGCCCTGGAACGGGCCCGGCAACGCCTGGGCAACCAGGCTTCGCAGGTGGAATGGATCTGTGCGAATGCCGCCCATTGGACCCCCACCCGCTCTTACGATTTCTGGCACGACCGGGCCGCCTTCCATTTCCTGACCGCTGCCGAAGACATACAGAACTACCTGGACATCGCGACCAACCACATCAAACCTGGTGGCTATCTCTTGCTGGGTACCTTTTCGCAGGATGGGCCTGAAAAGTGCTCGGGCCTGCCGGTTACCCGCTATGCCGAGGCAGACCTGAAAGCCCTGCTGGCACCGCAATTTGAATGCGTGTCCTGCAGGCAGCCCATCCACCAAACCCCTTCGGGGGCCCTGCAGGCGTTCCTGTTTTGCCTGCTGCGGAAGACGCTTGGATAACCCGGGCTGCACACGCCGTTTTCATGTAACATAAGTTACATAACTTCTTGATTTACTTGTTGTTACAAATGACACAAATCATTGTACACAGTCTATTCCCCTCATACTTTTGAGCCGTAACCTTTAAATCTTACGGTCATGAAAAAGAACATCCTAGGCCTGGTTTTACTGGCCATGGTCTCTCCCGTACTTGCCGCACAGGATCAGGATCGCGATCGCATCCAGGATCAGGACCGGACGCATTTCGTTGCCCTGAATGGAGAAATGCTCCAGCTCCGGGACCGGGCGGAAATCCACCTGCGAGAAAAACAAATGTTAACCGACGGCACGGTACTCTATCCGAATGGCAGTTATGAAGCCCCGGACGGGAAGCGCTACAAGCTCCGCAATGGGGAATGCCTGGACGCAGACGGGATCCTGTACCGGAACGAATTGCAGTATCGCAATAAGGTACAGCAGGAAAACCAGGGCCTGAATCCCAACCAGGTCCGCGAACGCAACCAGCAACGAATGCAGTATACCTTTATGGACGGTAACGTCTATCAGGTCCGGAACCAGGAGCAACTTCGCCTGCAGACGGCTATGCGCCTGGAAAATGGGGCCACCGCATACCCGGACGGCACCTACCAGCTGCAAAACCGCGAACGCAAAACCCTGCAAAACGGGGAATGCCTTACGCTTCAGGGCGAAGTATTCCGCAACCTGTTTCAGATGCGTAAACAAATGCTGCAACGCAAGCAGATTCAGGCCAGGAAAATGCTCCAGAAAACACCCGCTGGCCCTATGACCAACGCAAAAAAGAAAACCACCTGAACCTGAGACAGACTCCGGAAGGAAGGGTTATACGCTTACCCTTCTCTTCCGGGCTTGCTCTGCAATTCCTTTCCCATGAACCTTCGAACATTCCTGGCCCTTGCCCTGATCTGGGCAACAGGCCTATCGCTTAGCGGACAGCAATTAAAAGTCCCCGATGCCGCCCCCAGGGAAGCCCAATTCTCGTATACCATGGCGGAGGTGAGTTTTGTAAGCGATGCTGTTTTCATGGGACGCCGCGATACGGTTGCCGCCCCTTACCTTTTGCCTTCTTTTGGGGTTTACCACAAATCCGGTTTTTTTGCAGATGCTTCCATTTCCTACCTACTGGCGGCAGGTGAAAACCGGATAGACCTGGCACTGGTGTCTGCCGGCTACTCCACGGCCGGGGAGCGCTGGAGCGGAGGGTTGTCGGCCACTGCCTATTTTTTTAGCACGGACAGCTACAATGTGCAGGCCGAAACCTCGGCCAGCCTCACTGCCCTGTTGGGATATGATTTTAAAGCGGTGGAACTCCTGGGCAGCCTGAATGCCTATTTCGGGGCAGAACAAAGCACCGACCTTTTTATGGGGATAACCCTCCAAAGGAATTTCAGCAGTGCGAACCTGCAATGGCATTATCAACCCCAGGTTTCGCTATATGCCGGGTCTCAGCACTTTTATCAGGCGTATTACAATACCAGCCGGCTGGGCAACCGCAAAGGCTCAGGTGCCGGCAGCCGCAACGCCACCCAGGCCCTGACCCTTGCCGACGCTACCCGTTTCAGGATCCTGAATATAGAGGCCGGAATGGCGATTGATTATTTTACGGGGCATTGGATTTTATCACTGAACCCCTACTTGGCCCTGCCGCAAAGCCCTGCCTCCCTAACCGGGCCGGACATCAGCTATACCGAGGCCCTGGAACCCGTATTCTATTTTACCACCGGGATTTCCTTCTGGTGGTAGGTCCTTCAGACATGGATACTGCCTGAATTAAACAACGGCTGGTTGCCGTCGAAAAGGTTTGAAGGGAGACCCAGCCACCCGTTGACCCACCCGGGCCGGAAAAATTCCGCGTCCGGGTGTTCCCGTTTATTCGTATTGTTCAAACCAGTGAAACTGTTCCTTGATGATACGGTCCTTTTCTGCCTGTACGTATTTCAGGTAGGCCTCTGCCGTTGGGGACAACTTTTTGGCTTTCAGCCAGATCAGGTTCCAGTGGGTGGTAATGGGCAGCCCTCTGTAGGGAATGATTTCCAGTTCTGCGTTGCGCAATTCGTTTTTCAGGCCAATCAGGGGCATGATGCTGTAGCCCAGCCCTGCAATCAGGGCCTGCTTGAGGGCTTCATTACTGGTAAGTTCCAGCTTCTTTGAGTTCTCGAACCCGCCCTTATCCAGGAATGCTTCCATGGCCGCCCGGGTAGCCGACCCGGATTCCCGGTAAATTAGCGGCTGCTTCCGGAAGATATCCGATTTGGCCATGCGCGACGGTTTTTTTCGACGGGTGCCCCCTACCAGGAACAGCTTATTGCGCATCAATTCTACCCGGTTTACCTTCAGGTGATCCGGCAAAACGGAAACCATGGCAAAATCCACCTCGTTGTCTTCCAGGCTCCGAATGACCTTGGCCTTATTGGTTACGTCCATAACGAGGTCCACCCCGGGGTGTTGTTCCATAAAGTCCGAAAGAAAATACGGCATCACGTATTTGGCCGTAGACACAATGGTTATCCGCAACCGCCCCGCAATATGTCCCTCAAAGGCGTGGGTCTTATAATTGATGGCCTCTACCTGATTTAAAATTTGTTCGGCGGACCGGGCTATTTCCTTACCAAAATCCGTGATATACAGCTTGCGTCCTACCACTTCTGTAAGGGGAATGGAAAACTGATCCTGAAAATTTTTCAGTTGAATGGAGACGGCTGGCTGAGTGAGGTGCAGCGCCTCAGCAGCCTTTGTAACGCTCTGTAAATTAGCGATATGATAGAATATATTGAGTTGATTGAGAGTATAATTCATAATTATATTTAATATTTTTCATCATAAATATAAATAAAAATATATTAAAAAAAGACCACACCTTTGCCCCGATCAAAAAATTATTCCATGGCTGAAATACTAGAAGCACCTGCCCGGAAAACCCGGGAACAAACACGGCAACGGAAGGTAACCTACACCGTAGTAAGCCGTCCCGCCACCACCGTTCGCAAAACCGGCGTATTACTGGCCTGGGCCGGGCTTACCGGCCTGACCGCCTTCTCCTGGTTTACCGGGGGATTGTTTTTTACCGAACTCCTGATCGTGACCGCCCTGGGCTTCCTGCTGGGGGCCGCCCACCTGCAGGCTTCACGAAGCACCATTCACACCGAAAAATCCGTATAAGACATGAGCGTTAAAACCGAAACCCAAACCGAAGTACAACTCGTTCGGGGCACTTTTACCCCCTCCGAAGCCTACGATTTGATGCTGGGGCTGATTGACGAGAAAATCAACTTCCACAAACTGCAGCGCCTGCGCTGGTGTGAAGGCTACTTTAAGGCGGACACCTCCTATGCAGATACCCGTATTGCAGAGCTGGAAGAAGAAAAGCAAAAAGTCCGGCAGTACATCCGCGAAGCCCGTGAATCCGGGCAGCTGGTCCGCATCAGCGGGCGTGTGGAACTCACCCTGGATACCGAAAATTAACCCACGTTCCCAGCCTGCATATACCGCATGGACCTCCACCTGCTGGCAGACAATCTGAGCAATCCTGCCCTCCTGTTTTTCTTCCTGGGGATCCTGGCCGTCCAGCTCAAAAGTGACCTGGAAATCCCGGCCAACTCCTCCAAATTCATTTCTCTTTATTTATTATTTTCGATTGGCTTCAAGGGAGGGCAGGAATTGGCTCACAGTCCTTTCAGCTGGGAAATCGTGTGGTCCCTCCTGCTGGGAATCGCCCTGGCCATTGCGGTGCCCCTGTATGCCTTCCTGATCCTGCGCCGGCGATTCAGCGTAGCCAATGCCGGTGCCATTGCAGCCTCCTACGGGTCGGTAAGCGCCGTAACTTTTGTAACGGCCATTTCCTTTCTCGAAATCGAAAACATTACCTACGGCGGGCACATGGTGGCCGTGATGGCCCTGATGGAGGCCCCTTCCATTGTGGTCGGTGTCCTGTTGATTGCCCTCTTCGACAAGAAGAACGGCAGTGCCCTGAGTCTGCCCCAGGTCTGCAGGCATTCGCTCACCAACGGGAGTGTCCTGCTGATCCTGGGCAGCCTGCTGATTGGCCTGCTGGCCAGTGAACACCAGGCCCAGGGCATTGCCCCGTTTACCACGGATATTTTCAAGGGCTTCCTGGCGGTTTTCCTGTTGGATATGGGCATCAGCAGTGGTTCCAAACTCTCGGCCCTGGTCAAAAAGGGTTGGTTTGCCCTCCTGTTCGCCATCCTGGTGCCCCTGGTCAATGGCTGCCTGACCGTACTGGTCACCTCTGCCTTCCTGAGCAACCCAGGGGACCGGTTCCTCTTTGCCATCCTTGCTGCCAGCGCCTCCTATATTGCCGTACCCGCAGCCATGCGGCTGGCCGCCCCCAAGGCCAATCCCTCCCTCTATCTTCCAATGGCCCTGGCCATTACCTTTCCCTTTAACATCACCCTGGGCATGCCCCTGTATTTCTACCTGGTGCAACTTACCGCCTAAGCGCCTGGATTCCTTAATCGCCTGGGGCGGTATTTACATTCCAAAACATCCAGAACCCATTGATTTACAGGGATGTGAAACTGATTTTTGTCATGTTTTAAACGGATGGATCGGGCTACCTTGAGGTTATAAATTCTAACAGCCATGAGACCCAAGAAGAACCCCCAAGCAGATTTGAACAGGGATAGCGGCCTGTACTTTGTTATCGGGCTTGCCGTAGTGCTGTTCGCCACCTGGAGGGCGCTGGAGTGGAAGTCTTACGACAGCGTCCAGGAAGAGATCATACAACTGGTACAGGTAGACAACCTGGATGAAAAAGTACCGGTTACCGAGCAGTTCCGCACCCCACCCCCACCTCCGCCCCCGGCAGCCCCGGAAGTGATTGAGGTGATCGAGGATACGGAAGAGATCGAAGAGACCGTGATCGAAAGTACGGAAATCAGCCAGGAGACCGTAATTGCCGATGTAGACCTGGAGGCCTCCGATATCGATGTCCTGGAAGAAGAGGAAGAAATCAGTGTGCCCTTTGCCATCATCGAGGAAGTTCCCGTGTTCCCGGGCTGTGAGGGCCTGTCCCGTGCCGACCAGCGCACCTGCTTCCAGGAGAAAATCCAGGAACATGTCGCCAAGAATTTCCGGTATCCCGAAACCGCGCTGGAACTGGGAATCCAGGGCAGGGTATATGTGATGTTTGCCATCGGTACAGATGGAAAGGTAACCGATATCGTTACCCGCGGCCCGGACCGCATCCTGGAACAGGAAGCCAGGCGCATTATCGCGTCCCTGCCCCAGATGACGCCGGGAAAACAGCGCAGCAGAAAGGTAAAAGTCCCCTATAGCATTCCGATCAATTTCAAATTGATGTAAATTCGGGTCAAACCGAAGTGCCGTGTGGGCTAAAATCCTGATCGTTCTTTACATCCTTCTGGCAATCTCTATTGTCATAAGCCTCCTACTGAATGGTGTTCGACCCTCGAAGACATTGGCTTGGCTGTTAGCCATATTCACCATTCCGGTAGGAGGCATTTTTTTGTACCTGCTGGTAGGGCGGAACCGCCGCAAGCAAAAGGTTTACCAGCAGGTGCGCAGGGCCCCGCCCACGGAATCGGGGCAGGCGTCGCCCCCCTTTCTGAAAGCGGACAGCCCTAGTGGGCGGTTGCACCGCCTGCTGGCCTCCCAATCCGGCTTCCCCATTAGCGCGGACAATGAAGTAGGCCTGCTTAAGGACGGGGCAGAAACCTTTACCCGGGTGTTCGAAGCCCTGGAGCAGGCCCGGGAAACCATCCATGTACAGTACTATATTTTTGAGGAGGGGGAACTGGCCGAACGCCTGCTGCACTTGTTTGTGGAGAAGGAAGCCCAGGGGGTACAGGTCCGGCTCATTTACGACAGCGTAGGCAGTTATTCCCTGAGCCCCTCTTACCTGAAGCGGCTGCGCCAGGCCGGCATCGAGGTGTATGCCTTCCTCCCGTTTCGCCTGGGGAAATTCCTGACTTCCGTGAATTACCGCAACCACCGCAAAATCATTGTGGTAGACGGAAAAGTGGCCTTTACAGGCGGCATCAACATTTCAGATAAGTACCTGAAGGGCGATGCAGATCTGGGGATGTGGCACGACATGAACCTGATCCTGAAAGGCACGGCAGCCGCCCACCTGGACACGGTCTTTATAAACGACTGGGAATTGGTTACCCGCAAAAAAATACCCCTGCCCCAGTTCCCTTCCCCTGCGCCTGGCGGGAAAGCCACCGTGCAAATCCTGGCCAGCGGTCCGGACGACGACTTCCCGCTTATGGAACAGCTTTATTTTTCCCTGATCAACCACGCCCGCCACCACATCTACATCACCAATCCCTATCTGATCCCCAGCCAGGCCATTCAATTGGCCCTGCAAACCGCAGCCCTGGGCGGGGTGGATGTGCGTATCCTGGTTTCGGCCAAGGCCGACAGCGCCCTGGTGTCCTGGTGTGTGCGTTCGTATTTCCAGCGCTTTCTGAAGAGCGGCGTAAAAATCTACCAGTACCCCCAGGGGTTCCTGCACAGCAAGTGCATTACGGTAGACGACCGTATCTGTACCGTGGGGACGGCCAACATGGACAACCGTAGTTTCCAGCACAATTACGAGGTGAATGCCTTGATCTATGACTCCCAAACGGCGATCCGCCTGCGAGAGGACTTCCTAGCGGATAGCGCCAAAAGCATCGCATTAGACCTGGAGTCCTTCAGCCAGCGGCCCTGGACCCATAGATTGCTGGAAGGGGCCGCACGGACGCTGAGCCCGGTATTATAGCAGGGATCAGTAAGCGTGGGCTTCCAGCAGTACTTGCTGCCCGGCGAGTTCTTCGGTAATCAGGTCGATGAAATCCCGGATAGCACGCTGGGTATTGTTGGGTTCGGAAATCAGGACCACAGAACGCCAGATCAGGTTACGGGCTTTGCCGGGGCAAACGCAGTACACCGAAGACTCCACGTAATAATCCGTATCGATTTCGTAATAATCCCGGTCGTAGTACACCCCCTGGTGCAGGATGTAATCTTCGTTGAACTGTTCGTAGGATTCTCCCAGTTCCCGGATCTTCCGCCTCAGGGTGGTATGGGTCTCGGTGCCAAGTACTTTGGTAAAGAGAATGGCGTCAAAGTCCTTCTCAATCAGCTGGGCCTCCACCTGGCTGAGTTCCTCCTCGGAGCGTTCGGCGGAGGTAAATTCCACGTCGAAAAGGTCGATGCTTCTCATCGTTTCGATGCCTTCGTCCTCAAAAATTTCCTGCAGCCGGCTTTCAAAGGCCTCCCGTACGCGCATATCCTGGGTAAGGCCCACCACCAGCAGCTTCTGGGAATTGAACAAGACAACATCGGGGTCCTTATAGGAGCTCTCCAGGCGCACAGTGCTGCAGCTCACAGCCAACAGAATTACGGCGATCCATCCCAGGTATACTATCTTTCTCATGGCGTTCGTTTTAGGCGGTATCCCCATTCATACGGGACCCGATATAATCATATAATCTGCGTTTCCATTCCAGCATGCCGGCTTCCAGCTCCAGAAGGCCCGAAACATCACTGGCATCCAGTTCAAGGAGGCGTCGTTTCCATTGCTCTGCCTCCTCCCGGTATTCAGCCAGGCGCTCAAAGGTATTCATGGAAGCCTTCTCAAAGAGATGGCCTTGCAGCAAACGCATTACAAAATCCAAATCGGCCAGCAAATGTTTCCGGCCAATGGGGTCGGGTATGTCATTCCGGTAGCCTGGTTTCATGGCATATACCTTTAGCATACCTTAAGGTACCCCTATTTCAATAACCCCGCCATGATACTTGTCAGTCTTTCAGGGAGTAACGGGCCAGACCTGGCCGTGTTCCGGCAATGCGGCCTCCCACCCCAGCTGGTCGCGCAGTTTTACCCGCAGGGTATCGCGGGCGGTGGCTTCCCCATGCACCAAAAAGACCTGCCCGGGCGGGCGCTCCAGGGCCGAAACCCACCAGAGCAATTCCCGTTGGTCGGCATGGGCAGACAGCACCTCCAGGTGGCGCACCTGCGCCGCCACAGGAATGTATTTCCCGAAGATTTTCAATTCACTTGCCCCATCAAGCAGGTTTCGGCCCCGGGTGCCTTCCGCCTGGAAGCCCACCAATACCACCCGCGTCTGCGGGCGGTCCAGCAGTTGGCTCAGGTAGGTAAGCACCCGCCCCCCGGTAAGCATGCCGCTGCCGGCCACCACTACCTTCGGCCTGGGGTCGTCCAGGGCTTCCCAGGTTTCCCGGTAGTGCCTAACATAGTCCATTACCTGACCCATAGCTCCCAACTGCGCCTGCGGCAACCGGTGCCAGTCCGGGAAACGCGAGAACAGGGACCATACATCGATCCCCATCGGGCTGTCTATATAAATAGGTAAGGGCGGGATGCGGTTGGAAGTGCGCAATTGCCACAAGAGGTACATGACCGTCTGCAGGCGTTCCACGGCAAAGCTCGGGATAATACAGGTGGCACGGTCCCGGACGGCCTGGCGGATTTCCGCCGCCAGCAGCTCCCCCGGGTCTGCTTCGCGATGGCATACGTTGCCATAGGTACTTTCCAAAAGCAGCACGTCTGCTTTTACCGGTCGTTCAGGCGGGAACAACAGGGCATCCTGCGGCCGCCCGACATCCCCCGAAAAGACATAGCGCCGCCCGGCATGCTCCACCTCCACAAAGGCCGCCCCCAGGATATGCCCGTTGTACCGGAATCGAAAGCGGACTCCTGGGGCCGCCTGACTCCAGTGATCCAGGGGCACGGCACGCAAAAGGGGGAGGCACAGGGCCACATGGTCCGTGGTATAAAGGGGTTCGGGTTTGGCATGACGGCTATAGGCTTCGGCCGCTGCCTTTTCGGCTTGTTCTTCCTGGATTTTAGCACTGTCTTCCAGCACAATGCGGGCGATCTCCAGGGTAGGCGCCGTTCCATAGACCGCCCCTCGGAAGCCGTCGCGCACCAGACGCGGTAACAGCCCAACATGATCCAGGTGTCCATGGGTGAGTACTACCGCCTGCAGGGTAGATGGATCTTCGGGCCAGGGGGCCCGGTTCAGCAACCGCCTCGCCTTAAGGCCCTGGAACATCCCGCAGTCGATCAGGACCCGGGATTTATCCGCCTCCAGCAGGAATTTGGAGCCGGTAACCCCCCCGGCTGCCCCCCAGAAATGAATACGTGCGTGACTCATGGTGCTACAGTTTGCTGGCACAGTTCGCTAAATTCCTCCAGGATGCGCGCCTTCCGTTCCCGGGATACCCCCAGGTGGTCCAGGAAATACGGGGCCTTCAGGAGCTCGCGCCCCAGAACAATTTCCCGTTCCAGCAAAAAGGCCTTTTCCCGGCTGCTCAGCAGCATACTCACCGTAATAGGGTACAGGCGGTGGCGGTCAATCCGGTCCTTAAGGCTGGCCCGCCTGGGGTGATTCCAGCTCAGCAGGTAAAGGCCCGCGCATTTGCCATAGGCTAGGGCATCGGCCGTAAAGCGGGTGTTGGTGACCACCCAACCGGGCTTCAGCCGCGTACCTTCGGGATGGGCCGCGGCCATATCCCGAAACCGGGAATGGATGTACAGGGGAATCTTTACGGTGCATTTGCGCCCCTCATCCGCATGGAATTTGCACTCAATGGGCGTAACCGAATGCCCGTTGCGGGCCACCACATCTACCTCGTGGCTTACGCATCCCCCGCGGAACACCACATTGGTTTCGGCCTGGTAGCCTGAATGGTTCAGCAGGGCTGCTATGAATTTTTCGAAGGGAAACCCCGTAGGGCCCAGTTCGTATATGGCCCGTTTGAGTTTGTAACGGGAGGCGTAGCTGCTGCGGTGTTCCCGCAGTAAGGCAAAGGCCCGGTTATGGATTTCCCGGGTACTCATACCCGGATATACTTCCCCGGCTACCTTACGCACAATAGCGTCCACCACACTGGCTTCCGCCCCACTGTGACTCAGGGAACGGCGCAGCTTGGTTTCGGAAAAAGGCGCTTCGTCGCCCGAGGATTTCCGGATAGCCGGCTTCCGCCCTTTTTTCCCGCTCATGATCGGTGTTCAGGAATTATAATACTCCCGGACCAGGGCCCGGAACTGGTTTTCCGTCATGCTATCGGCAGGAAATACGTCCCGTACCCGGGCAGCCAGCAGGGGATGGCAATCCTCCAGGTACCTTTTAAATTGGGTGTTGGTCCCGGCCGGGCCGTAAAGCACCACCTTGCCGGAATCGGCCAGGCGGGTGGCCAGGTCCTGGTAATAGCGCTGCAGCTGTTGCTTTTCACGGGCAGTGTACTTGCTGTCGTGCACCACCTGCTGCGGTCCCCAGCGGGTTTTGGAACGGGAGCCGCCCCTGGGGTTGAGGAATTCCACCTCGGAGTTTACCGTCTCTAGGGTTTCGTGCTGGTCTTCCAGATACACCAGGTGGGCCTGCTGCCGGTCGATCCAAATGCCTGTATTTTTCATGATCCTTTGTTTTTCTGATGAGTAAGGTGCCTCCTTTACGCCGGAGGCAAAACCAGTAAGGGAATCCGGGTGTGGAACCCGATCTGGTCTATGAGCGGGGTCACCAGCAGGTTTTCCAGGAAGGTATGCGGGTTGCGCACCAGGACCAAAAGCTGTATGGGCTGCTGCCGGGCAAAATGGTTAATGGCGGAAACCAGTTGGTCCTCTTCCTGTTCGTGCCAATGGACATCCACCCCCTTAAGGGCTTCCTCCAATTGTTGGCGCCCCTGCCGCCCCGCCTCGGTCTGGTCCCTTGGGGTGTAGGTGTGCAGGATGTGCAGCCGTGCCCCGGCCTGTTGCAAAAGTGTGCGCAACACCTGCAGCGGCAGGCGGGCATAGTCCGCTTTGTAATCGGCCGGAAAGAGGACCTCTTCCAGGGCCGCAACCCGGGCCTGCTCCGGGATGATTAAAACGGGCACCCCGGCTTTGTGAGCCACCAGGGTAGCGTGGGTCCCCAGCAAAACCTCCTTCGCTCCCGTAGCCCCCTGGGTTCCCATAGCGATCAGGTCCAGGTCTTCCTTACCCACCATATCGTGCAATTCCGCATCCAGGGAGTTAAAGGCCGCATGGATCATAAAGCGGTGCCTGGGGTTGCTGTCCTTTGCCTTCAACCGGGCCTTAAAGGCCTCCAGGGTATCCAGCACCCGCTGCTGGTAGAAATCCCCCAGGCCAATCTGGCCCGGGCTGTGCAACAGGTACTCGGCACGGAAGAATGAAGGGGTATAGGTGTGTACCAGGAAAAAGGTACAGGTCATATCCCGGAAAAGCTCCAGGGTATAGAGGGCAGCCTTTTCGGCAGGAAGGGAAAAATCCGTGGGGATGGCAATGCGCATTTCCATAGCGTAAACTTCTGATATACCTAAATTTAGGCATATTATACGAAGTAGCCTATGATTTTGGTCATTGGTGCACCTACCCCGGAAGGCGTACTTTTAACGCCCGGAAATTTCCTTTACCATGAAAGCCTCCTTTTCCACCCTCGTCCAATCCGAAACCCCGGTACTGGTCGATTTTCACGCAGACTGGTGCGGCCCGTGCAAAATGCTGGCCCCTGTCCTGAAACAGTTGAAAGCCCGGCTGGGGGACCGTATTAAAATCATCAAGATCGACGTAGACGGCAACCCTGCAATTGCCAGCCAGTACCAGGTACGCGGGGTACCCACGCTCATCCTATTTAAAGCAGGTCAGGCGGTATGGCGCCAGTCCGGCGTGCTGCAGGAGCCGCAACTCTACCAGGCCCTGGCCCCCTATCTTTAACCTGGGTACGGATCAGGGAAGCCGGCGAAGCATGGCTACCATAACCCCAAGGAAGACCACATTCTTAATGATGTACTGGCCCACCAGGGTAAGGCCATAGGGGAATTGCGTAAAACACAATTCCGGGAAGAAAAACAATGGGGTAAAGGTCAGGACAATGTGGACGATAGCTGCCGTTAGGGCACAGCGCCGGCAAATGCCGACCATAAGCAGGATGCCTATGGCAAATTCCCACAGCGCCAGCAGGACCAGTCCCAGCCCGGCACTGATCGTCCCGAAGGTCAGCGCTTCAATGGTATCGCCGGCCAGGGCCTCTGCCGGGCTCAGACCCGGGAAAAATTTCAGAGCCCCGAACCAGAGGTACACGAGACCCAGGCCGCGGGCAATAAAACCGAAAGAAGGTGCCTGATTGGTCTTGGAGGTAGAAAGGATTCGCATGGTTGTTTGTTTTTAAGGGCGGAAACTACGGGCTTCAACAGGCCCAACATATGACAATCATCAGGTTTGGGGGTCCTTTTTTCCATCGTTAACCCTTTGTTAAACACTTATTTGCCATTTTTAAGGAAATAGGTCATATCCCAGGGGGTATTGGCCATCTGAAATCGCGGGATTTTAACCTGCCGGGAGACTAAAATCCGTTGAACCCCTTACCTTTATAAGACTGAGGGCCGGGCGGGCCATGAGATATATCATGCGAAATGGCCTTGCCATCGCCTAATTTTATCCCTTCAGGACCTTTTCAGATGAAACCCCAATATACCATACCCCTGTCCGGTTTGCTCTGCCTGGGCCTTCTGGCAGGTTGCGGCAAAAAGGACAACGGGATCACCCCGGAAGTACAAGACATTACCGAAGCGGTCTATGCCTCCGTGACCATACAGCCGGACAGCATGTACCGCGTATACGCCTCTGTGGGCGGCATCCTGGAACAAAACCTGGTACAGGAGGGCGATACCGTAATGCCTGGGGATGCCCTGGTGCAGATTGCCGCCGATGCCCCCGAGCGCTACCGGGAAAATGCCCGCCTGCAAATGGAGTGGGCCGCCGACCAGTACAAGGGGGAAGCCAGCCCGCTTCGGGATTTGGCATCGCGCATCCGCCTGGCCGAACTTACTTACAGGGACGATTCCTTGAATTACGACCGCCAGCGCAAGTTATGGGCCCAGCAGATCGGATCCCGGGCAACCCTGGAAGCCCGGCAGCTGGCCTATGAGCGATCCCAAAGCCAGCTGGAGCAATTGCGTAGCGAATACCAACGCAAGAAACAGGAACTGCATACAGCCATGGTACAGGCCGAAAACCAATTTCGCGCCAGTCAGTCCGACGCCGCACAATTCCGGTTGCGCAGTAAGATACGCGGGCGGGTTTATGCCCTCTACAACGAACCCGGAGAAGGGGTATCCCCCAGCCAGCCCCTGGCTATGGTGGGCAGCCCGGACACCTTCCTGGCAGAACTTTTGGTGGACGAGGTGGATATCGTCCGCCTCCGGCCCGGGCAGGACGTGGTCCTGAGCCTGGACGCCTATCAGGACACGGTCTTTCAGGGTTTTGTGGCCCGCATCTACCCGGAGAAAGATGCCCGCAACCAGACCTTCCGGGTAGAGGCGCGGTTTAATACACCCCCTGCAGTATTGTTCCCGGGCATGTCCGGGGAGGCCAATATCATTGTGGCCACCCGAACGGATGTCCTGACCATTCCCCGCAATTACCTGGTTGGGGCCGATAGCGTTCGAACTGCAGCCGGCCTCAAAAAAGTTTCCCTGGGCTTGCAAACCCTGGACCGGGTGGAAGTCCGTGAAGGGCTGGAGGCAAATACCCGCATCCTGAAACCCGACCCATGAAACGATTTACCCTGATCCTGAGCATTGCGCGCACCCACCTGCTCACCAAGATGAAGTCTACGGTAACGGCTGCCCTGGGGGTCACCTTCGGGATTGGCGCCTATATTACCCTGGTGAGCTTTATGACCGGGCTCAACCAGATGCTGGACAACCTGATCCTGAACCAGACTCCCCACATCCACCTGTATAATGAAGTGGAGCCCTCCGCCCGGCAGCCTGCTGCCCGCCTGGAACCCTACGCTTCGGACCTGCTGCAGATCCACTCCGTAAAACCTAAAAAAGGACAGCTTAAAATTCACAATGCCCTGCCCATCCTAAAATCCCTGAAGAACGATGCCCGGGTGCTGGGCGCCAGCCCCCAGTTACGGGCCCAGATCTTTTACCTCTCCGGGTCCCAGGACCTGGGCGGGGTGCTGGTGGGCGTGGATGTACTCGAAGAAGACCGGCTTTCCAACCTGGGGGATTATTTTATTGAAGGGACCCCGGAGGCCCTCCACCGTTCGGATAACGGCATTGTACTGGGGGCAGGGCTGGCCGAGAAGTTTTCCCTTTCTCCGGGCGACCGCATTCAGGTAAGCACCCCGGACGGCGGACTTTTCCCCCTGCAGATCGTGGGCCTGTACCAGAGCGGGCTGGCAGACATCGACAACAGCCAGAGCTTTGCCAAGCTGCAAACGGTACAACAGGTGCTGGGGCAACCCGCCAACTATATCACGGACATCAACATCAAGCTGCACCAGCTGGACCTGGCCGTGCCCATGGCACGGGAACTGCAAACCCGTTTCGGGGTCAGGGCCCGGGACATTCAGGAGGCCAACGCCCAGTTTGAAACCGGAACCAGCATCCGCAACCTCATTACCTATGCGGTGTCCATCACCCTGCTGATCGTAGCCGGGTTCGGGATTTACAACATCCTGAACATGCTGATTTACGAAAAGATGAATGACATTGCCATTCTGAAAGCCACCGGGTTTTCGGGCCGGGATGTGCACCAAATCTTCATGAGCCAAGCGCTGATCATTGGCTTTGCCGGAGGGGCCGCCGGCCTGCTGATCGGCTTTGTGCTTAGCCGCATTATCGACAACCTCCCCTTTGAAACGGAGGCTTTGCCCACCATAACCACCTTCCCGGTAAACCAGAACCCCTGGTTTTACCTGATTGGGATAACCTTTGCGCTGGTATCCACCTTTGTGGCCGGATACCTGCCCGCTGCCCGGGCCCGAAGGATAGACCCGGTCCGGATTATCCGCGGAAACTAAACCCATACCATGAACCCGGTCCTGGAAGCACAACATATCGATAAATACTTCACCAAACCGGTGGAATTCCACGTGCTGAAAGACATCAATTTCAAAATTCAGCCCGGGGAGTTTGTGAGCATCATGGGTAAATCCGGTTCCGGGAAGTCTACCCTGCTCTATATCCTCTCCACCATGGACACGGATTATTCCGGTTCTCTCTTCCTGAACGGGGAATGCCTGACCGGGCAATCCCACCACCGCCTGTCGGCCGTGCGCAACGCCCATATCGGTTTTGTTTTCCAGTTCCACTATCTGCTGGGGGAATTCAGTGTTTTGGACAACGTAATGCTGCCTGCCCTGAAACTGGGGCGAAAGCCCGTTGAAGCGATCCGGGAGGATGCCCTGGCCAAGCTGCGGATGCTGCATATCGAGCCCCTGGCGCATAAGCGGGCTTCCCGCATCTCCGGGGGCGAAAAGCAACGGGTGGCCATTGCCCGGGCCCTGATAAACGACCCCGTTATCCTGATGGGGGACGAACCCACCGGAAACCTGGATAGTTACAATTCCGAAAATGTGTTTCAGATTTTCCGGGAATTGAAGGAAACCCGCGGGCTTTCCCTGCTGATTGTGACCCACGACGAAGATTTTGCCCGGCGCACAGACCGCACCCTGTACATGGAAGACGGGCGGATGCTCAATGGTGGCTAATCCCGGGATTCATGGCGTTGCAGCCGCAGTCGCAACTGCCGCATTTCCTCCTGCAGGGCTTCCATCCGGCCCAGCAACTGCTCTATGGCCTGCAACCCAGGCACCCCGATTTCCAGATCCCGGTGCAGACGCACCAGGCGCTCCAGACGGCGCAGGTCCCTGCGGTGGATGGCCGGGCGGGAATTGAAGTGTTCAATCCGCACCAGCTCGTATTCCTCCAGCAGGAATACAAAGGCTTCTTCCAGGGCATGCCCGCGGCAAAAATCCGAAAGGTGGATGTATTTTTCGCTTTTCATGGGATCAGGTTTCAGTCTGTTTCAGTTGCTCAAACAAGGCCCGTTGTTCGGGCGTCAGGGAAGTGGGCAGCGCTACCTCAAAAGTGAGCACCAGGTCCCCGAAGATCCCTTCTTGTTTGTAGAAGGGAAATCCCTTGCCCTTAAGCTTCACCCGGGTACCGTTCTGGGTATGGGGCTTCACGGTAAGTCGGGCCTGGCCGTCCAGGGTTTTTACCGTGATTTTCCCACCCAGTACCGCTGTAGTGAGTGGGATGCGAACGGTTTTATACAGTTGCGGACCTTCTCTTTGGAAGGGGGTGGTGTTGCGCACGGTAAAGCGGATATACAGGTCTCCCGCCGGCCCCCCGTTTACGCCGGGCGCCCCATGGCCCTTGATGCGGATCGTCTGCCCATCCTCAATCCCTGCGGGGATGGTTATACGAATCTTCCGACCCCCCAGGTCCAGGGTGCGCTGGTGGGTGCGATAGGCATCTTTGAGGTCCAGTTCCAGGCTGGCCTGAAGGTCCTGCCCCCGGTACCCCATGCCCCGGCCCCTGCGGGAATCCCCAAACCCGCCAAACATGGACGAGAAGAAGTCCGAAAAATCGCTTTCCGGCCCGCCACTGTACGTATACTGGCCGTACTCCGACCGGGCAGACCTGGCCTTCCGGGCCTCTTCAAAAGCCTCGGCTTGTTCCCAGTCCTTTCCGTACTGGTCATATTTTTTACGTTTTTCAGGGTCGGAAAGCACTTCGTGGGCTTCGTTCACCTGTTTAAACTTGCGTTCGGCTTCTGCATTGCCGGGGTTCAGGTCCGGGTGGTATTCCCGGGCCAGTTTCCGGTACGCCTTCTTGATGTCCTTTTCACCAGCGCCTTTGGACAGCCCTAACACCTTGTAATAGTCTATAAAATCCACGTCACAAAAGGATTAAATTCCATGTAATACCCAGCTACTGCCGCAGTACCGCCGGCAGGTGGGCCAGTAAGGTAATCACCCCTATCCCCATCAGCAGTACCAGCACAAAACCCCGGAATTGTTCCTGGCTGATACGCTCCAGGATTTTCTTGCCTGCAAAGGTCCCCACTATACTGATCACGATCAGAAAAGGCACCAAATACAGGTCGTGCTTATGTATATACCCATTGCCCGCATAAACCAGGGTACGGCTCAGGTCGATGCCCAGGTCTATGACAGCCGAAGTGGCAATAAACCGTTCCTTGGGGAGGTTAAAAGCGGTCATTACCGCACCCCGTACCGCACCTCCGGTACCCAGGATACCTGCCAGGAAACCGGAAAGTGCACCCCCGGTTACGGCATTGCGGCGGGAAGGGTGCACCCGAAGTTCCCGCTTTAGCAGGAAAACCAGGGCAAAAACCAGCAGGAATACCCCCAGCACCAGGCTCAGGGATTCCGGGTCTACCCACTTGCTAAGCCAGGCCCCTGCAGCCACGAGTACCACGGCGGGAATCCCGAGGTACAGCAGGAGGGTCCGGTCTATGCCCTTGCGAAAAAACCCGATTTTACTCAGGTTGCTGGAAAGGTGATACAAGGCCGTAATGCCCAATACGGACTGGAAATCCATAAAGAAATTGGCCATGGGCACAAAATAGACCGACGAGCCGAACCCGCCAACCGTCCCCAGGACTTCGGCCAGCAGCGCCAGCAACAGGAACCAGGGAAGGGACCGGCTGAGCATGGACTTCCAATTATACCAGAAAGATAGTCCGAATCCCCAGAGAAAGCGCTGATTTTTATCATGCGCCCCACCGGATCATCCCAACGCATAAAAACCTGATAAAGGTTTGGCGGGGAGTAAAAAATGGGGTTATATTTGTGCCGCTTATTCCCGGCCACGTGGCGGAATTGGTAGACGCGCTACCTTGAGGGGGTAGTGTCCTCAGGACGTGCTGGTTCGACTCCAGTCGTGGTCACTTAAAGCGCAAACCCCGCTCTCAGATGAGAGCGGGGTTTTGTTTTACCGGGACCCGTCAAAAGCTCGCTTTTGTAAGGGAGACGGAAAAACAAAACCGCACCGCGGTACGCGGTGCAGGGTTTGCATTTTCAAATGCGGGCGCATTCTGGAGCACCGAGCGAAGCGAAGGTACTCCAGTCCCGAAGGGCAGGTGAGCACCGAGCGAAGCGAAGATACTCCAGTCCCGAAGGGCAGGTGAGCACCGAGCATAGCGAAGGTACTCCGGCACGGAAGGACGCAGAGGAACCGAGCGAAGCGAAGGTACTCCAGCATGAAAATAACATACAGGGCAGGGCCGTATCTTGTTCCCCGGGGGTTAGAGGGGGCCCCATAAGGCCGGAAGGACGCGGAGGCACCGAGCGAAGCGAAGGTACTCCAGTCCCGAAGGGCAGGTGAGCACCGAGCAAAGCGAAGGTACTCCAGCATGAAAATAACATACAGGGCAGGGCCGTATCTTGTTCCCCGGGGGTTAGAGGGGGCCCC
>NZ_JARPUQ010000002.1:74607-487435 GCF_029537735.1 Robiginitalea aestuariiviva | reverse complement strand
ATCAGCGCGGAATCAGACTTTTGGAAAAAGGCTGAAGCCACCCCTATCCCTACCCCCTATTCCTCCCATTTCTCAGCTTATGCATCCCCGGCAATTCGTACCTTAGCAACCAGAATTGCATAGATCAAATGGCGAAAAAAGTTGTAGTCATCGGCGGCGGTATCATGGGTTTGAGCTGCGCCTACTATCTGCAGAAGGAAGGGCATGAAGTTACGGTCCTGGACCAGGCAGCCATGGATGCAGGGGCCTCCTATGTGAACGCGGGTTACCTGACCCCCAGCCATATCATCCCGCTTTCCTCTCCCGGGATGATGGCCAAAGGCCTGAAATGGATGCTGAACAGCAGCAGCCCATTCTACCTGAAGCCCCGGCTGGATCCGGATTTCCTGCGCTGGGCCTGGTATTTTCACAAGTCCTCCACCCCGGCCAAGGTGGCCCGGGCCATTCCGGTGATTGCCGAGATTAACGTTTTGAGCAAAGCGCTTTACGAAACCATGTTAAGCAGCGGAGACCTGGGGGATTTCCAGCTGGTCAAAGAAGGCCTGCTCATGCTTTTTAAATCCGAAAAAGCGGCCGCCGGCGAACGGGCAGTTATGCACCGGGCCATGGAACTGGGCCTGGAGGCACAGGAACTGGATCAGCAGGCGCTGCACCGGATGCAGCCCGGTCTGAGCCCCGATATTGCAGGGGCCATCCACTACCTGTGCGACGCCCATACCACCCCAACCCAGGTCATGCCCTTATTGCAGCAATACCTCCGGCAGTCCGGGGTGACCCTGCAGCCCCAAACCGAGGTAACCGGATTCCACGCCCAGGGCACCCGACTGAGCGCGGTTCTGGCTGGCGAACAGTCCTTCGACGCCGATGAAGTGGTCCTGGCAGCAGGCTCCTGGAGCCCCCTGCTGGCCCGGCAATTAGGGCTAAAACTCTCCCTGCAGGCCGGCAAGGGATACCGCATCGATATCGCGCGGCCCACCCCCGTGCGCTTGCCCGCCATTCTGATGGAGACCAAGGTGGCCGTAACCCCCATGGAAGGCTTTACCCGCCTGGCGGGTACCATGGAACTCTCCGGCATCAACCACCACATCCGGGAAAACAGGGTACGTGCCATTGCAAGGGCTGCGGCCTCGTACTACGAAGATTTTCCCGTGGAGGAAGTCGAAATTTCCCAGGCCCGCTGCGGCCTGCGCCCCGTAAGCCCGGATGGCCTGCCCTACATTGGGCGCAGCGGACAGTGGGAGAACCTGAGTCTGGCCACGGGCCATGCCATGATGGGGTGGAGCCTGGGGCCCATTACCGGGAAACTGATTTCGGAAATCGTTTCGGGCCGGCCTACCAGCATGGCCCTGGATGCCCTGCATCCGGACCGTCGGTTTTGATAAAAATGCAACATACCCGGCCGCGGGCCTGAAGAATCTTTGATGCCCTGCCCGAACCTTGCGGATTCGGTTTTACTATCCCTATAATTTTAACGAATTATAAAGGGATGCATTCCCATTTTTTTGATATTTTTGTTTAATCTTTTTTCATCAAAAGATGAACAACGTCAAGAAATCATTCGGGATACGGGATCTTGAAAACCTTTCGGGCATCAAGGCTCATACCATCCGCATCTGGGAGAAACGGTACAACCTGCTGGAACCCGAGCGCACGGCCACTAACATCCGGACCTACAGCCTGCAAAGCCTGCAGAAACTCCTCAACATCACCCTGCTCTACAACAACGGGTACAAGATTTCCAAAATCGCCGAAATCCCCGAGGGGGAAATCCCGGTGCATGTGCGGGAGATCGTGGCCCAGAGTACCGTGAAGAGCCACGCCATCAATGCCTTTAAGCTGTCGATGATCAATTTCGACCAGCCCCTGTTCCAGAAAACCTTTGCGGGCCTGCTGGCCGAGCGCTCCTTCCGGGAAATTTTCTGGGACGTTTTTATCCCCCTGCTCCACGAACTGGGGCTGCTCTGGCAGACCGACACCATCGGGCCCGCCCACGAGCATTTTATCACCCACCTGATTAAACAAAAAATCTATACCTGCACCGAAAAACTGCAGACCCTGGAGCCCAGCAAAACCGACAAGGTTTTTGTGCTGTTCCTGCCGGAAAACGAGATTCACGAAATCGGGTTGTTGTTTATCAACTACGAACTGGTGCTGCGCGGGTACCGCACAATTTACCTGGGGCAAACCATCCCGCTGGAAAACCTCCCGGACCTGAAACACTATTACAACAACATTCACTTTATTTCCTACTTTACCGTGTCTCCCACCCCGGACCAGCTCAAGGATTACCTGGAGAGCTTCCGGACCGAATTGCTGGAGGCAGGCGACCCCTGTTCCCTCTGGGTTTTGGGCCGGCAGGCCGAGCAATTGCTGGAAATCCAGCTACCGGAGCATGTGAAGGCCTTTAATTCCATTGAACACCTGCTGGACCAGGTATAACCGTCCCTAATCCCCCGAAACACCCCGTATGGACAACAGCGTAGCAATTATCGGATCCGGATTTTCGGCCTTGTCGGCGGCTTGTTATCTGGCAAGGGACGGCAAAAAGGTACAGGTCTATGAAAAGAACGAGCAACCGGGGGGTAGGGCGTCCCAGCTGAAACGGGAGGGCTTTACCTTCGACATGGGCCCAAGCTGGTACTGGATGCCGGATATCTTCGAAAAATTCTTCGCGGATTTCGGCAAATCCGTATCGGATTACTATACCCTGGACCGCCTGAGCCCGGGCTATCAGATCTTCTTTTCGGACGACGTAGTCACCATCGGGGATTCCCTGGATAAGATTTACGCCGAATTCGAACGGCTGGAACCGGGAAGCTCCGAGCCCCTGAAACGCTTTATGGTCCGGGCAGCCGACCATTACGATATCGCCATCAACAAGATGGTGTACAAACCTGGTGTCTCCCCCCTGGAACTGGTAAGCCGGGATACCATTCAACGGGTGGGGCGTTTTTTCAGTACCATCAGCCGGGATATCCGGAAAGACTTCAAAAACCCCAAACTGGTTTCTATCCTGGAATTCCCGGTGCTGTTCCTGGGGGCCAAACCCTCGGACACCCCTTCCTTCTACAGTTTTATGAACCATGCGGACTTCACCCTGGGCACCTGGCACCCCCGGGGCGGCATGTACCGCATCGTGGAAGGCATGGTGGCCCTGGCGCGATCCCTGGGTGTGACCTTTCACACACAGTCGCCTGTGGAAGGTATTGCCGTGGAAAACGGGAAAGCCATTGGGCTGTTTGTAGGCGGCGATTTTGTAGCTGCCGATACGGTCCTTAGCGGGGCGGATTACCACCACACCGAAACCCTGCTGCCCCAGCATCTGCGGCAGTACTCCGAAAATTACTGGGACAAACGGACATTTGCCCCTTCCTCCCTTTTATTTTATGTCGGGTTTGACCGAAAACTGGCCGGGGTACAACACCACAACCTCTTTTTCGATACGGATTTTGAGCAACACGCCCGGGAAATTTACGATCGGCCCCAGTGGCCGGAAGCCCCGCTGTTTTATGCCAACTTCCCCTCTGTGACGGACCCCACCATGGCCCCGGAAGGCAAGGAAGCCGGCTTTTTCCTGATTCCGCTGGCCCCCGGGCTGGAAGACAATGCACAGTTACGGGAAATGTATTTTAACCGTATTGTGGATCGATTAGAGCAGCGTACCGGCTCCCAGGTCCGAAATAATATTATCTTTAAAGAGAGCTTCTGCGTTTCGGATTTCGTGAACCGGTACAATTCCTACAAGGGCAACGCTTATGGCATGGCGAATACCTTGAGGCAAACAGCCTTCCTGAGGCCTGGGCTGCAGAGCAAAAAAGTTCAGGGACTCTATTTTACCGGGCAATTGACCGTTCCCGGCCCCGGAGTACCGCCTTCCCTGATATCAGGCAAGCTGGTTTCCGAACTAATCCGCAAACAAACCCCGCAACTCAGCACGGTATGAAAGCACTTTTCGACACGGTATCCCAGCGCTGCAGCAAGGTGGTGACCAACCGCTACAGTACTTCCTTTTCCCTGGCTACCAAGATGTTGGCCCCCAGCATCCGCCAGGATATCTACAACATTTACGGCTTTGTGCGTTTTGCGGACGAAATTGTGGATTCCTTCCACGAATACGACAAGACCGCCCTGCTGAACCGGTTTCAGGAAGACCTGGACCTGGCCCTGGAGCAACAGATAAGCCTGAACCCCATCTTAAATGCCTTTCAGGGGACATACCACCGCCACGGCATCCCCAGGCACCTGGTGGATGCCTTTATGAAGAGCATGCGAATGGACCTGCATAAAAAAGTTTACCGGTCCGAAGAGGAATACAAGGAATACATTTACGGTTCTGCCGATGTGGTGGGCCTGATGTGCCTTTGCGTCTTTGTGAAGGGCGACGCGGCCCGGTACGAAGAGCTCAAAGATTCGGCCATGGCCCTGGGTTCGGCCTTCCAGAAGGTGAATTTCCTCCGCGACCTGAAGGCCGACTTCGACGGCCTGGACCGTACCTACTTCCCAAACACCAACCTGCTGGAACTGGACGAAGACGCTAAAGGGCGGATTGTAGCCGAGATCCAGGAGGATTTCGCCAGGGGCTACGCCGGTATCGTCAAACTACCGGCCGAGTCCAAATTTGGCGTATATATGGCCTACCGCTATTACCACAAACTGTTGCATAAACTGCAGCAAACCCCTTCCCTGGAGTTGCGCAACGCGCGCATCCGGGTACCGAATTACCAGAAAGTGGGCCTGCTGGCCCGCTCCTATGTTAAATACCGCTTAAACCTCGTTTAAACATGCAAACCCTATTTTGGATCGGCATTTTTCTGGCAACGTTCTGCATCATGGAATTCATGGCCTGGTTTACCCACAAATACGTAATGCACGGCTTTTTGTGGGTCCTGCACAAGGACCACCACCGGAAGGACCACGACTCCTGGTTTGAACGCAACGACGCCTTTTTCATCTTTTACGCCGTGGTGTCCATGTCTTTTATCGGCATTGCGGTAAACACCGGGTTCTGGCAGGGCTGGCCCATTGGCCTGGGCATCCTGGCCTATGGTATTGCCTATTTCCTGGTGCACGACATCTTCATCCACCAGCGCTTTAAGATGTTCCGAAACGCAAACAACTGGTATGCCCGCGGCATTCGCCGGGCCCATAAAATCCACCACAAGCATTTGGGAAAGGAAGAAGGGGAGTGTTTCGGGATGCTGTTTGTACCCCTGAAGTATTTCAAAAAGTAAGGTATCCGCCTTACTGTTCCAGTAATTGGTCCAGCAGTTCGCGTACCCGTCTGGTATCCCAGTCGGAAATACCCGTTTCCGCGGCTGCAATACGGCCCTGACGGTCAATGACATAGGAACGGGGAGGCTCTGAAGTATCTACAGGGGCCGGCTCGCCAATAATCAGGTAGGTTACCGGAAAAGTAAACCCGTATTCTTCCATAAAGGCTTCCACAGGTTCCCGCTCTTCATCGGTGATGATATAAAAATCCACCCGCCCCTGATACTCCTCGTAAAGGTTTTGAAGCGTCCGGAGCTCGGGCAGGCTGGGAAGGCGCCAGCTGGCCCAAAAGTCCAACACTACTACCCGGCCACGGGAGCGGTCAAAGTTGAAAAACTCCCATTGCGGGTCCTTCAGGGTCCAGTCATAGGTAGGCAGGGCTTCCCGCTTTTCTTCAGGGATTACCTCCGGGCTGAAGGCAAAAAGCTGCATCAGCCAAAGCTTGGAATGACGGCCCAGGGGGGTCACGAAAAAAGACAGCACAAAGCCGATCAGCAGGATATTCAGCAGGGTCTTGCGTTTCACCTTTATCGCATTTGGGGAACAGTTAAAAAAAAAAAGCCCCCGCAAAGCGGGGGCAAATAATCAGGCGTTTTCCTTTTTAATCAGGTTCAGGGCAGAGCCTTCCTTAAACCAGCGAATCTGGGTATCGTTGTACGTGTGGTTGGCCACAATTACATCCGTACTCCCGTCCGCATGCACCACCTCGATGGTCAGTGGTTTATCCGGCGCAAACTCCGCAATATCTACAAAGTTGAAGGTATCGTCTTCCTGGATCTTGTCGTAATCCGCTTCGTTGGCGAAGGTCAGGGCCAGCATCCCCTGCTTCTTCAGGTTGGTCTCGTGGATACGGGCAAAGGATTTTACCAGCACGGCGGCTACCCCCAGGTGGCGCGGCTGCATGGCCGCATGTTCCCGGGAAGAACCTTCGCCGTAGTTGTGGTCTCCCACCACCAGGGTACGGATCCCCTTGGCCTTGTACGCGCGCTGGGTATCGGGCACCCCGCCGTATTCGCCCGTAAGCTGGTTCTTGACAAAATTGGTCTTCTTATTGAAGGCATTTACCGCCCCGATCAGGGTGTTGTTGGCAATGTTGTCCAGGTGACCGCGGTAACGCAGCCAGGGGCCGGCCATGGAAATGTGGTCGGTGGTACACTTGCCAAAGGCCTTGATCAGGAGTTTCATGCCCTGCATTTGGCCCGGGGTAATGGGATCGAAGGGGTCCAGCAACTGCAGGCGCTCAGAATCCTGGGCCACAATCACATTTACGCCGCTGCCGTCCGCCATGGGCGCCACATACCCGGCATCTTCCACCGCAAAGCCTTCCGGCGGGAGTTCGTAACCCCGGGGCTCATCCAGGCGAACCTCCTCCCCGTTCTCGTTGATCAGGGTATCGGTCATGGGGTTGAAATCCAGGCGCCCCGCAATAGCAATAGCCGTTACCAGTTCCGGCGAACCGACAAAGGCCAGGGTATTGGGGTTCCCATCGGCCCGTTTGGCGAAGTTCCGGTTAAAAGAGTGGACAATGGTGTTGCGCGGGCCCTGAGAAGCCTTGTCGCCATACCGGTCCCACATCCCGATACACGGGCCGCAGGCATTGGCAAAAACGGTCGCGCCAATGTTGTTGAAGGTGTCGATAAACCCGTCCCGCTCAATGGTATAGCGCACCTGCTCGGAACCAGGGGTAATCGTAAAGTTGGATTTGGTTTTCAGTTTTTTGTCGGCCACTTGTTTGGCCAGGGAAGCTGCCCGGGAAATGTCTTCGTACGAAGAGTTGGTACACGAACCAATCAGGCCGTATTCCACTTTCAGGGGCCAGTCGTTTTCGGCAGCTGCCTCAGACATCTTGGAAATGGGGGTAGCCAGGTCCGGCGTAAAGGGGCCGTTCAAGTGGGGCTCCAGGGTATTCAGGTCAATTTCGATCACCTGGTCAAAGTATTTTTCAGGCGCTGCGTAGACCTCAGCATCTGCCGTCAGGTAGGGTGCAACTTCCCGGGCGGCATCCGCCACGTCTGCACGGCCGGTAGCCCGCAGGTAGCGGTCCATGGAATCGTCATAGCCAAAGGTGGAGGTGGTGGCCCCGACTTCGGCGCCCATGTTGCAGATGGTACCTTTGCCCGTACAGGACATGGAGGTAGCCCCTTCGCCAAAGTATTCAATAATGGCTCCGGTACCGCCTTTAACGGTCAGGATGTCGGCCACCTTCAGGATAACGTCCTTGGGCGCCGTCCATCCGGAAAGGCTTCCGGTAAGCTTTACCCCGATCATCTTGGGGAATTTCAGCTCCCAGGCCATCCCGGCCATTACGTCTACCGCATCGGCACCGCCCACGCCAATGGCAATCATGCCCAGGCCGCCGGCATTTACGGTGTGGGAATCCGTTCCGATCATCATCCCGCCGGGGAAGGCGTAGTTTTCCAGCACCACCTGGTGGATAATCCCGGCCCCGGGTTTCCAGAACCCAATGCCGTATTTGTTGGAAACCGACCCGAGGAAGTCAAAAACTTCATTGCTGGTCTCGTTGGCGCGTTTCAGGTCCTTATCGGCCCCGACCTTAGCCTGGATCAGGTGGTCGCAGTGTACCGTGGTAGGCACGGCCACTTTAGGCTTTCCGGCATGCATAAACTGCAAAAGGGCCATCTGGGCAGTGGCGTCCTGGCAGGCCACGCGGTCCGGGGAAAAGTCTACGTAATCCTTCCCGCGGGTGAATTCCTGGGTGGGGGTTCCGTCCCACAGGTGGGCGTAGAGGATTTTTTCCGCCAGGGTTAACGGCCTGCCCACCAGCTTCCGGGCTGCGTCCACGCGCCCGGGCATCGCCTGGTAGACCTTTTTGATCATGTCTATGTCGAATGCCATTGTTTCTTTTTTTCTAGAGTTTTCAATAGCTCCAAAAATACTAAAAAGGTTAGGGATTTGAAAGGTTTGCCTTGGTGGCAAAGCGAGATTTTCGGAATCGGTGGCCGCGATAGCCCGCCAATGGCAAAACCGCAAGGATTCCCCCTGCCGATTAAGGGGTAATCAGGAGCGTGACTACAAGAGTTTGCGAATAATGTCCGCATCCGAGACCCCTTCGGCTTCGGCCTTGTAATTCCGGAGGATCCGGTGGCGTAAAATACCCATGGAAACCGCCTGTACGTCTGCAATGTCCGGGGAAAAACGGCCGTCTACCGCGGCGTGTGCCTTGGCGGCCAGTACCAGGTTCTGGGAAGCCCTGGGGCCTGCCCCCCAATCCAGGTATTCATTCACCAGGTCCGGGGCACCCGCCTGCCCGGGACGGGTTTTTTGCGCCAGCTCCACCGCATAGCGGACCACATTGTCCGGCACGGGGATGCGGCGGATCAGGTGCTGTACCTCGAGGAGTTCTTCGGCAGAAAACAGGGTCTGCAGGGCCACCTCCCGGTCGTCCGTGGTGGATTTAACCACCTGGATTTCTTCCTCCACGCTGGGATAGGTAAGTTCAATGGCAAACATGAACCGGTCCAGCTGGGCCTCCGGCAGGGGGTAGGTCCCTTCCTGCTCAATGGGGTTCTGGGTAGCCAGCACAAAATAGGGCCGCGGCAGCTGGTGGCGCTGCCCGGTAATGGTCACGGCCTTTTCCTGCATGGCCTCCAGCAGCGCCGCCTGGGTCTTGGGCGGGGTCCGGTTTATTTCATCCGCCAGGATAATATTGGCAAAAACGGGGCCCTTCACAAACTGGAACCGCCGGTTTTCGTCCAGTACCTCGCTGCCCAGGATGTCGCTGGGCATCAGGTCCGGGGTAAACTGTATCCGTTTAAAATCCAGCCCCAGGGTACGGGCAATGGTATTCACCATCAGGGTTTTGGCCAACCCGGGCACCCCGATCAGCAGGGAGTGGCCGCCGGTATAAATGGACCAGAGGACCTGATCCACCACTTCCTGCTGGCCTACAATCACCTTGGCGATCTCTTGCTTCAGGACCTGGTGTTTTTCCACCAGGCGTTCCAGGGCGGCTACGTCGGACATACGCTATTATTGTTTAACCCAGTTGTTGGCAAAGTTACAATCGCGGTACCCCCCGTTCACGCTAATGTAGGTGTCGGCTATGTGGTCCTGTATCCACTTGCGGATGGCTTTGAATTGTTTGTCCCTGAGGGCCAGCTCCTGGATTTTCAGGTAATCCTGGGCAAAATCCGCCGGGTGCTCGTCAAAGCGGTTGGTCACCTGCAGGATCTTGAAACTCGGTACGCCGCCCCGGGGATCGTCTTCCCGGGTGGGGCGCGAAATCTCGTTGTCCTTCAGGTTGCGCACCTGGTTGTACAGGGTGGGGTCCATTTTGGTGAGCTCAAAACGGGAGTCGAAGGTTACGGGGTTGCGCAGCAGGCCGCCGTCGAACTTGGTCTCCTTCTCGTCCGAAAAATTGCGGGCCGCCTCGGCAAAGGTGTATTTCCCCTCCTGTATGTGCTTGCGGATGGTATCCAGCTCCTTGCGGGCCTCTTCCATGGCCGAAGCCGGCACCTTGGGCTGCATCAGGATGTGGCGTAAATCCAATTCCTGCCCCCGTACTTTTTCGATATAAATGATATGGTACCCGAACTGTGTCTCAAAGGGCTCGGAAATTTCCCCCTCCCGCAGGCTAAACGCCACGTCCTTGAATTCCTTCACAAACTGAGTCTGGCGGGTAATGCTGTAAAAGCCACCGTTGGATTTCGAACCCGGGTCCTCGGAATTCAGGATTGCCTTTACCCGAAAGCTGGCCCCGCCTTCTTCCACATCCTGTTTGATGCGTCTCAGGCGGTCGATTACCTTTTGTTTTTCCTCTTCGGGAATCACCGGCTTTTTCACGATCTGGGCAATCTCCAGTTCCGCCCCAAACACCGGGCGTTCATCCTCAGGGATGGCCTGGAAGAACTGGCGTACCTCCTCCGGGGTTACCTTGATCTCCCCTACAATCTCCTGCTGCATCTTGTTGGACAACATCTGCAGCTTATTGATCTGGAAAAGCTCTTCCCGAAGGTCCTCCACGCTTTCCTTGTTGTAGAATTCCAACACCTTCTCCATGGAGCCCAGGCGCTGTTCAAACTCCTGCATATAGCGGTCGCTGCTGGCATAAACCTCATCGTCCGAGACCAGGATACTGTCCTGTACGGCCTGGTGGGCGTATAAACGGTCTTCCATAAGCTTGCCCAGCAGGCTGCAGGTATTTACATCCTGTTCAGAAGCCCCCTGGTTGCGCAGGTCAATCAGGGTCTTCTCCACATCCGAATCCAGGATTACATAATCTCCTACCACGGCGGCAATCCCGTCCAGCTTGATACGCTGGCCGGTGGAAGCAACGGTGTTTTCGCTGCTGGCCCGGGGCGGGGTCATCTCCGCCGGGGGCTCAATCTGGGTATCCGGCACGGAATCCCGTACCTGTGCCTGTGTTCCAAAAATCCCGGCCATCCCAAGCAGCAGGGCCAGGCATACATCAATTCGTCTCATACGTCTCAAAAGCTTTCTGTTGTACAGCTTCCTTCAGGAGGTCCCGTTCCAGGGCATCCAGGTAGCTCATCTTCCTGCGGTTCAGCAACACCTGCCGCAAGGTGGGTTCTATAAAAGAAAGGGGTGCAATATCGTTAATCTCCAGCACATCTACTACTTCGGCCAGATAAACGCCGGACTCGTCTTCCAGTTCAAAGAAATGGTCCTTGCGCAAATGCTCCCCGGCGTTTTCCGGGGTCAGGGGCGGAATTTCGTCAATAACCCGGGAGGCCTGGATCCAAAGGGAGTCGTTAAAATGCAGTTTGCGGAACTGCACCCCTACGGAATCCAGGTAGGTCAGGTCCTGCTGCTCGAAGCGGCGCAGGCGCTCCCGCACCTCGTCCGTATTGAGGAATTGCCGCGGCAGCTCTACAAACCGCAATTGCACCAGGGGTTCCTGCAGCCTGAAGTTGTCTTTTTCGGCTTCGTAAAAGTTGCGAAGCTGTACCTCCGCGATCAGCGTATCGGCCGCCTCCGCTACCAGGGCTTCCTTGTAGGCACGGGTGTAGAGGTCCGTGCGGTAATCTGCAACCAGCTTTTCGTATTCCTCCAGCTGGGATTCCGGGAGGTTTAGCCGGGCCTTGTCCATCAGCAGTTGGCGGGTAGCCCAGGTATTGATCAGGCTGGAGGCCAGGGCCGCGCTGTCCTGTGGACTCAGGTCCTCTCCTATCAGACCTTCCAGATCCTCCTGATAGAAGTAGTGGTCGCCTACCCGGGCCAGGGGCGTCTGTTCCGGTTCCTGGTTCCAGAAACCTTCGCAACCCACAGCCATCAGGGCCAGGAGGACGAGCATCAGTGCCCCCATTCGAGTGTAAGCCTGCCTTGGTTTGGTCATCGGTCAAAAATAACAATAACCGCTGCGCCCGCAAGCAGGGCTGCAGGGATTAACAGATTTTTAGTAGGCCAAAATTCGTATCTTGGGTTAACGGTTGCCGGAAGGCTAAACCCCGGCGCCAAACCGAATAACGCCATGACCAAAACGGTAAAGCTTTTCTGGGATTTTCGCGGGCCTCATGCCGCATCTACAGCTGCCCATTTCCTGGAACACCTGAAGGAATACCCCCTGAACCCCTGGGAAGGGCGCTACGGGCTGGAAAGCCCGGCCGAAGGGCATACGGCCGTATTCCTCATAGTCCCGGAAGAAGCTGTTAAAAGCCTGAAGCACGCCCTGAAACCCCACCGGGGTATTTACCTGGAAGCCCCCGAAGAGCCATGAAAACCATGCGCATTTGTCCAAAAATCGGCCTGCTGGCCGGGTTGCTGCTATCCGGGTGTGCCGGGGAAGCCCCGCCTGCAGACCCGCTGCAACAGGTATTGCAATCCGACGACCCCGCTATTGCCCGGGTCATGCAAAACCCGGAAGCCTACGAACTGCAAGTGCGCTACACCCGCATTCACCGGGAAGGGGATTCGGTTGCCTTTTCCGTCTATGATTACCGGGTAGACCCCCAAAGGTATTTCTATCCGGCCAGTATGGTCAAATTCCCGGCGGCCGTCCTGGCCCTGGAAAAACTGGCTACCCTGGACAGCCTGGACCGGGATACGCGGTACTATATTGAGGGGGACAGCGTGGAGCAATCCTTTGCCGAAGACCTGCTGCAGATCTTTGCGGTAAGCGACAACCACGCCAACAACCGCCTATTTGAATTCCTGGGGCAGGATGCCATAAATGACAGCCTGGCTGCCAGGGGGGTGGGCCCGGCCCGGATAGCCCACCGTTTGGGGTACCACCGGGACGACGTAAGCACCCAGCCCCTGGTGTACTACCGCAACGACAGCACAACCTTTCAGAGTCCGCCTATCGTAAACCGGCCCCTGCAGCCCCTGGAGCTGCCGGGCATCCGTAAGGGGAATGGTTATATGGAGGACGACACCCGGGTACAGGACCCATTCGATTTCGGCCTCAAGAACTACCTGCCCCTCACTACTATGGACGGCATCCTGAAGCGGGTGATTTTCCCGGGGCGGTTCCCCGAAGGGCAGCGATTCCGGCTAACAGATGGGCAATTGGAATTCCTGCGCTACGCCATGCAAATTACCCCCCGCGAAGCCGGATACGACCCGGAGGTATTCCCGGACGGGTACTGCAAGTTTTTCCTCTTCGGGGATGTGACCACCCGTATCCCCCAGGAACTGCAGATCTTCAACAAGGTGGGCTTTGCCTACGGCACACTCACGGACTGTGCCTACATCCGGGATGCGCGCAACGGGGTTGAATTTTTCCTGGCTGCCACCCTGCTGGTTAACGAGAACCAGGTCTTTAACGACGACCTGTACGAATACGACGAAGTGGGCATCCCTTTTCTGGCTGCCCTGGGGCGCGCGGTATACGACTTCGAGGTTTCCCAGCGCTAGGCGCATAAAAAAAGCCCCCAACGGCTCGATGCTGCAAGGGGCTTCCGCACTTTTTCTTTTTTTTGATTTACTTGGCCACGTTCACCGCCCGGGTTTCCCGGATCACGGTTACCTTCACCTGGCCGGGATAGGTCATATCGGTCTGGATTTTCTGGGAAATTTCGAAGGAAAGCTGGGCGGCCTTTTCGTCGCTCACCTTTTCGCTTTCCACAATAACCCGCAGTTCACGCCCGGCCTGAATGGCGTAGGCTTTCTGCACCCCGCCAAAGGCGAATGCAATTTGCTCCAGGTCCTTCAGGCGCTGGATATAGGAATCCAGGACCTGCCGGCGCGCGCCGGGACGTGCCCCGCTAATGGCATCGCAAACCTGTACTACGGGGGCAATCAGGGACTTCATTTCCACCTCGTCGTGGTGGGCGCCTATGGCATTGCATACCTCCGGTTTCTCCCCGTATTTTTCAGCCCACTGCATCCCGAGAATGGCGTGGGGGGTCTCTACATCCACCTCGCTGCTGGGCACTTTACCAATGTCGTGCAACAGGCCGGCCCGTTTGGCGAGTTTGGGGTTCAGCCCCAGTTCGGCCGCCATAACCCCGCAGAGCTTGGCCACTTCGCGGGAGTGCTGCAGCAGGTTTTGCCCATATGAGGAACGATATTTCATACGGCCTACAATCCGGATCAGTTCCGGGTGCAGCCCGTGGATGCCCAGGTCAATCACGGTGCGCTTCCCGACTTCGATGATCTCCTGTTCAATCTGTTTTTCGGTTTTCCGGACAATCTCCTCGATGCGCGCCGGGTGGATTCGGCCGTCGGTCACCAACTTGTGGAGGGACAGGCGGGCCACTTCGCGCCGCACGGAATCGAAGCAGGACAGGATAATGGCCTCAGGGGTATCGTCCACGATGATCTCCACCCCGGTTGCCGCTTCCAGGGCCCTGATGTTCCGGCCTTCCCGCCCAATGATCCGGCCCTTTACGTCGTCAGATTCCAGGTTAAAGACGGAGACGCAGTTTTCCACGGCCTCCTCGGTCCCAATGCGCTGAATGGTATTGATGATAACTTTCTTGGCTTCCTGCTGGGCCGTCATTTTAGCCTCCTCTATAGAGGTCTGCAGGAAGGCCATGGCATCGGATTTAGCTGTTTCCTTGAGGGATTCCAAAAGCTGGGCTTTGGCATCCGCTGCGGAGAGGCCGGAGATGACCTCGAGCTGCTGTACCTGGGAGGTGTGCAGTTTTTCCAGCTCTGCCTGTTTGCGCTCGTAGAATTCGGTCCTGTGCTCCAGGTCCTTCAGGCGGACTTCCAGCTGTTCGTTGAATTTTTTGTTGCGGGCCAGCTCGCTGCTTACCTGGGATTCCTTGTCCCGAGTGCGTTTTTCGGCTTCGGCAATCTTCTTGTCCTTGGCCATGATGACCTTTTCATGCTCGGCCTTCAGTTCCAGGAATTTTTCCTTGGCCTGGAATATTTTGTCCTTCTTGATATTCTCCCCTTCGGACTGGGCGTTCTTGATCAGGCTTGCCGCTTCCTTCTTCGCCGCGGCAATGGTCTTGGAGGCCTTGCCCTTTTCCAGCATTTTCGCGATGAAAAAGCCGATCAGCAGGCCTGCAACCAATGCGATAATCCCTGTTGTCAGATCCATGTGGTGCGTGTTTATAATTGTTCCGGGGCAGTGGCCAGACTCCGGTTCCTTTTGGGGACGGACGGCCCCTGGGGGAACAAAAAAGCCCACATTGATGGAAGTTTTGTACAAACTCCGATAAACAGGATTAGGGCTAACAGGCTGATCAAGGATCCTTTCGGGAAGGCTTGCTTTTACAACCTAAACTCACCCTTTCTAAATGTATTAGTGTTGAGTTTGTCAAAAAAATAGTACCAATGTGGGCAGTATCCGTATGCTATGTAAAAGAACTTAAAGCGTACTCAGTTTGGAGCTCACCAGCGATTCCAGGGCCCGAAGGCGTTCGGTAACCTCCTGATTGTCCTCCTGCTTTTCAATACCCCGCTGCTCAATCTTGGATGCAAATTGCAGGGCGCACATGGCCAGCACATCCTGTTTGTCGCGAACGGCGTAATTCTGTTCAAATTTCTTCGCGAGTTGCTCGATATTCTTAGCTGCCTTCCGGAGCCCTTCTTCCTGGGCCGGGTCTATGGTCAGCGGGTAGACGCGATCCGCAATGGAAAGCTTTATTTTGAGCCTCTCGGTCATTTTGAACGCTTGGGTTATTCAGCCAGCTGAACGATACACTGGTCCAGCTCTCTGATCAACGCATTTATTTTGAGTTTAGCTTCCTTATTATTGGTTTCACTGCCCAGCACGGATTGAGCCATTTTCAGAGCATTGTATTGCTCTTCCCATTCTGCGGCGGTGCGTCCGGCTGCCTCGTTGGCGCGCTGCAGGGCATCGATCTGCTCCTGCAGCTGAGCGTTCTGCTGCTTAAGCATTTCCAGCTTGTGCAGCAATTTGCTCACCTTGTTTTCAAGCGCCCCGACGATGTCGACGATTTCACTCACCTGGCTTGCTTCCATGCATTACACAAATTTAACACTCCTGGCCCGACTTCGCAACCCTTTTCGCATTTAATCCGAAAGCCCCGCACCCCGGGGGCCGGGAGCGGTTTCAGCCCCCGGAAGGGGTCCGCACCCCCAGGACCGGGTGTTGGTTTTTTGCATGGCGAATCCGTACTTTCGTATCCCATATGAGGGCATTTCCACACCTTCCGATCCTGCTGTTACTGCCCTGGCTGCTCTGTACGCTGCCGGCACAGGGGCAGTATCGCCCGGAAGCGACTGAGTTTCGGCCGCCACTGGACATCCCGATTATTCTGGCGGGCACCTTCGGGGAATTGCGCTCCAACCACTTCCACGCCGGGGTGGATATCAAGACCCAACAACGCCAGGGTTTACCGGTGTACGCCGTGGAAGACGGTACAGTTAGCCGCATCAAGGTAAGCCATTGGGGGTACGGAAAAGCCCTGTACGTTGCCCACCCCAACGGATACACCACCGTTTACGCCCACCTGCAGAAATACGGGCCGGGTATTGAGGAATACGTCAAGAACCTGCAGTACAACAAGCAATCCTACGAGGTGGAAACCTTCCCGGATTATGGGGAGATCACTGTACGCAAGGGAGATATTATCGCCTACAGCGGCAATACCGGGGGTTCTTCCGGGCCCCACCTGCACTTCGAAATCCGCAACAGCCTGGATGAACGCCCTACCAACCCCCTGCTTTACGGGCTGGAGGTGCGGGACGCCACCAACCCCACCCTGGAAGCCGCCTATGCCTACCCCCTGTCCGGGGAGGCCCAGGTAAACCGGAGTACCCGGCGGGTGGAACTCTCCTTCCATCGGCAGGTAGACGGTAGTTTCCTGGCGGACACCCTGCAGGCTTCGGGCACCATTGGGTTTGGCCTGGTAGCCTGGGACCGGCAGGATATGGCCGCCAACCGGAACGGGATCTACCGCCTGGTGCAACGCGTGGATGGGGCCCTGCAGACCGACCTGGTCTTTGACCGCTTTTCCTTTGGAGAGACCCGCTACATCAATACCCTGATCGACTACCCCTATTACGCCAGGTATCGCCGCCGGATCCAAAAATGCTTCCGCGGCCCGGGGAATGAGCTGAGCATGTATGATGCCCTGGTTAACGACGGCAAGGTGGACATCCGACCCGGCACCACCCACCTGGTGGAAATGGAACTGCTGGACCTGGCCGGTAACCGCACCCTGCTGCGCATCCCCGTACGGGGGCAGGCCCTGGCACCGGCCGATAGCCAGGACACCCCCAAGACACCCTATTATGCGCGGGCAGACAAGCCTACAAGCTTTGACCTGGGCAAGGCACAGGTGTACTTCCCCGCAGGCAGCCTTTACGACGGCGCCTTCCTGGAGCTGGAACAACATGGGGATACGGTGAAAGTACACGATTCCAGCCTGCCGCTCCACCGGAACTTCACCCTGAGCTTTGACGTTTCGCACCTGCCGGCCGAAGCCAGGCGGCAGGCGTTTATCGCCCGGCTGGACGAGCGGGATCAGGCCCAGTACCAGGCCACCTACAAACGGGGCAACCGTTTTAGTATGCGCAGCCGGGAATTGGGCCGTTTTACCCTGGCCACGGATACCATTGCCCCGAAAATCCGGCCCAAGAACTTCAAGCACCGGCAGTGGCTCACCAACTACCGCTACCTGAGCCTGCAGATCTCCGACGACCTGAGCGGCATTGCGGATTATCAGGCCCGCATAAACGGGAAATGGATCCTGATGGAATACGAACCCAAGACGCGCACCATCACCTACCACTTTGACGATCGCCTGGGCGAAGCGCGGCAGTGCGAACTCGAGGTAGAGGTAACGGACAATTCGGGCAACAAGAGCCACTTTACAGCTACCGTATTCAGGCGCTGATCCCCAAGATTTAACGCTTCCTTAGGGCGGGTACAGCTTGCAGGGCTGGCAATTTCCCGTACTTTTGCAGCACCCAATCCGAGCCGAGGAAATGAAGAAGATAATTCTGGCCTTGCTGCTGTTTGCCGGCCCTTTTGCCCAGGGGCAGAAAGACATTTACCTGAGCGACCGCTTTGATGAGCTGAGCGACCAACACCGCGTTTTGGCCATCCTACCCTTTTTTACCCACCTGGACCTGGACGATGCTCCCAACCGCAGTGAACGGCGGAAGCTCGAGGAGAAAGAGGGCTATGCCGTACAGGAGGCCCTGGAAACCTATTTTGGTCGCGGCCGCCGCAAGAAGAAGTTCACCGTGGATTTCCAGAATGTAGCCGAAACCAACGCCCTGCTGGCCAAGCAGCAGATCACCTACGACAATGTGGACCGGTACACCATCAAGGAACTTTCCGAATTGCTGAGGGTAGACGGGATCATTAGCGGCAACCTGGATGTAAACGTACTGCTTTCCCAGGGGATCCCTTCCGAGATGAGCTTCCTGGATTTCTTCCTGGGGGAAGCGGATTACGGACGCATCGGCATCAAGATCAGCGACGGGATTACCGGCAAGCTACTCTGGAAATACGAGCAGGAGATCAGCCGGAAATCCGGCAAGGATACCGATGAACTCATCGACAAGATGATGAAGAAGGCCGCACGGAAATTCCCGTACGACAAAGAGGGGCGCCGGGACCAGGGCCTGTAAGGCGCCGGGGTCGGGAATTTTTCGGAATATACTTCCAAGCCACTGATTTTCATTATATTTAGGGGACAACCAAACCTCTTCCTTATGAAAATCCTGATCCTGGCAATTTATGCCGCCGCCCTGTTGGTGGCCTGCCAATCTCCGAAACCAGAACCGGAAACATCATCGCTGGCCGACCGCGCCCGTATCATGTACGCGGATTTTGAACAGGGAAACATCGAGGCCGTTGTGGCGGGCTGGGATCCCGCCATTGTCTGGAATGAAGCTGAAAATTTTATCTATGCGGACGGCAATCCGTATATAGGTTCAGATGCCATTCTGAAGGGCGTTTTCGGCCGGATTGGGGAGGATTGGGACGGCTTTCGCCTGGAAGAAGCCACCTTCCACAACGTAGATTCGAATGCCGTGCTGGTCATGGGGCGCTATCGCGGCCTTTACAAACCAACCGGAGTTAGCCTGGATGCCCAGTTTGCCCATGTATGGAAATTCCGGGACACCCTGGCCATTTCTTTCCAACAGTATACGGATACCTTCCAGGCACAAGAAGTTGCGCGGGTACCCACAGCAGCGGATATGCCGGATTAAACCTGGGGGTTCTCGGTAAAACCTTTCAAAACGGCAACGGCTGTGTCGATTTCCTCCCGCGTATTGTAGTGCGACAGGGAAAGGCGCAGTGACGGCTGGCGGCGCTGGTCTTCGTCCAGAATTTCATTCAGTACATGGGACCCGCTGTCCGCCCCGGACTGGCATGCGCTGCCTTTGGAACAGGCAATGCCTTTCAGGTCCAGGTGAAACAGCAACAACTGCCCCTGGCTTTCGCTTAAAGGCAGGCGTACATTAACGAGGGTATAGGTACTGCCTTCCGCCTCCCCGGAAAGGCCGTTAAATGCCACCCCGGGAATGGCCTGGCGCAATTGCTCTACCAGGTATTGCTTCAGGCCGGCAACGTACTGCCGCTCTTCTTCGAGGTTGTCGTAGGCCGCCTCAAAGGCAGTTAACAACCCCATAATGTTGTGATAGGCTTCCGTGCCGGCGCGGAAACCGCGTTCCTGGGCCCCGCCCAGAATAAGCCCGCCCAAACCGGTATTGCGGCGGATGTAGGCAAAGCCCACACCCTTGGGGCCGTGGAATTTATGGGCGGCCGCCGTGGCAAAGTCGATGGGGGTCTGGCTGAAATCCCAGGGAAAATGCCCGATGGACTGTACCGTATCCGAATGGAAGAGCGCCTCGTGATCCCGGCACAACTGGCCTACAGCCTGCACGTCGATCATGTTTCCGATCTCGTTATTTACGTGCATAAGGCTCACCAGCTTCCGGGAGGTGTCCGCTTTGAGCAGGGCTTCCAGGGCATCCATATCCGGGTTGCCGCTGCCGTCCAGGGGCACAAACTCCAGGCGGATCCCGGTTTCCCGGGCCAAAGCCTCGGCCGTATGGAGTACGGCATGGTGTTCAATACGGGAGGTAATCAGGGTGCGGATCCCCAGGTCCCGCACCGCACAGCGCAGGATCATGTTATCGGCCTCCGTGCCCCCCGAGGTGAAAATGATTTCACCCGGCTTGGCGCCCAGCCGGGCAGCAATCGCCTTGCGGGCCTGCTCAATGCCGGTCCGGGCCGAACGCCCGAAGGCATGGGTAGAAGAAGGGTTCCCGTAACACTCGGTCAGGGCCTTGCTCATACAGGCCACAACCGCTTCGCGGATGGGGGTGGTGGCGGCGTTGTCCAGGTAAATATTCGGCATGTAAAAGGGTGCATTGGGTTCGCCCGCCAAAAGTATCGATTTCCATGGAAAGCACCTAAATTGAAACCGGGCCCGGGCAGGAAAAGCACACTTTAAACTATCTTTGGGGGCATGAGGAAACATTTACTGCTTTGGCTGCCCATTTTCCTGCTGGGGTGCGGCACCGGGGATCTTCAGATCGAAACCATCGACTTTGACCAGGCCAGCGTACAGTATTGCGGAACGCTAAACACGGAAACCACCCTGCTGTTCAAGCTAAACGGGACCGAGGCCCTGGTCCTCCAGCTGGCCCCCGGCCTGTTGCGCAATGAGGCCTCGGCCGGCGCCCTGGAAAGCAGTATCCCCGGGCAGTCCAAACTTACCTACCGGATTTTTGACAGTAACGCCACAGCCAGTCACTTCTGCGATGCTATCCCCCCGGCAGCCCCTGCGGTACTCGAAGATATTTCGGCCCAGTCCGGGGCCGTACTGGTCACTACGGTGCAGGACCCGGTGGACAGCACCCGTTTTGAACATACCATCGCATTAAGCGGGATAACCCTGGTGAATAGTAAAGGAGAACGCCTGTCTAACCTGTCGCTTACCTCCTTTGGCACCGTGGCCACCACTTCGAACTAGGAAAACAACTCCTGGGGAATCCAGACTTCCGTAGCGCCCTGCCCGTATTCCCGAGGGTCTGCGGGAGCTACTTTCAAGCCGTCATAGCGGCGCAGCAAGGTATCCAGTTCGGCCTTAAGCACCCCCTGACCCACCCCATGGATAAATACGACCCGCTGTATGCGTTTGCGCAGCGCAAATTCCAATTGCCCGCGGGCCGCATCCAATTGCACATCCAGGGCTTCATAAGGATTGAGTTTTGCAGGGACAGGTAATAACTTTTCCAGATGCAGGTCTACTTCCAGGGCCGGGGCCTGGCGGCCCTTCTTCCCTTTGCGCCGGGTAGGCCCCGGCTTTTGGTTTTCGGCCTTTGCAAATCCTTCCGGAACGTGGAAATCGGGCAGCACGGCTTCGGGCAGGCGTACCAGGCCCGTTGCCGATACCTCCATAGGAAAACCGTCGGTGGTACGGATCAGGACCGATGTACCCCGGACCGCTTCCACGGTGCCTTCCAGGGCCTCGTCCAGCAACTGGACCCGATCTCCCGGCTTAAAGGACATCCGTTTCGTCCTTATTGGCATCCCGGGACGGGATACCCCGGGAAATCCCGTACAACCCGAAGAGCAACAGGACAAAACCAAGGGCCAGTCCCAGTTCCGATCCCAGCCAGCCCGGGCCCAGGAACAGTGCCAGGACCCCTGCGGCAGCGGAGGCGAAATAAATGAAGGGTTTTATTTTCATTGCTCAAAAATAGTAGTAATTTTCCGAGCATGAACCTTTCGCTGACGGCAGAAACCGCCTGGGCCCTCCCTTCCCTTTCCGAAGCGGACATGCTGCCCTGCCTGAGCAAGCAACTGCTGGGCATGGATTGCCCGGGATGCGGGCTGCAGCGCTCGGTAGCCCTCTTACTGCGGGGCGAATTCTGGGAGTCCTTCCTGATGTACCCCGGGCTGTTTCCCATGTTGTGCCTCTTCGGGTTTATGGCCGCAGACCGAATTCTGCCCATCCCCCGGGCCAATAAGATTACCATAGCACTGGCCCTGCTCACCGTTGGCGCCATCCTGACTAATTTTACAATCAATCTTCTCACCTAAATAACCACACCTATGGAACAACAAAAATTACCGAATGTTACGGCGGCCATTGTCCTGGCTATTATCGGTTATGTTTGCTGCTGCATCTGGGGGCTCCCGGCCATCCTCATGGGAGGGATAGGCCTGGTGTTGCTCAGATCCGACGCCAAGAAGTATGCGGAAAACCCGGAGGGGTACAGCAATTACAATACCTGGAAAACGGCCCGTATCCTCTGTATCGTGGCTGTGGTGATCGGGGCATTGTATTTCGGGCTTTCCCTCTACCGCATCTATGAGATGGGCGGCTGGGAAGCGGCCATGGAACAATCCCGTTCTATCCTGGAAAACTGGGGTATTGAAGAGTAGGCCACCCGCCTTCACCCGAACTATTTGCAATCACAAATCCTATTTTAACACATGAGCGAATTGAGTAACGCCCCTGCCAAGCCCAACAACTACCTGGTGCTTGCCATTATATGTACGGTATGCTGCTGCCTCCCGGCCGGGATCGTGAGTATTGTGTACGCAGCAAAAGTCAATGAAACCTATGCCCGGGGCGAATACGACCTGGCCCAGCAATATTCCCGCAACGCCCGAACCTGGGGTATTGTGGGGTTGGTTGTGGGTGGTATTGGCGTAATCCTTTACGTTGGCCTGATCGGTTTTGGCGCTTTTGCCAGCATCCTGGAAAATGCCCAGTATTAAGTACAACCGGGTTTATATCCTTGCAGGGGCAGGGGCCATACTGGCCATCCTGCCCCTATATTATTTTTACGACCCCCAGCATGGGGGCTTTCCCGCCTGCCCGTTCTTCCGGCTTACCGGGTTGTATTGCACCGGCTGCGGCAGCCAGCGCGCCCTGCACGACCTGGTTCACGGGCACTGGGCCTCCAGCCTGGGACATAACCTGTTGCTGTTGCCGGCCCTGGCCCTGGTGATCTGGCACCTGGCCGCCTCCTTATACCAAGGTGAAAAAATAAAAAGCCCGCTGGCAGCCGTGCGGGCGCCGCGGGTTATCCTTTGGGTAATCCTGGTTTTCTCGGTCCTGCGCAACCTGCCCTGGGAACCCTTCCAAAGCCTGGCCCCCTAGCGGGAATCAGTTGGCCACTTCGCTCATGAATTTCAGGCGGTAGAGCCGTAGTTCCTCGTCTTCGTACTCCCCCTCAAATTCCTTCAGGGCAGCGTCGATATTATCGGTTTCGGACTCCAGGAAATATTCATGGATTTCCTCCTGCTGGTCTTCGTCCAGGATGTCGTCAATGTAGTAATCCAGGTCCAGGCGGGTACCGCTGAAGACAATCTGCTCCATGGCCTTTACCAGTTCCGGGATTTCCAGGCCTTTGGCGGCGGCAATATCTTCCAGAGGCAGTTTGCGGTCGATGTTCTGGATGATGTACAGCTTCAGGGCGGAATTGGCCCCGGTACTGCGCACCACCAAGTCGTCCGGGCGGCTGATGTCGTTTTCTTCCACATAACGGGCAATCAGGTCTACAAAGGGCTTTCCGTATTTGCGGGCCTTCCCCTCGCCCACCCCGTGGATGCTCACCAGCTCTTCCATGCGGATGGGATATTTCAGGGCCATGTCTTCCAGGGAGGGGTCCTGAAAAATCACATAGGGCGGCACCCCGCGTTTGTGGGCCTCCTTCTTGCGCAAATCCCGCAACAGACGGATCAGGGTATCGTCCCCGGAACCGGCCTTGGGACGCACTACGGCCCCGGCCTGGGAGCCTTCCCCCTCGCTGTAGTCGTGATCGAGGGTCATCATAAAGGATGAAGGGTTATCTAAAAAGTCCCTTCCTGCATCCGTTACGTGAAGGATGCCGTATTGTTCGATCTCCTTACGCAGCAGCCCGGCCACCAGCACCTGCCGGATCAGGGCCATCCAGTAGCTCTTATCGCGGTCGACCCCGATTCCGAAGATTTCCTTTTCGTCCGTCTTGTGGGAGGATATCAGGGCATTGGTAGTCCCGACAAGCGTCTTGACCACTTCCTTTGCCTTGAATTTCTCATTGGTCTCCTGTACCACCCGGATCAGTTTCAGTACCTGCTCCCGGGCTTCTTCTTTCTTCTTGGGGTTGCGCACATTGTCGTCCATGTCCGCCCCTTCCCCGTTTACCTCGTCAAATTCCTCCCCGAAGTAATGCAGGATAAATTTACGGCGGGAAATGGAGGTTTCTGCATAGGCTACGATCTCCTGCAACAGGGCGTTACCGATTTCCTGCTCAGCCACGGGTTTGCCGGCCATGAACTTTTCGAGTTTCTCCACATCCTTATAGGAATAGAAGGCCAGGCAATGGCCCTCTCCCCCGTCCCGACCGGCCCGGCCCGTTTCCTGGTAATAGCTCTCGATGCTCTTGGGGATGTCGTGGTGGATCACATAGCGGACGTCGGGTTTGTCTATCCCCATGCCAAAGGCAATGGTAGCCACCACCACATCTACCTCCTCCATCAGAAACATGTCCTGGTACTTGGCCCGGGTCTTGGCGTCAAAGCCGGCGTGATAGGGTACGGCGCTTACGCCATTTACCTGCAATACCTGGGCCAGCTCTTCCACCCGCTTGCGGCTCAGGCAATAGATGATACCGGATTTCCCGGCGTTTTTCTTCACAAAGCGGATGATGTCCGCATCTACATTTTTGGTCTTGGGCCGTACCTCGTAAAACAGGTTTGGCCGGTTAAAGGAGGCTTTAAAAACGGCCGCATCCGTAATGTTCAGGTTCTTGAGGATGTCTTCCTGCACCTTGGGCGTAGCCGTGGCGGTCAGGGCTATGATGGGGATATTGTCGCCCAGCCGGTTGATAATGGAACGCAGGTTGCGGTATTCGGGGCGGAAATCGTGCCCCCATTCGGAGATACAGTGGGCCTCGTCTATGGCCACAAAGGAAATCCGGATGCCCTGCAGGAAGTTTACATAGTCTTCCTTGGTAAGGGACTCCGGGGCCACATACAGGAGTTTGGTGATGCCAGCTTCCATATCCTCCATCACCTGCCGCACCTCCCCCTTGGTCAGGGATGAATTCAGCACATGGGCCACCCCCTGGTGATCGGAAAGCCCGCGGATGGCATCCACCTGGTTCTTCATCAGGGCAATCAGGGGGGAGACCACAATAGCGGTCCCTTCCTGGATCAGGGCCGGCAACTGGTAACAGAGGGATTTGCCACCGCCGGTGGGCATGATCACAAAGGTGTCCTTTCCGCCCACCACATTGCTGATGACATCTTCCTGCAGCCCTTTGAACTGGTTAAAACCAAAATATCGCTTGAGCGATGCCCTCAGATCCATTTTGTCCATAAACTCCTTTCAAATAGGTTCGGCAAACCCCCGGGAGCGTGAAGAAAGGGGGATCTTTTCGCCCGTGGGGTCCGGTCCGGCCGCCGGATGCGGCACCGCCGAATTGAATTGCAGAAAACCTGGAATCGTTTCTGTTAAGTTTGCGTACTTTTGTTTTCTTAAATATAGCATATTCTTTTACAAAACGGCCTTTTTTTATCACTTTTTGGGAAGGCTATAAAGCGTTAAAATACCACTTAAAACCTTGAAGGACAGTAAGGCTATATTGGAGATGGCACGGGACACCATCCGGTCGGAAGCCGAAGCCATCGGGCACCTTTCGGCCCAGGTGGACGAAGGGTTTGCCCAAACGGTGGGCGCCATCCTCGCCTCCCCGGGGCGGGTGGTGATCAGCGGCATCGGTAAAAGCGCCATAATCGCCTCCAAAATTGTGGCTACCCTGAATTCCACAGGGACCCCGGCCATTTTCATGCACGCGGCGGATGCCATCCACGGAGACCTGGGCACCATTCAGCAGGACGACGTGGTGATCTGTATTTCCAAGAGCGGAAACACTCCCGAAATCAAGATGCTGGTACCCCTGATCAAGCAGGGGGGCAACCTGCTGATCGGTATGACCGGGGAGCGGGAGTCTTACCTGGCCGAACAGGCAGACCACGTGCTGCACACCTATGTGGAGAAGGAGGCCTGCCCCAACAACCTGGCCCCCACAACCAGCACCACCGCCCAGATGGTGGTGGGCGATGCCCTGGCCATCTGCCTGCTGAAATTGCGCGGGTTCAGCAGCAGCGACTTCGCGCGGTACCACCCGGGGGGCACCCTGGGTAAGAAGCTGTACCTTCGGGTGGCGGACATCATTCCCCAAAACCTGGTGCCCCGCGTACAGCCGGACACCCCGGTTAAGGATGCCATTCTGGAAATTTCCGAAAAGATGCTGGGGGTAACCGCAGTACTGGATGGGGAGCGCATTGTGGGGATCATCACCGATGGGGATATCCGCCGCATGCTTAATAAATATGACAATATCGGGGACCTCAGGGCCGCAGATATCATGTCCCGCAACCCCAAAACGGTGGATGCCGAAGTCCTGGCCGTAAAGGCCCTGAAGCAGATGCGCGAAAATGATATTTCCCAGTTGCTGGCCACCGAAAATGGCGCTTATGCCGGCGTGGTCCACATCCATAACCTCATTAAGGAAGGTATACTCTGATGGCTAAAAACACTAGGGACCCCAACGAAATGTCCTTTCTGGACCACCTGGAAGAATTGCGGTGGCACCTGATCCGCTCTACCATGGCCGTGGTGATTATTGGGCTTGTGGCCTTCCTGATGAAGGACTTTATTTTCGACACCATCATTTTCGGGCCCAAGAAGATGGACTTCCCCACCTACCGCCTGTTCTGCCGGATTGCCACCTCCCTGGGGTTTGAATCTGCCTTCTGTGCGGAGGAATTGCCCTTTACCATACAAAACCGCACCATGGCCGGGCAGTTTTCGGCCCACATCTGGACCTCTATCTGGGCGGGCTTCATTATCGGTTTCCCATACATCCTTTGGGAAATCTGGCGGTTTATCAGCCCGGGGCTGTACGAAAAAGAACGCCGGTATTCCCGGGGCTTTATCCTGGTGGCTTCCCTGCTGTTCTTTATGGGCGTGCTCTTTGGCTACTACGTGGTGGCCCCGCTCTCCATCAACTTCCTGGGCACCTATCAGGTAAGCAAGGAGGTCCTGAACGAAATCGACATCAGTTCCTTTATCTCGACAGTACGGGCGGCCGTGGTGGCCTGCGGGATCATGTTCGAACTGCCCATCATTATCTTTTTCATGACCAAAGTGGGCCTGGTCACTCCGGAAATCCTCAGGAAATACCGGAAAATTGCCCTGGTGATTGTCCTGATCGTGTCTGCGGTAATTACCCCCCCGGACGTGGCCAGCCAGATCATTGTGGCGGTGCCGGTACTGATCCTCTACCAGGCGAGTATCCATATCTCTTCCGTGGTGTTGAAGCGGGAGGCCAAAGCCAAAGCAAAGCATGAGCAATCCAGTTGAGGAATTTAACAGCTACCGGGAGCGGATGAACGAAAAGCTCCTGGAAGGCAACTCCAAACTCATCAAACGCATCTTTAACCTGGACACCAACGCCTACGCGCCCGGGGTCCTGGATGTAAAGACCAAAGAACTGCTGGGGCTGGTGGCCTCTGCGGTTTTACGCTGCGACGACTGCGTGCGGTACCACCTGCAAACCCTCTATCAGAACGGGGCCACGCGGGAAGAAGTCATGGAGACCCTGGGGATAGCCACCCTGGTTGGGGGCACCATAGTAATCCCGCACCTGAGGCGGGCACACGAGTTCTGGGAAGCCCTGGAAGCTCAGGGTTAAAAAATTGCCAATCCCTTCCCCTGGCCCGTTAAAAAACGTATGTTTGAACCGGTTTAGATGAAATTGCGCGCCGAAAATATCATGAAATCCTACCGGGGCCGGCAAGTGGTCCGCGGCATCTCCCTGGAAGTGAACCAGGGGGAGATTGTAGGCTTGCTGGGACCCAACGGGGCCGGGAAGACCACCTCCTTCTACATGATTGTGGGGCTGATCAAACCCAATGGCGGGCGCATTTTCCTGGACCAGACCGAGATCACCCATTTCCCCATGTATAAGCGCGCCCAGTACGGGATTGGCTACCTGGCCCAGGAAGCCTCTGTATTCCGTAAACTGAGCGTCGAAAAAAACATCCTGAGCGTCCTTCAGCTCACCAACCTCAGCAAGAAGGAGCAGCACATGCGCATGGAAAGCCTTTTGGAGGAATTCGGGATCACCCATATCCGCAAGAACCGCGGGGACCTGCTTTCCGGAGGGGAACGCCGCCGGACGGAAATTGCCCGTGCCCTGGCCACGGATCCGAAATTTATCCTGCTGGATGAGCCCTTTGCCGGGGTGGACCCGGTGGCCGTGGAAGACATCCAGCGCATTGTGGCCCAGCTTAAACACCGGAATATCGGGATCCTGATCACGGACCACAACGTGCAGGAAACCCTGGCCATTACCGAGCGGTCCTACCTGATGTTTGAAGGGGGCATCCTCAAATCCGGGATCCCGGAGGAACTGGCCGAGGACGAAATGGTCCGCAAGGTCTACCTGGGGCAGAACTTCGAACTGCGCAAGAAAAAGCTCTTTCAGGAATAGCCTTCCCTGCCCTATGGTTCGTCTTCACGAACGCCCAGGGAGAAAAGCACATACATCAGGATTACGAGGGGCACTGCCAGATACTGCAGGGTGGCAAGCAATACCGCACTCAACAGCAAAAACAGGTACTTCAGTCCATTTTCCCGGAAGTCCCAGGATTTGAATTTCAGGGCAAACAGGCGAATAGGGGCATTCAGCAGGAAGGTGGAGAGCACCGTGAGCCCCAAAAGGACCCAGGTATTGAGCAAAACGGCATTGGTCCACTCGCTGCCGTTGTACATCAGGATCAGCGGCAGGGAAATCACCCAGAGGGCATTGGCCGGAGAAGGCAGGCCCACAAAGGAACGCACCTGGTTTTCATCAATATTGAACCGCGCCAGGCGCCAGGAGGTACCCAGCGTGATCAGCAGGCCCGCAAAGGGCAACATGCCGGTAAGCTCCAGGGAGTGCTGAAAAAACCCGTCGTGGTTCCAGCCCCCGCTTGCAGACATCCCCAGCATCTGGCACATGACCAGGCCGGGAACCAGCCCGCTGGTCACCATATCCGCCAGGGAATCCAGTTGCACCCCCAGCTCGGACTGCACGCCCATGGCGCGGGCCAGGAGCCCGTCAAAAAAGTCGAAAAATACCCCCAAAAGGAAAAACAAAGCGGCCCATTCCAGGCGGTTAAGCACAGCCAGGACCGCGGCTACCGAGCCGCAGAACAGGTTTAAAAGAGTCAGGAGGTTGGGCAGGTGTTTCATGGTCGATCTTAAGGTCTTCCGCTAAAATAATCAATTCCGGCGAGGCGAAGCCCCCTGCTTTGGGCCGCTGCCCCGCCTTGTACATTGCCAAATTATTAGGATATTTGTTCAACCGGGCTTCAAGGCCCGTTTTCCCTTATGAAGCGGACCCGAACCTTGCTGTTGATCTTCCTGGCACTGGCAGTGCACTGGTCCCGCGGACAACAACCTACCCTGAGCACACAGGCCCGGTTTAGCGTGGTGACCTGCGGCCCGGGAACCGACCTCTATGCCACCTTCGGCCACAGCGCATTCCGCCTGAAGGATCCGGCCCGGGGCATCGACTGGGTCTACAACTATGGCACCTTCGATTTCAACACCCCCAACTTCTACCTGAAATTTGCCCGCGGCAAGTTGCCTTATGCCCTGAGCAAGTCCAGCTTTGAGGACTTCCTGTATGTGTATCAGTGGGAACGCCGGTGGGTACGGGAACAACTCCTGAACCTGGACCCCGCCCAGATGGAAGCCCTGCTGTCCTTCCTGGAAACCAACAACCTGCCGGAGAACCGGTACTACACCTACGATTTCCTCTTTGAAAACTGCGCCACCAAAATTCCGGAAGTACTGCAGCAGGTCCTGGGCCCCTCCCTGGTGTTCCACCCGGAGTACCTGGAAGGCGATCCCCGCAGTTTCAGGGAACTGATCCAGGAAAACCTGGAACCCAACACCTGGTCCAGTATGGGGATAGACCTGGCCCTGGGGGCTGTCATTGACCGGGATGCCCAGCCGGAGGAATACATGTTTCTGCCGGCATACGTGCGGCAGCAAATGGAGCACACCTCCCTGGGCAACTCCGCCCTGGTGGAACGGGAACGCGTTATCCTGGACCTGCCGAACCCCAAGGTTTCCCAGTACTTTACGGCAACCCCCGTGTTCTGGCTCCTGCTGCTGCTGGGCTTTACCCTGGCCATTACGGGCATTGACTACCAGAACGGGACGCGCAGCAGGGTTCTGGATTTTGTGCTCTTTTTCACCACTGGTGCTGCCGGGTTATTGCTGTTGTTTCTCTGGTTCCTGACCGACCATACCTCTACCGCCTGGAATGCCAACCTCTTATGGGCCTTTCCCGCTAATCTGTACGCGGCATGGCTGCTGGTCCGGGCCAATCCCCGCATAGCGTCCATTTACAGGCTGCTCTGGGTGGCCTTGGCCCTGCTGGGCCTCTGCCTCCCCATCTGGGCCGCCGGGCTGCAATCCTTTTCACCGGTCATTCCCATTGCCTGGGCCGCCCTGGCGCTGCGTTACGCCTATCTGATCCATTATTTCAAACCCGCCAAGTGAACCTGCTCTCCGCCGAAAACCTGTCCAAGGCCTACGGGGAACGGGAGTTGTTTTCCGGGCTTACCCTGGGCATTAACCAGGGGCAGAAGATTGCCCTGATCGCCCGCAACGGCAGCGGGAAATCCACCCTGCTGGATATCCTGGCCGGGAAGCACCCGCCGGACAGCGGGCAGGTTACCTACCGCAAGGGCATCCGGGTGGCCTACCTGGAGCAGGAACCGGCCCTGGACCCGGGGCTGACTGTTGCACAGACCCTTTTTGCCTCGGACAACGAAACCGTCCGCATCCTGGGGCAATACGAAGAAGCCCTGAAACGGCCGGAAGACACCAAGGGCTACCAGCGGGCCTTTGACGCCATGGAGCGCGCCCAGGCCTGGGACCTGGAGACCCGCTTCAACCAGATCCTCTCCCGCCTGAAGCTGGACGACCCCGAGGCCCGCGTGGGGACCCTTTCCGGCGGACAACGCCGACGGCTGGCCCTGGCCCATACCCTGATAGATACCCCGGACCTGTTGCTGCTGGATGAACCCACCAACCACCTGGACCTGGAAATGATCGAATGGCTGGAGGACTATATCCGGGTTCAGGACACCAGCCTGCTGATGGTTACCCACGACCGCTATTTCCTGGACCGTACCTGTACCGGCATCCTGGAACTTGATGGTGGCCGGTTAAACCCCTATCCAGGGAATTACCAGGAGTACCTGCGGGAAAAGGAGGCCCGCGAAGCCGTGGCCGCTACCACGGCCAAAAAAACACAATCCCTGTACAAGCAGGAGCTGGAATGGATGCGCAAACAACCCAAGGCCCGAACCACCAAATCCAAATCCCGCATCGAAGATTTCCACGCCCTGAAACAAAAAGCCCTGAACCGGCCGCAGGAGCGGGAGATGGAGCTGGAAATCAACATGGAACGCCTGGGCACCAAAGTAGTGGAGCTGCACAACACGGCGGTACGCTTTGGGGATGAGCCCCTGTTCCAGGGATTCTCCTATGCCTTTAAGCGGGGGGAGCGCGTGGGGTTGATCGGGCCCAACGGCAGCGGGAAGACCAGTTTATTGAACCTGGTGGCCGGCACCCTGGAACCTACAGCCGGGAAGGTGGTGCACGGAGAAACCGTACAGATTGGATATTACACCCAGAAGGGACTCAGGCCCGACCCCGGCAAGCGGGTCATTGACGCTGTACGGGAATTCGGGGATTACATCCCGCTTAAAAAAGGCCGGCAGCTCTCGGCCCAGCAATTGTTGGAACGCTTTCTCTTTGACCGCAAAGCGCAATACGACTTTATTGAAAAACTGAGCGGGGGCGAACAAAAACGGCTGATGCTTTGCACCGTGCTGATCCAGAACCCCAACTTCCTGATCCTGGACGAACCGACCAACGACCTGGACATCCTCACGCTGACCGTGCTGGAGGCCTTCCTGCAGGATTTTCCCGGCACCCTGCTGATCGTTTCCCACGACCGCTATTTCATGGACAAGATTACGGACCACCTCTTTGTCTTTGACGGCAAGGGGGGCATTCGCGATTTCCCCGGGAATTATACGGACTACCGCCTGACGGGCTTTCCGGAAACGGAATCCGGGGATGCCGGGATGGAGGAGGCCCCGAAAACCCAGCCCAAAACGCCAGGTAGTGGGATGAGGCAGGGCAAGCGCTCCTACCGGGAGCAGCGGGAATACGAGACCCTGGAAAAGGAAATCGAGGCCCTGGAGGCACGCAAATCGGAGATTGAAGCCGCCTTTGCCCGGCCGGATGCCGACGGGGCAGACATGGACGCCCTTTCCATCGAAATGGCCGGGCTCCTGCAATCCCTGGAAGCCAAAACCGAACGCTGGTTTGAACTGGCCGCTATTGAGGAAGGCGGTTAATTCCCAGGGCCAGCCGTATCTTTGCACAAAAATTCCGGCATGCTGCACCGCCTGTGGTTTAACCTGCGCGCCCGAAACCGACACGGCACCCATTCGCCATTCGCCTATGCTTTCCTGGACCAGGCCCTGTACTCCCGGAAATACAAGGGAATGGATACGGAACGCCGCCTGCTTTGCGCTGCCCTGGACCATTTGGAACCGGAACGCGTGGGCACGGCCTCCCCGGATGGGCCCATGGCCCAATGGCTGCTCTCTACGGGCCGGGTAAAGGCCTGGGGTGGCCCGCCCTATGATTTTTTCCTGGCCGAAACCCCCGGGGATGCCCGGTCAGGGCCTTTCAGGCGACACGGGCGGAACGCGGATGCCTGCCTGTATGTTGGCGGGATCCGGAAAAACCGGAAGGCACGGGCCAACTGGCAGGCCTTGCTGGCCGAAACCGGCCCCTGCGTGCTGCTCGAAACCCATGCCGCTGCCCTGTTGTGTTTCCGGGCCGCGCAAGCGCCCCAGCATTTTAAAATCCGGATTTAAACCGTTATTTTTAGTCGCCATGGACCAAACGCTGTATTTTATTCTCGGAGGACTGTTGCTGATCTATTTCCTGATAGCTGCCTACAACCGCAAACAGGGCCGCCAGCGCAAATCCCGATCCTTTATGGACGGTCGGCGCCTGAGGGACCGCCGGTCCGATTCCCAAAACGACAACGCCTGACCGCCAAACCACCGCTATGAAGATCTACACCAAAACCGGGGATGCCGGATCTACCGGCCTCTTTGGCGGGACCCGGGTCCCGAAACACCACATCCGCATCCAGAGTTACGGCACCGTGGACGAATTGAACGCCTGGATCGGGTTGCTGCGGGACCACGCCCCGGAAGAAGGCATACACACCTTCCTGCAAGGTGTACAGGACCAGTTGTTCACGGCGGGCTCCATGCTGGCCACCGAACCGGAGAAGGCCGAATTGCGCAGCGGAAAACCCAGGCTGAACATCCCATTGCTGGGGGAGGCAGATATCCAGGTTCTGGAAACCGAAATTGACCGGCTGAACGAGAGCCTGCCACCGATGACGCATTTTGTATTGCCCGGGGGGCACCCGGCGGTGTCATACTGTCATATTGCACGAACCGTCTGCAGGCGTGCAGAACGGATGACCACCCTGCTGCACGAGCAAAGTCCGGTAGACCCAGTCCTGCTGGCATACCTGAACCGCCTTTCCGATTACCTCTTCGTATTGGCACGGAAATTGTCCGCAGTTTTGGGAGCGGATGAAATAAAATGGATTCCGCGGGCGCCGGGGGAATAATTCCACAATTTGCGCGTTATGAATTTGCTCAAATCGCAAAATTTGGGCGGGCAGCGTAAATAAGTTATAATTTCCTTGGACGTTTAGGAATAAAAAATATTTTTGCAAAAAATTTAAAATCAATCTACTGCGATGTATTGGACACTTGAATTGGCTTCCTATCTGAGTGATGCACCGTGGCCGGCTACCAAAGACGAGCTGATCGACTATGCCATCCGTACGGGAGCGCCACTCGAAGTCGTGGAAAACCTCCAATCCATGGAGGAAGAAGGCGGAGAGATCTACGAATCCATCGAAGAGATCTGGCCGGATTATCCAACGGAAGAAGACTACCTCTGGAACGAGGACGAATATTAATAAACGGCAGGAAGTTTCCTGGAAAAAGCCTCGTTTGAGGCTTTTTTTTTGTGTAATTTTGGCAGGTCCCATCCCTTTTTCAGGGGTGGTGTTGAAACTGGAACACCTTTTGCGCCGCTGGCCATACGGGAAAGCATCCCGAACAGTAACAGCTCCCATTTCCGGTTGCCGTCCAGTATACTACACCGGAAAGGCGGTAAAAAACAGCAGAATATGAGTTTTATCAATACAGTCTTAAAGGCATTTGTCGGCGACAAAGCCAAGAAAGACGTGAATGCCCTGCAGCCCATCGTGGCCAAAATCAAAGCCCACGGACCGGAAATGCAGGAGCTCTCCCACGACGCCCTGCGTCAGAAAACCGTAACCTTTAAATCCCTTATAGCAGAACGGATTGCCGATTTGCAGCAACAGATTGCGGCGCTTCAGGAAGAAGTGAATGCCTCTGACGATATTGACCAGAACGAGCGGCTTTACGAACAGATTGACGCCTTGCGCGAACAGGCCCACCAGAAAACGGAGGAGACCCTGGAGGAAATCCTGCCCGAGGCCTTTGCCGTGGTGAAGGAAACGGCCCGCCGTTTTGCGGAAAACCCCACGCTAGAGGTCACTGCCAGCGAATTTGACCGGCAGTTGTCCGCCCGGGCGGACTATGTGGCCCTGGAAGGGGATAAGGCGGTCTGGAAGAATTCCTGGGATGCAGCCGGCAAGCCGGTAACCTGGGACATGGTCCACTACGATGTACAGCTCATTGGCGGGATTGTGCTCCACCAGGGGAAGATTGCCGAGATGCAGACCGGGGAAGGAAAGACTTTGGTCGCCACTTTGCCGGTTTACCTGAACGCCCTGGCCGGTCACGGGGTGCACCTGGTTACCGTAAACGATTACCTGGCCAAGCGGGACAGCGCCTGGATGGCTCCTATTTTCGAATTCCATGGCCTTTCCGTGGATTGCATCGACAAGCACCAGCCCAATTCCGAAGGCCGGCGCGCCGCCTACAATGCGGATATAACCTACGGGACGAACAACGAATTCGGGTTTGACTACCTGCGGGACAATATGGCCCATACCCCGGGCGACCTGGTGCAGCGCCCCCACCACTACGCCATTGTGGATGAGGTGGACTCCGTGCTGATCGACGACGCCCGGACCCCCCTGATCATCTCCGGCCCCGTCCCGGAAGGCGACCGGCACGAATTCAATGACCTGAAGCCCAAGGTATCCGAGTTGGTACAACGCCAGCATCGCTACCTGACCGGGGTACTGGCCGAAGCCAAGAAGAAAATTGCCGAAGGCGACCTGAAAGAAGGCGGGTTCCTGCTGTTGCGGGTACACCGCGGGCTCCCCAAGAACAAGGCCCTGATCAAGTTCCTGAGCGAAGAGGGCATCAAGCAGCTGCTGCAGAAGACCGAAAACTTCTACATGCAGGACAACAACCGCGAAATGCCGAAGGTGGATGCGGAACTGCTCTTTGTGATCGACGAGAAAAACAACCAGATTGAACTGACCGACAAGGGAATTGAATCCCTCTCCGGAGACCAGGAGAAGGACTTCTTCATCATGCCGGACATTGGCAGCGAGATCGCGGCCATTGAGAAACAGGACCTGGAGATCGAAAAGGAGGCCGAACTGAAGGAAGCGCTCTTCAAGGACTTTGCCGTTAAGAGCGAGCGGGTACACACCCTGACCCAGTTGCTGAAGGCCTATACCCTCTTTGAGAAGGACGTGGAATACGTGGTGATCGAGAACAAGGTCATGATCGTGGACGAGCAGACCGGCCGTATTATGGATGGGCGCCGCTACTCCGATGGGCTGCACCAGGCCATTGAAGCCAAAGAGAGTGTGAAAATCGAAGCCCTGACCCAGACTTTTGCCACCATTACCCTGCAAAACTACTTCCGGATGTACCGCAAACTGGCGGGGATGACAGGGACGGCCGTAACCGAAGCCGGGGAATTCTGGGAAATTTACAAGCTGGACGTGGTGGAAATCCCCACCAACCGCCCCATTGCCCGGGATGATCGCAACGACCTGATTTACAAGACTAAACGAGAAAAATACAACGCCATCATCGAGGAGGTGACCCAACTTTCCGAGAGTGGCAGGCCCGTTCTGATCGGTACTACTTCCGTGGAAATTTCGGAGCTGCTCTCCCGCATGCTCCACATCCGGAAGATCCCGCATAACGTGCTGAACGCAAAACTCCACAAAAAGGAGGCCGACATTGTGGCCGAAGCCGGGAATGCCGGGGTGGTTACCATTGCGACCAACATGGCGGGCCGGGGTACGGACATCAAGCTTTCCGCTGAGGTAAAGGCAGCCGGAGGCCTGGCCATTATCGGGACCGAGCGCCACGACTCCCGCCGGGTGGACCGGCAGTTGCGCGGGCGTTCCGGACGACAGGGAGACCCGGGAAGTTCCCAGTTCTACGTGTCCCTGGAAGACAACCTGATGCGCCTTTTCGGCTCCGAGCGGGTGGCGAAGATGATGGACCGCATGGGTCTGAAGGAAGGGGAAGTGATCCAGCACAGCATGATGACCCGTTCCATAGAACGGGCCCAGAAAAAGGTGGAGGAAAACAACTTTGGTATCCGTAAACGCCTGCTGGAATACGACGACGTGATGAATGCCCAGCGGGAAGTGGTTTACAAGCGGCGGCGGCACGCCCTGCAGGGGGACCGCCTTAAGGTGGATATCGCCAATATGATCTACGACACCTGCGAGGTCATTGCCGATACGAACAAGGCAGCCAGCGACTACAAGAATTTTGAATTCGAGCTTATTAAGTATTTCTCCATTACCAGCCCCATTGCCGAGGAGGAATTTACCAAGCTCGGGTTCCAGGAAATCGCCCAGCGGGTCTACACCGAAGCCTATACACATTACCACGACAAGATGCAGCGTTCGGCCGAGACCGCTTTCCCGGTAATCCGGAAAGTCTTCGAGGACGAAGCCAACCGCTTTGAGCGGATCGTGGTTCCGTTTACGGACGGCATCAAGACCCTGAATGTAGTGACCGACCTGAAAAAGGCTTATGAAAGCCAGGGTAAGCAGTTGGTTGCGGACTTCGAGAAGAACATCACCCTGGCCATCATTGACGAATCCTGGAAAACGCACCTGCGGAAGATGGACGAACTGAAACAGTCCGTACAGCTGGCGGTGCACGAGCAAAAGGATCCATTGCTGATCTACAAGTTCGAGGCTTTTGAGCTCTTCAAGGAGATGATCGACAAGGTGAACAAGGACGTGGTTTCCTTCCTCTACAAAGGGGAACTGCCCTCGGCCAACACCCAGCAGATCCAGGAAGCCCGCCAGGTACGCCGGCCCAAGGAAAACCTGAAAACCAGCAAGGAGGAAATCCCCAACAGCGACGAACTGGCCGCGCGCAACCGGGCAGCAGGGGCCGGTGCCGGGCAGCGGACCCAGATTACCGAGACCATTACGCGGGAAAAACCCAAAATTGGCCGGAATGAGCGGGTCACCATCAAAAATGTGATGTCCGGGGAAAACAAGACCCTGAAATTCAAACAGGCGGAACCCCTGATCGCCAAAGGCGAATGGGTGCTTGTGGACGAATAGAAATCCCCGCCTATGCGAACAAAGCGATCCCCCGGGGTCGCTTTTTTTGGTTTCGGGACTCGGGAATTTGGATTTTATGGGGAATTAAACCTAGTTTTACATAGCCGGAGTGATCCCCCGGCCAGCCAGCTGAAATGTCCGAAAAGCCGATATTTATTAAAATGCGGAAAAAGGAACGGCACCTCGAACAATTGCAGGACCAGACCACCCTGTTTTTTAAGGTGAGCCTTTCCACTTCTGCATCCTGCCTGCTCTTTGCCCTGATTGCCTGGTTCCTTTTGGACATGCAAGGGGTTGTCCCGGCCATGCTCCTGGGCTTTGCCCTATCTAATAGCCTGAATCTCTGGCTCCACCGTTCCCACAAGAACCTGAAGGTCACCTACCACATCACCCAGTTCCTGGCCCTGATTGGAGCAGTGAGCGTAGTGCTATATAGCGGCGGCATCAACAGCCCCTTTATCTTTACCCTGGCCCTGGTGGTATTTTCGGGATATGTACAGGCCCCCAGATATGGGCGGATTTACCTCACCCTGAGTATGCTGATCCTGGTCCTGGTGTACTCCCAGAGCCTCTCCGAATACAGCATAGCGGAAAATACCGTGCCCGAAGGCTCCCGGGATGCCTTCGCCTTCCTGAGCATCCTGCTGGCCCTGTTCCTGCTGGGCGGGGTCTTTGGCTACCAGCTGATGGAAACCCAGCATCGGCTGTACCGCACCAAAAGCAAGATGGAAAAACGCATGAAGGAGAAGGAAATGCTCCTGAAGGAGGTACACCACCGGGTTAAGAACAACCTGCAGACGGTTTCTAGCCTCCTGCGCATGCAAAGCCGGGGTGTGGAAGATCCCTATATCCAGAACCTGATCCAGAGCAGCCAGAATCGCGTGGTCTGCATGGCCATGGTCCATGAAATGCTGTACATGCGGGACGACCTGGCCAAAATCGAATACCGCTCCTATGTACAGGACCTGGGGGACTACCTCGTAAAATCCATTAAGGGCCCGGAGAGCAATATCCGCCTCAATATCGACATCCCTGATATCGAGCTGGGGATCGATACAGCCATTCCCCTGGGGTTGCTGATCAACGAAGCCGTGACCAATGCCCTGAAATACGGCTTCAAAGACCAGGATTCCGGGGAGATTTCCATTGTGCTCCAGCAGGAAGACCAGAAAGAATACGTGCTCCACATCGGGGACAACGGGGTAGGCTTTGCCGAAAACGTGAGCCACACCACCACCAAATCCCTGGGACTGAAGCTTATCCACAACCTTACCCGCCAGCTCAAAGGCTCTGTGATCCGGGATTTGTCCAAGCAGGGCACCAACTACATCATCCGCTTCGAGGAAATAAGCCAGGCTCCCTTCCATACCCTGGCCTGATCCCGCTGGCCGTACGCAGGAAATATTCCTATCTTTAAGGACCTGATACCAAGGAAAACCAACCCATGCGAACCACACTCCTATCCGCCATTCTGGCCCTGGCCGCCGTACAGGCCTTCTGCCAGGACTATTTCCTGAAACAATACGAACCCTACCGGACCGATATCCCTTCGCCCGAAACCTTCCTGGGGTATGGGATCGGGGAGTACCACACCCGCCACGACCGGATTGTGCATTACCTGCAGACCCTGGCCGAACGCAGCGACCGGGCCGAAATAGAAGTTTACGGGTACACGCACGAAAAACGCCCTTTGGTGATCCTGCGCATCAGCAGCCCGGAACACCTGGCGGCCCTGCCCGAATTGCGTGAACGCCACCTGGCTTTTACGGACCCTGCCACCCCCTTTAGGGCAGACCCGGACCTCCCGGTTTTTGTAAATCTGGGGTATAACGTACACGGAAACGAACCTTCCAGTTCGGAAGCCGCCATGCTGGCAGCCTATATCCTGGTGGCTTCGGAGCACCCGCGCATAGCGCGCCACCGGGAACAGGCCGTTGTTTTTGTAGACCCTACCATCAACCCGGACGGGCGGGACCGCCACACCCAATGGGCCAATTCCTACCGGGGTACGCCCCCTGTAGCCGATGCTCAGGATGCCGAACACAATGAATACTTCCCGGGCGGGCGCACCAACCACTACTGGTTTGACCTGAACCGGGACTGGTTGCTGGCCATCAACCCGGAAAGCCGCGGAAAACTGAACTGGTACCACCAGTGGTACCCGAATGTAGTGACGGACTTCCACGAAATGGGCACCCAGAGCACCCACTTTTTCGAGCCCATGAAGGCCAACGGGTCGCTTAACCCCATTATGCCCAAAGAAAATTATGTGGACCTGAATAACCAATTCGCGGAATACTTCTCGGAGGCCCTGGACAGTATCGGCTCCCTGTATTTTACGAAAGAAGTCTTTGACGGTACCTACCCCGGGTACGGGTCCTCCTACCCGGACCTGCAGGGTGGGCTGGGGCTGCTCTTTGAACAGGCCAGTTCCCGGGGGCATGTACAGAATACAGCCTACGGGCAAATTACCTTTGCCTTTACCATCCGCAACCAGCTGGTCTCCACCATGGCTACCGTGAAGGCAGCCGTGGAAAATAAGGATTACCTGAGGCGGTACCAGAAAAACTTTTTTACCAGCGCCCTGCGCAATGCCGCAGCCTCGCGGGTGGGCGCGTACCGCCTGCGTCCAGGCAAGGATGCAAACCGCATGAAAGCCCTGCTGGACAAACTCCTGATCCACCGGGTTGAAGTGCGCAAAACCGCCCAGGGGGAGTTTGTAATCCCGACCAGCCAGCCGCATTATCGCATGGTGCAAACCTTTTTCGAAACCTACCGCCGGTACCGGGATTCTGTCTTTTACGACGCCTCGGCCTGGTCTGTGGCCAATTTCTACAACATCCCCTACCAGACCCTGCGTTCGGCCCCTGCCGGAGAAGAAATCAGTAGTCTGGAGGGCCTGTTCCCCGTGGAGCCCGTGGCCCCGTCTGAGTACGCTTACCTGATCGACTGGAACGACTACAATGCCCCGGCCCTGCTGCACCGGCTGCAAACCCTGGGACTCACCCTGGCGAGCGCCTTCAAACCCTTTACCACCCAGGTAAACGGAAAGGCGCAAAGCTTTGATGCCGGCACCCTGGTCCTGCCGGTTCAACCGCAGGGCAAACCGGCGGCGGAAATACATAAAATCCTGCTGGAAGCCCAACAGGAATTCCAGGTACCCGCCTATGCCGTGGTCTCCGGATACCACCTGAAAGGGGTAGACCTGGGGAGCCGGTATACCCAGCCCATCCGCCGGCCCAAGGCCGCCATGCTGATTGGCGAAGGCGTACGCTCCTACGAAGCCGGGGAGGTCTGGCACCTGCTGGATACCCGGGTGGGGATGCCCATTACCAAAATCCCCTTGCGCGACCTGGACGGCGCCCGCCTGGACGGTTACAATACCCTGGTGCTGGTGAGCGGACGCTACAACTTCAGCGAAGCCCAGGAAAAGAAGCTTCGCGAATGGGTGGGGCGTGGTAATACCCTGATTGCCATAGCCGGCGGGGCGGCCCATGCCATACGAAAAGGCTGGGTTTCAGAGATCCTGCTGGAAGCGGAAAAAGACAGTACAGCCCCAGCCGGGCGCCTGCCTTATGCGGATGCCCCTGAAAACCTGGGGCGGGAGGAAGTAGGGGGCGTAATCCTGGAGGCAGACCTGGACCTCACCCACCCCCTGGCCTTCGGGTACTCCCGGAAACAGATCCCCGTTTATAAAAACAATACGGTTTGGCTGGCCCCCAGTAAAAACCCCTATGCCACGGTGGCCCAATACACCCAGTCTCCCCATGTAGACGGGTATATCAGCCCGGAAAACCTGAATGATTTCGCACGGAAATCTGCCTCCCTCCTGGTTTCGCCCATGGGCAGGGGCCGGGTGGTACTCTTTGCAGACAACCCGAATTTCCGAGGCAGCTGGTATGGTACCAACCGCTTGTTCCTGAACGCCCTCTTTTTGGGGAACCATATTGAGGTTCCGGACTGAACCACCTACTTTAAAAAAAGACGGAACCTTAGAAATCAAAACACCATCCAACCACTATGAAAAAATCCATTTACCTCCTGCTGGCCGCCGTACTGGGCATCGTGTTTTCGGCAGGCGCACAGCAACCGCTTTCCGAAGGCCCTTTTGAACAGCTCATCATCCGGGGCGCTACCCTGATTAACGGCAATGGGGCGCCGCCCATGGGACCTGTGGATATTGTGGTGGAAGGCAACCGCATTACCCGGGTGGAAACCGTCGGTTATCCCGGCGTGGCCATCAACCCGGAACGCCGGCCCAAGCTGAAACCCGGGGGGCGGGAGATCGATGCATCAGGGATGTATGTCCTCCCGGGCTTTATCGACATGCACGGCCATATTGGCGGCACGGCACAGGGAGCCGAACCGGATTACGTTTTCAAACTCTGGATGGGGCACGGCATTACTTCGGTGCGGGAACCCAGCGGGCGTGGCGTGGACTTTTCCATGGACCTGAAACGCAAGAGCGCTTCCAATAGCATCATTGCCCCCAGGTTGTTTATCTATACCGGTTTTGGGCAGGGCGCAGAGGTCAATACCCCGGAACAGGCCAGGGAATGGGTTCGCAACAACGCTAAGAAAGGGGCGGATGGCATAAAATTCTTTGGGGCGTCACCGGATATCATGACCGCTGCCCTGGACGAAAACAAGAAACTGGGGCTGCGTTCCGCCTGCCACCATGCCCAACTGGCCGTAGCCCGATGGAATGTATTGCACTCCGCCCGGGCCGGGCTCACCAGCATGGAACACTGGTACGGGCTCCCGGAGGCCCTTTTCCAGGATCGCACCGTCCAGAATTATCCCCTGGACTACAACTACAACAACGAACAGCACCGCTTTGAGGAGGCGGGCAAGCTCTGGGAACAGGCCGCACCCCCCTACTCCGACCATTGGAATGCCGTTATGGAGGAATTGCTGACCCTGGACTTTACCCTGGACCCCACTTTCAATATCTATGAGGCGAGCCGGGACCTGCACCGGGCACGCCGGGCCGAATGGCACGAGGACTATACCCTGCCTTCCCTGTGGCGCTTCTACGCGCCCAGCATGGTTTCCCACGGGTCTTACTGGCATTACTGGGGTACCGAACAGGAAGTGGCCTGGAAAAAGAATTACCAGCTGTGGATGACCTTTATCAACGAATACAAAAACCGCGGAGGACGGGTCACCGCAGGCTCGGATTCCGGGTTTATCTACCAATTATACGGCTTTGCCTATGTGCGTGAACTGGAACTCCTGCGGGAAGCCGGCTTTCACCCCCTGGAAATTATCCGGGCCGCTACCCTGAATGGGGCGGAGGCCCTGGGCATGGACCAGCAACTGGGTACTGTGGAAGTAGGTAAACTGGCCGATCTGGTAGTGGTGGAGGAAAACCCGCTGGAAAACCTGAAGGTGCTGTATGGTACCGGCGCCATTAAACTCACCGCAGACAACGAAGTAGTGCGCGTGGGCGGGGTGAAGTACACCATCAAAGACGGTATTGTCTTCGATGCCAAGGGATTGCTGGAAGATGTCCGGCGCCAGGTGAAAGAAGCTAAGGCCGCTGAAGGTTATGAAATCCGGCAGCCCGGCGTAGAATAAGAAATCCCCCTTTCGGGGGATTGTACTTTACTTCTCAATGCGCACGGGGCGCAGCTTTCGGATGCCTGACAAGACCAGGGAAAAGGCCCCCAGGAGTCCGGTAATCACTAAAACAATCATAGGCTGAGTTGTTTGTACATACCGGTAACTCTACCGGCATCGTGTACCTAAGTAAGGAAAAAATAACCATTGCCACACCCGATTTCGGGTGAACCACCTAATAATTAGTTGAAAATGCCTGAAAACCAGGAATAAGGATAGTTAATCCTGCCTAAAAACCACAGGTGCTCCAAGTCACAATTTTGTATCTTTCGAATAAATCGGGACACCATTGGAACGGAACTACTTCACCAGATTTACCCTTTGCACCCTGTTAGCCTGTTTTTGGGCCGGCCATACCCCTATTCGAGCACAGGAGGCGGAGCCACCGGATGGCACCGGAATGGTTATGAACTGCCTTAGCGAGGCCTATGCCCTTCGCGGTCAAAACCTGGACAGCCTTATGCAGGCTTTTGAGACCGACCTGCTGGATGCCGGCCTGTTGGAAGCCCCCGGGGCAGATGCCTACAGGGGGATGCTGCAACAACTGGCCTCCGGGCTTCGGCTGGACTTCTGGACCGGCCCTTCCTTTTCCCAGCGCAGCGGCACCGAAGGCACCCCCCTGGAAGCCAACGAGGACTGCCGGGATCAGGCCGTCACCTGGATAGCCCGCCACCCGGATGCCCTGATGACCCGGTTTCTTGACCGTCTTCAGGTACTGCAGGCCGAAAATACCCCCGCAGACCTGCAGGCTTCAGCCCTGCTGGACCTGCTGCAACCGGCAGACCTGGAAGACCCCTTTTACCGCCTGATGACCTACCCGCTGATAGCCCTGCAGGCCTCAGCCTCAGCAGCGGCAGCTGCTCAGCCCATTAACAATCCTACCGGGATGCCCCCTACGCCGGGAGCCAACCTGATGCGCCTGTACCTGAATGAAAGAGGGCAGGTGGTCGTAGCCGACCAGTTGGTACCCGAAGAAATACTGAAAGCCCGCATCTTTGAGCATGCCCGCCGGTTCGGGGCCCAGGCCCGCTACCTGATTGAGCCTGAACCCGATGTGAAATTCCGGGGCTTTACCCGCCTGAAAGACCAGATTGCGCGGGCGGTTACCGAAGCCAGGGATCAATTTGCGCGCCGCGTATTAGGCAAACCCCTGACCGAACTCACCCCGACGGAAACCCAATGGGTGGCTCTCCGTTTTCCCATGGACATCAGCCTGCCCTGAGATTCGATTGCCCATAATCAACATTCGCTTTGATCCCGCAAGGAGGTTGCGGGGCGGGAGGGTATTTTGTGATTGGGTGGGAGGGTGGTGGGACCCGTACCTCAAATCAAATAAAAAACAGACCGCCTTTCGGGTTACACGCCCTCCCGCCGCAATACCTGCAACGGAGGGCTCTTTACCACGCCCCGGCTGTTGAGCAGCCCAATGGTGAGCACCAGTAGCGTAATAAAAGGAAATACCACCCCAAAGGGGACCCAGGAGGGCCGGAATGGTAACTCAAAAACACCCAGGGCCAGCAACTCCGTTGCCGCCAGGGCCAGGAATACCCCCAGCAGGCTGCCAATGGCACCCAGGAACAAATACTCCAGGGCCGCAACCCGCAATACCTGCTTTCCTGTGGCGCCCAGGGTGCGCAGCAGCACGCTCTCGCGTATACGCTGATACTTGCTGGTACGCACGGCACCCAGCAGGACTACTAACCCGGTAAGGATGCTGAAAAAGGCCATAAAGCGGATTACCCAACTGATCTTATTCAGGATGTCTCCAACCACCCCGAGCAGTTGCCTTATATCCAGCACCGTGATATTCGGAAAAGAGCGTACCAGGGCCTGTTGCAGGCGGGCAGAACGCTCCGCATCCGATGCCTGGGTGGTAATTACGTGGAAACGGGGCGCCTCCTCCAGGACCCCGGGAGGAAAGACTACCGAGAAGTTTAATTGCATCCTGCCCCAATCCACCTCCCGGATACTGCTGACAAAGGTCTCCATGGGCACCCCCTGTACGTTAAATACCAGGGTGTCCCCCACCCCAACCTGGGCGTCCCGGGCTACATTGTCCGATAGGGAAATCGGCACGGGGCCTTGGCCGGAGTAGGACGAAGCCCACTCCCCTTCCCGCAGGATTTCGGAGGGAATGAGTGAATCCCTGTACGTTACCCGGAACTCATGACTCAGGATCCACCGGTTCAGGGTGGCGGTGGTATCGGCCCTGAGGGCTTCCACCGTACGGTCTTTAATGCGCAGCAAGCGCATGGTAACGATAGGAATGTCTTCCAGGACCTCCATCCCGGTGGGCCGGATCACCCCGGCCACGGCTTCGGTCTGTTCCGGTTGAACGTCCAGCAAAATCAGGTTGGCCGTGGGCCGTGCATCTTCCAGCTGGGCCCGGGCCAGCAGCATATCCTGGGTAAAATAGAGGGTGCTGATTAAAAAGGTACCGATCCCAATGGCCAGCACCAGAACCAGGGTCTGGTTATTCGGCCTGAATAGGTTCTGCAGCCCCTGCCGGGCTTCAAAGCCCCATCCCGTGGGGAAAAATTTCCGGATGCCACGCATAATGCCCCAGGCAATCAGTGTAAGTACCAGAAAGACTACCGCCAGGCCCAGGACAAACCACAAGGCCCGCAGGGGTCGCTCCAGCAACAAGGAGGTTACCCCCCAAAGGACAAAGAGGATCAACAGGAGAATGGCCGCAGTTACCCGTTTGGAAATACCTGTTGGCTTTAGGTTTACCCGAAGTACGGCCAGGGGGCTTACAAACCACCCGCTTAACAAGGGCAGGATCCCAAAAAGCAGGGCCATCCCAATCCCCAGCAAAACCCCCAGCACCAAAGGTTCCCAGTGTAGGCCCCATTGGAGGGTTACCGGGAGAAACTCCCCAACCAGCAAAGGAAATACAGCCTGCAGTCCCAGCCCCAGTAAGGTACCGACCAGGCCCCCGGCCAGGCCTATGCCCGCAATCTGGATCAGGAAAATCAGCATGCTTTGCCTGCGGGACGCTCCCAGGCATTTCAGGATGGCTATCGAAGCCCGCTTTTCCCGCATATAGATATGTACGGAACTGGCAATCCCAAGACACCCCAGTAAGAGGGCGATAAAACCAACGAGCTTCAGGAAGCGGCCCACATTGTTGAACCGCCGGCCCAGGCGTGCGCTGGTGTCCGTATGCAGGTCCATATCGGCCTGGGCGTTATCCAGGCTGGGATCCCAGCGTTCGTATATCGCATCCAGTTCTGTTCCCGGAGGTACCTGGAAGTAGAAATTATATTCCACGCGGCTTCCCACCTGGATCAGGCCGGTGGCTTCGACCAGGGGATACGGAATCCAGATGGCAGGGGCTACAGAGGTAGACACTTGGGTATTCCCCGGAGCATCTACCAGGCTGCCCGAGATGGGCAGGGTTAGCCGGCCAATACGTATGGAATCCCCGGGCTCCAGGGCATATTGGGTCATGACTGTGGCATCCACCAGGGCCCCGCGGGATGCGCCAAACTGCATGCCTGCACCTGCGGGCTCCGTTACCAGGGATCCGTAAAAGGGAAATCCGGACTCCACCCCCCGAATACGCACCAGGCGGGTGCCGCTGCGGTCCGGGAAAGACAACATGGAGGCAAAATTTACCTCCCTTTTCATAACCCCGGGCAATTGGGCCAGGGTGTCCAGCAATTCAGGACCTGGGGTGGCATCGGTATCTACCAGGTAATCTGCGCCCATCAATTCCCGGGATTGACCCGAAATATTTGCTTCCAGGGTGAGACCGAAATGCTGAATCGCCACCAGGGCTGCAATTCCAAGGACTATAGAACTCATAAACAACAGCAGCCGCCTGAGGCTGGCGCGACCATCCCGCCAGGCCATCCGGAACAGCCAGCCTACCGATGCCCGGTTTTTAACCTTTGAAATATTTTGGGGGTATCCGTCCATGGAGCTAAACCTGTACGCGGCCGCCTTTAAGTTTAAGGATCTGATGGCACCGGCGGGCCAGGTCCATATCGTGGGTAACGATTACCAGCGTGGTACCCGCTTCCTGGTTCAAATCGAACAATAATTCGACCACGCGGCTGCCGGTCTCATCGTCCAGGTTGCCTGTGGGTTCGTCCGCAAAAAGCAGGCTGGGCCGGTTGGCAAATGCGCGGGCCAGGGCCACCCGTTGTTGTTCCCCCCCGGAAAGCTGACTGGGATAGTGGTGGAGGCGATCTGCAAGCCCCACCTTAGAGAGTAGGGTCCGGGCCGTATCCGCAGCCCCGCTTTCCCCCCGGAGCTCCAGGGGCAGGCTCACATTCTCCAGGGCCGTAAGGGTAGGCAAAAGCTGGAAGTTTTGGAATATAAACCCAACCTCCCGGTTGCGCAGTAAGGCCCGCTGGTCTTCGTCCAGCAGGGTCAGGTCTTCCCCGCACAGGGCCACGCGGCCCTCATCCGGCTTATCCAGGCCGGCGCAAAGGCCCAGCAAAGTCGTTTTCCCGCTGCCGGAGGGCCCGACAATGGCAAAGGTGGTACCGGTTTCCACCGCAAAGGAAATATCTTCCAGCACCGTGAGCTCCTGATCCCCGCTGGGATAGGTTTTCCGTAGCTGGTCCACGTTTAATATCTTTGACATAAACCCCTAAGATTCCGATTTTAAAAGGGTTGAAATTACGCATATCAGGAAGAAATACCCGAATACACACTATGGCAGAGCTCTTAAAATTTCGTTATTTTTTAGTTGTACTCCTGTTATTGGGGTGCGGGCCAGAGGCCGGAAAAAAGGAAGCCAGGCCCGAAGCGGTGGAGGCCGAAACACCCGATGCACCCAAAGCCGAAGCCGCCGTGATCCTGTTTTTCGGGGACTCCCTGACTGCGGGCTACGGCCTGGAACCCGCCCAGGCCTTCCCGGCGCGAATCGGGGAACGCCTGGACTCCCTGGGATATCCCTACCGGGTGGTCAATGCCGGCCTTAGCGGGGAAACCACTGCAGGGGGGCGCAGCCGTCTGGACTGGATTCTGCGCCAGGAAGTAGATGTATTTGTGCTGGAACTCGGCGCCAATGACGGGCTGCGGGGCATCCCCCTGACCGAGACGCGGGAAAATCTGGTCTATATCATCCGCAGGGTGCGGGAAAAGTATCCGGACGCAACTGTGGTGCTGGCGGGGATGCAAATCCCCCCGAATATGGGCCCGGAATACACGGATACCTTCCAGAACCTCTTCCCTGAAATTGCCAAGGCGGAAGAAACTTACCTGATCCCTTTTCTGTTAAAGGATGTAGGGGGTGTACCTGAATTGAACCAGGCAGATGGCATCCACCCCACGGCAAAGGGGCATGAGATGGTTGCAGATAATGTATGGGAAGTTTTGAAGGGCGTTCTTAATCCCTGACCGGCCAACCCTAGGCGTACTGACGATCCTTGCGGGTACCGAAGCTGAGCGCCTTCTTTACACGGGAACCACTGCGGCGATACAGCCGGGCCACCTGCTTGGCAGTTGCCATGTTTTGTTGAATTTCGGCCACCTGCACCAGCTCCATTTGCAGGGTCTCTACTTTTACCTGAGCAGGACGTACCTGAGCCTGGGCGGCAACACCGATAAAAAGGACAAAAATGAGGGTTACAATGGCTTTCATGACTTGGGGTCTTTTTCTATTATTAAAACGGAAAAAAGCCCCTGGAGGAGGGGTGTCATTCGTCGAAGAACCCTTTATTTTCGGTATCTGGCCAAAATATGGATAAGCGGTAAAAAATGATCGATAAACGGAACATACCCCAAAAACCACTGGGCGATTTTGGGTGCATTTTATCGAGGGGTGTAGGAATTTTCTATCGTGAAAAAAAAGGGGAGGCTGGGGGTAAAACCCCAGGGGTAAGCCGGTGTTTTTAGCTTAGGCTACTCCGCGATCCTTAAGGGTCGCAAAGCTGAGTGCCTTTTTCACACGGGAGCCACTGCGACGGTAGAGGCGGGCTACCTGCTTGTCCATGGCCATGTTTTGCTGAATCTGGGCCACCTGAACCATTTCCATCTGCAGGGCTTCTACCTTAACCTGAGCAGGACGCTCCTGGGCCTGGACGAAAAATCCGAGAAAAATGATAAAAACGAAGGTTAAAATGGCTTTCATGATTTGGGCTTCTTGTCTGATAAAATAACATCAGACCAGGCATACCCATAGGCCTCAAATCGGCCAAAGCCCCTTATTTTTCGGTATTTGACAAATTCTCAGATTAAGGGATTAAAAGCCCCGATGAACGGATTCGGGTCCACGAACCGGTAAGCGAAAAAATAGGTTTTTCAACGGGGGATTTCCCCGGTCACCACCCCAGGAAAGGCAGGGGATCGGGACAATTCTCCCGGTAAAAGTCAACCTCCTGCAAACTACAGACCCCTGGGTAATCTCCCCGGTAATCCCCGGGATCTCGGATCAGCTGGAAATGGAGGTGGGGCGCATAGCCCCCGTTTACGGATTCCTGCCCCAGGGTAGCCAGCAGGGCTCCCTGCGGCAGCACCTTACCCGGAACGAGCCCTTTCAGGCTTTCGGGGCTCAGATGCCCGTATAGGGTGTATAAGGGACCCTGAGCGGATTCGTGGCGTAAGAGGATAACCGGGCCATAATCCCCGGGAGCCTTGCGATGACCCCAACTGTGCACCGTGGCCGCTTCCGGAACCAGGACCGGGGTGCCGGCCGGGGCCCAGAGGTCAAGGCCCAGATGGATATTGCGTTCCTGCCCCGGGGCGGGTTGAAAATGGGAGAACCCATCGTAGAGGCCCCGCCGTTCCATATAGCCGCCGTATGCCACCCGTACCCCGGGCATATCCCAATAGCCAGCCAGGGCCTCGCGGCAACCCGCATCGGTTAAGCCGGTGAGATCAATAGGGCGGTACGCCCCGGGGGAATAGGGGATATCCAGAATGGGTCTCATCACCTCAAATATCGGTAAAATCCAATTCCGGCAACAGGTATATTTTGGACTGGCTGTAAGACTATACCCTGGGTTTCGACCTAAAGGGATATTAACAAGGTATTGGGGAATGGACCGCCAATCCCTTTGTATCTTCGAACATCAAAAGAAAAATATAGCTATGTACACCGCATTTCATCCCCTGCGCTGGATCCTTGCCCTTTTATTGCTGGTTTCCTGCCAGACCCAGGCCAAAAAAGAAGAAACCCCGGCACAGCCCGAAACTGAAGCCCCCAGTAGCGCGGTCACCCATACCCTGCCCCCACAGGACCTGGAGGGATACCAGACCGCCTATTTTGCCAGCGGTTGCTTCTGGTGTGTGGAAGCCATTTTCGAAAGCGTGAAAGGAGTAAAGGAAGCGGTTTCCGGCTATGCAGGCGGGCTGGAGAAAAACCCGACCTATGAGGAGGTAAGCTACGGAAGAACCGGGCATGCGGAAACGGTACAGGTATTTTATGACCCGGAGCAGGTGAGCTTCTTTGAACTGGTACAAGTTTTTTTTGGTTCCCACGACCCCACAACCCCCAACCGGCAGGGCCCGGACCGGGGCGCGCAATACCGGTCCATAGCCTTTTATCAGACTCCTGAGGAGCAAAAAATTATCCTGGCCTACATGCAGGCCCTGGAAGAGAATAAGGTATACGACAGCCCAATTGTTACCGAGGTCACCCCTTTTACAACCTTTTACCAGGCAGAGGACTACCACCAGGACTACGAGCGCAAACACCCGAACAACCCTTATGTTCGGAACGTATCCGTGCCGCGGCTGAACCGCTTCAAACAAAATTTTCCGGAATATTTAAAGGAGAATGCCCACTGAACCCGGACGGGCTTTGGAATGACGGTATTAAGGCAGCCCCCTGAAGAAGAGGTTGGTCCCGGCCTCCAGGGCCGGCACCCGCAGGATTATTCCCGCAATTTCACATCGCTGTAGGATGCGTTGATCACAATGGCGGGTTGTGCATCCTGCCGGCCGAAATAGCCCTTGCGGCTTCCGCCTTTAGACCCTTGCCCGGTATTCCAGACCACCCCGGCCGGATAGGTCACGCGGGAGGCATTATCGCTCAGGCTGATGCGGTAGGGGGCATCCGGTAAAAGGCAATCCAGGCTGCCGTTCTGCACGTTTACCTCCAACCGGCTGAATTCAGGCGCAATGGCCCCGATGCGCAAGGCGCCCAGGTTGTTGCGGATGGACAATTCCCGGGTAAGCCGGTCTATAGTCACCTCGGAGGAAGTGGCGGACAATTGCAGGGTTTCCACCTGGTCCAGCTGTACGGCTTCGGAAAAATCCGCATGCAGGCGACCGCCATTCCAGGCCTTCACCGCCACAGGGGAATAACGGACGCTAACGTCCGTTTGATCCCCCACAATGGAAGCGGCAAGCAACCTTGCATAAGACAAGGTTGCCTGCACGTTCCGTGCGTTCTCGGCCAGTTTAACTTCGCCGTGGCGCACGTTTAATTTCAGGCGGGCATTTTTAGGCATTTTGATACGGATCGTTTTCTCTATGGAGAAATTCCGATTGCCTTCCGCCCCGCGCATAAAAAATACCCGCGACCGCTCTGCATCTTCCCGGGCCTTCCGTGCCATTTCACGCGCTTTGGCTGCTTCTTCCCGGGCGTGTTCCCGCGCTTCCATACGCTCCTCCATGGCCGCCGCCCGTTCTTCGCTGCGGCGTTGCATCTCCTCCTGCCGCGCGGCCATGCGCTCCTGCATTTCTGCGGTGCGTTCCTGAATGCGCTTGCTGAGTTCCTCACCGCGTTCTTCCATCCGCTCGGACCATTCTTTCATCCGCGCTTCCAGTTCCGGGGTGAAGGATTGCTTGTATTCCTCCTGCCAGCGTTTCATATAGGCTTCCCCATCTTTTTCATAGGCTTCGTAATCAAAGCTGGGCACCGGGGGCATAGGGGGCATGGGAGGTACCATGGCTGCAATGTCCAGTTCCTCCAGGATGGGTGCAATCTCCGGGATTTGGATATCCGGGATGTTGATTTCCAGGTGTTCGATCTCCGGGGCATTAAACCGGAAGGCCCAACCCGGTTCGGCCCCTGTGCTGATTTCTACCTCGGAGCTGTTGCCCAGAATCTTGATTCCCCCGGCCTCAAAATATGCCCGGGCTTCCTCCTCAGAGGCCCCTTTCAGGGTTATGACGGCTTCCACTACCACCTCGTTGCGGTTCCAGGTCTCGAATTCAATGTCCGCATGGCTGGTGTTCAGCCGCACGGCCACCTCGGGGTCTACCTTAAAACTTTCCTTGTAGGTCCTGGACTGTTGTCCGTAGGCCGTCCCGCCCCCTGTAAGGGCCATACATAGCAGGCCGCTAAGCGCTGCTGCCAGTGACTGTTTCATTTTTTGATGTTTTTAATTCGTTCAACTTTGCTTTGAGTTTCAGCAACAAATCCAACCGCAACTGGAAGTTCCGGATCATGGCGGTGATAGTCTCCTCGTTGGGGCCCACTTCATTCAATTCCCGGCTCAGGTCCTGATAAGCGGCATCCAGTTCCCTGAGGCGGCCCAAATAATCGTCGGCCACCGCCTTATAGGAATCCGAAATGTCCAGCGTAGCCAGTTCCATCCCAATCTGGGCTGCGTAATACTGCTCCACCTTCCTCAGGTCCGGGGAAAGATCGCCCAGGGACAGGCCCTTGCCATTGGCAGTGCTATCCTGCACCACTACTTCGGCAGCCCCTCCCCCTATATCCGGGGCCGGGCGGTAAAACCAGAGTCCCAGGCCCAGCAGACCCACCACACAGGCAGCCATACTCACCCAAAGGTAGGTGCGGGGCCTGCGCGCAGGCAATTCCGTTTCCAGACGGGCCGCAAACCGCTGTTCATGGCCCGGCGGCATTGGGAAATCCCGCTCGCGTTCCCGCTCAAATAGTTCTTTAAGATTCTGCGACATGACGATGTTCCTTTAAGCGTTCTTTCAAAACCCCCTTCCCCCGCATCAGGCGGGTTCGGCAGGTGGCTTCCCGTATCCCCAGGATTTCGGAAATCTCACCGTGGTCGTACCCTTCCACCAGGTAGAGCTGAACCACATACCGGTATTTCTCCGGCAACTCCCCGATGGCCTGGTAAACGGTCTCTGCAGTTACCGGGGCGTCTACCTCCCAGGTGTCGGCATCGGCTACCACCAGCCGGTGTTCCTCGAGTTCCACAAAATGCTGCCGGCGGGCTTTGAGGAAATCGATACACCGGTTAACGACGATCCGTTTGAGCCAGGCGCCAAAAGCCACCTCGCCCCGATACTGGTCCATTTTCCGGAAGGCCTTGATGAAGGCCTCTTGGGTAAGGTCCTCCGCATCCGCCTGGTTCTGCACCAGCCGCATAGCTACACAATACATGCCGTGGGCGTATTTGCGGTACAGGGCCAGTTGTGCCTTTCGGTTCTGGTTGCGGCACTGGCGGATGAGCTCGGATGCTATCGGTTCGGAACGTTCCAGGTTGGGTTGATTTTCGTTGCTGCCTTAAAGACGAGGGAAATCTGAAGGCGTTTCAAAAATTTCGGGATTTTCCCAAAATTGCTGCCCGGGGCATTCCTAAAGGTCGGAAATTTAGCATTGGGGGGCTTCGGATGTCACATTAACCGGTGGCCGTTCGGGCCCGATTTCGTATTTTTAACGGAACCAATACGACCGCCATGAAAACCCTGAAATGGATCCTGGGCATCCTGCTTGCCCTGTTACTGCTGGGCTACTTCTTTGGAATGCCTTACCTGCGGGAACAAACCAAAAAACACAGTCCGGAGCGCGAAGCGGTGTACGAGGCCTCCGGGATTACCCTGGAGGTGCATTACAGCGCCCCGTATAAAAAAGGACGCCAAATTTTCGGGGAGCTGGTCCCCTACAACCGCGTCTGGCGTACCGGGGCGAACGAACCCACTACCTTTACCACCTCCCATGCTGTTGAGGTAGGTGGCCAACCCCTGCCTGCAGGCACCTATTCTTTATGGACCATCCCCAACCCGGAGGCCTGGACCCTGATCCTGAACAGCGAGATCCCGGACTGGGGTGCCACCCTGCTCAGCGGTGGTCGCAAGACCACGCGTAACCCGGACACGGATGTACTGGAGGTTGTGGTTCCCGCCCTGAACCTTCCGGACCCGGTCGAACAACTGACGCTGGAATTCCAGATTGTGCGCAGCGAGGTGGTACTGCTGCTTTCCTGGGACCAAACTCAGATCATGGTGCCCATCCGCCCCAATTAAATTGCCAACCCCTTAGCATGGCACCCCAAAAAATGCGAAAACCCAGGGACCTGGACCACCTGATCCGGACGATGAAGACCGGAGACCGGGGTGCCCTGGCAAGGGCCATCACCCTGGTGGAAAGCGCCCTGGCGACCGACGCTGTGGATGTCCGCAAATTGGTGGAAGCCTGCCTGGATTCCGGGAAGAACAGCATTCGCATCGGCATAACCGGCGTCCCGGGGGCGGGCAAAAGCACCTTTATCGAAGCGCTTGGGTTAATGCTGGCCAACCAGGGCATTCGGGTGGCCGTGCTGGCGGTGGACCCCAGCAGCCGTATAAGCCGGGGCAGCATCCTGGGCGATAAGACCCGAATGCAGGAGCTCAGCCGGCATGAAAACGCCTACATCCGGCCCTCCCCGGCCGGGACTTCCCTGGGTGGGGTTACCCGTCGCACCCGGGAGACCATTAGCCTGTGCGAAGCCGCAGGCTACCAGGTAATCCTGATCGAGACCGTTGGAGTGGGCCAGAGCGAGACGGCCGTCCACGGCATGTCCGATTTCTTCCTTTTGCTCAAGATCGCAGGAGCCGGGGACGAGTTGCAGGGCATCAAACGGGGGATTGTGGAAATGGCGGATGCCATTGCCATCAACAAGGCCGAGGGCGAAAACCGGGAAGCCGCCAACCGCGCCGCCACCCAGTTCCGGCAGGCCCTGCACCTCTACCCGCCCAAAGCCGGCGGCTGGAGCCCGAAGGTCATGTTGTGTTCCGCCCTGGAGGGAAGCGGGATCGAGGACCTCTGGACCCTGATCCGGGAGTATACCGAAATCATGAAGGCCTCGGGCTGGTTCGGGCGCAAACGCACGGAACAAAACCTGGAATGGATGCGGCGCACTTTAGAGGACCGCCTGGTTGGCAGGTTCTACGAGGATCCTGCCTTTCAGGCCGCTTATGCCGAAAAACGGGAAGCCGTTGCCCGCCTGGAGATGAGCCCCTTCGGGGCCGCCGAAGCCCTGCTGGAGGCCTTTACCCGTAAAGGCTGATAACCACCGGCCGCCGGCCATTGGACGAAAAGGTTTACCTTTGAGGCCGAATCCTTATTTCCGCCAGTATGGAGGTCCTGACCCAGTCCCTGCTTTCCATTGTCATCCCCCTGTATAACGAAGCGGATAACGTGGTGTTGCTCACCCGCAAAATCCACGAAAGCCTGGAAGGCTACCGCTATCAGATCATCTATGTGGACGACTTTTCCACCGATGGCACCCGGGAGGCGATCAACGCCATGAATGATCCCCAAGTACACCTGGTCTGCCTGAAAAAAAACTACGGGCAAAGCCTGGCCCTGGCCGCAGGGATCGACTATGCGGAAGGGGAATACATCATCACGATGGACGGGGACCTGCAAAACGACCCGGCGGACATCCCCATGATGCTGCCCCACGTGCTGGACGGCACCTGTGATGTAGTGACCGGCATCCGGCAGAAACGCAAGGATTCCCTGGTCAAGAAAATCCCCTCCAAGATTGCCAATTTCCTGGTGCGCCGGGCCACCAAGCTGGACATCAAGGACAATGGCTGCGCCCTGAAGGTCTTTACCCGTGTGATTGCCAAAGACCTGAACCTCTATGGGGAAATGCACCGCTTCATTACCCTGCTTGCCTTCCTGGAAGGCGCCCAGATCAAACAGGTACCCGTTCGTCACCACGCCCGTAACGCCGGGGTATCCAAATACGGCCTGGAGCGGGTGTTCAAAGTGATTGCAGACCTGATGCTGTTGCTGTTTATCCGCAAGTACTTCCAGCGGCCCATCCACCTGTTCGGTATTTTCGGGGTTCTGCTGATCCTGCTGGGGCTGGCCATTAACGCCTACCTGCTGCTGGTCAAATTCGGGTTTGGACAAGACATCGGCACCCGCCCCTTACTGATCTTCGGGATGATGTTCATCCTTGGGGGCATCCAGCTCTTTACTATCGGGATCGTGATGGAATTGCTGATCCGCACCTATTACGAATCCCAGAGCAAGCGGCCCTACCGGGTCAAAAAGGTTGTAGTGGGTGGAAAACCTTCGTAAAAAAGGGCTCACGGCCCTGAAGATTGTTTTCAGTGCCCTGTTGCTGTACCTGGTCTTTGACCGCATTCCCTTCCGGGAGGTCTGGGGTACGGTAAAAAATGCCCTTGTGGGATACCTGCTGCTGGCCCTGCTGTTCTTCCTGTTATCCAAAATCCTGGCAGCATTCCGCCTGAATGCCTATTTCCGCCAGGTTGGCATTCCGCTCACCCACGCCAGCAACCTGAAACTCTATCTGCTGGGCATGTTTTATAACCTCTTCCTGCCCGGGGGGATCGGCGGGGACGCCTATAAGGGGTATGCCCTGCGTAAAGCCTTTGGCCATCCGGTCAGGCGGCTGGTTGCCGTACTCCTGCTGGACCGTGTAAGCGGTATGTACCTACTTTTTGCCTACAGTGTGGCCCTGCTGTGGTGGACGGCCCCTGGCCCCCTGGCGGACTATACATGGGCGCTGGCCCTGCTCCTGCCGCTTAGCCTGGTAGCGTACCTCTGGGGACACAGAAGGTTTTTTACGGACCTGCACCCCGTTTTCTGGAACTCCCTGGGCTACAGTGCCGGGGTGCAGTTGGCCCAACTGGCCACAGCCTATTGCATTTTACTGGCACTGCAGATCCCGGCAGACCCCCTGCCCTATTTGTTGCTCTTCCTGGTGAGCAGCATTGTGGCCGTATTGCCCATTACCCTTGGTGGTATAGGCAGCCGGGAACTGGTCTTTTATTACGGGGCTTTATGGTTTCAGCTGGAGGAGCAAAGTGCGGTAGCCATCAGCATGGCCTTCTTCCTGATTACGGCCCTGGTCTCCCTGGCCGGAATTATTTATCACTTCCGGAAACCGGAGCTTCACCTGCGGCGGGAATAACCCTGGCCAGGTAGCGGTAACGCACTACCTGCCCCCGGGTTTCAGGGTTCAGGAAGCGCGCCTGTAAACGCGAGATTCGGAATTGCTCCACCGGGTACTCCTCGGCAACCTGCCATTCACCCTGTTTCAGGGTATCCAGTTGGTCTGCCGTCAGGTAAACCCAGGCTTTCCCTTTCTGCGCCAGTTGTTCTGCAGTCGTGATTTCCACCGGCTGCCCGAAATAGAAATCCAGGGCCCAGGTATGGTCGGCATCCAACTTGTATATGCGGTCCACGGGGAGTTGCTTATCCCGGATCAGGCGGGCGGTCTCCGAACCGGCCTGGTAGCGCAACAAGTGGGGGTAGAAATAGGCGTTCATCAACGCGTTGAGTGCCACAGCGGCCCACAGGCTGATGCCCACCAGGCGCGGCAAGGGTTGGGACACGCCTTTGAACATCCAGGCGCCCACCCCCACTACCAGCCCTATCCAGAGGACGGCCTGCCAGGCAGGCTGGGGGAACACCCAGCACAAAATTCCGGCCATGGCCAGCAGGAATATCACGAAAATACCCGCCTGTACCCGGGCGGCACGTCGCAGCCAGCGCAAACGCCCTTCCTGCTGCAGGGTCCAGAGGAACCCTGCGGTAAGCACGGCAAAGAGCGGGATGGTTATATTCAGGTAATGGGGCAGTTTGAACTGGGCAAAACTGATCAGTAGAAAAATAAGGGTAATCCCCCCCAGGGTAAGCCATTCGGCAGGGCCGGCTCCCCTTCCCCTCCCGTACCGCCATGCCTCACGGAGCCGTCGGCCATAGGCAGCCAGCCCCATCAGGGTCCAGGGCAGGAATACCCAGAGGAAGGTGTGGAAAAAGAAAAAGTAATCGCTGCTGTTTTTTCCGACCCCTTCCCCGCTCAGGCGCTCAAAGCTCTGTTCCCAGAGGATAAACAGCACGCCGCTGCGGTGGTCGCGCCCCCGGATCACTTTTTCGGGATGCAGGTCAAATTGCAGGTAATAGGCATAGAGGACCGGCGAAATGACCAGCCCAAATACAAGCAGGGCCAGTAAAAACCTGGAGTGAAAAATGGCTTTCCAGCCCCGGGTGGCTACTACATGGCATAGTAAGGGCAGCCCAATGACCACCAGGGCAATCTGCCCTTTGGTAGAGAAGGCCAGGCCGGCGCCCAGAGCCCCCCAGAGCAGGCCGGACAGGCGCTGCTCCCGCAGGTAGCGCATCCATTGCCAGAGCGCAAAGGCCGTACAGCCGGTCAGGACGGCATCCGTACGCACATCGATCCCGGCCAGTACTATGGTCTGAGCACTCATAAAGATCAGGGCCGCCATCCGACCGGCCTGGGTGCCATAAAGCATACGCCCCAGCCCGAAAACACTCCAGGCCCCCAGGCAGGTAGCCAGCAGCGCCGGCAGGCGGTAGGCCCAGTCCTGTACCCCGAAGAGCAGGTAGGAAAAGGCCGCCAGCCAATAGTGCAGGTGGGGCTTGTCCAAATATTCTTCCGGGCCTTTCCAGAGGCTCCAGAAATCGTGTTCCTGCACCATGCGCATGGCCATGACAGCAAACTGTGCCGAGTCGTTTTCCATCAGGGTGGCGGGAAGCCCCGCTATGTATACCCCCAGCAGGCCCAGTATCCCGACCCAGAAAAAGCGTTTGGAAATCATGGCATCCATTTTTGAAGGGCCAGGGCGGTGAGACGGGCAAACAACCAGCCGAAAAAGGCTCCTGCCAGCATGCCGCTCAGCACATCCAGGGGATAGTGCACCCCCAGGTAAACGCGGCTGTACCCCACCAGCAGTGCCCAGAGGAGGAGCAAGAAGCCCCAGGAGCGTTTGGCACGCCCCCAGTAGGTGCCGAAGAATACCGCAAGGGCCATGGCATTGGCAGCGTGGGCCGAGAAATAGCCGTAACGCCCCCCGCAGGAGGCCTTTACGAGCCGGATCAGGCCGTCCAGCCCGGGGTCGTGGCAGGGCCTGAGGCGGCCCACCCCGGTTTTAAATACATTCGATAACTGGTCTGTGCAGGTTATCATCAGGGCAATCCCGGCAAGCAGCAACAGGGCGCGCTTCCAGCCCAGGGCCCGGAACACCCAGTACAGGAGCAGGACGTATAGGGGCAGTGCCGTCCATTTGCCGGACAGGGCCAGCCAGAACTGATCCCAGCCTGGGCCGCCCCAGGCATTCAGGGCGATCAGCGCATCGCGGTCCCATTGCAAGGCGGCTTCCCACATGTCAGTCTTCGTATCGGGATACTTCGCGGTCGTAAAACTCAGTAGCTTCAGAGATCAGCTTCAGGGCTTCTTCCTCCAGGTCTTTCCGCTCGTCTGCAGAAAATTCTTCCAGCCATTCCACCTCGTCGTTCTCCAGGTTCAGGATAAAGCGGGGGAAGTCCGTATGCACCACAAAAATGGCCGTGGGCAGGTCCGTATTGTCCGCGAGCAGGAATTTCGGCAGTTCCATGGATAAGGGTTTAAGGGGCCGCCAGCAGGCGCGCCGTCCGATTCCGGAATCGAAGATACAACATTATTGCAGAGGCCGTGAGCCCCGCCAGCAAACCGATCCAGATGCCTGTGCTGCGCAAGGGGGTATGCAGCCCCAGGTAATAGCTGACAGGAAAACCGATCACCCAGTAAGCCACAAAGGTAATCAGGGTGGGAATGCGCACATCCTGCAGCCCGCGCAGCGCGCCCAGGATTACCACCTGTACCCCGTCCGAGATCTGGAAGATAGCCGCCACCAGCAACAGGGTGGACGCCAGGCCGGTCACCTCCAGGGCATCGGCCCGGCCCACGGGGTCGTTCAGGTCCAGGTACAGGGTGGGCAGCCAGTGCCGCCCGATCAGGAACAGCAAGGCGAAACAGGCCGTCAGCATTACGGTCATCAGGAAGATGGAGGTAGCAATGCGGCGGAGTTCGGGGTAATCCTGCAAGCCCTTCTGGTTCCCCACCCGGATCATGGCCGTAACCCCCAGCCCAATCCCGAACATATAGGTCATGCTGCTCAGGTTCAGGGCAATCTGGTTGGCTGCCTGGGGGTTTTTCCCCAACACCCCGCTCAGCCAGATGGCGGCGGTAAAAATCCCGACCTCAAAAAAGAACTGCAGGGCCGAGGGGAACCCCAGGTTGGCAATTTTCTGAAGCACCTTGCGCTCCACATGGCGGAATTTAAGGCGTTTTACATAGGGGGCAAAGAGGGGGCGTTTGTGGAACAGCCACCAGAGGAACACGCACATGCCAACCCGGGCCACCAGGGTCCCCACCCCGGCCCCGACCACGCCCAGGCGTGGGAAGCCCAGGCTGCCAAAAATCAATAGGTAATTCAGCCCGATGTTGATCACATTGGCCACAATGGTGGCGTACATGGGGTAGCGGGTATGGGACAGGCCTTCTGAAAACTGTTTCATGGCCTGAAATACCACCAGGGGGATCAGGGAAACGGCCACCAGGTCCAGGTAGGGCATGGCCAGGCGCACCACCTCTTCCGGCTGGTCCATCAGGTACATCAGGGGTTTGCCCAACAGGATCATCCCGAACAGCAGCACCCCGAGCACCGCGCAAAGCACCAGGCCGTTCTGCAACACCTTCCGGCCATCCTGCGGATTCCCGGCAGCATCGGCCTCGGCTACCAGGGGCGTGATGGCAGTGGAAAAACCAATCCCCAAGGACATGGCGATAAAGACAAAACTATTCCCCAGGGAAACCGCTGCCAGTTCGGCCGTCCCCAGTTGCCCCACCATCAGGTTGTCCGCAAAGGCCACAAACGTATGCCCCAACATTCCCAGGATAACCGGGGAGGCCAGGCGAAAGTTGGTTTTGAATTCTCGGGTATAGGCTTGGAGCAAAACGTGCGGGTTGGCGGCTAGGGCGTATCGTATTTCTTGGCCGCCTCCCAATGGACGTCCATTTCTTCCAGGGTCATCTCGTGCAGGCTGCGGCCGGCATCGCGGGCCCGGTCTTCGAGGAACCGGAACCGGCCGATGAATTTTTTGTTGGTGCGCTCCAGGGCGTCTTCCGGGTTGATACCCAGAAAACGGCAATAGTTCACCAGGGAGAAAAACACATCCCCCATTTCCGCCTCCAGGGCGGCCCGGTTCCCATTTTCCCGTTCGGCCTCCAGCTCTTCCAGCTCTTCGCGTACCTTCTGGAAAACCTGCTCGGGGGCCTCCCAGTCAAAGCCCACCCCGGCCACCTTTTCCTGTATGCGGTTGGCCTTCACCAGGGCCGGGAGGCTCTGGGGCACGCCCTCCAGGACGCTTTTCTTGCCTTCCTGCAGCTTAATCTTTTCCCAGTTGGCCTTTACCTGTTCGGCATCGGCAACCTCGGTATCCCCGTAAATGTGCGGGTGGCGGCGGATGAGTTTTTCGCAAATCCCGTTGGCCACGTCCCCCAGGTCAAAATCCCCGGTCTCGGAGCCGATGCGGGCATAGAACACTATGTGCAGCAACAGGTCGCCCAGTTCTTTCCGGACCTCCTCCAGATCGTTGTCCAGAATGGCATCGCCCAATTCGTAGGTTTCCTCTATGGTGAGCTGCCGCAGGGTTTGCATGGTCTGCTTGCGGTCCCAGGGGCACCCCTCCCGGAGTTCATCCATAATGGTAATCAGGCGGTCCAGGGCCTGCAATTGCGCTTCTCGGGAATTCATGGGCAGTGGCATTTGGGGCAAAGGTACAAAGACCGGGTTTTTGGCACCCCGTATATTTTCGCGTAATTTTAACAGGACCAACCCTAACCGCTCGCCTATGGGACCGCGCCTGCTCCTCCTGCTCCTGCTCCTGGCTTCCTGCCAGTCTCCCGAACCCTTTGATGTCCTGATCCGCGGCGGCATGCTGCTGGATGGCAGCGGGGCCCCGGCCGTACAGGCCGATATCGGGATCCGTGCGGACACCATTGCCGCCCTTGGCGACCTTTCTGGCCAGAAAGGCCTGGAGGAAGTAGATGCCACCGGCCTGCACCTGGCCCCGGGTTTTATCAACATGCTCAGCTGGGCGAATGTCTCCCTGCTGGTAGACGGGCGTTCCCAGAGCGACCTGCGGCAGGGGGTTACCCTGGAAGTCATGGGGGAAGGCGGCTCCATGGGCCCGCTCAATGCAGCCATGCACGAAGATATGGCCACGGACCAGGGGGATTTCCAGTTCGACGTCCCCTGGAAAACCCTTGGGGAATACCTGCAGCACCTGGAGGATAAAGGGGTCTCGACCAACGTCGCTTCCTTTGTGGGCAACGGCACCCTGCGCGAATACGTGATGGGGTACGAAAAACGGGAACCCACCCCGGCCGAACTGGATACTATGAAGCGCCTGTTGCGCGAAGGGATGGAAGAAGGAGCCGTAGGCCTTTCCACCTCCCTCATTTACGTGCCCAGCGGGCATGCCTCCACGGCTGAAATCATTGAACTCGCCAAAGTGGCTTCGGCCTACGACGGCATGTATATTTCCCACATCCGCAGCGAGGAAGACAGCCTGCTGTTCGCGGTTCGGGAACTGATCTCCGTGGCCGAGGCTGCAGACATCCGCTCCGAAATCTACCACTTCAAGGCCTCCGGCCAGGACAACTGGGACCTGCTGGACAGTGCCATCACCCTGGTGGAGGACGCCCGGGCCCGCGGGCTTCATGTGACCACGGATATGTATATGTACAACGCCAGCTCTACCGGCCTGAATGTGTTGCTGCCCGCCTGGGCCAAAGACGGGGGTCATGAGCAGACCATGCGTTACCTGGAAGACCCGGCAGCCCGCAGCCGGATGATCCGTGAAGTGCAATTCCACGTGCCCCCGGAAAACATCCTGCTGGTCGGCTTCCGCAACCGCGAGATGCGCCACCTGATCGGTAAAACCCTCGCCGACGTTGCGCAAGAAAGGGACATTCCCCCGGCGGATGCCATAGCCGAACTTATTTACGAGGACGACAGCCGCATACAGGTGGTCTATTTTTCCATGAGCGAGGAGAACGTCCGCAAGAAACTGGCACTCCCCTATATGTCCGCCTGTTCGGATGCCGGGTCTTATACCAACGAAGGCGTCTTCCTGGAACAGAGTACCCACCCCCGGGCCTATGGCTCCTTTGCGCGCCTGCTGGCCCATTTTGTAAGGGAGGAAGGGGTGATAAGCCTGGAAGAGGCCATCCGCCGCCTCACTTCCCTGCCCGCTGAAAACCTGAAACTGGACCGGCGCGGATTATTGCAGCCCGGCTATTTTGCGGATGTGGTGGCCTTTGACCCCGCCACTATTCAGGACCATGCCACTTTTGAAGCGCCCCACCAGTATGCCACCGGCGTACAGCACGTCTGGGTAAACGGCGTGGGGGTATTGCGGAACGGGGAACACACCGGAGCCACCCCCGGCCGCTTTGTGAAAGGCCCCGGATACCAAAAAACCGAATAAACCCAACAGATTATGAAATCATTCCTGATTAAAACCGGGTTGCTTACCGGGCTGTTGTGGGTCGCGGCCTGCAAGGACACCCCAAAAAAAACGGAAGCCCCGGCAGAACCGGAACTTCAATTGGTGGCGGAGACCTTCACCTTCACCGAAGGTCCGGCCACAGCCCCCAACGGGGATATCTACTTTACGGATCAGCCCAACGACCGCATCCTGCGGTGGAATGCGGCAGACGGCAGCATAGATACCTATATGCAGCCTGCCGGTCGCGCCAACGGCCTTTACTTTGACCTGGAAGGGAACCTGCTGGCTGCAGCGGACGAAAAATTCGAATTGTGGCGCATTCGCCCGGACCAGACCGTGGAAGTTTTAGCCGATGCTTACCAGGGCGCCCATTTTAACGGCCCCAACGACATCTGGGTACACCCGGACGGCACCATTTATTTTACCGACCCCTATTACCAGCGCCCCTGGTGGACCCGGCAGGCCAAGGAAATTGAGGCAGAACAGGTGTATATGATCCGGCCCGGAACCGACAGTGTGGTCCTGGCCGCCACAGACTTTGTGCAGCCCAATGGCATTATCGGAACACGGGACGGTAAAACCCTCTACATTGCAGATATCGGGGACGATAAGACCTACAGCTACCCCATAGCCCCGGACGGAAGCCTGGGCGAGCGCACCCTGGTGGCGGAAATGGGATCGGACGGGATGACTCTGGACGCCTCCGGCAACCTCTACCTGACCGGAAACGGAGTGCATGTCTACAGCCCGGATGGGGAGTTGCTGCGCCATATTGAAGTGCCGGAAGACTGGACGGCCAATGTTACCTTTGGCGGGCAGGATGGCAGGACCCTCTTCATCACGGCCATGGACGCCGTCTATACCCTGAAAATGGATGTAAAAGGCATGTACCCCTAACCCTGTAACCCTATGAAACGTATGAACTTCCTGGCCGGGTGCGCCCTGCTGATCCTCTGGCAGGCTCCGGCTCAGACCGACAGTATCCCCCTCCCCTTTGATCCCCTAGCGGGGGTGGTTTGGTCCGGGGGCGAACACCATTATTATTCCCCCATCTGGGATACCCAGGTGGTGACCAATGTTTCCCGTCCCAGTATGGAGGTTTTTACCCCGGTAGCGGGTACCGGGAACCAGGCTGCCGTGGTGGTGGCTCCAGGGGGCGGCCTGTTCGGGCTCAGTATTGAAAGCGAGGGCAAACAGGTGGCCCGGTGGCTGGCGCAACACGGGTTTACCGCCTTTGTCCTGAAATACCGCCTGGTCCCCACCGGGGTGGACGGGGTAAAAGAAATCATGGACCTGAGCCAGAAGGACCCCGGCGAAATGATGGCCCGGGTTGGCAAAGTCCTCCCGGCATCGGTAGCAGACGGGCTGCAGGCCATGGCCTATGTACGAGCGCATGCAGGCACGTACGGCCTGGATCCCGATAAAATCGGGTTTATGGGCTTCTCCGCAGGTGGGGCCGTAACCATGGGGGTCGGCTACCAGGGGCAAGGCGATAGTGCCCCGGATTTCCTGGTTCCCGTATACCCCTGGACCGACGCCTATCCCGTGGCGCCGGCGCCGGAAGGGGCCCCGCCCATGCTGGTGATTTGCGCCTCGGACGACCCGCTGGGCCTGGCAGCCGGCAGCACCCGCCTGTATTCGGCCTGGCTGGAAGCCGGGAAAACCGCCGCCTTGCAGATGTACAGCAAAGGGGGGCACGGGTTTGGCATGAAACCCCAGGGCCTGCCTTCCGACCACTGGATTGAACGCTTTTACGATTGGGCCAAAGTGCATATTTTAGTTCCCTAGTGCAACTCAAAACCACATCCCGACCACATATGGCCTTACGAAACTGGCTCTGCCTGCTGTTAGCCGGCATAGCCCCCATCCTTTCACAGGGGCAGGACCCCAAACGGTTTGCGACCGAAGTAGCCCAAATCCAAACGCGGATGGACAGCCTCTGGGACCCCGCCCAACCGGCGGTGGTTTTTACCGGTAGCTCCAGCATCCGGATGTGGACCAGCCTGGCCCAGGACTTCCCCGGCACCCAAACCCTAAATACCGGGTTTGGCGGTTCCCAGGCTACCGACCTGAATCACTACCTGGACCCGCTGGTCCTGGATTACCAACCCGTACAGGTATTTATCTATGAAGGCGACAACGACCTGGCCGAAGGCAAGCGCCCACGACGGATCCTGAAGACCCTTCAGGCTATCACCGCGCAAATCCACGCGCGTTACCCGGGTACTTCCGTAGTCTGGCTTGCTGCAAAACCCAGCATCAGCCGCTGGAAGTTACGTTCCAGGTACCGCCGCTTTAATCGCAAGCTACGCCGCCATGCCCGCAAGGCACCCGGGGTGGATTTTGCCGATGTCTGGACCCCCATGCTGCAAGGGCGGAAACTCAACCCCGACCTGTTTATCGAAGATGGCCTGCACATGAATGCCAGCGGCTACCGGCTGTGGCGTGCCGCCATTGCGCCCAAACTGATTTCAACCCCTATTACACCATAACCATGAAAACACCTTCAATCCCCCGTAGTCTAACCCGGTTTCTGGCCGGCTCAGCCCTGCTGGCCGGAGTGGCTGCCTGTATGGACCCCGCCCCGCAAATCGATTTCCCACAAACCGACCTGGCGGCCCAGCCCCTGATCCCGAAACCGGTGTCTGTAACCGCTTCCGGGGCGGCCTTTGGCCTGGACCAGTACACGGCAATTTATAGCCCCCAGGACGATGCGCCCCGGGCGGCCGTGGCGGCTTTCCTCTCCGATAAAATTCAGGGCAAAACGGGCTTGCGCCTCCCGGTGAATGCCCAGGACGGGGAGGTACACCGCGCCATCTACCTGCAGGCAGGTGCCCAGGATAATCCGGAAGCCTACCACCTGCGCATTAGCCCGGATTCCATTCTGATCACCTCGGCCACTGCGAACGGGGCCATGCTGGCCGCCCAAACACTGCGCCAGCTGATCCCGGAACAGGCCAACGATACCCTGGCCCCCTACCCCATCTGGCCCCTGGCCGGGGGGGAAATCACCGATGTCCCGGAATTTGGCTACCGCGGCGCCATGCTGGACGTGGCCCGGCATTTCTTTTCCGTGGAAGACGTGAAGAAATACCTGGACGTGATGGCCTATTACAAATTGAACGTCCTGCACCTGCACCTGACCGACGACCAGGGCTGGCGGATTGAGATCAAATCCTGGCCGCGCCTTACGGAAGTTGGCGGAAGTACGGAAGTTGGCGGCGGCCCCGGGGGCTTCTATACGCAGGAAGATTATAAAGAACTGGTTCGCTACGCGGCCGAACGCTACATCACCATTGTGCCCGAGGTAGACATGCCCGGGCATACCAATGCCGCCTCTGTGGCCTACCCCGTGCTGAACGGCAACGGAAAAACCCCGGAACTTTACACCGGTACCCGGGTGGGCTTCAGCACCTGGGACACGCGCAAAGACACCGTATACCAGTTTATCGACGATGTGGTCCGGGAAATTTCGGCCATTACCCCCGGCCCGTATTTCCACATCGGGGGGGATGAAAGCCACGTGACCCAGGAGGACGACTACGTTTACTTTATCAACAAGGTTGAGCCCATCGTACAGAAGTACGGCAAGCAGGTGATCGGCTGGGACGAAGTGGCCCATGCAGACCTGGACAATACCACCATAGCCCAGTTCTGGGCCGATGAGGACAATGCCACCCTGGCGGTGGAAAAAGGGATGAAAGTCTTGCTTTCTCCCGCCCGCAAGGCCTACCTGGACATGCAGTACGACAGTATTTCGGAATACGGCCTGCACTGGGCTGCCTACATCCCGGTAGACACGGCCTACATCTGGAACCCCGCCACGTACGCGGCCGGGATTTCCCGGGAACACATCCTGGGCATTGAGGCCCCCCTGTGGTCCGAAACCATAGCCGAGATTTCCGAATTGGAATACCTGGCCTTCCCCCGCCTGCTGGGGTATGCCGAATTGGGATGGACCCCCGAAAGCCAGCGTTCCTGGGAGGAGTATAAGCTGCGGCTGGCCGCCCAGACCCCGTATTTCAAGCGGATGGACATCCGGTATTACCCCTCGGCCCGGGTACCCTGGGAAGAGCCGGACCTGCCGGAACCCCTGCGCGACTAAACAAAAAAGCCCCCCGGATTTCGGGGGGCTTTTTCTTGCTGTCAGGTGCTAGTCGCGCATACCCGGAACGCCTTCCGGTGCGGCGCCCTGCCAGGAAAAACGGGGTCCTTCCTGCTGGCGGGGCCATACTTCGTCCAGGTTGTCGCCGGTGTACATCCGGCCGTTCTTCATGACAAAGCGGATGCTGTTGGTCTGGCGCAGGTCCTCCAGGGGGTTCCCGTCCAGGATCACCAGGTCTGCCAGTTTCCCGGCCTTGAGGCTCCCCAGGTCACCATCCAGCCCCAGGGCCGTAGCCCCCAGGATGGTGGCGGTCTTCAGGGCGTCCATGGGCTTCATGCCCCCACTGGCCACCGCCCAGAGTTCCCAATGAAACCCAAGACCCTGCAACTGGCCGTGGCTGCCGATCCCGGCAATGCCCCCGGCTTCCACCAGGTCTTTCATAAAAGCCGCATGTTTTTTGAAGACGTGCTCTTCTTCCATAAACCAGCCCGGCCGGCGTCTCGATTTCTGGGCCAGTTCCTCATAGGGGGTAAAGTGCTGCAGTTTGGCATCGCCCCAAACGTCTTCCGTGGCGTAGAAATAGTTTTCGGCCCAGGGCCCCCCATAGGAGACCAGCAGGGTTGGGGTTACGGCCATCCCGGATTGAGCAATGGTCTGCACCACATCGCTGTAGATGGGATAAATCGGCAGGGAGTGCTCATGCCCGGGGTAGCCGTCCAGCAATTGGGTCATGTTCAGTTTAAAATCCAGCCCGCCTTCGGTGGTGGGCATCAGCTCCAGCTCTTTGGCGGCCATGATTACCCATTGGCGGTGCTGCCGGTTACCCGTCAGGTACATCTTGATGGTTTTGGTATCGTAGTATTCGCTGTACTGCCGCAGGACCTTGCGGGTGTGGTCCAGGCTGGTAAGCTTATACCGCCAGAAGCCTATGCCCGGGCCGGTGCTGTATACCCTGGGGCCGGGCATTTTTCCGGCCTTCACCAGGTCGGAATAGGTAAGTACATCGGTGGTGGCCGTTTGGGGGTCACGGGTGGTGGTGACCCCGTAGGCCAGGTTTGCCGCATAGATCCACACCTGGTTCTTGTGAATGCCCCAGGCCGGCCACATATGGGCGTGAGTATCCACAAATCCGGGCACAATCGTTTTCCCCGAAAGGTCCCGCACTTCTGTCCCCGCCGGTACCTCGAGGGTGCCACTGGGGCCTACCGCAGCAATACGGTTGTTGCGGATGAGGATATCGCCCGAAGCGATCACCCCTTCTGCCTCCATGGTCACCAGGCGGGCGTTGGTTAACAGAAGGGTGCCTCGGGGCGTGTCCCGGGGAAAGGTAAGCTTGATCTTGAATTCCTCGGCCTCAAAGGTCTTGGGCTCCTCTTTTTTGGTTTCCTTCCCGGCCGTGGAATCCTTTTTTACCGGGTCTTCCTTTTCTTTTTTCTTCGCAGCGGCCACACTGTCCCTGAAGCGTTTGCCTTCGGGCAGGTCGTAGCGAAAATGGCTGGCGCCCAAGGACCAGTGCACATAGCGGCTATTCCCGGACCAGGCGGGAAATTCCCCGCCGAGTTCCGTGAGCTTGGTCGCCGGGAAGGCGGCGGATTCCGGGTTGCTGACCGAAATAGTGGGGGTTTGCCCGAACCTGGGCACCACTACCGAATAAATGTCATTGTTGATCAGCGCCAGGGCATGGCCCCCATCCGGCGCCATCCGGATTTCCGAAGGGCGGGAGGCCTTGTCGTTCTGCTCCCCGGCTATGTTGGGCAGCACATTCGGGTTATTATGATCATGGGCATCTACCATGATATCCTGGGAGCCATAGGTCTCAATCCCTTTAAGGATCAGGTGTTGCTTTTCGTCCGTGCCGTCCCAGCGCAGGGACAGCAGCCCCCGCTGCGGGTGGCTCAGGTACACCCGGTCGTCCACCCGGGTAAAATGCGGGGTGGTCCGGCCCTCGGCCTTGTCGATCAGCACCGCCTGCCCCCCTTCGGAGGGGATCCATACCAGGTCTTCCTCACTACCGCGCGTACGGGGCCCTACCCCGTCTTCGTAGGCCTGGGCCGTGCCGCGCAAAAACGCAATCCGGCCGGAACGGTAGGACCAGGCCGGTTGGCTGTAAATCCCGGGGGTACGGGTGAGCTGTACCGGGGCCCTGCGGCCGTCGCTGCGAACTTTGTACAGGTGGCCGCCGCCAGGTTTCCAGCCGGTAAAAACAATCTCCAAACCATCCGGCGACCAGGCGGGATGGGCTTCGGTAAAATCGTGGTTAGTGAGCCGGCGCGGGGTCCCATTTGGAAAATCCATCACGTACAGCCGATTCAGGGCTGTGAAAGCCAGGCGGGTCCCGTCCGGGGAAGGCACCGCGTCCCGGATCTGGGTCACCTGTACCTGCGGGCTATCCGAAACCGGGTATTTGAATTCCAGGCGCGGCCCCAGATCCAGCTTTACCGGGGCGGTAAAGGGAATGGCGCGTACCCCCTGGTCGGCAATAGCTATGGCATGGAGTTTCCCGCCGTAGGATACCACCAATTCCTTGCTGTCCGGGGTAAAGGCCATGGCGGGAAGTACCCCCAGGGGGGCAATGGACTCCTGCTCGTCCCGCTGCACGGGATAAGCCAGCCAGCGCTCCTCCCCGGTTTTCAGGTTGCGCAGCCTGAGCCCGGTCTGGTCTTCAAAACGGGTGCCATAGACCAGCCAGTTCCCATCCGGGCTTGGAGTGGGGGTAAAAGCGGAGCCGTACCGGTCCGTAATCACCGCCATGCCCCCATCGGCCATATCGTAGGTCCCGATCTGGTACTGGGGCAATTGTGCGTTGTAATTCCAGGCGCCCCGCCGCTGGGAGAAATAAACGGTTTTCCCATCGGCCGAAAAGGCCGGGTCTATAGCCTTGAGGTTTTCCGGCTTGGCAATCAGGGCTGTTCCCCCGCCCCCGTCCTTGTGGTACAGGCGTAGTTTAATGTTCCGGCGGCCCAGGGCGGCCACCACGTAATCCCCATCTGCAGACCAGTCCGCAGAAAAGAATACCTTGTTTTTCTCCTTACTGAGCTGGGTTTCTTCCTGGGTCTCCAGGTCCATGATCCAGACGTTCTGGGCCCCGCTTTTATCGGAAATGTAGAGGAGGGATTTCCCGTCCGGGCTGTACCTGGGGTGCACTTCGTAGGCCAGGCCCTGGGTGAGGGCCTTGGCAGTACCTCCGGTAATGGGAACGGTATACAGGTCGCCCATCAGGTCAAAGACCACCGTTTGTCCGTCCGGACTTACATCCACGGACATCCAGGTTCCTTCCTGGGCTTCAAAGGTAATGTTCCGGGTGGGTTTTAGGGGGAGGTCTTCCTTACCGTCCGGCAGGGAATCTTTGGAGGCTTCTTGCCCAAAGGCCATAAGGCCCATTATACAGGCAAATGCCGGAAGCCACCTCCGGCAGGGTTTCAGGTATTTCATCGGTGATACAGGTTTAGCTTAGCGGCCTAAAGATAGGCATATTCAGCTCCCCTGTCACACCCGCTATCAGGCCTCGTCTCCTGCAGCCGCTTCCTCTCCCTGATCTGCTTCGGCAAAATCGGTTATCCCGTTCTCGCAAAGCAGGTTATACCACTGGATAACCTTGCGGATGTCGCTGGCATAAACCCGGTCTTCGTCATAATTCGGGATGACCTCGAAAAAGTATTCCTCCAATTCGAGTTTGTCCGCCTTGTGCTTCACCGGGGTTTTCTCCCCGCCCTCCTTTTCGTGGATTTTCCGGAAGACTTCCCGAAGGGGCATTTCCTCTTCCAGGGTGTAGATGGCAATTTCCGAGAGCACACTTACATTCCCGGCCATCCCCACGGAGATCTTCTTACCGTCCAGCAGGGACTCGGCCACAAAGCCGGTACGGGTCTGGGTCACCAGGCGGTACAACCCGGGTTTGCCTCCGATGGAAAGGATTTTATCTAAACTCATAGCGCGTTTTTATCTGGCTGCAAAGATGTCAAAAAAAATGATGATTCCGGTTAACGGGCCCGTTTGGCATCCGGGAAACGCATGCGGTAGTCTACCTGGATGCGTCCCTTGGAAATATTACCCAGCCGGCTTTTGAGCAGCCGCTTTTTCAGGGAAGACAGGTGGTCGGTAAAGAGGATGCCCTCAATATGGTCGTACTCGTGCTGGATAACCCGGGCCAGCAGCCCATCGAAGGTCTCGGTATGCTCCTTGAAATCTTCGTCCATATAGGTCATGGTAATGGTATCCATGCGTTGCACGTCCTCCCGCACATCCGGGATACTCAGGCAGCCTTCGTTAAAGGCCCACTTCTCCCCGGTTTCGGATTCTATCCGGGCGTTAATAAAAACCTTTTTAAAGCTTTTAAGGAGCTCCCGCTCCGCTGCAGGCAGGACATCGTCTTCGGCAAAGGGGCTGGTATCGACCAGAAATACGCGAATGGCCTTCCCGATCTGGGGTGCGGCCAATCCCACGCCGCTGGCCTGGTACATGGTCTCCCACATATCCGAGAGCAGGGTTTCCAACCCGGGATACCCGGCATCGATATCCTCACATTTTTTCCGCAATACGGGGTCTCCGTACGCTACAATAGGCAAGATCATAAATTATTACTGCTTAAATACGATTGCAGGATCAGGGTGGCACTCACTTCGTCCAGTACCGCCTTCTCCCTCCTTTTTTTCTTTTTCATCCCCCCTTCAACCAGGGCGCGGGCCGCCATTTTGGAGGTGAACCGCTCGTCCTGCCGGGCGATTTGAACCCCTGGCTGGCGCTTTAGCAGGCGGGCGATAAAATCCTGGATGTCCGCTTCCACCTCCGAGGGCCGGTTATCCATCCGCCGGGGTTCGCCAATCACAATCAGGTCTACCGCCTCTGCGGCCAGGTAGGCATCAAGCCAAGGCAACAATTCGGAAGTGGCCACGGTTTCCAGGCCGGAGGCGATCAGCCGCAGGGCGTCCGTAACCGCCACGCCGGTCCGCTTTTTTCCATAGTCCAATGCCAAAATTCTGCCCAAGGGAAATTTTTGACAAAAATAACGGATAAATCGTTACAGCTCTAAATTTTGCTGGGTACCCCGCCCGACCCGCCGTATATTTGCGCAAAATCTGAACACGCTTATGGAAGCCTTGCGCACCACCATCGAAAAGGCCTGGGATAACCGGGAATTGCTGAAAGAAGACCAGACCCAAAAAGCTATACGGGAAGTCATAAACCTGCTGGACCAGGGGCAGCTGCGCTGCGCCCATCCGGACGGGGACCAATGGGTTATCGATGCCTGGGTGAAAAAAGCGGTGGTGCTGTATTTTCCCATCCAAAAGATGGAAACCCTGGAGGCCGGCATTTTTGAATACCACGACAAAATTCCCCTGAAGCGCGGATATCAGGAAAAGGGCGTCCGGGTAGTACCCCATGCGGTAGCCCGCCACGGCGCCTACATTGCGCCCGGAGCCATTCTCATGCCCAGCTATGTGAATATCGGGGCCTATGTGGACGAGGGCACCATGGTAGACACCTGGGCCACCGTGGGCAGCTGTGCCCAGATCGGCAAGCACGTGCACCTGAGCGGGGGCGTGGGCATTGGGGGCGTCCTGGAACCCCTGCAGGCCTCCCCGGTGATTATAGAGGATAATGCCTTTATTGGCAGCCGCTGTATTGTGGTGGAAGGCGTACATGTGGAAAAAGAGGCCGTGTTGGGCGCCAATGTGGTCCTTACCGCCTCTACCAAAATCATTGATGTAAGCGGCGGCGAACCCGTGGAATACAAGGGGCGGGTACCCGCGCGGTCCGTGGTTATCCCCGGGAGCTATACCAAGTCGTTCCCGGCCGGGGATTACCAGGTATCCTGTGCCCTGATTATCGGAAAACGGAAAGAAAGTACGGACAAGAAAACTTCCCTGAACGACGCCCTTCGTCAATACGATGTAGCGGTCTGATTCCCTTTCCCGGATTTCGGAAAAATGGCAAAACCACAGGGGTTTCCCTGATATTTTTGTAATACCTTTCCTGCAAAATTACGACTTGCTCAAAACCATTGGGTTCTTGTTAAATTGTTGATAATTCGCACCCGAATCCCTGATTTTATGGTGCTTAAACAATTTTTTAGTCGTTTTTTTGTTATGATTTTACCCTAATCCGGTAAACGAACACCTGCCCATGCCCCAGCATTCAAAAATTTCCGCCCTGATCATCACCTACAATGAGATCGGGTACATTGAAAAATGTCTGGAATCCATCCGCTTTGCGGACGAGATTTTGGTCGTGGATTCCTACAGCACAGACGGCACTTATGAGTACCTGTGTGCACAACCGCGGGTACGGGTTATCCAACATCCCTTTGAAAATTTCACCCTGCAAAAGTCCTTTGCCCTGAGCCAGGCATCGCACGACTGGGTTCTTTTCCTGGATGCGGACGAAGTAATTCCGCCTGCCCTGCAGGACGAAATACAGGCCACCCTGGCCCGGGAGCCGGAGCACGCGGCCTATTGGTTTTACCGACAGTTTATGTTCGGCCGCAGCCCCTTGCGTTTCAGCGGGTGGCAAACCGACAAAAATTACCGGCTTTTCCGCCGCAGCAAAGCCCGGTTTACGGACCGCAAAATTGTGCATGAAACCCTGGAGGTAAATGGCACCTCGGGTATTTTACGCGAAAAGCTCATCCACTACTGCTACAAGAATTACGAGGATTACAAGGGGAAGATGCTCCGCTACGGCCGCTTAAAGGCCCGGGAGGATTTCTACAAGGAGCGCCGGTTTAACCGCGCCCTGATGGTGCTGAAGACCGCCTGGAAGTTTGTAAACCATTATGTGCTTCGCCTGGGAATCCTGGACGGGCGCAAAGGGCTGACCATCTGCTACCTGAATGCCCTTGGCGTATGGGAACGGTACCGGGAACTCAAAAAACTCGAAAAGAAAAACGAGCTGGCGTACTATTTGGTAATGCCGTAATACGTCCAAACCTTCCGGTCTTTACGGGTCTCCTTACGGATGGCCGCATTCTTGGCAAGGGACTCCGGCGTCTTATACCCCCTTTTATGGTCCAGGTGCACGCAGACCGCACTGTAGCGGAGTTGTTTGGACTTGATCCCGAAATTCATCAGCCGTTCGCCCAACTCCCGGTCCTGCCCGCCGTATTGCATGCGCTCGTCAAAACCGTTGACATTCAGGATGTCCTTCTTCCATCCCGAACTGTTGTGCCCGTTCCAACTGGCGTTGGTGGGGGTAAGGGTGTTCAGGATTTTGGAGAGGAAGCCACGGGCCGTGAGCTTGTTGTTCTTAAAGGTTTTCGGGATGCCTAAATGCTTCAGCCAGTGGATGTCGAAACACCGCTGGGACTCGATGTCTTCCCGGGAAATCTGCTGTGAGATATTCATGGGCAGCATGTAGTAGCCCCCTGAAATAAAATACCCGGCTTCCTTATTGATGTGGTGGACCTGCACAAAATCATTGCGGGGGATGCAATCCCCGTCCGTCATGATAATGTAGTCGGCCCTGCAGGCTTCTACTGCCTTGTTCAGAATACGGGACTTCTGAAAACCGTCGTCCTCCTGCCAAATATGCTGGATATCGTAAAAGACCTCTTGCCGCATCCGGTCGATCAGCTCGCGGGTAGGCGGGCCCGAACCGTCGTCAGCGATCACCACCTCAAAATCCCGGAACAACTGACAGTTAAAGCCCCAAAGGACTTTCTCCAGCCATTTTTCCGAGTTATAGGTACTGACAATGACCGACACTTTAGGCATAACGCACCGATTTAGCTTTCCTGCAAAAGTAATGAAACCCCAATTGTCTATTTTTGCCGGAGGCGGCTTTTCATTCGCGCCAGACCGCCGGCCGTGCAAATGACATGAAATTAAAGGAAATCCCCAAATCCGTTTTCCGCAGCCTGCAATTGCGGGCTACCCCCCGGAGCCGCCTGTTCCAGCCTGCCGCAGCGGAAGTGCCCGTAGTGGTTTCCTTTACCTCCATCCCCCCGCGCCTGCCGCGTGTAGACCTGGTGGTGCGCAGCCTGCTCACTCAGACCCGGGTCCCGGAAAAAATAGTGCTCTGGCTACCCGAACCCGACCTGCCCAAGATCCCGAAGCGGCTGCAGGCCCTGGTCCACGACCGTTTTGAAATCCGGCCCACCCCCCTTACGGCCCCGCATAAAAAACTGATCCACGCCCTGGAGGCCTTTCCCGGGCACGTTATTGTAACCTGCGACGACGATCTGATGTACCGTCGCCGCTGGCTGGAAAGCCTGTACGCCTCCCACCGCCAACACCCCGGCTGCATCATTGGCCACCAGTTGCGGCGCATCCGGTATGATGCCCAGGGAAACCTGCTTCCCTACAAGGCATGGACCTATCAAGGCCCTGACACCCCTGCCGAAGCCGTAATGGCCATAGGGGCAGGAGGCGTGCTCTACCCCCCTGGTTCTCTGGATGAGCGGGTACAGGACCGGGAAACCTTTATGGAGCTGTGCCCCAGGGCGGACGACCTCTGGTTTAAAATGATGGGGCTCCTGGCCGGCACCCGGGTGGTTTCGCCGGGAGAACCGGTGAAAGAGCCCATCCCGATTATCGGGACCCAGAAATACTCCCTGAAGAAGACGAATATCAATCAGGACCAGAACCGCACCCAATGGGAGGCCCTGACCGCCCGTTTTGGCTGCCTTCCGATCCCCAAATCCTAAACCCGGAAAATCGGCCCCGGATTTTAACAGCTTCCGCCTAAGTGGTACCTTTGCGCTGGTTAAAATCCCCGGGCGTACCCCGTCGGAATCCAGGAACCCCCATGATGCAAACCTTCCATACCAAAGCCCTGAAAGACCCCATCTTCAAGGAAGTCAGCCTTGCCGCCAAGGCATTGGGGCTGGAGGCCTATGTAATTGGCGGCTTTGTGCGGGACTACCTGTTGGGCCGGGAGCAAAAGCAGGACATCGACTTTGTGGCTGTTGGCAGTGGGATTGCCCTGGCCAGGGCGGTAGCCAAACGCCTGCCCGGCCACCCCAAGGTGAGCGTCTTCAAGAATTTCGGCACAGCCATGGTGCAACACCAGGGGATGCAACTGGAGTTTGTGGGGGCCCGCAAGGAGAGTTACCAGCGGGACAGCCGCAAACCCCTGGTGGAAGACGGCACCCTGGAAGACGACCAACAACGCAGGGATTTCACCATCAATGCCCTGGCCCTTTCCCTGGGGGAGGAGGACTTCGGGCGCCTGCTGGATCCCTTTAATGGGTTAAAGGACCTGGAAAACGCGCTTATCCGCACCCCCCTGGAGCCTGAAACGACCTATTCGGACGACCCCCTGCGCATGATCCGGGCCATCCGGTTTGCCGCCCAGCTGGGGTTCCGCATCCACAGGGATTCCCTGAACGCGATTTCGATCCAGAAAGACCGTATCCGGATTGTTTCCCGGGAGCGCATCACAGACGAATTACATAAAATCCTCCTCACCCCAAAGCCCTCAGAAGGCCTGGGGCTGCTCCATAAAACCGGCTTGCTGGAGTACATCCTGCCGGAACTGGTGGCCTTGCAGGGAATTGAGGAACGGGAAGGCCAGCGGCACAAGGACAACTTCTGGCATACCCTGGAGGTGGTGGACAACATTTCCCGGACCACGGACAACCTCTGGCTGCGGTGGGCAGCCCTGCTGCACGATATCGGCAAAGCGCCGACCAAACGTTTTGACGCCAAAATCGGGTGGACCTTCCACGGCCATGAATACGTGGGCTCCAAAATGGTGTACAAACTTTTTAAGCGGCTGCGACTCCCCCTGAATGAAAAGATGAAGTACGTACAGAAACTCGTGATGATGAGTTCGCGCCCCATCGTATTGTCCAATGACTATGTGACAGACGCTGCTGTACGCCGGCTGGTCTTTGATGCCGGAGATGATGTAGAAGACCTGATGACCCTCTGCGAGGCGGATATCACCACCAAAAACCCGAAAAAGCAAAAACGCTACCTGAAGAACTTCCGCCTGGTGCGGGAGAAAATACAGGAAGTGGAGGAACGGGACCGCATCCGTAATTTCCAGCCCCCGGTAAGCGGGGAGGAAATCATGGAAACCTTCGGGCTGCAACCCTGCCGGGAGATCGGCATCATCAAGGAAGCCATCAAGGAAGCCATCCTGGAAGGGGAAATCCCGAATGCCCACGGGGCTGCAAGGGATTATATGATCCGGAAAGGACGGGAAATTGGGCTGGAGCCCCTGAAACACTAAAAGCGAAGTACCATGAGGACACGTGCTAAAAAAGGATATTACCGGATGGCCCAAACAGCCCTGGTCCTGGTTTACCTGGTTATTCTGGCCGGGGCCGTTGTGCGCATGACCGGCAGCGGGATGGGGTGCCCGGACTGGCCCAAATGCTTTGGCTACCTGATTCCCCCTACCGAAGCCTCCGAACTGGAATGGACCCGGGGAAGGGAATACCAGGAAGGACAGGTGATCATTTTCAAGGAAAACCTGCTGCTGGCCCGGGAGGATTTCACAGCCAGGGACCGCTTTGACCCCGCCAACTGGGAGCCCTATACGAAACACGACTATGCCATTTTTAACGCGGCCCACACCTGGACCGAGTACATCAACCGGCTTTTGGGGGCCCTATCGGGCCTGGCCATCCTGGGTATGGCTTTGTTTTCCCTGGCCTGGTGGCCTGAAAAGAAGGGGCGGGTCCTCTTTGCCTGGCTTACCGTGATTGCCATCGGCTTCCAGGCCTGGCTGGGCGCCACGGTAGTCTATTCCGTACTGGCACCGGTGCGCATTACCCTGCATATGTTTATGGCCCTGGTCATTGTGGCCATGCTTACCTGGATTGTTTTCAGGGATACCGCGCCCAACCCGACGCACCGCCGGGACCCGTTTACCTTCGGGCTATGGGGCGCCACTGTTCTGCTGAGCCTGCTCCAGATCCTGATGGGCAGTCAGGTCCGGCAATATGTGGATGAACAGGCGGACCTGCTGGGTGAGGGCGCCCGTGAATTCTGGCTTATGGACCCTGCGACCATCTTTTTGGTGCACCGTTCTTTTTCGATCATAGTGGTCCTGCTGCACCTCTGGGTGGGGTACCGCATCTATTCCCGGGGCCTGGGCTACCGGCTGATGTGGCCCGTCCTGACTTTTGTGGGGCTGATCCTGTTGAGCGGCATCGCCATGAATTACCTGGCATTCCCCTTCGGCAGCCAGCCTGTGCACCTGGTGATGGCCGCCCTGTTATTCGGGGCGCAATGGTACCTGTGGTTGCAGATGCGGCAGGCCAACCAAACCCGCATTTCTTCGTAACTTTGCCGGACGCTGCGAAAAACCCAACGGCATGATCTATAAAATCCGCGTTATCCTGGATGCCCAGGAGGATATTTTCCGCGACCTTGAAATTGAGGCAACCGACAGCCTGGAAGACCTGCATACGGCCATTACACAGGCTTTTGGGTTCCTGGGCGAGGAAATGGCCTCCTTCTACACCTGCGATGAAAACTGGAAACAGGAGGAGGAGATTCCATTGTTCGATATGCGGGAGGGGGACGGGCCCGAACGCCTGATGCACAATACGGCCCTGCACGAAGTGCTGGACGAGGAAAACCCCAAGTTGCTCTACGTATACGATTTCCTGAACATGTGGACCTTCTTCGTGGAACTGGCCGATATTGCCGATTTTGAGGATGGCCGGAGTTACCCGAACCTGCTCTTTAGTTTCGGGGAAGTGCCGGAGGCCCCGCCCGAAAAACGCTTTGAGGCCGATGACGAAGGCCCGGAAGCCAATTTCGAGGAGCCCTTTGGCAGCTATGACGACATGGATTTCGACGAAAACTGGAATTAACCTTACCCTTATCTGACCCCTGGCCATGCTGAACCTGTATGCTACGCAAATCGATACCGTTTCCCTCCACCGCGTGGGCAACAAACACCGGGCGGAGCCCCTTTTTCTCTCCGAAACGCCTTATGCCCTCAATGATGAGATCAGCGGGTTACTGAAGGAATATTTTTTCAAACCCTTCCGGGAAAAGGAGGAAAACTACTTCTGTTTCCGCCATGAAGCTTCCCTGGAATTTCATCCGATCTACGAAGCAGCCTCTGCCGTTTTTGACAATCCCGGGCGCCTCCACGAGGTAAGCCGGGAAATTGCCCAACACCTGTACGGGCAGTCCAACCACCCTCATATCAAAAGCGGGGAATGCTATGTGGCTTACTTTACGGATGTACAACTGGACAATGAGCGGACCGATGCCCTGGGAATTTTTAAAAGCGAGGTAAAACAGGACTTCCTGCAGTTCCGGGAAAAGGGTTCCAACCTGGATATGATGGTACAGCAAGGGGTGAACCTCCACAAGCTGGATAAAGGTTGCCTGATCTTTAACCGCTCGCGGGAAGATGGCTACAAGGTGCTCTCGGTAGACAGCAACCGCTACGACGCCAAATACTGGCTGGAAGATTTTCTGGGCCTGTCGCCCCTCACCGATGAAAATTTCTATACCAAAAACTACCTGAAATTCTGCCAGAACTTCGCCAAGGATGTGGTGCTGCCGGCAGAGGACAAACAACAGGAAGTGCTCTTTATGAACCGGGCGGTAAACCACTTTGCCAAAAATGACGCCTTCGAGGAAACCCAGTTCCTGAATGAGGTGCTGGACAATCCGGAGCTGATCCCGGAGTTCAAGCACTATAAGGTGGAAAAAGGGCCGAAATACAGCATCGAAGACGTCTCCAACTTCAACATCGCCAACAAGGCGGTAAGCGACACCCGCAAAAAGATCAAAAACGTGATTGATCTGGATACCAACATCCAGATCAAACTGAACTTCATCAACCCGGAGTCCGCAGAGAAATTCGTGGAAAAGGGCTGGGACGAAGAACGGCAGATGTACTACTACCTGGTGTATTTCAACAAGGAGCAGAAAACCTAACGCTTCGACCCGGGTTTTACACCTTGTGCCATCGGGTTACGAGTCTGGGGGCATCTCCCCCTCCCCCTGCAGTTAATGTACCCTTCCCAAGCGCAGCTTCCCTGCAGCCCGGCATAAAATTTCTGCTGATGGCATTTTGCCGTTTGGGCTCATATATTGGTGTTGGGGGGCGGGGGCATCCCCCTAACGCGTGTAGCCCAAAAGAATATGCCTAACCCATCCTTCTATTCCCCGGCCGGCGGCTCCACCACCACGTAATCGTAGCGGATTTGCCAGCCATCTGCGGTCCTTTCCCAAAGCACCAGGTAATCGCCCGTCATTTCCATAGACGGTATTGGGCTGTTTTCATTGGCAACAAAGGTCTGCACCCCCCGGCCGCGTTCCACAGCCTGGTCTCCGAAGTACCGAAAATCCAACACTTCCAGTTCCAGGCTCCAGTCCCCGATTTCCGCCGCAGCCGCCTGTGCAGCTACCCAGGCTTTGCGTCCCTGGATGGGAGGCTGTCCCGAAATCATCTGGACCACATCCGGTGCAAAGAATTTCCCGGCCGCTTCGAACTCCCCTTCCCGCGTCAGGCGGGTGATGGCCTCATTGGCCGCCTCAATCTGGGCCAGGGCCGAATCCCGGGCCTGTTGGGGATCGGATTCAGGCGTTTCTGATTTTGGTCCCGGGGTACAGGCTGCCCATAACAGGCAAAGGCCAATCCATACTATGGCTTTTTTCATGGTTTACGGTTTTGACTTAACGTTAAGTGGCCGGGGGAAGCCTGTTGGCTGGGGGATTGCCTATATTTTAATGCGCTTCTCGATAATCTGGCGCATGCTGACATCTTCGTAATTGCGTTTCACGAAATCCAGGGCCACGTCCAGGATATCGCCCATGCTCTTGCAGGCTTTGAACTGCACATCGTGGGTGAGGTCATAGATTTCCGATTTCAGGCGCTCAATGTTTTCAGGGGTGGATATGTGGTCTGCCCGTGCAATTTTAATCAGTCTCCCGATTCGGCGGTGGGAACTGAGGATCCGCTTGGCCACATAGGAACGCTCCTCTACCTTGTACTGGTCCACCGAATCCGACAACAACCGGCTGCGGACCAGATCCACCATGGGGTTATTCTCCTTGAAAAACTGCGGGCGGTACACCTTTAGCTTGCCCTCGTAACTCTGCTGGTCAAAGTCGATGGCCCGGATGCGGTAGACCACATGGTCAAAATCGTGCATGGGCACAATCACGTAGTTGTAGGAACGCATATCGCCCAACAACCGGATCATACACCGTTCGTTGAATTTCACAAACTCCTTGGCCAGCTGAGATTTTTCCGACGGGCTGCAATCCGGCAGCATTTCCTTGATAAAAACATCCCCGGGGATGCCCGCAATATGCTCTTCGATTAACGTATTCCCGTAAACCAGGAAGTTGATGTTGTAGGGGGAAAGCAGGTGCTCCAGCTCCAGGCCATAGATACGGGATGCATCGGCCTTTTTTACATAGAAATACGTAAAGTTGTCGTTCAGGATGTTGCGCACCTTAATGCGGAAGGGTTTGGAATTCCCGAAGGTGCAATAGTCCACTGCGTCCACATTGAGGAACTGAAAGATGCGGTCGCTCCCGTCCGAGTGCAGGATGGAATAGACCCGTTTCAGGCTCTCGTCAATCTCCCGCCGCTCCGTATCCGAATAATACACCCGGATCCAGAGGGTATCCTCCCCGTGGTCGTCATAGACCACAATAGAACCGGAAAACCGCAACAAATCCTCATAAAAAATGGGAATTTCCGTCTTGCGGCTGTATTGTTCCAAATAGGCATCCAGCTCCGGACAGACCGGGTAGGTCGGTTTTTTTTTCGACATGAGTCTTTCCTCGGACACGCGCTCGCTTTTCAGGTTCCTTGTAACAAAGTACGGATTTCTTCGTCAACTAGGAAACGGATCCTTAAAAGCCTTTCCCCTTGGAAACCATCCTTACCGTCACCAACCTAACCAAGAAATTTGGCCCCCTCACGGCCGTCAAGAATCTGTCCTTTCATATCGAAAAGGGCAATGTATACGGCATCCTGGGGCCCAACGGCAGCGGAAAATCCACCACCCTGGGTATTGTCCTGAACGTGGTGAACCGCACCTCGGGCAGTTTCAGCTGGTTTAACGGGACCACCTCCACCCACGAGGCCCTGAAAAAGGTAGGCGCCATAATCGAGCGTCCCAATTTTTACCCCTACATGACCGCGGTGCAGAACCTGCAACTGGTATGCCGCATCAAAGAAGTGCCCCGGGAACGCATCCGGGAGAAACTGGAACTGGTCGGGCTCTGGGAGCGGCGCAACAGCAAATTCAAAACCTATTCCCTGGGGATGAAACAGCGGCTGGCCATAGCCTCTGCCCTGTTGAACAACCCCGAGATCCTGATCCTGGACGAACCCACCAACGGGCTGGACCCCCAGGGCATTCACCAAATCCGGGAACTCATCAAGCACATCGCCGCCCAGGGCACTACCATCCTGCTGGCCTCCCACCTGCTGGACGAAGTGGAAAAGGTTTGCACCCATGTGGTTATCCTGCGCAAAGGGGAAAACCTCTACACCGGAAAGGTGGATGAAATGCTGGCCAGTCATGGCTTTTTTGAGCTGAAAGCTGCCGAACCTGAAAAACTCAAAACCTTCCTGCAGGGTCGCAGCGAGTTTTCCCGTTTCACGGAAGAGAACGGACTCCTGACCGCCTATCTGGAAACCCCAATGGAAGCCGATACCCTTAACGCCCTGTGTTTTGAAAACGGCATCCGCCTTTCCCATCTGGTAAAGCGCAAGGAGAGCCTGGAACAACAATTCCTGACCCTAACCAACCACGCCGCCCCTGCTGGTGTATAACCCCCACTACCTGTCTATGAAACGCCTGTTGCAAATCGAATTCATCAAACTGTGGAATAACCGCGCCAGCCGGATACTTATCATATCCTATTTTGCGCTACTGACCTCCATTGCCCTGATTGCCGCCATCCATTTCAAAATCGGCCCCATCGACTTTCACCTGGCAGAACAGGGGATCTTCAACTTCCCGTACATCTGGCATTTCAACACCTATGTCACAGCCATTTTCAAGCTGTTCCTGGCAATAGTGATCGTCTCTATGATGTCTAATGAATACAGCAATAAAACCATCAAGCAAAACCTGATAGACGGGCTCTCCAAAAAGGAGTTTATCGCCTCCAAGTTTCTGACAGTTTTGAGTTTTGCCGGGATTTCCACCGTTTTTGTCTTTTTGGTTTCCATGATCCTGGGGCTCATCTACTCGGATTACACGGCCGTTTCCATCATTTTCTCCGACCTGGGGTTCCTGTTGGCTTTCTTTGTGAAACTGGTGGGCTTTTTCAGCTTCTGCCTCTTTCTGGGGGTTCTGGTCAAACGTTCGGCCTTTGCCCTGGGGTTCCTGATCCTCTGGGCCATCCTGGAGCAGATCACCTATGGCATCCTGGGCTGGAAATTCGTCTCCTGGGAAACCGCCCAGCAGATCAAGAATTTCTTCCCCCTGGAATCCATGGCCAACCTGATTAAAGAACCGGTTAGCCGCCTGAATGCGGTGCAGTCCGTGGCGGAACAAATCGGGGAAACCCTCAAGCTGGACTACCAGCTGCATGTCTACGAATTCGGGATTACTCTGGTCTGGACTGCCCTCTTTGTTTACTGGTCCTATGCGCTGCTGAAGCGAAGGGACCTCTAACCCCGGGAAGCCCGGGATCAATGCCCCTTAACCTCTTCGGCCCCAAAGCCGTACCACTTGTCGGAACCCGGTTCGGGATTACGGATTATTTCGTATTTTACCCTTCCTGGACCGATGAGAATGTTAAAAAAATTGCTATGCGCCGCCGGGCTGCTCCTTGGGCTCCCTATGGCTGCTCAAGAATGCCCTGTGCCTGTCTTTCCTACAGACGGGCAAACCGGGGTGGCGGTGGATGCTACCCTGAGCTGGACCCCGGTAGACGGGGTTACGGCCTATAACATCACCATAGGCACTACCCCACAGGGTTCCGAGATACTTCCTTTGGCATCGGTAGGAAGCAGCACCCGGTACACCCCACCCCAGGGCTTCCCCGAAAACACGACCCTCTACGTAACCATCTACCTGTTCAATCTGTCACAGGGCAATACGGAGTGTACCACCTATAGTTTCACCACGGCCGACGTCACCACCCCACCTGGGTGTACCGAGATGCTCAGCCCGGCCGATGGGGCCGAAGACGTGCCGGTAGCCACCCGCATCCGCTGGCGCTACAGCCCCACCGCCACCGCATACCGGGTACGGGTAGGCACCACGCCGGGCGGGCAGGACCTGGTAACCGAACAGGTGGTTTCGGGAGCCCTGGAACTGGCACCGCCGGCGGACCTGCCCGCAGAAACCACGATCTATGTGCGGATTGTTCCGGAAAACGAGAACGGGGTGGCCACAGCCTGCCCTGTAGACTTCTCCTTTACCACCGGACCGCTGGCCACCCTGCCCATCTGTGCGGGCATCATTTACCCCCAGGATGGGGAGTCGAACGTCCCGCTTACCCCGGTAATCCAGTGGAATGCTGTTCCGGGAGCGGACGGGTATGTGGTATCCATCGGCACCTCCCCGTTTGAGAACGATATCCTGGACAATGCAGACCTGCGCAATACCACGGAAACCCCCATTATCCGACTGGAACCCAACAAGATCTTCTTTATCACCATCACCCCTTACAATACAGCCGGGCAGGCCCAGGGATGTACCTATACCACTTTTTCCACCATCCTGGGGTGCGGGCCCTATTTTGACGCGGACGGCAACCTGATAGACCTGCGGCCCGAGGTGAGTTTCCCGGAGCAGGTAGGCATCTGCAGTGATGCCGCGGTCAATACTGTAAGTGCCACAGACGCCGCAGACGGCTACCGCTGGTATGTCATTGACAGTCCCGGGCGGGAACGCCTGCTGGCGGAAGGCCCGGATTTTGATATCCCCGGGGAAGGGCAATACCGGCACGAAGCCTTCCGTACCTATTCCAGCCCCAGCGGGGATTTTGAATGTACGGCCTCCCAGGTCTTCGAAGCCGTGGCCTCCGAGGCACCTTCCATAACCGATACGCGGGTAACCCTGGGTGTCGGGGTCATAAGCCTGGAGGTTCAGGTGCAGGGCACGGGTCAATACGAGTATGCCCTGGGGAGCCCGGACGGCCCTTACCAGGACAGCAATCGCTTTACCAACCTGCCGCTGGATACCTATACGGTTTACGTCCGGGATAAAAACGGCTGCGGTCTGGACCAGGCGCGTATACAGCCGGACCTGAGCGTGGAAGGTTTTCCCCGGTTTTTCACCCCCAACGGGGACGGCACCAACGACACCTGGCAGTATGTGGTACCCGCCTCGGGGGACAACCCGGTGCAGGTGATCTATATTTTTGACCGCTACGGCAACCTGCTGGCCAGCCTGGGCCCGGGGTCTGCCGGATGGGACGGAACCTTTAACGGGCGGCCGGTACCCCCCAGCGATTACTGGTACCGGGCGGTGGACCGAAATGGAGGGGTGGTCATGGGGCATTTTGTACTGAAACGATAATATGGGTAAACGGCTCTTCATATCGCTTTTGTTAGGCTTGTGGCTGGGAATAGGCGCCAGCTGGGGTCAGGCCTGCCCGCGTCCGGTCTTCCCGGCCGACGGGGCTGAAGACATCCCTGTGGATGCCACCCTGTCCTGGACGGCCCCTGGAGTGGTGACCGGCTTTATCATTTCCATTGGTACCACCCCGGGCGGGGTGGACATCCTAACCAACCGCAGCTCCTCCCCTATCAGTTCCTATACGCCGGAAACCGGCCTCCCGGAAGACACCTGGATTTACCTGAGTTTTGTGCTGATCCGCGCCGACGGCTCCCAGGTTTCCTGCCCGGGCTGGCGCTTTAAAACCGCCCCTTTTGCCACGCCCCCGGATTGCACCACCCTGGTGGATCCGCAACCGGGGGAAGCCGGGTTCCCCGTAAATGAAGGAGTGACGTGGGCCTATAGCCCCAGGGCCACCGGGTACCTCCTGAGTATAGGCACCACCCCGGGGGGAACGGAAATCCTGGATAACCGGGACGTGGGCAACCGCCTGAGTTTTAACCCCGCAGGGAATTTCCCCACCGAACGCGAGATTTTTGTAACCGTAACCCCGTATAACCGCCTGGGGCCGGCCGTAACCACCTGTACCACACAGAGTTTTACCACCGGGGCCTCCCTGGTAGACTGTTCCCTGCACGAACCCTCGCTTTCCGGGTTTGGACGGCGATTCAACATCTGCCCCGGGGAATCTTTCCGGGATCTGGAAGCCCCATCCCTGGCCGATGGGTACAACTGGTACCGTTTGGGTCCCGGGGGGCAGGAGATCCTGATCGGAACGGAGCGTACGGTACGCATATCGGAAACGGGCAACTATCGCCTGGAGGCTTACAACCTGGTGGGTTCCCTCAACGAATTTACCGTATGCAACCTGGTCCGGGATTTTGAAGTGGCAGACGCCGTACCCCCTGTCATTACCGGGGCGAATATCACACGGGAACCCGATGGGTTGCGCATTATCGTACAAACGGACGGGGCCCAGGATTACCTGTACTCCCTGAACCCGGATTCCGGGTTCCAGCCGTCGCCCGTCTTTGAGAACCTCCCCCTGGCCACCTATACGGTGTATGTGCAGGACCCCCAGGGGTGTTTCACCTCCTCCCGGGAGGTCGCGCGAAAACTGAGCTCGGCAGACTTCCCGGCCTTTTTCACCCCCAACAACGACGGGTTTAACGACCGCTGGCAATACGAGCCCCCCAAAGACCTGGAGGATGCGCGCCTGGCCAGTATACAGATCTTTGACCGGTACGGGAATTTCCTCCTGCAACTGGACCCGGAAACCAGCGGCTGGGACGGCAGCGTAAATGGCAAGCCCCTGCCCTCCTCCGTGTACTGGTTCCAGGCCATTTCCCAGCAGCAGGAGGTAATCCACGGGTATTTTGCCCTGAAGCGATAGATCAAATGATCCTGCTTTGGGGGCGGCAGCCTTCTTCGTACTTTTACGCTTATGAAATTCCAGGTCGTATCCGATTTTAAACCCACCGGGGACCAGCCCGATGCCATTGCACAGCTCAGCCGGGGAATCCGCGAGGGGGAACCCTACCAAACCCTGTTGGGGGTTACCGGTTCCGGGAAAACCTTTACCGTAGCCAATGTGGTGGAAACCGTGCAGCGACCCACCCTGGTCCTGGCACATAACAAGACCCTGGCCGCCCAACTCTACTCCGAATTCAAGCAGTTCTTCCCCAACAATGCGGTGGAATACTTTGTCTCCTATTACGACTATTATCAGCCTGAAGCCTACATCCCCAGCAGCGGCCTCTACATCGAGAAGGACCTTTCCATTAACGAGGAGATCGAAAAACTGCGGTTGAGCGCCACCTCCTCCCTGCTCTCCGGGAGGCGGGACGTGCTGGTTGTGGCCTCGGTTTCCTGCCTCTACGGAATCGGCAACCCGGTGGAATTCAAGAAAAACGTGATCCGTCTGGAGCGCGACCAGGTACTGGCGCGCACCAAACTCCTCCACCTGTTGGTGCAGAGCCTCTATGCCCGGACCACAGCCGATTTTAAAAACGGGAACTTTCGGGTTAAGGGCGATGTGGTGGATGTCTTCCCCAGCTATGCGGACCACGCCTACCGCATTCATTTTTTCGGGGATGAAATCGAGGAAATCGAATCCTTTGACCCGTATAACAATACGGTGCTGGAGACCTACGACACCCTGACCATCTACCCGGCCAATATGTTTGTGACCTCCCCGGACATCCTGCAGGAAGCCATCCGGCATATCCAGGACGATCTGGTGAAGCAGATCGACTACTTCCGGGAAATCGGCAAGCCCCTGGAGGCCAAGCGTCTGGAAGAACGCACCAACTTCGACCTGGAGATGATCCGGGAACTGGGCTACTGCTCGGGGATTGAAAACTACTCCCGCTATCTGGATGGGCGGGAACCGGGCACCCGCCCCTTCTGCCTGCTGGACTACTTCCCGGACGACTACCTGATGGTGGTGGACGAGAGCCACGTAACCATCCCCCAGGTGCATGCCATGTATGGGGGGGACCGCTCCCGGAAGGAAAACCTGGTGGATTACGGCTTCCGCCTGCCTGCAGCCCTGGACAACCGCCCATTGAAATTTGAAGAATTTGAAGCCCTGCAACAACAGGTCATTTATGTAAGTGCCACCCCGGCAGATTACGAATTACAGCAAAGCGGAGGGGTCTATGTAGAGCAGGTCATCCGGCCTACCGGCCTGCTGGACCCGGTAATCGAGGTGCGGCCCAGCAAGAACCAGATCGACGACCTGGTGGAGGAGATTCAGCAGCGGGTGCAGCGGGACGAACGCACCCTGGTTACCACCCTCACCAAGCGCATGGCCGAAGAACTCACCAAATACCTGACCCGGATCGAAGTGCGTTGCCGGTACATCCACAGTGACGTGGACACCCTGGAGCGGGTGGAGATCATGCAGGACCTGCGCAAGGGACTCTTTGATGTGCTGGTGGGGGTAAACCTGCTGCGGGAGGGGCTGGACCTGCCCGAAGTTTCCCTGGTAGCCATTATCGATGCGGACAAGGAAGGGTTCCTGCGCAGCAACCGCTCCCTGACTCAAACGGTTGGGCGGGCCGCCCGCCACCTGCACGGGAAGGCCATTATGTATGCAGACACGATTACCGACAGCATGCAGAAGACCATAGACGAAACCAATTACCGGCGTGAAAAACAGCTGGCCTACAACCAAAAACACGGCATTACCCCCAAGGCCCTGAAAAAAAGCCTGGACAATGCCCTGGCCAAAAATTCGGTGTCCACTTTCCACTTCGAGAAGAAGTCCCGTGAGGCCCAGGAACCGGATATGGCTTACCTGACCGAACCCCAGCGGCAGGACCTGATCCGCCAGAAGCGCAAGGCTATGGAGCAGGCCGCCAAGGAACTCGATTTTATGCGGGCCGCCCAGTTGCGGGATGAAATCCGCATGTTGCAGTCGGAGGCCGGATAGGTTGGGTCCCTAAAAAAAGCGCCCCGGAAATTCCGGGGCGCTTCCCTAACTAACCAACTAAACAAACCAACCATTATGAGGCCCGTTAGGTGGGCCAGCCATAATCTTTTCTAACGATTTACCCGATCTCGATCAGGCGTTTGGGCTTCGGCAGGGCTTCTTCCTTTTTGGGGAGGGCAAACCGAAGGATACCGGCCGTATATTCGGCTTTAATGGCATCTTCATTTACCGTTTCCGGGAGGGTAAAGGCCCGTTTGAAACTGGTGTAGCGGAACTCGCGGCGGGTATACCCGTGATCCCGGGGTTCCTGTACCTCTTCCCGCTCCATGGAAATGGTCAGCACATTGTCGTCCACCTCAATATTGAAGTCTTCTTTCTTCATGCCGGGCACCGCCAGTTCCAATTCATATTCGGTTTCGCTCTCGCGGATGTTTACCGCGGGCAGGGTATGGTTGGGGGTGTGGGTGCCGCCGAACCAGTCGGGGGCCATCAGATCGTTCCAAAGGGTGGGAAACAAACCGGTATTGCTGCGAATCAAAGTCATAATATCTGTTCTTTAAAGGTTCAACTTCCTGCAGCCCTGAAGCTGCACCTCTAAAGAAGCAAATGCCGTACCGAGGCTAAATTACTGCCGTTATGTCTGGATTTAAAACAAAAAAACTGCCGTATCGTCAGTTTTATCAATTGTAGTGGGCCCGGAAGATATCCATCAGGACCTCCGGGGGTACAATTTTGTCCGGATACTGGTGCATAATAGTGAGCACCTGGTCTATGGCTGTAGGGGGCAGGCCCATGTGCAGGCCGGTATCTTTGAGTTGGCGGATTTCATCCGGGTGGCTTTCGTGGTCCACGTTCATAAGCAGCACCAGGCGGTGGAATTGTACAATGCGGTCCAACTGGGTTTTGGGCATCAGGGTATTTACCCCTTCATCCAGCAAGGCATCAAAGTCTCTGCGGCTAATCCCAAGTTGTTTGGAAACCCCCAGCAGGAAGTTGAATTCCGATTCCTTAATGGAATCATCCGCGCGGGCAAAGGAGATCATTTCCGAGAGGATGCCGAGTTTTTCCCTGTAATTGGCCATAGACGATGAGGCGGATTTTGGGCCGCCCGTATGCATATAACTCCCCGGGAACTGTTTTCGTATACCCGGGGGCGGGAAACTATGCCCAAATACAAGAAAACCCCGGCCAGGCAGCCGGGGTTTAGAGTTGGGTTTACAGGCTATACCCTTGCATCTTAGCTGGTAAAGCGAATCGGCACTTCATAGGTTTTGCCCTTTTCCAGACCTGCTTCGGAAACATCCTGGTAATTCAGCTTGGCCTTCAGGTAGGATTCCACCCGGTCGTCCTGGGTGCGAACGGACAAAACCACCAGCTGGTTGTCTTCGTTTACCACAAAACGCACAGAAGCCTCCAGCTCCTGGTTGTCTTCCAGTACAAAGCGATGGTCTTTTAACATCTGGCCAATCTCGGCCGCAATTTCGGTTTTGGGGGCCTCGGCCTCATTGCTTTTGGCCTTGGTTTTGCCTTCGGTGGCAAAGGCATTTGCAGTTAGCATCAGGGCTGCGGCGGCGAGAATTACAGGTACTTTTTTCATGACTTGTTTGTTTTTAATGAAGATTGATGATTGATGAATATGCCTAAAAGACGACCCCGGCCGCCGGTCGTTACAGAATATTGCGTATTTAACAATATTTTAAACCCAAAAGGGGGTAATTATCATCTTTTTTAACAATTTGCCTGTAATTATTCATAATATCCGACATTCCTGTGCCTTGTCCTTAACATGACCAGGAGCCATAAAAAAAGCCGCGCATGTTGCGCGGCTTATTAAAAATAGTTTATCGCCCTTATGCCAGGACCGCCTTGACCTTGTCCGCAGCTTCCTGAAACTGGACTGCAGAGTGAACGGCAAGGCCGGAATTGTCCAGGATTTCTTTGGCCAGTTCTGCGTTGGTTCCCTGCAGGCGAACAATGATGGGCACCTTAATGGCATCGCCCATGTTCTTGTAGGCATCGACCACCCCCTGGGCTACCCGGTCGCAACGTACAATCCCGCCAAAGATATTGATCAGGATCGCTTTTACATTGGGGTCCTTCAGGATGATGCGAAAGGCTTCTTCCACCCGTTTGGCATCTGCCGTACCCCCTACATCCAGGAAGTTGGCAGGTTCGCCCCCGGCCATTTTAATCAGGTCCATAGTGGCCATTGCCAGGCCGGCCCCGTTTACCATACAGCCCACGTTGCCATCCAGGTCCACGTAATTCAGGCCCACGGCCCGCGCTTCCACCTCAATGGGGTTCTCCTCACGCAGGTCCCGCATCTCGGCATAGGTCTTATGGCGGAACAGGGCATTGTCGTCCAGGGTAACCTTGGCATCCACGGCCGCAATCTTGTCGTCCGAGGTTTTCAGCACCGGGTTGATTTCAAACAGGCTGGCATCGCTCTGTTCGTACGCCTTGTAGAGGGACATCACAAATTTCACCATCTCCTTGAAGGCGGTACCGGAAAGCCCCAGGTTAAAGGCAACGCGTCGCGCCTGGAAGGGCAAGATCCCGGTAGCCGGGTCTATTTCCTCCGTAAAGATCAGGTGGGGCGTCTCTTCGGCCACCTGCTCGATATCCATCCCGCCTTCGGGAGAATACATGATCATCACCTTGCCCTTGGCCCGGTTTAGCAGCACGGACATATAGTACTCGCTGGTTTCCCCGGGGCCCGGGTAATACATATCTTCTGCCACCAATACCTGATGCACCTTCTTTCCTTCGGCAGAAGTCTGGGGCGTTACCAGGTTCATCCCGATGATCTGCCCTGCAATTTCTTCTACTTCCTTGAGGTTTTTGGCCAGTTTCACACCCCCGCCCTTGCCGCGGCCCCCGGCGTGTACCTGGGCCTTGATCACGTGCCAGCTGGTGCCGGTTTCCTGGGTGAGCTGTTTGGCGGCATCTACCGCTTCCTGAGCATTATGGGCTACGATGCCACGCTGGATACGCACCCCGAAACTCGCCAGGATCTCTTTTCCTTGGTATTCGTGTAGATTCATGTCGGTCTTTTTCTGTCGTGATGCAAAAATAGCAAACGGGGGGGACATCCCCTAATGGAATCGGCAGGGGTTAATCCAGCTTGAAATCCTCAAAATCCAGGGGATCAAAATTCCGGAAATGCCCGTTCATCTCGATCTGTTCCCGGGTGCGGTTCAGGTCCGCTACAACCGTGGAAGTGGCTTGGAGGTGTTCCAGGATAAAGCGCAACCGCTGCTGCTCGGAGGGCATCTGCAGCAGGGCGTATTCCTGCCGGAAAGACAGGCCCATTTTGTGGGCCAGGGTAAAACTGCCAAACACTTCCCTCCGGATGGGCCCAAAAGGCAGGTCCATGAGGCGGTATAATTCCCGGCAGGCCTCCAGCACGGCCTCCGTCAGGTCCGGGTCTGCATCGTTTACAGTATCCAGAAAACGCACCTCCCCGCCCGGGTAGGGCTTATCGCCAAATTCCGGTTCAAAAGTTTCTACCCGGAAAACCTGCCGGGCCACGCAGACCACATCCATGGACCCGTCCGCATAGGTGTTGACAATTTCCCGCAACTGCACCTCGGTACCATAAGCCAGGGTATTGTCGATAAAGACAGGGATGCCAAAGGTCCGGGCCTGCGCCCGGCAATCGGCAATCAGCACCTTGTAGCGCTCCTCAAAAATATGGAGGGGTACGGTCTCGCCCGGAAAGAAAACGGTCTGCAATGGAAAAAGCGGGAGTTTCATAGCTCCTTAAAGCTACGAAGCCCCGGGATAAGAATCAAATCCGCCATCCCTAAACCTTTGTTTGATATGTAACATTTTGAATATTTTTATAACACACTCTTATTTTTTTGGGCCAACAAGGCGAATCGTGTAGCTTTGCCCAAATCCCTTACCTATGCAATCTCAGGATCTGCTGAATATCGCCCGGGAATACGGGGCCCCTGTCTATGTGTACGACGCGGGCAAAATCCAAAGCCAGTTCCAGCGCCTCACCTCCGCCTTCAGCAGTGTGGGCCAACTGAAACTCAACTACGCCGTAAAGGCCCTTTCCAACCTCTCCGTGCTGCGGTTGCTCAACAGTATGGGCAGCGGCCTGGATACGGTATCCATACAGGAGGTACAGCTGGGGCTTATGGCCGGCTTCCGCCCGGAAGACATTATCTACACCCCCAATGGAGTGTCTCTTGAAGAGATTGAAGAAGCTGCCAGCCTGGGGGTGCAGATCAACATAGACAACCTTTCCATCCTGGAACAGTTTGGCGGCAAGCACCCGGACATCCCGGTTTGTATCCGCATCAACCCCCACGTGATGGCCGGGGGTAATACCAAGATTTCGGTGGGGCATATCGATTCCAAGTTCGGGATCAGCATCCACCAGATCCCCCACCTGCTGCGCATTGTGGAGCTCACCCAGATGAAGGTGAACGGCATCCACATGCATACCGGCAGCGACATCCTGGATATTGACGTATTCTTATACGCTTCCGAAATCCTCTTCGAAACGGCTAAACAGTTTAAGGACCTGGAGTTTATCGACTTTGGCAGCGGCTTTAAGGTGCCCTACAAGGAAGGGGACATCCAAACCAATGTGGAGGAACTGGGCGAAAAACTGGGCGGGCGTTTCAACGCCTTTTGCAAAGAGTACGGACGGGACCTGGTGCTGGCCTTCGAACCCGGGAAATTCCTGGTGAGCGAAGCCGGGTTTTTCCTCACCCGGGTGAATGTGGTGAAGCAGACTACCTCTACCGTATTTGCCGGGGTGGATTCGGGCTTTAACCACCTAATCCGACCTATGCTCTATGGCTCCAGCCACCAGATTGTAAACCTTTCCAATCCGCAAGGCAAACAACGGTATTATTCGGTGGTGGGTTATATTTGTGAAACCGATACGTTTGCGAGCAACCGGAGGATCAGCGAAATCTCCGAAGGGGACATCCTCTGCTTCCGCAATGCGGGGGCTTATTGTTTTACCATGGCCAGCAATTACAACTCCCGTTACCGCCCGGCAGAAGTGCTGTGGATGGACGGGCAGGCCCACCTGATCCGTCGGCGCGAATCCTTCGAGGATCTCATCCGCAACCAGGTGGAGGTAAACCTTCCCGCCCCAGGCGCCAAAAGCGCCCAGCAGGTGAAATAATTCCCAGCCCGCAGCGTTAGGTTTTTATAACCGGTACGACCAGTACCCAAATGCCGCATATGAAAAATCGTTTCGCCCTTGTCTGGATTGCAGTGCTCCTGCTGGCTGCAGCCCCCCTCAAAGCCCAGGAACTCCAATGGATGAGCTGGGAAGAAGCCGTTGCCCTGGCGCAATCCGAGCAGCAACCCAAGAAAATATTCGTGGATGTTTACACAGACTGGTGCGGATGGTGCAAGCGCATGGACAAGGATACCTTCCAGGACCCTGAAGTAGCCGCCTATATGCGGGAGAATTTCTATATGGTCAAACTGGATGCGGAACAACAGGAACCCATCCTGTACAAAGGACAAACCTTTTCTTTTGTGCCCAGCGGGCGCCGCGGCTACCACGAGCTGGCTGCCGCCCTGTTACAGGGCCGTATGAGTTACCCCACCGTGGTGTTTCTGGATGAGCAGCTCAACATGCTTTCGCCTGTTCCCGGGTACCAGCAACCCGAAGCCTTTATGAAGGTGGCCCGGTATTTTGGCGACAACATCTACAAAGACCAGGACTGGAAATCCTACAGCGGGCAGGAAGGGCGATAAGTTTTTGCCTTCCCGGCTATTTATTTCAATTCCCCTCCCTCTTCAGGCTGCTTGAGGTAAGAAACAGTGTTTTTCCTGCGATCGAGCACAGCTAAATCGGCCTCCCGGAAAGGCCGGTCGGGATTTGCGTAGCGAATGCACCAGACCCTTCCCTTCTTGGAATCTACCACATACAGGCTGCCATCAGGGCCTTCGGCAAGCCCCATAGGACGGAACTGCGCATCTTCGTGGGTGCGGAGCACTTCGGCCTGGGCAAACCCGTCTGCAAAAACCTCCCAGGTACCCACGGGTTTTCCGTCTTCAAACGGGATAAACCCTACCACATAGCCCCCCTGGGGATAGGGGTTCCGGTTCATGGAACCGTGGAAGGCCACAAAGGCCCCGTTGCGGTAGCGCTCGGGAAACTGGGTCCCCTGGTAAAACAACAAATCGTTGGGCGCCCAGTGGGCTGGCAGGGGCATCAGGATATCCGAGTACCCTGTGGCCGGGGTTTTGCCATCCCCCCCGTATTCCGGGGCCAGCATCCGTTGTTTTCTAAAGGGGTCGTAATAGGTATAAGGCCAGCCGTAATCCCCCCCTGCTTTCACCTGGAAAAATTCCTCGGCCGGCATCACAGCGTCGTGCCAGGCCCGGTAATACATAGGTGCATGGTTGTAGAGGTAGTCCCGGCCGTGGTTTACAGCGTACAGGGCATGTGTCTGCGGGTTCCAGGCCATCCCTACCACGCTGCGTACCCCAGTAGCGATACGCCGGGCATCTGCCAGCTGCTGATCCTTTTTGGCCGCATCAAACCTCCAGATCCCTCCAAGGATGTCCAACTGGGAACAAGGGTTTTCTCCCCTTACGATCCCCTGCGGGTCCTGCCGGGTGAGCTCCCCGTCTTCGCAGGCATTGGTGGGAGCGCTAAAGGTAACGTACATCCCCCCGGATTCGTCAAAGGCCAGGACCTTGGCATTGTGCCAGCGGATGGGATAAGGGTCCTGCACCAGGCGCTCTTCCTCGGTCTGCGGCACCAGTTCTCCGGGTTGCAACTTCTGGCGGTACACCACCAGTTCTGAACTGAAATACAGGTAGCCGTTGTGGATCCGCATTTCCGTGGCAAATGCCCCGTCGTTGGGATAACGGCCAAAACGGACAATGCTGTCCGCGCGCCCGTCTCCGTCCCGGTCGCGAAGGGCCACATTTCCGAGGCCTTCGGGTTGTTCGGGTTTGCGCAGTTTCACATAGATGTCCCCATTGTCATTTACGGCCAGGTGCCGGGCCGGGCCCAGACTGTCCGCTACCACCACGGAGGTAAAGCCGCCGGGCAGGATCAAAGAATCTTTGGGTTTAGAAGCTTGTTCGGATACGGGGTCAGGCCCCAGGGTTTCAACAGCCTGCTCCCGGCACTGCAGGCACAATAACGCCAGCCCGGAAAACAGCAAGGCCCGCCATTGGAAAGTGATTTTCCCACTGGCATCCCGACCTGTTCGGAAACCGGTCATCGGCTGTAGTTCGGGGATTCCTTGGTAATGGTTACGTTGTGGGGATGGCTTTCGTGAATCCCGCTGGCCGTAATCTTCACAAATTTGGCCTTCTCCTGCAGGGTGGGGATGTCCGCAGCCCCGCAGTACCCCATCCCGGCGCGCAACCCGCCTACAAACTGGTGGATGCTCTCAAAAAGGTCCCCTTTGTAAGGTACACGCCCTACAATGCCTTCCGGCACCAGTTTCTTGATATCGTCTTCCACATCCTGGAAGTACCGGTCCTTGCTGCCTTCCTTCATGGCCTCCACAGAGCCCATACCCCGGTAGGACTTGAATTTCCGGCCTTCGTAAATAATGGTTTCCCCCGGGGATTCCTTGGTGCCGGCCAGCAGGGAGCCCAGCATCACGCAGTCGGCTCCTGCGGCCAGGGCTTTGGGAATGTCGCCCGTGTAACGGATGCCCCCGTCGGCAATAACCGGCACGCCGCTTCCCTTAATGGCCGCAGCCACTTCCAGGACGGCCGAAAACTGCGGAAAGCCCACGCCGGCTACCACGCGTGTGGTGCAGATACTTCCCGGGCCAATGCCCACTTTTACCGCATCCGCCCCGGCTTCCACCAGGTATCGGGCGGCATCGCCCGTAGCGATGTTGCCCACCACTACATCCAGTTCCGGATACGCCTTTTTTACTTCCTTCAGCACGTTCACCACACCCCGGGTATGCCCGTGTGCTGTGTCGATCACCACGGCATCCACGCCTGCAGCTACCAGGGCCCCGGCCCGCTCCAGGGCATCGGCGGTTACCCCAAGGGCAGCGGCTACGCGAAGGCGGCCATACTGGTCCTTGTTGGCAATGGGTTTCTGGGTGAGTTTCGTAATGTCGCGAAAGGTAATCAGGCCCACCAGTTTGTTATCGGCATCAACCACTGGAAGTTTTTCAATCTTGTTTTCCTGCAGGATGTCCTCGGCCTGGGCCAGGGAGGTACCCACGGCGGTGGTCACCAGGTTCTCGGAAGTCATGACCTCGGAGATCGGGCGGTCGTTGTTTTTTTCGAAACGGAGGTCCCGGTTGGTCACAATCCCAATCAGGTGGCCTTCGCCATCCACAATGGGGATGCCACCAATGCTGTGCTCTTTCATGCTGGCCTTGGCGTCCCGCACCAGGGCGTGAGCCGGCAGGGTAACCGGGTCCAGGATCATGCCGCTTTCCGCCCGCTTTACCCGACGCACCTTCATGGCCTGCTGCTCGATGGTCATATTCTTGTGCAGCACCCCAATGCCGCCTTCCCGTGCCATGGCAATGGCCATGCGGGATTCGGTAACCGTATCCATAGCCGCGGAAACCACGGGTACATTGATGCGGATGTTGCGGGTAAACTGCGTGCTGATGTCTACTTCTCTCGGGAGGACTTCGGAATAAGCAGGGACCAGGAGAACGTCGTCGTAGGTGAGGCCTTCTCCCAGGATCTTGGATTGGTGGGCTTCCATGGCAATTAAGGATTAATTGCGTGCAAATATACTACATTTCGCCTTCACTTGGGCACCTGCACGCCCCCCTTGGGAATGTTCCCGGAAGAATGTCTCCGTTAAAGCTTCCAGCCCAGGGTCAGGTAATAGGTCCGGGGCTCTGCCGGGATGATGCCCGGGCCGGGATATCCCGTGGCCCGGCGCGTAAAATAAGAGCGGTCCAGCAGGTTGTTCAACCCCCCTTCGAGGGTAAACTTCCCCAGGGTATAACTCAGGGAAAGGTCCAGAATGTCGTAGGCCGGGATGGTCCCTTCAATCCCCCGCTGGTTGTCCTGAGGATCCCTGGGGGCATTGGTGGCATCCGTGAACTGCTCGGAAAGAAAGGTATACTGCAGGCTGCCCAGCAGGTTGCGATAACCAAACCGCAGCCCGGATTTCAGGTTTACCACGGGTACGAATTCCACCTGGTTGCCCTCCACATTGGTCTCTTCAGAGCGGGTATAACGGGAATCGGTCAGGGCCAGGTTGGCGAAAAGATTCAGGCGGCGCTGGGGGTCCTGTGGCCAGAGGCTGGGCTGCAGATTCCATTCCCCGAAGGCCTCCGCCCCCAGGATCAGGGCGGTCCCGATATTGCCCCTGAAACGCACCACCCGCCCGGTCTCTACCTCCTGCCCGCTCGCATCGGTGCGGGTTTCACTGCGCAGGATTTCGCCCAGGCGGTTGTCGTACAGCATACCAAAGAGGCTCAGGTCGTACCTCAGGGCCTCCCCCACACTACCCCGGATCCCGGCATCGGCCGTAAAGCCGTTTTCGTCCGAAATGTTCGGGTCTACCTGATAGGTAGGGTTAACGACCCGGATATCGTTAAAGGTCACCGAGCGATAATTCTGGGACAGGTTGGCGTACCCTTCCAGGGCCGGGGTTACCTGGTAGGAAGCCCCCAGCCCCAACAGCAGGAAGCTGCGCTCGAACACCCGGTTGTCCGGCACTTCTTCGTTGAGCAGGGGGTTGCCGGCCAAATCCAGCACAATGTTGCGGTAAGCCCCCTCGCTTTGGGTCTTGATGTACTCAAAGCGGAAGCCCGGCGTAAGGGTAAAGCGGTCGCTCAGGGGAAAGACGTTTTCCCCGAAAAGCGCCACATTCAGGTTAGGGAATTCAAAGTTAGACTGGCGCTCGTAATTCGGATAGGTTGCCGTGGCAAAGGTAAAGTCTGGGTCTGCGGCCGCGCTGCCCGGACCCTGCTGCTGGGTGTTGGAGGTCTGGTAATACTTGGACCCCAGCAGCAAAACGGCCTTGCGTTCGCCCAGGTTGTAGCGGGTAAGCACCCTGCCCTCGGCACCCCAGTTCAGGAATTCGTCAACCAAAAGTTCCCGGGGCGCCTCCGGATCGTCCGGCTGGGAAACCCGGTTGGTACGGAAACCCAGGGCACTGCGGGAGGCATCCAGGGCAAAGAGGTTCAGGCTCAGGTCCGTGCGCTCGGAAAGGCGGTGCTCCAGCTGCAGGGCAAAGAGGTTCCAGGACACGTCAAACCAGTTCCGGTCCCGGTTGCTGAACTCCGGGTCCTGCAGGAACTGGGCATCGGTGAGGCCCCCGGGTTGTTTGGCCAGGTAATCCAGGAGGGAAACCTCCAGAGAGATCCGGGTGTCCGGGCCCAGGCGATACCCGAAATGCCCGTGGTAATTCCGGCTGTTGAACTGGGAATTGGGACGAAACCCGTTCCCTTCCTTGTAATTGAAATAGGTATAGTAGCTGAATTTCCCGAGGGTACCGGACAGGCTGTTAAAGCTGGTTTTCAGATCGAAGGACCCCAGGGTCTGGCGGGAGATCCACTCGATCTTGCGGCCGGGGTTCGGGGTTTTAAAGCGGAAGTTTACCAGGCCCCCGAACTGTGGGCCGTACTGGAGGGAAGCCGCACCCCGCACCACCTGGATCTGCCCCAGGGCCTCTGCCGGGGGCGTATAATAGCTTTCCGGGTATCCCAGGGCGTCTGCACTGATGTCGTACCCGTTCTGGCGCACGTTAAAATTGGCCGTGCGGTTGGGGTCCAGGCCCCGTCCGCCAATGTTCAGCTGCAGCCCGGCATCCCCATAGTCAAAAATATTCAGGCCCACCACCTGGTTGTAGATCTGCCTGGGGTTGTTGGCCGCCAGGTTCCCCACCAGGTTTTCCACCAGGATCACCTCGGATTTTTTCCCGGCAAAGATGGCGGTCCCCTCTACCGTTTTGAGTTTTTTCAGGGCAAAGACCTTTTCCCGCTCCCGGCGTACCACCACCTCGGGCAGGTCCAGCCCCAGGTCTTCCAGGGTAAGTTCCAAGCCGGTGTCTGCGGATATAGCCACCACCCGCTCCAGCACCTTATATTCATAGGCAAAGGCCACCAGGGTGTAGGTGCCTGCCTCCAGGTTTTCAAAACGGAAAGTTCCCCGGGCCGATGTGTTTTCAAGGGCCTGTGGCTCTTTCAGATACACCTCGGCGTCGGCAATGGGTTCGCCCCGGGTATTGGTCAGGGTCCCGGTAAGTGTGTGTTGACCGAATGCCGGTTGGAGGATGCTCAGCAGCAGGGCTGCACTAAAGGCCAGTAATCTCATCGTTGAAAGGTAAAATCCATGTTTTATGCGCAAAAGACTCCGTTTCCTTTGCGAGGTCCCGCTGCGGGTCTATATAGCGCTGGCTGGGGCGGCCGTTCAGGGCCACGAAAGCGTCTGCGTAAATGGCCACTTCCCCGTGCCCCTGGGCCTGGAAATGGTCCCGGAGGTAATGGGCGTATTCCAGGATAAAATCGGGCTGGAAGCTCATCTGCTTTTCCTGGAAGGCCGTCAGGAAATCGGTATTGTCCACATAGAACCATTTCCCGTCTTGCTGCCGAACCACCTTGAACTGTACGTAGCCGGATTTTTCCATGAGCATGACCCGCCAGGAGAATCGAAAGCCCTCTTCCGTCCAGAACAGTTCGCCCGGGTAACAGAGGTACCGCCAGGGCAGCAACAGCTGTGCCAGCAGGAAAAGGCCCAGCATACCCTTCAGGGCCCGGTCCCGGACAAGGCTTCCGGGCCTCCAGGCCCGTCCGGTGTCGAAGCGGGAGCGCGCTACCCCCAGCCGCCGCCCCGCAACCCCCAGGAGCTGCCGGTGAAAGCCCGGGCTGAAAAACACCAGGGCGGATACAATCATCACATACGGGAACATCCCGATGGGAAACAGGATGGCCGTAAGGGTGTGAAAGATCACCACCAGGGCAAAAGCAATCCCGCGGGTGGGCCGGTACCACAACAGGAAGGGTATACTCAGGTCGTAGAGTGCCCCGGCCCAGCTAAAGGCATAGTGCACCCACTCCTGCCCCATAAGCCCCCCCAGCACGGGCAGGTCAAACCGGGCGGGTAACCAAATTTTGAGGGGCAGGGCCTCCAGCAGCCAATCCGAATTGAGCTTGGCCAGGCCGGCATAGAAATACACCAGGGCCAGCATCACTTTCAACAGGTCTATGGCCCAGCGCGGCACCTGCTGGAAGCGCAGGTCTTTCCTCCGCGCGGCATCCAGGCTGAAATAGGCCTGTGCCGGCAGGAAGATCATCACAAAGGCCAGCAGGCTAATGAAATAATAGTGGTTCAGGTAGGTAGTCTTGTCCATCAGCTCGATATAGGTGAAGGACAGGAAAAACAGGACGCTGGACCAGCGGTACCTCCAGCCCAGGGCCACGCCCAGGGCAGCAAGGGCGCACAACACAAAAAGGCCGTAGGTCCAGCCCCCCAGGGGCTGCACCCATCCGAACCCATAATAGGTAAAATGAAAATCCGGTTCCAGGTAGAATTTTTCAATCCATCCATAGGCCCAGAACCGCACCACCCCCAGGAACATCATGATCCCAAAGAAAATGCGAAAGACCGCCAATGGGGCGGCCTCTGCATGTTGTGAGAAATATGGGGACAGGTGGCGTTGCATCAGTCTCCGTCTGCGTCCACAAAGTCGATGGCAATGCTCATGGCAGACACCATATCCACCTTCAGCAAGGGAACGGCAGCCTGCACCTGGTCGTAGGCCAGCAGCATATCTGTGGGCGGGTTATTTTCTTCAATTTCGCTTCGGAAGCTGCCCAAACCGCTTACCAGGGCACGGGCGGCATCCCATTGGGCATTGATGCGCTGGTCCAGGGCCTGCCCATCCTTCAGGGTATTGAGTTCCCGCAGGTAGGAGGCCAGGCTGGGCCCGGAGCCGCTGGCATGGCGCCCGTTGAAGAGGTCCTGAACCGCATCCAACCCTTCAAGGAAGAATGCCTTGGCATCTTCTGGGCTATAGTAGGCTTCCAGGGTTTGGGGGGCCGGGGTGCCTGTAAAGACCCCCAGGGGAATTCCCATTTTCCCGGCCCTCAGGAAGCGCTCATAGTAAAAGATATAATCGTTTACAAAGCGGTCCACGCTAGCCGTGGCCGAAGCCCCGTCGTTGTTTACAAAGGTATCCCGATACCCGGATTGCCATGCGGTCAGCACCGCATTGACCCGAACGGAAATATCCTCAATAACATCCGCCCCGTAGGTCCCGTACCCGGCATTGGCCGAAAACTGCTGTACAATGGCCGCATCATCCGCCCCCAGCCCGTTTAACAGGTAATCCAGGGCCGGGAAGCCCTTGGCATCCCGGTTGGAAGGGAGGGCCAGGTCATAGGTGCCGGCGTTAATGTTACTTTCCACCAGGGCTACATCTGTCGGGTAGGTATTCACCTGCAGACGAAGGCCGTCGGTTTCGGCCGGCCCCATTTCAAACATATCGACGCGCTGCCAGCTCAGGTAAGCCTGCCGCCAGCTTTGGCGCACCTGCTGCAAGGTGCTTACATCCGGTGTGGCTGCAAAAGCGGTGAAATCCGCCTCCAAGGTGGCTTGTGCCTGCAGGAAGGCCTGGTAGGAAGGAATAATGATGTTATCCGCCCAGTTCTCCAGCATAGGACGGCGATCAAACTGCTGGGGATTAGGGTCTTCCCCCGGCGTGGGGTCCCCGTCTGAGGAACATCCGAAAAGCAGGGCAAGACCGGTTAACAGGGTAAAAGAAAGTCTTTTCATTACACTTTTTATTCAATCTAAATAAAGAGGTTCAAAAGTACAAAATCCATTTGGATTGCCTGTGTGTTTTCGATCCCGGTTTCAAAAACCGGATCAATTCCCGGCCTGTTCCAGGGTAAAGCTAAACCGTGCAGCAATATCCGTTGCCAGTTGCCCCAGGGTGGCAGGGGTCACATCCCATAGTCCGTTGGCGCCGTCGTCCATCAGGTCGGTTAGCATGGCATCCACTTCGGCCTTGCTGAAGTAGGGGGCATTTTCCCCGGGCTTACGGGTAAATTGCAGGCTGTAGATAAACCCGTAACCTTCGGACAGGTCGTGGAAGATTGTACCGTATTCCGGAGCGGGTTGTTCCAGCAGCAATTTGGCCTGGTTCAGGTAATACACCGCCCGGATGCCCATGATTTCGGACAGCCTCAGGCGGATCAGGGCTGCCTGCTCGTCGCGCAGGGTGTAATCCCCGGCAGCAATGGCTGCCCGGCCCAGTTTAAACGCATCATAGATTTCATCGGCTATGCCCTGGAAATCTGAATCTCCCTCTACCCTTCCGAGGTACTTGTTCAGGAAGCTGTCGGCGCCCAGGTCTGCATTGGGGTTGGCCGGGTCCGCATTGAGCCCAAAAACATAGCCATAAGCCTCATCCCACTTGTGTTCCATAATGGTGTAGGGTTTACCTGCTTCCAGGACCTGGTTGTCATTCTCAGTCCGGTTATTTCCCGCATCGAGCACAGCAGGGCTCAGGTAATTGTTAACGGTCTGGTCCAGCATTAGCGCACCTATCAGGGATTTGTTGAAAAGCTGGTTCATCTCCAACCCGTCCGTGGTGATATAACGGGTGGAGGTCCCGTCCGCAATCTGCCCGGCAACACCCGGGGCCGCAGCCACAAACCAGTTCGGGAATACCTCGTCTACCTGCCGCTGTACCCAACCTTCAAAATCGGCGCGGATCAGGGCCTGATCCGTGGCATTGGCAGCAAAGAAGTCCACCGAGGCAGCCGTCTTGCTCTTGAGGTTTTTGTCCGAGGCATTCAGTTGGGTGTCCTGAAAGTCGGCAGCATCCTGCTGGTGGGCATACATGGAAAGGAGGGTCTCTGCGGTCCGGGTTTCGTCCATAAGAGCCACCAGGATTTCCTCCCCCATCAGCAGGCGGGTGGTTTGGCCATTAAAATCTACCGTAGAGGCACCGTCGCGTTCGAAGGTATAGGTTAAGGGCGCCTCTACAGCCTGTTGACAGGGGGTACAGGAAGAGCCGCCGCAGTCCACGCCGGTTTCATCCCCGTTTTGTATGCCATCGGAACAGGTAGCGGCTACGGGATCCTCACTTTCATCTTTCGAACAGGAAAGGGCAAGGAATGCCACGCACAGTATGGTATATCTAAGAAATCGCATGAGTTGTTATTTAGATTAAATTTAAATTACAAAGCGAAAATACCTCAGGAAGTTTTTTTCAGCAAGATTTATTTAAACTAATTCTAAACAATTTTTCAAGTCCGTTTGTATCGAGCTGGTTTTCTTTCATTTAAAACCTGGAGAAGAAATGTTAAAAAATCAAACGTACTGCTGGAAAAGTTCGGAAGCCTTATTAAATGCCGCTTCAAAAGCCATCCACTGCACCCCGGTATCCACCTTGCGGGCGGTGAAATAGGAAAGCATTTTTTCGGTGGGCATATTCCCGGTAAGTTCATCCCGGGCCATGGGGCAACCCCCAAAGCCCTGTACGGCCCCGTCAAAACGGCGACAGCCGGCCCCGAAGGCCGCATCCACCTTTTCGAACCAGGAGGTAGGGTGGGTGTGCAGGTGCGCCCCGAATTCCACCTGGGGGTGGCGGGGGATCAGGTCCCCGAACAACTGCCGGATCACCTCAGGGGAGGAACTGCCAATGGTGTCGGACAGGGACAGGATGCCTACCCCCATCCCAGCCAGGGTCTCGGCCCACTCTGAGACAATTTCAGGGCTCCACGGATCGCCGTAGGGATTGCCGAAGCCCATGGAGATATAGACCACCACCTCCTTCTGCCGGCGGCCGGCCACTTCCAGTATCCCTTTGAGCAGGTCCATAGACTCCGCAATGGTCTTGTGCGTGTTGCGCATCTGGAAGTTTTCGGAAATGGAAAACGGGTAGCCCAGGTAACGGATCTCCGGATGCTCGGCGGCCTCCTGAGCCCCCCTGAGGTTGGCCACAATGGCCAGCAGCTGCGTCCGGGTCCGGCTCAAGTCCAGGCCGGACAACACCGCGGCCGTATCGGCCATTTGGGGAATGGCGCGGGGGGAGACAAAACTCCCGAAATCCAGGGTGTCGAACCCGCAATTCAGCAGGGCCTGCAAATACCGGGTTTTGGCCTCCGTGGGGATAAAGGTTTTAATCCCCTGCATGGCATCCCTCGGGCATTCCACAATTTTTACACGCTCCCCCATTGGATTTTATTGGCCTATAAAAGTACTACTTATTCCCCTTCCGGGGTAGGGTGCGGTGGTGGATTATGGGGTGGATGATTGACAACACCGGGATGCAATCAGACGCAGAGTAGTTCCCCTCCCCGGGCGCAATTTTCGTACCTTCCGATCAAATAACCTTTCCCATGAAAACCCTGAAGAAAGCAGTAATCCTGTGCACCCTGGTAGGTGCCATGGGCGGCGTAAGCGGGCAGCAGTCCCCGGAGGCACCAGAAGCCCTGCTGCGGCACGTGGTCCTGTTTAAATTCAAAGCGGATACGCCCGAGGCCAAGCTCCGCGAAATTGAAGCCGCCTTCCTGGAGTTGCCTTCCAAAATCCCGCAAATTGTCCATATGGAATGGGGAATCAACAACAGCCCTGAGGGGCTGAATAAGGGCCTGACCCACGGCTTTTTGCTGACTTTCCGCTCGGAAGCGGACCGCGATGCCTACCTGCCCCACCCGGACCACAAAGCCTTTGGCGAAGTGGCAGGACCCTACATTGAAGATGTGGTAGTTTTGGATTACTGGGCCCGGGAGAAGGCCGCCGACTAAGGTTTACTTCCCTGCCGGAGCAGTGCCCGGTTGATGCGTCGGATCAATGCCGGCCCTTCGTAAACAAACCCCGTCCAGAGCTGTACCAGGCTGGCGCCAGCCTCCAGCTTCTCCAGGGCATCTTCGGCCGAGTGGATCCCCCCTACTCCAATGATGGGGAAGGCGCCCCCGCTTTGCTGGTGCAGGAAACGAATGACCTCAGTAGCCCTTGCCCGCAGGGGTTTGCCACTCAGGCCACCCTTTTCCTCCTGCAGGTACATATCGGACCGGAGGTGGTCCCGTGCAATGGTGGTATTGGTAGCGATCACGCCGTCTATCCCGGAGGCCTTTACGATTTCGATGATATCCAGCAACTGGGCATCGGTCAGGTCCGGGGCAATTTTCAATAAAATCGGCTTTTCACGGGTATCGGCTACCAGGGCGCACTTTCGGTTTTCCCGCTTCATGAGCTGCAGCAGTTCCGTAAGGGGTTCCTTATCCTGCAACTCCCGCAGCCCCGGGGTGTTGGGAGAGCTCACATTGACCACAAAGTAATCCACTACCGGGAAAAGGGCTTCAAAGCAGATCATATAATCTTTGGCAGCCAGCCGGTTGGGAGTAACCTTGTTTTTGCCAATATTCCCTCCTATAAGTACCCGCCGGTCTTTTTTCAGCCGTTCCACGGCTTCAAACACCCCCTGGTTGTTGAACCCCATCCGGTTAATGATGGCCTGGTCTGCCTTCAGGCGGAACAAGCGTTTTTTGGGGTTGCCTTCCTGGGGTTTGGGCGTGAGGGTGCCGATTTCGATAAACCCGAAACCGAAATTGGCCAGTTCGTTGTAGAGGCGGGCGTCTTTATCAAACCCGGCCGCCAGGCCCACGGGATTGGGGAATTTCAACCCGAAAACCTCCCGTTCCAAAGCGGGGTCTTCTACCCGGTAAATCCGCCGGATTAACCCGCCCAAGCCCAGGCGGTGAACCCAATGAATCCAGGTAAAGGACCAGTGGTGAACGCGTTCAGGATCGAAGAGAAACAAGAGGGGGCGCAGCAGGTGGGTGTACATGAAGGTGCCGGGTTTTGGCAAAGTTACAACTTCCCTCCGGCTCTGCCAGCCGGGGTGGGAATTTCCCTTTAAATTTCAGGAAAGGCCGGTTATTGGCCCGGATCCAGGGGGGCAAGGGGCTGGCGATGCACCTCCTCGCAGAGGGCGGTGTACCGCTCGTACTGGGCGGGATTAAAAGTGCCCAGCAACAGCTGGTCAAAACGGCGGGCATTGGCTACCATGGCTTCCTTCAGGGCATCGAACTTCTGGCCCAGGGCCGCCAGGTCTTCGTCGGTTTTCTGGGGATGGGTATCCAGCAGGGTCCGTACCTGTTGCCGCAAGGGGGTATTTACAGCCTGCAGCTCCTGTACCCAGCCCTGGAGTTGGGCCTGTTGCACCGTGTCGAGTTCAAAGACCTGGATGATCAGGTCCGTATCCGGCCCGCCGATTCCCAGGGTGCAATCCTGGGCAAAGCCCTTACCCATGCAGGCTGCCCAAAAGGCCAGCGCCACTATGCCTATCCGATACCTCATTCTTTGTATTTTGGCTGTCCCGGTGGTGCAGGTACCATTCCTGAGCCCCGGCCCTAAAGTATTAACTTATTAAATCCGGAAAAAGTATATGGAATCCCTGCTGCAACGCTTCCTGAACTACGTGCGCATCGACACCCAGAGTAACCCCGAATCCGATACCACGCCCAGCACTGAAAAACAGTGGGACCTGGCCAGGTTGCTGGTGCGGGAACTGGAGGAAATCGGAATGGAAGACGTAACGCTGGACGAGCGGGGCTACCTGATGGCCACCCTGCCGTCGAATGTGGAAGCCCCGGTGCCCACCATCGGGTTTATAGCGCATTACGATACCAGCCCGGATTTTTCTGGGACGGGGGTGAACCCTCGAATCGTTTCGAATTACGACGGGGGCGACATCCCCCTGGATGCCGAAGGAAAGCTGGTCCTGTCGCCCAAACAATTCCCGGAACTCCTGGAGTACCGCGGGCAGCGACTTGTAGTGACCGATGGTAGCACCCTGCTGGGCGCGGACGACAAGGCCGGGATCGCCGAGATCATTACCGCCATGGCATACCTGAAAAGCCATCCCGAAATCCCCCATGGCACCATTCGGGTGGGCTTTACCCCAGATGAGGAAATCGGCCGGGGCGCCCACCATTTCGACGTGGAGGCCTTCGGGGCCCAATGGGCCTATACCATGGACGGCAGCCAGGTGGGGGAACTCGAATACGAGAACTTTAACGCCGCCCGGGCCGAAGTACGGGTAACCGGGCGGAGCGTACACCCGGGGTACGCCAAGAACAAGATGATCAACGCCATAGGGGTACTGCAGGCCGTGCTGGGCGGGTTACCCGAAAGCGAAGTCCCCGAGCGCACCGAAGGGCGGGAAGGGTTTTACCACATCCACGACATCCGGGGGCAGATCGAATCGGCTTCGGCCCGGCTGATTATCCGGGACCACAACCGGGAGGCCTTTGAGGCCCGGAAGGCGCACTTGCAGGCCTGGGCAGATTCCTGCGCCCGGACCTACCAGACCTCCATTGAAATAGATATGGTAGACCAGTATTACAATATGAAAGAAAAGATACAACCCGTCTTCCCCATAGTGACCGTGGCAGAGGAGGCCATGCAGGCGGTGGGGGTTACCCCCATTGTCAAACCCATCCGCGGGGGGACGGACGGTTCCCAGCTCAGTTATATGGGCCTCCCCTGCCCCAATATTTTTGCAGGCGGCCATAATTTCCACGGCAAATTCGAGTACGTGCCTGTGGAAAGCATGGAGAAGGCCGTATCGGTAATTGTAAAAATTTGCGAACTTGTAGCTGGCAAACCCCTGGATACATGGACAAAAGCGCCCGCATAGCTGCCTATTTTGAAGCGGAAGGCCCCTTCCGGGAAGGCCTGGCCCTGCTGCGGGAGCAAGTCCTGAAGTCTGTCCTGGAAGAAGATTTCAAGTGGAGTGCGCCGGTATATACCCTGGGCGGGGCGAATGTCCTTGGGCTGATGGCTTTTAAAAAGCATTTCGGGATCTGGTTTTTCAACGGGGTCTTCCTTACGGACCCGCTCGGGGTCCTGGAAAACGCCCAGGAAGGCAAAACCCGGGCCATGCGGCACTGGAAGTTTACTGAAATGCCCCAGGTAAACCTGCAGGCCGTAGCCTCCTATATCTCTGAAGCCATTGCCATAGCCGAAAAGGGAATAAAGCTGCCCCCAAAGCCTAAAACCGGGGTCTTTACCGCCCCCGAACTCGAAGCCGAACTCGCCAAGGAGGTTGCGCTTCGCGCCCGGTTTGAAGCCCTGCCCCCCTATAAACAGAAGGAATACATGGAATACATTGCCACGGCCAAGCAGGAGGCTACCAAAGCCCGGAGGCTGGCCAAAATCCTGCCCATGATCCGGGCCGGGGCCGGCCTGAATGACGCCTACCGCTAAGGCTGACTTGTGTCATTGACCGATTTTGGGAGGTGCAATACCTTTTTGACTTCCCCCGGGTCCTTCCCCGGCACCATCGATCAGGCCATGAAACACTTCTGGTTTTACCTGCGCGAAAAGATCAAGTTCCGGATCTTCAGGCCCATGCTCCTGGGCATTGGCAGGGGTATGGCCCGCTTTGCCACCGTGCCGGACCGGCCGGTGATGGACAATCGTTATTTTGCCTGGACCCGTACCCTGGAGGCGCATTGGACCGAAATACGCAACGAGTTTCTGCAGCTGAAAAAACTGCAACACCTGCTCCCGGGCATACAGGACATTCAGCAGGAGCAACAGGTGCTGAACCAGGACCAGAACTGGAAGACCTTTTTCCTGTACGGTTTTGGGGAAAAAGCCGAACTCAATTGCCGGTTGTGCCCCAGGACCACGGACCTGCTCGAAGATATCCCCGGGATGAAAACCGCCTTTTTCTCCGTCATTTCAGCCGGAAAACATATCCCTGCCCACAAAGGGCTTTTCAAGGGGATTATCCGAAGTCACCTCGGACTTATCGTCCCAGGAAGGCCGGGGGCCTGCAGGATGCGGGTGGCTGAAGAAACCCACCCCTGGGAACCCGGAAAAGTAATTGTGTTCGACGATACCTATGACCATGAGGTCTGGAATGACAGCCACGAGGCCCGAGTGGTATTACTACTGGATGTGGAACGCCCCTTCCGCCCCCCATGGGCCGGGCTAAACCGGGCCATCATCCGGTGGATTACACATTCCTCCTATGTGCGCGAAGCCCAGGAGAAACACCGGCAGTGGGAGGTGGAATTCCACCGGAACCTGGGGTTCTTTTTTGTGTAGGGGTTATTTCAGGGTCCAGCCGTTGTGGTAGGTAGCCCCCATCAGGGCATTGGCTCCCGGGTCCGTAAAGGCAGCCTGCCCGTCGTCCCAAAAAAGCCGCTTCCCGGCCTTATAGGCAATATTCCCCATATGGCATACGCGCGCAGCGTGGTACCCCACGCTAATCGGGGCTTTCAGGATAGAGGCGTCCCGGTTGCGCACCGCTTCGGCAAAGTTGAGCGTATGCGGCCCAAGCCCGCCCCCGGCCGCCGCCTGCAAGGGTATGGCCTCCATTTTGGGTTGGTCCCGCAACTGTCGCCAGCTTTCGTGTTCCACCTCCGGGATCACTTCCCAGCCCCCGCGATCCACAACGAGGGTGCCGTTATTCCCTACAAAGGCGATCCCGTGGTTGCGACCGTAATTTCCGCCGTCAATACCTGTGGCGTGTTCCCACAACAGGTTAAACCCGTCAAATTCGTAAACCGTTTGCAAGGTGTCCGGGGTTTCAGAGGCATCGTCCGCATAGGCGAATTTCCCCCCGGAAGCCATCACGGATTTAGGAGTGGTGGCCTGCATCCCGTACAGGGCGTAGTCGATCAGGTGGACGCCCCAGTCCGTCATTAACCCACCGGCATAGTCCCAAAACCAGCGAAAATTAAAATGGAAACGGTTGGGGTTAAACGGCCGTTTAGGGGCCGGGCCCAGCCACATATCGTAATCCACGCCCTCCGGGGCCGGGCCGTCCGGCACTACGGGAACGGGCCGCATCCACCCCTGGTAGGCCCAGGCCTTGACCAGGCGGATAGGCCCTAAGGCGCCCGAATGCACAAAGGAAATGGCGTCCACAAAATGGGGCTGGCTGCGTTGCCATTGCCCGATCTGCACCATGCGGCCGCTTTGCTGCACGGCCATAAGCATGCGGTCGCATTCCTCTATGGAGTTGGCGATGGGCTTTTCACAATAGACATCCTTCCCGGCATCCAGGGCATCGAGCAACTGCCGGCAGTGCCAGTGGTCCGGGGTACCAATGATCACCGCATCGATATCCTTGCGCTCCACCAGCTTCCGGTAATCGGAATACCCTTTGGGTTTGGAGCGCCCGCCGGCCACCACATCGGCCTGCCGGCGTTCCAGGACGCTGCGGTCCACATCGCACAGGGCCACCACCTCCACATCTTCCTGTTGCATAAAGGCCGAAAGGTTGGAGAAGCCCATGCCATTGCAGCCGATCAGGCCCAGGCGCAGGCGGTTATTGGCCCCCAGGATGTAGCGGGGGCGGGCCCAGAGGGACGTGGGTACCACCAGGCTTGCAGCCGAAGCGGAGAGGCCCAGGGCACCGGTTTTCAAAAAGGATCTGCGGGTATGCATCTTCAGGAGGGTTTAGGGATAAAAAGGTAGCAATTTCCAGCGGGGTCAAAAAAAAAAGCACCGGGATTTCCGGTGCTTTTTCTGGCGTGGCCGTATGGCCAGCTTATTTCGCGTCGCCCTGGTTTACTTTTTTACTCATCTCCAGGGAAATGGCAGAACGATCGAATTTCAGGCGGCCGGCCATGGTTTCGATAATGCAGGAAGCGTCCTTGTCATTCAGGTCCACTACCTTGCCGTGCAGCCCGCTTTTGGTTACGATCCGATCTCCCCGCTTCAGGGATTCGGTAAATTTTTTCTCGTCCTTCTGACGCTTGATCTGCGGGCGGATCATAAAGAAATACGCCACCGCAAAAATCAGGATCATCGGGAGAAACTGTTGAAAGCCCTCCATAATTGTCTTAGGTTTTTAAGGGATTACTGGGCTACCGGTCCAATAGCGGCCGGGGCGGCTCCGGCCCGGGGGTTTACAAAGGCCTTGATGCGCAGCATTTCGGTACCCTTGGAGGTATTGGCGCGAACCGTAACCGTCTTGGTAACCTGCCCGCTGCCGGACCCATTGAAATTTACCTTGATCTCACCGGATTCTCCGGGGGCGATGGGGGTATTTACCGGGGCATCCGGTACGGTACAACCACAGCTGGCGGAGGTGCTGGTGATGATCAGCGGGGCATTCCCGGTATTGGTAAAATTAAATACCGTTTCCTGGGCAGCACCCTGTTCGATGGTTCCGAAATCGTGTTCGGCTTTGTCAAAAGTAATTTCAGGCATGTTCTTGGAAGCCTCGTCCCGTTGGGCGGCTACTTCCAGGTTGGCGGCATCGATCTTCTCGGAAGCCTTGTCTTTGCAAGAGGTAAAGGCGGTAAAGGCCAGGACGCTCAGAATGACAGTTGCTTTTCTCATGATGGTCTACATTAGAATTTTTTATTCCCCCAAAAATAAGGATAATTTGATTATAACAGGCCCCGCCCCATTTTTTTGAGGCGGCCGGAGGCCTTGTACTCCCGGATCAGCTTGTCCAGGATGCCGTTGATAAAGATGCTGCTCTTGGGGGTGGAATACTCCTTGGCGATCTCCAGATATTCGTTAATGGTGACCCGCTCCGGGATGGACGGGAAGTACAGCAGTTCGGCAATCCCCATCTTTAGCAGGATGCGGTCGATCTCTGCAATGCGGTCCTTGTCCCAATTGGGGGTCTTGCCCTCGATCTCCCCGGCCAGGGCCTCGCTGTTCAGCAGCGTCTTCTGCAGCAGCTCCAGGGCAAAGGCCATGTCTTCGGTATTCTTCATCAGGGCGGGGAACAGAAAGCCTTCCTCCGCATCTTCCCGCATCTTGCCCAGGCGTTTGAGGATAAAGGTATTTACCAGGGGCAGGTCATCCACCCAGGTAATGCCCTCATCCTCGAGAAAGTCGTAAATCTTATCGTTGGGGGCAATGATTTCCCGGAAGACCAGCAGGGCAAAGTCCCGGTCTGTAGCCCATCCGGGAGATTCCTGGCAATACGCTTCGTATTCCGGGCTTTCCAGGATCTGGTGGTAGAGGATTTTAATGTATTCCTCATTCAGGTACCACTGTTTGAGTTTGCGTTTTTTGAGTTCAGCTGCCAGGCGCTCGCTGGACGCCAGGACAGAGAAAAGGGCATTGGACGCCAGTCGGGAGGCGTCCGGGCGCCGGGGCCCGTCCTTAAGGTACTTGTTGGCCCCCAGGGCCAGCTGGGCTTCGGCAAATTGCTGCAGTTCCCGGAATATTCCGAGGATGAGCAGGTAGAGGGTGAAGGTTTGCCCGATACTGCGGCGCAGGAACGCCTCAGATTCCTGCAGGCCGCCCTGCTCGGAAAGGCTCAGGGCATAGATGCTCTGCATTACTTTTACCCGGATATGCCGTCTGGTTAGCATGTAAAGAACTTTCAATCGTGACGCCGCAAAAATAGAAATAGATTTCGACATGCCACAACCCGAAATGCATCCAGGCCACCCGAAGCGGCTTCCCGGTTTAGGAATTCCCTAACACGGCATTGGCAGCAAAGGGTTATCTTTGTGCGCCGGCACCCCCCCGCCGTGGTTACCGGGGTGCTGCAAGGGCCGATGAAAGCACTCAAACACCTCAATAAATACTTCCGGAAATACTGGGGCAAACTCCTGATCGGGACCCTGATCACCATCATTGCCCGCGTCTTTCAGCTGGTAATGCCTTCCTATGTAAAAAACATCGTGGAGGTTGTAGAGGAATACGGCAACGGGGCCCTGGGCCTTACCGAAGCCCGGGCGCAACTCCTGGAATTTATCGGGATCATTATCGGGGCGGCCCTGCTTTCGGGCTTTTTTACCTTCCTGATGCGCCAAACCATCATCAATGTTTCCCGCTACATCGAATTCGACCTGAAAAACGAGGTCTTTGACCACTACCAGCGGCTGAGCCTGAATTTTTACAAAAACAACCGCACCGGAGACCTGATGAACCGCATCAGTGAAGACGTGAGCCAGGTGCGCATGTACGCGGGCCCGGCCATCATGTACGGCATACAAACCCTGACGCTCTTTGTCTGCCTGATCCCCCTGATGTTTATCAAAGCCCCCACCATGGCCTTTTATGCCCTGGTACCCCTGCCTGTACTTTCCGTGCTGATCTACTGGATCAGCCGGATCATCCACCAGCGCTCCACCCGGGTGCAGGCCTTTTTGTCTACCCTTTCCACCTTTGCCCAGGAATCCTTTTCCGGGATTTCCGTGATCAAGGCCTATGCCATAGAGCCCCGCATAAACCGGGAAGCCAGCGAGCTGGCCCAGGAAGGGAAGGACAAGAGCATGGACCTGGCCAAGGTAAACGCCTGGTTTTTCCCGCTGATGATCCTCCTGATCGGGGTGAGTAATATTTTTGTGATCTACGTGGGGGGCAAACAGTATTTCCGGGGGGAAATCGATACCCTGGGGACCATCCTGGAATTCATCATCTATGTGAACATGCTTACCTGGCCGGTGGCCATCGTGGGCTGGCTCACCTCCATTGTACAGCGGGCGGAAGCTTCCCAGAAACGCATTAACGAATTCCTGGACCAGGAGCCCGAGATCCGCAATACCGCCACCCACCCCACCGAAGTCCGGGGCAAGATCGAGTTCCGAAACGTGTCCTTTACCTACCCGGATACAGGCATTGAGGCCCTGCACAACCTCTCCTTCAAGGTATTGCCCGGGCAAACCCTGACCATCCTGGGAAAAACCGGGTCGGGAAAATCTACGGTACTGGAGCTCCTTGCCCGTCTCTACGACGTCTCTTCCGGGCAGATTCTGATTGACGATACCCCCATACCCCAGGTACATCTGGATTCCCTGCGCAAGGCCATCGGGGCCGTGCCCCAGGATGCCTTCCTCTTTTCGGATACCATAGAGAATAACATCCGTTTCGGGAAGGAAGACGCCGGCATGGAGGAAATCGAGGCCGCTGCGCGCATGGCGGTTGTAGACCGGAACATCGAAGGCTTTGCCAAAGGGTACCAGACCATCCTTGGGGAGCGGGGCATTACCCTGAGCGGCGGGCAGAAGCAACGGGTATCCATTGCCCGGGCCCTGCTGAAAGACCCCGTGATCTACCTCTTTGACGACTGCCTTTCCGCCGTGGATACCGAAACGGAGGAGGCCATCCTGTCTAACCTGAAAAAGGCCTCCCGCGACAAAACCACCCTCATTGTGAGCCACCGGGTCTCTTCGGCCATCCATGCAGACCAGGTCTTGGTGCTGGACAACGGGCGGCTGATCCAGGCCGGCACGCACGAAGAATTATTGGGGCAGGAAGGCTACTACCGGGAGCTGTACCACAGCCAGTTATCGGGGAAAGAAAAGTAGAAAAAGTTGCTGATTTAGCATTTTTTTCACATTTTTGAGAACCTTATAGCCAAGCTTCAACCAAATTCCTAGTAATGCGTGAAAATGAATTGACGGACCAGGAAGAGATATTTTCCAAGGTGCTGAGGGCCGGACGCAGAACGTATTTTTTTGATGTGCGCAGCACCCGGGCCGGGGATTATTACCTGACCATCACGGAGAGTAAGAAATTCACCCACGACGACGGGTCTTTCCATTACAAGAAACACAAGATTTACCTCTACAAAGAGGACTTCGATGCGTTCCGGGATATCCTGGACGACACCACGGGGTTTATCATAGACCAGAAGGGGGAAGAGGTTATCTCCGAACGCCACCAGAAGGATTTCCGCAAAGGCGAAGACGAGGCAACGGACCACGGCTCCCAAAACGGGTTGCCCAGCAGCGACAAATTCGTCGATGTGGACTTTGAAGATATCTGACCGTCCCTCCCCAAAAAACAAAAAGGCCCCGGCGGCCTTTTTTTTTTATCCCTGGCACGGCTGGCCTTTTTTAGCCCGGGAGGCGTTTGGCCCGGCCGTGGCCTATGGTTATCTTTACGCTTTACCAGACAACCGGACATAACCGGAGCCTATTTCCAAAGACCAACACCTATGAAAAGATCCATTTTTGCAATCCTGCTGCTGGCCGCCCTGGCGCCGGCTCAGGCACAGGAAACCCCCGGCCTGGAGTACTACCTCCCCCAACAGATTTCCTATAATCCGGACATCCCCACCCCAGAGTCCGTAATCGGGCACCAGGTAGGCCAGTGGCACGTAACCCACGACAAGCTGGTGCAGTACATCACCGCCCTGGCGGCAGCCAGCGACCGTATGGTGCTGGAAAACCGCGGCACTACCTTCGAGGGGCGGCCCCTGCTGCTCCTGAAGGTTACCGCCCCTGAAAATCACACCCGCCTGGACGAGATCCGTCAGAACCACCTGGCACTGACCACCCCCGGCGCGGCCGCCATGGACCTGGACAACATGCCGGTTGTGGTGTACCAGGGCTTTTCCATCCACGGCAACGAGCCCAGCGGGGCCAATGCCGGCCTGGCCTACGCCTACTATTTGGCGGCGGCCCAGGGGCCTGAAATCGAAAAAATGCTGCGGGAAATGGTTATCCTGATGGACCCCTCCTTCAACCCGGACGGCCTGCAGCGGTTTGCCCACTGGGCAAATACCCATAAAGCCATCGCCACCACGGCAGACCCCAACGACCGGGAATACCACGAAGCCTGGCCAGGGGGGCGGACCAACCACTACTGGTTTGACCTGAACCGCGACTGGCTGCCGGTACAACTGCCCGAAAGCCGGGCGCGCATCGTGACCTTTCACGACTGGCTGCCCAATGTGCTGACGGACCACCACGAAATGGGTACAAATTCCACCTTCTTCTTCCAGCCCGGGGAGCCTTCCCGCGTTCACCCCCTTACCCCGAAAAGGAATCAGGAACTCACCGCCGAGATCGGATCCTACCATGCCAAGGCCCTGAACAAAATCGGTTCCCTGTATTATTCAGAAGAAGACTATGACGACTTTTACTACGGTAAGGGCTCTACCTTTCCGGATGTAATGGGCAGCATCGGTATCCTGTTTGAGCAGGCCAGCTCCCGGGGCCATATGCAGGAAAGCGACAACGGGGTTCTGACCTTCCCCTTCACCATCCGCAACCAGTTTACGGCGGCCCTTTCCACCATTGAGGCGGCCTGGAACATGCGCACCAAACTCCTGGATTTCCGCAGGGATTACTACGCCCAGCTGCGGTCCGAAAGCGGGCGTGGAAACCCAGCCTACATCTTCGGGGATGCCAAAGACGCGGCCAAGGCGCGGCACCTGGCCGAGATCCTGCACCGCCACCGCATTGCCGTGCACCCGCTGAAAGGGGAGCGCACCATTAACGGCAAGACCTACACGGAAGGTCACAGCTATGTGGTGCCTTTGAACCAAAAGAACCCCCGGCTGATCCGGGCGATGTTCGAGAAGCGCACCTCCTTTACAGACAGCCTGTTTTACGATATCTCCGCCTGGACTTTCCCCCTGGCCTTTAACCTGGATTACGCCGAACTGGGCAGCCTGCCCGAGGTGGGGCCGGCCCTGGAACGCCTGCCCGAACTCGGAGGCGGAGTAGACCGGAAAAGCCAGTACGCCTACCTCTTCCAATGGCATGAATACTACACCCCTAAGGTGCTGAATACCCTGCTGCAGAAAGGCATTCGCGCCAAGGTAGCCCGGGAGCCCTTCCGTCTGGGCGGGCAGTCTTACGACTACGGGACCATCATGATCCCTGTGCAGGGACAGGAGCTGGACCCGGAGGCTTTGTATAGCTTCCTGCAAAAAACCGCCTCGGATACCGGGGTGCAAATTGCGGGCGTAAATACCGGGGTCACCGAAGGCATCGACCTGGGCAGCCGGGAATTTGAACGGGTTCGCGCCCCCAAAATTGCCATGCTGGTGGGCAATGGGATCCGCTCCTACGATGCCGGGGAAATCTGGCACCTGCTGGACACCCGCTACGGCATTGAACTGACTAAGATCGATACGGATTACCTGAACCGGGCAGACCTGGACCGGTATACCGATATCATTGTGCCGAGCTCCTGGGGGACTGCCCTGTCGGAACGGGCCACGGCCAAAATCAAGGAATGGGTGTCCGACGGCGGCACCCTGATTGCCTATACCAATGCTGCCAACTGGCTGAAACGGGCCGACCTGATGGACCTGAAAATGCGCAAGGACAGCAGTTTGGTGGCCAGGGATATCCGCTTTGACCAGAAACAGGATTTCCTGGGGGCACAGGTTACCGGGGGGGCCATCTTCGAATCCCGCCTGGACCGCTCCCACCCCGTAAGCTGGGGCTATAAAAACGACCGGCTGGCCCTGTTCCGGAATTCCAACGTATACCTGGAGCCGGAAAAGAACAGCTATGACAACCCCATCCGGTATTTGGACAACCCCCTGCTAAGCGGGTATATTTCGGAAGAAAATGCCAAGCTTATCTCAGGCAGCGTGCCCTTTAAGGTAACCCGCAAGGGCAGCGGCCGGGTAATCCTCTTTACGGACAACACCAATTTCCGGGCCTTCTGGTACGGGACTAACAAATTACTGATGAACGCCATCTTCTTTGGCCACATCATGTAGCCCCTAGCGGGTCTTCACATAGGCCAGATTATGCAGGAAAAGCAGGGTGGCGGTTGCCAGGCCGGCAACCCACCCTGCCAGGCTGCCCACCATAAGAAAAAGCAGCAGCAAATAAACCGGGAAGGCCATGATAGCAAAGCCAAAGCGAAAGGTGCTGAGGAATTCCGGTTCCCATACCTTGTGGCGCGCCACCCACCTCCAGGGCAGCCACACCGGGAAATTCACAAGGCGGAACAGCAGGTCCCATAACCTGTAGCTTCCGCCTTTTTTCATGCGTCTAACCGGCAAGGCATCGGCCTGTCCCTTCAGGTATGCGTTTACCGCAGCAGGCTGCAGGAAGTCTGCGCCTTTGGCCTCCAGAGGCTGGATCTGCGTTTCATAGTCCCGCTCGGGATCGGCATGGGTAGTTTGCTGTGAAAGGACCTCGAATACCGCCTGTTTCATGGAGGCTGCAAAGGCATTGGGGTCTTTGACGGACTTCCAGCGGGAAGCCGGAATAGGCGCCCCGAACATATAGGTAACACGGTCCGGGAAGCCCGCCGCGTCCTGGTAATTGATGCCTACCGGGACCAATTGCAGGTCCAGGCCCGGATGCAACTCCATAGCGTGTTGTACAATCCTGGTAAACCCTTTGGATAGTGGCCTGACCTGCCGCTTCAGGTTATGATTGGCTTCCGGGAAAAGCAGCAGGTGTTCCCCGGCAGCCAACAGGGCGGCACACCGGTCAAAAACCTCGGCATTCCGCTTCAGGGTATGGCGGCCGTCCCGCATGCGGTAGATGGGGATCATCCGCAAGGCCTCAAAGACCGCTTCCAGGAACCCTCCCCGGAACACATCGGAGCGGGTCAGGAAATAGGGTTTTCGCGCCCTGGCAAAGGCGGCGTAAATCAGCGGATCCAACAGGGCATTCTGGTGGTTGGGTAGTAGCACCACGGGCTTGTCTGCAGGTACCTGTTCCATGCCTTCAAAATGCAGGCGCTGGTAATAACAGCGAAAGGCCGTGCGGATCAGGGGTTTCAGCAGGGCGTAAAAAAGCTTTTTCAAAGTACCGGTTCTTTTCGGGTCCGGGCCAGGCTCCAGAGGGCGGCCAGCAGCAAACCGGAAACCAGGTGCCAGATGCCCCAGGAGGCAGCCACCAGGGCCATCCCGCCCAGGCCATCAAAGAAAGTAAATATAAGCAAAAGACCCAGTCCGGAATTCTGGATGCCCGTCTCGATGGTTATGGTTCGCACTTCCCGGGCGCCCAACCGCATGAGCCGTGCAGCACCGAACCCTGTGGATAGCGCCAGCAGGTTATGCAGGAGGACAATCCCAAAGACCGCCCCCACATAGGCCGCAAAAACCTCCCGGTCCCGCCACAGGGCCAGGCCAATTAACCCCATAAAAAACAAGAGGGAAGCCCCCTTGAAATAGCGTGCCAGGGCATGTGCCGTCCGGGGCCGGAAATGCCCCAGGAGCATCCCGCAGCAAAGGGGTATGGCCAACAACAAGGCTACCAGCCGTATCATTTCGAAAAGGTCAATATGGATAGCGCGGAGAATTTCGGCCGTTGGCCCGTAGAGGCTGCCCCAGGCTTCCAGGTTCATGGGGGTCATAAACACGGCCAGCAGGGTGGCAATGGCCGTCAGGCTTACGGACAGGGCCGTATTCCCCCGGGCCAGGTGCGTCATAAAATTGGAGACATTGCCCCCGGGGCAACTGGCTACCAGGATCATCCCCAGCGCAAAACTGGGCCGGGGTTCCAGCCACCAGACCAGCAGGAAAGTCAGGGCGGGCAACAGCAGAAACTGGCAGGCCACGCCCGTAAGCACGGCCCGGGGCGCCTTCCAGAGCTGCCGGAAATCCGACAGGCGGATATCCAGGGCGATGCCGAACATTACAAAGGCCAGGGCCAGGTTCAGCATCCAGAGGGTATCCGTGTCAAAACGGATTTGCAGGTGGTCCAGGGAGTTTTCCATACCAATTTGAGAAGGTAGGCATCCTCTAGGGATTAAACAAGTTTCAGTACCTTTGAGACCCTCAAAACCCGCTAACCCATGGCACGTACACCCAGCAACATGCTACCCCTGGGAACCCGGGCACCGGAATTCCGCCTGCCGGATACAGTAAGCGGGACGGAACTGGGCCTGGAGGATATCCGGGGAGACCGGGGCACGGTGGTCATGTTTATCTGTAACCACTGTCCCTTTGTCAAACACGTCAATGCCGAAATCGTACGCCTGGCCCTGGCATACCAACCCCGGGGAGTCGGGTTTGTGGCAATCTCGAGCAACGATGTGGAACATTACCCCCAGGACCATCCGGACCTGATGCAGGCCACGGCAAAAGAAGAAGGATATCCGTTTCCCTACCTCTATGATGCCAGCCAGGAGACGGCCCGGGATTACGATGCCGCCTGCACGCCGGATTTTTACCTCTTTGACCAAAACCTGGAGCTGGTGTACCGGGGGCAGCTGGACGGCTCCCGTCCCGGCAACGGGATTCCGGTAACCGGCGAAGACCTGGAGGCCGCCCTAGGAGCGCTGCTGGAGGGCCGCCCGGTTTCCGCAGACCAAAAACCCAGCATTGGCTGCAACATCAAATGGAAAACAACACCCTGATCCGGGTAGCGGGAGCATCAGACCTGTACATGGAACGCCTCTCCCGGGGGCTGATAGATACCTACCTGCAAACAGGGCGGCAGGCCTACACCGACCATTACTGCCATTTATGGCCCCAGGGCAACCCCCATCCCTACCTCTCGCGGAACTTTATCCCCGAAAAGGTTACGCCGGACCTGGATAACCCGGATTCCTGGTTGTGGGTGGTACGGGCCGGCGGCCAGGCCGCAGGCATTTGCAAATGGGTGGTAGGCAAGCCCGGCGGCCCCCTTCCCGGGAAGCCACAGGTCTTCCTCGAAAAGATTTACTTTAAAAAAGCGTTTACGGGCATGGGCCTGGGCGGGCACGTTATGGACCACCTGCTGGCCTGGTCCCGGAACAGGGGCGCTGCATACCTTTGGCTGGAAGCCATGCAAAAAGGCCCTGCCCTGTCCTTTTATCAGCAGCGGGGATTCCGGATTCTCGGAGAAACCCAGGTGCCCTACCCCGAGGTCCTGCCCGGGGAAAAAGCCATGTGGGTATTGGGTCGGGAAACGGCCCCTACCAGTGCTCTCGGTCAATAAGCCCCTGAATATGCGCCAGGTGGTGGTTGCCGTGCCAGGCATACCGCCCGACATTTTCTTCCAGGGAAGTTGCCGCCCCGGAGTCCGGATGCACAAAGGTCCGGGCCAGGGCCTGCCCGTCCAGCCCGCGCAGCAGATAGACCAGTTTGGCGTGGATGGCTTCCAGGTGTTGTAAAGACAGGCCAATGGGCGCGGTCCGGGTATCGAAGAGTTCGGCCCAGGCCATTTCATTATAGGCCTTGATCACCGGGTTATCTTCCGTTAAAGCCCATTTAAACCGGATATAACTGTTGTGGTGGCTGTCCGAAAGGTGGTGTACTACCTGGCGTACGGTCCACCCACCCGGCCGGTATGGGGTTTGCAGCTGGGCCTCCGAAAGGGGTGTCACCAAATCCTTCAGGCGGGTGGGCAGGGCTTCGAGTTCCGCGATCCAATCCCTGAGCTGCACCTGAGAAATGTGGTCCGGGGCGTGGAAATGACCAATAGGGTATCTGAGTTTTTCCAGGGCTTCTGCTTCCATATCTCACACTTTGCCCTAAAATTAATAGAAGTTTAACCCCGGCACAAGATAAATTCTCTTATTAATCTACTATTTTTATGGGCTAACTATAATATTTGAACAATGGCCGTTTTACGTCTGGGAGATACCGCTCCCGATTTTACAGCAGAAACCACTCAGGGAACCCTGAATTTTTATGACTTTCTGGGGGACCACTGGGGCATCTTATTTTCCCACCCGGCGGACTTCACCCCGGTGTGTACCACGGAACTCGGGACTGCCGCCAAATTCAAAGATGAATTTGACCGCCGCAAGGTAAAGGTGATAGCGCTGAGCGTAGACCCCCTGGATTCCCACCAGGCCTGGCTGCAGGACATTGCAGAAACACAGGATACGGAAGTTAATTTCCCCATTATTGCCGATGCAGACCGCAAGGTGTCGGACCTCTACGACATGATCCACCCTAAGGCCAACGACACCCTTACGGTGCGTTCCGTATTCATCATTGGTCCGGACAAGAAGATCAAACTGATCCTGACCTACCCCGCTTCCACCGGCCGGAATTTTTACGAGTTGTTGCGGGTTATCGATTCCCTGCAGCTAACCGCCTATCACAAGGTAGCCACCCCTGCCAACTGGGAACACGGGCAGAAGGTGGTGGTGAGCCCTGCCATCCCCACCCCGGAGGCACATACCCTTTTTGGCGACCAGGTAGAGGAGCTGAAGCCCTATCTGCGGCTTACCCCGGATCCCACGGCATAGCCTCCGCACTGGTCCTAACTCATTATTTTTAAAAGTTTTAGACCGAAAAGTCCGAATGCTGGATTATAACACTTACCTTCGCAGCCTTAATCTTTTTAATTTTTATTATGAATTCAGGAACAGTAAAATTCTTCAACGAGTCCAAAGGTTATGGGTTTATCACTGAAGAAGGTTCACAAAAAGACCATTTCGTACACATCTCCGGCTTAATCGACGAGATCCGCGAAGGTGATGTTGTATCTTTCGAGCTGCAACAAGGCAAGAAAGGTTTGAATGCGGTAGATGTCCGAATTGTCGAATAACTTCCACTTTCTTTAAAAAAAGAATCCCCGGCTGATGGCCGGGGATTTTTTTTTTAGGAGATGCCCTCCAGGGAAACATCGAACAACAGTGGCGCATCCGGCGGGATCACGCCTCCTGCGCCCCTGGAACCATAGGCCAGTTCGGACGGGATCAGCAGTCTCGCCTTATCGCCTACGGAGAGCAGGGCAATGCCTTCGTCCCAGCCCGGAATTACCTGTCCTTCACCCAGCAGGAATTCTATGGGTTCCCCCCGCTTAACGGAGCTGTCGAACATCGTGCCATCCAGCAGGGCCCCTTCATAGTGTACGGCCACGCGGTCCCCGCGTTTGGGTTTGGCCCCATTACCGGCTTCCAGGATCTTATACCTGAGGCCGCTGGCCGTTGTTTCAAAACCTTTGGCATGGGCTTCCAGTTGGGCCTCCATTTCGGCCTTGGCCCGCGCCTTCCGCTCTTCTTTGGAAGATACAAACGCCTCAAAAGCCTTTACGGCATCCCAGGCTTCGGCCTGGGCACCAACCCGTACAATTTCCAGGCTTTCAATTTTATCGCCCTGGGCTATGGCGTCCACCACGTCCTGCCCCTGGGCCACATGCCCGAATACCGTGTGTTTTCCATCCAGCCAGGGGGTGGCCACATGGGTGATAAAAAACTGGCTTCCATTGGTGCCCGGGCCGGCGTTGGCCATGGAAAGCACCCCGGGTTCGTTATGTTTGAGTTCGGGGTGGAATTCGTCGTCAAACTTATAGCCCGGGTCTCCGGTACCGGTCCCCATCGGGCATCCGCCCTGAATCATAAAGTCCGGGATAACCCGGTGGAAGGTAAGCCCGTCGTAATAGCGTTTTCCGTTTTGCTTGGGCAGGTTGCCCTCGGCAAGGCCCACAAAGTTGCCTACCGTGCCGGGGGTTTTATCGTGGGTCAGCTTAATCAGGATTTCTCCTTTACTCGTGTTGAATTTTGCGTAGATTCCTTCTTGCATCTGCTTGGTTTTAGGGCGCAAAGATAGGCATTTCCCACCAGTCAGGCGGGCCTACTGCCCCCCGGTGGAGACTGCCAGGGCATCCCCGTAACGGTCTACCAGGTAGACCAGGGCAGCCATGGTGGCCGCTCCCAGCTCCAGCTCCCGCCGGTTTATCGCGCTGAAGGTATCCGTTTCTGCATGATGGTAGTCAAAATACCGCTGGGTGTCCGGCCGCAAACCTGCCAGAATTGGGCCCTGGGGTTTCAGGGGCCCGATGTCCGCCCCACTGCCCCCCCGATCGAACTGATGGATCAGGTAGGGTTCAAATAGGGGTTTCCAGGCGGCAATTTGCGCAAAGGCCTCGTCCGTGCAATCGAAGGAGAAGCCCCTGGGCGTAAACCCGCCCGAATCACTTTCCAGGGCAAAGAGGTGTTTTTCCCCCTTTTGTGCTGCCGCCTCTGCATAGCCCCGGCCGCCGCGCAGGCCATTCTCTTCATTCATAAAAAGGACCACCCGCAGGGTTCGCCGGGGCCGGTATCCCGTTTCCATGAACAATCGCAACACTTCCATACTCTGTACACACCCGGCCCCATCGTCGTGGGAACCGTCGCCCAGATCCCAGGAATCCAGGTGCCCACCCACCAGCAGAATCTCCTCCGGGTAGGTGCTGCCGCGGATCTCGCCAATGACATTGTAGGAGGGAACATCATCGTATTGCCTGCAGGATTGCCGGAAATAGAATTGGATGTCCGGGTTCAGTTTAAGCGTGGTGCTGAGCAACTCTGCCCCGTTGGTGCTGATGGCCGCTGCGGGGATGCGCATGGCCTCCGGGGTGTCTCCGTACCGGAGGGAACCGGTATGCGGATAGTCATCCAGCCTCAGGTTCATAGACCGCACAATAACACCAACAGCGCCCAGCATACCTGCCTCTGCCGCACCTGAGGCGCGCTGGTCCACGCACCCGGCATAGGCCCGGAAGGTATTGATCTGGGTGGGGTCCATGGGGCGGTTGAAAAATACGATCTTGCCTTCCACGGCCTCCCGGCCCAGGGCCTGCAATTCCTCGAGACCCTGCACCTCTATTACCGGCGCCTTAATCCCCCCGGCCGGGGTGGGTACGGAGCCGCCCAGGGCGCAGATGGGCACATTGGTGGTATTGCCCGGGGCACTTTCGATATAGGCGAATTCCGCTGCCCCACGCACCCATTTGGGGACCATTACGGGTTGCAGCCACACCCGGTCCAGGCCGAGGGCTTCCAGTTCCTTTTGGGTATAGGCAATGGCCTGTTCGGCCTGTACCGACCCCGACAACCGCCCCCCGATCTGGTTGGAGAGATGGTCCAGCCAGCTATAGGCTTTACCGCGGGTCAATGCCATATTGTACAGGTGGCGCAACATATCGACATCGTTCTGCTGGGCAGCCATCCGGGCCCCGGGCCCTGGAACGCCGCTTAGCAATAGTGTCAGTAGCAGCGCCAGGCCACCACCGGTAAGGGATTGCTTCCGATTCTTCATGGTCGTTAGGATTTTGGGGTGGTATCGCGTTCGGCCTGCAGTTGGGCCCGGTATTCATGCAGGTGGGCCTTGATTTCGTCGGAAAGCTCAGGTTCCTGCACGTCTGTATAGCGGGTAAGCTGTTCGTAGAGGATGGATGTGAGCAAATAGCGGGCAGCGGGCTTGCTGTCCGAAGGGATCACATACCAGGGGGCGTGGACAAAGGTGGTCTTCTGGATAGCCTCCTGGTAGCAGGCCTGGTACTGGTCCCAGAGTTCGCGTTCCTTTAGGTCTCCCGGGGAAAACTTCCAGTTTTTCTCCCGCTTGTCCAGGCGGCGCAGCAAGCGCTGGCGTTGCTCTTCCTTAGAAATATTCAGAAAGAATTTGAAAATGATGGTCCCGTTCTCCGCCAGGCTTTTCTCGAAGGCGTTGATTTGGGCAAAGCGCTTGTCCCAAAAGGCCTGGTCCATATCGGATACCTCGTGTATGCCAGGCAGGCATTCCCCCAGGATGTATTCCGGATGCACGCGGGTGACCAGTACATTCTCATAATGGGTCCGGTTAAAAACGCCGAATTTACCGCGCTCGGGCAGGGCAATGTAATGGCGCCAGAGGTAGTCGTGGCTCCGTTCCAAATCTGTGGGTACCTTAAAGCTGTGTACCACCACCCCCCGTGCATTGAAATCCTTAAAGACCTCCCGGATCAGACTGTCCTTCCCCGCCGTATCCATCCCCTGAATACACACCAGTACGGCGTATTTGTCATGGGCGTAGAGTTTGTCCTGAAATTTCCCCAGGCGCTTGCGCAAGTGCTCCAGCTTCTTCTTCAGGGCCTTTTCGGAAAGCCCGAAATCCTCGTAGGTAGGCAGGGCCCCTATCTCTGTGTGGGCGTGGGCCCGATAGTCCTTTGCTTTAATTTTATCCATGGGCTGAAGATACTAAAATCACGCCAGCCGTTCCCCGGAGAAATCCTGCCCTTTAACGAGGCGGCAGGGCGCAGGTCGGCTGAATCGGGCACCAAAACGAAAAAAATGGTGATCCTCAGGCCAATAGGGTAGTTTTATCTTCCCAAATCCTACCCCCGCACCTGGTGTTCGGGCTTATATATCGACCTATGAAAGTGCAATTCCCCCTGCTTGTATTCGCCGCCCTGCTGGTATTTTCCGCAGCTCCCGAAAAGTCCTGCGCCAGTGCGGAATCCCTGATCGGTTTTATTCGCAACCACGTGGAAAAGGCCATGGCTGCCGAGGAGATCAACATGACCCGGTACCACACCTATAAGGCCGTGAACACCATCGAAAAAGCCCGCCCCCAATTTGAGGACTGCGGGTGCGATTACGCCAATAAGAACATACACGAAAGCCTGGAAAGCCTTAAACTGGCCACCCGGGTGAGTACATTGGAAGGGGCGCGCATCCTGCTGCAGCGCGCTATGGAATATGCCCTGGCCAGCCGGGATGCCCTGGAAGACCACGAATCCCACGGCAGCCGGTACGGAGACGACCGCCTGGCCCTGAATACCGCAGACGCCCCTGAAGTAAAAGCTCCTGCGGGTTCCCTATCTATGGACCAGATTGAGGGTAAGATTGACCTGGCCCTGGAAAAATACCGGAAATCCCTGGAAGATGTGGTGCAGGATGTCCCCTGCCGCGAGGCCCTGGAATTTGTAGAGCGCATTTACGCCCACTGCGAACGCCAGCTGCTGCGGGAAGACCTGACCCCGGCCAAACGCTACTACAACATGCGTACCAAGGATATTACCGAGAATGCCCTGAAGGCCCTCGGAGACTGTTCCAACTAATCCTTATTTACTCGCAAAGAGCTTGACGTCCGCCTCGGAAACCTCGGCCCCGCCGAGGATAATAAGGCGCTCCACCACATTGCGCAATTCCCGGATATTCCCCGTCCAGTCGTATTGCTGCAGCTGGTCGATGGCTCCTTTGGAAAAGCCTTTGGGGGGAATCCCCTGTTCCTGTCCGATCTTGCCCGCAAAATGGTCGATCAGCAAGGGGATATCGTCCCGGCGATCGTTCAGGGCAGGCACCTTGATCAGGATCACTGCCAGGCGGTGGTAGAGGTCCTCGCGGAAGCGCCCGGCCTCGATTTCGGCTTTCAGGTTCTTATTGGTGGCCGCCACCACGCGAACATCCACCTTGATGTCCTTGTCCGAGCCCACCCGGGAAACTTTGCTCTCCTGCAGCGCCCGCAACACCTTGGCTTGTGCGGACAGGCTCATATCGCCAATTTCATCCAGAAAGAGCGTTCCCTTGCTGGCCGCTTCAAATTTCCCGGCCCGGTCCTTTACCGCAGAGGTAAAAGCCCCCTTTACGTGCCCGAAGAGTTCACTCTCGATAAGCTCCGAAGGGATGGCAGCGCAATTGACTTCTACAAACGGCCCGGAACTGCGTTCACTTTTCTGGTGCAGCCAATGGGCCACCAATTCCTTCCCCGTCCCGTTAGGCCCTGTAATCAGGACCCGCGCATCGGTAGGGGCCACCTTATCAATCATTTCCTTGATGGTACGAATGGCCTCGCTCTCCCCGATCATCTCGTAATTCTTGCTCACCTTCTTTTTTAGGATGCGGTTTTCCGCCACCAGTTCCTTACGGTCCAGGGCATTGCGTACCGTGGTGAGCAGCCGGTTCAGGTCCGGGGGTTTGGAAATATAATCGAAGGCACCCAGGCGCATGGTCTGCACCGCAGTGTCCAGGTCTCCATGGCCGGAGATCATGATAAAGGGAATTTCCGGCCGGACTTTCCCCGCGGCCTCCAGGACCTCCACCCCATCCATTTTGGGCATTTTGATGTCGCAAAGCACCAGGTCGTAGTCGGTTTTCTTGAGCATTTCCAAACCTTCAAGGCCGTTTTCGGCCTCTTCTACCTGATAGGCTTCGTTTTCTTCGGCCAGGATTTTCACCAGGACCCGGCGAATGGCGGCTTCATCTTCAATTACTAGAATTCTGGACATGGTATTCTTTTTTTAACGGATGCGGATTCTCCCTTCAAAGGTAGGTGGTTCCGCCCAAACTTTCCAGTTACGGGGCAAGAACCGGGCCAGGAATCCGGCCACGCCCCAGGGCCCGTGCCGGGTCGCAAAAGAATAGTACATTTACCGGTAGACCGCAACCTGTATGTGATGCACCGCCCATCAACCACATATCGACGCGCCGTGTTGCTCATCCTGTTTGGGCTTGGGCTTTTTGGCGCCTGCCGCCCTACCCCACGGGCACAGCCCCTGCATATTTATGCCGCTTCCAGCCTTGCGGAAGTGATGGAAGCCCTTTCGGATGCCTTTGCCTCCGGGCGGGATCTGGACATCCGCCTGAACCTGGCCTCCAGTGGGACCCTGGCCCGGCAAATCCGGGCCGGCGCCCCTGCAGATATCTACCTGAGTGCCAACCCCCGGTGGAGCCGTTACCTGGACAGCCTGGGGCTATTGCGCCCGCCAGGGCTGGTGGAAGTAGCGGGTAATTCCCTGGTGCTTATTGCCCCGCAGGACAGCCCGGTTACCCTTGCTGGAGACCCCGGCACCTGGGCGTGGAGGGAACTTTTGCAGGGTAAGCGCTTGTCCATGGGCGACCCGGCCCATGTCCCGGCCGGCCAGTACGGGCAACAGGCCCTGGAACGGTTGGGCTTCCCCCAGCCCATGGAAAAACATCTACTCCCGGCTGCCGATGTGCGCGCCGCCCTGATGGTGGTGGAGTTGGGCGAAGCGCCCCTGGGCCTGGTGTATGCCACGGATGCCCGCCATTCCGCCAAGGTCAGGGTCCTGGCAACCCTGGCGGACAGCCTGCATGCCCCCATCCGGTACACAGCCGGCCGGTGTACGGATACCGGGATGGCACAGGACTATATGGCCTTCCTGCAAAGCCCCGAGGCCCAAACCATCTGGAAAGCATTCGGTTTCACCCCTCCCGACCCCTTAAAAAACATAGCCCATGAGCTTCAGTGATGCAGAATGGCAGGCCATTGGCCTTTCGGTGCGCGTGGCGGTGGCCTGTATGGTGATAACCCTGCCGCTGGCCTTGTGGGTAGGCTATAAAATGGCCCGTTCCCGCTTCCGCGGCAAGGCTGTCGTGGAAAGCCTCCTCCACCTGCCCCTGGTCATGCCCCCGGTAACTACGGGATACCTGTTATTGCTGGCCCTGGGCGCCCGCAGCCCGCTGGGGCAATGGCTGGAATCCGCTTTCGGGCTTCGGCTGGCCTTTAGTTTTCACGCGGCAGTGATCGCCTCGGCTGTGGTTTCCTTCCCCTTGGTGGTGCGTTCGGTACGCACAGCCATGGAAATGGTGGACACCCGCCTGGAGGACGCTTCCCGCCTGCTGGGGGCCGGAAACCTGAAGACTTTTTTTCGGATCACGGTGCCCCTGGCCATGCCGGGCATCCTCTCCGGCGCCATCCTGGGGTTCGCCCGTTCCCTGGGCGAATTCGGGGCCACCATCACCTTTGCCGGAAATATTGCCGGCGAAACCCAAACCCTCCCCCTGGCCATTTATGCCCTGATGCAGGTTCCCGGGGGGGAAGAGGCCACCCTGCGCCTGGTACTGGTATCCGTAGGGATTTCCCTGGCGGCCATGTTGCTTTCGGAATGGTATATTAAAAAATTGAGGCATGACCGAGGTTGATATCAGACTGGAAAGGGACCGGTTTACCCTGGCCATAAAGGAAGTGTTTGCCGGGGGCATCACGGGGATTTACGGCCCCAGCGGGTCTGGCAAAACTTCCCTGCTGCAGGCGGTTGCCGGCCTTGAAAAACCGCAAGCCGGTCATATTGGCGTAAACGGGCGTGTCCTTTTCAACAGCGCCCGCAAGATCTGCCTGGCCCCCAGGGAACGCCGTATTGGGTATGTCTTTCAGGAAGGCCGGCTGTTTCCGCATATGACTGTGGCCCAAAACCTGAAATACGGCTTGCCCTACCAGGGCAAACCCCTGGTGGCCTATGACGAAATTATTGACCTCCTGGGCCTGGAAGGGCTGCTCCACCGCAAGCCCCAGGGTATTTCCGGAGGGGAAAAACAGCGTACCGCCCTGGGAAGGGCCCTGCTCTCGGCCCCGGATATGCTGCTGCTGGACGAGCCCTTTGCGGCAGTAGACCAGGGGATGCGGCGGCAGATTATCCCCCTGATCCTGAAGGTTCAGCAACGGGTAAATATTCCGTTGTGGGTGGTAAGCCACAACCTGGAGGACCTGCTGAAACTCACCAGCAGGCTCTGCCTGATCCGGGACGGACATTGCATTGGGCACAATCATTATGTGGAGTTGCTCCGGCAGGCGGAGGCCATGACCCTGCTGGGGGATGAACCGGTGGGGAATTCCATGCAAATGGAAGTGGCCTGGCCCACGGAAACCGGCAGTCTGATCGAATTGCAATGGCCCGGCAAATCCCAGCAACCCCACTTGAAATGCCAGGTAGAGGGCACGCCCCCTGCCCCGGGAAGCAGGGTGCGGGTGGTGATCCGGGCTTCGGATATAGCCCTGTCCCAAAACCGGCTGGACGGGGTTTCCATTCAAAACCAGATTCCCGGGAAAGTTTTGGCCCTGCTCGGAAACGGTGACCGGCCCCTGTGCCTGGTAGACACCGGGGTACCCCTGGCCGTGGAAATCACCGGGCCCGCCCTCAGGCAACTGGGCCTGGAACCCGGGAAGGCTGTGTGGTGCCTGATCAAATCCGTGGCTGTGCAGGTAATCGGCTGAATTCGGCCCCCACCCCCACCCAACTCCAAAATAGGCCTACCGCCCGCAAAAAACAGGCAGCCCTCCGGTAAAAAGACAGTGTCCTTTATTTCCCGCCTTTCTGTTGGACGGAAACGGGGGTATGGGCAAAGAAATGCACATCCCGTTGCGGGAAGGGAATGGTCACCCCATGTTCGCGGAACAGGGCGTCTATGCGGTAACGGATCTCACTTTTGATCCGGGGGTCCGAGAAGGAATCATTAATGAAAAAATGGACCGAGAACAGCAGGGCGGAATCCCCGAAGTCATCAAAAAGCACAAAGGGCTTGGGATTCTTCAGGATACCTTTCTGGTTTTCGAGGGATTTGAGCAAGAGGTCCGTGACCTTTTGCACGTCGCTGCCATAAGCCACCCCCACCCTCACGGCTTCGCGGGTGGTACGGTGGTTCTGGGTATAATTGTAGATGACTTCGCTTAAAAACTTGTGGTTGGGGATCACCAGCACCTTGTCGTCCCGGGTCAGGGCACGGGTACTGCGCAGCTTGATCTCGAAGACCTTGCCTACCTTGCCGTCCACCTCCACAATATCCCCAACGCGAAGGGACTTATCCACCAGGATCAGGATGCCGGCAATGATATCCTGGAAGAGTTCCTGCAGGGCCAGGCCTACCCCTACAAACAGGGCCGCCGAGGCGGTAATCAGCAGGGTGATGTCGATGCCTGCCGCACTCATGGTGAGCAGGACCACCGCCACGTAAATCACGTATTTGATGTACTTGAAGATGGTGACGAACTTCATCTTGTCTTCCTGTACCATCTTCCGGGTCAGGAAGGAACGCAGCCACCGCAACAACACCGCCGTCCCCACCAGGGCCACACTCAGGGTGAGCAACAGTCCGATGGTAATATGAATGGAGTTCTCCCCTTCACCCACATGGAGGCCCAAATTGAGGAAGTCCGTGATCTCTGACCAGAAATCCTTTTCTATAAAGTCTTTTACCGGGGACGCAGTGTCTTGTATCATCTCAGTATTTCAGCCATTTATAGAGTTCCTTGTAGGTGGGCTTTTTGCCGTACATCAAAATCCCGATACGGTAGATTTTGGCAGCCAGCCATACAATCCCTATAAAGGTAAGCAACAGCAGGGAAAGCGAGGCTGCCAGCTCCCAATAGGGTACCCCTGTGGGTCCGATCCCGGAGGGCAGGCGCATCAGCATCACGATGGGAGACGTAAGCGGAAAGATCGAAAACGCCACGGCTATGGGGCCGTGGGGGTTGCTGAACACTGAGAAAAAGCCCACATATATGGCCAGCATCAGGGGCAGGATTACCGGCAGGATAAACTGCTGGGTGTCCGTTTCGTTGTCTACCGCCGCTCCTATGGCGGCATAGATGGAACTGTAGATCAGGTACCCCAGCACAAAGTATACCAGGAAAAAGAACAACAACAGCCCCATGGGCAGCTGCACGAATTCCTCCAGCATCAGGCGGGCCGTCTGGTCGTCTGCCAGGGCGCTGCTGGAAAGTTGCTGTTCCAGGGCTCCGCCCATGCCCGGGCCCTGCATCAGCACCCCCGGGTCAATGTCCATAAATAGCAGGGCCACCGTCAGGAGCAACCCTGCGGAAAGAATCCATATCAGAAACTGGGTGACCCCGGCCAGGGATGTCCCGATAATCTTGCCCATCATCAATTGGAAGGGCTTGACCGAGGAAATGATCACCTCGATGATACGGCTGGTCTTTTCCTCGATTACCGATCGCATCACAAAACCCCCATAGATAATGATGAACATCATGATCAGGTACCCGAAGCCCCCGCCCACTATGGCTTTGAACTCATTGATCCCCTTATGGCTGCGTTCCCCGCGGAAGGTGGCAGTCTGCAGGTCGTACCCCTGTCGCACCTGGGCATACTCCCCGGGGGTAACCCCCATAGCCTCCAGGCGGTAGGCCCTCAGGTCGTCTTCCAGGGCGTCTTCCACCTCGGTCAGTACCGAGGTGCTGGGAACCTCCCGTGTATAGAGAAAGGCCTCCCGGGCCACGGCCTCGGCATCTCCGGCCGGGGGCAGGTGCAAAAGGCCGTAGAAGCCCATGCCGGTAACGCTGTCTTTGGCCGCCTCCAGGCTAATCCCCTTGAAATCCACAAAGGATACCCCGGTGCCGGGGGTAAAGGAATTCCCAAAGAATGCGCTCTGGTTCAGGACGGCCACTACCCGTTTTTCGTTGTCGTTTACCTGGGTCAGGTAGGCGATCAGCACCACCATCCCCACCAGTAGTATGGGGCTCAGAAAGGTCATGACCACAAAGGATTTGTTGCGTACCTTGGCCAGGTATTCCCGACGGATAATCAACCAGAGCTTAGCCATTTGCTTCCTGTTTTTGGACGGTTCGGATAAAAATTTCCTCGGCGGTGGGGATCCATTCGGAAAAGGCAGCCAGGTTGCCGTGGGTGGACAGGAACTGCAGGGCGGCCGCCTTGTCCGCATCCCCCAGCTTCAGGGTAAAATCCCAAATTCCCTCTTCTGCATCGAAAGTTGCCGCGGACACTTCCAGGGCCTCCTGCAGGGGCCCCAGGCCGGCCTCCCTATTCGCGGGCTCCCACTGTACCTTGTATTTCCCCTGCCGGTATTCCTTTTTTATGGCCGACAACCGGCCTTTGAGGATCAGGCGCGAGCGGTGGATCAGGCCAATGTGCTGGCAGAGTTCCTCTACCGATTCCATCCGGTGGGTGGAAAAGATGATGGATGCACCCTGGGCATTCAGCTCCAGGATCTGGTCCTTGATCAGGGCCGCATTGATGGGGTCGAACCCGCTAAAGGGTTCGTCGAAGATCAGGAGTTTGGGCCGGTGCAAAACGGTAACTACAAACTGGATTTTCTGGGCCATGCCCTTGGAGAGTTCCTGTACTTTTTTGTTCCACCAGTGGCCGATGTCCAGTTTGTCGAACCAGTAGCGCAGCTGTTCCCGGGCGTCTGCCCGGCTCAGACCTTTTAACTGGGCCAGATACAGCGCCTGCTCCCCTACCTTCATGCTTTTATACAGGCCGCGTTCTTCCGGCAGGTAACCGATCTGGGCAATGTGTTCGGGACCCAGGGGCTGCCCGTCCAGCCAGATGCTGCCCGAATCCGGATAGGTAATCTGGTTGATGATACGGATCAGCGTGGTCTTCCCGGCCCCGTTGGGCCCCAGCAGGCCAAAGATGGATCCCCTGGGAATATCCAGGGAAACGCGGTCCAGGGCCGTGTAGGTGCCAAACTGCTTACTGAGGTCTTGAACCGACAGAACGGGCTCCATGCAGGTGGGTTTTAAGGTTCGTAAAGATAGCGGTTTTGGGCAGGATTGTGAAGGGCTGCCACAGCCTGCCTGCCGGTAGGATTACCCACAAAAAACCCATCCCCAATGCGGGCATCGAGGATGGGAAAAAAATTGCTATGAAAAAGAAAATTAATATTGGAGTCCCAATATCAAACCAAATATACATTTTTTTTTCAAAGCCGCAGGTATTATTCGTCAAGAGAACATGTCTTTTACCTTTTCGAAGAAGGATTTCTCCGATTTCTCGGGTTTAGGGGCAAAATTTTCATCCTCCTGCATCCGTTCAAAAAAGGCGCGCTGTTCCTTATTGAGTTCCCTGGGGGTCCAGACGTTTACATGCACCAGCAGGTCTCCGGTGCCATACCCGTTCAGGCTCTTGATCCCCTTGTGGCGCAGGCGCAGAATTTTCCCGGACTGAATACCGGCTTCCAGCTTGATGCGAACCTTGCCGCCCACGGTATCGATTTCCTTGGAGGTACCCAGCACGGCGTCCGGCATGCTGATATACAGATCGTAGTGGAGGTTGTCTCCCTCCCGCTTCAGGGTGGGGTGTTCCCGGGTTTCAATGGCCACCAGCAGGTCTCCCGGCACCCCGTTTCCGGGGGCCTCGTTCCCTTTGCCGGAAACTTTTAACTGCATCCCGGATTCCACTCCCGGCGGAATCTGGATGGAAACGGTCTCTTCCCGAACCTGCAGCCCATGGGCATCGGAATCCGAAGGTTTGGAGTCGATGGTCTGCCCGCTGCCCCCGCATTGGGTACAGGGGGTAGCCGTCTGCATCCGGCCCAGGATGGTATTGGTAATCTTAGTGATCTGCCCGCTGCCGCCACAGGTGGCACACGTTTTATAGGTAACCCCCGGGGCCTGCACCTTCCGCTTCACCTTCACTTTTTTCTCCACCCCGTTGGCCACTTCCTCCAGGTCCAGGGTTACCCGGATGCGGAGGTTGCTGCCCTTTACGCGGCGCTGGCCGCCGCCAAAGCCGCCAAAGCCGCTGAAGCCACCGCCAAAGGCGCTGCCGAAAATATCCCCGAACTGACTGAAGATATCTTCCATATTCATTCCGCCGCCGCCAAAGCCACCGCCCTCAAAGGCCGCATGGCCGTACTGGTCGTAACGCGCCTTTTTGTCCGGGTCGCTCAGGACCTCATAGGCCTCGGCCGCCTTCTTGAACATTTCCTCGGCCTTGGAATCGCCCGGGTTCTTGTCCGGATGGTATTCAATAGCCTTCTTGCGATAGGCCTTTTTGATTTCCGCGGCGCTGGCACCTTTACTGATGCCCAGTATTTCGTAGTAATCCTGCTTCATGTCGTTAGTTTCCCACCACTACCTTGGGGTGACGGATGATTTTGTCGCCCAGGGTGAATCCCTTTTCGATCACATCTACAACTTTACCCTTCAGGCTCTTTTTCGGGGCCGGGATCTGGGTTACCGCCTCGTGCACCTCGGCGTCGAAGGCATCCCCTTCCTTTACGGAAATTTCCTCCAGGCCTTTGCTGCGTAAGGCTTCCCGGAATTTGTTGTGGATCAGGGACACCCCTTTAAAAAGCTCTTCATCTTCCGAACGCCCCAGTTCTTTCAGGGCGCGGTCAAAATCGTCCAATACGGGGAGCATGGTGGTGATCACCTCCTGCCCGGCCGTCTTAAACAACTCCATACGTTCCCGGGACGTGCGTTTCTTATAATTCTCGAATTCGGCGAACAGGCGCAGGAATTTGTCTTTTTCCTCTGCCAGTTCTGCCTTCAATCCTTCCACGACGTCCGCGGTTTGCCCGCCGGTTTCGCCGGTATCGCCCTGGGGTTCCGAATCCCCTGCCGGGGCGGTTTGGCCCCCTTGGGGATCTACCACCTCCTCTTGTTGCATATCCTTATCTGTACTCATCGTTGCTGATGCCGTTTATTTCGTGATTGATAAGCGGCAAAAGTACTGCCAATTCGGGAATAATGTCAAAATGTCACGAAAAAAGGCGGGGATGTCGGAATAGTCCGTTCAGGAACCCGAACCCAGCAGGTCTTCCAGGGCAGGCCTCAGGTTGGCATACCGGAAGGTAAAGCCCTCCATCTGGGCCTTCTCGGAACTCACGCGCTGGCTGGCCAGCACCACCTGGGCCATTTCACCAAGCACCAGCCGAAGGAAGGCGCCCGGAACCGGAGGCAGCCAAAGGGGGCGGTCCAGGACGGAAGCGGTTTCCCGGATCAGCTTTTTTTGGGTTACCGGGTTGGGGGCAACCGCATTATAAGGTCCTTCCCATCGGTCTTCCAGAGCCCTCAGAAACATATCGGCCAGGTCCTGCACATGGATCCAGGACTGCCACTGCTTCCCGCTCCCCAGGGGGGCTCCCGCAAAGAAGCGCACCGGCCGGGCCAATTGGGGCAGGGCACCTCCATCCTTTGCCAGCACCAACCCAATGCGCAGGGCCGCCACCGCGACGCTCAATTCCCGGAAACGAAAGGCAGCCGTTTCCCAGGCCTGTACCGTTTCCCCCAGAAACCCCGAATCCAGGCTGGTTTCCCCTTCCGAATAAAAGGCAGTACGCGAATCCGGGTAAATACCGATCGCCGAGGCGGAAACCAGGTGCTCAACGGTATGGTTCCCCAGGGCTTCCAGGCCTTTGTACAGGGTATTGAGGCTCTGCACCCGGCTTTGCAGGATAGCCTTTTTGTAGGTGGGTGTCCACCGCTTGGCAATGGGTGCCCCGGCCAGGTTTACGATCCAGCGGACGCCTTCAAAACAGGCGGGGTCTATGGTGCCCTTACCAGGGTCCCAGAGAAAACCTTCCATCCCGGCTTCGCTGCGAAGCTGGTCAGCACTTCGGGTCAGGTATTTTACGGAGATGCCGGCATTTCGGCATTGGGCCACCAGGGTATTGCCTACCAGGCCTGTGGCGCCGGTGATCAGAACACTCAAAAGCAAATTTTTAACAAAAATACGGTGCCGGGAGGGGAAAGGCGAAGGCTTTAAAGGGGATTTAACATTGGGGCGGGCGGGTGGCTCGCAGCATTTCCCGTTTCCCCGGCGGGCCAGGGAGGCGCTCCACGCCAAAGCCGGCTGCCTGCATGGCCCGGCGTACGCTGCCTTTCGCGGCATAGGTCACCAGCACCCCTCCGGGTTCCAGGGCGTTGAACATGGCCCTGAAGATCTTTTCGGTCCAGAGTTCCGGTTGTACCCGGGCCCCAAAGGCGTCAAAATACAGCAGGTGGTAGCCGCCGGTATCCTGAAATTCCCGAAAATCCATCTGCCGCTTGCAAAGGTGAAAGTGTGGGGCCACCCGGGCCCGGGATTCCCAGGGCGCCAGGTGCAAAGCAGCATAGGCCGCGGCCGCATCGGGGCTTTTTAGGGAGGTGGCATAGTCCAGCGGCTCCCATTCGGCTGGCTCCAGGGGAAAAGCTTCCAGGGCCGTGTACACCACCTCAGGATACCCTTCCCGGGTTTCGAGCAGAGTCAGCAGGGCGTTTAGCCCGGTGCCGAAGCCCATTTCCAGGATGTGCAGGGGATTGGTCGGAGGCAGGTGCCTGAGCCCGGCCTCTATAAAGACGTGCAGGGATTCCTGCAGGGCCCCGTGCACCGAGTGGTAGTGTTCGTCCCATTCCGGAAGGTGCAGGGTGGGCGAACCATCGGCGGTCCGCACCCATTGGCGGGAACCTTTATTGGCGGAATCGGACACCATCGGCTTCAAAACCGGCTTCCTTTACCGGGCCGACTAAGGCCAGTACTTCTTCCTCCGGGGCTCCGGCGTCCTGGGCCAGGTGCCTGCGATCGGCTTCTGAAACCTCAGAAACGAAGGCTTTCCCGGATACTGTGACCCGGGTACCTGCCAGGTCCTTGGGCACAAAAAACCCATAATCCTTGAATCGGACCATTACCGGGTCCTGCCCGGGCAGAGCAAGTTTCATCCAGCAGCCTTTGGCCTGGCAGACCTCCAGCACCTCGGCTTCAAAGGTGGTTTGCAGGGTGTCTGTTGCGCTAAGGTTCCCGAACAGGGCTGCAGCCCTGGCCGCATCCAGCACCGCGCCTTCGGGAATCGGGGCGCCCAGGGCCACAGCCGCATCACTGGCCTCCACTGCTGGTGCTTCGGGAGCTATGCCCGTATTTTCCTGTTGCGATTTCTGTTGCCCACACCCCGCGGCGAGTGCAAAAACCAAAAGAATACTGTTAAAATGCCGCATAATCTTTATCGCTTTGTTGCTTCTGCCAAAGGTCAGGATTTTATGGCGGAAATTAAAGGGTATGCCAGAAGAATATTATGTACTTTTATGCTTCCAAAACCGAGGTATATGGAGTTCACCACCCAAGCCATCACCATCACCAAAACCAAGGCATCCCGCCTGCCCGAGGTCGATTTTGACAACCTGCCCTTCGGCAGCGTTTTTGCAGACCATATGTTCATTTGCGAATACCGGGACGGCGCCTGGCAGGACGCCCGGATCGTACCCTACGGCCCTATTTCCCTGGAACCGTCTGCCAAGGTATTCCACTATGGACAGGAAGTCTTTGAGGGCATGAAGGCGTATAAGGATGCCCAGGGGCAAACCTGGCTGTTCCGCCCGCTGGAAAACGCGCGGCGCCTGAACAAATCTGCGGCCCGCCTGGCCATCCCGGAGGTGCCGGAAACCCTGTTTATGGAAGGCCTCAAAACCCTGCTGGAGGTGGATTCGGACTGGATCCCCACCCAGGCTGGGAGCTCCCTGTACATCCGCCCCTTCATTTTTGCATCGGGGACCGGTTTTCACGCCTCCCCGGCAGATGCCTATACCTTTATCATTGCCTGTGCCCCCTCAGGGGCCTATTTTTCCGGGAAAGTGGACGTCCGGATTGAAGAAACCTATTCCCGCGCGGCCAACGGAGGTGTGGGATATGCCAAGGCTGGCGGCAACTACGCCGGGCAGTTCTACCCCACCCACCTGGCCAAGGAAGCCGGGTTCCAGCAAGTGGTCTGGACAGATGACAACACCCACGAATTCATAGAGGAAGCCGGGGCCATGAATATTTTTATCCGCATCGGGGATACCCTGCTGACCAGCCCTACCAGCGACCGCATCCTGGACGGAATCACCCGCAAGAGTATCCTCACCCTTGCAGAGGCAGAAGGCATTGCCACCGAAGTTCGTAAAATCCGTGTTTCCGAATTACTGGAGGCCGCGGCCAACGGCACCCTGAAGGAAATGTTCGGGGCCGGAACGGCAGCGGTAGTTTCTCCCATCAGCGGTTTCGGGTACCAGGGCAAACGCTACGCCCTGCCTGAGCTGGAGGATTCCTATGCAGCCTACATCAAGAAACGTATTACGGACATCCAGTACAACCGGGCCGAAGACCCGTTTGGATGGCGGTATGCCGTTGGGGGCAAATAACCCTTAGTCTTCCAGGGCCGAAGCGATATCCGGGGTGAAGTAATCCGGGCCTTTCATCACCTTGCCGTCTTCGCGGTATATGGGCTTACCGTCGGCACCCAGTTTACTCATGTTGCTGCGCTGTATCGCTTCAAAAACCGCCTCGATCTTATGCTGCAAGCCGTGCTCCAACAGGGTGCCGCAAAGGATGTACAACATGTCGCCCAGGGCATCGGCCACCTCCACCAGGTCCCCTTGCATGGCGGCGTCCAGGTATTCCTCGTTTTCCTCCCGCATGAGTTTGTAGCGCAGCAGGTTTTTCTCTGCCCCGAGATGGGCGATGGGAGTATCGGATATACCCAGGCCAAAGGCCTCGTGGAAAGCCGCAACCGCGGCGATTTTTTCTTTCATTTGGCGTGATTTTGGATTAATTTTGCCCCGCAGGTCTGCCACGGCAGGCGGCTAAAAATAGAAAGATGTTTTCCTCCGGACAAATTGCCTTCGCCCTCTTTTTTATCGTTGCTTTTACAGCAGCCATGGTCTGGGTCTACCGATCGGACCGTGAGACCACCAAAAAGCAGTACAAAGGGGTCGGATGGGTGCTTTTGGCCTTTGTCAGTTTCGTAATCATCCTCTTCCTTTTAAAGTACATACTCAGTTTCTAACACCCGCAATTACGGATACGGCAAAAATTCCCATTTATATCTGTGATAGCGTGAAATTTTACGGAAAATATAAGAAAAGCCGTACTTTTGCGTTATAGCTTTCAAAGAACCTACGTCCATGGTTGTATTCTTTACCATTTTTACCGCTGTTGTCTTACTAAACGCCCTGTTGCTGATCTTCAGCACCTCGGTGCGTTTTCAGCGTAAAAACAGGTCACGTTCGGCGAGCCTGCCTACCCTGAAGCTCAAAAACCTTCGTCTGGACACCCTGGATTCCGAGTACCGCAAAGCGGTGTAAGGCAAACTTTTCTTAGATTTACCCTCCACTGGGGCGGCCATTGCCGTTTCCAACCCTTTACGCCAACACCGGCCCTAGATGAAGCCATTGCTGTTAGTCATACTCGGCGGTGGGATTGGCAGTGGTCTAAGATACCTGGTCAGCCAATACCTGAACCCCCTTATTTCCGGTTTTTACCTGGGCACCTTCCTGGTAAATGTGGTGGGCTGCCTGCTTATTGGCCTGCTCCTGGGCACCACCCTGCGCACCGGCTCCACCAACCCCGCCCAGGCTGCCTTGCTGGCAACGGGGTTTTGTGGTGGCTTCACCACCTTTTCTACCTTTGGCCTGGAGCAGTTCCTGCTCCTAAAGCAGGGGAGCTACCTCCCCTTCCTCGCCTACAGCCTGGGTAGCATTGCCCTGGGCATAGGCGCGGTAATGCTTGGCTTTTGGCTGGCCCGCTTTCTGGCTTAGCCCCTGGATATTCCTAACTTTTATCAACGTTTTTGATTATTTATTAACAATACGGCAATGTTTTGTCCGTAATTCCCTGCATTTTTTCAGCATTTCCCTCGTTTCCCTTCAAACTATTCAGCAATACCCAAATAATTACCCTTTATAAAAATGATACCCTCATTTTTTAGGGGGTATATTTAAAAGTATAATAAAAATCCTGCCCCTACCCCCTGTTTTTTGAGGGGGTATTCAATTTAATATATATTTGGCCCGATCAACAAAAACTACTACTCATGAAAAAAGTGGAAGCCATTATCAGAAAATCCAAGTTTGATGAGGTCAAAAAGGCCCTGCATCAAATCGAGGTGAATTTTTTCAGCTACTGGGATGTTACCGGGGTTGGAAACGAAAAACAGGGACATGTATACCGGGGGATCTCCTATAGCACTTCCGATATCCAGCGCAGGTACCTGGTGATCGTTGTCAGCGACAGTTTCCTGGAGCGCACCATCAACACCCTGCTCGAAACGGCATATACCGGAAATGTCGGGGATGGAAAAATCTTCGTATCCGACATTATCGAAGCCTATCGCATCAGAACCAAGGAAAGCGGCCATGCCGGCATTAACTAACTAACCGACTCAAAAGATTTTTCGTTATGGATACTGGATTATTTACAGCTAACAACGTATGGATGATGTTGTGCACCGCCCTGGTGTTCTTCATGCACCTGGGCTTTGCTTTTCTGGAAATCGGGCTCACCCGCCAGAAAAACACCATCAACATCCTTTTCAAGAATATTTTCATCATTACCGTAGGGCTGCTGATGTACTACATCGGGGGCTTTAACCTCATGTACCCCGGGGAGTTCAACGGCTTCCTCGGATTTGCAGGCTTTGGCCTGGAAACCGACGCTGCCGGGCTCACCCCCGAATATGCAGACGGCGGATACACCTACTGGACGGACTTCCTCTTCCAGGGCATGTTTGCCGCCACCGCTGCCACCATTGTTTCCGGGGCTGTGGCAGAGCGAATCAAACTGGGACCGTTCATGATCTTTACCCTCCTCTACGTAGGCCTGGTATACCCGATTGTGGGTTCCTGGCAGTGGGGCGGTGGGTTCCTCTCCACCCTGGGTGGCGAAGAGGCCGGATTTTATGATTTTGCAGGGTCTACCCTGGTACACTCCGTAGGCGGATGGGGCGCCCTGGTGGCTATCTGGCTGCTCGGCGCGCGAATCGGGAAATTCGGTGACGATGGGAAACCCAAGGCTATTCCCGGACACAATATCCCGCTGGCTACGGCCGGGGTCCTCATCCTTTGGCTGGGTTGGTTCGGCTTTAACGGCGGTTCCGTCCTGTCCGCAGACCCGGCCCTGACCTCCCTGGTGCTGGTGACCACCAGTCTGGCTGCGGCTGCCGGAGGGGTAAGTGCCTTTGTAGTATCGACGCTGGCGTATAAGAATTACGACCTGACCATGTTCCTGAACGGGATCCTGGGCGGCCTGGTGGGCATCACTGCCGGCGCAGACCTGATGTCCCCCAATGAAGCTGTGGTGATTGGGCTTATTGCCGGCGCCATCATCGTTGGCGGGGTGGCACTGATTGACCGCATCCGCCTGGACGACCCGGTTGGCGCCGTAACCGTCCACCTGATTTGCGGAATCTGGGGCACCCTGGCTGTAGGCATCTTTGGCGACAAAGCCGGCATAGACCAGTTCCTTTACCAGCTTACCGGGGTAGGCGCAGCAGGGGTATTCTGTATTGTGACCGCCTTCCTGTTCATCTTTATCCTGAAGAAAACCGTGGGTATCCGCGTAGACAAGGAAGAGGAGCTGGACGGGCTGGATATACACGAGCACGGCATGGACGCCTATGCGGACTTCCGGATGAACCAGCACTAAACCTTAATAAAAGGGACGGAGCGTTCTGCCAAACGCTCCGTCTTTAAAAACGCAATCATTTCAACGAACTCACAAGTCAAAAACAATCACTCTGCTTTTCAGAGCAAAACATGAATCCTATGAAAGCGATTACAAATACAAATTTCGGAAAATATCTGCTTATTGGCCTTACGTTTTTATCGGCCTTTTCTGCCTGGTCCCAGGAAGAGGAAGCAGAGAAGAAGTTTACCCTGAGCGGAACCGTTGACGCCTATTACCGGGCCAACCTGACCGCCCCCAACGACGAAGATGCCATTGCACCCGGGTCTTCCTTTGCCAACCTGCCGGGCTTTTCCCTGGGCATGGCCAACCTGATTGCCACCTATGAAGGCGAAAAGGTGGGCTTTGTGGCAGACCTGGTTTTCGGGCCCCGCGGAACGGATGCCGTTTTTGCCTCCCCCATGTATTCCATGACCGGGAATATCGTAAACCAGCTGTACGTGTACTGGAACGTTTCGGAAAGCGTAACCCTTACCTTCGGGAATTTCAACACCTTCCTGGGGTATGAGGTTATCTCCCCGGCGGCCAACTTTAACTACAGCACCTCTTACCTGTTCTCTTACGGGCCTTTTTCGCACACCGGTTTAAAAGCCGATTTTGACCTGGGCAACGACTGGTCCGCCATGCTGGCGGTGATGAACCCCACCGACCTCACCGAGTTCAACCCCACCGGGGATTACGCCGTGGGTGCCCAATTGGGGTACTCCGGGCAATACCTGAACTTCGTGTACAGCCAGGGTGCTTATGAAATCGATTATACCGGGGGCTTCGATGTTACCGAAGATTTCTACCTGGGGGTAAACGCCGCCTATTTTGACGACGAAGACCTGGGCTTTGCAGGGGTAGCCCTGTACCCGCAGTACAGCACCTCCGAGAATTTCGCCCTGGGCCTGCGGGCAGAATACTTCGTGGAAACCGGGGATTACGGGGCTATCGGTACCGGCCTGGAGGATTCCAGCGTACTGGCCGTGACCCTGACCGGCAGCGCTACTGTAGGCGACCTGATGATCAAACCGGAAATCCGTCTGGACAGCGCTTCGGACGACGCTTTTATCAACAATGACCTGGATCCGACCAAAAGCCTCGCTTCCTTCCTGCTGGCCGCGGTCTACTCCTTCTAAGGCTTTTTGCCGCCCATTTTGTTTAGTTTGGTTAATGGGAAAGCCCCCGGCCTGGTGCCGGGGGTTTTCATTTAGGGCCCATAAGCCATGACCCCTGCACGTACCGGGATGTCCAAATGGTTTTCCCTGGGCACAATGGGGCAGGAATAGTCGGGATTATACGCACAATAGGGGTTATAGGCCTGGTTGAAGTCCAACAGCAAGCTATCTCCGGCCGGAATGCGCAGGTCCATGTACCGCCCCCCGTAATAGGTTTCCTTCCCATTGGTGGCATCCGTAAACGGGAGAAAGAGATAATCCTCAAACCCTTCCTCCTGCATGAGTTGCAGGTTCTGGTACACCTTCAGATAGAATCCTTCTCCTTCCAGTTCAAAATGCAGGGTGCCGTATTGCCGCTCCCGCGAAAGGCGGTCCGTGGTGGTGGGCATGTCAAAGGGCAAAGCTTCCGGCGTCCGGGACAACCGGGCCCAAACCTGGTAAGAGGTATCCGGTTCAAAAAAGGCAAGCCCCTGAAAACGGGGGAGGTCCTCGTCGGTAAGGGGGGAGGTTTCCGGGTCCCGGTATTCGGCATTGAGCTCCTCCTGGAATTCCAGCACGGCCTGTAGGCCCGTATGGGATTCCACGGGAACGGGTTCGGTCTGGCTGGTTTCATGGTAGCGTTTGCCCCGGTTACAGCCCACCATAAGGACTGCGACCCCCAAAAGCATAGGTGTTCGAAGGTTCATAGGAATGGGTTTGAATGTCGCAGCCGGGGGAAAGCCGCCCGGTAAAGATCGCATCTTAGAACCAAGCGTGCAAACCCTAAACCCATCCGGGTGCCTCTGGGACACGGGAATTATCCGTCCTCCTTCTGGGGTTCGGGAGCCGGCGGCTCGGGTAACTCGTAGCGGGCATCCTTCAGATATTTGGCTACAAGGTCATTGAATTCCGGACTGATACGGAGCAAGGCCGTATGCTCCAGATCATACAGGGCGGCGCGGTCCCGGAAGCCCTGCTTAAGGAGCTCCTCCATATAGAACAGGGCCGTTCCGTAATCTTCGTATTTGGACGTGAGGGAAATCAATTTCAGGTAATTCCCGAAATCCTTCGGGGACGTGATGGTCTTCACCATGCGCAGCAGCACCTCGTCTCCGGCTTCCTGGGCTTGCTGGGCGGCGGCAATCACCAGGTATTCGTCCACCAGGGCATTCAGGTAAGATTCCAGGCGAGCCCCCATCAGTTGTTCCTCCCGTTTGGGGCTGGCCTTATGCTTTTCCAGCTTTTCCATCTGGAACCGCCACCACCCCAGGTTATTCAGGTTGAAATTCAGGACGTCCTCTTCCAGGTACAGGGCAAAGTCGTCTCGCATAAAGCGTTCCCGCAACTGAAAAACTTCAAAATCGCGCCGCTGGGCCCGATACCCGTTATTCCTTCGCAATTCCCGCTCCATCACCCGGAGGCCATCCACGTCGGTCAGGGGCGCCAGCAAGGCTATGGCCTCTTCCAACTGGTCGTGTGCCAAGAGGAACTGCCCGCTGTTGCGCAGTTTGCGCACGTATTGCAACCATGCAACTTTTGCCGTTGCCACGGTCACGGTGTCCTGGGGGATCCATTTACGAGCCATGGCCATCAGGGTCAGGGATTGCAACCCCCGAACGGGGAATTCGTCGTCCGGGCGTTCTGCGCCCCCGTCAAAGTACAAGAGATGATTCGGAATTTTGCGCTGGTCCAGCAGGGTTTCCGAGTCCAGCATATCCAGAAAGCGGTAATCCTGCTGCCCGTAAATCCCCACAAAATGGAAACGCCTGCTGGTACGGGGCATCAGCCCCCAGTTGGGAGTAGCAGACCCCAGTACCAGCACGCCCTGTATCTTGTTGAGCAGCCCCGGCAACAAGGTCGCCACCAGGGCACCGGAGCCATAACCCCCTACATTGATGCGGGAAGGATCCAGGGGCACCAGGCTGGAGACCATCTCCACGCTTTGGCTGAAGTACAGTACCTTTTGGGTTAGAGGAATATCGCTGCCCATCATGCGGGAGGAGGCCAGGATATAGCCGTTTTTTTCCGCGGCATTCTTCAGGTGCCGCATGGACTGGTAGCGGGTCGCTTCAGACTCGATCAGGAAGAGCAGCGGCCATTTTCGGTCCGGGGTGAAATACGAGGGAAGGAACAAACTTAACTGGCTGCCTACGGAATCCTGTAACCCCAGGCTGTCGATAACCAACCCTTTACGGACGGTAATCTGGGCCTGCGCCTCGGTTGTGGCCCAGCCACATACCAAAAGGAAATAGAGAAAGAAGCATTTTTTCATAGTCAACACTGCATCAAAAATCCCGCCAATCTCATTTAAAGCGGGCGGAAAATCCAGACTGCGGCCCCGGGGAAACTACCTATCCAAAATAGGTAAATCGGCCCAGATTTTCCCTATTGGGTTTCTTCCGTGGGCGAAAGCCTGCGTATAGGGGCATTGGAAATTACTTCCGACAGGATGATGTGGGTTCGGGTCTCCCCATACTGGATCAGGCGGTCAATAAAACGCTCCAGGTGGAACTGGTCCCTCAAGACCACTTCCATAATGATGTTTTCGTTCCCGGTAATCCGATAACAGTTAATAACCTCCTCCAGGGTTTTGACCTGCTCCAGAAAGGGCTTGAGCTTGCCCATAAAGGCGCGCAGCGTAATAATCGCCTTGAGCTGGTACCCGGCCTTGGTATGGGATACGGAAGCCCAGTATCCCTCAATCACCCCCAGGTCTTCCAGGCGCTTAACCCGTTCGGCCACGGCCGGGGGGGTCAGGCCAATCGCCCTGCCAATGCCGGCCAGGGAAGCCCGGGCGTTCTTCTGCAGGGCACCCAGGATACTCCAATGCAGCGAATCCAATTTATAATCCATATCAAATTTTATAAAATACCTAATATTATAAGGCAAGATAGCTTATTTCATTTATAAAGCAAATAATATAGCCCTGGATTGGCCCGTATCTTTATGAAAAATTGAAAAAGAAGATGTCCTACCAGCGCATCAAAGACCTGCCGGTATACCGCCAAGCCTTATCCCTGCGGACTATGAGCCGGGAAATTGCCTCCTTTGTGACCTACAACAAAGACCTGCTTACCCTGGCTAAATCCAACAGCCTGCGCGATCAGATGGCCGATTCCCTGCTTACGGATGCCATCCTGATTCCCCAGCAGATTGCCCGGGCAGAAGGGACCACCTCTATGCTCACCCGCCAGCACAGCATTCACTTTATACAGGTCATGATCCAAAACCTGGCCATGTATTGCCGCGGGCTGGAAAAAGACGGAGTGCGGGAACGGGAATACCTGGACCTGCTCCGGGAAGAAGTGAAGCACTTTCGCCGGAGTTTCAAGAAATGGCGAAAAAGCCTGCTGGATTAACCCCTACATGTTGCGGCGGTACTGCCCGCCTACCTCGAAGAGCGCCTGGGTGACCTCGCCCAGGGAGGCCGTTTTGCACACCTCCATCAGGGCGTCGAACATGTTGGCGTTTTCCACTGCGGCCGCTTGCAATTGCCGGATACCTTCCCGGGCGGCCTCCCCATGCTGGGCGTGCACGCGTTCCAGGGTGGCAATCTGAGCCTGTTTCTCTTCCTCCGTAGCGCGGATTACCTCTGCGGGCAGAACCGTGGGCGACCCTTTGGAATTCAGGAAAGTATTCACCCCAATAATGGGATAGGCCCCGGAGTGCTTCAGGGTTTCGTAATGCAGGCTTTCCTCCTGTATGCGCGAACGCTGGTACATGGTTTCCATGGCGCCCAGCACCCCGCCCCGTTCGGTGATGCGGTCAAATTCTGAAAGCACGGCTTCCTCTACCAGTTCGGTAAGCTCCTCAATGATAAAGGCCCCCTGCAAGGGGTTTTCGTTCTTGGCCAGCCCCAGCTCTTTGTTAATGATGAGCTGAATGGCCATGGCCCGGCGCACGGATTCCTCCGTAGGCGTGGTTATAGCCTCATCGTAGGCATTGGTATGCAGGGAATTACAATTGTCATAGATGGCATAAAGGGCCTGCAGCGTAGTGCGGATATCATTAAAATCGATCTCCTGGGCGTGCAGGCTACGGCCCGAGGTCTGGATGTGGTATTTGAGCATCTGCGCCCTGGGGTCTGCCCCATATTTCTCCTTCAGAGCCTTGGCCCAGATTCGGCGGGCCACCCGCCCGATTACGGCATATTCCGGATCTATACCGTTCGAGAAGAAGAAAGAGAGGTTGGGGCCAAAGGCATTGATGTCCATCCCCCGGCTCAGGTAATATTCCACATAGGTAAACCCGTTGGCCAGGGTAAAGGCCAACTGGGTGATGGGGTTGGCCCCGGCTTCGGCAATGTGGTAGCCCGAGATAGAAACCGAGTAGAAGTTACGCACCTGATGGCGGATAAAATACTCCTGTACGTCCCCCATGAGCCGCAGAGCAAACTCCGTGGAAAAGATGCAGGTATTCTGGGCCTGGTCTTCCTTCAGAATATCGGCCTGAACGGTACCGCGCACCTGGCGGAGCGTCTCGGCCTTGATACCGGCATAAACCTCCGCGGGCAGGACCTGGTCTCCGGTGATCCCGAGCAGGTACAGCCCCAGCCCGTTATGACCTTCGGGCAGGTCCCCCCGATATTCGGGCGGGGTGGTCCCACTGCCTTTAAAGTATGCCGCTTTCTTGGCGTCTACTTCCTGTTCCAGGCCATGCTCCCGGATATACTTCTCGCAATTCTGGTCGATGGCTGCATTCAGGAAAAAGCCCAAAAGCATGGGGGCGGGGCCATTAATGGTCATACTTACCGAGGTGAGGGGGTCGCTTAGGTCGAACCCGCTGTAGAGTTTTTTGGCGTCGTCCAGGCAGCAAATCGAAACCCCGGCATTTCCGATCTTGCCATAAATATCCGGGCGGTGGCCCGGGTCGTGGCCGTAGAGGGTTACCGAATCGAAGGCGGTAGACAGCCGCTTGGCCGGCATCTCCAGGCTCAGGTAATGGAAACGGCGGTTGGTGCGTTCCGGCCCGCCCTCGCCTGCAAACATCCGGGTCGGGTCTTCTCCTTTGCGCTTAAAGGGGTACAGCCCGGCGGTGTAGGGAAATGCCCCCGGAACATTTTCCTGCAGGGCCCAGAGCAGCAGGTCTCCCCAGCTGCGGTACCGCGGCAGGACCACCTTGGGGATGTCCAGGTGGGACAGGGATTTGGAATGCGTTTCAATGCGGATTTCCTTACCGCGGACCTCAAATCGGTATTCGGGCCCGGCATACTGCGCCTTCATTCCACCCCATCCCAGCAGGAAATCCCAATGGTGGGGGTTCAGGTTTTTGCGCTCCTGCTCAAAGGCCTCACCCAGGGCCCGCACCGTTGGCCGCTGCGCCTCTTTAGCCTGTTGCAAAAGCCCCTCCAGGTCCAGGCCCTCCGGCCCGGCAAAGGGCATCCATGAGGCCTGCGGGTCTGCCCCGGCCAGGGCGCAGAGTGACTGATGGTAGCCATAGAGGCGTTCGGCTACGACCGCCTGCTGCCGGGCCCGAACGTCATAACTGCGATTGTTCTCGGCAATCTCGGAAAGATAGCGGGTGCGGGCCGGGGGGATGATAAAGATCTTTTCGGACATTTCCGACCCCATTGGGGTACCCGGGTGGGCCCAATCGGCCCCGCGCCCGGCAAGGGCCTGCATCACCGCCCGGTACAGGCGGTTCATGCCAGGGTCGTTAAACTGGGAGGCAATGGTCCCGAAAACCGGGAGGTCATCGTCTTCACCTTCCCAAATCCCATGGTTACGGCGGTATTGTTTTTTAACATCCCGCAGCGCATCCAGGGCTCCGCGCTTGTCGAATTTATTGATGGCCACCAGGTCCGCAAAGTCCAGCATATCGATTTTCTCCAGCTGGGTGGCCGCCCCGAATTCCGGGGTCATCACATAGAGGGAGCAATCGGAATGCTCCAGGATTTCCGTATCGGACTGCCCAATGCCGGAGGTTTCCAGCAGGATCAGGTCAAAACCTGAAGCCTTCAGGATCTCCACTGCCTCCTGTACGTAACGGGAGAGGGCCAGGTTGGACTGGCGGGTGGCCAGGGAACGCATATAGACATTGGGGTGGTGGATGGCATTCATGCGGATGCGGTCGCCCAGCAGGGCCCCGCCGGTTTTACGCTTGGAAGGATCCACTGAAATAATCCCCAGTTTCCGGTCCGGGAAATCCGCCAAAAAGCGGCGCACCAGTTCGTCCACCAGGCTGCTCTTGCCGGCGCCCCCCGTACCGGTTATGCCCAGCACTGGCGGCACGGTTTCGGGTTTCGGGAGCTGTCCCCGTACCCTGGCATAGGCCTCGGGCTGGTTTTCGGCCATACTGATCAGGCGGGCCAGGACCATGGGGTCCTGCTGCCGCAGGCCCTCGGCAATGGATTTGGATTCGGGCAGGGCCACGGCAGATACATCGTAATCCGAGCGGGACACCAGGTCGTTGATCATCCCCTGTAACCCCATTTCACGCCCGTCGTCCGGGGAATAGATGCGTTCAATCCCATAATCCATGAGCTCGCGGATCTCCTCCGGGAGGATCACGCCCCCGCCCCCGCCAAAGATTTTGATATGTCCGGCCCCGCGTTCCTCCAGAAGGTCGTGCATGTACCGGAAATATTCATTGTGCCCGCCCTGGTAGGAGGTCATGGCAATGGCGTTGGCGTCTTCTGCAATGGCGCAGTCCACCACTTCGGATACGCTGCGGTCGTGACCCAGGTGAATCACTTCCACCCCGGTGGCCTGGATGATGCGGCGCATGATGTTGATGGCCGCATCGTGACCGTCAAAGAGGGAGGCGGCCGTAACCATTCGTACTTTGTGGACAGGGGTGTAGGGTTTTGCAGCTTCCATAATGAGGGCCGCCATTCCGGCGGCATATTTATCATATTCCAAATAAAACCGGGGAATCCCTCGGGATTTTACAAAAATAATACGCCTTCCGCCAATTCCCTTGCCATTCCCTTACTTTTATCGCCAAAATGATCTGCATGCGCGCTACCCTGCTCATCCACTGCCCGGACCAACCCGGGATTATCCACGCGGTTACGGGCCTGATCCAGCAAGAGGGCGGTAATATTGTTTACCTGGATGAACACGTAGACCGGCAGGCCGGGGTATTCTTCATGCGGCTGGAGGCGGACTTCGATGCCGGCGCCTGGGACGCATCCGCCTTCCGTGACGCCTTTTCAGGAACCCTGGCCCGGCCTTTTGAAATGACCTGGTCCCTTCACCTGGACCGGGCCAGCCGCATGGCCCTGTTCGTTTCCAAATACGTCCACTGCCTCTACGACCTGCTGGGGCGCTACCAGGCAGGGGAACTCCGTGTAGAAATCCCCTTTATCCTGAGTAACCACCCGGATTGCGAGCCTATCGCGAAGCAGTTCGGGATTCCCTACTACCACATCCCCATTACGCGGGAAACCCGGGCTGCGGCCGAAGCCCGGCAGCTGGAACTGCTGGCCGCCCACCAGGTAGACTTCATTGTCCTGGCGCGCTACATGCAAATTGTGGGCCCGCCGGTGATCGCGGCCTACCCCAACCGCATCATCAACATCCACCATTCGTTCCTGCCGGCCTTTGCCGGGGCCAAACCCTACCATGCCGCCTTTGAACGTGGGGTGAAAATTATCGGGGCTACCAGCCATTACGTTACGGAAGACCTGGACGAAGGGCCCATCATTGCCCAGGACGTGACCCCCGTATCGCATATTCACAGTGTAGCGGATTTTATCGCCAAGGGCCGGGACCTGGAAAAAATGGTGCTGGCCCGTGCAGTAGCCCTGCACCTGGACCATAAGACCCTGGTCTACAACAATAAGACGGTGATCTTTGCCTGATCCCGGGAAGGCGTACACGAAAATCCCCGCCCCGGCCGTTTATTTCTAAAACACTACCCATGTTCAAACGTATAGCAATTACCGTGCTCGCACTGGCCCTGGCCGGATGCGGGGAACTCCAACAGGTCCTGGACCAATGGCCGGCCGGCGGGCCGGTAAGCCAGGAGCAGATTGCCGCCGCCCTGCAGGAGGCCCTGGATCAGGGCATAGACCGACAGGTGGTTAAGCTGGGGGCGGAAAACGGGTTTTTCGGGAACCCGGATTATCGCATCCTGTTGCCGGAACCCCTGCGCAAAGTAGACCGCACCCTCCGGGATATTGGCCTGGACGACCTGGCGGACGAGGGCCTGAAACTCCTGAACCGGGCCGCCGAGGACGCCGTAGGTACGGCCACCCCCATATTTGTGGATGCCGTAAAACAAATGACCTTTACCGATGCCCGCAACATCCTGATGGGCCCGGATTCGGCCGCTACCACCTACCTGCAGGACAAAACGCAGCAAGCCCTGTATACGCGATTTTTGCCAGTTATCGAGACCTCCTTCCAAAAGGTCGGGGCAGACCAGGTCTGGGAAAACCTCATAGGCCGCTATAACCGCATCCCTTTGGTACAGCCGGTTAACCCGGACCTGTCGGATTACGTGACCGGGGAAGCCCTGAAGGGGGTCTACCGGGCCATCGGGCAGGAAGAGGTCCGGATTCGCAAAAATATCGGTGCCCGCAGCTCGGACCTGATGCGCCGGGTGTTTGCCCTGCAGGACACTTACACCGGGGGGCCATAAATTGCGTCCGGTCAAAAAAACATAATCGCTTGTATACTAAACCCTTGTCTGCCTGCGTTAGTTTTGTAAATGCATGCAGTTTCACGGGGGTTTAACCCAGGCTTAAAACAGGAGTAACACCCGGAATGGAACTTTGCCACCGAATTATTTGAGTTAGTATTTTTTGAGTTAGTTAGTTTGGAAAACCCCGGTTCCCGAGAACCGGGGTTTTTTATTCCCCCTGGGGCATACGGGTATAGATCCCGTCAAAGAGCGTCTGTACGGACTCCCCTCCTGCCAGAACCTCCCAATGCTGCCGTACGGTCCCGTCCGGCCTGAGGCTCCAGGTAATGCGATGCTGCCCCGGGGCCTGCCCTTCCCGCTGAAAAGGCTCGGAGGTAAGGACCATCCGGTTGCCATCCCCGTTACCGTACAACTTAAGGACCGTGCCGGAGCGATCCACCCACAGTTGCTCCCACCGGCCTTCCTTGCTGTTGAAGTAATTAAAACTGCTGCCGGTGGATTGCCCGCCGGCCCCCACCCAGTGTTCCTGCAAGAGGCAGCCGCCCTGTTGCTTTTCAATCCGGTTGGTACCCAGGCGTTTTCCGGAGGCATCGCGGACCTCCCAGGAGCCGATCCAGAAATCAAAGGCCTGGTGTTCCGGCTGGCAACAGGCGCAAGGGGGTGTTCCGGGTTCCTGCCCGGCAAGCTGTAGTGAGGTCAGCAGCAGGGAAAGCCATAAAAAAGATCTGAACATAGTCTGGGTTTTCGAGTACCGGGAAACCCCCGGGACGCATTGGTGTTAAAAAATAGACAAATCGCTTGAATTTTAGATAAATATACCCCTCCTTTCTAATCCAAAAGCCGGTTTGGATCGTATATTTGTAAAAACGGGTGCTATGAATCAACAATTCTGCAAAGTAGGGGCCAGTCACCCCCTGGCCGAAGGCCGAAAAGGGATCGCATTACTGCAAAACCAATACCGCTATTTCAGGGAGCGGGCAGCCGAGGTTAAAACCTCCAATGCCCAGTTCGGGAATTTTCTGGAGCTCAAGGCCAGAAAGGTGGAACGGTTGCTGAACAGCCTGCTGTAAGCCCCTGATCCGCTCACAAAAGCTTTGCCATCTGCGCCTGCAGGTCGGCAGCACTTTCGGCTGCTTTTTCCGCAAAGTCCTGGCCACTGGAGGCATAGATAATTCCGCGGGAGGAATTAACCAGCAACCCCACCTGCTCCGTTAATCCGTACCGGCATACCTCTTCCAGGCTGCCCCCCTGGGCACCTACGCCCGGGATCAGCAAAAATGACTTAGGAGCGCGCTTGCGTATCTCTGCCAGGTATTCCGCCTTGGTAGCCCCCACCACAAACATCAGGCGTTCTGCCCCCTGGTAGCCCAGGCTCTCTTCCAGCACCCGTTCGCAAACCATACCACCGGGCGTCTGCAGGGTCTGGAAATCGAAGGCCCCCGGGTTGGAGGTCAGGGCCAGCAGGATGGTATACTTCCCCTCAAAGGCCAGAAAGGGTTCAACCGAATCCCGCCCCATATAGGGCGCTACCGTAATCGCATCAAAATCCAGGGTTTCGAAAAACGCCTTCGCATAGCGCGTGGCCGTGTTGCCGATATCGCCCCTTTTGGCGTCGGCAATGGTAAAGTGGTCCGGGCAGGTGGCGTTCAGGTATTCGATGGTGCGCTGCAGCGCCTGCCACCCTGCCGCCCCGTAGGCCTCGTAAAAAGCCGAATTGGGCTTATAGGCCACGCAATAGTCCCGGGTGGCATCTATAATGGCCTTGTTGAAGGCAAAAATAGGGTCCGGGAGGTCTTTCAGGTGGGCCGGGATGCGGTCCAGGTCCGTATCGAGTCCCACGCAGAGGAAGGACGATTTCCGGCGGATGTGCTGTTCGAGGTGTTCCAGGGTCATCATCAGAGGATCTCGGAAGCTTCCTTGAGCTTCTCTGTATTTTCCACCAGCATCAGTTCGTCCAGAATGCGCTGTATGTCTCCGTTTATAATGTTCTGCAGGTCGTAGAGGGTCAGGCCAATGCGGTGGTCGGTCACCCGGCCCTGGGGGTAGTTGTAGGTCCGGATCTTGGCCGAACGGTCCCCGCTGCTCACCTGGGAGTTTCGCTTGGCAGCATCCTCTTCCTGCTTCTTGGCCAGTTCCATGTCGTACAGGCGGGAACGCAATACCTTAAAGGCCTTGTCCTTATTTTTGTGCTGGGATTTTTCGTCCTGGCACTGGGCCACCAGGCCGGTGGGGATGTGGGTAAGGCGAACCGCGGAATAGGTGGTGTTCACAGACTGCCCGCCGGGACCGGACGAACAGAAATAATCGATCCGCACATCCTTGGGGTCTATTTGTACATCGAAATCCTCGGCCTCGGGCAACACCATCACCGTGGCGGCACTGGTATGGACCCGTCCCTGGGTTTCAGTCTGGGGCACCCGTTGCACCCGGTGCACTCCGGCTTCGAATTTCAGGGTGCCGTATACATCCTCCCCGCTTACTTCGAAGTGGATTTCCTTAAAGCCACCGCTGGTCCCTTCGCTTAAATCAATAACATTGGTGCGCCAGCCTTTGGATTCGCAGTATTTGGTATACATTCGAAACAGGTCGCCGGCAAAAATACTGGCCTCGTCTCCGCCGGTACCGGCCCGGATTTCCATGACCACGTCCTTGGCATCTTCCGGATCTTTGGGAATCAGCAACAATTTGATCTCCTCCTCAAGGGGCGGCAGGGCCTCCCGGGATTCATCCAGTTGCAGCTTAGCCATTTCGACCATTTCGGCATCGCTTCCGTCCGCCAGGATTTCTTCCGCCTCCGCAATTCGGTCCTGCAGGCGCACGTACAGGTCCCGCTTGTCCATAAGCTTTTTCAGGTCCTTGTACTCCTTGTTAAGCTGCACGTACCGTTTCTGGTCCGCGATGATATCCGGTTGGATAATCAGGTCGGAGACCTCGTCGAAGCGCTGTTTTACGATGTTGAGTTTATCGAGCATTGCTGCGGGATGGGTTTGGCGCGAAGGTACGATTTTTGGATGGATTTACACCGTCAGGCACACGGGCAGCAGGCATGCGCAACCCTTCCCGACCGGCCGCTTGCCGGAGGGATTCCGCTCCCCGGAAAACCCGGTATCTCAACTATTCAAATACCCGAAGGAGGTTGCCGTTAAGCTGGGTCTGGAAAATCTTCAGCGGGTTACTGGTAACCGCATTAATGGGGGTGCCGCTCTGGTTGAACTGGGATCCGTGGGTGGAGCATTGAAAAATCCCCCCCTGGCTGGTCACAAAGCGCACCTGGTCCGTTTGCTGGTGGCTGCAGATCTGGCTGGCCGCCACAAAATTCCCTTCCAGGTTCCGGGCCACCACCACAAAATTCCTCAGGATAAAATCGCCGGGATTTTGCAGTGCCGTGCCGTCGGGGCCGCTCAGGTCCACCGTAAAATCCACCCCTTCCGGGATGGGCTCCGTCTTTAATTCAGGCCCTTTGGTACACCCCTGCGTACATGGGAATACCAGGGCAAAGGCCGCGCCTGCGCCAAGGCTGCGCAAAAAAGCTTTCCGTTCCATAACGTTCTTTTTTTTTGGGAAGTTCCCTCCTTCAAGAACGGGAAAGGCCGGAAAAAAGTATGGGTCAATAGGTAAAGGTCCCCTGGGCAGATTGAATGGTAAGCCCGGTACGGGGGGCCGCTTCTACCCGGCCCACAATGCGCGCTTCAATGCCGAAACCTTCGGAAATGGCCATGAGCTGCCCGGCTACGGCCTCGGGCACATAGAATTCCATGCGGTGGCCGCAGTTGAACACCTGGTACATTTCCTTCCAGGAGGTCCCGGATTCCCGCTGGATGAGCTCAAAGAGCGGGGGTACGGGAAAGAGGTTGTCCTTCACCACATGCACCCCTTCCACAAAGTGCAGTACCTTGGTCTGGGCCCCGCCGCTGCAGTGCACCATCCCATGGATGGGTTCGGTACCCAGTTCCTCCAGCACCTTTCGCACAACCGGGGCATAGGTGCGGGTGGGGGAAAGCACCAGTTTGCCGGCGTCCAGGGGCACCCCGGGCACCGGGTCGGTAAGGCCCACGCTGCCGGAATACACCAGGTCTGCAGGCACTTCGGGGTCAAAACTTTCGGGAAAGGCCTTGGCCAGTGCCTTTTCAAAAACGTCGTGGCGGGCGGAAGTGAGGCCGTTGCTCCCCATCCCCCCGTTATATTCGGACTCGTAAGTCGCCTGCCCATAGGAGGCCAGCCCCACAATAACGTCTCCAGGCCGGATGCGGGCATTGTCGATTACGGCATCCCTGCGGATGCGAGCCGTTACGGTAGAATCTACGATAACCGTTCGTACCAGGTCGCCCACATCGGCGGTTTCCCCCCCGGTGCTGTGGATGCGCACCCCCTGGCCAGCCAGGTCCTCCAGCAGTTCCTCCGTACCCTGTATGATGGCGGCAATCACCTCGCCGGGAATCTTGTTGGCATTCCGGCCAATGGTGGAACTCAACAGGATGTTATCGGTAATCCCCACGCAGAGCAGGTCGTCCAGGTTCATCACCAGGGCATCCTGGGCAATTCCTTTCCAGACGGAAAGGTCTCCGGTTTGCTTCCAGTACATGTACGCCAGGGAAGATTTGGTGCCCGCGCCATCCGCATGCATCACCAGGCAGTAGTCCGGGTCGCCCGTGAGGTAATCCGGCACCACCTTGCAAAACGCCTTGGGAAACAGGCCCTTGTCTACTTTGGCAATGGCCTTGTGGACGTCGTCTTTGGTGGCGGATACCCCCCTTTTCTGGTAGCGTTCGGAAGCGTTGGATCCCATATCAATCGGTTTGGGCAAAAATACGGGAATCCCGCGGACCGGCAACTCCCTATTTGATGAAGAGCAGGTCCCGGTACTTGGCCAGGGGCCATTCCTTTTCGCTCACCAGGCGTTCCAGACGGTCTGCATGATGGCGGATCTGCTCAAAATACGGGAGCACCGCCTCGCAATAGGCCTTGGCTTTCTTGCGGATATCGCTCATAGCATTGGCGCGTTTACGGGCCTCGGTCATGGCATCGGTCTGCTTGCGAACGGCCTGCAGGTGTTCCGAGAGTTGTTCCAGGATCCCCAGCTGGGCTTCGGCCAGGGGTTTGTGGGCAGCCCCGTATACTTCCTTCATGCCGTGGATATTGGTCAGCAGGCTGTTCTGGTAAGCCACCGTGGCTGGGATGATGTGCCCATAGACCAGCTCGCTCAGGACACGCCCCTCAATCTGGGTCTGCAGGATATAGGTCTCGAGTTCCACCTCCTGCCGGGCGCGAATTTCCTTTTCTGTCAGGACACTTGTGCGGGCAAAGAGGTCCAGGCTTTCGGCCGAGGTGAGCACCTGCAGGGCCTCCGGGGTATTTTTGTTGTTGCTGAGTTTGCGGCGCGCGGCTTCCTGCTCCCACTGGGTACTGTAACCGTCCCCGTCAAAACGGATGCGTTTGCTGGACTTGATGTATTCGCGAAGCACGTTAAAGATGGCCTCGTCTTTCTTCAGTTTCTTTTTGTCGATGAGCTTGTCCACCTCTTCCCGGAACTCGGTAAGCTGGCGGGCCACAATGGTATTGAGTACGGTCATGGGCTTGGCGCAATTCGCCTTGGCCCCCACCCCGCGGATCTCGAATTTATTCCCCGTAAAGGCAAAGGGGGAAGTGCGGTTGCGGTCCGTGTTGTCCAAAAGGATCTCGGGGATCTTGCCCACCACATTCAGTTTCAGTTCCGTTTTTTCCTCGGGCGAAAGCTTGCCCTGGGATACCCCCTCGAGTTCGTCCAGCACCTGGGTGAGCTGGGAACCGATAAAAATGGAGATGATGGCCGGGGGGGCTTCATTAGCCCCAAGCCGGTGGTCGTTGCTGGCCGAAGCGATGGAGGCCCGCAGCAATTCCTCGTACCGGTCTACGGCTTTGATGGTGTTCACAAAGAAGGTCAGGAACTGCAGGTTCTTCATGGGCGTGCTCCCCGGGCTTAGCAGGTTGGTGCCCGTATCGGTACTCAAAGACCAGTTGTTGTGCTTCCCGGAACCGTTAATGCCGGCAAAGGGTTTTTCGTGGAAAAGCACCTTCAGCCCATGGCGTTCGGCAATCTTCTCCATCAGGTCCATCAGCAGCAGGTTATGGTCTACCGCCAGGTTGGCCTCCTCAAAGACGGGCGCCAGTTCAAACTGGTTGGGCGCCACCTCGTTGTGCCTGGTTTTTACGGGGATACCCAGCTGCATGCACTCCCCTTCCAAATCCCGCATAAAGCGAAAGGCCCGCCCAGGTATCACCCCAAAATAATGGTCGTCCAGCTGTTGCCCCTTGGCGGCGGCCTGCCCCAGCAGGGTACGCCCCGTAAGCATCAGGTCCGGGCGGGTGCGCGCCAGTTGGGCATCCACCAGGAAATACTCCTGCTCCCACCCCAGGGTAGCGTTCACCTTGGAAACATTTTTATCGAAATACCGGGCCACGGAGGTGGCCGCTTCATCCACGGCATGCAGGGCACGCAGTAAAGGTGTTTTATTATCGAGTGCCTCCCCGGTGTACGAGACAAAAACCGTGGGGATGCAGAGGGTGCTGCCGTAAATAAAGGCCGGGGAAGTCGGGTCCCAGGCGGTATAGCCGCGGGCTTCAAAGGTGTTGCGGATCCCCCCGCTCGGGAAACTGGAGGCATCCGGTTCCTGTTGCACCAGCTGGCCCCCACCAAATTTTTCGATGGCCCGCCCGTCCGGCAACAGGTCAAAGAAGGCGTCGTGCTTTTCCGCCGTGGCTCCCGTAAGGGGCTGGAACCAGTGGGTATAGTGGGTGGCCCCCATGCTGATAGCCCAGGCCTTCATGGCTTCCGCCACCTGGTCTGCGATCTTCCGGTCGATCTTGGAACCGGAAAAAATCGCGCTTTTAACGCTGTTATAGGCGTCCCCGGTCAGGTATTGCAGCATCCGGGCCTCGTTAAAGACGTGAGAAGCAAAGGTCTCGGAACGTCGGGCAGCGCCCGGTTCTGCGGGGTTCGGACCAGTCAGGTCGGGGTTCTGAAATCGGTGCATGACATCCAGATTTGAAGTGGTAGCCGGTAAAATTACACATTTCGTACTGAACGCCCCTAAAATTATTTTTTCAGCAATATCCCCCCACAAAAAAGGGGGTGTTAATAATTATTGTGCTTTTTTTGATAATATACCCCCTTCGGACTATGGATGAGTGATCAAAAACTTTATTTTTGACGGTCAAAATTATAATCAACAATAAACTCTTCGGAATCATGAGCAAAGTAAAATTGGAGTATATCTGGCTGGACGGATACACCCCCACAGCCAACCTCAGAAGTAAAACCAAGATTGAGGACAATTTCAGCGGGAAGCTGGAGGACTGCCCCATTTGGGCATTCGACGGTTCCTCCACAAAACAAGCGGAGGGCGGTTCTTCTGACTGCCTCCTGAAACCGGTAGCCATCTACCCCGACCCGGGGCGCGAGAACGGCTTCCTGGTGATGTGCGAAGTCCTTAGCCCGGACGGCACGCCCCACCCTTCCAATGCCCGCGCAACCATCGATTCCGATGTGGATGACGATTTCTGGTTTGGCTTTGAACAGGAATACTTTATCATGGACACCCATACCGACCTGCCCCTGGGCTTTCCCCATGGCGGATACCCCGGTCCCCAAGGGCTCTACTACTGCTCCGTGGGCGGCAAGAACACCCACGGCCGGGAACTAGTGGAGCGCCATGCGGATTACTGCCTGGAGGCCGGCCTGAACTTTGAAGGCATCAACCAGGAAGTAGCCTGCGGCCAGTGGGAATTCCAGATTTTCGCCAAAGGTGCCAAGAACGCCGGGGACCAGGTTTGGGTAGCCCGCTACCTGCTGGACCGCCTGACCGAAGATTACGGCTGGTACATTGAATACCACCCCAAACCGGTTCGTGGGGATTGGAATGGAAGTGGCATGCACGCCAACTTCTCCAACACCCTGCTGCGTACCTGCGGCTCCAAGGAGGTATACGAAAAAGTATGCGAGGCCTTCCGTCCTGTAACGGAAGAGCACATTGCGGTATACGGAGACGAAAACGACCTGCGCCTGACCGGGCAACACGAAACCGCTTCCATTCATGAATTCAGCTATGGGGTATCCGACCGTGGCGCGTCCATCCGGATCCCGATCATGACTGTGGAGAAAGGCTGGAAAGGCTGGCTGGAAGACCGTCGCCCGGCTTCCAACGCGGACCCGTACAAAGTGGCCGCCCGCATCATCAAAACTGTGGAGAGCGCAGACATCAAGTAATTGCGCGATCCTTAATTATAAGGAAACCCGGCCCATCGGCCGGGTTTTTTTATGGGGTTACAGAGTAAAGTATAAAAAGGTGGCATAGGTGGCCAGCAACACCAGCCCGTCGCGCCAGCCCAGGCGCAGGCCTTTGGGAAAAAACACCAGGGGCAGGATCAGGAAGGAAATCCCCAGCATCCAGAACACATCGGAGTCCAGCAAACGGGTGTCTACCACGGGGATGGGGGTAATCAGGGCGGTAATCCCGAGTACCGCCAGGAGGTTGAAGATGTTGGAGCCTATCAGGTTGCCTACGGAAATGGCTTTTTCTTTGCGGGCCATAGCAATGACCGAGGCGGCCAGCTCGGGGATACTGGTACCCACAGAGACTACCGTGATCCCAATTACCCGTTCGCTTACCCCGAAGATACCAGCCAGGCCCACGGCGCCGGAAATCAGCAGTTCAGACCCGCCCCAAAGGGCCACCCCGCCCACGGCCAGATGGGCCAGCACCAGGGTAAGCGGTTTGGAAGACAGGGCCGCCTCCGGGGGTTGGGCCACCACGGGTTTCTGGAAGCGGAGCAGGTAGATCAGAAAAAGGAAGAGTACCCCTACCATAACAGCACCCTCTCCCCTGCCCAGCACTCCGTCCCAGGCCAGGAAACCGTAGAACAAGAGGGAAGCCAGCATAAGCATGGGCCAGTCCGTGACATAAAAACTGGGGCGCACTTCCACATGCCCAATGAGCAGGGTTACCGCCAGCACCAACCCCAGGTTGGCGATGTTAGAGCCGATTACATTCCCCAGGGCCAGGTCCGGGAAGCCTTCCAGGGCCGCGTTGGCACTTACAATAAGTTCCGGGGCGGAGGTAGCCAGGGACACCACCGTCATCCCGATTATGATGCGCGGGATGTTGAGCCGCATGGACAAACCCACCGCCCCCTTGAGCAGGCTATTGCCGCCCAGGACCAGCAGGGCCAACCCGGCGAGCACGTAAAAAGATTCCGTCATTTTAGGGATTTGACGTAAAGATACCATACCGCCTGCATACTTCCCGCGCCCGGGCCACAGGGCTTTCTACTACTTTTATAGTTTTTTAACTATTTTTATAGTTGCTTAACGAAACATTTCGTTATGTTTGTCCTGCAATCAAAAACGAACCGTTGTGTTCCTGCCGCCGGAGGCACCGGGTGGTGAACCCACCCGGGTCCTATCGGCAGTCTTTAAACCGCACCCCATGCATAAACTCACCAATAAGGAGGAGGAAGTGATGAAGCTCCTCTGGAAACGCGAAAAAGCCTTCGTTAAAGAATTGCTCGCCGATTTCCCGGAACCCAAGCCCCACTACAATACCCTGTCTACCATGGTGCGCAACCTGGAGGAAAAAGGATATGTAGGCCATGAGGCCTTTGGGAACACCCACCGGTATTTCCCAACGGTAACCAAAGAGGCCTATCGAAAGGAGTTCATAGGCGAAACCCTGGCGGATTTCTTCGACCACAGTTATAAAGGCCTGGTTTCCTTTTTTGCACGGGAAGAAAAAATTTCCGCAGACGAATTGCGGGAAATTATCCAACACATCGAAAAACAAAAAGACTGATGGAAGCGCTTGGCATGTACCTGTTGAAGGCCTCCGCCATTCTGGGGCTCTTCTACCTCTCCTACCAGACCTACCTGAAACGGGAAACGCACTTTGGCCTGAACCGCGCTTACCTGCTGGCAGGCCTGGCCGCAGCCCTGGTGCTGCCCCTGGTAGAATTTACCCGTACGGTAACCCTGACCGCCACGGCAGGATCCCAATCCACTGCTTCCGGCGCCCTGCAGGCAGCGGAAGCGGCACCGGCCCTGTCCTGGGGTACCTACCTGGGGTGGGGGTACCTGGCCGGGGCCGGCCTGGGGTTAACCCTCCTGCTTTGGCAGCTTTGGAGCATCCTGCGCCTGGTGCACCGCCACCGGGCGGAACCCCGGGGGAAATTCCGGTACCTGCCCAGCCGGCAGGTAGACGCCCCCTTCTCCTTCTTCCGGTACATCTTTTACAACCCGGACCGGCATCAGGAACGGGAACTGGAACTGATCCTGGAACACGAACGGGCCCATGCTGCAGCTTACCATTCCCTGGATATCCTGCTGGGGCGCCTGGCCGCCGTAGTCCTCTGGGCCAACCCCATAAGCTGGTGGTACCTGAAAAGCATCCAACAAAACCTGGAGTTCCTGGCGGACGCCCATACCGTGGCCCGCACCAGATCGGTAAAGGCGTACCAGTACGCCCTGCTCCGGGTCTCAGCGGGGAACAGGCTTTCGCCTCCCCTGGTTAACACCTTTTATAGTTCATTCATCAAAAAACGAATCCTTATGTTACAACAAAACCAATCCAAAAGCGCCCGGCGCCTGAAACACCTGATTATCCTGCCCGTACTGGGCATCTTCCTGATGGCCTTTAACGTTCGTACCGTCTATGTGCTGGAAGGCACCCCGCCTCAGGCTGCAACGGCAGAAAAAGTCCTGGAATTCGTGATTGGCAAAGACACCTCGGACGAGCAGCTGCTGGAGATCAAAGCAAAAATGGCTGCGGAAGGGGCGGATTTCAGCTATACCACCGTTCGCAATGCAAAGGGTGAAATCACCGGCATCGATTTAGATATCAAGGGCAAATCCGAGAAGGGGGACAGCTTTAGCGGCACCTATGCCATTAGCGAGGAAGAACCCATCCGAAACATTGTAATCCGGATCAATACCGAAGGGGGCATCTTTATTGGCGAGGCCAGCCAGGTATCCAAAAAAGGGCATACCCTTCACCTGAGCAGCCCGGAAGGGGATAAAAACACCCATGTTTGGGTATATAAAACCGGAGACGGAGCGGAAGAGGAAACGATTAAGGTGCACGAGGTATCCGGTAAAAATGTCTACTTCATCAATGAGGAGGAAGTGGACGCCGAAACCCTGAAAGCCGGGGGCACCGCCAAAAAAATCCTGGTGAAGCTCAAGGAAATCGACGCAGATTCCGATGCGGATATACAGATCCACAAGATTCATGTAAAGCGGGACGGCGAAAGCCAGGAGATTGAGGAAATCCCACATGGAAGGGCCATTACCCATACCGTGGAAATCCGCGAAGAGGACGGGGAACAGGTCATTATCATGGATGGGAAACAGATCAGCGAGGCGGAATTCGAACAGATGCAGGAAGGCCTGGAGGAAGGCAAGGTTCAGAAAATCCGGATCCGGGAAGCCAACAAGGACAATGTGCAAACCGAAGTGATGATCATGAAGGAATCCGATAACGAGGCGGACCTGGAGGTGATTTCCCCTAAAACCGGCAGCTTTTTCTTTGTGGAAGCCGGGGACGGCGGCCAACCCCTGATCTATATTGACGGCAAAAAGGCCAGCGAGAAAAAAATGAAGGCACTTTCACCGGACAACATTGACCACATCGAAGTCCTTAAAGGCGAAAAAGCCATTGAGGCCTATGGCAAAAAAGCCAAAGACGGGGTGATCCTGATTACCACCAAAAAGTAAATGCCACCCATCCCGTTGCGCATGAAAAAGCCGGGCACCGTGCCCGGCTTTTTTAATGGGAAAAAATGCAACCCCATTAAAACGGCCTTTTTTGACCCGTTTTTCGCCTAGAAAATCCAAAATACCCGCAAAAAGGCCCTTGAAAACCGATACTTTATAACCTCAAAGGAACTGAACAATTAATATATGTAACCCAATCGTAGAGAAAAAGGTTACATATTGTTGTTTAAAGGATTTTATTACTTACAATAATGTATTTAATTCCATTATTTTAAGAGAAAATATTTGGAGGCCATTTGCGCCTCCTCATATATTCGGCCCTCAACGAACAATCAATAACAGCACTAATTCCAAAAAACTCCCGCCTTATGATCGCCCTCGCCAAATATGTACTGCAATTCGTTATCGCCCTGATTTCGGTCCTGTTCTGAGCGCCGCGCCAAACCCCAACACGAGGAAAGGCTGCCCGCGGGCAGCCTTTCTTTTTTACCGAGTATCTTTGGGGGTATGAAGCAAACCCTCTTCCGCCTCCTGGCCCGCCTCAACAAATGGCTCCTGCCTTCCCTGAGTAAAAGGCAGCTGGACCTGGCCAAAGCCCGCAAATGGCAACTGGCCCTGATTGGCTGGCGGTATTACGTAACGCGTAATGCCCTGGGTCAGTAGCGCACCAAGGCCTTCAGGGGGAGGCCTTCCAGCTTCTGCCGCCCGCCCAGGAAGGTAAGTTCTATCAGGAAATTACATTGCACCACCTGCCCGCCCAGGGCGGTTACCAGGTCGCACAGGGCCCGGGCCGTACCCCCGGTGGCCAGTACGTCGTCGTGCACCAAAACCTTATCTCCCGGGGAAATGCTCTCCGCATGAAGCTCCAGGGCATCCGTCCCGTACTCCAGTTCGTAATCCTGCCGCTGGGTGCGCCTGGGGAGCTTGCCCGGCTTGCGGGCCGGGATAAACCCCGCCCCCAGTTCGCGGGCCAGCAAGGGCGCAAAGAAAAACCCGCGGCTTTCAATGCCCACCACCTTGTCTACTTCCAGCCCATCGGCAAAGGCCAGCAGCGCATCCGCCGCCGCCCGGAATGCCTCCGGGTGCTCCAGCAGGGTGGTAATATCCTTAAAAACAATGCCCGGAGCAGGAAAATCCGGCACGTCCCGGATATGCGCTTTAAAATTCATGTAAAACCCGCGGTTGATATTTTGCCTTAAAAGTAAAAAGAAATATATTTGCATCCCTTTTTAAGGGAAACCCATCGGCCACGTGGCGCAACTGAATAGCGCATCTGATTACGGCTCAGAAGGTTCCAGGTTTGAATCCTGGCGTGGTCACATCAAGCAGGAAACCCCGCTCCTTGGAGCGGGGTTATTTTTTTGGACCCGGCGTCAAAAGTTCGCTTTTGTAAGGCGGGGACGAAAAAAGAACCGCAAAGCCTAATGGCTTTGCAAGGTTTCCTATTTGCAGAAGGGTCTTAGACATGGATCAGGAACTAATCCTGGCGTGGTCACTTAAGAATGAAAAGCTCGCCCGCAAGGCGGGCTTTTTTCGTCTGAGCGCGGCAACAAACTTGCTTGATTGCCGAAGGGAGGGCGAAAAAAGAAGCCAAACGATAGTTTGGCGAGCTTTTCATTTAGACTACGGGATCGTCAGGAAAACGACGCGAAGCGGCGTAATCTGGCGTGGTCACTTAAAGCGCAAACCCCGCAACTCTCGTTGCGGGGTTTTGTTTTTCGGACCCGCGTCAGGCGCTTGCGTCTGAAAGTGGGGACGGAAAACAAACCCGCACGGCCTGCGGCCGTGCTGGGTTTGCATTTTCAGGCGGGAGCACACTCAGGATCACCGTAGGTAATCCTGCCCCTAGTCTAATCTATCCGAAATCAGAAAAACAAAATCCCCTGCCAAGCAGGGGATTTCGCTCTCATTCCGCGGGAACGATATTCTGGTTTACCCGGAAGAAATTCCCGGGATCGTACTTCTTTTTGATTCTTGCAAGCCTTTCATAATTGCCTTTGTAGCTGGCCTTGATCCGTTCCTGCCCTTCGTCCATAATAAAGTTCAGGTAGGCCCCGCCGGTGGAATACGGGTGCAGGGCTTCCCAGTAGTCCTTGCACCAGTCCGTGATTTTGGAGGCATTGGCGGGGTCCGGGTCTACCCCCACAATCACCCCGGCGTATAAGGCATCCCGGTTGGCCCAGGGCGTATCTTCCTTCCCCACCCGGCCGGCGGCCCCGCTAATCGGGTAGAGATGCATCTGCGAAAGGGGCGTGGGGATCCTGGAACCGAATTCCAGGTGCTGGGCCCGCACTTCCGGCCCCAGTTCCTGGAAGTAATCGGCACGCCAGTACCACTGCAGGCCCGGAGGCAGCATACCGTCAAAGAGGGTTTGCAGGGAGGGATAGGGCATTTCGCCCACATGGTGGAACTCCGGCTCCATCGCCATGACGGGTTTGAACACCTTCTCTTGCCGGGCAGGGTCGCCCAGATACGCCCAGACAATACCGCAGAACATCCTGTTGTGCAGGGATTCCGGGAAGGGCGGGCCCGGGATCACCAGGGTTGCGATAAAGCCGTTCAACTCGTCCGGGGCTTTATGGATAAAATCGTGGTACCATGCCATCACCTCATCTATCCGCTCAATAGGCCACAGGGTAGGGCCTCCCACCACCGTTTTCACCGGGTGGGCCTGGAATTTAAAAGAAGTTACAATGCCATAATTGCCGCCCCCGCCCCGGATGGCCCAGAACAAATCGGCATTTTGGTTGGCATTCACCGTAACAAAGGAGCCGTCGGCCAGCACCATGTCTGCCTCAAGCAGGTTGTCTATGGTGAGGCCGTATTTTCGCGACAGGTATCCTACCCCGCCGCCCAGAGTAAGCCCCCCAACGCCGGTGCTGGAAATAATCCCGGCGGGTACCGCTAGGCCAAACGGATGGGTGGCGTGGTCTACCTCGCCCCATACATTGCCCCCGCCCACCCTCACGGTGCGCTGGTCCGTATCTACATGCACGAATTTGATGCCGGAGAGGTCTATGACCATCCCGTCGTTACACAACCCCAGGCCCCCGCCGTTGTGGCCCCCGCCGCGCACAGCGACCAGCAGGTTGTGTTCCCGGCCAAAATTGACGGCATAGATCACGTCGGCTACGTCCACGCACATTACAAACAGACCTGGACGCTTGTCTATCATGGCATTGTAGACCTTCCGGGTCTGGTTGTACTTCTCATCCTCAGGGAATATGACATCCCCTCTGATCTGGCTGGCAAAAGCTTCCAAATCCGATTTGGAAAGCTCCTTTACCTTGGTTTTTGTTGACATGTTTTCAGTTTTAAATTATAAGAGGTTGATAGGTTGCAATGAATCAAGCATGTACATGAGCACCGGATCTCATGGCTTCAATCACAAAATCCAGGGCGGTGCCCCAGGCGGTCAGGGCCTGGGGGGATTGTGCCTCCCCCAGTACCTGGTCTATGGTTTCGAGCATGGCCTGCTTTACCACGGGATAGTATTCATCCTTCACCCCGTAATGTACATGGCTCTGGCCCAGTTTGGACAGGCCCCTTTTCAGGTGTTCCGGCCTGGACAGGGAATACACAATGCCCCCCAGCATATGGGTAAGCAGCCTCCCCTGGTCGGTCATATTATTCCGAAACAGGTTCCGCACATGGGGTGCCAGGGTAAAGACTTTTTCATAGAAGATTTTAGCAAACGCTTCCTCGTCTTCCAGCATCAGGTTCATGGATGCCTGCAACTCCAGCTGCAGATCCATCTCCCGGAAGCCCAGCAGCTCATACAGTTTTACCGGGTCGTCCTTGCCGGCCACCTGGTTCAGGAAGTCTCGCCCGGTTACGATCATATCCTTGTCCACATTGGCCAGCACGGTATCGGAGATCAGGATGTTGGTGCCGGTAACCTTGGTTTCATTCTGTATCCTACTGGCCACATTGACCGGATCGCCAATCACGGAGAATTGTTTGTGCGTGGGGTGGCCCAGGTGGCCGATAAATGCGGTGCCAAAGTTGATGCCGATCCCGGATTTGAGTTTGATGTCGATGTCCTTTAAATCTGAGCGGTTCAGGGCATCCAGGGCGTATTGCATGCCCAGGGCCGCCCGGATGGCATCCTCGCAGTTTTTTCGGGCCGTGCCGCCCGTGGTCCCGAAAACGCCAATAATTTCATCCCCTACATACTGGTAAATAACCCCGTTGTTCATCAGGATAGGCTCGCCCAGGGCGGTGTAGAACTTGTTCAGCATATAAGCGATATCGAAGTTCAGGTTGTGGGAAGAGAGGTTGGTGAAATTCCGGATGTCGCAGAAAATGATGGCGATGGGCCGTTCCTCGGCCCTGCCGGTGGGCACCAGTTCCTTTTGCAGGTTGTTGACTTCCCCGCTGGACCAGATCAGGCGTTGGATGGTGACGTCTCCCCGAGGCCTGGCCTGGCAGGCCAGGCGAATGGAAGGGTCCCACTTCCGAACATGCGAACTGGTTTTTTCAAACTCCGTCTTGGGGCTTAAATTCTGGGAACCTTCCAGAATCCGGATCCTGCAGGTAGTGCAGATGCCATTGCCGCCGCATTCGTGCAGGTGTGGGATTTTATTCCTGATGGAGATATCCAGAAGGGTCCCCGGTGCCCCCTCGAAGGGGACCTGTCGGTTAATCGCGGCATAAGTAATTTGGTTCGCCATGGGTTACAGCATTAAAAAGAGCTTTAACTCGTTGATTTCCAATAGTTCAAATTTAGATTTGATCTCTGGGATATTTTACACCCTATACTGTGATTCTTAAAAATCACAGAACCCTCAGAGGCCGCATCACACAATTGTGTGAGTCTGATAATCATTGCTTTAGGGATTGCCGGAAATTTGGAATTAAATACCTTTGACTTTATTCGAACCCCTTATTAGGGCCCTGGTGAACGTGCTTGCCAAACGGGCATGTGGGGCACTGATTTTTACCGAAACAAAAACCGGCATGGGCGCAAAAAGGCTATGTATTTTTTTAATGCTCTTCAGTATTGTCCTGATGCGCGGTCAGTCCAGTGAATTGGACAGCTTGCGCTCCGTGGTTGTTTCGATGCCGGAAGACTCCCTGAAATGCGAGACCTATCTCAGGATTGCCTATCTGTTGTATGCCGGGGATGCCGCAGAAGACTATGCTTCCCGGGGGTTGGAATTGGCCCGGAAACTGAACAGCCCGGTACTGATCGGCAAGTCTTTCCACCGCTTGGCCTGGTGCCTGAAGCTGGAGGCCATGGACCGGAAAACGGCCTACCTCGATAGTGCCGCATCCTATTTCACACGCATCGATGACCTGTATGGCCTGGGAAACGTGGCCGACACCCGGGGTGTAATCCTACTGGAATACGGTGCTATAGAGGAGTCGATGCGCGCCTTTCAGAACGCGTATGATTTTTTTTCCCGTATCCCGGACGAAGAACGCAAGGCAGGCATCCTGAATAATTGGGCTGTAGCCGAATACACCGGGGGCAACCCGGGGGAGGCCCTGAAAAAGTATCGCCAGGCCCTGAAGTACCGGTTAAGTGAGGACCCCATAGCCCATATCGATATTGCCCGGCTCTACCAGGGTATGGGGGAATGCCACCGGTTAAACGGGGATCTGGGGGCAGCCATCTCCAACTACTTTGAAGGCTATAAACACCGGAAGCAGGCACAGAATATCGGGGTGGTTGAATCGATGATAAGCGTGGCGTCGATGATGTATGAGGCTGCCGGGAAAGGCCTGGATACCACCGCCCTGTTTGATTCGATCCAGGCGCATGGCTTTGCGCATTCCACAGACCTGATTTTAACGGCCGAACAAGCCCCGGGACTTGCGGAGCGGATGGGGTTGCAGAATTACATCCAGGATGTGCGGCGCCAGAAACACCTTTTGTACCAGGACTATAAGGCCGCCTATGACATCCTGGAACGGCAAACCCGTATGCAGGAAGCGTCCAAACTAAGTGAAAGCAGCCTGGAAGCCTTTGCGGATATGAAGGTTCGGTTCGAAACGGACCAGTTAAGGATACAGTTGCTTGAAGAAGAGGTAACCAATCAAAAATCCCAGCAGCGGGTGAATCTGCTGTTATTTTCTTTGATAGGGTTGCTCCTGGTCTCTTTATCCGGATTTCTCTATTTTAAGAATCGCATCAAGTCCGAAAAGTTAAAACTCCATGAGGTGCATCGGGAACAGCAGATCATCTCCATGCGCTCCATGCTGGAGGGGCAGGAAAACGAGCGCACCCGCATTGCCCGTGACCTGCACGACGGGTTGGGCAACCTCCTGTCGAGCCTGAAAGTGAACATTGGCAGTTTACAAATCAATTTCGACGACCAGAATTCCAAAAGGATCTATGGCACCGCCAGCCAGATGATCGATGAAGCGTGTACCGAGGTGCGGAAGATTGCCCACGAAATGATGCCGCAATCCCTTAAGAAACTGGGGCTTCGCCGGGCCCTGGAGGATATGGTCCTGAAAATGGACGCCATTCACGGGTTCCAGGCAGATTTCCAGGTACACGGTACCGAAAGGATTTTTGACGATACCACCAACGTGATGCTTTATCGGATTGTGCAGGAAGCCATGAATAACATTGTAAAGTATGCCCAGGCCACGGAGGTTTTGGTGCAGATTACCTATAGCGAAGACTGGTTTGACCTCACCATAGAAGACGATGGGATAGGGTTTGACCTGCATGCGGCGGAAAAAGAGAAAGGCATGGGCCTGAAGAGCATGGCCTTCCGGACCGAATTTATAGGAGGCACGCTGGACCTCAACAGCCGGCCGGGGGTGGGTACGCTGGTGACGATCAATATCCCCCTAACCGATACGGACCAGGCCCGGCTAAATCAATAATAGCGTATGGAAAAGATCAAGGTACTTATCGCGGACGACCACCAGATTATGGTGGATGGATTAAAGGCCATCCTGGCCAAAGACAGGTCACTGGACATAGTAGGCACGGCAGGCAATGGCCTGGAAGCCCTGGAGTTCCTTAAAAAAGAACCGGTAGACGTCTTGCTGCTGGACCTTCAAATGCCGGTTATGGACGGGCTGGAAACCACCATGCACGCCAGAAAGGCATTTCCGGACTTGAAAATCATCATGCTGACCACCAATGACGAAGGCAGTATAATCACCTCTTTGTTTAAAGCCGGGGCTACCGGGTACTTGCTAAAGAATGCGTCCAAGGATTACCTGATCCAGGGGATAAAGGACGCCCATGAAGGGAAAAAGGTCATCAGCAGCCACCTGACCGAAAAAATGATCGAAAGCCTGACGGATCATCCCAAAGCCAAAGAAGGGGCCATCCCCATGATCACCAAGCGGGAAATTGAGGTGGTGAAACTGATCGCCCAGGAACTCACCACCCAGGAAATTGCGGACCAGCTGTTCGTAAGCACCAATACCGTGGCCACCCATAAAAGGAACCTCTTTGTAAAAATGGAGGTTAAAAACTCCGTGGGCATGATCAAAAAAGCGATGGACTGGGGGATTATTTAAATGGATGCAGCGCCCCCATTCCCCCAAATCCGCTATCTTGGGGCTGCTTAACGCAACCGAGAACCCTGATGAGAAAATTTGCCTGGATGCTACTGGCATCCCTTCCCTGCCTGGCCTGGGGCCAGCAAAACCCATGGACCCCTGAAGACATCATCCACACCGTGTATGTGGACAACGCCGAATTCTCCAAAGACGGCAGCGAGCTGGTCTGGAGCCAGCGCAAAGGCCTGAAGGAGGAGGATAAATTTGTAAGCCAGCTCTACCTGGCCCGCCTGGGCGAAGACTCCCCTAAGCCCGTGCAACTCACCCGGGGGAAATCCAGCGAATCCAATGCAGTATTTGCTGCGGATGGCCAGAGCTTGTATTTCCTCTCCACCCGCGAAAAAGGGAAATCCCTCTGGAAACTGAATCTGGGCGGGGGCGAACCCGAAGAGGTCCACAAATTTGAAAATGGGATTGGCAGCCTGCAGCGTCTGGGCAGCACCGAACTCCTCTTTGTGGCCGGGGAAGGCAAAACCCTTTACGACATTACCCACGAAAAGGACAATACCAATATCGTGGAAGACACCCTGCACTGGAACCCGCGCAGGCTCTATGCCTTTAACCTGAAGGACAAGAAAATCCGCCGCATCACCGAAAACCGATACCGTATTGGGGGTTATGCCGTATCCGAAAATGGGAACTACCTGGTCTATACGGAAATTACCTCCCCGGATTACGGCACGGACGGCAACCCCAAACCCAATTATGTGCTGCTGGACCTGCAAACGGGAAGCAGCCAGACCCTGTTCCGGGAACTGCAGGAACCCGGCGGGTTTGTGTTTACCCGCAGCGGCAGCGGCTTCTACTTTTCGGCCACCTCCTCCTCGGACCCACAGTGGAACGGGGCCGGCATCCGGGAACTTTACTTTTACGACCTGGCGGCCGGGACCTATACCAAAGTCCCCCTGGGATGGGAAAATGGCCTGGGCGGGGCCTACTACCTCAACGGGGATGATGTGATTGCACAACTGGCCAACGGCCCTTTGCGCAAAGTGCGCTATTACCAGAAAAGGGGAACAGCCTGGGCCGGTATGGATTTTGAATGGGGCAACCGGAAGGAGCACAGCGCCGTCCTGGCTTTCAGCGAGGCGTCGGGCCGCATCCTCTACCGGCATTCCACCGCCTCCCAACTCCCGGAATACTACCTGGCCACCGTGCGCATTGGTCGCAAGGGGGTGACGCTGGAAGGTACCCAAACGCTTACCTCCCTGAACGACAAACTGAAGAAAAAACCCATTGCCAAATCCGAAATCATCTACTGGAAAGGGGCCAATGACGAGGAGGTAAACGGCATCCTCTACTACCCCAAAGGCTATGAGGCCGGGAAGCAGTACCCCCTGGTGCTGAGCATCCACGGCGGGCCTACCGGGGTAGACCAGGACCAGTGGTCCGAGCGCTGGTCTACCTACCCGCAGATCCTAACGGATAAAGGGGCCTTTGTGCTGAAGCCCAACTACCACGGGTCAGGAAACCACAGCCAGGCCTTTATCGAATCCATCAAAAACGGGAATTATTATTCCCTGGAGCAGATTGACATCTACAATGGGATCATGCACCTGAACAGCCTGGGGCTGATCGACATGGACAAGCTGGGCACCATGGGCTGGTCCAACGGGGCCATCCTGACCACCTGGATGACCCTGAAATACCCGGATATGTTTAAGGTGGCCGCCCCGGGGGCCGGCGACATCAACTGGACCTCGGACTACGGCACCTGCCGCTTTGGCGTCACCTTCGACCAGAGCTATTTTGGGGGGGCGCCCTGGGACGACACCAACGGGAAGCATTACAACGAGTGGTACATCAAATACTCCCCCATCTTCGAAATCGAAAAGATCAAAACGCCCACCATTATCTTCCATGGCAGTGAAGACCGGGCGGTTCCCCGGGACCAGGGGTGGGAATACTACCGCGGGCTGCAGCAGGTAGGCCAGGCCCCGGTGAAATTCCTCTGGTTCCCCGGCCAGCCACACGGGTTGCAGAAAATTACCCACCAACTGCGCAAGATGAAGGAAGAGATCGCATGGATTGACACCTACCTCTTTGGCACAGCCAAGGCAGAGAACGAGGCGTTCAAAAAAGACAGCCCCCTGGCCAGCCTACTTAAACTGCAGGAACAGATGGCTGCAGACGGCTTGCTTGGAACATCAGTGGACGGAGAACTTTACCCCGCCATGGTATCCCTGGGCAAGGACAGTATTGCCATAGGAGCGCATGAGGTGACCCTGGCCCAATACCATGCCTATACAGGGGAATCCTTTGACCGCCTGCAGGCCAACCGACCGGTAACCGGCCTCTCCGCAGAAAAAATATCGGGTTATCTCCTATGGCTGAGCACCCAAACCGGCGATACCTACCGCCTACCCAACGCCAAAGAGGCCGAGCGCCTGCACAAGAAGGCCCGGAGTGCCTATAAAAACCAGAATAACCTGAACCAATGGGCCGGCTATGCCCTTACCGCCTTGGATGTGCCGGGGCTCCGTCAAAAAATGGAAGGCCTGAAAGCCTCCCTGATCCATGATGGGGGCAGCCACCCCATGGTAAAACTTGCGGAAGGGGCCGAAGTCTTTGACCTGGGCGGGAATGTGGCGGAATACTATATGGACGGGGAGGCCCTGAAGGCATACGACTACAGCGCCTACGATTTTGTAGATCCCATGGACCCGGAAACCCACCCCGAGGCCGGGCATACCGGCTTTCGGGTTGTGCGGGAACAATAGCCGCGCATGATGGGTAAACCCAACCTTTCCTGGTGGTACCTCCCTTTGCTGATTTTGGCAGGGGAATCCGTGTTTATCCTCCCCTTTGTGCTGGCCCGGGTGTTTCGCCCGACGGTACTGCAGGCCTATGGGTTGGATAATATTGAACTTGGGCTCTGCTTCTCAGTTTACGGGATTGTGGCCCTGGTCTCCTATATTTTTGGCGGGCCCCTGGCCGACAAATTCCCCCCGCGCAAGCTCATTGCCACAGCCCTCTGGCTTACCGCCCTGGGCGGGCTGGTCTACGCCACCTTCCCTTCATTTGGGACGCTGCAGGTTTTGTACGGGTACTGGGGCTTTACCACCATCTTCCTGTTCTGGGCGCCCATGATTAAAGCCACGCGCGTTTGGGGCGGCCCCTCCTCCCAGGGGAAGGCATTTGGCCTGCTGGATGGCGGCCGGGGGCTGGTAGGCGCCCTGTTCGGAGCCCTGGGCGTCTGGATCCTGGCCCTGCTGATCCCGGCTTCGGGACTGGAACTAAGCGTGGAGGACAGTCAGCGGGCCTTTCGTTCCGTAGTGCTGGTCTCTGCCACCCTGGTGGCCCTGGTGGGCATCCTGGTCTGGGCCTTTATGCGGATGGATCCCAAGGCGGAGGCCGAACTGGTACTCGAAAGGATCAGCCTGCAGCAGGTACGGGAAGTATTGCGCCTGCGTTCCGTCTGGTTGCTGATGCTCATGATCCTCTGCGCCTATGTGGGTTATAAAATCACAGACGTGTATTCCCTTTACGCCTCGGAGGTGATGGGATACGGCGCCGTGGGCTCTGCCCAGGTGGGCACCCTGTTGCTCTTTATCCGCCCCATAATTGGGGTGGGGATTGGCTTTCTGGCCGACCGGTCGGACACTACGCTCTGGCTGTTGCTGAGTTTTGGGCTTGCCTTTATGGGTGCCCTACTCTTTGCCTCTGGCTGGATTACCCCTTCGGCGGCCTGGTTGTTTTTCCTCTCCCTGCTTATTGTGGCCACCGGAGTCTATGCGGCGCGTTCCCTGTATTTTGCAGTGATGAAGGCGGGCCGCATCCCGCTCCTGCTAACCGGTACGGCGGTAGGGCTGATTTCCCTGGTGGGCTATACCCCGGACATCTTTGCCGGCCCGGCCTACGGGTATTTACTGGAAGCCACCCCAGGGCCTGAAGGACACCGCCATGTGTTCTGGATGCTGGCAGCCTTTTCCCTGGTGGGGGGCCTGTGTGCCTGGGCGTATTTCCGGAAGTATGGCCGCAAAACCAGGGATAACCCAGCAGACGGAGCTTGAAATTTTCTCAAGGTAACCTAACGCCTGCGCCCCCAATTGAGGCCTGTATTCTAAGATTTCCGGCGTATCTTCAGGGCCGTTAAATGATCCCTCCCATGGCAGCCACCTATCCCAAAGTCGTATTCCTGAATGGAGAAATCCTGGAAGCCGAAAAGGCCCGCATTTCAGTCTTTGACCGCGGTTTTATCTTCGGGGACGGCATCTATGAGGTGATGGCCCGCATTGGCGGGAAGTTCTTTTACGGGCCGGCTCACTGGGACCGGCTGCGCACCTGCCTGAAGAAAATCGGGATCCGCCTGGACGTAGAGGCCCTGGAGCAACAAGTCCCTGCCCTGTTACAGGCCTCCGGCCTGGAGGACAAAGACAGCATGTTGTACATACAGGTAACCCGGGGGGTAGCCCCCAGACAACACGCCTTCCCGGGAGGGTTGGAACCCACCGTCCTGATGTACGCCTGGGCCAAAACCCTGCCGGACATCCCCGGCAAACCCGTGGAGGCCGTTACCATGGAAGACTTTCGCTGGACGCGCTGCGACATTAAAATGACTTCCTTGCTGGGTAATGTGATGGCCAACCAGAACGCCGTGGAAAACGGGTGTTACGAAACCGTCCTGGTGCGGGAAGGGGTAGTTACGGAAGCCTCCCATTGCAATGTCTTCTTTGTGAAGGATGGGGTGGTTTACACCCATCCGGCAGACCGGTACATCCTGGACGGGATTACCCGGCAGGTGGTGCTGGAGTGCTGCGAAAAACTTCAGATCCCCGTACGCCTGGAAGGCATTGCCGCTGCGGACATCCCTCATATGGACGAAGCCTTCCTGACCGGGACCAGTACGCAGGTAACGGCCATTGGCCGCCTGGACAAGCATGTTTTCAATACAGCGGCCGCCGGGCCGGTAACCCAACGCTTGCAGGAGGCCTTTCTGGGCCTGAAGCAAGGGTAAAGACAAGGCATTTTAACCACGGGCTCCCGGGTTTTAGCTGTTTGCACGGCCTGCCTTTAAGTGCATGTCTTCGCTTTTTTTTTGGGGGGGCTCCCCCCCACCCCCAGTCACCAAGATACCCGCAACCGCTGCAAAAGCCTTGCAGCCACCCCCGGAATGGCTACCTTTAACATGCCAGGCCTCAAATGGCTGCCATCCAAAACTGCATGAAACTGCCCGTTTACCAGATCGATGCCTTTACGGACCGGCTTTTTGCAGGGAACCCCGCCTGTGTGGTCCCGCTGGAAACGTGGCTGCCGGATGCACTCCTGTTGCAACTGGCCCGGGAAAACGCGGTGGCGGAAACGGCCTTCCTGGTTATGGAAAGAGATGGCTACCGCCTGCGGTGGTTCACCCCGGAGATCGAAATGGATTTATGTGGCCACGCCACCCTGGCAGCGGCCCATGCCCTGAAAACCATCCTGCATGACCCCCGGGAGGTGCTGACCTTCTATACGGCCAGCGGAGAATTACAGGTAACCACAGGCCCGGACGGATATACCCTGGATTTCCCTTCCCGTATGCCTGTACCCGCCAATTTGCCGCAGCCCATTGCCGCAGCCCTGAGCCTCCCACCCCTGCGCACCTTTAAAGCCCGGGATTACGTACTGGTCTACCCGAATGAGCAACACGTCCGGGACCTTGCCGTAGACCGGAGTATCCTGGACCGGATTAATCTGGATCCCGGGGGCGTGGCCGTAACCGCCCCGGGCGATTCCTGCGATTTTGTATCCCGGTTTTTTACCCCCCAGGCCAGCATCCTGGAGGACCCGGTAACCGGATCCGCCCATTGTTCCCTGGTACCCTTCTGGGCCCGGGAATTGGGAAAAGATTTTCTGCTGGCCCGGCAAGTCTCGGCCCGCGGGGGTACCTTGCACTGCCAGAACCTGGGTAAACGGGTCTTGTTACGCGGACAGGCCCGCACTTACGCGGTGGGTCATTTCTGGACGGACTAGTCGTAGCGATGGCCTAAAACCATCACAAGACTATCAAAGGCCCGGGATACAAATACCGATTTTTGCACCTTCCTTCCCAAAAACACTTACCTTAAGGATGCAAAGATGCACCTACCCCATGCAGTTGTGATTACCCAAGCCTGGCAAGGAACCCCAAAACGTGTAAATGATGTCCTATGTCCCGCCCATTGAAGTCTCCCAAGTCCTACCATGCCCACCCCAACAGGTGTGGGACATGCTCACAGATCCCATCCACATGAAACAGTGGTTTTTTGAACAAATGCCCGACTTCAAAGCGGAAGTCGGATTTGAAACAAATTTTGTCATGCCCGCTTCAAGCCGGGACTTCCATGCCTTTTGGCGGGTAAGGACGGTGGTGCCGGGGCAACAGATATCTGTGGAGTGGACTTACAAAGACATTCCCGGATGGGGGGAGGTGACTTTTGAACTCTTGCCCGCAGGCACACATACGCGGGTTGTGGTGCGGAATTCAGGGCTGGAATCCTTTCCGCAGGACATCCCGGAATTCAAACCTGAAAGCTGCCGGGGCGGGTGGGAGTACTTTCTGAACCAGCGCCTAAAGGCCTACGCAGAAGGTCAGGCGAAAGGGTAAGCAGCTCCCGGAGGCCGTACATTTCAACCACCGACCCTACCAGGTATACTCCGGTGGGTCTATTCCGTTCATCCGGACGTACAAATTGGCCTTGGAGCGGTGGTTGGCCATATGGTCCTGCACGTAGAAAAACGCAAAGGCCCGGCTTACGGTATTCCCGCTGTGGTACATGACGCAGGTCTGGTCCAGTTGGTCCTGTTCTACCGTGTGGATCACCCCGGTTACATAGTCGAATCCTTCCTCCAGGAGCGCAAGGATTTCCGCCTTGGTCATGGTGGAGGCGTCCGGGGTGTTGGGCACCACTTCCATGCCCTGCACATAGCGCTGGGTGAGCAGCACCACGGTATGGGCAATGTGCACCATCTGTTCCCCAAAGGTCTTGCTCACCTCGGTGGGTTTATAACTGTATAAGTCTTCCGGCATGGCACGGGCCACAGCCAGGCAGTGTTCGCGCGCTTCCTCCCAGACCGGGAGGTACATGCGGGTAAAGTCTGTTTTGGGTTCTTCCTGGGCGAATACCCCGGGCGCTATTAGTAGCAGGAGCAGGATAGCGAAATACGTTTTCATGTCTGAAGGGATAAGGATTTGGGAAAAGGTACGTAAAATGGCGGATCTGATGCCTCCGAAGGCGAAAGGGATAGCAGCATTTCCCATACTTGGAGCCAACCCGTTTTAGGCCTTACCTTTGGGGAAATGGCCTGCAAAGGCCAGAATATACCAGGTATGGAATTACGCGATATAGACAAGATAGAACTCACCTACCTCTCCCTGGAAGACTACCAGGATTTGCAAGCTGCCATGGTTTCGGCCTATCCGTCCATGCCGGATGCCTACTGGAGGGAACCCCATGTGCGGGCGCTGATCGAGAAGTATCCGGAGGGGCAGGTGGTGATCCGCATTAACGGGGAACTGGCGGGTTGTGCCCTGTCCATCCTGGTACCCGAAGACCTCATCGAGGAAAGGCATACCTACCGGGACATTACCGGCGACTATACCTTCAACACCCATACCGACCAGGGGGACATCCTCTATGGTATTGATGTCTTTATTAAACCCGATTTCCGCGGCCTGCGCCTGGGGCGCCGCCTGTACGACTACAGGAAGGAACTCTGCGAAAAACAGAACCTGAAAGGCATCGTCTTTGGGGGGCGCATCCCCAACTACCACAAATATGCGGATCAGATGAGCCCCAAAGAATACATCGGGAAGGTGCGGCAGAAGGCCATCCACGACCCCGTCCTGAACTTTCAGCTCTCCAACGATTTTCACCCCATGCGGATCTTAAAAGGATACCTGGAAGGCGACACGGCCTCGAACGAATACGCTGTGCTAATGGAGTGGAACAACATTTATTACGAAAAACCCGTCACGAAGGCCGCCACGCGCAAGAAGGTGATCCGCCTGGGGCTGATCCAGTGGCAGATGCGCCCCTACGACCAGGTGGAAGACCTGATGCAGCAGGCGGAATATTTTGTGGATGCGGTTTCCGGTTACCGTTCTGACTTTGCCGTTTTCCCGGAGTTCTTCAATGCCCCCCTTATGGCCAAGAACAACCACCTCTCCGAACCCGAGGCCATCCGGGAACTGGCCGGACATACAGCGGAAATCGTGACCCGGTTTTCCGGGCTGGCCATTTCCTACAACATCAATATCATTACCGGTAGCATGCCGGAGGTGCGGGACGGCATCCTCTTCAATGTAGGGTACCTCTGTAAACGGGACGGCACCGTAGAACGGTACGAGAAACTACATGTGACCCCGGATGAAGCCAAGGTCTGGGGGATGCAGGGCGGTTCCGAATTAAAAGTTTTTGACACCGACTGCGGGAAGATAGGCGTGCTGGTATGCTACGACAGCGAATTCCCGGAGCTGAGCCGCCTGCTGGCGGACCAGGGGATGGACATCCTGTTTGTCCCCTTCCTGACGGATACCCAGAATGGGTATTCCCGGGTACGCAACTGCGCCCGGGCGCGTGCCATCGAAAACGAGTGCTACGTGGCCATCACGGGCAGTGTGGGCAACCTGCCCAAGGTGCACAATATGGACATTCAGTTTGCCCAGTCGGCTGTTTTTACCCCCTGCGATTTTTCCTTCCCCTTAAACGGGATCAAAGCCGAAGCCACCCCCAATACCGAAATGATCCTGATTGCCGACCTGGACATTGACCTGTTGCGGGAATTACACGAATTCGGAGCTGTGCGCAACCTCAAGGACCGGCGCACCGATGTGTTTGAACTCCGGCGCAAAAGCTAATGCGTACCGCCATATAGACGTTGGACCGGGAACTTATTCCCGGTCCTTCCCTTTTTTGGGCAACCGACGGGCATCTTTAAGGCCTTTATGGATCATCCACTCCAGTTGCCCGTTAACGCTGCGGAACTCGTCATCCGCCCATTTCTGGACGGCCTTGTAGAGTTCCGGGTCCAGCCGCAATACAAATGACTTTCGCTTGCTCACAAATCAGGCGTTAAGCGTCCCGGCGTTCACCACAGGTACGGCTTCTTTGTCCCCGCAGAGGACCACCATAAGGTTACTGACCATAGAGGCCTTTTTATCTTCGTCAAATTCGATGATCTGGTCCCGGCTGAGCTGCTCCAGGGCGTCTTCCACCATCCCCACGGCACCCTCCACAATCTTTTTGCGGGCGGCCACAATGGCTACGGCCTGCTGCCGCTTCAGCATGGCATTGGCAATCTCCGGGGCATAGGCCAGGTACCCGATCCGGGCCTCGATTACGCGGATCCCTGCAATGGCCAGGCGCTCGGTGATTTCCACCTCCAGGGCCTCGTTCACCTCGTCCATCCCGGAACGGAGCGTGAGCTCGGATTCTTCGTCCTCAAAATTATCGTAGGGATAGGAACCCGCAAGTTTACGGACCGCCGCATCGGTCTGCACCCGGACAAATTCCACATAATTATCTACCTCAAAGGCAGATTTATAGGTGTCTGCCACCTGCCAGACCAGGATCACGTTAATCATGATGGGGTTGCCAATCTTGTCGTTCACCTTGACCCGTTCACTGTCAAAATTCCGGGCCCGCAGGGAAATGCCCTGGCGTGCGAAGAAGGGGTTGGCCCAGAAAAAACCATTTTCTTTTACCGTGCCCTTATAGGCCCCAAAGAGCACCAGTACCCGGGAGCCGTTGGGGTTCACCACAAAGAAGCCCCGCAACAGGAGCACTATGAGGATGACCCCGAGCAGAAACCAGGGGTTCTCCAGCATTACCAACCCAGCCAGCGTACCGGCAATGACAGCTAACAGCACCAGCAGCATGGTATACCCGCTGCGCGGCTTCATGTCGATTTCTTTTTTCATAATAATACTATTTTGATATCATAATAATAAGATATTCTCGGGATATGACCAAGGGAGTACTCCCTTTCTCTATGCCTTCAATGGTATTGGACCAGGGTACGGACCAAAAAAAAGCGGCCCGTTTCCGGGCCGCTTTCGCATAAGCTATAGGTAAGCGGGTGGTTTAAGCCAAATCAAAGCGATCCAGGTTCATCACCTTGTTCCAGGCCTGTACAAAGTCCTGAACAAATTTCCCCTGGGCATCGTCGCAGGCGTATACCTCGGCAAGGGCCCGCAGCTCGCTATTGGAGCCAAAAATCAGGTCCGCACGGGTAGCCGTCCACTTCACGCTGCCATTAGCGCGGCTGCGGCCTTCAAAGACCTCCTCGTCTGCGTCTACGGCTTTCCACTCGGTCTCCATATCCAGCAGGTTGGAGAAGAAGTCGTTGGAAAGGGTTCCCGGACGATCGGTGAAGACGCCGTGCTTGGAGCCGTCGTAGTTGGCATTCAGCGTACGCATCCCCCCGACCAGCACGGTCATTTCCGGTGCCGTAAGGGTCAGCAGTTGCGCCTTGTCTACCAGCAGGTCTTCGGTCTTCGCTTCGGATTTTCCTTTCAGGTAGTTGCGGAAGCCGTCGGCAAAGGGCTCCAGGTGTTCGAAGGACTCCGGATCGGTCATTTCCTGGGTGGCGTCTGTACGCCCCGGGGTAAAGGGTACGCTTACATCGTGGCCCGCATCCCTTGCGGCTTTTTCCACAGCGGCGCATCCGCCCAAAACGATCAGGTCTGCCATGGAAACCTGTTTGTTTCCGGCTTGTGCCCCGTTGAAATCCTGCTGGATCTGGGTAAGGGCATCCAGCACTCGGCCCAGCTGAACCGGGTTATTGGCCTGCCACTGAACCTGGGGCTCCAGGCGAACGCGTCCGCCATTGGCGCCCCCGCGGTTGTCAGAACCACGGAAAGTAGAGGCAGAAGCCCAGGCCGCACCAACCAGTTCGGAAACACTCAGGCCGCTTTTAAGGATGGAAGCTTTCAGGCTTTCTACATCGGCTGCATCGATCAGGTCGTAATCGCGGGCCGGGATCGGATCCTGCCAGATCAGGTCTTCGGCAGGTACTTCAGCACCCAGGTAACGCGCCTTGGGGCCCATATCCCGGTGGGTAAGTTTAAACCAGGCTTTCTGGTAGGCCTCCTTGAATTCTTCCGGGTTCTCCAGGAAGTGGCGGGAGATCTTTTCATAGGCCGGGTCCATCCGCAGAGACAGGTCCGTGGTCAGCATAAAGGGCGCGTGCTTTTTCTCCGGGTCGTGGGCATCCGGTACGGTACCGGCTCCGGCCCCGTCCTTCGGTTTCCACTGGTGTGCCCCGGCAGGGCTTTGGGTAAGCTCCCACTCGTATTTAAAGAGGTTTTCCAGGTATTTGTGGCTCCAGGCAATGGGCGTATCCGTCCAGGCGCCTTCCAGACCACTGGTAATGGTATCGGCACCTTTCCCGGAACCGAAGTTGTTCTTCCAGCCCAGGGATTGCATCTCGATGGAGGCACCGGCGGGCTCGGCTTCCAGGTATTCGGTATCCTTGGCGGCACCGTGGGTTTTCCCGAAGGTATGCCCCCCGGCAATCAGGGCTACGGTTTCGTAGTCGTTCATCGCCATCCGGCCAAAAGTTTCGCGGATGTCGTGGGCCGCAGCTACAGGGTCAGGATTGCCATTGGGGCCTTCCGGGTTCACGTAGATCAGCCCCATGTGGGCAGCACCCATCTGCTTTTCGAGTTCCCCTTTATCATTGTAGCGCTCCCGGTTGCCCAGCCATTCGGTTTCGGACCCCCAGTATATGTCTTCTTCGGGTTGGTAGATGTCCTCACGCCCACCGGCAAAGCCGTACATGGGCAGCCCCATGGATTCGTGGGCTACGTTCCCGGCCAGGATCAGCAGGTCCGCCCAGGAAATCTTTTTCCCGTATTTCTTTTTAACCGGCCACAGCAGCACGCGGGCCTTGTCCAGGTTGGCGTTATCCGGCCAGCTGTTCAGGGGCGCAAAACGCTGAGCGCCTGTACCTCCCCCGCCACGGCCGTCTGAAATTCGGTAGGTACCCGCCGCGTGCCAGGCCATACGGATAAAGAAGGGCCCGTAATGGCCGTAATCCGCGGGCCACCAATCCTTGGAATCGGTCATCAGCTCGCGCAGGTCTTTTTTAACCGCTTCCAGGTCCAGGCTTTTGAAGGCTTCCGCATAGTCAAAGTCCGGGTCCATCGGGTTTACTTTCTCCGAATGCTGACGCAGGATGTTCAGGTTCAAAGAATTGGGCCACCAATCGCGGTTTGTGGTTCCCCCGCCGGCAGCCTGGTTCAGTTCCCCGTTTAGAAAGGGGCACTTAGACGCATCGTTTACGTCGTAGGCAGTTTGAGAATGATCTTTATCTCCCATGTTGTTTGTGGTTTACAGGTTTTCGGATGTCCAAAAATAACATTACACTTTCTTATGATAATGGATTTTCCATAGGAAAAACCTATGCTGAAATAGTGAATCCCGGTAGGTCTTCCCCCGGTTTTGAAAGGACCTTAAATTTAAGGATAACCGCCGCGATTTAAAAGCGTTTTTCCGTGAAAATCACCTCCGCTCCAATGGGTTACCCCCATCAGCACCCCATTACCGTTCAACGAATTTCCAGGGATCCGCACGCCACCGGCACGGCGCTTTTGTATCTTAAACCAAAAGCCGTTATGAAAACCTGCTGGATTTCCCTTGGTATATGCCTGCTGCTGAGCTGTTCCTCCCCGGAAGAAGAACCCCGGGCCACCACAACGTTGGAGTATTTTGAGAATGCCATAGTGATCCCCCCGGACCCGCAGGCAGACCCGTATACTGCCACCAGGTATATCGCCACCCGGGGCTCTGGAGACCGGCGCGTATTCCGATATGAATACAGCATTCCCGCGAAGCCGAATATTGCGGATACCGGATTTACGGAAATCCTGCTTTTTGAAATAGACCCAGAACTGACTTCCTTTACTGCGGGAGGTCTGGCCCTGGCTTCGCTGAAACCCTATTACCGCCAAATTTGCTATTGCGCCAGCAACGACAGTTACCCCGTAACCTCAGGGGTGATTTCCGGCAAACGCCTTTCGGAGTCCCGGTGGGAAGTGACCCTCGACGTTGCTTTTCCCTATGGCCCTGTAGAACAGACACTACAAGTTACGGGCATCTTCGAGCGGCAGGATTAAATGTGCGAATTGCGGACCTACAATTCCCGCCCCTTTTGTAATTTCCCGCCATGAGAAAACTACTCCCCTTGTTCCTGCTGGGATGGATTAGTACCCTGGCGACGGGCTGCTCCGGCAAGGCGGAAACCCTTTTTGACCCGGCCTTGCAGAACTGGGAGGCCTACGGGGAAGCCCAATGGGCCTTTGAAGGCCAGACCCTGGTGGGCCGGGCGGACTCCACCGCGGGTTTTGTGATGACCAATGCGCCCTATGGGAATTACCGGCTGGAACTCGAATTCCTGCCGGACGCTACCATCAACAGCGGGATTTTTATCCATTGCCCGCAGGCCGAGCTCAGTGCCACGGATTGCTACGAAATCAACATCTGGGACCGGCACCCCCGCCAGGAATACCGCACAGGGGCCATTGTAACCCGGGTAACCCCGCTGGCACAGGTACACACCCTGAACCGCTGGAATGCCTACCGGGTAGCCGCGGGCCCCGATTCCCTGAAGGTCTGGGTGAATGACACCCTGACGGCTGTGATCCCCAGGCCTGAACTGCATGCTGGCCGCATAGGCCTGCAGGCTTCGGGTACGGGCACCATCCGTTTCCGCAACGTACACCTGTATCCCATTATGCCCGACTGATACCATGAGAAACCTGCTGTTTTCCCTTTTGTTGTTGTGGCCCTCTTTGCAGGGGGCTTTAGCCCAGGACTCCGAGGATTTGGTAGACTGGTCCCCCGAATACCGTATTACCCTGGAGGATTTTCGCTCCCCGGCTACCCGCATCCACCCGGACCTGCCCGGCAGCAGTATGCAATCCGGCATCCGCATGGGGTTTTTACTTAAAATGAATGCGGCTGCCTTCCTGTTCACGCGGAATTTCAACCCTAAGGTAAGCTGCACCCTGCAGCCGTCTGCCGCCTTTCTGACCGCGCCGGACAGCACCACGGCGGCCGCCCTGGTGAACCTGGCGCGGTTTGAATTTGACCTGACCGAACTCTATGCCCGTAAATTCCGGAAGGCCCTGTTTGAGAACAAGAAAACCTTCTCGGACGTATCCTTCTTCCAACCCTTTTTCCAGAAACTCCAGGCCGAACTCAATGCCGAAAGCAGCCGGGTCTCGAGCGCTACCCGTTTAGGACAGGATACCGCCCGCCTGGAAGAAGAGCACGCACGGGTCCGGGAGCAACTGCAGGCCCTGGCGGATTACTGCAAAGCCTGCAAGCCGCCCAGGCGGTAGTAAAATTTCTGGAATTCCGGTTATTCCCCGGAAACGTCAAGGGGAAGCCCCTTCCATCGGACTCCCTGAAAATCCATCCACAAGGTGTAGGCACCATCGGATGCTTCCTGAAACTCCAGGGATTCCTCAGAGGTGGGATCTCCAAAAAATACCCGTTCAGATTCCGGTATTATCGGGCCGTTATTCTTTCCCTTTTGATAAACCCAAAGGGTATCCCGCTCCAGGCGGATGTCGAGTATCAGGTGGCCTGCATCCACAAAATCATACCGACCCTGGTAGCGCGCCAACCGGGCAGGGTCCAAACGAATCGCCTTCCGGTGAACTGCCCGCGGAAGGGCTACCGTTTCACCTTCAAGGATATTGCGAAGGTCCTTCACCATCCTTTCAAAAGGGAGACCGTCATAATTGGCAAGAAAAACGAAGGATGTCCCTGTATTGAAATCGCGAAAAACATAGGCCCTTTTCCCGCGCGTACCGCCGGCATGTGCTAATTGACCGTCCTCCAGAAAAGACTGTACTTCCATTTTTTCCAGAGCCTGGAGAAAAATATCCATATCTGAAGCGGTGGCATGGAGGTTTCCCATACGGGCTTCATCAGGCAAAAACCCTGGAATGGATACCAGACCCTCGGCAGCGTCGCGGTAATGCCCGTAAGCATAACCCGGGGGAAGCTGTTGCTCCGGATTGAAATTACTCCCCGCCCCTTTCATTTTAAGAGGACCAAAGAACTCCTTTTGAAGGTATCCCCGGTAGGAGGTACCGCTTACCTTACCTATCAGGTAATAGATTAGCTGGTAGCCCACATTGGAATAACGCGTTTCTTTCCCCGGTTGGAATTCCAGGGGCTCCTTCCGGACCAAATCGTAAATCTGTTCCGGCCCCAGGGAAAGGACACTGTCTGTGGCAAAATCACGTGGCAGCCCTGAACGATGCTCCAGCAAGTGGCTGACCCGGATTTCTGAGCCCCTTGGAAAATCGGGGAGATAGGCTGAAAGGGGGGCGTCCAACCGTATTTTACCCTCAGATTCCAAACGCAGCATGGAAATTCCGGCCAGGAGCTTTGAAACGGAACGCAGATCAAATTGACTGCCCAGTACTACGCGTAAGGTGGCCGGGGCATCTTCCTGCATGTTATAAGCCTTGTGAAGCACTAAATTCCCTTGGCTGCGAGCCAGTACCACCCCATTGAATTGCCCCAGACCGGTCAGGGCGTTTAGGTACTGATCCAGCCGGGACCCGGCCTGCCCCGATACCTGGGTGCTATTTTGTCCTATGTTGCGGGCACACCCCAACAGGGCAAACAGGATTAAGGAGTACAAGGCTGTCTTCATCTTTTTTTTTGACAAAGAAATGGAAGGCGCAGCCAATAAAATTGTACAAATGGAAACACCTTAGTGGCGCAAGAGGAATGCAGGAGGGTTACGGAAAAATGCCGACGGCGTCATCCCACTGAACTTCCGGAAATCCCGAATGAAATGGGCCTGGTCAAAATACCCGAATTGCAGGGCTGTTTCCGTAAGGGTGCATTGCGGATGCTTCATGCGGTATTTAACGAGTTCCAGCATGCGCAGGGTCAATATGAAATGCTTCAGGCTATATCGCACCTCTTTCCGGAATACCTTGCCTAAATGCTGGCGGGAAACCGAAAACTGTTCGCTTAATTGCGTCACCGAAATCCCTGCCCGGCGTTTATAGATCAGTGCACACACTTGCCGAATCCAGAGGGCGTCCGCCCCAAGTTCTTGTTCTCCCAACAGCCATTTTTCGACCGCATAACATTTGGATTCCAGCGTATCATGCGCCAGGAAATCCCTATACCTTCCGTTCCATTCGGGGTGTTTCGACCTCAGGTCTATTACCCCAGGGTGCGGCAGTTCCCCAAAGAAACTCCGGTTGGCCCAGGGCTGGAACTTGATAGTGAAAAAACGCAATTCCCCTTCGAAATGCAACCGGTACGGCGGCTTTAGCTGGTGTATGGTGAAAATAGGGGGCAGGCCTATGGACCTGCCCTGTGGGCCGTATATGAGAGACGCACCCGGCCCCTCATAGAAGATCAGATCATAGCAGCAATCGTCCAGTACCGGGAGACGGCCCATCGCCTCTTCCGGCCCCAGGCTACAAAAATACATTTCTCGAACCCATTCGCGTAACCGTCCTTTGGGTTGCCTGCTTTCAATGCTCATCGCTGCGCCTATTGAAGCTTTATTCGACATTGGCTAAATCCGGTGCAAGTATTGTATTTTAGAGGATCATTCCAAATCCTATGCGGTATTTAATAATTCTATTCCTATTCCTTGCCATGGGCTGCAAGGAGGCCGAAACCTATAAACGGGATAAAACCGATACGGCGGGGCTGGCCGGGCAATACCTCTTGCGGGGGGAAGGCCCTGCCGTTCCCAACCGTACCGAACGCTACATCCTGGCCGCAGGCGGGCGGGCAGAGCGCCATACTCTGAACCGGGCCGGGCGTTATTCGGAATACCACCTGGATGAAATCCTGAGGGGGCGGTGGCATGCCATGGACAGCAGCCTGGTCATTACCCTGGAAACCCCGCAGGGATCGCGGGAGGAAACCTACCTCCGAACCATAATCCGTGGGGGCGGCCCGGACAGCACCCGGGTAGATACCCTCTGGACCAATATGGAAAACCCCGGACAAACCCTTCTCCGCCTGGTGCGCTTCCGATAACCTCAGGCCAGGCCTATCTGCAGGGCCAGGAGGATGGCCCCACTGGCCACAGCAAACAGCAGCAGGGCCGGTTTCCAGATAAACCGCAGCCACTCGTTATAGGGGATGTTGCAAACGGCCAGGATGGCCATAAGCGCCCCATTGGTGGGGGCCAGTAAATCCATATTTACCGACCCGTACTGATAGGCCAGCACGCACACCTGTCGCGGGATTCCGGCCAGGTCGGATAGCGGGGTCAGGATAGGCATTGTCAGGATGGCCTGGCCGGAATAGCTGGGCACCGGGATATGGAGCAGGGACTGCCCCAGCATCATCCCCAGGGCTGAAAGACTATTGGGCAGGGATTCCATGGGGGTGAACAGGGCGTAGACCAGGGTATCGATTACTACCCCTTTTTTCAGCAGGAGGGAAATACTGCCCGCCAGGCCAATAATCACCCCGGCAAATATCATTTCCCGAAAGCCCGCAGCATAGGTCATCCCCGTGCGCTCCATCCCCATCCCGGAAAGGAGGCCTGCCGTGATTCCCAGGGCAAAGAAACAGCCGGAAAGCTCGTTAAAACCCCAATCCCATTGCAGGAGGCCGTAGGTAACCAGGCCGAAGGTAGCCACCAGCAGCCCGAATATGAGCAAACCCCGCGGGCCCAGGGTGGCGTGACTGCCATCCATAGGCACCTTTTCCACGGGATTGCGGCGGGCATATCTGAGGAGGTAGGCAATCCATACTGCAAGGGCCACCGCCAGCACCCCAACCCGGAATAGCGCCCCGGACATCAGGGGGAGGCCTGCTTCCTGCTGGGCCATCAAAACGGCAAAGGGGTTCATGGGCGAAAATGCTGCCCCCAGGATGGCGGAACCGAAACTCATGGCCAGGGCCAACAGGGCGTTATATCCCATGGACCGGCTGAACATGACCAGTACCGGGGCCATGGCAATAACCTCCTCCTGCAACCCTATTGTGGCGCCTGCTGTGGCGAAAAGGAGGGAAACTACCACAATGGCAAGGGCCTCCCGCCCCCGAAGCAGATCCACAATCCGCTGCAGGCCCTGCCCCAGCACCCCGGACTTTTCAATGATATAAAAACACCCCCCGATCAGCAGGATCAGGGCAATGAGGTCTGCCCGGCTGGCCAGGCCTTCCGGGATAGCCCGCAACAAATCGATTACCCCCAGGGAATCGGCCGATTGTGCAGTATATGAATCCGGTACCACAGACATGCGCCCGGTTTCCGGATCCGGCTCGCGCACATAGGCCCCGGCCGGGATCAAAAAAGTAGAAAGCCATGCCAAAAGGATCACCCCGAGCATGATGGTAAAAGCATTCGGAAATTTTTTCATCGGTGGTTGGGTTGGTTATTTCAGAAACCCGTCTAGGGCTGGTAGAGCCGCAAGCAGGAGGTGTCCGGGGCTTGCAGCGGGTTTTCCATAAAGGACAAAATCGTATTTACCTTACAGTCATAATTTCCCCCGCCATGACCATCCTCGTCCAGGATCAGCAACCTGCCCCGGCTAAGGTCCTTCATGAATAGCTCTCCGTTTTCCGGTGGAGTTACCGGGTCAAAGCGGTTTACAAAGATCAGGGTAGGCACGGCCGAAGGCTCAAAGTGCCGCTCGGCAATGGGAAGGCTGGCCGGGTGCCAATCCATGCCGGCCCGGTAAAAGGCATCAAAGAAGCCCAGGCGCACAGGAAAGAGGGAATAACGGCTATAGTACCGGTTTATGGCTTCTCCCGTGGTACCCGGATCATAATTCTCATATTTCTCCACGGAGAGTAGCATGGTCAGGTTCAAGCCCCCGGTTAGGGCATATTCGTAGGCCAGAACGTCCTGAACCGGCCCGGGGTCCCCGATCAGGAAAGCCCGGATCAGAGCCGGTGCCTTTTGACGGGCATTGTCCTGGTAGAGTACACGCCGGATCAGGTACACCCCGTCCTGGGAATTGACCACAAAGGGAATGGAATCGTCCAGGACTACTCGCATGGGCTCGGCCTCCAGGCCGTAAATGGCATGCATATAGTCTTCTTCCAGGCCGGGCAGGGTATCGCGGGTGGCCTCAAAAATCCGGTTCAGCGCCAGATCGAAACTCTCCAGGCGGCTCAACAGGAAGTCTCCGCTCATAGGGGCCGGGGAATCCAGGACCGAACAATGGATGCGCTCCGGGAACAGGTCCTGTACCACCCGGGCCAGGCGGGTGCCATAGGAACCTCCAAAGAGCACATAGGTGGGGTAGCCCAAATGGTCAAAGAGCATCCCCACATCCCGGGCGTTCTGCTGCGTATTGTAGTATTCCGGGTGGATGCCCTGGCGGGCACAGCGCTGGCGATAGTCGTTTAGCATCTGGCGCGTTAGCGCCAGCTCGGTGTCTGCATCGGCGTGCCGCGCCAGGATGTCCCAGGAGTCAAAGGACATATCCGGCATGGGCGAGGAATAGCCAATGCCGCGTTGGTCAAAAAGGATGATGTCCCTTTGCTCCCGGAACGGGTGTTTCAGTATGAATTGAAACATGCCCGGGCCCAGGGTGTTGCCCCCGGGGCCCCCGGAAAAAAAGATAAGCGGGGGGTTGGTTTTGCCAGCCAGGGTATCCTGGGCGGGAACGACCACATAGGCAATATCGATGGTGCTGCCCCCGGACTGCTCGTGGTTTTCCGGCACCTGAAGCATGCCCGATCGAAATGAGCCGGTTTCGGGAAGCCATTCCGGCTGAAACGAGCGTACTTTTTGTCCCTGCACGGCTGGGCTTCCGGTAAATGCCGCGACCAGCAGCAACAGGAACGGAATCGGGTTTTTCATAAGCGGGAGGAAGGTCTGGCGGTTTCCTAAATGTATAAAAAAAAGACCTGCCGCCGGCGCTGCTGCACTTAAAGCAGGAGATCTGCCGCCTCCAGCCAGTCGTTTACCCTTTCGTATCCCTGGGTATGGATGTTGTGGGGGGAGGTAAAAAGGATGCTCCTACCCTGGAAATACTCCAGGTTATGGCTGCGGTCGTCAATGAGGATATCCCCGCGCAATATGTGTTTATCGCCGCAGAGGATGCGGTTCCGCCAATGGATAAACGGAAAATGTTCATCCAGCCATTCGTGTTTCTCTTTCAGGGAATTCGGGAATTGCATCGCCGCCGAGGCGATGTATACCTGATATTTCCCGGCCAGCTGTTCCAGCACTTCACGGCTGTGGGCAATAGGCCTGAGCTCACGGAAAAACCCCGGCTCGTGATAGTGGTTCCAGAGGGTCTGCCGGTGTTCCGGTACCTGCTGCCAGACTTCGCCCCCCATGCACTGCTCACGGGTGAGGGAAGCCCCGTGACGCTGGTTAAAACGTTCAATATGGGCCCCGTAGGTATCGGCAATTACCTCGTCCATGTCCACAAATAAGGTCATGCGGTCTTTTTTTACAAAGATCGGGAAAAGGATGCGAAAAAGGCGGGAAGGTAGTGATGATAGCGTATCGCGTTATGGACTAGCCCATTTTTACCAATATGGCAACTCCCAAAAAAAAACTATCTTGGGGAGGCCCGCGCAAGCGGCCTTACTATTGCCTATGAAAAAGTTAGTAATCGCCTTAGTGGCCCTGTCCCTGTGGTCCTGCTCCAAAGATGAGGGGCCGGCCCCCAACCCCAATGCCGACCTGGTGCTGGGCACCTGGAACCTCACCGAGCTGCGCATCAGCCCCCCTCAGGATGTGAACGAAGACGGCAACACCACTACGAATGTGCTGGATGAACTGGATTGCATTGCCGCCCAGATTACCCTGAGGTCGGACAATACCTGGACCTTTAACGGGAATGACCTGGTGGTCACCACCATCACCGGCGGGCTCTTCAAGTTCTTCTGCTCCGAAGACAACCGCAACAGCGGCGGCAACTGGGACATCCAGGGCAATACCGTCCGCCTGGCCGACGGGGCCGGCGTGGTCACCACCTTCACCTTCGACAGCAGTGCCGCTACCCTGACCAACCTGATCGGGGAAGTATTACCGGGCCTGCAGGCCGAGGTGTATACCCAATTATAAGCCCAACCCCACCGTAAGGGCGCGTACGGCCCCGGTCCTGTGGAAAATTTCCCGGCTGACGTCTTCATCCAGGCGATGCCCCGAAAAAGTGCGGGTTTCCCCGTCTGCAAATTCCACTGCCACACCGGCCGCTTCATGGCGGCGGTACACCACGGGCACCTGGCAGCAGGTAAAGGCGAGGCCACCTGCCGGCACCTTCAGGCTTTGCAGGGTTCCTTTCACATCCAGGTAGCTAAACTGTCCTGGCTGCTCCAGGAATTCCGCTTCATCCAACCAGAAAGGGCCAAAGGATAATACACCACCGGTTACCCCAACCCCCAGTTCAATCCGGCGGGTAAGGACATCCTCCTTGACCTGCCCGGTCATCCCGGGTTGCTGGGCGCCCCTGTGGGCCGGGGTATGGGAATAGGGATCGGTGGGGAAAGCACCGTAAACTTCAGGGGATTTGTGTACCCCAATGCCATCATTGATCTGGTGGTAATGCGCCACCAGGCGGCGGACATCCCCGGGCTCCCCTCCCCCGTCTTCTGCCTGTGCGGCGCATTCCAGTACCGCCAGGGCCAGTTTGGATACCATATGCCAGTAAATGGACCCCAGGCCTTCATAGCCGAAAAAGGTCCCGCTGCGCCCGGTAAACGAACGGTGGTTGAATACGGCTTCATAGGCCGCCAGAAGGGCCTTTCGCTCCCGGGCCACCAGCCCCTGGTAGGCCTCAGGTAAGGCATCCAGGGCCTCGGCCAGGCGGGAGGCGTTGTTAAAGTCCCCGCTAAAATGGACTTGCCCGGCCCGGTCCTGCACGACAACCTGTCGGTTGCCGTCTGCCAGCAGGCGCTGCACTAACTGCGAGCCTTCTACAGCGGCCTGCGGAACCAGGTTTTTCTCCATAAAAGGCGGTAGGTCACGGTCCGGGTAGAGGATATAACTGTTCTGGTCTGCCCGGTAAAGCGGGCTCTGCCGAAGGGCATCCAGCAGCCGAAGGGCGGCTTTGGCATCCAGGAAGCCGGAACTCAGCACGGCCACCTGCCCTTCCAACATCGGGCTCAGGTAAGAAACCCCTATGGCATCCGGACGGTCCAGGTCTATCAGGTTATAGGCGTGGAATAAATGGTCTTCGCGCCTGTTCGCTTCAATAGAGTGGGCAGTGTACCGCAGCATGAGCCTGGTGAAGGCCAGCAACCGGTCTGCGCCTACTGGTTTCTTCCGGCCGCTGAACCCCTTCGCATACAAACCTTCCCGGTAGGAAGCGGATGCACGGCCCAGGGCTTCGGCCAGGGTTCTGCGGCGCACATCCCCAAAGGGGCCGGCAAGCCCTTCCTCCTCTGCCGCCAGGGCAGCTTCCACCGTGTCCAGGAGATTAACCAACTCCTCGGATACCGGGGCTTCCCCCGGGGCATCCGACTCCAGCATTTCCCTGAAATACTCCAAAAACCGATGGAGGTAATACAGGGTAACCATAGATACGCCATTACCCACCAGGGCATTGTTGGCGTCATTCCATTCCGGGCGCTGGGTATTTAACCAGATGCCCGCTTCCGGGATGAAATTGGAAACCTTGGCCAGCAACATGGCCAGGAGTTTCTCCAGCAGGTTTACCCGGTAGGGCGCCCCGTTGGCATCCTGCAGCAACACCCCGTCCGACCCCATTTCACCCATGCGCCGCCTCAAGACCTTGTCTTGGGCAGCATCGAAATCGATGGTATCCTTGGGGTTATTCAAAATGTCGTCGAAGGGCTTGATGCGGTAGGGCACATCCACATAGACAAACAGGTCCCGGGACCAGTATCCGCCCAGGCGGCCCGGAAAGTAATCCCGGGAGAATTCCAGGAATTTCAACAGGTAGATCACCTGGTGGTCGCCCCAGTACCCAATATAGGACCAGGGATCGTCCGGCTCGATAACTTCCCAGTCCACTCCGTGTTTGGTGATGCGGTAGGGGTTGTAGCCATCCGCAGTGGAGGCGTTCAGGAATTTGCAGATCATGCCATCCATAAACTCCGGATAGGAATGGGCCAGGGCTTCCCAATTCTGGAAAATGTCCCTCCAGTTACCCTGGTAATCCAGGATCTTGGCCCCATCCGATTCCCGCTGGGTATTGATGGAAAACTTGTTCCATGGCCGGCTGGGGTCTCCGTGGCGACGGCTGAATTTCAGTGGCAGGTATTCGTAGCACAGGCGCTGCAGGGCGGGGTCTGCGGCCTGGGCGGCCCTCCGGGTCAGGTCGAAAATCGTAAAAGTTTCCGGCCATTGGGCCAGGGCTTCCCGTTGCCGTTCGTATACCGCGCGGCTGGCCCTTTGGACATAGGCGGTAAAGTCCGACCGTTCCAGCTGGTAGTTGTGGTCCATGATTCCGCCCCGCATAATGTTGTACATCACGTTGGCAAAATGCCGGGTACCCCGAAGTTCGTCCCGGGTGAGTTGCATGCCGTCTGCGGCAGCGGCCAGCCCCTGCAGGCGGCGGGTACCCTCGCGGATGTCGGCCTCTACCTCTTCCAGCAGGGATTCGGGTTTTGCCAGGGCCAGGTCCAGGTTGGCCACCGCTGCCGGCCCCTGGTTTACGTTGGCCACCAGGGTCCAGGATTGCTCCTGCCCGGGCTCGAGTTCCAGGTGGGAGGCCAGCAGGTAAGCCCCCTTTTCGCCCTTGTGTTCTGCCTGCCCGGTAACCGGGTGCCCCAGGCGGAAAGCCTCTACCTGCCCGCCATCCAGGACATGGACGGGGTTGGGCAGGCCATGGGACCAGACCACATTGGCCCGCAGGGCTTCGCTGGGTTCTGCCCGGTCTACGATAATCGCACTCAGGGCATAGATACCCAGGCCACTTTCGGGGCGCATTTCGCTGCGTTTGTAGGCGTCCACCAGGTTACTTCGGGTTTGCTGCAGGTCCGTGGTTACCCCGTAGGGCAACAGGTTCAGGAACCCGTCCAGTACCGCCACGCGGGCCGCCTTCCCGGAACGATTCAGCAAAAAAGCCTTCCGTACAAACCCGTACTGGTTGCTGGTTTGCCACTGGTAGCGGAAACAGAGCCCCAGGTCCAGATTCTCTTCCTCGAATACCAGGGCATTTCCCAATTGGTTTTTGTAGAGGTTCCGGCGGATGCGATACACCCCGGCATAGCGCTCGCTAAGCGGCTCCCACAGGCGTTGCTGCTCCCCGTCTGTGACGCGGAAAATGGTTTTGCATCCGGTGGTACCGGCAGCTTCGGTAATCTTGTCGTCCGTATAGTACGGAAAAAGCGCATACTCACTGTTTTTACGGCCGGCAGTCAGCCCCCCATTGCTGGAGATAAACATCCAGTGGTTGGCATCGCTCACCAGACTCATGAAAAAAGGCCGCATGCGGTCCACATGCGAAATCCGATAGTAACGGTCTCCCAACAGGTCTACCATTTCCCCACTGATTTTCAGGGGTTCGTCTTGAATGGGATTGGTGCCGATATAGGTCTGCATTTTTGTGTTTTTTATGAAATGGACAAGCCTCTCCGGAAATCCAAAGAGGCATGTGTTCTAACGCTTCGGTCCATCCGGGTTATTCCACCAGGAAAGGGATATTGGCCGTGGCCGAATGGTTATTCCCGTCCGTAGCATATACAAACAGGCGGTAGGCCCCGGGCGAGGGGGCTTCCAGTTCCAGCTGTCCCGCTGCCTCCTTGCGGAACAGGCCGGTAACGGCATGGGGCCGTTCCTCATAATCCCCGCCTTCGCCCAGGTCTGTGCTTTCGGGAAGCACTTCCCAGCGGTAGGTAAGGCCATCGCCCTCAGGGTCGGTAACCACGGCAGAGGCCGTGTACACTACCCCGCTTTTGAGGGTTACGCTTTCATAGGCGGTTTTCCCGTCCAGGGTATAGGCACCAATCTGGGGGGTGCGGTTTTCGGGCCATGCCCCGTTCCAAATGTAGTGCATCACATCCACGGATTCGGTCTCCTGCCCGTCTTCCAGGAAAATCCCATACCAGGTAGGGGTGCGTTCCTGTTTATTGCCCCATAAAAAGACATAAGACCCCAGGCATTGGAGGGAATCCGACTCGATCCCGCCCTGGTAGCGTTTCAGGTAGTTGGCTGCCTTTACGGAGCTGTGTTCTTCAATGGGGGCGCCCCAGGACGTCTTGGGCACCTCCCAGTGGCCGGTAGCCCCCCATTCGGTAACCATATACGGGCCTTCCCATCCAAATTCGCGCACCAAACGGGGCAGGTCCGGCAGGTCTCCGTACATCTGAACGGCAAGGATGTCCAAATCCGGACATCGGGTTTTGATAAAGTCGATTTCACGCTCGGAAATCCCGGCCAGGCTGGTTGTGGTCAGGTGGTTGGGGTCTTCTTCGTGGATCATTTCGGAGATCTCATTGACCGCATCCCAGACCTTGGGGTTGGTGTAATGCAGGTTCAGCTCGTTGCCGATACCCCAGATCAGCAGGGCCGGGTGATCCTTCAGGGCCACCACCTGCCGGCGGATATCCTCCAGTTGAGCCTTTACTGCCGTGGAATCGTCGTAGTCAAAACCGTGGCGCTCGCGGGCTACCTCGATCCCCATGGTAACCATCAGGCCATTGGCATGGGCTTCATCAAGCACTTCCTGAGCCGTGCGTTGGCCATTCTCGGTGCGCCAGGTACGGAAGGAATTCCCGTTGTGGGCTGCCAGGGCAGGTACGTTTCCGAATTCCAGGCCGGCACCCCGGATATAGAAGGGCTCTCCATTCACCTGCAAGGTGAATTTACCATCGGTTTCCTGTACGGTCACCTTGGCGGGGCCGTCTGCATCTGCGGTTGCTGCTGGTTCGGCTTTGGGTTGTTCTTTACAGCCGGCCAACAGGGCCAGGCTCAATACAAAAAGGGGTATACGCTTCATGGGTTTAATCGTTTCGTATCAGGAGTTCCTCTACCTCTTCCAGACTGCGGCCCTTGGTTTCGATCACAAAGCGTTTCACGAACAGGATGGCCAGGAAGGAGAGCAGGGCATAAATGGCAAAAGTGGCAGTGGGGCCCAGGTTGGAGAGCTCCCAGGGAAAAACCTGGGTTACGGAAAAACTCACCAGGCTGTTGAAAAAGCCCACGACCGAAATAGCAATCCCCTTGATCTTGCTTGGGAAAATCTCCGAGATCAGGGCCCACATTACCGGCCCCAGGGAGATGGCAAAGGCCGCTACATAAAGCAGGATGGCCACCAGTACCAGGGTGGCATTGATCTGGATGAAGTTGGTAATCTGGTTGCGTTTAAAATCCAAAAACTGGTCTTCGCCCATCATGGGCTGCACGGCCTGGAACAATGCGGCCTGCCCGTCATAGGAGTTGCCGGAAAGCTGCGTCAAAACCTCCCGGGTTTGCACGTCACTCACCTTGGCCAGGGTAGCTTCATTGAAGTCGTAGGTGGCATTGTTGAAGGCCAGGGTAGCCAGCAGCAGCGCAACGGTCATACTGGTCGTGCCAATAAGCAACAGGGGCTTGCGCCCCAGTCGGTCGATCAGCCAGATGGCCACCAGGGTAAACACCAGGTTGGTAAGCCCCACTACAATGGCCTGCAGGAAGGAGGAATCCGTGCTGCCGCCCGCCTGTTCAAAAATGGTGGGCGCATAGTAGAAAATAGCATTGATCCCGGTAATCTGCTGGAAAAACGCAATCCCCATGGCAATGATCATAATGGTGGCATACTTGCTGCTCAGCAGGTCGGACAGGGTGCCTTTGGATTCTTTTTTGGCCAGGCCGCGCTGGATCTCCACAATGGTGGCCTCGGCATAGGCCTCGCCGCCTATACGCTCCAGGATTTTGCGGGCCAGGGCTACCTTGTTGAGCTTCTGGATCAGCCAGCGGGGGCTCTTGGGTACCGTAAACAGGGCCAGGAAATAGATAAAGGCCGGAATGGCCTCCACCCCCAGCATCCACCGCCAGCTTTCCTCCCCGTAATTCACCAGAAAATAATTGGAGAAATAAGCTACGGAAATACCGATCACAATGTTGAGCTGGTTAAAGGAAACCAGGCTGCCCCGCAATTTGGGTGGTGCAATTTCGGCGATGTAGACCGGGGCAATCAGGATGGCGCCGCCAATCCCTATCCCGCCAATGATACGGGCAATGATAAACTCGGTGTACCCGGTGGCCAGGGCAGACCAGGTAGCCGAGATGGTAAACAGGGCTGCTACCACCAGCAGCACGTTCTTGCGCCCGAAGCGATCGCTTAATGGGCCGGCAACCAGGTTGCCTGCCATGGCGCCGAAAATCACGCAGCCCACGGCAAACCCGAGCATTGCATCGGTCATTTCAAAATACACGGTAATCCCGCGGACGGCACCGGAAATCACGGCGCTGTCAAAGCCCAGCAAAAACCCGCCCAGGGCCACAATCAGGCTGATCAGGACGGTGTAGGACTTGTTCATTTTAATGGCTGTATCGGTTTGCATATTGAAAAGGTTTAGGTTGGTTGTTAGCGCATGCAGAGGGCCCCGGAGGTTAGCCGGGGCCCCGCGATGCAGCCCTTAAAGTACACAATTATTGATATATACGAATGTAATCCACCTCCATAGTGGATGCCGTAAAGCCCGGGTCTATAGCGCCCCCAAAGGTGCCGCCCATAGCCACGTTCAGGATCAGGAAAAAGTCCTTGTTAAACGGCAGGCCCGCATTGTTAGAAACGGCGTGGTACTGCTGGTCGTCCACATAGAACCGAATTTCGGTATCCGTCCACTCCAGGGCATAGGTATGAAAGGCATCGGATACCCCGCTAACCACCGTAGAGCCCGTACGGGCATTCCCCGCAAAATTATTCGGGTCGTGTGTGGAACCGAAGATTCGGTCCTGCTGGTTGCCCACATGTTCCATGATGTCGATCTCCCCGGCCGCAGGCCAGGTATTGGTTTCAAAATCGGAGCCCAGCATCCAGATAGCCGGCCAGGTCCCCCCCCCGGTGGGCAGTTTGGCGCGCACCTCTACCCTGCCGTACTGAAAATCAAATTTCTGGTAACTCTGCAGGCGGGCCGAGGTATAGGCGCTCCCCTGGAAGGCTTCAGTCCGGGCAGTGATTTTAAGCATCCCGCCTTCGACAATCACGTTCTCCGGGCGATCGGTGTAATACTGGGATTCCCCGTTGCCCCAGCCATTGCTGCCCGTACCCAGGTCGTAGTTCCAGACAGCAGGGTCCGGGGCCCCATCTGTATTGAAATCCTCTTCAAAGACCAGGGTATTGAAGATGTCGTTCTTGGCATCGGAGCCGCCTTCCGGAACAAAGGTATAATACCAGGCCAGGGGGGCGTCCCCGTTAAACGGCTGGCTGATGCCCCTTACGGTAAGGCGGTCTGCCGTAAGCTCCACGATTTGGTACTGCCCTGAAATGATAGCCCAGTAGCTCAGAAAGCTGCTGCCCACATCCAGGGTACGGGTACCGTCCGCATTGTCGATAATTACGAAATTGCTGCTGAAGGAAGCCTGGTCCGTAATGTCCCGGCATTCGTCCACAAACTGCCCGGGAGTCGCATCCGGGAAGAAGCGGTTTACTTCCGTCCAGTTGATAAAGACCTGGTTATCCGTGCCCGGCTCCAGCCGGAAGCTGTAGTTGTCATTGGCATCGTAACTGAAAACCAATACATCGTCATACAGGCAGGGGTTCAACTGGTCCGGGCCAGCGCTGAAGAATTCCGGGAAATCGTTGGTGAGGGGGCCCACCCCAAAATGCCCGGCTTCGGTGCGGTTCCACACCCAGCGTTTCTCCCCATCCCCGGCAATATCCTGCAGGGTGGCCGGGTCAATAAAGAGGCGTACATCCAGATCTACCATCACGGTGGTGCTGGAAGAAAGCCCCCCGGCGCTGTAGGCCACCACCGTTACCGGGGCGCTGTACTGGCCGGAACGCGTAAACCGGAACTGGGCGGACTGCCCGGGGCTGATCACCACCGGGTCCTGCCCCGGCTGGAAGACCACGTGGTAGTACAGGCTGTTGTCTGCCTGGGGGGTCACCGTTACATTCCCGGACTGGTCCGGGGCCACCGATACGTTTACCGTGAGGTTGGCCGGGATGGCCAGTTCCTGCAATTCGGGTTGTTCTTCCTGGCAACCCGCCAGGAAGGCCAAAATCCCTATCAGTGCTATTTGGAATCGAAACATGTGCATCTGCTTTATTGTTGTACGATGTCATCCATGTAGAAGGTACCGGCAGCAGTGCCGGGGCCGTCCACAAAGAAAGTGATCTGGGCATATTGCCCGGTAGGTACAAAGGCCTCTCCTACCCCCTGGGTACCGTCAATGTAACTCTTCACAGCATCCGTGGAGAAGTCGAAAGTCAGGACCTCCCATCCGGTGCCGCCATGGTTGGCCACCACCTCGCATTGGCGTTCCCCGCTTACTCCGCCTTCAAACTTCAGCAGGACGGGTACGGCCGCGTTGGACCAGAATTTCATGGCAATGGTCTTGTTGGAGCCTGCAAAATCCACCGGTACATCCAGGACAAAGTATCCGCCTTCCCAGTTCACACCGGAATTGGTCACGGCCCCTACGTTGCTGGCTACGGTGTTGGCGCCGGAAAGGTCCGGGTTGGTCACCACGGCATAGCTGGCGCCGTTAAAGGTGGTCATGTCGTAGGCTACCCCCGCCTGGTCAAAAGAGATAGGCAGTTTCAGGTCGGTGCTGGGCGCTACCTGTTCTATATCGTCCATGTAGAAGGTACCGGCTGTGGTGCCGGGACCATCCACAAAGATCACCAGGGTCGCGTATTGCCCGGTGGGGACAAAGGGTTCCCCAACCCCCTGGGTACCGTCAATATAACTCTTGGTGGCATCGGTCGCAAAATCGAAGGTGAGTTCTTCCCACCCGGTGCCCCCGTGGTTGGCCACTACCTCATTCTGACGTTCGCCGCTTACGCCCCCTTCAAACTTCAGCAATACGGGTACGGCCGCGTTGGACCAGAACTTCATGCGGATGATTTTATCATTGCCGCTGAAATCTACCGGGGTGCCCATGGAAAAGGCACCTCCTTCCCAGTTCACGCCGGAATTGGTCAGGGCGCCCACGTTACTGGCGGAAGTATTCACGCCGGAGAGGTCCGGGTTGGTTACTACCGCGTAGCTGGCCCCGTTAAAGGTGCCCATATCGTAGGCAACCGCGGGGTTGTCAAAACTCATCGGGAGCGCCAGGGGTTGGGTGGCACCATCCTGTGCGATGTCGTCCATGTAAAAGGTACCGGCCGTGTTGCCGGGCCCATCAATAAAGAGAACCAGGGTGGCGTACTGCCCGGTGGGGACAAAGGGTTCCCCTACCCCCTGGGTACCGTCAATATAACTCTTCGTGGCACTGGTGGCAAAATCGAAACTGAGTTCTTCCCAGCCCGTACCGCCGTGGGTGGCCACTACCTCGTTCTGGCGTTCCCCATTCACCCCGCCTTCAAATTTCAGGAGGACAGGAACAGAAACAGTAGACCAGAGCTTCAGGCGGATGGTCTTGTTACTGCCGCTGAAATCCACCGGGGTATCCAGGTTAAAGGCCCCGCCTTCCCAGTTGTTGCCGGAGTTGGTGATGGCCCCGACCTTGGAAACGGAGGCGTTGGCCCCGCTGGGGTCCGGGTTGTCCACAATGTTGAAGGAAGCCCCGTTAAAGGTGCCGAAGGCGTAATCCACGCCGGCAGCATCAAAGCTGATGGGCAGCTCCAGCGGAGTTACAGTACCGCCGCTTTGTTCAATGTCGTCCATGTAGAAGGTGCCGGCTGTGGTGCCCGGGCCGTCTACAAAGAGTACCAGGGTAGCGTACTGCCCGGTGGGCACAAAGGCTTCGCCCACGCCCTGGGTACCATCGATATAGCTTTTTACAGCGCTGGTGGCAAAGTCGAAACTGATTTCTTCCCATCCGGTACCGCCGTGGTTGGCTACCACTTCATTCTCGCGCTCGCCATTGACACCGCCTTCAAACTTCAGCAGCAGGGGTACGGCCACGTTAGACCAGAACTTCATGGTAATGGTTTTGTCAGAGCCGCTGAAATCCACCGGGGTGCCCAGGGTAAAAGCGCCGCCTTCCCAGTTTACGCCGGCGTTGGTGATGGCCCCTACCTTGGAGGCTACGGGGTTCGCGCCGGAGGCGTCCGGATTGTCCACCACCTCGTAGCTGGCCCCGTTAAAGGTGCCAAAGGCGTAATTTACGGTGGGGGCATCGAAGGTGATCGGCAGGCTGATGGGGTCTGAGGCCCCGCTGATGGTTACCACTTCGGAATACTCCACGGTAGCTGCGCCGGCCCCGCGGGCCACAACCCTTACGGTGTAATCGCCGGTTTCCGCATAGATGTGGGACCCGGTTTCCCCGGCCATGATAGTCTGGGGCACCTCGTCGGTTACATCGCCGTAGTAAATATCGAATACCGTTACGTTATCGGCCGTAGGCGCCACAATTACCTCAAAGGGATTGGAGGCGGACAGGGAGATATCCACCGCCAGGTTGGAAGGAGGCGTAAAGGATATGTTTACCACCCGCACCAGTTCGCTGGTGAGGCCGGTGGGGCCAACTGCTACAATACGCAGGTTGTAGGTCCCTTCCCCGTACACGTGGGTCACGGTTTCCCCCGGGCCCACCTGGGTAGGGGTCTCATTGTCGGAATCCCCGAAGTAAATGTCAAAAGCGCTTGCCCCAACGGCAGTAGGGGTAACCGATACGGTGCCCGTGTCGTCCTGGGAAATGTCGAAGACCGCCTGTACATTGGTGGGGGCCGAAATATTCTGCAGCACGTAGGAAATCTGCTCATCCTCCGTACAGCCGGAGAATGCCAGGAAAGCGATACATACTGTTGCGATAAATCTGATCTGTTTCATGGTTGCCAATTTTGATTTAATACCCCGGATTCTGCTCCCAGCGGTTCCCGGCTAATTCAATTTCTATGGATGGAATAGGAAATAATTCGTTTTTAGGGGCCTGGAACCCGGGAATGGCTGCTGCCGCGCGCCCGGTGCGGACCAGGTCGAAGAAGCGGTGGCCTTCCCCCATGAGTTCTACCCGGCGCTCCTGGTAGATGGCCTCGGTAAGGGCGCCGCCCCCCAGGCTTAAATCGGCCAGGCCGGCCCGGTTGCGCACCTGGTTCAGGTAGCCCAGGGCACGCCCGTCGTTAATCCCGCCCCGGTTCAGGGCCTCGGCTGCCAGCAGCAGCACCTCCGCATAGCGAATGGCCCGGTAGTTATTCGGGTTGGTCAGGTTGGCGTCGCCCGTGTTCAGGTCGCCCTGGCGGGCGATATACTTGCGGTTGTAATACCCGGTATGCTCATAGCCCTCCACATAGGAAACGCCTTCATTGGCGGCAGCCCAGGCTTCGATGTCCAGGATGGCTACATCCCGGCGCAGGTCCCCGTCCTCGAAGGCCGCATAGGCCTCTGCAGTGGGCACGTTAAAACTGAACCCGGATTCGAATAAGGGCCCGGAGTAATTCCGGATGCCGTTAAACCCGACAGCTACATTGCCCTCGCTGCATTGCAGGCAGCCAAAGCCGGCGCCTTCCACATCCGTGTACTGCACCTCAAAAACCGATTCAACGTTATTTTCATTGTCGTTCTCAAACAGGGTGCTGTAGTCTGCCACCAGCTCATAGGGCCCATTGTTGATCAGATCCTCCAGCACCTGGGCAGCCGGCTGGAATTTCTCGCGGTAGATCAGCACCTTGCCCAGCAGGGCCTGTGCCGCCCCCTTGGTAACCCGGCCCGTTTCAAAAGCCGTGTAGGGCAGGTTGGCCGCAGCGTAGGTCAGGTCCGCCTCAATCTGATCGTAGACTTCACTGGCCGAGGTACGGGGTACCACGTCCTGGTCGCCAAAGAGCAGGCGCTGATCTACGGCCAGGGGCACATCCCCAAACCATTTTACGAGTTCAAAGTAGTAGTAGGCACGCAGGAAAGTGGCCTCGGCCAGGATGCGTTCCTTACCCGGAAAGTCCGTCTTGTCGCGGAATTCCAGGATGTAGTTGGCCCGGTTTACCCCGGCGTACATCCAGCTCCAGATGTCCCGGAGCTGCTGGTTTACCGGCGTGTGGACCATGTCGTCTATTTCCTGAATGCCCGGCACGTCCGTGGCGCTTTCGCCCCCGGCCAGGGTGTTGTCCGAGGCAATTTCCCCCAGCATCGCATTCAGGTAGGTGGACTGCAGCATGTCGTAGGCTGCAATCAGCGCCAGTTCGTAATCCTCCTCGGAGTTGAAGTAATTCTCCGAATCCTCGTCGAAGGAATCCACGTCCACAAAATCGTCGCTGCAGGAAATCCACAGGGGCAACAGCAACATTCCCAGGATGGCTTTGATGTGATTTTTCAGTACCATTTGCATTAGAATTTGAAATTAACCCCTAAGAGGTAGGTGCGGGCCACCGGATAGAAGCCGGGGTCTATCCCCGCGCCGATGGGGGCTCCCGAAGAAGCCGCCGGATCATATCCCCGATACTTGGTCAGGGTAAAGAGGTTGTTAACCGACAGGTAAAACCGCAGTTTGTCAATCCCCAGGTTTTCGTTAAAGGCATCGGTAAAGGTGTACCCCAACTGGGCATTTTGCAGCCGCACGAAGGAACCGTCTTCCACAAAGTAATCCGAGAACAGGGTATTGGAGGTGGCCCCGATAGTTACCCTCGGGTCTTCAGTGGTGGTACCCGGGCCCGTCCAGCGGTCTAGGGTATAGACAGAACGGTTCACCAGGGGCTGGTTCCGCTCGTAGTTCCGTACAATCTCATTGCCCAGGGAGGCAAAGGCGTAAGCTGTGAAATCCCATTGGCGGTACCCCAGGCTAATATTCAGCCCCATGGTGGCGTCCGGGATGGGGTTGCCGATATCGGTCCGGTCGTTGGAGTCGATAATGCCATCGCCGTTCTGGTCCACGAAGCGGAGGTCGCCGGGGGCGGCATTGGCCTGGGTGGCGTGGGCATCCACTTCCGCCTGCGTCTGGAAGACCCCGTCGGTCTCCAGGCCATAGAAGTATCCCAGGGGTTTACCGTCCTCCATGCGTGCGGGCGGGTCCTGCCCTACCCCGAAGGAGCCTCCGGGAATAAAGCCTACCCCGTTGTTGACGGAGAGGACCTCGTTCTGCAGAAGGGTCACATTATAATTAATGCTGGCGCTGAAGGCTGCGGTAGGGGCGGTTTGATAACCCACTGCTAATTCTACCCCCTTGTTCTCCACGGTACCGGCATTGACCACCGGGGAACCGGAGCCGGGTGCCGCCGCACCCAGAATCCCGGAAACCGGAGGAGATACCAGCAGGTCTTCCGTACGCTTCTGGAAGTAATCCGCGGTAAGGCTGATGTGGTCGTCAAACAAACGCAGGTCAATCCCGATATCGAGGGTTTTTTGTTCTTCCCACTGGATTTCAGGGTTGGACAGGGCCCCTACCGCCTGACCAAAGCGCAATTCATCGTCAAATACATAGGCACCCTCGCCGGAGAGGACGGAGCGGAAGGCATTGGCTGCGATCCGGTCGTTCCCCACAATCCCGTAAGAGGCGCGGAGTTTCATAAAGTTCAGCCAGGAGCTTTCGGCAAGGAAATCCTCCTCGCTTACGATCCACCCCAGGGATCCGGAGGGGAAGTAGCCGAATTTGTTCCGCGGCCCGAAGGCGGTGGATCCATCCCGGCGCAGGACGCCGGAGAGCAGGTAGCGATCCTTGTAGTTGTACTGCAGCCGCAGGAAGTAAGACAGCAGGCGGGAATCGAACTTCCCGACCGTGTTGATAAAATTGTCGATTACGTCCGAGGCGTTCTCAATGCGGGCGTTGGTAAAGGAATTCCCCGGAATGTCGAAGCCGGTGCTGCCGGAAAATTGCCCGCTGGTACGGAACACGGACATCCCCAGGGTACCATTCAAGGTATGGTCTCCCAATTCCTTGTCGTATTTCAGGAAAGTGTCCCAGGTATAGTCGCGAAAGAGGTTCTTGCTCTCCACGACAAAATTGCGGTCTACATTAAAAACCTTCCCGGAGCCGTAGAAGACGGTAGGGGCAAAAAAGATGCCGGCTACCTCCGCATAGTTGAACTGGAAATTCGATTCGGCAGACAGGCCTTCCAGCAAGGTGTAGGCTGCGCCCACTTTCCCGGAAATGCGGTCTACCTTCGTCTTGTTAAAAGTGTTTTCGACCTGCGCCAGGGGGTTGATCACCTCGTTCCCCAGGCCCTCGGCCAGGGTAAAAGCCCCGGAGGCATCCCGCACGGCAAAGGTGGGGGCATTGTTCAGGGCATTGAACAACACGGATCCCAGTGTCCCTTCGGGAAGGGTTTTCCGGTTGGTGCGGGTGTAGAGGGCGTTGGCTACCAACTTCAGGTTTTCAATGGGCTCCGTATTGAAATTAAAGCGTACGGTAGACCGGTTAAAGTTGGCCTTGGGCCCGCCCACGATCCCATCCTGGGTCAGGTAGGAAGCCCCGAAGGAATAGGTAGACTTTTCACTCCCGCCATTGGCGCTGAAATTGTGGTTGAAGATCGGGGCATTGGTAAACACTTCATCCTGCCAATCGGTCCCGGTGCCCAGCCCTGCCAGATTGGGATAGGGGTTGGGGCTGCCGCCGGCAGCAAAAGCCTCATTGACGATAACCGCATACTCTGTGGCGTTAAGTACGGGAATCTTGCGGGAGGTCTGCTGCAGCCCGCCCCAGGCGTCGTAGCTGAATTTCAGCTCGGTATTGCGGCGGCCGGTTTTGGTGGTAATCAGGATGACCCCGTTGGCAGCGCGTACCCCGTAAATACCGGCAGTGGCATCCTTAAGGATGTTGATGCTGGCAATGTCGCTGGGGTTGATCACACTCAGGTCCTCAATGACGTTGCCGTCCACCAGGATTAAGGGGCGGTTATCCCCGTTGGTGGAAATCCCGCGGATGCGGATATTGGACCCGCTACCCGGGGAGCCGGATTCCGAGGTAATCTGCACCCCGGCTACCTGCCCTTGCAGCGCCTGTTCAATCCGGGTGGGGTTAAGCTCTTCAATGGACTCCGCATCCACCACGGAAACCGCCCCCGTAATTTCCTTTTTGGTCTGGGTCCCATACCCGATCACGACCACTTCGTCCAGGGCGCTTACATCCTCGGAGAGGCGGATGGTCACCTCCTGGGAACGGGATACGGTATACTCCTGCTCCAGATAACCCAGATAGGTAAATACCACAACCTCCCCCTGGGCCAAACCGGAAAGGGAAAAATTCCCGTCAAAATCCGTGGCCGTACCGCGGGTGGTACCTTTCACAATAACATTAACCCCAGGCAGGGGTTCGGAAGAAATGGCATCCAGAACCACTCCCTGGATCTGGATCTCCTGAGCCTGTAACCCGAAGGTCAAAAAGGCGAAAATTAGAAATAGCGTCTGCTTCATTTCCATGGCGTTTGATGGAGGAAGCAAAATAGAAGATGTATAGGTAGATCGGGAATTTTTTACCCCAACAAAATATATACACCTCTCAATATATCGATGCTATTTTACCCAAATGGCAGAAAAACTGCTGCTATATTGCCATTTCAACATGTTAATCTATACAATTTTAACATTTGAAGCCATGGCGAAAAATGCTGATGTTGTGGTAATGTTGTGGTATTATTCAAATTATTTTGGCAGCGTAGAAGCGCCTATAATTCCAAAATATAGTTGGTAAGGCTCTGATCGTGTTCCAGGTTCATTTTTTTGCGCAACCTGTAACGTTTCACTTCCACGCTTCGCACGGAAATATTCAACAGGGGGGCAATCTCCTTCGAAGACAGGTTAAGCCGTAAATACGCGCAGAGTTTCAGGTCATTCGGGGTGAGGTCCGGGTGGCGCTTCTTTACGGTGTGTAAAAAGTCCTGATCTGCATTGTTGAAAGCTGTTTCAAAAAACTCCCAGTCTTCCTGGTTGTTGATATTGCGATCTATGGTGCGAATGACCGACTTCACCTGCCCGGGCGTCTCTGCTTTGCGCAGTTGTTCCTTCAGGGCGTTAAGGAATTCATTCTTCTTGATCAGGCTCATAGTGGAAACAGCCAGTTCCCGGTTTTTGCTTTCAATTTCCCGTTGCAGGTGGGCATTGCGCATCTCCATCATCTTGCGGCGCGTCTTGCGCTTTTTCTGGCGGAGTTTACGCTGGGCCTTCAACTGGAGTAGGGCCTGCTGCCTTCGGTAATGGCTCCGGTACCGGTGGTGTACCAGGTAGGCCATGCCCGCCAGGGCCAGGGCAAAAAGGGCCAGGGCCCAGTAGGTGAAGTACCAGGGGCGGGCAATCTCAAAGGGGTACCGCACGGTATTCTCGGAGCGGGCATCCCCTACCCGGGCACGGACGTGGAATGTATAAGTACCGTAAGGCAGGTTGTCGAAGCGCACTGCGGCCTGGGTACTCCAGTTGCTCCAGGCCTCCTGGTATCCTTCCAGCCAATACTGGTATTCCACCTCCCGGTACTTGTCATAGAGGGGCACCCCAAAGGTAAACTGCAGGTTGTTCAGGCGATAGGGTAAAGCGGTTTCGGGGTTGTCTAGTGGCAAGGTTACCGTAGAATCCCTGTTGTAGAATTGTTGCTGTACCTGCCGCAGGTAAACCGCCGGCCGTTTTTCCTCCAACTTATCCAGGTCCAGCAGCAGGTATCCGTCCGAGCGTCCGAACAGGTACCGCGATGGCGAAAGGGGCGCAATGCACTCAAAGCCCACCACGCCCAGGCTGCGCCGAAACCCTTCCGGCACATGGATGGTCTGCAATCGGAGTTCGGCCCCCAGCGGATCCGGTTTTACGTTATAGAGGGTCCGGTTGCCAAGGCCCCAGAGCCGGTCCGACTGTTCATCCGGTAGTAACAACCCTACTGGGTCGTCCTCCCCGGAATACAGGAGGGCATTCAGGGTGGAATCGGCCACAAAGCCCTGCCCGGGCTCGTACTGGAAAACTCCGCTGCTGTTAGCGTAATAAACGGCATTCCGGAACCGGAACAGGCTGGCCCCAAAACCAAAAGCCGGGGTGTGCAGGCTGTCCGTAACCCGCTGGTAATCCGGGTCGGTTTGCAGGGTGTATACCCCCTTGTACTCGTGGTTGACCAGGAGTTTCTCGTCTGCGGTGAACTCAAAGAATCGGGAAGAGATGCCAAAGCCTTCCAGGGTATTGCGCAAGGCCCATCCTTCAGGACCGCGCTCCAGCACGCTCAGGCCCTGGTACCCCCCTTGTAGCAAAAGGTTGTTTTGGCCCGGAACGGGTTTGATGTCCCAGGTGCCGGGCGCATCGCCCACCAGGCGGGCCCGGGTTCCGTCTACCTGAAAGGTTCCCTGGTTGTGGCCGCAAAGCAGCACCCCGTCGTATTCCCGTATACACCAGACCTGGCCTTCGGTTCCGGGTACCAGGGTATAGGGGCCGTCGGACTCCAGCGGCGCCTGGAAAAGGCCCTGGTTGGTGCCCAGGTAGCGGCGGCCCTGGTGTTCCCGGGCTGCGTAAACCACACCCAGGGTACCGGCCCGGTCTACATATTCGCTAAACGCTGCCCCCCGGTTAACCACGCTTATGCCATTGTCCAGGGCAAGCCACAGGTTCTGGTCCCGGTCTTCAAAAACGGAGAGCACCGTATTGTTGTTCAGGCCTTCGGCTTTCCCGATCTTCTCCAGCAGGGAACCATCGGGCCGCAGGAGCATAACCCCCTCCGAAATGGTGCCCAGGGCCAGGCTGCCGTCGGCGAGCTGGGAAGCGCTGTACAGGGTTACGCCCGGCTGGCCCTGAAGCCCGGGCGGCACCCACCGGCGAACCCCTGAGGCCTCCAAAACCAGAAATTCCCCGTTCTCGCCAATCAGGGCAGGCTCCTGCCCCACCCGTACCATCCCCACAAAGACCTGGGTCCCGATATCCGATCGGGGCAGCAACACCCTGGCCTGGCCGTTTTCCATCCGCAGCAAACCTTCGGCTTCCTTTCGGAAATACAGGGCGCCGTCAAATTCAAAGAGCTGGGCCCGGCTGGCCTCGGAGGGAATCACGGTTAGGCGGCCACTTTCCGGGCGGTAGGCATAGATACGCTGCAGCGACTGAAACAGCACCCAGCCCCCAAGGGCCCGGATGCGCCAGAATTGTTCATCCTGCAGGAGCGGGGCTTCCAGCTCCCGGCTCAGGGAAGTGTAAATCAGGCCGCCCAGGCCGTCCGGTTCCCAGTAGCCAAATTCCATGTAGCAACCGGAATACACCCGGTTCCCGCTGGCAAAAACAGCACGCATCTCGGAACCGTTTGGGGACGGGTACCGCCTCCAGTCTACCCCGTTAAACTCCAGCAACCCCCCGTTGTTGGCCAGGTACATCCAGCCGCGGTCCGTTTGGGCCACGCCCCAGTTCTGGTTGTCCGCCCCATAGGCGGCCGGCTCAAAATTTCGGATGGGAGGCAGGGTCTGGCCGTACTGCGCGGGGGAAGACAGCAGCATGCCAAGCCAAAAGAAAAATAGGAGTATGCGGTGGGTGCGGTGCATGGGTTTGATCCGGTCCTGGAAAGGCCGTTCCATTGCGATTGTAGGGCCGAAACTAGACAATCTCTGCGCTCAGCCCGGCCTGTAACAGGCGGGTGCAGCGCGGCTTCAGGTCGTGGTATTCCCCGGTTTTTACCGTGCACTTGCCGTTGTGGTGTACAATCAGGGAACATTGGTGGGCCTGTTCCGGGGTGTGCTCGCACACATCGATCAGGGTTTGGATCACATGGTCAAAGGTGTTGACCTCGTCATTAAACAGGACAATCTCACTCAGGTCCTTGAGGTCTTCCCCCACCAGCAGCTCTTCCTGTAAGCGTTCCTTCCCACTCATAGTCAAAGGGTTTGTTACGAATATAATAAAATTTTGACGCAGCGCCCACGGCAGCCCCTACAATTGCGGAAGCTGCAAAAATGGCAGGGTGCCAATGGGAATGCCCCGGGCCAATGGGGTCTGGGTTTGTGAATTCAGGCAGGCACAAAGGCAGCAGCCACCCATTGGTCCCGCACCTGGTGGTCCTGATAAGCCAGGTTAACGCGGGCTGCTGCCGCTTTCAGGTCTTCCAGGTCTGCTTCATAAAACCCGCTCAGCAAGAGGGTACCGCCAGGATTCAGGGCCCGGGCATAGGCAGGGAGGTCCTGCAGCAAAATGTTTTTATTGATGTTGGCCAGGATCACATCGTACCGGGCCTCGCCAATGGCGGCAGCGTCACCCAGCACGGCCCGAAGCTGCACCTGGTTGCGGGCCGCATTCTCCTCACAGTTCTCGAAGCACCAGGGGTCAATGTCTATGGCGCAGACCGGTCGGGCACCCTTGCGGGCCGCCAGGATGGCCAGCACCCCCGTGCCTGAACCCATGTCCAGCACCGCCCGGCCATCAAAATCCATGTCCAGCATCCGGTTAAGCATCAGCCAGGTGGTCTGGTGGTGCCCGGTGCCAAAACTCATTTTGGGGGCGATCACCAGAACGTGCGCTACAGGCGGGTCCGGTTCCGGGTGGAAGGGGGCGCGCACCACACAGGCATCTCCCACCCGAATGGGGTGATAGTCCGATTCCCAGCGGGCATTCCAGTTTTCCTGGGGCAGTTCTTCCATCGTGTACTGCGCCTCCCAAAGGTCGGATTGCAGGTACGGCAGGGCCTCCAGCGCTTCGGGATTGAATTCGGCCTTGCGGATATAGGCTTTCAGGCCGGTTTCGGTTTCCTCAAAACTCTCGAAACCGAGCTCGCCCAGGGCCGCGATAAAGATTTCCGAGGCCGGCTGCAGGGGTTGCAACTCCAGGGTACAACAAAGGTACATGGCCTCAGATAGCGGCTACAATGGCCGTAAAGTCTGCGGCATTCAGGGAAGCACCTCCAATAAGCCCGCCGTCAACATCCGGCTTAGAAAAGATATCGCCTGCATTTCCGGGCTTTACGCTGCCCCCGTAAAGGATGGTCACGGCATCGGCTACGGCCGGGGTATAGGCGTTGGCCACCAGATTACGGATATGGGCGTGCATCTCCTGGGCCTGTTCGGGGGTGGCGGTTTCGCCTGTCCCAATGGCCCACACAGGTTCATACGCCAGCACCAGTTGTTTCCAGGCCGCCTCCGGCAGGTCAAACAAGGCCTGCTTCAGCTGGGAAGCCACCACTTCAAAATGGGTTCCGGCTTTGCGCTGGTCCAGCAATTCGCCAAAACAAAAGATGATCCGCATGCCTTTGCTTACGGCCTGCTGTACTTTTTTGGCCAGCAGGGCATCGTCTTCCCCAAAATGCTCCCGGCGCTCGGAGTGCCCCAGGATCACGGTTTCCACCCCAATAGCCAGCAGCATATCGGCGGAAATCTCGCCCGTAAAGGCGCCGCTGTCCGCAAAGTGCATGTTCTGGGCAGACACCCCAATGGCAGAACCCTCCAGCTGGCGCGAGGCCAGGGCCAGGTTTACAAAGGTGGGGGCCACCAGGACTTCCGCATGGGTATCCGGCAGCATACCCTGTAATTCAGTAAGGAGGCTTTCCGTCTCGGATGCCGTTTTATTCATTTTCCAGTTTCCAGCTACTATCTGCTTTCTCATAAGGATAGGATTACTTTAGTTCATTTGATCCCGGAGGGCATTCACCTCTTCCAGGGTATAGGTTCGATATTCAAAGTCGGGGCCAAACAGGTCTTTGCCATAGGTTTCCAGGTTGTCTGCAAACCCGGCGGCCTTACGGCGGGCATCCACCGCTTCCGGGTTCTCAATGGGCCAGATCAGGTGAACCTCCTCCGGACTCCCCATAAAGAAGGACTGGCCCTGGGTGCCGTAAAGCTGGGGCTTGCCCTGTTGCATCAGGGAGCGGTCCAGCATCATGGCGTACAGGCGGTACGGGAGTTCCCCGGTTTCGGCCGCAACGCGAATAGCCGGAAGGAAGTCGTCAATCCGGTTGGAATGCTGGATCACATACCAGGCAGCCTTATTGGCAGGCTCGCCCACCAGGCTTTTACCCGGGTATCCGTGGCGGGCCACCAGGGAATCCACAAAGCGAATGTTGGCGCTGTCCAACTCCATCTGCAGTCCCCACTGGCTCCAGTCCATATCCGGGCCCCGATACTTCTGGTCCAGGACCAGGATGCTGTCCAGGGCCTGTTTCAGGGGCATGTTATACCGTTCTTCAGGGGCCAGCTCCCGCAGGTCCAGCTGGTCCAGGTCGTTGTAATGCAGTTTCTGGGCAATAGTGCCGGCTTCCAGGCGCAACACCCCGGGGTTAGACCGCACAATGGTCTTCAGGGTGGTCTGGTCGCTGAAGTAAAACGGGAAATTCAGGTCGTAATCCGCCTTCAGGCGGGCCACCTCCTCCGGGGAGGAAGCGGACATGCCGATCACGGAATACCCGCGGGCCATGGCCGTATCGGTCAGGGGTTTGATGGCGGCAAAGGCTTCCCGGTAGCTGCGCCCCAGGTCGTAGGCGATCACCATCAGCAATTGCTTGCGCTCCAGGATCGCGCTGGCGTAATCCTGCCCTTCCCGCTCCAGGGTGAAATCGTGGATGGGCGGCTCATACCCCGCCCGGATTTCGCGGATTTCGGCCACTTCGATAAATTCTCCGTCCACCTCCGGGTAGGCCCCGTCCGTGGTAAGGATGCGTTCTTCCCCGTTTATGAGGAATTTCCAGTCGTATTCCATAATGGGGCCCGGGGCGTCATCCGGGATGGTCATCCCATCCGGAATACTGGCCCCCACATGGTAGGGCCGGAAATCGATCCAGGGCAGATGGTTCAGCACATAGCGTGCAAACAAAACGCACGCCAGCAAACTGGCCAGGGTGGCACCCAGGCGCAAGCCTGCACGCCCCAGAGGGTTTAAATGGCGTTGTCCCCAGAGCAATACCAGGATCAGCACCAAAAGGGCCACATCTTTATAGAAGGATTGCCAGGGCGTAAGTTTCAGGGCATCCCCGAAACACCCGCAATCCGTAACCTTGCCGGTTACGGCGGAGTAAAGGGTCAGGAAGGTGAAAAATACAATCATACCCAGCAGGGTCCAGAGCGTGAGCCGAATGCGGTAGCCCAGCAGGAGGGTTACCCCCAGGATCACCTCCAGGATCACCACAAAAAGGGCGATGGCCAGGGCATAGGGTTCCAGCAGGGGGAGGTTCAGCACCGTACTGCTGAAGTACTCCTCCAACTTAAAGGAAAAGCCTACCGGATCGTTCAGCTTTATGAACCCTGAAATGATAAAGAGTACCCCTACCAGGATACGGGCGAGTTGGACGGCTATTTTCATGAGGCTTGCGAATTAACCTCTTCCCCCATATGGATCAGGGCAAAGATGGCGTAGTTGATCATATCCCGGTAATTGGCATCCACCCCTTCACTGACTTCGGTGCGGCCCTGGTTGTCTTCGATCTGCTTTACCCGCAGCAGTTTCTGCAGGATCAGGTCCGTCAGGGAACTGATGCGCATATCGCGCCAGGCCTCCCCGTAATCGTGGTTTTTGGCTTCCATCAGGGCCTTGGTCTGCGCCACTTCCCGGTCGTAGTGCTCCAGGGCGCGCTCGGCATCCAGGTCCGGCATTTCGGCCACCCCCAGTTCCAGTTGTATCAGGGCCATCAGGGCGTAATTGATGATGCCGACAAACTCAGGGCGCTCCCCCTCCGCTACTTTTCGCTGCCCGGTTTGCTGCAGGCTGCGGATGCGCTGGGCCTTGATGTAAATCTGGTCCGTCAGGGACGGCAACCTCAGGATGCGCCAGGCTGCCCCATAGTCGTTCATCTTGCGCCGGAAAAGTTCCCGGCATTCGCCGATCACGCCGTCGTAAGCTTTGGAAGTGTCCGTCATGAGTGGTGGAATTTGCGTATTTTCCCGCGGGATTTCCCCTGTCAAAAGTAGGGTTTTAAACGGATTTTTACCGGGGGGCCTGCAAAAAAGCACAAGCCTATGACCATTTGTTGCAAAGGCGAATTGGTGGATCTCTCAACCCCCAGGGTGATGGGCATCCTGAACGTGACGCCGGATTCCTTTTACGACGGCGGCCGGTACAACGCCCGCGAGATAGCCGTGGAGCAGGTGCGCCGCATGCTGGGGGCCGGGGCCGATTTTATAGATGTGGGCGGGTACAGCTCCCGACCGGGGGCCAGCGACATCCCCGAAGCCGAGGAACACCAGCGGGTAGTACCCCTGATCGCAGACCTGGTAAAGGAATTCCCTGAAATCCGGATTTCAATAGACACCTTCCGCTCCGGGGTGGCCGAGGCGGCCCTCAAGGCCGGGGCAGCCCTGGTAAACGATATCAGCGGCGGCCAGCTGGACCCAAAAATGCTGCCCCTGGTGGCTGAGGCGCGTGTGCCTTATGTCCTGATGCACATGCGGGGCACCCCCCAGGACATGACCTCCCGGACTGCGTACGACAACCTGCTGGTAGACCTCCTGAAATATTTTTCCGAACGCCTGGCCGCAGCCCGGGACCTCGGGATTGCCGATTGCATTGCCGACCCCGGCTTCGGATTTGCAAAGACCCGGGAACAGAATTTTGAACTCCTGGCCGGGCTGGCGGCATTTCGGGAGCTGGAAGCACCTTTGCTCGTTGGCCTGAGCCGTAAATCCATGATCTGGAAAACCCTGAACATCCGCCCCCAGGAGGCCCTGAACGGGACTACGGCCCTGCATATGCTGGCCCTGGAACGGGGCGCCAACATCCTCCGGGTACACGATGTGCGTGAGGCCGTGGAATGCATCCGGCTCTGGGAAGCGTTTCCCGGTACGGACCCGGCGGGATTCTGTTAATTTTTCTACTTTTACAGAAAGCGGATCAGATTGGACTTTCTCGATTTTCTGGATTTTGGCGTAACCGACCTGATCGACATCCTATTAGTGGCCATCCTGCTGTTTTATTTCTACCGCCTGATACGCGGCACGGTGGCTATTAACATCTTCCTGGGTATTGTCTTTGTCTGGGCCTTCTGGAAACTGACCCAGTTGCTGGACATGCGGATGACCAGCAGTATGCTGGGCGGCTTTATGCAGGTGGGCCTGATTGCCCTGATCATCGTTTTCCAGCAGGAGATCCGGAAATTCCTGTTGGTGATCGGCTCTACCAACATCGCCAACAAAAGGCGGTTTATCAAACACTTCAAATTCCTGCGGCAGGAAGGTATTAGCCTGGCCCTGGATATTGACGCCCTGCTGGGCGCCTGCCAGAACATGGGCAAGAGCGGTACGGGCGCTATCCTGGTTATTGAGCGGGATACTTCCCTCGACTTTATTAAATCATCCGGGGACCGCATGCAGATTGAGGTCAACCAGCCCATCCTGGAAAGTATATTTTTCAAGAACAGCCCGCTGCACGACGGGGCGGCCATCATAAAAGGCAACCATATTGTAGCCACCCGGGTGATCCTGCCGGTATCCCGGGAGCGTTCCATCCCCCAGCGGTTCGGGCTGCGGCACCGTGCAGCCGTGGGCATTACGGAGCGTAGCGACGCCCTGGCCCTGGTGGTCAGCGAGGAAACCGGGCTGATTTCCTATATCAAAAACGGGGAATTCGTGCTCTTTAAAGACGCGGAGGAACTGGGTCGGATGATCCGCAAGGACCTGAGCCAGTGAAGTGCCCCAACTGCGATACCTCCCTCCGGCTAGATTACCGGTTCTGCCCCACCTGCGGGGCCAAGACCCAGGTACGCCGGATTACCTTCAGGGCCCTGCTTAAGGATTTTGTAGACCGGCTCTTTAACCTGGACAATTCCGTGGTTCGGACCTTTACCGGCCTGCTGATCAGGCCCGAAGCCGTTATTGACGGGTATATCAAAGGATTGCGCAAACGCTATCTCAACCCCATCAGTTACCTGGGAATTGCCCTGACCCTGTCCGGGATCATCATGTTTATCATCCAGAAATTTCAGAGCGAGGCGGTGGATTTTACCCAGGCCTCCCAGTCGGTCAATCCCGAATTCAACCGGAAGTGGTCCGAGTTCGTCTTTGATTACAACGCCTTTTTCTTTTTCCTGTACCTCCCCGTGCTGGTGGTACCCGCCTTTCTGTTGCTCAACAAGGTCCGGTATAACCTGGCGGAGTATTTTGTAGCGCTCTTCTACGCCATGGCCCAGGTAAGCCTGGTGACCTTCCCGATCAGCCTGATCGTCATTCTCGGGTATCCGGAAGCGTATGTAAGCTACAGCCAGCCCCTGCTGGCGGTAACCCTGGTGTATGTGCTCTATGTGCTGTACCGCATTAACGGCTTCGGGAAATGGGCTTTTACGTGGCGGTCTGCCGTGTATCTGATCCTGGTGGTAATGGGCTTCTTCCTGCTGATTATCGGGCTGATGCTACTGCTGTTGGCATTGGGATATTTTAACCTGGAAGATTTCAGACCCCAGGCCTAGGCGAGTTCTTCCTCCGCCATAAACTGGGCTTCGTACAGTTTGTGGTAATACCCTTTTTTGCGAAGTAATTCCTGGTGAGATCCGGTTTCCACGATATGGCCCTTGTCCATCACCAGGATGGTATTCACCTTTTTGACCGTGGCCAGGCGGTGGGCAATGATGATGGAGGTACGGCCTTCAGTAACCTTCTCGGTCGCCTCCTGAATCAGCTGTTCGGTATAGGTGTCCACAGAGGAAGTGGCTTCGTCCAGTACCAGGATACTGGGGTTGCGCATATAGGCCCTCAGGAAAGCGATCAGCTGCCGCTGCCCGCTGGAGAGCATCGTGCCCCGTTCCTTAACGTTGTACTGATACCCTCCGGGCAGGCTGCTGATAAATTCGTGTACGCCAATGGCCCGGGCTGCAGCCTCTATATCTTCCTGCCGGATTTCGGGATCGTGCAGGGTAATGTTGGCTGCAATGGTGTCCGCAAACAGGAAAACATCCTGCAGCACAACGGCAATATTACGCCTCAGGGAGGCCAGGCGGTACTCCCGGATATCGGTCTGGTCCAGCAAAATCTGCCCGGAATCGATATCGTAAAAACGGTTCAGCAGGTTAATGATGGTGGACTTCCCGGCCCCGGTGGCCCCCACAATGGCAATTTTCTGCCCGGGTTCCACCGCAAAGGAGATCCCGTGCAGGACTTCCTCTTCCGGGGTATAGCTGAAATGTACGTCCCGGAAGGCAATAGCCCCATTCATATGGGGCACTTCCAGGCTGCCTGCGTCCTCAATGCGGCTTTCCGTATCCAGGATCCGGAAGACCCGGCCTGCAGCCACCATCCCCATCTGCAGGGTGTTGAACTTATCTGCGATCTGCCGCAGGGGGCGGAACAACATCTCGATCAAAAGGATAAATCCGAAGATTACCCCTTTGTTGTCCGTTCCCAAACTGGTAATATCCTGCAGCCCCCCGTACCAGACCACCAGGCCAATGGCAATGGAGGTCACGATTTCGGCAATGGGAAAGAAAAAGGAGTTGTACCAGACCGTTTTAAGCCAGGCGTTCTGGTGTTTTTCGTTAATGTCCCGGAATTTGCGGCTTTCAGTAGCTTCGCGGGTAAACAACTGCACGATCTTCATCCCGGTAAGCCGCTCCTGTACAAAGGAATTCAATTGGGCCACCTGGGCGCGAACCTCGGTAAAGGCCACTTTCATTTTCTGCTGGAATACCCGGGTGGCATACAGGATCAGGGGAAGGATCGCAAAGACAATCAGGGCCAGGCGCCAGTTCCAGATCAGCATGATGGCCGAAGCCGCCAGCATTTTGAGCAGATCCGCTACAATGGTAAAGAAACCCTGGGAAAAAATTTCCCCAATGCGTTGCAGGTCCGCAACCGCACGGGTAACCAGCACCCCTATGCTGGATTTGTTGTAGTACTGCATCCGAAACCCGATCATACGGCGGAACAAATTGGTCCGCAGGTCCCGGATCACGGATTCGCCCAGCCAGTTGGCGTAATAGGTAAAAAGGAGCTGGCACACCACCTGCCCGATAAGCACCCCCAGCATGGCCAGGGAAAGGTCCAGCAGGTAGGCCTCATCCTTAAGGGTAATCGCCTTGTCAATGGTTTCCCGCAGAATCACGGGGGTGAGCACCGCAAAAACCGTGAGCAGGATGGCCGCCAGGGCCGTCCCGTAAAAGGTAATCCGGTACGGGCGGGTATGGGCCATCACCCGTCGGAATAAAAAGAGGTCGAATGCTTTACCGCTGTTTTCCTTCTCCATTGACATAAATCCCAGGGGGGTATTCAATCCGGGTCAAATATAGCCCTTTTGCAGGTACAGAGGCCCCGGCACGCCGCCGATCCCGGCTTTTTATAATAGTCTTAACATCCTCCGGGTCCAGCTGCCCGCGACCTACCAGCAGGAGGGTCCCCACCACCGCACGCACCATATTCCGGAGGAAGCGGTTGGCGGTTATGGTAAATACCCAACGCCCATCCATGTAATCCCACCGGGCTTCCCTCAAGTCGCAGGTGTAGGTCTTTACATCCGTCTTGGAGCGGGAAAAGCATTTAAAATCCTCAAAGTCCAGCATCAGGGCTGCCGCCTGATTCATCGCCTCAAAATCCAGGGGCGCCTGCACCCAGTGCGCCCGCTCCAGCCAAAAAGGGTCCTTTTGCTGAATCAGCAGGTACTCATAGGTCCGGCCCAGGGCATCGAAGCGGGCATGGGCGGAAGCTGTAACCTGCTGCAGGCTGTGGATGCCAATATCGTCCGGCAGGAAGCTGTTCAGACGGTGCACCAGGTCTACGGCCAGGGGCGCATCCCAGTCAAAATGGGCAAACATCTGGCGGGCATGCACCCCGGCATCCGTGCGCCCTGCAGCCACCAGGTCTAGGTGATCCGCCCCCAGCAGGGTGGCCAGGCGCTCCTCCATAAGCTGTTGGATCCCCAGGGCATTGGGTTGGCGCTGCCACCCGTGATAGGCGGTTCCCAGGTAGGAAAATTCAATAAAATAGCGCATGCCGGAACTTTGAACCGCAAAGATAAGAAGTTCGGCGGCCCCAGGGGTATGCCCTTCGGGAGGTCCTGAATCCGGAGTTTTGGGAGATGGGAATGCCTGAAATGCCGTTGCGGGCTGGCGGGGTATTTTGACCGTGGGGGTAGCAGGGGGTGGTTCCCCTTTATGGAGCCGACCCTAATTTGCTTTTTACCCCAGGTTTGGCCTGAAAAGGAATTGCAGGTTGCAGGACTATCTTGGCTACTGGGGTAGCAGGGGGTGGTTCCCCTTTATGGTAGCGAATAAAAAAATCCGGGACTGAAAATCCTGAAAATGCCTTGCCGATTCAACGCCTGTATTCACCGCGGGGGTAGCCGGGGGGTGTTTCCCCATAATGTAAAAACGAGCCCTACAGGCCGGCAGACCCTTTTCTTCATCCTCTTTGCCCTAATTCCACTACTTCCAGGTCCTGGATATCCGAGCCGTCTACGGCAAACCGCAGCATGGTTCGTACCTTATGGAATCCCTGTTTCCCGGCGGCACCCGGGTTCATGTGCAGGAGGTTGTGCTTTTTGTCGAACATCACCTTCAGGATGTGGGAGTGCCCGCAGATAAACAGGCGCGGGCGCGACTGTTCAAAGGCCTCCCGCACCCGTTTTTCATATCGCCCGGGATACCCCCCAATGTGGGTGATCCAAACGCTCACATTCTCGCAGCGAAAGCGCAGGTCCAGCGGATACTCCTGCCGGATCCGGTGCCCGTCAATATTCCCGTAAACCGCCCGCAGCGGCTTAATCGCTGCAAGGGCATCAGCCACCTCCAGGGTGCCGATATCCCCCGCATGCCAGACCTCGTCGGCCTGCCTGGCGTATTCCAGGATACGATCGTCTATATGGCCATGGGTATCGGAGAGCAGGAGGATGCGGGTCATACCAATTCTATATTTGCACAAAGATAAAAGGCTTCAGATTTCCCTGTGTTGCTCTGGAGGGGCAACTACAGTGTAAACCAGTCCCCAACTGAAATCCATTCTTACATTTCTGTATATACGCACAAGAAAAAGCAGATTCCTTTCATGCAAGAACCCCGGCCTGGGCCGGGGTTCATCGCACTAATACTACTAAGATATAAGGCTTATCGCAATCGGTCCACAGATTTTACGAGGTCCTCATCCTTTTTAATGGCCTTATTGGCCAGCACTAAAAACACGATAGAAAAAACAGGAATGAGCATCCCAATACCCTTCTCTGAGGCACCCGCCTCTCCGGATAAACTTAGGGAGCGATACACGAAAAATCCTAGTATAAAAAGGTGCAGCAGCATATTGAAGCGATTCAATACGAACTGTTGTTTACGGTCTTTATAGCGCAACACCGCAAGTACTGCCAACAGGGCCGAGGCATAAAAGCCGGCAGAGATAAGCAGCTCTTGTTTGGCGTAAACCGGGGCGCCGGAAGCGTCGGTCCAGAGGGCCAGCCAGAACGGCAGGACCCCGGCAGCCAGGGCCACCAACAGGAGGTATACGGTTTGAATGCGCTGAATCATTTATCCAAAATCGGAAAGCAAAAATAATGAGAAAAAGGCGGACCGCCCAACCCCTTACGCGCATTTTAGTCCCGGCAGCCGCAACCGGGTGGTTTCAAAAGGATTGCACCCCAAAATTAAGCATGTGCCCGAAAGCAAATTCGAAATTTATTCGTATACTTGTACCGTTATTAGTTGCAGCACTTGCCAAAAACGGGCGTTTCCGTTCCCACGCGCTATCCCGATAACATTTCTTCAAGTTTACTGGTTTAAAGACCGACCCTGAAACACACAGCCTTACTTCTAACACGTATTATCTAACATTTCATGTTTGAGATTTCCGAATTAAAGGCAAAGAAATTGCCTGAACTTCAGGACATTGCTAAAGAATTGAATGTCCCGAAATACCGCACCCTGAAAAAACTGGACCTGGTGTACCAAATCCTGGACCTGCAGGCCAGCAACCCTGCTGCAGTACGCGAACAAATCAAGGAGAGCGGCGAGTCCGAGCCGCAAAAGCTCGAGCAGGACAGCAAAGACAACAAACCCCAGCGCGGCCGGGGCCGCCCGAGCAACCGCAACACACAACAGCGGCACAAGCAAAACGGCGAAGACAACAAGGATACCCGCGAAGAGGCCGGGGCTTCCCAGAACAAGGAAGGCAACCGCAGCCCGAAAAAAGAGGACGACCGGAGTCAGAAACGAGACGACCGCAACACCCGCAAGGACGACCGCGGCCCGAAAAAAGACGACCGTTCCCATCAGCGCAAGGATTCCGGAAGTACCGATCACCAGAAGCGCAAACCGCACAAGAAAGAACAACACGCCGATAAAAAGAACGGCAATTTCGATTCCAACCAGAAGAACAAGTACAAGCAGCCGGAGTACGAATTCGACAGTATTATTGCGAGTGAAGGCGTACTGGACATCATGTCCGACGGCTACGGCTTCCTGCGTTCCTCGGACTACAATTACCTCTCTTCCCCGGACGATATTTACGTTTCCCAGTCCCAGATTCGCCTTTTTGGCCTGAAATCCGGAGACACCGTTTTGGGGAATGTACGCCCCCCGAAGGAAGGGGAAAAGTATTTCCCGCTGATCAAGGTGAACAAGATTAATGGCCTGGACCCGGCCGTGGTGCGGGACCGCGTGGCCTTTGAGCACCTCACCCCCTTGTTTCCCAAGGAAAAATTCAAGCTGGCAGATAAATCCAGTAACATTTCCACGCGCATTATCGACCTGTTCTCCCCCATCGGAAAAGGACAGCGCGGGATGATCGTGGCCCAGCCCAAAACGGGTAAAACCATGTTGCTGAAAGACATTGCCAATGGCATTGCTGCCAACCACCCCGAGGTATACCAGATTATCTTGCTGATTGACGAACGCCCGGAAGAGGTAACCGACATGCAGCGGAACGTACGCGGGGAAGTGGTGGCCTCCACCTTCGACAAGGAAGCTTCCGAACACGTACGGGTGGCCAATATTGTGATCGACAAGGCCAAGCGCCTGACCGAATGCGGGCACGACGTAGTGATTCTGCTGGATAGTATTACCCGTCTGGCACGGGCCTACAACACCGTACAGCCTGCCTCCGGGAAGGTCTTGAGCGGGGGTGTGGATGCCAATGCCCTGCATAAACCCAAACGGTTCTTCGGGGCGGCCCGTAACATCGAAAACGGTGGTTCCCTGACCATTATCGCCACGGCCCTGACCGAAACCGGATCCAAAATGGACGAGGTGATCTTCGAGGAATTTAAAGGTACAGGCAACATGGAACTCCAACTGGATCGACGCATTGCAAACCGCCGGATTTTCCCGGCCATCGACCTGGTGGCCTCCAGTACCCGCCGGGACGACCTGCTGCTGGACGAGCAAACCCTGCAGCGCATGTGGATCTTGAGGAAATACCTGGCGGACATGAACCCCATCGAAGCCATGGAATTCCTGGAGCAGCGCATCAAACAGACGCGTTCCAACGAGGAATTCCTCATGACCATGAACGATTAAAACGCCTCCTTAAGGCAATATAAACCCGGCCCCTGTGGCCGGGTTTTTTATTTTCCAGACACCCCTTATGCACCCCTGGCGGGAAAGGAAACGGATTAATATGTTACTTTTAACGTACGTTCCCCGGTTCAATAACCTTCTAAACCTTAAATCTACACCTATGAAACGTAGTGTAATCCTTAGCGCTGCCCTGCTTAGCGGCAGCCTTTTGTTGTCCGGCTGCGGGCAACAAGGCGGAAAAAACGGGGAGCAGGAATCCCAAACCGCACAAACGGAAGCAACCCGTCCTTCTACCATTATTCCCCTGAACCAGGCACAGCAGTCCTACCGGCGCTACAGCGCCCGCCGGGTTCCCATCATCCGGAAATACGAAGATTCCGTAAACCTGGCCATGGAAGCCGAAAAACCCTTTACCGCAGCCCGCTATGTGGCCTTCGACTATAAGACCCTGAAGGACTATATCGCCTACATTGAACAGGAAGCCGGCAAGGTGAATGCAGATATCACCAGCCTGCGGGTCTATTTTGGCAACAATGCAGCCAACCCCGGGCCTATGCACCCCCGCCAGAATACCGTGATGCTGGTACCCGCAGTGAAGGCAGACCCCCAGAGCAATGAACAATGGGGCCTGTATATCAACAACGGGCAGGTGGGATACCTGAGTATGGATCTCAGACCTACCAATCCTAAAGAACAACAAACCCAGCAACGGGAAGAAGCCGGTTTTCTCCCGGCCTTCAACCTCCTGATGCAGGGTGATGGCAGCCTGATCCTGAACGAAGGCTCTTCCGCCCCACCTCCTTATAATTAAGCGCTCATGCCAAGCGGGTCCCTAGCAGTCATCTGGCAGGAGCCTTTCCTGCTCCTGTACCTCCTGGTGGTGGTAGCGTCCCTGTGGAAGTATCCCAGGTATTACGACACCCCCTTGAGGTACCTGCCCATCCTGCTCATGTATACCCTGCTCACTGAAGTTATGGGGACCATTATCCGGGACGATAATAATTTCAGCATCAACCTCTCCGAATTCTATTACAACAACAACTGGTTGATTTTCAACATCTATAACCTGATCTTTTTCGTGTATTTCGGATACGTCTACAGCCTGTATCTCTCGGCTCCGGGGTGGAAGAAAGCAGCCCGCGCAGGGCTGGTGCTCTTTCTGGCAAGCAGCGTGGTGAATGCCTTTCTGGAAGATTTCCGGGTCTTTAGCCAGTTGTATGCCTATACCGTAGGGGGAATTCTGATGATCGTTTTGGCCTGGGCCTACCTGCGTCAGCAATTCCGGTTGCGGCAACGCATCCCGCTGCATGGCAACCTGCTGGTGTGGATTAGCCTGGGGATCCTGGTCTTTTATATAGGGTACCTCCCGATCAAATACATTCGCGCTTCGGTAGCCAATCTGGAGATGTTTAGTATGCCGGAACTGATCCGGCCCCTGCATCTGGGATTGATCCTTTTTATGTACGGCTGTTTCCTGATCGGACTGTTAAGGTTACACCGCATGAAAAATCCCGGGCTGTAACCCGGGAATCGGACATAAAAAAACCCGGCATGACCTGCCGGGTTTTCTATATATCAAATAATGCGCTTACAGGTGGGCCACCTGTTTCATCAACTTGCTCTTCAGGTTGGAAGCCTTGTTGCTGTGGATGATATTGCGCTTGGCCAGCTTATCGATCATTCCCACAACGGAAGGCAGCAGTGCTTCGGCCTTTTTCTTGTCGGTCTCATTACGCAGCTTTTTGATAGCATTACGCGTGGTTTTATGCTGGTAACGGTTGCGCAGGCGTACGGCTTCGTTTCTGCGGATTCTCTTCAGTGCGGACTTGTGATTTGCCATATTTGTTTACTTAAAGACCGGGTGATTCCTCAATTAATCCCGGATTCCTGTATAATCAATTCTTAGTAGCCCGTAGGGGATTCGAACCCCTGCTACCAGGATGAAAACCTGGCGTCCTAACCCCTAGACGAACGGGCCGTTATTTCAATTCCGGATGCCCGTTTGGCATCCTCCGTTATTCTTGTAGCCCGTAGGGGATTCGAACCCCTGCTACCAGGATGAAAACCTGGCGTCCTAACCCCTAGACGAACGGGCCATACCTGAGAAGGGGTTACCCCACCTCCCATTTAGGCGCCTGCAAAAATACAATTATTTTTTTCCCTAACAACAGGTACAAACGATTTTTTCGCACTTAATAAGCCTTCGCAAAAAGTACCCGGTAAGGAGAGGGTTTACCCGTGCGCACGCAGGATCCCGGATCGGGTTGTGGGTCCAGGGGAATGCAGCGGATGGTGGCCTTGGTCTCCTCCTTGATCCGTTCTTCGGTTTCGGGGGTGCCGTCCCAGTGGGCGCTCACAAAACCACCCTTCCCTTTAATCACCGCCTTGAACTCTTCATAGGTATCCACCTCGGTGATGTTGGCATCGCGGAAGGCGCGGGCTTTTTCAAATATATTCTCCTGGATCTCTTTCAGCAAGCCCTCTACATGGGCTTCGATCCCCTCCATTGGCACCACTTCCTTGGTCAGGGTATCGCGGCGGGCCACTTCAAGGGTACCGTTTTCCAGGTCCCTGGGCCCTACCGCAAGGCGTACGGGAACGCCCTTTAGCTCATATTCGTTAAACTTAAACCCGGGTTTGTGGGTGTCCCGGTCGTCGAATTTCACGGAAATGCCACGGGCCCGGAGGCTTTTGGCAATGGGATTGATTTTTTCACGCAGGGTTTCCAGTTGCTCCTCCCCGCGGTAGATAGGTACAATCACCACCTGTATAGGGGCCAGCATGGGGGGCAGCACCAGGCCGTTATCGTCGCTGTGGGTCATGATCAGCGCGCCCATCAGGCGGGTAGATACGCCCCAGGAGGTGGCCCAAACATAATCCTGCTTGCCTTCCTTGTTGTCGAACATCACGTCAAAAGCCTTGGCAAAATTCTGGCCCAGGAAGTGGGATGTCCCGGCTTGTAAGGCTTTGCCGTCCTGCATTAGCGCTTCGATACAATAGGTTTCCACAGCCCCGGCAAACCGTTCGCCCGGGGTCTTGGTTCCGCGGATCACCGGAACGCCCATGTGTTCTTCAGCAAAGGTGGCGTAAATGTCCAGGATGGTTTCGGCCTCCGCAATGGCCTCTGCCTCGGTGGCGTGGGCGGTATGCCCTTCCTGCCAGAGGAATTCGGCTGTCCGGAGGAACAGGCGCGTCCGCATCTCCCAGCGCACCACATTGGCCCACTGGTTAATCAGCAGGGGCAGATCCCGGTAGGACTGTATCCATTTGCGGTAGGTATCCCAGATAATGGTTTCGGAGGTAGGCCGCACAATGAGCTCCTCTTCCAGCTTGGCGTCTTCATCCACCACAATCCCACTGCCGTCCTCGGCATTCTTAAGGCGGTAATGGGTTACAACGGCACATTCCTTGGCAAAACCCTCTACGTGGCTGGCTTCCTTACTCAGGTAAGATTTCGGGATAAACAAGGGAAAATAGGCATTCTGGTGCCCCGTATCCTTGAACATCTTATCCAGGCCTGCCTGCATCTTTTCCCATATGGCAAAACCATAGGGCTTGATCACCATGCATCCGCGGACACCGGAGTTTTCGGCCAGGTCGGCTTTCACGACCAGTTCGTTATACCATTTCGAATAGTCTTCGCTGCGCTTCGTTAGATTTTTTCCCATTCACCCTAGTTTGGCACAAATCTTGTGCAAATATTAACGGAAATCATTCGCCAAAGCTAACTATTTTTAGTATGTTCAACAATAAAATTGCAGCCATGAATCCAAGCACACCCCTCCCGAAATTCCGGTTTACCCCGTTGATCGGGCTGCTTGCGGTCCTGACCGCCTCCTGTGGATCCTACCAGCAGGCTTCCTACTACGACCGCGACGGCATTTACGCCACCGACGATACCCCCCGAACCGAACGGGTAGCGGCACGTCCTTACCAGGCGCCTGCGCAACGTCCGGCCCGTAACCAGGACAATGCCTTTTACCAGGATTATTTCGCCCAGCGCGCTCAGGAACTGGACCGGATCATGGAAGACGACGTTTTTACGGACATCGAAGGATATTCCAGTACGGCACAAGATAGTATTCGGATGTACCAGGATAGTCTGGCCATGGCGCGGGACAGCCTGATCGGCAACCCGGATGATTACTTCAACAACTACAACAACGACTATGCCGGCTACCCCGGATGGGGAGACAGCGGGCAGAACGTCTCCATTAATTTTTACAACAATCCTGGCTGGGGCTGGGGTACCTGGGGATGGTACGACCCCTGGGGATGGAATTACCCGTATAACAGTTGGGGATGGTATCGCCCATGGAGAACCGGCTTTTGGGGCTGGGGTAACTGGGGTTGGAACAGCTGGGGTTGGAACAACTGGGGTTGGAACAGCTGGGCATGGAACTACGGATGGGGCTGGAATAACCCCTACTACGGCTGGGGCTGGAATTCTCCCTATGTCGGATACCGTGGGTATGCCACCGGATATAACATTGGCCGTCGCGGGTATTATACCCGCAGCAACCTGAACCCTCAGGGCATTCGGTATACGGCAGCCCGGAGCAACATTACCAATTCCAGATACCGCACCAACAGCGGACGGTCTAACACAGGTATTCGGAGCAACCGCAACGCTACCTCCCGTTACAGCCGTAGCCGGATCAACTCCGATGCCGTAGCCCGGAACCAGGCCTATCGCTCCAGCAGGAGCTCCAGGACCAGCCCGTCGTATAGTAACCGGAGCTACCGGGGCTACAACAATTCGGCCTCCCGCAGCAGTAACCGCACTTACGGCAACTACGGAACCCCGAACCGGAGCAGTTCAAACCGCACCTATTCCGGCAACAGCCGCGCCACCAGATCCTATAGCGGCAGTTCCCGCTCATACAGCGGCAGCAGAAGTAGTGGCGTATACCGCGGCAACTCCCGGTCTGCAGGCAGTTACCGGGGCAGTTCAGGCTCCTCAGGTTCCTATCGCAGCAGCGGCGGCAGCAGCAGGTCTTCAGGCTCCTTCCGCAGCAGCGGCGGCAGCAGCAGGTCTTCCGGTTCCTTCCGCAGCAGCGGGGGCGGCGGCAGGTCTTCAGGCGGCAGTATGCGCAGCAGCGGGGGCGGCAGCCGCAGTAGTGGCGGACGGTCTTCCGGCGGTCGCAGCGGGCGTTCCAACGGCTAATCCAGCCTAAAATCTTTTCGGACTTAAACCCTATTCTATGAAACGTATTTTCACTTTCATCCTGCTCGGGTTATGCGCAGGGGCCAGTGCCCAAACCATTGGGGATGCCCTTCGCTACAGCCTGGACGAAACCATGGGCACAGCCCGTTTCCAGGCCATGGGTGGCGCTTTTGGCGCCCTGGGCGGAGACCTGTCTGCCCTGAATATTAACCCAGCCGGCTCTGCGGTTTTCAAAAACGGCTTCCTTAGCGTAACGGGGGGGCACTACAACCGGGATAACCGGGCCGGTTTCTCCGGTTACGGAACAGCCACCAATTTTAGTGGAGTGGAACTCAACCAGGTGGGGGGCGTTTTTGTCTTCAATAGCCTGGGTGGGTCCGGATGGAAAAAACTGGCCCTGGCCCTGAACTACGACCTGGTCCAGAATTTTGATGACGAATTCCGCGTGGTGGGGACCACGGGCGTTGGATTAGACAATTATTTCCTGAATTTTGCTCAGGGGGTGCCCCTGGGGCCCCTGCGCGTCCAACAGGGCGAGAGCATTGTAGACGCCTATTTCGATATCGGGTCCAGCCTGGGGTTTGCAGATCAGCAGGCCTTCCTGGGCTTCCAGGCCGGGTTTATTGACCCGGTAAACCCGGACGACGATGGCAATACCCAATATTTCTCGAACGCTTCCTATGCTACGGTAAATCAGGATTACCTGCAGCAGACTAACGGATATGACAGCCGCTTTACGGTGAATTTTTCGGGCCAGTACGAAGACAACCTCTTCCTGGGCGCCTCTGTGAACCTGCATTCCGTGTTGTACGAACGTGTAACCTTCATGGATGAGACCGGGTACGATGCCGGTTCGGCCATACAATCCTCCACCTTCGACAGTTTCTTGCATACAGAAGGCTCCGGAGTATCCTTCAGCCTGGGGGCTATTGCCCGTGTCAATGACAATGTACGGGTGGGCGGCAGCTACCAATCCCCCACCTGGTATAACCTGGCGGATGATTTTGCCCAGCGGGCCAATACCGACTTTGCGGACAAAAACCCAAATATCACCAACATCGATTTTGGGGTGGTCAACCTCTTTGAGGACTACACTGTAAAAACCCCGGGCAAGTGGACCGGTTCAGTTGCCCTGGTCTTTGGAAAACAGGGCCTGGTGAGTTTTGATTACGACTATCAGGATTTCTCCAAGGCGCAGCTCAGGCCTACATCCGACCCGTCCTTTAGCTCCGAAAACGAGTTTATTTCCCAGGAACTGGGCGGGGCCTCCGGCTTTCGGCTGGGCGGGGAATACCGCATTGAGCAGGTGAGCCTGAGGGGCGGGTACCGCTTCCGCCAGAGCCCCTACCAGAATAACAGTGCCTGGGGGGACCTGCAGGGTTATTCCGGTGGTATCGGGTATAGCTGGGGACCCAACCGCCTGGACCTGGCCTACACCCGTACCGAGCAGGACGTGAGCGAGGCGCTTTACGACGGGGGGCTGAACGACGCCCTGATTAATCGAATCCGGAATTACCTGACCCTGAGTTATTCGCTGAACTTTTAGGCTTCCCCTATACAAGAAGAAAAGCCCCTTTTGCAGGGGCTTTTTTTATGCCCTGCCGCAATGGGATTGCAGGGCTATGAGCGAAATTGTTGCCGGGCGGGCGGGTGGGTCCCTTAAGGAACATCTTACCGCTTCAGCGTAAAGTGCGTACGCACCAGATTTGCCACCAGAATCCCGTCTTCGTCCCGCTCGTATTCCAGGCGGAACCAGTAATCCGAAGATGGCATGGGGCGGCCATTAAAGGTGCCGTCCCACCCCAGGCTGGTCTCGTCGATTTGTTTGAGGAGTTTCCCATACCGGTCAAAGATAAAAACCACCGGGTCGGTCAGGGTTTCGATCCCCAGGATATGCCAGGTATCGTGAATGCCGTCGGCATTGGGAGTAAAGAATTTGGGGTAGCCCACCATCAGGAAGGGAATGGGCTCTGTGGTGCCGCAGCCATTGGTATCATTTACGACCAGCGTATTCTGGCCCGGGGGAACATCTGTAAAAATGGGGGAATCCTGGAATGGGCCTCCGTTAATGGCGTATTCGTAATCCCCGTCCCCCTGCATAAAGATTTCTATGGTATTGCTGTCGGAAAGGTCCTCCAGCACGTCAATCCGATCCAGCACAGGGGGGCCGTAAAAGGTAATCAGGACATCATCTGTGATGATCGTAGCCTGGTTGGTTTCAATCTCCACAAAGTACCGGCCGGAATCCGGGCTGGAAACCACCCATTCAGTTTGGGCCGGGCCACTGGCCAGGATGGCGTCCACCACCCCGTCGTCCTCGTAATCCACAATCCAGGTCACGTTGGCAATATCCGGGCCGGCCGGGGAATTCAGGGCAGACAGGGTAATGTCCGGGTCCCCTTCGCAGGCCACAATGTCCAACCCCAGAAATTCATCCCTCAGGGAACAGTCCAGGGCCGTATTCTGGTCCTGGTTAACCGAATTCCCGGTAAAGGTGAGGGAAAAGGGCTCCGGGTCCCCGTCAAAATTGGTGTTGTAATTATTGATCAGCAGGTAATACAGTTCCCCGGGCTGCACCTCCAGGAACTCGTCGTAAGTATTCTGGCTCCCCTTCACGAAGGGCTGGCCTACCTGCCCGTTCTCCGGGTTTACCCCTATCCCCGTATAACGGGTATCATTTACCTCATAATTGCAGCGAATGGGTTGGGCGGTTCCATTGCTAATGGAGCCACAGTCCACATCCGGGCCATACAGGGCAAAGTCCCACTCAGCCGTATCGCTCAGGGCTTCAATATCGAAACCGATCTGCCCCCCGGTACCCGCGCGAAAGACAAACCAGGAGGTATTGTGTTCAATATTGGCCGAAGAAATAGACCCCTTCTCCAGACAGCCCGATTGCCGGATCACATCCGGGTCAAAGTCGTCTATATCCCCACCCCCGTCAGCAAAAGTGGTAATGACGGTATCCGCACAAACCGGGATAGCCGAACGGCAATCCGGGGCATTCTGAGCTTGGAGCAGTTGCAAGGGCAACAACCAGCCCAAAAAGAACAAAACGGCGTACTTCATGGAAAGCAGGGTGCTTTTTTACTCTTACTATAACTCGAAGCCCCTGGGTTTAGTATGTTCTATCCGGAATTTCGGAAGGGATTTCGACCAACCGCAAACCCTGCCGGAATCAGCGTTTCAGGGCAAAATGGGCCTGCAGGAACTGGTCTTGTATCCGTTGCCCCCGGGGGTCCGTATACTCCAGGCGGAACCAGTAATCACTGTCGGGCAGGTTAACCCCGTTAAAGGTACCGTCCCAGCCGGGGCTCGATTGGTCCAACTGTTTGAGGAGCTTCCCGAAACGGTCGAAAATAAAAACCACAGGGGCTTCCAGCTGCTCCAGCCCCTGCACATGCCACAGGTCGTTGATGCCATCCCCATTGGGGGTAAAAAAGGGAAGGAAACCCACCACGGTAATCGTTTCTGTGACCTGTCCGCAACCCAGGGCGTCGCGCATAGTAAGCTGATGGGTACCCGGGGTCACCCCTTCAAAGACGGGGGATTCCTGAAACGGACCGTTATCCAGGGCATAGCGAAAATCTCCTTCCGCCACCGGCACCACCGTAATGCGGTTGTTGGCCTGCACATCTTCCAGGAGGATGGAACCTATCCCCGGGGGCGTGGAGACCTGTACCTGAACGCTGCGCACCGTTTCGCATCCTGACCCGCTGCCGCCCGCCCTGGCGGTCAGGGTATAGGTGCCGGGGGCATTGACCTGCACTTCCGGGCCTGTAGGCCCGTGGTCCCAGAGGTATTCCACCCCGGGTTCGGCCGTGGCCTGGCCTATGGTCACAGCGGTGCCATCGCCGCAGATAAAAGCTTCTTCCGGAAAATCCAGCAAGGGTTGGGCTGCGCTGGTTACCTGAAAGGACACGGAAACATCATAGCAAATAGGATTGGCCAGCGAGGTGGTGCGGACGTAGACGGTATACATCCCTGCCGCAGGCTCCCATAGCCCCGGCAGCGGGTTGCGGTCTGCCCCGGCATCTGACGGATCGGTGTAATAACTGACGCGGAATTCGGAAGGCGCCTGCACCCCCAGGGCAGCCGCATCCAACTGGTGCAGGTTAAGACCCTGCCCCTGGTCACAATAGAAAAGATCCGCAAGGGGGTTGGTATAGGGCACGGGGCTGAAGCCCACCTGTACATCGCTGATGATTTGGGATCCGTCCGGCATAAACACCTGTACGCGATACATCCCTGCCTGGGTGGCGTTAAGTGTCGGGTTGGTTTCCCCGGACAACGGCAAAAATCCGGAACCGGCATCCAGGAACCAGGCATAGGCCGTAGCTGTGGGCGTAAAAGCATCCAGGGGCACCGTATCCCCCTGGCAAGCAGCCACGGGCGGGCCCAGCAGGTTGCTTACTATGGAGCAATCCAGGGCCGTATTCGGGGCATCCGTAAAGATCTGGCCGGAAAACTGAATGGAAAACCCGGAATTGGTATTACTGAAGTTGTTGATCAGCAGGTAGTAGTCCTCCCCGGCCTGCACGTCCAGCCAGGGTTCGTATTGATAACTCTCCGTATTGCCGGTAGGGTCTTCCCCTACCCCCATATAGCTGGCTCCCTCCTGGTTGTCGTAAAAGTTGCATCGCACCGGATCCCCCAGGGTATTGCAATCCGATGCCCGATACAGGGCAAAATCCCAGTCTTCCGAGGCGTCAAAGGCGATGTTAAAGCCCAACTGGCCCGAAGCCCCGGTACGGAAGCGGTACCAGGCCGAATTGGATTCGATGTACCCGCTGGTGGTTCGTTCCAGGCACCCGGAGGCTGCTGCGCCCCCGAAATCGTCTATCCCATAACCGGTAGTCCCCCCGTTTACCGGGGTATTGCTGCATATAGGCACCGCCTGCCCGCAGTCCGGGGCCACCTGGGCACAAAGCACCGCCCCGCACAGCCATAGGCTGCCGGCTAGCAAGAGGTCAATCGGCTTAGGTATACGCATGTTAACCATGGGTTCCCCTAAAGGTAAAACGCGCCTTTGCCTTAACACGAATTTATGTTGTGTACCCCGGGCTTCGGGCCATTAAGTGCTATTTTATGTATATCTTTGCCACTTGAAAAGTAGCGAAATGGCTCATACCGATTCTGCCCTGGAATCCTCTCAGGACCTCTACGGGGACGACCACATTTCGAGCTCGGAGCAAACACCGCTCCGGCCCGATGCCTTCGTGCTGAGCGACGAAGAAAAAATCGAACGCATCAGCAGCAATGTGCGCGACATCCTCCTGACCCTGGGGATGGACCTGGACGACGACAGCCTGAAAGGCACCCCCAACCGGGTTGCCAAGATGTTTGTCCGTGAGATTTTCGGCGGGCTCCACCCGGACCGCAGGCCCAAGTCTTCCACCTTTAGCAACAAGTACAAATACGGCGAAATGCTGGTGGAAAAAAACATCACGGTATACAGCACCTGCGAACACCACCTGCTGCCCATCGTGGGCCGGGCCCATATCGCCTATATTTCGAACGGCTCAGTAGTGGGGTTGTCCAAAATGAACCGGATTGTCGATTACTACGCCAAAAGGCCCCAGGTACAGGAACGGATGAACATCCAGATCGTACGGGAATTGCAAAAGGTGCTGGGCACGCAGGACGTGGCCTGCGTGATTGACGCAAAGCACCTTTGCGTGAATTCCCGCGGCATCCGCGATGTAGACAGCAGCACGGTAACAGCCGAATATGGGGGGCGCTTCAAGGAAGAAGCCGTCCGCCGCGAATTCCTGGATTACATCAACCTGGAGACTGAATTCTAAGCACAGGCCCATGGCATTGTATACGGAGCAAACCCTGAGGTTACAAAATTCCCTGAGCGGGGAAAAAGAAGTTTTTACCCCCCTTCACGAAGGCCATGTGGGCATGTACGTCTGCGGCCCTACCGTGTACAGCAACGTCCACCTCGGAAATTGCCGGACCTTTATGTCCTTCGACCTGATTTTCCGTTACCTGCAGCATCTGGGCTATAAAGTGCGCTATGTGCGCAACATCACCGATGCCGGCCACCTGGAAGACGACGCCGACCAGGGGGAAGACAAGATTTCCAAGAAAGCGCGCCTGGAGAAGATTGAACCCATGGAGGTAGTACAGCGCTATACCGTGGATTTCCACAACACCCTTCAGAAATTCAACCTGCTCCCCCCCAGCATTGAACCCACGGCCACAGGCCACATTGTGGAGCAGATCGAGATCATCAAGGTGATCATGGACAAGGGGTACGCCTACGAGAAAAACGGCTCGGTGTATTTTGACGTCCTGAAATTCAATGAGGATTACGAGTACGGCAAGCTAAGCGGCCGCAAGCTGGAAGACATGATTGCCAATACCCGGGAGCTTACCGCCCAGGACGAAAAAAACAACCCGCAGGATTTTGCCCTTTGGAAAAAAGCGGAGCCCCAGCACATCATGCGCTGGCCTTCCCCCTGGGGTGAAGGTTTTCCGGGCTGGCACCTGGAGTGTACGGTAATGAGCACCAAATACCTGGGGGAAACTTTCGATATACACGGGGGCGGGATGGACCTGAAATTCCCCCACCACGAGTGCGAAATTGCCCAGGCCGAAGCCAGCAATGACAAGCCCCCGGTACGGTACTGGCTGCACGCCAATATGCTGACCCTGAATGGGCGCAAGATGGCCAAGTCTACCGGCAACAACCTCCTGCCGCATGAGATCTTCAGCGGGGACAACCCCATCCTGAGCAAGGCCTTTGCCCCAACCGTGGTACGCTTCTTTATGATGCAGGCCCATTACACCAGCATCCTGGACCTTAGCGATGATGCCCTGCTGGCCGCCGAAAAGGGATATCACCGCCTGATGGACGCCCTGGAATTGCTGCCCACCCTGCCCACCGCCAAGGCCAGCGACCTGGACGTGGCTGCCTGGAGGCAGCGGTGCTATGATGCCATGAATGACGATTTCAACAGCCCGGTACTCATTGCACAGCTGTTTGAGGCCGTAAAATGGATCCACCAAATCCGGGAAGGACGCCAGCACCTTAATGCAGCCGACCTGCAACTCCTGGGGGAAACCCTGGATGCCTTTGTATATGAGGTACTGGGGCTGGAAAAAGCCCGTGGTGCATCCGGGGATACGGGAAAACTGGACGGCACCCTGGAACTGCTGGTGGACCTGCGCAACCAGGCCCGCGCCAACAAGGATTACGGCACCGCCGACCAGATCCGGGATGCCCTTACAGACCTGGGCATTCAATTGAAGGACGGCAAGGACGGCACCTCCTTTACCTATTAGTCACAAACTCCGCGTTACGTATTTCTTCCGGTAGGCCCCCGGGGTGAGGTGGTATTTCTTCTTGAATGCCCGGTTAAAATAGGACCGGCTTTCAAAGCCGCTTCTCAGGTAGACCTCCTTGATACTCACCTTGGGATTTTGCAATAAACTCATGGCCAGTCGCAACCGCTCATTCCGGATAAACTCCACCGGCGAAACCCCAAGCTCCTGCCGGAAGACCCGGTGAAAATGGGAAGCACTCATACACGCCATTTCACTCAGGGCCGGAACGTCCAGGTTTTCCCCCAGATTGCGCTGGATATAGCGCACTGTGCCGGTGAGCCGGCTCCCTTCCTGCAGACGCACAAACCCCAGACGATAGTGGGGCTGTTCCTGAGCCTGTGCAATGCGCACAATGAGCTCCTGCAGCATATTATCCAGGAATAACTCCCGATTGGGGTGCTCTTCGGTGAGCAAGAATAAAAACCGCTGCAGGATCTGATGGAAGGCCCGGTCGTTTACGAAGTGGAAGTTGCCCCCGGGGAAGGCCCAGGCTTCCCCATCCGGCCGGGGCATCTTCCGGTCCATCCAGAGGAGCACCTCCCCAATCTTCGCCTGTTCGATCTCTATGGTCATGCACCGGGCCGGGCGCGTCATACTGGCATCCGGGAAGTCGATGGTAAGCGGTTCCCCTTTGGGAATGATCAGGGTCTCCCCGGGCAGGAAGGGAAAGCGTTCGTAATCCCTTAAAAAGACGGTTTTTCGGCCTTCAATCATACTGAGCAGGGCAGGCAGCTCAAAAGACACCTGTACCTGGCTGGCGCGCTCATAGGTTTCGAAGATATGGAGGATGGCATCCTTAAAGGTATAACTGGTCTGATTCTCGACCAGGGTTTGGAGTTTACGGGTTTCCAGGAATTCGGGTGGCAATTGCATAGCAAGGATTTGGTAAAAGAAACGCAAGTGTATATGACTCCAAGATACAGAAAATTCTGATTCGTGATAGGATCGGTCACACTTATGGCAGCATATTGCAACCCCTTTGAAACCTCTTCGCCTAATTTAGGGATGTGGTGTGTGTCCGGTGTCAATCGGTTTTCACATACCTGAAAGCACACATAAACACGAGACTTATTCGATACCATTAACTACTGGAAAGAGGAAATTAAAGCCGTCACGCCATCCGCAATTTCGTTACTTAGTTTGGTTGTTTTGGGAATCTGCGTCCCTTGGATTCCGTTAGTACCAGCGGCCGTGGCGGCTTTCCTCTCTCAGTATGGTTCGGAAAACCTTTCCAAATGGCGTACCTTAGAGGGATTTTATTCGCCATGACTCCTCCCAAACCTGCCTTCCCGTCGCGTGTCCTCATCGGCCTGGTCCGGTTCTACCAACGCTATATTTCGCCCCTTACCCCGCCTACCTGCCGCTACACCCCTACCTGTTCGGAATATACCGTTACGGCCCTTCGCAAACACGGGGTTTTTAAGGGCGGGTGGCTGGCGTTGAAACGCATCCTGAGCTGCAACCCCTGGGGCGGTTCCGGCTATGACCCGGTACCCTGATTTTTGGCGTACGGGCTTTTCGCGCCTGGGAATTGAATTGCCCCTGCAAGCTGCTTTCCCCAGGCAAGGCGTGCTTTACGGACGGGGTTTGAGGATGGTATCCACGAGAATTTTTAAGCTGAAAGAAGATTTAAGAACTACCCCTTAACTTTTAACCGGGGGAAGGGGGTGACCCCCAGACCAAACGCCCACTTTCGCCTGGCGGCAACATTTCCACACGGACATTTTACCACCATCGGGGCCTGCCCTGGCCTCTGGATTTAGTATCTTAGCCTCAAAACTCACCCTATGTTTATTTTGGGATTTACCTGGAATCCGGACGACACCCTTTTTAGCCTGGGCGTACTGCAGATTAAGTATTACAACCTGCTTTGGATCATCGCCTTTGCCGCTGGTTGGTACCTGATGAAAGGCTTTTTCACCAGGGAGGGCAAAACGCGGGAGCACCTGGATTCCCTGTTCATCTATGTGGTGCTTTCCACCATGCTCGGGGCCCGTCTGGGGCATGTATTCTTTTACGATTGGGACTACTACCGGGAACACCTGGTGGAAATTTTGATGCCTATCCGGGAATCTGCCGGGAGCAGTCTTTTCGGGCTGATCAACGGATACGAATTTACCGGCTTCCTGGGCCTGGCCTCGCACGGGGCGGCCATTGGCATCCTGATCGGGATCTATCTCTACACCCGGAAATACAAAGAATTTAAAATGCTGTGGGTGCTGGACCGGCTGGTCATACCCATTTCCCTGGGCGCTTTTATGGTCCGCCTCGGGAATTTCTTCAACTCCGAGATCAACGGGAAAGTAACCGAGTCTTCCTTTTTCCTGGCTACACGCTTTGTCCGGGATTCAGACGATATGCCAGCGGGCCGGGCCATGCAGATTACCGGGATCAACAACCCGGATGCCGCTTACAAGGCCCTGGCGCAAGACCCCCAGTTCTCGGAATACCTCCAGGGCATCCCCTACCGGCATCCCGCCCAACTTTACGAAGGGGCCCTGTACCTGCTGCTCTTTTTACTCCTGTTCTGGCTGTATCAGAAGACCGATAAAAAGGACCGCCCCGGGTATTTCTTCGGGCTGTTCCTGATTGCTTTATGGGGCATCCGCTTCTTTGTCGAGTTTGTCAAGAAAAGCCAGGGGGGCTTCGAAGAGGCCCTGGGCTACCTCTCTACAGGCCAGTGGCTCAGTATCCCGTTCATTCTCCTGGGCTTGTACTTTATGTTCCGTAAACCCAGGGGCCATGCTTAAGGTACAATCTAAAACATGGCTCCCGGCCCTTGCCCTGGGGCTTCTCTTACTGGGTTGGGCCTGTAAGGACGGGGACAAAATCCCGCTGCAAACCCGGGAAGTAGGTTTTACCCACGAAGGGGCACTGGAAATCCTGAAGGCCGGCACGGATTCCATTCGTGTAAACCTGGATATCGAAATTGCCGAAACGGCATACGAAACCCAAACCGGGCTCATGTATCGGAAAACCATGGAAGACCGACAGGGCATGCTCTTTATCTTCGAGGCCCCGGCCGTGCATTCCTTCTACATGAAAAACACGCTGATCCCACTGGATCTCCTCTTTATAGACGATAGCCTGAAAATCGTAACCATCCGAAAAAACGCCGCACCCCTGGACGAATCCGGTATCCCTTCCGGGGCGCCGGTACAATACGTGTTGGAAATTAAAGGTGGTTTATCCGACCGCTGGGGGATAGCCGTAGGCGATGCCATCCGTTTTGAACGCCTGCCATGAACCTGACTCCGGGTACTCCTGGTTTTGGATTGCTGGCAGGCACGCGCAGCCCCAGACTTGCTTACCGTCGGTTGCAGGCCGAAGACTCCATGGCCTGGCGTGCTTTCTTTAACGACCCGGAAAGTCGTAAGTACTGGCAGGGGGCTCCGGCCACGCCGGAGGCGTCCTGGCAAGCCCTGTACGGTCGAAATCTGGAACGGTACCGCTCGGGGTTGGGCGGCATGAATGCCCTGATATGCCTGAAAACCGGACAACTCCAAGGGATGTGCGGGATCACCCGCCAGGAAGTAGATGGCCGGATGGAATGGGAATTGGGATATGCGCTATTCCCGGAGGCCCGTGGCAAGGGTCTGGCCACGGAGGCGGCCCTGCATTGCCGAGACACCGCCCTGCAGCAGGGATGGGCCACCCGGCTGATCTCAATTATTGCCGTTGAGAACACCCCTTCAATCCAGGTAGCCCGCCGGCTGGGTATGCAATTGGAAACACAGACAATCTTCAAAGGCAACCCTGTGGGCGTGTTTTGCTATCACGCGAAAGCATAAGCCCCGGACGTATTGCCGGGGCGCCTGAACGCATTTATCCAAAATACGGGTTATTCGTGTTTTGTTGGGCAGGTATTGATGCCAAAGGGGGCATACAAGGGGCAAAAGCTCACAAAACTGGTTAGCAAAAAAACGCCGGCCAGTACCAGCAGGATAATGCCAGGGGTGCCGGTTACCGTTCCTGTAAAATAAAGGACCGCAAAAATGGCCGCTACAATAAAGCGGATCACGCGGTCCGCCATTCCCATGTTTTTTTTCATTGGTCTAGTGTTTTGTTAATTCGATAATCAGCCACACCAACCCGGAAACCAGCCCTATGCAGAGCAGGCAAACCAGGATGAATTTCAATATCTTGTGGCGCATTATTGCCTTTCAAGGTACCAATTCGAATTTAATTCCAATGTAACAAAAGTCATATTTCAGGGGCGCGAAGCCGTGATTCCCATAATTTTAAACCTCTAATTCGCAAAGAAAAGCCGATGTCACCTTGTTTGCATACCGCTATTTACACGGACAATGCCTCCCGAAAGACGGCCCTGGCTCAACGCCTGCTTTCGGATGACCCGCCCCAGGAACTTAATTTCCTGAAAGGGCGGCAGGGCAGATGGTTTTCCAATGCGCGAATAGCCGAATTCCTTGAGGAGGAGGCCCGGCACGAAACCTCTGCCTTAACACCATACGCCGGAAGGCCCCTTCGCACCCTTTCCAGTGGCGAACGCAAAAAGGCGCTTTTGGCCTATCTCCTTTCCGGGAAACCGGAGTACCTGATCCTGGACGACCCATTCGACAACCTGGACCAGGGATATCAGCAAGCCCTGTACAACCTCCTGGCAGAGCAGGAAAATTCCGTTTGTTTTATACAACTGATCAGCCGGGCGGAAGACCGATTGCCTTGCATCAGACAGGGTGCATTTCTGGACGGCTTAGCCTTGGTTGGGTTTCCCGGTTATGAGCCCGAAGTTCATGGAAAGCAACGGTTTACAGGCACCGTACCTCCCCCGCCCAGGTCCTGGCCAGAGTTGCCGGATCCCCTGGTATCCTTACAGGAGGTAACCCTGACGTATGGCCAAACCCCCGTGCTGGATCAGATAACCTGGGAAATCCGCAAGGGAGATTTCTGGGAACTGCGCGGGCCAAACGGCAGCGGGAAGTCTTCCCTGATTACCATGATCAGCGGCGACAATCCCAAGGCCTTTGGGCAGAACATGTACCTTTTCGGAAAACGAAAAGGCAGCGGAGAGAGCGTATGGGACATCAAATCCCTGTTGGGTTATTTTACGCCGGCCATGTCAGATCGGTTCCGGGGGTATCATACGCTGGAAAATATGCTGATTTCAGGCCTTACGGACTCCATAGGTCTGTACGTTCAACCCACCGATGCCCAGCAATTGCTGGCTCAGCAGTGGCTGAAGTTCCTGGGAATGGAAACGCGCGGACAGGAACGCTTTAGCGACCTTACCGAAGGGGATAAGCGCCTGATCTTCTGTGCTCGGGCCATGATCAAGCATCCCCCCTTGCTGATCCTGGATGAACCTACTGCCGGCCTGGATACCCGGGCAGCACGCGGCGTGGCGGCCCTGATCGCCAAGATGGCTTCGCAGAGTGAAACAGCTATTGTTTTTGTCTCCCACCGAAAGGAACCTGGACTATTGCCCGAGCAAGTACTGGAACTTCAACCCGGACCCCTGGGATCTAAAGCCATTGTCGTTTAAGTTTTTTTCATCATTTTAACATATTAAATATTTTTATGTTAATCATAATGAATTAACCTTTAATTTTTTATGGTTTTTATTCGTAATATTTAGTATATTTCTAATAGCCTTAATAAGGCGCCAAACAACCTTCTAACCAAAATGCACCGCTGGCCGGTATTATTCTTGGTATATGCCTACACAGGTAAAGTATAAGGTTGTTAAAAACTATGTGGACCTGGAAATTTCCGGCAAAGGCACGGCAGAATATGTCGTAAGTGAAAGCCGGAAGTTATGGGGTCAGATGGACCACATCTGCCGGCAGGAAAAACAGCACCGGGTGCTTGCCCGCATGCAGCTGCAGCATCCCCTCCCCATCCGATACAGTATGGATATTGCCCGCAACGCCCAAAAGGCCGGGTGGAGTCCGAATTATAAACTGGCCTTTGTGACCGCTTCGGACAACCAGATGACCTTGCAACTGGTCCGCTCGTTTATGGTACACCTGGGTTATGAAGTTGCTGTTTTTAGCAGCAGGCGCACAGCGCGTAAATGGCTGCAGGAGCAGGACTGAGTACAGCATAAAAAAAAGCTGCACCCCCGGGGGATGCAGCTTTTTTCATTTCCGATAGGAATTTTATTGCTTCTTCCCGCGGGAAAGTTTGCGCTCCAGGGTATCGAACATCACCGGGGTGGCGATGAACAGGGAGGAGTAGGTCCCCACTATAACCCCTACAATCATAGCAAACATAAACCCGCGCAGGGTTTCACCTCCAAAGATGAAGATAGACAGCAGTACCACCAACGTGGTCAGGGAGGTGTTCAGCGTCCGGCTCAGGGTGCTGTTGAGCGCCAGGTTCACATTTTCGCCCGAACGCCAGCCCCGTTCGTTTATAATCTCGCGGATACGGTCAAACACCACCACGGTATCGTTCAGGGAATACCCGATCACCGTCAGGATGGCCGCAATAAAAGCCTGGTCAATCTCCATGCTGAACGGCATCAGCGCACTGGTAGCCGAAAAGACCCCTAGCACGATCATTACGTCGTGGAAGACGGCAACCACCGCACCCAGGGAGAACTGCCACCTGCGGAAACGCAACAGGATGTACAGGAACACCACTGCCAGGGAACCTAATACCGCCCAGACGGCATTTTTCTTGATGTCGTCCGCGATAGTCGGGCCCACCTTGCGGTATTTCATAACCCCAATCTCATCGTTGGTCCCGCCGGGGATAAAGTCCTCGTACGTGGTCCCGTCCGGCAGGTACTTCTGCAGATCGTTGAAAAGGATTCCCAGGATTTCGTCATCTACCTCAGTACCCTGCACGTCCACCTTGTATTTGGTGGTCACCATGATCTGATTGGCATCCCCAAAGGTCTTGGCCGAGGCACTACCCAGGGCATCGGTGAGTTCAGAGGTGATCTCGGTTGGGTTTACCGGGTTCACAAACCGGATCTGGTAGTTCCTCCCCCCGACAAAATCCACACCCTGGTCCAGGCCTTTGGTGAACAGGGAAGAAAGCCCTCCGATAACCAGAATAGCCGAAATGACGTAGGCAATTTTCCGCTTGCTCAAAAAGTCGATATTCATATTGCGGAACAGGTTCCTGGTCATGCCGGTAGCAAAATCCAGCCTGCGCCCGCGCTTAGCCAGGTATCCGTCAACCAGCAGGCGGGTAATAAAGATCGCCGTGAAGAGCGAGGTCAGGATACCGATAATCAGGGTGGTGGCAAAACCTTTGATCGGCCCGGATCCGAATACCAGCAGGATAATGGCGGTAAGGCCGGTGGTGATGTTGGCGTCCAGGATGGAGGAAAGGGCATTGTCAAAACCGTCCGAAACGGCCTGGGACATACCTTTGCCTTTCTGCACCTCTTCCTTGATCCGTTCAAAGATCAGAACGTTCGCATCTACAGACATCCCGATAGTAAGTACAATACCGGCAATACCCGGCAGGGTCAGTACCGCCCCCAGGCTGGCCAGCACGCCAAAGATCAGGACAATGTTAAAGATCAGGGCAATATCCGAAAATACCCCGGCCTTGCCGTAGTAGAATACCATCCACAGCAGCACAAAGACCATGGCAATAATAAAGGACATAAAACCACTACTGATGGCTTCTTGACCCAGGGAAGGTCCAACTACAAAAGAGTCGATAATCTCCGCCTTGGCGGGCAGTTTCCCGGCACGCAGTACGTTGGCGATATCCTTGGTTTCGTTTACGGTAAAGGTCCCTGAAATTTCCGTAGCCCCGCCGGAAATCCCGCCGGGTTCGTTAACGCCCGGAGCCGTGTATACCCGGTTGTCCAGGGCAATGGCAATGGCCGTCTGGTTTTCGTATACCTCGGCCGTGAGCTGTTTCCAGTCGCGGGCGCCGCGTACGTTCATATCCATCCCTACGGAGGGGCGGTTGTACTGGTCAAACTGATCGCGGGCGTCACTCACGACGTCTCCGCTCATACGCGGGGTGTTTGCCCGGTTGGATTTCAGGGCGTAGAGGGCTGCCACTTCGGAGCCCTGGGTGGGGCGTTCCCACATAAATTTGGTAAACTGTACCTCAGCCGGCAGCAATCTGCGGATCTGTGGCAGGCGCAGCCAGGCGCCCACCTGGGCCGTATCCTGGATGGCTGCTACCCCAATGGCTACCCCGCCCGGGTTGGGTTGCATCTTTTCAAAGAGGGGGTTGCTCTGCTGGGCCAGGTCCAGAGAATCCTGGGACACATCGGAAAGGAGGGAATCGATCTCGCTGGCTTCCTTGGCCTGGGGGGCCTCGGCCTCCACGATAGATTTCAGGGCCTCATTGGCCTGGATCAGAAAGTTCAGCAGGGCCTGGTTGCCGGGCTCATAGGTTTCCCAGAATTCCAGCTGGGCGGTGCTGGAGAGCAGGTCCTGGGCGCGGGCAATATCACGGGCCCCGGGGAGCTCTACCAGAATACGTCCGGAATTACCTTCCCGCTGGATGTTGGGTTGGGTCACCCCAAAACCGTCAATACGTTCCCGCAACACCTCGAAAGCCGAGATCACAGCCTCGTCCACCTTCCGGCGGATGATGGGCTTGACCTGGTCGTCGGTCATCTCAAAATTAATCTCATCGCTGAGACCTTTGTTCGCAAAGATATCCGGAGATGCCAGTTTGGTGTCCCCCTTGATGGCGTCAAAGGAGTCAAAGAACAGCTCCAGGTACGTGGCATCGCTGTTTTTGGAAGCTTCGTCCGCATCGGCCAGGGCCTTGTTAAACACCGGGTTCTTGGTGTTGTTGGCCAGGCCGGACAGGATATCCCGAACGGAGATTTGCAGGGTTACATTGATCCCGCCCTTAAGGTCAAGACCTTTGTTTAATTCTTTCTTCTTGGCATCCTCGTAGGAAGTGAACCCGAGAATGGGGTTCTTGGCTACGGAATCCAGGTAACGGGCTTCCACCTGCTCCCTTTTGGCTACATAATCCTCCTCATCTGAGGGGATGGAAGCCACGGCATAGGCCTCTGCATCGGATTCAATCTTGGAGGTAATAAAAGTGAAGGAAAGCTGGTAAACGCTTACCAGGCCAAAGAGCCAGGCAAACAGCCGGATAAGTCCTTTGTTATTCATGTGTAAGTGCTTGTCTGAATAATGGATACATGCTGCGAACAGCGTGCAAATATATTATTTCCCCTAGGAACTGCCAATAAAATCACAGCTTTTGTAAAAGCCCGCAGAAGCCCGTCCCGCCGGGTTGGGAAGCCTGCAGCACCCCATAAAAAAAGCATCCTCCCGGGGGAGGATGCTGGCTTTTGGCAGGGAATCGCTGGTTAAACCTCCAGCAGGCCGTTGGTTTTGGAAACGCCGGCGGCGCTTTCCTTCATCTTGTCGGCTTCCGCCTGGCTCAGTTCCAGTTCCACAATGCGCTCAATCCCATTGCGCCCCAGGATTACCGGCACCCCTATACAGAGGTCTTCCAGGCCATACTCCCCTTCCAGCAGGGCGGAACAGGGAAACATTTTTTTCTGGTCGCAGGCAATGGCCTGCACCAGGGCAGAAACCGCAGCTCCGGGGGCATACCAGGCGCTGGTGCCCAGGAGTTTGGTCAGGGTGGCGCCGCCTACCTTGGTGGCTTCGGCAACCTCCTGCAGTCGGTCTTCGGAGATAAATTCACTAACCTTGATACTGTTGCGGGTGGCCTGGCTGGTAAGGGGCACCATCCCGGTATCGCTGTGCCCGCCAATTACCATGCCGTCAATGTCGGAAATAGGGGCTTCGAGGGCTTCGGCCAGGCGGTATTTGAACCGCGCGCTGTCCAGGGCCCCGCCCATCCCGATGATGCGGTTCTTGGGCAGGCCGGTGGTCTTATGTACCAGGTAGGTCATGGTATCCATGGGGTTACTCACCACAATCATGATGGCCTCGGGGGAGTGCTCCAGCAGGCTGCCTGCCACGGATTTTACAATGCCGGCATTGATGCCGATCAGTTCCTCCCGGGTCATCCCCGGTTTGCGCGGAATCCCGGAGGTGATCACCACAATGTCACTGCCGGCAGTTTTGCTGTAGTCGTTGGTAGACCCTACAATACGGGTATCAAACCCGTTCAGGGAAGCGCACTGCATCAGGTCCATAGCCTTGCCTTCGGCAACGCCTTCCTTGATGTCCAGCAGCACCACCTCGGCCGCAAAATTCTTGATGGCAATATACTCGGCACAGCTGGCCCCGACGGCCCCGGCACCTACAATGGTAACTTTCATATCGATGTGTTTTTAACAGAGGTTAGAAGCGGCCACAAAATTAACGAAAATATGCGGAAAAACCGTCCGAATTCAGGGGAATCCCACCGGTTTCAGCCGGGGTGGCAGGCTAAAAAAATGTTAACAAAATCAGCCGTTGGTCGAAAAACGGGCAGGCGGGGTGTCGGACGTCGAAAAAAAGGCAATACCGCGGTTTTACCCCCGTTGGCATAATACCCAAATCCTAAACCTACCTACGTCATGCAGCGAAAGTTACCCCCGCTTGTCCCGCTGTTTTTGTGCCTTTTGATGGCCGTAAGCAGCTGTTCCGAAATCCCCGAAAACGACGATCCCGTAATCGGCATCTGGAGCCGTACCGAAATTGCCCAGGAGCCTGCCCAGAAGGTGACCCTCCGGGAAGAATGGATCTTTAACGATGTTTACCTGGGCCGCTACCAGCGGTACGAAGGTTCCCAGATCACCTTTAAGAGTGATTTCAGCTGGGAATTCAGCCAGGGCTTTTACCATATTGAATACCCGGGCACAGACCTGCCGTCCGATGTTGTGAAGATTGTGCTTCGCGAAGGCAGCGAACTGCTCGAAGATCACCAGGGCGAAATCCTGGCGACGCGCGAATAATTCCCGAGTCTTAAATTCCATAGAGATCGACGGAGACAGCCCGCTATTTGGCGGGCTGTTATTTTTTTACCCCCTCCAAACCCGGCAACCCGGGCTGCCAAGGAAACAATGCCTTCCCGTTTTACCAGCCCATGCAGGCCCGGCGGCAATTAAAGAGAAGGCCAAAACAAAAACAGCCCGCTGTGCAGCGGGCTGTTGCCTTTTAAAGGGTTGGCCTCTGGCCTAGCGAAAACCGAAGCTTACCCCCGCAGAAAAGATATTGAACTCGGCCAGGGTGTAGTCTGCATGCAGGCGGAAAAAGCCCAGTTTAAGCCGGGTACCAACCCCTGCAGTGACCCCGCCATCTTTCTGGCTGATGGAAAACGGATCGGTATAGGTAGTCTGGAAGGGGCCGGAGGTTACCCGGTAGGTTCCCAGGATATCGGTCTCGGATTTCCCGCTGATATACCCCAGGGTGCCGTAGAAGTTGATGACGGGCAGGCGGGTAGACACCGCTGCCTGGAACGTCCAGGTATTGTAGCGGGCCTCGATACGCTGGTTCTCCCCGTCGATGAAATTGGTATTGGTAAAGTCATAGGACCCGTCCAGGTGGGTGTAGCCGATAAAGCCGGAAATGGCAATGGGCAGGAGCTTGTCCGCCGGGAGGTGTTCGGTGAAATCGTGCAGGATACCAAAGCCATACAGGCCTACCTCTACCTCGTCCGTATCGATCTTGGGCAGGAAACGGGCTTTGATCTCAGTCCCTTTGATCAACCCTACCCCAACCTGCAAAAAGCCGGCAGGCAAGAAGTTGATATTTTCGGAAGCCAGGCCCGTAGGCAGCTCAAAGCTCTGGGAAAAGAAACCATTCTCGTCTTCCACCACCACATTAATGCCCGAGAGCTCTCCCAGGGCCGTACTTACGCTCTTGGAGGTGCTGCCGTCTTCAAACCGGAGGTTTTCGTACTCGGCCGTATTCAGGACAAAACTTTTCTTGTCTTCCTTGTTTTTAAACCCGGCCATGGAACCGATGAATCCGATTTCGAAACCGGCCAGGGGTTTGGCCTTGGCCGTATTCAGCCAGGAGCTACCCAGGCTGTATACAATACCCGTCTGGGCCGGAGAGAGGTAATCCGTGGTGAAGCGCTGGGCATCGGCAAGGCCGGCAGCCAGCAGGTCGTTTACATTCGATTGGGCAGTTCCCAGGGCAGTGCTCCCCAAAACCCCCAACAGCATAGCAAATCTTTTCATGGTGTAAGAATTTTACCTCTAAACTAAAAAACCCCTGCCGGAGACAGGGGTTTTTGTTGTGAAAAGGGAATTCTTATGCGTCAATGTTGGCGTAGACGGCATTTTTCTCAATAAACTCCCGGCGGGGCGGCACCTCATCGCCCATCAGCATGGAGAAGATCCGGTCGGATTCGGTGGCATTCTCTATGGTTACCTGCCGCAGGGTACGTCCCTCCGGGTTCATGGTGGTTTCCCAGAGCTGCTCCGCGTTCATTTCCCCGAGACCCTTATACCGTTGAATGTTTACCCCGGAGCCCCCAAATTCCTCGGTAATGGCATCCCGCTCCTTGTCGTTCCAGGCGTAGCGTTTCTTGCTGCCTTTCTTGACCAGGTACAGGGGCGGGGTGGCGATGTAGACATGGCCATTTTCCACCAGTTCCCGCATATAGCGGAAGAAGAAGGTGAGGATCAGGGTTTCAATATGGCTCCCGTCCACGTCCGCATCACACATGATCACAATCTTGTGGTAGCGGAGCTTGTCCATATTCAGGGCCTTACTGTCTTCCTCTGTGCCTATGGATACCCCCAGGGCGGTATAGATATTCTTGATTTCCTCGTTTTCGAAGACCTTGTGCTGCATGGCCTTCTCTACATTGAGGATTTTACCCCGTAGCGGCAGGATCGCCTGGAAATTCCGGTCACGGCCCATCTTGGCCGTACCCCCTGCAGAATCCCCCTCCACCAGGAAGAGTTCACAGCGTTCGGGATCCTGATCGGAACAGTCCGCCAGTTTCCCGGGCAGCCCGCCCCCGCTCATGGGGTTTTTCCGTTGCACCATTTCACGTGCCTTGGTGGCCGCGTGGCGCGCCTGGGCAGCCAGGATCACCTTTTGCACGATGCGCTTGGCATCTTCGGGGTGCTCCTCCAGGTAATCGGTTAGCATTTCGGAAACTGCCTGGCTTACGGCGGCAGAAACTTCCCGGTTTCCGAGTTTGGTCTTGGTTTGCCCCTCAAACTGGGGCTCGGCCACCTTCACGGAAACGATGGCGGTAAGGCCTTCGCGGAAGTCGTCCCCGGCCACCTCGAACTTCAGCTTGTCCAGCATCCCGGAGGAGTCCGCGTATTTCTTCAGAGTGGTGGTCAGCCCGCGGCGGAAGCCGGAAAGGTGGGTACCCCCCTCGTGGGTGTTGATGTTGTTGACGTAGGAATGCAGGTTTTCCGTGTAGGAGGTATTGTAGACCATGGCTACCTCTACCGGAATCCCGTTCTTTTCCCCTTCCATGGAAATAACATCCTGGATCAGGGGTTCCCGGTTGCCATCCAGAAAACGGATAAATTCCTTGAGGCCTTCCTCCGAACTGAAGGTTTCGCTCTGAAACTCCCCTTCCTTGTCTTTCTGGCGGCGGTCGGTAATGGTGATGGTGATCCCCTTGTTCAGGTAGGCCAGTTCCCGCATGCGGTTGGCCAGGGTATCGTAATTGTAAACAATGGTTTCCTGGAATACCTGTACATCCGGGTGGAAGGTTACAATGGTACCCGTGGTATCGGAGGTGCCGGTACTTTTAACCGGATACAGGGAGCGCCCCCGTTCGTATTCCTGTTCCCATATCTTGCCGTCGCGGTGGACAGTGGCTTTCAGATGGTCGGACAGGGCGTTTACCACCGAGACCCCAACCCCGTGGAGCCCCCCGGAAACCTTATAGGAATCCTTGTCGAATTTCCCCCCGGCCCCGATCTTGGTCATGACCACTTCCAGGGCGGATACACCTTCTTTTTTATGCAGGTCCACCGGGATACCCCGGCCGTTGTCCTGGACCGTAATGGAGTTGTCTTCGTTAATGGTCACCGAAATGGTATCGCAGTGCCCGCCCATCGCTTCGTCGATGGAGTTATCCACTACTTCGTATACCAGGTGGTGTAAGCCGCGGACCCCCACATCCCCAATGTACATGGAGGGGCGCATGCGCACGTGTTCAATGCCTTCCAGCGCCTGGATGCTGTCCGCGGAATAGGACTTTTTGTTTACTTCTTCACTCATTGCTGATTCGGTTGATATCGCTGCAATTTTGCAATCTCACAAATATAGGCATTACCCTTGCAAATAGGCGCTTTTCGCCATTTTGGAGGACTCCAAGTTATCAACAATTGTTGTGGAAAAAACAGGGTTCCCAAACCCCGTCCGGGACAAACAGGAAAAGCACCGTTGCCGGTGCTTTTCAAGGACTAATCCAGAGTAGGCCCAACCGACCATCCATAAGGCAGGCCGGACGGGCTTTGCTTTACTTCACATAGGCGTCCGTATGTACTTTGGCCACGGCGCGACCGGAAGGATCATTCATGTTCCGGAAGGCCTCGTCCCATTCCAGGGCAATCTTGGTACTGCAGGCCACGGAGGGCTCCTGGGGTACGCTCAGGGCCGCGGCATCACTGGGAAAATGGGATTCAAAGATGCTGCGGTAGTAATACTCCTCTTTGGAGGTCGGAGTCTGCAGGGGGAAGCGGAAACGGGCATTGGCCAGTTGCTCGTCCGAGACTTCCCGGGCCACTACCTCCTTCAGCGTATCGATCCAACTGTACCCCACCCCGTCGGAAAACTGTTCCTTCTGCCGCCAGGCCACGGATTCGGGCAGGTAGTCTTCAAAAGCCTTACGCACCACCCACTTCTCCATACGCTCAGGGGTAATCATTTTGTCTTTGGGGTTCAGGCGCATGGCCACATCCATAAACTCCTTGTCCAGGAAGGGAACGCGTCCTTCAATACCCCAGGCCGCCAGGGATTTATTGGCCCGCAAACAATCGTACATATGCAGCTTTTCCAGCTTGCGCACGGTTTCCTCGTGAAAGTCCTTGGGGCTCGGTGCCTTGTGAAAGTAGAGGTAGCCACCAAAGAGCTCGTCCGCACCTTCTCCGGAAAGCACCATTTTGATACCCATGGATTTGATAACCCGGGCCATGAGGTACATGGGCGTGGAAGCCCTGATGGTAGTAATGTCGTAGGTTTCCAGGTGGTAGATCACATCCCGGATGGCATCCAGGCCTTCCTGAATGGTAAATTTAATCTCATGGTGTACCGTCCCGATGTGATCGGCCACCTTCCGGGCAGCTGCCAGGTCCGGAGAACCTTCCAGGCCCACCGAAAAGGAGTGCAGCTGCGGCCACCAGGCGTCTGAAGTGTCGTCCGTCTCCACCCGCTTGGCTGCGTATTTTTTGGCAATGGCCGAGGTCACGGAAGAATCCAACCCCCCGGAAAGCAATACACCGTAAGGCACGTCGGACATCAATTGCCGGTGTACGGCATCTTCCAGGGCCTTGCGCAGGTCTGCAATGCTGGTGGGGTTTTTCTTCACGGCGTCGTAAGACTTCCATTCCCGCTGGTACCAGGGCTGGAAACCTTCCACTTCGCTGGAAAGGTAGTGCCCGGGGGGGAAGAGTTCGATCTTCGTACAGGTGCCCTCCAGTGCCTTCAGCTCAGAAGCCACATAAAAGGTGCCGTAGGCATCCCAGCCGATATACAGGGGAATAATCCCCATATGATCCCGGGCCACCAGGTAGCTGTCGGCAGTACTGTCGTAAATGGCAAAGGCGAAAATGCCATTGAGCTCATCCAGGAAGCCCGGGCCCTTTTCCTGGTAGAGCGGGAGGATAACCTCGCAGTCCGATTCCGTTTTAAAGGCATATTGGCCTTCAAAGCGTTTGCGCAGTTCCCGGTGGTTATAGATTTCGCCATTGGCCGCCAGCACCAGCTGCCCGTCCGGGCTTAGCAGGGGCTGCTTCCCGGAGCTGGGATCCACAATAGCCAGCCGTTCATGGGCCAGGATGGCCTTATCGGTGGCGTGCACCCCGCTCCAGTCCGGGCCCCGGTGACGCACCTTGCGCGACATTTCCAACAACTGCGGCCTGAGGGTCTCCGCAGGCTGTTTCAATTCAAAAGCACATACTATTCCGCACATTTCAGTTCTATTTTGAAGTCAAAAATCGATTACAGATTACACAAATAAAACACTTATCTTATAAGCACTTTTGATTTATAACTTATTTATGTGTTTTAAAGTTAAAAGTAAAGTGTAAAGCAGCATTCCTGCTCCGAATTGAGGAATTTGTAAGCCTCGCAAATTTTAACGACCTTTTAAAAAAGGCCTTCCGGAAAAGAAGGTAGTTTTACGCACCTAAAAAAACCATTTCCATGAAAAACACGATTGTACTGGCTGCCATCCTTCTGGCCATGGCCGCCCCTTCCCAGCTTCAGGCCCAGAAATTCAGTGGCCTGGACAAGAGCCCGATGGATATGGCCCTCTACCCGGGGCGCGAGCCTCAGAAAGTAGTCCGGGTCATTTACAGCCGGCCCCAACTGAAAGGCCGGACCCTGGCTACCCTGGCCCCCAACGGCAAGGTTTGGCGGACAGGCGCCAATGAAAACACCGAGATCACCTTCTATCAGGATGTCAATTTCGGGGGCGTGGACGTGCCGGCAGGTACCTATTCCCTGTTCAGTATTCCGGGAGACCAGGAGTGGACGGTTATTTTAAACAAATCCCTGAACCAGTGGGGCGCATACAGCTACGACGAAGGCGCAGACCTGGCCCGGGTTTCCGTACCGGCAGGAGCTTCGGACGAATCCCTGGAGCCGTTTTCCATTACCTTCCAGGAAGTGGATGGCGGGGTACACCTGGTTATGGGGTGGGACAAAACCCGCGTTGCGGTTCCCATTACCATGTAGTTCACCAAATTCAATGCATAGAAAAAGGCCGGGGTTCCCGGCCTTTTTTTGTTAATACACCTGCTTCCCGGCCACAAAGGTGGCCTGCACCCCGATGTCTTTAAGTGCTGAGGCGGGCACCGTCATCAGATCGGCATCCAGGAAGGTAAAATCGGCCCACTTTCCCGGTTCGATGCTGCCCTTCTCCCCTTCTTCGAAATTGGAATACGCGGCCCACAGGGTCATCCCCTTCAGGGCCTCCTCCCGGCTCAGGGCATCCTCCATCTGGAACCCGCCTTCGGGATACCCCTCCTGGTCCTGCCGGGCCACCGCGGCGTAAAAAGTGAGCATGGGGTTCACCTGCTCTACCGGGAAATCCGTCCCCAGGGCCACGCGACCGGAGGCTTTCAATAGTTTGGCAAAGGCATATGCCCCGGGCATGCGGTCTGCGCCCAGCCGGTCCTCGGCCCAGTACATATCGCTGGTGGCATGGGTAGGCTGAATGGAAGGCAGAATTTTCGGGCCGAATCCCTTCAGGTCTGCCGTATCCAGAATCTGGGCGTGCTCCACCTTCCAGCGGGGATCGTCCAGGCCGGCCAGGGCTGCCCGGTAAGCCCGGAGTACGGCCACATTAGCCGAGTCGCCAATGGCGTGGGTATTCATCTGGAACCCGGCGGCGGCAATGCGGCGGGCCAGGGCATCCAGGTCTTCAGCCGGGGTAATCATGGCCCCGAAATGTCCGGGCTGATCCGTATACGGTGCTTTCAGGGCGGCCCCGCGGGAACCCAGGGCACCATCCGCATACACCTTTACGGAGCGAACGTTCAGGCGGTCAGTTTTCACCGGGGGGTTCCCCAGGAAGGCGTCCAGGTTCGCAGGACTGTTGCTCACCATGGCATAGACCCGTATTTTCAGTTCCCCGGCTTGTTGCAGGCTGTCGATGAGTCCGATCACGTCGGCGCTCAGGCCAGCGTCATTCACTGTGGTCAGGCCATTTGCAAAACAGATTTGTTCCGCCTGCTGCAAGGCCCGTATTTGAGCCGCCCGGTCAGGGGCGGGCCAGCGGTTCATCACCAGGTCCATAGGGCTGTCTACCAGGATGCCCGTGGGCTGCCCGTCCTTCAGAATTACTTCCCCGCCAGGTACACGGGTACTGGCAGTAATACCCCCCAGGTCCAGGGCTTTCTGGTTCACCAGCAGCGCATGCCCGTCTACCCGTTCCAGGGCCACCGGGATATCCGGAAACAGCCGGTCCAGGGCCGCCTTATCCGGGAAGGCCTTAACTTCCCAGTCGTTCTGGTCCCAGCCCCGTCCGTAGAGATAATCGGCAGGATGGGCCTCGTGAAAGGCCTGTACGCGTTCCAGCACCTCCTCGAAACTCCGGGTGCCCACCAGGTCTGCCGCTTCCTGGTTCAGGCCCAGGCCGTAAAAATGGCAGTGTGCGTCTATCAGGCCCGGTACAATGACCTGCCCGGCAGCGTCCCGCGTATCCGGGGCAGAATAAGCCTCCAGTATTTCTTCTGAAGTACCTACGGCTACAAAACGGCCATCCTTTACCGCAAACGCTTCAGCCGTGGCCCCCTCCGGGCCCACGGTATACACGCGTGCATGGTGCACAATCAGGTCGGCTTCCTGCCGGGGTTCCGAACAGGCCGACATTAGTATCAGGGCAGTAACGCCCGTAAGAGTCCATTTCATATTAAGGGGTTTATCCGGGGCTACGCGCCCCAAAGTTCCGGCTTAAAGATAGGGATATACCGGATTATTCCGGGGGTGCCCCCGGGTAGTATAACCGGAATTCCACCCTCCGGTTGCGGCTCCGGCCTTCCGGAGTAGCATTGTCCGCAGCCGGCCGGCCGGCCCCTACCCCTAACCAGCGAATACGGTGCGCCTCCAGCCCTAACTCCTGCAGGAAGGTTGCCACTGCGGCGCAACGCGCCTCGGACAAGCTCTGGTTATAGGCCTCACTACCCAGGCTGTCCGTATGCCCCACCAACTCCACCTGCAGGGCGGTGTCCGTTTGCAGGCGGCGGTACAGGCGGTCCAGCAGGCCTTCTCCTGCCGGGGTAAGGGAAGCCTTGTCAAAATCGAAAAGGACCCCGGGAATGGCCTGTACGCTATCGACTGCAAAGTGCACACCGGCAGCGGCCACGGCCTGTTTATGACGGGCCTGGTCCAGGGGTTGCAGCCGGAAATCGTCCATGTAGTAATAGGCCCCTTTGTTCTTCCCATGGCCGGTAGTTCGGGTACGGGTGGCGCGGTTCCCCTCAAAATTCCCCAGGGTAAGGAAGCGTTCCGAACCCCGGGCCGTAAAACGGATCCGGACCGGCATCCATCCCAGGGTATCCACATAATATTCAGGGGTTTCGGCTGTAAGCAGGTAGGCCACTGCATCCTTTCGGGAAAACCAGTGCCGGCGTCCCAGCACTTTTTTGGTCCGGGCGTGTACCGGATGATCACTCAACAAAACCCCTACCTCCCGCAGGGCGTAATCCGATCCCTCGGCCAGGCTGATCTGGAAGGAAAGTTCGTATTCCAGCCCCATGGCAAGGGGTTCCCTCAAGGGCACCTGCAGGTATTCCCGGTAATCCAGAGGGGCATATAGGTAGAGCCCGGCATAGGCCTTACCCTCGGCAGGTTGCTGGTAGCCGTTAAAGTTAGCGGGCACAGGCATGCGCTTGCTGCAGGCATGGAAATAATCTGTGGTCCCGTTGGTTGGCGCCTGCCACGGGGCGAGATCGGCCCCCAAATTCCCCATATGGCCCGGGCAGCGCAGGGCTGCCTCCAGCCCGGGGTTGGGGATCAGGTTGGTTTGGGCCGGGGCCAACAGGGAACTCCCTGAGAGTACCAGGGCCCACAACATGCGGATGGTATTCGCGGCAGGACGCATCCCCACAAAGTACTAAATCCGGAGTTTCTATCCACCAGCACTCCGGCCACAGGCCGGAAAACCGCTATAAATCGAATTTGTAGCTCACCCCTGCCAGCACCTGCAGGCCCTGTACCGGAAAATTGGCCCACCGCTGGTAGGCGTTGTCCGCCAGGTTACTGGCCTTGACGAAGAGCGAAAGCTGGGGGTTGATGTGGTACCCGGCATGGGCATTGGCATCGAAAAACCCATCCAGGGTAATAATGGAGGCCGGGTAGTCCTCCGGGGCCGTATTGGGTTGGGCCACAGAAGCAAAATCTTCCCGCTCACCCAAGTAAAACAGGTTGGCCCCCAGGTACCACCCCTTAGCATCCCGGTAATCCAGGGAAAGTCCGGCTTCTACAGAGGGCAGGTTCCAGGCGGGGTTATCGGTTTCGGTGTCGTAGTCATAGAAAGCCGCATTCACCCCCAGGGTAAAATTGCGTTTCACAGTGAGCTGCAATTCCCCGAACACCCCAAGGGTCTTCATATCGTCGTAAAAAACGCGGAAGGAATTGCCGTAATTATAAGCCTTCTCATCCCCACGACCCGGGTTTTGGGGGTTCAGGATAAACAGGGGCCGGTAATTCTCGGCCGTGTAGCTCCCTTTAAGGGTATAACTCAACTGGGAAGCCAGCTGGCCTTTAATGCCCAGGTAGGCCTCGTATTGCCGGTCCGTAGGGCGCACCTGCAGGGTAGGCGATACAAAGGGGTTGTTCTGGCTATAATCGTAATACGACTGCTGCACCAGGCTGCCTTCTACCCCCCCAAAGGCCACCACAGCCTCTTCCAGCAAGCGGTAGGAAGCCCGCACATCCGGGTACACATAGAAGTTGTTCTCGCTATTTTCCATATCCAGGCCGGCCACCAGGCGGGTCCCAAGGTAGAGTTTCAGGTTATCCCGCAACAGCAGCAGCCCGGGGCGTATGCCCCCTATGAGATACTGGTAGTCTATCCCGCCGGTATTGGTATACTGGCTCTGGTCCGCATTGTCAAAACGCCCGCCCAGGTAATCCAGCTCTACCCCCAGGTCCAGGGATTCCTCGGTAACCGGGAACTGCAGGGCCCCGCTCAGGCGCAGGCGATTCTCCGCAGAGGCGAGCCCGTCCCGGAAATGACGCGCCAGGAAATTGGCCTTGCGGAAATACCCATCCTCCATTTTCAGCTCGCCGCTCACCTGCCCGGCCAGGTAGTTCTGGGCGGCGTCCAGACCCTCGGCCGTAACGGGGTCCACCGTCCCTTCGGGCAACCCGTACCAGTGGTACTTCCGGTGTTCTGCCCCGGCAGATACGTTCCAGTTCCAGTCCCGGTCCCTGCGGGTAAAGGTCAGGTCCAGGTCCGTGTCGTAAAAATCCGTATCCACCACCGTTCCGTCCAGGGCGCCCCGGGAGGAAAAGTGGTTCAGGCCCACATCAAAACGCTTACCTCCCCGGTCAAAATCCCGGCTTAGGTAAAAGTCGGCCAGCGCATTGTTATAATTGCCCAGGCCAATGGCCGCATAACTGTTGAAAAGTTTTTCCGGGGCAGTCCGTTCCACATCGGCAGCGCGCCCCTTGGCCGGGGTAAAGGTGGAAGCCACAGGTACGGAAAAGATGCTATAGCGCACCTCCTTTTTGCGCGTCACGATGGAATCGTTCAGGTTGGGAAGGGATTTGATCTTATAGGCGTCCGATACCGTGGGGCTGTAGGAGCGCACCACGGTTACGGTTTCGGTACCCAGTTCGTCTTCCTGTGCCTGAACGGTGGCCAGGGCCAGCGACAGTAACAGGGTGGCAGCGGTACGGAAGGCGTGTATCCTTTTCATAATCCTAGTTGTTTTCTTCCGGGTTTACCGAAGCATTGCGCTCTGCTTCACGGTTTTTAATACGGGTCAGTTCGGTTTGGGCTTCTTCCACCAAATCGGGATAAGCGCCAAAATTGGCCACTACATTTTCCAGGATATAAGTGGCCTGAAAGGCGTCTTCCAGGGCATCGAAATTTTTGGCCATAAGCACCAGCCCTTTGCCCCCCCACTCCCGGTAGGCGGCAAAGTCCTTGGCCAGGCGTTGAACAGCGGTATTGGAGCCCTCATAGTCGCCGTCCTCCCGTTTAAAGAAGGCCTGGAAGTACAGAGCTTCAGCAGCCGTGGCACCGGACCCGATTTCCAGCACCCGGGCATAGGCCTCCCGGGCCTTTTGCATATTCCCGGTCTCCCGGGCCGAACGCGCAATCATCACCTGGGCATCGCTGCGGATCCGGTCGTCCAGGCTGGGACTGGCCAGGACTTTCTCCGCATACTCCAGGGTGCGTACATAATCCTTGCTTTCATAATAGCCCTTCATCAGGTTGGACTGGGCAAAAGTCCGGTTCTGGGGAATATCCGCCGTGGCTTCCAGGCGTTGCAAGTATGGCAGGGCGCCCCGGGTATCCCCGCCCGAGACCAGGATTTCACAGACCCGGGTCAGAGCCTGTTCCCCGGTTTCTCCCCCGCCGGCTTCGGCCACCGTACGATAGAGTTCCAGGGCATCTGCCTTACGCCCGTCCGCGTAATACAGCTGCGCCAGGCGGAAGCGCGCCTCCAACTGGTTGGCCCCAGAGGGAAACTGCTCCAGGTATTTCTCCAGGGCCCGCCGGGCGGCATCGGTATTGCCCTCCACCCAGGGTTTGTCCGCAGCTTCATAAGAAGCCGCTTCCAGTTCGCTGTCGGTCACCTCCACAAAATCCAGGCCGCGCACCCACCGGGCATAGGCGTCCACCTGCCCCATGTCTACATAAATCAGCTTGGCGGTTTGTACGGCCTGAACGGCTTCGGGCCGCCTGGGGTAGCGCGAGACCACTTCCTGAAAGGCCTCCAGGGCCTCCTGGTTGCGACCCCCGTTATAGTAAATCAGGCCTTTGCGCATCAGCGCCCCGGGCATCAGAGCGCTCCGGGGGTGTTCGGCTATCAACCGGTCCAGGAAGGCAATGGCCTGGGCATCGTCCCCGGCATTGGCATGGGACCCGCCCAGCTCAAAAAGGGCATCGTCCTTCAGGCTGGAATTCGGGAAGCGGCCAATAAAGGTGACCAGACTTTCCCGCTTGGCGCTTTCCCGCCCCAAAAAGCCCAGGCTCATCGCCTTCTGGTAGGCCGCATAATCCCGTTCCGGGCTGCCCGAGGCCAGGGCCTGATCGTAGGCCTCAATGGCATTGGCGTACCGGCTGCTCACAAAATAGCTGTCGCCCAGGCGCATCCAGGCATCTGTGGTTTGGGCACCCGGTTGCCCGCGGCGGGCATAGGCGCGGAGGCGCTCGGCCGCCTGCTGGTATTGCTTCAATTTAAAATGGGCGTAGCCGGCCTGGTAATCCAGGGAAGCGGTTTCTTCCAGGCTGCCAGCTACCGGGGAGGCCCGTAAGGCCTGGTACGCGGCCAGGGCCTGCTGGTATTGCCCCAGGGCATAGGCGGACTCCCCCAGCCAGAATTGGGAACGGCCGGTAAAGACCGGATCTGCCCCGGATCGCACGGCCTTTTGGAAGGCTTCCAGAGCACCGGCGTAATCTTCCGCCAGGAACAATTCGGAGCCCCGGTAAAACGCCACCTTCTGATAAGTGGCCGGGGTGGCAAAGCGGGGGTTTGCCTCCAGCAGGGACATAGCCCCTTCAAAATTCCGGGATGTGATATAGGAATCGACCAGCAACTCCTGGATCTCGGCCCGGTATTCACTCTCCGGGTATTCTTCCAGGAAGGTGCCGAGCACCTTGGGCACGGGCTCATAAGGGTTGCCGATCTCATACCCCAGCCGGGCGTAATTCAACAGGGCGTCCCGGCGGATCTCCTCGTTGTAGGGCATGCTCCAGGCATTGCGGAAGGCATTCAGGGCCTCCTGTTTCTTGTCCAGCTCCAGGTAGCACTCCGCCAGGTGGTAATAAGCGTTCTGGGCTACGGCATCATCACCTCCAATAATCTTGTTGAACTGCTGTACGGCTTCCTCAAAGGCCCCCTGTTTGTAAAAGGAGTACCCCAGCAGGTAATAATCCGTATTGCTCCAGCGGCCGCGCTTGCCCTTGTATTCCTGCAGGTAGGGTACGGCATTATCATACTGCCCCAGGTTGAAATAACTCTCCCCTATGATCTTATTGAGCTCGGAGGTTTCCCGCCGGTCGGACTTGGGGAGCTGTTTCTTGCCCTGGGCAATGGCCTCCTCAAAGTTGCCCAGCTTAAAATTCATATCCGCCTGGTAATAGGCCAGTTTTTCCTGCAGCACCTCCTGGTCCGTGATCTGGTCAAAACGCTGGTTGGCCGCTTCGTAATCGTCCTGCTGGTAGGCGATATACCCCAGATAATACTTGGCCTGGGACCCGTATTCCGCAGAATTGGACACCCGTTGCAGGTATCGCTCGGCCTCCTTGGGTTTTTTGGAGGAAAACAGGGCGTATCCCATATTGAAATCGTAGCGTTCCCGCTCCGGACGGGAAAGGGAGGAAACCTCTACCCGTTTGTACCATTTCAGGGCATAGGGGTAGCGGCCGTTTTCAAAATAATAATCCGCCACATCCATAAAGGCGGAATTGCGGCGCACCGAGGTGGGATATTGCTCTACAAAATCCTCCATAAGCTGGTCTGCCCCCACCTGATTCAGGCGCACGGCGGCATTCGCAATGTAATAGGCGCTGTTGGCTTCCGTTTCCGGATCCTGCGTCTGGGCCTTCACGCGCTGGAATAGCGTCTGTGAGGCCTGGTATTGTTTGTTGTGGTAAAGGTCCAGGGCTTCCTGGTAAGTCTTCCCCGGGTGGGTGTAGACGATGGACTGCTGCCCGTAGCCCGCCGCGAGGAACCCCGCAAGGGCCAGCAGCACGGTGCATTTCTTTCGCATAGTGATCTCTCGGGTTAGGTAATGACCGGATTATCTTGTATAACGCAGAATCCGCCGGTTGCGTATGCCAGGCTTCACGAAGAACGGGAATTTATCCCTTTTTTAAGGGCCGGGAACCCCGGAACTTATTACTTTTATATCAACAAAACCCACTATGGAAGAACCGGTCCTTAACCTGAAAGATGTTGCCGTTTACCAGCAGGAAAGCATGATCCTCAATGAGATCACCCTGAGCATCCGCCCCGGGGAATTCGTTTACCTGATCGGCAAGACCGGCAGCGGTAAAAGCAGCTTTATGAAAACGCTTTATGCAGACCTGCCCCTGAGGGAAGGCCATGGGCGCATTGTAGGTTTTAACCTGAAGACGCTGCAGGAAAAGGACATCCCCTTTTTAAGGCGCAAGTTGGGCATTGTATTCCAGGACTTCAAGCTCCTGCCGGACCGCAATGTACACAACAATCTGCGCTTTGTACTGCGCGCCACGGGCTGGAAAGAGGCCGAGGCCATGGACAAGCGCATCGGGGAAGTGCTGGACAAGGTGGGGATGAAAACCAAGGGCTTTAAATTCCCGCACGAACTCTCCGGGGGGGAGCAGCAACGCATAGCCATTGCACGGGCCCTTTTGAACGACCCGGAGCTGATCCTGGCAGACGAACCCACCGGAAACCTGGACCCCCAGACCAGTGTGGAAGTGATGAAGGTGCTGCAGGAGATCAACAAAACGGGGCGCACCATCCTGATGGCCACCCACGACTATGCCCTGATCCTGAAGTACCCCTCCAAAACCCTGAAATGCGACGGCAGCAAGGTTTTTGAGGTGATCCAGAAGGCCGGGTAGCGGTTTCCTCCCACTCCCCCGGTTAACCCCATGGAACGGTTTTTTTGTTACCTTGCGGCCGAATCAACGAACCCTTTGAATGGAAGTACTCGGCATTGATGTGGGCGGTTCGGGCATCAAAGGAGCCATGATCCATATGGAAACCGGCGAGATGCGTTCCCCCCGCTTTCGAATCCCCACCCCCAAATCCCGCAAACCCGATGCCATGGCCCAGGTGGTTGCGGAAATCGTAAGGCATTTTGACTACAAAGGCCCTGTGGGCTGCGGCTTCCCTTCGGTAATCAAAAACGGGGTATGCCACTCCAAGGGCAACCTGCACAAGTCCTGGGTGGGCCAGAATGTGGAAGAATTATTTTCCGCCGCTACGGGCAATGACTTCACCGTGATCAACGATGCGGACGCCGCCGGGTATGCCGCCATGAATTACGGGATCGGAAAAGATATGAAAGGCTTTGTGGTGATGATTACCATCGGAACAGGCCTGGGCAGCGGCGCCTTTCTGGACGGCCGGCTGATCCCGAACTTTGAATTGGGGCAAATTCCCTACAAGGAACATAAGAAGATCGAATCCTGGGCAGCGGCATCGGCAAAGGAACGGGAAGACCTCACCTACAAAAAATGGGGCAAACGCTTCAACAAATTCCTGAAACTGGTCGAGCTGATTGTTTCCCCGGATACCATTATCCTGGGCGGAGGCACCTCCAAGGACTGGGACGAATTCAAGGACTGCATTACCATCAGCACCCCCGTGATCCCCGCAGGGCTGCAAAACCACGCCGGTATTATCGGCGCAGCTACTGCCTGCCTGGTTTCCCACCCGGAATTGCAGTAACCCTACAGGGCCTTGCCGCGCTTGCGGTCTGTTTCCTTCAACAGGATTTTGCGCAGGCGCAGACTCTTGGGAGTCACCTCCACGTATTCGTCCTTCTGGATGTATTCCAGGGCCTCCTCGAGTGAAAACTTAATGGCCGGGGTTATCCGCGCTTTGTCGTCCGAACCGGCAGCCCGTACGTTGGTCAGCTTTTTGGTCTTGGTCACGTTCACCACCATGTCGTCACCACGGGAATTCTCCCCGATTACCTGCCCTTCGTAGATGTCCTCGCCCGGATCCACAAAGAACTTACCCCGTTCCTGCAGCTTGTCGATGGAATAGGGAATGGCCGTGCCGTTTTCCATGGAGATCATGGAGCCATTCTGCCGCATGGGGATATCCCCTTTCATGGGTTGGTATTCCAGGAAGCGGTGGGCCATGACAGCCTCCCCGGCCGTGGCAGTCAGCAACTGGTTCCGCAGGCCGATAATGCCCCGGGAAGGGATGTGGAATTCACAATACATGCGCTCGCCCCGAGCTTCCATGTGGATCATCTCGCCTTTGCGGACGGAGACCATTTCAACCGCCCGTCCGGAAACTTCCTCCGGCAGGTCGATGGTGAGGTGTTCCACGGGTTCGCACTTCACCCCGTCAATCTCTTTGATGATTACCTGGGGCTGGCCAATCTGCAACTCGTACCCCTCGCGCCGCATGGTTTCGATCAGCACGGAAAGGTGCAACACCCCCCGGCCAAAGACCATAAACTTATCGGCACTGTCCGTGGGCTGCACCCGCAGGGCCAGGTTGCGCTCCAATTCCTTTTCCAGGCGTTCCTTAATGTGGCGGGAGGTCACGTATTTCCCATCCTTCCCAAAGAACGGGCTGTCGTTTATGGTAAAGAGCATGCTCATGGTCGGCTCGTCGATGGCGATGCTTGCCAGGGCCTCGGGCACCTCTGCATCGGCAACCGTATCGCCTATGTCAAAACCTTCCAGGCCTACCAGGGCGCCGATGTCCCCGGTCTGCAATTCACTTACCCGGCTGCGCCCAAGGCCTTCGAAGGTATAGAGTTCCTTGATGCGCGTTTTCACCTGCCGTCCGTCCCGCTTTACCAGGGTTACAGGCTGGTTTTCCTTCAGGCTGCCCCGTTGCAGACGCCCGATGGCAATCCGTCCGGTATAGGAAGAATAATCCAGGGAGGTGATCAGCATCTGGGTGCTGCCGCTCTTCGGTTGGAAGGTCGGGATGTGGTCGATCACCATTTCCAGCAAAGGCTCGATGCTCTCGGTTTGCTTTTTCCAGTCCGGGCTCATCCAGTTGTGTTTGGCCGAGCCATAGACCACCGGAAAGTCCAGCTGCCATTCTTCGGCCCCGAGCTCGAACATAAGGTCGAATACTTTTTCGTGCACCTCCTCCGGGGTACAATTTTCCTTGTCCACCTTGTTGATCACCACACAGGGTTTCAGGCCCATATTGATCGCCTTTTGAAGAACAAAACGGGTCTGGGGCATGGGCCCCTCAAAGGCATCGACCAGGAGCAAAACTCCGTCGGCCATATTGAGCACCCGCTCTACTTCTCCCCCAAAATCGGCGTGGCCCGGGGTGTCGATTATATTGATCTTGGTGTCCTTATAGGTAACCGAAACGTTTTTGGAAACGATGGTAATGCCCCGTTCCCGCTCCAGGTCGATATTGTCCAGGATCAGTTCCCCGGTCTGTTCGTTCTCCCGGAAGAGCTGGCAGAAATGGAGGATTTTGTCCACCAGGGTGGTTTTCCCGTGGTCTACGTGGGCAATAATGGCAATGTTTCGGATGTCTTTCATAACGTTCTGAAAATGGGCGCAAAGATAGGCAGGAATTCCGGATAACCGCATGAAATCTGCATCGGATTGCCCTAGCGGTCACGGAGCGCGCTAAAATGCTGATAAAAAAAGGGTTGCGACGGACAGGACTGCAATCCAAGTACAGGTTGATCGGCTAGATTTGCCCCCGGGGGAGGGGGCGCGGAATACCCGGGTGTCCGATTCCGGTTTGCCGACCAGCGAAATGTCGCATTTCCGAACCCATAATGGAATTCAGTCCATTGGGACAATCACAGGTTTTTTCTGCTGTTTGCGGCGCGCAAACGGGTTCCAACCCAGGCGCAGGTGCACCGAGGGCCCAATCCCGGACGAGATGCGGTTGCGAAAGTAAAAGCCGGCCCCGGCGTCGACCGAGAAGCTGAATCCGTTGCCATAGGATCGCTGCAGCCCGTACACCGGGCCCAGGAAGATCAGGTCCCGCCCTTCATTGTCCATATTCCCGGCCAGTTCCAGCTTTGTGAAGTAATGGTTGAAGGTGATGGCAAAGTAGTTGCCGGAATTGCCCGAAACCGTTTTGCCCCCGGCCTGCCGGGCCTTAAGGTTGTGATAGTAGCGGGAGAATGCCCGGTATGCGGGCGCCAGGGAATACCCCTCCCGGGGGGTAGCCAGCCCCAGGCCTATTTCGGCCCCAACGGTGAGGTTGGGCAGCAGGCCCAGCTCGTACTGCAAGCCCGGCATCAGCAGGTTCAGCTGCAACTTCCCCGGTTCCAGAATTACTGTACCCCAGCCCCGCTCTGCCCGCTGGGCGTGAAGGTGGAGGCCGCACAGCAGCAGGGCGCAAGCCATCAGAAAAGGATACCCTCTTGGCATACGCCTAAAGTAACCGCAGTGCCCGGGATTCGTGCTATCTTTGTCAAAACTTTAGCATATGGAGCTTTCGAAAATCCCGCAACTCCGCTTTAGCGGCGGCGACAATTTTTTTCTGTTGGCAGGACCCTGCGCCATTGAAGGCGAGGAGATGGCCATGCGCATTGCGGAGACCATTACCGGGATCAGCGAGAAACTGCAAATCCCCTATATTTTCAAAGGGAGTTTTAAAAAGGCCAATCGCAGCCGGGTGGATTCCTTCACGGGCATTGGCGATGAAAAGGCCCTGAAAATCCTGCGGAAGGTTTCCGAAACCTTCCACGTGCCCACCGTAACCGATATCCACGAAGTTTCCGATGCCGCCATGGCAGCCGAATACGTAGATGTGCTCCAGATCCCTGCTTTCCTGGTACGCCAGACGGACCTGGTCGTAGCCGCCGCGGAAACCGGGCGGGTGGTAAACCTGAAGAAAGGGCAGTTTATGAGCCCGGAGAGCATGAAACATGCCGTAACCAAAGTCACCGACAGCGGTAACGAACAAGTGGTGATCACCGACCGGGGCACCATGTTTGGCTATCAGGACCTTATTGTGGATTTCCGGGGCATCCCGGTGATGCGCCAGTTTGCCCCCGTGGTACTGGACGTGACCCACAGCCTGCAACAGCCTAACCAGGCCTCCGGGGTTACAGGCGGCCGCCCCGAGCTGATCGGGACCATGGCCCGGGCGGGCATTGCCGCCGGAGTAGACGGCCTGTTTATCGAAACCCATTTTGACCCGGCCAACGCCAAAAGCGACGGGGCCAACATGTTGCCCCTGGATCAACTGGAAGGCTTGCTGACCCGCCTCTGCGCCATCCGCAAGGTCATTACCCAGTTCTGATCCCACACCAACCCACCAACCCACCAACCCACCAACCCACCATGAAAAACTTTACCGCCCTGCTGATCTTCCTGCTTGTGCTTGTCGGGAAGGCGGCCACCGCACAATCCAACCACACCTACGGCCAACTGAACCCGGAAGAAAAATCCTTCGGGGCATATGAGGCAGACACCACCGCCGCGGCCGTTTACCTGTACGAACGGGGCGACAATTATTTTGACGTGGACGGCAGCCGCATTTGGTTATACAAGAAGTACCATGCCAAGATCAAGGTACTGAAGGAGGAAGGCTTTGACTACGGTACCATCAGCATCCCCTACTACCGGGGGGAAAGCACTTCGGAAAAGGTGATGGAGGTGCGCGCCATGACCCACAACGGCACGGTGCGGATTGGGGTGGAGCAAAACCAGATCTTTAACAAGGACCTGGGGCCCAACTGGTCTGAAATCACCTTCAGTTTCCCGAAGATACAGGTGGGGTCGGTGCTGGAATACACCTACCTGCTGCGTTCCCCGTACATCTACAATTTTAACGGGTGGGATTTTCAGGAATCCATCCCGAAGGTCTACACGGAATTCAATGCCAGCATCCCGGGGAATTACTATTACAACCGGGCCCTGATCGGCACCCTTACCCTGGCTGTGAATGAGGCGGAACTGGAAAAGGGTTGCCTGCGGGTTCCCGGCATTTCCAAACCGGCCGATTGCGAAAAACTCCGTTACGCCATGGAAGATGTGCCGGCATTTGTGGAAGAACCCTTTATGCTGGGTACGCGCAACTACAAATCCCGTATGGTCTTTGAACTGGCCGAATGGCGCAAGATTAACGGGGAGATTGAGCGTTTCACGCAATCCTGGGAGGACGTAGACAAGGAAATGCGTACCGACTCGGACCTGGGCCGGCAACTGAAAAAGGAAACCTATTTTGAAAAGCAGGTGCCCCCTACCCTGCTAAGCACCGGGGAACCCCTGGAGCGCGCCCGGAACATTTACGAGTATGTGCGCACCCATTTTAACTGGACCGGGTCTTACGGGGTTTCCCTGAACAGCCGGGTAAAAGATGCCTTCGACCAGGGCAGCGGGAGCGTGGCCGAAATCAACATGACCCTGATCAACCTCCTCAATGCAGGGGGCATCCCGGCCGAACTGGTGATGAGCGCCACCCGCCGGATGGGGCTGCCCAAGCGGTCGCACCCGGTAATGTCCGACTTTAATTACGTCCTGGCCCGCGCGGAAATTGACGGAAAAACCTATTACATGGACGCCACGGATAAATACATTCCTTTCGGGATGCTCCCCTTCCGGTGCCTGAATTACTACGGGCGGGTCATGGATTTTGAAAATGAAAGCTACTGGGAGGACTTCAACATCGAAAGCCGCAACCAGGTAAACGTACGGGCACAACTGCTGTTGGAAGCCGATGGCATGGAAGGCAGCGGGGTGATGTACTGGCTCAATACCGGGTACCCCGCCGTAGATAAACGCCGCAAGATGGCCGAGGAAGAGGACTATCAGGAAGAGCTGGAAGAAGGCTTCCGCGAAGACATAGAAGTAACTTCCCTGGGGCTGGATGCCGAAAAAAGCACAGAGACCAGCACGTACGAGCGCCTGGACTTCCGGATGGAAAATGAGATAAGCGGGGACCGCATTTACCTGGACCCGTTCCTGATCCGTTTTTTCAGCCGCAACCCGTTTACCCTGAACCAGCGAACCTATCCCGTAGATTTCGGATACGCGCGTGCCTATGTGTACAGCCTGAGTATTACCCTCCCGGAAGGGTTTACCGTAGAAAGCCTCCCAGAGCCCCTGATGACTGCCCTGCCGGATGGGCTGGGCCACCTGATGTACAAGGTGGAAGAGCGGGGCGGCAATGTATTGCTTACGTTCAATTTTAACCTGAAAACGCCCCATTATACCTCAGAACTGTACCCGGCGCTTAAATCCCTCTTTGACGAGGCCGTGCGGGCGCAGACCCAGTCCCTGATTGTACTGGCACGGGGGAATTAACAACAACCCCGCCCGATTTCGTTCATAAAATCCATGGAAAGCCCCGCAATGTAAGCTGCCGGGGTTTTGTCCGAGATGCGCACTTCCCGACTTACCAGGTCCACATCAAAATGGAAGTCCGAAAAATCCCCAAGGTATTCCGGCCCCAGGCGGTCCATCAAAAACCGGGTAATACGCGGGCGCAGCTGGTATTCCAGCTCTATGCAGGTTTTGAGTTGGGCCGGGTTGGGCAGCCCCTCCAGAATCCAGTTAAACGTCACGCCGTTGGTTTGACAAAGCTTTGGAAGATAGGGATTAAAAGGGTACGGACTCCACAATCTTATCAACACCTTATCACATCTTTCACCCCGAATTAACGTTGGGGAATGAATTTCTTGATGCGGCTGCCTTGGTAGCAGGGCATCCCTGCCTTATTTTTACGAAAACCACCCGACCATGAAAACCCGTTCCTTTATCCTTATCTGCCTCCTGATTGCGGGCAGCCAGGGCCTTCTGGGCCAGACGCACTCCCACAGCAACAGCACCCCCTTTGCCTTCCCGGACATCCCCGGGTACCATACCCTGGTGACGGACCTGCACCAGCATACCGTTTTTTCCGACGGCAGCGTCTGGCCGGATATCCGCGTGATGGAGGCCCTGCGGGAGGGGGTAGATGTTATTTCACTTACCGAGCACCTGGAATACCAGCCCCATGCCGCAGACATCCCACACCCGGACCGCAACCGTTCCTATAACCTGGCCTTAAAGGAAGCCGCAGACCACGACCTGCTCCTGGTTCACGGCTCCGAAATCACGCGCAAGGCCCCGATGGGCCACAACAACGCCGTTTTTATTTCGGACGCCAACCTCTTGCTGGCCGAAGACCCGGAAACCCCGTTTGCCGAAGCGCGCAAACAGGGCGCCTTTGTATTCTGGAACCACCCGGCCTGGTATGCCCAGCAACCCCAGGGAAACCCGGTGCTGAGCGAATTCCAGCAAGCCCGTATTGCCGCGGGCGAACTTCATGGCATTGAGGTGATCAACACCACCGACTATTCGGAGGAAGCCCTGGCCCTGGCCCTGGAACACAACCTGACCATTATGGGGACCAGCGACATCCACGGGCTTATTGCCTGGGACTATATCGAGGCCGGCAAGCACCGCCCGGTTACCCTGGTCTTTGCCGAAGACCGCACGGCCGAAAGCCTGAAGGAGGCCTTATTTGCCGGGCGTACCGTGGCGGTATACAATGGGTTATGGGTGGGGAAAGAAGCCTACCTGAAACCCTTGCTGGAATCCAGTATACGGGTTACCCGCAGTGCATACATCCCCAATACCCAGATCCTGGAGGTGGAGCTCGAAAACACCAGCAGCAGCGACCTGTTGCTGGAAAATGCCATGGGCTTTACCTTCTACAGCAGCGCCCCGGTTTTCGAAATCCCGGCCGGGGGCACCTATACCCTCATGATCAAAACGCTGGACCCCCTGGAGCAAATGGAACTGCGCCTGCGGGCCCTTGGCGCCTATACGGCCCCCAGGGTGCATCCCATTGCCACCTGGGAAATCCACCCGGAATAATCCCAAATTTCCTTGCAGGGAATCGGAAGAAACATTTACTTTGTATTTCAAAGTACTTTAAAATGGATACAAACCAATACAAGGAAGACCTGAGCGAGATCCGGGAAATGATGTCTCGGTCCAGCCGGTTCCTGTCGCTGAGCGGGGTTTCCGGGATCCTGGCCGGTGCCTACGCCCTGGCAGGGGCCTTCCTGGCCTCCCGAGAAATAAAGGCCTTCAACGCCAGCCAGGGGTTTGATTCGGCCGTCGATAACCCGGGCATCACGGACGATGCGCTGGTGCTGCGCCTCTTTTGGATTGCCGGGGGCGTGCTGGTATTGGCTGTGGCCACAGCCATCCTACTGTCTTACCGCAAAGCCCTGCGCAATGGGGAAAAGCTCTGGGCGCCCTCCAGCAAACGCCTGCTGGGCAACTTCCTGATCCCACTGGGGGCTGGCGGGCTATTCTGCCTGGCCATGCTGCAATACGGGTATGTGGCCCTAATTGCCCCGGCCCTGCTGATCTTTTACGGCCTCAGCTGCCTGAATGCAAGCAAATATACCCTGGGCGATATCCGCAGCCTTGGGGTAGCCAACATCCTGCTGGGGCTGGCCGCCACACAGTTCGCCGGGTATGGCCTGTTGTTCTGGGCCCTGGGTTTTGGGGTGTTCCATATCATCTATGGCAGTATCATGTATTTTAAGTACGATAAATAATACCATCCTTGGGACTGATAGACGGCATCGACAAACGCTTTGACCATCGCATCCGCCTGGGCATCATGTCCGTATTGATGGTGAATACGCATATGGACTTTACCGGCCTGCGCGACCTGCTGGAAGTAACGGACGGCAACCTGGCCAGCCACCTGAAGGCCCTGGAAAAGGAAGGCTATATCCGGGTGGAAAAACGCTTTGTGGACCGCAGGCCCAACACCCGGTATCAGGCCACCCCCGAAGGGAAGGAAGCCTTCAGCAAACACCTGGACGCCCTGGAACGATTACTTGGAACCTAAAATTTTTTATATCTATACTTTGTTTTTCAAAGTACTTTACTCAAATTCAAATGAACAAGACAACCCCCTATATCCTGGCCCTAATCGGCGGATTCCTCTTTTCCAGCCTCTTCTATGAAAAGGAGCCCGGCCTGAACGTATTGCTATTGGCCCTGTATACTACGGCCACCCTGGTGTGGCTCAAAGGCGAGCGGCCCTTGCCGGTATTCCTGCTCAGCGCCTATCTGTATAGCGCGCTGGGGTGTTTTATCCAACCCAGCCCTCCCGCGGTACTGGTTCATGTGTTAAGCCTGGTTGTCCTGGCCGGCGGCAGCGCAACCGGGCGCGCCTCCCTCTACACGCAGGGCCTGACAGGGGCATTGAACCTACCCCTGGGCATGCTGCTGGGCCAGGCAGAGGGGTTCAGGAACCCGTCGGACACCCCGGCCAAACCTGCCGGCCCCATAGGGCGGATTTTTGGCGGCATCCTGATCAGCTTTGTACTGCTCTGGGTTTTCGGAGGGCTTTATGCAGAGGCCAACCCCGTGTTCGAGGACCTGCTGGGGCGAATCGACCTCAGTTTCCTGAGCCTGGGGTGGTTCTGGCTAACCGTGGTGGGTTTCCTGCTGTATCTGAACCTGCTGCGCCCCTTCGACCCGCAACGCATCCTACAGGCAGATGCCCACTTTCCGGATACCCTCCGCAGCCCTGCGCAGCCCTTCACCCCCCAACAGGAAGACGCTTTGGAGCGGGAAAACCTCTGGGGGCGCATGGCCCTGGGCAGCCTGTCTGTCCTCCTGCTGCTCTATCTGGTCCTGGATTACATCTATCTGGCCCAGGGCTCCGTGGGCACCCCGGCCCTGCAATCCCAGGCCGTGCACCAGGGCGTGTATGCCCTGATATTTTCCCTTTTCCTGGCCATGGGGGTACTGCTGGTTTTCTTTCGGGGCCGACTCAACTTTTACACCAAGGCCGGGCCTTTGCGACGCCTGGCGTATCTCTGGCTGGGCCTGAATACCCTGTTATTGATGAATACCGCCATTAAAAATGCCTTGTATATCTACCATTCCGGCCTGACTTTTAAACGCCTGGGGGTATTTGTCTTTCTGGCCCTTGTAGGGGTAGGGCTGGCAACCACCTTTTTCAAGTTGCGGGATACCCGAAGTTTGTTTTACCTCTTGCGTAAAAACGCCCTTTCTTTATTTGCTATCCTGGTAGGCGTCTGGACCCTGCCCTGGACTTCCTGGATTACCACGTATAACCTCAGCTATGTCTCCAGTCCGGACCTGGAATACCTGCAGGAACTCCCCCTACAAAATGCCCCACGGTTACTTCGGTATGCGGCGGAAAATCCGCACTTGCCGGAACCTGTAAAACAGGAACTCCAGGAGCGCAACCAAAAATTCCAGGCCGAAATGCAGGAGCGCACCTGGCAGGAATGGACCCTGGACAACCTGCAGAACCCTTAAAATATGGATATCCTTTTATCGACCCGCCTGCACCGTAGGGCCCTTTATTTGGGCCTGGCATCCGGATTATGGAGTTTGATGCTCCTTGGGCTGATGGCCCTGAATACCGATCTGGACTTTCTGTGGATAATGGGATGGGTAATCTGGCTGTTGCTGGGTGTCTTTTGCCTGGGAATGGGACTGGCCGTTACCCTTGCCCTGTTGCATAAGCCCCATACCCTGCTGGAAAGCGTCCTGGTGCTGGGGTTAATGGGGTGGGCCGTAGCCTTGCCCGTAGCGGTTATTCTGGGACTCCCGATATGGTAGTCATTCCCTCCCGTCCACATAGGCCTGCAGGTAGGCGTAGCGGGGGGTAAGCCTCCCGCCCTGCGTCATGCGGGCGCGTTCCAGCACCCCTTCGGCATCGCCGTCAAAAAATGCCGGGATCACATGCTTAACAAAAGCGGCGCCAAAGCCCTCGCTCGCGTCCCGGGGCAGCTCTGCGGGCAGGTTGTCTACCGCCATAACGGCAATTACATCGGGGCGGCGAAAATCCGCCTCCGCCTCTGTAACCGGGTCATAGCCGTATACGGGGTCTGCAATGGTAGAAGGGCGGATGGTACAGGCCACAGGGCCGTCTATGTCGCAGGAAATATCCGCCACCACCCGGATGCGGAATTCGGGGTGGCGGGCATCCTCGCGCGTAAAGAGGTAGGGCGCTCCCTGCCCATGGAAATGACCGGCAATGAACATATCGGCCACCCGGGCAAAACGGAAGAAATTGGAGCGGTACTCCTCCGGATTGGCAATAAAATCCTCTTTGCTTCCCCGTACCCCGTCTTTGCGTTTGTTATAAAAAGAGGCATCTATCTGGCAATACACCGGCTCGCTAAAGTCCTCCTCCAGGAAGTCTGCCACCGTTACCTGCCGCATGCCCATGCCGTCCAGCATTTCGCGGGCACCGCTGCCCACGCGCCCCCTCCCGGTAAGCACTACCTTGATGGGGGGCAATTGCAGGGTCTTCAGCTCCCGGATCAGTGCCTGCTGGTCCGTCAGGGATTCCGCCTTGGGCAGTGCATAGGTGCCGGTCTTTAACCCATAGGCCCTAAAGCCGTTATAGGCACCCACAATGCCGGCATATCGGCCAAAGGCCACCAGGCGAATGCCTTTGGGGTTGGTGAGTACCTCGTGGTCGTATAATTCGATATTCCGCTCCAGGATGGCCCGCAGCAGCTCCCGGTTGTAAGGTTGCTTTTTGATGGTATGGGAAAAGAAAAAGTATTTTTTTTCCGGAATCAGGGCCGCAATCGGCACTTCCTTTACCCCCAGCAGCACCTCGCAGTCCGAAACATTTTCCTGTACGGGGATACCTGCCCTGGAGTACTCCATATCCGAAAAGACCCGAACCGGGGAGGTTTCCGCTGCGATTTGGGCCCCGGGAAATGCCGACAGGACTTTTTGGCAGGCCTTGGGAGAGAGCACCACACGGTGGTCCGGCGGGGTTTTGCGTTCCTGGATCAGTCCGAATTTCATCTGTGGGAGTTTGGTATGGAATTTGGGCAAAAATAGAAGGATTCCCAAGGGTACGCAAACGTTGGCGGAGGAATCCCTTCTGAGTGGAAGTGAGAAGGAAATGTGTACCTTTGCCCACCCCGAAAGGGCGTTCTTTGAAAATATGGGGCCGACTGGTTTTGACAGCGAGACCAATGGCTATGTAAGCATGCCGAGCGCTGGGATACAGCTCGTTAATCTCATAACTCAACTTTTTTAAATGGCGAGTCTAACTACGCTTTAGCTGCCTAACAGACTGAATTACAGTAAGTCTTGGCCTAGTCCCGCAAGGCGGGAAAGCTGAATGTCCCCGGGTAGCCCTTGTTGACGGCGACCCTACCGGGGGCACCATAAAAGTCAACATCGTGCGGTTATGGCTTCGATAGCCGCATCAAAACAAAGAAGCTAAGCGCGTAATAGGCGGTTTTTGGTCAGTTACGCGCCGACAATCAAACAAAAACTAAGCATGTAGAAAGCATGGTTATTGCTTGTTTGGACGAGGGTTCGACTCCCTCCGGCTCCACAATCAAGCGAAAACCCCGCCAGGCATCTGGCGGGGTTTTGTGTTTCCGGGATACGCGTCAAGCTCGCTTGATCGCGGAGATCGGGAACGCGAAACCGCCCTGGCTTTGCCAGGGCAGGGTTTCCAATTGCAGGATGGGAGCCGAAGGGAGCACCGAGCGCAGCGAGGTAACCTCTCCGGCTCCACTTCAAAAGCCACCTTCGGGTGGCTTTTTTCGTTTACTCATGTGCTTAATTATTTTCTTTTAAGGTATTCGTGAACCTCCTATCGTCGGTTTCGCCTCCGGGAGTCGAACGCCCGCGCAACAGTGCCCTTACTCCCCCAGCGCCTCCAGGAAGGTATCCACATAGGCATCCATCTGCCGGGCTTTGTACTGCACAATATACCTGGGGTGGTCCAGGGGCACAATGTTTTATTTTGTAATCTTTTTCTTTTTTTAGTAGGTTTTTATTTGTTAATGTTTAATTAAAATTATTTTATTTTAAAAAATTTATTGCCGTTGTAGTGTTAAGCCTATTTTTTGTGCCTAATCTGACTGCTTCTTCAACCATTAAGGTGTTTTTTAACGCTTGCGAGGACTACGCCTGGGATGCGGTAGAATACTACTGGGACAATGGAGGGTCAGATGGATTTACTGCAGCAAAAATTTGGGAGTATAATTACAGTGCTTGAATGAACCAACAGTAAAGTGTGGATTTAAATTCAACAGGAGTGCTGTCAGTCCTTCAAGCACTCCTGTTGAAAAATGTAATGACGTATGAAGCAGTTATTGATATTATTAGGATGTTCATTAGTTCTCCAAATCGGCTATTGTCAAGTGAATAATGGCGAAATATTGTATAATCTCGACATGGATAATTTTTATAAGCGGCTTGTAGATCAAAACAAGGCAAATCCAAATAAATCTATTGGATTCTATGATCTGGCTGCCAAAGGAATGTCCAGTATTAGTATGAAGCTGACTTTTAACAAGGACATTGCCATTTTTAATGAAATCAAGACTATTTCTCTTGATGGAGAGGAAATGGCATATGGAGCAGCGTCCATATTGGCAAACAATGGAACCTACTACACCAAATTGGATTCTTGCTACCAACTTTTGGAGCGAAGCGTTGAGAATAGAACGCTATTTACGGAAATCGAAAAGAATGATGTAGTTTGGAATTTAACCAACGAGAGCAAGTTTATTGGGAAATTTAAAGTGTATAAAGCATATCACATAGTCTCTGCTCCTGTCGGCGATATTGAAGTAATTGCTTGGTATTGTCCTGAAATCCCCTTAAAACTAGGCCCTCGTGACTATGTGTGCCAGCTACCCGGTTTAGTACTGGAATTTCATGGACCAATTATTAGTTATACTGCACAAAAGATTAAATTAAATCAAACCAAGGAAATGGAACTGATTTGGCCGAATCCTAAAAATATTATGTCGACCGAAGAATATAAAAAGTCGGGGAAAGACTATCTATCTAAGCTACCTTCGCGCAACAATTAGTGTTAACTTTTTTGTGTTTTCAATTAAAACCAAATTTTTATTTCTATCGTTTTTATGCGGTATTAATTTATCTATTTCTCAACATGTTGTGTATGAAGGTAAAGTTCTTGATAGTGTGGGAACACCTTTGCCTAACGCCAATATTCTTGCCTTTCCTAATTCCCAAGACGAAGAAACCAAATTCTCTATTAGTGCCGAAGATGGATCATATTCCTTAAGACTAAGAAAAGGAATTCAATATACCATTGATATTAGCTATATCGGCTACAAGAAATTGTCTCTTCTCATCATAGCAAATAATTCACAAACCAAGGATATTATTCTCCATCCATTCATCAATCAACTTGATGAAGTAGTTCTTGATTACAAAATCCCAATAGAAATTAAAGAAGATACAATAATCTACAATGTTGATGCCTTTACTACAGGTGAGGAACGTAAACTAAGGGAGGTTCTAAAGCAGTTGCCGGGAATTGAAGTGGATCGTGAGGGTAACGTTGACATCAATGGTAAAAGGATAACCTCTGTATTAGTTGAGAATGAATTGTTTTTTACAGGAAATAGCAAATTAGCTGTGAATAACATTCCAGCAGATGTGGTTGACAAAGTTGAAGTACTGGATAATTATAATAGAATAGCTTTTCTCAAAAACCTTGTTGATAGTGAAGAAATAGTGTTAAACATTAAGCTAAAAGAAAATAAAAAGAAATTCATTTTTGGCGATTTAGAAAGTGGCGCAGGATATAAGGAACGGTATAGTGCTCATTCAAGCACTTTTTATTATAGCCCAAGAACAAACATTAACTTCATTGGAGATTTCAATAACACCGGGAACAACTCCTTTGAATTGAAAGACTATATCGAATTTGAAGGAGGGTTTGGAAAACTAATGAGAGACATTAAAAGTTATTCAGCACTCCTGAACGATGATTTCTCAAGATTTCTTTCCAACAAGGACTTTAACTCAAGTACAGATAGATTTGCAGCCGTGAATTTACGTCAGTCAATGGGTTCGAAAGCTCAACTAAACACTTATGTTTTTTTTGATGACAGAAATATTACTAAAAGGCATGTAACCATAAATGAATATCTCAATAATGACTCACAACTCATAGAAAATAGAACTCGTTCTGAATTTTTTAACAACTTCTTTATTCTCGGCAAGCTTGGGATAGAATATCAACCTAGCCTTAACGAAGATTTCGCTTTCCATTCCTTTGCAAAACTATCCCGAAATGACATTACTGGCCTATTGAATAGTGTAGTAGCAGATAGTACGAATGTTTTCAGAACGAAAGGCAATTTGGAGGCAATCAATATCAAAAATAATGTGGAATACAGCAGGAAATTCAACAGAAACCATACCTTGAGTTCGGAAGTTTCGTTGGAATATGCGGAAAATGAACCCAATAATTCTTGGCTTTCTGATGAACCTTATCTGAATAATTTGATACCCCTTGAACAGGATCTGATTTATGATGTAAGACAGACTTTAGAAACGCAGAATCTAGCATTCGATATGCTAATCAAAGATTACTGGGTTTTAAATAATTACAACCACATTTATTCATCGGTTGGTTACAGTCTGATGTCAGAGCATTTCTCCTCGCAAGAGGAGCAAGTCCTCACAAATGGGGAAATCAATAACTTTTCTAATTTTGGGTTTGGCAATAAAAGCAATTACGCCTTAAACGATTTCATTGTTGGAATTGAGTATAAACTCCTTCTTGACATTTTCACGATAAAATCAGGTGTTTTTCATCATAAGTACTGGTGGAAAAATCAACAGCCCGAAAATGGATATTCTAATGACACTTCTTATTTGCTGCCTCAGTTGGGAATAGAGGCAGAGTTAAATAAAAGTGAAAAATTGCAATTTAAGTATGCGACTAGAGTAAGATTTCCTCGACATGAATACTTAACCAACAACTTTTTACTCAAAGGTTTCAATACAGTATTCCGAGGGAACCAAATACTAACAAACGCTCGCTATCATGAATTTTCTATAGCCTACAATAAGTTTAGCCTCTTTAGAGGTTACACTATTAATGCCAATTTGGGCTACAACAAAAAAACCCAAGGAATCAAAACTGCAACTGAATTAGAAGGGATTGATCAGTTCACTACTCTAGTTATGTTCGATATGCCTGAGGATCAATACTCAGGTCGATTGAGTGTAACTAAGACTATCAAGCCAATTAAGCTAGGAATTCGGTCCAGGGGCAGTCATAGAGAGTTTTTTCAAATTATTAATAATCGAACCACAAAAAATATTTCGAGGTCCCTTACCCTGAGAGGACAAATTGAAACTCTTTTTGATAACTGGCCAAATTTTACTTTTGCATACGAATATGCGCCAACACAATATTTGAGCAATTTTAATAAAAATAGCTTTCTCAATAATGAATTTTTCTTTTCTACTGAATATCATTTTCTATCAAGCTTTGATCTCAAATTCGAAATATCAAGTTATAACTACCAAAATCAGACAGCAGGTTTAACTAATAGATTTGAATTAGCAAATGCTTCTATTTTTTATAAAAAGGAGAATAGTCCATTCGGTATTGAAATAAAAGCATTCAACCTGTTTGATGCGCAGTCAATTAATAAGAATACCTTTAGTGATTTTCTTATTAAAGATCAAAGTACGGCAATTATGCCAAGAATTGTTATGTTGTTATTTTCATATAAATTCTGAAATATATAAAATCAATTTAAGGGGTACTTACACTCCTATTGTCGGCTCCACCTCCGGGAGTCGAACGCCCGCGCAACAGTGCCCTTACTCCCCCAGCGCCTCCAGGAAGGTATCCACATAGGCATCCATCTGCCGGGCTTTGTACTGCACAATATACCTGGGGTGGTCCAGGGGCACAATCTGGTCAAAGTAGTCCCCCTCTTCATTGAGTAGTTCCAGGTATTTGGCATTCTTTTTTCCCAGGGAAAAACAGGTGCCGGTTTCCAGGCCCCAGCCCAGCTGTTCCCGGAGTTTGGCATGGGCAAAGGGGGTAATCGCCCGGAAGAGTTCCGGGCTGTCGTAGTAGTTGTAATTCACCCATTTCCCACTTTTACTTTGTTTAACAAAGCCCAGGGGGGAAACGGAGTTGATATAGTATTTCCCGAAAAACTTCTCCGGGCCGCCATAGGCCTCAATAAGCCGGTAGACAAAGACGGAGGACGGCTCGTGGGTCTGAAATTCCGGCCCGGGCAGGCCGCAGACTTCCGTAAGCCTTTTGGTATCTGTAAACGGGATGCCCGTGGCCCCGGCCCCCAGCCGCCCCGGGTTAATCCCCATGATCAGGCGGCGGGGCCGGTTATCCGAATAGTATTTCCGGTAAAAAGCCTCCGAAATCGGCAGGATTTCCGGGTTGTCCTGAAAAGGGTTCAGCACCCCAATCCCCCTGGGTAACCGCCCAGTGAATTCCAGGTTGCGGTTAAAGGCGATAATGTGGTCGGCGAGGGTACTCTTAGGTGGTTCCATAGGGTCTGCAAGATACGCATGGCAAGGCGGATTATACCACCGCCCCCGAAAACCGATACGCCTCCGTAAAGTAGCGCTCCAAAAAGATCCGGGCATTGTCGTAAAAGACGCGGTCGGCAATGGCTTCCGGGGTCAGGCCCATCATCAGGGCCTGGAGTTCTTCCGGTTCCATGGGTTTTTCCTCCGGCAGGGAAAGGATGCGGAAGTCTTTCATATAAGGCCTGTCCTGGGTCTGCATGGCCTCGATGATTTTAAGGCGGAAATCGGTCAGGGTTGCCGCGGTTTCATACGTATTAAAGGGGTCTACGATCCCGTCGTTGTCCGAGCCCAGGGATACGGTATCCCAAGCCGTCTGCATTACAGCCTCCCCCGCACCCCCGGGGTGGAGGGCCTGCAGGTGCCTGGCGTTCACCTTGACGATATGGAAAATATTAGTCAGGAACATTTGGCTGTACAGGCGTTTGGCCTTTTCCGGATGGGCCCGTACCGCCCGCAGTTTCTTTTTGAACTGTCTGCCCGGCATGCGCCCGTCGTGCATGCAAATACCAATGATGCCGCCCGAGTCAAAGGTTTCCCGGATATCTTCATCGGTGAGGTTAATCTCGAATTTGCTCACGTAGGATCGCCGCTCCGTGCGGCTGTCATTGTTATTGCGCATAGCCGTTTCCAGGGTATCCAGGGCGTTCACGGCGGAGTGGCTGGACACGATGGGGATGGCATCCCCCTGTTGCCGTCGCTGCCGCACCAGGGCGTAATATTCCTGGCGCACCCGGGGAGACATATGCTTGGTATCTATTAGGATACGGGCACTGCGGGGGCCGCGCTCCAGCAGGAGTTCCAGGACTTCCCGCCCCAGGGCGGACAGGCCGGCGTCCATCCCGGGCTCCTGGTTGAACACCTTCGAAAAGAGGCCTGCAAAACTTTGGGAATGCCCGGAAAGGAAATTGTGGAAATGGTGGGAGAAGGTCACAAAGAACGGCGGGAAAGCCGTTTGGTCCGCATCTTTTACAATAGCCAGGTTTCTTCGGAAAGAAGCCCGCAACCGCGCCTGCTCCGCTTCGGGCAGGTCGCCGAAAGCCATCTCCTTTCGCAGGAATTCCAGGGCATAATCCCCGAAAGCGTGCGCCCCTTCTGCGGTAATAATCCCGGACAGGGTGTTTTCATCGGATTCCTGAGGGAGTTGGCTGGCATCGGAGAGGAGGCGGAAGGCCGGTCGTGTCCCGTCCTGTGGCGCTCCGGGGCGCTCTCCCTGGGCGGCAAGCAGGTAGTTGTATTCATCCAGGTACCCCTGCATATAATCCACCCGCCCGCCAGGGGTGTGGATCTGATCCAGGAAGCGGATGGCAGCCGATGGGGAAATCCCGGTAATCAAACGGATCAGCTTGCTGTCTATATGGCGTTTATACCGTTTTCGCAAGAGGGCCTGCAGCGCCCATTTCACCACCAGGGAAGCCCGTTTAAAGGGGCGGTCCGGCCGCATAAATTCCCGTTCGAAGGGATAAATACTGCAAAAGAGCAGGCGGTTTCCGCCCTGCAGGCAGCTGTCCAGGTTGGACTGGGTTTTCAGGGCCATTTTGGCTGCCAGGCCGCGGATTGCGAGTTTGCGGAAGCTGACCAAACGAAAGACCTCATCCACCGTCGGGTTTTCCCGGTATTCCCAGATACTCCCGATTTCGGCATTCAGGTGCGGCTTTAAACTGGGGTGGCAATGCAGGTCGGCAATGGGCTTTTTCATCATTCAGGGGATCAGGGTGCAGGAGGCTGCGGCAGGTCCTTCATAAAGATCTCCCCCTTAATCAGCCAGCTGATCCCAAAGGCCCACAGGGCCAGGGATTCCAGCCAGAATACGGGATCATAGGCAGCCAGGCCCGGAAAGCGGTGCCGCAACCAGGCAAAATACAGGGCCAGCAGGGCCAGGCATGCCAACATAACCCACCCGCAGGTCTTGTAGACGCGGTTGCGATGCTTTTTACGTTGGCCCATAGCCTGCGGATGGTCCGTTTTGGTAAATAAAAACAACGAGATGTAGGCCAGTACCAGAAAAAACAGCAGGGCACTGCTGAAATGAATGGCATTGACCAGGGGGTTTTCTATGGGGCGTACCACATTACATGGGGGATAGATCTCATCGGTATAAATGGTGGGAAAGAAGGCGACAAAAAGCGCCAGGACAGCCGCCGCCCGGGTAGCCCAAAAGTCCTTAACATCATAGCCCCGATAGGCGAAAAGAAAGAAGGAAATGGCGCAAATGGTGCCTACCAGTCCATCCCGCATGACGGTGTGGTAGTAATCGGAAATGGAACTCTGAATCTGGGAACAGTCCCCTATCCAAATGGAGCCAATCACCAGGAATACGGGCATTCCCAAGGCAATAAACCCGATGGATTTCCGGAGGGACAGGTAGGAAACAAGTAAGTCATTGTTCATTGTGGCACGTTTAAAATCAAGGGAGTCCCCGCCTTTCGGGGGTCCGTACGCAAAATGCAGGCCCGTGGCGCGCCGGGCCATACCCATATGAGGGGAATTTTTGCGAAGCGCTTTGTAGGGTTTGTCTTTCAAAGTACTAAATTTTGGGATAGGGAACACCGCCCAGGCCGCCCGGGTTCGCATCTCTGTTCTTTTCCCTATTTTAGGTACTCTAAAAAGCTGCTATGAAACTTTTTAACCGTTGCCTTCCCCTGGTGTTGGCGGCCCTCACCTGCTTCACCTGTTCCCGGGAAGAAGCTATACCGTCCGAAGCTGCCCCGCCCATGGTCCGGTTTACGGCCCTGGCCGGCGCCACAGGGCCGCAAATCCAGATGGACCGCAATCGTTCTAGCGACCCCCCGCTCATCCAAAACCTGAGCGAAGAAATGGGCCTGTCTTTTTTTCAGTTTGCCCGGCGGGAGGTTTTTGAAAACACCCTGGCCTATTATACCTGGGAAGGACAAAAATCCCGGGCCTACCTGAAAGACCTGAATTCCGGCAACATTACGGCCATTGAGGACCTTTGCGGGTTTGCATCGGAAACGGACACGCCAAAGGAGATACGGGGGCTGTACGGCGGCCTGGAATACCTGGTGCTGCCCTACACCGCTTTTCCACAGGGCAGTACCCCGGAAACCCGCCTGCGGATTCACCACCCGGCTTCCGGGTCCTGTACGGATCTGCTGCTTGCCGAGGCCGGGCCGCAAGGGGTGTTGGATGCCCTGATCCAACAGGACCTACTGATCCTGTATTACCGCCGGGCGGGCACGGACGAACCTGTACTGGCCCTGGTGGACCTGCCCACGGCCTCAGTCCTTACCCAGGTAAACCCCGGCCCGGAATGGACCTCCGCCTGCCTAAGGGATAGCGAGCTCCTCATGTTCCGGACAGACGGCACCTACCTGGCCTTCCACACCGGCCTGCTCCAATTTGGGGAATCCGGCCCCATCCCCAACTTTCCGGCACAGGCTGAAGGTCTTTTCCGGACCCGATTTTCAGGGGAAGACCTCCTGGTGTCTTATATCTACCAGCAACCCAGCCTCTTTTTTGCACAGCCGGCCATCTACAACCTCAAGGCCGGGGCATTTGCCGCGGGCGGGGAACCTTACCTGCCCCTTTTACAGGCGCGTATGGAACAACAGACCGGCAGCCGCCCCCTGTTCGGGCAATTCGACGCCGACCTGGAAACCGGACTCATTGCCATTGCCTACGTGAAGGGGGACGGCACCCCCGAAGGAGGGGTAGTGATCACGGATTTTGAAGGTTCCGTTCTAGACATCGTCTCCCTGCCGCTGGTCCCGGATGCCGTATACATCCGGGAGGTAGAGCGGCCCTGAGTTCTTACAACCGCACTGAAACCTGCAGCAAAACCCAGCGGCCGGAGAGCGCATACCCCGAATCCTGGTATCCGGTATCCTGCAGGGTGCGCAGCCCAAAAAAGGAGGCATTCCAGAGGTTCTGGACCTGCAACCGATAGTGCACCCGCCCTTTTTCAGGGGTGTGTTGGACGGTTGCGGAAGACAACCATAGCGGGTGGGAAGCCGCGTCGGGATAGTCGAAATATTCGTTCCGGATTCGGGCAGACCACCCGGGGCCCCGCCCCGCCTCCAGGTCCAGGAACCCGCGCAAAGCGCTCGTTCGGTTGCGCCCGCCAAACCCGGACCACAGCCTGGAAATGGTTAACCCGCCATGGAATTCCAGCCCTTTCCCAAAGGCCGAACGCAGCTCCGGGCCCAGGCTCAGATTCTGGTGTTGCACCGGATTCAGGGTGCCTTCCAATCCGGCCGTATAGTCCTGCCGGGTATAGGCAGCCTTCCATTTCAGGTTGCATTGAAGCGCCTCCAGGTAATGGTCCAGGTTCAGGTTCAGGGTGATCATTTCCCTTTGCGACATCGGCCGGAGGGAATACGCAATAAAACCTGGGCGCTGCAACCAGTCCATTCCCGGAAACCCGGGTTCAAGGCGCCAAAGGGCAAAGGCAAACAAACGGGTGGGATCCCCCCAGTCACCGAAGGTATACCCCGCGGTAAGCCGGTGCGACCGGAAGGGGAAATAGCGGCCCAGGCCCGTACGTATGCTTCGGTACCCGCTCAGCAGCGGAGTGCTCCATTGTTCTGCAAAATGACTTTCCCGGAAGTCAAAAGTATACCGGGCCTGCAGGGTATGCCGGGGGGCGGGTTGCCAGCGGATGCTGGCCCCGGGCACCAGGGCCAGGGCGCGGAATCTCCGGGTCCCGTTTTCCGAATAGTTGGCCCAGGCGCCCAGGCCTTCCAGGGAAAGGGCGGTGCGAAAGGCGGGTTTATCCAGGGTCCACTCCAGCCGTAACCCCATCCGTCGCCGCTGTTCGGCCGCCTTCCCGAAAGGCCCCTCCGGGGCTCCCCCGGGAATACCCAACCCCCACTGGTTCTCCATCGCACTTTGTGAAATACTCCAGTAGGCCTGTGCCTCCAGGGTATGCGCCCCCTGTTTATGGATCAGGGCGGCCCGCAGCCCGGTATACTGCAGGCGGGCCAAAAAGCGCTGCCGGGTTTCCCACCCGGGCTGCCCGGGCCCCCAGAAACCGCTAAGGAGGTACCCGTCAAAATCCAGGGTTTCCGGGCGTTTTTCAGCTATCCACCTCCCCGCCAGGCGCAGGGCCGTGGCGGCACCCCAACGGTGGGTGTAGTCCAGGGAAGATTCCCACCGTCCAACAGATAACTGTCGGTCCTGTATATTTCCCTGCCCGTTAAAAACCAGGGAGTCCGCCTGCCGGAAACGCCCTAGGCTCCAGCGTGTTTTCCAAAGCAACCTGTGGGTGGTATCCGGCTCCCAGGCCACCTCCCAGGCCCCGGAAACGAATTGTTCCCGCAACTGTTGCAGTCGGACTTCGGCAATTCGAAAAAGGGAATCTGCCCCCTGCAGGGTTTCCTGCCGGGACCATTTTACCCGCTCGGTTTCGCGCAGCCCCAGTACCTGGGCCTGTACCCGGAAACCCGAACCGGGGCGCCAGACCGTATTGACCGACCCCATCCCGGCGCGGTTTTGGACGTAGGCCCGGCGCTCCAGGGGTAACAGATCCAGACGGGGGGTAAAACCGCTACCGCTAGCCTGCCCTTCCCCCGGCGGGAATTCGGGCTCCAGGACTTCCGGGTGCAGCAGCTCAAAAAGGTCGCCAGCCGGGTCTTCCCCTACAGTATTGGTATGGCCCAGGGCATAAAGCTTCACCGCTCGTTTCAGGTACATGAGGTTGATGCGGACGTCGTATCGGGACCCGCTACCCAGCCCGGGGGTCCCCCGCCCGGCCCACCGGCCCTTTACGCCATCCCGCAATACCAGGTTCAGGGCCACCTCCCGGGAGGATTTGAGCCCCCTGAGCGCACGGTTTTCCTGGTAATCCTGCAGGACCTGCACCTTTTCGATGGCTCCGGCATCCAGGTTGCGGGTCAGGATGCGATACCGGCGGGCAGTGAGGTCGTCCCCTTCCACCAGGACCCGGCCAATAGGTTTTCCCCGAACCCGGATTTCCCCATCCGGGCTTACCTCCACCCCGGGCAAACGCCTTAGGATATCTTCTGCTACCTGTTCCGTACCCCGCGTATAGGGATCCACCAGGAATTCAACGGTATCCCGCCCCACGCGCATGGCTTTTTCGGCCCGAACCACTACCTCCTGAAGCAAAAAGGGGGATGCCTGCAGGGTGAATTGCAATAGGGGCCAGGGCTTACCCGCTTCCCGTGTAACCAGGGTATCCAGGGCCCGGAACCCCATGGCGGCCACCCCTATCCGGAGGTGTTCCGACCTAAGGCCCGGGATCCGGAACCGACCCAGGGAATCGCTGAAGGCCGCGCCCCTTGCCGGCATGCCTTCAGCCGGATGGAGCCAGACCCGGGCCTGGGCCACGGGCTGCCCCAGGGAATCCCGGAGCCGGCCCTCTAATTCCTGTCCCTGCAGATAAGCTCCCCAGAGCAGGACCCCAAGGATTAAACGTTTATTCAAAGCGCTCCAGGGCATCCTGTTTCCCGATAGAAATTTGAGCGCCCCTGGGGAATTTCGCCTGCATGCGGCGCATTAGTTCCTGCGCCCACGAGGCTTGCAGGGCGGTATATGCCTCCAGAGTCATGCAGTCTTCCGGTTCCCTGGGTTTTACCAGCGGGGCGGCCCTGGGGATCCAGGATTTCAGGGTTATTTCCACCGCCCCTTCGGCATCCCGGATCCATACCGCAAGGCCAGGCAGGCCATGTAATTTCCAGGGCCCCAGCTGAACCGGGAGTTCCGGGGTATACCACACCTCGTATTCCCGGCCCCGGAAGGCACCCGTAGCGCGCAGGCAGGTAAAGGGCCCTATGGTTTGCAGACTATCAGACAGGTGCCAGGCAATTTCCGGAACAGGTTCGCATACCTCGTAACTCCTGCCTCCCTGGAAGGGGATACGGGAACGCATGGTACCTGCCTTCAGGTCCGTATACGTATAACTCCCCAGGGAGTCTGAGGCACCCAATGTCAGGTTAAATTCATAGTCGCTCTGTGCAGCCTCCGATTCCAGTAGCCGGCCCCAGGAAAAAAGGCCGCCCTGAGGCGTACCCTGAAGGCGCGCTTCATAGCGCCGGGCCATGCCCATATCCAGACGCAGGTCATACCGGGCCTCCCAGCTTGAAAGGGCCTCCTGGGCCATGATCCCCCCATGGGGCAGGAGCCATGCCAAAACAAAAAAGCGGCGGCCTACAAAGGCCGCCGCGCGAATTATCCTGCTCATTTGATCCCGGCCATGAGTTGGGCCTTCAGGGCCTTGATGGCTTCCACCACCCCGTCGCAGGGGATGCCCGAAACGGTACCCGAGGCCTCCACAAAATTGGAGTCAAAGCCAAATCGAACCTTTACGGTAATGGAAATGGTACAGTCTTCGGGACCGTCGGCCCGGGAGAAAGCCCAGGTTTCCATAGCGGAAAAATCTACAGCGTCCAGGGCTTCCGCCGTTTCCGCATGCACATACTGCGTATGGGTCTCTGCCCCGCTGCTCCCTTCAACCCATAGCTGGTACGGGCCAGTTGCTGAAGGGGCAGGCGCCACGGCAAGGGCAGGGAGGGTCAGGACAAAAATCAAAATAGATGTAAGGAATGGTTTCATAACAGTGGTGTTAAAGGTTTATTGGAATCCGGCCCGCAAATCGGCAATGGCCTGGCGCATCTTGTCCGCCAGGGAGGCATCACAGGGGCCGGTAACCGTGATGGTGGCCTGGAAGGAACCAAGTTCTTCAGAATGGACCCAACCCGATGCGGTTACGGAACACCCTTCCGAATACGGCACGGGGTTGGCGCTTCCGCTGCCGGCAAAACAACCCAACAGCATAGCACTGGCAATAAATCGTATCATATTTCAGGCTTGAAGTGATTCCTACTCTTTGAAGGATTTTCGGATGCCTCCTGTCCGGATCGCGATCAGACCCGCCAAAGATGCGCGGCCAGCCTGCAGCCTGCCATCAGGAGTGAAAAAAAGGATAGGGTGCGTATGTCTCGAACGCATTACAAATCCGCGTGAACGTGTTCTTAGACCAATTTGCGCGAACGTGTCCGGTACGGATTATCCATTCGCGTGAACGAGAAAGAAAGATGGAAGGGGCGCTTCGGATTAGCGGAAATGTGTGAATTGAGCGGGATCGGGGCAACCGAGTTGTTCCATGACCTGCCGCAACTGGGTTTCCAGCAGCCCGGCCACCTGAGCGCCACCTCTGCTGCCAAGGGCGGCTACCCCATACATAAACGCCCGGCCCAGAAAACCGGCTTCGGCCCCACAGGCCAGGGCACGGGCCAGGTCGGTTCCGCTGCGCAGGCCGCTGTCCATCATCACAGTGAGGTCCTGCCCTACCGCCGGGGCTATATGCTGCAGGTCCGAAATGGCCGACGGGCCCACATCCAGCTGCCGCCCGCCGTGGTTGGAAACGATAATGCCATCCAGGCCCAGGCTCCGGGCGGTTTCGGCATCCTGCACCGTACTTACCCCTTTCAGCACCAGGGTACCCGGCCAGCGATCACGGATGTAGGCGATCTTTTCGCGGGTCATGCGCTTTTCAAAAAAGCCGTCCATAAACCGGCCCAGCCCGGCCAGGTCCATCTGTTTTGGCATATAGGGCTCCAGGTTGGCAAACCGGGGTACGCCGGTGCGCAGGGTTTGCGCCAACCAGGCCGGCCGGCCCAACGCCTGCAGGATATTGGAGGCATTCCAACGGGGCGGCATGGATAGCCCCCTGCGGATTTCCCGGGGGCGGTAGCCAAAAGTGGGGGTATCGCAAAGGAGTACCAGGACGGAATACCCGGCGGCACGGGCGCGCTCCAGCAGGTGGTCGCGCACCGTATCCGAAGCCGGGTGGTAATACTGGAACCAGGCCTGGCCTTCCGTAAGCGTTGCAATGGTTTCCAGGGAAGCCGTACTCACTGTACTCAGGACAAAAGGCAACCGCCTTTCCGCGGCCATACGAGCCAGGATTTCGGGGGAGCCCGGCCAGATCAGGCCCTGCAATCCCACTGGGGCCACCCCAAAGGGCGCGGCATAGGTTTGCCCGAAAAGGGTGGTTTCCAGCCTGCATCCCGGAAAGGCTTCCAGGTAGCGGGGTTGTAACACAATTTCCTGCAGGTCCTTGCGGTTGCGTTCCAGGTTTTCCCCGGCATTGCAACCGCCGTCCAGGTAATCGAAGGCAAAGGCCGGGATGCGCCGCCGGGCTTTCTCCCGCAAGGCAGGGATATCCGGGTACCTGGGGTTAAAGGAGATGCGGGTGGCGTTGCGCACGGCTATTCAGGCTTGGTATGGGCAAGGTAGCCAATTCCGCCCAACCGGCGCATACCCTACCACCCATCCCGGGAGCGGGACAGCAACCACTCCCTTTCCGTCCCCACATGCAGGATGTGGTCCAGATGGAACCCGCTTTGGGTATAGAATTTCAGGAGCCCCAGGGTTTCGATACCGAGCCACAGCCCCCGGGCCGGCACAGCTTGCCAGGCCTGTTCCAGCCATTGGCCGCCAAGCCCCTGCCCCCGGGCCTTCGGGTGTACATAAAGGAACCCCACATACCAGAACCCGCGGCGGTAGTACCCGCGTGCCGTTTCCCCATAGGTTTCCATTTCGGGCAACAGGGATTGGGTCAGGATTCCCCCGGCCTTAAAGGCAGCCTTAGGGGCATAGACCAGAATCCGGGATTCCGGCCCCAGTTTGGGCCAGATCTCACGGGCCTCCACCGCCCAGTCCTCCGGCAGGGCGTCAAAAAATCGTTCGGGAGTGGCAGACCAATCGGCCCAGCCTTTGGGTGGCCTTTTCATCCTACAACAAGCCCCAGGACCAGAGTTTATCCGAATCCTCATACCACCGGTCGCCAATATCGGTGCGGTAATAGCCGTTGTTGATCAGCACCGAAGCAATGCGGTTGTACATCACCCGCTGCGCATCCCGCATGGTCAGGCCCGTCCCGGTAACCAGCACGGCCAGCCCGGTATTGCCGGTGATGAGCCACTGCCCGCCAATGCGTTTGAGGTGCATGGGGTGGATGCCTTCCGTATTGCCCTTCTGGAGAACTACCACCGCGTCCTTGGAAAAAAGTTCGAACGTCTTTTTATCCTCGTAGGGGAAGGGGGGCACGGCAATATAAGCCCCCACCTGGAACCCCTTGCGGGTCTGGAACTGGGCCCGGGTGCCCCGGGCAATATCGTAGAGGAGGTCCCCTATGGGTTCGGCCAGGCCGGCACGCTGTATGCTCACCTGGGGATAGCCAAAACGGGAAGTGAATTCCAGGGGGTAGATCCCGTTGCCATTCACAATGCAGTTGATGTCGATATGCCCCCGGAAGCCGTCCCGGGCAAAGGTGGCTTCAAAACGCTTCAGGGTGCGGTCGAACAAGGGAGATTCCTGGGTCCAGAACATGGCCGTCCCCATTTCGCCTGTAGAGACCCCCACCTCCTTTGGAAAGAGTTTCTTGTGTTCAAAGGTTACGTTGTAGGGCTTCAGGAAAGTGGTGCCGTTAAAGAAGGCCGAGATGGACATTTCCACCCCTTTGACCCGCCGCTGTAACTGGAAGTCGCCAAAGGCATCCCCCCAGGAGCGTTCGTAGGCGGCCAGCAACCGGCGTACATCCTCGCCCCGGTCGTCCTTGCCCACAAAAAGCAATTGCTTGAGTTCCTGGGTTTCGCCTGAGGGTTTTACCACATAGGCATTGGGGTGGGCTTCCACAAAGGCAATGGCCTCCTGGAAGGAATGAAATTCCCAGGAAGGAAGGGTATTAATCCGATGCTTGCGCAAGGCTTCCTGCCCGAAGTTCCGGTCCAGTTCCAGGGCATCCGTGAATGGCGAACCGCCGAAAACGACTTTTCCGGCCTGCCGCAGCCGTACTGCCTCTGCTCCCCAGCCCGTGTAGTCAAAAAGGATCAGGTCCGCCCAGGCCTCGTGCTTGTGCCAGTCCCGCACCTTGGGCACAAAACCGGTGCCGATTTCCCGCATGCCGCGGTCTTCGATATAAAACTTCACCTGCCACCCTTCCTCCTGCATAGCAATGGCGATGTCCAGAGATTCCCCCCAGCGGGATACCAACAGGCAACGCCGCGGACGTTCCTTCTTAGGACTTTTTCCTGCCATGGGTATCCGGGATAAATAAAAAAGATGCAGGCCGGGCAGCCGGGAGGCTGTCCGGAAGGGTACAGTCCGGGTGGAAATCCCGGCGCATCCTTCGGGATGCGGGCAAACCGGCAGACTGCAAGCGCCTGTTTACCCCGGGGAAAAATTGTGCGATCATGGCCCGGGCTACGTTGCCCGAAGCAGTTGAATTCCCGGCAAAGGTCATAAAAAAAACAATATGCATCCCAGCAATTTTACAGCTGGCATTTGGCAGGTACCCCATGCATATTGTACTTTTAAAATCCGCTTCTTTTTCCTGTCCTGCATGTACACCGTAGTAGATATAGAGACCACCGGCACCGGGGCCACAGGCAACCGCATCACCGAGATTGCGCTGTTCCGGGTGGAAGGGGAGCGCATCACGGATTCCTTCAGCAGTTTGGTAAACCCGGGGTGCGAGATCCCGCCCTTTATCACCGGGCTCACAGGCATTACCACGGCCATGGTGCGGCAGGCGCCCCCTTTTGAGGCCCTGGCGGACCAGATTGAAGCCTTTACCCAAGGCCAGGTCTTTGTAGCCCACTCCGTAAATTTTGATTACCCGATTGTCAAAAAGGAATTTGAGCGTTGCGGGCGAACCTTCAGCCGCAAAAAGCTCTGCACGGTACGCCTTTCCCGAAGCGTCTTCCCGGGGTTGCGCTCCTACAGCCTGGGAAAGCTCTGCAACAGCCTGGACATCCCCCTGACGGACCGCCACCGGGCTGCCGGCGATGCCAAAGCCACCGCCCTGTTGCTTTCCCGCATCCTGGCCCAGCCCGAAGGCCAGACGGCTGTTCAGGGGTTTTTGAATGCCCGTTCCCAGGAAGCCACCCTGCCGCCCCACCTGCCCCGGGAAACTTATGAACGCATCCCCCACGCCCCGGGGGTGTATTACTTCAGGGACAAAGCCGGGCGTATCCTCTATATCGGGAAGGCTATCGATCTCAAAAAGCGGGTCCTCGGGCATTTTTACGATGCCTCGGCCCGGGAGCGCAGCCTGTGCCGGGAAACGGCCGCCATCGATTTTGAACTATCGGGTTCGGACCTGGTGGCCCTGCTCATGGAAAGCGCAGCCATCAAAACGCATTTCCCACCCTTTAACCGTGCCCAAAAAGCGATCCGCCCCGCTTATGGGCTGTTCAGCTACCCGGACCAGGCCGGCATCCGCCACCTGGCCCTGAACCGGCTGCGAAAAGGGCAACAGGCGCATAAGGTCTTTTTCTCCCTGGCCGATGCCCGGGCCCAGCTGGAATCGGTCTGCACCCGTTTTTCCCTCTGTGCCAAGTATTGCCACCTGCAGGAGGGGGTAGAACATTGCGGGCATTTTAGGGTTCCGCGTTGCCAGGGGATTTGCCGGGGAGAAGAGTCGGTAACCCAATACAATGCCCGGGTGGACCTGGCCCTGGATTCCCTTCGGGATACGGGCAGCCACCTGCTGATTGCAGAACAGGGCCGCAGCCCGGGGGAACAGGCCATTGTATGGATGGAGGGCGGGCAATACCGGGGGTACGGCTTTCTCCCGGAGGATACCGGGATCACCCACCCAGAAGAGCTGGAAGCCTGGATCCAACCCCAAAGGCATAATCCGGAAACCCAGCGCATCCTGGAGTCCTATCTCTCAAAACATTCGAAAAACGTACGGCGCGTTGCACCGCTAGCACCCTGAAAAAGGGTCTATTTACGGAGTTTGTTGAATTGCCAGATCACAAACAGCAGCCAGACCATAAAGATGGTCCCGACAAAGATGGAATACGAAAGGACAAAGTCCATGCTACCGTTGGATCTTAAAGTAGTTCAGAAAGCCCATAATGGTAGGGGCCCAAAGCCCGATGAAGATTGCTTCCAGGGTATTCCCCTGCAGATAGCGTACTTCGGCAACTACGATTACGGACAGGACAACCAGGATAAGGATCGCGTTCATCCATCCCAATTGCTTTAAAAATGCTTTGAACATAACGCTTACTGACTTAAAGGTACGGATTCCCCGTACACCTTGTTAAGATAATTTTGTGTTTTTTTTAACATTTAACTTAGGAGGCGTGGCATCGCCCGCTTCCCCAGCCAACTTACGACTTTTTGGCCTGGGAGGGGCAAACAAAATCCGTACGGGGCAGGTCGGTTTCCTGCAGGGCTTTAAAGCCGCCCTCAATGTTGACCAGGTTATGGTACCCCCGGCTCTTCAGGATGGAAGCGGCAATCACGGAGCGGTAGCCGCCTGCGCAATGCACGTAAAAAGGTTTGGAAGCCGGGAATTCCGCCAGGTGTTCGTTGATTTCGCCCAGTGGGGTCATGTGCGCCCCATCCAGGTGTTCGGCCTGGTATTCGCTTTCCTTACGGACGTCGTATACCTGTTCCGGGTGGGCCTTCAATTCCGCCTCCAGGGCTTTGGCACTCTCGGACCGCAACCGGTCCGTTTGCTTGCCAGCCTCTTCCCAGGCCGGAAACCCGCCCTCCAGGTATCCCAGGGTCTGGTCAAAGCCCACCCGGGACAAACGGGTAACGGCTTCCGTTTCCCGCCCCTCAGGGGTTACCAGCAGGATGGGCTGCTCCACATCGGCAATCAGGGCGCCCACCCAGGGGGCAAAATCTCCGTCCAGCCCGATGAAGATGGACCGGGGCACATGGCCCTTCACAAAGTCGTCCTGATGGCGCACATCCAGGACCACCGCCCCGGTTTCATTGGCCGCCGCCTCAAAGGCATCCGGACTCAGGGGTCGGGTACCCCGCGCCAGCACCATGTCAATATCCTCGTACCCCTCCTTGTTCATTTTTACGTTCAGCGGGAAGTATTTGGGCGGGGGCAACAGGCCTTCGGTTACCTCGGCCACGAATTCCTCCCGGGTCATGTCTGCCCGCAGGGCGTAATTCACTTTTTTCTGGTTCCCGAGGGTATCTACCGTTTCCTTCATCATATTCTTGCCACAGGCAGACCCCGCCCCGTGGGCAGGATATACGATTACCTCGTCCGGCAGGGGCATGATCTTGTTGCGCAGGCTGTCGTAGAGGGTGGAAGCCAACTGCTCCTGGGTCATGTCCGCGGCCTTCTGGGCCAGGTCAGGACGGCCCACATCGCCCAGAAATAGGGTGTCTCCCGAAAAGATGGCGTGGGGGTTGCCCTGGGCATCCCGCAACAGATAGGTGGTGCTTTCCATGGTATGCCCGGGGGTATGCAAGACTTCCAGGGTCACCTCCCCCAGGGGAAATACCTGCCCGTCTTCCGCAATGAGCGCATCAAAACTGGGATTAGCCAGGGGGCCGTATACAATGGGCGCGCCGGTCTTTTCGGCCAGGGTAATGTGCCCGCTCACAAAATCCGCGTGGAAATGGGTTTCAAAGATGTATTTGATTTTGGCGCCATCCGCCTGGGCCCGTTTCAGGTAGGGCCCAACTTCGCGCAAGGGGTCAATGATGGCGGCTTCGCCTTTGCTTTCAATATAATAGGCGCCCTGTGCCAGGCAGCCGGTGTAGATCTGTTCAATTTGCATAGCTGTCGATCGTTTCCTCAAAAATACGGAATCGGGATGAGCTATACAGAAAGGCGCTTACTGACCGAAGTATTCCTTTTTATAAAACTGGCCCAGCTCAGGGGTCAGGAACAACACCTCGGGTTTATCCTTACGCAGGAATACCTGCCAGTTGTGGTAAGCTTCCCAGGCCTCAGAGGTGAAATCCGGCGGCCCGTACTGTAGCCGCAGTTGTTCACGAACACGAGACTCCTCTGCCTTAGCCGTCAATATCCAAACCACATTAAGGTTTCCGCCACCAAACCGGGCTTCTGCCTTTCGCGCAAAGCCGGCATAGGGTATGCCGTAACAATTGAGTTGTAACTGGGCATTGGGATCGCTCCCGTCTAGTTCCTCACGGATTATTTGCGTTGAAACACTTTCCAGCATGGGTTCCAATTGCTGCAGGGTGGCCCCCATCTTCAAATAGTGCGGAACGCTCACGGTTTTTGGATACGCTGGCCATGCAGCACCAGCTTCGAGTAGCGGGTGGTTCCACGCAAAAAGGTTCAGGTGAAGCCCCTCAGGAGACAGTAACCAAAGTTGGTCGCTATCGGGATGGGATACGGCACCCCAACCCTCATAAAACCGGTAACCTGAATAGGAGCCAAAATTGGCTTCTGGGCGGGCATCCATCCATGTGTTTACCCCACCCCGGGCCTGCAGGAAGGCCAGTTTCCCATCGGCAAAAACCAGTGCCATTTGCTGCAGGGAGTGTCCTTGGGTGGTATAACCCGCAACCTGCCAGTGTTCCTCCCTGCTGCTTGCCAGTGGGAATTGCACATGCTCTGGATGGAAGATTACAGGTTCCAGGTCTTGGGATTTCAGGTGGTTGTACACCATATCCGAAGTCATCCCCAATCGGAGGGTCTGAAATAAGGGAAGCGTGTCCTGGGCGGAGGCAACCAGGCCCAAAAAGAAGCACAACAAAAGAACAGGAATCCTGGAGTTCATACGGGAACCTTTTTTGAAAGAGACGGGTTCCGGCCGCAAGTGTTACACTAGCCGTTGGTCACACTGGCTCCAGCACACATCGAAACAGCTCCGGGCGATCCCCCAAAAACCGGAATCCTTTGTGCAAATGGGCAGGGCTGGCATCGTAGGGATAAAACGTTATGGGCTCTATACAAATCATGCCCGGGTCCGGGCTCCAGAGCATAAAATGTCCGAAGCCTTCGGTCTTTATTCGCAGCGCTTTCGTGTCCTGCAAGGTGATTTCCGTGCAAGTCCGTACCGGGAGTGCACGGTCTCCCACTTCCAGGATTTCGGCAATGCCGATGGCCTGCCCCCCTGCTTCCACCTGAGCTTCAGCACTGCGAATGCGGAAGGCCGGGTGGTATCCCACCATAAAAGGCATGTCTTTTTCGGCTTCGATTTCGAAACGCACCTCCATGCCTGCCTCCGTAAGAATAAAGCGCTTGGTAAAGGTGAAGGCGTAAGGCCAGACCAGCCAACGGGCCGTGGACTTTTCCGGGTATTTGGAATTGGGCACCGGTGTCCCTGCCGCGTAGGCTTTCCGGAAAACGGCTTCCCGGGCATCGGCAGCAACCCGCTCATATGGCAACTCCCGCAGCAGGCCGTGCTGGTCCTGTACGGCATTGGCCCGGGGTACCTGTACCCGGTACCCGGCATCCTGGGTGGGTCCGATTATCGGGAACATTTCCGTATCGGAGTGCCCCCACCCGGGTTCCCCTGCCCGGTGCATAAATTCATGGCCTCCGGCCCTGAGGCTGACCAATTCGCCTCCTTCAATGATGGCATGCATATCCCCGGCCTGTAACCGGGTTACCCTTGCTTCCTGTGCGCTCATGACCGGGGCTGTTGCAGGAGGCGGTATATAAGCAACGCTGTACGCTTGGTAAGCGCCTCCATGGTTTTGAGGTTTACGGTTTCCTTGGGCGTATGTGCGCCAGAGCCCATGGTGCCCAGCCCGTCCAGGCAGGAGACATATTGGGCTACAAAAGACACATCGGCCGCGCCCCGCCGGCCGGGGTCGTAGGCGGTTACCCCGCCCTGGCCCAGGTCCAGGCTCACCTGGTTCAGTACCTCCAGCAAAGCCATGTTCCCCTCGGTTGGGGGCATGGCCGGGTAGGCGTCGGAAAAGGTGATTTCCGCACCGGTTTGCGGCAGGTTCTGGGATACGATTTCCCGCATCCGTGCCCGGGTGCGTTCCTTCTGTTCTTCGGAGATAAAACGCAAGCCCCCACGCACGCTGGCTGTCTGTGCCACCACATTGGATTTGCCAAAGACCTGTGCCTTCCCGCTCAGGGGGTCGTACTCCGCAAAGGTGCCCCCCATCAGGATGCCGGGGTTAAAGGTGAGGTATTCCTCCCCCCGGACCTCCTCGTAAAAGGCATTCAGGATACGGGAGAGTTCAAAGATGGCCCCGGCCCCGGTACGCTCGCTGAACACCCCGGAGGAATGCGCCCGGCGGCCGGTAGTCTCCACCATCCACCCGGAGGCGCCCCGGCGGGCCACGGTAGCCTTGTCAAAACCCGTAGCGGTCTCAAAGCCCAGGGCGATATCGGAGCGCCGAGCTGCCGCGATCAGGTCCCGGCGGCTCACTTCCAGGGGGTCTCCTGTGCTTTCCTCATCGCCCGTAAAGGCCACGATGATTTGTGCGTCTTCCAGCAGGCCGTTTTCCTGCAGGGCCTTCAGGGCATAGAGGACCACTACGTCCCCGCCTTTCATGTCGTTCCCGCCCGGGGCGTGCGCCAGGGTATCGTTTACCCGTTCGAAGTGCTGGAAGGGGCTGTCTTTTTCGAAGACTGTATCCAGGTGGCCGATCAGCAACAGGCGCTTGCCTTTGCCTCCCCCGATTTCCGCAAAGAGGTGGCCCGCCCGGTTCATGGAATCCGGCATGGCGATCCAGCGGGTCTCAAACCCGATCTCCTCAAAAGCATTGCCAAAGACCCGGCCTACTTCCCGCACCCCTTCCAGGTTCAGGGTGCCGCTGTTGATGTTTACCACCTGCTCCAGAAAACCAATAGCCTCGGGTGCATGGGCCTCCACCGAGGCCACAATTCGGCGTTCGGCCCGGTTCAGGCGCTGGGCCTGCACCAGCAGGGCGGGAAAAAGGATTAGAAAAAGGGTAAAGCGGTAAGGTTTCATAGGGTTTCGCATTTAGGGTTGGGATTCGCCACCGGCGTCCAGGAAGCCCTGGGCGCGCATCCAGGCATCGTTATAAATTTTATTCACATAGCGGCTGCCGTGATCGTGGAAGAGGACCACCACCACGTCGTCCGGGCCAAAATGTTCCTGTAGCTGCAGTACCCCCTTAATGGCAGCCCCGGCAGAATTCCCCAGGAACATCCCTTCCTCCAGGGCCAGACGCCGCGTATAGATCGCAGCATCACGGTCCGTGACTTTGGTGAAGCCGTCAATCACCCCAAAGTCTACATTCTCGGGCAGGATATCTTCCCCTATGCCTTCGGTCAGGTAGGGGTAGATTTCGTCCGGGTCAAAGATGCCGGTTTCGTGGTATTTCTTAAACACGGAGCCATAGGTGTCCACCCCCCAAACCTTGACGTTAGGGTTCTGGGATTTCAGGTAACGCCCCACCCCGGAAATGGTGCCCCCCGTACCCACGCCTACCACAAAATGGGTGATTTTACCAGCGGTCTGCTTCCAGATTTCCGGGCCGGTACTTTCAAAATGCGCCAGGGCATTGGCGGGGTTGTCGTATTGGTTTACATACCAGGCACCCGGGATTTCAGCGGCCAGGCGCCGGGCAGTGGAATAATAACTTTGCGGGTCTTCCGGGGCCACATCGGTAGGGCATACGTGTACCTCGCAGCCTACGGCCCTGAGGATGTCCACTTTTTCCCGCGACTGCTTGTCGTTGATTACACAGATCATGCGATAGCCCTTAACAATGGCCGCAAGGGCAAGGCCCATTCCGGTATTGCCTGAGGTGCCTTCCACAATGGTGCCCCCGGGTTTGAGCCACCCTCGGGCCTCGGCATCCTCCACCATGGTAAGGGCCATACGGTCCTTGACGGAATTGCCCGGGTTAAAGGTTTCGTATTTGGCCAGCACCAGGCAGGGCAGGGATTCGGTAATGCGGTTGATGCGGACCAGGGGGGTATTCCCTATGGTCTCCAGGATATTCGAGGCGTATTCCATTAGCACAAAGATACAAAGCTGCGCCTTGGGCCGGGGCACCCGGGCCGTCAGTCAAATTTGATGGCCCGCACCGGGCTGATCCGGGTAATGATGTGCGACGGCAGCAACAGCATCAGCAGGCACAGCAACAACACCCCCAGGTTCAGCAACAGCAGGGTGGGCAGGTCCATATAAACCGGGATATAGTCAATATAGTATTCCTCCGGATTGGGAAAAGTGAACACCCGGTAACGGTTTTGTATCCAGATCAGCAACAGGCCCAGGGCATTCCCCCAGAGCAGGCCAATCCCGATCAGGTAGGCGGCATTGTAAAGAAAAACCTTGCGGATGCTCCAGTCTGGGGCGCCCAGGGCTTTGAGGATGCCAATCATGGGGGTGCGCTCCAGGATCAGTACCAGCAGGGCCGTCACCATATTGATGCCGCCCACCAGTACCATGATCCCGATGATCAGGGCAATATTGAAATCGAACAGCCCGATCCACTCAAAGATCTGGTAATATTTGTTTTCGATGGTCTGCGTATCCAGGTTCGAGAGGGTCTTGCCATAGATATCCATGCTTTTCTGTTCGATCTGGCTGAAGTCGTCCAGAAAAATTTCAAAATTCCCGACCTGGTCTGCCTGCCACCCGTTCATGCGCTGGATGTGGCGGATGTCCGTGAAGATGTAGGTGGCGTCAAATTCCTCAAAACCGCTGTCGTAGATGCCGGCCACCACAAAGCGGCGGCGGTTGGGGATGCGGGAGGGATCTTCGTCCTTCAGGAAGAAACTGTTGTACCGGCTGCCCACTTCCAGCCCCAGGCGGGTGGCCAGCATCCGGGATACGAGGGTTTCCTCCCCCAGGGGGCCGGAATAGTCCGGGAGCTTTCCGGCCACCAGAAAATCCGCAAAGGGGGACCAGTCGTAATCCGGCCCCACCCCTTTGGCAATGATGCCCTCGAAGGTGTCTTCGGTGCGGATGATCCCGGCCTTGGTGGCCACAGCCTGGATATGGCGCACCCCGTCCGTCAGGTTAAAATCCGGGTAAAAATCCTGGTTCAGGAAGACGGGCACCACGGAAACCTGGGAGGCGTTGTTGTCGAAATTGTAAATCTGGATGTGGCCGTTAAAGGCGGCAACCTTTTCCCTGATCTTATATTTGAGGCCCACGCCGGTGGCCAGGGCAACCAGCATCATCAGGATGCCGATGGCAATGGCCGCAATGGCAATTTTAATGATCGGGGCGGAAATACTACTTTTATGCTGCCCGCCCCCGATAAGCCGCCTGGCGATGTATAATTCTAAATTCAACCCATGCACGTTTTAGCCGAGATCAAAAATACGCTATTTGTCCTATTCCTGGTCCTGGCCTCCTGCCGGGGTTCGGCCCCGGAATCCGTCTCCCCCGAAACCGGGGCAGACACCCTGTGCCTGGCGGCCCAGCGCACGGAAGCCTATTTTCCCCTGTTGCGGGGCAAACGCCTGGGCCTGGTGGCCAACCAGACCACGGTTATCTTCCGCCCGGGCGGGGCACCCGTACACCTGGCAGACAGCCTGCTCGGGGCCGGGATGGACCTGGTCAAAGTCTTTGCCCCGGAACACGGCTTCCGCGGGCAGGCCGATGCCGGGGAACACGTACAGGACGGCACGGACATCCGCACCGGGCTGCCCATTGTTTCCCTTTACGGCTCCCGCCGCAAACCGGCTGCGGAAGATTTGGAAGGCCTGGACCTGGTCGTCTTCGACATCCAGGACCTGGGCGTGAGGTTCTATACCTATATCGCCACCTTGCAACTGGTGATGGAAGCCTGTGCGGAGGCAGGCATCCCGGTGCTGGTGCTGGACCGCCCGAATCCAAATGCAGATTATGTAGATGGGCCTATCATGGAACCCCCGCATACCAGTTTTTTAGGCATGACCCCCATCCCCCTGGCTTATGGCATGACCCTGGGGGAATATGCCGAAATGCTGAACGGGGAAGGCTGGCTGGAAGGAGGGCTGCAGGCCGACCTCACGGTTATCCCGCTGGAACACTACCGCCGGGGGGTTCCTTACGATTTGCCCATTGCCCCCTCGCCCAACATCCCCAACACCCAGGCCGCCCGCCTCTACCCCAGCCTGGGGCTTTTTGAGGGCACCACGGCCAACGCCGGGCGGGGCACCGATGCACAGTTCCAACGCTTCGGGGCGCCCTACCTGGATTCGGCCTACTTCGATTTCCGTTACACACCGGCCCCGAACGCGGGCGCCAAATACCCCAAACAAGAGGGAAAAACCTGTTACGGACGGGACCTGAGCCAGGTTGAACCGCCCCGGGCAGTAGACCTGACCTGGTTGCTGGAAGCCTATAACCACCGGCAGGAAGGCTCGGAATTTTTCAATACCTCAGGGTTTACCCGGCATGCGGGCACGGAAACATTGCAACAGCAGATTGAAGCCGGGCTAAGTATGGCGGAAATTCGCGCCTCCTGGCAGGAGGGCCTGGAGGCGTTCCGGGAGGTAAGAAAGCGCTACCTGCGCTACCCTTAGGCCGGGGTGCTGCCCCCCGTAGTGGGCTTGCGGTATTTGTGGAAAGGCTGTTTAAGCAGCCCCCAGACGCTGGCATTGACTTTGCGGTCCGGGAAGGTATCCACCCCGTATACGATGGCGTCCCGGTCCAGTTCCATATACGTCCCGAAAATCCGGTCCCAGATGGAAAAGATATTCCCGTAATTCGAATCCGTATAGGGCAGCACATAGTGGTGATGTACCTTGTGCATGTCCGGAGAGACCAGCACATAACTGATGGCCTTGTCTACCTTCCGGGGCAGGCGGATATTGGCGTGCGAAAACTGGGTGGCCACCAAAGAGAGGGACTGGTACAGCATCACAATACCGATAGGCGTGCCGGCTATAAAGACCCCGGCCAGGGTAAAAAAGAAGCGTATGAAGCTCTCAATGGGATGGTGGCGGTTGGCCGTGGTGGTGTCTACCTCGTGGTCCGTGTGGTGCACCAGGTGGACCATCCAGAGCGGCTTCACCTTGTGTTCCACCAGGTGGGCCAGGTAGGCCCCGATCAGGTCCAGCAGCAAGAGCCCCAGAACTACGTAAAGCCAAAGGGGCATTTCCGGTAACCAGTTGATGATGCCGAACCCGTTATCGCGCACCCAGTCGCTGCTCTGCAGTAGCAGGAAGGCGAGGGTGAAATTCACTACGATGGTGGTGATGGTAAAAAAGATGTTGGGCACGGCATGCCGCCACTTGCGGTAACGGAAACGAAACAGGGGTACGGCCCCTTCCAGGAGCCAGAAAAAGGTTATCCCGCTTACCAGCAGGATGCTGCGGTGCAGGGAGGGAATGGTCTCGAAATAGTTCAACAGGCTTTCCATAGTTCCAAAAATATCAAAATATTTCCGGCAATTTCCTTACCGGTACTCCGGCAGGCGCGCCTTAATGGCCTCCACAATGCGGTAGGCGGCCGGGCAGATGGCCGTGTTCTTCACGGTAAGCTTTCCGATCTGGTAGAGTTTGCGCCGGTCCGTATGCGGGTACTCCCGGCAGGCACGGGGCCGGTGGTCGTAAATAGAGCAGTAGTTGTCCGCCCCCAGAAAGGGACAGGGCAGGGTTTGCAGCACGTAGTCCCCGTCTTCGTCCAGGCGCAGGTACTGTTCGGTAAATGCTCCGGGCTTCATTCGCAGGGTACCGGCAATCCGGCCAATATCCGTAGGGGTAAAGAGGGGGCCGGTGGTCTTACAGCAATTGGCACACTCCAGGCAATCCGTGTCGGCAAAGACGGCCTGGTGGGCTTCCCCGGCTATCTGGTCCAGGGCCCTGGGGGGTTTCTGCCGTAGTTTTTTGAAAAACCGCTGGTTCTCGGCCCGCTTTTCGGCGGCCTTTTGGGGCAATTGTTCCAGGTTGGGCCCGGCTTCTTCGTACATTTGCGCTTCCTGGCTTTGGAGGTTCAGGAGCCTAAAATACAGTCCTTGGATCTATTTGGAAAGGCATTGACGGATTATTTGGAAGGGGACCACCGGGCCACCCTGACCAGCCATTCGAGCTTTGGGGAGGCCGAACCGGTGCCGGTTTCCCACTTTTTCAGGGGGTTCCGGGATATGCCCGAACTGGAACGCCTGGCCCTGGAAGCCGCGAAAGGAAAGGTGCTGGATATTGGCTGTGGCGCAGGGAGCCATTGCCTCTGGCTGCAGGAACAGGGTATGAAGTGCACAGGCATCGATGCCTCCCAAGGTGCTGTGGCTGTGGCTCGTACACGTGGCGTGAAAATGGTGCATTACACCGAAATCCTTAATTTTAAGGTAGGGAAATACGATACCTTGCTGTTATTAATGAACGGGACCGGCCTGGCCGGGACCCTTTCAGGCCTGCCGGGGCTGCTGAAGCACCTGCGGTTGCTGATGGCCCCCGGAGGGCAGATCCTGGTGGATTCCTCGGACCTGATTTACATGTACGAGGAGGACGCGGACGGGGGGGTCTGGATTCCGGGAGACCTGGAATACTATGGCAACGTGGAATACCGCTGGGAATACCGGGGGGAGGCCGGGAAGCCGTTCCCCTGGCTCTTTGCCGACGCGGCCAGCCTGGCTAAGGCCGCAGCCGCTGCCGGCCTGCAAACTGAGGTCCTGGCAGAAGGCCCGCATTACGACTATCTGGCAAGGCTCACGGCTTTGTATACCGAAACCACGCAATAAGGCGTTATTAAAGACATGAAAACCCATATCCGAAGCCTAATACACTTCTCATTACTGCTCCTGCTGGGGCTGGCACCGGGCTGCTCCGGGGATACGGACCTGGAAACCCCGGGCCCTGTTGCCATAGACCGCTCGGCCAACCTGCAGGCCGCGGGAGACAGCGCCGCAGACCTGCTGACCAACCAGGATTTTGATCGCATCCGCATACAAATCGCCTATGTTAACGGGTTCCGCCCCACCACCGAAACCCTGGACAACCTGCGCGCCTTCCTGCTCGAACGCACCTTCAAGACCGATATCACTTTTGAATTCCTGGCCCTCCCCTCCCCCGGGGAAACCTCCCTATCCCTGGAGGAAGTAGCCGTGCTGGAAAATGAAAACCGCACCCTATACAATGACGGGCGTGAGCTGGCGATCTATATCTATTTTACCGATGCCCCGGCAGACGGTGATGACATGGACGCGGGTACCTTTACCCTGGGCGCGGTATACCGGAACACCTCCATGGTGATCCACGAGAACACCATCCGCAATATCTCGGACCGGTCCGTCCTGATTACCACCGCGGATGTGGAAACCGCCACCCTCCACCACGAATTTGGCCACCTCTTTGGCCTGGTGGACCTGAGCACCCCGGAGGTGAACCCCCACGAAGATGCGGAAGCAGCCAACCACTGCAATGTAGACGGCTGTTTGATGCAGGCTAAACTGGAGTTCAGCGCCTCGGCCAAGAGCTTCCTGGAAGCCCGGGCCCTGAAAGGGGCCGCAGTGCCTGGCCTGGACGCCGAGTGCATCCGGGACCTGCAGGCCATAGGCGGCCGTTAGGGGATATTCAGGTATTTATGGGTCTGCAGAGAAACCCGCCAGCGCGGGTTTTGCATCACGTAGTCTACAATCAGGGGGGTTACCTTCTCCCGTACGCTCCATTCCGGCTGCAGGTATAAGATGCAGTCCGGCCCTACCTGGGCGGCCTGTTCTTCGGCAAATTTCAGATCGTGACGGTTGTAGACAATGACCTTTAGTTCGTGGGCCAGCGGGTAAATTTCCGGAACGGGGAGCTTATTCTTTTTGGGCGATAGGCAGATCCAATCCCAGTGCCCGGACAGGGGAAAGGCGCCGGAGGTTTCGATATGGGTCTTCATCCCCCGGGCTTTTAAGGCCTGAGTTAAGGGTTCCATATTCCAGGTAAGGGGTTCGCCCCCCGTAACCACAATGGTATCCGAATAGCGGGCCGCCTCCGAAACGATGGCCTCCACTGCCGAAGGCGGATGCCGTTCCGCATCCCAGCTCTCCTTCACATCGCACCAGTGGCACCCCACATCACAACCGCCCACGCGGATAAAGTAGGCCGCGGTGCCCTTGTGGAAGCCCTCGCCCTGAATGGTATAGAACGCCTCCATCAGGGGCAGCATAAGCCCCTGGTCCACCAATGCCATTGTATTGCCCGTATCCATGGGGCAAAGATAGGAAAACCGAAGTAGGGTAACCCCTTATCCGCCGTTTTACTAATCGGGCGAATTCCCCTAAATTTACCGCAAAGAACCACCCTATGAGCAAGGCCGAGGCATTTCGCGAATCCATTGAAACCGGATACCAGTGTAAAGGGGATTTTATCCCGATGGGCGCAGCCATGCTGGACGGGCAGGCGCTTACCGGCGCCCATGTGAAAGTCCCGCTGAAAACCCTGAACCGCCACGGCCTCATTGCCGGGGCCACGGGTACGGGGAAGACCAAATCCCTGCAGGTCCTTGCCGAAAACCTCTCGGACCGGGGCATCCCCGTATTGCTGATGGACCTTAAAGGGGATCTCAGCGGCCTGGCACAACCCAGCCCCGGGCACCCGAAGATCGACGAGCGGATGGCGCAGATCGGGCTGGATTTTGAGCCCAAAGCCTTCCCGGTGGAAATCCTTTCCCTCTCCGAACAGGACGGGGTAAAACTCCGGGCCACGGTTTCTGAATTCGGGCCGGTGCTGCTCTCGCGTATCCTGGACCTTTCCGAAACCCAGGAGGGTATTGTTGCGGTGGTCTTTAAATACTGTGACGACAACAAACTGCCCCTGCTGGACCTGAAGGATTTTAAAAAGGTATTGCAATATGCCACAGGGGAAGGAAAAAAAGAATTCCAGGAAGCCTATGGACGCATCAGCACCAGCTCTACGGGCACTATCCTGAGAAAGATCATTGAACTGGAGCAACAGGGGGCCGAGCTGTTCTTCGGGGAGAAGTCCTTCGACGTAAACGACCTGACCCGCATTACCCCCGAGGGGCGCGGATATATCAACATCCTGAGGCTAACCGACATCCAGGACCGCCCCAAGATGTTTTCCACCTTTATGCTGAGCCTGCTGGCCGAAATCTATGCCACCTTCCCGGAGCAGGGAGACAGCGACCGGCCGGAGCTGGTGCTCTTTATAGACGAAGCCCACCTCATTTTTAAGGAGGCCTCCAAAGCCCTGCTGGACCAGATTGAGAGCATCGTAAAGCTGATCCGCTCCAAGGGCATCGGGCTATTCTTTGTTACCCAGAACCCCACGGATGTACCGGACGAGGTGCTGGCCCAGCTGGGATTGAAGGTGCAGCACGCCCTGCGGGCCTTTACCGCCCGCGACCGCAAGGCTATCAAATTAACGGCCCAGAACTATCCTATATCCGAGTTCTACGATACGGCGGAAGTCCTCACCTCCCTGGGGATAGGGGAAGCCCTGGTTTCCGCCCTGGACGAAAAGGGCCGTCCCACCCCCCTGGCGGCCACCCTGATGCGCGCCCCCATGAGCCGGATGGATGTGCTTACCGAGGCCGAACTCAAAACCCTGATCCAAGGCTCTGCCCTGATCCCGAAATACAGCGAAGCGGTAGACCGGGAAAGCGCCTATGAGATCCTGAATGAAAAAATCGAAAAGGCCGAAGCCGAGGCCGAACGGGAAAAAGCCCGGGAAGCTAAAAGTTCCCGTACCTCTGCTACCCGCCGTACCAGCACCCGCAGGTCCCGGGGCCAGGACCCCCTGGTGAAGGTCCTCACCAGTGCCACTTTTATCCGCGGCGTCCTGGGCGTGCTTAAAAAAGTAATCCGATAACCCTATTCCCAAATCCGATGACACGAAAAATTTTGTTCCTGATAGGAGCCGTATGTTTCCTGCTGAATTGCCATCCCGATACCCAGGGGCCCTTTATTGTGGGGCAGGGGCACGTAGGCCCGTTGTTGCGGGACCACAACACCCGCCAGCTGGACAGCATCTTTGCCGCCGATTCCCTGGTACGCGACACCACCCGCATGCAACTGGGCCAGGACGGCAAGGTAGAAATCTATGAAAAAGGAGGAAAACACCTGCTGACCCTCTCCCCGGCCGGAGATACCCTGGGGCGGATCGGGAACATCCGAATCCACGATGCCCGTTACCACACCGATAAAGGCGTGGGCCTGGGCAGCACCTTCGGGGAAATCAAGGCCCAATACGAAATCCGCAAGATTATCACTTCCCTGAACAACCTGGTGATCCTGCTGAAAGGCAGCGATGTTTACTTCACCATTTCCCGGGAAGAACTCCCGGCCAGCCTTCGCTTTACCACAGATCCCATTGAAGCGGTGCAAATCCCGGACGGCGCAAAGGTGAAATATATGATGGTGGGCTGGGATTAAAGCCCTGGGGGAACGAGGGCTTTCTGGGGGGATTTTAGTACCTTGGAAGACAACATCCTAACCCGAAAAACCATGACCCCCAAACGACCCCGCCACGCTGCAGGCGCAGTGCTGGGCAGCCTCTTTGCGCTGGCCCTTCCCGCAAATGCCCAAAATCCCGTTACCGGGGTATTCGACCGCCACCAGGACATTGGGGCGGTACGCCATAGCGGCAACCTCACTTTTGAAGCCGAAACCGGCACCTACCGCATTAGCGGGGCAGGCACCAATATGTGGTTCGGGCAGGACGAATTCCACTATGCCTGGACCAGCGTGCAGGGGGATTTTATCCTCCGCGCCCGGGTGGCCTTTGAAGGGGAAGGGGCAGACCCCCACCGGAAACTGGGGTGGATGGTACGGGAAAGCCTGCGCACCGATGCCGCACATGCCAACGCCTGCGTACATGGGGACGGCCTGACCTCCCTGCAATACCGTTCGGCTACCGGGGCCGATACGGAAGAAGTCGCCTCCGGGATGGAAGCCCCGGACGTGGTACAGCTGGAACGAAGGGGTAACCTGTTTACCCTCTCCGTGGCCCGGGATGGCCGGCCCTGGGTCTCGGTCAGCAAGGAACTGGAACTGGATTCGGAGCTTTTTGCCGGGCTGTACGTCTGTTCCCACAACCCCGAGGTGGTGGAAACCGCCCGTTTCTGGAATGTGCGCATCATCAAGCCGGAAGATACAGGAGATACCCCGTACCGGGATTACCTGGGTAGCCGCCTTGAGGTCCTGGACCTTGAAACCGGGCTGCGCAGGGTTCTCATGACTTCCAAACACAGCCTGCAGGCCCCCAACTGGACCCAGGATGGAAAAACCCTGATCTACAATTCCAACGGCTATCTCTACACCTACGACCTGGACACCGGGGCGGTGGATGTCCTGAACACCGGTTTTGCCAACCGCAACAACAACGACCATATCCTCTCTGCGGACGGGAAACAGATCGCCATCAGCCACCACAACGACGGGGACGATGGCGCCTCTTCCATCTATTACCTCCCCATTACGGGCAGCGACACTCCCGTGAAAGTGACCCGCGACGGGGTGGGGGCCTCCTACCTGCACGGGTGGTCTGCCGATGGGAAAACCATGCTCTTTACCGGCAACCGTAACGGGCAGTATGACATCATTGCCGTAGATGTGGCCAGTGGGGAGGAAACCCGCCTCACTGATCAACCCACCCTGGACGACGGCTCGGAATACAGCCCGGACGGCCAATGGATCTACTTCAACTCCAACCGGACCGGGACCATGCAAATCTGGCGCATGCGGCCGGACGGTTCGGGCCAGCAGCAGCTTACCGAAGACGTGTATAACGACTGGTTCCCCCACCTTTCGCCGGATGGCAGCCGCCTGGTGATGATCAGCTACCCGCCGGAAGTCCCCTCCGGAGACCATCCCTTCTATAAACACTGTATGCTTCGGATCATGCCGGCCGAAGGCGGCACCCCTACCACTGTGGCTTACGTTTACGGGGGGCAGGGCACCATTAACGTCCCCAGCTGGTCGCCGGACGGGCGGTACATCGCCTTTGTCACAAATTCGGATTAAGCCATTGCGGTCGTTCCCTAAATGCCCGAATTGGGCTACCTTTGCAACCTGCCATAACCAGCAGGTGCAGTAATCCTATGGCCAACACCCGATCCCGCATACGCCGCCTGATTGCCCGGAGCTACGGGACGCTTTTCAATATCCTGGTGGTCCTGCATCCGAAATGGGCGGCCCGCAAGGCGTTTTTCACTTTTTGCAAGGTTCGCAAAGGTCGGGTTAAACCCATACAGGAAGCCTATCTGGTAGCAGCCAAGGACCGCAGTATTGAAGTGGCCGGCCACCAGGTACAGACCTACCGATGGGAGGGAAGCGGCCCCCGTGTTCTGCTCATACACGGGTGGGAGAGCAACACCTTCCGCTGGCGGAACCTCATCGGCTACCTGCAGGAGGCCGGGTTCGATATCATCGCCTTTGATGCCCCGGCCCACGGCTACTCCAGCGGGGCCTTCCTGCACGTCCCCCTGTATACCGAATGCGTGGAGGCAATGGTACGCCAGTACCAGCCCAGGCACGTGATCGGGCATTCCGTAGGTGGGATGACAGCCCTGTACCATGCCCACCGACACCCCAACGAACGGGTAGAAAAAATCGTTACCATCGGGTCTCCTTCGGAATTCCATGAAATTATGGAGGAATATCAGCGTATCCTGGGCTTTAACGACCGGGTACTAGAGGCCCTGGACACCTTTATCTTTAAGGAATTCGGCTTTCATGTCCATGAATTCTCCACCTCCCGCTTTGCTGCGGAAAACCCCAAAAAAGGATTGCTGTTACACGATAAAAAGGATACCATCGCCCCCTTTCACGCCTCCAAGAAAGTACACCAGGCCTGGAAGGACAGCGTCCTGATCCCCACGGAAGGCCTGGGCCATTCCATGCATCAGGATGGCGTAAACCGTCAAATTGTAGCCTTTTTACAGAGTGAGTAAAAACACCCGCACCCAATTCGTATTTTTGAAAGGAAAACTCATAAAACCCCTGAGCCCATGGCAACCATTACCCCTTTTCACGTAGCCATCCCGGTACACAACCTGGACGAATGCCGCACCTTTTACCGGGAGGTCCTGGATTGTGAAGAAGGCCGCAGCAGCGACCACTGGGTGGATTTCAACCTTTTTGGCCACCAGGTGGTGATCCATTACAAACCCAAAAGCGAAGAAGCCCTCCACACCAACCCGGTAGACGGAAAGGATGTACCGGTTCCCCACTACGGGGTGGTACTGCCCTGGGAGGTATTCCACAGCTTTGCTGAAAACCTCCAGGGAAAAGGTGTTTCTTTTGTGATAGAACCCTACATCCGCTTCCAGGGGCAGGTTGGCGAACAGGCCACCATGTTTTTTCTGGACCCAGCCGGCAATGCATTGGAATTCAAGGCGTTCCGAAACATGGACCAGCTTTTCGCCAAATAGGGATCAGGAGTCCTTTTTACGGCGCCAGCGTTCACGCACCACCAGGTAGCCCCCGTAGAGCACCCCAAAGAGGATGGCCGTAAGGCCTTCCCGCTGTATGACCTCCGGGGCCGTGCTGCGCTCCAGGATAAGCTTGATGATGAAAAACATGAGGGCCGCTACCCCCGCCTGAATGACAATCCTTCGTGTTCCCATGGGCCTTGTATTATTGCGACCAGGCCGTGGGCACCCGGTCCCAGCGGTGTGCCCGCAGGGCTTCCAGCAAACCTTCCGGCAGCCCTTTCCCGTCGCTGGTCGCCGTATTGGCCATCACATTGCGGGCCTTGCGCATGCCGGGGATAATGGTCCCCACATCCGGGTTTTCCAGAATAAAGCGCAAAGCCATCTCCGCCATGGTCATCCCTTCGGGCACCAGGGGGCGCAGCCGGTCTGCCCGGTCTGCACTGGCCTCCAGGTTTTCCGGCACAAAATAGGTCCCGCGCCAATCGCCTTCGGGGAAGACGGTGTCCCGGGTAATATTCCCGGTTAGCGTACCCTCATCGAAAGGGACCCGGGCTATGACCCCGATACCGTGTTCGCGGCAATACGGGAATAGCTTGTCTTCCGGGGCCTGGTCAAAAATGTTGTAGATCACCTGTACCGCATCCAGCAGCCCGGTTTCCAGGGCTTTCATCCCATTTTCGGGCTCCCATCGGTTCATACTGATCCCCATGGCAGCGATCTTTCCTTCTTTCTTAAGGTCTTCCACGGCGCGCTGCCATTCCTCCCGGTCTGCCCAGCCGTCGTCCCAGGTGTGGAACTGCATCAAATCTATGCGCTCCACCCCCATGTTCTTAAGGGATTTCTCGGTATACTCCCGGATGTGGCTGGCCGGGTAGGACTCCTCCAGGGTGTACTCCGGTTTGGCTGGCCAGCGGAAGTTCATCGGGGGGATTTTGGTCGCGGCGTACAACCGACGGTCCGGGTGTCGCCGCAGCAGGCGGCCCAGCAGGGTTTCGCTATGGCCTTCCCCATAGCCCCAGGCGGTATCAAAAAAGGTTACCCCCTGTTCCACGGCCAGATCCAGGGAGGCCTCGGACTGGCTGTCGTCCGAGCCTTTCCATCCGGCCATGCCCCACATGCCATATCCAATTTCACTTACGTCCCAGCCGGTGCGGCCGAATGTTCTGCTTTGCATAGTTGTACTGCTTTACTGCTAATGGTCTTTTTGATAGTGTTCCCTTAGGAAATCTTCTGCAAAATCGTTGGTCAGGTCCCGCACCACTGTATGCACATGGTTGGCATTGTTCTGGGTATTGTCGTATTCGATGAGCAACATGGGCCCCTGGATGCGATAATAATGGGGCGTGCCCCTTTGGGTGCCCCCTGCCCAGGCAAAGTGGAGCTTCTCCAGCCCCGCACTCACGATCTTCTGCCTGAAGGTCTCGGAAAACTCAAAGATATAATTCCCGATATAGACTTCCAACAATTCCCGTAATGCTGCCTGTTGGGCAGCATCCATGGCTGAATAGGAAAGTCCCAGGGGCTCCAGGACCGTCGCTTCCCGCTGGTTCCCGGTAAGGATTTCCCGGGGTGCCGATTCCGAAAAACGCGCAGCCTGCAGCTGGGCTGGCGAAAACGAATGGAGCAGGGCCAGCGCCAGGGTGGTTTCAGCCTTCAGGACCTGCTTGCCCTGCTCCGGGCCGGAGGGGACCACTGCAGGGTTAGAACCCATAAAGGAAGGGGTCGATGCCACAATGACGCCCCCATTGGCCGTGAAGTTCAGGGATAGATGGTGCCCTTCAAAACGCCATCCCCACGGTCCGGCTTCGGGGTCCCCGAACAGGGTGAAGTGATACTTCAACGGGTCGCGTACCAGCGTGCCATCCGCGAAGGTGTACTGGTTGCCCAGAGCAATTAGCACCTCCTCCAGGGCCATGATTTCCCGGCTCTTGCGATACCCCTCGGCGCTCAGGCTGGCCTGCAGCAGGGCCAGGGCAGCCGCCTTCTGGGCAGGGTTAAAATCGTGTAAGTTGGGCCCCAGCCGTTGCATGGGTACGTAATGGAAGCTTCCGCGGCTGGGATCTGCCAGCGGAAAAAGGGTCTGCTCGCGCATCTCCTCGGAGAGACTGCCCAGGAAATCCCTGGCCTTATGATCCAGGTCCTGCCCAAACACAGACGGGGAGGCACACAGCAGAAGGAAGGCAGCCAGGGCCTTGAGGAATGGTTTCATAGTTCAGGTATTAGCGGTTATAAAATTACCGGCCATCCCGGATGGATTTTTCAAAACAGAGGCTGTTATCCACCCCCGTGTAGGGTTCAAAATTCGGGATACGGGTATAACCATGGCGGGTATACAGGGCTACGGCTTCCGGATTCCGAAGACCGGTTTCCAGTACCAGGCGGTTATAGCCATCCTCCCCGGCCCAGGCCTCCAGGGCAGCCAGTACCGACCTGGCAATGCCCCGGCCCCGTAAATCGGGCACCGTAAACATCCGTTTTATTTCTAGCGCGGAACCTCCAAAAGGCTTCAGCGCCCCGCAGCCCACGGCTTTGCCATCCAGGTAACAAACCACCGCCCGGCTCAGGCCCTCCAGACCGTTATATTGATGATAAAAGGCGTGCTCCGCCCCGTCCCGAACCGCCAGGTCTGCATCCAGGCGCTTAACCAGGCTTCGGAAATCCGGATGGGCGGCATCGGTTCGCAACAGTTCCATTTGCAGGTGGGTTAGCCCAGGGTAAGCCCTTTGCGTTTCACCCAAAAGTAGGCAAATATCAGGTTGGGCACCCAGCACAACCAGGCCACTAATCGATAGGCGGGTATAAAATCGCCCAAGGCCAGGCTCAGCAGGGGCAACCAGAGCCGCAGGGTAACGGCCGCAAAACAAGCGGCAAAACTGTAGACCATCCACAGTCCATGAGCCTGGAAGTCGCGGATTCGTACACTCCTGTAGGCCATAACGGTAAAAAATATCCAGCTGATCCCCAGCAGGAAAAATCCCAGCCCGGCTACCCAGCCCCCGGTGGCGAAAAAGGACAGGTATACCCCACAAGCCCCGCTCAGCAGGGCCGAAATCACATAAGCGGCTCCCAGGCGTCGGTGCACGCCCAAATACTGCCGCCTCAGGCGCCGGCTGAACTGCGTCCACCCGGTGAGCAGCGAAAGCCCCCCGAAAGAAATATGCCCGTAAAAAGCCGCATTCCACACCGGGTCGGCCAACAGGGTCTCGCTCTTGGAACCCAGCAGGCCCATATCGGATTCCATGGTCAGGTACACCAGGGGGTACAACCCGATCAGCACGGCCAGCAGCCCGAAGGCGAACCAGGCTACCTTGTTGGTATGTGAAATCAATGTCATGGGATAGGGTTTAGCGGTATAGCCAACTGCTCAGGTCTGCATCCGGGGGTGCCGAATTGAAGATTCGCTGCATAATCTTGCCCACATACATGCTGTTGTAACGAAGCCGACTGATGTGGTTGGGCTGTTCCGGGTCTCCGTTCCAGCAGTGTTCGGCCCGGTCTCCATAGGCTACCTCCCCCTCGTAATACGGGTCGGTAGTGTTTTCCAGGAAATCTTCCATCAGGTACACGGCGTTGTTGAGGTAGTAATTGTCCATATCGCCGCAATACAGGTGGATCTTACCCCGGAGTTTGGGGCCCAGTTGCTCCCAATCCCGCTCCAGGATGTGCCTCAGGTCGTAGTTTTCCCGCCAGTAGGCAGCCACATCCGGGTTAATTTCCCCGGTTTGCTTGTCCCAGAGCCGCTGGGGGTAGCCATCCGCGGCCTGGGGCGAATAGGTGGCCTCCCAGATGTCCCACTGCTGGCCGGAGCGGCTCTTATCGCCAAGCACCCATTCCAGCTGGTTGTACTCCCGCACGGTAGTATGCACCTGGCCCAGGTAGTCCCGGTGGGCCGGGACCTCATTGGGTTTATGGGGGCTGTTGGTGTAATAGGCATTGGGGTCCTCGTAAATGTTGGTCAGGCAATAGGCCCTGAAGTCGATAGGATCCGGGCAGGCTGCAAAACAACCATTGTACTCGTCCGGGTATTTTACCTGCACGGCTAGGGCCTCCCAGCCACCGGTAGACCCCCCGTAGAGGAAGCGGGCCCAACCTTCCCCCTGCCCCCGGAATTGTTCCTCGATATACGGGATCAGTTCATAGGTAATGGCATCGCCGTAAGGACCCTGGCTGGCGGAATTTACCGCATAAGAGTCATCGTAATACGGGGTGGGGTGCTGGATCTCCACAATCAAAAATCGGGGGAAATCCTCCGAGGTCCACCGCCGGTAAAAATCATAAGCTTCCTGTTGCTGGATGATGTTATAGCCATCCACGCCAAAACGCTCCGAATACACGGGCTCCAGCTCCGGGTCCGGCGGGGTGGTGCGGAAGCCGCCAAAATCCGAGGGGAAATGCCCGTGGAACACCATCAGGGGATAACGCGCCTCGGGGTGTTCCTCAAAACCCTTGGGCAAGAGCACATGGGCCCCCAGGTAAATGTCCCGCCCCCAGAACTCCGACAGGCTGGGCGAACGCATCTTAATGTGTTTGATCCAGGGGGTGTCTTCCGGCTCGGGGATGGGCGGGATTTTCTGGTCCATGACCAGTTCTAAACCCTGCAGGCCGTTTTCCCCCACCGTTACTGTAACGGGCTGGCTGTACAGGTTGCCCGGGGAACGGTTCCACTGCTGTCCCTCGCCGTTATCCATGGGGAGTTTGACGGTGTGGCCGCTGGCGAGGTTAAAGGTCTCATATACGTGTAACAGCGCCTGGGCCCGGTACTCCCCGGGGGGCACTTGAGCCAGACTAGAGTACGGAAAGCCCGGGGCCGCGACCGTAAAAACCTCCCCTGCTCCGGGGGCCATCCCCTCCACATTCATCCCGAAAATGAGCTGGGTATTCAACCCGGCATTGATCTGGAAGCGGGGTTCGGCCGAAGGGTCGTCAGAAAGCATCAGCAGCAGGCGGCCGTCCAGGGCAGATTCACTCACAGCTTCGGTAAAACGGACCGTTACGGCAGGGGTTTCGGGTTGGGCATTAGGACTGCAGTTCCACAGCAGGCCTGCCGTACAAAGCAGGTAAAGGGCTCGTTTCATGGCGGTTGTTTCCCAAAAGATAGTGATTTTGGCCGTGGCCCAACCGCCCCGTTGGTCGAAAAAGGTATACCAAAACGGCGCAGATGGCGTTCTAACCCTAATCCTTAAAACCCGGAAACCATGAAAAAATTAACATTTCTGGCCCTTGCCGGCGTATTGAGCCTGGGGCTCGGCAGTTGTACCAATGACGAAGGGGATACCGAATTTGATGTACTTACCCCAACCGAGGAGCAGCAGCAAAAAGCCCCGCAACACCAGGCCGATTAACCCCGGCCGCCGTGGCGCTGGCGTGCCAACAGGGTGTTCTTGAGCAACATGGCAATGGTCATGGGCCCTACGCCCCCGGGTACGGGGGTGATGTAGGAAGCCTTGGGGGATACCCCTTCAAAATCCACATCCCCGCAGATGTAATACCCCCGTTCCCGCGATGGGTCCGGGACGCGGGTAATCCCCACATCAATAACCACCACGCCTTCCTTCACCATATCGGCCTTCAGGAATTTGGGCACACCCAGGGCGGAAACTATGATGTCCGCCTGCCTGCAGAGTTCCGGCAGATTGCTTGTGCGGCTATGGGCCAGGGTTACCGTGGCATTCCCGGCCGGGCCCTTCTGGCTGAGCAGGATGCTGATGGGCCGCCCCACAATGTGGCTGCGCCCGATCACTACGGCATGTTTCCCCGAAGTCTCCACCCCATAGCGTTGTAACAATTCAATGATACCAAAGGGGGTTGCCGAAATAAAGGTTTCCAGTTCCAGGGCCATCTTCCCGAAGTTGGCCGGGTGAAACCCGTCCACATCCTTGTCAGGGTGTACGGCCATCAGGACTTTTTGTTCATCGATATGTTTCGGCAGGGGCAGCTGTACGATATACCCGTCTATTTCCGGGTCGGCGTTCAGGGCGGCTACCAGCTCCAGTAACTCGGCCTCCGAAGTAGATTCCGGCAGTTGCTTCAGGGTAGATTCAAAGCCCACCCGCTCGCAGGCGCGCACCTTGCTGCCCACATAGGTGAGGCTGGCGCCATCGCTGCCTACAATAACCGCCGCCAGGTGGGGCACACGTTCGCCCCGCGACTTCATCTGCTGCACTTCGGCCGCAATTTCATCTTTGATGTCGTTACTGATTTTCTTTCCGTCGAGCAGCGTCATGGGGGTAGGTATTTAAAATTGAAAAAATGGAATTAGGGTCTCATATTCTGCATCATCTGCATCATTTGCTTCCCGCGGCCGCCCTGCATCATCTTCATCATCTTGCTCATCTGGTCAAACTGCTTCAGCAGCTGGTTTACCTCCTGAACGCTGGTTCCGCTACCCGCAGCAATCCGCTTTTTGCGGCGGGCGTCCAGCAGGGAAGGGTTGGTGCGTTCATCCGGGGTCATGGAATAGATGATGGCTTCGATATGCTTGAAGGCATCGTCATCCACATCCAGGCCTTTCAGGGCCTTCCCGGCCCCGGGGATCATCCCGATCAGATCCTTCATGCTCCCCATTTTCTTAATCTGGTGGATCTGGCTCAGGAAGTCGTCAAAGCCAAACTGGTTCTTGGCAATCTTCTTCTGAATCTTGCGGGCCTGTTCTTCGTCGAATTGCTCCTGGGCCCGTTCCACAAGGGATACCACGTCTCCCATCCCCAGGATGCGATCTGCCATCCGTGCCGGGTGGAACACGTCCACGGCATCCATCTTTTCGCCCGTCCCGATAAACTTGATGGGCTTGTCCACCACGGATTTGATGGATATGGCAGCACCGCCGCGGGTATCCCCGTCCAGCTTGGTGAGCACCACCCCGTCAAAATCCAGGACATCGTTAAAGGCTTTGGCCGTGTTCACCGCGTCCTGCCCCGTCATGGCATCCACCACAAAGAGGACCTCCTGGGGCGAAATGGCCTTGCGGATGTTGGCAATCTCGTCCATCATCTGCTGGTCTACCGCCAGGCGACCTGCGGTATCCACGATCACCACATTATGGCCATTGGCTTTGGCAAAGGCCACGCCGGCCTGGGCCAGCTTTACCGGGTCCTGGTTCTCCTTGTCGGAATAGACCGGTACGCCTATCTGTTCCCCGACTACATGCAGCTGGTCAATAGCCGCAGGACGGTATACATCACAGGCCACCAGCAGGGGGTTCTTGCTTTTTTTACGCTTCAGGTAATTGGCGAGTTTCCCGGAAAAGGTGGTCTTACCGGAACCCTGGAGGCCGGACATCAGGATCACCGTGGGGTTGCCCGAAAGGTCTACCCCTTCGGCATCCCCGCCCATAAGCTCGGCCAGCTCGTCCTTGACGATTTTTACCATCAGCTGCCCGGGTTGCAGGGTACGCAGCACGTTCTCCCCTATGGCCTTTTCCTTTACCCGGTTGGTAAATTCCTTGGCAATCTTAAAGTTTACGTCCGCATCCAGCAGGGCCCTTCGGATCTCCTTGGTGGTCTCTGCCACGTTGATCTCCGTAATCTGCCCATGTCCTTTCAGGACGTGGAGGGCCTTGTCCAGTTTCTCGCTTAAGTTGTCAAACATCTCTGAATCTCAATTTTTCAGGTCCTGCAAAGATAACGATCCGCATGGGATTGCGGAAGTACCCCACAGGGCAAGTTTTCCCGGATTTACCCTAAGGGGAAAGGCGTTCCTCCAGCGGTTCCCCCGGCCGGAAATACCCGTACCGGCCCAGCAGGGTCCCTGAATAATAGGAATCCAGCCCGCCAATAGCCACGGCATCCAGGGCTTGCAGGTCCAGGTCCCCATCTTCGGCAACGGCAGCATCGGGCAGTAACAGGTGTTCTACCCGGCCTACGATCAGGCGGGTGTCGTTGCAGATGCGGTGCTCTTCCTCAAAGCGCATCCCGATCCGGATCGGGCTTTCCGCCACAAAGGGGGCCTCAAAACCTTCCAGGTACCAGGGCGTTAGGCTGCTGGCCTCGAATTCGGAGACTTCAGGCGGAAACTTGCCGGAGGCCATGTGGGCCTGCCGGTGGATGCCGGCCGTAATTCCATTCAGGGTATACACCCCGGAGGCCTTCAGGTTTTCGTATGTGTGGCGGGGCACGGTGGTCGGGCGAAGAATAAAGCCCAGATAAGGCGGGTTAGCCCCCAGGTGTACCACAGAATTGAACACCCCCAGGTTTTCGATCCCATCCGGGCTGCGCGTCCCGATCAGGTGGGCCGTTTTATACCCGGCCACCTTGTTGATCAGGGTAGCCCGGTAGCGGCCGGGCAGGGCGTCCAGCTCCAGGGCATTCCAGTGTTTTTCCATGACCTTTTTACCGCAAAGATACGCAGGGGCCCCGGGGGCGTTCAAATATCCGGTGGAAATTGCGTAATATCGGGCTTATGCCTGGTCATGTCGCACATAGTGCCAACACCCCGCCCTACCGCCCCCCGGGATATGTCCTCCCGTTAATTGTCCTTTCCCAATTCTGTGGGACTTCCCTCTGGTTTGCCTCCAACGGCATTATCGGGGAGCTCACGGCTTCCTTTGGCCTGCCCGCAGCCGCCCTGGGCTACCTGACTTCGGCCGTGCAACTGGGGTTTATTGCCGGCACCCTCCTCTTTGCCCTGCTCACCCTGGCGGACCGGTATTCCCCCTCCCGCCTGTTTTTCGGGTGTGCCCTGCTGGGCGCTTTGGCCAACCTGGGGCTGGGGCTGGGCCAGCACACCCTGACCTCCCTGCTTTTGCTGCGTTTCGTTACCGGGTTTTTCCTGGCCGGGATTTACCCGGTAGGAATGAAGATTGCCTCGGACTATTTCGGGAAAGGCCTGGGGACCTCCCTGGGGTACCTGGTGGGAGCCCTGGTACTGGGCACAGCCCTGCCCCACCTGTTGCGCTGGGCGCAGATCGGAAACTCCTGGGAAGGGGTGCTTTGGGCCACCTCAGGCCTGGCCGCCCTGGGGGGCATGGCCATGGCCTTCCTCCCGGACGGCCCCTTCCACCGGAAAATGCAGGCACCAGAGTGGGGCGCCTTCCTGCAGGTCTTCCGGGACCGGCAATTCCGGGCGTCGGCCTTTGGCTATTTTGGCCATATGTGGGAACTCTATGCCTTCTGGGCCTTCGTTCCCGTTTTACTGCGGGAATACGCTGCCCAGAGCGCGGGCTGGGAATACTCCCCTTCCCTCTGGGCCTTTTACATCCTCGGCATTGGCGGGCCCGCCTGTGTACTGGGCGGCTACCTCTCCCGGAAATGGGGGGCCAGAGCAGTGGCCCGCACCGCCCTGGTGGCTTCGGGCTGCTGTTGCCTGCTGGCGCCCTTTGCCTTTTCCTGCCCACCGCCCGTTTTTTTGGGATTCCTGCTTTTCTGGGGGATGGTTGTCATTGCGGATTCGCCCCTGCTTTCTACCCTGGTGGCCCAAAGCGCCCCCGCAGACCGCAAAGGGACGGCCCTGACCATCGCTACCTCCATCGGGTTTGCCATTACCATTGTGAGTATCGAAAGCCTTTCCGCCCTGCTGCAATCCTGGGATTCCCCCCTGGCCTACCTCCTGCTCGCCATGGGTCCGGCATTGGGGGTGGTGGCCCTGGGCCGTACTCCCGGCCAAAGCTGAGTTGCAGCTGAGTAGGGTAGTTTTGCTTTGGGGGCGGGCGGGTCTAAAAGAAAAGGGCGGCACCTTTGCAGGTACCGCCCTTCTCAGACAAATAAGGGGCAAAAAAGAAGGTTACAGCCTTTCGAAGGTCAGGAAATCGGTCCCCCCATTCCCCCCGCTTACATCGGTAAGGCGGATGCGGGTGGAGGTGTATTCCAGGATATCCCAGTCGTCATTCAGGTCCTCGAAAAGGAGGGACCCACTGAAGAACAGGTTAAAATCCACATCATTCGAGCTGCTGGAGCTGTCGTCCGGGCTGCTGTCCGAATGGGTTACGGACCAGGTGCCGCTCACTTCAGTGCCGTCCTTGGCAGCCACCACCGTACCATCGGTCCCGAAGGTGAAGACGTATCCGTTAAAATCGGCCGTCTCTTCCTTATCGGTGTCGAAGAAATAGGTGATGCGCCATTGTCCTTCCTCGGCTGTTGCCCGTAGGGCTGCTGCGTCGGCAGCGGTCAGGTTGCCCTGTACCTCATCTTCCGAAGGATCGCAGGATATCAGGAAGAGGGGCAAAAGCAGGGCAAGGATTCTCATTTTCAGTTTCATAGCAGTAGGGGTTTTCAGGTTCATATAGTGTTCCCGGGGTTCCGGATTATTTTTCAAAGACCAGTACCGTCACGGTTCCGTCTCCGCTAACATCCTTTACTTCCAGACGGTTTGCGGTAATGGAAACAAAATCCCAGTCGTCGGTCAGGTCTGCAAAGACATCGGCATCGGCACCCAGGTTCAGGTATACCTTCAGCTGGCCGTCGTGATCCCGGATTACGCGCCACAAGCCGTCTTTTACCGGGTCCATATTGGTAGACACAGACAGGATATGTTCGGCCCCAAAGGCGAAATCGTATCCGGCGTAGTCTGCAGTAGTGTCCATATCGCCTTCCACATAGCTGGCTACGGTCCAGTTGCCGCCCATCATAATATTGCGGATCTCGGCTACATCGCCATCTGTGGCGTTGGCACATACACGCTCCAGGATCAGTTCGTAGTCAATCTCGTCCACGCGGAACTTCAGGCGGGTATTGGTCAGGTCGCGCAGGGGCCACTCGAAGCTAACTCCGGGTTCTGCACCCATACTGATCAGCAATGCCAGTTCTCCGGAGGCCGCCGTACCGATCTCCCAGGTCCCTTCGTTCACGGTAATCCCGTTGCTCAGGGTAACAACCCCTTCGCCCTGGAACTGGAATTCGTATCCGATCAGGCGGTCGATCTCCTCGCCCTGGTTCTTCACGGTCTTGATAATCCAGCTGCATTCCCGCAGGATCTGCGCCAGGGTTTCGGGTAAAACAACCCCGCCGGAATTGTCGCACATGCGCTCCATGATAATGCGGTTGCCGCCTTCCTCATACAGCTTGATCTTGCCTTCGCCAACCTCGCAGACCTTCCACACCAGGTTGAAGTCCACCAGGGTCTCGAAGCCCAGGGTCAGCAATACCCCACGGTCAGACATGCGCAGGGCCCATTCACCCATCAGTACATTGCCCTCACGGTCTTTAACCTCTACCATTCCGGTTTCGGAAAAAGTCATCTTATAGGCCTCGTATTGCCCGGTCTGATCTACGTCGTTGCGCTCTACCCGGGTTACAATCCAGGGGCATTCCACCAGATATCCGGACAGGCGCTCTACGGTAAAGTCGTCATCGTTATAATCGTCGTCGTCGTCCTCGTCGCAGGCATCCTTGGCCATACGCAGGGCAGCAGCCAGTTCGGCGTTGCTGTTCACCTGGATCTCGGTGCCATCGAACTTGATCAGGGTTACCGGGTACTCCAGGCTTACGATATCATCTTCGTCCAATTCGTCAAAAAAACGGCGCATCTGTTCATCATTCTCGACGGTTACCGTACCGGTTTGGGTGTTGTTGATGTCGAAGGTGTAAAAGGTAACCGGGTATACAAAATCGATACATTCAATATCGTCATCGTCCCCGCCTTCCACGCAGGTCTGCGCAAGCTCTTCCAGGGCAGCGCGGTTCTCAATCACAATTACAGAGTGATCTGCCAGGGTGATGGTAATCGGGAAAACGATTTCCAGCACATCCAGGTCGTCTTCGAATTCATCGAAAATCTCTTCGATCAGTTCCAGATCTTCCTTGCTGTCGATGGTAATATCGATCCCATTGACATTTACGGTGTAGGGAAAGTTCAGTGCAAAACAGCTGCTGCGGTCTACAATGTTGTCGAAAGAACCGTCGCGGGAGGACGTTTTCTCGATAAGGATTGCGGTTTCAGAGCTGGCTTTGAAGGAAACGCCCGCAGTATTGGACGTATTCACTTCCTCAAATTCCTCCTGGCAGGAGGTCAGGGACAGGGCCCCGAACAATAACAATGTGTAGGTGGCAAGGTACAGAAACTTTTTCATAACGATTTGGTATTTGTTGATATACGTCCTAATAACAACCGGCTTTGGGTTTACCCTACCCCCTTTTTACATTTTTTTAAAATATCTTTGACATAACCTCAAACCTAACCCGTTACCCCCGCATGGAAAACGTCTGCGACGAACAGGTATACAGCCAGCTATTCCGCACCCATTCCACCACGGTATTCAATTTCATCTTCTATAAGTTTGGCAATGAGGAAAAGGCGCACGATGCCGTGCAGGAAGCCTTCGTAAAACTTTGGGAGAACTGTGCAAAGGTTACCCCCGATAAGGCAAAAGCCTTTGTCTATACGGTTGCGAACAATTTGTATCTCAACGTGATTAAGGCCGAGAAGGTACGGTTGAAACACCGCCCGGACCAGGCCCCGGTTACCCGGCAGAGCCCGGAGTACCTGATGGAAGAACAGGAATTCGGGGAACGCCTGCAAGCCGCCCTCAACCGGCTGCCGGAAAACCAACGTACCGTATTCCTGCTGCACCGCATTGACGGCAAGAAATACAACGAGATTGCCGAATTGGAGGGGGTGAGCGTTAAGGCCATCGAAAAACGCATGCACCTGGCCCTGAAATCCCTGAGGGAAAATATTGATGGTATATAACCCCAATGGTGTTATGGGAGGGCCTCAATAGCCTTCGGGCACCTTAAAAACCAAGCTTATGACCGACCTGGAAATTGCCCAAAGCGTTACCCCAAAACACATACGGGACATTGCCGCCCAACTGGACATCCCCGAATCCCAACTGGAATATTACGGTACCGACAAGGCCAAACTTCCGCTCTCCCTAATCGACCCTAAAAAGGTAAAGGCATCCTATTTGGTACTGGTGACCGCCATCACCCCCACCCCGGCAGGGGAAGGAAAAACCACCACCTCCATCGGGTTAGGAGACGGACTAAACCGCCTTGGGAAAAAGGCTTTAACCGTAATCCGGGAACCCAGCCTGGGGCCGGTCTTTGGAATTAAAGGCGGGGCAGCCGGCGGCGGATGGAGCCAGGTGATCCCCATGGTGGACATCAACCTGCACTTCACAGGCGACTTCAATGCCATCGAAAAAGCCAACAACCTGCTGGCAGCACTGATCGACAACAACCTGCACAGTAAAGCAGGTAACCTGGGGATTGACCCCCGCACCGTGCTCTGGAAGCGTTGTATGGATATGAACGACCGCGGGCTGCGTAATATCATTTCTGGATTGGGAGGCAAAGCAGGCGGCTTACCACGTGAGACGGGATTCAACATTACGGCCGCTTCCGAGATCATGGCCATCCTCTGCCTGAGCGAAAACTTCGAAGACCTGAAAACCCGCATCGGGAACATCTATATTGGTGATACCTGGGAAGGCAAACCCGTATTTGCGCGAGACCTGAATGCCCAGGGTGCCATGGCCGTGCTGTTGAAAGATGCGGTTAAACCCAACCTGGTCCAGACCCTGGAAGGCAACCCCGCCCTGATCCATGGCGGCCCTTTTGCCAATATTGCACAGGGGACCAATTCAGTTATGGCTACCAAGATGGGGCTTAGCCTTGCCGATTATGTAGTAACCGAGGCTGGCTTCGGGGCAGACCTGGGAGCAGAAAAATTCCTGAACATCAAGTGTCGGCAGGCCGGGCTCTCACCGAAAGCCATTGTGCTGGTGGCTACCATTCGGGCACTCAAATACCACGGCGGAAAACCGCTGGACCAATTAAAAACGGAAGACACCCAAGCCCTGAAGGCCGGGATGCCCAACCTGGAACGTCATATTTACAGCCTGAAAAGTTTTGGCCTGCCCATCGTGGTATCCCTGAACCGCTTTGAAAGCGATACCGAGGCAGAACTACAAGTCCTGGCAGACCATTGCCGCAAATTACACGTACCGGTGGCCATTAGCGATGGCTGGGCCAAAGGGGGCGAAGGCTGTACAGACCTGGCCCGGGAGGTGGTGCAGGCGGCAGAGTCCTGCCAGGGGCGCTTTCACCCCACCTACAGCCTGGAAGACTCCATCCGGACCAAAATGGAAAAGATCTGCCGGACCATTTACGGGGCTAAACATGTTCTGCTATCCAACAAGGCAAGCGCACAGTTAAAGCGCTTTGAAAGTTTAGGATTTTCCGATTTGCCAGTCTGTATGGCCAAGACACAGAAAAGCCTGAGCGATGATGAAAAGAAACTGGGCCGGCCGGAGCATTTTGACATTAACATCCGGGAGTTTGAAATCGCCGCCGGGGCGGGATTTGTGATTCCCATTGCCGGGAATATTTTAAGGATGCCCGGATTGCCGGGCAAACCGGCTTCGGAAAACATCGATATTGATGCAGACGGGCAAATCAGGGGGTTGTTTTAATCCTATGATACGTTTTTTCTGATTTTGCTTTGGCACAACAAACCCCACCCCCGCCCGACTGCAAGATACCCATCCACCCTGCAATCCCCTCCCGGAGCCGACCGGCCGTTGAAGGATGCGCTCAGGCAAGAAACGGCTAAATGAAACCATACTTTATTGACTTTCATTTACTTACAAACCAGTCAGTCGGTTTTTGAGCCCGTAAAACCGTTGCCCGATATTTTCCCGCACTTTAACGAAAAGCCATCGATGAACAGCATCCTAACGGTGAGCGCTATCAAAAAAATCCTACTTTAGGGAGCCTTTAGGCAAAAGTGCATCCGATGCCCGCCTTTGGCAACCATCGCCATGAGAACAACCGAAATCACGGAAAAACCTTTAAAAACCGAGGCCCTGCTGGAGATCCTGCAGCAACTCGACCCCCCCCAGCGGCCCACCCGCACCCACCTTTTCTGGCCCTCCCATTCCCAATTGCAGCGAGCCGGAGAAAGCCTGAAGGATTTTCGCCGGTATACCGAACTGGCCTTCTGGGCCTATTTCGGCTTTTTAAGCATGCTTGCGGTTACCTTCCTGGTGGAACCCAACGGGTTTTCTGCCTCCCTGACCCTTCTCGGTTTTATCAGTTTTATGGGCTTGTTGCTCATTTCATTCTACAACCATTCCGACTTCTACCATGCAGTAGGCCGGGCACAGGAAGGAGAAAGCCCGCTGATCATCTTTTTCCTGGGGATGCCGCTATACTTCCTGGTTTACCTGCATCTGGAAAAACGCATGCGGGACGAACTGACCGACCTGTTGCGGGAGATGGGACTGTCGGAACCCCTGCAATCTGCCTCTTAAGGCGGTCATACCCCGAAGATTTTCTACCTTTGATCCAAAGCCTGAAAAATTTTTTAAAATTTCAGGGTATACCGGTAGGGTATCCTGCTACTTAATTGTTCATTAGGCATAAAGGCAAAGCCATGAAGCCCACATTTTTAGCCAGATGGATTAACGGCGAACTCTCCCCCGAGGAGTTGGACGCCTTCCGGAAAACCCCGGAATACGCCACTTACGAGCGTATTGCACGGGCTTCGGAACAGCTTCGTGCGCCTGAATTCGATGTGGAAGCCGCCCTGGAGCGCAGCCGCGACGCGCGGCACGATTCCAAAGGAAAAGTGATCCGCCTGCGCCCCTCTGCCCTGAACCGCTGGATGGGGGTTGCTGCGGCTGTGGTCCTGCTCTTTGGTGCAGCTTATTTCTATATCTCCTCCCGCCCGGCCCTGGTACAGACCGGGATTGCCCAGCAATCCGAGGTTGTTCTGCCGGATGCTTCCGAAATCCTGCTCAATGCGGGTTCGCAGGTAACCTACCGCGAAGAAAACTGGGATTCCAGCCGGAAAGTTCGCCTGGAGGGTGAAGCCTTTTTTAAGGTAGCCAAGGGAAAAACCTTTACCGTAGAAACCGGCATCGGGGAAGTAACCGTACTGGGGACGCAGTTCAACGTCCTGCAACGGGATAAGATTTTCATGGTGCGCTGTTTTGAAGGACTGGTACGCGTTCAGGCCGGCGAAAATACCGTGGAGCTCCCTGCGGGCACCGCTTTTAGAATGGTCAATGGACAGGTGGAACCTGCGGCGCCTGTTACGGATACCACCCCGGAATGGACCCGGAACGAATCTGCTTTCCGCTCCATGCCACTGGGATTTGTCCTGGAAGAATTCCAGCGGCAGTTCCAGGTAGAAGTAAACACACGTGGCCTGGACCTTAGCCAGCGATTTACCGGTTCCTTCAGCAACACAAATCTGAAAATGGCGTTAGAAAGTATACGAGCCCCACTGCAATTATCCGCCGACGTAAATGGGAACCAAATACTTCTATATGCCGCAGAGGCGCCTTAGGCATTTCCTTTTCCTGACCGGCCTGCTGCTATGTATGCTCCCCCATACCGGGGTGGCACAGGAGGGCTCCGGCCAAACCCGGCCCCTTGTAGAAGTCCTTCGGGCACTGGAATCCCAGCACCAAATCAAATTTTCCTTTTTGGACAAGGATTTACAACCCCTGCAGGTTACCCTGAAGGAAGGTTTGTCCCTGGATGCCGCCCTGGAAGAAATCCGGTTGCAAACCCAGCTGGAAATCAATCGGCTGGATCCCCGGTACTTCACACTTTCCAAACCGCAGCGCATTTCGGTCTGCGGTCGCCTGCTGGATAACTTTGCCTCTGAAGCCCTTGCCGGGGCCACCATTGAGGTGATGGGCAGCAACCAGACCGCGACCACGGATGCCGATGGCAACTTTACCCTGGGCGAGGTCCACCGGGATGCCACCCTTCGCTTGAGATTCCTGGGGTACAAAACGCGTTATCTGCCAGCCAGCCAGCTCCTGCGCTCCCAGCCCTGTACCACCCTGGTGATGTCCATGCAATACCAGCAACTGGACGAAGTTGTGGTCTATAAATTTCTCACTTCCGGCCTCTCCCGGGAGCCCGATGGCAGCATTCGGATGCGCCCGGCCGATTTCGGGCTGCTCCCGGGCCTTACCGAACCGGATGTTTTGCAGTCCATCCAGGCCCTGCCCGGCATTAAAAGTATAGACGAAACGGTTTCGGATATTAACATCCGCGGAGGCACCAACGACCAGAACCTCCTGCTCTGGGATGGGATTAAAATGTACCAGTCGGGGCATTTCTTTGGGCTGATCTCCGCTTTTAACCCATACCTTACGGAAACGGTTACCCTGATTAAGAACGGTGCCAGTGCCCGCTACGGCGAAGGCCTGAGCGGTATTATCCGTATGGATACCTTCGACGAGATCCGGCGGACCTATTTCGGGGGGACCGGTTTTAACCTCATCAGCGGGGATGCCTATGCGCATGTGCCCTTTTCGGACCGCATTGCGTTCCAGTTCAGCGCCCGCCGTTCGGTAACGGACTTGCTTAACACCCCCACCTACGACCTGTTTACCGAACGGGCCTTCCAGAACACCGAGATCAGTACCCTTGGGGGAGCGGACTCGGACCAGATTGCCGGGCGGGAAGAGTCTTTCTATTTCTACGACTTCAGCGGGAAACTCCTGGTAGACCTGGAAGACCGCCACCGCCTGCGCCTGAATTTCCTGTACATCCGAAACAGCCTGTTTTATGGGGAAACCCTCTCGGACAACAGCGAGAACCAGTCGGACCTGGATCAGCAAAATTTCAGCCTGGGCGGGCGGCTGGCCAGCACCTGGAATGACCGATGGACCACGGAGGTGAGCGGCTACCTGACCCAGTACGACCTGGATTCCTATTACCTGACCGAAAGCAACAACCAGCAGCTCTTCCAACTAAACCAGGTAAAGGAAACGGCCCTGAAAACCCGGGCGGATTACCACCCCATGGAAGGCATACGCTGGAGCAATGGCTACCAGTTCCTGGTTACAGGCATCACCAATATTTCGGAGGTGAGCCGACCGCCCTTCGAAAGCCGCATCAAAGATGTGCTGTACGCCCATTCCGCCTTCACCGAATGGGAATATGAGGGACCCGAAAAACGCCTGCTGACCACGGCCGGCCTGCGACTGAATTACCTGACCAACCCCGGGGATTTCCAGCAGGCGCTGCTGGAGCCCCGCCTGAGCCTGCGCTATAAGCTAACCCCCCACCTGGCCCTGGAGGCCCTGGGGGAATTTAAAAACCAGACCAGCCTGCAGAAGGTAGACCTGGAACAGAACTTCCTGGGGATTGAAAAGCGCCGGTGGATCCTGGCAGACCAGGACTCCCTGCCGGTGGTAACCAGCAGGCAGGCGTCCCTGGGCCTGCACTACGACCGGGGGAACTGGCTGGCCGGGGCCGAGGGGTTTTACAAGGAGGTAAACGGCATTACCACGGACACCCAGGGCTTTCAGAACGAAGCCCAGTTTAACGGGGAGATCGGGGCGTATTCCGTATATGGGGTGGAAACCCTGCTGAACTACAAAAGCGAAGCCTGGAGCACCTGGCTCAGCTATGCGCTTAACCGGAACACCTACCGCTTTCCGGACCTGGACCCCTCAGAATTCCCGAATAACCTGGACATCCGCCATACCGCAAGTATGGGAACCAACTACACCCGGGGCGGCCTAAAACTGGGCATAGGCCTGAATTACCGCAGCGGACGGCCGTATACCGAACCCGAACCGGAGCCCAATGCCGTGAACACTTTGGTATTCCCGAACCGGATCAACTTTCAACCCCCCAACTCCAGCCGCCTGCCGGAATACCTCAGGGCCGATGCTTCCGCAGTCTATTCCTTTGCCCTTTCCGAAACGGTGCAAGCCTCTGTTGGCGCCTCTGTCCTGAACCTCACCAACCGGAAGAACATCCTGAACGTGTATTACCGCCTTAGTGACCAAAATGAGGTGGAACGGATAGAAAGCATTTCCCTGGGGCTTACCCCAAACCTGAGCTTCCGCATCCGGTTTTAGGGCAGGCCATTTTCAAAATTGGCTATCTTTAGGTACAAATCCACGCCCATGCTCACCCTGCTCCGAAGCCTTCGCCGCGGCCTGCTACAGGAAAAGAAATTTGGCCCCTACCTCCTGTACGCCCTGGGTGAAATCCTGTTAATCATAGTGGGGATCCTGGCCGCCCTCTGGATAGACGGGTGGAACCAGCAGCGGCAGGAAAACCAGCGGGAGCAGTTTTACCTCCAGGGACTCAGGGAGGAATTTCAGCTGAGCCTGGTGAAACTCGACACCCTGATTGCCGTGAACCGGAAATCGTACGAAACCTGCATGGCCCTGGTGCAGCAAATCCCGGAGGCTCGCAGCCGGGAAGACGAAGCGGCCCTCTCCCGCATGCTGATCCCGGCCCTTTCCAATGAGATTGCCTATAACCCCAATAATTCCCTTTTGAAGGAAATCATCAGTTCAGGCGGGCTGGAAATTCTCTCCAACCCGGAGCTGCGGCAGCACCTCACTTCCTGGGAATCCTTCCTGCAATCGGTAAACCGGCAGGAGCAAAACCTCAGGAATATTCGGGAACGGACCATGGACGTGATGCTGGGCCCCCAAGGCAGCATCCTTATCCTGATGCGGGATGCCGGCATGGCTCATGGTTTTACGGACCCGGGGCGCCCGGGCAGGGAACACAGCAACCTGCCGCTGCTGCAGTCCCTGGAATTCGAAAACAAATTGCTGGTGTACCTCGTAACGGCCGAAAGCACGGAACGCTTGCATTACCAACCGCTGCGCAGGAAGATCTTGTCTATCCTGGAACAGATCGAAAGCGAACATTCAGGCCGCCGGTAACCCCCTTACATCCGCTCCGGAGTCTCAATCCCCAGCAGGGCACAGCCCTGCCGCGCCACCTCGCCCACTTTCCGGGCCAGTTGTACGCGAAACAGACGGTGGTCCGCATCGGGTTCACCCAGGATGGAGACCTGCTGGTAAAAGGAATTGAAATCCTTAACCAGGTCATAGGTATAATTGGCAATAAGGGCGGGGCTATACTGTTCTGCGGCCTGCAAAACCACCTGAGGGAACCCCTCCAGGTCTTTCAGCAGTTGTTTCTCTTTTTCATGCAGGGCCGGCAGGGTAGCCGGTACCGGCCGGTTATCGTCAAAATCCGCTTTGCGCAGGATGGACTGGATACGGGCATAGGTATACTGGATAAACGGCCCGGTATTGCCCTGGAAGTCCACGGATTCCTCCGGGTTGAACAGCATCCGCTTACGAGGATCCACCCGCAGGATAAAATACTTCAGGGCGCCCATCCCGATCTGGTGGTACAGGTTCTGTTTTTCGACCTCCGTAAAGCCTTCCAATTTCCCGAGTTCCCCGGAAATACCAGCGGCGGTTTGGGCCATCTCCTGCATCAGGTCGTCTGCGTCTACCACGGTACCTTCCCGGCTCTTCATCTTGCCGCTGGGCAGGTCCACCATCCCGTAGCTCAGGTGGTACAGGCGTTCGGCCCAGGAATAGCCCAGTTTTTTAAGAATCAGGAAAAGCACCTTAAAATGGTAGTCCTGTTCGTTGCCCACGGTATAGACCATCCCGGCGATATCCGGGTAATCCTTGACCCGTTGGATAGCGGTCCCGATATCCTGGGTCATATAAACGGCGGTGCCGTCCGCCCTTAGCACGATTTTCTCGTCCAGGCCCTCGTCGGTCAGGTCTATCCAGACGCTGCCGTCTTCTTTCCGAAAAAACACCCCTTTCTCCAGGCCCTCGGCCACCACATCCTTCCCCAGCAGGTAGGTGTCGCTTTCGTAGTAGAGCTGGTCAAAATCCACCCCCATCCGGCGGTAGGTTTCCTCAAAACCTGCATACACCCATCCGTTCATGGTTTTCCAGAGCGCTACCACTTCGGGGTCCCCGGCCTCCCATTTGCGCAACAGCTCCTGGGCCTCCAGCAGCAGCGGCGCCTCCCGCTCTGCCACCTTGGGATCGGTACCGGCCTCAACCATCTGCGCTACCTCTGCCTTATAAGCTTTGTCGAAGGCCACATAGTAATTCCCCACCAGTTTATCCCCTTTAAGGCCACTGGAATCCGGGGTTTCGCCCTGGCCAAACTTCTGCCAGGCCAGCATGCTTTTGCAGATATGGATGCCCCGGTCGTTGATAATCTGGGTCTTGTAGACCTTATGCCCGGCCGCCTTCAGGATCTCGGCCACGGAATACCCCAGCAGGTTGTTCCGGATATGCCCCAGGTGAAGGGGTTTATTGGTATTAGGGGAGGAATATTCCACCATTACCGCCCCCTTGGAATCCGGGGGGCATAAACCATACGCGGCATTGGTGCGGATCCCTTCGAAGAACTCCAGGTAATAGGCATCGCTGATCACCAGATTCAGAAAGCCCTTGATCACATTGTACCCGCTTACTTCCGGGCAGTGGTCCACCAGGTGTTGCCCGATGGCTTCGCCCACGGCTGCCGGGTTGGCCTTGATCCATTTGAGCATGGGGAAGACCACCACGGTCAGGTCCCCTTCAAATTCCTTGCGGGTGGGTTGCAGTTCTACCGCGGGCAATTCCACGTCAAACCCTGACTTTACGGCCTTCTTAACCCCTTCCGACAAGCGCTGTTCCAGTGCCATAGCTACGTAATTTCAAGGGGCAAAACTACGGAATTTCAGGGGTTTTTTCCCCACCCGCGACCGGTTTCTGCAAGTCTGGGCATTTGGTTATCTTTAGGGGATTGCTATGAAAAAAGACCTATGCTGGCGAACGTATCCTACAACAACCGGGAACTGACCCGTAAAATTGACGCCCTGGTCGGCAAACCGTTTACCCTGAAAGAGCGGTGGGCCATGGGCGGGATCGGGTCCCCGAAACTCATCATCCGGGAAAGCAGCACCCAGATCCGCAACCTCCTGCTGCTGGACAACAACCGGGACACCTGCAACATCGAGCTGCGGCCGGAGGGCGTTATCCTGCGCTTCCGCTCCCTGCTGGAAACCTATGGCCTGGTGATTCCCTACTACCGGCTAACCCTCTACAAGGGAGACCTGGGGGTCTATACCATCCACTCGGAACACCATTTTGTGCGGGTGGAGGCAGACACCCGGGCCGTTCAGAAATTTTTTGTCAAACTCCTGGGCGAAAAGGCCGAACGCCTGCCGCAGGGGCCGGAAACCGGCTACTGCTAATGGCACGTTGCCTTCCCCAAAATCCAGCATCTGCATGAAAATCCTGCTCACCGGGGCCAATGGGTATATCGGGATGCGGCTGCTCCCCCAGCTCCTGCAGATGGGGCATGAGGTAGTCTGCGCCGTACGGGACGAAACCCGCCTTTCGGTAGATGCCGAAACCCGCAAGCGCATTGAGGTGGTGGAAGTGGACTTCCTGCAACCCCCGCAGCCCGGGCTTTTGCCTGCGGATGTGGAGGTGGTGTATTACCTGATCCACTCCATGAGCGCGTCCACCACGGACTTTGATGCCCGCGAGGCCCGGGCCGCCGAACACTTCCTGGGTTATATGGAGGAGGTTCGCCCCCGGCAGGTGATCTACCTGAGCGGGATTGTAAACGACCAGGAACTCTCCAAACACCTCCGCTCGCGGAAACACGTGGAAGAGCTGCTCTACCAGGGCGCCTTTAACCTTACCGTATTGCGGGCAGGAATTATTGTAGGCTCCGGCAGTTCTTCCTTCGAGATCATCCGGGACCTCTGTGAGAAACTCCCGGTGATGATCACTCCCAAATGGGTGCTCTCCAGGACCCAGCCCATCGCCATACGGGACGTAATAAGATTCCTGACCGGGGTAATGGGGCGGGAAGATACCTTTGGGGAGTCCTTCGATATTGGCGGGCCGGACGTTTTGACCTATAAGGAAATGCTGCAGGGATATGCCCGGGTACGGGGGTTTCGCAACTGGATCTTTACCGTCCCGGTGATGACCCCGAAACTCTCTTCCTACTGGCTGTACTTTGTGACCTCCACCTCCTACAAGCTGGCGGTTAATCTGGTAGACTCCATGAAGATTGAGGTCGTGGCCCGGGACAACCGCCTGGCCGAAATGCTGGGGATACACCCCCACTCCTATGAGGAAGCCATTGACATGGCTTTCCGCAAAATTGAACAGAACCTGGTAGTGAGCAGCTGGAAGGACAGCCTGGTGAGCGGCCGGTTCGACCGCAACTTAGAGAAATATATCCAGGTGCCCCGCTACGGGGTCCTTACCGACAAGAAAGCCCTGAAGGTGCAGGACCGGGAGGCCGTGCTGGAACGGGTCTGGAAAATTGGCGGCACCACCGGCTGGTACTATATGGACGGGTTATGGAAACTCCGCGGGTTGATGGACAAACTGGCTGGGGGCGTGGGCCTGAGGCGCGGGCGCACCCACCCGGATAAAATCTATGCCGGCGACGCTCTGGATTTCTGGCGCGTGTTGCTGGCGGACCGGGAGGAAGGCCGATTGCTGCTCTTTGCCGAAATGCGGCTGCCGGGAGAGGCCTGGCTGGAATTTCGCATTGGCCCGGACCACATCCTGCATCAGAATGCCACCTTTCGCCCCAGGGGGCTCAAAGGGCGGCTCTACTGGTACAGCGTCCTGCCTTTCCACTATTTTATTTTCGGGGGGATGATCCGCAAGCTGGCCGGCACAGGCTGGGCACCAGCGGATAGCCAGGACTAGGCTTTCTCCCGCGGCAGGAAGACCTCCGCCATCATACACCGGGCGCTCCCGCCCCCGCAGGTCTCAATGGTATCCAGCGGGCTGTGGATCAACCGGCTGCTCTTTTCCAGGATAGCCACCTGTTTCGGTTCAAGGCTTTGGTAGGCGGTGCTGCTCATCACCAGCAGGCGCTGCCCGTCCGTACCAAGGACCTGCAGCATATTGCCGGCAAAGGCATGCATCTGTGCCTCACTGATGGGCACGATTTCCTTGCCGTCTGCCCGAAGGTGGTCCAGGACATTCTTGCGTTCCTTTTTGTCGTCTATGGCATCCAGGCAGATCACCGCAAAGGTCTCCCCCATACACATCATCACATTGGTATGGTAAATGGGTTTGCGCTGCCCGTCTACAGACTGGTAGGCGGTAAAAATAACCGGGGTCACTTCAAAGTCCTCACAGAATTCGATGAAGAGTTCCTCATGGGCCCGGTCGGACAGGGCGCAATAGGCCTTCTGGTGCACGCGGTCCTTCAGGATACTGCCCGTGCCCTCCAGGAAAAGCCCTTCCGCCTCAGCTGACGTATAGTCCATCACCTGATCAATGCGGAAGCCTTCGGCCTCCAGGCGTTCCAGGATATCCTCCCTGCGTTCCCGCCTCCGGTTTTCGGCAAACATGGGGTAGACCACCACCGTGCCGTTTTCGTGAAAGGAAACCCAGTTGTTCGGAAAAATGGAATCCGGGGTATCCGTTTCCAGGCGATCGTCCACCACAATAACCTCTACCCCGGCCTCCCGTAGGACCGAAACAAAGGCATCGAATTCTTCCTGAGCCCGGCGGTTGATCTCCGAATTGCGCAGGTCCAGGTCTTCCTGGAAATAGTTGTTTACAGCGGTCTGCTCGTTCATCCGGAACTGTACCGGGCGAATCATCAGGATGGTATTGGTGATCTGCATAGAAGTGATTACGCGTGGCGTAAAAGTATGGAATTCCGCACGGATATTTTTATCCTGAAACCGGTAAAAAAAGGGGGTATTTCGGCCCGCTGTATTCCCGCTTCAGCCCCGTGGAGCCCGGCAAAGGGGAAGGGTGCTGCAACGCAGGAGCCCGCCCTGTTTCCCCACCTCGGCATAGGCGATTTCCTCCACGGTCAGCCCCCGGCTGCGAAGCCAGGTATTCAGGCGCGTAAAATTGCGTTCGGACACCACCACTTCCGGGGAAATGGAAAAGACATTGGGAAACATGCGATACATTTCCTCCTGGTCGATCTCGAAGACATTTTCCGGCCCGAAATAGTCCCGCAGCCAGATAAAATCCTCCGGGTTCAGAAAGCTCTCGCGGTGCAGGATGGCCAGGCCCTTGCCTACGGGCTGGAAACAGCAATCCAGGTGCAGGGCGTTGCGGCGTGGGTCTGTATTGGATTTGCGAAGCTCGAAGGCCTTTACCTTGCGGTGCGGAAAATGCTCCTGCAGGTAATCCACGGCAGCCTGGTTGGTGCGTGCCGTAATAAAGTCCGGGTAATCCGGAGCCGTATACGTGCCCACAAAGAGGTATTCCCCCCAGGGCATTACGTCTCCCCCTTCTACATGTACAGCCTCCGGCGGCACCAGGATCTGGTCCGCATCCAGCTGGTCCAGCACATGTACAATGGCCTGGAATTCCCGCTCCCGCTCCGGCAGGATGTTGGCCTCCACCAGCTTGTCGTCAATCACAAAGGCAATGTCCCGCGAGAAGATCTGGTTGCAATCCGCAATAACCTCCGGACGGAACACCCGGACGCCGTGCTTTTGCAAGACCTGGGCAAAACCGTCCATCTCCCGCACCAGGTCCGCCTCCCTGGGGTAGGTTCCCGCCAGGATATGTTCCAGGGATTTGGGGTCATAGGCCTCTTCCGGGAGCGGGGCCGGGCCGCTGCTGCGGGCGGTACCCAATACCACTGCCTTCAGGGGGGAGGTTTCGTCGGTAATATGCAGTTCCACCATAGGTTTATGCCATTAAGGGATACAAAGAAAGGGGCTCCCTGCGGAGTCCCTTTCCCTGTACACCATTCTTGTATTAACGGTTCTCGAGGTCCCGGAAAGGCCTTTGGTTCTCACCAATGTATACCTGCCGCGGGCGCCCGATCGGTTCGCCGCGCAGCCGCATTTCCCGCCATTGGGCGATCCAGCCGGGCAAGCGCCCCAAAGCAAACATCACGGTAAACATCTCCGTGGGGATTCCCAGGGCCCTGTAAATGATGCCGGAATAGAAATCCACGTTCGGGTAAAGCTTGCGCTTTACGAAGTACTCGTCTTCCAGGGCTTCCTTCTCCAGCCCTTTAGCAATTTCCAGCAGGGGGTCCTCAATGCTGAGCTCGCCCAGCACGTTATCCGCAGAGCGCTTGATGATGCGCGCCCGTGGGTCAAAATTCTTGTATACCCGGTGACCGAAGCCCATCAGGCGGAAAGGATCTTCCTTATCCTTGGCCTTGGCCATGTATTTCTTGGTATCCCCGTCGTCGTCCGCAATGGCCTGCAGCATCTCCAGCACCGCCTGGTTGGCACCCCCGTGCAGGGGGCCCCAGAGGGCAGAGATCCCGGCCGAGATGGAAGCGAAGAGCCCGGCATGGGAAGAGCCTACAATCCGCACCGTGGAGGTAGAACAGTTCTGTTCGTGGTCCGCGTGCAGGATCAGCAGTTTATCCAGGGCTTCAATAACCAGGGGGTTCTTCTGGTAGTCCTTATTGGGCCGCTTGAACATCATCTTATGGATGTTTTCCACGTAGCCCAGGCTGTCGTCCCCGTAATCCAGGGGCAAGCCCATCCGCTTGCGGTGCGTCCAGGCTACCAGAACCGGGAATTTGGCCAGCAGCCGTACAATGGCGTGATACATGTCCTTTTCAGAAGTCACGTTCACCGAGGAGGGGTTGAAGGCAATCAGGGAACTGGTCAGGGAAGCGATCACACCCATGGGGTGGGCAGACTTCGGGAACCCATCCAGGATCTTCTTCATCTCCTCATCCACATGGGATTCCGCCTTGATATCGTGGTGGAATTTCTCCAACTGCTCCTTATTGGGCAGCTCCCCGAAAATGAGCAGGTAGGCCACTTCCAGGAAATCCGCCTTTTCTGCGAGCTCCTCTATCGAATAGCCCCGGTACCGCAAGATGCCCTTCTCCCCGTCCAGGAAGGTGATGGCGCTCTCGCAGGAGCCGGTGTTCTTGTAGCCCGGGTCCAGGGTGATCATTCCGCTGGAAGCCCTCAGGGCTTTGATGTCTATGGCCAATTCATTTTCGGTACCCTCAACAACGGGAAAGTCGAAGGTCTTCCCCTTGTATGATAACTGCGCAGTATCTGACATGTATTCCGTCTTAAAAAGTTAGCAAAATCGTGTCCCGTAAAAATACGAAAAACCCCGGGTCTTAACAATTCCGGGGTGGCATTTCTATCCCGATTCCGACGGGGAAAAACCGCGCCTAGCCAGCTGGTGAGAGCCGGTAGAGTTCGGTGTAGTAACGGTCTACGGATTGCGCCCAGGTAAACCGCATTTCCCGGGCCTTTTCCCGCATAGCCTCCCAGCGATCGGGTTCCTGGAAATAAAGCTCCAGGGCCTGGTCGAAAACCGCTTCCAGGCTGCGGAGTTTTTCCGGGTAGGTATCCCCGTCAAAAAGGAAACCGGTTTCCATATGCCGGATGGTATCCTTCAGCCCCCCGGTGGCATGGGCCAGTACCGGGTTCCCGTTGCGCATGGCAAGCATCTGGCTAATGCCGCAGGGTTCAAAGAGGCTGGGCATGAGGTAGAGGTTGGTCTCCAGGTACATGGAGTCGATCACATCCTCGGACTGCCCGTTGGTGAAAATAAAATTGGGGTGTTCAAAACTCATCTGCCGGAACAATTGCTCGTATTCGGGCGCCCCGGTACCCAGCAGCATAAAGATGCCGTTCACGGCCTCCAGGCGTTTCAACATCCGCGCCAGCACCTCCGGGTTATTCTTGAAGAAGTAAAATTTCTGCTCCGTGAGGCGCGCCACGCTGGAACACACAAAATCCGGCGGGTTTTCGGTCAGGGCAAAGACCTTTTCTCCCGTATGGGCCAGGAAATCCGCCTTGTATTTCTTGGATTCTTCCTGCAGCCACCCAAAAATGGCCCGCACCGTATTGGCATACAACCGGCCCGGCTCCGCCGTGCGGATGTTGCCGTAATTGCAACCGTTCAGGATCCCGAAAAGCCGGGCTTCCCGGTGGGCGCGTTTCAGGTCTGCTTCAAGGCCTTCTCCCCCGATAAATTCCGGGGGCGCGCTGGGCTTCATGATATCCTCCATATAGGAAGGGGACACCGTGTGCACTGCATCGGCCAAGCGGATGCCCACTGCCATCAGGTTCATGCAATCCGGGTAACGCGGGTCTGCCACGGCGGCGTAGTCGTACTCCAGTTCCGGGAACCAGTTTTCCAGGGAGGCGTAATTATCCGCCAAAGGGCGGATGCCCTGGATGGCCAGGTTATGGATGCTGTAGACAAACCGGATGGGCTTAAGCCCCTCAAAAGCGGGATGGGCTTCCCGCAGCAAGAGCAGCAGGCTGCTGTGCCAGTCGTGGAGGTGGACCACCTGTAGTTGGCCGAATACCCCCTGCACAATGGCCTGGGCCACCCCGGCACAGAAGATGGCAAACTTGATAAAGTCGGTATAGAAGGGTTCTTCCGGGTCGTTATGGTAAATATGGGCAATGTCCCCGGCCTCAATTTCGGGGTGGTGCAGGGCATAATGCACAATCCCGTCTATGGCCTTTTTCGGGGGCATTTCGTAAAGCTCCAGGGTATACCCCTGCCCGCGCAACCGCACCTCCAGGGTACCCCGATAGTCCCCTTTCGGATGCAGCCGACCATAGGAAGGGACCACCACGTGCACCTGGTCGCCCCGCTGGGCAAGCTGCCGGGGAACGTCCCGGACCACGTCGCCCATCCCCCCGGCCTTACACTGTTCCAGGGCATCGTTTTCGGCGGCTACAAACAAAAAACGGTTCATGTGGTTCTCGGTATTGCATGGGGCGTCCGCGCGCCCCGGATCAAATCAAAAAAGGCCCTGCTGTGCAAGGCCTTTCGTTCGGTTTCAATCTCAGGAGTTGACCTTGAAGGCTGCTGGCCCGGGGTAGTAGGCTACCGACCCCAGTTCTTCCTCAATACGCAACAACTGGTTGTACTTGGCCATCCGGTCGCTTCGGGAAGCGGAGCCGGTCTTGATCTGCCCGGTGTTCAGGGCCACGGCCAGGTCGGCAATGGTATTGTCCTCGGTCTCCCCGCTGCGGTGGGACATCACGGAGGTGTACCCGGCATTTTTGGCCATGTTTACCGCGGCGATGGTCTCGGTCAGGGTACCGATCTGGTTCACCTTGATCAGGATGGAATTGGCAATCCCTTCCTCAATCCCCCGGGAAAGGCGCTCTACGTTGGTTACAAACAGGTCGTCCCCAACCAGCTGTACCTTGCCGCCTACCTTCTCAGTAAGCATCTTCCAGCCTTCCCAGTCGTTTTCGTCCATGCCGTCCTCGATGGAAATAATCGGGTATTTTGCACAAAGCCCGGCCAGGTATTCGGCCTGCTCGGCGGAGGTGCGCACGGCCCCTTTATCGCCTTCAAATTTGGTGTAGTCGTATTTGCCGTCCACATAGAACTCCGCAGCGGCACAGTCCAGGGCGATCATGACCTCATCCCCCATTTTGTACCCGGCTTTTTCAACAGCCTTGGCAATGGTATCCAGGGCGTCTTCCGTCCCGTCCAGGGTAGGCGCAAACCCGCCTTCGTCCCCAACAGCGGTACTCAGGTCGCGGTCGTGCAACACCTTCTTCAGGTTGTGGAAGATTTCGGTACCCATCTGCATGGCATGGGTAAAGCTTTTGGCCTTTACCGGCATCACCATAAATTCCTGAAAGGCGATGGGCGCATCGGAGTGGGAACCCCCGTTAATGATGTTCATCATCGGTACCGGCAGGGTATTGGCGCTTACCCCGCCCACGTAGCGGTACAGGGATTGCCCCAGTTCGTTGGCCGCGGCCTTGGCCACAGCCAGGGATACCCCCAGGATGGCGTTGGCGCCCAGACGGCCCTTGTTCGGGGTTCCGTCCAGTTCAATCATGGCCTGGTCGATTTTGTTCTGGTCAAATACCAGCATGCCGCGGACCTTTTCCGCGATCTCGGTATTGACATTGGCTACCGCCTTGGCGACGCCTTTGCCCATATAGGCCTTGCCGCCATCGCGCAGCTCCACCGCTTCGTGTTCCCCGGTAGAAGCTCCGGAAGGCACTGCGGCCCGGCCCAGTACGCCGTTTTCGGTGAGTACATCCACCTCTACGGTGGGGTTGCCCCGGGAGTCCAGGATTTGTCTGGCATGTACATCGATGATGATACTCATAAAATTCGGTTTATTCGGTTGATTTTCGGTGGGTAAATATACGAAGACTCTGCGCCAAAGCCGCGGGCCTGTGGCCCGCGGCAGCGCTTTGTAACAATATCTTAAACTACTGTGTCTTTTGAGGCGTGCTCCCGGATATTCCGGAAGAAATCGTCAAAGAGGTATTCCGCATCGTGCGGCCCCGGGCTGGCCTCGGGGTGGTACTGTACGGAAAAAACCGGCTTGCCCTTCATTCGGATTCCGGCCACGGTCTGGTCGTTCAGGTGCAGGTGTGTCACCTCCAGTTCCGGGTGGGACTCGGTCTCCTCCCGGTTAATGGCAAACCCGTGGTTCTGGGAGGTAATTTCCCCCTTGCCGGTCAGCAGGTTCTTGACCGGATGGTTGATCCCCCGGTGCCCGTGGTGCATCTTATAGGTAGACACGCCGTTGGCCAGGGCAATGACCTGGTGCCCCAGGCATATCCCAAACAGGGGTTTGCCTTCGGCAATGATCTGCCGGGCTACCTCCACGGCGGATTTCAGCGGCTCCGGGTCTCCGGGGCCATTGGAGATAAAATATCCATCCGGGTTCCACGCTTTCAGGGTTTCAAAAGCCGTGTCGTGAGGGAACACCTGGATGTAGGCGCCCCGTTTGACCAGGTTTCGGAGGATGTTTTTCTTAATCCCGATGTCCAGGGCGGCTATGCGGAATTCTGCTTCGGGGTCGCCCACAAAATACGGCTCGCGGGTAGAAACGCTGGAAGCCAGTTCCAGGCCTTCCATGCTGGGCACTTTGGCCAGTTCGGCCTTCAGGGCGTCTACCTCCTCCACACGGGTGGAGATCACGGCATTCATGGCGCCATTGTCGCGGATATAGCTCACCAGGGCTCGGGTATCCACATCGGAGATTGCAAACAGCTCGCTCTGGTCCAGGAACTCCAGCAGGCTCATGTCCGCATCCGGGCGGCTGTACTCATAGGAAAAATTCTTGCAGATCAGCCCGGCGATCTTCACGCCTTCGGATTCCACCTCGTCCGTATTGGCCCCGTAGTTGCCGATGTGGGCATTGGTGGTCACCATAAGCTGCCCGAAATAGGAGGGGTCAGTGAAAATTTCCTGATACCCGGTCATCCCGGTGTTGAAACACACCTCCCCGAAGGCGGTGCCTTCCCGGTCCCCTACGGACTTACCGTAGAAAATGGTGCCGTCTGCCAATAAAATCAACGCTTTCCGCTTGGCCTGATACTTCATAAATACATCCGATTTTTTGGGTTCAAACAAAATAACATAAAAAAAGGATAGCCACTTAAAGGCTATCCTTCTCTTGTTTACAACTTTTAAAAACCTGTGGTTTACGCTTCGGCGTCATCCGCTTTGGTTTCCTGGGTTACGGTTTCCTCGGCTGCCGGGGCGGCAGCGGCGGCTTCCTCGGCCCCTTTCCCTTTGGAGCGGCGGCTCCGGCGGGTAGATTTCTTCTTGGGCTTACCGGCGTTGTACACTTCGTTGAAATCGACCAGCTCGATCATGGCCATTTCAGCGTTATCCCCAAGCCGGTTCCCCAGCTTGATGATGCGGGTGTATCCCCCCGGGCGGTCTCCCACTTTCTCCGCTACCGCGCCGAACAACTCGGTAACGGCAGCCTTGTTGCGTAGGCTGCTGAACGCGATGCGGCGGTTGTGGGTGCCCTTCTCAACACTTTGGTTGTTCTCGGCCTTGGCCCGGGTGATCAGCGGCTCTACGAACAGCTTCAGCGCCTTGGCTTTGGCAACCGTGGTATTGATGCGTTTATGTTCAATCAGGGAGCAGGCCATGTTCGCCATCATGGAGCGGCGGTGTGCGGTTTTGCGTCCCAGATTATTGATCTTCTTTCCGTGTCTCATGGTTCACTACGTTTGTCGGGGTGGTACCTGCTGGCAGCCCCGGCTTAATCCTTATCCAGTTTATACTTTGACAGGTCCATTCCGAAGCTCAGCCCCTTGTTGATAACCAACTCTTCGAGTTCGGTCAGGGATTTCTTTCCGAAGTTGCGGAATTTCATCAGGTCGTTTTTGTTGAAGGACACCAGGTCTCCCAGGGTATCCACCTCTGCAGCCTTCAGGCAGTTCAGGGCCCGTACGGAGAGGTCCATATCCACCAGCTTGGTTTTAAGCAGCTGGCGCATGTGCAGGGACTCCTCGTCGTAGGTTTCGGTCTGGGCGATCTCGTCTGCCTCCAGGGTAATGCGCTCGTCGGAGAAAAGCATGAAGTGGTGGATCAGCACCTTGGCCGCCTCAGTAAGGGCGTCCTTGGGGCGGATAGAACCGTCCGTGGCGATTTCGAAAACCAGCTTCTCGTAGTCGGTCTTCTGCTCTACCCGATAGTTCTCAATGCTGTACTTCACATTGCGGATGGGGGTAAAGATACTGTCCACGGCAATGGTCCCCAGGGGGGCATTGGCCTTTTTGTTCTCCTCGGCGGGCACATAGCCACGGCCTTTCTCAATGATGATCTCCATATTGATGCTCACCTTGGGATCCATGTTGCAGATCACCAGGTCCGGGTTCAGTACCTGGAAGCCGGAGATGAACTTCTGGAAGTCCCCGGCGGTCAGCTGCTGCTTCCCGCTTACGGAGATGGAGACGGTTTCTTCGTTAACATCGTCAATCTGACGCTTAAACCGAACCTGTTTCAGATTCAGGATGATTTCGGTAACGTCTTCAACAACACCTTCGATCACGGAGAATTCGTGCTCTACCTTATCGATGCGCACCGAAGTGATCGCAAAACCCTCCAAGGAAGCGAGCAACACCCGGCGAAGGGCGTTCCCAACGGTAAGACCATAACCGGGCTCCAGGGGACGGAATTCGAACTTCCCCTCGAAGTCGGTGGAGTCTATCATGATAACTTTGTCGGGCTTCTGAAAATTTAGTAATGCCATAATTCGGATCTGTGATGTTGTTATTTAGAGTAAAGCTCCACAATTAACTGCTCCTTGATATTCTCAGGGATTTGCATCCGCTCAGGAACAGCTACGAAGGCGCCCTCCTTTTTCTCGGAGTTCCAGGTGATCCACTCGTACACATTGCTGTGGGCGGAAAGGGAATCCTCGATGGCCTGGAGGGATTTGGACTTTTCCCGTACTCCAACCACGTCCCCGGCTTTCAGGGAATAGGAAGGGATGTTCACCACGTCTCCGTTAACGGTAATGTGGCGGTGGGAAACCAACTGGCGGGCCGCACGGCGCGAGGGGGCAATGCCCATGCGGTAAACAACGTTGTCCAGGCGGGACTCGCAAAGCTGGAGCAATACCTCACCGGTAACACCCTTGCTGCGGTTGGCCTGGGCAAAAAGGTTGCGGAACTGACGCTCCAGGATGCCATAGGTATACTTGGCTTTCTGCTTTTCCTGCAGCTGGATGGCGTATTCGGATTTCTTCCCGCGGCGACGGTTGTTACCGTGCATCCCGGGAGGGTAGTTTTTCTTCTCAAAGGACTTGTCGTCCCCGAAGATGGGTTCGCCGAATTTACGGGCGATTTTGGTTTTTGGTCCTGTGTATCTAGCCATTTTCTATGAATTAGGAGGTGCGGTTATGAATTAAGGCATATCCTTCGATAACCGTAACGGCAGCACCCCCGGGTGAAAAATCTGTTCGGGTCGATTAAACTCTTCTGCGTTTGGGCGGGCGGCATCCGTTGTGCGGCAGCGGGGTCACATCGATGATCTCGGTAACCTCGATCCCGGCATTGTGGATGGTGCGGATGGCCGACTCGCGGCCGTTACCCGGTCCCTTAACGTAAACCTTAACCTTGCGCAGGCCGGCTTCGTGGGCTACTTTAGAGCATTCCTCGGCGGCCACCTGGGCGGCGTAAGGTGTGTTTTTCTTGGAGCCGCGGAAGCCCATCTTTCCTGCCGAAGACCAGGAGATCACATCCCCTTTCTTGTTGGTCAGGGAGATGATGATGTTGTTGAAGGAGGCGCTGATGTGCGCTTCCCCGGTGGACTCGATCACCACTTTCCGTTTCTTGGTGGTCTTGGCCGCTTTTCCTTTTGAACCTGTTTTTGCCATAATCGTCTATAAAGATATTAGCAGTGAGGCAGGGTTGGATGCCCACCGGATTTCCCCGGAGGCCCCCATCCCGGACCTACTTATTATTTCGTGGCCTTTTTCTTGTTGGCTACGGTTTTACGCTTTCCTTTACGGGTACGGGAGTTGTTCTTGGTCCGTTGTCCGCGCAGGGGCAGCCCGGCACGGTGCCGGATCCCGCGGTAACACCCGATGTCCATCAGTCGCTTGATGTTCAGTTGGGTCTCGGAACGCAGCTCCCCTTCAATGGTGAAAGAAGAAACGGCATCCCGGATGCGGCCGATCTGGTCGTCGGTCCAATCGGAAACCTTGATGTCTTCATCCACCTGGGCCTTCTCCAGGATCTCCTGGGCTCTGCTCTTCCCTACTCCGTAGATGTAGGTCAGGGCAATTACGCCTCGTTTCTGTTTGGGGATGTCTACCCCAGCGATTCTAGCCATAGTTATTAGCCTTGTCTTTGTTTAAATCTCGGATTCTTCTTGTTGATGACATACAAGCGCCCCTTGCGACGGACGATCTTGCATTCCGCACTTCTTTTCTTTATGGAAGCTCTGACTTTCATGATATCCTGTTTCTTAGTATCTGTACGTTATTCTGGCCTTGCTCAGGTCGTATGGGCTCATCTCCAGCTTTACCCGGTCGCCCGGAAGCAATTTGATATAGTGCATGCGCATTTTACCGGAAATGTGCGCGGTTACCACGTGACCGTTCTCCAACTCCACGCGGAACATGGCGTTGGAAAGCGCTTCTATAATGGAACCGTCTTGGGTTATAGGAGCTTGCTTAGCCATATTATGCTACTTTTCTGTTTTTACCGGTTTTCATCAGGCCGTCGTAATGGCGGTTCAACAGGTACGAATTCACCTGTTGTACCGTATCGATGGCTACCCCTACCATAATGAGCAGGGAGGTGCCGCCGTAAAACAACGCCCAGTTGGCCTGGATGTCCATCAGCTTCACTACAATGGCCGGGAAAACAGCCAACACAGCCAGGAAGATGGAACCCGGCAGGGTAATCAGGGACATCACCTTGTCCAGGAAATCAGCAGTTTCCTTACCCGGGCGGATGCCAGGGATAAAGCCACCGCTGCGTTTCAGGTCGTCCGCCATTTTGTTGGTGGGAACGGTGATGGCCGTATAGAAATACGTAAAGACGATAATCAGCAGGGCAAACAGCAGGTTGTATGCCAGCCCGAAGATATCGGAGAACTGGACTTCCATCCACTGGCCTACGGCCGTCTCGTTAAAGGTGCTTCCCAACAGCCCTGGCGCAAACATAATGGCCTGGGCAAAAATGATGGGCATTACCCCGGAGGCGTTAAGCTTCAGGGGCAGGAACTGACGGGAGCCCATTATATTCTTTTCATATCCGCCGGAGGCGGTGCGGCGCGCGTACTGTACAGGCACCTTACGGGTAGCCATTACCAGCAGTACACTGGCCAGGATCACAACAAACCAGAGGATCACTTCCACCAGGATCAGCATAGGCCCTCCGTTCCCGTTCAGGCGGGAAGCCGCTTCCTGGATAAAGGCCTGGGGCAGGGTGGCGATAATCCCGATCATAATCAGCAGGGAAATCCCGTTGCCGATTCCCTTATCGGTAATCTTTTCGCCCAGCCACATGGCAAAGACACACCCGGTTACCAGGATAATCACGGAGGGAACGATAAAGTTCAACCCCTTGCCCAGCAAAAAGGCGCTGTCCGGCACCCCAAGCGCACCCAGGCTGTAAAGGTAGGCCGGGGCCTGCACAATACAGATCAGGATGGTGAGCCAGCGGGTAATCTGGTTTTTGGTCTTACGGCCGCTCTCCCCTTCTTTGTCCAGCTTCTGGAGGTACGGGATGGCAATCCCCATGAGCTGTACCACAATGGAGGCGGAGATATACGGCATAATCCCCAGCGCAAATACGGAGGCGTTGGCAAAGGCCCCTCCGGTAAAGGCGTTGAGGATCCCCAGGATACCCTGTTCGGTATTGGAAGAAAGTTCGGCCAGCTGGGTGGTGTCGATACCCGGCAGCACAATCTGCGCCCCAAAACGGTATACCAGCAGCAACCCAAGGGTCATCAGGATGCGGCTGCGCAGCTCCTCTATCTTCCAGATGTTTGTTATGATCTCAAAAAACTTCTTCATATCGGGGTACGCTTATAAACTTATGGCTTCACCTCCTGCAGCCTCAATGGCGGCTTTGGCAGTAGCCGTAAATTTATGTGCAGTGATCTTCAGGGGGGCTTTCAATTCGCCCCGTCCAAGGATCTTTACCAGGTCGTTCTTGTGTGCCAGGCGCAGGCTAACCAGTTGTTCCACGGTCACCTCCTTGGCAATGGTTCCGTTATCCGCCAACTGCTGCAGGGTGTCCAGGTTGATCCCCCGGTACTCCTTGCGGTTGATGTTGGTGAAACCGAACTTCGGTACCCGGCGCTGAAGCGGCATCTGCCCGCCTTCAAAACCGATCTTCTTGGAATAACCGGAACGGGATTTGGCCCCTTTGTGCCCGCGGGTAGCAGTGCCACCTTTGCCAGAACCCTGACCACGGCCAACGGTTTTGCCAGCCTTATGTACCGAACCTTTTGCAGGTTTTAAATTCCCTAAATCCATCTTCCTTCTTTATTAGGCTTCTGTAGTAGAAACCAGGTGTTTTACTTTTTCGATCATACCCAGGATGTTGGGAGTGGTGTCGTGTTCCACTTCCTGACCGATCCCGCGCAGCCCGAGGGCTTCCAGCGTGCGTTTCTGGTTCTGAGGACGCTTGATGCTGCTCTTTACCTGACGTATTTTGATTTTTGCCATCGTTCTGCTTGCTTATCCGTTGAATACTTTTTCCAGGGAAATGCCGCGCTGACGGGCCACGGTGTTGGCGTCGCGCAATTGCAGCAGGGCGTCAAAGGTGGCCTTCACCACGTTGTGCGGGTTGGAAGAGCCCTGGGACTTGGACAGTACGTCCTGTACCCCTACGGCTTCCAGTACCGCGCGTACGGCACCACCGGCAATCACCCCGGTACCGTGGGAAGCGGGCTGCAGGTATACCCGAGCGCCTCCGTATTTACCCTTTTGCTCGTGCGGGAGCGTACCCTTGTTCAAAGGGATCCGGATCAGGTTCTTCTTGGCGTCTTCCACGGCTTTGGCAATGGCGGTAGCCACTTCCTTGGACTTTCCGAGGCCATGGCCTACCACACCGTTTTCGTCCCCTACCACAACAATGGCAGAGAATCCGAAGGCACGGCCACCCTTGGTTACCTTGGTCACCCGTTGTACACCTACCAGGCGGTCCTTCAGTTCAAGGCCTCCCGGTTTTACGAATTCCACATTCTTGTATTTCCCGTACATAACTTCTATTAAAATTTTAATCCGCCTTCTCTGGCACCGTCTGCCAAAGATTTCACACGTCCGTGATAGAGGTACCCTCCACGGTCGAAAGACACGGCTTCCACGCCGGCCTTCATGGCCCGCTCGGCCAGTTGCTTGCCTACTGCGGCAGCCACCTCGCTCTTGGTGCCTTTTACCTGGAGGTCTTTATCGCGGGAGGACGCGGCCGCCAGGGTTTTCCCGGTGGTGTCGTCGATCACCTGCGCATAGATCTCCTTGTTGCTTCTGAAGACCGAAAGGCGGGGGCGTTGCGGGGTTCCAAAGGAAACCTTGCGGATACGCCTTCTGATTCTGTTTCTTCGCTCAGACTTTGTTAGTCCCATGATTCTTAGGATTATGCTGATTTACCTGCTTTTCTTCTCAATTGCTCGCCCTTGAACTTGATACCCTTGCCTTTGTACGGTTCGGGCTTGCGGAACGAGCGGATCTTGGCAGCTACCTGCCCTACCAGCTGCTTGTCGTGGGACGTGAGCTTAATGGTGGGGTTTTTACCTTTTTCGGAGGTGGTCTCTACTTTTACTTCGGGGGCCAGGTCCAATACGATATTGTGGGAGAACCCGAGTGCAAGGTCCAGTTTCTGCCCCTGGTTGCTGGCGCGGTAACCTACCCCAACCAGTTCCAGTTCCTTGGTCCATCCCTTGGATACGCCTTCGATCATGTTGGCGATCAGTGCGCGGTACAACCCGTGCTTAGCCTTGTGCTCCTTGGAATCCGTGGGGCGCGTTACCTGAACTTCGCCGTCTGCCACCTGGATCTCCACTTCGGAGAATTCCTGGCTCAGCTCACCCAGTTTACCCTTTACCGTTACCATTCCGTCGGCCACTTCTACCGTGGTACCTTCGGGAATTGCAATCGGATTATTACCAATTCTAGACATGCTTCTTTTCTTTAATATCGATTAATACACGTAGCAAAGCACCTCGCCGCCTACGTTTTCCTTTTTGGCCTGCTTGCTGGTCATCACCCCGTGGGAGGTTGAGACAATGGCAATCCCAAGGCCGTTCAGTACGCGGGGAAGGGTATCTACCCCGGTGTACTTCCGCAGTCCCGGTTTGGAAATCCGCTGGATTTTCCGGATTACGGGCTCTTTGGTGGCCGGATCGTATTTCAGGGCGATTTTAATGGAGCCCTGGTTGGACGTCTCCTCGAACTTGTAGCTGAGGATGTACCCCTGGTCGAACAGGATCTTGGTGATCTCCTTCTTCACATTGGAAGCGGGGATCTCTACAACCCGGTGCCCTGCCTTGGAGGCGTTGCGGATTCGGGTCAAATAATCTGAAATCGGATCTGTAAACATCTTTTTCCTGTATTAGAGGTTACCAACTCGCTTTTTTAACGCCGGGGATCAATCCCTGGTTGGCCATCTCGCGGAACATGACCCGGGAAATCCCGAAGGTACGCATGTAACCTTTGGGGCGGCCGGTCAACTTGCAACGGTTGTGCATGCGCACGGGCGAAGCGTTGCGCGGCAGTTTCTGCAGGGCCTCATAGTCCCCTGCTTCCAACAGTGCCTTGCGTTTCGCTGCGTATTTCGCTACCAGTTTAGCCCTTTTCCGCTCGCGGGCTTTCATCGATTCTTTAGCCATACTAGTTCTTTTTAAAGGGTAACCCCAATTCGGTTAACAGTGACTTGGCTTCCTTGTCGGTTTGCGCAGAGGTCACAAAGGTGATATCCATACCGTTGATCCGGTTGATACGGTCAATATTGATCTCCGGGAAGATGATCTGCTCGGTTACCCCGAGGTTGTAATTCCCACGGCCGTCAAACCCGGTAGCGCGGATGCCCTGGAAATCCCGTACACGAGGCAACGCGGTGGTCACCAGGCGATCCAGGAATTCGTACATGCGCTCCCCGCGCAGGGTAACCTTGGCCCCGATGGGCATTCCCTTACGCAGTTTGAAGGTGGAAACGTCCTTCTTGGAGATGGTAGCCACGGCCTTTTGCCCGGCGATCTGGGTAAGTTCGTCCACGGCGTGGTCGATCAGTTTCTTGTCGGCAACCGCCGCCCCGACCCCGCGGCTCAGAACGATCTTCTGGAGCTTGGGCACCTCCATGACGTTCTTGTACCCGAACTCGTCCTGAAGCGCCTTCATCACGCGCTCCTTGTACTCTTTCTTTAATCTTGGTACGTAGGCCATAACTAAATTACTTCATTGGATTTTTTGGAAAACCGCACTTTCTTGCCGTCGCGCACCTCGTACCCTACCCGGGTAGCATCCCCGCTTTTGGGGTCGATCAGCGACAGGTTGGAAATGTGGATCGGAGCTTCCTTCTCCACAATGCCCCCCTGGGGGTTCCGGGCACTGGGCTTCTCGTGCTTGGAAACGGTATTCACCCCTTCCACGATTGCCTTGTTCTTGTCGCGAAGCACTTGAACCACCTTGCCTTCGCTCCCTTTATGGTCGCCGGCAATGACGCGTACCGTATCTCCGGTTTTGATTCTGGTTTTCATCTTCTTGCTTCTTTATAGTACCTCGGGAGCCAAGGAAACGATTTTCATAAATTGTTTTTCGCGCAGTTCCCGCGCTACCGGGCCAAACACACGGGTTCCGCGCATTTCTCCGGCCGGGTTCAGCAAAACGCAGGCGTTGTCGTCAAAACGGATATAGGATCCGTCGGGGCGGCGAACTTCCTTGGTGGTACGAACCACAACAGCGGTGGAAACCGCACCCTTTTTGACGGTACCGTTCGGGGTTGCCTCCTTTACGGTTACTACAATCTTATCCCCGAGAGAGGCATACCTTCTTTTGGTTCCTCCCAACACCCGGATGGTAAGTACTTCCTTAGCCCCGGTGTTGTCGGCTACTTTGAGTCTGGATTCTTGCTGTAACATAATTATTTGGCTCTTTCAAGGATTTCTACCAATCTCCAACACTTGGTCTTGCTCAAAGGACGGGTCTCCATGATCCGCACGGTATCCCCGATGTTGCAATCGTTGGTTTCGTCGTGAGCCACATATTTCTTGGTGCGGAGTACGAACTTACCGTACATCGGGTGCTTCACCCGCTTCACCTCGGAAACCACGATGGATTTCTCCATCTTGTTGCTGGTCACAACGCCGATACGCTCTTTTCTTAAATTTCTATTTTCCATAAAGCAACACCAATTATTGGTTTTCCCTTTTTGTTAATTCGGTAGCCAGACGGGCCACGGTCTTCCGGGCGCTGCGCAGTTGCAGCGGGTTTTCGAGGGGCGTAACGGCATGTGCCATCTTCAGCGTGCCGTACTGCTGTTGCAGCTCCGCCAGCTTCTCCTTGAGCTCCTCTACGGACATTTCCCTGATCTCTGATTGTTTCATGGTCCTGACTTATTTGGTGGGATCGTAATCCCGGGCTACAATAAACTTAGTCTTAACCGGCAGCTTTTGCGCGGCCAGGCGCAGGGCCTCCTGGGCAATGTCCATGGGAACACCGCCGAGCTCGAACATCACGCGGCCGGGTTTAACCACGGCCACCCAGTATTCGGGGGCACCTTTACCCTTACCCATCCGCACCTCAAGCGGCTTCTTGGTGATGGGTTTGTCCGGGAAGATCTTGATCCAAAGTTGTCCCTGGCGTTTCATGTAACGGGTTGCCGCAATACGCGCTGCCTCGATCTGGCGTGACGTGATGAAGGCGGAATCCAGTGACTTGATGCCGAACATTCCGTTGGAGAGCTGGTGACCGCGCTGGGAAATACCCTTCATACGGCCTTTCTGCGCTTTCCGGAACTTGGTTCTTTTGGGCTGTAACATTTTCTTCTGGCTTCTTTAAATTACTTTCTGCGTCTTTTCTTGGGGCCGTCGGGCTTACCGGACTTCCCGCTACCTTTGGACATGCCAACAAGGGGGGAAAGTTCGCGCTTGCCGTAAACCTCTCCTTTCATGATCCACACCTTCACTCCCAGGCGACCGTAGGTGGTATGCGCCTCGTGGAGGGCGTAATCGATGTCCGCGCGGAAGGTGGACAGGGGAATACGACCATCCTTATAGGTCTCGGAACGCGCCATTTCGGCTCCGTTCAGACGTCCGGAGATCATGATCTTGATGCCCTCTGCGTTCATCCGCATGGCAGCCGCAATAGCCATTTTGATGGCGCGGCGGTAAGAGATCCGGCTTTCGATCTGGCGGGCGATACTGGCAGCAACCAGGTTGGCGTCCAGCTCGGGGCGCTTGATCTCGAAGATGTTGATCTGTACCTCCTTATCGGTGATTTTCTTGAGCTCTTCCTTGAGCTTATCCACCTCCTGACCTCCTTTCCCGATGATGATCCCGGGACGGGCCGTGGTGATGGTAACGGTGATGAGTTTCAGCGTGCGCTCGATAATCACCCGGGATACGCTGGCTTTGGCCAGACGGGCATGGATATACTTGCGGATCTTGTCGTCTTCGGCAAGCTTGTCTCCGTAATCGTTGCCTCCGTACCAGTTGGATTCCCAACCGCGGATGATTCCCAGTCGATTACCTATCGGATTCGTCTTTTGTCCCATATTCTTTGTCTAGCTTTCTGCGTTAGTTCTGGATCCCAACACCAGGGTTACATGGTTGGAACGCTTTCTGATTCGGTGCGCGCGACCCTGAGGGGCGGGGCGCAGTCTCTTGAGCATGCGGCCTCCGTCTACCCGGATCTCCTTTACGAACAGGTCGGCTTCCTCAATGTCAGCCTCCTCGTTCTTCGCCTGCCAGTTGGCAATGGCGGAAAGCAGGAGTTTTTCCAGGCGGCGGGAGGCTTCCTTGGTATTGAACCGGAGGATGGCCAGGGCCTTCTCTACTTCCTGTCCGCGTACCAAATCGGCTACCAGTCGCATCTTACGGGGAGAGGTCGGGCAGTTGTTCAACTTGGCAAAAGCCAATTGCTGCTTCTCTTCTTTAATCCTCTCGGCCATCTGTTTTTTCCGAACACCCATAGCGCTTACTTTTTACCTTTGTTTTTAGCTCCGGCATGCCCCCGGAAAGAACGGGTCGGGGAGAATTCACCCAACTTGTGCCCTACCATGTTTTCGGTGACATATACCGGTACGAACTGCCGCCCGTTGTGCACCGCAATAGTCTGCCCCACAAAGTCGGGGGTGATCATAGAGGCGCGGGACCAGGTCTTGATAACGGTCTTCTTTCCGGATTCGACGTTCTGCTGAACTTTCTTCTCCAGACTATAGTGAACGTAAGGTCCTTTTTTAAGGGAACGTGCCATTTCTTACTGTTTTATTTCTTTCTGCGTTCAACAATATAACGGTTGCTGTCCTTGGTCCGGGAACGGGTCCGGAAACCTTTGGCAGGTACGCCGTTACGACTACGTGGGTGACCTCCGGAGGCACGGCCCTCACCACCACCCATGGGGTGATCGACAGGGTTCATAGCTACCGGACGGGTCCGCGGACGACGGCCCAGCCAACGGCTGCGGCCTGCCTTACCGGACACGATCAGCTGGTGGTCGGAGTTGGATACGGCACCTACAGTGGCCAGGCAATTCACCAGGATCATCCGGGTCTCGCCTGAAGGCAACTTAATGGTGGCGTACTTTCCGTCCCGTGCCATCAGCTGGGCAAAGGTCCCCGCACTGCGGGCCATTACCGCACCCTGGCCGGGACGCAGCTCAATACAGGAGATGATCGTCCCCAGCGGGATATCGGACAACGGCAACGCATTGCCAATTTCGGGGGCAGATCCGGGTCCAGCCTGTAATTGCTGACCTACCTGCATCCCGTTCTGGGCAATGATGTAACGCTTTTCGCCATCGGTGTACTCCACCAGGGCGATGAACGCAGAGCGGTTGGGATCGTACTGGATAGACTTCACTTCCGCAACAACATCCTGTTTGTCGCGTTTGAAATCGATCACACGATACCGCCGTTTATGACCCCCGCCTTTATAGCGCATGGTCATTTTGCCTCGACTGTTACGGCCTCCCGACTTTTTTAACGGAGCGAGCAGGCTCTTCTCCGGCTTATCAGTAGTAATCGCGTCGAATCCGTTTACTACTTTAAAACGCTGCCCGGGAGTAATGGGTTTTAATTTTCTAACTGACATGCCGTGTCTTTATAGATTACTGTAAAAATCAATCACGTCACCTTCCTGCACATCTACGATGGCCTTCTTGAACGCATTGGTCTTTCCGTGTTGGATCCCGGTTTTGGTAAAACGGGTCCGGCGGGAGGGACCGTAGTTCATGGTGCGCACCTTGGTTACAGACACCCCGTAAGTGGCCTCGATAGCCTCCTTGATCTGGAGCTTGTTGGCCGTGGGGTTCACGATGAAACCATAGCGGTTGTACAACTCACTATCGGAAGTCATTTTCTCGGTAATGATCGGTTTAATCAACACACTCATGATTTCTTATTTATTAAGATTGGTCTCGATTCCTTCCAGAGCCCCCTCCAGCAGCACTACGTTGTTCGCATTGAGAATCTTGTAAGTGCTTAATTCAGAGTGAGTTATAACTTCAGACCCTTTCAAATTGCGCGACGACAAATATACGTTATTATTTGTATCACCCAACACGATCAGGGACTTTTTGTCCTCGAGGCCCAGGGCCTTGAGCACGGCTACGAAGTCTTTGGTACGGGGTTGCTCCAGGTTGAAATCCTCCAACACCATAATGGCGTTCTCCTGGGACTTCATACTCAGGGCGGATTTACGGGCCAGGCGCTTCACGTTTTTGTTCAGCTTCTGGGTGTAATCCTTGGGGCGCGGTCCGAAGATGCGACCCCCACCGCGGAAGACGGGAGACTTGATGCTACCCGCACGTGCGGTACCGGTACCTTTTTGCTTTTTCAGCTTACGGGTACTCCCGGCAATCTCGCTGCGCTCCTTGGCCTTATGCGTTCCCTGACGCTGGTGGGCCAGGTATTGCTTTACATCCAGGTAAATGGCGTGCTCGTTCGGCTCAATCTTGAAGACCGCATCGGAAAGCTCCGCTTTGCGTCCGGTCTCTTTTCCCTTGATATCTAAAACAGCTACCTTCATTACTTATAGATGGTTATAAATGCGTTCTTATGACCCGGAACAGCCCCTTTCACTACGATCAGGTTTTTTTCCGGCACCACTTTCAGGACGCGCAGGTTTTGAACTGTAACGCGCTCGTTACCCATTTGGCCGGCCATGCGGATACCTTTGAATACCCGTGCCGGGTAAGAAGCGGCCCCGATGGAACCGGGGGCACGCAGGCGGTTGTGCTGGCCGTGGGTGCTCTGCCCCACCCCGCCGAAGCCGTGGCGTTTCACTACCCCCTGGAAACCTTTTCCTTTGGAAATCCCGCTGATATCGACGAATTCGCCTTCGCGGAAGAGGTCCACCCCAATGGTGTCCCCCAGTTTGTGTTCTCCTTCAAAATCCCGGAATTCGACAACCCGCTTCTTGGGTGCAGTGCCCGCCTTCTTGAAATGGCCGATTTCGGCTTTGTTGGCGCGCTTTTCTGCCTTGTCATCGAAACCGAGTTGAAGGGCATTGTACCCGTCTACCTCTTCGGTTCTGACTTGGGTAACGACACAGGGTCCGGCCTCGATCACGGTGCAGGGAATATTCTTCCCGTTCTCGTCAAAGATGCTGGTCATGCCGATTTTTCTTCCGATTAACCCAGACATACTTAATGAATTAAAATTTATACACTTTATCTCAGTGAGCCTCCGGGCCTTGGATTCCGGCGGCGCCTTGCGGCCTTCCGCCCGAACCGGACCCTCGGACTCGGTTCTACTTGTTCTGACTTCCTCCCGCCTGGCAGGCGGTCAGAAAAAAGGGGTCAAAAATAAATTCGACCCCGAATGTATTTTTGTTACCGTTTTTCCTCAGCACGCAGCGAAAGGACATGTCGTTGGAGCCGTAACTCCTTTTCAATAAAAGGCCTTTACCTTACCTGGCCAGACCCCGGGCCTGAAGGTCCGGGATTTGATAACGCCAGGGGGTTATCACACCTTGATCTCCACCTCAACCCCGCTGGGAAGCTCGAGCTTCATCAGCGCATCGATGGTTTTGGAGGAAGAGCTGTAAATATCCAGCAGGCGCTTGTACGAGCTCAGCTCGAACTGCTCCCGTGACTTCTTGTTCACGTGGGGTGAACGCAGTACCGTAAAGATCTTCTTGTGCGTTGGCAGCGGGATGGGCCCGGTAACCACCGCTCCGGTCGTTTTGACCGTCTTGACAATCTTCTCGGCAGATTTATCCACCAGGTTGTGATCGTATGATTTCAGCTTGATTCTGATTTTCTGACTCATCTCTGCGTTATTAAGCGGTTACACCTTTGGTTGCCTTGATCACTTCCTCGGCAATGTTGGCCGGGGTCTCGGCGTAGTGCGAGAACTCCATGGTGGAGGTGGCACGACCGGAAGACAGGGTACGCAGGGAGGTAACGTATCCGAACATTTCCGAAAGCGGAACATCGGCTTTGATCACCTTGGACCCGGCGCGGTCGGACATGTTGTTCACCTGCCCGCGACGGCGGTTCAGGTCCCCGACAATGTCTCCCATGTTTTCCTCGGGCGTAAGCACTTCCAGCTTCATGATCGGCTCCATCAGTACCGGGCGGCAAGCCTTTGCAGCCGCTTTGTATCCGATTTTAGCCGCCAGTTCGAAAGACAGGGAATCCGAATCCACAGGGTGGAAGGAACCGTCCTTCAGTGTAACCTTCAGGCTGTCCATTTCAAAACCGGCCAGGGGCCCGTTCTTCATGGCTTCCTTGAATCCTTTCTCTACGGAAGGGATATATTCTTTGGGGATGTTACCCCCTTTGATCTCATTGACAAAAGTCAGACCCTGATCTTCCTCACTGTCGGCCGGGGCCATGGTGAAGACGATGTCCGCGAATTTACCGCGACCACCGGTCTGCTTCTTGTAGACCTCGCGGTGGTTGGCGCTGCCGGTAAGGGCTTCCTTGTATTCCACCTGGGGTTGCCCCTGGCTCACTTCCACCTTGAACTCGCGACGAAGGCGGTCCACGATGATGTCCAGGTGCAGCTCGCCCATTCCGGAGATGATGGTCTGCCCGCTGGCTTCGTCGGTTTTCACCTGGAAGGTCGGGTCTTCCTCTGCCAGTTTGGCCAGGGCCATACCGAGTTTATCCACATCCGCTTTGGTTTTAGGCTCTACGGCAATACCGATTACAGGCTCAGGAAACTTCATGCTCTCCAGTACAATCGGGTGCTTCTCGTCACAGAGGGTATCTCCGGTCTTAATATCCTTGAACCCCACAGCTGCCCCGATATCCCCGGCGGAGATACTTTCGATGGCGTTCTGCTTGTTGGAGTGCATCTGATAGATCCGGGAGATCCGCTCCTTGTTGCCGGAACGGGTGTTCAGCACATAGGACCCGGCATCCAGTTTTCCGGAATAGCAACGGAAGAACGCCAGGCGCCCAACAAAGGGGTCGGTGGCAATCTTAAACGCCAAGGCAGAAAACGGCTCTTTGGCGTCCGGCTTCCGCACAGCGGGTTGCTCGGTATCGGGGTTGGTCCCTTCAATCGCCTCCTTATCCAGGGGGGAAGGCAGGTAACGGCACACGCAGTCCAGCAGGAACTGCACCCCTTTATTCTTAAAGGAAGATCCGCATACCATGGGAATTATGCTCATATCCATCACGGCAGCCCGCAGGGCGGCGTGAACTTCTTCTTCGGTAATGGAATCTTCATCCTCGAAGAATTTCTCGAGCAGGCTCTCGTCGTATTCGGCAACCGCCTCAATCAGTTCGGCCCGGTATTGCTTTACCTCGGCCTCCATCTCTGCAGGGATATCAACCACGTCGAAGGTGGCTCCCATATCGTGCTCATGCCATACGATGGCGCGGTTTTTCACCAGGTCAACCACCCCTTTGAAGTCCGCTTCGTCCCCGATAGGCAGTACGATCGGCACCGCGTTGGACTTCAGCATGTCGCGCACCTGCTGGCATACCGCCAGGAAGTTGGAACCCTGACGGTCCATTTTGTTTACAAAGCCCATACGCGGCACTTTGTAGTTGTCCGCCAGACGCCAGTTGGTTTCGGATTGGGGCTCAACGCCATCTACCGCACTAAACAGGAACACCAGCCCGTCCAGAACCCGCAGGGAGCGGTTTACCTCCACGGTAAAATCCACGTGGCCGGGGGTGTCGATAATGTTGAAGTGGTAGCCTTTGGTGTCTTCGGTCTGCTGGCCGTTCTTGGTCGGGAAGTTCCAGGTACAGGTGGTAGCAGCGGAAGTAATGGTAATCCCGCGCTCCTGCTCCTGCTCCATCCAGTCCATGGTGGCAGCTCCGTCGTGCACCTCGCCAATCTTGTGACTTACACCGGTATAGAAAAGGATACGCTCGGTGGTTGTTGTTTTTCCGGCGTCGATGTGCGCCGCAATCCCGATATTCCTTGTATATTTTAAGTCTCTCGCCATTTCGCTTAGAATCTGTAGTGAGAAAATGCTCGGTTCGCCTCAGCCATCTTATGGGTATCCACGCGTTTTTTCACAGCGGCACCTTCCTCCTTGGCAGCTGCCAGCACCTCGCCGGCCAGCTTCTGGGCCATGGATTTTTCGTTCCGCTTGCGGGAGTAGCTGATCAGCCATTTCATAGCTGTGGAGATCTTGCGATCCGGACGGATCTGCATGGGGATCTGGAAGGTGGCACCCCCTACACGGCGGCTGCGCACCTCTACGTGAGGCATAATATTGGAAAGGGCATCTTTCCAGATTTCAACGGCGGATTTTTCCTCGTCGGTCTTCTTCTGCTCCACGATATCCATGGCGTCGTAGAAGATCTTGAATGCCAGGGACTTTTTACCGTCCCACATCATCATGTTCACAAAGCGCGTTACCAACTGATCGTTATACCGGGGGTCCGGCAGCAACGGCCTTTTTTTAGCCTGTCTTTTTCTCATTGCTTACGTCTAATTACTTTTTGGGGCGTTTGGCACCGTACTTAGACCTGCGCTGGGTGCGTCCGGCCACTCCGGCCGTATCCAGTGCACCGCGCACAATGTGGTATCTAACTCCTGGCAAATCCTTCACCCGTCCGCCTCTAACCAATACTATCGAGTGCTCCTGGAGGTTGTGACCCTCTCCCGGGATGTACGCGTTCACCTCCTTACCATTGGTAAGACGAACCCGAGCGACCTTCCGCATGGCGGAATTCGGTTTCTTCGGGGTGGTGGTATATACCCGCGTACACACGCCCCGGCGTTGGGGGCACGAATCCAAAGCAGCCGATTTACTCTTCTTGGTAATTGTGGCCCTTCCTTTTCGTACTAATTGTGAAATTGTTGGCATATAATTCTTAAAATTCAGTCTACCCTCATTTAAGGGCTGGCAAATGTAGCAATTATTCCCTTTAATTCAAATCCCCCGGGCGTTATTTTATAGCAAAACTTGCCAGGCGGTGTAACGGTTCCCTGGCGGGGGCGCTGCCACCCCGCCGTGAAGCCCCCGGCAGCTCGCGTTGGGCCAGTCCGGAAAAAGCGTTCCCGACGTTTATCAAAAACCCACTTATACCTTAATATATATACCCTGAAATTATCTAGCAAAGCAGAAACCTGAACCCTGCACCCGACCCGCTGACATCCCCGCATCAAACCTCGGGCCGGCGTTGTGAAATTTGGGGTTCAAGCCCCTACCGCCTACCGGCTATAATCCTGGAGAAATTTTGAAAAATAACCCTAGCACAACCTCCCTGCCCCCGCCCGGGCCACCGTCCTGACTTTTGCGAGATTCCCAAGCAACCCCCGCCTGAAATGCGCATCCTTTAATCATACCCCCTTTAAAATCAGGACCCGTCATTACAGGGGATGCCGTTAAAGTTTTATAAAAATAAGTTTGGATTATTAACAGTAAATTAAGATTTTCGCAGGTAGCTAATTCAAATAATTAAAAAATGAGAACGAAATTAAATGGAATCTTGACGCTATTACTGGCGTTTGTTGTGCAGATTTCCTTTGCACAAGAAAAGACGATTTCAGGTACAGTTACGGACGCAGATGGTCTGCCCCTTCCTGGCGTGAATATCGTTGTTGAGGGCACCGCTACCGGTACCCAGTCCGATTTCGACGGAAATTACTCCCTGCAGGCAAGCCCTGGACAGGTCCTGGTTTACACCTACCTGGGGATGAGTGCCGAGCGCCGGACTGTAGGTGCCAGTAACACTGTAAATGTCCAAATGCAGGAAGACGCCCAGGCTCTGGAAGAAGTTGTAGTAACTGCCCAGGGTATTAAGCGTGAAAAGAAAGCACTGGGGTACGCCGTATCCTCCGTAGGTGCCGACGAACTCGAGCAGCGCGCCGAAGGTGACGTAGCCCGGGTACTTACCGGTAAGGCCTCCGGGGTGCAAATCACCTCTGCGGGTGGTATGTCCGGTTCTGGTACCAACGTTACTGTACGGGGTCTGAGCTCCTTTAGCGGTAGCAACCAGGCACTGTTCATCGTGGACGGGGTTCCGTTTAGTAACGATACCAACTCCCAGGGCAACTTTATCGGTGGTAACACCGGTTCTTCCCGTTTCCTGGACCTGGACCCGAACAACATCGCCAGCGTAGAAGTACTGAAAGGTCTGGCCGCCGCTACCCTGTATGGTACTCAGGGTAAAAACGGGGTGATCCTGATCACCACCAAGGCTGGTGCCGCCACCGGGGGCGCCAAGAAGACCGAAGTTACCATCGCCCAGTCTTTCTTTACCAACGAAATGGCTTCCATCCCGGATTACCAGGATAAATATGGTAACGGTTTTGACCAGGCGTTTGGATGGTTCTTCTCCAACTGGGGTCCCAGCTTTGAGCGCGACGGCGTATCCGGATGGGGCAACCAGTCCGCCATTGACGACAACGGTACCCTGGAGCACCCGTACTCCACTACCGCTGTTGCCTCCACCCGGGCTGCATTCCCGGAACTGCAAGGGGCCCGTTACCCCTGGCAGCCCTACAACTCCGTTGAGGAGTTCTTCAAGCCGGGTTATGTGACCAACACCAACATCAACATAGCCGGTGGAACACAGGACGGCAGCACCAACTTTAACGCCAACCTGGGTTACCTGAACGATGAAGGCTTTACCCCTGGGAACTCCCTGAACCGGGTAAACTTCTCCGTTGGGGGTCGTAGCCAGCTGACCAACAAAATCACAGTAAGCGCCACCATGAACTATGCGCGGACGGATTACCGCACCCCTCCGATCGCCTCTTCCCGGGGTAACGGTACAGACGGTCTGTCCGTTTTCGGAAACGTGCTCTTTACGCCGCGTTCTGTAGACCTCATGGGGCTGCCTTTCGAAAACCCGATCGATGGTTCTTCCGTTTACTACCGTAACGGTAACGACATCATCAACCCGCGCTGGACAGCTAAAAACGTAACCTACCGTCAGCTGACCAACCGTTTCTACTGGAATGCCCAGTTGAACTACGAGCTCAGCGAGAACCTGTCCCTGGGATGGCGTTCCGGTCTGGACTTCTACAACGAGCGGAACATCAACGGTTCCAACAAGGGCGGGGTAGAATTCACCCAGGCGGTATTCGGGTTCCTGAACACCTATGACAACAACAACACCATCTGGGAACACTTTGTTTCCCTGAACGGTAACTACGACCTGTCCGAGAAACTCGGCATGACCTTTACCGTAGGTGCCACCTCCCGTCAGGATTTCTATGACAGAAGCGGGGTAGCCAGCACCGGCCAGATCGTATTTGGCGTAAAACGCCACTTCAACTACGAAAACCAAACCCCGATCCAATTCTCCCGCAAACGCAACATTGTGGGGATCCTCGGGCAGGCGACCCTGGATTACGACAACTACCTGTTCGTAAACCTCTCCGCCCGTACCGACTGGGTATCCAACCTTGCTACAGCTAACAACAGCAAGACCTACCCCGGGGTTAGCGTATCCTTCCTGCCCACCGCCGCCTTCAGCGGCCTGAGCACCGAGAATGGGCTGAACTTCCTGAAGCTGCGTGCCAGCTACGGTACTTCTGCCACCTTCCCGACCGGATACCCCACGGTTAACGTAGTGGAACAAAACACCCTTCGTTACACTGATCCTTTCGGCGCCGGCGTACTGACCACCAACCAGGTGGACAACTTCCGCGCCAACCCGGATCTGAAGCCTGAGCTGCTCGAAGAGTATGAAGTGGGTGTTGAGACCCGTCTGTGGCAGAGCCGCATCAGCCTCGATGCAACCTACTTCCAGCGGATCACCAACGACCTGATCGTAACCGAGCCCCTGTCTCCCTCTACCGGATTTAGCTTTACGCAGTCCAACATCGGGGAAATTCAGAACGAAGGTTTTGAAGCCGACCTGGGTATCGACCTCTTCCGGGGAGATGACTTCTCCTGGAACTCCCGGGTGAACTTCTTCACCAACAACGAGACCGTAACCCAGCAAGACCAGGACTTCATCGCTTACGCCGGTTCCCTGGCTGTAGGAGGTGGATTGTTCCGCGGGTCTAACGCCGCCATCGAAGGGGAATCCCTGGGTACCATTGTAGGTACCGCGATTGGACGCGATGCTGACGGCAACTATCTCATTAACGATGCAGGTAACTACGTTGTGGTAGAACAAGATGCAGACGGCAACGTGCCGATCATCGGGGACGCGATTCCGGATTACACCATGAACTTCATCAACACCATTCGTTATAAGAACTGGAACCTGAACTGGCAATTCAGCCACGTGAAAGGTGGAGACATGCTCTCCAGTACTGTAGGTGTACTTTTAGGACGGGGCTTGATCGTAGAGACCCAGGATCGTGAGAACACTTACATCCTGCCGGGTGTGCGTCAAAGCACCGGTGAAGTGAATACCATTCAGCTGAACAACTCTACCTATTTCTTCTCGAACCTGCTGTTCGGTCCTACCGAAGCCCGTATCTACGATGCTTCCGTAGTCCGTCTGCAGGAGGTATCCCTCGGGTACACCTTCCCGAAGAAGTGGCTGGATAAAACCCCGCTCGGATCACTGTCCATCACAGCACAGGGCTTCAACCTCTGGTATGATGCCTATAACATGCCCGATGGAGCGAACTTTGACCCGAACGTACAGGGGGTTGGTATCGGTAACGGACGTGGCTTTGACTTTATCAACGGTCCGAGCTCCCGCCGCTATGGTGTCAGCATCAAAGCTTCCTTCTAATAAAAATTGTTAATGACTACAGTAATTATGAAAAGAGTATTAAAATATATTGCGATTTTCGTTCTCGTAGGGGGCTTTCTTAATTCCTGCGAAACGACGGAGCTGGACTTGCGCGTAAGTCCGAACGACCTCTCTCCCGACCAGGCAGATCCCAATCTGCTTTTAACGTCCATTCAGCTGGCCTATGGAACCAACCAACAGGTGCTGAGCGACCGCTCCGGCGAACTGGTGCGCATCGACTACATGGGCGGACGGGACTACTTTAACAACTATCCCGGATCTACCCTGAACGGGGTATGGTCCCGCGTTTACTCCAGTGGAGGTAACGGCGTTGGGGATGGGGTAAGTGTAGGTATCCTGACCAACCTTCAGGCGCTGGAAGCCATTGATGCCAACTCTGAAGTTGGCTTCGCCTTCCACCTGGGTGTAGCCAAAACCCTTTACGCCCACTCCCTGATCCAATTGGTAGACTTCCTCGGTGCGGCAGCCTTTAGCCAGGCCGGAAACCCGACCGACTTCCCTGCCCCTCTTTTGGACAACGGACAAGATGTATATAACAGCGCCATGGGTCTGTTAAACGAAGCAGAGGCTTTGCTTGCTGCCGGTCCCAGTGCTCAGGGTGCAGCAGACATCTTCTATAACGGTGACACCGACAAGTGGGTGAAGTTAATCAACACCATCCGCTTGAAAGTGTACTACACTACCGGGAACGTTTCCGCATTCAATTCCGTGATTTCCGGCGGTAACTACATTTCCGATATCGAAGATGATTTCCAGATCACCTACGGTACCAGCGAATTGCAGCCGGATGACCGCCACCCGGATTACGCTGCAGATTACACCCCTTCCGGGGCGAATATCTACCAGTCCAACTGGATGATGGAAACCATGCTGAACAACAACGATCCCCGGATTCGTTACTACTTCTACCGTCAGGTAGGCGAAACGCCCGGTGCGGATGCCGATCCTAACGAAGAAACGCTGGCGTGTTCCCTGGTGGTTCCCCCGCAGCACTTCCAGGATGGTGGTTACACCTATTGTGCCGTACCGGAAGGTTACTGGGGTCGTACCCACGGAAACGATGAAGGGACCCCTCCCGACAACTTTCTGCGTACCGCAGTTGGTGTATACCCTGCAGGTGGGAAATTCGATGCAGATCTGTTCCGCAACGGTACCATCCAGGAGCAAACCGATGGGACCTTCGATTTTGAATACAATCAGAACGACGATGGCGTAGGCCTTGGCCAGGGAGCCGGCGGCGCAGGTATTGAGCCGATTTTCCTTTCCTCCTATGTTGATTTCTGGCGCGCCTATATGGCCATGAATGCGGGTAACACCGGAGATGCCGCTACCTTTATGGAGGCAGGCCTTCGGAAGTCCATCGAGAAAGTGCAATCCTTTGTGGATCCCAACTTTAATGCTGGAGCCCTGTTGGATTCTAGCACCTTCGATTCCGCTACTGGAGTAGTTACCGACCCGGAAGTGGCCGGAGACCTGGTACCGACCAGCACCGACGTAGATGACTTCATTGCAGGTTTACAGGCAGCTTTCAACGCCGGCGATAACACTGCCAAATGGAATATCCTGGCCGAGCAGTATTTCACCACCATGTATGGTGGATCTACTGAAGCATGGACCTTCTACCGTTTGAGCGGATATCCGACCACCCTGGTACCCAACTGGGAACCGAACCCGGGGCCGTTCCCGCGGACCTTCCTGCTGCCGCAGAACGAAGTAATCACCAATCCGAATCTCTCGCAAAAGGCAACGCTGACCGAGCAGGTATTCTGGGATACCAACCCTGCCAGCCCGACGTTCCCTGTTGCTAACTAATTAAAATAAAGACATCAATGAAGAAGTATAAATTTTTAATAGGATTGTTTTCAGGCCTGCTCTTTTTGCAGACAGGCTGTGAAGACGGAGAAACGGTGTTTGATGATATCATTTCTCAGGAACAGCGTGGCGCCATCCTGCGTACCATCAGCGTACTTTCCGACGAAATTCCGATTGGGAATGACTCATCCTACTTCGGGGTAACTCTCGAGGTACAGGATCAGGAAAACGGCGCCCTCGTATCCGCCATTGACGTATTCGTAGGTTTCCGCGACAACACCGTTGCCGACGGAGAACCCGATCTGGACACCGGAGAAGTACTGGCTGCCACCCTGGATGCCTCTACCTTTACCATTGGTGAATTCGGGTTGCCGCGTACTACCTATGAGATCACCCTGCCGGAACTGGTAGCAGCCCTGCCGATTTCCAACGCAGATGTAGATGGCTCCGACCAGTTTACCATTCGTTTCGAACTGGTAATGACCGACGGCCGTCGTTTCTCTAACGATGACAACTCCGGAACCCTGACCGGTTCCTTCTTCCGTTCACCCTTCCTGTACACTGCCACTGTGGTATGTCCGCCCAAAGCTCCGACACCCGGCGTTTGGACTATCAACATGACCGACTCCTATGGAGATGGTTGGCAGACCACCACTGGTGGTGGAGGGGATGGTATTACCGTTACACTGGACGACGGCACCGTACTGGAAGTAGGTATGTGCTCTCCTTACGGAAGCGCTGCCGGCACCTTCCTGGGTAGCGCCGATTGTACCGCCAACGACGGTTTCAGCGGAACAGGAACGATTACTATTCCTGTAGGCACCCAGACTGCCGACTGGTATTTCCCCGGAGATTTCTACGGTGAAATCGGATTTGAGATCATTACTCCCAATGGAAATGTAGTAGGTGGATACACCGGAGTTTCTGCCGGCCCTATCACCATCGATTTCTGTAAGGATTAATTTCCAACCCGGGATAACCCGGAATAAAAGAAAAGCCACCTCCCCAAGAGGTGGCTTTTTGTTTTTAACGCTTTGGCCCGTGCCCGATACCGCCATTATGCTTAAATTAGGAGCCCCAAAGCAACCCCCAGCATAACATGCAGTCATCACCATATCCGTCCATGGCGAAAAGCGCCCTGAAACGAATTAGCTTCTTTTGGAGTTTATGTTTTTTATTGGCATCCCTGGGATGTTCCGAGCAGGATACCTCACGTGTCGAGTCCACAGCGGAAACACTTAATACTGAGCCGGTATTTACACAAGTAGCCCCGGAAAGCAGTGGTATTACCTTCGAAAACCGCATCCAGGAGAATGTAGGAACCCTGGAAAACCTTTTTAATTACGACTATTTCTATAATGGTGCCGGGGTGGGTGTGGCAGACCTGAACAATGACGGTTTGCTGGACGTTTTTTTCTGCGGGAACCAGGTGCCCAATCGCCTGTATTTTAATAAGGGTAACCTCACCTTCGAAGACGTTTCGGAAACTGCCGGCATCAATCAGGGTAAACAATGGTCCAATGGGGTAACCTTCGCAGACCTGAACGGAGACGGGTGGCTGGACATCTATGTCTCCCAGGGCGGACCCAACCCGCGGCTACGGCGCAAGAACCTGCTTTTTCTGAACCAGCAGGATGGCACCTTCACCGAAGTGGCCGAAGCCTATGGTCTGGCGGATATGGGCATAAGCACCCAAACGGCCTTTTTTGATTACGACCGGGACGGCGACCTGGATGCCATAGTGATGAACGAAAACGAGTACTACGGGGTAGACCCCGTGCAATTGCAGGAATTGCTGAAACGCAACCCGGAAGCGCCTTACTTTAACAGTTCCCACCTGTATCGGAACGATGGGGACGGCTTTACGGAGGTAAGCCGGGAGGCCGGGATCCAAAGACCCATCTTCGGGCTTGGTCTGCTGGTGGCGGATATGAATTCGGACGGCCTGGACGATATTTACATTGCCAGCGATTACTACCTGCCCGATGCCCTCTTTATCAACCAGGGTGATGGCACCTTTAAAGACCACATCAAGGACTACACCCAGCAAATTTCCTATTACGGGATGGGAATCGACTTGGCGGACATAAACAACGATGCCCTGCAGGACATCTTTGTACTGGATATGGCCTCCAGCGACCATTACCGCTCCAAGACCCTTATGGCCTCCATGAATACGCAGCGGTTCGATTTCCTGGTGAACCAGTCCGGGTTCCAGTACCAGTATATGTACAATTCCTTGCAACTGAACCAGGGGAACAACCACTACAGCAACATTGCCCAGCTTACCGGCACCGCCAGTACGGACTGGAGCTGGTCCGTACTCATGGCGGACTACGACCTGGATGCGGATAAGGACATCTATATCACCAACGGTTATCGCCGCTATGCCCTGGACAACGATTTGCAACAACGGGTATATGCGGCCCGCCAGCAATACGGGGATAACGTACCCCTGTCCGTAAAGCAGGAACTCTACAACAGCATGCCTTCCGAGAAACTCCCCAACCTGCTCTTTGAGAACCGGGGAAATTTTGCCTTCCCCGAAAACGGGGCCAGCTGGGGCCTGGGAGACCTGACCTTCAGCAACGGGGCCGCCCTGGGCGACCTGGACAACGACGGAGACCCGGACCTGATCGTAAACAATATGGACGAAACCGCCCTGGTGTATCGCAACCAGAGTCGGGAACAAGGGCGTGGCAACTACCTGAAGGTTGCCGCTAAAGGGCCGCATTCAGAGACCTTTCCCAAAGTAACAGCTTACCACAATGGGAAAGTACAGTTGGTAGAACTGCGCCGGGTACGCGGGTACCGTTCTGCCCAGGAACCCATCGCCCTCTTTGGCCTGGGCCCGGATACCCGTGTGGACAGCCTGCGGGCCGACTGGCCGGACGGGCGGGTGACCCTCTTAAAGGATGTTGCTGCGAACCAAACCCTGGAACTCCGGGCTGCGGAAGCGCAAACGGCTCCCTCCTCCCCTGCTCCCTCACCTATGTTTACACAGGAAGACCCGGCGGGCTTGGGCATTGACCTCGCCCACACGGAAAACCCCTACGACGATTTTGCCACTGAAATCCTCCTGCCCTATAAACAATCTAACTTTGGCCCGTATATCGCCTCCGGGGATGTAAACGGGGATGGCATGGAAGACCTCTACTACGGAGGAGCCTCCGGGCAACCGGGCACCCTGCTCCTGAAAACCGCCACCGGGTACCGCAAGGGAGATGCCAGCGCCTTTGAGGACGACCGCACTTACGAGGATATGGAGGCCGCCTTTTTTGACCTGGATTCGGACGGAGACCTGGACCTGTATGTGGTCAGTGGTGGTAATGCCTTTGCCACCGAATCTTCCCTGTATCGCGACCGGATCTACCTAAATGATGGGCAGGGCCGTTTTACCCGCGACACCCGGGAGGCACACCAGCTGGGCACGGACAGCGGTAAGACCGTGGCCGTAATCGACTTTGATACCGACGGGGACCCCGACCTGGTGGTAGGCAACCGCATCCTGGCCCGGAATTATCCCCGGCATGCCCCTTCCCTATTGCTGGAAAACCGGGAGGGCATCCTGACCGACGTAACCGATTCCCAAGCCCCGGCCCTTAGGGACTTCGGTATTATAAATACCCTATTGCCCACCGATTTTGACGGGGACGGCCGCATGGATCTGATCGCCGCCGGGGAATGGACCCCCGTGGGCTTTTTCCGGAATACCGACAATGGATTCGAACAAATGGACCCCAGCCAAATGGGGGTTGCCGACCGGGGGTGGTGGTTTTCCGTAACCGAAACCGATGCCAATGCAGACGGCCTGCCGGATTACGTTCTGGGGAATGTGGGGCTGAATATGAAATTCAGCGCCAGCCCGGACAAACCCTTTAAGGTCTTCGCCACGGACTTTGACCAGAACGGCACCCTGGACATCGTTTTAAGTAAGAAATACCACGGAGAATATGTGCCCGTCAGGGGCCGGGAATGCTCTTCCCAGCAAATGCCCTTTATTGCCGAAAAATTCCCCAGCTACAGTTCCTTTGCAAGTGCCAGCCTGGAAGACGTATACGGCAGTGCCCTGGAGGAGAGTTACGAACGGGAAGCCACCGGCTTTGCCTCCCTCCTCCTCCTAAACCAGGGGGGCGGAAAATTCCAGACGGCTGCCCTCCCTGTCGAGGCCCAGTTTATTCCGCTTATGGCCGTGGTGCCGGCAGACCTGAACGGGGATGGCCTGGAAGACCTGATCCTGGCCGGGAATATTTATGAAACCGAAGTAGAAACCCCAAGGCTGGATGCCCTTTCCGGATGGGTGCTGGAAAGCCAGGGGGACGGTACCTACCGCCCCATCCCCCAAAACCAGTCCGGGCTGTACCTGCAGGGCAATGTTAAGTCCCTGAAAACCATTCGATCCGGTGGGAACACCTATTTACTGAGCGGTCGCAACAACAATCGACCGGAATTATGGAAATTTCAACCAAATAAAAAGGAGCAAAAGCTCGTAAAACATTAATTATTGTATTTTTAGGAAAAATTGTACACATGAACTTGAAACACTTGACTCTTACCGCTTTCGTATGTATTACAGGTAGCGCCATGGCGCAATTTACCGGGCAGATTGCCACCAATATGTCTTCCGGTGGCGCCGCACAGGGGGCTACGGCCGGAGCGATCTCAACCCTGCTCGGGCCGGTAACCGATGCGAATGCCAAACGCTCTTTTAACCTGGAGGAATTCCAGGGCTCTCCCTATACCAGTAATACCTTTAAACCTACCCAGCTCCTGTACAAAGAGGAAGATATGGGTACCGTTTTCTACCGCTACAATGCCCTGAACGAAGAGATTGAAATCAAACAATCCCTGCTGGAAGAAGGCATTCGCGCCCTGGGCCGGGATAAAAATATCGCCATCCTGGTAGACGGGAACCCGATGAGTTTCAAAACCTTTATCGACCGCAACAACAATACCCTGAACGGCTACCTGAGTGTGCTGGCGGAAGGGCCTAACTTTACGCTCTACAAACGGATCCGGGTAAAATTCACGGAAGGCGCCCCGGCTGCAAACTCCTTTGTTAAAGCTACGCCCAGCCGCTTTGCGCAGTTTGAAGAATACTACGTGCAGAAAGCCGGCGTAAACCGCATTGACGAACTGGACCAGCGAAAAGGCGCTATATACCGCCTGGACCCGGCCCGCAAGGATGCCATCAAAGCCTATCTCAAAGAAAACAATCTGGATGTTAAGGATCAGGCAGACCTGGTTCGCATTATCCAGTTTCTGAACCAGTAAGGCTCGTACCGGAAATATTCCGGAACAAAACCACTTCCCTTTATGTACTGCTATGAAAAACACAATAAGAGCTTTTGTGGTGCTCTGCTTCCTGGGGGGATGGGCCACCGCGTGTTCTGACAATACCCTGGAAGAGCCCGAAGTAGTCCAACAGGACCCGGACCCTTCCAATCCGAACGACCCCGATGGGGAAAACCCTCAGGACTTCACGCCTGTGGGCACTGTGGAAATGCTGAATTCGGCCAGGGTAGACAACAATCTTATCCTGGTCAATGATGCAGGGGCCAACCGGGTCTACCTGATGGACAAGGAAGCCAGGCTTCTTTATGAGTGGGAACTGACCAACAACATCGGCAACGATGTAGTGCTTTTGCCCGACGGTCGGCTTCTGGCCTCACTGGAGTCCGATGACCCCCAGATTCGTTTTGGCGGAAAAGGTGGCCGCTTGCAATTTGTAGCCCCCGATGGCACGGTGGAATGGGACTTCCTGTACTCCTCTCCGGATGCCGAAACCCACCACGACATCGAATTACTGCCCAACGGCAATATTATTGCCCTGGTTTGGGAAAAAAGGACGGCCCAGCAAGCCCTGGATGCAGGAAGTTCAGTAGACATAGATGTTTATCCCGAGGCGGTTATTGAGGTGGATCCGAACACCAATACTATCGTTTGGGAATGGCACGCCTGGGACCACTTAATACAGGAACACGATCCTGAAAAAGCCAATTACGGAAGTATTGCAGAAAATCCCGGGCGCATTGACCTGAACTATGTGGCCGAGGCCGATACCTGGGAGCAACCCAACGGGGATATCATGCATGCCAACGCCATTGCCTACGACCCGGTCAATGACGCCATTTTTATAAGTGCCAACTTCTTTTCCGAGGTATGGGTTATTGACCACAGTACCACCACGGCAGAAGCTGCCGGCTCTACGGGCGGGGCCTATGGCAAAGGAGGTGACCTGATTTACCGCTTTGGTAATCCGGAAGCGTACAGAAACCAGGCTGGAACCCGCCTGTTCCACAACAACCATTACCCGAACTTACTCCGCGGGGAGGACCAGGGCAAATTACTGATCTTCTCCAACGGGAATGACATTAATCAATCTACGGTTTACGAACTGGAGCTGCCGGCAACATACGCCCTGGAGGCAGGGGCAGACAATGAGCCCCAGGTGCTCTGGAGTTTTACAGACCCTGACCTGTATTCCGGAAAGGTTTCCGGGGCAGTACCCCTCCCCAATGGCAATATCCTGATTACCGAAGGGGATTTCGGATACTGGGAAGTGACCCGCGACAAGGAAGTGGTATGGAAATTTAACGCTACCGGCTTCTTCTGGCGGGGCTACCATCACAACAGGGATGCCCCGGAAATTGAAGCCCTGGGCATAGAGGTTCCCAACCTCTAAAGCTTCGGCTTTTGCCCTGATTTACGCTTCAAATCCCCCCGTGTACGCTAACCAACGGCGGTGAAATTAGCGTACCTTTGCCCCCATGCAAGACACGGAATACATTTACGGCATCCGGGCCGTACTCGAAGCCCTTCGCGCGGGGAAAGGACTGGAACGCATCTATATGCAACACGGCCTTAAGGGCACCTTATTTCGGGAATTGGAACACGAGGCCCGCACCCATAAGCTGAAGATCCAGTATGTACCCAAAGAGCGGCTAAACCGTTTCCCCACCGAAAACCACCAGGGCGTAGTTGCTGCGGTAGCGCCCATCCGCTACGAAGATTACCAGGCGCTGATTGACCGGGTTACCGAAAGTAAAAAAGACGCCGTTTTCCTTTTGCTGGATGGGGTCTCGGATGTGCGCAACCTGGGCGCCATTATCCGCACGGCAGCCTGCACCGGCGTAGATGCCCTGATCCTGCCGGCCAGCGGCAGCGCCCCGGTAAATGCAGATACCGTAAAAACTTCCGCAGGGGCTGTATTCCACCTCCCTATTGCCCGAGTCCCCCACCTGAAGGACGCAGTATATTACCTGCAGGCCCTGGGCATCCCTCTATGGGCCGCTTCGGAAAAAGCGGAGCATTCCGTTTATGATGCGAATTTTACTTCGGGATTTGCCCTGATTATGGGGTCTGAAGGCAAAGGGGTCTCCCCGGCCTTGCTGAAACTGACAGACGGTCAATTGCGCCTGCCCATGCGGGGCGATATCGCTTCCCTGAACGTCTCGGTAGCCTGCGGGGTAATCCTCTACGAAATGGTCCGGCAGCGGGGTTACTGATCCGCCTTGGGGCCTTCGCGGTATTCATACCGGATCTGCACCCCTGAAGTTTCCCCGGGTTCTGCTTCCGGTTGTTCTATAAAATTTCCGTCGGCGTCAAAATGCCGCATAAACGGGTCTTCCTCCTCTTTGTAATCCGGATGCTCCCAGGCGTACTTAGGGGGTTTGGGCAGGGGTGCCTTTAGCCCAGCCGCCAGCAGAAACCCGGTAATGGCGCCCCCAAGGTGACCTTCCCACGAGATACCCTCCTTAATCGGAAATACATACCAGAGCATGCTCCCATACAGGAAAACGACGGCCAGGGAAAGGGCCACCAGCCGGTAGTGCCTGGAGAATACGCCTTTGAAAAAGATAAAGGAGGCCAGCAGGTAGATCACCCCGCTGGCGCCAATATGGAAGGCCGGGCGACCGATAATCCAGGTGAGGGCCCCGGTAAGGAGCATCCCATATAGCAACGTCTTCCAGGCAATGGATCGGTAGAAATAAAAGAGGGAGGCCGAAAGTACCACCAGGGGGATGGTATTCTGGTACAGGTGTTCCAAAGAACCGTGAATAAAAGGGCCTGTAAGGATGCCCCGCAGCCCTTCCAGGGTCCTGGGATAGATGCCCCAGCGGTTCAGGTTTACCCCCAGCCGCAACTCCAGCAGGTAAACCGTCCAGATCAGCAACATATAGGCCATGGGGACCAGCAGGACCGCATAGGTAAACCGAAAGGGGGCGTGGCCGGATTTCATGAAAGGCAATTTAGTATAATTAACGCGGAATACCGGGGGGCTATTGCCGGGGAGATGCCCTCTGTTCTTCTGCGGATTTATGGTATTTTTACCTTATGAATGAACCCCTTGCAGAACGGGTTAGGCCCAAAACGCTTTCGGACTATATCAGCCAGCCCCACCTGGTAGGGCCCAAGGGCGCCCTTACCCTGCAATTGCGAGGCGGGGCCATCTCTTCCATGATCCTCTGGGGGCCGCCGGGTACGGGCAAGACCACCCTGGCCCAGATCCTGGCCGAGGAAAGCGGCCGCCCCTTCTATACGCTTTCCGCTATCAACAGCGGGGTAAAGGAGGTCCGGGAGGTGATTGATAAAGCCAAGCAAAGCGGGGGCCTGTTCACCGCCAAAAACCCCATCCTGTTTATAGACGAAATCCACCGTTTCAGCAAAAGCCAGCAGGACTCCCTGCTCGGGGCCGTGGAAAAAGGCTGGGTGACCCTGATAGGCGCCACCACCGAAAACCCCAGTTTTGAGGTGATTCCCGCCCTCTTGTCGCGCTGCCAGGTCTACACCCTGGAATCTTTCGGAAAAGAAGATCTCCTGCGTTTGCTGGAGCGCGCCATGACCACCGATACCCAGCTCTCCCAGCGGGATATCCGCCTGGAAGAAACCACTGCCCTGTTGCGCCTCTCCGGGGGGGATGGCCGCAAACTCCTGAACATCTTCGAGCTGGTGGTTGGGGCCTCGGCTGCCGACCCGGTGCGGATTACGGATAAGGGGGTACAGGAACTGGTACAACAAAGTCCGGCCCGGTACGACAAAACCGGGGAACAGCATTACGATATCATTTCGGCCTTTATTAAATCGATCCGCGGCAGCGATCCCCACGCCGCTGTATACTGGCTGGCCCGAATGATCGAAGGGGGCGAGGATGTGAAGTTCATCGCCCGCCGCCTGCTGATTTTGGCTTCCGAAGATATTGGCCTGGCCAACCCAACCGCCCTGGTGATGGCCAACACCACCTTCCAGGCGGTACAGGCTATCGGTTATCCGGAATCCCGGATCATCCTGAGCCAGTGTACCCTCTATCTGGCCACCTCCCCCAAGAGCAACAGCAGTTATGCCGCCATTAAACAGGCCCAGGACACGGTGCGAAAAACCGGGGATTTACCCGTACCCCTCCCCTTGCGCAACGCCCCAACCAAGCTCATGAAGGACCTGGGATATGGGCAGCAATACCAGTATGCCCACGATGCCCCGGGCAATTTTGTGGAAATGGAATTCCTCCCGGAGGCCCTGTCCGGCACCTCGTTTTACGAAAGCGGGGACAATACCCGGGAACAACAACTGAAGGCTTTTCTCAAAGCCCGTTGGAAAGGGAAATACGGGAATTAAAACTTCAGGTGCAGCACTTTTTTCTGCGCGCTGCCATCCTGATAGTACTGGTGTACCCACTGCCCGTCCGCCTTATAGACAATCCCCATGGGATTGCCATCTACCAGGGCCATATAGGTATCTTCCTGGGCGGTAGCTACCAACTGCATCCGGATTTGGGGCGTACGGTCTACCAACTGGTAACCGTCTGCCGTTTTTTGCGCATACCAGAGGTCAGCTTCTGCCGGCGCTTCCGGCTGGGCTAGGGCTTCAGCTTCGGTTTCAGCTGCCGGCTCCGGTTCCCGTGCAACCTCGGCAATAACTTCCGGCATTGGGGGAGCCTGTGGCTCAGGGGCCTCTGCCTGAGTTTCCACTGCCGTAACAGCAGGTTCGGCAGGAGGCGTATAGCGGTAATTCACGTTGGCAAAATCCAGGGAAGCCTGCTCTATAGCCTGTCGGAAGGACTCCTTAAAATCCTTTTCCTTGCTGCGGCCTTCTGAGGAGGTCATCAGGACCTTGCCCTCGCAATCCACAATGGAGAGGATCACCCGCGTAGCAAACAAACCGGAATTGTCCTGCAGCTTTACATAGGCCGCGTGGCAGGGGTTTTCTACAATTTCACGGGGTTTGGCATTATCGTAGATCACCGGCAGGCCGTATTGTTCCAGGTAATACTTGACGGTAGTACTGGTCTGGTGCAGGTTCATTTGGTTAAAAGCCTCAAACTGCAAGGGTACCACCACGTATTTATAGGCATTGAGCTGGGCCTGCAGGCCCGTATGCAGCAGCAATGCAAAAGTGAAAAAAAGGAAACTTTGGCGCATGGAACTTCGGAATCAGTTGGCTTCCGAAGATAGAATATTTAATCCGAACTGGAAAGATGCATAGTGGCTGTCTGCCACATTCCGGTACCCCAGCAGGTTGTCACCCATCAGGTAGAGCTGTACAGGGCCCGCGCGGAATTGCACCCCCAGCCCCAGGTTGGTCATGGTGAATTTGTCGGCTGTATACGCTGCCTTAACGGCCAGCCACCGCCCCACACGCCTCAGGTAGAACACGGAAAGGGCTCCCTGGGGTCCACGGGGCCGGTTTATGGCGTAAAGCTGAGCGCCCAGGGCATTGCGGTAAGACAACACATCCTGCCGTCCCCCCGGGGTTATATCGCAGTCGCAAGCCGCCCCGGAACCTCCGGAAACCGGTTCCCCGAAATCATAGCGCAGCGAACTGTAAAATTTGGTCGGGCGGAAACTGACGTAATTCCTGTTATCCTCCGTAAAGGGGACCAGGGCTTCTACCTCATCTACCAGGTCCTGCCAGAAATCCCGGTTGGGGTCGGCCAGGGCATCAGGAAGGATCACCTCCACCCCCTCTACGGTAGCCGTACCCTCCAGGTAAAAATTCCGTGGGCTGGTATGCATCATAAACCCAAGGTCCAGCAGGCTGGCCGTAAGCCACCACTGCTCGCCTATCTGCCGGCTGAAACCCAGGTCTATACCCAGCCCCAGGTCCCCCCCAAAAAGGGCGCGTTTGCGCAGGTATTGTACCGTAGCCGAGGTGCGGTCCAGGGTTTCGTCCCTTACGATGTCGTACAGGGCATCCAGGCCGGAAGTCCTCAAGGCCATTTGTGCAGAAAGGGTATTGGCCACCAGGTTGTTCTGCCCTTCCTGTGTGAGGAAATACCCCTGGTTGCGGCTGCTGTTGAAATGCAGGATGCCCGAGTAGATCTTGGCTCTGGCCCCTATTGTAAAGCCCGATGATACCTGCCGGTTGATTCCGAAATGGAAAACCTGTGTCAGCTCGCCCCGGGTCTTCAGGTGGCCAAGGTCGAACTTGCGGCCGTACTGGTTGGCATTGCCCTCCCAGGCCAGGATGGCCAGGTCCTGCGGCCAGTAACCAATGGCATCGCCTTCCAGGTAGGTGCCAAAGGAATAGAAATCCGAAGGCCTTCTGCCGGAGCGGAACCCCCCGCTCAGGATTTCCAGTTGCACGGCCCCGCTTAATTCGTCCCGTCGGGTCATCCCATATACGGCACGCTGGCGAACCTTGTCGTTGATATCCAGGCCGTCTGCGGCAAAAATGTCATCTACTGTAATCCCGCTACTGCCGGCCTGGAAGGAAAACCCTGAAAGCAGAGGTACCCCGGCATACCAGTTCAGGGAGGTCTGGGCACCCGGGTTAATCAGCAGGGACTGTGGGATTTCCGTAAAATCGTAGAGGAGGGCCTTATTCTGCCCCCGCAAAGGGTACAGGCACAGGCATGCCAGAAGAATCAAACAGCTGCCCTGTCTCATTTCAATCGGATCCTGAATTGTGCACTGGACCGGAGTACCACCATAGGGTCGGGCAGGCTGGAGGTGCTGGTATTGTCGCCCAGGTTTCGGGCGGTTACGCGAATGGAAGAGGTGTTGCGAATGATGTCTATACTACGACCTCCGGGGCCGTAAGCGATTTCGCGGACCAGTAAGGGCGTGGGCGCCGCATCAATGGAAAAGGCTTCCGTATCCAGGGTATTCCCCCCTTCATCCAGGAGTTCAAAGGTGAGCTCCAGGGGCTTACTGGTGGTATTTTCTACCTGATACCGGACCACTCCGTCCAGGAGGTTTTCGGAAACAAAATCCTCTGCAAAAGCATCGAAGTTGAAGATTTGCTGGACAAAATCAGTCCCCGAGATCTGGTTAATCACGCGTTCCGGCGCTTCGATATACAGAAGGCTGGCTTCTACGGTAGGGGTCACGGCAAGGGCGTCGTACTGGTCAAAGTCCTGGCGTTCCACACAGGAAGGGAAGCCGGTTAGCAGCAGAGCTGTCAGGAGGATCAGAACATTTCTTTTCATAGCAATGGGCTGGCCCGGGAGCGGGATTCCCCCCGCTAAGGCCAGGCGTATATCGTGTTCTGTATTTAATAACTCTACAAATAGTTTTTTATTTCACGCAATTCCCGGATTACCGGGCAAACCCCGTACCCGGCCTCCCCGTGAACGTGCAGGTGCAGGGCCTGCATCCCCACTTGCCTGGCGCCCAGAATATCTGCTTCCAGGTTATCCCCGATCATCACCGAACACGCGGCCTGTGCCCCTGAGCGGTCCAGGGCCAGTTCAAAAATCCTGGGATGAGGCTTTTTAACCCCTGCCGTTTCGGAATGGATGACCTCCTGAAAAAACCCGGCAATTTGGCTGTTGCGCAATTTTCGCAACTGTACCTGTTCAAAACCATTGGTAATGATATGGAGCCTGTAGGAACCCTGAAGGTATTCCAGGATATCCAGGGCATCCGGCAGCAGATGGGTATGGGTGGAAAGCTGGTCGATATACGCCTCGGAAAGCAGATGGATCAATTCATCCCCTGCCGTGTAGCCCAGGCGATCAAAAACAGTCTTCAGCCGCTGATAGCGCAAGTCCTCTGCTGTAATTTCGCCATCCCGGTAACGTTTCCAGAATGCCAGGTTCAGGGGGATATATGCTTCCAGGAAGGCCTCCAGGTTAACCCCTACCCCATGGATCTCGAAAATGCTCGCATAGGTGAGGGCGGAATTCCGCTCAAAATCCCAGAGCGTATGGTCCAGGTCGAAGAAAATGTCGGTGATGGGGTGCTTAAGCATGGTATTTTTTCAGGACTTCGGCATAGAGGGCCATCCAATCTTCCGTTTGGTGCCCGCCCAGCAGTTCATTGGAGAAGATACAGACCAGGGTACCATTGACTTCCTTTACACTGCGGTAAAGCTGGTCCATGGCTTCCCAACGCGCCCGGGGAGACTCCAGGCGCAACAGGGCATAATCGTGCAGGGCAAAGGGGACAATGCGGATAGGCTGCTGGGACTCCAAAGCCAGGTCGTAAAAGAAATACGGGGTGCAGGTACCGGCGCGGAACCCAAGATCATAACTGTATCCCATGGTGTAGTCTTCCTTGAACTCGGCTTCCACCAGGTCCCTGTAGGTCTGGGGGATTTCCACCCGGTTGTAGCGCAGGCGGGAATAACTGACCGGGCGGTTGAGCACCTCGGCCAGGCGCTTTTTTTCCTCTTTCATCACCCGGGTATCCCGGGCGCCCGTATAGGACACCGAAAGGGAAACCACCGAATAATCCGCCACCGACTTGATCAGGTGCCGGAACTTGTTGTTGTTGGTGGATACGTTTTTGTCGTAGGTGGAATACTCCGCAAATTGAAAGAAATACATGGCCTCTACGGGCACCTCCTTGTGCAGGGCAATCAGACGGTCGTAATTGTCGTATGGGTCCAGGGAAGGCCGGAACCAGACGCGGATGCGTTCCCAAACCCGGCGCATCCGGAAACGCGAAAGGTCATAGAGCATCCCCCCCAGGCTGCGCAACCCGCCCCTCAGGGCATAGCAATGGGAGGTGGTCACGTCTACCACAGGCACAAACCGGTAGGGTTCCGGGCGGGCCTTCAGGTCCGGGAACCGCTCTTGCAGAGCAGCCAGCAGTTTATAAACCCATTGATCTACCAAAGGCTGCCTGAGGCAGCCTGCCTGGGCCGCAATGCTTTCCCCTGGCGGATAGCGGCCGTGCACGTCCTTTACGTGGGGTAAATACTCCTCGTATCGGGTAATCAGGTAAAAGGACGCGGCAAGGATGTCATAAGGGATATTGGAGCGTTCCCCGGCCCGGAAAAAACAGGGCAGGTGGTCCCATTGCCCGATCTGCACCTCAACCTCATCCACCCCATGCTGGAAAAGCAATTCGTGGCTGCGGATAAAAAACTCATTTTGCAACGGCTGGCGGGTGTAGGTGATCTTGGGCCCCTTGTGGGCGATAAAGTCCTCCACCTTAGTGGTGAGCTGCAGTTCAATGCCCAACATCCGCGTAAAGAGCTGCCGGGTTATATAGGTAACCCTTGGGGTAATCTGGTGGGTGAAAATGAGCAGTACTGCCAAGTTTATAACATTTGTTCGTCTGCGAAGCTGAAATAGCCAGCGTCGCTGCATATCAGGTGGTCCAGGACCCGGATGTCCATGGTGGCCGCCGCCTTAAACACCTTGCGGGTCAGGTTTTGGTCCGCCTTGCTGGGGCGGAGCTTCCCTGAAGGGTGGTTATGCGCCAGGATCAGGCCCACTGCACCCAACTCCAGGGCCCGCTTCAGGATCAGCCGGACATCCACCAGAGTACCCGTAAGGCCACCCTTGCTCAGCTGGCCACTATACAGCACCCGGTTGGCATTGTTCAGGTACATCACCCAAAACTCTTCATGCTCCAGCAGGGCCAGGGCCGGTTTCAGCAAGCGGTAGGCGTCTCCGCTTTCCCGTATCGGGCCCTTTCGGTCCTCCGGCACCAGGGCATAGCGCTTGCCGATTTCAAGGGCGGCCAGGATATTGACCGCCCTGGCTGTCCCGATCCCCCGATAGCGCTGCAACCCTTCCGGTTGCAGGGCCGCCACCCCGCGAAAATGGGATCCATTGTCCTTTAAAAGGGCCCGGGCCAGGTCCAGGGCGGTGGCCCCTACGGTTCCGGAACCTATAATCAACGCCAGTAATTCGGCATCCGTCAGGGCCCCGGGGCCCATGGCCAGCAGCCGTTCCCGGGGGCGGTCTGCTGCCATGGGCAGGCATTCCGCCAGCTTGGTTTCCTTATGCTTCATCTCAAAAATAGAGAACAATTTGAAACTGTAATCCCAAAGCAGGCGGAAAAGATTGTTGTACCTTAACGTCAAACCACGGGTTATGAAATCACTTTTTGAACCACAAGCCTATTCCGAAATCTGCGACCGGCTCTCCCGCCTGGAGGCCGGTAGTAAGCCGCTATGGGGCCGGATGACGGCCGGGCAGATGGTCTGGCATTGCCAGATCCCGCTTAAAGTAGCCATAGAGAACCGGGACAAGGACGTGCGCTCCAACCCGCTTATCCGATGGCTGTTCAAGAAAAGTCTTTACAATGACCGGCCCTGGAGGAAAAACCTCCCGACGGCACCGGCGGCCAAGGCCGTGGAGCCCAAAGATTTTGAAACGGAAGCCCCGAAACTCCTGGAACTTGTACAGCAATTCCATGCCCTGTCGGATCGCAGCCACTGGAACCCCCACCCTCTATTCGGCGCTTTCACGCACCAGCAATGGGGTCAATTGGAGTACAAACACCTGGACCACCACCTGAAACAATTTGGGGTGTAAACCTACCTGAAACGCGCTTTAAGGGCATCGAGATCCATCCCCCCGTAATTGCCGCTGCTCATTAGCAGTACAACCGACCCTTCCAGCGGGCAGGCCTGCAGGGCTTGCTGCAGGCTGGCCGTATCCGTATAGACCTGTAATCCGTTTCTTCCGAAAGCCGCTTCGATGTCGGCGGGGCTGATCGGGTCCAGGCCTTTGATCTCGAGGGCCTCCGGGGTATAAAAGACCATAGCGGTATCGGCAGCATCCAGGCTTCCCCGGTAGGCCTCCAGAAACGCCGCGTTCAGGCTGCTGTAGGTGTGTAATTCCAGACAGGCCACCAGGATGTGGTCCGGGTATTGTTCCCGCACGGCAGAGGTGGTCGCCAGGGCCTTGCTGGGCGCATGGGCAAAATCCTTGAAGAGGATGCCCCCCTGCCCTTCGGCCAGGCGTTCCAGGCGTTTGGAGGCGCCCTTAAAGCTGGCAATGGCCTCGTAAAACTCCTCGGCATCCACGCCCATCTGCTGGCAAATCCAACGGGCTCCCGCCAGGTTGTTCAGGTTGTGGCGCCCAAACACCTCCAGGGGCATATCCCCTTCCGGGGTTTCCAGGAAAGTGCGCCCGCCTTCGTTCCGGAAATCCGGGGTGGTATAGGGAAATTTACGGATAGGTGCCTGGAAATCTTCCACCAGGGCCTTCACTTCCGGGTCCTCTGCATTGTAGGTGATACTCCCCCCGGCCACAATGGTCTCCAGAAACAGCCGGAATTGTTCCTTATATCCCTCATAGGTGGGAAAAACATTGATGTGGTCCCAGGCAATCCCGCTGATCAGGGCAATATTGGGTTGGTACAAATGAAATTTCGGACGCCGGTCTATTGGGGAAGACAGGTATTCGTCCCCTTCCAGCACCATAAATTCGGCCGTATCCGTCAGGCGAACCATGCGGTCAAAACCTTCCAGCTGCGCCCCTACCATATAATCCGTTTCCCGGTCCCAGTACTGCATCACGTGCAGTACCATGGAGGTGATGGTGGTTTTGCCATGGCTGCCCCCGATCACTACCCGGGTTTTATCCCGGGACTGCTCCAGCAGAAATTCGGGGTAGGAATACACCTGCAGGCCCAGTTCCTGAGCCCGTGCCAGTTCCGGGTTATCCGGTTTGGCATGCATGCCCAGGATGATGGCATCCAGGTCTCCTGTAATTTTCTCAGGGAACCAGCCAAATGCCTCCGGAAGCAGGCCTGCCGCCTGCAGGCGGCTGCGGGAGGGCTCAAAAATGACGTCGTCGCTGCCCGAAATGGAATATCCTTTGTCGTGCAGGGCCAGGGCCAGGTTGTGCATGGTACTGCCCCCTATGGCGATAAAATGGATGCGCATACATACGAATTGATGCTTCAAAGATACACATTGGCCCGCGGTTTACCCGCCCATCGCCAACGTCAAAAGCCGTACCTTTAGGGACCACTATCTGAAAATAACACACCTCTATGGATTACCGAATTGATGCCATCACACCCCGGGAACTGCTCCCGGGATTCCACGGCCGGATGGTGCACGGCGAGCAAATGAGCCTGGCCTTCTGGGATGTGGAAGCCGGGGCCGAAGTGCCCGAGCACCACCACCCGCACGAACAGATCATGCACGTGCTTGAAGGGGAATTTGAGTTTACGGTAAACGGCGTCACCCGGGTGTACCAACCCGGAGAATTGGCCGTGATCCCGTCCAATGCCCCGCATGGCGGAAAGGCCCTGACGGCCTGCCGCCTGATGGACGTATTTAGCCCGGCACGGGAAGAATACCGTTAAACCTGTAAGCGATGGAAATCTCCCTTAAAAACAAACACGCCCTGGTGGGGGGCAGCAGCAAAGGCATCGGGCGGGCCATAGCCGAACAACTGGCGGCCTGCGGGGCCCGCGTTACCCTGGCCGCCCGGTCCGAAGACCTGTTAAAAGCGGCAGTTAACGACCTGGAATCCCGTTTCCCGGCCGGCCACCATTACCTCTGTGTGGACTACACCCAGGCCAGCGCATACCGCAACCAGATACGGGAATACCTGGAAAAAGACCCGGCAGACATCCTGGTGAACAACACCCAGGGGCCGCCAGCCGGCACCAGCCTGGAGCAAACCCCGGAATCCTACCAGCAGGCATTTGACCTGCTGTTTCAATCCGTGGTTGCCAATACCCAGGCAGCCCTGCCCCATATGCAGAAAAAGGGCTGGGGACGCATTGTAAATGTCGCCTCCGTATCGGTGCGGGAACCCCTGGGCTACCTGGCGCTCTCCAATACCATGCGGGCGGCGGTGGTTAGCCTGGGCAAGACCCTGGCGTCGGATGCCGGGCCCTATGGGATTACCGTAAATTCTGTACTTACGGGGTATTTCGATACCGAACGCCTGGCATCCCTGAACACCAAAAAGGCCGAAGTTATGGGAATCACTCCGGAAGAGGTCACAGACCGGCTCAAGGCCCAGGTGCCCCTGGGCAGGTTGGGGCGGCCCGAGGAATACGGCCACCTGGTTGCCTTTCTGGCCTCAGACCTGGCAGCTTACCTGACCGGGGCGGTAATCCCGCTGGACGGGGGGCTGCTCCGATCGTACTGATCCCTGTTACCTATAAAAAAGGAGCCCCGGAAAGGGGCTCCGTGGCGGCGGGACCGCATAGGGCCTTCAGGCCTTATTTTTGAGGTGGGAATCCCGAGAAAACCCGCAATACAACTTGCAGCAGGCGCTGTTCCCGCTCCAGGGGCGTGGCGTTTTCCCGAAAGGTATCGGTTGCCACCGCCTGCCATACGAGTCGCTGCGTAGCTGCATCTATAATGTTAAATGTGATTTTGCGCCGGATTTTATTGGAGGCAACGGGGATCCCTACAGAAATCCCTCCCCCAACGCGCCCGCCGGTACCCCCCATACCCAGGCCCACGCTGCTTCCCGGGGCTGCCTCATAGGCTTCGGAGGTGATGTCAATCAAGAAATCGGGGTCTTCGGATTGGCGGAAACCCCGCTCGCCCAGGACTTCGTCCAGCCGGTCCAGCAGCCGGCCCTCGTCCAGTTCGCTCAGGCCCGTATGCAGGCTGGGGTACATGGCATAGGCCTGGTACCCGCTCCAGTCCGGAAGGGGTTCATAGTCAAAATGCACCCGTACAGGGGCACAGGCTGCCAGCAGGAGCAGCCACAATGCCAGGAGCCGTTGCAGCAAGAGCTTCATAACCCTAATTTACGGAATTCGAGGGGCTTGGGGAAACCGGGGTGCACTTAATCGTTCAACAGCTTCCAGAGCCGATCTTTAAGGGGAGCGATGCCCAGGCCGGAAACCGAGGAAATAAAGCAGGTTTCCACCCCCGGGAGTTCTTCCTCCAACTGGGCCCGCATTTCCCCAATAAGTTCCTCATCCAGCATATCGCATTTGGAAATGGCCAGCAACCGGCGCTTGTCCAGCAATTCAGGGTTGTATTTCTGCAACTCGCTGAGCAGGATTTCATACTCCCGGGATATATCCGGGCTGTCCGCCGGAACCAGGAACAAGAGGGTGGCATTGCGCTCAATATGCCTCAGGAAATAATGGCCCAGCCCTTTTCCCTCGGAAGCGCCTTCAATAATCCCGGGGATATCCGCCATCACAAAACTGCGGAAATCGCGGTATTGTACAATCCCCAGGTTGGGTTTCAGGGTGGTGAATTCGTAGTCGGCAATCTTGGGTTTGGCCGAGGTAAGGGCGGCCAGGAGGGTAGACTTTCCGGCGTTGGGAAAACCCACCAGGCCTACATCGGCCAGCACCTTGAGTTCCAGGGTTACGTTCCGCTCCATTCCCGGGGTACCGGGCTGGGCATAGCGCGGGGTTTGGTTGGTGGCGCTTTTGAAATGCCAGTTGCCCCGCCCCCCCAGGCCGCCGCGGGCCAGGACTTCCTCCTGCCCTTCTTCCGTGATTTCGAAGAGGAGTTCCCCCGTTTCGGTATCCCGGGCTACGGTACCCAGGGGCACCTCCAGGACTACATCGGCCCCGTCCGCCCCGGTACTGCGCTGTTTGCCCCCATGCTCCCCGTGCCCGGCCTGGAAATGCCGTTTGAACTTAAAGCTGAGCAGGGTCCAGAGGTTTTTGTTGCCCCGGGCAATAACGTGGCCTCCTCGACCGCCGTCCCCGCCGTCCGGGCCGCCCTTGGGGATATACTTTTCCCGCCTCAGGTGGGCAGAGCCCTGCCCGCCGTTACCGGAACGCAGGTGGATTTTTACATAGTCGACAAAATTGCCCTCGGTCATGGGATGGGGTTTGGGTGTGTTCGGGGCATCGCCCGATCAGAGCTGGTCAATTACGGCTGACAGCCGCCGGGTGATCTCCTGGATTTCACCAATGCCGTTCACGCTGTGGAATTTCCCCTGCTGCTGATAGTAATCCTTCAGGGGTGCCGTTTTGGCGTTGTATTCCTCAAAACGGTTGCGGATTTTGCTTTCATCCTGGTCGTCGCTGCGACCGCTTACCTTGCCGCGCTCCAGCAGGCGGGCCACCAACACCTCGTCGTCGGCCTCCAGGGCAATGGTGGCGTGGATGCCCATATCCTTGCTCTCCAGGAAGTGGTCCAGGGCCTCGGCCTGGGCCGTGGTCCGGGGAAAGCCGTCAAAAATAAACCCTGCAGCTTCCGGGTGTGCTTCCACTTCTTCCCGAAGCATGTTGATGGTGACTTCGTCCGGCACCAGCTCTCCCTTATCGATATAGGATTTGGCCAGGTTGCCCAGCTCGGTGCCGCCTTTGATGTTCCGGCGGAAAACGTCTCCGGTTGAAATGTGTTGCAGGTTGTATCGTTCTTTGAGGAAAGCCGCCTGGGTACCCTTTCCGGCCCCCGGCTTTCCAAACAGGACAATATTGATCATGGGTTGTTGGTTTAGTTGGTAAATATCCCGCAGGTTACGGCCCTGTTCCTTGTAATCCAGGCCATAGCCTACTATAAACTGGTCGGGGATGTCCATGCCCACATAATCGATGGCATACTCCCCGTTATATAAATCGGCTTTGTAAAAGAGCGTGGCAATCTTGAAATCCTTGATGTTTTTGTTCGAAAACATATGGACCAGCTCCTGCAGGGTGCGGCCCGTATCCACAATATCCTCCAGGATGATTACATCCCGTCCCTCTACCTCCTCGGGCAAATCCAGCAGGGTTTCCACAATTCCCGTGGACGTCAGCCCCCGGTAGGAACTCAGTTTCACAAAGGTGAGTTCGCAGGGGTGGGGATAGTTTTTCATGAAGTCCGAAACGAACATAAAGGCGCCGTTCAGCACTCCCACAAATACGGGAACCCGGTCCTTGTAATCGCGCGCAATCGCATCTGCCACCCGCCGCACGGCGGCCAGGATGTCCGCCTCGGGGATGGCCGCCTCAAAGCGCCGGCCGTGCAGGGTTACGGTATCTTTCATTCCAGCCACAACCGCGAATATAGTGTTTTGATTTTTCTTTTTCCGGCGCCCTGGGGCCTTTCTCAGAAATCGCCGTATTTTTGCGTGAACAACGTACAGACATCAGGATTATGGGCGCATCTCAGGACTACTTTTCTTCCGATTTCACCCTGGGTATCCTCGGCGGGGGGCAACTGGGTAAAATGCTGCTGTACGAAACCCGCAAATGGGATGTACGCACCAAGGTGGTAGACCCCTCCGCAGCCGCCCCGGCCCAGCTGGCCTGCAATACTTTTGAGCAGGGCGACCTGATGGACTACCAGACCGTCATGGATTTTGGTAAGGACGTAGATGTGCTCACCATCGAAATTGAAAATGTAAACGTACAGGCCCTGGAAGACCTGGCCGCTGCCGGGGTAACGGTCTATCCCCAGCCCAAAACCCTGCGGACCATCCAGAACAAAGCCACCCAAAAACTTTTTTACACCGACCACGGCATCCCCACGGCCCCTTTTAGCCGGTTTGCCTATACCAGCGAAATTGAAGACAGCCTGAACAACGGGGGTATTTCCTTTCCCTTTGTTTGGAAAAGCGCGCGCTTCGGGTATGACGGGCAGGGCGTAAAAATCATCCGCAACCGTAAGGACCTGGAAGGCCTCCCCAACGTGGAGTGCATTGCCGAAACCCTGGTTCCTTTCCAAAACGAACTGGCCGTGATTGTGGCACGCAACCCCCAGGGCGAGGTGCGCACCTACCCCGTAGTGGAAATGGAATTCCACCCGGAGGCCAACCAGGTGGAGTATGTGCTCTGCCCGGCGCGCATTCCCGAAGCCGTGGCCCGGGAAGCGCGGGAAGTGGCCCTGAAAGTGAGCCGGAGCCTGGGGCATGTAGGCCTGCTGGCCGTAGAGATGTTCCGCACCCGGGAAGACCAAATCCTGGTGAATGAGGTAGCCCCCCGGCCGCACAACAGCGGGCACTTCAGCATTGAGGGCAGTTTTACCAACCAGTTTGAACAGCACCTGCGGGCCATCCTGGGGCTGCCGCTGGGGGAAACCGAAAACAAGGTGGCCACGGTGATGGTAAACCTGGTGGGGGCCGAAGGATACCAGGGCCAGGTGCAGTACCAGGGGATCTCGGAAATCCTGGGGATGCCGGGGGTAACCCCGCACATCTACGGCAAGCGTGACACCCGCCCTTTTCGCAAAATGGGCCACGTAACCATTGCCGATGCCTCCCTTGAAAAAGCGCGGGAAACCGCCGCCCAAGTTAAACAGACCATAGAGGTCCGTTCCAAAACCAAAAAAGCATGAGCAAAGTAGCCGTGATCATGGGAAGCACGAGTGACCTTCCCGTAATGCAGGATGCCATAGACATCCTCAAGGAACTGCAGATCGAAACCGAAGTGGATATTGTTTCGGCCCACCGCACCCCCGAAAAAATGGCGGCCTTTGCCAGAGCGGCCCATACCCGGGGAATTGCCGCAATCATAGCCGGAGCCGGCGGGGCCGCCCACCTGCCCGGGATGGTAGCCTCCTACACCCCCCTGCCCGTGATTGGCGTGCCGGTCAAAAGCAGCAATTCCATAGACGGGTGGGACTCCGTGCTGAGCATCCTGCAGATGCCCGGGGGTGTCCCCGTGGCAACCGTTGCCCTGAACGGCGCCAAGAATGCCGGTATCCTGGCCGCGCAAATTGTCGGGAGTGCAGACCCTGCTGTACTGAAACGTATCCTCGATTACAAAAATGGCCTGAAAACCAAAGTAGAACAGGGAGCAGCGGAGGTCCGCAAGGCCTTCGGCAACTCTTAAACCCTACCCCCAATGCAAAACCCCTTGCTGCAGGATTTCGACCTGACCCCTTTCGACGCCTTGCAAACGGAACACTTCGGGCCTGCCTTTGCAGCCGCCCTGGAGGAAGCCCGGGCGGAAATCGATGCCATAGCCGGGAACCCGGAACCCGCCGGTTTTGAAAACACCATTGCCGCCCTGGATTTTGCCGGATACCGCCTGGACCGGATCAGCAGTGCCTTTTTTAACCTGAATGCGGCCGAAACCAACAAGGAAATACAAGCCCTGGCCCAGGAAATCTCCCCGAAACTCTCGGAATTCGCCAACGACATCACCCTGAACCGGGCGCTTTTCCTGCGGGTAAAAGCGGTCTACGAACAACGGGATACCCTGGAACTCACCCCGGAACAACACACCCTGCTGGAACGGAAATACCGCCACTTCAGCCGGAACGGGGCCAACCTGGATGCCCCGGGGCAAAAACGCCTGCGGGAGATCGATTCGGAACTCTCGCGCCTGAAACTGACCTTTGGGGAACACGTGCTGGAGGAAACCAATACGTACGAATTGCACCTGACCCGGGAGGAAGACCTGGAAGGCCTGCCCAAGGCGGTATGCCAGGCGGCAAAGCAAGTTGCGGAAACCCGCGATAAGGACGGCTGGGTGTTTACCCTGGATTACCCCTCCTACCTCCCCTTTATGAAATATGCCGAAAACCGGGAGTTGCGAAAAACCATGGCCCTGGCCTTTGGCAGTAAAGGGTTTCACGGCAATGCGCTAGACAACCAGCAAACCGTCCTGCAGATTGCCCGCCTGCGCTATGAACGCGCACAACTGCTGGGGTATGAAAGCCACGCCCATTTTGTACTGGAGGAGCGCATGGCAGAGAGCCCCGCAGCCGTAAAGGACTTTCTGGAAGCCTTGCTGGAAAAGGCCATGCCGGCTGCCCGCCGGGAGAAGGACGAACTGGAGGCCTTTGCCCGGGAGCGGGACGGCATCACCACCCTGGAGGGGTGGGACAATGCCTTTTATTCCGAAAAACTACGGCAGCGGAAGTTTAACCTGGACGACGAAAAGTTAAAACCCTATTTTGAGCTGAATGCGGTCCTGGCAGGGGCCTTTGACATTGCCGGCAAGCTGTACGGCCTGCGTTTTGAGGCCGCGGCGGACATTCCCGTATACCACGAGGAAGTAAGGGCCTACCGGGTACTCGACGGCAAGGGGGATCTCACGTCCATATTCTATGCGGATTTCCACCCGCGCCCCGGTAAACGCGGCGGGGCCTGGATGACCTCCTACAAGCCACAGTACCGGAGAAATGGCCGGAACGAGCGCCCGCATATCAGCATTGTCTGCAACTTCACCCGGGCTCAGGGAGACCTGCCTTCCCTGCTCACCTTTAATGAGGTTACCACCCTGTTCCACGAATTCGGGCACGCCCTGCACGGGATGCTGGCAGACACCACCTACCCCGGGCTTTCCGGCACCTCCGTATTCTGGGATTTTGTGGAATTGCCCAGTCAGATCATGGAAAACTGGTGCTACCAGCCCGAGGCCCTGGCCTTGTTTGCGCGGCATTACCAGACGGGGGAAATCCTGCCTCAGGAATGGGTGGAGCGCATCCGGGAAAGCGCCAACTTCCTGGAAGGCATGGCTACGGTACGCCAGCTGAGTTTTGGCTTCCTGGACATGGCCTGGCACGGGGCGGACTCCAGTGCCGTAACGGACGTAAAGGCCTATGAAAGTAAAGCCTTTGCTCCCACACGCCTCTTTCCGGAACAGCAGGAAACGTGCATGAGCACTTCCTTTTCCCACATTTTCCAGGGCGGGTATGCCTCCGGATACTATAGTTATAAATGGGCGGAAGTCCTGGATGCAGATGCCTTTGCCTACTTTAAGGAAGAGGGAATCTTTAACCGGGGCGTGGCGGACCGGTTCCGGGAAAACGTCCTTTCGCGGGGCGGCACGGAAGACCCGATGGAACTCTATACCCGTTTTCGCGGGCGGGAGCCCCAGTTGGAGGCCCTGCTGGAAAGGGCGGGCTTGCTCACCCCATCCGAATAAATCGCAGTACGCTTACTGGGCGGCCTTGTACGCGTCCCACCCCCCGGTGAGATCGACTACATTGTACCCCAGGGAATCCAGGAAATGGGCGGCCTTGGCACTGCGACCGCCAACCTTGCAGTATACGTATACGGTGCGGTCTTTGGAGATGTCCTGCCACTGATTCGCAAATTCCGGGGACATCCAGTTGATGTTTTGCGCCCCATCCAGATGCCCTTCCCCAAACTCCTCGGGGGTACGCACATCTACCAGCACCGCGTTTTCCGGCATGGCCTGGGGGTCGAATTCGGTAATGGGCATTTTTCCGGAAGGGGGTTGGGAACAGGCTACCGCCATACCCAGGGCGAGCCATACCATCCATAGTTTCTTCATGGCTTTGGTGTTTGGAATAAAGGTAGTACTATTCTGCGAAATTGCTTTATTTTTGAGGGGCTTCGGCCAATGGTATGAGTACACCTGAATTACATCCCGAAACCTGGGTGGACCGATATGCGGACTACCTTTTCCAGTATGCTGTTACCCGCGTAAGCGATGGGGAACTGGCGCGGGATCTGGTGCAGGAAACCTTTATGGCCGGGTTGCAATCCGCCCCGAATTTCAAAGGGCAGGCCGCAGAGCGCACCTGGCTGGTGGCCATCCTGAAACGCAAGGTCATTGACCATTACCGCAAATCGAACACCCGCAAGGGGCGGGCAGAGGTTCGGATCTCCTATTCTCCGGATTCGGACCTGGAAGGCAACTGGCTGGAACAGACCGCTGCAGATCCGGAAAGCGTACGGGAAAACGATGCCCTGGAAACCGGGGAGCTGGGGCTGGCCATCCAGGAATGCCTGGAAAAATTACCGGAACAACAGGCCCGGGTATTCTCCATGAAAACCATCCGGGGGATGAGTACGGAAGATATCTGTAATGAATTGAATATAAAACCGTCTAACCTTTGGGTGATTATCCACAGGGCGCGCACCGCCCTGATGGGATGCCTGAATGCCACCTGGTTCTCGTAGTTATGTCTCGTTTTTGTAAAGAAGCCGTAGCGATCAGCCATATGTGCCAGTATGGAGAAGCCAGCCGCAAACAGCGGTGGAAGCTGCGTTTCCACCTTTTGATCTGCAAGGCCTGTGCGGGGTTTACCCGTCGCAACGACCGCCTGACGCAGCTTTGCGAGCACGCCCACCTGCAACAATTGAGTGAGGCCGACAAGGCGGAGATGAAACGCCGGTTGCGCACCCATGGCAACCCTTAACCGAGAAGGAGCTCCCAGGCCCGCAGTACCACATACCCCCCTATGGGAATAGCCTCTACCCAGAATCCGGCAAAGTAACGCCCGCGTTGCGGGTGGCTGCATTGGATGGCCAGGCCGGTGGCCAGGGCCATAAAAACCTCCCCGGCTTTTTCCGCCCCAAAGGCTTCCTGCTCCCACCAGAGTAAGAGCAGATATACACCCACCCCAATCCATCCCAGGGCATGGGTGCCTGCCATCCCCAGTTTTCTCGGGAGGGTGATCAGGGAAGGAGGGTCTATGGCCATATCCCGGACCTCAAAAGGGAGCATCAGCAGGCAGACCAGCAATAACCGTTGCAAACCTTCCAGGGCCAGGCCTCCTTTCCAGGGGCTGAATTCCCAGTACGGGATCCACAACGTGAGCAGGGTCCAGACCAGGGCCACCCAAAATACCTTGAGCAGCCCAAAGCTGCGGAGGTTGCGCATCCCCGGCAACAAGGGCAACGCATACAGCAAGGCCAGCAAGGCACCAACCCCTGTAAGGACGATATAGTAAAGGGGTAATTGGATAAGAAAATACAGGGAGAGCCCGGCACTGGGCAGGCTCAGCCAGGGGATAAAAGCATGCCAGGGGTGGCTCCCGGGAAGGCGGGAATCGGGCCAGGCCACCGCCTTGATCGCGTTATACCCGGCAACCCCGGCCAAAAATACGGCCCAGTAATACGCAGGCGGCACCGGTGCCCCCACCACAGCCTCGGAAAAAGCCAGCAAGGCAACCAGCGCCAGGGAGACATGGAGGCTCCCCCGAACATAGAAGGCAAAAAGGGCCGGAAACAGGCGCATATTCCAAAGGTAATCCAAACCCCCGAAGGCATCTTTCACACCCGTTAAAAACTTTGCATAACCCATGGATGAAACCAGGTGGGAAACCCGAATTTTTATACCTAATTTTGTGCACCTAAAACGCTGAACGAAACGGCTATGAATATCGATCAATTCGCATCGCGTCACCTGGGGATCCGACCCGGGGATTTGTCCGAAATGCTCGCCAAGGTGGGCGTGGACTCGCTGGAACAACTCATAGTGGAAACCGTCCCGGACGACATCCGCCTGCAGCAGGAGCTGCAGCTGGAAGACCCGATGACCGAACACGAATTCCTGCAGCACATCCAGGAGCTGGCCCGGAAGAACACCTCCCTGCGAAGCTTTATCGGGATGGGGTACCATCCCTGTATTACCCCCTCGGTAATCAAGCGGAATATCCTGGAGAATCCGGGATGGTATACGGCCTACACCCCCTACCAGGCAGAAATCGCCCAGGGGCGCCTGGAAGCCCTGTTGAATTTCCAGACCATGGTCTGCGAGCTTACCGGGATGGAACTGGCCAATGCTTCCCTGCTGGATGAAGGCACCGCCGCTGCAGAGGCTATGACCATGATGTTTGACCTGCGCAGCCGGCAACAGAAAAAAGACGGCTGCCAGAAATTCTTCGTTTCCCGGGCCGTACTACCGCAGACGCTGGCCCTGTTGGAAACCCGTTCAGAACCCCTGGGCATTGAATTGGTCCTGGGAGATCCGGAATCGACCGACCTGGACACCTCCTTTTTTGGTGCCATCCTACAATATCCGGGAGCTGACGGGGGCGTACACGACCCCGCTGCATTTATTTCGCGGGCCCACGCCCTGGAAATGAAAGTTGCCGTGGCCGCAGACCTGCTTAGCCTGTGCCTGTTAACACCCCCTGGAGAGCAAGGTGCAGATGTGGTGGTGGGGACCACCCAGCGGTTTGGCATCCCCATGGGATATGGCGGGCCCCATGCCGCGTACTTTGCCACCAGGGAAGACTACAAACGGAGTATCCCGGGCCGCATCATCGGGGTTAGCCAGGACCGGGACGGCAAGCCCGCCCTGCGCATGGCCCTGCAAACCCGGGAGCAACACATTAAGCGGGATAAAGCGACCTCTAACATCTGTACCGCCCAGGTACTGCTGGCTGTTATGGCCGGGGCCTACGGGGTATATCACGGGCCGGAAGGCCTCAGGAGGATAGCTGCCCGCATCCACGGGCATGCCGCCACCCTGGCAGGTAAACTGGAGGCGATGGGGATTTCCCTGAATCACCAGGCATTTTTTGATACCCTCTGCGTGGCCCAACCGGCAGCGGCCATCCGCCCCCTGGCGGAAGCGGCTGGCATGAACTTCCACTATGCCGGGACCGAGGCCATCTATATCTCCCTGAACGAAACCACCACAGAGGCAGACGTAGCTGCAATTGCCGGGGTTTTTGCACAGGCCACAGGCGCACAGGTTCCTGCAGGCGGGGAAAGCGCTTCACGTATCCCGGAGGCCCTGCAACGCACCTCGGGGTATATGGACCAGAAGGTTTTTAACCGCTACCACAGCGAAACCGAAATGATGCGCTACCTGAAAATGCTGGAGCGCAAAGACCTGGCCCTGAACCACTCCATGATATCCCTGGGGTCCTGCACCATGAAATTGAACGCGGCTTCCGAAATGCTCCCGCTTAGCATGCCGGAGTGGGCAGACCTGCACCCCTTTGTACCTGTGGAGCAAGCGGCAGGATACCAGGAAATGCTGCGCAAGCTGGAAGATGCCCTGTCCGAGATTACCGGTTTTGCCGCCACCAGCCTGCAACCCAATTCCGGGGCCCAGGGTGAATACGCAGGGCTGATGCTGATCCGCAAATACCATGAATCCCGGGGCGAAGGCCACCGGAATATCTGTATTATCCCAGCTTCGGCCCACGGGACCAACCCGGCCTCGGCCGTAATGGCCGGTATGCAGGTGGTGGTTACGAAGACCGACGAGAAAGGCAATATTGACCTGGAGGACCTGGAGGAAAAAGTGGAGGCCCACAGCGATACCCTGGCCGCATTGATGGTGACCTACCCTTCTACCCACGGGGTATTTGAGTCCACCATACGGCAGGTAACCGAACTGATCCACCGCCACGGCGGGCAGGTCTACATGGACGGAGCTAACATGAATGCCCAGGTAGGGCTTACCAACCCGGCCACCATTGGGGCAGACGTCTGCCACCTGAACCTGCACAAGACCTTTGCCATTCCCCACGGAGGTGGCGGACCCGGGGTAGGGCCGGTATGCGTGGCCCCCCAGCTGGCGGAATTTCTGCCGGGCAACCCAATCCGGGAAACCGGAGGGGCCAACGGTATTCCGGCCATCTCGGCTGCGCCCTGGGGCAGCGCCCTGGTTTGCCTGATCTCTTACGGGTACATCAGGATGCTGGGTGCCCGCGGGCTCCGGCAGGCCACAGAGATCGCCATCCTGAATGCCAATTACCTGAAGGAACGCCTGCAGGAGGCCTACCCCATCCTGTACACCGGCGAGAAAGGCCGGGCGGCCCACGAAATGATTATCGACTGCAGGCCCTTTAAAAAACTGGGCATAGAGGTAACCGATATCGCCAAGCGACTGATGGATTACGGCTTCCACGCCCCCACAGTGTCCTTCCCGGTGGCAGGCACCATGATGATCGAGCCCACCGAAAGCGAATCTTTGGAAGAACTGGACCGCTTCTGCGACGCCCTGTTGGCCATCCGGGCAGAAATCGATTCCTCTTCGGAGGAAAGCCCCAACCTGCTGCTCAAAAATGCCCCGCACACGGCGGAGATGGTCTGCGCAGATACCTGGGAATACCCCTACACCCGTTCGGATGCGGCCTTCCCCCTCCCCTACATACGGGAGAACAAATTCTGGCCCAGTGTACGCCGGGTAGACGATGCCTACGGAGACCGGAACCTGATCTGTACCTGTACGCCCCTGGAGGCCTACATCGAAACTGCGGAATAAGCCTATGTACGCCCATTATCCCGAAAAACGCTATCGCCTGACCCTGGAGTTTCTGCGGAAACACGTGGGGACAGACCAGCAGATTCTGGACCTGGGCGTGCCCAACCCCTTCTCGGAGATCATGCAGCAGGAGGGGTATAGCGTTACCAATACCGGAGGCGAAGACCTGGACCTGGACCTGGAAGGCATCCGCACCAGCGATGCCGGGGTGGTTACGGCCTTCGAAATCCTGGAACACCTGGTATCCCCCTTTAATGTGCTGCAGGCGCTTCCTGCCCATACCCTGCTGGCCAGTGTTCCCCTGCGGTTGTGGTTTGCCCCGGCCTACCGGTCCAAAACGGACCCCTGGGACCGGCATTTCCACGAATTTGAACCCTGGCAATTCGACTGGCTGCTGGAAAAAAGCGGCTGGACCATTGAAGACTCCATCCAGTGGGCCCACCCGGTAGGCAAAGTGGGCCTGCGGCCCCTGTTGCGCCGTTTTACGCCCCGCTACTACCTGGTTAAGGCCCGGCGCAGCCCCTCTAGCACCTAAGCCATGGCTGCAAAAGAAACCCGGTTGGTAGTGATTATCCCGGCACACAATGAGGCCGAGACCCTTAGCGCCTGCCTGGAATCCTTCGCCCGCCAATCCCGCCAGCCCGACCAATTGGTGGTGGTAGACGACCACAGCAGTGACCGGACCGGGGCCATTGCGCAGGCTTTTGCAGAAACCCATCCCTGGGCCGAGGTAACCCGGAACACTTCTTCCCCGGAGCACCAACCCGGGGCCAAGGTGGTACGCAGCTTCCGGCATGGGATGCAGCAAATAAAAGAGCCCTTTGACTTCATCGGAAAATTTGACGCAGACATCGTACTGCCCCCGGACTATTTTGAGAACGTCCTTAAAGCCTTTGCCGAAGAGCCGGAGCTGGGCATGTGTGCCGGGCAACTCTATATCCCCTCGGCATCGGGTTGGGTATACGAGGCCATCGCCAGCCGCGACCACATCCGCGGGCCTGTAAAATGTTACCGGGCGTCTTGTTTTGAAGCGATCGGGGGGCTGCGTCCTTTTATGGGTTGGGATACGGCCGATGTGATCCTGGCCCGGTTTTACGGGTTCCGGACCCGAACGTTACCCGAACTCCGGGTGCACCACCTGAGGCCAACGGGAGGGGCCTATTCCAAAAGTCATGCACGCCGCCAGGGCGAAGCTTTTTACCAGTTGCGGTACGACCTGCTGCTGGCCCTGCTGGCCTCGGCCAAAATGGCCTGGCAGCGTCGGAACCCCCTGCTGATACTCCACCACCTTTCCGGCTTTCTGAAAGCCATGTTCCGTGGGGGAGAGCGCCTGCTTTCCCGCAAGGAGGGGCGGTTTGCCCGCCAGTGGCGCTGGCGGGGCGTGCGTTCCCGTTTATCTTAGTGCTTCCCCAATGGGTTGCCCGGTGGTACCCGTAGGCCAGGCAATACCCAGTAAGGTAGCCATGGTAGGGGCTATATCCGTGATATCCGTCCGTCGGGTAGTACTGCCCGGGCGGATGCCCTGGCCGTAGAGGATCAGGGGCACCTGGGTATCATAGATGTGGGGAGTGCCATGGGTGGACCCTGTACGGGAATAATTGGCATACTGGGGATCGGTTACAAAGAGGATGTCTCCGGAACGCCTTTGGTTATAACCATTCTGCAGCGTGGCTGCCAGGCCTTCCACATAATCTGTGGATCGCATTTGGTGGGCGGTATACACCTCCACAATATGGTCATAGCCCAGAATTTCCTCGGCAATCCGGCGCTCCACAATTTCGGGGTCCAGTTCCAGGTTACGCATCAGGTCATGGTCCAGGAACACCTGGTTGTTGGAGATATTCCGCAGCAATTCGGGGGTGCCAAAAGCGTATTGCAGGTATTCCGTAAGTTGCTCGCGGAAGGCAGCCCCGTCCAGGTAGCCGGCAGGAACACCCTGGTCTGCCAGGTAAGCGGGTACTTCCCCGGCTCCGTGGTCTGCCGTCAGAAATACGGTATAAGCGTCCTTGCCCACCCGCCGGTCCAGTTCTTTGAGCAAACGGGCCAGATCCTGGTCCAGCCGGATATACGTATCCTGAACTTCCTTGGAATTGACCCCGTACCAGTGTCCCACATAGTCTGTGCTGGAATAGCTCACCGCCAGGAAATCTGTTATTTCATCCTTCCCAAGGGCTTCTTCCTTAAGTGCCTCCAGGGCAAAATCCGTAGTCAGGCTGTTGCCGTAAGGGGTAATCCGCAGCAGGCCAAAACGACCATTGGCTTCCCACAGATCGGGGAGCTTGTGTGGGAATACCGGGGCAACTTCCCCATCTATGATCCCCTCGTAAGGCGTATTGTCCGGACCGCTTTCCAGATAGGTATTGATATCTTCGGCCGGCTCCCAATTCCGACGGTATTTTTCGGCCGCATCGGAAGCGTTGAATTTCTGAACCCAGGCCGGGAGCTGTTCCATATAAAAACTGCTGCTGATCCAGTGTCCCTTTTCGCCCCCTTCAAACCAGTAAGCCGCATTGGCCGTATGGCCCCCGGGCAATACTGCACCGCGATCCTTAAGGGAAACGGCAATAACCTTGCTGCGCATCTGGTGGTGCAGGCGCAACTGGTCGGTTACTGTGGTGACCATCATCCGGTGAGGCGAATGCTGCCCGGCGTCGGAGGAAGTCCCTACGGAAGTGGTGGTACTGTCGCCCGCACAATATACATCCTGCCCGCTGGCCTTATCGAACCAGTTATTCCCGATAACCCCGTGAACCGCAGGCGGGGCCCCCGTATATACCGAGGCATGCCCGGGCCCTGTACTGGTGGGGGCGTAGTTGAAATGGTGGTTTCGGCTCAGGAAACCGCTTCCGATCATGCGTTTAAATCCGTCCTCCCCAAAATGGGCCCAAAACCGGGACAGGTAATCGTACCGCATCTGGTCTACCACAATACCTACCACCAGCCTGGGCGGATCCCCGAAAACCTCGGCAGGCGCTTCGGGAGCGCGTTGGCGGATACTGACCTGGGCCTGCACGGACAAGCCGGCCGCCATAAAGATAAAAGCCCATACAAGGCGGGAGAGGGGGGTCTTCATAGAAGGATCATTTGGTCCCTAAAATTACGGAATCGGACCAATTCCACCCATTCCTTGGGGTTAAATGAACATGAAGTTTCTTATTTTTAGGGCCTCAACCCCATACGGAACCTATGAGTTATATGACCTCCATCGGGAGTTATGCGATTATGGTGGTGGATTTGTTCCGAAAACCCACCAAATGGCATGTAATGCGCTCCCTGATCCTTAAGGAGATTGACGAACTGATCTATGGTTCCCTGGGCATCATCATCTTTATTTCCTTCTTTATGGGCGGGGTGGTCGCCATTCAGACGGCCCTGAACATCAGCAACCCGCTTATCCCCAAAAACCTGATCGGGTTTGCCACGCGGCAGTCCGTAATCCTGGAGTTCGCCCCCACCTTTACCTCCATCATCATGGCCGGGAAGGTTGGGTCCTACATCACTTCGAGCATTGGCACCATGCGGGTAACCGAACAGATCGACGCCCTGGAGGTTATGGGTGTGAATTCCCTGAACTACCTTGTTTTTCCTAAGATCGTGGCCATGTTCCTCTACCCCTTTGTGGTGGCCATCGCCATGTATATCGGGATCCTGGGCGGGTGGATTGCCGGGGTCTTTGGCGGGTTTACCTCCAGCGCAGACTTTGTACAGGGGCTGCAACTGGATTTTATCCCCTTCCATGTGACCTATTCTTTTATAAAGTCGGTGGTGTTTGCCTTTATCATTGCCACGGTACCTTCCTACCATGGGTATTATATGAAAGGAGGAGCGCTGGAGGTAGGCAAGGCCGCCACGGTTTCCTTCGTATGGACCAGTGTGGTGCTGATCGTCATGAATTACCTGCTCACCCAATTACTGCTCGGCTGATGATAGAAGTACGCGATTTGCATAAATCCTTCGGAAAATCGGAAGTCCTCAAAGGGATTTCCACCACCTTTGAAAAAGGCAAGACCAACCTGATTATCGGGCAAAGCGGATCCGGGAAAACCGTATTCATGAAGTGTATGCTGGGGCTCATTACCCCGGACGAGGGCCATATCTGCTACGAGGGGCAGGACTATTCGGAGATGACCCTGAAGGAGAAACGCAACCTCCGGCAGGAGATGGGGATGGTCTTTCAGGGCAGCGCCCTGTTCGACTCCATGACCGTGGAGGGCAATGTGATGTTCCCCCTGGATATGTTCACCCAGCAGTCCCGCTCGGAGATGCAGGACCGGGTGGATTTTGTGCTGAAACGCGTAAACCTGGTGGACGCCCACAAGAAGTACCCGGCCGAAATTTCCGGGGGGATGCAGAAACGGGTCGCCATTGCGCGCGCCATTGTGATGAACCCCAAATACCTGTTCTGTGACGAGCCCAATTCCGGGCTGGACCCCAAAACCGCCATCCTGATCGACAACCTGATCCAGGAGATTACCCGGGAATACAACATCACCACGGTAATCAATACCCACGACATGAATTCCGTAATGGAGATCGGGGAGAAAATCGTCTTTCTAAAGGACGGATGGAAAGCCTGGGAAGGCTCCAATAAAGATATCTTCCGTACCGATAACGAAGCGGTAACCAACTTTGTCTATTCCTCCGAGCTCTTTAAGAAGGTCCGGCAGATGTATATTGAGGAACGGAACTAACCCCCGGCCTCCCGCACCTGTATCTTCGGGTTCTTTAGCCGTACCTGCAGCCAGCCGGCCATTTTTTTGAGGTTTTCCTCCTGCCGTGCCGGGGGAACATTTTCCTTCCAGCGCACCTCAAAGACCGGAATGGTGTCCGTTTTGGTAAAATCCGTCTGCAGGGTATAGGCAAAGCCCAGCCCCGCCAGGTCTTCGTAGTTGGCCCGGGCTTCTGCCGTTATATCGCTAAAGGGCAATAGGGCCGAGGAAAAGCTCTGCATCTGGGAAAGCTCCTCTTCCAGCAGGCGGATGCGCTCGTCCTTGTTCAGCAATTCGGCTTTCTTGGCCTCGTACAATTCGTTTACATACCGGAACTTCTGCTCGGAATCGTCCTGCCCGCCCTGCACAATCTTCAGGTCGGTCTGCCCGAGTTTGGAATACTGGTCTTTGCGCGCCCTCCAGGACTGGATTACGTTTTCCGGGATAACGTCGTCCCCCATACACACCAGTTCAATAGAGGAGTTTTCCTCGTCCGTATACAGGATTTGGGAGAGGTTGGGCATAAAGCGGCCGTTGCCGGGGAAGTGGTACACCCCAATCGTCTCGGAAATGAATTCCTGGGCCTGACTGCGAAAACGGGATTCCTGGAATACCTGGTAGAAGGTATACCCCGCAGGGACCATCACCCCGATGGCAACCAGGGAAGCGATACGGGCTATCAGCCGGCGGCGGCGGGAGTTCACATAGCGCACCATGGGGAAGCGCAGCAGCTTCAGCACCAGGAAGGTTGCCAGGGCGATAAAAATAGTGTTGATGGTAAAGAGGTACAGGGCGCCCCAGGCGTACTCCCAGTTGCTGATGGCCAACCCAAACCCCACAGTACACAGTGGCGGCATCAGGGCAGTGGCAATGGCCACCCCAAAAATCACGCTGGCAATGGTGCCCTTTTTGGCCCGGGCAATGACCAGGGCCAGGCCGCCAAAAAAGGCGATCAGCACATCCCGGATATCCGGGGCCGTACGCGCAAGTAACTCGGAACTTTCGTCCCGCAGCGGAAACAACTCAAAAAAGAGGTAGGCCGTTAGCACGCTCAGCACCACCATCACCGTAAAGTTCTTCAGGGAGCGGCGCAGGGTATCGATGTCGTTAATGGCTATGGACATCCCAATCCCCAGGATAGGACCCATGAGGGGGGAAATCAACATGGCGCCGATCACCACAGCCGTACTGTTGGCGTTCAGGCCCACGGAGGCGATAAAGATCGAACAGATCAGGATCCAGGCGGTGTGCCCCTTAAAGGGGATGTCCGCAATGATGGCTTCCTTGGCTGCTTCCTGGTCCGTATTGCTGCGGATGTCCAGGAGTTCACCCAGGAATTTCCGGACACTGCCCAGCAGGCCTTTAAAGTCCTTTTTGACTTCCTCCCCGGTCTCCTGTTCCGGGTGTGAAGGCGGCACCTGGCTGCCTTTTATCGGTTGTTCCATATCAGATGTGCTGGTCTCCAAAGGTATCGCCCACCCGGGCCACCCATTGCTTGATTTCCTGTTCCTTCTCCCGGGGCATGATCAACAGGACATCGCCCTGGTCCACGACTATATAGTCCGTAAGGCCTTCTACCACCCCTATCTTGCCTTCCGGCAGGCGGATCATGTTTCCGGAGCTGTCCTGGGTCAGGACCCGCCCCTGCACTATAGCATTGGCATCTTGCCGTTTGTCCATCTTGTCGTAGAGGGAACCCCAGGTGCCCAGGTCGTTCCAGTCAAAACGCGCCGGCAGTACGAAAACCTGGTCCGAACGCTCCATAATGGCGTAGTCGATGGAGATGTTTTCGGCTTTGGGGTATTCCGAAACGATAAAATCCGCCTCTTCCGGGGTATTCAGAACAGCTTCCCCCGCAGACAGCAGGGCGTATTGCTCCGGCTGGTATTGCTGAAAGGCCTCCGCGATGGCCCGGGCACTCCAGGCGAAAATTCCGGCATTCCAAAGGAAATTCCCTTGTTTCAAAAACCCACGGGCCGTTTCGTAATCCGGTTTTTCCCGGAATTGCAGGACCTTCTTCAGGCCGGCGGCCTCCCGCTGGGCCGGATCAAATTCGATATACCCGAACCCGGTGTTCGGAAAGGTGGGCTGTATCCCCAGGGTACAGAGGGCATCGGAAGTATTGGAGCGTTCAAAACACTCCAGGACGTCTTTCTCAAAAGCGGCCTCATCTTCAATCCAGTGGTCGCTGGGAGCTACCAGCATCAGGGCGTCCGGGTTCTTTTTGCGAATCTTAAGGGCTGCATAGAGGATGCAGGGGGCCGTATTGCGCATGGCAGGCTCCGGGACCACCTGCTCCGGTTGGATTCCGGGCAATTGTTCCAGTACCAGGTCCGTATACCGGGCGTTGGTAAGGATATAGATCTGGTCTTCCGGGATAAAACGGGCCAGGCGGCCAAAGGTTTTCTGCAGCAGGGATTCTCCGGTGCCCAGCATGTCGTGGAATTGTTTCGGGAAGTTGCGGGTACTGACCGGCCAGAACCGGGAACCCACCCCCCCGGCCATGAGTACGGCGTAGTATTGGGATGATTTCATATTAGGTTTCACTTAGCAGTTCAACTTCTGCATGGGGTTGAAAAAGATACAATTTTCCGGTGGCAACTTCCATACACCGGTACCGTTTTATCTGGCGCGGGCCCTTGCGGAATACCTGTCCGTTCCCGAGGCGAAAGAGGCAGCCCTCAGGCAATTCATAGACCAGGGGCGGCCGGTCTCCCGGGTCGTACACCTTTAAGGCCACGGCCAGGGCGCTGTCCGTACTGCTGCTGGCCCTGGGATTTCGGAAATGGGCCGCCAACAGCGGCAGCAGCCGGTCAGGGAAAATATCGGGTCGCAAAAAGGGCAGCATCAGGTGCTGGAAGGTGTGTTTCCACTCCCGCCCATGCGGTTTGATACCGTGCCCGTAGCGTTCAAAGGCCACCAGATGGGCAATTTCATGGACCAGGGTCATCAAAAACCGGTAGGGGTTGCCCATGGCATTGACGGTGATCTGGTGCCCCCCACCAGGCAAGCGGCGGTAATCCCCGTGGCGGGTTTGCCGGCTGCGCACAATTTTCAGATGCACCCCGTGGGCCCGGATCAGGTCCATACAGGGGGCCAGGGCGCGGGCAGGCACATAGGGTTCAAGGGCGGCTTCCATACCGGCAAAAGTAGCTATTTCGCCCAAGGACGGGAAGGCTGCTGCCTGAAAATCAAATTGGGTGAAAATAGTGTATCTTGGACAGATGCGAAGCCTTGTAATTCTATGTATGGCTGCAGGGATGCTGCTGGGGTGCCAAAGCGATTGGGACGATCGCGTAAACCCCTACCTGCTGGAAGGCACCTGGCTGCTCACCGAAGTCCTGTTTGACCCGGGGGACGGGAGCGGGGAATTTCGCCCCAGCGATGCCGGATATACCCTGCTGCTGAAATCGGAAAACCGCTTTGATGCCAACTACGATGTCTGTCGCGGGATTGAGGAAGGAAAGCTCCTGAGCGGGGAATATTCACGGATAGGGGAATCCGAACTGCTGATCCCCTGCGACGGGTCCCTGGTGAACAGCGTCCAGGGACGCCTGGAAAATGGCTTTTTGCTGCTGTACTATCCCTGTGACGAGCCCTGCGTATACCGATTCCGGAAAATCGCGGAACTCAGGGAGTAGAATTGCTCACTTGCAACACCTTCCCATTGTAGTACCGGTGGCCGGTTAAGGCAAACCGGGCAATGTACTCGGCCATTTCGGCCGCAGTAACCGGGGCCTGGTACCCCGGAAAGGCCGCCTCCAGCATCTCCGTTTGTACCGCCCCCAAGGCCAGGGTATTGAAAGAGGGGCCCGTTTCCTTGAACTCCTCGGCCAGGAGTTCCATAAGCGTGATAACCGCCCCCTTACTGGAACTGTACGCCGCAAGGCCCGGGAACTTGGCGCTGCCTTGAATACCCCCCATGGAACTGATGGCCACCACATGCCCTTTGGGGTGCAGTAGCGGCAACAGGGCCTGGGTGAGCCGGGCGACCCCAAAGACATTCACCTGGTAGACCTGCAAAAAATCTTCCGGGGTGGTTTCCACAAATGGTTTCAGGACCAGGCTGCCCGCGTTGTGGATCAGTACATCCGCCTTCCCCCAGGAGGTTTCCACCCAGCGGGCGGCTTCATTAAAAGCGGTATCCGAATCCAGGTCAAATGGCATGGCGTGCACGGCTTCCAGGCCCAGGTCCCGGCACGGGCCGGGGTTGCGCGACAGGGCCAGGACGCGATGCCCCTGGGCAGCCAGGGTTTTAACCAGTTCCAGTCCGATGCCCCGGCTGGTGCCGGTCACTACAACAGATGCCATTTTTATTGGGTTTTAAGTTCGCCTTCGGGTCCGTTGACGATCCCTTCCACTACAGGGGTTAAGCGGTTAACCAGCCGCGCCATATGCCCGAAATCCATCTGATCTGCCTCGTCACCGGGTTGGTGATAAAAGGCATAGTTGGTAAAATCGAAGGTGGAATAGGTATGGGCAGGAATCCCGAATTCCCGGAAGAAAGGATAATTGTCCGAGCGCTGAAAGAGATTGTACTCACTGGCCTGGGGCAGGTATCCCACCAGGTTATCCCCCGCGTACCGGTTGCTCACTTCGGCCAGGTTGGATTTATCGAACCCGGTCAGGTAGGTTGCGTAAGATTTCCCTGCCATGGGCACCCCGGTCATTTCAAAATTGAGCACGGCATAAAGGGGTACTCCCATGGATTTCATTCGGGCTGCCAGGTGCTTGGACCCCAGCAGGCCGCGTTCTTCCGCACTGAAAAAAGCCACCACAACGGTACGCGCCGGGGCTGGGCGGCTGCCCAGGTAACGCGCCAGTTCCACCACAGTGGTGGTGCCCGAGGCGTTGTCGTTGGCCCCGTTGGCAATCCCGTCCCCCTGCTGCAGGGGCACAATGCCGATATGGTCGTAATGGGCCCCAAGCAGCACAACCTGGTTTTTGAGAACCGGGTGGGCGCCGGGCAGGTACCCCACAATGTTATAGGCCAGGTCCTTGGAATTGGACAGGGTATCCTTAAAGGTGTTGAAGTAGGGCTGGAAACCGAAGGTCCTCAGCTGGTTTTCGAGGAAGGCCGCTGCCGAATCCAGGCCGGGGGATCCGGTATCCCTACCCTTCAGGGCATCGGAGGCGAGGAATTCCATGATTCCGGCTACCCGAAGAGAGTCCGAACCCGTCCAGACCGGGGCCTGGGACCGGGTTTTTACCGATGCGCCCCCGCAGGCATACAGCAGGGCTGTAAGGCCCAAAGCAAGGGCCCCGATACGCAGGCGGGAGAGTCCCCAGGCGCGCATTACGCCAGCATGGTTACCGGGTGCTCCAGGAAGGCCCTGAGGGTCTGCAGGAATTGCGCCCCGGTGGCTCCGTCGACTGTACGGTGGTCGCAGGCCAGGGTAATGGTCATGGTATGGCCCACTACAATTTCCCCGTTTTTAACCACGGGCTTTTCCACAATGGCCCCTACGGAGAGGATAGCGGAATTGGGTTGGTTGATGATAGAGGTAAACTCCTGAATTCCAAACATCCCCAGGTTAGAAACCGTGAAGGTGCTGCCCTCCATTTCGGCGGGCTGTATTTTTTTGTTCCGGGCCCGACCGGCCAGATCTTTTACCGCTGCCCCGATCTGAGTCAGACTCATCTGGTCCGTAAACTTCAATACCGGGACCACCAGGCCGTCTTCTACCGCCACGGCAACACCAATGTGCACATGTGCGTTGTAGCGGGTGGTATCTCCATTCCAGCTCGTATTGACCTGCGGGTGCTTTTTAAGGGCCATCGCACAGGCTTTCACCACCATGTCGTTGAAAGAAACCTTGGTATCCGGCAGGTTGTTGATCTGCCCGCGGGACGCCATGGCCTGGTCCATATCCACCTCGATAGTCAGGTAATAGTGGGGAGCAGTAAATTTCGATTCTGCCAGGCGCTTGGCGATGACCTTCCGCATCTGGGAATTCTTCACCTCTTCCACGCTTTCCTCCCCTACAGGAGCGGCCAGAGCCGGGGCTGAAGCAGCTGCTGCGGCTTGGGCCGCGGCAGGGGCTGCAGGCTGGGCGGCGGGCTGGAAGTTTTCAATGTCCCGCTTCACAATGCGTCCGTTATCGCCGGAACCGCTCACCTGTGCCAGGTCAATACCGCGGTCCTCGGCCATCCGGCGCGCCAGGGGCGAAGCCAGGATACGGCCGCCGTCCGCCTGTGTGGTCTGGGGCTGGGAACCGGCTTCGGGTTGCTGCTCCGCAGGCGCGGGGGCAGCCTCCTCGGATGGGGCGGCCGGTGCAGGGGCACTGCCGGCATTCAAAACAGCCTGTACGTCGGTGCCTTCAGGGCCAATAATGGCCAGAATGGCATCAACCGGGGCGGTTTCGCCCTCCCCTATCCCAATATGCAGCAGGGTGCCGGAATAGAAGGATTCAAACTCCATGGTAGCCTTGTCGGTCTCAATCTCGGCCAGGATGTCTCCTTCCTCCACACTATCACCGACCTTTTTAATCCAGGCAGCTACGGTACCCTCCTCCATGGTGTCGGAAAGGCGGGGCATTTTCACGATCTCCACGCCGGCCGGCACTTCTGCCGGAGCAGCAGGAGATGAAGCCGGTGCGGAAGTCTCTGCCGCCGGGGCTTCAGCCTTAGTATCCGTTGCAGGGGCTGCACCTCCGTTAAGCAGGGCCGAAATATCCTCCCCTTTCTCTCCGACAATGGCCAGCAGGGCATCCACCGGGGCGCCTTCGCCTTCGGGGATGCCGATATGCAGCAGTGTCCCTTCGTAAAAGGACTCGAATTCCATGGTTGCCTTGTCGGTTTCGATTTCGGCCAGGATGTCCCCTTCGGAAACCGGGTCGCCGACCTTCTTAAGCCACTTGGCCACGGTACCTTCTTCCATGGTATCGCTTAGCCGGGGCATTTTTATGATTTCAGCCATCTGCCTGTATCTTATAATTTGTGTGCCAGGAAAGGATAGTCTTCCTGCTCGTAAACCACATCGTAAAGCTGTGACACGGGCGGGTAATCCGATTCTTCGGCGAATTTCTCACATTCCTTGACCAGATCCTTTACGCGGGCGTCAATCTCGGCAATTTCTGCCTCTGTGGCATATTTCTTGGCCTTGATCACGTCCAGCACCTGGGTGATGGGGTCAATTTTCTTGTATTCCTCCACTTCGTCCTTGGTCCGGTAGTGCTGGGCGTCGGACATGGAGTGCCCGCGGTAGCGGTATGTCTTCATTTCCAGGAAGGTGGGGCCGCCACCGCTACGGGCGCGTTCCACAGCCTTGGATACTTCTTCGGCCACCGCGGCTGGATCCATCCCGTCCACCGGGCCGCAGGGCATTTCATAGCCCAGCCCCAGTTTCCAGATATCGGTGGTGTGCGCCGTCCGGGCTACAGAGGTTCCCATGGCGTATCCGTTATTTTCACAGATAAAGACCACCGGCAGCTGCCAGAGCATGGCCAGGTTAAAGGCTTCATGCAGGCTTCCCTGCCGCACAGCGCCATCTCCCATATAGGTCAGGGTAACCGCATCCCGCTTGAAGTATTTATCCGCGAAGGCCAGACCGGCACCCAACGGAATCTGCCCGCCTACAATCCCGTGCCCGCCATAGAAGCGGTGTTCTTTAGAAAAGATGTGCATGGAACCACCCATTCCTTTGGAGGTCCCGGTAACCTTACCGTAGAGCTCGGCCATTACCTTGCGGGGGTCTACCCCCAACCCTATGGGCTGTACGTGGTTGCGGTAGGCCGTAATCATCCGGTCCTTTTCCAGGTCCATGGCGTGAAGGGATCCGGCCAGCACAGCCTCCTGACCGTTATAGAGGTGCAGGAACCCGCGCACCTTCTGCTGGATATACACAGCAGCCAGCTTATCCTCGAACTTTCTCCAAAACAGCATATCCTCATACCATTTCAGATAGGTTTCCTTGGTGATCTTTTTCATCAATCGGTGTTTAGACGTTAGCCCGGAAGCGCCGCCATACGGTCCCTGCGTATCTCCGGGTGAGGAGCAAAAATACATATTAAATCATTCAGGAAAAAATAGGCGGCGGGATTGTAAAACCGGCTGCCAAAACCGGCTTAATCCAGAAAATCCGGGGTAAACCCAAGGGGGAGTAATGCCCGGGTTGAAGGGCATTCATAAACCGGCCCGTTGCCTGCCTGCAATAAAAAGCGAATGGGGTTGCCCTGCCGGTGTTCGTACTCCAGGATGGACTGCCGGCAATTCCCGCAGGGTGCAGCCGGGTTGGTCTGCTTTTCTTCCGGCGCCTCCACGCAAATGGCAATGGTCTGTATGGCCTGTCCGGGAAAACGGGCGCCAGCCTGGAACACGGCTACGCGTTCGGCACAAAGACCTGAAGGATAGGAGGCATTCTCCTGGTTGCTCCCCAGCACCAAAGTTCCGTTTTCCAGGCGAAGAGCCGCCCCAACGCGGTACCCGCTGTACGGGGCATAAGCACCGGCCATAGCCTGCTGGGCTGCCCCCAGCAGTTCCCGGTCTGCAGCTTCCAGGGCGTCTGCCCCGGGGTAGATGAGCAATTCAAAGCCGATGTGCCGCTTTTCCATAGGTACAAGATACGAAAGCTTTCCCGGGAGGCCTGCGGCTCCGGGAACCCGACCCTTAAGTCAGGTGCTGGGTATTAGTCGTTGTAGAAAGGTTCCCCCAGATTGAAACTCAGGGAGAAACGCAGGGTGTTTTCCAGGGGATTGCGCACCTGGGCCGTCGAAAACAGGTAGGACAGGTCAATCTGTACATTGTTGTAACGGAAGCCGGCACCCAGGCTGAAGAATTTCCGGAAGCCCTTTTCCTCGGATTCGTTAAAATACCCGGCCCGCAACATAAACTGTTCCCGGTAGCTGTATTCCGCCCCCAGCGCCCAGGTCATCTCCTTCAGCTCCTCTGAGAACCCGTCCGGGGCATCGCCCAGGGATTTAAAGACCCCTTCGAAAAAGCCGATACTCTGGTACTCCTGGTAATCCTGGTCGTCCAACTGGCCGTCCCCGTTGTAATCCTGGGGGGTAGGCACCATCAGTTTGTTGATTTCCCCCGTAAACCCGAGTACGTTGTCCGCATCGAAAATCATGTCGAACCCGGCGCCCAGGGCCAGGTTGGTGGGCAGGAAGTTTTCCTGTCCGCCGTCGTCGTAGCGGATCTTCCCGCCCAGGTTGGAGAGGTTGAAACCGGCCCGCCAGCGGCCGTCAAATTTTTCAAATGCCTTTTCAGGCCCGCGGTAATACCCGGCCACGTCCACAGCAAAGGTATTGCCGGATTGCACGGCGTTCCCCAACTGGGGAATCTCCAGGTTGGAGCTGATGAACCGCCCGGCCACCGCCATGGAAAACTGATCGCTCAGTTTCAGGGCGTAGGACCCGTCCAGGGACAACTCATTGGGTTTCACCAGGGTGCCATCTTCCTGAAAGGTATTTCGCAATTCGATCTCCCCCAGGGTAAAATACCGGATGGACACCGCAAAGGCGCTGCGTTCATTAATCTTATTATAGTAGCTGCCATTCAGCAGGGCAATATCCGTAATGATGCTTTCCAGGTAGGGGGTATAGCTGATCCCTACCCCCATTTTGCGTTCGGCAAAGGCAAACTTGGCCGGGTTCCATTGTTGGGAAAAGGCATCCGCCCCGGTAGCGACCCCGATATCCCCCATAGAGGAGGCCCGGGCGTCCGAGGCAATGGTCAGGAAAGGGACGGCCGTGGTGATCACGCGTTCCCCCTGCTGGGCAGTAACCTTGCCGGCCAGGGCCAGAATTGCAAGGATCCACAACTTCTTCATGTGTGCTCTGTCGTTTAGTTTGCGTACAGAAGATAAACAAAAATACGCGCGGTGTATTGTGTGCAAACGTCATTTTCACCAAAATCTTGCCCGACCCGGGTGGGATTTCGACCAAATCCCCTCCCGTATTCGTTTGAAACCCGGATTGGGGGGCGTACCCCGCCAAAAAGTCCCGGGGCAACCTATACTAGATCGGGTTTTTCCCCGTTATCATGGAGACAGGCGGTATTTTCAAAATGCGCTGCACCAGCGGCTTTTTTTTGGGAAGCCTGTAAAATATAATGGGCAATTGCCCGTTGTATAAGCCGTAAAGCCATAAAATTTAGTCAGCAATCCCGGGGTTATACCCGGATGTCAACCTAAGTCCTACATACCCATGAAACACACACGTATCAGTGCATTCCTTTCGGCAGCGGTTATTGCCGGTTCCCTGAGCCTGCAGAGCTGCAGCAAAAACAGTTCGGGTGGTTCCAAAAACATCTCCCGGGGAACAGGATGGAAGATCAATGCCAAGGAAGGCGGGTTTCAGTACAACACCGATTTTAAAGAGCAGGAAACAGCCCCAGGCCTGGTATTCGTGGAAGGGGGAACCTTCACCAAGGGGAAATTGCAGGACGATGTCATGCACGACTGGAACAACACCGCCTCTACCCAGCACGTACAGTCCTTTTATATGGACGAAACGGAGGTGACCAACGTGATGTACCTGGAGTACCTGGACTACCTCAAAAGCGTATATCCGCCGGAGAACCCCATGTATACCAATATCTATGTGGGCGCCCTGCCGGATACCCTGGTATGGAGGAACCGACTGGGCTTTAACGAAACTATGACCAATAACTACCTGCGCCACCCTGCCTATGCCGAATATCCGGTGGTAGGCGTAAACTGGGTGCAGGCCGTGCAATATGCCGAATGGCGTACGGACCGGGTTAACGAATATATGCTGGAGCGCGAAGGCTACCTGGCCGAAGATGTAAAATACCGGGCCATGAATGGCGAAATCGGGGGAACCTTCAGTACAGAGACCTACCTGAACCGGCCCGAATCCGTGTACGGCGGGCAGATCGACTCCCTGGTTGGGAAAGCCCAGAAAGATTCCGTAGCTGTATTTGCAGACCGCAGCACCGGGATCATTATGCCGGAATACCGCCTCCCGACTGAAACCGAATGGGAATACGCCGCACAGGCCCTGGTAGGGTCCCGGGAGTACAACAACTACCGCGGGCGTAAGAAATACCCCTGGGAAGGGGATTACACCCGGAATGGCCAACGCGTTGGCCGGGGCGACCAGCTGGCCAACTTCAAGCAAGGCAAGGGTGATTACGGCGGGATTGCCGGATGGTCCGACGACGGAGCAGACATCACCGCCCCTGTAAAATCTTACAAGCCCAACGACCATGGTCTCTACGACATGGCCGGGAACGTTGCCGAGTGGGTAGCGGATGTTTACCGCCCCATTGTGGATGACGAAATGAGCGACTTCAACTACTTCCGCGGGAACGTCTACATGAAGACGGCCATAGGGGAAGACGGAAAAGTACGGGTGCTGCGCGACAGCATTGTGTACGATACCCTGCCTACCGGGAAGATCGTAGCTGTAAACCTTCCGGGCGAAGTGAAAATGGTACCTGTGGATGAACAGGAAACGTACCTGCGTACCAATTTCTCCAAAAGCGACAACCGGGGGTACCGGGACGGCGACGCCAGCTCTTCCCGCTTTGCCAGCTTCTATGCCGACGAAGAGGAAAAAACCCCGCCCATGTATAATGCACCCAAGCACGAAGTGGAGCGCGATTCTGCGGGCCAACTGATTCGCCAGTACGACGAGAGCAACTCCCGTACCAGCCTTATTAACGACGAAGTTCGGGTGTTTAAAGGAGGGTCCTGGAGGGATCGTGCCTACTGGCTTGACCCGGCCCAGCGCCGTTACCTGCCTCAGTACATGGCCACAGACTACATCGGTTTCCGCTGCGCCATGTCTCGCGTTGGCTCCAAGTCCAAGTTGAAAAACAAGACGGTTCGCGGCCAGAAGGTTCGCAAATAAGAACTGAGTAAATCCCATAAAAAAGCCCCGGCATCCGCCGGGGCTTTTTATCTTTACGGGCATGGAAATAGCTGCATTGCACCAACGGTTCCTGGAATCCGGCCAGGTCAGTACAGACAGCCGCAACATTCCCCAGGGCTGTATCTTTTTTGCCCTGAAGGGCGAGCGTTTTAATGGCAACACCTTTGCCCTGCAGGCCTTGGAAGAAGGCGCTGCCTGGGCAGTCGTGGATGAACCCGGGTACTCCGGGCACCCCAGGGCCATTCTGGTGGAAGACGCCCTGGCGAGCCTGCAACAGCTGGCCACCTACCATCGCCAGTATTGCGGCACGCGTATCATTGCCCTCACCGGGAGTAATGGCAAAACTACCACCAAGGAACTCATTGCCGCGGTCCTGGAGCAGGAATACCGGATTATTGCTACCCGGGGCAACCTCAACAACCATATCGGGGTACCCCTTACCCTGCTGCGGCTGCAACCCGAAACGGAATTGGCCGTGGTGGAAATGGGCGCCAACCACCAGGGCGAAATTGATTTTCTCTGCCGCATTGCCCTCCCGGATTTTGGTTACATCACCAACTTTGGCAAAGCCCACCTGGAAGGTTTCGGGGGGGTTGAAGGGGTCATTAAGGGAAAGAGCGAGATGTACCGGCGTTTAATGGCAGACCAGAAAACACTCTTCCTGAACGCCGACGATCCCATTCAGCGCGAAAAACTCCAGGGATATGCGCGAAAGGTGGGCTTCAGCACCACAGACACCACCTATTTTCCCATTCGGTTCCTGGGGGCGGACCCCCACGTGCACCTGGAATTGGAAGGGGTGGAAATCCGCACCCACCTGATGGGCGCCTACAATTTTACCAACTGCGCCGTGGCTGCCCTGATAGGGCATTATTTCAACGTCCCCCTGGAAAAGATCAGAACGGCCCTGGAAGGATACCGGGCGGCCAACAACCGATCACAGGTATTGCAGCGGGGCACCCTTGAGATTATATTGGATGCCTACAACGCCAACCCCAGCAGTATGGAGGCGGCTCTTGATCAATTCGGCCGGCTGGATGCTCCGCGTAAAACAGCTATCCTTGGGGACATGTTCGAACTGGGGGAAGACGCCCCGGCCGAACACCTTGCCATAGGAAAAAAGGCCCTGGAGATGGGGCTGGATGCCGTTTACCTGGTGGGGACACACTTTGACGCCACCGGCCTGCCCGCCCGGCGATATCCCGATTTCGAGTCTCTGGCGGAAGCCCTGAAGGTAGAGCCACTCTCCGGACCAGGCAGCGTTTTGATCAAAGCCTCCCGCGGCATGGCGCTGGAACGACTGCTGGAGCAACTGTAACGGGCGCCCCCACTTAGCTTGCTGAAGCTTCCTGCCCTGAAGGCCTTGTCAATTCCGGTTGGTTGCGTACCTTTTAGGCTTTAAAAATCCCCCGGAATACCCTTTGGCAGTACCCCCGCTACCACTGACCGCCCTCCTGGCAATGCCCCTCACCTTTCTTTCCGAGGTGGGGCCCTTACTGCTGTTTACCACTGGGATCCCACTGGCCGGCGTTTTGCTCTTTTACCTGGTACTGGAACCTTTCCTGGAAAACCGGCAGCGGAAACGCTGGCTGAAGGCCAACCGTACCACCATGCGCAGCCTGATGGTGCTGGCCCACCTGGCCGGGCGACTTAGAGAACGGGTAGAGCCCTGTCCCCATTGCGGTACTGCAGAACCCGAATTCTGGGAGCACGACAGGCACCTGTTGGTGCTGCGCTGCGGTGGCTGCAAACGCAATTTTACCCTAAGCCAGCGGGCGTACCCCGAAATCCGGTTGATGCTACGGCTGATGCCAGCCCTTACCCTGGTACTCATGCAAATCCGCCAGGGCCCCGGTTCGCGCCTGGCAGCACACCTGCGCCACTGCTGCCGCCCCTTTACGGCTTACCTGAAGCGGATACCATAGGAACGGCTGTATCACGCGCCTTGCGCGTGATCCCGGCCAAGCGCCTCGCTATAGATCCCGCAGCCCCCTCATGCCGGATTACGCGCCTTGCGCGTGATCCCGGCCGCACGTCTGCCCGGAGACCCGGTAGCCCTTTTATACCGGATTACGCGCTTCGCGCGTGATCCAGAACAAACCCACTCCTGCAAATACAAAACCCCGATTCGCACTCGCGAATCGATGGTTTTTTCATTTCCTGCGAAAACCCGCAGCCCCCTCATGCCGGATTACGCGCCTTGCGCGTGATCCCGGCCGCACATCTGCCCGGAGACCCGGTAGCCCTTTTATACCGGATTACGCGCTTCGCGCGTGATCCAGAACAAACCCACTCCTGCA
>NZ_JARPUQ010000002.1:15388-74507 GCF_029537735.1 Robiginitalea aestuariiviva | reverse complement strand
AATAGAAAACCCCGATTCGCGCTCGCGAATCGATGGTTTTTTCATTTCCTGCGAAAACCCGAGCAAGCTCGGTTTACTCCGGAAATGAAAAACCCCGCAACTGGCGTTGCGGGGTTTTCTGCTTGATGTGGGATATACTGGATTCGAACCAGTGACCTCTGCCCTGTCAAGGCAGCGCTCTAAACCAACTGAGCTAATATCCCTTGTGCTGAAGGGGCTGCAAGATCGGAAATTTTATGGGTTTTTCCGCAGCCGGGCAGGTAAAAATAAAGGCGGACCTCAGGGTATTCCCAATGCACTGACCTGGATCATTTCAGGAACCGGACAAACCCGATACTTTGGGGCCAGAATTCACCTGAAGTCTAATTTTTTAACACAAATCGCTATGACACTTGTAAAATTCAAAAGGCCGTTTGGAAACCTGCTGCGCCAGGATTTCTTCGACATGGACGATTTTTTTGATTCCCGCTTGTGGAAAGGTGGTATGATGGAAACCGACTTCTGGAATGGCAAAACGGTAGAGCCCGCAATGAACATCAAGGAAACCGACGACCACTATGAAATTGAACTGGCCGCTCCCGGATTTTCCAAAAAGGACTTTAACGTAACCATCGAGGACGGATACCTGAATATCTCCGCAGAGAAAAAACAGACCGAAACCGAAAAGGATGAAATGTTCACCCGTCGCGAATTCCACTACAATGCTTTTGAACGCTCCATGCAACTTCCGGAAAATGTGAAGGAAGAAGCGATCAAAGCACGGTACCACGACGGCATCCTGAGCTTCAATGTCCTTAAAAGGGCTGAAGCCGAGAAAAAAGCGCCCAAAGTCATCGAAGTCGGATAACGCTCCGGCTCTGACGGGGGACTCTGTATAAATCAGATACCATTGTTCATAAGCCCTCAGTGTTTTGGAGTCCCACGGGCAAATCCCCTCCAGTTTCCACGGGAATTGGAGGGGTGTTTTTATGATACAAGTCATGCTTTTTAACAGGGGTTATGCCTATCTTTATAAGATTACCAGCCAGCCCTTAAAGTCCACCTGATGAGTCGCCTGGCCACATATTCCCTTAGCGCCGGGGCCAAAAACCTGGCCGCGCAGGGGCTTGCGTTGCTTGACCCTCAGGGACGCATCCTCCAACTCAATACGCCCGCAGAGAGCCTGTTTGGTTTCCTCTCCTCTGAAATCCATGGGAAGGATCTCTGGTCCCTGGTGGAAGAGGTGCCCGGGCAGGCGGGAAGCCCGGGGCAGGAAGCCCTGCATATCCTGCACTCCAAAGACCGGGGAGACCTGCCGGTGCTGATGCGATTCAGCCCCCTGCTGGAAGAACTGGATTACCAACTGGTCTTCCTGCGAGACCTGGAGGCCGACACCCGTGCCGAAATCCGCCTCAAAGCGCAGCAAACCCAATTGAACGCCCTTATTGAGGCCATTCCCGACAGTATATTCATCCAGGATTTCCAGGGTAATTTCCTGGAATATTACCCCCCTATAAGCGGCCCGCTTTTTGAACCCGGCACGGAAATTCGAGGGCACAATATGGAGGCCTTCTTTCCGCAAAAGCTTACCAACCGTTTTCTTGAAGCCTTTGATGCGATCCGAAAAGACCGTAACCCCAGGCACCTGGAATTTAGCCTGGGCCCCCAGGCCAAAGCGCACTACGAAGCCCGCCTGGTGCCCATGAACAATCACAAAATCCTCTCCATAGTACGGGAGGTCACCCAGGCAAAGACCGTGCAGAACGTGCTGAACCTGCGCAACCGCGCCCTGGAAGCCGCGGGGAACGGGTTTGTTATTTCCGATGCCCGCCTGCCGGACCAACCGGTGATCTATATCAATTCCGCCTTCACCGAAATTACGGGGTACCAACCGGAAGAAGTCCTGGGGCGAAATTGCCGTTTCCTGCAGGGAAATGACCGGAAACAACCTGGAATCCGGCGTATTAAACAATGCCTGGAAGCCCGGGAACCCTGCTCGGAGATATTGCGCAATTACCGGAAGGACGGCAGCTTGTTCTGGAACGAACTTACCCTGACCCCCATCGTGGGGCCAGAGGGGGAACCTCATCACTTTATCGGGGTGGTCCGGGATGTAAGCCTGCAGGTAACCGAAGCCCGCAGGAAGGACCGCATCCACAAAATCCTGGAGGAAATCACCGGCGATGCGCCCCTGCAACGCATATCGAGCTCCCTTTGCGATCTCTTGCGCCTGCCCCTGGCCGCTGCCACGGTACATATGCACCTGCTGCATCCCGGGCGGCATTGCCTGGAAACCCTGGCCACCCGGGGTCCGCATCGGGCGAGGGCCATACCACCCCCCTGTATTTCACTGAAAAAAGACGGCTTCGGGGATATCGCAGATGCCGTGCGTGCCAACCGTGAGATTATCCGGGTGATCCCCGCTGCCCAAAGCCCTTCTTTTCCCACAAGCAAAACGCCACCGCAAAGGGGTGAAGCTTCCGTCTGGGCCTTTCCGATCCGTTCCTCCCACCAGGAGGTATTGGGGAGTTGCACCTTTTTAATCCCCGGGCGCGTAAAGCCGGATACCCCCCAGCGCGAAGCTATACGGGAAGTGTTGCAACTGGCGCGGGTAGCCATTGAACGTCACCAGACCCGCCAGCGGCTGCAACAAAGCCATCAGCAATTGGAATCCTATGCCCGGAAGCTGGAACAGCGCGTAGCCATTCGCACACACGAACTGGAAGAAACAGTGGAACGCCTGCAGGAGTCGAACCGGAACCTGGAACAACAAATTACCACCACACAGGAAGCGGAACGCCGGGCCCTGGCCAGTCATGTCCTCTTTACCGCCATGGCGCGCAATTTTCCGAAAGGGATTATCCTGGTGGCCGACCCCTCCATGCAACTGGTACACCTAGAAGGAGAAGAACTCGAATCCCTTGACCTGGAGGAATGGAACCATTACGGCGCCAACGTTTCGGACCTGCCGGGGTTTTCGGCCCATCAGCTCAAGACCCTGAATTCCAAGGTTCGCGCCACATTGGAGGGCAAACACCTGAGCTTTGAGTTGGAGCGGGCCGGAAACACCTATGCCGTGCACACCACTCCCCTTACGGTAGATGGCCAAATCCAATGGGCCCTGCTGGTGTGGAGCAATACCACCCGCCAGAAACGCACCCAGCAAGAATTGCTTCGCGCCCTGCGGACCGAACAGGAACTCAACGACCTGAAGTCGCGGTTTATCTCCATGGCATCCCATGAATTCCGGACCCCGCTAAGCGCCATTCTCTCCTCGGCCATCCTGATCGAAAAACAGAACCATGCTTCCCAGGAAGGCAAGCGCCAGCGCTACACCAAACAGATCAAGAACAATGTGCGCAACCTGGTGGTGATCCTGGACGATTTCCTGTCGCTTTCCCGCCTCGAGGAAGGCGAAATCCGGTGCAAAGCTTCGGATTTTGACCTCCTGTCCCTTCTCGGTTCGGTGCTGGAAGAACTGGAAACCAGCCTGAAAGTGGGGCAGTATTTTGTAGAACGTTACAGCCTCCCAGACGCCGAGGTGCGTTTAGACCCAAAACTCACCCGCCATATCCTCATTAACCTCCTTTCCAACGCCATCAAGTATTCGCCGGAAAACAGCCCCATATACATTGCGCTGCAACCGGCTTCGAGCCAGATCCAACTCTCGGTGACCGACCGCGGCATGGGCATCCCCCGAAGCGAACAGGACCAACTCTTCCACCGGTTCTTCCGCGCCCGCAACGCCATAAACATCCCGGGGACCGGGCTGGGGCTCCATATTGTGAAACAATATACCGACCTGATGGGCGGTACCATAGATTTTGAGAGTGCTGAAGGCCGGGGCAGCACCTTCCGCATTACCCTGCCAAAAACCTATAAACCGGGAAACCATGAAACGGATTCTGATTATTGAGGACCACGACGATGTTCGTGAGAACACCGCAGACCTATTGGAACTGGCGGGTTTTAACGTGCGTACGGCCCCGGATGGCCGCAGCGGTCTGGAAAAGGCAAACCGTTTTGAACCAGACCTGATTCTGTGCGACATCATGATGCCCGGCATGGACGGATACCAACTGCTGGAACGGCTGCAGCGCAACCCCGCCACGGCACGCATCCCCTTTATATTCCTGACGGCAAAAACGGAAAAAACCGATGTGCGCAAGGGCATGGATATGGGAGCGGATGACTACCTCACCAAGCCGTTTGAGGAGGCCGAATTGCTGGGGGCCGTAAACTCCCGTCTGAAAAAACACGATTTCCTGCAGCGGGAGTTCAGCAAGGATTTACACGGGGTGACTGCCTTTGTAGAGGAGGCGGCAGCCTACCTGAATCTGGACCACATTGAAAGGAAGTATTACGCCCGGGAGTATGCCCCCCGGGACTACCTTTTCCGGGAGGGAGACGGGGCGCATTTCCTGTATTATATGCATACGGGGCTGGTGAAATGCTACAAAACCGCAGAATCCGGGAAAGAACTGGTTAGCGGCCTGTTCGGACCCGGACAATTTGTGGGGCAGCTTGACTTGTTGAACCCCGGGGGCACCTATCTGGAATCTGCCTGGGTAATGGAGCCTTCGGAAATTTACGCCATTCCCAAATCGGACTTTGTCCATTTGCTGGATCGCAGCCCGGAAGTGGCCCACCGCTTTATGGAACTGATCTCCGGCGACCTGATTGACCTGAAAGAACAGCTCATGCAAATGGCCTACTGGCCGGTAAAACACCGCGTGGCCCGGACCCTTTTAAAACTTCAGGATCTTGGGGTGGCCCGGCACCGGGATACCGAAGCCCTTGAAATTGCCCGGGAGGACCTGGCCGGGATGGTGGGCACAGCCACCGAAACCGCCATCCGGGCCCTCTCCGAACTCCGGGCAGAAGGGATAATCCGTATGGGGCGAGCCCGTGAGATCTTTATTACGGACCCCGAACGCCTGGCACGAATGGCAGACTATCAGCCGGCGGGCTGATAAAGATCATTTGTTTTGGGCAGGGCATTACGGAACTTCAGGTGTAATCCCAAAATAGGTAGGCGTCATGAAAAATAAGGTGCACTACGACAAACGGCAGGCCGAATTTAACCGGTTTGTCGCCGAGAGTTACCCGAGGCTGGTAGCCCTGCAAGCCGAAGACAACCGCAAGGCCTTCAACGAAGTATTGCTGAAAGTCCTGCCCGACGTAAAACGTTACATTACCCGTGGCCTGAGGCTGGCCCTGGCCAAGGGGGTGATTTCCCATAACAAATACAAGCCTGACGATTTTTTTGACCAGTTGTTCCTGGAGGTGTTGGACCACCTTGACGAAGTTCCTTCTGCGGAAGCCTTCCACAGCTGGTTATTTAACCGGGCCGAAAAACTCCTGGAAGACATGGAGGTAGAGGAGGTCTTTGATGCCGTATTTTACGACAACCTGGACGACTACCTCCGGGCCGAATACTCCGAAATGCTGGAAAACTTCAGCACGGACGGGGACGGGGACCTGGTGATGCTGGAAGAACTGGACGATATCTCCTATCAGGACCACCGCCACCTCTTGCAGAACATCTTCCTGGACGATGCGCACGAGGACATGATGGCCCTGACCGACGCCAACCGGCCGGCTCCGGATGCTGCAGAACACCTGGAGCGCCTGCTCTTCAGTATGCCGGCCCAGATGCGCAGCGTCTTTGAACTGGCTCACGAGCAGCTCTTCAGCCTGGAGGAAATTGCCGCCATCAAGATGCAATCCGTGGCTGAAGTATCCCGCACCCTGGAGCGCACCCGGGAAATCCTGCAATTATCCCTGAAGGAAAAATTAGAAGAATTTTAAAGATACCCCCATGAACCCCACCAAAAAACTCATCTCCCGCAGTGACTACCTGCTGGCAGAAGGGCTGGAAGAACTGCACCGGCAAAGCCAGGAGTGGCTGGAAACCGTTGCCTTCTGGAAAGATGAAACGCGATTTTTTGACTCCCTGCTTCGCCAGCGCCGGGAGCAAGTACAGGACCAGGCTGCTTATACCGGCATGCTCGCGAACCTGGACCGGCTTCATCAGATGCTCTTTGAGTACCTGGCCGAGGAACTCCTGGCTCATGAACAGCTGCTAAGCCGCATCCAACGGGCAGAAGCCGGGCTGGCCGACGCGGACTATCGGGACGAACACCGTCGCCTGGCCGGTAAAATGGAAGTGTTTGGCGCGGATTTCCGCGAATTCAAAAAAATGGTGTTTGGCTACGCCCGTAACTGGTAAGCCTCTCTATTCATAGGGTTATGCCCCCAGTACCGCATAGGTCTGGCGGGCAATTTCCAGTTCCTCATCGGTAGGGACAATCCAGATAGACACCCGGGAATCCGGGGTGTGGATGGCTTGTTTTCCCTCACCGGGGTTCTGGTTACGCCCTGCATCCAGGTGCAGGCCCAGATAGGTCAGGCCGCGGCATACCAGTTCCCGCATCCGACTGGAATGCTCCCCGATCCCGGCTGTGAAGACCAGGGCATCCAGCCCGTCCATGGCTGCGGCGTACGCCCCGATGTATTTCCGGATCCGGTAGGCCGTCATTTCCAGCGCCAGACGGCAGGCGGCATCGCCCCGGGCTTCCCCGGCTTCCACATCCCTCAGGTCGCTATACCCGGTGAGGCCTTTAAGCCCGCTTTCCGCATTGAAGAGCTGGCGAAGCTCCCCGGGCTTGTAGCCCAGCGCTTCGGCCAGATAGAGGACTATACCATGGTCGATGTCGCCACTGCGCGACCCCATAATGAGTCCGTTACCCGGGGTAAAGCCCAGGCTGTGGTCTACACTCTTTCCGCCGCGAATGGCTGTGGCGCTGCAACCATTCCCAAGGTGGAGGCTTACCATCTTGCCATCGGCAGGCAACTCGGCAGCCATTTCCCCGGCCACATACTGGTGAGAAGTACCGTGGAAGCCAAAAACCTGGATGTCGTGTTCCTGGTAAAGTTCCTCGGGCAGGGCGTATCTGCGAGCGTGTTCGGGGATACTTCTGTGGTAAGCCGTATCGAAAACGGCAACCTGCACGGCCCGGGGGAAACAGGCTTCGGCCACCCGGATCCCTTCCAGATTGGGCGGGTTGTGCAGGGGGGCCAGGCGGGACAGTTCTTCAATGGTTTGTTTAACGTCTTCCGTGATCGCCACGGTTTGGTTGTAGCGGGGACCGCCATGCACCACCCGGTGCCCCACTGCCGCCAGTTGCCCGGCATCTTCCAATAGCTGGTACTGAGGATCCGTAAGTACCTGTACAATGGCCTCCAGCGCACTTCCGTGGTCTGGGGCATCCAGTTCGGATTCCCATTCCCTGCCACCTGCCTTTACGCGCATCCGCGGACCTTCCCCTCCGATTCGTTCCACCAGGCCCTGGCAGAGGCGTTGCTCCGAAGGCATTTTTAAAAGCTGGAATTTAAGGGAAGAGCTCCCGCTGTTCAGGACTAGGATTTTGGTTTGCATCGTAGGGAATAGGTTTCGCGATTATACTTCCTGGGCCTGGATAGCCGTAATGACAACGGTGTTGAAGATATCCTCTTCAGTACAGCCGCGGCTCAGGTCATTTACCGGTTTATTGAGCCCTTGCAGCATAGGCCCTATTGCCAGGGCGCCGGTTTCCCGCTGAACGGCCTTATAGGTGTTGTTCCCGGTATTGAGGTCCGGAAAGATAAAAACAGTGGCGCGACCTGCCACCTCAGAGTCCGGGAGTTTGCTCCGGCCTACTTCCGGGCTTACTGCAGCATCGTATTGAATGGGGCCCTCTATCTTCAGATCCGGGCGCTGGGCCCGCACCAGGGCGGTCGCCTCCCGTACGCGTTCCACATCGGCTCCCTTCCCGGAGCTTCCGGAGGAATAGGACAGCATGGCAATCCGGGGTTCGATACCAAAGGCCATGGAGGTATCTGCGGAAGAAATGGCAATGGCTGCCAGTTCGGCTGCCGTGGGATTGGGGTTGATGGCACAGTCTCCGAAGACCACAACACGGTCGGGCAGACACATAAAGAAAATTGAGGATACCAGGGAAACCCCTGGGCGTGTTTTCACAAACTGCAGGGCCGGGCGAATGGTGTGTTGCGTGGTGTGGGCGGCGCCTGAAACCATCCCATCTGCATGGCCTTTGTAGACCATCATGGTCCCGAAATATGAAACATCCGTCATCAGGTCCCGGGCCATGGTCATGTCCATGTTTTTGTGTTTGCGGAGTTCATAGAGGGTTTCCGCATACTCCTCAAAACGGGGAGCGGAACGCGGGTCCAGCACAGTTACGGTATTCAGGTCCAGGTCCAGTTTCAGGTCCTTAACCCGGGCGCGGATCAGCTCCGGGTCGCCCAGCAGGGTCAGGCGGGCCGCCCCGTGGTGGATCAGGTCCCGGGTGGCCCGGAGGATACGCGAATCTGTCCCCTCCGGCAATACGATGTGTTTGGGGGTTGTTTGTGCCTTCTTCAACAGGTTGTACTGAAACATCCTGGGGGTAATCCCGTTGGGCTGGAAGGTAACCAGCCGCTCGGTTAATTCGTCCTCGGGCACATAGGTAGAAAAGTCCTTCAGGGAGGTTTCAATCTTCAGGGCGTTGCCGGCGTAGATCCGGGGCTGTATGGAACCTACGGTATTGGCTACGGAAAACGTGCCCCCCTGGGCGGAAACAATGGGTACCACCTCGGACAAGCCTTCAATAAGCTTGATAATGGGCGCTTCCGGCAGTAATCCTCCCGTCAGGATAATCCCGGAGATAGACGGGTAATTGGCAGACAGGTGCGCCTGCAGCGCCCCCAGGATGATATCCGCCCGGTCCCCCGGGGTGACCACCAAAGTATCTTCCCCTATATGGGTGAGGTAATTCCGCAACTGCATGGCCCCTACCCCGTAATGACCTACCTGCCGCTCCAGGTTTTCCTTCCCGAACAGGACTTCTCCCTGTACTGCTTCCACAATTTCGCGCATGCTGGGGTTCCCCAGGGTCGGGTTCAGCGGGATAGCCGCCGTAAGAACCCCTTCGGGCAGTTGTTCCCCGAGCCGCTGCAGGACCAGCTCCCGGTTTTCGGGTTGTATCTTATTGGCAACCGCCATCAGGACCTCCACCCCCTTGTCCTTAAAGGAATCACAGGCCAGGGCCAGGGCATTGACAAATTCTTCCAGGCCCTTGCCCACCCCGGTGGAAAGGACAATGGTAGGCAACCCCAGGTTTTTGGCGATCAGGACATTGAAATCCCACTCTATGATGGCTCCCTCCCCTGTAAAATCCGTGCCCTCTACCAGCACAAAGTCGAAACGGCTTTCGATGCGCTTGTATTTTTCGATGATGCTGTCTACCACCTCGTCTTCCTGATCCCGGCTTAGCTTAAGCACCACCTGGCTGCGTGTGCAGGCATAGGTTTCTTCATAAGCCATAGGGAGGTTAAAGTGTTCCAGGATAGTTTCGATGTGGTTGTCCCGGGTCCCCTCCGGATAATCGTCTATAACGGGACGGAAATATCCCACCCGGGCCATTTTACCCAGGAGGAGTTGCATCAGGCCCAGGGAGATGATGGATTTGCCGCTGAAGGCCTCGATGGTAGCTATGTAAATGGCTTTATTCATGGGAGAAAACAGGTTTCAATTGCCACCGCAAAGGTAGGGGATTAACCCATCCCGGCGAAAGGGATTTCCCCATAATTCAAAGGTGTCCGAACGCTTTTTACTCCCTGATGCAAGTCATTTACGCCCCGGCATTCCGGACCTATCTTTATGGAACCCTAAAGTATTCAACCATGAAATCCATCCTATACGCCACAGACTACTCCGAAGCATCGGTATCTGCCCTCCAATGCGCCCAGACCCTGAGTCGGATGCTGGGAATGCGCCTGGTGCTGACCCATGTCTTCGATGTGCCCTCTGTGCTGGGCACGGAATTACAGGCGCCCTACCCCCGCCTGCATACAGACGCTATCGCTTCGGAGCGCAGGCGCCTGGAGCGCTTCTATGAGAACGCGGGCAAGCCCGAAGAAACCCTGCCGCAGCTTCAGATAGAACCCGTTGAAAATATGTCCGTACTCTCCGGGATTATTTCCAAAGCCTCCGAATGGCATGCCCGGCTGATCGTGGTGGGAATGAAGGGCGAAACCCGCCTGATGGAGACCATTATGGGCAGTACCACCAAGAAACTTATCGACAAAGCCCCCTGCCCCGTATTGGCCGTACCCGCCGGATACCGGTTTGAAGAACCGGCCAGTATGGTTTACGCCACAGACTTTGAAGTGGAAGACCTCAAGGCCCTCGAAAAGGTAATTGCCCTGGCCAGGGCATTTGATGCCGAAGTGCGGGTGGTGCATGTAACCGCGGACCGTGAGCATATTGGGGATTCCCAAATGGCCTGGTTCAAATCCATGCTGCAGGAGCGTACGGATTATGAAAACCTGTACTTCGAACTCCTGGAATCCAAAGATGTAGCCCATACGCTTAAGGACTATTCGGAACACCTGCATGCCGGCCTGATCGGGATGCTGGAGCGCAACCACAGGGACCGCGTAAAACGCTGGTTCCGCAAGGACCTGGTAAAACAAATGGCTTCCGCAAGCCACATCCCGCTTTTGAGTTTTAACGAACAAAACCTGCAAACCCTGTTCTTCTGATATCGGAAAAACCACAGGGCTTCCCCTTTCTGAACATGCGAAAGAGGCTTACTGAGCCGAATGATCCGGAATGACCAGAAAGGGGATTTGTATGTGGAATCCGATCTGGTCTACCTTCTGGCGTTGCAGCAACCGCTCCAGTACCGTATGCTTGCGGTTCATCATGGCCAACAGGTCTATGGGGTGGGTCTCGGTAAACTCCAGGATGGCCTGGGGGATGTTTTCGGCTTCCACTGCAACGGTCTCATAGTCCAGGTAACCCAGCCCGCGCTCCAGGCCGGCTTTGTGGTCCTTTTGGCTATCGGTAAGCCCGCCGGGCGCATCGATGTGCAACAGCATGACCCTGGCGTCCTGGGCTGTGGCCAGCTGCAACAGGGGTTGCAGGTCCTCCCGGCCAACCGGATACAGATAATCGTGCGGGAACAGGATGGTGCGCAAGGGGTGGAAGCGCGCCCTTTCCGGTACAGCCAGTAAGGGTACCTGCGCCTTGCGGATGGCAAAAACGGTATTGGACCCCAGGAAGAATTGCTTGGCGCCGCTTGCCCCCCGGGTCCCCATGACAATAAGGTCCAGGGGGACCGCTTGGGACACCTCCTGTATGGCATCCGTCAGGGTATTGAATTCAGAGCGCATCTCAAAGCGGTGCAGCGGGTTGGGAAAATCCCGCTTTGCGTCCTCCAGGGTTTGCTCCAGCCCGGCCAGGGAAAGGTCAACCCCGGTATCCGGGATGGCGCTCACCTCGGGGCCGCCCATTACATAATCCATACGGTAAAAGGCCGGGGTGTAGCAATGCAGGATATGGAAGGTACAGGCTTCGGCCTTGAACAGGTGCTGGGCATAGTTCAGGGCATGCCTGGCATTATCGGAAAAGTCGGTGGGGATCAGGACGTTTTTCATGGCGGCTGCGGCTTTATGCTCTTAAAGATACCTTTTGGAAGCACGGGATTCCATGATTTCCATCAGTCCGGCAACGCGGGTTTGATCCCGCGGATTTCCCCCGGGGAATGCCTACCTTTAACCCTATGGAAACGCCTGAGAACCTAAGGGCACTGGCCGCCTATATGGACCATACCCTGCTTGCCCCAACCGCAACGGAATCCCAGATCCGCACCCTTTGTGCCGAAGCAGCCGAACACCATTTCAAAACGGTTTGTGTAAACGGCAGCTATCTGAGCCTGGCCCGGGAAGTCCTTGCCGGGACCGGGGTAGGCCTGGCAGCCGTGGTGGGCTTTCCACTGGGGGCCACCTCCACCCCTGCCAAGCGCTGTGAGGCCGAAGCCTGCCTGGAAGCCGGGGCTACTGAACTGGATATGGTGGTAAACCTGGGGCGGGTAAAGTCCGGGGATTGGGCATACCTGGAGGCCGAATTGAAAACCCTGCGCAAGGCTGCCCCGGCCACCTGCCTGAAGCTCATCCTGGAAACTTGTTATCTGGATGAATCCCAAAAAAAGAGGCTCTGTGCCCTGGCGCTGGATGCAGATTGGGATTTCGTAAAAACCTCCACGGGTTTTGGTCCGGCAGGGGCAACCCTGGAAGACGTAGCGCTGATGCGCCTTGCCGTGTCCGGAAAACTCGGGGTAAAGGCCTCCGGGGGTATACGCAACCTGGAAACGGCCCTGGCTTATATCCGTGCCGGGGCTACCCGAATTGGCACCTCCTCGGCTGTAGGTATCCTGGGGGAAGCCCGCGCCCATTTTCCCGGGTAATAGTTCAACTTCGGGCCTGACCCAGGTCATTGGGTAATTTCCCAAAAACCTCCATCTTCCGGGTATAACCCCATAAATCCGGAAAAATGGCCTTACACTTCAACCAATACGCCAGCGAAGGCAACGCCTTTTTAAAAGACTATGCCAAGCATATGGGCTTTGGCCGGGACACGGACAAAGCCGGACGGATCCTTTCCGCCATCCTGCACGCCCTACGGGACATTATCCCGATTAACGAATCCATTCAGTTATTTGCCCAGTTTCCCATGTTCCTGAAAGCCGTTTACGTAAACGCCTGGTCTACCCGGAAAACCCCGGACGATATCCGGACCATGGAAGACTTTATAGCCCTGGTACGCCACCGCTGCGGAGTTAGTGCCCCGGGCGACCTGGGTGAGGAAAACGAATTGGTGGAACGGTACATTGAGCTCACCTTTATGTTCCTCCGCAGATACGTTTCCCTGGGCGAAATGGAAGACGTTCGCAACACCCTTCCGCGGGACCTGAAACATATGGTATACTCCCAACTGATGTTCTAAAAAAGGCTGATCGATATCATTTCAGGACCAGTGAATTGGTGCGAACTTGTACCACCTTTAAAACCCTTCAATCATGAAACGCGTTTTCTTACTGCTAACCGCTCTTCTGGCCCTGCCCATGGCAGGGGCCGCCCAATCTGTTGCCGACATCAACAAACCGGTCCTGACCCAACTGGATGAGGTTACCCCCTTCCACGAAGGCCTGGCAGCCGTACGCCAGGGCAATCGCTGGGGCTTTATCAACAGCGATGGAGAACTGGTGATTCCCTTCCGGGACGACCTGGTATGGAATGAACACCCGGACCCCGAATCCCAGGGCGTGGCTTCTATTCCCTACCCCAGGTTCCGGGACGGGCGCTGCCCGATCCGGGTCTTGAAGGAAGATGGCATTCCGTTTTACGGGTACATCGGACCAACCGGCAAAACATTGATTAATCCCGAATACCTGAACTTGTCCGAATTCAACGGCGGCATGGCTGTGGGTATTTATTTCAAGAAGACATTCAGGGGAAAAAACAACTTCCAGTTGAATATTTTCGATTACGCCTTTACCGAGGTAATTTTGAACCCGGAAGGCGAAATGATCTGGCCGCTGACCGAGCGGATCAATATCATGATGGACCCCCGCCGGTACGAAACCCCGGAGTTGCACACGCGAATCCTCCAGCCCCACCTGGTGGCCGTGAAATCAGCAAAGCAACGATGGGAAATCCGAAAGCTGGACCTTTAAAGATGCGGCAGTGGCCCGAGAGATACACCCGGATTTTTCCGGGTGTATTTTTTTATGCGCCCAAATCAAGGCCGGTTGCCCGGGAGAGGAGTTCCCGCAACTTGGGGGTATTGTCCGGGTCGATAAGGTTCAGGGCCCGCACCCCGCAAAGGCGCTCCACCAGGGCCACTCCGGCCAGGGTATTGGAGGCCACCCCGGTTACCAGGTCCGGACGCAGGCCAAAGGCCTCGATCACCCCGAGGACGGCATAGGGGTCAGAAGCGCTTAAGACAGAAAAGACAATGGTATCCTTCAGGGCTTCGAAAGCCAGGGTACCGTTATAGGGTTCCAAGGGGGAGGCGCCAATTTCCACCACCGCCACATCGGCGGGTACGGAAGCCATCCGGCTGAGCAACTGTTCCAGTTTTTCCCTGTAGAGCGCTTCCGGACAAATGGACGAAGGCAGGCCCACGTCCACAAAATCAAAAATAGCCACAGCGCCCACGTCTTTCATGGCCAGAATGTCTTTGAACCTCCCGGCTCCTGTTACTTTGGCACCGAGCACACGGTACCCGGCCTGCCGGAACAGGTGGGTAACGATACGTGCCGACGTGGTTTTACCTGCAGACATGGAGGTGCCGTAAAAAAGGATGACCGGGGTATTGAAGACCCGCGGTTCTGCCGTGGCCACAAAATCGTCCATGGTAACTTTTTTACCATTGCGCAGGGCATGCCCCTGGTAGACGCACTGCATCATAGGCGGAAGGAATACTGATTTTGAAGTGAGCTTGCCCAATAGACCCGCACCGGTAAGAACATGCATTTCCCCATCTTCCGCTATGGCTTCCCAGCTACCTGTAGCCTCGAGGGTAGCAAAGCGATCGCCCAGGGCGCCCATCACCCATTCCCCTCCAATGACTCCTCGCATCCGGCCGTTGGGCAATTCGAGGAGCAGGGCATTTCCCCCTGCGTCCCGGATCTCGCAGACCACATAATCCCCCCGTTCCCATTGGTTCCGGGGCAGCTTTTCAGTCACATACGGGATCAGCGGAAGGTCCGAGATTCGGGTCAGGGAAGTGTAGATGTCTGCGGTGCGTTCCATGGATCAGGGATTGAAGGGTTCAAGCAATAGCAACAAGGCCAGCAAGGCAGTCCGTTCCCTCAGGGCCGGAATGCGTATGTGTTCATGGACGGCATGGGCGCCATCCCCGGGAGTACCCAATCCATCCAGGGTTGCCGTATACTGGCTGGCGGTATTGGCGTCGGATCCACCCCCGGCGGCGGCCTGTTCCAGTCGGATGCCCAAAGTATGACCTACTCCTTTTGCCGCCTGCCACAACCTGCGGTTACGGGGCGTGAATTCCATGGGGGGGCGGCCAAAACCACCCTCAATCTCCAACCGGATGCCCGGGGAGCGGGCCTCCAGGTTCCGAATCACCCATTCTACGTGTTCGGCTGCCTCGGCATTGGGCGCCCGGACATCCACCACTACCCTGCTCATGGGGGCCACGGTATTGGGGGCAATCCCGCCTTCAATGAGACCGACGTTTACCGTGGTGCCGCCTTCAAAATCATTGAGGTCGTACAGGCGTTGTACCAGGTGCGCCATTTCCACTATGGCATTGACGCCCTTTTGCGGGTCCAGCCCGGCGTGGGCCGCCTTGCCATGGGTAGTCAGGGTAAAACGGGCCAGGCCTTTGCGCCGGGTCTTTAGTTGGCCTTCGGGCCCCAGGGGCGGTTCCAGCACCCATGCCCGGTCTGCCAGGCGGGCCAGGCGGGCAATGGTACGTGTGGATTCCCGGCTCCCGATTTCCTCGTCGGAGTTAAAAAGGACCAAAGGCGTTACCGGGGTTGTCAGTTCCAGTTCCCGGAGGCAGCGCAGTGCAAAAATGACCTGGGCAATCCCCGCTTTCATATCGTACACCCCCGGGCCGGACAGGATGGTCTCCTGCCGGGATACGGGCATCTGGTCCAGGGTACCCTCAGGCCATACCGTATCGCAATGCCCCAACATGAGTTGGAGGGGCTTGCCCTTTTGGCTGCGCGACGGGCGGGCGTAAAGGAAACCGCCGGTTTCCTTCCCGGGCACTCTAACCGTCTGGAATCCCAGTTCCCGGAAGGCGGCTGCCAGCCACTCCAGCAGGCGGTGCTGGGCCGATTTTTGGGAAGAAGGAGATTCCATGCACGCCAGCGTTTCCAGGAATTCCAGTTGCTCCTGCTGGTGAGCCTCTAGCCAGGCGGTGACCCGTGCTGCCGTTTCCTGCCGGATAGTCATCGCTGAAAATCTTTGGGAAATGGAAAAGCAAAGGTCTCCCCCACTACTGCAAACCGGCCTTCTGCTATGTAGGCCAGCAACGGGTTTCGGGCGAGCTTGAGTTGGGGATCATCCTCGGAAATACGAAGGTATTCCCGCTTCACATACGCCCGTTCAATCTTTCCTGTGATCAGGCTGTTTTCCCCAAAACCATCCACGGTTTTAAAATGGGAGCATTCCATAAGCAGATAGGCATCCTGCAAAAAGGGGGCATCCATGCCCGGGGCAGGCAAGGTAGGAAGCCACTCCAGAACCCGTTTGGACTTTTCCTGCTCCCCGCATCGGGGCGAGGCGCTCAGGGCGGCAACCAGGGTCTGGTCCGGGAGGGGAAAACTTACGGTAAAGGCCCCATGCCGTGCAATATTCTGGTAGGTGGCATGGCGGGGGGTACAGACAAAACCAAAATAATTCCCAAAACCCATGGGGGTTACCATGTGTTTGGGGGCCAGGTCATAATCATGCCCTTCACGCGTACCGATGACCACCAGCGGGGCTACCATAAAAAAGCGCGACCATACCGGGGTGCGGGTATCCAGGGCTTCAAAACCCTTTGGGATAGGATTCTTCATAGCCAGGGGGTTTCCGCAAGAAGGTACAATGTAATGGCTGGCTGGCCACTGACCTGCGTCAGCTCCCACCCCGGTAATCCGGCCCTCCCGGCTATTTACCTAAAAACTGCCCTGAGGCCGGGGACAGCCCCCTATGATTCAGGTCATTGCGGGAAGCAGGGCTTCCCCCTACCTTCATATCAGACCCGGAACCGTTTCGGGCTGCGATGGAAACCTAAAAAATACCGCCATGAAAAAACTGTTGTTAGGCCTGTTGTGTATTGGGCTGACTACCCCGGCACTGGCCCAGATTGTGAAAACGGAAAAACTATCCGAAGTAACCGTTTATGCCACTAATTACAAGTACCTGAGCAGCGTGGCCAATGAAGAACCCGCTGCCATCCCGGTTAAAATGCTGGAACGCAAAGTGGCAGCATTCGACCTGGAAAACTCCGAATTTTACGAAGACGACTACAATTACTACCAAATCCGGTTCTATATCCCGGAAGGCAGTATCCTGGCCGCCTACGATAAAGACGGAAACATTATTCGCACTATTGAGCGCTTCGACAACATTGCCCTCCCGAATTCCGTTCGGCTGGCCGTTGTAGATCGCTTCCCGGGTTGGGAAATCACCAAGGATGTATACCGGGTGAATTACCACCAAAACAAAGGTGCGGTAAAAACCTACAAACTGACCCTTGAAAACGGGGATAAAAGACTTCGCGTGAAGATTGATGATCGCGGAAACTTCCTGTAGTTGCCTTGCGCACGTAACGCATAGGTAAGGGGAGCCAGGCTTCGGGAGGCTCCCCGGGGTTACCGGAATGCCCTGGCCTGTTGGCCAGGGCTTCCTTTTTCAGGGTTCCTTCCGTGTGGCAGCTCCCAAAGCATAAACGGTACCTTCATTCAGGTACCAATCCCCCTCTGCCCAGAGTTCCAACGTGGCAAACGGGGTTTCCGGAAAGAAGATTTCCGTGAAATTCAGGGCGCCCTCACCTGCAAACAATTCCATAGATGCCACATCCAGCAGGGCCCGCACATCCCAAACATTGCCTTCCATAAGCATTGGGGCCGTATGCGGGCCTTTAAAGAAGGTATCGGAGAAGCCCCCGGGACCGCTCCGGGTCCGGTCTACCCGCATTTGCATCGCTTCCCGGTCGAATGACACTTCCAGTTTGTTTCCCGCTGCATTGGTCAGGGTAAAGCCAAAGCGGGTAGCCGTGGTACGGGAAAGGTCCGTTTGCAGGACCAGGTCACAGGCCGAAGGGCTGAAGTTTCCAGAGATGGCCTTTCGCCCGGTAATTTTTTCGGGCAGGGCTGTGGCTTCCCCCCGAAGACCGCTTACGGAAGGAACGGGAAGAGCGGCCAGTACCAGGCTGTCTCCCAGTGTTTTCAGGCTTAACACCCGGGGTAAGGTCATGGCGGAGCGCCAACTTTGCGTGGGTACTTCCTGAGCGTATTGCCAGTTGGACATCCACCCGATCCCCAGCCGGCTCCCCCAGCCCACAGGAGCATTATCCCAGGTTACAAAGGCGTAATTGTCCGGCCCGTAATCCAGCCAGTGCTGCCCGCCGGCATCGGCCGAAAAATTGGCGCCATCAAAATCGCCCAGAAAATATGAAGTCCCCGTGCCGCCATTCGGGCCTTCCTGTTGTATGCTTACCAGGAGCACCCACTTTTCCTCCCGGGACCCGGGCATCCGCAAAGGAAACAAATCCGGACACTCCCACAGGCGCGTATCGCCGGGGAGGCCAAACTCCGAAAGGAAAGCCCAGTTCTTCAGGTCAGAGGATCCATAGAACTGTACCCGGTCGTACACGGCCAGGGCCATAACCCATTGTTCACTTCCCGGGTGCCAGATCAGTTTGGGATCCCTGAAATCCTGGTTTTCCGTGGTATTGGGCAACACCGGGTTGTTCTCATACTTGGTCCAGTTCCGCCCGTCGTCCAGACTGTAGGCTATGCCCTGGCTCTGAAAATCCTTCCGCCCGGCCTCCAGGGCCACGGGATCGTGATAGGTAAACGCAGCCACCACAGGGGGTTGGTCCGGGGTACCAAAGCCGGAACGGTTGTCCGCATCCACCACGGCACTGCCGGAAAATATATACCCCAGGGAATCCGGAGCCAGGGAAACAGGCAGGTGCTCCCAGCGCACCAGGTCCCGGGAAACAGCGTGCCCCCAGTGCATGGGGCCCCAGACGGTGCTATCCGGGTAGTACTGGTAATGTAGGTGGTACTCCCCATTCAGATAAAACATCCCGTTGGGATCATTCATCCAATGGGCCGGAGGGGTAAAATGAAACCGGGGCCGGTGCGGCTCCGGGCCAGACGCCCCCGTTTCCGGTCTGGGTGTGCCACCCGGCCTGCAAGCCATAAACACCCCAATAAGCAGGCCCACCCCGGTAAGGCCAAACACAAATATCCTTTTCTTCACCATCCTCCCAAGATAGGCAAAACCCAAAAATCTTTTCCCATCCTAACGTTTTACAATCCGGAAAGCGGACCGGCTTCCCTGGTTTTCGGTAACCAGGGTGAGGATCCCGGGTTTGAGGCCGGCCACGTCCAGGGAAACCTCGGCCTGCCCGGTGGCTTCATAGTCCTTTTGGAGCAGCATACGCCCAACACTATCAAAAACGGTTACGCGTACCGGCCCCCGCATCTGCCCCACAAACAGGGTCAGGTAGTCGGTTACGGGGTTGGGATAGGCAGCCGGGGGGTTCTCCCGCACCTGCACATTCACCTCAAACACCTCCCCAGAGGTCTTGGCCGTCAGGTTGAGCCCTCCCTTGCAATCATTGGCTTTGGAGCCATTGGCAGATTTAAAGGCACTACTGCACCCCGGTGTAATGATCTCCCACTGTATATTTCCCCCATCCGTATATACCTGGAATTCATGAACTCCGGGCGCAAACAACGACGGGGCCTCCCCGATATAAACGGCATTACCCTTAAACCGGTTTTCCGGTGTACCAAAGGGTACATAGATGGGCGTACTGGTCCGGTTCTCGAAGGTAAAGGTCAACAGGGTGGTCATCCTGGGGTCTTCCGGCAGTGAAGCCGGGGCCTTACATAAATCCACTGCTTTTATGCGGTCGTCGCAGCCCACCGAGGGGTTTACATAGAGGCTCCCGTAACCCTGGGTAATGCTATAGGTTTCATATCCAGGCGGGAGGGTATCTTCATCGATACGAACCTGGTATACCCCTTCGGCCAGCGGCGCCTGTACCGGGGTTGTCTCCAGGGCATCATAGATGGCAAACCCAAAGCCGGCCGGTTCTGTATCGGAACACACCAGGCCGCTGGCCAGGACGCCAAAGGTATCCGGGATAGGGTCGCCAAGGTTTATGTAGGCGTCACCCACCTGCAAATGGAGCGGAGCCGGCAACAGGGTAAGCTGCCCCGGCAGAAAGGTGAGGGCATAATTTTCCGGTACAGGTTCCGGATTTACCCGGATCAAGCCGTCTTCGGGCACAGCACACAGGGCTTCAGGATTAAAGGCCAGGGAGCCCAGAATATCCTGGGCCGTTTCCCCATAGGGCAGGTCAGCCTCGGTCCACCCCGGGTTCCCGGGCCGTGAAAGGGCGGTAGAGATGTCCAGTGGCCCCGGGTCTCCATAGGTACCGGTAAAATCCTGCACGGTAAGGGTGAGCGCATACGGGGAAACCGTGAAGCGACCGGCAAGGTCCAGGGTCACTTCGTAATTCCGGACACCCAGGCCTGTGGTGTCCACCACCACCGGATGCTGGCCCGCAGGGTATTTCCCCTGAAGACAGCTCTCGCAATCCGCAAACACGGGCAAGCCATTAAATAGGTCCGCAGCCAGGTCCCCGTTTTGCAAACCACTCACCTCATAGCCCAATGGCGGTGCCTGTTCTGCGGTATAATCCCCGTATTCCACAGGGGCTTCCCCACTTGCGGGAAAATCCAGGGTGGTCAGGGTAAGGGCGGCAGGCGTTACCTGGAAGGGGAAGAGTTCCAGGTAAACCCGATAATTGGTATTGATCAGGGCGGGCGGCACTATGAACTGGGGGCCGCGGTCCAGTCCCGTAAGCACGGTAACCGCCTTGAAGAGTACCGGGCTTTCATAATCCACGCTAAGCCGGCTGTCTACGCTATTAACCAGCAGTAAAGGTTGTTCCACGGCAGCGGGCGGGGCATTGTCCGGCCCGGAGGGCGGCTGTGCATTGACCAGGTTAAACCCATTGACCAGGGAGAAGCCATTGACCAGGCTAAACCCATTGACCAGACTAAAGCCGTTGACCAGGCTAAAGCCATTCACCAGAGAAAACCCGTTGGTTGCCGGAGTGCCGTTCACCAGGGAAAAGCCGTTCACCAGGTTAAAGCCGTTCACCAGGGAAAAACCGTTCACCTGCCCGTCATTGTTCACCAGGCTTACGCCATTCACCAGCGAGAATCCATTCACCAGGGAAAACCCGTTGGGGTCTGCCTCCTGGGGCGTATAGGTAAAGGGGGATTGGATATCCTGCCCGTTGGCAGCTTCATCGGCCACAACCTGGGTAAAGAGGTCGGCCTCCAGAGGGATCAGCTTAACAGGGTCCGAGGCCGTAGCACTGTTGACCAGGCTAAACCCATTGACCAGACTAAAGCCGTTTTCCTGTACGGTACGGGTGGCCAGTTCTGTGGATTCGGAAACCCAAAATGAACGGTTCACCAGGGAAAACCCATTGATTTCCGGCTGTCCGTTTACCAGCCTGAACCCGTTCACCAGGCTAAACCCGTTCACCAGGTTAAAGCCATTGGTATGCGCCGCTGCAAATTCGGATTGGACCGATGCAACCGGGTCGTCCGCATCGCCTGCCTCCCCGTAGTTGTAGATAAAAACGATGTCCGGCACAGGATCGCCGTAGGTAATGGACTCCACCCCATCCGCAAATACGGCCTGTATGGTTACCGGCATGGGGTCCACAAAAAGGTTCCCGCTGTCGTAGGTGATCTCGTAGAGTTCCGTAAGGCCTGGATCCAGCACGGTTGGGGCCATGGTTATCGCATAAATCCCCACATCCGAACCCGGCAGGGCATTGGTGGTGAATTCCGGTTGAAAAAGGGCGGGATTGAGAAAGAGGGCCATCTCGGCTTCGGGCAGGACTTCGGTAGTACTGGCATCCAGCTGCCGGAGTACTTCAAAAGTGAATGTCGGGTTGGGCTGTCCGAACAGGCGTACGGTATCCCTGGGGCGGACCAGCACGGCCGTACGGGGCAGGTCCAGGATATTCAGGGTATCGGAAGAGCCTCCATCCGAGCCGTTGGTCAGGGCGTCATTGGGCGGGGTGTAGATGAAAAAAGCCGGATCACCCACAAAGGTATCGAGGTACACCTGGATTTGCGAACTGCTGGTTACCTGGTAGCTGTTCAGGGCATCCAGGTCTCCTTCGGTGTCTTCGGGCAGGGCCTCCCCCCGGAAATACACCACAGAGGCATCTGTAAAATACGCGCCCTCCAGGGTCAGGTAAAACGGTTCGGTTCCCGGCACAAAATCCGGGTTGGCCGCCAGCACGTCGTCGTAATTAAAGCGGGTGAAATTCGGAACGGGGTTGGCAAAGGAAGCCAGGGCTGCGTCTACAGCGGCAAACCCGTACCCGTGCTTATAATCGTATGCCCCATAGGCATTGGGCATAGGAAGGGCGTGGTCCTTCAGCAGCCGGGGTGGGGCAAAGTTGGCCGGATCACCTACCGTAGGCAGGAAACTCTCGGTCTGCGGGTCCTTCAGGTATTTGCCCACGGCTTCCTGCAACAGGGCTGCGCCGGCGGCTACATGGGGCGCCGCTGCGGAAGTCCCGAAAAAGTTCGGAAGGTTGTTGTTGTCAAAATCCGGGGCGCCCAGGTCTACAGAGGTGTCGCCCCCGGTTGGCCCCATCAGGGCCGGTTGGTTCCTTACGCCCCCTTCGGTATAGGTGCCACCCAGGGAGGAGGACTGCTGGGCCAGCAGGCTCCCGCCAAAATTCGGGCTGTTGTCGTAGCGCACAGCCCCGATGGTGGTACTGCTCTGGGCATTGGCATGCCCTACAATGGTGGAGGCATTCAGGGCGGGTTGTGCCAGGAATGCCCCGTCGTCCCCGGCCCGGAAAACCACATATTTAAAGGGAACGGGGCTGCTGCCTCCGGCCTGCTCGATCATCAGGTAGGTAGTGGTGGGCTGCAGCACCCGGAAGTACATGAGCTCTATGGGGTCTGCCCCGGTATTGTTCCAGTTGTACCCAAATTCCTTGTTTCCGGAACCATCGGTCAGGTAGATGTCCAGGTCTGCCTGGGCCCCGCCTTCCCCCAGGGAATAATAATGGTCGTCCCATTGCAGGCCAATCACATAGAGGCCCGGGTTCAGGGTCAGTTCCTGCAGGAAGTCCTCGTCAAAGCGGTGGCGGTACAGGGCAGGACCATCCCCTGGCATGGGCGTAAACCCGGCTTCGTAGGAGCGGTTTCCGAAATTTCCCGCCGAGGTAAAATAGTGCTTGCCGGAGGCCACCACCCCCGCTATGGCCTGGGCTATGATCCCATCCTTGTAGTAGGGTTCCTTCAGGTAGGTCAGGTCGTCCACCAGAATATGGACCCCGGGCAGGGCTGCCGCTTCGGTAATACCGGCAGCCATATTGTATTCGGAAATAAAGCCGGTGCGGAAATACAGGTCGGCATCCGGGGCAACGTCGTGCACCAGCTGCAACATGGCACGACCTTCATCGGAGCCCCCCGCGGGCAGGTCCTGCAACACCGATACCGGGCTGGTATACCCGGCCGCATTGCCCGGCCCGGGCAGGTCTTCGTTCTCGATGTCCAGGGCTGCCCCGCCCCTGTTGTTATAACTATCCGAAATCACGGCTACCCCCACACCGGCTCCACTAACATCCCACCCCAGGCGCCCGGCCAGGGACCCCTGGGCAAAATCGCCCTGGCTGGTAATCCGGTTGGTAAGCCGGGCCGGTTCGTACACCCGGTTCAGGGAAGGCTCGTCGTCCAGGTCCAAGAGGTCCTGGTCTATCTGTACATAGAGGGTAACCACCCGCACGCCTGCGGACAGGTCGTATTCGGAAAGCAGGTCCCCCGCAGGATTGGAGGCCGATTGCAGGGTGGTATTGATCCCAAACCCCTGCAACACGGTAAAAAGGGCGTCGATCTGGTTGTCCGTGACCACAATTTCCACCAGCACCCGGTCGTCGGTAAGGTCTGCCGGGGTATTGCGGGTATCAATCGTATAAATCAGGGGGTCCGTTTCCGGGGCGTCCAGGTAGGTAAGGGCCAGGGAGAGCAGGGCCGGGCTTAGTTTCCCTTCGGTCTTAAACTGGAAATCGTAGGCGTATTCAATATCGCAATTGACCTGGGCGCACCGACAAAGGGCCTCCAGATCCTCGAGGGTACCCGGAACCCCGGGCAACCCGCTGCTGTTATTGGCATAATAGTACTGTATATCCGCATCCCAGGTTCCCGTATTGTTCAGGTTGCCACTTAGGACTTTCACCCCGCCCGAGCCTGAAAGGGCACCATAATTGTTGAAATTGCCGCTCAACAGGGTGAAACAGGCATTCTCCAGGGCCACTTCGGAATTATTGACCACATTCCCATCCTTTTCAATTACACTCTGAGTCAGTTCCATGCGCCCATCTACATTTAGGACCCCCGGGCCTACGGTAAGCGAAGAGCCGGTAAGGGTTACCAGCCCGCCGGTAAAAATATTAAGGTTGCTGTAGTTGATCAATGTAGCGCCTTGCAGCAGTAAGACCCCCCCGTTATGCACATTGATGGGCGGGTTGCCGTAGTAGTTCAGGGTATGGTTGATGGTAACCGTACCCGTGACATCGGTATCCGGATAAGGGTTTTTCTGGCAGGGCCCTCCCTGGCAGGTCCATGCCGCGGGATCCTCCCAGTTATCAGAAGCTCCTGTAGTGGAATAATTCTGGGCATGGGATGCCCATCCCAAAAAGAGACAGGCCATGAGTACCAAAAGACGGGAGGGGGTTTCACGCAGAAACCCGGGGCGAGATGTTTTCATATGGCGGTTGTTTGGCCAAAGCGCCATAGGTCCGGACCATAAAGGCCCGGGAAGGAAAGAATTTGGAGCTACCTCTGAAACACCACCTTTTCAGGGGCCCCGGGGGAATGGCCTCAATGTTTCCGAAGACCATTGAAAGTATGAAATAATTAGACGCGCAGCCCCAAAGATTCACCAATGCCCGGAAATGGTGCCTGAATGGTTCCGAATCACGTATCAATTGCATTACGGCCAATATCTTAAGTTGCTAAATATTAAGGGGTTCCGTTTGTGGTTTTCCATTTCACCCCCTTTTGGCGTTAAGTTTTATTACTACCTTTAAGGCAAAGCAACCCAAACCTTATGTCCGGAAAAAAATTACAGGCCGAGGAAAAACTGAGCGTTTACTGGGAAACCATTTCCTATATCAACGGCCTGAACCGTTCTTCTGAAATCAAGGCCGGGCTTATTATTTCTTTCTATGGATTATTGCTGGGGGTAGTGCTGCAGATCGTGACCAGTATAGAGACCTCCTTTAAACTCAGTGCTTTCTTGATTGGGGTTTTACTCATTTTCACCTTCTTTGTCTGCCGTTCCATCTACTACAGCTTTCGCTGTTTCCTACCGCAGATCGAGACCAAGTTCGACCAGAATATGTTCTTCTTCCACGATGTGATTACCAAATACGGGGATATCCACAAGTTTGCCGAACGGTTTCACGAGTTGCTGGAAGACGACCAGCGCCTTTACGCCCAGCTTGGCGAGCAGATTTATGTGAATTCGCTGATTGCAGACAAAAAATTCAGCGATGTAAACAATTCCGTCCGGAACCTGGTGTACAGTTTTGTCCCTATGCTGATTGGGGTACTTACGGTGGTGGCAGCGCTCTTCCTCTAGCCTTTTTCAGGCGGGGTTACCACCTGTGCCCGCAGGGCTTCCAATACCTTCTTTTTTTCCGCTACCCGATGGCGGATGGCCCAGTCCGTATGGTAGGCATGCCCCTCCAGGAACCGAATCTGCACCTGCACCCATTCCTCTGGGTTTTTTACCACCCCAAAATGGAGGAATTCCTTGTAGAGCAGATCACTCAGCGGCTCATAATCTCCCCGTCCCAGATAATCCAGGTCTGCATCGGCCAGGATTTCCTCGTAGAGATTCCGGGGATACTGGGGCACTTTGGTGGCCCGGATCAGGCCTTCAACCAGGGCAATCTCCTTTTCCGAGTAGTCTGTTAGCATGGGGCGCACCTCGGTAATACTCCGCTCCTCGTGATCCTTCGGGCCGTAGATATATCCGTAATCATGGGCCACAGCCGCAATCCGAATGAGCCGGGCGACAGGCTCGGCCACCATATAGTAATCGATATAGCGGTTGCAGACGTTGGCCACATCCAGGGTATGCTCCAGGCAATGATAGGTGAGGTAGGATGGCAGTTTTTGAGCCAGGTCCTCCAGGATACGGTGGCAGATATCGGGATATAAACTACTGTTTTCTAATTCCATAGATTCAATCCAAATACGGGAAGGTTCCTAATTGGTAACTGCCCCGCACAGTAAATATTGCATAAAGGTCCCGGCAAATCCCCGGGTGTCCTATGAGATTTTGAATTTCTAAGCGACCTGACTGCAAAGCGCCTGTTAACTGCTCCATGACGGATCTGTTTCAGGCACCTCCACGAAGTACATGCGCAGCACCTGCTTGTTCTTGACTTCCATTTCCCCCCTGTAGGTAAATGTGTACTGATCCCGTAGCAGCTGATAGGTGTTTTCGGAAACATTGATCCGCCCAGGTACAGATCCGGATTCCATACGCGCGGCAATATTTACGGTACTGCCCCAGATATCGTAAGCGAATTTCCGGGTACCTACCACCCCGGCCACTACCGGGCCCGAATTCAATCCAATCCTTATTTTGAAGGGATAAATTCCCTTGGGCGGATCGATCTCGGTATCCTTCACAAACTGCAGGATTTCCAGGGCGGCTCCCATGGCATCCTGCGCATGCGTGGTATTGGGGGTAGGGATGCCCCCGGCACACATATAGGCATCGCCAATGGTCTTGACCTTCTCCAGGTTGTGCCTTTCGGTAATCTCGTCAAAATTCTTGAAGTAGTAGTCCACGCTTTTGACCAGCTTATCGGCGGAAATGCGTTCGGCAATCACACTAAAGGCCTTAAAATCGGTAAACAAGACGGTAATCTGTTCAAACTCCTTGGCTTTAATAAAACCGTGTTCCTTGAGTTCGTCCGCCGTTTCCTTGGGCAGGATATTCAACAGGATCTGTTCCGACCGGTTTTGCTCAAAGGCCAGGCGGCGGTTGGACCGGCGGATATAGAAAAACTGGAAGACAAAGCCGGCAATGATGGCCAGGAACAACCCCAGGATAATGGTAAGCAACAACTTGGCCCGCGCATCTTTTTCGATCTGCAGGGTATTGAGGCTGTTTTCGGCGTTCAGCAACTCGATTTCCTGCTCCTTGCGCTCCAGGTCGAAGGTTGCCCGAAGCCGCGACATCTGGTCCTCATAGTCATCCTTCCTTAGTGCATCCTGCACCTCGGTGTATTGTTGCTGCGCCTCCAGGGCCTTCCGGAAATCGCCCAGTAGTTCATAAGCTTGGGAAAACCCTTCATAGGCGCGGCTTTGTTCGTATTTCAGACCCGTTTCCTTAGCCACCTCCAGGGCATTTTCGAGGTACCGCAGCGCAGGCGTGGCCTGCTGCAGCTTCAGGTAGGTTTCGCCCAGGCCCAGGTAGGCCTTGGTTTCCTCCATCCGGCTGCCCTTTTCCCGTGCCGATTCCAGGGCCTGCTGATAGAATTCAATGGCCCGGCTGTTCTGCCCCATAATGGCATAGGCCTGCCCCATATAATTCAGGGGGGTGGCCGGGTCCATCTGCAGTTCACGAAACTGCTCCAGGGCTTCCATCAGGTGGGGCATGGCTTCTATGGGGCGTTCCTGCAGCAGATACAGTTCCCCTATATTGATATTCGCCACCGCCATTCCCAGGTCATACCCGTCCCTGGTAAAATATTCCAGGGATTTACCGTAGTTGAAAATAGCCTGGTCATAGGTGAGTTCATCATTGGAATAGGCCGTGCCGATATTCAGGTAGGCCGTGCCAATGCGCATGGTGTTTTGGACTGCCTCTGCATTTTTCAGGGAATTGATAAAATACTCAAGGGCGCGTGGATTGTCCCCTATAGTCTGGTACACCGAGCCGATGTTACTCTGAAGGTTGCTGATCCCCAGGGTGTCCTGTTCCCGTTCGAAAGCCTCCAGGGAACGGGTATAATAGTCCAGGGCATCGTTGTAATCCCCCCGGTCAAAATGGATGGTCCCTGCATTTTTCAGGGCACGGGCCCGGCTGCGCGGCTCGCCAACCGCCTGGGAAAGGGCAATGGCTTCCAGGGATATTTGCAGGGCGGAATCCGGCTCGGAAAAACGAAGAGCGTCAAACCGCTGCAGGAGCAAACGCAGCTGGGTGGTATCGGTCTGGGTGGGTTCCTGGGGCGCTTCCGCCCTGCTTTTTTGGGTGCCCAGCAGGGCTATAGCAAGCATTAGGCCTAAAAATAATCCCGGTCCGGAACGGCTGAATCCCCTAAATCGCTTGATCCCCATACGGTTAAATGTATGAAAAATCCTAATGTGCTAAGGTAAAGTACCCAGAATGCTTGAACGGAAGCAAGACGCATTTAACTACTACCCTTTGTACTTTTCATCAGCTATTAGGCTTTAAGTCATTCATCCCTTTTGGGGAATCGCTTTAATTCGACATGCACCTTTTTCTGAAGCTCCATGACCTGAATCTTCTGCCTGACATACTCCTGATGCAATGCCCCCGCCGGAAACCCAATATGGCTTACCAGATTCAAAAATTCAAAATCCGCAAGAATTTGTTCCATTTCATCCTTCGAGATCTTTTCGGAGGTTTGCGAACCATAGTATTTGTAAATAGGAAGGGATTTGCGGTAATAAGCCAGTAGCATGTTGAAGGTTGCCTTATAATCTTCTTCCAGCGATCGGATGGAAATTAAATCAGTCTTCCAACCTGCAATAGCCTCGCGGATCTCCCGGTTTTTGATAATGTCCAGCCTGCCGGAACCCATAATATCGTCTACGGTAGCCTCCGCTGCCTGGAAAATAGTATATTCCAGCAGGCCCCCGGACAGATGCCAAAAGTCCTGAGGCTCCATGGATGGTAAATGCCCTCTCCCTAGGGCCACCACCGAATCAACTGCATTCAGATTCCTAGCTGTTTCGGCAATAACACGATCCAATTCCTTAAGATTCTGGTTAAGGTCGTCTTCCAGCCGAAGTAAATAGGACTCCTCCATTTTTAAATCCCTGACAGTTTCCTGGCTGTTATTGATGTACAGAGCGATCAGGATTCCCACTACTATCAAAATTATCTCGCCCAGGGCATATACCAGGTAACGGCTGATCTGGTTCTTGGCCAGAAATTTGCTGCGCAGGCGACGGAACAGGTGTAGCATGGTGTACAGGTATCCCTTAAATGTACATTAATTTTTCAATGGCCTTTACCACCAGGAGCTACAGGTTTATGAGCCCTGCCGAAAGACCCCTAAGATTTCCCATCTGCCTGACCCAGATCATGGTACAGGCGCCTTTCCTTTATTTTCTTTGCCACAAACGAATTCGGTATGGTCTGGATCATCGGCATCGGAATTTTGCTGGGACTGCTGGCCTACCTGCTTTGGATGCCCCTGGAACTGGTGGCAGACACCGCCTCCAGGAAACTGGAGCTCCGGGCCGGGCACCTGGCCTGGGCCCGCCTGGAAGACGACCGGGAAGAGCTCATCCACCTGCGCCTGCATGTCCCTTTTGCCACCTATTGCTGGAAACCCACGGACCTGGTGCGGATGCACGACAAACGTAAAAAAAGGATAAAATCCCGGCCCAAAAAATCCGGGAACCATCGGCAGGTCAATTGGATACAGGTATTCCGCAGCTTCAGGGTGCGGCAATTCAGTTGGGACCTGGATACGGGAGACCCCGTCTGGAATGCCCAACTCTATCCCCTGGCCTTTATGCTGCAACAACGGGGCACGGCCTTCCGGGTAAATTTCTGGAATCAGAACCGGCTGGCCTTCCGGGTTACCAACCGGCCCGTCAGACTCTTAAAATCATTTGTTAACCCATAAACCCTTAATCATGGAAATGCATTATGAAGAACTCCTCGGCAGAGTCACTGATTTTTTAAAATCAGAGGCCAAAACTGAAACGGTAGTGGGTGAACCCTTTAAACTGGGGGAATTTACCTGTGTACCGGTGATCAAAGTAGGACTTGGATTTGGATCCGGAGGCGGAGAAGGCAACGCCCCTAAAAAAGGCATCGGCCAGGGCCTTGGCGCTGGTGGCGGTGTAGGTGTTGAGCCTGTTGGCTTCCTGGTTACCTACAAAGACAACATCTCCTTCCTGGAAGCGGGTAAAGCACACGGCCTGTCCGCAGCTTTTGAAAAAGTTCCGGACCTGATCGAAAAACTGGTGGAAACCCGCCGGAAAGAAAAAGAAGCTGAAATGGTTTAACCGCCTTTGACGCCAACCTTTACGGCCCTCCTTTCGGGGGGCCGCTTTTGTTTCCCCCTGAAATGCAGCACCTTGCCAGGCCGGCTGGAATTCCATACCTTAGGTAGCATCCGCAACCTTAAATGCTACCCGCCATGAAAAAACTCCGGAAGGAAGACATCAGCCAGGAAGTCTTTGACCTGTACGACGCCTATGCCCACAACCAGATTAACCGCCGCCAGTTTATGGACAAGTTGTCTACCTACGCCGTTGGAGGGATAACCGTGATGTCTTTGATGAGCTTCATTATGCCGGACTACGTGACCCGGCTGCAGGTGCCACAGGACGACCCGCGCCTGAGCACGGATTACATCACTTACGATTCCCCCCAGGGCGGGGGAAGTATCAAAGGCCTGCTGGCCAAACCCGCCAAGGCACAAGGCCCTCTCCCCGGGATAGTGGTAGTTCATGAAAACCGCGGGCTCAACCCGCATATTGAAGACGTTTGCCGGCGTGCAGCCCTGGCCGGTTACCTGGCCCTGGCGCCGGATGCCCTGACCCCCCTGGGTGGCTATCCCGGTAACGACGACGACGGCCGGACCCTGCAGCGCCAGCGCGACCGCAATGAAATGCTCGAAGACTTTATTGCGGCCTTCCGCTACCTGGATACACACCCGGACAGCACGGGCAAGGTAGGGGTAGTGGGCTTTTGCTTTGGCGGATGGATCTCCAACATGATGGCCGCGCGCCTGCCCGAACTGGACGCCGCCGTACCCTTTTACGGGGGGCAGCCCCCGGAGGAAATGGTAGCGGACATACAGGCGCCCCTGTTGCTGCACTACGCCGGGCTGGACCAGCGCGTAAATGCCGGGTGGCCCGCCTACGAGGCCGCCCTCAAAGCCCGGGGGAAATCCTATACGGCCCATGTATACCCGGAGGTAAACCACGGGTTCCACAACGACACCACCCCCCGTTACGACCAAAAGGCCGCCCAGCTGGCCTGGGAGCGCACGATAGCCTTTTTTGATGCGCACCTGAAGTAGGCAGACGTGGAATTCCGCATCTATCGTCCCTCCCACCCCGGCTTGCAGGCCTGCGTGCGTTTTATCGCCTTTATAGAAGTGCCGGCGGGAACTGAAGACACCTATTTGTGTCTCTTTCCCAATTGCACCACCAACCTCAGCATTAACCTGGATGAGCCGGTGCGGATCGGGCCCTATAAAGCGCTGCAGAATTTTGCCTCCACTTCCTGCCTGAGCCCCGTAGCCTTTGACCGGAGCGTCAGGATCCGTATGATCAACATACAATTTGAGCCCTTTGGATTGTTTGCATTGCTGGGCATCCCCATGCAGCAGTTGCGCAACCGCCTGAGCAGCCTGGACCAGTTATTTCGGGCCTCCGCCCTGGAAGCCCTGTACAACCAGATTGCAGACGCGAAAAACGAGACGGATATCCGCAAGACTATTGAGCAGTTTCTCTGGCAACGTCTGGACCCTGATGCAGCAGACCCCAGAATCCGCCGCGGGGTACTGGGGATCCGCGAAGTGCCGGGCCTGCGGATGGACGACCTCAGCCGGATGCTGAACCTCAGTTCCAGGGGGCTGCGCAAACGCTTTGCCCAACAGGTGGGGATATCCCCTAAGTATTATGCCCGCCTGGCCCGCTTTAACCGGGCCGCCCTGCAAATCGCCCAACAGCCCGCAACCTCACTGACGGCCATAGCGGCAGACCAGGGGTATTTTGACCAGGCGCACTTCATCAAGGAGTTCCGTGCGTTTGGGGGCATTACCCCTGGCAGATTTCAGGAATTGCCGCATAAAGGTTCCGATTTTTACAATTTTGAACACCCCGGCCCGGTTACCTTTGGGATGACTTAAAGCCAGTACTATGATACACTATCGCGCGGCTGCGGCTGCAATCTTCGCTTTGATGCTACAGGCCACCACTACCGCACAAGAGGCCTATCAGGGCCCAATCATCGACATGCATGTTCACGCCTACCAGCAGGTATCCCCCCTGTTCGGCATCCAGTTTACCAACCCCCTTACCGGGATTTCCTATACCACTACTGCGGACCTGGAAGCCCATAAGGCCTGGACCTTCGACAGGATGAAAGCCCACCGTATTGTAAAGGCGGTGGTAGATTACAACCCGGCCTGGGAGGCGGAAGACCCGGATCGGGTAATTCCCGCCAAAGGAGGCGGCAACCTGGAAACCTTACGGCAGGGGTTTATGTCCGGGGAATTGCAGATTATGGCCGAGATGGCCCCGTACTACAATGGGGTACAGGCCGATGACGCCGCCATGGACCCTTATTTTGAACTGGCTGAATCCCTGGAAGTGCCGGTAGGCTACCATATTTACCCGGGAGGCCCGCCCGGTGCCATGTATGCCGGATATCCGGGGGTACGGGCCGAAAATGCCCACCCCATGCAAATTGAAAGGGTTCTGGTGGCGCACCCGAAACTGAAGATCTATATCATGCATGCCGGCTGGCCGTACCTGGAAGACATGAAAGCCCTGATGTATGCCCATCCGCAGTTGTATGTAGATCTTGGGGTCATTAGCTGGGCCCTGCCCCGGGCAGAATTCCACCACTTCCTGAAAGGCCTGGTGGATGCGGGGTTTGGCAAGCGCATCATGTACGGGACGGACCAAATGGTGTTTCAGGGCGCTTTTGATCAGGCCATTGGCAATATCAACAGCGCGTCATTTCTATCGATGGAACAAAAAGCGGATATCTTCTACAACAATGCGGCAGCATTCCTGGGCCTAAGTCCGGAGGAGATTGAGGAGCACCATCTCCAGGCGGGAAACGAGTAAATTCCTGGGGGCAAAAAACAGAAGGCACGAAGTTTATTTCAGCTCAATAACCAGACTGGGGTCAGTAGGATACCGGCCAAATTGCCGGCCGTACACGGCAATCCCGTGGCCTGAATCCGTGGCAAGCCGAACGCGGACCTTCCCGGATTGGTTTTCGGCTTCCCGCAGCACGTTGGCGGATATGGGAATCTTCACCAGTTAGCCGTACGAGCCAGCTTCCCGCAACTTCCCGTCCCGCAACTGAAAATGCCAGGAAAGTACCCCCCTGTGGTCTGCCGGGTCGTCCGGGAGGACTACCACCGTGGCCGGGCCGTCCTGGATCGAAACCTGTATTTCAGAGGGGTAATAAACCGTATCGGTCATGGGATAGGCATTCGGGTTCCCGGATGGGGCCACCCGGGAGCCTTTCATAAAATCCTGGTCGGACTCATAGGACTCCCGGTCCTTTACAAAAAGTTCCTTGGCGCCAAGTTCCGCAAGGAAATACGCCTGGTCCGCCTGGTCCGGGTTAAAACCCTCGGGCAGTGAAAAGGTATATTCAAAGTACCCGCTCCCGGCCCCGTTTAGCTTCTTACCCTCCAGCACATCCCACTGCTTGCCGCTCCATTGGCTCTGGGTATATTCCAAGGGCCGGGCCGCAATTCGGGTATACTTGTGCCCGGGGTTCCTACCCGAAACCACAAAATGCACGAAGTTCCTGTGAAGCACTTCTCCCCCGGCCCGCCGGACTTCAAAAGCCAGCAACCCCAGCCCTTCCATGTCGGGGATTTGGATTTGCAACGGGGCCAGGGTTTGTTGCATCCAGGGGGAATAGGGGACCATAATCCGCCCTTCGGGGCCTGGTTGTAATGCTCCGAGCACATCCGTAGTCGTATAGCGATAATAGATTTCCAGGGACTCCCCCAGGGCAGCACCCGTCATCACCGAAAGGTGCATCGGGACCTGTTGGGTACTCCCCCCGGTTACTTCCCGGGAAATCTCACTGCCGTTGGAAAGGTATACCTCGGAATGCCAGTCCTTCAGGGTCATTCCGGGAACAAGTTGTTCCACCCCCGTATATTTCTCGCTCCTGTCGAACCGCCAATATCCGTTCCATTCGTTAATAACGTCGTGATGTTCCGTATAGAGCCACCCGGCAATTTTGGGATACATCCGGAAGGCGTTCATCATTTTATGGTAGTCCCAGCTCCAATCCACATCGCCAGTACTCCCCTGGTACCCCCAGACATTTCCGCATTCCGAATTGATGTTCGGCTGGCTCCCCTGCAGAAACCCCTTTTCAAAATGATGGGGACTCCCGGCGTAGGTGCTGTCCGAAATCTGGGCCAGAAGGGACTCCCATTGGTAGCCCGGCAGGTAAGCATGCCAGGAATTGATATCCGTTTCGGTATGCCCCCGGCCGCAGCAAATGGAATTGTCCTCCACCAAACGGGTGGTATCGAGGGACTTGGCCAGGTAATACATGGAAGCTACCCAATTCTGGGTTTCGCGCGTATAGGATCCGTTGCGGGTTAAACCCCAGGTTTCGTTAAACACAATCCAGGAAAAAACCGATGGATGGTTATAGTCGCGACGGATCATCCGGCGCAGGGTGGTTTCCGATTCCCGCTGCATATCGGCATCGGGAGCCCCCCAACTGTTGGGCAGATCGGACATCACCAACAGGCCCAGTTTATCCGCCCAGTATAGTTTGCGCGGGACTTCTACCTTAATGTGCACCCGGATCCCATTAAGGCCAATGGCCTTGGAGCGTTCAATTTCTTCCCGCATAAAGGCATCGGTCGGGAAGGTATAAAAGCCCTCCGGGTGATAGGACTGATCCAGGGCCAGCTGCAAATACACCGGTTTTCCGTTCAGGGCTATGTACGGGTAGTCCGTTCCAGGCAGGTTTACCACCGAAATCTTACGCATTCCGAAATAGGAAGCCACCTTATCCGACCCCAGACTGGCGCTAACCTCGTACAAATGGGGGTTTTCCAGGTCCCAGAGCTGCGGGTTTTCCATAGGGATTTCCAGATGGACCTTCTCGGTCCCGGCAGGGACCAGTGTATCGCGCGACACCGGACCGGATTGCCGGTGTACGGTTACGGTAAGGGGCACCGGCCGGGCAGCAGGGGCGTCCAGATAGGCCGTGGCGGTTACAACTTCCCGGTCCGTATCCGGGGTCAGGTGGAGGGCCGACAGGTAGGATGGGCCCCGGGCTTCCAGATACACCGTTTGCCAGATGCCGCGGGCATTCCCGTACCCTTGCTTGCCGTACAGGGTAAAATCGCGTCGCGCATCGTCCGCACGGATTACCAGCTCCTGGGTGGTTCCCGGGGCCATGGAACCCGTAAGTTCAAATTCAATCGGGACATAGCCCCCCTGGTGGCTCCCCAGGGGAGTGCCGTTCAACCAGGCATCCGTTTGCCAGTCCGAAGCGCCGATTACCAGGAATACGCGTTTGCCCTTCCAGGCCTCGGGAATCACAATCTGCCTGCGGTACCAGCCAATATCCGCTTCATCCGGCACCCCGGACAGGGAAGACCCCCAGGGAAATGGCACCTGGATAGAACGGTCAAAGGGCACGCCTGGGCGTTCCCACCCGGCCTTCATTCCTTCCGCTGAAGGGTCGAAGCGAAATTCCCAGGCACCGTTCAGATTTATCCAATCCGGGCGCCTAAAATCCGGACGGGGGTGTTCCGGGAGCGGGATGTCCTGCCCATATCCGGCTACGAGCCCTCCCCAGCAAATCAGTAGGAGCCGTATGAGTACTCGTCTCATAAGTAATCCGGTTTTAGAGTTTAAAACTAAAGCCTTCCTCGACCTTTCGGTCGTATTTTTCCTTGTCGAACCGGTAGAGGTAGGCGCCCTTGCGGGCCACCGTCATGTCCTTTTCATCCAGGCGGATCAGGACATCCAGGGATTTGAATTTGTTGATGAAGTTGCGCTTGTCCAGCTTTTTGTCCAGGATGCTTTCGTACAGGGCCTGCAACTGGCGCATGGTAAATTTTTCAGGCAGGAGTTCAAACCCGATAGGCATGGTCATGGCCCTGCGCCTGAGGCGGGCCACCGCCTTTTCAACCATGGCGTTGTGGTCAAAGATCAGGTGGGGGGCCTGGCTTAGCGGGAACCACTGGGCCGTTTCCAACTGTACCCCTTCAAACTGGTGGGAAGCCACGTCAATCAGGGCAAAGTAGGCCACGGAAACCGTGCGCTGGCCCGGGTCCCGGTCTACCTTGCTGTAGGCATACAACTGCTCCATATAGATGTCGCTCAGGCCGGTAAGGGTCTCCAGGACGCGGGCGGCAGCCTGGTCCAGGTCCTCGTCCTTTTTCATAAAGCCGCCAATCAGGGACCATTTACCGCGCTCCGGCTCCATGCTCCGCTTTACGAGGACAAGCTTCAGTTCTTCTTCGTCGAACCCGAAAATGATGCAGTCTACCGCGAGCAGGACCTGGTCCTCCGTCTTGTAATAGGTTAGCGCCATATTGTAATGGTTGGTTAATTGCGGCCGCACCCCGGGCGCGGCACGGGCAAGATAGCCAAAAAATTTGCAGGACTGCACCAGACTTTTCCCAGCCGAAATTTGGTGAAGCAGAATTCTTTTCCTACATTGATCGTGTGTTTTTCACACTTAACCGGTGGCCTGCCCGGACCCCCATCCACAAGCCCCGTTTGAATTAGTTTTTTTAGTTTAGTTAACTATCGGAGGCCGTGGTATTTACCCCGGCCTCTACCTTACAAAAACCCTTTGTTTATGAAACGGATACCCAGGGCCATTGCCATCGTCTTTATCCTTCTATCCTGCTGCCTCACCCTGAGTGCGCAGGCACAAAACACCCGGATTTCCGTATCTGCCAAGGCGGATAACCCCCAAATAAGCCGGCATATTTACGGGCATTTTGCAGAACACCTGGGCCGCTGTATTTATGGAGGCTTCTATGTAGGGGAAGACAGCCCCATCCCGAACTCCGCCGGGGTCCGCAACGACATCATTGCCGCCCTGAAGGACCTGGAAATCCCGAACCTGCGGTGGCCCGGGGGCTGTTTCGCAGACACCTACCACTGGAAGGACGGGGTCGGGCCCAAGACCGAACGGCCCACCATAGTAAACACCTGGTGGGGCGGGGTCACCGAAGACAACTCCTTTGGCACCCACGAATTCCTGAACCTGTGTGAGATGCTGGAAACCGAACCCTATGTATCCGGCAATGTGGGCAGCGGCACCGTGCAGGAACTGGCAGACTGGGTGCAGTACACCAATTTTGACGGGGTAAGCCCCATGTCCGACCTGCGCCGCGCCAACGGCCGGGAAAAGCCCTGGAGCGTCCGCTACTGGGGGATCGGGAACGAAGCCTGGGGCTGCGGGGGCAATATGCGCCCGGAGCACTATGTGGATGTGTACCGGAAGTATGCCACCTTTATGAGCAATGCCGGGGTGGAAGGCGGGATCTACAAAATTGCCTCCGGCGCCAGCGATGCCGATTACCACTGGACCGAAGTCCTGATGCGGGACATCCCCCACCGGATGTTGCAGGCCGTGGCCCTGCACCACTATTCCGTAATTGACTGGTCCAACAAGAGTTCATCCACGGATTTCACGGAAGGACAATACTTCAAAACCATGCAGAAATCCTGGCTTATGGACGAACTGATCCGGAAGCATTCCGATATTATGGATAAGTACGACCCGGATGGGAAGGTAGACCTGATTGTAGATGAATGGGGGGGCTGGTACGATGTGATGCCGGACACCAACCCGGGCTTTTTGTTCCAGCAGAACACCATGCGGGACGCCATGGTGGCCGGTATGGTCCTGAACGTCTTCAACAACCACGCCCGCAGGGTCAAAATGGCCAACCTGGCCCAGACCGTCAATGTGCTGCAGGCGGTAATCCTCACCGACGAGGAAAAAATGCTGCTGACCCCCACCTACCATGTGATGCATATGTACAAGGTGCATCAGGATGCCCAATTGCTGGACGTGGCCTTTGACTCCCCGGTGTACCGCCAGGACGGGGAGGAGCTCCCGGCCCTTTCCGTTTCGGCCTCCCGCAATGCCCAGGGGCAGGTAAACGTTTCCCTGGTCAACATCGATGCCAGCCAGGCCCATAAGATTACCCTGGACCTTTCCGGCCTGGAGGTGTCCGGCCTGGAAGGACGCATCCTGACGTCCAAAAGCCTTCAGGACCACAACACCTTCGACGCTCCGGAGCGAATCAAACCTGTCCCCTTTAAGGCCTTCTCCTTGCGCAAGGGGGAAGTTTCCCTGGAATTGCCTCCCTTCTCCGTGCTGGTGCTTTCTGAAAAATCCTAACCCAAAAACAGCCCGATATGAAGTTTCCTTCCCCCAGCCGCAATTTCTGGCTGGGCATATTTGCCCTGGGAATCCTGGGTTGTGCCCATGAGAAAAAGGAAACGGCGCCTGCCGCAGGGGCTGATGGCTACCCCATAGCTGCGGTGGATATCCGCCAGGTGCACCTGACCGACAACTTCTGGCTTCCGATGATCTCGAGGGTGCAGGAGAAAACCATAGGGTTTGCCCTGGAGAAGTGCCTGGAAGAAGGGCGTTTCGACAACTTCCTGATTGCCGGCGGCCTTAAACAGGGTACGGTTCGCGGGGCCATGCCCTTTGACGACACGGATGTGTACAAAATTATTGAAGGGGCCTCCAATTCGTTGATCAGTGCCCCGGACCCTGCATTATCGGCGCAGCTGGATTCCCTGATAGCCATTATTGCCACCGGGCAGGAAGCCGACGGGTACCTGACCACCTGGCGCACCATCGACCCCGCCGCCCCCCCGGCTACATGGGTAAAGGTCAAAGAAGGCAAGCGCTGGGAATCCCTGGAAGCCAGCCATGAACTCTACAACGCCGGGCACCTCTACGAGGCGGCAGCCGTACACTATCGGGCCACGGGCAAGCGAAATTTCCTGGACATCGCCCTGAAAAATGCGGACCTGATGGTAAAGACCTTCGGACCCGGGGAAAACCAGATCCAGGCGGTACCCGGCCACCAGATTATAGAAACCGGCCTGATTCGCCTGTACCAGATTACCGGTAAACAGGCCTACCTGGACCTGGCTACCTACTTTCTGGAAAACCGCGGCAACCCGGAACACCACGAGCTTTTCGGGCCCTATTCCCAGGACCACCTGCCCGTAACCGAGCAGGACGAAGCCGTAGGGCATGCCGTTAGGGCCGTATATATGTACGCCGCCATGACGGACCTGGCCGCCATGAAAAAGGATACGGCCTACCTGCGGGCCGTACATAACCTATGGGAAAATGTAGTGAACAAGAAAATGTACCTCACCGGGGGTATCGGTTCCAGCCGGCAAGGGGAAGCCTTCGGGGAGGCGTATGAACTGCCCAACCTGACCGCATACAACGAAACCTGCGCGGCCATTGGCAATGTATACTGGAACCATCGCCTGTTCCACCTGACGGGCGACGTGCGCTATTTTGACATCATTGAGCGCACCCTGTATAATGGGCTTATTTCGGGCCTTTCCCTGAGCGGAACGCAATTTTTTTATCCCAATGCCCTGGAATCGGACGGGGTCTACACCTTTAACCAGGGGGCCTGTACCCGCAAGGACTGGTTCGATTGTTCCTGTTGCCCCACCAACCTGATCCGTTTTTTACCCTCAGTACCCGGGCTGGTATACTCCAAAACCGCAGATACCCTGCTGGTAAACCTCTATGCAGCCAACACTGCCCAACTGGAACTGAATGGGACCACACTCCAGGTGGAACAGGCCACCGAATACCCCTGGGATGGCAAAGTTAGCCTGAAGGTGGAACCCGAAAGCCCCGCGGAGTTTACCCTGCGCCTGCGGATCCCCGGCTGGGTAAGAGGGGAAGTCCTGCCCGGGGAACTCTATGCCTATGATACCGAATTCCTCCCCGAACTCCGGATTACCCTGAATGGGCAGGAACTCCGTACCCGCACCGAAGACGGGTATGTAACCCTGAGACGCCAATGGAACCCGGGGGATGTCCTGGAATGGGAATTCCCCATGGAGCCCCGCACCGTTTCGGCCAGCCCGAAGGTAGCCGAAGATCTGGGAAAAAGGGCCCTGGAGCGCGGCCCCCTGGTGTATGCCGCAGAGGCCGCAGACAACCCCGGGCAAATGGACCACCTGCGCCTTAAGGATGCCCAACATTTCCAGGCCGTGCCCCGGCAAGAACTCCTGGGTGGGGTCGTTACCCTGGAAAGCGACAGCCTGGTGGCTATTCCCTACTATGCCTGGTCCAACCGCGGTATAGGAAAGATGAAAGTCTGGATCCCGAAAACCGATTAAAAAGATGAGTACCCGCGCAGCCACCTTTACCCTTGGCCTTGATTTTGGAACGGACTCCGTTCGGGCGGTCCTGGTAGGCACTGCGGATGGGGCCGAGCACGCCTCGGCCGTAGCCTACTACCCCAGGTGGGCGGAAGGACAATTTTGCGACCCGGCCAAAAACCGGTTTCGCCAGCACCCCCTGGACCACCAGGAGTGCATGGTCCATGCCGTACGCGCTGCCCTTTCCGAAAGCGGATTGGAGCCGGCCCAGGTACGGGGGCTCTGTGTGGACACCACCGGTTCTTCCCCCCTGCCCCTGCAGGCAGACGGCACCCCCCTGGCCCTTACCCCGGCATTTGCCGAGAACCCCAACGCCATGGTGGTGCTCTGGAAAGACCACACCGCCATTGCCGAAGCCGAAGCCCTGAACCAACATGCCCGCACCTGGGGCGGGCCCGATTACACGCGCTTTGTGGGAGGAATTTATTCCTCCGAATGGTTCTGGGCGAAGGTCTGGCATGTGGCCGCCTCCGACCCCGCAGTACGGGAAGCCGCCTGGACCTGGATGGAGCATTGCGACTGGCTCACCTTTTTGCTTACCGGCGGGAAGGATCCCGGGGCCTTCCGGCACAGCCGCTGTGCCGCGGGCCACAAGGCCATGTGGCATGCTTCCTGGGGCGGGCTGCCCCCTGCCAACTTCCTGGCCGGGTTACACCCCTACCTGGGGGAGCTGCGCGGCCGGCTCTATGAAGACACCTATACCTCGGACCAGCCTGCAGGCACCCTCTGCCAAAAGTGGGCGGAGCAGTTGGGGCTGGAACCCGGCATTGCCGTAGCCACTGGCACCTTCGATGCCCATGCCGGCGCGGTTGGGGCGGCTATAGCGCCCCAGACCCTGGTTCGCGTCATGGGGACCTCCACCTGCGACATCCTGGTCTCAGAAGACCCTAAATGGGATCAAAAAGCCGTGCGGGGTATTTGCGGACAGGTAGATGGATCCGTACTCCCGGGGCTTACAGGCCTGGAGGCCGGACAGTCTGCCTTCGGGGATTTGCTGGCCTGGTACCGGGATCTCTTGCTGTGGCCATTAAAGCACCTGGAAGGCGCCCCTGAGCGCCTCAGGGAAACCTGGGAAGAACAGCTCTTACCCGAGCTTAGCCGGGCAGCAGCAGCCCTGCCGTCAGAGGCCCCTTACCCCCTGGCCCTGGACTGGATTAACGGACGCCGTACCCCGGATGCAAACCAACAACTGAAAAGCGCCATTACCGGGCTAAGCCTGGGCAGCGGCGCCCCTGAAGTTTTCCGCGCCCTGGTGGAAGCCATATGCCTGGGATCACGGAAAATTGTGGAACGCTTTGAGCAAGAAGGCGTCCCCATCCGGGAGGTATTGGGTATTGGTGGGGTCGCCCGGAAATCGCCCTACATTATGCAGACCCTGGCCGATGTGCTGGGCAGGAGGGTGCGGGTGGCCGCCTCCGATCAGACCCCTGCCCTGGGGGCTGCCATCTATGCGGCAGTGGCAGCGGGCTTATATCCGGATGTGGCTTCCGCCGCGCAAAAGATGGGTAGCCCTGCAGAGGCTACCTACGAACCCCGGCCCGAACGCAAAGCCCATTACGATGCCCGCATGGCCGCCTACGAACGGTTGGGCCATTTTGTAGAAACCCAAACCCAGTACCCATGAGCACCTCTCCCTACACCACCCTGAAAGCGGAGGCCTATGCGGCCAATATGGAGTTACACGCCCTGGGGCTGGTGATCCATACCTTTGGGAACGTGAGTGCCGCCGATACTTCCCGGGGGGTGTTTGCCATCAAACCCAGCGGGGTACCCTATGCAAAGCTGCGCCCGGAAGACATGGTGGTCCTGGACTATAACAACGAGGTGGTGGAAGGCAAGCTGCGCCCTTCATCCGATACCCGGACCCACAGTTACCTGTACCGGGAATGGGAAGGCCTTGGCGGCATTGCCCATTGCCATGCCTTATATTCGGTAGCCTGGGCACAGGCCCAGCAAGACATCCCCATCTTGGGGACTACCCATGCAGACCACCTGACCCACGACATCCCCTGTGCGCCCCCCATGGCAGACGAGCTGATCCAGGGAAATTACGAACACAATACCGGGGTTCAGATTACCGAATGCTTCCGGGAGAGAAACCTGGAGCCCCAGGAGGTGCCTATGGTGCTGGTAGGCAACCACGGGCCGTTTTGCTGGGGCAAGGATGCGGCTCAGGCCGTACACCATAGCCTGGTCCTGGAAACCGTGGCCCAGATGGCCTACCTGACCTTGCAGATCAACCCGGGGGCACCCCGGTTAAAGGAGGCGTTAATCCAAAAACACTATACCCGCAAACACGGGAAAGACGCCTATTACGGACAATAAAACACACCCCATGAATTTTGATACCTACGAAATATGGCTGGCTACGGGAAGCCAGCACCTCTACGGCCCGGACACCCTCCGGCAGGTAGCTCAGCATGCACAGGCTATTGGCAGCGCCTGGAATGCCAGCGGCAGGCTTCCCGTTCGCCTTAACGTTAAATCCGTACTGACTACCCCGGAGGAAATTACCTCCCTTTGCCGGGAGGCCAACCAGGATCAGGCCTGCGTGGGCCTGATTACCTGGATGCATACCTTCTCCCCCGCCAAGATGTGGATACGGGGGATGCAGTTGCTGGACAAACCCCTCTGCCACCTGCACACCCAGTTCAATGCGGAAATCCCCTGGGGGGAAATCGACATGGACTTTATGAACCTGAACCAAAGCGCCCACGGCGACCGGGAATTTGCCCACCTGCTTACGCGCCTGGGGAAAGCCCGAAAAACGGTTGTGGGCCACTGGCAGGACCCGGAAGTCCTGGAGCGAATTGCTGTCTGGAGCCGGGTAGCCTTGGGTTGCCGGGCCATACAGGAATTAAAGGTGGCCCGCTTTGGGGACAACATGCGGCAGGTTTCCGTAACCGAGGGCGACAAGGTGGCTGCCGAAATAACCTTCGGGGTTTCGGTACACGGGTATGAACCCGATGTCATTGCCCGGGCAATGCCGGGGGCCGATGCCCCGGAAGTAGCCACTCTGTTGGCGGAATATGAAAATATGTACCGGCTGCAGCCCGGTCTTATGGCCGGGGGTGACCGCCGGGACTCCCTGGTGGAAGCTGCCCGTATTGAACTGGGTCTGCGCAACTTTTTAAGCAGCGGGGGGTTCCATGCCTTCACGGATACCTTTGAAAACCTGGGTTCCCTAAAGCAATTGCCCGGGCTGGCCGTGCAACGGCTGATGGCGGACGGATACGGTTTTGGGGCCGAGGGGGACTGGATGGCAGCCGCCATGCTGCGGGCCTGTAAAGTGATGGGGAATGGCATGGCACAAGGCACCTCCTTTATGGAAGACTATACCTATCATTTTGAAAACAACCGGGGTTACGTACTGGGCTCCCACATGCTGGAAATCTGCCCCAGTATTGCCGCAGATCAGCCTACGTGCGAGGTACATCCCCTGGGGATCGGCAACCGGGAAGACCCGGTTCGGCTGGTCTTTACCGCTGCAGCAGGCCCGGGCCTGAATGCCAGCCTGGTAGACCTGGGCGACCATTTTCGCCTGCTGGTGAACACCGTCAACACCCTGCCCCCACCGGCTACCCTCCCCAAGTTGCCTACAGCCCGCGCATACTGGGAGCCCCACCCGGACCTGAAAACCTCTGCAGCCTGCTGGATGGCCGGCGGCGGATCCCACCATACGGTATTTACCCAGGCGCTTTCTCCTGAATTTTTGGAAGATTTTGCCGAATTTTTCGATATTGAACTCCTGCTCATTGATGCGGACACCCGCCTGCGGGATTTCAAATCCCGATTAGGGGCGCAAGCCCGGAGGTAATTCCCGCTCACTGAACCAACAAGCAGTACCATGAAGCACCGAAATTCCATAACCACGATCCTGCTCCTGCTCCTCCTTGGCGCGCTATCCACCGGGTGTAAAGACAAGGGCAAAGCGGACCAAAAACAACATACCATGACCCAGCAAGCCCAGAAGCCCGGAATTGAATCCCACTTTTTCGGCCCCTTCCCGGCCGGGGGCCAGGTAACCCGGTATACGCTCCGCAATGCCCGGGGTATGGAAGTGGACATCCTGAACTACGGGGGAATCATCACCCGCTGGACGGCCCCGGACCGGGATGGAAACTACCAGGATGTGGTTTTGGGCTTTGACCGCCTGGCGCCCTATCTGGAGCGCCACCCGTATTTCGGAGCCCTGATCGGGCGCTACGGCAACCGTATTGCCCAGGGGAGCTTCCAGCTGGACGGCAAGACCTATACCCTGGCCAAAAACAACGGGGAAAACCACCTGCATGGGGGGGAATACGGTTTCGACCGGGTCCTCTGGGAAGTTACCGGCCAAAGCGAAGGGGACACCCTTTCCCTGAGCCTGGGCTACCTGAGCCCGGATGGGGAGGAGGGCTATCCGGGGAACCTCCAGGTGGAAGTGACCTACTCCCTGACGCCTGACAATGAACTGATCGTGGATTACCAGGCCAGCACGGATGCCCCTACGGTGGTGAACCTAACCCAGCATACCTATTTCAACCTCTCAGGCAATTTCCAGCAGCCCATTACCGACCACGAACTGCAATTGGATGCCCCCGCCTACCTGCCGGTAGACCAGGGCCTGATTCCCACGGGAGACTTCCAGCCTGTGGCCGGGACGCCTTTCGACTTCACCCAACCTAAGGCCATCGGGGCCGAAATAGACGCCCCGGATCCCCAGCTGCAGGTGGCAGGCGGTTATGACCACTGCTGGGTACTGGACGAAGGGCGGGATTCCGAAACCCCCGCTGCCAAAACGTACCATCCGGGGAGCGGCAGGCAACTGGAAGTCTTTACAGAAGAACCCGGCATACAGGTGTACACCTCCAATTTCCTCAATGGGGATCAACCGGCCAAAGGCGGCGGGTATTACCCCTTCCGCGGAGGGCTTTGCCTGGAGACCCAGCATTTACCGGATTCCCCCAACCGTCCGGAATTCCCGAGCACCCGGCTAGACCCAGGACAGACCTACCACACGCAAACCCGCTTTAAATTCACCACCCGCTAACCCCGACCGTTATGCAAATGCTGGACACTTTTGACTGGATTACCATCTCCCTTTATTTTCTGATCCTCCTGGGTATTGCCGTCTGGGTGATCCGGAAGAAACGGGACAATACCGAAGACTATTTCCTGGCGGGCCGGAACGTGGGCTGGTTTGTGGTAGGGGCTTCCATCTTTGCCTCCAACATCGGGTCCGAACACGTGGTGGGTCTTGCGGGCACCGGGGCCAGCAACAAGCTGCCCATGCTCATCTACGAAATTCACGCCTGGATTGTACTCCTGCTGGGGTGGGTATTCCTGCCCTTCTACTCCCGGGCCGGTGTCTTTACCATGCCGGAGTTCCTGGAGAAGCGTTTTGACGCGCGTTCCCGCTGGATCCTGTCTGTCTTCTCGATTGTGGCCTATGTACTCACCAAAATTTCAGTGACCATTTACGCGGGCGGGGTGGTAGTCTCTGCCCTGCTGGGCATCGACTTCTGGACCGGCGCTATCGCCACGGTTGTGCTGACCGGGATTTATACCGTACTGGGCGGGATGCGTGCCGTGGTTTATACCGAGACCCTGCAGGCCATTGTCCTGGTGCTGGGGGCTGCTGCCCTTACCTTTATTGGCCTGGACCACGTGGGCGGTTGGGAAAGCATGAAGGAGACCGTAACCCCGGAATACCTCAACATGTGGCGCAGCGCCTCAGACCCCGATTTCCCCTGGCCCTGGCTGGTGATTTCCAGCACCATTGTAGGGATATGGTACTGGTGTACGGACCAGTATATCGTGCAGCGGGCGCTAACGGCCAAGAACCTGAAAGAAGCCCGCCGCGGGACCATTTTCGGGGCCCTGCTCAAACTGATGCCGGTATTCCTTTTCCTGATTCCCGGGGTGATTGCCCTGACCCTGAAAATGCGGGGCGAATTGCACTGGGATTCGCCGGACCAGGCTTTTCCGATGCTCATGAGCAACCTCTTGCCTTCCGGTCTGCGCGGCCTGGTAGCCGCTGGCCTCCTGGCCGCCCTGATGAGCTCCCTGGCTTCGGTTTTTAACTCCTGTTCTACCCTGTTTACCGTGGACATTTACAAGAAGCTAAAGCCCAATACGCCGGAGAAAAAACTGGTACGCACCGGGCAGGTGGCCACGGCCATTGTGGTGGTGATCGGGATTATCTGGATCCCGATCATGTCGAATATCTCCGGGGTGCTTTACGAATACCTGCAGAGCGTGCAGTCTTATATTGCGCCGCCCATTGCGGCTGTGTTCCTGCTGGGGATCTTCCACAAGCGTATTAACGCCCAGGGAGCCTATATTACTCTGATTACGGGGTTTGTGATTGCTGCCCTGCGCATTGGCCTGGAACTCGCCAAGGATTCCTTTGCCCCGGGCAGCCTGTGGCATACCCTGGGGGCTACCAATTTCCTGATTTTTGCCTCCTGGTTTTTCCTGTTCTGTATTGGCCTGCTGGTCACGGTAAGCCTGCTAACCCCTGCGCCTTCCGAGGCCCAGATACGCAACCTGACCTACGGGACCATTACTGCGGAAGAAAAACAGCGCAACAAAAACAGCTACAACTGGAAGGATATTGTGGTTTCCATCATTATCGTGGCAATTGTAATTGGGGTGATGATCACTTTTAATGGGGATTGACGGGGTTCCCTTTCCATTTTCCTGAAGGGAGTTTGCAGGGTTGCCGCCTATCTTGTTGACGGGTGGGCGGGTGGGTCCCTATTGGCTCATCCCACCCCCACCGGCCACTACGATCCCCATGCCCCCTGAAATCCTCCCCTGACCTCCATCATTTGAGTCCTGGGCCGGGGCGCTTACCTTACCCCCAGATCGCGATGCCATGATTTCGTTCAAGGAATTCAATATTGCCGACTGGTTTTCCGTATACCGGATATTGGCCATCCCCCTGCTGGCCGCAGCACTGCTTTGGGGTACCCAGGGGCTTTTTACCTGGTTATTGCTCATTAGTTACACCACCGATGCCATTGACGGGCAGCTGGCCCGCAGGTTAAACCTCTGCAGTGCCCGGGGCGCCCAGCTGGATTCCATAGGCGACCAGCTTACCCTGGGGGCCGGCCTGATTGGGTTGGGCGTTTATGAAACCCGGTTCGTATTGGATCACCTGTGGCCCATTGGCCTGGCCCTCTCCCTTTATCTCCTTCAGATGGTAATCGCCTTCATCAAATATGGAAAAACCACGGCCTTCCACACCTACCTGGCCAAAACCTCAGCTTTGGCACAGGGCATTTTTGTCTTGTGGGCCTTGTTTTTCGGACCCGTAACCGGGCTGTTCTGGACCGTCATTGTCCTTGGGGTCATCGAAACCGCAGAAGAGATCGCGCTTATCTATATGTACCCGGGATGGGTAAAGGATGTAAAAAGCATTTTCTGGGCCCTTACGGACCCCAGGCGTAGCCAGGCTGGCAACCCGGTTTGAGTTCCGGCTGCCATGTTGGCCTGTTACGGAGAGGTATTCCTGAAATTCGTTTTATGATGGTAGATGCATAAAGAATAGAAATCCGACTCAGGAATATTACGCCTTACTGAAGGTTACTGGTTTTCCTCTGCTACCCATTCTTCCGAAAGCACTTTCCCCAAGGCATCCACCTCCTCCAAGAGATAGTACAGGCCATTCAAATCCGGCGCATATCGCGTAATGGCGATCCCGTCTACATTGTTGGAAAGCTTCCCTGCAGCATTATACCTGCGGACTTCCGTTCGCAACCCGCAAGGCGCAAGATCATATTCGTACATAGCCGTTCCCTGTTCGTCCTCCATAAGCTTGCCATCTGTGCCAAAGGTGCTGCTTTTCTGAATCTCTCCCATTGGGGCCCACTCATACTCCAGCAGATAATACCCACCAGGCCCGACTACGGGCCTCTCCCGGTGATCCACATAGCGGTGGGAAATAGCGTGGCCCAATTCGTCCCGGACATAGTATTCGGCTGCATAGCCTTCCAGGTTTGTGGCCAGGCGGCCGTTAGAACCCAGAAACCGATATCCTGCCAAATAGTGTCGCCGATCATATAGTGTTTCAACGGCATAGGCCCCATTCTCATCGGCAACGGGGCGTGCATTCCGGTTCAGGAAATTGCGCCGGGTCTCATACCCGAATCTGTCGTACGTATAACGGGTCTCAAAAACACCTCCTATAGGCTCGCGGTCTGTGTCAAATCTGCGTATTGAAGTCGTATTCCCCCGGCTGTCCTGGTAGGTCTGCTCCGCAAACACCCCATCCACTTCCATTGGGATGCCTTGCCCGTCATAATAGGTGGTTTCAGTCAACCCGGTTTGAGATTCGTAGGAATAACGGACCTCTGAATACCCCCCTAACCCGGATGCCGGTTGGTTTTGACCGTCCAGGTATTGGACACGCACCACCTGGCCCTGGCCATTGTATGCCCTTACTATGGTCGTGGCACTGCCATTAAAGGCTATGAGATTCCCAAGGGAGTCCCGGGCTTGCTGAACAACAAGGTTGCCTTCCTCATTGTATTCATAATCATATTTGGCCACTCCATCTCCGGCATTGATTAAATTCCCTTCCGCATCCAGATAACGTTCCATCCTGAGGTTCTCCTTTTGGTCATAGGTCCTTTCAATGACAGAAATGCCCTTATCATTTTCAATGACATCGCCGTAGGCATCTATATTGTATTCCAGGCGGGTGGTGTCATTGGGGTATTCATACCTGGTAGCCCCCCAGAGGTTCTGATCGAATTTCAACACGTAGTCCGGGTAGTAAAACGCCTGAAAAGATGTCCTTCCTAAGGAATCGTATTCGGTAACCCTTAAAAAGTAATCATCATTGGCTACAACCGGCTCATGGAATTTATTGAATCGTTTTTCACTGGTTTCCCGCCCCGAACTGTCATAGGTATATTCGTAAATGGAAGCCCCGTTGTTGTCGTAAATGGGTTGGCCATCCATATCGAGGGAACGCACGCGGATAATCTGTCCTAATCGGTCGTAGTCATAGGAAAGGTGATAATCATTCTTGTGGTAGGCGGGTTTCCCGGTCTGGTCAAAAAGGCGATACGAACCTTTCAGGTGATCTTCCCCATAGGTATACGAATACCGGGCAATACCGTCCCGGTCATTCTGCAACTGCCCCTCAAGGCTTAATTGATCTATCTGTGTAGACCTCCCCAGGGCATCCAGATAGCGCCGCTGGTGAAATGCCCCATCATTATTCGGGATAGCCCTACCCTCCGCATCCAGGTAGGTTGCCAGGAAAGAATCCTTGCCCGGTTCATATTTCCAATATTGCTCAAAAATCCCATCCAGGCCTACCGGCTGTTGGAGGCTGTCCATATAAGTTTCTCTAAGATCCCCGGAAGATTTGATTTCGGTTCGTAGAATAGCGGCCTGCAAACCGTCGTTGTAGGAGCCGTCAACATCCCGATAATGCGTCTCGATAATATTCTTTTGGGACCTGAAGATGCGTGCAACAGCGGTTTTGAAATATCCCCCGTTGGCCAATACGCCTTGCTGGTAATGTTCGACCTCCGTTAGACTGCTATCGATATGGGTAATCCGGTAGGAGCTGCCTTGTGCTCTTTCCGCAGCAGAAGCCGGCAGGGAAAACAACAACCGGTGGTCCAGGGTTAGAAGGACGTACTTGTAATACCCGGAGGAATCCTGCGAAAATTCGATATAGTCCGTCAATTTTTCCGCCCGATAGGCATGGGTCTGGCGCAGCCAGTCCTCTATACGCAATTCCCATTTACGTTGTTGCTCATAATCCGCATTGTGGTCCGTAATACTGTCATACACATCCTGAAGGCTGTCTAACCGGGCATGAAACAGCAACTCCAGGGAGTCTATACGGTCAGGAGTAACCTTACCAGGGCCTAACCCTAAAAAAGTTTTACGCATATTCCTGGCCATGTATTCCGTGATATGGAAATGGAATTGTTCGTGTTGGAGCACATTAAAGGAGTCGTATTCCCCCTTCAATTTTTGACTGAGTTGAGGGCTCATAAAGGCATAAACCCAAGCACTCGTATCCGAAATTTGATCCGGGGTTGAAATCCCGGAGTAAATGGTGGCTACGAATTCTTCTGAAAGGGCTTCCCGGGTTTGAAAATCGTCCCAGGTGATAGGGCGTTCGGACCATTTGACCTCACTAAGGGCAGCAGGTTCGCCTGCCTCCACAAACCCCAGGATCAAAATCCCAAATAACAATAGCCCGGAGGCAAAAAGGTGATATTTGGGCCGTTGTACTCCCGGCCTGCGATCCTGAAAGATCACCACATAGGTTACATAGGCCACCAGGGCAGAGCCCAGCAAAACGATCTGCAGTGCCAGCAGGCTCCAGAAATCATCCAAACCATAACTGACCCCACGTACGAAATAGGAAAAAACAACAATGAGTAAGACCAGTAAAATCCCTGAGACCAGGAACTGGGCAATAATGATCTTCCGGTCGCGGAAGGAACCGCTTCGAAAGCCATTCAAAAGTAACATAAGGAATACGCATACCGTATTGCATATCACAATCCCGAAGAACATCATAAGCCCGTCGTCCTCATCTCCCATCCAACCCAGTAGCAGTAAGCAAAAACCACTTAGAAGCGCTGCCGGCAAGGTATAGAACAACACATTTTTGTATGGAATGTTGTTGGTTTCGGCCTCCGTCATGGACTCCTGATTCGCCTTAGGGTCCGCGCCATAACGATTTTTACCTTTTTGACCTTCCTGGAACAACATCACAAAGATGTAAAAGGGTATCAACTGGTAAAATCCACTATTCCCCAGGTCATGGCAACGTTTGCTGCCCTGTGCCAGCAACACATAGATATTCAGCAGGAGCGGCACTACGACCAGGACGGCGCCCATTTCCAGATAATCCATCAGCACGGACAGGGTCATGGTTAGGAACCAGTACAGAATATAGGACAGGCCAAATTCCAATCTGCGGATGCGGCCCGAAAATGAGAAAAGAGATGTAAACATATTCCTGGAAAAATCCTGATTACCTGCCCGGCCTGTTTGCCCGTATGGCCTTATATAGTTGCAGGCTTAGGTTAATTTAATTGTTCCCATGAGTCTAGAAATCGATCCAGGGCAGCCCGGCCTTCTGCTTCCAGCAACCCTGTATTGATTTTCAGTTTTCTGGCTGAGGCATGTAAGGTGTAATCCCCGGCGAATTTCCGCACCTGAGTAACCTCGTTCAGGGCTATGGTTTTACCAAATGGCCCATTTATCTTCAGGGTTGTAGGGCTTAGGGTAAGGTAACCGTACTTCCAGTAATAGGCAAAGGTGAGCAGGTAAGCCGCCGAGATCACAAACCATCCATAGTCAATCCAGTTTACGGGATCCCCGAATACCACTTGCAGTATCCCCCAGGTTAGCCACAGCACCCCTGCCGTCAGGTTTACCCAAAGGTGGCGTTTGCGATAGGGAAGTATTTGGTTAAGCGAGGAAGTCATTCAATTCTTGAAATCGGCCTCAAAAGCCCGTTGCTGCTCCGGGTTTAACTGCAGGTCATTGAGTACCCGCTGGCGGGTGGGCGCCAGAGTCACTATATACAGCAGCAACACCACCGCCAGGATCAGGTATGCGGCATTGCCTTCGTTGCCGGCGGCAATATTGGCCAGAAACGCAGGGCCTTCCACCAACCCCCACCGGATTAAGCTGGCAGTGCCATAACCGTTTAGCTTATTGTCCAACTCCCCGGCCTTCCGCAAGGGCACCATTTGCCGGCGGAACAGGAAAGCCCCCAGCAGGATCCCCGCTGCGGCCAGGACAGGCACGCCATAGGGAAAAAGGTAGTCCAGGCTTTGAAAGTCTACGTCCGGAATGTTGTCCATATTCAGGAATACAATACTGGCGCCCAAACCCAGTACCAGGCCCATGTGGACCAGGCGTTGGGTTTGCAGCCATTTTCCCGGGCTGATGGGGGTGGTGTGGGTTGAAGGCATATGTGGTATGATCATAGAATAATAAAGGCCTGTAAATGCGACAAGGTGCGCTAGAGGTCCGGAGCCGTTTCTTCCCGTACGGATACAGAAAAGCTTCCTTTGTTGTCCCTGGAATACACCTCAACCGTATACGCTGTCCTGCCCTTAAAGGGCAATGGTGTAAGGGCTCCAGTGGAAAGGTCAAATTCCTCAGCAAGGATCAATCCGTCCTCCAGAACACGGACATCAAAAGTTATAGGGTCCCCGTCGGGATCGGAGCCAGTCCAGGTTACCGACAAAGTTCCATCCACAGTGTTGAAATCCATGGATATCTCTGCGGCATAGGGTGCGAAGTTTCCTTCCGGGATTCCCGGGGTGGTAAACGAATAGGTGTCACCCAGGGTCTGTCCATCTGTATTCACGGCAACCACAGACCAGCTATACGTCTTGCCCCGATCCAATTCCACGGAAGCCTGACGCGTCGTATAGCTACTGCGAAATACCTCACTAAGCCCATCCAGGACAATCAGCAGGTAGCTGTCCGCGTTCAGGGCGCTATTCCATTGGAAGGATACTTCTACCCTGGTGTCAGAACCGGCAACTGGTTGATAATCCACACAAGGCTCCCCGTTTGCCGGAAGCGTACCGACAGCTTTTCCGGGAAGGACCGGTCCGTCGATAAACGGGTCTTCTCCGCCGGTGGATTCTGAACCCCCGCAAGCTGTCTGCAAAAGGGCTGTCAATAGGATCAGGGCGGATGTAAATTGATAACCTAATTTCATTTCTTGATGATTTTAACGGATTCCAACTTCCCTTCCCGTTCTAACTGCAGGATATACATGCCAGCCGATAACCCGGACAGGTCTACTTCATTCTCCAAATGGCTCACTCGCATTTCCTTTATGGCTTGTCCATTCGGGGTATATAACCGGATAAGAATTTCACCTCCCATGGAATAAACCTGGACTTGGGACTCAGCAACCGTCGGGAAGACTTCCAGGCCATTGCCTATATAAAAGTTATCTGCGACCTGACCCTGGCAATCACTGATCCCCAGAATCCGGATCTCCGTCGGGCCAAAAAGATTATCCACGGTTAAGGTCTGTGGGCCATTATCCCCGAAGGTAAATTCACGGGTTTGTCCATTGACCTCAACCCGGTAAGCGGTACTACCCGAAACGGAATACGTGGCCGTTCCTTTACCGGGATCCAAATCCGTCCGCTTCCCGGAAAGGGTTCCGATTTCACTGATGGTAACTCCGAAGGACCGTTCAAAAAGAATTTCCGGGATGGTAACGGTTAGCTGGTACAGGCCGGTGGGCAGATTTTCAAATCGATGGCCAGATTCGGATGGACGGTCCAGTACTTCCTGAGGGGCCCCAGTGCCTTCCATGCGGATATCCAGCAAGTAGCCGGTCAGGTTGCTGCTAACTTCAATAGACCCGTCGGAACTGCCCACACAACTTGGGGTAAGGGCATAAACAGAAAACGCGTCCGCGGCAATCAGGTCACAACCGTTGGCGTTGACCACCTGCCCGGGAGCGGTCGTCAAACAGACATCCTTGTAGTCAAAAACGCCATCTGCATCGTCGTCGGTGCGGCAAAGTGGAATCTCTCCGCCGTCCGTAATGACCCAACCATAGGTGTCTATCAGGGCCTGTCGGGCATCCCGTCCCTCACAATATTGGGAACTGCCGGCATCAAATACCACGGCCGATTGCAAGACAGGTAATTGCGACCATCCCAATAGGGTCCAGTCGTAGTTTTCTCGAGAAAGGCCGGCACCGGAAAACATGGAAGACATGTCGGCGACCTGCCCGATGTTCCAATCCCCAAGGTCCTGATCAAAACCAACGGCACCTGCAAACATAAAAGGCATTCCGGTAACAGCGTCAACATTCCAACTGCCGATAGAGCCGTTAAAGGAAGTTGCCTGTTCAAACATATATCCCATATCGGTTACGCCGGAAACATCCCACCCTTCAATGGCCCCGGCAAAGGAGACAGCCTCCCGGAACATACTGTTCATAGTACTGACCTGGGTGACATCCCAGGTACTCAGGTCCTGGTTAAATGCTGAGGCCCCCTGAAACATGCCTTGCATGGACGTTACACTGCCGACGTTCCAACCGCCGACGTCCTGGTTAAATGCTATTGCCCCACGAAACATCTGCTCCATGGAAGATACACTGCTCACATTCCAGCCACCGATGGGTTGGTTAAAAGAGGCCGCCTCCTGAAACATCCCACTCATATCCTGAATGCTACCCGTGTTCCACCCCGAAAGATTCTGGTTAAAGGCGGTAGCACCACGGAACATATTTCGGGTATCCGTAACCAGGGAAGTATTCCAGTTACCCACATTCTGATTAAATAGAATGGCTTCACGAAACATCTCCGCCATGGACACTACAGCAGAAACATCCCAATTACCTATAGCCTGGTCAAACACTTCGGCATGCGCGAACATCCCGCTCATAGCGGTCACCCCGCTTACGTCCCAGTCCGCCATTGTGGCATTGCCGGTAAACGAAGTGCACCACCCGAACATATTACTCATATCGGTAACATTGGATAAGTCCGGCAGGTCCGCAGCCAGAATATCTACATTGGCACACCCCAGGAAGGCATCTGCCATGGATGTCCAGTTCCCCAAACCCCATTGATCAATGCTTAAAAGTTTCAGGTTATCTCCTAAAGGGGTAATGGTTTCAGAAGCTCCGTCGGATACAATATTTGCCTCAAAAACAGTCCTGGGAAAATCTCCGATAATGGAAATCTGGTAGGTGCCGGGGCTGGCATAAGTATGGGTAATACTACCTGTCACACTATTGCTTATGGTACCATCTCCCCAGTCTACGCGGTAATCGTATAGGGCACCCGGCGCCGTAGGCAGGGCTACCTGGTCTGATCCGGATACGCCGGGATTATCCGTTTTCCAGGTTGTTACAAAGGCACAACCCGGGGCAACTCCGCCGTCATTAATGGTCCAGCCAAAGTTATCTATAAGGGTTTGCCGCGCCTTGTAGGCCCCACAAAAAGTACTGTTGCCCGCGTCAAAAACAAGGCCGTTATTAACCGTTTTACCAGCCCAGCCCGTTAAAGTTGCATCGTAATTCTCGGTGGAAAGCGCTGCCAGCTGAAACATTCCGGTGAGGTCCAAGACTACCCCGATGTTCCAATTGCCCAAATCCTGGTCAAAGCTTGAAGTATTGTAAAACATATACGCCATATCCGTTACCAGGGAGACGTCCCAGTTACTGAGATCCTGGTTAAAGGCGGTAGTTTCGGCGAACATGCCGTTCATATTGTTTACGAGGCTTACATCCCAACCTCCGATATCCTGGTTAAATGCCTCGGTGCCAAAGAACATATTCATCATATTGGTTACCTGGCTTACGTCCCAACCGCTGATGTCCTGATTGAAGGCTCTGGCATCCTGAAACATGACGCGCATATCGGTGGCGGAGGAGACATCCCACCCACTAATATCACCGTTGAACTGGGACGCGCCTGAAAAAGCAAAGGACATATCCGTTACATTCCGGACATCCCAGGCAGACAGATCCTGGTTAAACTGTTGGCAATCCGCAAAAATGCCGACAATAGAGTTGATGTGCTGTAGTTCCCAGGCCCCAAAGGAAGGTGTCCCCTGCATGGCATAGCAACTGTTGAACATAGACTCCAGACTGGTAGCATTATTGAGTATGGGAACGTCCAGGGCAGTCACCTGCATTTCGGTGCAGTTGGCGAAGGCAAAATCCATAGAAGTCCACTGTTGCGAGCCCCACTGCTCCACACTCAGGAGCTTTTTGTTATCCATGGTAGTGTCGTCCGCATAACTGGACCCCAGGAAAGATATTCTGGGGAACTGGCCGGTAATTTCTACCTTATAGGTGCCAGGGGTAGCATAGGTGTGGGTGATATTCCCCGTTACGTTAGTATCACTGCTACCATCGCCCCAATCCACGGTATAATTATAGGTTTCCCCAGCAGCAGTTGGGATGGTAATCTGATTATCGGCTGAGCCTCCGATGTTATCGGTCTTCCAATTGGTCACAAAGGGCCGTTCCGGGCATGGGCCTGCTGTAGGCCCCTCGTCCGTAATCGTCCATCCCTTTTCGTATTTCAGTTTGGCCCGTTCCAGATAACTTGCACAATACTGACTAAAGCCCCCGTCAAAAACAATCCCCTGTGGTGCGTTCGGGAGCTGATACCAGCCGATTAAGGTTTGATCGTATTCTGCACCCGAAATCGCATTGTTAAAAAACATCCGCTCCATGGTGGTTACCTGGGAAATATCCCAGTTGCCAAGGCTCTGATCAAAATCCATTGCCCCTTCAAACATGGAGAACATCTGGGTAACCTGGGACACGTCCCAGTTCCCGATATCCTGATTAAAGATGAGCGCATCGAAGAACATCTCGGCCATATTGGTCACCTGGCCCGTATTCCACGTGCCAAGAGGCTGATCAAAGCTGATGGCTCCTAGGAACATCCCCTGCATATCGGTAACCTGACTTACATCCCAGCCCCCGATGGGCTGGTTAAAAAAGGTGGCCCTTGCAAACACATTGCTCATTCGGGTCACCTGGGCAGTATTCCACCCGCCAATCGGCTGGTTGAAATTAGTAGCTCCCTGGAAAAGGCTATTCATATTGGTTACCCCGGAAACATCCCAGCTCCCGATAGGCTGATTGAAATTGATGGCATCGCAGAACATACAAACCAGGTTTTGCGCCCCGGACATGTTCCAACTACCTATATTTTGATTAAAAAGGGTAGCCCCTCGAAACATCGCCTCAAATCGGGATACATTACTGACGTCCCAGGACGCAAAGGCCGTTGTACCCTGCAGGGAAGAACAGAGGTAAAACATGCCGAACAGCGATGTTACCTGAGATAAATCGGGGGAATCCGCAGCAAGCACATCCAGATTGGAACACCCGTTAAAAGCGCTTTCCATGGAGGTCCATGCGATGTCCCCCCATTGATCCACAGACAGGATTTTATCCTTATCCCCAATATTGGCTTCTATCCCGTCATAGTTGAAGTATATCCGGGGAAAAGCTCCCGATATTGACACCTGGTAGGTTCCTGGGGTGGCATAGGTATGGGTTATAGAACCGGTAACCCCGCTATCGCTCGAGCCATCGCCCCAGTCGATATCGTAGTTATAGGTTTCATCCGGAAAGGTGGGAATGGTAATTTGGTTGTCTGCCGAAGCCCCTGGATTATCGGTTTTCCAAGTGGAAACAAAGGGGTTCTGGGCGCTCAGTAGGGTGGGAAGAATGCACAGTAAGGCAAGCCCGTAATTTTTTATCATGCGGTATGTTCTTGTCGTTAACATACGCCAAAACGAAATATTCGCCAAAAGTTTCTGTCAGAATATACCTCGAAACCGTTGAATGTCACGTCTTGCCGAAAACGTTTTGACATTACCCCAAAGCATCCGACGACTGCCTTAAAAAACGTGAATACAGGTTACCAAAACCAGGGAGAAAAGGCTGGATCTGCCTGGCCCTTAAACGGAGCTGGATTATCCTTTACAAGTAATTCTAGCCCAACCCCCGTAAAAGTTGCTGCTTCTTCCTGCCGGAGGGCGTTACACCGATCACCACAGCAGCTGCACTACGCTATACCCCTTAACACCCATTATTTCCCGTACTTTTAGGAAATAAATCCAACTGATGCGACCAATCTGTTCCCGCCTTTTCAGGCAACTGCGAAGCAAAGTCCTGATCCTGCCCCTGATATCCCTGGCTTTGGCTGCTGAGCTCCCGGCCCAGGCCCAAACGGATTTGGCGGTCATTGCCTATTATGCAGGAGACGGGCAAGACCTTGACCGGTACCGCTGGGAGCAGATCACCCATGTGATTTTCAGCTTTTGTCACCTTAAAGGGGATGAACTGGCGGTAGACAACGCCCGCGACAGCACGGCTATCCGCAACCTGGTGCACCTGAAAGAAACATTTCCCCACCTGAAAGTATTGTTGTCGCTGGGGGGTTGGGGCGGTTGCGAAACCTGTTCTGAGGTATTCTCCCGGGCCAGCGGGATCGCGCAGTTTGCGCGTTCCGTGAAACGGCTTACCGACCAGTATGGCACAGATGGTTTAGACCTGGACTGGGAATACCCGGCCATTGCGGGTTACCCGGGCCACCTGTTTGCCCCAACAGACCGGGCGCATTTTACACGCCTGGTGCAGGAATTAAGACAGGTGCTGGGGCCTGAAGCCGTGGTCAGCTTTGCAGCCGGAGGGTTTCAGGACTACTTTGACCATTCCGTAGACTGGGTGGCCGTTTTGCCGTATATCGATTTTGTGAACCTGATGAGTTACGACCTGGTGGGCGGGTACAGTACCGTTACCGGCCATCACACCCCGCTCTATTCCAATGACCAGCAAGAAGGTTCGGCGAATTTTGGGGTACGGTATTTATTGAATTTAGGCGTCCCGGCCCGGAAGATTGTGCTGGGGGCTGCCTTTTACGCCAGGAGTTGGGAGAAGGTGGCCCCGGATCAAAATGGCTTATACCAAACGGGGGCTTTTAAGTCGTTTATCCCACACCACCGTTTTGATGCGGTGCTTACTTCCGAAAATGGTTTTGTATACTATAGGGATTCCATTTCCAGGGCCCCTTATGCCTATAGTGCCAGCCGGCGTGAGTTTGCCACCTTCGACGATGCCCAATCCCTTGCTGAAAAAACGCGCTACGCCCTCGAATTTAACCTGGGGGGAATCATGTTCTGGCAGCTTACGGACGACCGTATGGATGGCAGTCTCTTACAGGCGATCTGGGAGGCGAAAACGGGTGACTAACAGCAGGGGGGATATGCAATGGGTTCTAAGTTTCATCCGAAAGCTCGAGTAAGACGGATTACACGCTGCGCGTGTGATCCAAACCGGGATACCACGCCTGCAAATAGGGACCGAACGACCGCCCAAAGGTCCGGTGGACCTTTGGCAGTGAGGAGCCAGATGGTGCGCTGGCCTTCTTGTGCAGGATTACGCGCTGTGCATGTGATCCAGGGAAAGGATTACAGGCTTCACCTGTGATCCAAACCGGGAAACCACTTCTGCAAATAGGGACCGAACGACCGCCCAAAGGTCCGGTGGACCTTTGGCAGTGAGGAGCCAGATGGTGCGCTGGCCT
>NZ_JARPUQ010000002.1:0-15288 GCF_029537735.1 Robiginitalea aestuariiviva | reverse complement strand
GCGCTGTGCATGTGATCCAGGGAAAGGATTACAGGCTTCACCTGTGATCCAAACCGGGAAACCACTTCTGCAAATAGAAAACCCCGATTCGCATCCGCGAATCGATGGTTTTTTCATTTCATCCGAAAGCTCGAGTAAACTCGGCTTTCTCCTGAAATGAAAAACCCCGCAACTTGCGTTGCGGGGTTTTCTGCTTGATGTGGGCCCTGTTGGATTCGAACCAACGACCCCCTGCTTGTAAGGCAGGTGCTCTGAACCAACTGAGCTAAGAGCCCGTTAAGGGTGTGCAAATATAGAATCGTTTTTTGTTTCCCAAAAGAAAAAACGAAAAAATCAGAGGACTTCGGCTACCGTAAAGGTGCTGCCGCCCACAAACACCAGGTCTTCAGGGGAAGCCTGCTCCAGCGCAGCGCGGTACGCCTGCGGAATGGAAGGGTATTCCCGGTAATCCAGACCGTGGTCATCCAGGGCATAAGCCAATGCTGCTACAGGCATCCCACGGGGTATAGCCATGGGGGCAATGTGGTAGAGGCCATCCTGGGGCAGCAAGGGCAGCAACTGGTCCAGGGGCTTGCCTTTTACAAAGGCCAGCACCAGGTGCAATTGGCGGTACCGCTGGGCTTTGAGCTGCGCCATCACCAGTTCCAGGCCTTCCAGGTTGTGGGCCGTGTCGCAAAGGACGCGGGGGTGTTCCTGCAGGATCTGCCAGCGCCCCAGCAACCCGGTATTTTTTTGCACGTGCATCAGGCCCTGGGCAATATCTTCTTCCGTAAGGGGAAAACCCTTCAGCAGGGATAAGACCGCTAAAACGCCTTTTACATTCTTCTGCTGGTATTCGCCCAGGAGGGAAAGGGGGTACTCCGGCCAGGCCTGCTGGTCCGCAAAGGTAAGGGGGGCATGACGCGCTGCGGCTACTTCCCTAAATACCCCATCTACCCCGGGTTGGGTCTCGCTGACCACGATGGGTACCCCTTCTTTGATAATCCCGGCTTTCTCCTTGGCAATCTGCAAAGGGTCCTCGCCCAGGAATTCGGTATGGTCCAGGCCAATATTGGTGATCAGGCCCACCTCCGGGCGAATGATGTTGGTGGCATCCAGGCGGCCGCCCAGGCCCACCTCCACCACGGCCAGGTCTACCTTCCGGGCGGCGAAACAGGCAAAGGCCATGCCTACGGTAAGCTCAAAAAACGAAAGGCCCGCTTTTTCGATATAATCCTTGTGGTCCCGAATAAATTCAACCACAAAGGCTTCGGACACCGGAATCCCGCCTACGCGGATGCGTTCCCGGAAATCCTTCAGGTGGGGGGAAGTATATAGGCCGACTTTATATCCGGCTTCCTGCAGGACGGATGCCAGCATATGACTGCTGGACCCTTTGCCGTTGGTCCCGGCTATATGCAGGCTTTTAAATTCGTTTTGGGGGTGCCCCAGATAGGCGGTGAAATGTCGGATGGGCTCCAGCTTACCGCTATAGGCGGCAGCCCCGCGCTGCTGATACATGGGGAGGCGGGCAAACATCCAGTCCAGCGTCTGCCGGTAGTCCATCTACTGCCCGAGTTTGAAGTTGACCACCACAAAACCAATTTGCTGGGACGGGGCCTTGGAATCCGGGTTCCAGCGGTGCATGAATGCCGTTTTACGCGCAGGCTCCAACAGGCATTGCGCATTATTTGTGGTCCCGCGCACGCCCGGGGTAGCATCGATAACCCGGCCATTACGGTCTACCACAATGCGCACCACTACACGCCCGGCTTCGTTGCAATCCTGAGCCACCTTGCCGCTGCTGGCCAGGGTTCGCCCACCCAGGCCATAGCCGCCGGTACCTGAACCACTCCCAGGTGCGCCGTAATAGGTGGCCGCATAGGGGTCGCCCCCGGGTTGCCCTTTGTCGCCGGCCCTGTTATCGTTGCCTTCACTGCCTTCGGCTGTGCCGTCGGACGTATTCAGCCCGCCCATCATGGCGTCCAGTTGTCGTTTTTTGGCCTCTTCCTCCTTGCGAATGCGTTCGGCTTCTGCCTGGCGCTCCCGCTCCAGGCGCGCGGCTTCCTCCCGGGCTTTGCGGGCTGCTTCCTCGGCCTTTTTCCGGGCTTCTTCTTCGGGGTTAATCTTCACGGACTCCTCCTGGTCCTGGGTCAGGACCTTTTCGGTGGGGGCATCGGTGGCTGCGGCTTCTTCCGGCACCTCAGGCTCCGTCTGGGGCTCGGGTTCGCTTACGGCCTCCTCTACCGGTTCCGGCACGGGTTGCTGCCGGCGTACGGGCTCCAGCGGCTGCTGGTCGCCCATCCCGAATTCCATGGTGCCCAGGTTTACGGTAATTCCGTTTTCCTCCGGGGGTTCCATATAGGTCAGGCCGATGTAAAAAAGCAAAAGGAGGAGTACGCTCAACAGGATGGTGGTGAGCGTGAAGGATTTTTTCTTGTGTCTCGTATCTAACAGCGCCATCAATTCGGACGCACTGCCAGGATCACTTTATACTGGTTCCGGTTTGCAATGTCCATTACCCGTACAGCCTCCTTAATGGCCACGCTCTCTTCCGCGCGCAGGATTATGGTAGGGTTCTCCTGGTCCTTCAGTGCCTTTTTTAATTCAATTTCAATGTATTCTCCGTTAATCTGCTGGTTGTTCACAAAATATTCCAGGTCGCGGTTAATGGTGACCGAAACATTCTGGGTATTGGTGGATTTCCCCCGGGCCTTGGGCAGCAGTAAATCCAGGGCATTCGGGGAGTTGGCTGTAAGCATGAAGAAGATCAGCAGCAAAAAGACGATGTCCGTCATGGAGGACATGCTGAATTCCGGGCTAACCTTGTTGCGTCCTTTAAGCTTCATGATACGGGGTTATACGGGTTCGCTCAGCAGGTCCAGGAATTCTACCGCGTTGGCTTCCATCTTATGGATCACCTTATCCGTGCGGTTCACCAGGTGGTTGTATCCCACATAGGCAATGATCCCCACCACCAAACCGGCTACGGTAGTGGTCATGGCGGTATAGATCCCGGAAGCCAGGGCCCCCATTTCGGCCTGTCCGCCACTGGTAGCCATCTGGTGAAAGGCCAGGATCATCCCGATTACGGTCCCCAAAAACCCGATCATGGGCGCAGCCCCGGCCACGGTGGCCAGGATGCTCACATTCTTTTCGAGTTTATAGACCTCCAGAGTGCCGGCATTTTCGATAGCCGTATTGATATCGTCCAGGGGCTTTCCAATGCGGGATATCCCTTTTTCGGTAAGCCGGGCTACGGGACTGTCCGTCTGGGCGCAGAGGATTTTGGCCGCTTCCAGCTTCCCGGTCATTACATGGTCCCGGATCTGGTTCATAAAGTTCTTGTCGATCTTCGAGGCAGCCTTAATAGCCAACAGCCGCTCAAAATAGATATACATGGCCACGGCCAGCATCACAAACAGTACGGTGATGATCACCACACTGCCGGTGCCACCATTGAAAATCAGGTCGATTACGGATAAGGTCTTTTCCTCGGACGCAATTTCCTCCAATTGGGAAGCGCCCGCGGCATCCTGAAACAAGAGCATAGTTCTCAGTTAAACGTTGCTAGTAATAACGGGGTTTTGCCCTTTTAAGTATTCGCCCCGACAAATTATACGTTAAGCACAAAATCCCGCAGCAGGATAAAGGTCACAGCACCGGCCAGGAAGCCCGCCAGGGCCAGCCAGGCAATCTTACGCAGGTACCAGAAGAAATCGATTTTCTCCATGCCCATGGCCACAACCCCGGCTGCAGAACCAATAATAAGCATACTGCCCCCGGTTCCTGCGGAATAGGCGATAAAGTGCCAGAGCGGGTTGTCCAGCTCTGCAGAGAACATCCCCATACTGGCAGCCACCAACGGCACGTTGTCGATTACCGCAGACCCGGCCCCGAGCAACAGCACCACGATATCCGTATTTGGAATAGCCTGGTTCAGGCTTTCGGCATAGTGGAACAAGAGCCCCAGAGATTCCAGCGCCGCAACGGCCAACAGGATCCCCAGGAAAAAGAGGATGCTGGGCAGCTCGATCTTGGAAAGGGAAGCGTGAACCGGGCTGTGCATGGCATGGGCATCGCTCTCCTCCTTGTCTACGGAAGAGATACTGAACTTGGCACTACTGTAAATCTCGGCAAAGGTGGCAACAATGGCCAGGGATAGCATCATACCCACATAGGGTGGCAGGTGGGTGATGGTTTTGAAAAAGGGCACAAATACGATGGACCCGAGCCCCAAATAAAGCATGGTGGGGCCAAACCGGGATTTTTTTTCTTCCACCCCGGAGAGATCTGCCTCGAATTCCCCGGTGAAGACCTTACTGCGGCTTGCGATTAAAGTAGGTACCACCGTACACATAATGGACGGCACCAATACATGTATTACCAGTTGGGATGCAGAAACCTTGTTGGCAATCCAGAGCATGGTGGTGGTTACGTCACCAATGGGCGACCAGGCCCCTCCGGCGTTGGCATTGATGATAATCAGGCCCGCAAACCAAAGGCGGGTTTCCCGATCCTTGATCACTTTTTGAAGGATGGTTATCAGGACAATGGTGGCCGTGAGGTTATCGATAATCGCAGACAATATAAAGGCCAGGATGGAGAACAACCAGAGCAACTTGCGTTTGCTCCGGGTGCGTATATATCCCTTAATGGTGGCAAAACCATCGAAGTAATCGATAATTTCCACAATGGTCATGGCCCCCAGCAGGAAGACCAGGATTTCTGCCGTCTTGCCCAGGTGGTGCAGGAGGATCTCATCCAGGTGGGTGGGTTCCAGTTCTTTGAGTTCTGCATTGACCTCAAAGACCGGCATGTGGGTAAGGGCGATTACTGCCCATAGGATGGCCATCATGGCCAGGGCCGGGATCAGTTTATCGATTTTGAGGTTGTGTTCCAGGGTTATGGCCAGATACCCGACCAGAAAGACGATAATGATAAGGGTTTCCATGAAAGGTTCGGTTTAGACGAGTTGGTTCAGTGCAATCTCGAAAGCCGTACGGCTCAGATTCTTCTTTGTTGGATTTTGCCTAAATATATTCAAAATTGCCCTTTTTATGGTGTCTGAAGTGTCATTAAATATGGAAGCGTCGTCCATAGCCACCCGTCGTTCCATGAAATAGGCAAAGACCCGGGCCATCCCGCAGTTGGACACAAAGTCCGGGATCAGGCTCACCCGCTGGTCCGTATGTTCCATGATGGGACCAAAAAAGATTTCCCGGTCCGCAAAGGGCACATTGGCCCCGCAGGACACTACTTCCAGCCCCGAATCGATCAGGGCGTCGATCTGTTCCCGGGTGACCAGGCGGGAGGCCGCACAGGGGGCAAAAATTTCGGCCTGCATACTCCATATCTTCTGGTTGATTTCATCAAAGGGCACCAATTGATCGGCCACCAGGGCATTGCCTTTTTTCTTGCGGAAGAGCTCCACCACCTCCTCGAAGGTAAAGCCGTCCGGGTTCATCACCCCCCCGGCCCGGTCAATGATGCCCACAATGCGGGCGCCCATTTTGGCCAGGAAGAAGGCTGCTGCGCTGCCCACATTCCCAAAGCCCTGCACTACGGCCCGCTTGCCTTCCACGCTGCCGCCGGATACCTCATAGTAGTGGCGCACGGCTTCGGCCACTCCAAAGCCGGTAATCATGTCGGCCACCGTGTATTTTTTGCTCAGGTCCGGGGAATACCGGGAATGCTCCAGCACCTTGATCACCCCCATCCGCAATTGCCCGATGCGGTTGATCTTATCGGCTTCCGTGGGTTTGAAATGCCCGTTAAACACCCCTTCCTGCGGGTGCCATACCCCGGCGTCTTCGGTAATGGGGATAACCTCCAGGGTCTCGTCCACGTTCAGGTCTCCCCCGGTGCCGTAATAGGTCTTCAGCAAGGGGGAAACGGCCCGGTACCAACGCTCCAGCACCCCTTTCTTCCTGGGGTCGTCCGGGTTGAAATTAATGCCGGATTTGGCTCCGCCAATTGGGGGGCCGGAAACGGTAAATTTCACCTCCATGGTTTTGGCCAGGGACAACACCTCGTTCTGGTCCAGACCTTCACGCATCCGGGTGCCCCCGCCGGCCGCTCCGCCCCGCAGGGAATTGATCACCGTCCAGCCTTCGGCCTCGGTTTCCGGGTCTTTCCAGTGGAATACAATCTCGGGCGCCTTGTTTTCATAGCGCTCCAGCAATTCTTTCATCAGCATATTCGGAAGTGTTTGGTCAGCAAACGGGCCCGAAACGCATCTTGCCGGGCCGATCACAAATATAGGAATTACCCCCGCCATCCACCTTATGAAATGAACCGAAAGGCGGAAAAAGGGCGAATGAAGGGTCTTTAAATATTCGCAACAAGACGTTGTTTTTATTGAATTTCTTCTAAGCAGGTGCTATCTTTGTAGTGCTTCATTGACAGAATATTAAAACCTTATGGACTTTACTCTTACCGAAGAACAGGAAATGGTGCGGCAGGCGGCCCGAGACTTCGCCCAGACCGAACTCCTTCCCGGCGTGATTGAACGGGATGAAAAACAGGAATTCCCGGCGGATGCCATCCGCAAGATGGGGGAACTGGGTTTTATGGGGATGATGGTAGACCCCAAATACGGGGGCAGCGGCCTGGATACGCTCTCCTATGTATTGGTAATGGAGGAATTGTCCAAGGTAGACGCCTCGGCTTCCGTGGTGGTTTCCGTGAACAACTCCCTGGTCTGCTGGGGCCTGGAAACCTACGGCACCGAAGCTCAGAAAGAGAAATACCTCACCCGCCTGGCCACTGGGGAAATCATAGGGGCCTTCTGCCTCTCCGAACCCGAAGCCGGCAGCGACGCCACTTCCCAGAAAACCACAGCCCTGGACAAGGGGGACCACTACGTGCTGAACGGCACCAAAAACTGGATCACCAATGGCGGTAGCGCGGATGTTTACCTGGTTATCGCCCAGACCTACCCGGAGAAAGGGCACAAAGGGATCAATGCCCTGATTGTGGAAAAAGGGATGAAGGGCTTTGAAATCGGGCCTAAGGAACAGAAAATGGGCATCCGCGGCAGCGATACCCATTCCCTGAACTTCAATGATGTGATCGTACCCAAGGAAAACCGGATCGGGGAAGACGGCTTCGGCTTTAAGTTTGCGATGAAGACTTTAGCCGGAGGGCGCATAGGGATAGCAGCCCAGGCCCTGGGGATTGCCGCAGGGGCTTACGAATTGGCCAAATCCTATTCCAGGCAGCGCAAGGCCTTCGGGACCGAAATTGCGAACCACCAGGCTATTGCCTTTAAACTGGCGGACATGCACACCCAGATAGAGGCGGCCCGCATGCTGGTCTACAAATCTGCCCTGGATAAGGATTCCGGGGGGGATTATGACCTTTCCGGCGCCATGGCCAAGCTCTATGCCTCCGAGGTGGCTATGAACACCACAGTGGAAGCCGTGCAGGTGCATGGCGGGAACGGATACGTCAAGGAATACCATGTGGAACGCCTGATGCGGGATGCCAAGATCACCCAGATCTACGAAGGGACCTCGGAAATCCAGCGGATCGTGATCTCCAGAAGCATCCTGAAAGACTAAAATCCCAGTGGAATCCCGGCAGCACCCCCGGGATTCCATCTTTTTTCCAGGAAAAATAAGTCCATATAGGCATCGCACCCCCCTCCAGGCAGGGGCAATTTTACTATTTCCCCCACACAACCCCGAACACCCCCCTGTTTTGATATTTCTGCTCCCCGAATCCGCCGGAATTTTAGGGATCCGTAATCCTTTGGGGAGGATTTTTCCATATTCAAAATAATTTAAGGTTTTATTCCGAACGCTGCATTTTTTACAGGATATCACAAATCCCCTTGAATTTATGATAGCCTTTATGCTATTTTTGAGCGAATCGTGCAATCCGCAAATGTAGGATTAACACCTGTAAATGAGGTGTTTTGAGCCCCGGATTGGCATTCCCTAAAACAGCAACTATGAAACCACAGGGCCTGTACCTCCCCGAATTTGAACACGACAACTGCGGCGCCGGGTTTATCTGCAGCCTGAAAGGCCGTAAGTCTAACGATATTATCCACAAAGCCCTGGAGATCCTGGAGAAACTGGAGCACCGGGGGGCGGTAAGCGCAGACGGCAAGACCGGCGACGGAGCCGGGATCCTTATTGATATCCCCCATGAATTCTTTAAGGAGGTGTGCTCCTTTGCGCTGCCGGATCCCGGGCAGTATGCGGTAGCCAATGTATTCCTGCCCCAGAAGGAAAACCAGCGGCAGTACTGTGTGGAAGTATTCGAAAAACACCTGGCCGCGCAGGGCCTGGAACTCCTGGGTTGGCGGGATGCCCCCGTAAACCGTCGGGTGCCCGGGCGCATTGCCGCAGAAACCGAGCCTTTTGTAAAGCAGGTCTTTATTGGCATGGGGCAGGCCGCTTCCGATACGGAATTCGGCCGCAAACTCTTTGTGGCCCGCAAGGTAACCGAACATGCCATCCTTGCCTCCAAGCTCTCTGAGCGCGGTTATTTTTACCTGCCCAGCCTTTCCACCCGCATCATCATCTTTAAAGGGTTGCTGATGCCCATGGACATTAAACTTTATTACAAGGACCTGATGGACCCCCGGGTGGTGACCCGCCTTGCCCTGGTTCACCAGCGCTTTTCCACCAACACCTTCCCCACCTGGGACCTGGCCCAGCCCTTCCGCTACATGTGCCACAATGGTGAGATCAATACGCTGCGCGGGAACGTGTCCCGGATGCGCTCCAGGGAGGAACTCATGGCCAGCGACTGGTTTGGGGAAGACATCAAGGCCATTTTACCGGTGATCCTGCCGGGCAAATCGGATTCGGCCACCATGGATATGGTGGTGGAACTCCTGCTGATGACCGGGCGCTCCCTGCCGGAGGTCATGATGATGCTGGTCCCCGAGGCATGGGAGAAAAACACGGAGATGTCCGATTCCAAAAAGGCCTTTTACGAATTCAATTCATGCCTGATGGAGCCCTGGGACGGCCCGGCCTCCATCCCCTTTACCGATGGCAACTACATTGGGGCGGTCCTGGACCGGAACGGCCTGCGCCCTTCCCGCTATTCGGTAACCAAAGACGGGTATGTGGTGATGTCGTCCGAAACCGGGGTCCTGGACCTGGAGCCCGAAAACATTTCCTTCCACGGGCGCCTGGAGCCGGGTAAAATGTTCCTGGTGAACATGGAGGAGGGCCGTATTGTTAACGACGAGGAAATCAAGGAGGAAATTGCCGGGCGCTATCCCTACCGGAAATGGCTGGACAAAAACCTGGTCCACCTGCGGGACATCCCCTACCGGGAGTGCCCCCTCTTTATAGGCGAAGTTCCCCTGGACAAACGCAAAGCCGCCTATGGGTATACCCTGGAAGACATCAACACCATTATCCTGCCCATGAGCAAGGCCGGAAAGGAACCTATAGGCTCCATGGGCTCGGACACCCCCATTGCCGTGCTCTCCGAACGCCCGCAACTGGTCTACAACTACTTTAAGCAACTCTTTGCGCAGGTTACCAACCCGCCCCTGGACGGTATCCGGGAAGAACTGATCTGCGACATCAGCCTTACCCTGGGCAGCGACCACAACATCTTCGACATTGAGCCCCTGCACTGCCGCAAGCTCAAGATTCAGAACCCGGTCATTTCCAAGGAAGACCTGGACAAGATTAAAAACTACGACAGCAGCCCGGACTACAAGGTGGTCTCCATCCCCATCCTCTACGAAGTGGCCCGCGGCCACAACGGCCTGGAGGATGCCCTGGAATCCATCCTGCAGCAGGCCTGCGATGCTATAGACCAGGAGGCCAATATCATTATCCTTTCAGACCGGTATGTGAGTGCTGAAAAAGCACCCATCCCGGCCCTGCTGGCCACCTCCTATGTGAACAGCGGACTCAGCAAGCTGGGCAAGCGCTCCAAGCTGAGCATCATCGTGGAATCTGCGGAGCCCCGGGAGGTGCACCACTTTGCCCTGCTGTTCGGGTTTGGCGCGAGCGCCATCAACCCCTATCTGGTGAACGAGATTATTGCCGAGCAACTGGAAGAGCAGAACATTACGGATGTGACTTTTGAAGAAGCCATTGCCAACTACAACAAGGCTATTGGCAAGGGCATTCTGAAAGTGATGAACAAGATTGGTATCTCCACCCTGAATTCCTACCGGGGGTCCCAGCTCTTTGAGTGCATTGGCCTGAACACCCAGCTGGTGGGCAAATACTTCCCGAACACCCCCACCCGCATTCAGGGGGTAGGCCTGTACGAATTGGAAAAGGAGGTAGCCCTGCGCCACCACAACGCCTTTGACCGCAAGGATCTGGCCGCCAAGCTGGAGCTGGAAATTGGCGGGGAATACCGCTGGAGGCGGGACGGGGAGAAACACATGTTTAACCCCATGACCATTGCCAAGCTCCAGAAGGCAGTGCGTCAGAACGAACCCAAGACTTATAAGGAATATGCGGAGCTGGTGAACCAGCAGTCCAAGCACCTGATGACCATCCGGGGGCTTTTCGAATTCGCCAACTACGACCCCATCCCCCTGGAAGAGGTGGAACCCTGGACGGAGATCGTCAAACGGTTTAAGACCGGGGCCATGTCTTACGGCTCCATCAGCAAGGAGGCCCATGAAAACCTGGCCATTGCCATGAACCGCATCGGCGGGAAAAGCAATTCGGGCGAAGGGGGCGAAGACGTGGAGCGTTTTTACCGCAGCCAGACTGGCGACTGGAAGAACAGCGCCATCAAACAGGTGGCTTCAGGCCGCTTCGGGGTAACCTCGAACTATCTGGCCAATGCCCGGGAAATCCAGATCAAGATGGCCCAGGGCGCCAAGCCGGGCGAAGGCGGGCAGCTGCCGGGGCCAAAGGTGAACCCGGCGATTGCCAAAACGCGGAATTCAACCCCCTATGTGGGCCTGATTTCGCCTCCCCCCCACCACGACATTTATTCCATTGAAGATCTCTCCCAGCTGATTTACGACCTGAAATCTGCCAACCGCGAGGCACGTATAAATGTGAAACTGGTTTCCGAAGTTGGAGTGGGTACGGTTGCCGCCGGGGTTGCCAAGGCCAAGGCAGACGTGATTCTGATCTCAGGACATGACGGGGGTACCGGGGCCTCTCCCCTAACCTCCCTGAAACACGCCGGCCTGCCCTGGGAATTGGGCATTTCCGAAGCCCAGCAAACCCTGGTAATGAACGACCTGCGCAACCGGGTGGTCCTGGAGTGCGACGGGCAACTGAAAACCGGAAGGGACGTGGCCATTGCCTGCCTGTTGGGCGCAGAGGAATTCGGGTTTGCCACCGCCCCCCTGGTAGCCTCGGGCTGTATCATGATGCGGGTGTGCCACCTGAATACCTGCCCCGTGGGCATAGCCACCCAGAACCCGGAATTGCGGAAGAAATTCCAGGGCAAGCCGGAACACGTAGTGAACTACATGTATTTTGTTGCGGAAGAATTGCGGCAGATCATGGCCAAACTCGGCTTCCGAACTGTGGATGAAATGGTGGGGCAGGTTCAGAAGCTGGACCGCCGCCAGGCTATTGACCACTATAAGGCCCGCGGGATTGACCTGAGCCCTATCCTGCACCAGGTAGCCGTGCCTAAAGGCACCAAATTCCACAACACCACGGCCCAGCAGCATCTGATTGACCAGTCTATTGAATTCGACATTATCGAAAAGGCGCACCCCGCCCTGTTCCGGAAGGAGAAAACCAGCCTGGACTTCCCCATCCGCAATACAGACCGGGCCGTAGGGGCCATCATCAGCAACGAGATCTCCAAGATCTATGGGGCCGAAGGCCTGCCGGAACATACCCTCCGCCTGAACTTCACCGGTTCTGCCGGGCAAAGTTTCGGGGCTTTTGCCACCCGGGGGCTGACCATGGTGGTCAATGGCAATACCAACGACTACCTGGGTAAAGGCCTTTCCGGGGCCCGCCTGGTAATCAAAGTACCTGCAGGGTCGACCCTGAAACCGGAAGAAAATATCATTACCGGGAACGTTTGCCTCTATGGGGCCACCTCCGGGGAGGCTTACATTAACGGGAAAGCCGGGGAGCGCTTCTGCGTCCGGAATTCCGGGGCCCGCGCCGTGGTAGAAGGGATTGGAGACCACGGGTGCGAATACATGACCGGCGGGGTTGCCGTAATCCTGGGGTCCGTGGGACGCAACTTCGGAGCCGGGATGAGCGGCGGGATCGCCTATGTCCTGGACCGGGACAAGACCTTCCGTCGCAAGTGCAACCTGGAGTCCCTTAACCTCCTGCCCGTAGAGGAAGACGGAGACGTTGCAGAATTGCGCGGCCTGATTGAGAACCACTACAACGCCACCTTTAGCCCGCTGGCCCAGGAAATCCTGGAACAATGGGAAAGCTACCTGCCTTCCTTTGTAAAGGTGTTCCCGGAAGAATACCGACAGGCCCTGATCCGCCTGGAAAACGAACAAATAGAAACGATTTAAGATGGGTAAGACAACCGGATTTATGGAATACGAGCGCAAGGTGGAAACCTATGCGCCTGTGGAAGAGCGCCTGAAGCACTACAGGGAATTCACCAAACCCCTTTCGGAAAAAGCCGTACGGGACCAGGGGGCGCGCTGTATGGATTGCGGCATTCCCTTCTGCCACAGCGGGTGCCCGCTGGGCAACCTGATCCCGGATTTTAATGACGCCGTATACCGCGGAAAATGGGAACGGGCAGCGGAAATCCTGCATTCCACCAACAACTTCCCGGAGTTCACCGGGCGCCTCTGCCCGGCCCCATGCGAAGAAGCTTGCGTACTGGGGATTAACGAAGACCCGGTAAGTATAGAAAACATCGAAAAAAACATTGTGGAGACGGCCTTTAAAAAAGGGTGGGTCAAGCCCCAGCCCCCGGCCACACGCACCGGAAAATCGGTAGCGGTTGTGGGCTCCGGGCCGGCCGGCCTGGCCGCCGCCCAGCAACTGAACCGGGCCGGGCACCAGGTAACCGTTTTTGAACGGGACGAAAAGCCCGGGGGGCTATTGCGCTTTGGGATCCCGGACTTTAAAATGGAAAAGCAGGTGATAGACCGCCGGCTGGAAGTTCTGGAAGCCGAGGGGATAACTTTTCGCTGCGGGGTGCATGTAGGCAAGGATGTTTCCGCCAGCAGCCTGCGGGAAGAATTTGACGCCCTGCTGCTCTGCGGAGGTGCCACCGTACGCCGGAGCCTTCCCATTCCCGGGACAGACCTGGAAGGCGTGGTACAGGCCATGGATTTCCTGCCCCAGAACAACCGCAAAGTAGCCGGCGCCGATTACAGCGGGCTGGAGCTGAGCGCAAAAGGAAAACATGTTGTGGTCATTGGCGGGGGAGATACCGGCTCGGACTGCATTGGGACGTCCCTGCGCCAGGGTGCGGCCTCCGTCACGAACTTTGAGATCCTGGGCAAGCCCCCGGTGGGGCGGCCGGAAGACCAGCCCTGGCCTTTCTGGCCCATGCGGCTGCGCACCAGCACCTCCCACAAGGAAGGGGCGGAACGGGTATTTTCCATCTCCACCAAAACTTTTAAGGGAGATGCCAACGGAAAACTAAAGAGCCTGGTAACGGTAGATGTGGAGTGGGTTACTGAACCCGGAAAACGGCCGCAGCTTAAGGAACTGGAGGGCACTGAACGGGAATGGCCTTGTGAGCTGGCCCTGCTGGCCCTGGGCTTTACCGGTTCCGAAACGTCCATTGCGGACGAACTGGGGCTGGAACTGGACCCCAGAACCAACATCAAAGCACCTGCCACGGATTACCAGACCAATGTACCCGGAGTATTCGCCGCCGGAGACCAAAGACGGGGGCAGTCCCTGATTGTCTGGGCCATTTCTGAAGGCCGGCAGGCTGCACACCATATAGACACCTATCTGACGGGCAGTTCGCAGCTGCCTTTGAAAGGGGAGGGAGACCTTCCGCGGATCTGAGAATTAGCTATAGGTTTCTTGATGGAAGGCCACGCAATCGCGTGGCTTTTTGTTTGTGGCCCTTGAGGCAGGCGCCAGGACAAAGCCCCCACTACATCGTTTCTTATGCCGGCTATTGCCTGCCATTGCCACAGGTATGGCCGCAATTGACACAATACCTATGCTGTATCTATTTGTTTTTCAGTATTTTTTAAATACGAATTCAAATCACAAAACCTTTCCACATGAAATCGACATTGGTAAAAGTGAGCAGTTGTAGCCTTACGGCCCTGATGCTTTTCCTTTCCGGATGCAAAACCGAAACCAAGAAAACCGAAAAAACCACGGCAGTAGAACCGGAGCCCGGTACTATTGAAGTGGTGACCCGCTCCATGGAATTCTACGCCCCGGACACCATTCCTTCGGGCTGGAATACCTTTGTGTACAAGAATGAATCCACGGAGCCACACTTTATCCTGCTGGACAAATACCCGGACAGCGTGACCATCGAAAACACCATTGCCGAAGTGGCACCGGCCTTTGAGGCCGGTATGCAGGAGATTATGGCAGGAAACATGGATGCGGCAATGGCAGCCTTCGGCACGCTCCCCGAATGGTTCAACCAGGTTGTTTATTCGGGGGGAACCGGGCTAATTTCGCCTAAACACACCGCCATTTCCACGGTTCAACTGGACCCGGGCTATTATATTATGGAATGTTATGTACGCATGCCGGACGGCAGGTTCCACACCTCCATGGGCATGGCCAAAACCCTGATTGTAACCGAAGAAGATAGTGGTAATCGCCCGCCTGCCTATACCATGGAGATCGACATCCGCGGGCAAAGCGGGATAAGCTGGAACGGAAAACCCATAGCGGGAAAAAACATCTTCCGCGTAGAATATGTAGATCAGAAGGTGCATGAAAATTTTGTGGGCCACGACGTAAACCTTGTGGCTGTGGCGCCCGGGGCAGACCTGGATGCCCTGGAGGCATGGATTAACTGGGCCACCCCTACAGGCTTAATGAGTTCATCCCTGCCAAAGGGTTTCACCTTCCTGGGCGGCACCAACGATGCCCCGGGTGGTTCAATACTCTATTTTGAGGCGGAACTGGAACCCGGCACCTATGCCCTGATATCCGAAGTGCCGGGTAGCCGGGCCAAAGGCATGCTCAAGACGTTTATTGTGGATTAAGCCCCGTCTACAAGCGCATTTCATTTTGGGGAGGTAGTTTCCCCCCGGGGGCGGGGTGCGGTGCTGGGATGTTGCAGCCCTGGTGGCTACCTTGGGCCTTAAGGGGGCGGGGGCGTACCCCGGAATAATTCGTAATGTGCTTTATAACATTACATTGCACGCTCCTAAACCCTTCCCTTCTGCGCGTAACGCATGCACCGCATTGCTTT
>NZ_JARPUQ010000001.1:308964-1502859 GCF_029537735.1 Robiginitalea aestuariiviva | reverse complement strand
AGTCTTCCGCCCCGCTAAAGGCAGAAGAGTTGCTGTCTGTCAATATGTCAATGACCTTGGGGCGCCTTTCGCTCCCCTTTACACTCCCCGAAACAAACCTGCGTTTCCCTCGAAAAGCGGGTGCAAATATAGGATGGTTTTTTTGGTTCCACAAAAAGACTTCGAAAAAAAATTTCTTAAAGTCGTCTTAAAATTGCAATCAGCTGATTTTCAGCGATATATTGATGTCCTTGCTGTTTAAGCCGTCCAACATCCTAGGAATCAATAAGCTGGAAAAGCGGAAGTATTGGATTGCCTGGAGGGCATTTCAGGAGAAGAAATTCCAGACCAGCCCAAAACGGATCACAAAATCGCGATAGGGATAGCCCGGGGCCGAATAGAAGTTATTTCCTGAAAAAGAAGAATTAAAGTGTTCCGCCTTCAGGAATATCCGGGTTTGACGTATGCGCGCATTGATAAAAAAATCCAGCATGGGGAAGCTGCCCAGGGATTCCCGTTCCTGCACATAGAACTCGCCCAGCAGCGGGTGGTAGGCATCCATATTATACTCCGTAAAATACTTGAAGGTTACCCCGGTCTGCAGGTACATCGCCTTTTTAAAGACATGGCTGGAGTAATACAAGGTATTGCGGGTAACCAGCGTGGGCAGGTTAAAAACCTTTTGCGGCTGGTCCACCTCCTGGTAGAGCACCGTATTGTTGAGCGCCCATTTTCGCCAGTGCAATTCTTTCTCATACTTCACCCTTAGGTACGTAATACGGTCCGAGAGTTGGAACGGCTTTACGTAATACCGCTCCTCTCCCGCATCGATTTGTTCCGCTGTGGCCTCCGAGGCAAAATAGGTATAGCTGTCCATAGAACTGAGCTGGGCCTTCAGGCTCCCCAACAGGCCTGTCTTTACCTGGGCCGAGAGGCTCTGCACCTGCTCGTTTTCAAAAACCCCAATATTGTTCCAGTTATAGCCGATGTAATCGGACTGGTACAGCAGCGTGTTGAACTCCGGCAGGGCCGCGCTGTGGTGCAATCCGGCGCGGAAGTGGTTGCCTTCCCCCCAGGGTACGGTCAGGGAAGCGTCCAGGTACGACCCGGTAAGGTCTCCGCTTAACCCCAGGGCACCCTTCGCATCCAGACTAAATGCCCCGAAATCCCGCTTCCAGGAAGCCATCCCCAGCCACTGCTGCCCCTGGAACTCGTCAGGCACGAGCCCGGAGTCGGTTACCAGGATACTGGTAAAGAAATAGCGGTAATCCAAAACGCCCACCCCGGCTTCAAGCCGGCCCAGGACCCGGTTATCCCACAGGAGGCCTGCCCGGTTAAACAAGGTCTTGGCATAGGCCTGGTCGCGGACAGGGGTATAGAGCTGCTCCCCGAAATACGCATTGGAATTGCTGTTCTGAGAAAACTGGAACCACTTGGTTTCGTATTCCACCTGGTGGGTGAGAAACATCCCGCTGGTCGCTTCAGTGCTGTCCGTGCCATTGCCCAGCAAGCGCAACTGCTGGTCCAGGTAATACCGTTTGCCATTGAGCTCATTTTGCACGTTGCTGTACAGGACGTCAATCCGGGAGCGGTCCGAAAAATCCGTATCCCCGGACTCGAACTGTCCTTCCCGGTCCAGCAGCCCGCCGTTCTCCTGCCCCTTAATGTCCTGGGCCGCAATATGCGCCCGGAACCGATAAGCCCCGTTGGCTGTCACATAATTGGCAGTGGCCCTGAAATTCCCGGAGGTAACCTCGTCTTCCCGGTACTTCCCCCGGGAACGGAATCCCTTAAAGGCTATGGAGACATTGGTCCGGCGGTTGAAGTTACTGGTGAGCAATGCATCCAGCAACTGCCCCTGTTCGAAGGTAGTCTTGAACATCAGGTCAGAGAGGGGCGTAGCGACATTGTAGTAGCGCATATCCTCCCGCTCCAGGTAATTGAAATGCCGGGCCCGCGCACCCATACCCGGGTAAGGGCGCACCTTATTGGGCTGCCTGCCCAGGTGGTTATAGGGCTGCCCCACATTGGAAAAAGGCATAAGTTCGAATAAATCCCGCCTCAGGTAATTGTATTTATATTCCTTGGCAATGGTCAGGGAAGTATCCAGCACGGTGGTATCGCGTGTATGGGAAATAATCTTGTAATCGGCAATGGTAATGGCATTCTCACTTGCCTTTTCCCCTTTCCGGGCCGGGAGGGCCCCGGATTTATCGGCCGGTGGCAAGACCCTTTCCTTAGGAGGCGGAAGGGAATCCTGGCCCCATGCCGGGCACAAGGCAAAGCCCATAAGAAGCAGCAAGAGTACGCGCATGGAAGATCGGTTCCGGACAAAGTTATCGTTTTTGTTGTGAAGTAAAAGTGAAAGTTTTAGCTTGGAAGGCTTCCCCTGCCGTTCGCCGGTTTAAATTGCCGGTTTTTAGAAAATTGCTGATCTTTAGAAAAAAATTGGTATGAATCGGTTCTTCCTGGCCTGCAGCCTGATGGCCGCATGTTTTTCCTACGCCCAAACCGATCCGGCCGAAGCATCCCTGCAGGATGCCCAGGCTTCGGTGCGGCTGGTCTCTCAGGACCTCTCCCATCCCCTGAATGTGGACCAGGTTCGGGAAGCCTTTGAGGCCTTTTGGGCAACTCGCGATAAAACACAGAAAGGCAGCGGATATAAACCCGTTAAAAGGTGGGAATATTACTGGAGTCACCTGGCCGACACCAAGGGGAACCTGCCTACAGCTGCTCAGTTGTGGCAGAGCTATACCGCCAAAAGCGGTTTAGCTGCCAAAACCCCCAACCCAACGGCCAGCTGGAACTCAGCCGGCCCCGGGAATGTGAGCGAATACTCCGGGCGGCTGCCGGGTACCGGCCGCCTCAACGCCGTGGCCATAGACCCCAATAACCCGGATATCTGGTATGCCGGGGCCCCTGCAGGCGGCCTCTGGAAATCCACAAATGCCGGCCAGACCTGGACCAACCTCTTTGAAGACTTTCTGCAAATCGGGGTGTCCGGCATTGCCATAGACCCTTCAAATTCCAATATTATTTACGTTGCCACCGGAGATGACGACGCGGCGGATTCCTATAGCGTTGGGGTATTCAAATCTACGGATGGGGGCACCTCCTGGAACCAGACCGGGCTGAACCCTACCAACACCAACGTGAACACCCTAATGAATGAAATCGCCATAGACCCCACCAATTCCAGTATCGTTTGGGTGGGCACCAGTTCAGGCCTCTATAAATCCACGGATGGGGGCAACAGCTGGACGCGCGTGCAAACCGGGTATATCTCGGATTTCAAACTCAAACCCGGCAGCCCCAATACGGTATATGCCGTAGCCAATGCCCATATTGGCGGGGGCGGGAATGCCACTACCTTCTACCGCACCACCAATGGCGTGGATTTCACTGCATTGGCAAGCACCGACCTGCCCACTTCTGCCGGGCGCGTGGTTTTGGGGGTTACCCCGGCCGACCCCGAAATGCTGTATGTACTGGCAGCCAATACCAGTGCCCAGAATTTCACCTACCAGGGGCTGTACCGCTCTACGGATGGGGGAGACACCTTTACCAAGAGCCCGAATACCGCCAACATCATGGAATCCAGCCAGGCCTGGTTTGACCTTGCCCTGGAAGTATCCCCTACCAACGCCAACGAGGTGTATATGGGGTGCCTGAACATCTGGAAGAGCACCAACGGTGGGAACTCCTGGTTCCGGCTGAACCAATGGTTTACGAATGATGACTCCTACACCCACGCAGATATCCACAGCCTGAAGTTTTTCAACAGCAAGCTCTACGCGGCTACGGATGGGGGGCTTTACGTTTCCGAAAATGCAGGCAGCACGTTTACGGATGTGACCAACAATATGTCCATCGGGCAGTTCTACAAATTGTCCGTTTCCCCCAAGGATGCCGGGAAGATGATCGGGGGGCTGCAGGACAATGGGGGGCAGGTCCTGAATGCAGGCAACTGGAACAACTACCACGGGGGCGATGGGATGGACAACGCCATCGACCCTACAAACGACAACATCGTTTATGGTTTTACCCAATTTGGCGGTTCCCTGAATATTTCCTCGGACTCCGGCCAGTCCATCGGCAGCCTGGGGCCTCCCCGGGACGGGGATGGAGACCCCCTTCAGGGCAACTGGATCACCCCCCTGGCCATTGGCCCGGATGGCAAGGTCTATGCCGGCTATGACGGGGTATACACCCTGCAGGGCAATACCTGGGTTAAAGTTTCTGCCAACGACTTTGGCGGAGTAGATGCCGGGGACACCTATGTAAAACTGGAGGACCTGTTGGTAGATCCCTCAAACCCGGATGTCATCTATGCCGCAGAGGGCACCTTTGTATACCGGAGCTCGGACGGCGGACAAACCTTTGGCACCTTTTTTAATGCGGATTTTGAGATCTCGGATATGGCCCTGGATTCGGATGACGGATCTGCCCTTTACGTGGTAACTTCGCTGCGGGTAGGCATCAGCCAGAACAACCAGCTGGACCAGACCACCCGGAAAGTCTGGAAAGTGCCCGTTAATGCCAACGGCGACCCCGGCCTGGAGACCGACCTCACCCTGGACCTTCCTGCGGACCAGGCCCTTTTTGCCATCGTGCATCAGGGCCGCCACCCGGATAACCCCATTTACGTGGGTACCCACCTGGGGGTTTACCGCCTGGACGACACCCTGAGCAGCTGGGAAGAATACGATGCGGGGCTACCCAACACCGCCGTTTCCGACCTGGAGATCAACCTGGACGATGAAGTACTTACCGCCAGCACCTATGGGCGCGGGGTATGGCAATCCCCCATCCCGGTGGTGGTACCGGACAATGACGTACGACTGGTTAGCCTCACCCCCATTAACGGGGCGGTTATTTGCGGGGATGTGATCCCCGCCTTTGAAATCGAAAACAACGGCCTTAATCCCATCACTTCCGTAGACGTAAGTTACACCGTAAATGGAGGGGCACCCCAACAATTCAACCAGGGTGTTGCCCTGAATAGCGGGGAACAGGCCCAGATCAACCTTCCGGTTCTGAGCGGCCTGCCGCTGGGAGAAACCCATATTGAGGTGACGGTAACCATTCCGGGAGATGCCTTTGCGGACAACAACCGCTTGGAACACATCTTCTATGTGAATGAGGCAGCCATCCCCAACCAGGTTAACGATTTTGAGGGTGCAGGCACCGAGCTGATCTCTTATTCCGATGGTGGGGCAGCCGCGGTCTGGGAGAAAGGCATCCCCACCGGAACCAACCTGAACCAGGCGGCTTCGGGCACCGAAGTGTACGCCACCAACCTGGGCGGTAACCACCCGGATGCCGTGCGTGCCTACCTGGTAACGGAATGCTACGACCTCTCGGCTATGCTGGCGCCAGTGCTGAGCTTCCAGATGGCCTACGACCTGGAACAGGATTTTGACATCCTCTATATGCAATACTCCACGGATGAAGGTGCTACCTGGAATATCCTCGGGAATTTGGGCAGCCAGCCCAACTGGTACAACAGCAACCGCACCAACGAAAGCTCCGGCGCTTCGGACGATTGCCAGAATTGCCCGGGATCCCAGTGGACCGGCACCAACACCACCCTTACGGAATACGCCTACGATTTTACGGCCAATGCCCTGCTGGGTGAACCGGACCTGACCGGGGAAACCCATGTGGTCTTCCGGTTTGTATTCCACGCAGACCCCCTGGTCAACCAGGAAGGCGTAGTGCTGGACGACCTGGGCGTACAGGGCTTCCAGGACGATGAGGATGACGACAACGACGGCATCCCGGACCTGACGGACAACTGCCCGCTGGTACCCAATGCGGACCAGGCCGATGCCGACGGGGACGGGCTGGGTGATGCCTGCGACCCGGACGACGACAACGACGGCATCCCCGACTCCGAAGACAATTGCCCCCTGGTAGCCAATGCAGACCAGGCCGATGCCGACGGGGATGGCATTGGGGATGTTTGCGATACGGACGACGACAACGACGGGGTACCCAACAGTTCGGACCTCTGCCCGGATACCCCGGCAGGGACCACGGTAGGCCTGGACGGCTGCCCGGCCTTTACCCTGCCCGCAAACAACTTCCTGGTACAAACCACGGGAGAACGCTGCCGCAGCGCCAATGACGGCAGCATCTCCATTACAGCGGATCAGTCCCTGAATTACGTAGCCCGCCTGACCGGCAACGGGCTGGACCAGACCGTACCCTTTACCGATACGACGGAATTCAACAACCTTGCTTCTGGCAGCTACCAGGTATGCGTGACTGTGGAAGGGGAAGCCGATTTTGAAATTTGCTACACCCTGGCGGTGCCCGAACCGGAGGACCTTTCCGTGAGCGGAAAAGTAAACACCCTGGGTAAAGCGATTACCCTGGAGCTAAGCGGGGGCACCCAGTATCACATTGTTTTAAATGGAAAGAGCTACCGCACCACAGCCTCGGAAATCACCCTGCCGCTGGAGGCGCCGGTGAGCCAGCTGGAAGTGCGCACAGACCGCGATTGCCAGGGCGTCTACACCCAGGTCATCACCCTGGCAGACCAACCCCTGGCCCTGCCCAACCCCATAGACAGCGGAGACCTGGAAGTGTACCTCCCGGCTCTGGACGGGGAAACCGAAATCCGGATGTTTGCCATGGATGGCTCCCAATTGCTCCACAAACGCACCCCCGTCTCCGATGGCATGCTGCGCATTAATATGGACGCCTACAGCCCGGGCGTATACCTGCTCAATGTGTCCTGGGAAGGCACCCTGTACACCTATAAAATCCTGAAGCGATGATGGCATCCCAACGTATAGCACCCCTTTTAGCCCTTGCCCTCTTTACCCTGGCTTCCTGTGGTGGAGGCGGCGGCAATGGAGGTGATCCGGAACCGCAGCCTACACCAGTACCTGCGCCCTCGGCTGCCACCCTGGTATTCCCGGCCAACAATTCCGAGTGCACGGAAGGCACGGTAATTAATGACAACCAAAGCCGGGTGCTGTTCCAGTGGAATGCCTCCCAGAATACGGACAGCTACCAGGTGAACCTGCGAAACCTGAATACCAACACCACGGCCCTGACCAACAGCAATACCAACGAAGTAGAGATTACCCTGTTGCGCGGGGTGCCCTATGAGTGGTTTGTGACCTCCAGGGCGAACGGCACCAATGAAACGGCCACCAGTGCCAGCTGGCGTTTTTACAATGCGGGGCCGGGGGTTACCAATTACGCCCCTTTCCCGCCTCAGGCGGTCGCTCCGGCTCGCGGGTCAACCGTGCAGGCCACAGGCACCCTGGAACTCCAATGGAGCGCCAGCGACATCGATAATGACATTACCGGCTATAACGTCTATTACGGGACTACGCAATCCCCTCCCCTATTCGCCGAAAACATCCCGGATGCCTTCCAGAGCGTACAGATTCTCTCTGGTGAAACGTATTATTGGCAGATCGAGGCGATTGACGGGGCCGGGAACCGGACCCTTTCCGAGCTTTTTGCCTTCCAGATAGAATAGGAATGGTATTCCGGTATTATTTTTGTAGTATAAATACGATTAACACCATAAACACTATGATGATCAGAAAACCTCTGTTACTAGCGCTTGGCCTTGGCTTTGCAACTTTGGCTACCGCCCAAACCTCTTTTGAACTTCCTTCCAATTATATCAACAACAGCACAACCGGAGGCATGAATACCCTGCCCCCTAACGTGGAAGGAAGCCCATACCTGAACGATGAATTCAAACGGGGTGCCGTATATATGAACGAAGAAAAACCCTATGCGGCCTATATGCGCTATAATGCCTATCAGGACGAAATGCAGGTACAGGGGCCCGACGGCATCTCTACCCTCTTTAAACGGGAATATGTCTGGGCCATGCTGGAAGGCGAGAAATTCAAAATTGAAACCTATGATACCGGCAATGGTACCCGCCAGGGGTATTTTGTGGAACTCAACGCAGGTAAAACCCGGTTACTGAAGCGCTACCAAAGCTTATTCCGCGAAGGCGAGAAGGCGGTTTCTTCATACAGCCAGGACAAGCCACCGCGGTTTGAAGCAGAAACCTCCTATTACCTCGCCATGGAGGGCAAACCAGCACAGGAGGTAAAGCTTCGCAAAAAAGATATCCTGGAAATGCTGGATAATGACGCTTCCGAAGGCTTTGTAAAGGAAAACAAGCTTAAGCTCAAGGATGAGGCCGAAGTACTAATGCTATTGCAGCATTACAATGCCCAGTAAGCCATCCTCCTGCCCATTAAAACCCGCCCTGTGCGGGTTTTTTTATTACCAATTACTGGAAGTCTAAATCATTTACCTGCCTCATATACTTGACAGCTTTAATAGGATAAAAAGCAATGACCTTTCCGAAGAACGGAATCTTAAAAGCAGGCAGGCCACGCATTCAATTCCCAAGAGCAGGGATGGTTTATTCCCATGCCCGAAGCGCCAGACAGGCCCGTTTTACCTATCTCACACACAAGGGCCTATGACCCGGGTAGCATTAGCCTCCCAGAGGGGCTTCAATATTAAATACGACACTTTACCAAGGCATAAAAAAAGGCCTCCGAATGGAGGCCTTTTCCCAAACTAGCGCAAACCGCGCTAAGGTATCAATTACAGTTTGGTAAGCTTGATCTGAACTTCAGGCGCACCCCAACCGCACTGGTCGCGGGTATCGTCCACAAAATTAATGATCAGCTCAGAGTCGTCTCCGGAATTATACGTAGATACGTTTACAGAAGACGGCCCAACGGCATTTGCACCGCCGCAGCCCACGTTGATGTTATCCACCGCAGAAACCACAACCTCCCCGCAGATCAGGCTAAAGGAGAAAGTGAAGGGGGTAAAGGCCCCGAAGGCCGGATAGGCCGCCACAGTAAACTGACGGTCGGCTACGGTGGCCCCCTGGGTGATGTTTACCACGCCATCGGTCAGGGTAGGCGTATTGAAGATTCCCAGTACCTGGGTCTCCAGTTGGTATTCCCCAAGGAAATTTGCCCCGTTGGTGAACGGACAGAAACGGAAGAAATTAATCTTGTGAGACAAAACGCCTTCCAGGTTGTCTGCCCCCTGAACATTGTCCAGGTTCAGCACCAGGGAAGTAAGCCCGGTTTCCGGGATGGCATTAAAATTGGCATTTACGCGAATCTCCCCGACAAAGGATCCGGCAGGAATCACCAGGGACGCCTGGTCGATATCGTACTCTGACGGGTCCGCAGTGGAAGAAGGATCTACGCTTACGGAAATGGTCCGGTCCACATCGCTAACGGTAGTTACCCCCACCTCAATGATGGCGGTATCCCCGGTATCGGGAACCGGCAAGGTCTGCTCTGCACCATTGATAATCTGGGCAATGGCCTGGCCATTTGCCGTATCGTAGATTACCACGTCTTCCTCACAGGAGGAAACAAACAGGGCGCTTGCGATTAAGAGATATATAAACTTTTTCATCTTAGTCATGCATTAAGAGGGTTAGTAACCGGGGTTTTGCTGCTCACGCAGCCCGGGGTTGGCATTGAATTCCACGATCGGCAGCGGCAGCGTAAAGCGGTAGTCGTCTGCAGAAAGGGTACAGGCCCCGTTAAAGGCACAATCGATCGGATCTTTTGTAACTCCCTGGTTGGCACGGGAGCCCAGGCGCTTCAGGTCAAAATAGCGGTGGCCTTCATATGCCAGCTCTACGCGACGCTCATTCAGGAGCGCAGCATAGGCATCCGTTTGGTTGGCAAAAACAGGCGCAGCGGTATCCGTTCCAAAACGCGCATCCCGGATGGCCTTGATCAAATTGGCCGCCTCGGTCAGGTTGTTCTGGGCTACATAAGCCTCTGCACGAATCAGGTACATCTCAGACGCCCGGAAAATCTTCAGGTCGTTCATGAGCGGCTGCCCTTCAGAGCCCGGGTATTTCTGGATCACGAGGATGTCCTCGGCCGGGTCCTGGTTGGTGGCATAATCCGGATCAATCAGGCTGGTGGGTGCTACCATCACATCGTAACGGATGTCTGTAGGGTCCAGCAAGTTGAACAGGGAACGCCCCATTTCAAAATAGGGAGATCCTGCCAGGGTTGCGTTCACAAAGGCAAAACGCGCTCCTGCCCAGCCTCCGGCAGCTGCACTACCGGTAGCCCCTTGTCCGTCGTAGGTGTCATTGTTGGTACGCTCCAGCTTGAAGATCACTTCCCCGTCGGATTCGTCCAGGAACATGGCCTGGTAATCGGCCCGGTTGGCCAGCGGGTATTTATTGATCAGCTGCTGGCTCAGGGTACCTGCAGTAGCGTAATCCTGACGGTAAGCCGCGATGCGTGCCCGCAGGGCAGTCACGAAATCGTCATTGATCCGGGTAACCCCGTTGTCCTCACTGATCAGGCTGGCTGCCTGAGTCAGGTCGGATTCGATCAGTGCAAAAGTCTCCCCATTGGTATTCCGGAGGAGCTGCTGGTCGATCGTCGGCACAAAATCCATATTGATTACACTCAGAGCCCCGTCATTGGTGTAATCCGTGCTGAAGTAAGACAGCAGGATAAAATGGGCCCAGGCACGCAAGGCATAAGCTTCACCCAGAATCTGATTGAAGCGGGCCTGCTCAGCAGCATCCTGAGGTTCAATGATGTCTGAAGCCTCGATCAGCCGGTTCGCAGCATTGAGTTGCTGGTATCCATTCACCCAAAAAACCTGGGGAGCGGTACTTCCCGCATTCAATACAAACCCGTAATCCGCCAGGCCCTGCCCACCGTTGTCGAAACCGATGGACAGCTCATCGGTAAAGATGGACTGGAAGGCGATATCGGGTGAAATGTCAAATTGGTCATAGGCGCCGAACAAACCTGCTTCCAGGTCATCCAGAGACTGGAAGGCGGCATCTGCATCCAACCTTCCGGGTTGGTCGATCTCAATGGCGTCGTTACAGGCCACAAGACCCGTGAACACGCCAATTATCATTAAAAAGTTTCTGATATTTTTCATTGCTCTTTTTTCTTTTAAAATCCGAATTCAAATCCAACGGAAAGGGTTCTGGGGGTCGGATACAGACGGGAGGTGTTGCTCTGGGCCTCCGCGTCAAAACCGCGCCACTTGGTCCAGGTGAACAGGTTCTCCGCGTTTCCGAAGATGCGCAGCCGCTGCAGGCCGGTTCCATCCAGGTAACGTTTCGGGAAGTTGTATCCGATTTGTGCAAAACGCAGGCGGATGTAATCCGCTTCCTTCAGATAACGGTCGGAGGCAAAAGAAGCCCTGTTGGTCGCGTCATAGGCAGGAATGTCTGTAATCCGGTTATCCGGCGTCCAGGCGCGAAGCAGGTCGCGAGAGGAGCGGAACTGTCCTACGTTGTCCGGATTCTGGAAGGAAGACAGGTCAAAGTCGTAACGATCCACCCCGGTCACATAGTTAAACTGCGTGGACAGGAAGAAACCTTTGTAGTCCATATTGAACCCAAAGCTACCCTGCCAGTCCGGGAAGATGTTTTTGTTGAGCCAAACCCGGTCGGTATCCGCATCCGGATTCTCCGTAACATCTCCATCGGCCGTATAGAACAGCAGGTTACCGTTGGAAGGGTTCACCCCGGCATAGCGGATGGTGTAATACTCAAAGAGTTTCCCTCCATCGCGGCCGGTACCAATGATCTCACCTTCCTCGCTGGGCAGGTTTGCCAGCTCGGTCTCGTTGTAGTTTCCTACGGCACTCAGCGTAAGGTTAAACCCATCGGCCTCATCACTGCGGATCAGGTCCCAGTTCAGGGTGAAATCCACCCCGCGGTTGGTCAGGTCGCCGGTGTTGGCGTTCAGGGACGTTACCGCGTTGATGGCGGATACAGGCGTGCTCTGGAACAGGTCGGAGGTCTTCTTGTCGTAGACATCCAGGGTTCCGCGGAGGCGACGGTCAAAGACTTCGAAGTCCAGACCGATGTTCGCAGAGGTTACCGTCTCCCAACGCAGCGTGGTATTCGCAATCTGGGAAAGGAAGATGGAGTTATTCAGTCCATATCCCTGCCCGGTGGCGAAGAAGTTCTTGGTCAGGTCGGGTGCTGTAAAGTAGCTACCCCCGGCAATCCGCTGGTTCCCTGCGGTACCGTAAGAGGCGCGCAGCTTCAGCTGATCGAAAACGGAATTGGCCATAAACTCTTCGTTGTGGATGTTCCAGCGACCCGCAACGGAGTAGAAGGTAGCCCACTTGTTACTGCCCGCAAAACGGTAGGAAGCATCCCGGCGGATAGTCCCGGTAATCCCGTAACGGGTATCGTAGTCGTAATCGGCCTGTCCGAAATAGGAGAAAAGACCCGCATTCAGAATATTCGCAGTGGGGTTATCAGGGAAGAGCAGGGCTCCTGCATCCTGGTCGTAAACCACGTTGATCAGGCCATCGCCGTCACCCGGGTAAAAGGTTTTCGGGTTCAAACCATTGGCAAAGTACCCAAAGGTTCTCAGGTGGGCCTTGAAGTACTCCATATAGGCACCCACGTTAATGGCGTGCTTGCCCCATTGGTTGGCGTAGTTCAGGGAGGTTACCTGGTTGTAGCTGAAGACGCGGTTGCTATTCTGCTGCTGGAAACCTGAAGTCGGGTTTTCAGCACCCCCGAAAAGCAGGGCGTTAAAAGACGTCGGTCCTTCCGCACGAGTCAGGAAAGCACTCTGGTAATCCGCACCCATCGTAATGGCTGCAGTCAGCTCCGGAGTAAGCTTGTAGGATGCGTTCAGGCTTCCGATTAGCTTAATCTCTTCCTCAAAACGGGTGTAGGTGCGCAGACGGTCCAGCAGGAACAGGGGGGTGTTGCTGAAAAGCAGCGGAGACAGCAGGGCAGCTCCGTCTACATAATCATCCGGCGTAATGTACGGTACAGACTGGTAAGCTCCCAGGATGTAGTTCCGGTTGATGGCCCCGGACCCGATGCTGTTCGGCTCGTCGGACTTACTGTAGTTGATGGAAACGTTGGTTCCGTAGTTGAACTTGTCGTTCTTGGACTTCCCGGTCAGGTTGTTCCGCAGGTTAAAACGTTGCAGGTCGGAATCCTCCAGGATCCCTTCGGCATCAAAATAACCCAGGGTTGTCGCCTGAGAGAAATTCTCAGATCCTCCGGACAGGCGCAGGTTGTGGTTCTGCGTCAGGGCAGTCCGGAAAAAGAAATCTACCCAGTTAAAGGTGGGCGCCGCAGCAATTTCCTGAGGGGTCAGGGTGTTACCCCGTCCTGCCCCACGCTGGTTCTCCAGGGTCAGTTGCTCCTGGGAATCCATCAGGTTGTAATCGTTGTCCTGCAGCGTACTGAAGCTCAGGATTCCGGTGTAGTCGATCTGCAATTCCTGCCCGTAAGACCCGGTCTTGGTTTTGATCACTACCACCCCGTTTGCTCCCCGGTTTCCGTAGATGGCGGTTGCCCCGGCATCCTTAAGAACGGAGATGGACTCAATGTCCTGGGGGTTGATGCTCCGGAAGTTGGTTTCGTCCACCGGCGTACCGTCTACGATAAAAAGCGGAGCGGTGTTACCATTGATGGAGTTCACCCCGCGCAAACGCACGGTAGGCGCCGCACCCGGCTGCCCGCTGGCCACGCTGATGTCCAGACCGGCTACCTGGCCGGAAAGGGTTTGCACCACGTTGGCGTTCGGACGGTTCTGGATGGTGGTCGCACTAATGGTCTGAGCGGCAATACTGGATTTCTCACGGGTAGCAGTCCGGTAACCCTGAACCACTACTTCCTCGAGTACAGCAGCATCTTCCTCCATTTGCACGTTCATCACATTGGTCGCGCCAACGGTGAGGTCTACGGTCTTCTGCCCCAGGTAGGAGAACCGGAGCACCTGCCCCTGGCTTACCTGGATCGCATAATTTCCGTCAAAATCGGTTTGGGTTCCGCGAGTGGTTCCAACCACAATCACAGAAACTCCAGGCAATGGGAGATTATTCTGATCCACCACATTACCTGTAACGGTCTTCTCCTGTGCAAAGGAGAACGTTACGCTCAACACCATTAAGAATAGTGTCAAGATCTTCGTTAATCTTGATGTCATTTAATTAGTATTTTGAATTAGCCAATCGCAAAAATCTAAATAATAAGCTAATTTTACAAGAATCTTTTAACGGTTGCCCCCCAAGGTGTTAAAGAACCCTTTAGATTTTCCTAAACATCAGCGTTTTTTCGGATTATATGATACATCCTTAAAGATTTAACATATTTTCTAATTTTTAGGAGGCTTTTTAAACCGTAAAACACCTGTAGCAACCCCAAAACCATGCTTAAACCCTATTTCAGATGCTTTATGGAGGCCGGAACGGACGAAGCAGGCCGCGGATGCCTGGCCGGGCCCGTCACGGCTGCGGCCGTCATTCTGCCTGAAGGGTTTCGCCACCCGATGCTAAACGACTCCAAAAAACTCTCCGCGGCCCAGCGGGAAATCCTGGCACCGATGATCCGGAAAGAAGCCCTGACCTATGCGATAGCACATGTAGGACCACAGGAGATCGACCGCATAAATATCCTTAAAGCCTCTATTGAAGCCATGCACCGGGCCCTGAGCCAACTGGACCCTGCACCCGAGGCCATCGCTGTGGACGGCAATCGGTTTATCCCCTTTGGCGACGTGCCGCATGAATGCCTGATCAAAGGCGACGGACGCTTCCTGAATATCGCGGCAGCCTCGGTGCTGGCCAAGACCGAACGGGACCGTTACATGGAACGTATACATGCCACCCACCCCGAATACCAATGGGCCAAAAACAAGGGCTACCCGACCACAGAACACCGGGAAGCCCTGGCCCGCCTGGGCCCCACCCCCTACCACCGGAAAAGTTTCCGCCTGCTGCCCGAGCAGTTGAAATTTCAATTCTAGGTCCTACTTTTGTGCCAAAGCCTGTTGATTCCATGCGGCCCTATATCCTGCTGCCCTTACTGATAGTCCTTCTTACCCTGGGATGCCATCCGCGGGCAGACCGCGAAGCCCGCCCCCTGGACCTCCTGCCGGATTCCACCGCCCTGGTGCTTTCCATCCCCTACCCGGAACAACTACGTGCAGAACTCCGGAACAACGCCCTACTGGCCCATTACCGGAAATCCCTGGGGCCTACCCCCCTGGAAAGCCGGCTGGAGGAGATCCTGGCCCTGGACCCCGGGCAGGGTGCCCTGCTTGCCTTTACCGCCCGGGAAGACACCCTTTCCCATTGGCTGCTGCTCTTTGACCAACCCATGACCGCTCTGGAGGACAGCCTGGACCTGCAGGCCGGGGAGTCCCTCCCCCCGGAATGGGCCCTCCCCGAAGACTCCGGGCTTTTCACGGCCCGAAAAGGTTCCTTGCGTCTGGTAGCCAGCACACCTGAATTCCTAAACTCACAGGCCGCCGAAAACCGGTTCCCGGAACTGGCGCGCGCCCTGAAAACTGCAAATAGCGAAGCGGCCGTTACACTCTGCTATCCGGAAACCGGACTGCACCCCCTGGAAATCTTCCTGCTTGGCGAACTGCCTGAGCCGGCCCCGGGCCCGCAAGCCGCCTGGACGGCCTACGATCTGCGCATGCCGGCGGACGCACTCTTTGCCCAGGGCCTGGAAAACAGGCCGGACAGCCTTTGGGACAACCGAAAACTGCTGCGGGGTATTCCCCCGCTGCCCCTGGGGGAGCTGTTGGATCGCGTCCCTGCCGGGGCCTCTTCCCTGGCTGGTTTTTCCCTGCAAGATCCCGGGCGCTTTCTGGATAACCAAAAGGAAGTTCGGGCCAATGAAAACACCTACCGGGCTCTAGTGGAAAGCACCGAACAACTGGCCCTGGCAGAATGGGATGGGCAGCCCCTATTGGTGCTCCAAGCCCTGAATGCGGAAAGCCTTACGGAGTTTTTACAACCCCACCGCTCCGGCGCTGTGGAATTTCAGGGAGCCACCCTCTATGACCTGAGCCCGGAAGCCCCGATCAAACAAGCTTTTGAACCCTTGCTGAATACAGCGCCGGACTGGACCCACTACGCCCGTACGGGCACCACCTTCCTATTTGGGCGTTCCCCGGAAACCCTGCGCAACACCATAAGCGCCATTACCCGGAAAGACACCTACGGGCAGGACCCTGCCTTCCAGGCCATGGACACCTACCTGACCAACGCATCCACAGCCATGGCCCTTGTTGAAAACCCTTCCGCCTCGGGATATTTTAGTGACCCCGGGGTCCTTTTGGGGCTCCCCCAAAAAGCTGCGTCCCATCTGCCAGAAGACTACCTCTATGCCGCCCAGATCAACAGCAATGCCTCCTATGACCTGCTGGAATACCAGTTCCGGAAAAAGGACGATCCTTCAGGCAGCGGCAAGGGCGTTAGCCAGCTCCTCCAGCTCAGGCTGGACGGTAAGGTTGCCGCGGGCCCCTACTTGCTGAAAAACCACCTGAACGGCCAAATGGATATTGCCGTGCAGGACGACCAGAACCAGCTATACCTGTTTTCGAATACGGGGAAGCTCTTCTGGAAAAAAACGCTGAAAGGACCCATTTTAGGAACTATCCATCAGGTAGACCTGTTTCGAAATGAGCGTTTGCAAATGGCATTTTCCCTGCCGGACCGGGTTGTAGTGCTGGATCGCAATGGCAACCCGGTAGCCCCATTCCCCAGGGTTTATGAAGGGGGTAACCTGGGCGCTCTGGCGGTCTTTGATTACGAGAACAACCGGAACTACCGTCTGGTGGTGGCCCAGGGTTCAACCATCCATATGCTGGACGGACAGGGAAGGAACGTTACTGGCTTCAAATATAGAGATGCCGGCAGCGCCGTGCTAGGCCCGGCCCAGCATTTCCGCGTCGGCAGCAGGGACTACCTGGTGTTCCGGCTGGAAAACGGGCGCCTGGAGATCCGGAACCGGGTAGGCGATACCCGGGTGCGGGTACGGGAAACCTTCGACTACTCCGATAATGGGGTATTCCTCTACCGCAACACCTTTGCCTTTACCGACCGGGGCGGGAACCTGATTGCTATAGACCCCCAGGGGAAGATCAGCCGCACGCCCATGAACCTGAATGCGGACCACGGGATGTTCGCCACCGCCAAGACGTTGTCTTTGATGGACGACAATATTTTACGGGTTAGGGGAAACCGGGCCGAACTGGAGTTGGGCGTATACACCCCTCCGCGTATGTTTTACCTGAACGACATTATATACGTGGCGGTTACCGACATCCAAACCCAACAGCTGTTCCTGTTCCGCTCCAATGCCGTGTCCCTCCCGGGCTTCCCGGTAGAGTCCAATGGCCTTCCGGATATGGCAGACATCGACGGGGACCGCAACCCCGAACTGGTGGTGAAGTTCCGGGACAGTTCCGTGGCCGTGTACCGCTTACAACGCTAAGAGTCTAGGCTGTTTCGGCCCCCAAAAAGTTCAAGGAAGTGCTGCTGCAGCCGGGTTTTCACCTCTTCCATGGGCAGGTGCCGACCGAGTTCGGCACTCAGGGAAGTCACCCCTTTATCGCGAATCCCGCAGGGCACCATCAGGTCAAAATAGGAAAGGTCCGTATTCACGTTCAGGGCAAACCCGTGCATGGTTACCCAGCGGCTGGCGCGTACGCCCATGGCGCAGATCTTACGCGCACGAGGGGTCCCAACGTCCAGCCATACCCCCGTCTCCCCCTGGGAGCGTTCCCCTTTCAGGCCGTAGTCGGCCAGGGTCAGGATTACCATTTCCTCCAGTAACCGCAGGTATTTGTGGATGTCCGTAAAAAAGTTTTCCAGGTCCAGGATGGGATAGCCCACCACCTGCCCCGGGCCGTGGTAAGTAATATCCCCGCCTCGGTTTATGTGATAAAAGCTCGCGCCCCTGGACTTCAAAACGGCTTCGGGTACCAGCAGGTTGTTTTTGTCCCCGCTTTTACCCAGGGTATAGACGTGCGGATGCTCCACAAAAAGGAAATAATTGGGGGTTGGGACCGGTACCGCTGCCTTGCGATTGGCCGATTTTAACTGCAGGATTTCCTGGAAAAGGGCTTCCTGGTCGTCCCAGGCCTGCTTGTAATCCCGAAAACCCAGATCGCGAAACACAATCTGCTTGTTCATGGGGCAAAGGTACGCAATGCGGGCGGCTATTTTTCCAACTCCACCTCCATGTCCAGCAGGGTGGGGTCGCGCAGGTATTCCAGCAGGTCTACTTCCCGAACCAGGGTCTTGCCCTCCAGGCTCAAGGTCGCATCCGAGGCTGTGCTGGATCGAACCTTGCTGGGGAAGTGAATTTTAAGGGTATAGGTAGCGCCCCCAAGGAAGGCCGCGGCGCCTTCCAGGCTGTCGAGCCGCTGCTGGTGCAAGTCCGCATCCACAATACGGCCGCTGCGCTTAAAACGCCCGGAGGCAAAGGAAAAGTCCACAGCGGTACTCTGCTGCAGTTCAGTGGCTGCTCCCATGGGGGAATCGCCGTTGTCCGGGTTCAGGGCGCCGGCTTCCTGGAAGGCATTGAAGGAGTCGCCCACTTCGGAAATATCGGTGAAATCCCGCTCCAGGGAGAAGGTAAAACGCTCCGCTTCGGGCTCCATGGTCATATGCAGGCGGTAGGGTTCCAGCCGGGCCAGGCGTTGCTGCTCGGCCAGGGGGAGGGCCGATATGCTGTCCTGTTTCTCGCGCAACATGTCCGAAAAATACATGACGGTATCCACGGGCTCCTCGGGAGGAGAATCCGCATCGGCGGCAAGGGCCATCAGGGCAGAGGCGTCCATACTGAAGGCCACGGAACCGGACCCGTCGGGTTGCAGGTAGACTTCCTCGGTAAAATTACAGGCAGTAAGCCCCAGGCAAAGCAACCCCAGGAGGGAAAAAAATGGTTTCAAAGGCGTGCTATTTAGGATTGTTCAGGATCACCAGGGCCGCAATAACGCCCGGGACCCATCCGCATAAGGTTAAAAGTAAGACAATCAAAACGGAACCGCAACCCCGGTCCAGTACGGAGAGGGGCGGAAACAGGATGGCCAGCAACACCCGAAGGAAGCTCATGATGGGGACGTTTTTTGATGAATTTCACCTATATGTCGGACACCGTCCCAAATTGTTACAGCCGGGCCTGCCGATTGTATGGAGAGTTCGGCCAGAGGCCCTATATTTGCAGCGCTAAATCCATAGATGCATGCAATTGTCTGAGCAGGAAGCCATTCGGCGGGAAAAACTGGCAAAACTCCGGGAAATGGGCATAGACCCCTACCCGGCTGCCCAATACCACGTAGACACTTACGCCTCGGAGGTCCACGGGAATTACCAGGAAGGCCGGAAGGTGGTGATGGCCGGGCGGCTCATGTCCCGCCGTATCCAGGGAAAGGCCTCCTTTGCCGAACTGCAGGACAGCACCGGCCGGATCCAGTTGTATTTCAACCGGGACGAAATCTGCCCGGGGGAAGATAAGACCCTCTACAACGAGGTCTACAAGAAACTGCTCGATATTGGCGATATTATCGGGATTGAAGGGGAGTTGTTCACCACCCAGGTGGGCGAAATAACGGTGCTGGTACGCCAGCTCACCCTGTTAAGCAAATCCCTTCGTCCCCTGCCCCTGCCCAAAACCGACGGGGAAGGCAAGGTCTATGACCAGTTTAATGACCCGGAGCAGCGCTACCGCATGCGGTACGTAGATCTGGTGGTTAACCCCCAGGTTAAGGAAACCTTCGAGAAACGCACGCGGGTCACCAACACTATCCGCAAATTCTTTAACGACAAGGGATACCTGGAGGTGGAAACCCCCATCCTGCAACCCATCCCGGGAGGAGCTACGGCCAGGCCTTTTGTGACCCACCACAATGCCCTGAACATTCCCCTCTACCTGAGGATTGCCAACGAATTATACCTGAAACGCCTGATTGTGGGTGGTTTTGAAGGGGTGTACGAGTTCGCCAAGGATTTCCGGAATGAAGGGATGGACCGTACCCACAATCCGGAGTTTACGGTTATGGAACTCTATGTGGCCTACAAGGACTACCACTGGATGATGGATACCACCGAGCGCCTGCTGGAGCAGGTGGCCCTGGAAGCCAATGGCGCCACCCGGATAACAGCCTGGGGGCAGACCATCGACTTTAAGGCGCCCTACCCCCGTGTACCCATCCTGGACGCCATTAAGGAGCATACCGGTTTCGATGTGGCGGGGATGGACGAGGCACAGTTGCGGGACGTAGTCCGGAAACTGGAGCTGGAGATAGATGACAGCATGGGCGTGGGCAAGCTCATCGATACCATTTTCGGGGAGTGCTGTGAGCACCATTATGTGCAGCCTACCTTCATTACAGACTACCCCGTGGAGATGAGCCCGCTCACCAAGGCCCACCGGTCCAAGCCCGGGCTTACGGAGCGCTTCGAACTCTTGGTGAACGGCAAGGAAATCGCCAATGCCTATTCCGAGCTGAACGACCCGATTGACCAGCGAGAGCGCTTTGAAGACCAGCTTCGGCTTTCCGAGAAAGGGGATGACGAGGCCATGTTTATTGACCAGGACTTTTTGCGCGCCCTGGAATTTGGTATGCCCCCCACCTCTGGGATCGGAATCGGGATTGACCGGCTGGTGATGCTCCTGACCGACAATGCCTCCATCCAGGAGGTACTTTTCTTTCCGCAAATGAAACCCGAGGCCAAGCCCGTGGAACTCAGCGAGGAAGAAAAAGCCATCCTGGAAGCCCTGAAACCCGCCGGCGAAATGGACCTGGCTGCCCTGAAGGAAGAGGTGGGCCTGAGCAACAAAAAATGGGACAAGGCCACCAAAGCCCTTAGCAAAAAAGGACTCTTTGAGGTGATCAAAACCGATGCCGGCCTCCTGGCCCGCGTTAAGGGGTAAGGTAGCGGCCAAACACGGGGTGTTCCCGAAGTAAGACCTCCAGTTTAGCTGTCCAGCTCAGTTCGGCTGTACCAGCAGAAATAGTGGCTGGCGTATCATAAAAGGCATATTCGCTCACCGGGATTTTGACCCCGAACATCTTTAGGGTGCCGTTGGATTTACTTTGGGCGGTAAAGCTTTCCAAAGCGGCCTGGAGTTCCTGTTGTACCGTTTTCCGGTCGAAGGTTTCAGGCAGGTATTCTATCAATAATTCCTGCACAGTATGGTTTCCCGCCAGCCCATTGCCAAAGGCATAGGGGAGCAATTTGCGAATGGCCTTTTCATGTTTGCCGGTCCCATGGTAATAACGGGCATACATAGTGGCCGTATAAATGGCGTCTGCCGTGAGCTCATTACCGCAAAAATGCTGGTAGGGGTATTCCCTGTCAAATTGGTAGATGTACTTTCCGGCCTGCTGGTAATCGCCCGCTTCGAGGTAAAGTTCGGCCAGGTTTTTGGCGCTGCGATTCTTGTAAAGGGCATATTGCTCCATAATACCCCCATAGGCTTCCAACTCGTCAAAATCCGAGTTCATGATACGGGTAAAGGCTGCAATGGCCTGATCGGGTTTACCCACCTCCCTGAGCAGGCAGGCCCGGTTATACCAGGCCCTGGCCGCCAGGTCTGACCCAGGGTAGGTGTCTGCAAACCGCTCAAACCCCAGCAGGGCAGTCCAGTAATCTCCTGCCTGGTATGCCTCCACCAGGGTATCGAACCATGCTTCTTCGTTCAGGCCGGCCGGATGCTGGGCCAGTCCCCAGGCTCCGATCAGCAGCACCGGGATCATTCGGATCGTTCTCATAGGATAATCTTTTGATGGTCCCTTTAAATTGCCTCCATCTTCTCTCCTTTCCAAGGGGCATTGAGGGAATACGCCTTTTGGTTTCGTGAACCGCTGCCCATAGTTAAATTGAACCCTTGCGCATTTCACCCTTGCCAAAAAAATCCTAGTTTAGGGGGCCAAACCCAAACCCCATGGAGCGCTCCAAACTAATCGGGCTGCTGGCCGGCCCGCTGCTATTCCTCCTCTTGCTGAATATCCCCGGCAACCTGATCTCCCCGGAAGGCGATCCCGTGATGGCCGTAGCGGCCTGGATGGTGGTCTGGTGGATCACCGAGGCGGTGTCCATTTCGGTAACTGCCCTTTTGCCCCTGCTGCTCTTTCCGCTGTTGGGAGTCATGGAACTGGCCGATGTGGGCGCCAACTACGGCAGCCCTATCATTTTCCTGTTCTTCGGGGGCTTTGTCCTGGCCCTGGCCCTGGAAAAAGTAAACCTCCACAAGCGCATTGCCCTGACCATTATCAACCGGACCGGGACCGGCCCGGAGCGGGTGATCCTCGGGTTTATGATCGCCACCGCATCCCTGTCCATGTGGATCAGCAATACTGCGAGTACCGTGGTGATGCTGCCTATTGCCCTGTCGGTGATCCACCTGCTTATTGACGATGCGGACGGCTTTACCCAAAAAGACCGGAATTTTGCCCTGAGCGTGATGCTGGGCATCGCCTTTTCTGCCAACGCCGGCGGCATTGCTACGGTCATTGGCACACCCCCCAACTCGGTGTTGATCGGGCTGCTGGAAAACGAATATCAGATCGAGATCTCCTTCCTGCGGTGGATGACCCTGGGCCTGCCCATCTCGATACTCTTAATCGGGATTTCCTATTTGGTGCTGGTCAAGTGGATGTTTCCCTGCAAAGGCTTGCAATTCGGGGCCTCCCGGGACGTAATCCGCACGGAGCTCCAAAAGCTCGGCCCGCCCAGCGGGCGGGAAAAACGCGTGCTGACCATCTTCGGCATCACCGTGTTCCTCTGGATTTTCCGCACCCTGATCAATAACCTCATTCCCGGGCTGGGCCTCACCGATACGGCCATCAGTATGTTTGGGGCCATCCTGCTGTTTGCCTTTCCCTACAAGCTGCGCAAGGGGGAGTTCATCCTGCAATGGGAGGACACCTCCCGCCTGGCCTGGGGTATCCTGATCCTGTTCGGGGGCGGGCTCGCCCTGGCGCGCGGCATGTCTTCCAGCGGGCTGGTAGATCTGGTCTCCGGTGCCATTGCCAGCAGTGAAATCAGCATCCTGCTCACCGCAGTGCTGCTTATTGCCCTGATGCTCTTTATGACAGAGCTGATGAGCAACGTGGCCCTGGTTGCCGTTCTGGCCCCCGTAGTTGCCGGGATTGCTATCGGGCTGGACGTTCCCCTGCTCCACCTGCTCATCCCCGTAACCATTGCCAGCAGCTGTGCCTTTATGCTGCCCATGGCCACGCCACCCAATGCCATCGTCTTTGCCAGCGGTTATATCCGGGTTCACCAGATGGCGCGGGTGGGCTTTATCCTGAATTGTATTTCCATTCTGCTGCTGGTCCTGGTCTTTCAGTTTGTGATCCCCTGGCTATTCTAAACACAAAACCCCTGTGAACAGGGGTTTTGCGGCTGACTAATTCAAAATACCTGACAGAAATGAGAAAATGCTGTCTTGGCGAAAAGGCCTGCCATTCAGGAGACCTATCTGCTTATATAGACGGGGATTAGACCCCGTTGTTACAAGCAAGGTGCCGAATTAACTTTATTTTAAAAACGCACAAAGGCCCTGTTACGCTTTACAATCGATTAACGGGTAGTTTTTATCGATAAAATGCTTGGTCAAGGCACAATGGGCAAAAACGCTGCCCGCCTGACTACACCTTCCCGCCGCTTAACCACAGGAAGCCCCCGTTTGGCAACATTAAGGACAATACCCCCGGGGGGGTACCCTATCTTTGAGTTACCCAAAAGCCCCGAACAGATGAATGCCTACAAAATCAAGAGTCTGATCTACCTCCTGGCCTTCGCCATCAGCGCCCTGGTTTACAACCAAATGACCCCCGATTCCGACAGCGATACCCTGGATCGGCAGCCACTGGCCGAAGCTGTAGAAACTTCCCCTATCCCCTCTGCCCACTTCTAAGGGACCTGAGGTGTTAAGGCTTTGGTAAATTTCTACCTGGCATTAAACGCTTTCCCGCTTTGGGATTCTTAGAGGTATAAACCTTTAAATCCCAAACCCATGAAACACTGGATCCTTACAGCCCTCCTCTTAGGCGGGCTCAGCCTTTCGGCCCAACAGGGCCCGGGGCACCGCCAACAACAGGAGCGGCTTAGCCCGGCCCAGGCGGCGGAACTGCAAAGCAAACGCATGACCCTGGCCCTGAACCTGGACGCCAGGCAACAGTCTCAGGTACAATCCCTGCTGGAGCAGGAAATGCAATGGCGGCAGGAAAACCGGCCGGCCCGACGGGATAGTACCGCAGCGCCCGACCCGGGGAAACGCTTTGAGCACATGAATGCCCGGATGGACCGGCAGATTGCCATGCAACGCAACCTGAAGGAAATTCTCACCGCGGCCCAGTTCGAAAAATGGCAGGCCCTCCGCAAAGAGCACCGGGGTAAGCGCCCCCGCGGCCCACACCGCAAAGAAGGACGCAGACATTGAAAAGACAGGGCTATGCCCTGTTTTTTTATACGATTCGGACAACGGTAACGTTGTATAAAAAACCGAAGTGATGAAACCGAAATTTCACATCCCGCTCTTGATGGCCCTGATCCTGGGCTCTGCTTCCCTGAATGCCCAGCAAAACAGGCAGGGCAACCCACACCATAGCCAGGAAAAAAAGGATAAAGATGCCCATAGGGGAGAAGCCAACCTGCAGCGCGGCAAGGCAGACGACCGTGCCGCATGGAATCAAGACGCCCCAGACAGGGAGGAAAAATCCGAGGCCAGCTGGGAAGCCATGCGCGAAAGCCAGCACCTGGCCGAGACCTTTGGGATAGACAATCCTTCCAAACAAAGGAAATTGTTCGATGCCTGTGAAAAATACTTCGAAGCCCGCGCTTTACTGCACCGGCAATTCCCGCAGCGGCAGGGCAAAGCCTATACCGACCGCGAAAAACAACTTCAAAAGGAATACAGCAAAGAGCTACAGGGTATCCTGCCGCAGTACTGACATATTAACCCATACTCCTGAATACTTCCCCGGCGGCCGCTATGGTCCGGTCCAGGTCTTCGTAAGACAGGGCATCGTTCAGGAAATAACTTTCGAAAGCGCTGGGGGGCAGGTAAATGCCCCTGTCCAGCATGCCGTGGAAATACGCTTTGAACTTCTCATTGTTCCCCTTGGCAGCAGACTCAAAATCCCGTACATCTTCGTCTGTAAAATGGACGGAAATCATGGAGCCCATCCGGTTGATCCGGTAGGATATACCACTATCCTTAAGAGCGGCTTCCAGCCCCTGATGCAGGTAGGCGGTCTTTTCCGCCAGGCGGGTAAACACCTGCCGGTCCGCAGCCAGGGTCTGCAACATGGCCAGGCCCGCGCTCATGGCCAGGGGGTTGCCACTCAGGGTCCCCGCCTGGTACACCGGGCCTTCCGGTGCCAGGTGTGACATAATCTCGGCCGAGGCGGCAAAGGCTCCTACCGGAAGTCCGCCCCCGATGACCTTTCCAAAGGCCACCATATCCGCCGGGATACCAAGGGCTTCCTGGGCACCGCCTGCAGCCAGGCGGAAACCGGTCATTACCTCGTCAAAAATAAGCAGGATGCCTTCTTGTGTACACCGCTCGCGCAACCCTTGCAGGAATCCCGGGTCCGGGGGGATGCACCCCATGTTCCCGGCCACCGGTTCCAGGATTACGGCTGCGATGGAGTCCTTGTTGGCTTGCAGCAGGGCATCCACACTTTCCAGGTCGTTATACCGGGCCAACAGCGTATCCTGGGCCGTACCGGCCGTTACCCCTGGGCTGTTGGGGCTGCCAAAAGTCACCGCCCCGCTGCCTGCCTGTATCAGGAAGGCATCGGCATGGCCGTGGTAGCATCCCGCAAATTTGATGATTTTATCTTTCCCGGTATACCCCCGGGCCAGGCGGATGGCGCTCATACAGGCCTCCGTGCCGCTGTTTACAAAACGGATCTTGTCAATGTTGGGCACCAGGGAAACGGCCAGCTCCGCCAGTTCGGTTTCCAGGGCAGTGGGCATCCCGAAGGAGGTCCCCTTTTTGGCCCTGCCGATCACGGCGTCCAAAACGGCCTGGTGGGCATGCCCGAACAGGAGCGGGCCCCAGGAGGCGATGTAATCGATATACTGGTTGTTGTCCTCGTCCCAGAAATAAGCGCCCTGGGCGTGTTTTACAAATACGGGGGTACCCCCCACGGCTTTGAAGGCGCGCACGGGGGAATTCACCCCTCCGGGCAACACCTGGCTGGCCTGCTGGAACAGGGCACTGCTTCGCTGGTAGCGCATGTTATTTTCTTGAATTATCAGGTTTGACCTTCAGTACCTGGCCTATAGACAGGGAATCTCCCTCAAGGGCGTTCAGGGCTTTGAGTTCGTCTACGGTCATCTGGTACTTCCGGGAAATCCCGTAGAGGGTATCCCCGGCCCGGACCTGGTAGGTATGTCCCCCGGCTTCGGATGCGGCCACGCCCTCCCTGCGGCTGGGGCGGCCCAGTACCCATTCGTCATAGTGGTAGAGGCCGTAGCGCTCAATAAGATGGATCAATTTCTGGGGGTACTTGCGGTCAGTGGCATAACCGGCCGCCTTCAGCCCCCTGGCCCACCCCCGGTAATCGTCCGGCTCCAGCTCAAAGAGGGCAGCATATCGGGACCGGGTACTCAAAAACAGGCTGTGGTCCCGGTAGGAGTGCCTGGGGTGGTTGTATTTGCGGAAACATTCGTCCCGTTCGTCGTCGTCGTGACGCTCAAATTCCCCGTCCCAACCGGTATGGCATTTGATGCCGAAATGGTTGTTGGTTTTCCGGGTAAGCTCGCCTTTTCCAAAGCCGCTTTCCAACAGGCCCTGCGCCAGGGTAATACTGGCCGGGATGCTGTATTCCCGCATCTCATCCATGGCAATATCCGAAAAGATGCGGATGTAATCCTCGGGGGAAGCGGCCTCGATAAAGACAAATGCCTCCGATGTCCCTGAAGCCCGCCGGTCCGTATTCGTCCCCGAGGTGTTCCGGTTGTCTTCGGCGCCCCGGGCCATACTGCGGCGTTTGGTGCCGCATCCGGTCAGGATGGCGCCCAGCAAAATCCCGCAAATCCAAATCTTTTTCATACCTGCAACAAAGGTAAGTTCTTTTTCTGCAATTCCCGATTGACCCCCCGTATCCCCTGCAGCCCCCCGGTGTGGATCAGCAACACCCGGCTACCGGGTGCCAGGCGTCCGCTGCGGAGGTCCTCCAGAACGCCAAAGAGCATTTTTCCGGTATAGACGGGGTCCAGCGGGATGCCGGTACGTTCGCGGAAGGCATTGACAAAGGCCACCAGGGCAGGCGGCACCTTGGCATAGCCCCCGAAGTCGTAATCGCGGACCAGTGTCCAGGGCGCACCCGGCGCCCATGCGGAAAGCTGCGATTCCAGCCCCGGATCCCGTACCACGGCATACCCGCGCACCCGTTGCCCTGTATTTGCCCCAAGGGCCAGACCGGCCAGGGTACCCCCTGTACCTGTAGCGCAACAGATGGTGTTGTAATGTTCATCTCCGGGCTGCAGAATTTCGGAACAGCCGCGCAGGGCCAGTGCATTGCTCCCCCCTTCCGGCAGTACATAAGCCGGGCCGTAACGCTCCAGATACGTCTTCACAAAATCCGGGTCGTTTCGCCTGCGGTAATCGGACCGGGTCAAAAACACCAGGTGCATGCCGTTGTCTTCGGCATCCTGCAAGGTCGGGTTGCGCGGGGCACCTGACAGTTCCTCCCCCCGGATCAGGCCTACTGTTTCCCACCCGAAAGCCTTTCCGGCGGCGGCAACGGCGTGGATGTGGTTGGAATAAGCCCCGCCAAAGGTAAGCAGCCGGTTTGCCCCTGCTTCCCGGGCCGCCTCAAGGTTGTATTTGAGCTTGCGGTATTTGTTCCCGGAAAGGTCCGGAAACAACAGATCTTCCCTGCGTATATGGAGGGTTACGCCTGCCTGCTGCGCCTCGGGGAGCTCCAGGATTTCCGTTAGCGCTTTCACACCGGCAGGGCTGCCTGGGTTATATAGGAAAGGAATTGATAGGGCCGTCTTTTGACCAGGTAGCCCGGGTCTTTTTCGCAGGCATAAGCCTCCCGCTCAAAAGAGATGTTCCGGTAGGCCTTGTACGCATCCCGGTAGTAAAGGGCACGGAGCAGCCATTCACAGAGGTACCAGGCATAAAAAAAGAATAGCAACAGCTCTGCCTGTTGCCTCAGGTGGATCCGTTCGTGGTTAATCAGGGTGGCATCTGCCCTGAGCTCAGGTGCTTTTAGAAAAATAAAAGGCCAGAGGGAAAGCCCCACATAGGAACGGTAGAACAAGTGTTTGAAAACGACAATCATAGCACTGGGCCGGGTTCGCCTTAACCCAAAGATAAAATTTTTGTCGGGCGCCTGCATATGGAATTACAGGGGACGGGTTGTATCCAGAACGCCGCGCCATGCCGCCCCATTGTATGGGGATGCGTATTTTTGCGTCCAGAACCACGCATTTCCGATGAACCGCAACCCACCCCTGGAAGATGGGGATTACTACTGGACCCCGGAGGGCTACCGGGTCTTTACGGAACAATACCTGTTAAAACGGGGATACTGCTGTCAGAGCGGTTGCCGCCATTGCCCCTATGGTTTTGATGTTAAAACCGGGCTAAAAACGTAGGGTATCCGGCATGATTTTTGTTACTTTAATAGAAAGATTGCTAAAACCCATAACGTTATGAGAACCCTTTTAAAACTTACCCTGATCGTGGCCGGGATCGGGTTGTTGGGCAGCTGTACCTCCGTACGCGTCCTCTCCGATTACGAGCGAAGCGCCAACTTCGGGGAATACCAAACCTATGCCTTTTACAAGACCGGAATTGACAAGGCCCAGATTTCGGATCTGGACAAAAAGCGGATCCTTCGGGCCATTGAGGCGGAAATGAATGCCCGCGGAATGGTTAAATCCGAGAACCCGGACCTGCTGGTCAGCATCTTTACCACCGAGAAGGAACGCGTAAATGTCTACAACAACAACTTTGGTTGGGGCTGGGGCTGGGGCCCGTACTGGGGTGGTGCCGGATGGTGGGGCCCGGGCATGTGGGGCCCTAATGTGAGCACCCGTACCGAGGGCGCCCTCTATATTGACCTGATTGACGCCCGCAAAAAAGAACTCGTCTGGCAGGGCCGGGGGACAGGAACCCTGGGCAGCGGCCAGAACATCGAAAAGAAAGAGGCCCGGATCCGGGAATTTGTATCCCGCATCCTTTCCCAGTATCCGCCGGATGCCCTGGTGGCCAATTGATCTTATATGCCCCGCCCCCCGGCGGGGTTTTTTATGGATCCCCCCGGGTTTTCGTATCTTTAGAGTGGTAAAAATCAAAGCGGCATGAGCTACGAAAGCAACCCGATCCTGGACCGGCTGCCCAAACACCTGCGGCAGTTTATCAAACCCCAGAACTACGAGGATTACTCCCCCATAGATCAGGCGGTTTGGCGGTACGTGATGCGCAAAAACGTGGATTACCTGAGTCGCGTGGCCCACACCTCCTACCTGCCCGGCCTCTCCAAAACCGGGATTACCGTAGACCACATCCCCAATATGTACGGGATGAACCGCATCCTCAAGGAAATCGGGTGGGCAGCCGTGGCGGTGGATGGGTTTATCCCCCCGGCCGCATTTATGGAATTCCAGGCCTACAATGTGCTGGTGATCGCTTCGGACATCCGGCAGCTGGACCATATTGAATACACCCCGGCCCCGGATATTATCCACGAGGGTGCCGGCCATGCCCCTATCATTGCCAACCCGGAATACGCGGAATACCTGAGGCGCTTCGGGGAAATCGGGTGTAAGGCCATTTCCAGTGCCAAAGATTACGAATTATACGAGGCCGTGCGCCACCTGTCCATCATCAAGGAAGCCCCGGGTACCCCACCTGAGGCTATTACGGCCGCCGAGGAAAAAATTGAATCCCTGCAGGAGAATATGGGGCCGCCCAGCGAGATGGCCCTGATCCGGAACCTACACTGGTGGACCGTGGAATACGGCCTGATCGGGACAGTGGAAGACCCCAAAATCTATGGGGCCGGCCTCTTGTCTTCTATCGGGGAAAGCAGCTGGTGCATGACGGAACAGGTGAAAAAAATTCCTTACTCTATTGAAGCGGCACACACCGCTTTCGACATTACCAAACCCCAGCCCCAGCTGTTCGTTACCCCGGATTTTGCCTACCTGAGCCAGGTGCTCGAAGAGTTTGCGGGCACCATGGCATTGCGGCGAGGGGGCTTAAGCGGCCTGGAAAAACTGATTGCCTCCGCAGCCCTGGGCACGGTAGAACTAAGTACGGGCCTGCAGATCTCCGGCACCTTTAAACGCGCCATTGCCCACGAAGGCAAACCGGTCTACCTCCAAACCGAAGGCCCGACGGCCCTCTCCTACCGGGAAAAGGAACTGATCGGCCACAGTACGGCCCACCACCCCGAAGGCTTTGGCTCCCCGGTGGGCAAACTAAAGGGCATAAACCTGGCCATTGAGGACATGAGTCCCAGGGACCTGAAAGCCTACAATATTTACGAAGGGGAACGGGTGCGCCTGGAATTTGAAGGGGGCATTACCGTAGAAGGCCGCATTATTACCGGCACCCGCAACCTGAGGGGCGAGATCATCCTGATCACCTTTGAAGATTGCAAGGTGCTTTACGGGGACGAAGCCCTGTTCCTCCCGGAGTGGGGACTGTATCACATGGCTGTAGGCCAGGAAATCCGTTCGGCCTTCAACGGCCCTGCAGACCTGAACAGCTTTAACCTGATCAGCCACGTGCCCCAAACCCAGACCATCAAAGTGGAGAAGGACCCGGAACGCCAGGACCTGGAACGCCTTTACGGGCAGGTGCGGCAATACCGGGAAGGCACCAATACCACTATCTCCCGCAACAAGGTACTGAAGGAGGCCGCTACCCGCTTCCCGGAAGACTGGTTGTTATCCGTAGAACTTTTCGAGCTGGCTAACGGAGCCCGGGACCAGGCTTTTGCGCTGGAAATCCTGGAACACCTGGAAGCCGTTAAACAACAACGCCCGGAAGTGGGCCACCTGATCGACGACGGCATTTCCCTGGCGCGCGGCCAGCGGGTCACTTACTAAACCACGCCTGGTTCTCGGGGCTGTCCAGAAGTTGCAGCACGGGTGCCCGGCGAATAGGAAAATACTGGATGGGAATCCGTTTACCATCCCGCAGTACCACTAATTCCACTTCCTTGTGGGTACTGCCCATATAAATGCTTCTGGAAACGACGCGGTCGCCCTCGCGCAGTCCGGTGGCATAGGCCGCCGAAGCGGAATCCACGGATTGTACAAAGGACCGGTCCGGGTCAAATGCAAACCCCAGGTCGAAGACATCCGCCCCGATGGTAAACTCCAGGCCAAGGGAGGTTAACAGGCCCTCCAGGGGCAGGGGCACGCCCTGTTCTATATGCGCCTCAAAAAACGGGGCCAGGTCCTCTACCAGATACGGACGGGCCTTTTCCACGAACAAGTTGGCATTGAGGCGGACCCCGGTTTGTCGCACCTCCTGCAGAATGTCCCGCATCAGGTTATCCAGGCTTTTGGTTTTGTCGCTAACCGCCCGGATCTGCTGGTCCAGGTAAAAGGCGAAGAGCATGCCCCTTCGGTATGGCAGTTTCTCGTAGTCCCGGTTACCCCAGAAGTTTTCGTAGGTAATGGCACTATTGGGCTCCTCCCGCACCGGGGAGGTCTCCAGCAGGCGGATGGTTTCGTTTAGGTACGCGATAAAACACCCCCAGTCCTTCCCGCCAATCCCATAACTGGCGATGTTCTTCATCGTGTAGTATTCGGTGAACCCCTCGCTGAACCAGTACTGGGCCTCTTCCGCTTCGTTCTCGATGGTATGCCCAATCCAGTTGTGCATCAGTTCGTGGTTAAACAGGTAAAGCAGCTGGTCCAGTTCGGTCTCCACATTGTTGGAAACCGAAGTGGCAAAAGAGTTTGTAAGCCCGGTCCCCTGGAAACTGGAACCGCGATCCAGGGGGTAGGGCCGCATGGTAACGGTGAAATACCTCTGGCTGTGGTCGCCCCAGAACCTGCGCTGTGCGCGCACGGTCTGGCTGAGTACCTCCATAACATCCCGGTCCGTAAAGGGCACCCACTGGCCCCGCGTGGCCAGATGGAGCGCATTCCCGTCGATGGTATCGGTATAAATGCGAAAATCCCCACCGGTGAAGATAGCGCTGTGAAAGCGCGCAACCGTCAGGACACCCAGATCCTGTTCCCGCTGGTTGCTGCCAAAGCTATTGTGCACGACTTCAGGCTGATCCCAGCCGCTCCAGTGCAGCCGAAAATGTACAGGGGTCTCCTGCTCGGTATCCAGGTAAGCGGGTATCATAAACAGGTTATGGGAAAACACGTGGAAATACTCCGGGGTCACAATAGGCCGGTAGCTGCGGTCCGGGCCACCTTCGGCCTCGGGCTGGTCCTGCACCACGGTATAGGCCAGTTGCAGCAGGGAACCCGGTGCCACCCCATGGAGCTCCACCCGGTTGCTGTCCGGCAGCACCGCTACCCGGCCTTCGCCCTCCAGCAACTTCACATCGCGGATGGCCCCAAAGAGGCCCTGCTCCCCCCAGGCCTCGTCCTGATACTGCACATGGGCCACGGCGCTATCGGGTGCCTGGAAAGTCATGTGTACCTCCAGGGCAGGCATCCCCTGGTATTCGGCTTTGTGGATTTCGTAATCCAACACGGGCGGTTCGGGCTGGCGGCAGGCCGAAAGACCCAGCAATACAAAGAGGATCGCCCATCCCCCGGTAAGGTTGCGCAACATAGATAAGTGTTTTGTACTTCAAGTAGACGAGGAAATCCCTCAAATGTTTCAGGAGGTCGGGTTTTCGAACGCCATATGGGGGTATCGCGCCAGCAGCCCTTCCATTTTCCGGCTCAGGGATTGCAGAAATGCCAGGTGGGCTTCGGATTCCGGGTTCAGGGGCCTGTGGGCCAGCCCGCGACGGACTTCGGCCACTTCTTCCATAACCGGGCGGGCGCCGGGAGCAACCCAGGCCCCGGAAAAACGTTCCCAGATATGACCTACCGCCACTTCGTTGGGATGCACCAGGTCTGCCCCATAAAACCGATAGTCCCGCAATTCGTCCACCAGGAGTTCATAAGCGGGGAAATAGTGCCCCATCCCGGCGTCCGCCATCTGATGGGCTGCGGTGACCAGGTGCGCCTTGGACCGCTGGCTGGCCACCATCCCGTCCCGGATGTGCCGCACGGGGGAAACACTAAGTATGATGCGGATACCCGGGTTAGCCTGCCGCAAGGCGATGCCCATCCCCATGAGCACCCCGGCAAGGGCATCGGGGGCCATCAATTCCTTTTCAAAGGCCGCAGCAGGCCGCTTGTGGCAATTGGCCACTAGCTGCCCGGTTTCCCGGTCCCGGTAGCCCCAGGCCGTGCCCAGAGTCAGGATCAGATGGGAGGCTTCACGAAGGGTGGCACCCAGGTGTTCCAGGGCCGTATTCAGCTGTTCCAGGGCCCGCTCCGGGTTGGGGTGAGCCAGGGTGGAATGGACAGCCGAACACCGCCACAATCCCTGGTTTTCGAAAAGTTCGGAAGACTCGAAGGACTTCCCACCCAGGGCGCGGTGCACCAGGTCTGCCATAGGCGCCGGGTGGAATATCACGCCAAAGGGATTGGTGGTTTGTTGGAACTGGTAATAGTGCAGCCGTTCGCCCATATGGGTGGCGAAACAGGAACCCATCAGGACTATGCGGCTCTGGTAATCCAGGGGGGCAGCCCCCTGAGGGATGGATATTTCAGTTGCCCATTTCACCGCCGCAACAGGTTATGCCTTGGGCAGATAGCCTTCAGCCGCCTCCAGGGCCTGGGGGATGCCCCCGGGGTTTTTACCCCCGGCCGTGGCAAAGAAGGGCTGGCCGCCACCGCCGCCTTGTATGTGTTTCCCGAGCTCGCGGACTATTGCCCCGGCATTCAGGCCGGAAGCCCCGGCCAGTTCCTTGGAAATGTAGCAGGTAAGCAGGGCCTTCTCCCCCTGCCGGGCCCCCAGCAGCAGGAACAGGTCCTTATAGCCCTGCCCCAGCTCAAAGGCCAGGTCCTTCATACCGGCGGCATCCAGATCTACCTCCCGGGCCAGGAAGTGTACCCCGTTGGTTTCGCGGATTTCCCGCAGCAATTCGTCTTTCACCTGTCCGGCCTTTTCCTTTTTCAGGGCTTCAATCTCTTTTTTGAGCCGGGCATTTTCCGCCTGCAACCCGCCTACGGCTTCTATGGGGTCTGCAGGGTGCTTCAGCAGCTCCCGAACCGCTTCCAGGGTCTGTTCCTGGGCGGCATAATAGTCCCTTACCGCATCTGAGGTAATGGCTTCTACCCGGCGAATCCCGGCGGCAATGGCGCTTTCGGAAACAATCTTGAAATGCCAGATAGCACCCGTATGGGCCACATGGGTGCCCCCGCAAAGTTCTATGGAATCCCCGAAGCGGATGGTGCGTACCTGGTCCCCGTATTTTTCGCCAAACAGGGCCATGGCACCCTGGGCTTTGGCCTCGGCCATGGGGATGGCGCGCTGCTCCATTAAGGGCAGGTCTTCGGCAATGCGGGTATTGACCCGCGTCTCCACCTCCTGCAGTTCCTCCGGGGTCATTTTGGCGAAATGGGAAAAGTCAAAGCGCAGCCCCCGGGGGTGTACCGCAGAACCTTTTTGCTCCACATGGGTGCCCAGCACTTCCCGCAGCGCCTGGTGCAACAGGTGGGTAGCGGAGTGGTTTCGGGCCGTCAGCCGGCGTTTGCTTCCATCCACCACAGCCTCGAAGGTAGCCGAAGGGTCTTCCGGCAGGGTCTTGCAGATGTGCAGGATCTCATTGTTTTCCTTCCGGGTGTCCAGTACTTCCAGGCGCGGGCCGCCGGCAATGGCCAGGAAACCCTGGTCGCCAACCTGCCCCCCGCCTTCGGGGTAGAACGGGGTCTGGTCCAGCACCAGCTGGTACCGAGCCCCCTGTTTTTTGCTTTCCACCCTCCGGTATTTCAGGATACGTGCCGGGGCTTCCAGTTGGTCATATCCCAGAAAGGTGGTTGCCTCGCCCGGATGGATTTCCACCCAGTCTTCCTTAGATACTTCGGAAGCCGCCTTGGACCTGGTTTTTTGTGCCTGCATGGCCTTGTCGAAGCCGGCTTCATCCAGGGTATACCCCCGCTCCCGCAGGATCAGGGAAGTGAGGTCAATCGGGAAACCAAAGGTGTCGTAAAGTTCAAAAGCGCGCTCCCCGTCCACTTCTTTTCCGGTGGTTTCCCCCAGGATGTGGTCCAGGCGCACCAGCCCCTGTTCCAGTGTCTTCAGGAAGGAAACCTCTTCTTCCCGCACCACGTTTTCGATCAGGGTACGCTGCTTTTCCAGTTCCGGGAACGCCTCCCCCATCACCTGGCAAAGCGTCTCCACCAGCTGGTGCATAAAGGGCTCGCTGGCCCCCAGGAAAGTAAAGCCGTACCGGATGGCCCGGCGCAGAATGCGCCGGATTACATATCCCGCCCCCGTATTGGAAGGCAGTTGCCCGTCCGCAATGGCAAAAGCCACAGCCCGGACGTGGTCCGCAATAACCCGCAGGGCAATATCGGTATCCTCGGACTGCCCGTAGGCCTTACCGGTAATGGCGCCAATCTTGCGGATCAGGGGGGTAAACAGGTCGGTGTCGTAGTTGGATTGAACCCCCTGCAATACCATGCAGAGACGCTCAAAGCCCATTCCGGTGTCGATATGCTTTTCCGGCAGGGGCTCCAGGTGGCCGTCGGCCTTGCGATTGTATTGTATAAACACCAGGTTCCAGATCTCCACTACCTGGGGGTGGTCCTGATTCACCAGGGTGGCCCCGGGGGTTTTCGCCCGGGCCTCATCCGAGCGGATATCTACATGGATTTCGGAGCAGGGGCCGCAGGGACCCTGGTCTCCCATCTCCCAGAAGTTGTCTTTTTTGGAACCGGGCAGGATACGGCTCTCGGGCAGGATTTCCTTCCACATCCGGTAAGCCTCCTCGTCCCGGTCCAGGGCATCGGCATCCTTGCTGCCTTCAAAAATGGTCACGTAAAGCCGGTCCGGATCAATGCCGCATACCCCAGTCAGGAATTCCCAGGACCAGGCAATGGTCTCTTTCTTGAAATAATCCCCGAAACTCCAGTTGCCAAGCATTTCGAAGAAGGTGTGGTGATAGGTATCGCGGCCCACCTCCTCCAGATCGTTGTGTTTCCCGCTTACCCGGAGGCATTTCTGGGTATCCGCCACCCGGGGGTCCTTGGGGGCGGAAACCCCCAGGAAATACTCCTTGAACTGGTTCATCCCGGCGTTGGTAAACAGCAGGGTGGGGTCGTCCTTCATCACCAACGGGGCGGATGGGACGATCCGGTGCCCCCGCTCCCTGAAAAATTCCAAAAACGTATTTCTTATCTCCCTGGAAGTCATACCAAAAGCTTCGCTTACTTTACTGATTGATTATCCAAACAATTTTTATCTTTGTTGGAACCTGTGCCGAAACGGCACAAAAATAGGACAAAATCCCGTCATGACTAAGGTTAAGTACTATTACGACCCGGATACGCTTTCCTACCGGAGGATCGAACCCAAGAAGTCCCGGAAGTACCGCAATATCTTCCTCTTCCTGGTAGGCTCGGCCCTTTTTGGGCTATTGGGGCTTTTGGTACTGCTGAACACCCGCCTGGTTAACACCCCCAAGGAACTTTCCCTGCAGCGGGAGGTGAACAATTACGAGCTTCGGTTCGAGCTGCTCAACAAGAAAATGGAGCAGATGGAGCAGGTGCTGGCCAATATCGAGGAACGGGACAACAATATCTACCGCCTGTATTTTGAAGCCAACCCCATCCCGGAGGAACAGCGGCGCGCCGGTTTTGGCGGAGTTAACCGCTACCGGGACCTGGAAGGATTCGACAATTCCGAAATGATTATCGCCACCACCCGCCGCATGGAGATCATTCAGAAGGAAATGGTGATCCAGTCCAAATCCCTGGATGAAATCACCAAACTGGCTGCGGAAAAAGAGAAACTGCTGGCAGCCATCCCGGCCATACAGCCCATAAACAATGAGGATCTTACCCGTATGGCCTCCGGCTACGGGTGGCGGTCCGACCCCTTTACCAAAGCCCGGAAAATGCACTGGGGCATGGACTTTACCGCGCCCAGGGGCACCCCCATTTACGCCTCGGGAGACGGCAAGGTTACCCGGGCGGATAACAACGCCTCCGGCTTTGGGAAACATATCCGCATTGACCACGGGTACGGCTATATGACCATTTATGCCCACCTGAGCAAGTACAACGTAAAGCGGGGACAGACCGTAAAACGAGGCGACCTGATCGGGTTTGTGGGCAGCACCGGGCGGTCCGAAGCCCCCCACCTCCACTACGAGGTATGGAAAGAAGGCAACAAGATCAACCCCATCAACTTCTACTACGGAAGCCTTACGGCAGAGGAATTCGACAACATGCTGAAGATCGCCTCCCAGGAGAACCAATCCCTTGACTGATGATCGCAGACCTGCCCGAAAAACGGTATTACGGCATAGGCGAAGTAGCCCGGGCGTTTAATGTGAACACCTCCCTGATCCGATTCTGGGAAAAGGAGTTCGATGTGCTGCAACCCAAGAAAAATGCCAAGGGCAACCGCAAGTTTACCCCTGCAGACATCAAAAACCTGGAGCTGATCTACCACCTGGTCAAGGAACGCGGCTTTACCCTGGACGGGGCCAAACTCCACCTGAAGGAAAACCGGCAGAAAACGCTGGATAATTTTGAGCTGATCCGCAAACTGGAGCGGGTCAGGGCAGAGCTGATCAAGATCAAAGACCAGCTCTAGTGTAACAGAAGCCTCTTTGGGGCGACCTATTCGTGCTAACCGTTAATACATGCTGATATGAAAAAATGGCTTATCCCCGTGATTATCATTGTGGTGGTCCTGTTTGGCGTATACCGCTGGGCTGTGGGCATCAACAACACTGCTGTGGAACTGGAGGCCAACGCCAAAACGGCCTGGTCTAACGTAGAAAGCGCCTACCAGCGCCGAAGCGACCTGATCCCCAACCTGCAGCGCATTGTGCAGGGGGCCGCAGATTTTGAACGCAACACCTTGAGGGAGGTTATCGAAGCCCGTTCCAAGGCTACCTCCACCACCATCGACGCCAATAACCTGACGGCCGAGAACCTGCAGCAATTCCAGGAAGCCCAGACCGGATTAACCTCTGCCCTGTCACGCTTACTGGTTACCATTGAACGCTATCCGGAACTGAAGGCCACCCAGAATTTCCAGGAGTTCCAAAGCCAGCTGGAAGGCACCGAAAACCGCATCAATGTGGCCCGTGACCGGTACAATGAGGCAGTAAATACCTACGACATCCACATTAGCAAGTTCCCGAATTCCATCCTGGCCGGGTGGTTCGGCTTTGAGGAAATGCCGCGGTACGAAGCCGCTCCGGGCTCCGAAAACGCCCCAGAGGTAAACTTCGAATTCCAGTAGCCCCATGTCCGAGGTAGAAGCCTTCCTGACCGCTGAAGCCGAAGCCGAGGTGGTGGCTGCCATCCAGGAGGCCGAACGCCTGACCTCCGGGGAGATTCGCGTCCACCTGGAGCACACCCATCGGGGCGACCCCCTAGCCCGGGCCAAAGAAGTGTTCCGCCTGTTAAAGATGGACAATACCCGGGAGCGCAACGGGGTGCTGCTGTACATTGCCGTGCACGACCACCGCTTTGTGATTTTGGGCGACCGCGGCATTGACCGCGCCGTACCAAAAGGCTTTTGGGACAGCACCCGGGACCTGATCCAGGAACACTTTAAAAATGGGGATTTCCGCCAAGGAATCCTGGCTGGGATCCGCTCCGCCGGGGAAGAACTCCAGGCCCATTTCCCCTGGACGCCGGATGACCAAAACGAACTGGACAATGCCATTTCCAAGAATTAAAACCCTGCTCCTGCTGCCCGCCCTCCTTTGGGGGGCCGGGCTGTGGGGCCAGTTCCAGATCCCGGACAAACCCGTCAGGGCAGAGCAGACCTCCCTGTACGACTATGTAGGCCTGCTCAACCCCGGCCAGCAGCAACAGCTGGAACAAAAACTGATCCGGTATTCGGACAGCACCTCCACCCAAATCGTAATCGCCATAATCGCCTCTACCGAAGGGGAAAATATCCAGTTCCTGGGTGCCCAGTGGGGGCATGCCTGGGGCATAGGGCAGGCCAGGGAAGACAATGGCATCCTCATCCTGCTGGCCAGCGAAGACCGGCGCATTGCCATCAACACCGGATATGGGATCGAGGAAACCCTGACGGATGCCCTTTCCAAACGCATTATTGAACGTGTGATCATCCCCGAATTCAAAGAAGGGGATTACTACGCCGGGTTGGATCAAGGCACAGACGCTATTTTCCAGGTCCTTACCGGCCAGTTCCAGGGCGGGGGCAGCAGCGGCCCGGTCCGCTTTCCCTACGAAGGCCTTCTTATCCTGTTGATATTCGTAATCCTCGTCATTGTGATGACCTCCGGCAGCAAAAGGGGGGGCGGCAAAGGCGGGCGCAAGCGCGGCCTGGACCTCTGGGATGTGATCATCCTGAGCAACATGGGGCGCTCCGGCTCCTCCGGCGGTTTCGGCAGCGGGGGTGGCTTTGGCAGTGGCGGTTTCGGAGGCGGCTTTGGCGGGGGCGGCTTCGGCGGGGGCGGCGCCTCCGGCGGCTGGTAATCAGCGTATCATGCGGAACCCGCCCGAGCGCCTGCCCGGGGGTTTGCCCCCAAACTGATCTACCTTCCAGGTGAGGCTCAGCAGGAAGTAGCGTTGTAACACCGTCCCACGGAAATCCTGCACAAAATCCGCACCCACCGTCCGGCGTACGTTGTTGTTCTGGTTCAGCAGATCATAGGCCAGTACCTTCATGTTGAATTTCTCCCTGAACACATCCACCCCCAGGCTGATGTTCCACAACAGGAAATCCCGGTCAAACCCCGGGTCAATATTCCCATTGAAGGTGTAGCCGATATCATTCCCCCAGGTTACGTGCTCCGGCCACCGCACCGTGGTCTTCAGCTGGGCAAAATGCGTCAGAAAGTCCACTTCGGGGATGTTGTCCAGATTGTAGCGGGTGCGGTTCAGGTTCAGGCGGTATTCCGGCTGTACATCCAGCCACTCCCCACGGGTATAGGTTAATTCCACCCGGGGGGCCACGCTCCAGCGGCGGGATTCCAGCAGGGTACCATTGGTGAAGCCCAGTTCCTTGTTATAGGTAACAAAGGGGTTGAGGCGCACTACCAGTTTATTCAGGCTGTCCTGGGCCACGGGTTTGGACCAGTTCAGCCCCCCGTAAAAGGTCAGGTAACCGTCTACGTTGGTGTAGGTGGTAACCCGCCTTAAGTTGGCGTCCGTGGTGGTAACCGGCACAATGCGGTCGCGGATGGCGTCCATCCCCATAAAGATGTTAAAGCCGGTGCGCTCTTTCCAGTCAAAATCGTTGTAGCTGAAGTTGGCCTGGGTACGGGTTTCCGGGGCCAGTTCCCGGTTCCCGATGCGCACATTCAGGGGGTTGCTGTAATCCGGGGCCTCCTGCAGCTGGGTCACCCCCGGCAGGTTTACATCTCCGGAAGACAATCGCAACCAGAGGCGGCGGGTACGCGTAAAGTTGTAGCTGCCCCGGAAGGAGACCTGCAGGTTGCTGTAGGCCTTGGAAAAACCCGTGCTGCGCAGCAGGTCCTGGTTGGAGAGGTCCGAAAAGATCCCCTGCACCCCCAGGTCCAGGAAATACTTTTCGGCCCTCCGGCTTATCCCCACCCGGGGGATCTGCTGGGCCACCCGGTAATCCAGATCTGTGCTCAGGGAATCCGAAGGCGGACCAAACTGCCCGCTGCCTGAATCCCGAAGGTCGACCAGGCGGGCATTGGCCTGGCGGTCGTTGCGATAGGTGTAGGTGAGGTCCAGGAACCATTGCCGCCCCAGGGTTTCCCGGTAATTCCCCAGTACCTCGTGGGTTTCCTGCAGGGCCGATATGTCGGTGCGCTGGTCGAAACGTTCGGTTTGGGCCACCCCCCCGGGATAAAGGGTTTGTTCGGATTCCAGCAGGCGCAAATCCTGGTTCCGGCCAATGCGGTTTTCCACCGCAATGCGGAACAGGCGCCCGGCGGTATCGATTTTTTGGATGGCCTCCAGGCGATGGGTAAAATCCTGGGACGCCCCGTTGGCCGTGGTGCGGTTCTGCAGGGCGTTTACCCGGTTGCCGGCCTCGTCTGCAGAGACCACCCCCTGGGATTGGAGCGACTCCGTATCTGAAATGCTGATGGAAGGTTCGGAGGTAATGCGCAGGTTCTTGCCAAAGTCGAATTCCAGGTTGGCGCTCCCCCGGTGGGAGCGGGTGGTACCGTCGAAGGACGTTTCGGTGTCCGTAATAAAGCGGCCGTCCGGCAAAAAGTTTTCGCGACGGATGGTCTCGTCGTTATAGGAATCGCTGTAGGCAAAGAAGTAATTGGCATTGGTCTCATAGGCCCCTTTGCGGGCATCCGCATAGCTGGCGCCCAGGTTGGAGGAGGTAATGATCCCCTGCCCGAAGCCGAAGGAGGCGTTGCCAATGCGGAAGGCGCCTCCGGAGTTGAAGGAGACCCCGCCCCGAATGCGGCCCAGCATGCCGTAGATTTCGTCAAAGGAAAACCCGGTGTTGTTGATGTTGTTGGCCGAAGCGATCACACTGGTGCGCATCTGGTCCTTGAAATAGTTCAACAGCCCGTTGGCCTGGTACCGGCTGTCTGTGCCATACCCGGCAGACAGGCGCCCGATCACCCCCTTGTTTTTATCCTTTTTCAGGGTCAGGTTAATGGTCTTGGTATCGCCCTGTCCTTCCTGCCCGGTAAATTCCTCCACCTTAGTCTTGGTATTGGTCACCTGGATCTTGTCGATAATGGCCTTGGGCAGGCTCTTGGTAACCACCTGGGCATCCTTACTGAAAAAGACCTGTCCGTTTACCAGGATCTGGTTTACCTCCTTCCCATTAACGGTAACCGTGCCATCGTTGGCAATTTCCACCCCGGGGAGTTTCCGCAGCAATTCCTCCACCGTGGCATCGGCCCGGGTGCGGAAGGAGTTGGCGTTAAACTCCACGGTGTCCTTACGGATTTCCACGGGTACCCGCTCCCCGACCAGTTCCACCTGGTCCAGGGTCTGTACGGCCGGCGCCAGGGCCACCGCACCCACATCCAGTTGGGGTTGCAGGCGCACCGCCTTGCGGTAGCGCGTATAGCCGTTAAAGGAAATATTGAGCCAGGCGCGGGGCTGGGCCAGACGGCCCTCCAAAGCAAAACTCCCCTGCCGGTCGGTAATGGTATAGGTCATCAGGCTGCTGTCCGCGGCGCGCTCCAGAAAAACCGTGGCTGCCTCCAGGGGTTCCCCGGTTAGGCTGTCGGTTACCCTGCCCCGGATGGTGAATTCCTGGCTGTAGGCCAGGGTGGTAAACAAAAAAAAGAATAGGCCCGCAATGTAGTGTTTTGGCATCTGTTCGATTTAGGTTGAAAACGATGGCGGGGGTACGTTTTGCCGGGAAGATCGGCAAAACCGGCCGAAAAGGCGGAAGGCCTTAACAGTATTTTAGCAGCTTAGTACGTGGGAATTTCCGGCGGTTATTTCTTCCGCATAAAGATATCCATGGGTACCCCGCTGAAATTGAAATGCTTGCGCAGTTGGTTTTCCAGAAACCGCTTATAGGGGTCCCGTACATACTGCGGCAGGTTGCAGAAAAAGGCAAACTGCGGGAAGGGGGTAGGCAGCTGGGTAATGAATTTAATCTTGACGTATTTGCCCTTAAGCGCGGGCGGCGGGTTCTTTTCAATAATGGGCAGCATTACATCGTTGAGCTTGCGGGTAGGGATGCGCCGCTTGCGGTTTTCATAAACGTCCACCGCCGTTTCTATGGCCTTAAAAATGCGTTGCTTGTTCAGCACGGATATAAAGACAATGGGCACGTCCGTAAAGGGGGCGATGGCCTCGTGGATCTTGCGCGTAAAGGCCTTGACCGAAGCCGTGTCCTTTTCCACCAGGTCCCATTTGTTGACCAGGATCACAATCCCCTTATGGTTGCGGTGGGCCAGCCAGAAGATGTTCTGCACCTGCCCGTCAAACCCCCGGGTAGCATCCAGCAACAACAGGCATACATCCGCGTGTTCAATGGTGCGTATGGAACGCATTACGGAGTAAAACTCCAGGTCTTCCTTCACCTTGGCCTTGCGACGGATCCCGGCCGTATCTACCAGGAAAAATTCAAACCCGAAGCGGTTATAGCGGGTATCGATACTGTCGCGGGTGGTACCGGCAATGTCGGTTACAATGTAGCGGTCCTCCCCGATAAGTGCATTGATAAAGGAAGATTTCCCGGCATTGGGGCGGCCTACCACCGCAAAGCGGGGCAGCTCGTCCTCCACGGCAGGTTTTTCCGGGAGCACCTCTACCAGGGCATCCAGCAGTTCGCCCGTGCCGCTGCCGTTAATGCTGGAAACCGGGTAATACTCCCCCAGCCCCAGGCTGTAGAACTCCACGGAATCTTCCAGGCGGGCGGCATTGTCCACCTTGTTCACCACCAGGAAAACCGGTTTTTCCACCCGGCGCAGCAATGTAGCCACCTCTTCGTCCATCCCGGTCACCCCGGCCTCGGCATCTACCATAAACAGGATGGCATCCGCCTCGTCTATGGCCAGCTCTACCTGTTTGTCGATCTCCTGTTCAAAGATGTCGTCGCTACCTACTACGTAGCCCCCGGTATCGATCAGGGAAAACTCCTTGCCGTTCCAGTCGCTCTTGCCGTAGTGGCGGTCGCGGGTAACCCCGCTCACGGAATCCACAATGGCTTCGCGCCGCTGGATCATGCGGTTGAAAAAAGTGGACTTCCCCACATTGGGCCTTCCCACAATGGCAACAATAGCAGACATACGCTGGTTTTCAGGTTGCAAAGGTAGTTTTTCAGTTCTAATGTACACGGTATGGCCCCCAAGAAAGCGTTTGGCGTTTGAAAAATGACCAAAACCCGTTACCTTATGCAGGCCTTAACCCCCAAGGAGATGTCCCTTCCCAACGAAATTGTGCTGCGGCCCCGCTTTCAGGAACCCCAACCCGCCCCGGCGGCCCAGGTACTGGAAACCCTGGGTGCTGCCGGCCACCCCCCGGTGGAGGCCAAACGCCTGGACGATCACGTATTTCTGAAGTTCACTGCCGAAGCGCGGCATTTCTGGTCGCCCCAACTGCACCTGGAGGTACTGGAAACCGAAGGGCAGGACGGGTGTACGGTATACGGGGTGTTTGGCCCCAACCCGACCCTGTGGACCTTCTTTATGTTCCTGCATTTCGGGGTAGCCACTATTTTTCTGATCCTGGGTGTCTGGGCCTACAGCAGCGCCTCCCTGGGGCAGCCCTATACCGGGTTGCTCATCGCCATGGGCGGCATGGTCGTGCTCTGGTTTGTACTCTATGGGTTTGGGCGGGCCGGACGGGCCAGGGGCAAGCCCCAGATGCACCAGCTCTACGCCTGCTACCGCGGGGCGGTGGAAAAAAGCCTACTTTGAGGAATAGCCAAACCCGCGCAAATGGCGCTCGGAGCTGCGCCAGTCTTTGCTGACTTTGACAAAGAGTTGCAGGAATACCTGCTTGCCAAAGAAGGCCTCCAGGTCTTTGCGGGCCGCCGTCCCCAGCCGTTTCAGCGCACTGCCCTTATGGCCAATCAGGATGCCCTTCTGGGAATCCCGCTCTACGTTTATCACGGCGCCAATGCGGATCAGGGCCTCCTCCTCCTCGAAGCTCTCGGTCACCACCTCTACGGAATAGGGCACCTCTTTCTGGTACTGCTCCAGGATTTTCTCCCGGATAATCTCACCCACAAAGAACCGCTCCGGCTTATCGGTAAGCTGGTCTTTGGGGAAATAGGGCGGGGCCTCGGGCAGCAATTCCCGGATGCGGTCCATTACCTGCTGCACCCCAAAGCCCTCCAGGGCGGATATGGGGTGGACCTCCGCCTTGGGCAGGGTTTCCTGCCAGTAGGCCACCTGGGCCTCCAGGAATTCCTGGTTGGAGGTGTCAATTTTGTTAATCAAGACCAGTACAGGGGTGTCCGTGTGGCGGATGCGTTCCATTAGGGCCTGGTCCTTGAGCTGCTTCTCCCCGATTTCCACCATGTAGAGCAACACATCCGCATCTTCCAGGGCCAGGCGTACAAAATCCATCATGGAGGCCTGCAACTGGTAGGCGGGCTGGATTACCCCGGGGGTATCCGAAAAGACCACCTGGAAGTCCTCCCCGTTCACAATACCGAGGATGCGGTGGCGGGTGGTCTGGGCCTTGGGGGTAATAATGGACAGGCGCTCGCCCACCAGGGCGTTCATCAGGGTGGACTTACCCACGTTGGGGTTGCCCACAATGTTCACAAAACCGGATTTATGCGCGCTCATCCTTCAGCTTTTTAAAATACGTTTTGGCCGCGGCATTTACCTTGGGGGCCAACAGCAATACGGCAATCATGTTGGGGATGACCATCAGGGCATAGGAGAGGTCAATCAGGTTCTTGACAAGCTCCAGGGAGGCCACGGCGGCAAAGACAATCATGATCACAAAGAACCAGTTGTAATACTTCCCGATGCGGGCTGTAGTCAGGTACGAAAGGCTTTTTACCCCGTAGTAGGAATAGGTAAACAGGGTGGACAGGGCAAAGGCCGTTACGATCAGCATCAGGAGTTCGTCCCCGAACCCGAAGAGGGTGGCCCGGAAGGCGTTCAGGGTCATGACAATACCGCTGCCCTCTTCCAGGTAGGCTCCGCTCAGGATAATGACCACGGCGGTAAAAGTGCAGACCATGATAGTGTCTATAAACGGGCCCAGCATGGCCACCAGGCCTTCGCGTATGGGCTCGTCGTTCCGGGATTGGCCGTGGTACATGGGGGCGCTCCCCAGGCCGGCCTCGTTCGAAAACATGGCGCGCCGGATCCCGATGATGACCAGGCCCCAGAACCCGCCGGTTACCGCGGTCTTAAAGTCCCAGGCCTCGGTGAGGATCATTTTAAGGGCCGGCCAGACCTGGCCGGCATTCATCCCCATCACCACCACTACGGCCAGCAGGTAAAGCAGGACCATAAAAGGGACAATAGCCGAGGCCACCCGGGCAATCTTGGTGAGCCCGCCAAAGATCACAAAGGAGGTAATCACGGCCAGGGCTACCCCTATGCCCAGCTTCCAGTTGAATTCGCTGGTTTCCCAGAGGGTGCGGGTGGGCTCCACCACGCTCATAAAGGTTTCGGTAAACTGGTTGGCTGTAAAAACGCCCAAAAACCCAACCAGGCCGCAAATGGCAAAAAAGACCGCTAGGGGTTTGGCCTTTGGGCCCAGCCCCCGGGTGATGTAAAACATGGGGCCGCCCTGCAACTGCCCGTCCGAGTCTTCGCCCCGGTACATGATGGCCAGGCTGCAGGAGTAGTATTTGATGCACATCCCCAGCAGGGCCGTCATCCAGATCCAGAAGACCACCCCGGGCCCGCCGTCGTGGATGGCAATGGCCACCCCGGAAATATTCCCCAGCCCTACCGTGGCGGCCACGGCTGCGGAAAGGGCCTGGAAGGAACTCACTTCCCCTTTGGCCAGCTTGTTGTCGTATTTCCCGGCCGTGATGGCCAGGGCATGCCCAAAAAAGCGGTAGGGCCGAAAACCCGAATACACCACCAGGAACAGCCCACCCCCGATCAGCAGGATAAACATGGGCCATTCGGTTAAGGGGATCAGGGTGGAGATGATGTCATTCAGGACTTCCATAGGCGTGCCAATGCGCCGAAGGTATGGATTTTCAAAAAAAGCCGGGAACCCGCCCCCTGAATTAATTCCCCACCTGAATTTTTGTCAAACCAAGAATCCATTGTATATTTGCCATCCACATCGCGGGGTAGAGCAGTAGGTAGCTCGTCGGGCTCATAACCCGAAGGTCGCTGGTTCGAGTCCAGTCCCCGCTACTAGTAAAATCAAGGGTTTCCGGAAACGGGAGCCCTTTTTATTTGGGCTGGGTACAACATAGGTACAACAAATGATGCCAATTGTATCCTAATTATTCCCTATTTAGCTAGTCTCTTGAATATGAGAAGAATTCGTTTCATTCTCATCCTATTTTTCTGAACATTTGCGGTCTAATTCGATTCCGGTCCTTTATAATCCTAATGAAGCTAGAATTGTTAATCAATTGGAAAGTCATCGGGGGCTTCCGAATTCCTAATATCCCAAATTTCTGATAACACTAGTAAATCCTGGAGAATAAATGCACGTACTTTATAATAATCATAATCGAAATCCATTTCGTCTAGTACCGACAATATACCTAATGCAATATCCGACCTCTTGTACTCATTTCTAGTCGTTATAGAGTCAAATACGGCATGATAACGTATCAATTTTGACGAATCAAAATTGACCGAGTCATTAAGTAGGATTTGCTTACATGAATTATAATCCTCTAAAGACCTTGTTATATTTTCTAATTCCCTAGAAAATGATCTTCTTACTTTATAATCACGTTTGCCTTTCGCAATTAATTGATGCATAGATTTGTAGCCTTTTTGCGATGGTCCTTCTAGTACGCCTTCTCGAACTAAATAATGTTCATAATCCAAAAACATTGCTTTTACTTTCGCGCTGTCTTCACCAAAAGAATTAAACCAACATTCCATCAGGGCAACCTCAACACGCGTCTTTTGCCCTAGGCAACTTGGGCCCAAAATAAGGAAGGCAAGTAAGGCATAAATAATTTGAAATTGTGTCATTGGAATTAAAGTATTTCTGTACATATAATATCCTGGTCTTCTCTGGTGGATTACTTGGAATTATATAAGAAACTTGGATTTAAGTGGGTAGTTGCCTAATCTCTTGGCTTATTTTTTTTTATCCATTGTTCTAAATCACCAATATGTGTTTCGACAAAATTCTTCCAATTGGTTGTATCAGACATACCTAAATCCTTTAGAGTATTAATGTACCAATCAGGCACATCAAATAATACCATATTAAAGAAGTCAGGGTATTTAGCCCCTTTAAACCAAATACCATCAATCCTATTTATTATTTCATCTATTTCAGGATTTTCTTTTGAAAATTCTGACTTTTCATACCATGATTTAACACTTAGAACATTTAACTCCATTAAATCCTTAATGGATTTTAGAACGTCTTTTTTTACGATAGTTTCCTTAGAGGGAGAATTTAGATCCTCATCCGTATACCCTAGTTGATAGATAATATCAAAAATAAACTCGATTGTTCCTGGGCAGAATAAATCAATATTTCTATATAAATCAATCATTATTATAGACCAAACTTGATTACAAAGTTATTCGTGCCAAGTACCTGTTGGAAATTAAAATTAATGGTAGCGGGATAACCAGTACTTGAAACGGTCCGATAGGTTATATAATTCCCGTTCCCCATATTTGCAATAATAGTTCCTTCCGCATTAGTTGATTTACTAATCGCATGTTTTGTTAATGAGTTGAAGAGTTCCTTTGATTTAGTGATAGGAGAAGATGTGTTGACAATCCTTACATGTGCTTGACTTCCTGCTTGACCAATTTGAGATACTTTTCTTATAACATTATCCAAGCGAAGGCCTCTGTAAACCCAAGAAACGGGGATCTTTTGAAAGAGCTTGATGGCAACGGGTAAGCCCGTTTCAAAAAGGGCTATTTCCAGGATGGGTGTGACCCCCTCTAAATATGCTCCAGTAATTGAAGCGAACATAAAATCATTGTACTTCTTGGTAATGTTCTTTGCTGTATTGAAGAATTCTTGAAGGTCCGATTTCGTAAAGGAATCGAAGTCTTCTACCAAACTATCAAAGTAGTCCGCCATCAGAGCTCCTTCTGATCCGTGGAATTTCCGAAGACCATTAGCCATGGCCTGGATTGATTTTACGCAATCATGATAAGCACCGCATGGAGTATCATTGTCGAAATCAATATTCCATTTGATAAACTCTTTTGTATTTTCGAAAATTTTGTGCTTCGGATTCTTTTCATAGAATAAGCCTAGTAAGTATTGAAAATCTGGATTATTTCTTAAATAATTTGCTTCGGTAGAAGAATAGGCAATGCCCCATTGGTTTATTAGATAGACATGAGGGTTTATGCTTTTAAGAAATAACGGTTCAGTTATAACATCGCTGGTTAAATCTCCTTGGGAATCATCTGTAGAGCCTAGAGATCCTGAAGAACCTGAACCAGACCCGCCGCCTCCACTATAAGAACCGCTGTCTCCTCCACCCGATGAAGAATCCCCTACATCCAAACAAACAACATAAGAGACTGTGTATGGCTGTGTACACCCTGGTCCGGCAAGAGGTGTTGGATACGGATGACTGTCAGAAGAACAGCGCACCTCGGTAACCGTAAAGCAGCCACCATTCGATGTTAGTCTTTCATAATTAATGGGTTGAATACTCTGCCGCCCAGAAAAATAGGTGAAAGGATCACTTGCAGTCCTACTAAGAAAATCCTCATCTGGATAATATTTAAGAATAAAAGCTTTAGGATCTAAGCCTGCTTTATTTGCAATGATCAGGTTTTCAAAATTATCTTCCTCTACATCTTCTCTAAAAATGGCAAATGAGTAATATTCGTCATTTTCATAAATAATTTTACTGACTACAGTGGAATCTATTTGAAAATCATAGAGTCCTCCTTTTCCAGATTCGTTTAATGATTTATGATCTGAAACACTTTTCTGGTATAGCTGCTCAATCTCAGGAAAGTCATTTAAGTTCCCTCGTAAGACATTCAATTCTGATGAACTAGTTTCTCTGCCGAGATCAATTCCATCCAGGTCACCGCTACAGCTGAAAAGAAAAAAAGAAACAATTAAGCCAATAAATACCAATTTTGGTTTCATAGTATATAGCATTTGTAAATTATCAAAACTCAAAATCTATTTCATAGCACTGCTTGAAAAACAAAGTTTCGATGAAATGCCAACTTATCAGTTGTAATAAAAATACTACGAATAAGCCCTAAACAAGCTATGGTTTTTGCATAATCTCCATTGTGGATTATCCCTATATACGCCATGGTATATCATTTAACGCCTTTCTTAATTTTTATGCTCTTTCTCGCCCAGTATCGATTTTAGATACAACCAAAATTGAACATTTAGACATTGGTCAAAAGCCTAAAACTTTTCGACCATAAAAACTCTGGGTAATACCTCGATGCTAAACTAAGGGATAAGCAAGAGGGTAACCTGCTCGCGCAGGTTACAATTATTTAATCCGCTTATTTTCAATGCTTTGATGCCCAAAAATGAGAGTAAGGAAATGCATTTTTGGAGCAAAAACGCTCTAACGCGCTGATAATCAATTCAAATTTGGATCAAAAATGGTATTTCCTTGCTGAAATAGGTCATGTTATGATTGAATCAATGGGCTAAAATCGAATAAGGAATTCTGCGCGATTCGAATAAATGCCTTGTCATAATCCCTAACTTGGTTTCTTATTTGAATGACAATGCGAATAGCTTTTTGTGCTTTTATATTTTCAGCCATGTCTGTTTTTGGTCAAGATATTAGTAAAAAGGAAGCGCTCCAATATGCTCGGAAATTAGGCGAGGTTGAAATCCTTTCTGCAAAGGGAGTAGAATTGCTTACAGATTACATTGAAAACAATCGATTCGAGCGCATGCAAAGGCCCAACCCAGATGGCGGCATTCCAGTAAGAACCGAGCTTCTGAAATCTCAAATACTTCTTTTTCTAAGTAACGCTTTTGGCAGCGAACTGCATTATCGATCCAGCGCTACGGAATATCAAAATTCGATGGCTAAATATCTGGAGAACTATGGTATTAAAGACCTAATGTCCCCGGAGGAACACGAACGAATAACCGACAGCATCCAGACACTTTCAAATGATTTTGAAGGAGCACTCCTGGAAGAAAACATAGTCGACGAAGAAGATAGCATAACCGAAAATAGATCACTTTATCTTGATCCATTTTCATTTCCAAGTATGGAAGAGTACGGTCTCATTCATACGAAGAGAAGTGCTATGGGCAAAACGCTTTCCAGAACGCTGAATGATCTTAATGATTTGGGCTTGATCGATCAAAAGGTTCTTGATCAGGTAATGCGAAAAATTAATCTTGGCGAAATATGGGTAGAGGCGTTAGCCATCCAGGAAGCTGCATGTCAGGTGATCTATACTGAGGACTTTGATCTAAACAAAAAAAACGAATTAAAATTCATCCGGGGCTTGAATCGGGCGGGTGTGCTATCGGATTCAAAAATGGAAGAACACATCGCTTCGTATCAGCCACAGGAATTAAAGTCCAAGTTCCAAATTCTGGAATATTGTAATAATGCAAAGGTCTTTGAAGCCGCAAATTACCCAACGGATCCTGTTGAGGGATATAAACGGTTATTTAAAGACCTAAAAGAATTGATTCCTGGATTCAATTATTCAAGCCTGGAGATACGACTAATAGACTCCGATGAAAATTGGGGTGCCGAAATGCAGGAACGCAAGCTGCATATTGCATTCAACGTCAACAATAACAATTATCAGAATGCTACCTTCTATGATTTTGTAAAGCTTAACGAAGAAGCAGATCCTGACACCTTATTTGTGATCAGCCAGGACTTTCATCAGGGTATCAACAAGTTTCTCACTGATCAGAATTCAGAGTATCGCCTCTACTTTGCCAATAACCCAGAAGGAGGGGACTATTACGGAAAAAGCAAATTCGGCCTTATCCTGCTTACCGAAGAGCAATATGAAGCGTGGGGAACATATAATGCGGACTACTTTTTATTTACCCAAAATCACGATAACACTTTTAATTCGGGGCATATCAAAGAAACCATTGATCAGTATAGAAACCTAGGTCTCTTTGATCATCTGACCGATGAAGAAATCGAAGAAGGGCACAATTGTGTTTCAAATAATTTGATTTCTAGCTATGCCCAATTACTTTCTTGTTTTCCCAAAACAGTTGTTTATTTCGATTGGGAAACGGGTAACCTGGAGAATCCTTATGAGGAATTAACCATCTCCTTTAGTGAGGCATCCCGTGGTAAATTCACGCCTACAAACATCGTCGATACCTTTGCGGAGGATTGGCAGAGTGAGCATTCATCATTTTCGTTTGAATTCAATAACTCCAAGTATGCTTCAACCCTTAATATGGCCAGTGATTGGTTGGATCCGGAATTCCTGAGTCTCATCAAGAAAGCGCTGGCGGATAATCAAATCGATTCCAATATCTACTATTGTTTGGATGATGGCCAAGCCAGCGGTTACATCCTCCTGACTCAAAATCAGTATGAGACATTAAGCGAATCGCAACCGGAACTATTTGAAGAAATTGAGGATTGATTTGAACCAATACTATTCCACAGTATTACCTCACAAGTAGATTAGTTTCGGTAAGATTTGGGAAGCCTTCTCCCCTACAATTTGTCCTTTGGATTCCTGGATTCAGACCAAAACACCAAATTGAATCAAATCGCGGCAAACCCTATGAACATTGACTTTAGCGCGTTTTTAGGCTCTCAAACGCGCCAAAAATTGTCCCGGTATCCATGTATATTCCTGAAGGAATAAAATGCAGCCAGGCTTCTGAAATGCGCCTTAAATTGAATGTGGTGATCCCTTTGGCCAATTCATTGGAAGGCTGGAGATCCGCAGGTAAGAGCGTTCCAAAACTTTCTTTCTTATTTATTCTTTCTTTTTTTGTTTTATACTGTTTGTATTTAGTTTGTTTAAAGGTACCAGAGCTTGTCCAATGCTTGTCCATTTATTGGTACAGTTAAAGGGCGATGTTGTCCCAAAAGCGGGACAACTGCTGACCAAGATCAATTAGCATTAAATTCAATCAATTGAAAAGCAAGTAAAAAGAGGCCGGTTTTCTACTAAAAATCCACCACTTTGTCCAGCGCTTCATCGGCATCCCGATGGATGAAATTGGCCTGATAACGGATGGTAGTGGTCACGGAAGAATGCCGATACAATTTCTGCAGCATTTGGATGGGAATGGTATCCCCGGAAATATTTCCGAAACTGTGCCGGGCGATATGCATGCTCATCTTTTTGGAAATACCCAGCGTCCGGGCGGCAGCTTTTAATCGCCGGTTGAGATTGCGGGTTATGGATTGGGTCCGGACCGATACTTCCTGATCATTTCGCAAGTCCACCCCGGACAAAAACGGGAAAACGAGTTTTCCGGTATTTCTTTGATCCCGGTATTCGTCCAGAATGGCCTTAGCCTTGTCCGGAATTTTCAGGGACACCAATTTACTGTTCTTGTTCATCCGGTAAAGTAAGCGGCCATCGTTGAAGTCGGTCCATTTGAGTTGCAGGACATCCCCTACCCTTATCCCGGCGAAATAAAAACTAACCAGCCAGACATGCACCGCCCGTTGTTGGGCCGGGGTCAGGTTTCGGGCATTTTCCAGCTTCCGGATTTCGTCCCGGTTTAAGCCTATCTTTTCGGACTCGCCGATTTTGATGGTGATTTTGCCCTTCCCGAACGGATACCCGCTCCGGTCTACAATTCCCTCGGAAATACCCAAATTGTAAATGGTTCGGATCAGGATGAAGTAGTTCACCGCCGTCCGGCTGGATCGCTTCTTCTCTTTGATCAAATAGCCTTCGAAATTTCGGAGTAGGGATACGGTGAGCTGATCAAACGGCAATTTGTCATTCCGGATGAATTCCCGGAATTTGTCCAAGCGGCCGCGTTCCGTATCGTATTGATGATGCCGACCCCGGTTCTGTAGGTTAACTAAGTGCATTTGGGCTACCTCGAAGAAGTCCGGAGATTTCCCGATGATCTTCTTTTTGATTTCCCGTACATTCCTAGATTCCTCTTTCAATTCCGCATCCAGGACAAACTGATTGGCTTCGGCGACCTTGCTCAAAATATACTGGTTGAGCATGGCCGCATTCGGATGCGTTTTACGGACTAATCGGTTTCGGCGGTCCCAATACTTTTCGGCTACATATTGCCCCGTTCCCAGGTAGGTACTTCTCCGGTCTTTAGTGATCCGGATGGCTACCGGATATTCCCCTTCCGGATTGGATTTTTTTCGCAGTACCGCCTTAACCGTAGCCATGGATTTTTAGATGAGATTCTAAAGGTAAAAAATCCTGGGTACAACATAGGTACAACATTTTATGGTTTTAAAGGATGTTTTTTGATATCATAATCAATTGAAAATTTTATAACTCATTTATTTTCAGTGTATTTATGTTAAAATGATTTCCTAGGGTTAATTTCTCATAACCCGAAGGTCGCTGGTTCGAGTCCAGTCCCCGCTACAAGGAAAACCGGTCGCCTCTGGCGACCGGTTTTTTTGTTCATGGAAAAGCCAAATTTATTTGAGCTTTGGAATGGACAAAAAAACCGAAGCAGATGCGCAGCATCTGTCGGTTTTCCTTGTGAAGCCACCCCCAAGGCCGTTTTGCGCAGCATGCGCAAAACAATCCAGTCCCAAGACTTCCCCTTAAACAGATTGACCTTAGAATTTCACAAGGCAAAAAAACGGCCGACGCGCAGCATCTGTAGGTTTTCCTTGTGAAGCCACCCCCTACTCTGGATGATTTGCGCACTGTGTGCGCAAATGAATCCAGTCCCCAGCACCATCTGATTCCCTATTCACCACACATCCCCCACCCTAAAAATCCGTACCTTTAATTCCAGGCAGCAGATGCCCTGGAAACACCCCATCCCGGAAGGGGTTTTGCCGTGGAGCCCTATACGGCAATACTCCCGTGTTATGGCCCTCCCAGCATGGGATGGCAAGCGCTAAATATCAGGAAATGGAACATTTCACCCTGGCAAGAGTGATACACATCATAGCTGTCATTTTATGGATTGGCGGGGTCGCCATGGTGACCACTGTTTTGATTCCCGCCATAAAGAAAATGAAATCCAAAGCGGAACAGATTAAGACCTTCGAGGCCATTGAAGGAAAATTTGCGCTGCAAGCGAAGGTCACTACGCTCCTGACCGGGCTTTCAGGATTTTATATGCTATACGTTCTGGATGCCTGGGACCGGTATCTGGATTACCGCTATTGGTGGCTTCATGCCATGACGCTGGTTTGGATCCTGTTTTCTTTGATCCTCTATGTCCTGGAGCCCCTCATCCTCCACAAAATTTTTAAAAAAGCGGCCAACCAAAATCCCGGTAAGACCTTTAACATCATGCACAGGCTGCATTGGGTCTTGCTCATCCTAAGCCTGATCACCACAGCCGGGGCCGTGGCCGGGAGTCATGGCTGGTTTTGGATCACATAAGCAACTTCCCAATTCACAACAAATGGATTTCTCACAAGCCATAACATTGAAAGACAGCATCGGCTATGCTGCAGGTGCTACCGTCAGTAAGATCGTCACCAAAAACAAATGCGGGTCCGCCACCTTATTTTCTTTTGACAAGGGGCAAACCCTAAGCGAACATACGGCGCCCTTCGATGCCCTTGTGATGGTCCTGGAGGGAACCTGTGAAATCTCCCTTGCGGGAAAACCCAATGTTCTGTCCGAAGGGCAAATGATTCTCATGCCTGCCCATATTCCGCACGCTCTGGAAGCCACGGAAGCTTTTAAGATGATGCTCATAATGATCCGGGCCTGAATGCGGAAAGCTGATTCCCCCCGACCTATACCCTGCATGACTTATCCCATGACAACACCGCCCCGCCGCCTGCGCCTGGCACTGTCCTTCATTTTGCTCTTTACCGGGATTACCCTCCATGCACAGGACCAGGTAAAAATGCCTTTGGAGCGCGGCTTTTGCCTGCATTCCTCCCTTTTGGGGGAAGACCGCACCGGCACCATTAGCCTCCCGGATTCCTATGGGGAGGCAGGGGATTCCCAGCGGTACCCGGTCCTGATTTTGTTAGACGGGGCGGCCCATTTCCAGCTTACCCAACAGGCCGTTACCGCCCTGGGTGCACTGCAGAATAACGACCCGAAAATAGCGGACCCCATAATTGTGGCCATAGACAATGTAGACCGGGAACGGGACTTTACGGTGACCAAAATCCAGACGCTCCGGCCCAACACCATGGGAGGCGGGCGGAAGTTTCTCGGGTTCATAGAAACCGAATTACTCCCCTATCTGGACGCTACCTACCGCACCCGGCCCTACCGCATCCTGGTGGGGCATTCCCTGGGCGGGCTGCTGGCCGTTAATGCCTATTTGGATCCGGACAGCGTCTTTGATGCCTACATGGCCCTGGACCCCAGCATTTGGTGGGAACCGGATCAGATGGCAGATAAGGTAGCCGCCTTGCAACCCGCTTCCTGCCGCAAGCGCATTTACCTGGCCACCGCCAACCAGGGGCCGCAGCGCCATGCCCGTAACAAACTTAGACACGATGCCCTGGTAGCCCTGATCCGGAAAATATGCGGGGAAGCATGCCCCATACAGCTCGAATACTTTCCGGATGAAAACCACCGTTCCGTGCCCCGGGCGGCAATTTCCAAAGGCTTGCACTTTCTCTTCCTGGCCGTAGATTCCGGCCGGATCCCATAGCCTGCACGGTAAAGCAGCTACCATATATCGTTCGCTTTCCACCATTCACCTTCATTTAAAGGTAACCTGCCGACACCTTTTTGGCTATTGGTCGGGGAATGCTGATATTTATCAAAGGGTGAGGTGTCTCGTACAGGGCCTGCCCGGGAAGAACCAATTAAACAAACCTGCGTATGGGGCTCCGCAGAATCATTTACAGCAGCCAGGCATCAGGGGAACTCAGCAAACGACAATTGTTGGATTTGCTACACGAATCCCGCGCCTACAATGCCTTAGACGGGATAACCGGTGTATTGCTTCACCGGCAGGGTCATTTCCTGCAGGTTATTGAAGGGGAATCTGAGCCTGTCGACAACCTTTATGCGCGCATACTCCGCGATACCCGCCATCAGAAGGTCTCCCTGATTTTGGACGAGGAAGTCTCAAACCGCCTGTTTTCGGATTGGGCCATGGGGTGTGCAGACTTTGACGATCCGGAACTGGAATTTATGCCGGGCATCCGTTCGGATCTGGCAGACCCCGAGGTCATTCAAAACCTGATGTCCAACCTCCCCGAAATGGCCGCCCATTTGCAGGAGATCCTGGACTAACCCCGGGGAACCGCCAATCGCTTCCCCGGCTGCCCACCAACTCCCGTAAGGGGCCAATCGCTGCGGCATGAAAATCATCTTTATTATACACGGCCGGAAGAGGGGGGTAAACCAATTGCTTACACGGCTCCACAAGACCTGTGGAGAAGCCGGTTTGCAACAGGTATGGTTCCTCTCTACCCTGCGACCCAAACACGCCGTGGAACTGGCCCGGCAGGCAGTAGAAAACGGCTGCGATTACCTGATGGCTGTAGGAGGAGACGGTACCCTGAACGAGGTGGTAAACGGGATGATGCAAAGCAAAGTTCCCGCCAGTGCCTACCCCGTTCTTGGCCTTTTGCCCTTTGGCTCCGGGAATGATTTTGCGCGTTCTGCCGGGCTAACGGCCCATCCGGATCGCTTGCTGGGGTTGCTTAAAACCCGATCCATCCACCGGATCGATCTGGGAAAAGTGGTTTTGGAACCTACCGGGGAGACCCGATTCTTTGTTAACATTGCCGGGTTGGGGCTGGGCCCGGAAGTGGTCCGGGGCATGGAGCAGGCCTCCGGCAGGCTGGGCCCGCAGCTAACGTACTTTACCCATATCCTGAAGGGCTTCTTTTCCTACACCAAAAAACACGTGCGCTGCAGCAGCGGCACGTGGCAATGGGAAGGGCCCCTGCTACAAATGGCCGTGGCCAAGGGACGTTGTTTTGGCAATGGCCTCTGTATTGCCCCCGATGCCCGTCTGGCAGACGGACATTTCCAACTGGCGCTTTTTGGCAACCTGATCCTGTGGGACTACCTGAAAAATCTGGGGAACCTGAAAAAGGGACAACCGGTACTCCACCCCCAGGTTACCTATCTTAAGGCGCGGGAAGTCCGCGTAGAAAGCCCGGATGGATGCGGGATTGAGGCAGACGGGGAATATGTGGGGCAAGCCCCGGCTATTTTTAGCATTTTGCCCGGGGCCATCAGGTTTCTGATGCCCCAGGAAACCCCTACCAGTCCCCGGGACTGAAGAATACTTTAAGGCTCCATTGGGCATTAATCAGCCCGATAATCCCAAAAAAACACATAATCCTTTTAATCTGTAATATTTATCCTACTTTTTTCAAAATAAACGTGAAAACTACACGTTATAGTAAAACGGAGTATCTTCGGCCTGTATATCCGGGGGGTAGCCCCAGTGAAACAGTCCATTCCGAAGTTAGAATCCGGTACTATGATGAACCGCACGCCTTATTACGACCTGGCCTATATCGTGGACGATGACAAAACCATCACCATGATGCATTCCATCCTGATGAATCGCACCGGCATTGCGGGCACCTCAGTGGCCTTCACTAACCCGGAAGAAGCACTGTTGCAATTGGAACAGGACTTACGATCCCAGGCCAATGTCCTGATCCTGCTGGATATCAACATGCCGGAAATGTCCGGCTTTGACTTTATGGATGCGGCCATGGAACTGCACACCCTGGGTTCTACCCTGGATGTTTTTCTGGTTACTTCTTCCATAGACCCGGCAGACGAAACCCGGGGGCTGCAACACCCCCTGATGCGGCAATACATCCACAAGCCACTTAAATCCTCTGACTTACTGGTAGTTATCCAGGAACATGGCACCTTGTCCATGCCCTAGCGAGCTCATGTTGACCCAAGCAGTCAATTTTGTACCTGAAGGATGCCAATCCGAGGTCATGAAAACCCTACTCAACAAACGAACCCCTCTATTGCTGAAAAACATCAGGACTACCTCCCTGATCAGTTTTCTTATTGTATTGCTGGCGGTTGGGGCACAACTGGTCCTGGTCCAAACCTTTTTGAATCAGCGGGATGGGAAGACTCGTTCCCTACATTTAATCCAGGATCAGGCCCAAATAGGCCAGGACCTGGCTGCCGGACTGCTGGCCCTGAGGGAAAACACCCTCCCCATCCCGGAAGAACTGCAAAAACGGGCAGCAGATCTGGACAGCCTTACGGAACAACTGCGAGCCAACCTGAACAGCGAGGCGGATGCCGGCCTGGATAGCACCCTTGCCTTTCATACCCAGAGGGCTTCTGCACTTTCCAACCTGGCGCGCGGGGACCCGGCCTCCAGGGACACAGGGAATATAACAGGACTTCAAACCCTCCGCAAGGAATTTTTGTCCGGCACCAATGCCCTGGAAGCCTACTTTGAACAAGAATCTGCAAGGGCCTCCAGCCGGCTTCGATTCCTGGTGATCGGCATATCCGGGTTACTGCTATTGTTGGTCATGGCCTTGCATTTTTTCTTGGTAAACCCCATGACTCAGTCCTTGAAAAGGCTTTCCCACCTCCAAAGGCAACAGCGTCTAAACCTCACCGCTACCCTCGAAAACACCAAAGACCTGGTCTGGTCCGTGAATCGGGATTTTAGGTTGATCATGTTTAACTCTGCCTTTTATGAAGGGGTCTACCGGGAGCATGGCTTTTACCCGGAACACAATACGGATATGGGCCAGTATATGATCATTTCCAAATCCGAAGACCGGAAATTATACCGCAGGGCCTTTAACGGGGAATCCTTTTCCATCGAACACCGCAATGAAGCCACGGGTGTTCCCTATTATTATGAATATTCCTTTAACCCCATTTTGGACGAAGATGGTCAGGTTCTGGGGTGCAGCGTATTCCGCCGGGACGAAACCCAACGCATACAGACCATCAAGGACCTGGAAAAGAGCCAATTCTACCTGAACGAGGCCCAACGCATAGCCCGGATCGGGAACTGGAACTGGGATATGGTGACCGACAGGCTCACCTGGTCCCGGGAACTGTACCACATTTTTGGCCAGGACCCCGCAACGTTTCAGGCCTCCTATCAGGCATTACTCGACATGATCCACCCGGAAGACCTGCAAAGCTTTGAAGACAGCGTCAGAAATAGCATAGAGCAGCACATCCCCCACGATATGGTACATCGTATTATCCTGCCCAGTGGGGAAATCCGGTATATCCATGAGAAGGGGTTTGTATTGCTGGATGACGGCAAACCGGTACGGATGGCCGGAACGGCCCAGGACGTGACCAAACTGGAAAATGCCAAAAATGAAATCCTGCGCCAGAACAAGGAACTCCAAAACTTCGTTTACATCATTTCCCACAATGTGCGCTCTCCCATAGCCACCATTCAGGGGCTGGTGGATTTGTTCGAAGACGGAGATTCGGAAGTAAACCGGCAACTCCGGGATCAGATTGCTGAAAAAGTGGAAGTGCTGGACGGGACCATTAAAGACCTGAACCACGCCCTGTCCCTCCAGAATACTGCTGCCTCTTCATATGAAGACGTATCCCTGACGGATGTGGTACGGGAAGTAGAACAATTGCTGGAACAGGACTTAAGGTCTACCAATACCACCCTGGAGGTGGATTTTTCGAAGCTGGAGGAGGTAAGCACCATCCGGAGTTATATGAGCAATATCCTGTATAACCTTATCCTCAATGCCATTTCTTACCGGCATCCGGACCGCAGCCCCCGTATTGCGATTGGCGCACAACACCTGCCTGAGGCAGGCGAAATACAGATTACGGTTGCGGACAATGGCATTGGCATGCAGCTGGATGATGCCCGTATTGAAAAAATATTCAGCATGTATGGCCGCCTGAGCGGCAGCACCAGCGGGAAAGGCCTGGGGCTGTTCCTGGTCAAATCTCAGGTAGAAGCCCTTAAGGGGCGAATCTCCGTAGAGAGTGCCCCGGGCGAAGGTTCAAGATTTATAGTGTATTTAAAGCTTGAGGCATAATAGCGCCTGGGACCATCAGACAACAGCCTTCATAGTCATTTGAAGAAAGTGCTCTATATCCTCCAATTTCAGCGGGCTGGAGATAAATCCCTTTACGTATTTGGAATATTCTTTAGCCTGCTCCCGGTCCCTGGGGTTGATGGAGGAAGTTACAATAACCACTTCTACGGTCGTCGGGAATTCTTCCAGCATCATGAATTCGAGGAATTCAAACCCGGTCATCTCCGGCATATTAATATCCAGAAAGACAAGGATGCGCTCTTGGGGATTCTTGGCAAAACGAATGTCGTCCAATGCCAGTTCTGGGTTGGTGTAGGACCGCACTTTATCTTCCAGCCCCAGCTTGCGGAACTGCATGGTGTTGAGGGTGTTGATCAGGTCCTGGTCGTCTACGAGATAGATTTTTGAATACATGGCTCTTCTGGGTTTCGGGTTACTTCGTCAAAATTGCCAAAAAGCTCGACCAATGACATATAATTGTTGCAAAAACACTTATTCCTGTTGCGAGGGATTTGTTTTAACGGATTTCAGTTTGCCCAAATGACCTGTTTCCAGGCTATAACCCTTTATTTCTCTACAATTAAGGTGGTATCCCCCGGATCGCCTATCTTTAAGGTAACCGAGCCTCGGGCCGCAAAAATCCATCCCCATGACAGACCCCCTGGATCCTATTGAACGGCTTTCCCGCCAACTGGAGGCCCTTTTGCAAAAACAGGAAGCGTTTTCCCGGGAAGTGCGGGAAGTACGGGCAGAAATCGACCGTCTGAAAAGCATCGGGGCCACTGCACCTTCCACGCCTTCGCCTGCAGCCAGCACTCCATCTCCTGCCCCGGAAGCAGCGCCCAAACCCACGCCCCCGCCCGCACCGAAGCCCCAACCCGCACAAGTGGCACCCCCTCCCCGGCAGCAACCCAAGGCCAAAACCAACCTGGAAAAATTCATTGGGGAAAACCTGATCAATAAAATCGGGATCGTCATTACGGTGCTGGGGGTGTCCATCGGGGCTAAATACGCCATAGACCACGACCTGATCAGCCCGCTTACCCGCATTGTGCTGGGCTACCTGGCCGGCTTGGGATTGCTCGGCTTCGCCCTGAAACTCAAACCAAAGTACGAGAACTTCAGCGCCGTACTGCTAAGCGGGGCCATGGCCATACTATACTTGATTACCTACTTGGGCTACTCCCTATATGAATTATTCCCGCAGGCGGCGGCCTTTGCCCTTATGGTCCTGTTTACCGTTTTTACGGTATTTGCGGCCCTGCACTACAACCGGCAGATCATCGCCCACCTGGGCCTGGTAGGTGCCTATGCCGTACCCTTTCTACTGAGCAATAACTCCGGGCAGGTCGAAATCCTGTTCTCCTATGTGGCCATCATCAATGCGGGCATCCTGGCCATTGCCCTGAAGAAATACTGGAAACCCCTGTACTACGCCGCTTTCGGGGTAACCTGGCTCATTTATGCCTCCTGGTTTGTATTTAGCCTGGACCCCGAGCAGCGCTTCGGTACAGCCTTGGGCTTTCTGCTTTTGTTCTTTATCCTTTTCTACCTGACTTTCCTGGCCTATAAACTGGTGCGCAACGAGGCGTTCGGGATTACCGATATCCTGTTGCTGCTGGGCAATTCCTTTATCTTTTATGGCTTCGGGTACGCCCTGCTGGCCAACCAGCCGGGCTGGGGTTCCTACCTGGGTGCCTTTACCCTTTTGAATGCCATCCTGCACTTTGGGGTAAGCGTGGTAATCTACCGAAAGCAACTGGCAGACCGCAACCTGTTTTTCCTGGTTTCCGGCCTGGTCCTGGTGTTTATCACCCTGGCCATCCCGGTACAACTGGACGGCAACTGGGTAACCCTGCTCTGGGCCGGGGAAGCGGCCCTGCTGTTCTGGATCGGGAGATCCCGGGGCATGCCGGTTTATGAAACCCTGTCTTATCCTTTAATGGCCCTGGCCTTTCTGAGCCTGGCCCAGGACTGGGTAATGGGCTATGGCGGATACCTTCCGGATGTGCCGGAATCCCGGATTACCCCCCTGCTGAATATCTCCTTCTTGACCTCTGTTCTTGTGGCGGCCGCCTTTGGCTTTATCACCTGGCTGGACACCCAAAGCCAATACACCCCGCCGCCGTTTCCCAAAGGCTTGCGCAAACTCATCTCCATAGCTATTGCGGCTACCCTTTTGCTCACCACCTATCTGGCCTTCCGCCTGGAAATTGCCCAGTACTGGGCACAGCGATATGCAGATTCTGCCCTGACCATACCCCCAACAGGGATGGACGCCCCGCAGTACTACCACAACTACGACCTGAAGGGCTTCAAAAGCCTGTGGGTCATCCACTATTCCCTGCTCTTCTTTTCCCTGCTGGCCTGGTTCAATCTGAAAAAAATCCGAAACCGCCTGCTTGGCGGAATAAACCTGGGGTTGCTGGTACTGGGCTTGTTGGTATTCCTGACCCAGGGCCTGTACGAAATCAGCGAACTGCGGGAAAGCTACCTGGAAATGAGCCTGGCGGAATACTACCCCAGGGGGATGGGCCACCTGCTGATCCGCTATGTTTCCCTGGCCTTTGCAGCCCTGGCCCTGTATGCCGCCTTCTACCACATCCGCGATTGGTTCTCTCAGCCGCTGTTGCAGAAGGCCTTTGGCCTGTTCCTTCACCTGGTTATCCTCTGGGTGGCCAGCAGTGAACTGATTGGCTGGCTGGACCTGTCCGGGCACAGCCAATCCTATAAACTAGGGCTCAGCATCTTATGGGGCACCTATGCCCTGCTTTTGATTGCCCTGGGCATCTGGAAACGGAAAAAATACCTGCGCATAGGAGCCATTGTCCTCTTCGGCCTGACACTGGTCAAATTATTCCTTTACGACATCTCCCACCTGAACACCCTTTCCAAAACGGTGGTCTTTGTTTCCCTGGGGATATTGCTGCTCATTATTTCCTTCCTCTATAACAAATACAAACACCTGATTTCGGATGAAGGTCCTTCATAACCCATTGCTGCTGCTTTTTATGGCCCTGGCGGGATCCCCTGCCAGCGGGCAGATGTCCTCCTTTCGCTACCAGCGCCCACTACAGGGAGTTACGGACACCTGGCATCGTATTGTGGTGCCGGACAGCGTGTTTGCCCATGCTTCCCAGGACCTTAGAGATTTGCGAATTTACGGGATTGGCAGGCAGGGAGATACGCTGGAGGTTCCCTACCTGCTACTGGTGGCCACAGACCGGATAACCACACGGGAAGCAAACCTGGAGCCCCTGAATACCTCCAACAACGCCTCGGGATATTACTATACCTTCGAAGTGCCCTCCGGGCAGGCGGTCAACACCATGAACCTGACTTTTGGGCGGCACAACTACGATTGGCGGCTCACTTTGGAGGGCAGCCAGGACCAGCGCGAATGGTTTACCCTGGCCTCGGATTACAGGGTGGTTGCCATTCGTAATGCCCAAACGGATTTCGCCTTTAACCAGCTGGTATTTCCCCGGGCCCGGTACCGGTATTACCGCATCCGGATCAACAGCGCGGACTCCCCTGCCCTGGGTGGTGCAAGCCTCCGGTTAAACGATACCGTTCCCGGGGTATTGCATGCCTACCCGGCAAACCAGGTGACCACACAAACGGATCCCGATACCCGGCAAACGCAGGTCACGATTTCCTTTAACGCCCCCGCGCGATTAAGCCGGATGGAGTTTCAAATTGCAGATTCCTTTGACTATTACCGCCCCATAATCCTGGAATACCTGGCGGATAGCCTGCAGACGCCAAACGGGCCAAAGCCCGTTTATCGGCACCTGGCCTCCGGGGTCCTGAATTCCCTGGAACCCCATACCTATACCTTTCCCGCAACCACTACTCAAGCCGTGCGGTTCCGGATTGACAACCAGCAAAATCCACCGCTGGAAGTGAGTGGAGTAAAGGCCTGGGGATACGAGCACGTATTACAGGCGCGGTTTACCGAACCTGCCCAATATTTCCTGGTATATGGAAAGGAGGAAGCAGCCAGTCCCAGGTACGATATTGCGCGGTTTACTGACCATATCCCGGATTCGCTGGCCCCGCTTTCTCTGGGCCCGGAAAGCGCCGTATCTCGACCGGGTACGAAGAAAGATACCGCCCTGTTCCGTAACAAATGGTGGCTGTGGGGCATTATGGGGCTGGTTATTGTGATGCTGGGGGGGTTTACGCTTTCCATGATGCGCAAGCGTTGAATTGTACCATTCCGTGAGGCTGCGTATCTTGCCTTACACGGATTTAAAATCCACCTACCAATGGCCTCAACCGAAAAAGGTTACCGTATTGCTTTTGCGCTGGCCGTATTCACCATCCTCTACAATGTGGTAGAGGGGCTGATATCTACCTACCTGGGCTATGAGGATGAAAGCCTGGCCCTGTTCGGGTTTGGGGCCGATAGCTTCATAGAAGTGATCTCCGGCCTGGGGATTGCCCATATGGTAATCCGGATCCGCCAGAACCCCGAAAGTACCCGGGACCGATTTGAGCGTACTGCCCTGCGCATTACCGGCACGGCCTTTTACCTGTTGGTAGTTGGGCTGGTTGCCACCAGCGTCTACCACATTTGGAGCGGGCACCAACCCGAAACCACGTTCTGGGGGGTTGTGATCTCCGGAATTTCCATCCTGGTGATGTGGATCCTGGTACTCTGGAAGCGCAGGGTTGGGAGGCAACTGCAATCCGAGCCCATCCTGGCCGATGCCAATTGCACCCTGGTTTGCATCTATATGTCGGTAATCCTGTTGGCAAGCAGCCTCCTCTACGAAGGTTTCGGGATTCCCTATATCGACAGCATCGGAACCCTGGGGTTAGCCTACTTTGCTTATTCCGAAGGGCGGGAGTGCTTCGAAAAAGCCCGGGGAGACTTACATTGCAGTTGCGGATAACCCCAAACGCCGCCTTTATTTCCTATTTTTAACCCAACGGGAATCAGAATCCGGATTTCCTGAATGTATCCAAAACAAAGCACCCCTTATGCGTAACCTTTATTTCTGTTGCCTGTTTCTTTTAGCATGCACCAACCTCTCTCTGGGGCAAAACGCCCATGAGGCCAAAATCCTCCGTGCCGGAAACACCCTGGCCCAGGCTATGGTGGCCGGGGATTACGAAAACATTGCGGATTACACCTACCCGAGGATCACCGAGATGATGGGCGGGGAATCCCAGATGGTGGCCGCGGTCAAAAACCTCATGGAACAAATGGAAGGCCAGGGAATCCGTATCAGCAGCCTCACCCTGGGGACACCCGGAAAAATGTATGAGGCCGGTAGCGAACTGCACTGCCTGGTGCCCCAAAAAATGGTCATGACCACCCCGGAGCAAACCATTACTTCGGATTCCTACCTGCTGGCCATCTCCCTGGACCAGGGCGGGCGCTGGTATTTCCTGGATACGGCCCAGCTTACCAATGCCAATGCTAAAACCCTGTTGCCGGATTTTAACGACAACCTGAAGATCCCCGCAAAGACCCCGCCCCGGGTGGAAGCCAGGCAATAAGAAGTAGTCATGAAGTATTTCATCTGCCTTTTTCTAATCGTTACGGGTTACCAGGGTTTCGCCCAAAAGGGTTTTGCGGAGTGGGATGCCCGCTACCCGGTGGTATCTGTGCCGGAACTGCTGGAACACGAAGCCGCATACGCCAAAAAGGTGGAGGCAGATACTACAGAAGCCCCCTATTATGTGCGCATGGAAGGTTTTCGGTTCCTGGGTAGATACACCCGCCAGAAACGACCCATAGCCCCCGAGGTAAAACAATCCATGAAAAACGTATTGCAGCTGCGTGGTGGGAACGCAGGCCTGATTGAGGAGCTCGTATCCTGGGAAGTGGCCATCCAAATCGGGAAAGAAACCCTCTGGATGCCCATTCAGGACTCGATTATTGAGGCATTTGAAAAAGAAGCAGCCGGCGGCAAGGAGGTGCTTCTCTACACCTTGTTTACCAATGAACACACGCATGGAGGCCAGTTGTTCAACACCTTCCTGATTTCGGAATTCACTACGGAATGGACTCCCTAAAACCCTATATGCCTCCTGGAAAAATTGATTTACAGGGTTTAATCGCCTGATAACCATGTATACCTTTACTTCGGCCCGCCTGGGGTTCCGCAACTGGGAAACGGCAGATCTGCATGCCCTTACGGCTATGAATGCAGACCCCCGGGTAATGACCTATTTCCCAAAGCCCCTTACCCCAAATGAATCCCGCCAGTTCCTGGAGCGCATGCAGCAGCAATACCATCAGCGCGGGCACACCTACTTTGCTGTGGAACTCCTGGAAACCCGGGCGTTCATTGGTTTTATCGGCCTGTCATACCAGGGCTATCCTTCGCCCTATACCCCGGCGGTGGACATCGGTTGGCGGCTAATGGCGACGGCCTGGGGCCATGGCTATGCCACCGAAGGCGCAAAAGCCTGCCTGAAAGTCGGATTTTCCCACCTGGGGTTGCCTGAGGTGATTGCCGTCTGTACCCCGGAAAATACCCCTTCCGAAAACGTGATGAAAAAAATCGGGATGCATCTTAAGGGTAGCTTTGATCACCCGGGGCTGCTGAATACTGCCCTGGACCCCAAATGCCTGTGCTACGGGATTACTAAGCAGGAGTACCTGCAAGGTTAGGGCGGGGCTGCTCAATCCACCTGCTGGTAATACAAGCCGGGGCCATCGCAGGCCCACCAGCTGCCCAGGAGCGTAGTGGGATCCTGGTCTACATACAAGTATTCGGTGAAGTCGCCCGTGCAGTTTCCGATCAGGGGGGAATCTTCCGGGTACGTGAGCCGGATCCCGGATTGCCCGTCCTCGTTTACGAAGGTAAAAGTACCGGTAGCGTTAAGGGTAACCCCTTCCCGGAGCCGGGTTTTAACGAAAGTACCATCCGCTAAAAAGGCATAGGTTTCCTGCCATTGCATCTGCTCCCCTTCGGTAACGGAGCCCTGGGTATTGCCCGACATCCGGTACAATTCCCAGGTCTGCGGCAGACTGTCCGGGTCAAAAGAAACAGGGTTAAGCGGCTCCTCTGTGGTGGAACAGGCCGTGGCCAGCAGGAGCATGCTCATGATGCAAATGGTCTTCATGGGTAGATGGTTTTACGTATGCAGAAGATGTTTAAAACGTCAAAAGGTTGCCCCTGGATTGGACTATTCTACCGCATTGCACGCATTTCGGCCCAATCCATCATTTCGCAGCGGGCAAGGCCATGAAAGGCCGGTACCCGCGGGTAGAAAGCCGATTTGCGCCTACAAGGCTTTTTCAGTTTAAAAGGGTATTTTGGTCCTGGGGGAAAGGATGGGGGTATTCCCCACTGACAAGTCTACCCCTTTTAACCTGAGTGCCCATGCAAACGTTTCATTACGCAAGCTTCCTTTCGGTATTGCCTCCTTCGACGATATTCTGGGCCATAGGGCCCTGGCAAACCCTGCTCATCCTTATGGTTGCCCTTGTGCTCCTGGTATTGCCGGTTATTGCCCTGATTGACCTGCTGCGCGGCAATCTCAGCACCCGGGAAAAGCTGGTTTGGACCCTGCTTATCCTATTCTTCAATGTATTTGGCAGTCTGGCGTATTTCCTGTTCGGGAAGAACAAGGGATAAAAGCCGGTCATTCGGGTTTTTAACCCTGCCTCTGCTGGAAACGCGTTAAATAAAACCCGTGGCTACTTAAAAAGCATGGGTGCGAATTCGGACAGGTAGATCCTCCAGTTGGTCCAGGTATGCCCGCCCGGGCTTTCCCGATAGATATAGGGAAACTCCAGTTCATCCAGCTTGCTGCGCATGGTTACCACACTCTCGTAAAGGAAATCGTCCTTTCCGCAGGCAATCCAGTACAGGCTGGGGGCTGCCGCCTTCAAGTCCCTGATTTGCTGTTCCCGTTTGCTGTGGTCCACCTCGATGCCAAAACGGCTCAGGTCCGCAAACCCCATACTCATCACCCCGATATAATCAAAGAGGCCCGGGTTTTCGAAGGTGGTATTCATGGTTTGGAGCCCGCCCATACTCAAGCCTGTCAGGGCGCGGTTTTCCTTGCCCCTTTTAACCTGATAATGGGCCTCAACATATGGGATCACATCATTTACCAGGCTTTTTTCAAACATCATATTGGCCATCCCGCCGGCTCCCTGGGATACCCTGTCCAGTTTAGGGCTTACGGTAAAGGCCGCAGCCTGGTCCGGGTTGCCATTAGTCATCACCACCAACATAGGCTGCGCCTGCCCGGCGTTAATCAGGTTATCCAGGATGTTGGCCGCAGCACCCAGGCTGGGCCAGGCCTCCTCGTCTCCCCCGCCCCCGTGCAGCAGGTAAAGTACGGGGTAATCGGCATTGCTGTCCTTATACCCCGGCGGGGTATATACAAACATGCGGCGTGTTAACCCCAGGGTAGGGGATTCATACCAGACCGCCTCCACGCTGCCTTTGGGGCCGGCCTTAGCCCAATAAAGATCTGAAGCCGGCCCGGGAACATACAGGACACTGGCCGTACTGAAGCGACCATCGCGCACAATGTTCTTGTTGGCCGGGTCCAGGGTGCGCACCCCATCCACCATAAAGGCATAGGCGTATAATTCTGGTTCCATAGCCTGGATGGTAGCAGACCAAACCCCATTCTCCCCCAGGGTTAGGGGAACCATTTCCTGGGCAAAGCCTCCATTGCCATCGGGAGCGTTGGGCATCCAGTTACCCGAAAGTTTTACTGAATTGGCATCGGGAGCCTGAATCCTGAAAATCACGGTATTTTCCTCAACGAGTTCGGGAGAGACCACAGGGGCATTTTGTGCAAGCTCCTGGGCACCAGCCAACCATGGAAATATGGCAATAAAGAATACACACGATAGAATTTTCATAGCCGGATTCCGACTTGCGAAATAGGATGATTTCATGGTTATAAAAGTTTACGGTTAAGTTACGCATCCGTCATTGCGCCGGCAACATTCCCTTGAAAAATAACAATGTACATTTTATTTGTAATTCCTTGATGCGCAAGGTTTTCATCCTTTTGTATATCTTAATCCCTAATCAACCTGTATAACCCGCATGCTGCGATTCTTTCGCACAATCCGCCAACGCCTGCTCGCCCAGAACCGCCTGGGCAAATACCTGCTCTACGCCCTTGGGGCAATTGTGCTGGTGGTCATCGGGGAAAACGCCGTGAAGATATTCTACGCCCACGATGATGTTTACGCCAATGGGTGGGCCCATGCCTCCTTAAAGGACGGGTGGGCTTCCGAAGGTATCGATCCCGAATTGCGTGAAAAATTTGCCCTGGACGAAAATGAAACGTTGTCGAAAGCCATGCAGCAAAGGCTTATCAACGAGTCTCTCCTGCTCATTTCTCACAACCAACGCCAAATCATGTTATACCCTTCCATGAAAGAGGAAATAAGCCGGCTCCGATCCATCCTGGAATCCAAATGCGACCATCCGTAATGGGATCCCACCCCGTAAACCTGGCCTTTCGGTTCCTGTTGGAACTTGCTGCCCTGGGGGCTGCAGGGTACTGGGGTTATTTTCGATACGGCTGGTGGGCAGCCCTGGTATTTCCCGTGGCACTCGCTTTTTTATGGGGCACCTTTGCGGTGCCGGGAGACCCCAGCCGGTCCGGGAAGGCCCCGGTAAAAACACCTGGGGCCATTCGCCTGCTGCTGGAACTTGGGATATTTTCCCTGGCCGCCTGGATGCTTTGGGATGCCGGAAATCCCGGGTCAGGCATCGGGCTTTTACTGGCTGTACTCCTCCATTACGGCCTGTCCCTGGATCGCATCCGCTGGCTGTTGGCCCGATGAACACCGCCCCGGAATTTAATTGATGTAACCCGTTTAATTATCCTGGCCATGAAAACCATACCATACCTCCTGCTTCTTATTGCAAGTCTGTCCTGCCAAAACCCTTCTGCAAAAGCGCAACAGGCCCAATGGAAACAGGAAATCCGGGAAACGGAACAGGCCTTTTCCAACCTTTCCCGCCAGGAAGGGATAGCCAAAGCCTTCCTTACCTATGCGGCCCCGGATGCCGTGATGCTCCGCGGGCAGCAGCGCATTGAGGGCCTGGAGGCCATCCGTACCTACTTTGAGGCCCAGACCGGCCAAACGGAAGGCATGGTGTTGACCTGGGAGCCGGATTTCATTGACGTGTCTGCTTCCGGAGACCTGGGTTACACCTATGGCGCATATACCCTGACCCAGACGGATTCCCTGGGTACTACGCAAACCCGCAAAGGGGTTTTCCATACCGTCTGGAAACGCCAGGCAGACGGCAACTGGCGGTTTGTCTGGGATTAACTCCTTCGATTATAACAAAAAAAACAGGGCCCGGGGGGCCCTGTTTTCAGCTAGATTCAAAATCCGGGGGAAATCAGTTTCCGGTTCCGGAGGTTTCAGCCTCGGCTTCCAAGACAAAATCCTGATAGGTCATATTTGCAGCATCGATCTGCACCTCCAGGGTATCGCTGGAGATAAAGTCCACCGCTTCGGCAAACACACTGTAGGAGCCTGCGGTAAGGCCCATAATCGCATAGTTGCCATCCACATCCGTAAGGGCAGTGGTATTCACGGTATCGGCAGCCATTACGGTAATGGTGGCGCCTTCCAGAGCGGTATCGACATCCTGGTCCACAAAGGAAACGCGTCCGGCCAGGGTCCCAGCCGTGGAGGAGTTGGTCGCCTTAATCACCGGCTTGAAATTAAAGCCATTAATGCCTGAAGCATCGCTCAGGTTGCCTTTGGCTACAAAGGAGCGGCTCACGTCAAAATCCAGAATCAGGTCTGAGGAAAGCCCTCCGGTTACCGTCAGGCCGGGGGTAATGAACACCTTGATCCCGGTTTGTTCCCCGCTGGGCACTTTCAGGTCGAAGGTCCGGCCATCGGTCAGGACCACATTCACACCTTTAACATAGACCCGCACCAGGTCGTAATCGCCGGCAGGAACTTCCAGGTCTGCCAGGGTGGCGGTCACCCCATTCTGGAGCTCCAGCAAATTCATATCCATTTCGGACTCCATAAGGGTAACATAGGGGCTGGTTTCGGTTTCACTATCCGCTTCCGTCACCTGCCGGGCTTCCACCTTAAAAATGGTCACATTGGCCGCATCAATCCACTCGTACGGAAAGGGGGCATCGGTTAAACGCACCACCAATCGTCCGGTCTCATTAAAATTGGAATCATTGGCATCGGAACAGCCCAGGACTAAAAGGGCCAGAACGCCTGCCATAACTTTAGTGATTCTCGAGTACATCATATCAGATTTTAGGGTTCGCATTTATGTACGGACAGGATACGGTTTTTGGATGATAAGCTCCCCCGGAAACAGTTATTTTTCGATGAAATGCAGGGGTTTGAATCGCTCACACAGATTCTGTGTGCGGAAATACGTACTTTTCTCTCCCCAGGGAATGCTTTTGCTTTGCCTGAACAACCGTTACTTATGAAAGCTGATCTCGATTTTATCCGCGCCCAGTTTCCCGCCTTTTCGGAGCCATCCCTGCAGGGATGGGCCTTTTTTGAAAATGCCGGGGGTTCCTACCCGTGCCGGCAGGTAGTGGAGCGCCTGACTGCCTTTTACACCCAAAACAAGGTACAGCCCTATTACCCCTACCCGGCTTCCGCCCGTGCGGGGGAATTGATGGACGAATCCTACCAGCGGCTGGCCGCTTACCTGAACGCCGCGCCGGAGGAAATCCATTTCGGCCCGTCTACCACCCAGAACGTTTACGTCCTGGCCCAGGCCATGCGCCCCATGTGGGAAGAGGGGGATGAAATTATCGTTTCCTGCCAGGACCACGAGGCCAATGCCGGGGCCTGGAGGCGGCTGGCCCAACGCGGCATTCGGGTGGTGGAGTGGCACGTAGACCCCGAAACAGGAGTCCTGGATACGGAGGTGCTGCAGGGCCTGTTCACGCCCCGTACCCGCATGGTAGCCTACCCGCACTGCTCCAATGTAATCGGGCATGTAAACCCCGTTGCAGACATCTCGGCCCTGGCCAAAAGTCACGGCGCCCTCTCCGTTGTGGATGCCGTAGGATGGGCCCCACACGAAATCCCGGATGTGAAAGCCCTGGGATGCGACATCTATATGTTTTCATCCTATAAAACCTACGGCCCCCACCTGGGGGTGATGTATGTCCGCAGGGCATTGATGGACCAGGTGGAAAACCAGGCCCATTTCTTTAAGGATGGCATCCACCGCAATATGCTGGTACCCGCAGGCCCGGACCATGCCCAGGTAGCTGCCATTAGTGGCATTGCCGATTATTTTGACCAGGTTTATGCCCACCACTTTCAGGAAGATGCTGCGGCCCCGGTTCGGGCCCGCGCCCTGAACACCCTGTTCCGTAGCCGGGAACAGGAGCTGTTAACGCCCCTTTTGGATTTTCTGGAAGCCCGTAATGACGTTCGGGTTGTAGGCCCCGGGATGGGCGAGCATCGGGCGCCTATCGTTTCCATCATCCCCAAAAATAAATCGATGGAAGAGGTCTACAAGACTCTTACAGGGCATAAGCTCATGCTGGGCATGGGCGACTTTTATGCGGTGCGCCCCCTGATGGACATGGGCATCCCTACCACGCCCGGGGTCTTGCGGATTTCGTTTGTTCACTACACGTCTACGCCTGAACTCGAACAACTGCTAGAAGGCCTGGAGGCAGCCCTTTAAGGCGAAAGCTATTAAGACATAAAAAAAGGGAGGCCATAGCCTCCCTTTTAAGGTTGCAGTCTAGCGGCTTTAGGCCGTGGTATCGTTTACGCCGGCATCCGGGGCGTTCTTTTTCACAGAAGCAATCCCATTTTCCATGGCGCTGGTGCTGGAGTACATTTCACTGGAGCCGATAACCTGTCCGTTGGAAGCTTTCAGGTTAAAAAACGGGCTTCCGTTACTGGCAGTTTTGCGCTCAAACATGTTGTCGTTCTGAGAATTTTTACGGACGGACTCAATGCCGTTCTCGCAGGCGGACTTGGTAGAGTATCCCTGGCTGCTCAGGATGACCTGTCCGTTTCCGGCCTTCAGGTTGAACCTGAACTTCCCGGAATTATCGGTTTTTATTTCAAATTTTCCCATGTCAATAAGGATTTGTTAATGGATTTGTTGTGAAGTTAATTAAAACTTAGAAAATGGTCTAATAATTCCCCTAAAAGCTGTCAACGCCAAAGGGTTGGCCCGGATTGAAAATTTCTGATTTCAAATCTCTTGTAGGAGAATTCGGATGTCGGGCAGGTCGCAAACCCGCCTTTAAACCACGTCCTATTTTATGGGTGAAAAGCGGGTGGGTACCAGCAAGTCCGCGGTGATGGAATCCACAAGGCGGCCATCGCGAATGGAATTTTCATAGGCTGCCTTCCAGGCAGGGTCATCGCCAAAGCTTTTCCAACTGGCTGTTCGGGCAGCCGTATCCGGGAAGGTGATCAGGTATTTGAGGATGTTTTCATGCCCGGGGTCCTCCGGGTCCATCAGAAAGTAGCCAATATTGGTCATGCCGTTGCGGGTAAAGATCTCCATGGTATGGTCCCGAAAACGCGCATTGAGCCCTTCCAGTTTCCCGGGGAAGGTGTAGTATGTTCGCAGGGAGAAAATCCGGGGACTGGCATCGGCAGCAGCCATGCGGGGGGAATAATCCGTATAGGTCATAAAGTGCTGGGTAACCGAATCCACAATGGGGCCGTTGGCCCGGGAGGCTTCCCAAACGCCCTTCCATTCCGGGTCTTCGGCAAAAGCAGCCCAGGAACGGTCCCGGGAAGCCCGGTCCGGATACCCCATCAGGTACACCAACTTGTTTTCGGAATTCTCCAGGGGTACCCAATAGGCCATATTTACCATTCCGTGCTTTTCAAAAAGGGCCATGGTGTGGTCTTCAAAACGACTGAGCAGATCCTCCAACTTACCCGGATAGCAATAATAGGTTCGCAGTTCAAAGTACTCTGGCTCGGAAACAAGCATTTCCGCCTCGGCCACAGGTTCTTCCGCAGCCTGTTTTTTCTGGGGTCCGCCGCAACTGCAGAGCAGGGCCAGGACCGGATACAGGATTTTTTTCATGGGTTTTAGGATTAGGGTGGTTTTAGTTTTGATTTTTTGATCCAGGCGTTTCAAAAAGTACAGGGAAAAATGGCCCCTGCATGGGCTGCCCTTTCGGGATGGGCGGGACCCCGGTAAGCAGGACCTCATCGGAAGCCGATCGTGTACCGTCTGCAAATACATTAATCACGAAGGCGCGCCGGGGGCTGTCCGAACGATTCTCATAAGAGCCGTGCACCAGCTTGGGGTGGTGAAATGCCGCAAACCCTGCGGGCATCTCTACGGCTACCCGGTTGCGGTATTGTTCGCGCTGGCTCTCCGACAGCAAAGCGGAAAGGCCTTCCATATCCCCGGCCAGTTCAATTTTTTCCAGCAACTCCCATCGGTGGCTGCCCGGGATATATTGCAGGCATCCGTTGTTCGCGTGGGCATCGTCCAGGCCTACCCAACAAGTCAGGTGCTGCAGGGGCGTGGTCCGGGTCCAGTAACTGTAGTCCTGGTGCCAGGCCACCACTCCCCCATGACGGGCGGGTTTACAGAACAACTGGTCGTGCCAGAACCGGACGGTCCGGCAACCCAGCAGTTGGGCCGCAGGTACCACAAAACGGGGATTCCACAAGACGTCGTGGAATCCCGGGCTAATCCGCCAGTGGCCCAGGGAATGGAACAATATCCGGTCCGGGTCAGAAGACTCATTGGAGTGGAATTCATAAAAGAGGTGGTGCCCCGGGTGGGAAGGATTCATAAGGGCCTTCAATTCTTCCCGAAGCGCCTCTACCTGGGTTTTATCCAACACGGGAATGTGTGTCAGGTAGCCGTGTTCTTCAAAAAAGGCGACCTGCTCCGCGGAAAGCCGATACTGTTCCCAGGCGTCCCGTGCCGGCAGGTCCGGGAATAAATCCCCAACCAGCCCATGGAACTGGGCAAGGTCTTTCACCGGTGTGGCATTCAATTCCTCCATCGGCCTACATTTCCCAGCCTTCCCGGTAGGTGCGGCCCACAAAGGCGTTGGCCTCGTCCAGGTTGGTCACTTGCATCGCATCCCCATCCCAGAGCAATTTCTTGCGGCCGAAGAATTCAAACCGGCCTTCTTCCGTTTCGCGACGCAACATATAACTGCGGATGGCCAGGTTCCCCATAAGCACCGTTTCGGTCATGGGCCCGGCATAATCGAAGGAAGAGGTCAGGGCCAGATGTTCTTCGCTGCCAAAGCCAGCCTTGCAGGCATCTACCCATTTGCGCTGGTGGCCGTATTCAGGTTCGGGCATCTCCTCCACTTCCGGCCCGAATTCCCGGGTACCGTCGTTTAAGAAGAGTTTGGGCATTAAGGGTGAACTATCGTTGATGTTGGTGGAGATGATCCCGTTTTCCCCGTGGATCAATACCCCGTTGGCGCTGTTGCGACCCCCGATGTCCATATCTGCGGGAACCAGGGCCGGGTGGGCGGGCCGGATGCCGCCGTCGCTCCAGGTCATGGTAACCGGAGCCCCAGTCTTTTCGGTTTCCGGGTAATGCAGGCTTATAAAGGAGGACGCCGGGCAGCCCTCCGGGTGGTAATCCGGGGTCCACATCCGGGTATATACCGACCCTACACTGGCCTCGGCATCGGTAGGATAGGTCAGGCCCAGGGTGCGGTAAGGGATATCGATCAGGTGGCAACCCACATCGCCCAGGGCCCCGGTGCCGTAATCCCACCATCCGCGCCAGTTAAAAGGGTGAATGTTGGGAATGTATGGGGTTTCGGGGGCAGGTCCCAGCCACAGGTTCCAGTCCAGCGCCTCGGGCCGGGCGGCAGGGTCGGGGGCTGGCATGGCAAAGCCCTGGGGCCAGACGGGTCTGTTGGTCCAGACCTCAACTTTGGTTATGGCACCCAGTACGCCGGAATCCACCCACTGTTGTACCATCCCCAGCAGGGGATTGGAAGCTCCCTGATTCCCCATCTGGGTTACTACTTTCTGATCCCGGGCCATTTGGGTTAGCATGCGTGCTTCCCGGATGTTATGGGTAAGGGGTTTTTGAACATATACGTGTTTGCCCCGCTGCATGGCAAAGGACGCCGCCGGACCGTGGATATGGTCCGGGGTGGAAATGGTCACGGCATCGATGCCCTTTTCCTTTTCCAGCATGACCCGGTAATCGGCATAGCGTTTGGCCTTGGGAAACTGCTCAGCCGTACGGGCAGCCGAACCTGAAAAATCCACATCGCACAGGGCTACTACCCGTTCCCGCCCCCCAACGGAGGCATTCACGATGTCGCTATGGCCCTTACCCCCTGCCCCGATAGCTGCAATATGGAGTCGGTCCGAGGGTGCAATAAAGCCGGGGCCTCCCAGTACATGTCTGGGCACAATGAGGAAAGAAGACGCCAGGGCGCTTTTTTTCAGGAATTCCCGCCGTCCTTCCGGGTTGGGGGAGGATGGCTTCCGGGGCTGTTTTTTCATGGTATCAATCGTTTATTTTGGCAAGGTTAGAAGGTACAAAATATTCGGCTGGCGCAGGGGCAGAACAGGAACTACTTCGCCTGGTGTCGTTTCAGGGTCAGGCCAATCTGCCCGGCATGATAGGCATTGTGGTTCAGGACGTGTCCGAAGAGCCTGATACGCTGGATGGGGCCAAAAAAGGAGGTATCAACAACCTCGTCCCACCAGGCAGCGTCTTTCTGGTCTGCCAGGAGATAGAGTTTCTCGTAACCGGAATGTACAAGGTTCCGCGAGGCAGATACCTCGGCGCCCTGGCCCTGGTCTTCAAACCCCATCGTGGTATTCTTTACCTTAGTGGGCTCTCCCATCAGGCTCATCAGCAGATGCATGATCTCTCCGGTATGGCGCAGGATAAACCCGGCACTGGCCGTTTCGGGGTTCAGGCGCCAGCTCTGGTTGGCTTCGGACACCTCGCCAAAAGCGTATTTGCAGGTGCGCTGGTTCTGTTCAATCAGGGGCCGGAGAAAAGTAGCGTCCATCACAAGGGATTTACGGGTTGCCCTTACAATATCGCAATTTTTATGCTTTGGGCTGTGAAAAGAAAGGCCGGAGCCAGTTCCCAAATCTTTCATACATTTAACTCCGGACGTCAATAGGCATCCCCTGAAACCCCCTTATACCCATGTGTATTAGCCTGGTAGAACGCGCCCGGGAGTTCGCATCCCGGAAAGCCATCCAAGACAACCGGAAGTCCTATTCATACCAGCAACTCCTGGACGCTTCCGGGCAGGTGGCCCATGCCCTCTTGCAAGGGCGAACAGACCTGGAAGAAGCCCGGATTGCTTTTTTACTGCCTGCGGGATTCGATTACGTAAGTGTGCAATGGGGCATCTGGCGCGCCGGGGGCATAGCCGTTCCCCTTTGTGAAAAGCACCCTCTGCCTTCCATGGAGTATGTGCTTGATGACACGGGGGCAGAAGCCCTGGTTTACCATAGGGACTTTGCGGAAAAACTCGCCCCGTTTAAAGGGAAAAAGGGCATAGACATGATCCCCGTGGAATCCGTGGAAACCGCTTCGGGGGAATTGCCGGAAATTGGCCTGGAACGCCGGGCCATGATCCTGTATACCAGCGGCACTACAGGCCTGCCCAAAGGGGTAGTAACCACCCATGCCAACATCCGGACCCAGATCACCACCCTGGTGGACGCCTGGGAATGGCAAGCGGGGGATCAGGTCCTGAACGTCCTGCCCCTGCATCACGTACACGGGATCGTGAACATGCTTTGCTGTGCGCTTTGGAGTGGTGCCTGCTGCCAGTTCCTGCCCCGGTTTAGCCCGGCTGCGGTCTTTGACCTGTTTTCCCGGGGTGAGATCAATGTTTTTATGGCCGTGCCCACCATCTATTATCAACTTATCAGTCATTTTAACGTCCTCCCAAAACCCGAACAGCAGGCCCTGAAACAGCGGCTTTGCACATTTCGGCTGATGGTATCCGGCTCGGCAGCCCTGCCGGTAAGTGTACTGGAAGCCTGGCGCGAGATTAGCGGGCACACCCTGCTGGAACGCTATGGCATGACCGAGATGGGGATGGCCATCAGCAACCCTTACCGGGGGGAACGCAGGCCAGGGGCAATCGGGCAGGCACTTCCCGGGGTGCATATCCGCCTGGCCGACGAGCAAAATAAACCTGTTGCGGCAGGGGACCCCGGGGAAATCCAGGTACAGGGAGCCAATGTATTCAGCGAATACTGGGGAAAACCCGAGGCCACGCGAGAGGCCTTCACCCCGGATGGTTGGTTCTGCACCGGCGACATTGCCGTACTTGAAAGGGGAAGCTACCGCATTCTGGGCCGTAACTCCGTGGATATTATTAAATCCGGGGGATATAAAATCTCCGCCCTGGAAATTGAAGAAGTATTGCGCACTCACCCGGATATTCAGGATTGCGCCGTAGTGGGCATCCCGGATTTGGAATGGGGCGAGCGGATTGGCGCGGCCGTGGTGCCCTCAGATTCCTTCAGGCAAGAGGCCATCTCGGAATGGCTACGGGAACGCCTGCCTGCGTATAAAACACCCCGTGCGTACCTAACGGTAAGCGAATTGCCCCGCAATGTGCTGGGCAAGGTGACCAAGAACGAAGTGAAAGCCCTGTTTCAGGACCAAACCGATACCCCATGAAAATTTACGGAGTAGCCCTGCTATGCGCTTGTTTTTTGGTTGGAAAATACCTGGGGCAGCAACTGGGTAACCTGCTGGGGATCCCGGGCGATATCGGCGGGGTCGGTTTTGCCATGCTCCTGCTGATGCTCGGGGCCGCCTACCTGGGGCGCAGGGGCAGGCTGGGGCCCGAAACTGCATCGGGTATCGGCTTTTGGAGCGCCATGTATATCCCCATTATTGTGGCCATGGCCGCTACCCTGAATGTCAAGGCCGCCTTTGGCGGGGGGTGGGTAGCCCTGTTGGCCGGTGCCGGTGCCACATTGGCCGGGTTTATGTTGGTCCCGATTTTGGCGCGCATAGGCCGCAAAGACACTGAAAAACGCGGAAATTGATGGACGTACTGGAGCGCTTACTCGATACCAACGGGCTCATCTTCGCCTTCCTGATGGTGGGAGGCATCCTTTTACTGGCCCATGGGGTTTCCCGCTACCTCACCAAGGGCCGAATCCCGGCGGCAGCCCTGGCCATCCTGATGGGTTTGGCCCTGGCCTTTACCGGGGGTAAAAAGGGGATTGCAGACCATCCGTTATTTGCCGGCCTGGCGGTACTGGGCGGTTCTATGTTCCGGGATTTTGCCGTGGTTGCCACGGCCATGGGCGCAGATCTGGAAACCATCCGCCGAACGGGCAAAGCTGGGTTGGTATCCCTCTTTACAGGCGTAGGCATTTCCTTTCTGGTAGGCAGCCTGGCTGCTCTGGCCATGGGGTATACCGATGCCGTCAGTATAACCACCATAGGAGCGGGGGCCTGTACGTATATTGTAGGGCCGGTTACGGGATCTGCCATTGGGGCCTCCTCTGAAGTCATCGCCATTTCGGTGGCGGCAGGGGTGATCAAAACCCTGGTCACCACCATCGCCACCCCCTGGGCGGCGCGGCGGATCGGGCTGAATACCCCACATGCGGCCATGGTCTTCGGAGGGCTTATCGGCACCACCAGCGGGGTGGTGGCGGGCCTGGCTGCTTCAGACGAAAAACTGGTCCCTTACGGGGCCATGACGGCCACCTTCTACACCGGCCTGGGATGCCTGTTATGCCCCTCGGTGTTCTATATCCTGCTGCGGACCCTGTTCCCCCTATGAAAATGCCAGACCGCCGCCGCAATCCGTATGTGCTCGCCCTGGTATTGGCCGCCTCCCTTTTCGGGTGGGCAGCCTGGCACTTCCTGGCAGATACCGCAACAGATGCCGGAACCCCGCTCACCCTTGGGTTCCTTATGCTGGCCCTGGGATTTGGGGGCTTCCCGGCACTGAAGGGGTTTCGCTTCCCCGTCATTATTTTTGCCGGGGTAACCCTGGCCTTATATCATCCGTCCTGGTTTACCACCATTGGGAACTACCGGCTTACCGGGCTTATCATTCCCCTGATCCAGTTGATTATGTTCGGGATGGGAACTGCCATGAGCCTCTCGGATTTCCTGGGGGTGCTACGTGAGCCTAAAGGGGTATTGGTCGGGCTCACAGCCCAACTCACCCTGATGCCCCTGGTGGGGTATGTGCTGGCCCATACCAGCGGCCTGCCTCCGGTAATTGCTGCCGGGATTGTATTGGTGGGGTGTTCCCCCAGCGGGGTAGCCTCTAATGTAATGGCTTACCTGGCGCGGGCCAACCTGGCCTTATCCGTAACCATCACTGCCCTGGCAACCCTGCTTGCCCCTTTGGTAACCCCCATGGGTATGCGCCTGCTTGCCGGGGAATTGGTTACAGTGGATGTGCTGACCATGATGTGGGACATCGTTAAAATGATCCTGCTGCCCATTGGGGCCGGGCTTTGGGCCAACCGCCTGCTCGGGTCTAAACTACAGCGGGTAAACCAATTCCTGCCATGGCTTTCCATGGCTGCCATTGCGCTGATTATCATAATCATAACAGCTGCCGGCCGGGAAAGCCTGTTGCAGATGGGCGGCACCCTGATTTTGGTGGTTCTGGCACATAATTTCAGCGGCTACCTTTTGGGATACGGCTACGCCCGCCTCTGGCGGATGACCCCGCGGGATGCACGCACCATTGCCCTGGAGGTGGGCATGCAGAATAGTGGCCTGGCTTCGGGGATTGCATATTCCATGGGCAAAATTGCAACCATGGGGCTGGCACCAGCCGTTTTTGGCCCCCTCATGAATATTTCCGGCTCCATCCTGGCAGGATACTGGCACAAGCGACCTCTATCCAGGGAGCACCCTGAAGCTTAAATGGGCCAACCTGTCAAATTCCCATGGAATTTCCGAAATTTGCCCTGATATATGCCCGAGGCCGGGCATAAACCTCCACAAATGAGTGCCAAGACCAAAAAAAACAAGAAGGATTTAAAACCCACGGATTTCCTGGCCATGGAACGGACACGCCTGGCCAATGAAAGGACGTTCCTGGCGTATTTCCGCACATTTATCGTATTCCTGAGTTCCGGTTTTGCCATCCTGAAACTAAGCCTGCTGCAGGAAATAGTTACCGTGGGGTATTTCCTGACCGTCCTGGCCCCAATTGTCCTGGGTATCGGCATCGGGCGTTTCATCTATGTACGCACTCAGTTGCGCCGGTATTTTGACGATTAGCCTCCCGGGGCGTCTTCCACATTTTTCACACATCGGAACCCGGTATGACCGAAGCCGGAATCCGGGGTGGAGCGCATGCGCCGGGACACGCGGTATCCCGTGCAATAGGATTCACTGCAGAGATATGACCCTCCGCGGATCACATATTTTTCTGCCTGGGGTTCGGCCGGGTCAAAGGAGGTATCCGGGCCCAGCGGATTAATCACTTCCGACGGGGCCGTTTGCATTTGGTAGGTATCTGCGCGGTACTTGTCCGCACACCATTCCCAGACATTCCCCGCCATATCGAAAAGGCCATACCCATTGGCCGGGTAGGACCCCACAGGAGCCGTGCGGTAGTATCCATCTAAGGTATCATTGCGAAAGGGGAACACCCCCTGCCAGAAATTCGCCCGGTCGGCGGCGGCCGTAACCGGGTCGTTTCCCCAGGGGTATTTCGGGTCTTTCAGTCCGCCCATGGCGGCCCACTCCCACTCTGCCTCCGTAGGCAGGCGCTTGCCGGCCCAACGGGCATAGGCCTGGGCATCTTCCCTGGCAATATGGACCACTGGGTGGTCCCAACGGCCCTCCAGGCTGCTGCCAGGGCCTTCCGGATGTTTCCAATCCGCCCCAAGGGTCCATGCCCACCACTGGCTCAGGTCCCTTAAGTCTACCGGGCCGTCCGTTGGCTGGAATACCAGGGACCCGGCGGCCAACAAGGAATCCGGGGGTTTTGGGGTGCCAGGGGGGAGCTGTGTCTTAAGGGCTTCCCAGTCTACCGGTTGCTCTGCAATGGTTACGTAACCCGTAGCCTCCGTAAAAGCCTGGAACTGAAGGTTGGTCACCTCGGTGCGATCCATAAAGAACGCGGACACCCCTACGGACCTGCGCGGCAATTCATCTTCCTGCGCCTGGGCAGATTTGCCCCCCATCAGGAATTGACCCCCTGGAATGTAAGCCATTCCTTCCGGTGCAACCGGGGCTTTGGCCGGGGTAGATCCGGCCTCCATGCGGTCGGCGGCAGGGTGATCCCGGCAGCCCTCCAGGGCCAGTGCAGCACACAACCAAATAATGATGTATCTTTTGCAATATCCCGGAAATGGGGCCAGCCTCATAGGGTAGTTGTCTTGATGAACCTTTACAATAATACGAATGAAAAGCAGATGTAACACCATGGGCAGGAATCTGGGCATCGTTCTCGGGGTCCTGGCAGCCACCGGTATATGGCAGGGCTGCAGGGACCAACAAAAGGGCCCCGAGCCGGTTTTTCGTCATGACCTTTCGGAAGGGCCCAGGCCCTGGAATTCGGAAGCTTTCGAGCCTACCGAAACAGATTTTACCTTCGCCATCATTTCAGACCTGAATGGGGGCGAACGCCCCGGGGTATTCAGCAGGGCAGTAGCACAACTCAATCAGCTGGACCCCACCTTTGTACTGAGCGTAGGGGACCTGATTGACGGAGGCACGGAAGATGAGTTACAACTCCAAAAGGAATGGGATTTTTTTGATGCCCGGGCAGATAAACTCCAGATGCCCTTTTTCCACCTGGGCGGCAACCACGATCTGACCAATGTAAAGATGCGGGAATTCTGGGCACGGCGCTATGGCCCACGCTATTACCATTTTGTGTTCGATAATGTGCTATTCCTGATGATAGACTCCGAGGATTATACGGAGGATCGCATGCAGGAAATCTACCAGGCCCGGGATTCGGCCATCCGCATCCTGGACGGGGAGTTGGAAGGCAGTTATCCCGAATCTACTTACTACCGAATGCCGGAACGCAACCTTGGGGGAATGGGGAGCGAGCAACTCACCTATTTCCGGGAGGTACTCCAACAATACCCCGATGTGCGCTGGACCTTCCTGCTGATGCACAAACCCCTCTGGTTACGCAACGACGGCATGAGCCTGAGTCGGGATGTAGCCCCACTGGAAGCCCTGGAAACTGCCCTGGAGGGCCGTAAATACACCGTAATCAACGGGCATTTTCACAGGTTTTCGCATCGGAAGCGAAACGGTATGGATTATATGATCCTGGGCACCACGGGAGGGAGTCAGGTGGAAGGGGATTCTACGGCCTTCGACCATGTTAGCCTGGTGCGTATGGGAGAAACACCGGTAATCACCCACCTGCGCATGGATGGCATCCTGCAGGCAGAGGGTCACCTGCCACCGGCCCAGGACCCGCCACGGCCCTGATCCTTATTGACCCAGGGCATCTGCCTGAAATTCTATGAGTTCGCCCGAAGCGAAACGCATATGAAAGTCTATAGGGTTACAGCAGACCTCACAGTCTTCCACATAATGCTGGTCCCCGGCCGAAGGATCGACCAGTATCGAGATGGATTCCCAGCAATACGGACATTGAAAAAAGTGTTCAATCACGGCTACCTGCTTTTTGTGGAGTTGCAGTTTTCTTTCGCCATTCCTTTAGGGGGAACACCCCCGTTCCTGCCCCCAGGATCAAAATACAACCTGTACCCGAATTTAGATTGCAGCGGCCTTCCCCTCCCTGCGCCTACAGGTATTCAGTCGCCGGGCAAGTAGGGTCTTCTTAAAAATCCTCGTTTAGCAGTTCCCCGCTTACCTGCAGCAGTTGCAATTCGGCTAGCTTGGCGTTGTACTTGGCCTGGCTCTGCACCAGTTCGGCATTGAGCAGGTTAAGTTGTGCCTGCCGGAATTCAATGGAGGTAATCTGCCCCAAAGCATAGCGTTCCTGGGAACGGGAAAAGTTATCCCGGTTGGTCTGCAGGTTGGTCTGCTGTACCTGCAGGACGTATCGGGCATTGCGATAGTCCCCCCAGGCGTTCTGTATATCCCGTTCCACCTCCAGTTCGGTCTGAATTTTCAGCAATTGCTGGTTTTCAAAAGAGATCCGGGCATTCCGGGTGGTGTTCACGGTCCGGCCCCCGTCAAAGAGGTTCCAGCTCAGGTTGATGGCTCCATTCAGGCCTTCCGAGGTATTCTGAAGCACAAAGGCCAGCGGGCTGTTGTTGCTGGACTCGTTCCACCCATAGGATCCGCTCAGCCCAATAGTGGGCAGGTAGCCGCTCCGGGCCGATTTCCAGTTGTACTCGGAGATCAGGATGTCCTTTTCCGCCAGCAGCATGCGCACGTTATTCACTTTGGCCTGGTCCAGGATGGCCTCCATCCGGAGTTCAGGGAGGAACTGCACCGTAGTGTCGGCCTGGAATTCCGCCGCCAGTTCCCGGTTCATGATCAGATTCAGGTCCCGTTTGGTATTGCGCAGCAACTGCTGAGCATTCAACAGGTTTACACTATCGGTATTGACATCTACCTCGGCGTTAAGTACATCCAGGCCGGTATTCTGTCCGAATTCAAACTGGTAACGGGCCCGTTGCAGCCGCTCCCGGGAAATGGTAAGCGCCTGTTGCAGGTTGCCTACATTTTCCTCCAGGCGGGCTACCTCGTAGTAGACCGAAAACAATTGGAGCATGGTGGTTTCTATGGCCTGGCGAACTTCCAGTTCGGATTGCTGGGAACGCTCCTGGAACCGCTTGTAATCGTACAGGCGGCCCAAGCCGTCAAACAGGGTGTAATTCACGTTCAGGGAGGCATTGTAGCGTCGCGTTTCTGCCCCTTCGGCCGTTCGGGTATCCCCGTTGGCCAGGACCCCTTCGGTGTTCTGCCGGTCTATACTCCCGCCACCTGTGGCCGTTACCGTAGGCAGGAAGCCGGAATTCAACAGACTGGCATTGTTGGCATCAATTTGCCGCTGGTTGCGGGAAACCCGAATGCCCAGGTTGTTTTCCAGGGTCAGGGAGATAGCCTCTTCCTTAGTAAGTACGTCCTCCTGTCCGTAGCCCGGTACCAGGGCCAGGAGCAATATGAGGGCTTGTAAATGCTTCATGAAGCGTGTTCTTCAAAAACGTTGGATTCTTTTTGATTTTTTGGGGCAGTTCCATTCGCCTCCGAAAGCTTGTGGTCCAGCTCTTCCTGGGTCTTCATCTCTTTGATCACCCGTTCCACGGCCTCGCGATCCACCTTCTCGCCGGTGCGCAGCCAGCGGATCTTGGTCTTGGCATCGTTCACTACGGAAAGCAGGATGGGGAGCATGATCAGGGTGAGCACCGTGGCAATGGCAATACCATAGGAGATAGAGATGGCCATAGGCTTGAGGAACTGCGCCTGCCGGCTCTTTTCCAGCAACAGGGGCGCCAGGCCCGCAATGGTAGTCAGGGAGGTCAGGAAAATAGCCCGGAACCGGGATTTACCGGCCTCGGAAAGCGCTTTCTCAAAGGGCATGCCCGAACGCAGGTAGGAATTGAATTTCCCGATGAGTACCAACCCATCGTTCACCATAATCCCGATCAGGGCAATAATCCCCAGGAACGACAGCACATTGATGGGGAACCCATGGATAAAGTGGCCCACGGCAATCCCGATAATACTAAAAGGGATCATGAAAATCAGGATTACCGGCTGGCTGTAGCTTCTGAAGGTAAAGGCGATCACGGCAAAGATCAGGAACAGGATCACCGGCCATACATTGTTCAGGGAAGTAAAGAGTTTCTGTGCCTCCCGGTTTTGGCCTTCATAGCTCACGGACAGGCCCGGGTATTTAGCCAGGAGGTCCGGCACAAAATTCTCCTGTACGTCCTGGATAATTTCTGTGGCACTGTCGTTGGGGTCCTCCATATCTGCCTCCACGCGGATTTCGCGCTGCCCGTCCAGGTGGCTGATGGACTCATCGCCCCGGGCAATGCTGTAGGTGGCAATTTCCGAGAAGGGCACCCGTTGCCCGCCCGGGGTCAGGATACGCATATCGTCCAGGTCGTTAATGGAAGATCGGTCCTGCCGGTCGTAGCGAACCCAAACGCGGATTTCGTCCTGCCCGCGCTGGAAGCGCTGGGCCTGGGCCCCGAAAAAGCCTGCACGCACCTGGCTCATTACCGTCTGCAGGTTCAACCCCAGGGCATAGGCATTTTCGCGGAGTTTGATATCGATTTCCTTGATCCCTTCCGGGTCGGTATCAGTGATGTCCGTAAGGCGGGGGTTGTTCTCCAGATAGGCCCGGAGTTCGTCTTTAGCGGCTTCCAGTTGGATGGCATCGTTACTGAGCAGGGCCACAGATACCGGACTGCCCCCAAAGTTACCCCCGGAGCCAAAGGTGAGGCGTTCCACCCCAAAGACCTCCCCGGTCTCCCGTCGAATGGCATTGGTGATTTCCGGGCTGGAAAAATCCCGCTCCTCGCCTGGCAGCAGGTTAACCCGCAGGGAAGCCTTGTTGGTGCCCGGACCTACCCGCTTGATGATATTTTCAACCACGGGGAGGTTCCCGGTCTGCCGGGATGTAAAATCCTCGTTTACCCGCCAGGCGGCATCTTCCACCCGGGTAATGATGTCGTAAGTGATGTCCGGGTTGGTCCCCTCGGGCATCAGCAGCTCAATACTCACCTGGTCGCTGGCAATGCTGGGAAAAATGGTTACCCGTACCACCCCGGAACCGATGGAGGCCAGGGTTACGAGGAAAAGTCCCAGGAAGATGGACATGGTTAAAAACCGGTGGCGCAATACAAAATGCAGTACCGGGCCATAGGTTTTCTCCCGGCAATAGGCCATAAAGCGGTCCCCGTAAACGTTGAATTGACGAAGCTTGGCGAAAACCTTGTCAAAGAACCCACTTTCACGCGCCTTTTCTTCCTCTGTTTTCCGCACCAGGGCCTTGGAATGGGCAATGTGGGCCGGCAGGATAACCAGAGCCTCCAGCAGGGATACCGATAGGGTAAGGATCACCACTGTGGACACCTCCCCGAAGAACTCCCCGATCCGGCTGTCCAGAAACAAAAAGGTAGAGAAGGCGAGAATGGTGGTAATGATAGCCGAAATAATGGGCGGTATCACCTCCATGGTGCCATCTATGGCCGCCTGCACCGGAGATTTTCCTTTTTCGTAATGCTGGTAGATGTTTTCGGAGATCACGATCCCGTCGTCCACCAGGATCCCGATTACGATAATCATCCCGAAAAGGGAAAGCACGTTAATGGTTACATCCAGGTTGCCTGCAAAGATGAACATCCCCAGGAAAGAGATCGGGATACCAAAGGCTACCCAGAAAGCCAGGCGCGTATTCAGGAACAGGGAGAGGAAAATCAGTACCAGCAGGATCCCCATAGCCCCGTTCTCCAGCAAAAGCTGGGTACGCTGGTTCAGCGTAATGGACCGGTCGGAATCCACATCCAGACGCACATTGTTGTGGGTGGCGTTGAATTCCACGATGTAGGCGTTGATCTTTTCCGCAGTGGGGATCAGGTCTTCACTATTGGTATTACTCACCTCTACATTTACCGCCAGGTTCCCATTGAAATAAAGGGTATTGGGATTCTCCGAGAACCGGTCGCGTACCTCGGCCACATCGCGCAGGCGGATGGTGTTGCCCGAAAGGTCGGAACGGACCACCAGGTTGGTGAGTTCATCCCCGTAATAAGATCGGGCCTTGGCGCGGATCAGGTAATCCTCCTCTTCAGTTTTGATATCTCCCCCGGTGGTGAGGATGTTGGCCTGCCCCACGGCCTGGGCCACTTCCTGGAAGGTAAGACCGAAGGCGAGCAGGTCCCGCTCGCGCACCGCAATTTCGATCTCCTCCTCAGGATAGCCCGAAATCTCAATCTGGGAGATGCCGTCCATGGCGCGCAGGTCGTACTCGATCTGCCGGGCAATTTGTTTCAGGGTTTTCAGGGAAACCCCTTCCCCGCTCACGGCAAAGCTGATGGTGGGCCGGATGGCTTCCCGCTTGGCTACGACCAGAGGTTCCATGCCGCCAGGGAAATTCGGCACGCGGTCTACCGCATTCTTAACCTCGGTAAGCATTACGTCAATATCCTCGTCCTGGTCGATCTCCACGGTAATGGTGCCGCCGTTTTCACGGGAGCTGGAGGTAAAACGGTCTACCCCCACCAGGCCTTTCAGGTTGTCCTCGATCTTGAGTACTACCCCTTCTTCAATCTCCTGGGGTGCAGCCCCGGGGTAGTTGATGTTGATGGTGATGGTCTGGGAATCGATCAGGGGGAAGAAAGAGGACCGCATCCGCATGACCCCGATGACCCCAAAGACCACAAAGGCCAGGATAATAACGTTAACCGCTACATCGAAGCGGATAAAATAACTGATGATCTTTCTCATCTGGAGGGTGTTTACGGCATGTTTTCAGTCACCTCCGGGGCCTGGGCGCCTTCCCGGTAGGGTTTTACAATCATCCCGGGATAGGCTCCGGGAACGGGACGGGTCAGGATTACAGTGCCATTTTCAATCCCTTTGATCACTGCAGTTTGTTCGGTAAAGAAAACCGGGGTTGCAGGTACCAGGTCCAGCACGGAATCGCGGAGGATGTACAACTCTCCCCGCTCGGTGAGCAATTTCCGGGGCACCTCAATGGCATCTTCTTCCTGTCGGCCCTGGATCAGGGCTTCCAGGTACATTCCTTCCTTCAGTTTGGGAGAAGATACATCGATAAACACAGAAACCGTTTGGGATTCCTGGTTTACCGCGGCGTTGATTCGGGATACCTTCCCGGTATACTGCCCGGCCCCTTCCAGGGACTCCAGCTGTACCTCGCGGCCCACCTTGAGAAAATCGCTGTAACTCTTGTTTACGGCTACCTCCAGTTCATAGACGGAAGGGTTGATAAATACCCCGAGGGCCTGGCCGGGGCGCACCAGGGTGCCTTCGGTCACATCGGCCTGGGTAAGCACGCCGGAATAAGGCGCCCGGATCACATATTTGCCCAGGCGTTGCTCCAGGTTCTTTACATTGTAGTAGCTGGTAACAATATTGCGGCCATTAATGAAGTAGCGTTCTTTGTCCGAAGTCATGTCCGGCAGTACCGGCGTGGGGCCACCCAGGTCAAAACCGTCCAGGTAGGCCTGCCATTTCGGGTAGATTTCGGGGAAATCCAGCCGGAGGTCGGGCATGGCTGCCGTGATCAGGTTGTACAGGTTGCTCTTGGCAGACTGCACGCTGGCCTGATACTCCGAGGCGTCAATGCGCAGCAGCACCTCGCCCCTGCTGTAGGGTTGTCCGGGTTTGAAGGGGTGGGCGCTTCCCCTGAAAATGCCCTGGACCTCAGAGAAGAGGGCAATCCGCTGCTTGGCTGTGAGGTTTCCGTTGGCCCGCACCCGAATGGGTACGGCCGTGTTCTCCACGGTGTCCACAAATACCGTTTTGACCTGCATGGGAGGGGTAGGTCTTTTTTCTTTGGGCCGGGAAATAAGTAAGTATGAAACCCATCCCGAGAGACCCAAAACCAGGACACCAAGGATGTAAAGTACTGTTTTACGCATAGATAAAGGTTGTGCCAGTCGATTTTAAGACTGTAAAACTATCTATAAGTTTAATCCCGCCCCGTTAAATAAATCATAAATAGAATCGGGGCTGCCGCGGCATAGGGGCATAAAAAAAGGGTGCCCGAAGGCACCCCCAACAGCTACGTTGTCAACTAACCTAATCACTCATTGTCAACATCTTCAAATTTCGTGTCGGCCATACGGGTCCGGGAGAAATTAAGGCTTTTATAATCGATTTCAGACTTTTCCACATCGTAATCGAAAACCAGGAGCTGGCGGGTAATGACAGACCCCAACCCCTTATAATCATCAAATTCGTTATGCTGTAATTGCAGCACCTCCAATTGGGCCAGTTGCCCGAAGCTCTCCGGGATGGCGCCACCCAGGCGGTTGTTGGAGAGGACCAGTTCGCGTAAGGCGGTCAGGTTCCCGATGCTTTCGGGAATTTCCCCGAACAGCTGGTTCTCGAACAATCCCAGGACCTCCAGCTCGCCCAGCTGGCCGATGGCCTCCGGGATGCGCCCAATGACCATATTGGAAGAGAGGTTCAGGATTTCGAGTTTTTTTAGTTCCCCGATCCGACTGGGGATACGGCCGGATAAAAAGTTATTGAAGGCGGAGAGTTCCACCAGGTCCTTCATATCGCCAATCTGATCCGGAATTTTCCCTTTCAGGCGGTTCATTTCGATCTTGAAGGTTTGCAATTTTTTCAGCGAAAACACAGATTCGGGCAGGGTTCCCGTGAGGTTGTTGAAGGCCAGGTTCAGCACCTTTAACTCCTGCAGCGCCCCAATGGACTCCGGCAGGGGGCCCATCAGGTTGTTGTGGAACAACTCGAGCTTAACCACATGGCCGTTTTCAACTGTAACTCCGTGCCATTGGTTCACGGGGGTTTCCGGATTCCATTTACGAACCCAGTGCAGGCCATTGGTGCTCTGGAAGATTTCCAGCAGGGCCTCCCGTTCGGCCGGGCTTACCTGTGCCGAACCGGTCAGGTGGGCAAGGGCCAGGATTCCGAAAATAATCAACCGCGTGAATCGCATTTTTCTGTACGTGTGATTAGGTAATTTCCTACAATATTACGATTTCCTACAAATCCCGCTAAAGGTTGTTTCTGAAATGCCCGAAAAATGTTGTGAAAGTGCCGATTCTTGTGGTTTAGGCCTTAATTCAGCCCTTCAAGCTCCTCGGAAAGGGCCTCCCATTTTTCCATCAGGCCCTCTAATCGGGTTTTTCGCTCCTGATACCGATCAAAGAAGGCCGGATCTGCCACCGTCTGGTCGTAATCCATCTGCAACTGGTAGTCCATCTCCCCGATTTCCTTTTCCAGGCCGGCAATGTCGGATTCCAGGGAACCCAGGCGGTTATTCAGAGAGCGCTTCTTCTTACGAAGCTCGTGGTCATTCCCGCCACGGGTGTTGGATGGCGCTTCGGCTTGCGGGGCAGGCGCGGGATCGCCCTTTTCGATGGCCCGGAAATCGGAAGCCGCCCGTTGCTCCAGATAAAAATCAATATCCCCCAGGAAGGGCTTCACCGCCCCGTCCCGGAATTCATAGACCCGGTCCGTAAGCCCCTGCAGGAAATCCCGGTCGTGGGAGACCAGGATCAGGGTCCCTTCAAAGTGCTGCAGGGCCTCCTTCAGTACTTTTTTGGAAGGGATGTCCAGGTGGTTGGTCGGTTCGTCCATCACCAACACATTAAAGGGCTGCAGCAACATCCGCGCCAGGGCCAGCCGGTTGCGTTCGCCCCCGGAGAGCACCTTAACCGGCTTATCCACTTCCTCCCCGCGGAACAGGAAGGCCCCCAGGATGTCCCGCACCCTTGGGCGGGTTTGCTCGGTGGCCGCATCCAGCATGGTATCCTCCACGGTTTTATTCCCGTCCAGGTATTCGGCCTGGTTTTGCGCAAAATACCCCAGCTGTACGTTGTGCCCCAGCCGGCAATCGCCCTGGTGATCCAACTCTCCAACCAGGATACGCGCCAGGGTGGTTTTACCCTGCCCGTTCTGGCCCACAAAGGCCATCTTCGAACCCCGCTCCACCATCAGGTCGATACCGTTCAGGACCTGGTTTTTTCCATAGGCCTTGGAGAGTCCTTTGAGCTCCGCCACCACCTTGCCCGGTTGCACGGACACGGGGAAGCGCAGATTCATCACCTGTGTGTCTTCGGTATCTACCTCAATCCGGTCCATCCGGTCCAGCTTCTTGATCAGCGACTGGGCCATGGAGGCCTTGCTGGACTTGGCCCGGAACCGCTCAATCAGGCGTTCGGCTTGCTGAATTTCCCTTTGCTGGTTTTTCTGGGCGCTCAATTGCTGCTGGCGGATCTCCTCCCGGAGCTCCAGGAATTCCGAATAGGGCTTACGGTAATCGTAAAGGCGGCCCAGGGAAATCTCTATGGTGCGGTTGGTTACCCGGTCCAGGAACATCTTGTCGTGGGATACGAGCATAACGGCCCCCGGGAATTGCTGCAGGAATTCCTCCAGCCAGATAATCGATTCAATGTCCAGGTGGTTAGTGGGCTCATCCAACAGCAAAAGGTCGTGCTCTTGCAGCAGCAGTTTGGCCAGTTCAATCCGCATCCGCCAGCCCCCGGAAAATTCGGTGGTCTGCCGCTGGAAATCCTCCCGCCGGAACCCGAGGCCCAGCAACACCTTTTCCGTGTCTCCCTGGTAGCGGTACCCTCCGATCAATTCAAAGCGGTGAGTGAGCTCGCTCAGGTCTACCATGAGCTGGTGGTAGGCTTCGGATTCGTAATCCGTGCGTTCGGCCAGCGCCTGGTTTACCCGGGCCAACTGGGCTTCCACTTCCTGGATTTCGGCAAAGGCCTTATACGCTTCCTCCAGCACGGTAAACCCCGTTTCAAAATCAAGGTCCTGTTTCAGAAAGCCTATGGACAACTCCTTTTCCCGGGCCAGGGTACCGGAGGTGGGTTGGTTTTCCCCGGATAACAGCCGCAGTAAGGTGGATTTTCCTGCCCCGTTTTTACCGATCAGGCCTACGCGGTCTCCCGCCCCCAGGCGAAAGGAAAGGTCTTCGAAGAGGGATTCCCCGGCAAATTGAACGCAAAGTTTGTGGACGTTAACCATAGCTGTGTTTTGGCCGCCCCCGGAACGGCGCTGCAAAAATCATAAAAAAAACCGAATCTGCCCCGGGTCCGTCAGGAAGCCGTGTGGGTCCGGAAATAGCGAGCGGCATCCATTTCGGGCGGCAGTGGCCTGCCTTCGCAGATCAATCCCCAGAGGCAAGCTGCCGCATAGGGCGCAATCAGGACGCCCCGGGAACCGAGGCCGTTAAGCACATAGAGCTGCGGGTGGTCCGGGTGCTGCCCCACCAGCGGCCTGCGGTCCGGAACGGTAGGGCGTATCCCGGCTACCTGCCCTTCAACCTCAAAGGGGCAGCGCAAAAAGGGTTTCAGTTTGGTGAGCAATTGTTCGCGGGCCCGGGCGGTGGGCTCCTGGGTGTAGTCGTTCCAGGCATAGGTAGCCCCCACACGGTAGCGGTCGTTCCCCAGCGGGATGATAAAAACCCCGGATTTGATCACCGATGCCTCCTGCAGCTCAGGGGCGCGGATGGTGAGCAACTCCCCTTTGGTGCCCTGCAGGGGCAGGGTATTGAAGTAGGGGTTTCCCAGCATGCCAAAGCCTTCGCAAAAAATTACGCCACGGGCCTCCATGCCTTTATAGTTTACCCCATCCTGACGCATTTCCAGGGCCTCATGCTCAAAGGCCGAGGTGGATAGCAGGCCGGCCTCCCGTAGTGTCTCCCCATAGGCAGCCAGCAATGCCCCCGTATCGATTCGGCCCGTATGGCGCACCCGGCCAAAACCGTGGGGTGCCTCCAGGGCGGGGTTACGGTTGGGATGTATCTTAGGGTCCAGGAAATCCGACAGGCCCGGTTTGTCCAGGGCTTCAAACCAGGCATTTTGCTCCTGGATCGATGCAAAACGGCGCAGCACCGTTTGCTTCAGGTCAATATGGACCCCCAGGCGCGCCTGCAGGGTTTCATAAAACGGAATGGAGTGTGCCATAAGCCGGTCTCCCTGCCAGGACAGGTTCATGCGCTTGAGCACCACAGGGTTATACAGGCCCCCGGCCACGTGCGAAGCCCGCTGGGAACTGTCGTCAAACAGGTGGAAGGACGCCCCCGCCTGCTGCAGGGTCTCGGCCATGGCCATCCCGGCCAGCCCGCCGCCGATAATCAGGTAATCTGCCATAGTACAAAGGTAGGGAAGCCCGGGCCATAAAAAACGATCCCGGCCTTTGGGGCCGGGATCGCGTTACGAATGAATTGGAAAATTCGCTTTAAAAGGTTGGGCTAGTAGGCCCACATGTCCTGTTCGCGGTCGCGTATTTGTTCCTTGATCCGCTCGGATTCCAGCAACTGGAATAGGGCGTTGTCCGTAATGTAGGAATCGATTTCCCGGTCGCCGTGTACGTTGTCTTCCTTGTAGATGACCCCGTTAAAGCGACGCGCATTCAGCAGCATATCAAAGGATATGGGCTGGGCGGAATTCCGCTGGTTAAAGACCTTGGCCTCGTGCAGAATCTGCCGGGAACTCGGGTACCACACCCAAAAAAGCTCTACCAGGGCATCTTCCGGGGCCATGGATTCGTCCCCGATAAAGTTTACGTCCGGCGCTACCGGGGCAATCCCCAGCAAACGGTATTTGAGCTCTCCCTGCCGCTTGTCGAAATACCAGATGCCTTTGACACGGTACTGTTCGATGTCGGCCGCAGTAATGTCGCGGGTGTTGATATACTCGGGGGAAATTTGCTCCCCGGCATTCAGCTGCTCGTACCCGAGGTCCGTGGTATCTACCTTTCTAAGGGTGGCCTTCAGGTCCTCGAACTTGCGCTTTTCCGTGAAATAGGAATCCACGTAAATGTCGGTGAGTTTCCCATTTTTAATGTTTTTAATAAAGACGTCGTAGAGCGAACGGCGGTCCGCCCCGATGTCTATGGTATCGGTCGGATAGTAGAGGGGGAAGTTCACCCGCTCATCCAGATCGATAATCTCCCACACGGTCTTGGACCAGAGGATGTCCCTGTCGTCTACATACCCGTAGTCCAGGGGCTTGTCGTTGTCCAGTTCAATCTGGGCCGCAGTGCGCTTGCCGATTTCCTCCGGCTTCTTGGCGTTCAGGATGTTGGCCTGGGCTACCGTTGCCGCGGGAAGGGCGGAGAGCACTCCGATAATGATAACACGTTTCCAATTCATGGTTATACCCTGTTTTTATTTAATATACCTCCGGGCGGGCCGCCAGGGCCCGCCCTTTGGTACTGCACATTCTAATTGGTGATCTCCACTACTACGGGAGATACCTTCTTCAACTTGTAAGTCTTATTGTTGGTGATATAAGCCTGGATGTCGAAAATCTGTACGGCATCACCGCGCTTGGCACGGGCCAGGGCAGATTTTGCACGGGCATCCAGCTTGCTGCCGTTCACACTAACGGTAGGCTGTCCGGGAACCTTGAACTTGAAACCGCTTACGGCCAGGTTCAGGTCAAAATCGAAGTCCTCCAGCATAGCGCCAACGGTGGAAATTTCCAGGTTCTTGCGGGGCATCTGAACGCTACCGCTCTCGCCGCGGATAGAACCGGCCGGGCGCGGGATGTCCTTGATGCGGAACTCGCTGCGGGTGCTGATCCCCTGTCCGTCGGGCAGGGTACCGGAAGCCGTAATGGTCACGGTACGCCCCGTTCCGGGGTTCATCACGTAGTTACTGCCGCTGCGCTTGCTCAGGCCGGGGGCCGAAGCATTCACCTTGTTGTCCGGGATACCGGGGATAGAGATGGTCATGGGGTTGGCCACTCCGCGGTAAACCACGTTCATCTTGTCAGCAGAAATCACAGCCGCATTCGGCTTGGAAATGGTGGAGAAGGAATTCTTCACAGGCACCTCGGTTTCCACACCGTCCTGCATATAATACAGCATACCGGCAATTTCGTGGTCTCCGGGGTTTCCGGCTCCGATCAGCAGCTCTACGCCACCTTCCTTCAGTTCGTAATCCTTGCCTTCGCTCAGCTTACGGCCGTCCAGGGTCAGCTCTGCCTTTACAGGCTTGGCGGAACGGTCGGTCTTTCCGAGTACAAGGCTTCCGCTGAAGCGCTCACCCGCATAGAAGGCGGATTTCTCGGAGAAGAGCTGGGTTTCGAAGTTGGTCAGGGAAACCTGGCTGGTCAGCTCGCCTTGCAGCATGGCTTTCAGGGCAGCCTCTTCGGTCGCCTTGATGTCGGACTGCAGGGAGGTGAGCTTGGTCAGGGAAGCGATCAGGGGAAAGCCTTCGTAGTGGTAGTTGATCCAATCTACTTTCACGCCGTCGCGACGCGCTACTTTTCCGTTCTCATCGCCGGTCTTGAAGCGGGTTTTCACCGCGTCCTGTACATCCTTGAAGTCTTCACCGAGGATCCCGAGAACTCCTTCCCGGTAATCTACGATACGCTTCATGAATTCCTGCCCGGTCGGGCCCAGCTTGTCGCCCTGGAAGAACTTCTGGTCCAGGTAGTCGGACTTGTCCATGACCTGATAGTCGGTGGGGTCTTCGATCTCCTTTACCATTTCGGTCTTGAGGTCTTCAAGCCAGGTGTAATACTCCTGAGAGAGCTGCTTGATCTGCTGAGCGTCCTTGTAGAGCTCTTCGTACTTCGCAGCATCTTCTCCGGCTTTGGTTTCCAGGCTGGCGAGGAACGCTTGGTTGTTCTCCGTAGCCTTGTTGTTGGAGGCTTCCAGCTTTTCGTTCATAAGACCGAAGGCTGCCAGAACCTCTTTACTCATATTTAATGCCAACATCGCGATGAAGATCAAGTACATAAGGTTGATCATCTTCTGACGTGGTGTTGCTTTTCCTGATGCCATTTCTAATCAGTTGTTTTTAGTTACTTCGATTTGGGATTTAGCTAGAACAACTAATTAGTTTCTGTTCATCGCGGACAGCATGCCTCCGTATACTCCATTCAGGGAAGAGAGGTTGCTGGCCAGGGACTCCATCTGGTCCTTCAGGGCTCCTGCGTTCTGTACCACTTCCTCGTTGATGGAAGCCTGACGGGAGGCGTTCTCCAGTTGTACTTTATACAGGCTGTTCAGGGATTCCATCTGGGCGGCAGCCACAGAGATCTCCTCGTTGTATTTCTGGGTAGACTGCATGGCGTCGGCAGTGGGGGCAATGCCCTTGGCAGCGCCTTCGAAGTTGCGGATGCTCTCGCCCAGGCTGGACATCAGCTCGGCGTCGATGTTGGCTTCCTTCATCAATTCATCCAGTTTGCGGGAAAGCAGGCCTTCGGCTTCTTTGGCTTCGGCAGCTTCGTTTTTCTTACCGAGAGTCTGACCACCAGCCAGTTCCGGGTATACCAGGGACCAGTCGTATTCGTCGTCCACCGGTTCAAAGGCGCTGATCGCAAAGATCAGGGCTTCGGTAATCAGACCTACGGCGAGCAGCAGACCACCAGTCAGGGGGCCAAACTCCCAGTGCAGGATCTTGAACAAGGCCCCGATGATTACCACCGAAGCACCCAGGCCATAGGCCATGTTAAAGAGCTTTTTTGTTGATTTAGATTGTGCCATAATTCAAAAGATTAAATGAAGATTAAAGTTAACAATAAGTATTTGGTTTCTTTTTATTCGGTTTTGGTATACAGTAGGTTACATTATTGGGTAGCGTCCTCCTCGCCCATGTAGTCCTGAACGGTGCGGAAGCCAATGTAGCTGCGCGCAGAGTCCTTGTACTCGTAATCCCGGGTGCTCACCTGCAGGAAGTAAGCCACGTCTTTCCAGGAGCCGCCGCGGATCACTTTCCGCTTGTTGCTCTGGGAATCCGCATTCGGGTTCATGGTAGAGGCGTATTCATAAGATCCGGAGTAATAGCTGGAGCTGGTCCACTCGGCAACGTTTCCGGCCATATTGTACAGGTTGTAATCGTTGGGCTCGTAGGCCTTGGCCTCTACGGTATAGAGGGCAGCATCGGCTGCGTAGTCCCCGCGCTGGGGCTTAAAGTTGGCCATGAAACAGCCGGTATCGCTGATCACGTACGGACCACCCCAGGGGTAGGTTCCCCCTTCAATACCTCCGCGGGCGGCGTATTCCCACTCGGCCTCGGTCGGCAGGCGGAACTGGTTTACAAACTGCTTGCCACGGGCGCGCTGGTCGTCGTTCTTGAATTTGGTCCTCCAGTTGCAGAATGCCTTGGCCTGGGTCCAGGACACGCCTACCACGGGGTAGTCGCTATAGGCATCGTGCCAGAAGTAATCATTGTGCATGGGCTCGTTGTAGGAGTACTCAAAATCCCGGATCCATACCGTGGTGTCCGGATAGATGTGGGCCTCCTCCTTGCGGATAAAGTCCTTGCGGCGGCCTTCCCGGGAACGGGCGGCTGCCTCGATATCCATCCAGGTATACTTATACACCAGCTTGGTTACATCTATAGTGCGTTGTCCGTTATAGGATTCCTCCTCGGGGATGTACATGGAGTCCATCACCTCGGCATAGTATTCGTCCGGGTAATCCGAGGTATCCCATACCAGGTCCTCGTCGGTATTCAGTGCGCGGTTTTCGAAGTAATCCTCCCCGAAACCATAGTTGTCCATCATATACTTGTCGTATACGGAAAGGTTGGCGGTGTCTGCATCCTTAAAGGCATACATCCCGATCCCCTCGTCTTCCGGACCCAGCCCCAGCTCGTCTGCCAGGATGGCCAGCTTGGAACGCACTACGGAATCCCGCACCCACTCCACAAACTGCCGGTACTCGCTATTGGTGATCTCGGTGTCGTCCATATAAAAAGACCGCACCGTTACGGTCTTGGTAGGGGCATTCATCAAGTCCCCCATGTCTTCCTCACTCTTACCCATAATAAAAGAACCCCTGGGAATCAATTCCATCCCATAGGGTTTTTCAGGGTACCATTTCTTGCCTTGCACGCCAACCAGTTCCCCCTTGGTTTTGGAACCACAGCTGCTCAGCAAAAAAACACACGCTAAAGATGAAAACAATAGCTTCTTCATACGTTAGGTTAATTTCGGTTAAGATGGTACGGTACTACCTTCAATTATTGTCTAAAACTTAAAATTGAATGATTTATTGTACGTCAGTACCTAATCTCGCTATTACGTTTCTGTTTAATTGAACCCTTTTTTATAGGCCTTGAACCACCGTTCAGGGATAATCTGGTCGCAGGCGTCCAGATAGTCCTGCTCGGTGCATGGTAATAACGCAACCGCATTGGATTTAGTATGCCCGGCAAGAAGGTTTGGGACCTCCACCCACCAGCGGGAGGTCAGGGCACTTTTGTAGAAGTGAAGTTCTTCGGTATCGCAGGGAACGATATAGTGGGTGAAATCCGGATCGGATTCCGAGGGTTTTTCGTCTACCCGGAAGTTATATCCCTCAATAAAATACCAGATCATCTGGGCTACCAGCTGAAAGGCCTGGGGGTTGTTGTCCATCTCGAAAATCCCCAGGGCCGAGATGTGTTCGCCCATCCCGGCATAACGGGTTATGGCACAGATCTCACGGCCGGTAAAGCCGTTTGGGGAGAAGTCGGCACCCATGCCCATTTCACAGGCGCGAATGGCCCGGGTATCCACGCTCACCAGGTGAGCCTGGCGCAGCACGGGTTCGGCCAGAGTGATATTAGCTGTAATATCGCCCAGGCGATAGGCATCAAAAAACAGGCGCTCCATCAGGTCCACTTCTTCCTGGGCATTGAAATAACTCTGGTAGCCGATGTTGGAAAAATTGAACAGGTTGTTGGGCTTGTCCGTAATGATCTTACTCATATAGGAGTGGGAAGAGATCAGTTCCTCGTCCGCCCCGAAGTCGAAACGGCTGTCTACGGAGACCAGGTTCACCATGTCGCGGATGCCGTCGAAGGCACGGTACATGGGATAGCTCAGGTCCTGGGTGGCGCCAATGACTATAGGCACAATATTTTCCTCCAGCAGCCCGGCCATGATTTCGCGGACCACAAAATAGGTGTCCTTTACGGTTTCCCCTTCTTCAATGTCGCCCAGGTCCAGGATGGTGTAGTTCCAGTTGCCCAACATCAGGCGGTAGAGCTGCAGCCGGATTTCTTCCAGGTCCAGGCGCTGGGTCTTTTTGATAAAGGCATTCCGGGATTCGTGTATACCTACCAGGGCAAAGGTGGCCCCTGCCAGCACGGGCAGGCCGTCCTGTTCGGTGTGCTTGTAGACCAGGCTGCCCAGCGCCTGGGCCGGCATCAGCTCACAATGGGCCAGGAGTTTCTGGGATACAGGTTTAAGGAAATCAAATGCCATACGCCGCTGCCGGTTCGGGAAATTTAGCTCTTTTTACGGGTTTTGCGTTGAGACAATAATGCCTCCGCCTGCTCCAGGGTCATGCCTTCCGGGTCCGTATCCTTGGGCAGGTCCACCTTGGATTTGCCTTTGATCAGGACCAGCTTTCCCCACCGGCCTTTTTCAATACGCACCCCCGCCTCCGGCCATTCCCTGACGCGTTTCTCGCGCTCTTTCTGCAACTTGTCTTCGATCAGGGTTTCAATATCGGCCTGGGAGAGGTGGTCGAAATCGTATTTCTTGCCCACGTTTATGAACATCCCGTCCCATTTGATGAAGGGCCCGAAGCGCCCCTTTCCTTTGGTAACGGGTTTTTCCTGATAGCTCGCTATGGGAGCATCGGCCTGCTCCTTGGCGCGGATCAGGGCCTCGGCCCGTTCCATATCCACTTCAAAAACGCTTTCGTCCTTGTCCAGGGAAACGAATTTCTTGCCGTAGCGCACATAAGGCCCGTAGCGCCCCACGTTGGCCTCGACCTCCATCCCTTCATAGGTGCCCAGTTTGCGCGGCAGCCTGAACAGGTCCATGGCATCTTCAAAAGTAATGGTACCTATGGACTGGTCCGGCAGCAAGCTGGCGAACTGGGGTTTTTCCTCCTCCTCGGCCGTCCCGATCTGCACCATGGGGCCAAAGCGGCCCAAACGCACGGAAACCTGCCGGCCGGATTTGGGATCCGTGCCCAGAATGCGTTCCCCTTTGGCGCGGTCCGCGTTTTCTTCCACGTCTTCCACAGTCGGGTGGAAATCCTTATAGAAGTCCCGAAGCACGTCCTGCCACTGCTCCTCCCCTGCGGCAATGTCGTCAAAGTCCTTTTCCACCTTGGCGGTAAAGTTGTAATCCAGAATGTTGGCAAAATGGTCCACCAGGAAATCGTTAACGATCATCCCGATATCCGTAGGCACCAGTTTCCCCTTATCCGACCCCACGGTTTCCGAAAGGTCCTTGTCCTGTATATTACCCGCTTCCAGCACCAATTGCCGGTACGCCCGGGCGATGCCTTCCACGCTGCCCTTTTCCACATACCCCCGGTTCTGGATGGTAGAGATGGTCGGGGCGTAGGTAGAGGGACGTCCTATGCCGAGCTCCTCCAGTTTTTTAACCAGGGAGGCCTCGGTGTAGCGGTAGGGCGGGCGGGTAAAGCGCTGGGTAGCGGTGATGTAATTGGCTTGCAGGGCATCGCCCTCAGCCATGGCCGGGAGCATCCCTTCCTGTTCCTCCAGGTCCTCCTCGTCCTTGCCTTCCAGGTATACCTTTAAAAAGCCGTCAAATTTGATCACCTCCCCGTTGGCTGCAAAAAGGGAATCCTGACGGTTGTTGGCAATCTTCACCTGGGTACGTTCCAACTGGGCGTCGCTCATCTGGCTGGCCAGGGTACGCATCCGTATCAGTTCATAAAGACGGGCCTGGTCCCGGTCCAGGTTGGGGCGCTGCAGGCGCATATCGGTGGGGCGGATGGCTTCGTGGGCCTCCTGGGCTCCTTTGGCCTTGGAGCTGAATTGCCGCACCTTGCTGTACTGCTCGCCGTAATTTTCGGCTATGGCTTCCTTGGCGGCCTGTATGGCCTCGCCGGAAAGGTTAACACTGTCCGTACGCATATAGGTGATAAGCCCGGCTTCGTACAGCCGCTGGGCTACCTGCATGGTGCGGGAGACCGAAAAATAGAGTTTTCGGGAGGCTTCCTGTTGCAGGGTGGAGGTGGTAAAAGGCGGGGCCGGGGATTTTTTGGCAGGCTTGCTCTCCAGGCTGCTTACGCTAAAATCGGCACCGTTCACCGCCTGCAGGAAAGCCATGGCACTGGCCTCGTCCGGGAAGGTCTCCGTCAGGCGGGCGGTAAAGACGCCCCCGCCACCGGTGCGGAATTCTGCGGCTACCTTAAAACTGCTCTCGGGCGTGAAGCCTTCAATTTCCCGTTCCCGCTCCACGATCAGGCGTACAGCCACGGACTGCACCCGCCCGGCGGAGAGTCCGGGTTTGATTTTTTTCCAAAGCACTGGCGAAAGTTCGTATCCCACCAGTCGGTCCAGGATGCGACGGGCCTGCTGGGCATTCACCAGGTCGTAGTTGATGGTCCTCGGGTTGTCGATGGCCTTCTGGATGGCCGATTTGGTGATGGAGTTAAAAACGATGCGCCGGGTTTTGTCCCGGTCCAGCTTCAGGGTCTCGGCCAGGTGCCAGGAAATGGCCTCCCCTTCCCGGTCTTCATCGCTGGCGAGCCAGATGGTCTCTGCACCCTTAGCCAGCTCCCTTAGTTTTTTAACGAGGGCTTTCTTTTCCTTGTCCACCACATATTTGGGAGCAAAGTCCTTGTCGACGTCCACCCCGAGTTCCTTAGAGGGCAGGTCGGCAATATGTCCGAAGCTGGAGGTAACCTTATAATCCTTACCCAGGAATTTCTCGATGGTTTTGGCCTTGGCAGGCGACTCGACAATAACCAGGTTCTTTGCCATGCAGTGCAGTTTTGGTTTACAAAAGTATGGCAATTTTTTTTTGATCCGTTCGCCAGGGGGGTTCACCGCCTGGTCCCGCACCGCGTAAAATAGTACCCTGGCCCCTACAGGCAGGGGGGCAAGCAGAGGCGAATCAATCCCTTAGCGAAATCCGGCTAAGCAGCTCCAAACCGGTTTCGGCATAGTGGTATTGGGACAGCATCCCGTCGCCTACCATCAGCAGGCGGTCTTCCAGGGGGATGACGTCATAGGTAACCACATCGGGAAAGTGATCCAGCAATTTCAGGTCAAAAACATCCGTCTTGTCATAGACTTTCAACCCGGAGGAGCCGTCGCAGATAAAGAGTTGCTGTGCGCGAACGCCCAAGCCGTATGGCTGGTCCATGGGGTAAGAGATCGCCAGGGTAGGCTGGGAGATGTCGGCCAGGTCTACAATAAACAAGCCGCTTTCCAGGGCCCCGCACTGGTTGCCGCCCCTTAGCGTCACGTAGGCATAGGAGCCGTCCACCACCACCGGGTCGCAGGCGGTGCCGTGCTGGAACTCTGAAACAAAGGTGGGGCTGGCCGGTGTGCTGATATCGAAGATGTACATCCCGCGCATGCTGCCCAGGAACAAATGGTCACCATAGTTAAAGATGGTTTCAATATCAAAGCCTGCAAAGACATCCTCCAGGGCCGCCGGGGCTTCCAGGTCCGAGATATCGAATACATTAATAGTATGGCTGTCTACGGCATAGAGGTAATCCGCCACGATTTTAAAACGGGCCAGGGATCCACCCTGCCCGGTATCGGAGGCCGCTTCGGCCATGGTAAACATATTGTCCATCATACCGCGTTGTACCTCGGCTACCGCCCGGCGTTCCAGGGTAAGCTCCCACCCTACCTGCACCTCGGTGGACGGGTCCCACCCGGCAGACTCAAAGAGGTCCGCCTCCACAGGCCAGGGCAGGTACTCCTGCAGCACCCCTTCCAGGCGTGCCACCGGCCGGATGTTATCCATATCTGAAATATCGAGGACTACCAGATCCGAAAGGCTGTCCGCAAACAGGTAGTTCCCTTTTACGGATATATCCATGTTCCCGGGAATACGGATAAAGCCGGCCTTCCTGGGCGCCTGTGGGTTTCGGTTGTCGATCACGTGGACCCCTTTGTAGGGTTCCCCAACAAAAACAAAATCCCCATAGGCATAGACCTTGCCGGACTGCCCGATGGGCTGGGGGGCGATCATCTCCAGGCTGTTGCTGAACGCTTCGCGGGTCATGGTGAGGGGGCGGGCCACCAGGTATTCCGCAAATTCCTCGGGATCTTCCTTCTCGCAGGAAAGCAGGGGCAGGATGGCCAGGGACAGGAGTAGTATCCGGGCAGTTTTCATGGCAAATCGGTTAAAGGGTTGTTCTCCTTAAAGATACGCCCAATGCCCAGCCGTTGCGTTTTTGTAAAATTTTAATTCCTGCCAAATTGTCATAAGCCTTCCAAAATCGTATCTTTGTCCCCCTTCCCGAAAAGCGGGGAGAACGAATACCGACTATGGAGAAGACCATTGACGAAACAAAACAGGGCACGGCCCTGGAAACCAGGGAGCAGCAGGCCAATACCCGTAAACTCTACATCGAGAGTTACGGCTGCCAGATGAATTTTTCGGATAGCGAGATTGTGGCCTCCATCCTGTCCGGGGAGGGGTTTAATACCACCCCCAACATGGAAGAGGCAGACCTGATTCTGGTCAACACCTGTTCCATCCGCGACAAGGCAGAGCAGACCGTGCGCAAACGGCTGGAGCAATTCAATACCCTGAAGCGGGACAAGCCCTCCATTAAAGTGGGGGTGCTGGGCTGTATGGCCGAACGCCTCAAATCCCAGCTCCTGGAAGAAGAACAAATCGTGGATATGGTGGTAGGGCCGGATGCCTACAAGGACCTGCCCAACCTGGTCCGCGAGGTGGACGGGGGAGCCCAGGCCGTCAATGTAATCCTCTCCAAGGAGGAAACCTACGGGGATGTGGCCCCCGTGCGTTTGGGGTCCAATGGGGTAACCGCCTTCGTATCCATAACCCGCGGGTGCGACAACATGTGCACCTTCTGCGTGGTGCCCTTTACCCGGGGGCGGGAACGCAGCCGGGACCCGCAATCCATAGTAAAAGAAGTAGGCGAACTCTGGGAACAGGGCTTCCGGGAAGTGACCCTGCTGGGGCAGAATGTAGACAGCTACCTCTGGTACGGGGGCGGGCTGAAGAAGGATTATGAAAAGGCGAGCGACATCCAGAAAGCCAGTGCCGTCAACTTTGCCGGGTTGCTGGACCAGGTGGCAGCTGCCTACCCGGGCATGCGCATCCGCTTCTCGACCTCCAACCCCCAGGACATGACCCTGGACGTGATCGAGGCTATGGCGCGCCACCGGAATATCTGCAAGTACATCCACCTGCCCGTGCAAAGTGGCAGCGACCGTATCCTGCAGGCCATGAACCGCCTGCACACCCGCCAGGAGTATATGGAACTGATCGACAATATCCGCCGGCTGATCCCGGAATGCGGCATCAGCCAGGACATGATTGCCGGGTTCCCGACCGAGACCGAAGAAGACCACAGGGAAACCCTCTCCCTGATGGAATACGTGAAGTACGACTTCGGCTTTATGTTCGCCTATTCCGAGCGCCCGGGTACCCTGGCGGCCCGCAAGATGGCAGACGACGTGCCGGAGGAAGACAAGAAACGGCGCCTGCGGGAGATCATCGAATTGCAGCAACAGCACAGCCTCTGGCGCAACCAGCAACACCTGGGCAAGGTGGAGGAAGTGTTGATTGAAGGCCCTTCCAAGCGGTCGGATGCGCACTGGATGGGCCGCAACACCCAGAACACCGTAGTGGTGTTCCCGAAAGAACAGTACCAAAAGGGCGAATTCGTAAACGTCCGCATCGAGGACTGCACCTCGGCCACCCTGCTGGGAACGGCCGTGGGCTATGCCCAGCAATAAGCCTATGGAAAGCGTACAAGCCATCAAGCAGCGGTTCGAGATCATCGGAAACGATGTAAAGCTGAACCGCGCCCTGGAGAAGGCCATTCAGGTGGCCCCTACAGACATTTCCGTACTGGTCACCGGCGAAAGCGGGGTGGGAAAGGAAGCCATCCCCAAGATCATCCACGCCCTCTCGCACCGCAAACACGCCAAATACATCGCGGTAAACTGCGGGGCGATCCCGGAGGGAACCATAGACAGCGAATTGTTCGGCCACGAGAAAGGCGCCTTTACCGGAGCCACCCAAACCCGGAGCGGGTATTTTGAGGTGGCGGACGGGGGCACCATTTTCCTGGACGAGGTCGGGGAACTGCCGCTCACTACCCAGGTACGTCTGTTACGGGTGCTGGAGAACGGGGAATTCCTGAAAGTGGGATCCTCCAAGGTGCAGAAAACCAACGTGCGTATTGTGGCGGCCACTAACATCCAGATGATCGAGGCCATCCAGAAAGGCAAGTTCCGGGAAGACCTCTATTACCGCCTCAGCACGGTGGAAATCCATATCCCCGCCCTGCGCGAGCGGCACGAGGACATCCACCTGCTGTTCCGCAAGTTCGCCTCGGATTTTGGCCAGAAATACAAGATGCCCACCATTCGCCTGGAAGAGGACGCCGTACGCCTGCTGCAGCAATACCGCTGGCCCGGGAACATCCGACAGCTGCGCAACATTGCTGAGCAACTCTCCGTGCTGGAGCAGGACCGCACGGTAAGTGCCCCCACCCTGAGGTCCTACCTCCCGGATGCCGGGAGCAACCTGCCCGCGGTGGTGACGCCCCGCAAGGCCGACAGCGATTTCAGCAACGAAAGGGAAATCCTCTACAAGGTGCTCTTCGATATGAAATCGGACCTGAACGACCTCAAGAAGCTCACCCTGGAACTGCTCAAGCACGACGATACCGAAAAGGTACAGGAAGAACACGGGCAGCTGATCCGGAAAATCTACGGCCGGGAGCAAGACCTGGAGGAGGAAGAACACACCGTGGCCGTACTGCCGGCCGCCAGCCCGGAATCCCAGGTGCACAGCCCTTCCGTATCCACCCCGGCACCGCCGCCCCCGCCGGAAGACCGCTACCACTTTGCCGAGGAAATCCAAGAGGAAGAAACCCTATCTTTACAGGAAAAGGAGATTGAGCTTATCGCCAAGGCCCTGGAACGCAACAAAGGCAAGCGGAAAGCCGCTGCCGCCGAACTGGGCATCTCCGAGCGAACCCTGTACCGCAAGATCAAACAATACGACCTGTAGCATGCCCAGACCTCTTGCACTTTTCATCCTGGTTACCGCCCTCCTGTTGGGCGGGTGCGGGGCCTACAACTTCACCGGGGGAGACGTGGGGACCGCCCAGACTTTCCAGGTGAGCTATTTTCAGAATTTTGCCACCCAGAGCCCGGGGTCGGTGTTCCACCCGGGGCTGGACCGGGACTTTACCCTTTCCCTCCAGGACCTGATCCTGAACCAGACCAACCTGGACCTGGTGGGCGCCAACGGGGACCTGGTGTACGAAGGGGAGATTGTGGAATACCGGGTGCAGCCCATGAGCGCCACAGCCGAACAGCGGGCCGCCCAGAACCGGCTCACCATGAGCGTCAATGTGCGCTTTTACAACCGAACCAAAGAGGATGCAGACTGGGAACAGCGTTTCTCCTTCTTTTACGATTACCCGGCCACCTCCCAACTGTCTGCCGTGCAGGACGAGGCGCACCAGGCCATCTTTGAACGCATTAACCAGGACATTTTCAACAAATCCCTGGCAGACTGGTAGCCCATGAACGTGTCGGATTTTACATCCCTGCTCCAACAGCCCGAACGGCTGGAATCTGCCGCCCAGACGCGGCAGCTCGAAGAGGTGGTGGAGGCCTACCCCTGGTTTCAGGCTGCCCGCGCCCTGCACCTTAAGGGGCTGAAAAACGACAACAGCTACAAGTACAACCAGGCGCTGAAGGAAACCGCAGCCTGTACCGCAGACCGCGAGATTCTTTTTGAGTTCATCACCTCGGAAGCCTTCCTGCAGAACAGCGTGGCCGACAGCATCTCCGGCCGGCAGGCCCTGGAGGATCAGGAAATCGTTTCAGAGGATGTGGAACCCAACCCCGACCGGGATACCGGGATGATCGATACCGAGGAAGACAGCCCCCTGCCGCGGAATACGGAGGAAGCGGAACAGATCCTGGACCCCAAACTTTTCCGCTCCGTAGACCCGGAGGTGGACAAGGCGCTGGAAGCCCGGCGGGCTGAGGCCCGTGAAGCTCTGGAAATGGGCAGGCCCCTGGCCTTTGACCGCAGCGAGCGGTATTCCTTTTCAGAATGGCTGCAGCTCACCAGCTTTAAAAAACGAACGGGGGCAGAGGAGGCTGCCCCACCTGCGGAATCAGCGCCCGAAGCCGAAGACCCCAAGGCCCGGAAATTTGAACTGATTGACCGCTTTATTGCCGAAAATCCCAAGATTGTCCCCAAACCCGGGGAGACCTCCAAGGTGGATATTGACGCCTCTGTGCAACTCAACAAACAAGAGCTGATGACCGAGACCCTGGCACGGGTATATCTGGAACAGGGTAAGTACAAAAAAGCCGTGCAGGCCTACCGGATCCTGAGTTTGAAATATCCGGAAAAAAGTGGTTTCTTTGCAGACCAAATTAAGGCAGTCCAGAAACTGCAAGACGATAAACCGAAGAAAAAGAAATGAGCACATTTACCATTTTCGTGATCCTGATCATCGCAGTATGCCTGCTGCTGATGCTGGTTGTAATGGTGCAGAACCCCAAGGGAGGCGGATTGTCTTCTTCCTTTGGCGGCGGTGGAAACCAGGTGATTGGCGGGGTGAAGAAAACCGGGGATTTCCTGGACCGCAGCACCTGGACCCTGGCAACCTTGCTGATCGTGCTGATCCTGCTCTCCAACGTAACCCTGAAAAGCAACTTTAGCGGGGCCGAATCCCGCCTGCTGCAGGAAGACGGCATTGAAGCCGTTCCGGAAGGGGAATTGGACGCCATTCCGGAAGCGCCGGCCCAGACCCCGGCCACACCCCTGGATACGCTTCAGTAAACCCAAACGAATTCAGACTAAAATGCCAGCTTTTATGACAAGCTGGCATTTTCATTTTACAATCTGTCATGTTTTGTCCCATGGCACAATTTTGGCCACTGCATAGGGCGTAAACTTTAAATTCAAAAAATCGATCAATATGGCTAACGTAAACATCAAACCCTTGGCGGATCGGGTCCTGGTAGAACCCATGGCAGCCGAAACCAAAACGGCCTCCGGCATCATTATCCCGGACACGGCCAAGGAAAAACCGCAAAAAGGCAAAGTCGTTGCGGTAGGTCCCGGCACCAAAGACGAAAAAATGACTGTGAAGGTTGGGGACACCGTATTGTACGGGAAGTACTCCGGCACCGAACTGAAACTGGACGGGGCGGATTACCTCATGATGCGGGAAAGCGATATCCTGGCGATTATTTAAACTGAACCCATAGCCCCTGTGGGGGCGGATTAACTCAAACGATACATACTATTATGGCAAAAGACATAACATTTGATATTGAAGCAAGGGATGGCCTGAAACGCGGCGTAGACGCCCTGGCCAATGCCGTAAAGGTGACCCTGGGGCCCAAAGGCCGCAACGTAATCATCAGCAAATCCTTCGGCGCCCCCGTGGTGACCAAGGACGGGGTAACCGTGGCCAAGGAAATTGAATTGGAGAACGCCCTGGAAAACATGGGTGCCCAGATGGTTAAGGAAGTAGCTTCCAAGACCAACGACCTGGCCGGAGACGGTACCACCACCGCCACGGTTCTGGCGCAGGCTATTGTAAAAGAAGGCCTGAAGAACGTGGCTGCCGGCGCCAACCCCATGGACCTGAAGCGCGGGATCGACAAGGCCGTTGAGGCCATTGTGGAAGACCTCGCCAAGCAATCCAAAAAAGTGGGCGACGCCACTGAAAAAATCAAGCAGGTAGCCTCCATCTCCGCCAACAACGACGAGACTATCGGGGAACTGATCGCCGAAGCCTTCGAAAAAGTAGGCAAGGAAGGCGTGATTACCGTAGAGGAAGCCAAAGGTACCGATACCTATGTAGACGTGGTGGAAGGGATGCAATTCGACCGCGGATACCTCTCCCCCTACTTTGTGACCGATTCCGAAAAAATGATCGCGGAACTGGATAACCCCTACGTGCTGCTCTTTGACAAAAAGATCTCCACCATGAAGGACCTGCTGCCCGTACTGGAGCCCGTGGCCCAGTCCGGTAAGCCCCTGCTGATCATTGCCGAGGATGTGGACGGGGAAGCCCTGGCCACCCTGGTGGTAAACAAACTGCGCGGCAGCCTGAAAATCGCAGCCGTTAAAGCTCCCGGTTTTGGGGATCGCCGCAAGGCTATGCTGGAAGACATCGCCATCCTGACCGGCGGAACCGTGATTGCCGAGGAGCGCGGGTTTACCCTGGAGAACGCCTCCATAGACATGCTGGGTACCTGCGAGAAGGTGAGCATCGACAAGGATAACACCACCATTGTGAATGGTGCCGGAGAAGGGGAGATGATCAAGTCCCGCGTGAACCAGATCAAATCCCAGATCGAAACCACCACTTCCGATTACGACCGCGAGAAACTGCAGGAGCGCCTGGCCAAACTTGCCGGCGGGGTTGCCGTACTCTATGTTGGCGCCGCTTCCGAAGTGGAGATGAAAGAGAAAAAGGACCGTGTGGACGACGCCCTGCACGCCACCCGTGCCGCCGTAGAGGAAGGCATTGTGGCCGGAGGGGGTGTAGCCCTGGTACGCGCCCAGGCTGTACTGGCCAAGGTAAAAGTGGATAACCCGGACGAAGGCACCGGGCTGCAGATCGTTTCCCGCGCCATTGAGGCACCCCTGCGTACCATCGTTGAAAACGCCGGAGGTGAAGGCTCCGTGGTGGTTGCCAAGGTACACGACGGCAAAGGTGACTTCGGATACGACGCCAAGAGCGAGCAATATGTGGACATGATGAAGAAAGGGATCATCGACCCGAAAAAAGTGACCCGTATTGCCCTGGAAAATGCCGCCTCCGTGGCCGGTATGATCCTGACTACCGAATGCGCCCTTACCGAAATTAAAGAGGACAACCCGCCCGCACCCCCCATGGGCGGCGGCGGTATGCCCGGCATGATGTAATCTATCCGGGAACACCCCTTAGAAAATCCGGCAGGAATCCTGCCGGATTTTTTTTTGCGCAACCGCGCGTTTCGTACCTTCGAAACTTTAAAATTCAACCCGATGTCCGAGACCCTTCTGACCCAGTGCCACGCCCTGCTCAACAGCCCTGAGACCACCCCGGGTGAGCGTCTGCAAGCCGTATGTGACCTCCTGCAGGAAAACGTACCCCATTACGACTGGGTGGGCTTCTATTTCCGCAATGGCCGGAAGGAAGAACTCAAGCTGGGGCCCTACGCCGGCGACCCGACCGACCATACCCTGATCCCGTTTGGCAAGGGGATCTGTGGGCAGGTGGCCCTGAGCAACCAGAATTTTGTGGTGCCTGACGTGGCCGCCCAGGACAATTACATTGCCTGCAGCCTGCATGTGAAGGCCGAAATTGTGGTGCCCCTCTTCCTGAATGGGGAGAACATCGGGCAGATCGACATTGACTCCCACACCCCGGATCCCTTCGGCCCGCAGGACGAGCGCCTGCTGGAAGCGATTTGCGGGGAGGTTTCCCGCCTATTTTCCGACCGCGGCATCACGGATCCGGCTTCTCAACTGTCCTAGTCCGAACCCGGCGACCCCCTTTTAAAAACTTTGGGGTTTTTGTTGATAACCCGCCCTGCCGGATCGGGCTAAATGCCCTACATTTGCTTGCCTAAACCCTTTAAGACCAGCATTTGCCATGAGCACCTCCAAGAAGGCGACTTCCGCCCTGATCTCGGTATTTCACAAAGACGGGCTGGAGCCCGTGGTACGTAAGCTTCACGCCCTTGGGGTAACCCTGTATTCCACAGGGGGTACCGAGGCCTTTATCCGGGACCTGGGCCTTCCTGTAACGGCCGTGGAAGACCTAACCGGCTACCCTTCAATTCTGGGCGGGCGGGTAAAAACCCTGCATCCCAAAGTTTTCGGAGGCATCCTGGGTCGGCGGGAACTGCAGGAAGACCTGGACCAGCTGGGGAAATACGACATCCCGCAACTGGACATTGTGGTGGTAGACCTCTACCCTTTTGAAAAAACTGTGGCCGAAGGCGCTTCCCAGCAGGCCATCATTGAAAAAATCGACATCGGGGGGATATCCCTGATCCGCGCTGCGGCCAAGAACTACAAGGATGTCCTCTGCGTGGCTTCTATGGAAGATTACGCCCCCTTGCTTTCCCTGCTGGAAGCGAAAGGCGGACAGACCGACCTGGAGGACCGCCAGGAGTTTGCCACCCGGGCCTTCCAGGTGTCCTCCCACTACGATGCGGCCATCTTCAATTACTTTAACCGCAGCGGGGCCAGCCGGGCGCTTAAAATCAGCGAGCCGGAAGGCCGCGTGCTGCGCTATGGGGAAAACCCCCATCAGGAAGGCGTTTTTTACGGGGACTTCAATGCCCTTTTCGACCAGTTACACGGCAAAGAACTCTCCTACAACAACCTGCTGGACATTGATGCGGCCGTAAACCTTATGGAGGAGTTCCGGGAAGACGACCCCACCTTTGCCATCCTTAAACACAATAACGCCTGCGGGCTGGCCACCCGGCCTACCCTGGCCCAGGCCTATGCCGACGCCCTGGCAGGAGACCCGGTATCCGCCTTCGGGGGGATCCTGATCTGCAACCGGCCCATGGACGCCGCTACTGCCAGCCAGGTACACGAGCTGTTCTGCGAGGTAGTGATTGCACCCTCCTTTGCGGCCGATGCCCTGGAAATCCTGAAGGGAAAGAAAAATCGCATCCTCCTGGTGCAGAAACCCACCCCCCTGCCCGGCACCCAGGTGCGCACCTGCCTGAACGGCATCCTCTATCAGGACAAGGACCTGAAAACCGACGGGGAAGCCGACCTAAAACGCGTGACCACCCAGGAGCCTTCGGCGGATGAAATAGCGGATCTGCTCTTTGCCTCCAAAATCTGCAAACACACCAAATCCAATACCATTGTACTGGCTAAAAACCGCCAGCTCTGTGCCAGCGGCACCGGGCAAACCTCCCGGGTAGATGCCCTGAACCAGGCCATCCATAAGGCAGGTTCCTTTGGTTTTGACCTGGACGGGGCCGTAATGGCCAGCGATGCCTTCTTCCCATTTCCCGATTGCGTGGAAATTGCGGGCAAGGCCGGAATCCGAAGCGTAATCCAGCCCGGAGGGTCCATAAAAGACCAGCTGAGCATCGATTATTGCAACGAAAACGGAATTGCAATGGTAATGACAGGCACCCGTCATTTTAAGCATTAATTTTACTACTTTTGCGGGTAATACCTGCCCTTTAACCGGCCTCCAAACTGCATACGCATGGGTTTTTTTGACTTCTTGACCGAGGAAATTGCCATTGACCTCGGTACGGCTAACACCCTGATCATTCACGACGACAAAGTGGTGGTGGACAGTCCCTCTATCGTAGCCCGGGACCGCATGACCGGGAAGATCATTGCCGTGGGGCGGGAAGCCAACATGATGCAGGGAAAGACCCACGAAAACATCAAGACCATCCGCCCCCTGAAAGATGGGGTTATCGCAGATTTTGACGCCTCCGAGAAGATGATCAACATGTTTATCAAGGGCATCCCGGCGCTCAAGAAAAAATGGTTTCCGCCGGCCCTTCGGATGGTAATCTGCATCCCTTCCGGGATTACGGAGGTGGAGATGCGGGCGGTAAAGGAATCCGCAGAGCGCGTAAACGGCAAGGAGGTATACCTGATCCACGAACCCATGGCGGCCGCTATAGGGATTGGCCTGGACATCATGCAACCCAAGGGCAACATGATTGTGGACATAGGCGGGGGGACTACCGAGATTGCGGTGATTGCCCTGGGCGGGATTGTCTGCGACAAGTCCGTAAAGATTGCGGGGGATGTCTTCACCAACGACATCATCTACTACATGCGCACCCAGCACAACCTCTATGTGGGGGAAAGCACAGCCGAAAATATCAAGATCCAGATCGGGTCTGCCACAGAAGACCTGCAGGCCCCGCCGGATGAGATGTCCGTTCAGGGACGCGACCTGCTCACCGGGAAACCCAAACAGGTATCCATCTCCTACCGCGAGATCGCCAAAGCGTTGGACAAATCCATTTTACGGGTAGAAGACGCCGTTATGGAAACCCTCTCCCAAACCCCGCCCGAACTGGCTGCAGACATCTACAACACCGGGATTTACCTGGCCGGGGGTGGCTCCATGCTCCGCGGGCTGGACCGGAGGCTCTCCCAAAAAACCGATTTGCCGGTTTACATTGCGGAAGACCCCCTGCGGGCTGTGGTAAGGGGTACGGGCATCGCACTGAAAAACCTGGAGCGCTACAAGAGCATCCTGATCAAATAGGCAGGGCACCGGGACGGCAGGCACCCGGAAAAAACCAAGCATTGGCATGCAAAGGATCATTAATTTCATTCTTCGAAACAAGACCTCCCTGCTCTATTTCTTCCTGCTCTTTATTGGCCTGGCCCTTACGGTACAAAACCACAACTACCACCGCTCCCGTTTCCTGAACTCCGCCAACTGGTTAAGCGGTTCCGTGTACCAGTCCGCCACCTCGGTGAGTGACTATTTTGGCCTGCAGGAGGAAAACCGCCGCCTGGCCGAGGAAAATCGCCGCCTGCGCCAACGCCTTTTCAACCTCCCCCCTACAGATACCGTGCTGCTGGATACGGCCCGCCTCACCTATCAGGTCCTGCCGGCCCGGATTGTAAAGAATAGCTTCACCCTGCCCAACAACTATATCACCATAGACCGCGGTCTGAAAGACAGGGTGGTCCAGGATATGGGGGTGATCACGCCTTTGGGTATCCTGGGGATTGTGGAACGCTCCAGCAACCACTTTGCCTCTGTGCAAAGCATCCTGAACACCCGCTCCAACATCAATGCCAAGATTGCCGGGACCGATTACTTTGGTTCCCTGACCTGGAACCGGGAGGATTACCGCTTCGCACAATTGGAAGACATCCCGCGGCTGGTGCCTTTAAAGGTGGGGGATACCATTGTGACCGGGGCCATGTCCAGTATTTTTCCCGAAGGCATCCCCATAGGAACCATTGCGCGATTTGACCTGAACCCCTCCCAGAGTTTTTACCAGATCGATGTGGAACTCTTTAACGATATGTCCAACCTCCGGCAGGCCTATGTGATCCGCAACCGGTACCGCCCGGAGGTCCTGGAACTGGAATCCGAAACCGAAAATGGGCAATAACTTCCTTCTTGGCCTGCTGCGTTTTGCAGGGTTGGTGCTGCTGCAGGTACTCATCTTCAGCCGGATGAACCTCTTCGGGCAGGTTAACCCCATGGTCTATATCCTGTTCCTGTACTGGTACCCCATCCGGGAGAACCGGAGCGCCCTGCTGGGGATTGCCTTTTTGCTCGGCTTTGCCGTAGACCTGTTCAGCGACACCCTGGCCATGCATACCGTGGCCACCCTAACCACCGCCTTTGTGCGCCCGGCCCTGATGCGGTTTGTGTTCGGAGTAAACCTGGAATTCCAGAATTTCCGCTTAAACAACTCCACCCGTGTACAACAAACGACATTCCTTGCGTTATTAATTTTGGTACACCACCTGGTTTTCTTTGGCCTGGAAATTTTTAGTTTGACGAATTTGCTTTTACTTTTGAACCGGGTGCTGCTTACCGGGTTGGGTACCTTCGTCTTTGCCCTCCTGTTGTCTTTCCTTTTTTCCCGACACAGGGAATAAGGCCGGGGACGGGAAACCCTTCCCGCAGACCATCCCGGAATGCCTATGAAAAAAGTATTGCTTTCTACGGTTATCGTACTGATAGGGTTATCCTTTATCAGCAGGCTTTCCTATCTGCAACTGATCCGGTCCTCTTCGGACCACATCCTGGACGACCCGGCCATCAAGCGGGTTTACGACTACCCGGAACGCGGGTATATCTACGACCGTAACGGCAAGCTTCTGGTGGCCAACCAGCCCGCCTACGATGTGATGGTGATCCCCCGCGAGGTGCAACCCCTGGATACCCTGGAATTCTGCGAACTGCTTAATATCTCCCCGGATCATTTCCGTAACCGCCTGCAAAAGGCCCGTACCTATTCCCCTCGCCTGCCTTCGGTATTGGTACCCCAACTTTCCAAGGAGGATTATGCCCGCCTGCAGGAAAAAATGCGGAAATACCAGGGCTTTTATATCGAAAAACGCTCCCTGAGAGACTACAAAACCCCTGCCGGCGCCAACGTATTGGGGTACATCAGCGAGGTGAGCGAATGGGACCTGAAACAGAATCCGTATTACGAACTGGGCGAGCTTACGGGGCGCACCGGGATTGAGAAGCAATACGAAGAGGTGCTGCGGGGCCGCAAAGGGGTGAAACTGATCCAGAAAGACCGGTTTAACCGGGATATCGGGCCTTACAAAGGGGGCTCCCTGGACACCCTGCCGCAGCCGGGTACGGAAATCCACATTACCCTGGACAAGGCCCTGCAGGAATACGGGGAGCGCCTGATGCACGGGAAAAGGGGCGGCATTGTGGCCATAGAGCCGGCCACGGGCGAAATCCTTGCCATGATATCAGGGCCCACCTACGACCCGGACCTGCTGGTAGGGCGGCAGCGTTCCCAGAATTACAGCAAACTCCATTACGACACTATTGCCAAACCCACCTGGGACCGTTCCATTCTGGCCGAGCCCAGCCCGGGTTCCCCCTTTAAGACCCTACAGGCCCTGGCCGCGTTGCAGGAAGGGGTGATCACCCCCAATACCACCTTCCGTTGCTATAACGGGTTCTTTGTAGGCAATAAAAAGCGCGGCTGCCACTGCGGCGGCGGCATACGTACCATGAATAGCGGCATCTACCGCTCCTGCAATGCATATTTTGCAGGCACCTTCCGGAAATTCTTTGAAAAATACGAGACTACAGACCAGGCCATGGATGTCTGGGAAAAGCATATGCGGAGTTTTGGCCTGGGCGATTACCTGGGGTACGACCTGCCCACAGGCCGGCCCGGGCGGATTCCCGGCAAGGAGTATTACGACCGGGTGTACGGGGATGGCCGTTGGGTATCTTCCTTTATCATCTCTAACTCCATCGGGCAGGGGGAAGTGGCAGCCACCCCCATCCAACTGGCCAACATGACTGCCGCCATTGCCAACCGCGGCTATTTCTATACCCCCCACCTGATCCGCCAGATTGGGAACCAGCCGATAAACGACCCCAACTATACGGAGCGTAAAAACACCTCCATAGACCCCCGGCATTTTGAACCCGTTATTGAGGGCATGAAGGACGTGTACGAAAAAGGCACCGCCAAATGGATACAGATCCCCGGGGTGGAGATTGCCGGCAAAACGGGCACCGTAGAAAACTTTACCCGGATTGAAGGGGAGCGCGTGCAGCTTACAGACCACAGCCTTTTTGTGGCTTTTGCCCCGGTGGACAAACCCAAAATTGCCCTGGCCGTGTACATAGAGCACGGATATTACGGGGCCCGGTATGCAGGGCACATTGCCTCACTGCTTATCGAAAAATACCTGAAGGGCGAAATTACCCGCAAGGACCTGGAGCAGCGAATGCTGGAAAAAACCCTGGAACACGAATACGCCAAGCCCTACAGCGGAGAAGAATTCAAGATCAACGAGTATGTTTGGTAGGGGGGCACTCCGCCGCTTAGACTGGACCTCGGCCCTGCTTTATCTGGTGCTGGTGACCCTGGGGTGGATCAGCATCTACTCCAGCACCTTCGACCCCGAAGCCGCTTCCCTCCTGGACCCCGGCCAACGCTATGGCAAACAGCTGATCTTTATCCTGATCAGCCTGGGCATGATTGTAGTGATCATGGCCCTGGAGGCCAACTTCTACGAACGCTTTTCCAGCCTGTTTTACGTGATCGGGCTGGGGTTGCTGCTGGGGCTTTTTGTCTTCGGAAAAACCATTGCAGGGGCAACTTCCTGGTACGACCTGGGCTTTTTCAACCTGCAGCCGTCGGAACTGGCCAAAACCACCACAGCCCTGGCCCTGGCCAAATACCTGAGCGATATACAGACGGACATCCGCAAGCTCCGCCACCAGGCCTATGCCATCCTGATTTTCCTGGCCCCCGCCATCCTGATTATCCCCCAGCCGGACCCCGGCAGCGCCCTGGTCTTCTTTGCCCTGATTTTTGTGCTGTTCCGGGAAGGGTTACCCTTGTGGTACCTGGCCCTGGGGTTGCTTGCCGTTACCATCTTTATCTGCACCCTGATATTCGGGACGGTCTGGATCGGGATTGGCATGGCCCTGGTGATCGGGTTGATCTACATGCTCAAAAAGCAATCATACCGCATCCCGCTCTTGCCGGTTCTGGGGTTGTATGCCGTCACCCTGGTGTTCTCCCTATCCGTAAATTTTGTCTTCGACAACGTGTTTGAACAACGCCACCGCGACCGCTTTAGTTTGTGGTTGCGCCTGGAAAAGGACCCCGAAAAACTGGAAGAAATCCGCAAGACCATCGGTTACAATACCTACCAATCCGAGAAGGCCATCGAATCCGGGGGATTAAAGGGGAAAGGGTTTCTGGAAGGCACCCGTACCAAGGGGGATTTTGTGCCGGAACAGGACACCGATTACATATTCACGACCATTGGGGAGGAATGGGGCTTTTACGGCACCACCACCGTGGTCCTGCTCTTCACCTTGTTACTGCTGCGACTGGTCCACCTGGCCGAACGCCAGAAAAACCCCTTCTCGCGCATGTATGGCTATGGGGTAATCTCCATCCTGCTGATCCACTATTTTATCAATATCGGGATGGTAATAGGCCTGCTGCCTACTATCGGTATCCCCTTACCCTTCTTCAGTTACGGGGGGTCCGGCCTGCTGGGGTTCACCATCTTGCTTTTCATCTTCCTGCGCCTGGATGCCAACCGCCTGAATGAATGGGGCTAGAACCCCCAGTCTGAAAGGGATATCCGGGCCTCCAGCATTTCCTGCTGCCCCGGCTCCCACTGCGGGAAAAAATCCAGGCCTGTAAGGGCCTCTATCCGATCCAGGGGTATGGCGTGTTCGGGTAAAGGCTGCGCCCCGGGGCGGTTTTCCATAAGGAAACCAATGGCTTTAAGGTCATTCCCCGACCCGCGAATCACCACCTTAAAAAACTGGTCCGGCACGCTAACGTCTTCCGATCCAATCCCTGGCAGGCCGTCGCGCAGCACCCCTCCGGTAAGCACATACACGGTACCATACCGTTTGCACCAGCGCCGCACCTGCTGCTCCAGGTCGTTCCAGGGCCCCGCATTGAATTCCGGGTCCTGGGGGCTTATGTTGCTGGTGTAGAAGGTCTGGTTATAGGCCGTGAGAGAAAACCGCCGGTCCCCGGCCGGGCAGAGGTGCCCCCGGTCGTACCCGGAGCCCCGATAGTTGCGCCAGTCCGCCGAGTGGGACCGCACTTTGGGGTCTTCCACAAAATAGGGGCGGTCCCGGTCTTCGTAGGTCAGGTGGTCTCGCTCCAGCACATAGCCCACCCAGGCCGCTTGTTCGTGGGGTTCACTGTAGCGCAGCAGATAGAAGTCGTGTTCCACCAGTTGCCCGCCCCCTCCTTCGGGCCGGAAGGCTTCCGGAAATGATCCGGCAGGTTCCGGTGCAGTCCCCGAACCGTAGGGGTCCGTGCGGTAGAAATTTTCGAACCACCAGAACACCACCACGCAGGTTGCCATCAATACGGGATACACCCAACGTTTTCGCCTCATGCCGCTTTAGGGTTTACCGCCCAAATTTACATTAAATTCGCAGGGAACAGAACCCGGACTCCGGCTGTAAGCCCGGAGGGTTTACTGCGACTATTACACCCCTAAAAACACGTTTATGCTCCACTGGAAAGATATTATCCACTACTCGACTAAAGGCAACCCCAAGCCAGACCGGCGTGTGGAAAAAACCCCTGCCCAATGGCGGGAACAACTTACCCCCGAACAATATCGCATCACCCGGGAACACGGTACGGAACGCCCCCACTCCGGGGCCCTTTGCAGCGCGCACGAACCCGGGTTGTACCACTGCATCTGCTGCGACCAGCCCCTGTTCGATTCCGGGATCAAGTTTGAATCCGGGACCGGGTGGCCCAGTTTTACCCAACCCGTAGCCCAAAATGCCATACAGTACATCCGGGACACCTCTTATGGGATGGTCCGGGTAGAAGTGCGCTGTAATACCTGCGATGCCCACCTGGGGCACGTCTTCCCGGACGGCCCGCCACCCAGCGGATTACGGTATTGTATCAACTCCGAGGCCCTGCGCCACGACAAAACGGAAGGCCATGACGCCTGAGGGGTTGGAGCAGGCCACTGTGGGCGGGGGTTGCTTCTGGTGCACCGAAGCGGTCTTCCTGGAGGTGAAGGGGGTTACCGCTGTGGTTTCCGGGTACAGCGGCGGCAGGGTGCCGGGTAAACCCACCTACCGTGAAGTGTGCTCCGGCCTTACCGGCCATGCGGAGGTGGTGCAGATTACCTTCGATCCTTCCGTCCTCCCCTACCGGGACCTGCTGCGGATCTTTATGGGCACCCACGACCCCACCACCCTGAACCGGCAGGGCGCAGACCGGGGCACCCAGTACCGGTCCGTGATCTTTTATCACAACGAGGGGCAAAAAGCCACAGCCCGGGAAGTACTGGAAGAAATGCAAGGGTATTACGAGGACCCCATCGTGACGGAATTGGCTCCCCTGCAGCGCTTCTTTGAGGCCGAAGCGGAACACCAGGACTATTACCGGCGCAATACGGCACAGGGATACTGCCAGTATGTGATCAGCCCCAAGTTGCGGAAACTCCGGGATTCCTATGCCTCCTTCCTGAAATAAAGAAGCCAAACACCTGGAATCAAAAAAGCCCCCCTAAACGGGGGCTTTACTTTTTTGGGCTGCCGAAGGGTTTACTCCCGCATACGGCTGGCCAGCTTGTCTTTTTTGAAGTTGTTCAGCTTCAGGTCTTCCAGCACGTTAATGGCTTCCTCCACATAGACATCCCCGGCCAGGTTCTGGTGCCAGCGGTTCCGCTTTTCCCGCAGGACAGAGTCTTTGGTGAAGAGCTCCTGCTCGTATTTCAGGGAGCTGAAGGTCATTTGGGAATCGTACTTCATCTTGGAGCGGAAATACTGGGAACGCTCCTTGTTCTCCGCCTCCCGTTGCTTATAGGCCTCGTAATTGAGGGGAACACGGGTTTCTTCCTGCTGGTTTTTCAGCCAGAGGGCGTTCTCCTCGATCATGGCGATCTGCGGGTGGGAAGCCATCCGCGCATTGGAGCGGGCAATGGTGCTTTCAAAGTCGATATAGCCATTCCAGGGCTCGTAATCCGCCGGACTGATCTTATCCCATTGCAGGGGGTTTTGCTGGTCGCGTTCGCCCAGGTCTATATAGCTGTAGCGGTCCGGGACCACTACATCGCTTTTCACCCCTTCCAGCTGGGTGGAGCCACCATTGATGCGGTAGAACTTCTGGGTAGTGAGCTTGATGGCGCCCAGGTCTCCGTATTCGTTGCTGCGCATTATATTTTCCAGTGGGATCACGTTCTGAACGGTTCCTTTCCCAAAGGTCTGCTTGCTGCCAATCACGATGGCGCGCTTGTAGTCCTGCATGGCCGCGGCCAGGATTTCAGAGGCGGAAGCCGATAGTTCGTTCACCAGGATCACCAGGGGGCCGTCCCATTGTACGCGCTCGTCCCGGTCGGAATAGATCTCCTTGTCGCGGGCGGAGGAACGCACCTGTACCACGGGGCCGTCCTTGATAAACAACCCGGCCATGTCCACCACCGTCTTCAGGGAGCCTCCCCCGTTGTCGCGGAGGTCCAGTACCAGGCCCTCGGCCCCTTCCTGTTTCAGGCGCTCAATTTCCTTGGCTACATCGGTGGCGGCATTGCGCTCACTATAGTCGTCAAAATCCACGTAGAACTTAGGCAGGTGGATAAGACCGTATTTGTGACTGTCCTTGATCACTGTGGCAGATTTGGCGAAGGATTCTTCCAGTTCCACCACATCGCGTACCAGGGAAACCTCTTCCACAGTTCCGTCCACCTTGCGGACGGTCAGGTCTACCTTTGTGCCTTTCGGGCCCTTGATGAGTTTAATGGCATCGTCCAGGCGCATGCCTACAATATTCACAGGCGGCTCGCCATCCTGGCCTACCTTGAGGATCTCATCGCCCACTTCCAGGCTTTGGTCCCTCCAGACCGGCCCCCCGCTGATGATTTCCACAATCTTGGCCCCTTCGGGCTTCTTCTGCAGGCGGGCGCCAATCCCTTCAAACTTCCCGGACATACTTACGTCAAAACGCTCCTTGTCTTCGGGGGCAAAATAGTAGGTGTGAGGGTCGAATTCGTCCACAATGGTATTCAGGTACTGTACAAACCAGTCCTTGCGCTCCAGGTCGTCCACAAAATCGAAGAATTCGTCCAGGGTCTTGCGGGTGGCCTCGCGGGAAGCCTCCTCGGCCTGGGCAGGGGCAATGCTTTCCCCTTCTTCCGAAGCGCTCAGGTTGAGCTTGGAATAGTAGGTGCCAATACTGGCGTATTTCAGCTGTTTCCGCCACCGTTCCTTCAGGGCCTTGTGGTCCTGGGCATAGGGTTGTTTCTCATAATCCACATCTATGCTTTCGTCCTGGTTAAAATCGAAGGGCAGCTCCAGCACTTCCCCGTACAGGGTCCGCGCCTCGGCCATGCGTTCCATCAGCCGGTCGTAAACCAGGTTGAAAAACCCAATTTCGGTATTGTGGATCTGGTCGTCGATCTGGAATTTGTATTGTTCGAATTCCGCAATATCAGACGCCAGGAAGTAACGCTTGGTAGGATCGATTACATCCAGGAAATCTTCATAGACACTGGCGGAGAAGTCGTCGTTGATATCCTTGGGTTCGTAATGCCCGCGCTCCAGCACATAGGTGATCAGGTCCAGCAGGAGCTTGTCCTTGTCGTCGGACTCGAAAGAGCGGTTGGTAAAACTACAGGATGCTATGGCAATCAGGGGGACGAAAAATACCAGCAGTAAATTCCTTTTCATGTACATTTTTTTTGTCAGCCGGGAAGGTGTGAACCGCCCCGTTTTTCCTCATTTGTCTCTTGAACTCCCTAAAATACGGAAAAAACCATGCCAGTCTTGGCGGGCCCCGTATAATTTTTTGTTAAGGGCGGTTCGCGGGAGTCCTATTACTGAAAAACGTATTTTTACCCAAGAAAGTATACCCGATGGCAAAACCCCTGATTTTAGTGACCAATGACGACGGAATTACGGCCCCCGGGCTACGCCATCTAATCCGGTATATGAGGGCCCTGGGAGACGTGGTCGTGGTGGCTCCGGACAGCCCCCAATCCGGCATGGGCCACGCCATTACGCTGGACAGTACTCTGTATTCCAAAAAGGTGGAGATTGACCGCGAACACGGGGCCCCGGAAGAGTACAGCTGCAGCGGCACCCCGGCAGACTGCGTGAAACTGGGGCTGCAGGAAATCCTGACGCGGAAGCCGGATTTGTGTGTAAGTGGGATTAACCACGGCTCCAACAGCTCCATCAACGTTATTTATTCGGGCACCATGAGCGCTGCCATCGAAGCCGGCATCGAGGGGATCCCCGCCATAGGGTTCTCCCTTTGCGACTATGCCTGGGATGCAGACTTCGGGCCCTGCAGGGAAGCGGTACAACAAATTGCCGCTCAGGCCCTGCGCCACGGGATGCCTGAAGGGGTGGTGCTTAACGTAAACATCCCCAAAACCGAAGGTGCGGCTCCCAAAGGCATAAAAATTTGCCGGCAGGCGCGGGCCAACTGGAAGGAGCGCTTCGACAAGCGCACCAGCCCCAACGGAAAGGACTACTACTGGCTTACCGGGGATTTCCAGTTGCTGGACCACGGGGAAGACACAGACCAGTGGGCCCTGGACCAGGGTTACGTTTCCGTGGTACCCACCCAGTTCGACCTGACGGCCCACCACGTTATCCCACAACTCAACACCTGGAAGCTCCATGAATCATAAAAAAGAAATCGGCATTGGCTTTGCTGTCGGTATTATTGCCAACACCCTGGGCGTGTTGTTATACATCCTGCTGTTCTCCGATATGGGGATTGTGGAAACCTACCAGGCCGCCGTACAGGAAAACCATGTGGGCAGCCTCCTGGCCCTGGGCGCCATCCTGAACCTGGTGGCCTTCTTTGGCTTTCTGCGACTGCGGCGCGATTACCGGGCAAGGGGGGTGCTGATGGCCACCGTACTCACCGCCCTGCTGATCCTCTATTACAAGATATTCTAAAGGTGAAGTATTATATCATAGCCGGAGAAGCCTCGGGGGACCTGCACGGCTCCAACCTCATCCGTGCCCTGCGGGCAGAAGACCCACAGGCGCAGGTGCGCTGTTGGGGCGGAGACCGGATGGAACAGGCCGGAGGCACCCTGGTGCGCCATTATAAGGACATGTCCTTTATGGGCTTTCTGGAAGTGCTAGCCCACCTGCCGGATATTTTCCGCAACCTCTCCTTCTGCAAGGCAGACATTGAGGCCTTTAAGCCGGATGCCCTTATTTTCATCGACTTTTCGGGGTTTAATTTGCGAATCGCCAGCTGGGCCCGGAAAAAAGGGGTCCGCACCCACTACTATATTGCCCCCCAGGTTTGGGCATCCCGGGAGGGCCGGGTGGCGCGTATGAAACGCGACCTGGATGCCATCTACGCTATCCTGCCCTTTGAACTGCCTTTTTACAAGCGGCACGGGGTGCCGGTACATTTTGTGGGCCACCCCCTCATAGACGCCATGCAGGGCCTGCCGGAGCCGGAGCCGAAAGCCTTTCGGGCCCGCCATGGCCTGGACCCGGACAAACCCATCATTGCCTTACTGCCCGGCAGCCGGAAGCAGGAAATCCGGAAAATCCTGGAGGTGATGCTACAGGTGATCCCGGAATACCCCGGGTACCAATTTGCCATAGCCGGGGCCCCCAACCTGGGCGAAGCCGAATACGCCCCCTACCTGGAGGGCACCGGGGTAACCCTGCTGATGGACTGGACCTATCCCCTGTTGCAGCACGCCACCGCGGCCCTGGTAACCAGCGGCACCGCTACCCTGGAAACCGCCCTGCTGGATGTCCCGCAGGTGGTATGTTACAAGGGAAACTGGCTATCCTACCAGATCGCGCGGCGGCTTATCCGATTGAAGTATATCTCCCTGGTGAACCTGATCATGGACCGGGAAGTGGTTCGGGAACTCATACAGGACGACCTGCGTCCGGGTACCCTGAAGGCCGAATTGGACCGTATCCTTTCGCCGGAAGGCCGCAGCGCACAACAGGAGGCCTATGCCGAGCTGAAGACGCGCCTGGGCGGGCCGGGTGCCAGCCGTAAAGCCGCCAGCCTGATTGTCGATTTCAGTTCCCGGGCCTAGTTTCGCTTACCTGCGGGCAGGGGTGGTTCCCTGCCGATTTCCGGGATTTATATAATTTAGTGGAACGGATTCCGTTACTACCGTATGAGGCGACTTTTCACCTTCCTCCTGCTGGGGGTTTTACTGGCCAGCTGTGGCAGTGCGCGCAAACGGGCGCGCCAGGCCCGTGCCTCCGCCGTACACGTGGCTGCGGGAACCCCCGAAACCCATGCAGGGCCCGAGGCCCCACGCGGCGGCCCCCATGCCCCTGAGGTATTGGCCAAGGCAGAAGCCGTGGTGGAAACCGCCCTTTCCTTTGCCGGGGTAAAATACCGCTACGGAGGTACCACCCGCAAGGGCATGGACTGCTCCGGGCTGTTGTATGTTTCCTTTCAGCAACACGAAATACCCGTGCCCCGGGTGTCCAGCCAGATGGCGGCTGCAGCCCGGCCCATTGAACTGGCCACCCTGCGCAAGGGCGACCTCCTCTTCTTCAGCACCCGAAAAAAAGGAAAAAACATCAACCATGTAGGCTTGGTGGTCGAGGTGCGGAATGGCGGGGATATCCGGTTTATCCATTCCACCACATCCCGGGGCGTTATTGTCTCCTCCCTCAATGAAGGCTATTGGAATTACGCCTTTGTAAGCGCTGCCCGCATCCTGTAGCATGAATCAACCCCATACCCCTGTAATGGGGCTGGCCTTTGGGCTGGCCCTGGGGATTAGCGTGGCCCACATTACGGGGTATCCGGCCAATGCCGGCTTCCCCTGGCCGGTGTTGGGGCTTATGCTGGCTGGCCTGGGCCTGTGGGCCGGGAGGCGCCTGGGATACCCCCTATTCCTGCTATTTGCCATCCTAAGCGCAGCGGGCCTGGGTTTTGCCATAGCCTGCCGGTCACATCCGCCTAATCAAGCCGGGCATTTCCGCCACCCCGCGACCCCGGCATCCCGGACCTTTACCCTGGAACTTCTGGCGCCAATGCCTGGAGGCTATACCTCCCGTTGGACGGCCGTACTACGGCAGGGCAATGCTACTCCCATCCGGGGCAGGGTGCTGCTGGAATACCCAAAGGAGTCCGGAAATCCCATATGGCAACCCGGAGACCTGTTGGTCCTCCCGGGAACACCAGAGGCCTTTCCCGGCCCTTCCAACCCGCATAGCTTTGATTATGCAGCCTACATGGCGTCCCTGGGCATTTGGGGACGGATACGGCCTGATTCAGCTGTAATCCGTCACTACCCGGTGCGCAGCCCGGGCTGGACCCACCGCTTGCAGCGCTTGCGGATGGCGATGCTGGGCAGCCTGGACCACCCCCGCCTGCATCCGGATACCTCTGCGCTGTTAAAAGCCATGCTTCTGGGGGAGCGCAGTGCCCTGAGCGAGGGGCTAACCCAAGCCTACCGCGATACAGGCGCAGCTCATATGCTGGCTGTTTCCGGCCTCCATGTGGGGGTGTTTACCGGGGTGCTGGCCCTGATGCTGGGTCCCTTCCGGCTTTTCCGTAAAGGCCGCAGGATACAGGTAGGGATTAGCCTGGCCCTGCTCTGGGGCTATGCGCTCCTGGCTGGAATGAGCCCTTCCGTTATCCGGGCGGCAGTGATGTTCAGCCTGCTGGCCCTGGCCCTGCTTACCGGTAGGGGCACCCAAAGCCTGCATTTCTGGGCCCTGGCAGCCATCCTTTTGTTGTGGTTTGATCCCGGGGCCCTTTTCCGACCCGGGTTCCAGATGAGTTTTGCAGCCGTCTGGGCCATCCTCCATTTCCAGCCCACCCTCATGGCTTACTGGCCCTGGCAGGGCCCGGCAGGCAAACCCATAGGGCAATGGACGGCCCTGAGCCTTTCCGCCCAGCTGGGGGTATTCCCGGTAAGCCTGTTTTACTTCCACCAGTTCCCCTTGGCTTTCCTGCTTACCAACCTGCTGCTGGCCCCTTTAATGGGGGTTATCCTGCTGGGGGGGTTCGTGCTGCTAATCGGCTTGTATTCCGGGGTGGCCCAGGAATGGATGCTCACCGCTTACGATTTCCTGATCCGCGGCTTCCACGGTGTGCTTTACCGCATCGGAAACGTGCCGGGTATCCGGCTTACAGACCTGGCCTGGAGCGATACGGCCATGGGGCTGGGACTGCTGGCGGTCTACCTGGGGGGGCAGGCGATACGCCACCGCAAAGCGACCTACGCCCTGGGGGCGGCCCTGGCGCTGTCCGGGTTGTTTCTAAGGACCATTATGGAAGACTACCAGGCACGCTCCCGGGCCGAATGGATTATCCCGCACCGCACGGGGGCCAGCGCCCTGTGGGTTCGGGATGGAAAAGGAATTACGGCTTATTCCGATGCCCCAGCGGATTTTGGCGCCGCACTGCGGGCATACCGGGTGGGGGAACGCCTGGCACCGGCACATATGCTTTCCCTGGGTCAGGCGTATAGGGTAGGACCGCAGCGGCTGCTTCGTATAGATAGTACCGGGGTATACCCTGCAGACGGCGCTCCCACGGATATCCTGTGGCTAAGCGGTTCTCCCCGCATGCATATGGAACGCGCCCTGGAAGTCCTTAAGCCAGCCCGCGTGGTGGCAGACGGCAGCAACTACCATTCCCTGGTTGCCCTCTGGAAAGAAAGCTGTAGCAAGCGCCATATCCCATTCCACCACACCGGGCGGGACGGGGCATATATCCAATCCTGGCCTAGTGTACGTTCCCCATCAGGCGTTTCATCAGGGGTGCAGCAACCAGGACAATGATCCCGGCCCCTAGTGCATACTGAGCGATAAGCTCAAACCCTCCGGTATACACCCCAAGGGTATCCATCCCCCGCACATTGGGGTCGTCGCTCTCAATGGCCAATTGCTTGCCGATAAAGCCCACTACCTGGAAGGCAAAGGCGGAAGAAAGAAACCAAACCCCCATCATAAACGCAACAATGCGTTTGGGGGAGAGATCCGTGATCTTGGAAAGCCCCACGGGAGACATAAACAACTCCCCAACCGAAAGCAGGAAATACATAAGCAGCAGATAGGAAAAGGGTACCATCCCGTTTTCATCCGCACTGCCGCCGCTAAGGGCAAGGATATAAAAGCTGATCCCTGCAAAAGCCAGCCCCAAACCAAATTTATAAGGGGTTCTCGGGTTCCGGTTGTGCTTGGCCAGCCAGGTGAACAGCAGGGAAATGGGTATGGAGAGGAGAATGATAAACACCGGGTTTATGGCATTGGACTGGGCGGCATCTATCCACTGCAGGTTCACGTTGCGGTCTGCAAACAGGGTGATCACGCTGCCGGATAATTCGTGGAAGCCCCAGAAGATGGTCATAAACAACGTGATCAGCACGGCCATGAACAGCTTTTTACGTTCGTCCAGGGTGGCCTTATACATGATATAACCCAGATACCCCAGGATAAAAACGCCGATGGCCTTAAAAATGATGTTTACAATATTTTGGTCGCCCAGGAAACTGGCCTCGGAACCCAGGGGCTGATAGGACGAAAGCAGCACGGCAATGATGGGTGCTGCCAAGAAAGCCAGGATGGGTACCATGGAACGCTGGGGCAGCCCGATCAGTTTCTTGTTCAAAACCCCCTCACTGGGCGCCATGCCCCGGTTTCCGAACACATTCTTTTTAATCCCACTCCAGAAAAAGAGCAATCCGGTAAGCATCCCGATGCCTGCCAGCCCAAAACCGTAATGCCAGCCATACTCCCTGCCGAGCCAGCCGCAGAGCAAGGGAGAAACAAAGGCCCCGATGTTGATCCCCATGTAGAAGATCACAAAGCCCGAATCCTTTCGCGGATCCCCATCCTTATACAGGGACCCTACAAAAGTGGAGATATTGGGCTTGAAGAACCCATTCCCAACCACAATCAGGGCCAGGGCCAGGTAAAAGGTTACATTGTGCTCAATGGCCAGCACAAAATGGCCCAGGGCCATCAGAATCCCACCCAGCAAAATGGATCGGCGCATCCCCAGGATGGTATCCGAAATCCGCCCGCCCACCACCGTGGAGGCATAAACCAAAGACCCGTAACTGGAATATACCGCGGCTGCCGCATAATCCCGTTCCACAAGTTTTTCAAAAATGACATTGACCATGTAAAGGGTCAAAAGGGCGCGCATCCCATAAAAACTGAACCGCTCCCACAGCTCGGCAAAAAAGAGGTAGAACAGGCCCTTGGGGTGCCCCAGTAATTGTTGTTCTTCGGTGATTTCGGTTTGCGTATCCATATATAGTCTGGTTTTGCTTAAAGGTTTTTGCGGATAAAGTCGGTCATTTTGTTATAGAGGTGCAAGCGGGTATTCCCCCCGTAAATCCCGTGGTTTTTGTCCGGGTAAATGGCCCACTCAAAGGGCCGGTTGGCCTGCACCAGGGCCTCCACCATGCGCATGGTGTTCTGCACGTGCACATTGTCGTCTGCAGAACCGTGCACCAGCAGGTAGCTCCCTTTCAGCTGGTCTGCGAAGAAGAGGGGGGAGTTCTGGTCGTACCCCTCCGGGTTTTCCTGGGGCGTATGCATATAGCGCTCGGTATAGATGGTATCGTAGAACCGCCAGCTGGTTACCGGGGCCACGGCAATGGCTACCTCAAAGACCTCATTGCCCTTCAGGATACAGTTCGAAGACATAAAGCCCCCGTAGCTCCAGCCCCAGATCCCGGTGCGGGAGGCGTCAATATAGGGGCGTTCGCTCAGGATGCGGGCCGCCTCTATCTGGTCTTCCACCTCGTACTTGCCCAGCTCCAGCTGGGTTACTTTCTTAAAATCCCGACCCTTCAGGCCCGTTCCCCGGCCGTCCACGCAGGCAATGATATAGCCTTCCGAAGCCAGCATCTGGTGCCAGTAATCGTTGCTGCCAAACCAGCTGTTGGCTACCTGTTGAGAGCCTGGCCCGCTGTACTGAAACATCAGCAGGGGATATTCCTTGGCCGGGTCAAAATCCGCCGGCTTGATCATATACATGTTCAGGTCATTCCCGTTCACCCGCAGGGTGCTGAATTCCTTGGGAGATATTTGGTACCCGGCCAGTTTGTCCAGCAGGGCCTGGTTGTTTTTGAGTTCCTTAACGGCCTTCCCGTCCGATGCCCGGTGCAGGGTATAGACCGGGGGCGTATCCACGCTGCTGTAGGTGTCGATAAAGTAGGAGAAATCCGTGCTGAAGGCGGCCCGGTGGGTACCGGCACCCTCTGTGAGGCGGCGTTTGCCTTTGCCGCTAACCCCCACGCTGTATACATCCCTGAGGGTGGAACCCTGTTCGGCAGATTGGTAATAAATCCGCTTGCGCTTCGCATCGAAACCGTAGTAGGCTGTTACTTCCCAGGGGCCGCTGGTAAGCTGGCGCTCCAGGGAGCCGTCCGCGGCATGGAGGTAAATGTGGTTATATCCGTCCTTTTCGCTGGTCCAGATAAAGCGGTCGCCGGGCAGGAAGGTCAGGTTGTCGGTAACATCCACATAGGCGGCATCCGTTTCCTCCAGCAAAAGGGTGGTTTCCAAACTGCCGGCATCCACCTGCAGCAATTGCAGGCGGTTCTGGTGGCGGTTCAGGGTTTGTACGCTCAGGTGGTTTGCGTCCTGCATCCACTGGATACGGGGAATGTAATAGGGGTTGCCCAGGTCTACCGGGCGGGTGGTGCCGGCCTGCAGGTCGTGCATATGGAGGCTTACGCTGGCATTGGCTTCCCCGGCTTTTGGGTACTTGAACACATAGGGGAAGGGATAAAGCCCACTGCCGTATACGTCCATGGAAAACTCCGGCACTTCCCGCTCGTCAAAACGCAGGAAGGCAATCCTGGTGCCGGTGGCATTCCAGGCAAAAGCCCGCACAAAGGCAAATTCCTCTTCATAAACCCAGTCCGTTACCCCGTTGATGATGGCGTTGGCCTGTCCGTCTTGGGTGATCTGGGAAACGGCCCCGGAGGCCAGGTTCTTTACATAGAGGTTGTTCTGAAACACATAGGCCACCTGGCTGCCGTCCGGCGAAAGGGTGGGTTCCTGAATAGCTTCGGAGGCAATCTGCACCAGTTCCCCGCTGCCCAGGTCGTACACGTAATACACCCCCAGGCGGGAACGGCGATACACAGGGGTCACGTCGGTGGCCAGAATTACGCGGGATTCGTCCGCACTAAAGGCGTAGGAGGTAAAAAAGGGGATACCCTTGCCCGCGTCGGTGGCCACCAGGGTGCCCACGGGTTGCTGGGTCCGGTATTCGTATTTCACGATGGAACTGCGGCGCGCACCCCGGTCCATTTCCAGGACCGTATAGTATTGTCCGTCATTCATGGAGCGTAATACCTGTAAGCCTTCGGTACTGAAGGCACCCCCCCAGATCTCCTCCAGGGTGATTTGTTTTTGGGCAGGTAAAACGGAAAGGGTCAGGAAGAAGATTGCAAACAGCGGGGCTCTCAGGTTCATGAATTCGCAAAAAAGGGATTAAAAACCCCCAAGTTTATGAAAATATTGCCAGAAATCGGAGCTCCGGACCGAATTTATGACCCGCCCGGACACCTTTGGCACCCCCCTGCTGCGTGCCGGGGCGAATGCGTATCTTTGGAACCCAAAAACCTCCGGATATGATCCAACCCGTAGCAGGCTTTTCCAAACGCTCCAAGGAAGAGAAAATCCGCTGGATTGCTGAAAACTACACGGCCCATCCCGAGCAAACCGAGGCTGTTCTGCGCCAGTATTGGCATTCGGATGCCCAGCTGCAGCAACTGCACGACGAATTCATAGAGAATACGATCAGCAACTTCTACCTCCCCCTGGGGGTGGCCCCGAATTTCCTGATCAACGGCAAACTCTACGCCATCCCCATGGCCATAGAGGAAAGCTCCGTAGTAGCTGCGGCCAGCAAAGCCGCCAAATACTGGATGGAAAGGGGGGGCTTCCACGCCCGGGTCCTGGGGATCGAAAAAATTGGGCAGGTCCATTTTACCTACAGTGGGGAGGCCGAAACCCTGCAGGCTTTTATGGAATACCTGCGGCCCATCCTGCTGCAGGATGCCGCCCCCATAACCGGGAATATGGAAAAACGCGGGGGCGGCATCCTGGGCCTCGAATTGCGGGACAAAACCGCCGACCTGCCCGGGTATTACCAGCTGCATTGCCGGTTTGACACCCGCGATGCCATGGGCGCGAATTTCATCAACTCCTGCCTGGAACAGTTTTCCACTACCCTGCTCCGGGAGGCTGCTGCATACGAGGGGTTCAAAGGGGAGGAAAAACCTGTGGAAGTCCTCATGAGCATCCTCTCGAACTACACCCCTGAATGCGTGGTGCGCGCAGAGGTGCGCTGCCCGGCCTCGGACCTGGAACCTGAAGCCGGCCTCTCCGGGGAAGCCGTAGCCGAACGCCTGGTACAGGCTGTAGAAATTGCCAATTGCGAACCCTTTCGGGCCGTGACCCACAACAAGGGCATCATGAACGGGATAGACGCGGTGGTGATTGCCACCGGGAATGATTTCCGGGCTGTGGAGGCCGGGGTGCATGCCTATGCCGCCCGGGACGGCCGCTACCGGAGTTTAACCGGGGCAAGCCTTACCGATGGGGAGTTCTGCTTCTGGATTGAAGTGCCCCTGGCCCTGGGCACCGTAGGGGGGCTTACCAGCCTGCACCCGCTGGTCCGGCTGGGCCTGGAGATCCTGGGGCAACCCTCTGCCCGGGAACTGATGGAGGTGGTGGCCGTGGCCGGCCTGGCCCAGAATTTTGCAGCCATCCGATCCCTGGTCACCGTGGGCATACAACGCGGGCATATGAAGATGCACCTGCTCAATATCCTGAACCAGATGGGGGCCACCCCGGCCGAAAAGGAAGCCATGGTGGAATATTTCAAAACGCATACCGTAACCCATAACGAGGTGGTTACCCAGCTTAAGGCCCTGCGCCGGCAACCATGAAAAAACGCTTCTACAGCCACGGCAAATTGCTGCTCTCCGGGGAATACGCGGTCCTGGACGGGGCGCTGGCCCTGGCCGTACCCACCCGGCAGGGGCAATGGCTGGAAGTATCCCCAACCCACATCCCGGGGCTGAGCTGGACCAGCCTGGACGTGCACGGGCAACCGTGGCTGCAAGCCACTTTTACCCGGGAACAGCTGGAAGCCCCTGTTGGGGCTGGGCCCTTTCCCGCCGGGGCAGCGGACAGGCTGCTTCGGCTGCTGCAAACCGCCATGGCCCTGCAACCCGCATTCCGGGAAACCTGCCTGGGCATACAGGTCGTAACCGGCCTGGAATTCCCGCAGGCCTGGGGGCTGGGTTCCTCCTCTACGCTGATCGCCAACCTGGCCGCCTGGGCCGGGGCAAACCCTTATGCCCTGCTGGAAGCCACTCTGGGCGGCAGCGGGTACGACCTGGCCTGTGCCACGGCAACGGGGCCTATCTTTTACCAGCGGGACAATCAGGGCAACCCCAATGTTACAGCTGCTCCCTTTGCCCCAGTATTTGCAGAGGCCCTTTCCTTTATCTACCTCAACGAAAAACAAGACAGCCGGGAAGGGATCCGGCGGTACCGGGAAGCCGGGGGCATGGATCCGGACGGCCTGGAAGGAATTTCAGCCCTTACTCGAAAAATGGCCGGGGCGGCTACCCTTGGGGAATTCCGGGAAGCCATGGAAGCCCACGAAGCCCTGATCTCGCAAACGTTGGGTATGCCTACCATACAGGCGCAACGATTCCCGGACTTTGACGGCAGCCTGAAAAGCCTGGGGGCCTGGGGCGGGGATTTCATCCTCTGCGCCGGTGGAACCCAGGCCCGGGAATACTTTGCCTCCAAAGGATACACCACCCAGATCCCATACAACAGCATGGTCCTGCCTTAAATGCAAAAACCCGCATGCATGGCATGCGGGTTTTTGTGATGATGGGTTTTTGTAGCGCCTAGAAATAGGTTGCGCGCTCGTCTTCGATTTCCGCCTTTTCCTTTAAGGCATCGTATACCGATGTGTTCACACGGGGTGCGATGCTACGGGTCAGGGTGCCTGCGTAGGGAGCGTAATTTTCGAGGGCCGGAGCGGCTTGCTTGGCGGTTACCTGCAGTTTGAACACTCCGGTCTCGCCCTGGATCAGGCCGGAAGTATCTCCTTCGCCTAATGATACGGCAGTACCCACTACCATGGGCTCACGACCGGCACCTGCAATGGTGGGGGTTTTGGCGTTAAGAGCGGAGGCACTGGCAATGGTCACATTGTTGGCGCTGGCGATATCCTCCAGGCTTTTGCCCTGGTTGGCTGCCATGATCTGCCCGGCTTTACGCTCGCGGCGCAGCTTGGGCAGGATTTGGGCAGAGGCGTCCTCCACACTCATCAGGCCTTCGCGGTACTTGGCAGTAAGCTGTACTACCGCATAACCCCCGGCCAGGTCAAAGCGGCGCACATCCCCGGTTTCGGTTTCCGGGTTAAATGCCCACTGCACTACCCGGCGCTGGGCACCCAGGCCCGGCAGGTTCTCGTCCATGGCCTGCAGCTTGTTCACCGGACGCACGCTATACCCCATTTCCTCGGCTTTGCTGCCATAGGAGGTGGGGGCTTCACTTACGGCCATCTCAAAGGAGGTAGCCTCAGTAAAGGTGGCGTTGATGGTCTCTTCGGAAGGCTCTACCATCCGGCTGAGCGTAGCCACGCGGATGATGTCCTGCTTGTCGTCGATCTTCACGATGTGGTAGCCAAATTCCGTTTCCACCAGACCAATGGTTCCGGTGGGGTTCTGGAAGGCAAAGTCGTTAAACTTGGCGGTCATCACCCCTTCCTGGAAATACCCCAGGTCTCCGCCGTTCTGGGCGGAGGGGCCGTCGGAGTTGTCGCGGGCCAGCTGGGCAAAAACCGCTCCATCCCCGCGGGCTTCGGCCAGCAGTTCCCGGGCGCGGGCTTCAGCTTCTTCCTGGGTGCGGGTTACAGCAGGGTTGGCGCGCATGGCACCCTGGTAGGCCACCAGGATGTGGCTTGCTTTTACGGAGCCGTTGTCTTTGCGGTCCATGATTCGGGAAATCTTGAAGTATTCCCCATCGCGGTAGGGACCGTAAATCTCCCCTGTTTCCATCCCCATCAGGGTGTCTGCCACTACAGCGGGCAGATCATTGCGGGATTTAAAAAGGGTGTCGTATTTGGTATCGGAATTCAGGTCCAGGAAAGCCGCCATATCCGGGGTGTGGCTAAAGCCGTAAACCGTAACGGTGGAATCCAGGTCCTGACGGTATTCCTCCCGGTCTTCCAGCAGGGTAACCAGGGATTCCCGGATGGCCGCCTGGTCGGCTTCGGAAGCCTTTTCCTCGAAGTACACATAGCGGATATCCCGGCCCGGGGCCTGCTGATATTCCTCTTCGTGCGCCTTCATATACTTTTCAATGTCGGACTTGGAGATGTTGATGGTGCTGTCCGCAATGCTGGTGTAGGGTACCCGTACATAGCGGATGTCTACCTTGTCGTTGGCCATGTGGTAATCCAGCTCCCCTTCTTTCAGGGTGGCGCCTACCCCGGCGCGAACCAGGTCAAAATAGGTCTGCTCCATGGAAGCCTGGATCAGGGCGGCCTCGCTCTGCAACCAGGCCTGGTACTGGTCCGGCTGGTTTACACTCAGGTCGGTGATGAAGTTGCGGAAGGCATCTTCGTCAAAATTCCCGTTCTGGTCCTGGAACTGGGGGTTCTGGGTAAAGCTCGGGTTGGTGCGGATCAGGTCCATGATCTGGTCGGTCCCGATATCGATGCCCAGGCGATCGAATTCCTGCCCCAGCAGCGTCTTGCGCACCATCTGGTCCCAGACGGAATTCACAATCTGCGTAGAAGTGGTCTGGGGGCCAAAACGGCCTTCCACCGCCTCCATTTCCTGGCGGAACTGATCGATGGAAATGGTCTCGCCGTTCACCTCCCCTACCGAGGAGCCGATTTTGCCGAGGCCCATCCCCCCGTTACCGGTAAAAATACCGGAAATTACAAAGGCAAAAAGCGCCATCCCGATAATGAGGATCAAAACGGTGGTCCGCTTCCGTATTTTCTCTAAAATAGCCATGCTGGGTCTTCTTTAAATCAGTGGGCGAAAATACCATTTTCTCCTCAATAATAAAAGGGAAAAACCGCCCGGGATCAATCGTTTTCAAGGACCTCCAGGGAGACCAGGTCAATCTTGGTGCTGGAGGCTTCCAACACGCGCAGCAGGAATCGCCCGATGCGGATTTCGGCCTCCTGCTTGGGGATGTCTCCGGTTTCGTTCAGGATCATCCCGCCCAGGGTGCCGTATTCGTCGCTTTCGGGCAGTTCCAGGCGGTACTGCTCGTTCAGGTAATCCACTTCCAGGCGGGCCGAAAAGGTAAACCGGGTCTCGGAATGCTGCTCTTCAAAAAGGTCGGTGCTGTCGTGTTCGTCCTCAATCTCCCCGAAAAGCTCTTCGATGATATCCTCCACGGTAAGAATGCCGGAGGTGCCCCCGTATTCGTCCAACACCACCGCCATACTTTTACGCTTCTTGGTCAGGGCATTCAGGATGTTCTGGATCAGCATGGTTTCGGGCACAAACTCCACCGGGAGCAGGATGCTTTTGATGGTCTTGGGCTTCTTGAAGAGTTCGTAAGAGTGGACGTAACCAATCAGGTTATCGATATTCTCCTTGTACACCAGAATCTTGGAAAAGCCCGTTTCCGTGAAGAGTTTGGTGAGGTTTTTCGGGGTTTCGTGCAGTTCCACGGCCGTGATCTCCGTGCGGGGTACCATCACCTCCCGGGCTTTTACCTCGGAAAACTCCAGGGCGTTCTGGAAAATCTGGATTTCGGAGTCTACCTGGTCTTCCTTTTCCACGGTTTCCATCTGCTCGGTAATGTAGTCGCCCAATTCCAGTTTGGTAAAGGAGAGCTGCACGGTATCCCCTTCGGTTTTGAAAAACACCTTAAGGATGCGGTCCGATATCCACATGACCCCCTCGCTCACCAGCCAGAAAAGCTGGTAGAAAATATAAGCCGGTACGGCCAGGGCCTTAAGCAGGGTGTTGGAGTAAATCTGGAACAACACCTTGGGCAAAAACTCGGCCGTCATCAGAATCACCAGGGTAGAGATCAGGGTCTGGGTTAGCAGGCTAAAGTCCGTAAGCATGGCCTGCACCACCGGGTAGGGCGAAGGCAACAGGCCCTGGAACCATTCCATAAGCCATGCGCCCATATAGTAGGCATATACCACCAGGGCTATGTTGTTGCCCAGCAGCATGGTGGTGATAAACTTGGAAGGCTTGGCCGTAAGCCGGGATAGGATCACCGCCAGGAAGCCCTCCTGTTTTTTTTCAATTTCGATATGGATGCGGTTGGCCGAGACAAAGGCGATCTCCATCCCCGAGAAAAACGCGGAGCACAACAGGGAGATCAGGATGATGGTAAGGGTCATGGCCGGGGGCTTGCCTAGGATTTATTAGAGTCCTTGTGCTTTTCGAACCGCCTGCGGTAATTACGCCGGAAGAAAAACATCCCCAGGGACACCGCTGCAAAAAAGATAAAGAGGAAGGCGCGGTCCCGGTTGGTATCCCAGAAACGGCTGATTTCAAAAAGGGAGATCAGGGCTATGGCCAGGTATACGTATTCGGTGTATTTCAGGATTCGGATCATGGGTTTAGTCTTCTTTAACCAGCATTTCCCCGCCGGTTTTGTGGGCATTAAAATAGGTAAAATCCCGGTTAAAATCCATCCCGCGTCCGTTGAGCACGGTCCCTTCCTCCGGGTTGGACAGGGTAAAGCGGGACTCGGTAAAAATCCATTCGGATCTGCGGTCCCAATACAGTTGTTCGGCTTCCAGGCGTTTGCCGTCGAAGGTTTCCATCACCACATTGCCCCGCAGGTCTACCAGGTTGGTCTGGTCGTAAATAATGGCAGAATCCGCAACAATAGTACTTACCCGCCCCTGCTCATCGTAGTGCTTTACCTCCAGCCCTTTCGGGAAGGTGCGGTACTTGAAGCGCAGGTTGGTGTAGTCTTCGCTTACCGGGCTGCGCAGCACGGCAATCAGCCGGGTGTCGCTGCTGTCCTGGGTATTGAGCGCTTTAACGGTCTCGGTATACCGCAGTACATAATCCTGGGCCACGCCCTGGGGATAAACAGGGTCTGCTTTTTCCTCCCCCACGCGTTTGTACTGGTCCTCGCAGCCCAAAAAGGACATTGCCATGGCGAAGACCATGGCAATGTTCAAAAACAATCTTTGATATGGGCGTTGCATCCTGTTACAGGTTGGGCACCGTCACGCTTCCGCCAATCCAGCAGGGGAAGGACAGGGTTTTCCCGGCCATCCCGGACTGGAAGATGTCCGTTTTGGAGGGCGCCTTGGCGTTGTAGCTGGCTGCTGCCTGCCCGGCGCGACCACTCAGGGAGGGGTCAACACGACCGGCCTGGCGGGCCATTTCGGCCGCTTTCCAGTACACCGCCCGCTTTTCGAAGGGCGTGCTGCCACAGTCGTTGGCGCTGGAGGCGTACAGGTTAGCAATCAGCAAATAGGCCTTCCCGTTGGAACCATACGCATTGATCGCCTTCTGGGCGTAGCTGCGCGCCTGGGATTTGCTGAACTTGCGGGCAATGGTAGCCGCCTTATACAGGATATCGGATTTCTTGCGGGCGTCGGTTTCCAGTTCGGCTGCCTTGTCGAAATCTGCAATGGCACCTTTATTGTCGCCATCCTTAGCTTTCAGGGTTCCCCCGTAAAGGTAGGCACTGGCCGAAGGTTCCAGGGCCAGCTGGGCCTCGAACAGTTTGCGGAACAGCGGATCGTCCGTGCATTCCTTGGAGAACATCCGGCCTACGGCGCGCTTCACCCAGGTGATGTCCCCTTTCTTTTCCTCATAACTCTTCTGGTAGAGGGGAATCAGGTTGTCGCAGTCTGCCAGGGCACCGAGTTTGGAATCGATGCTGCCGGAGATTTTCCCATAATTTTCGGAATAGCTGTTATAAGACTTCAGCTGGCGCTTCTCCTTAGAGGTAAGCGTTCCGGCTTCCTCCTTGGGCAGCAGGATTTCAATACGGGTCAGGATTTTGTCGTTTTCCTCCTCAATCTTTTCGGTAACGTCGTCATATACGTCAAAGACCTCCTGCAGTTCCTTCTTGCCGGCCTTGTGCAGGTCCACCAGGCTGGAGAAATAGAGGTAAAGGGCCTTGGGGTTGTCGAAATTGGCGCGGTCTTCGGCAAAGGCCTTAGACAGCATATCGTACAATTCCCCGTCAGTAGCTTTCTTGTTATCGTACAACAGGGAGGCTTTGTCACTGGCTACACCGGCCTTGGAATAGTTCTTGGGAAAGTATTCCATGCTTTTGTCGTACAGGGCGAGCAGGTCCTTGATGTAACCTTCTTTCTCGGCACCACTGGAGTTTTCGATCTTGTAGTCCAGGATCTTTTCCCCATAGGAGAAGTTAGCCTTGTTAATGCCCGGGCAGCTCTCGTAAACCATTTTCCAGGGTTCATAGGCCGCATCGAAATTCTTAACCTTGATATGCTCCGCGTAAATGGAAAGGTTGGTCATGCACTCCGGATTCTGTGCTTGTCCGAAGGCTATACCCAGTACCCCAAAAAGCGCAATCAGCATGGTGTAAAGTTCCTTTTTCATCGGTTTCATTTATTTTGAGGGGGTGTAAAATACAATAATTTTATCAATTTATGGTCCTTTTCTGGAACCACCTGGAGTTGAAAGACAAGCCCAAACTCAGATTGAAATAGCTTTCGCGTACCAGGCTATTCATTGTGGTACCGCGTCTTCCCAGCTCAAACCCCAGGTTGAGGTTGGAAAAATCGCCTCCCAGCGGTAAACCCATTCCAAATGTTATGCCAAAGTCGGTAAGCGACTTGTCGTTGACCACAAATCCGGACGGCTCCACCCGCATTCCGGCCCGGTATGCCACCCTGCGGAAATAGGAGTCGATGGCCGTATAATCCGGGATATAATACCCCCCGACCGCATAGCTGGCCACGTCTTCGTACCGCGCCCCGTCCAGTTCCAGGAAACGGTTCTGGAAATCGGAGAATTGCTGCAGGCTGTATTCGGCGCCCAGGAACCAGTGTTTGTCTTCCCCAAAGCCCAGGCCCAGGGTAAAGGTGGTGGGGATCTTGATTTCGGTAAATCGGAGCAGGTCCTCATCGAGGTTGATGTCCCGGACAAAAATGTCGACGCCGGTAAGCGGGACAAAAGTGGAGATGGTCTGCTGGTTTTCGGAAGTCAGGTTGCTCTGGGTGCGGATCCGCAAGGAAGTAAATAAGGTGTGCTTACTGCTCACCATGGGCGTATAGGTGAGGGCGTAATTGAAATCGTAGCCCCGGATGTCGGAAATCCGCTGGTCCAGTGTCCCGTAGGCCACCCCGTCCGTAATCTGGCTGCGGCCGTATTCCAGGCGGCCGAAAAAGTGGTTTACCGTAGCCCCGATATGAACGCGCGGCAGCACTTCAAAGCCCAGGCTGATGAAAACCTGGTTCACTCCGCCTTCACCCGAATAGGTGGTACTGACTTCAGCCCCCCCGGCACCGATGCCGGTATTGGTAAGGTTATACCCAACGGAGCTAAAAGGCTTAAGCCCGAAAGCCAGGCCGGCTTTCTGGATTTTAAGCGGAAGCGCGAGGGCCAGGTAATCCAGGTTGGTTACCGAGGAATTCTGCTTGTCGCTAAAGGTCTCCAGGCGCAGTTCGCGGTGGGATGCCCCGGCGGCATACGTGGTTACCCCGAGTTTTCCCAGGGCTGCCGGGTTGCTCAGGTGCAGGTGGATGCTGTCTGTATACATCCCCAGGCCGCCCATCATCTGGTTTTCGACCGAACGCACGGAGCGCAGGTCGCCAATTCCGAAAGCGGAATAGGGGGAAACCGTTCCGTTTTGTGCCTGTAATGAAAAGCCCGCAAGGATAAGGATTGCGAACAGGAGTCGTTTGACCATCTAACTTTTGTTGTATTCCAGCAGCTGATTTAAGCCCTCCAGGAGAAAATTAGAATGGGCAAATATGGTATTTTTTAACCGCTTAGACAAAAATAGCGCATCCCCCCCTGTTAAAATCACTGTTAAAGTTGGATAGCGTGTTTTATAACGGTCTATCATGCCGTCTATTTCCGCAGAAAGCCCATATACCACGCCAATGTGCATACTGGTCTCGGTGGCATTGCCGATCAGTTCCGGGGGTTCTCCCGGCTCCAGCAGGGGCAGGCGGGCGGTAAAGGCATTCAGGGCCCGGTAACGCATCCGAAGGCCGGGGGAAATGGCCCCGCCCAGGTACTCGCCAAAATCGTTCAAAAAATCATAGGTAATGCAACTGCCGGCATCGATTACCAGGGTATTGGTTTTGGGGAAACGGAAAAAGGCCGCGCTGGCCAGGGCCATGCGGTCCGCCCCCAGGGTCTGGGTGGTGGCATAGGTATTCCGGTAGGGCGTTCGGGTAAGGGGCGAAACCACGTGTACCGGGCAGAACACCTTAACCAGGTCTGTCATGGTCTTGTCCGGCGGGCCTACCGAGGCCAGGATGGCATGCCCGATTCCCGGGTAGTTTTCGAAGGCTGCCTTCAATTCCTGGGGAAACGCCTCCACCAGACAGCTTTTGGAGGCAACCAGCCTGCTGCCCTGGAAGACCCCCAATTTTATTTGGGTATTGCCTGCGTCAATCACGAGATTCATACCCTAAAGATCGGCCATTTTGGGCAGACCTCCCGCTTTTTTCAGGATTTTGTTGGTTCTTCTTAAATTAGAAATTATATTTGCACCCGCCTGTTCGGAATGCGCGGTCTCAAGGACTTCCCGAACGGTTTGACATCCTGGTACCTTAGCGCTCCCGATAGCTATCGGGAGGTAGAGCAACGGACTGAATCCCGATCACTATCGGGGCTTGTGTCCCTGGTCTTTCAAACGTTAAAAACCCGGATGTTATGACATATACTCTGGTACCTTAGCTCAGTTGGTAGAGCAACGGACTGAAAATCCGTGTGTCCCTGGTTCGATTCCTGGAGGTACCACTTAAAGCGCCAAAACCCGCTCCAACAGGAGCGGGTTTTTTGTTTTCTGCGGACGTCGAAAGCTTGCTTTCGTAAGGACGCGGGAAACAAAAAACCGCCTCCGCCGGCGGCGGAGGCAGGGTTTTGGCATTTTCAGGCGGGGGACCAAAGGAACACCCTTAAGTAGTGCGGAGCACACTTCAGGGTATCTCCTGGAGGTAAAAAAGTTGAAAACCATCTCCTGAAAGCGATGGCAGGGTTTTGGCATTTTCAGGCGGGGGACCCCTGAAGTAGTGCGGGGCACACTTCAGGGTATCTCCTGGAATTCAAAAGACACTATTAAGAACCCTCAAAAGTATCTGGAAACAGGGTTTCAGGCAATCTCCTTATCCTCGCGAAATAGGAAGGCACTTTTTTGTCCGAACCGTATTATTTTAGGTTCATAAATGATTCTCGGTGAAGTATTTTGCTATTTTGAATTCTACGGAGCTTAAAGAAATTGGTTTTTACCCGCAAACAAATTTCCATGCGGGATACAATATGGCTTTACCGAATTCGATTCATAAATTAAATATTCATCATTTCGCAGACACGCCCATTTATTATCAGATAGACATAGATGATCGGGCCAATCCAACAAATTTCATCCATTCGGTTGGAACCAACTTTGAGCATATTGTAGATGAAGATTTAAAGGTAATCCTGAGCCAACACAAATTACCGCCACACCGATTTTATCCCATCGAAGTGTGGCACAAGAAGAAACCGCTCTCCTACTATATTTTCCACATTATTGTCGATGACTTCTGGGATCACCTTGATACTACAAAAAGCTCCTGCTTTATTTATAGATTATCAGATATGGTAAGGTTATCTGAAATTGCACAAACCAAGGAAGAGATTCCTGTTGAATCCAGGCAGCAACTATTGAAATTAAAAGATGGGTTGGCATTTGGACGAAAACTTCATCCCAAGAAAATTGTATTTAAAAAGACGTTTCCCGAATATGATTTTTACCAAATAAGAGATGTGGATTGGTCTTACGTAATCAGTGAAAAACTGAAGAAATCCCTTGAGGAGTTCAGAGCTACTGGATATTCCCTTACACCCTACAGGCCTACCCATCAGGAATGATCAATGGCCGGCATTCCAACACATCCTAAGCCCACTTTGCCCTATCTTTAAGGAATCCCTGCCCGGACGGTTCCGCCAACCTACCCCCATGGAATACCCGGGCAGCCAACAACCCCCATCCATGAAACACGTCCTGATCAAAACCCTTCTTAACTGTGCAGCCCTTTTGTGCTGCCTGAGCCTTTTTGCCCATAAGGGCCATACCGATCCCCACCTGGAAGAGATCAACGACTACCTGATGGCCATACAACTCATGCGGCATACGGACCCGCAAGCCGTGGCCCTCTTCGGGAAATGGCAGGAACTGCGGGAGGCGTCCTGGAAGATCCGGGAATTGACCGATGCCGAAAACCTGCCTTCGGATTCCGGGGAGGTACTGGAACAAGTCCGGGTGGCCCGCGCCCTGCAAAAGGACCTGCTGGCCGCCTGCAGGGCCTACTTTACAAAGCTGGAGCAGGAACAGCCGGTACTTCGGTTACAGGTGGCCGGGAAGCAACTGCAGGTCCTTTGGGAAGATCCCCTTTTTAAGGTAGAGGTAGCACATTCCCGGGTGGTGCTGGTCAAAATCACCAATGCTTCATCCGCCCCCCAAACCATCCGCCTTTCTTCTACCTACAGCGACGATATCCTGTTTTGGAAAAAGGACGTGCCCCTAAACCCGGATGCTTTCCGCTACACCTTTGTGGTGTTGCACCCCTTGCGGGAGGGGCTTTCAGAGGCCCATCTCCTGGCACAAACCGAAAGCGGGATGGAAGCCCGTGCACATCTTGGGTTACAGGCACTCCCCATGACCGCTGCCCCCGTACGCGTGTTTCCCGGCAAAACCATTGAACCGGTTTCCCTGTCGGCTTACGACCACCTGGAAAACGACCTCCTCCCCGAATTTGAACAAGCCATACAGTTTCACATCCGGGATGCCCATAGCGGGAAAAACCTGGCCGCACGAGTGGAGGTTCGGGACAGCCTGGGCCGCCGCTACTGGAACCCCTTAAAAGGGCCGGCCTATGCAGTAAACCGTACCAAAGGGTGGCAGACTACGCTATGGGGTTTTCAACCGGGGCCTTATTTCTACGTGCAGGACCAGGCCCGCCTTGGGGTAGCCCCAAAGGGCAAAACGGCAACCATATACCACGGCTTTGAGTACAAACCCCTCAAGATAGACATCCCGGAAAACGGAATCGTAAATGCCCGGCTGGAACGCTGGATCAACATGCCCTCACTGGGATGGTATTCCGGGCAGACCCATATCCATACCACCGACGGCGGCATCCCTACGATGTTTTCCCGCTTCTGGCCGTTGATTACCCAGGGCGAAGACCTGCATGCCTCCTTTATTTTAACCCTGAAGGGGGAATGGGACACCCATGCCATTTACGCCAACGAATATCCCATGGGGCTGCGGAAAGCCTTCAGTACCCCAGAGCACCTGGTGTCTTACGACCAGGAATACCGGAGCAACCCTTACGGACATTTGATTTTCCTGGGGCTGGATTACCTGATGCAGCCCATCAGCTCCGGGGCGCTGGGAGAGCTGGGCGGCCCGGACTACCCGCCCAATGCACTGGTACTGGAAGAGGCACTGGAACAGGGGGGGACCACCATTGGCGCCCACTTCGGGAATTATATCACCAAAGGCGAAACGGTTAAAACCCCCTGGCCCTCCACCGGGTTCGAGATGCCGGTAGATGTGGCCCTGGGCAAAATTCAACTGGCAGAAATCTACGGTAACGGCGGGCAGCAACAGGTGTGGTACGACCTGCTGAATTGCGGTTTTCGCGTCATGGCCACGGCAGGCCCGGACTGGGACATCAAGGATACGCCCCGGGTATATGTGAACCTGCAGGGAAAACCTTTTTCCCTGGAAAACTGGCGGGAAGGACTGCAAGCCGGGCGCAGTTTCATCACCAAAGGGCCCATGTTGTTTTTTGAGGTGAACGGCCAATTGGCGGGGTCTGAAATTCCTGCGAGAGGGAAAAAGACCGTACTCCGGGTTAAGGCACAGGCCATGTCCCCGGAAGGCGACCTGCCGGTGGAAGTGATTTTTAACGGGAAGGTGATCCACACGGGTCAAAACCTGGACATGCCGCTGACCGTTGAAGATTCCGGATGGCTGGCCATACGCACTTCGGGCGCCCACTCCAACCCGGTGTTCATATCCTTTAAAGGCAGGCCCGCAGGCATGTCCGGACCGGCCCTGCGTTTTATTGAAATCACCGAAACGCTGGAAAGCTGGGTGCGCAATAAGGGGCTCTACGATACGGAGGAACAAAAACAGGAAGTCCTGGGCCTTTTGGAAAAAGGCAAAGCCGTATTTGAAGCCATTGCCAGGAAAGCAAGAGAAGCCGGAAAGTAAATTCCCGGACCGCTGCAACCCGGAAGGGTAAATGTCCTTTCCAATTACCCGAACCAGGACTCAGAATGTCTTCCTTATAACCTAATTACTTTGGTTTGTAAATGGCCCCAGTGGCAAAATCCACAATGAGAGCGGGGCAAAACAAAACGATATCCGCTATCATGGCCACTACACGTACTTCCCTTTGGGGCTCGCCAGGTCCTGGCTTTCTTTTTTGGGACTGGGTAACCGGCCCCCCGAAGAGCGTGGCGCAACCTGTAAGCATGATCATAGCAAAACCAACGGCAAGGATATTTTTGAATTTCTTCATCTTAGGGTGTATTTAATGATTGGCTTGAGTCCCCCGGCAGCAGGAGAATCCTGTCCCCTAAAGCTATAAAATCAAATTGCCGGTTGCAACCCTTCCCTCAGTAAATATATTCGGCGGGAATAATAGGATAGACCAAATGCCCAATACTTTGAAATTTGCAAATCCCGCTTACCTTTGCCCCCTCAAAAACAGATAGCCGCGGGATTGGGGGCGAATCCGCTCCCTACCGGTTCCCAAAAATAATTGCCGGTTCCACCCGTTATGCATAGTAAACCCCGAAACATGAAGACTTTGCGAACAATCTTTTTGGTTACCAGCGGCCTGATGGGCCTGCTCCTGACGCCAGGATGTTCCACAGACGCCATGAATGACCTGGTCGCCGATTCCAACCCCACCGGGTCTAATCCTGAAAGCGCCTACCCCACCGACGGGCAGGTGGGCACCTCTGCCGCAGACCTGCTTTCCTCCGGCACCTATTCCTCCATTTTAATTGAGATAGCCTACACAGACGCCTATGCGCCCCAGGCCCAAACCCTGGAAAACCTCCAGGCCTTCCTGCAGGAACTCCTCAACAAACCCGGGGGTGTTACCCTGCACATGTTGCCCCTGGGCAGCACAGGGAAAGAGCGCCTGACGGCCGAAGACATCCGCCAACTGGAAGCCCGGGAGCGTACAGCCTTTACCTCCGGCAGGCAGCTGGCTGTTTTCGCCCTTTTTGCAGATGCCGAATACGATACCGGCCAAACCAACGGCACCGTGTTGGGGATTGCTTACCAGAACACTTCCGTAGCCCTCTTTGGCAGCAGCATACAGGCCTTTAGCGACCAACCCCTGGAGCCCAGCCGTACCGTGCTGGAGACCACCGTCCTGAACCACGAATTTGGCCATTTGCTGGGCCTGGTGAATGCCGGGACCCCCATGCAAACCGATCACCAGGATGTGGAACACGGCCGCCACTGCACTTCCGATACCTGCCTGATGTACTGGACCGCAGAAACCGGCGAAGGCATCCTGAACATGCTTAGCGGGGGAACAGTACCACCACTGGATGCAGCCTGCAAAACCGACCTGACCGCCAACGGCGGGAAATAAAAAAAGGCCCTGGATCAGGGCCTTTTCTTTGGGGTATCCGGGTGGCTTAATTGGCCGATACGGAAACGTTCAGGGAGAGCTGCAGGGCTGCACTTACGCTAATGGCTGCCAGGTTTACCCCTGTGGCAGACTGGGCATTCAGGGTCCCGTTAAACGTCAGGCCATTGGCATCTTCCGAATAGGAGGCAAACACCAGTTCGTATTCGCCGGACTCCAGGAAGTGAAGGCTAAAGCTGTTCTGCAGGCCACTGGCGGCAGCGCTGGTAATGGCATTCGCAAATTGCACCCCGCCGGAGCCCTGGGCTTCCGTTTCTGCATTGTAAGTGCCCTTCTCATAGGCGTAAACAATAATCTTGTCGGAGGTGTTCTGGGAATCGTCTATGGTACCCTCGATCATCCCGGTGGTCTCGGTATTGACCACCCGGATAGCAGCCTGCAACCCGGCAGCAGATACCAGTTCAAAATTCGATCCGGTGGCCTGGCTTTCCTCTACCACCGTCTTGCGCAGGTCAAAATCCAGCACCACTTCGTTGGCAGCCCCGGCAAATACCTCAAAGGCATCATTAATGCGGATGCTGTTAGCCGTAGAGGCAATTTTATCTTTGGTCCCGTCTGTTAGGCGTACGTAGCAGCCGGGAGCGTTACCGGCGGCATCCGTTTCGTAGTCCAGTACCAGTTCCAGGTTGGAGTAGGATCCGGCAGCCAGGTCCAGGTTCCCCAGAGTCTGGGTGCTGCCGTTTACCAGGGCAGAAAGTTCTACGGTAGTTTTGTTAAAGCCTTCCAGGGAAGTACCATTAACCCGCACATCAGACACCGTAACCATCACGGCATCCACATTGGCATTGTCCGTAGGGGCATCGGTCATTTTAAAAGTAGTGGCATAGGTTTCTCCGTTGGCCTGAGGCCCGTTTTCCTCTTTGCTGCACGCAGTGAATAAGGCAGCCGTTACTAAAACAATTCCGAAGGTTTTAAATTGGGTATTCATAAGATTTGGGTTTTTATTTGAGTTCACTTTACAAACAAATGGGACCCGGATCACCCTATTAAAAAAGTGTTAAAATCCAGGCTGATTTCCTGCGGGAAAGGCCCGGAAACCCTCTAATTTTCTGAGCGCCAGAAACTAAGATCAAGCCAATAAAATTGAAGTTTTTGGTAGCAAAAAGATGTCTTTAACCCCATTTAGGAAGCCGTTAGTCGAAAAAATAACGCTTTGGGTCGCTTTGGCCTGCTCCTGGATGTTTCCTCTGTGAACGATAAAACGAAACGCCATGAAAACAGCACTACTCATCAAGGAAATATATGCGGAGGCTTTCCGCAACCTGGGGCACTACCTGGTTCGGAATTACTTTAAGGCTTTTGCCTGGTTCAGTTTTGCCATGTTTGGCATAGTCCTGTACGCTTTTGTCTTCAGGCTGGCTACTGGTTTTGCCTTTGATTAAGGTGAAGGGGTTATGGGCGGGACCATGCCCGCCCTTCACAGGAAATCTAACGCCCTGAAGCGAAACCGCTTTGCACCCACCTGTTTGCACGGTGGTTAGGACCAGGGGAAACTTTAGTATCTTGTGGAGAAAGCCGAGTCCCTTTTGACACACTTCTCCGAGGATACTGCCCCAGAAACCTTTACCGCCCTCCTGGAGGAACGCGGATGGATCCTGCCCGGGGAAAAAGTAGCATCCGTTTCTGTTGCTGGAGCGGGCAACATGAATGTGGTCCTTCGCCTGCAGACCAACTGGCGAAGCCTGATCCTGAAACAATCCAGGCCCTATGTCCGGAAATATCCGGACATCCCCGCCCCTGCCAATCGAATTGATGTGGAACATCGGTTTTACCAGGCCATTTCCCAAATAGCCCGGCTATCCTGTTTTCCAAAAATCGCCGCTTACGATGCAACCCAGCACCTCCTGCTCATGGAAGATCTGGGCCAGACAGAAGACCTCACCCGGCTTTATGCCTCGCGAAACGTGCCAGATATACTATTGGATAGCCTGGCCGGAGCGCTGGCCGGCATCCACACTGCACCGGCCCCGTCAGATTTCCCGGACAACCTGGAGCTAAGGCGCCTGAACCACCAGCATATATTTGTCCTGCCTTTTTTACCGGAAAATGGCTTTTCACTGGACACCGTCCAACCCGGACTGGAGGGGCTTGCGGCACCCTTACGGGAAGATGCAAAACTCAAGGCTCGGGTGGCGGCCCTTGGTGATGCCTATCTGGAACAGGGCCAGACCCTGCTTCATGGGGATTTCTATCCGGGCAGTTGGGTAGAGGCCGGAAATGCCTTATTTATCATAGACCCCGAATTCAGCTTTATGGGCTTCCCCGAATTTGACCTGGGGGTTATGGCAGCCCACCTCTATATGTCAGGGATGGACCCGGAACTGGCCCGCAAAACGCTGGGCGCCTACCCCTTACCCTACCGCGAAGAGACTGCCCTGCAGGTAGCCGGCACCGAGGTGGTCCGCAGGCTGATAGGCCTGGCCCAGCTACCGCTTGAGCGCAGCCTGGAAGAAAAAGAAACCCTGTTAAAAACCGCCCGGCAATGGATTATGGCATAACGCGATTACTTCTGTTTTCTACCCTGTTCGGAGTGGCCCTGTTGGGATGTAACCGCACCCCAGAGCCCCCTTCCCTCCCGCCTTCCCCCCAACGGGAGGCTTACACCGCTGTCCAGGCCCAGCTGGATACGGCAACCTATCAGGACAGGGTGCTGGGGGCTTTGGTGGGCTCGGCTATTGGCGATGCCATGGGGGCGGCCACTGAGATGTGGAACCGCCGGGATATACAGCGGACTTATGGCTATGTTAATAGCCTTAGCCCGGCCATACGATATCAGTCGCCCGAAGGCACCTGGGACCATAACCTTTCTGCAGGGGCCACCACGGACGACACCCGGTGGAAAGCGCTGATGGGAGACTACCTGCAGGCCGCTGGGCCCGACTTGGGCCCCGGCCCTTTTGCCCGTCACCTGGCGGAAACCTATTCGGCTGCCCTGCAGGGCCTGGACCTACAGGCCGCGGCAGCAGACCCGGACCTGCTGGAAGCCCCATTGGAGCAGGTGGACTGGCTACGGGAGTGGGCACGCGTGGCCCTGGCCTACCAGGAAGGACCAGAGGCTTATCTCCTGGCCCGCGACCGCTTTTACGGGGGGGAAATGTCCTGTGCCGGAATGCTGTACACCCCGGTATTCGGGCTGGTTACTCCGGACCCGGATTCCGCTTACCGCACTGCCTATGACCACGCCTTGTTTGATTTGGGCTATGCCCGCGACATTTCAGCCCTGGTAGCCGCCATGACGCAGGTGGCCCTGCATACGCAAAACATGGATTCGGTATTGAATACCGCTGTTTTTGTAGATCCCCTGCGGTTTCAGGACAGCCGCCTGGTGGGGCGCATTGCGCAGGACCAGGCCCTGGCCGCCCGGGACTATGTACGGCGCGCCCGCTTACTGGAGCCTCTGCCCCCGGGCCCGGCCCTGGATTCCCTGATAATACGTATGCCGGAAGGGTACCCGGGCAGCAGTACCGACTGGCGCCGGCAGGAAGCCGTGTATGCCATGCTGGAGGAAGACCAGCAAGCCATTGCCTTTCACGCCGGGGAGATCTGGCAAATCCTTATAGCCGCCCTGGAATTCGGGGAAGGAGACTTTATGACTACCATGGCCTTTATTGTCAACTACGGACGGGACAACGATACGGTAGCAGCCGTAGCCGGCATGATTCTGGGCGCGCAGCAGGGCTTTTCCGGCTTGCCCGTGGGCCCGCGCAACACGGTCCTTGGGGTGAACCGGGAAGTGTTGGGAATTGACCTCAGGCGGGTAGCACACCAGATTGGGGACCCATATGCGCCTGCTCATTAAGCTTTCCCATTCCACAACCTTTTTTTAATCATTCCCTAACACCCATCTGGGGGGGAATGAACATCTTTGAATCTCATTCATTGCTAAGCCAGAATTGAGTTAGTTTGGTTGCAAGGGTCGGGGCTGGAGAGCTGCCGGCCCTTCTTTTTTTTGGGGAACCCCCAAGAGCCTTTCCAGAAGGGGTGCATTTCACCGAAAAATTGGTAGTTCGTCCGACGCTGTAGGTATTGCCTTATGTCGGCGAATACCCAAAAAACATCGGTCAATGGGAAAAATCCGGCGATTCACCGAGAAATTCGGGTCGTAAATCTATTGGCCGGAAGCATCTCAAAGAATGAGGGCAGATTTGTGACATATGAAAAACGCCTGAGAAACTTAATCCAAAACTCTATGAAAACAATTCTACTCGTACGTGAAATTTACATGGATGCCTTCCGCAATCTCGGACACTTTATCGTCCGGAACTATTTCAAAGCTTTTGCATGGTTCAGCTTTGCCATGTTCTTTGTAGTGCTCTACGCATTCATTTTTAGACTGTATACCGGTTTTGCCTGGGATTAAGGCTGCCGCGAGACCACACTTAGGAACAACAAACACTCTTTTACGAGAACACTATATATTTTGAGAGCGTTTACTCCTTTTTCTACCCTTAGCCGCCTGGCGCGGTTCGTCTACCGGTTTCGTACAGCCGTATTTTTCTGGATGTACGTCCTGGCCATGATGCTGTACGCCTACAAGTGGATGCCCGCCTGAAATCGGGGCCGGCCGTGCTTTTTGGATAAGGCCCGGCAACCCGATAAATCGCAGGGGCACCGGAGGGGTTTGCCTGCCTTTCACGTATATTTGTGGCAGCCGGCTCGCCTTCTACATGGGTGCTGGCCCAACCGCAACAGGCCCCAACGTGTCCCGAACCACAGACCAGGCACTTCTGATCTTCACCCGGAACCCCGTTCCGGGAAAATGCAAAACCCGGCTTGCCGCCACCATCGGCAACGACCGGGCTCTGGACGTTTACCGCTTTTTGCTCCGGCATACGGAAACCGTTGCCAAAAACCTCAAGGGCACAGACAAAACCGTTTACTTCACCGAGCACCTGGGGGACGGCTCTTTCTGGGACCCTGCCCAGTTTGGGTATGCCCTGCAATCCGGCAGGGACCTGGGCGCCCGAATGGCTGATGCCTTTGCATCGGCTTTTCGCCTGGGGTACCGGAAGGTGGTGCTGATCGGCAGTGATTTATACGACCTCAGCACAGCCGACCTGGAAGCGGCCTTCACTGCCCTGGAAACACACCCCGCCGTCCTTGGCCCGGCTGCCGATGGGGGCTACTACCTGCTGGGGCTCACCCAAATGCGGCCCGAACTCTTTGAAAACAAAGCCTGGGGTACCGAAACCGTATTGCAGGCTACCCTGAAAAACCTGCAGGGGACACCGGTCTTTCAGCTGCCGGTGCGCAACGATGTAGACCGGTACGAAGACATTGCCGGCAACCCCGTTTTTGCCCCTTTTTTAAACGATATATCGCATGACTAAAAAACAACTGGAAACCTCCGTGGCCTTCCTGAAGGAAAAGGGCTTCGATGCCCCCGAAGTCGGAATTGTACTGGGCTCTGGCCTGGGGCGCATGGTGGAGGAAATTGAAGACCCCAAAATTGTCCATTATCACAACATCCCTTTTTTTCCGCTGGCTACCGTGGAATTTCACAGTGGGAAACTGCTGTATGGCCAAATTGCCGGCAAGAAGGTGGTGGTGATGCAGGGTCGTTTCCACCTGTATGAAGGCTATGCGTTTACGGACATCACCTACCCTATACGGGTGATGCGGGAACTGGGCATCCGCAAACTATTGATTTCCAATGCCGCCGGAGCCATTAACCTGGACTACCGCAAGGGTGACCTCATGTTGGTGGAAGACCACCTGAACCTGCAGGGCGGGTCTCCCCTGGCCTTCAAGAACGTATCGGATTTCGGGGAGCGGTTTGTGGACATGAGCCAGCCCTACGATGCTGAAATGTGTGCCCGCCTGGAAGGTATTGCAGCCGAACAGGGCATCACCCTGCACAAAGGGGTGTATGCGGCCGTAGTGGGGCCCCAGTTGGAAACCCGTGCCGAATACCGCATGCTGGGCACCCTGGGGGCCGATGCCGTAGGCATGAGTACGGTGCCCGAGGTGATTGTGGCCAAACACCTGAACCTGCCTGTAGTAGCCATCTCTGTGCTCACGGACGAATGCAACCCGGACCACCTGGAGCCCGTTAATGTAGCCGAGATCCTGGCCGTAGCCGGCAAGGCCGAACCCAAACTGGTATCCCTGTACAAAACCCTGATTTCCGAAATGTAGGGGAAGGCTGTAAGTTTGCCCCTTTCAACCCTACTATTCACCCGTATTAAACCCTAACATACCCCTTGATGAGTTATCTGGAAGCGACCCACGACCTCTATAAATCTGCCGCCCTGACCCCGGATGTGGGGTTGTGCTGCACCACCAACCCCGTATGGCAGTTCCCCGGGCTGTCCATCCCCAAAATCATGCAGGAAATGAATTACGGCTGCGGCAGCACCGTATCTGCCCAGGACCTGGTAGGAAACCCAAAGGTTCTGTATGTTGGCGTGGGCGGCGGTATGGAACTGTTGCAATTCGCCTATTTTTCCCGGCAGAAAGGCGGGGTTACCGGCGTGGATGTGGTGGATGAAATGCTGGAAGCCAGCCGCGAAAATTTTAAACAGGCCGAAGCCGAGAACGATTGGTTCCGCAGTGACTATGTAGACCTGGTGAAAGGGGATGCCCTGAACCTGCCGGTGGCCGACCAGAGTATAGACGTGGCGGCACAGAACTGCCTCTTCAACATTTTCAAGGAAGAGGACCTGAAGAAGGCGGTATCCGAAATGTACCGCGTTTTGAAACCTCACGGACGCCTGGTGATGAGCGACCCGGTTTGCGAAGTTCCCATGAGCGAGGCCCTTCGGAACGACGACCGCCTGCGCGCCCAGTGCCTGAGCGGCAGCATCCCGGTCCGGGACTATATTAAAATCCTGACCGATGCCGGTTTTGGCACCATTGAAGTACGCGCCCGTCGCCTCTACCGCGTCCTGAGCCCCAACCACTATCCGGTGGAGGAACTCATCCCCATAGAATCCATCGAAATTGCCGCCATCAAAGATCCTATGCCAGCGGACGGCCCCTGCATCTTTACCGGGAAATCCGCCCTGTATTACGGAAAGGAGGACTATTTTGACGACGGGAAAGGACACGTACTGCTGCCCAACCAGCCCCTGGCGGTATGCGATAAGACTGCAGCTGCCCTTGCGCTCGAAAATGCAGAGATCTTTATCAGTGAAAGCACCTGGCACTACAACGGTGGTGGATGTTGCTAAGGCCGGAGCCCGGCACACCCTGATGCGCCTGATGGCTTTCCTGGCCCTGTTCGGGGCACTGCAAGCCTGCCACGGCAATCCCGAGGCGCGGCTACCTGCCCCGGATCCGGCGCAGGAGGCCCCCTCCCATGCACAGTGGGATTCCCTCCTGCAAGCGCATGTGAGCGCGGACGGCCTGGTGGATTACGCGGGTTTCCTGCAGGACAGGCACCGCCTGCAAGCCTACCTGGATCACCTGTCCGGGTACATCCCCGGGCAGCACTGGAGCCGGGAAGAAACCCTGGCGTATTACATAAACCTTTATAACGCAGGCACGGTGGCCCTGATCCTGGAGCACTACCCGGTGGGGAGCATCAAGGACATCCGAAGCCCCTGGGGCAAACGCCGCCTGAAGCTTGGGGATGCCACACTTTCGCTGGACGATGTGGAACACGGCATCTTGCGAAAAATGGGCGAACCACGGATTCATTTTGCCCTGAATTGTGCCTCCTTTTCCTGCCCGAAACTCCGGCCCGAGGCCTATTTTGCAGACCGGCTGGAAGCCCAACTGGAAGCAGCAGCACGCGATTTCATCAACGACCCCTTGAGGAACCGCGCCGCCGGGGGCCGCCCGGAACTCTCCCGCATCTTTAAATGGTATGGAGCCGACTTTACCCAGGGGGGCGGTACCCTGACCGGCTTCCTGAACCGCTACCTGAAAACCCCCTTACCCGAGGGAACCACACTGCGTTACCTGCCCTACGACTGGTCCCTGAACGATATCCGATGAAGGGGATCAGCGTGATCATTCCCGTCCTGGAGGAGGCCGAGAACCTCGAACGCCTGTTGCCCTACCTCCAATGCGCCTCTACCCCCGGAGCCGTAACCGAAGTCCTGGTGGTGGACGGCGGCAGCGGGGATGATAGCGTTACTGTGGCCCAAAAACACGGGGCGTTGGTAGTGGAAAGCCCCCGGGGCCGGGCTTTGCAAATGAATGCCGGGGCAGCCCGGGCCCAGGGAGACATCCTCTATTTCCTGCATGCGGATTCCCTGCCCCCCAGGGGTTTCGACCGGCAGATACGAACCGCTGTTAACCAGGGTTATGGCGCAGGGTGTTTTCGCCTGGCTTTTGACCATCCCAGCAGTGCCCTTCGGGTTTTTGCCTGGTTTACCCGGCTGAACTGGGCCCTGTGCCGGGGCGGGGACCAGTCCTTATTTGTACGCGCGGAGGTCTTCCGGGATTTGCAGGGATACAATCCCCGCTTTGTCATCTATGAAGACAATGAACTCATCGGGCGGATCCGCCGCCGATATCGCTTCCGGGTAATCCCCGATACCCTGGTAACCTCCGCCCGGAAATACGAAATTCACGGGGTATGGCGCCTGCAGGCCCATTTCGGAATTATCCATTTGTTGCGCGCCCTGGGGGCATCCCCCGAGAGGCTCTACCGGTATTACCGGAAATATGTGAAAGGAAAAGGCCCTTAACGGGATTCGAAATCCAGCATTAACCCCTCCCCGATCCAGTTGGCCAGGGCCTGGCGGTTGTCCGGGTCCAGGATGCGGCGCTGGTCCCTGGAATTTCGGATGTTCCCGATTTCGATAAAGGCGGTGGCCGGGTGGGTGTGCTTAACCACATAGAGGTTGCTGCGGTCGCGGAAGGTTCCCGCATAGGTGCGGTTGGGCTGGAAGCGGGCGTACTTGTCCCGGAAAGTAGCATGGATATTTTCGGCCAGGCGTTTCCCGTTGCTGCTCTTTTCGTGGTGGTAAAAGAACACATCAATATTCTGCCCCTTGCTGCGACTGTCTACATGGGTAACCACCAGCCGCTGATAGCGCCCTTTATGCTGGGCATACAACCGGTTTACCACCTCTACCCGCTGTTGCAAACGCTCCCGCTGCCCCAGGGGGATTTCCAGGTCCGGATAGGCTTGTTCATCGGTATCCATCGGCAGAATGCGCTGGTCCCGGATCCCGTCATCCCCATCCCGGATAATGAGGTATACCAGGGCCCCGTGAGAAATCAGGTTACGGGCCAGCCGCAGGGTAATGTCGTAGGCATATTCATCCTCCGAAATGGAGGTTTCGCCATAGGGGGTCACGGCACCGGGGTCCGGGCCGCCATGGCCCGATATCAGGTAGAAGATGGCTCCCTCCAGGCGCGTGCTGCGCTCCGGGACATCGGCATAGGCCTCCCCGAAGATTTCAAAACGACGGGATTTGGCAGCGGATTCAGTAACGGCCTCGGCTTCCACCTCGGGTGCGGGCAGGGGCACCAGGTACGTATCTCCGGCTCTCAGGTGGCCATTGGCGTCGAGTTTTGGTGCATTGAGTTCTTTAAAGACCTGCAGCTGACCTACCGGGTCTGCCCCGTGTTTGCGTAAAAGGGAATAAATGCCATCGCCGGGGGAAGCCACAACCTGCATCAGGCTGTCCTGGGCCCAAAGGCCAGTGGGCAGGAGCATCCCCAGGGAAAGAAAAAGACAGAAAAACAGGCGAGGCATGCGCAGCGGGTTTTACAAAGATTATCAAAAATGCTGCCGAAATGCAAACCTTGTTTCTTATTGATGGAGGCGGTAGTAGGTGCGGATCACTTCCTGGGCGGGTTTGTTTTGGGGCGTAAACCGGTTATCGCCCGGCCCGCCAGACACCGGGTGGTGGATAAACCATTTCCAGACAAAGCCACCGGCAAACCAGTCTTCCCCCCAGAATTCCTCAAAGAGGGCGGTTTTGGCATTGGCCTGGGCCTGCAGGTTAACCCGCTCCTGGTTGCGGTCTACCAGCCAGGGTTTTTTGGCCGTGTAATCCATGGAGCGGTACCCGTATTCGGTAAACAATACCGGACGGCCTACAGCCAGGGAAAGCGCATGGATATCTTCTTTCCATTTTTTCCAGCCTTCACGGAGTTCCTCCACCCCGGGCTCCCGGCTTTCGGATAGGGGAAAATAGGCGTCGATCCCGATAAAGTCCAGGGACTTCCAAAAGGGGGTGCGTCCGTATTCGTCCCAGTTGGCGGCATAGGTGATCTTCCCGGAATACCGCTGGCGTACCTGGGCAATCAGGTCCTGCCAATAGCCCGGGCGGGCTTTGACGAATTCCTCAAGCTCTGTCCCGATGCAAAACAGGGACACCTGGGTTTCCTCCGCCAAATCCGCAAAATTTAAAATAAACCGGGAGTAGGATGCTTCCAGGGCCTTCCAGTCGGCCTCCGATGCCATTTCAAGGTCTCCGGTAAAGACCCCCCTCCAGATCCACAGCTGGGGCTTAAGCATTACGGAAACGCCGTTTTGCTGCAGGGTTTCTATATACTGCCGGGCCCCCTGGCGGGTTTCCCCAAACCATTGGCGGTCTGTATCGAAGATGATCTCGGGGCTGCCCACCTCGCGGATAAAACCAAAGGGCATAACCGCGGCATAGTCCGCATAGATATCCAACAGGGCGTCTACGTGGGCCTGGCTGGCCGCTTCCCGCGAGCCCACAAAACTGACCCCGTTAATCTTACCGGCCTTCTGCACGGCGCAGCCCCACTGTAAAAGCAAGAGTAATACGACCCCGAATTTTTTCATGGCTGTGGCGAATTGCTCTTAAAGATACCAAAATCGCCTGCCCGCCCGGCTAATTTCTTGTTAAGTTCTTATCTTCCCTTCGACAGAGCTTTTAAATCCGAAAAGACCCAATATGCATGTCCTCATTATCGGGAACGGGATTTCCGGGGTGACCGCCGCCCGGCATATCCGAAAAAATTCCGATTGCCGCATCACGCTGATCTCGGCCGAAACGGACGCCTTTTTCTCCCGTACCGCCCTGATGTACATCTATATGGGCCACCTCACTTTTCAGCAGACCCAACCTTATCCCGAATCCTTCTGGTCCCGCAACCGCATGGACCGCATCCGGGGGTACGTTACGGCCATCCACCCGGAAACCCGGTCGGTTGCCCTGGCGGACGGGCGCGAAATCGGCTATGACAAGCTGATCCTGGCCACGGGCTCCAAGCCTAATAAATTCGGGTGGCCCGGGCAGGACCTGGACGGGGTGCAGGGGCTGTATTCCTATCAGGACCTGGAACGGCTGGAGGCCTTTGCCCCAAACGCCACAGCGTGCCGGCGGGCCGTGGTGGTGGGTGGCGGCCTGATCGGGATTGAACTGGCCGAAATGCTGCGCAGCCGGGATATCCCGGTAACCTTCCTGGTACGGGAATCGAGTTTCTGGAATGGGGTGCTGCCTGCCGGGGAGTCCGAAATGATTAACACCCATATCCGGGAACACCACATAGACCTGAGACTGGGAACCAACCTCAAGGAAATCCTGCCCGATGCCAATGGCAGGGTTCGTGCCGTGGTAACGGAACAGGGGGAGACCATCCCCTGCAACCTGGTGGGGCTCACCGCCGGGGTATCGCCCAACATCGATTTCCTGAGGGGTTCGGGCATAAACCTGGGCAAAGGCGTACTGGTTAACCGGTACCTGGAAACCAACCTCCCGGACATCTACGCCGTGGGGGATTGCGCCCAACAACGGGAGCCCATTGGCCGGCGGCGACCTGTGGAAGCCGTGTGGTATACTGGGCGGATGATGGGGGAAACCGTGGCCCGGACCGTTTGCGGGCAACGCACCGCCTATACCCCGGGGCATTGGTTCAATTCCGCCAAATTCCTCGATATCGAATACCAGACCTACGGCTGGGTTTTTCCGGAACACACCCGGGAAGCCCATGAAGCCCACTTTCACTGGCGGCACCCGAAAAAACACATCTGCCTTACCCTGGCCTACGACCGCGGCAGCGGTACCCTGCTAGGGGTAAACACCTTTGGCATGCGCATGCGCCATGCCGTGCTGGACCAGTGGCTCACCGAGCAACGCACGGCGGAATACGCCCTAACCCACCTGAGGGAAGCCCTGTTCGACCCTGAAGGATATTCGGATTACCGCAAACACATCCAAACGGCCTTTCGCCAACAAACCCTGACTGCCTCATGAATCCATCCCTGTCGCTGGCCGGGGGGCCGCCAAGTGCCCTGAACCGCATCCAACGCCTGTCCCTCTTCCTGGGGTTCGCAGGCCTTTTTATCCTCTTGCTAGCCACCTTCGGTATTGGTTTTCCAAAACCGGGGCTTTGGCTCGCACTGGCCCTGTTCCTGATCCTGGGTGGGGTGCTGGGGTACAGCCTGGGCGCCTACAGCGGGCACCCGGCCGGTATCCGCAACAATGGGGTTTGGTTCAAATCCCTTTCGGCCCGGGGCATCTGGGCCTGGGGCCTTGGCATCCTGCTTACCGGATTTTATGTGGTCCTCTATTTCTACCCCCAATACCTGGGCCTGGTCCAGGACGGCCCCAACCGGGGGCTTATCGCCCTTTTCGACCCGCTTAGCCGGGCCCTGAGCGGCAACCCGGCCAGCCAGTGGTTTGTATACGGGGCCCTGTACACCCTGGCCATCCTGGCCTTCGGGGCCAAATTCATCTGGAAATACCGCCACAACCGCTACCAGCTGCTGCGCACCCTGAGCGTGATGTTCTTCCAGCTGGCCTTTGCCTTCCTGATTCCCGAAATCATGGCCCGCCTGAACGGGGACCTGCCCTACTACGACCTGAAGAATATCTGGCCACTGAACTATTACAACTTCGAGCGCTACCGGGTCAATGCCTTTATAGGGGAGGGTAACCTGGGCCTGGCCATGCTGCTGTTCGGGGTGGCTTCCACCCTGGTCATCACCCCGGTACTTACCTATTTTTACGGAAAGCGCTGGTACTGCTCCTGGGTTTGCGGGTGCGGGGGCCTTGCCGAAACCGCCGGGGACCCCTTCCGCCACCTGAGCGATAAAAGCACCTTCGCCTGGCGGGTGGAGCGCTGGGTGATCTACAGCGTCCTGGTATTTGTGGTGTTGATGACCACAGCCGTGGTCTATTCCTACCTGGGGCCGGACCACAGCAGGTACTGGCTTAGCCGGGGGGAGCTCCTGGTGGGCGTGGGGGTACTGCTTACCCTGGTATTTGCCTGGGTGATGCTATTCCGCCGAAAGGAGCTCCAAAAGGATGCCCGTTACGGGGCCATAGCCTATTTCACCATTATCCTCGCCCTGATCGGCTTCCACTACCTGAGCGATACCCAGCACGTGTTCCTGTTCCGGTCCGAAACCCTGCGAAAAACCTATAGCTTACTGATCGGCAGCATCTTCTCCGGGGTTATTGGCACGGGTTTTTACCCGATTTTCGGCAGCCGGGTCTGGTGCCGGTTTGGCTGCCCCATGGCGGCCATACTGGGGCTGCAGCAGCGGTTGTTATCCCGCTTCCGGATCACCACCAACGGGGGGCAGTGCATTTCCTGCGGCAACTGCTCTGCCTATTGCGAAATGGGCATTGATGTGCGGGCCTATGCCCAGAAAGGCCGGAACATTGTACGGGCCAGCTGCGTGGGCTGCGGGATTTGCTCGGCCGTGTGCCCCAGGGGGGTGCTCCGCCTGGAGAACGGCCCGTTGCAAAACCGCATCAACCACCGGGATATGCTGTTGGGGGCCGAGGTAGACCTGATGGATTTTGTCGGGGAGGAAAAGTGATTATTCCACGGGAATGCGTTCTTTTGCAGCGACCCAACCGGCATTATGGTTCACATTGACCTGATCATACCCGCCTATAACGAGGCCGACTCCATCGGCAAAGTCATTGCCGATATCCCGGAGCTGGTCCGGGAGGTGGTGGTGGTAGACAATGCCTCCACGGACGGCACCGGGGAGATTGCCCGAAAGGCAGGGGCCACCGTCCTGCCGGAACCGCGTATGGGGTACGGCTACGCCTGCCTGCAGGGATTAAATTACATCGCCCGGAAATCCAACCCACCCCACATTGTCGTATTTATGGACGGGGATTACTCCGATTACCCGGAAGAGCTGCCCAAAGTGGTAGCCCCCATCCTTGAAAACGGCATGGATCTGGTAATCGGTGCGCGCCACAAGGCCCTTAGGGAGCCTGGCTCCATGACGCCACAACAGGTGTTCGGAAATGCCCTGGCCACCACCCTGATGCGGTGGTTTTTCGGGGCGCGGTATACAGACCTGGGGCCTTTCAGGGCCATTGGATTCCGGCAACTGATGGCGCTGGAAATGGAGGATAAGACCTACGGCTGGACGGTGGAAATGCAGCTGAAAGCCCTAAAGCACAAACTCGCATATTGCGAAGTGCCAGTGCGTTACAAAAAAAGAATTGGCGTTTCCAAGGTATCGGGAACGGTAAAAGGTACTATATTTGCAGGCATAAAAATCCTGGGTTGGATTTTTAAGTACAGTTTTAAATAAGAAGATGGGTTTAACTATTGCTTACATCATTATCGGGATCTACAGCCTGGCGCTGCTGCTGATTTTCTTTTACAGCCTCTCCCAGCTGAACCTCCTGGTAAACTACCTGGGCTATAAACGCCGCAACCGGGAGGCCCCCAAATTCAATTTGCTGGACCCGAAGGAAATCCCCTTTGTAACTATTCAGCTGCCCATCTATAACGAGGAATACGTAGTAGAGCGCCTGCTGGACAACATCGCCTTGCTGGAATACCCCAAAAGCAAACTGGAAATCCAGGTGCTGGACGATTCCACTGACGACTCCGTGATCCAGACCGCCGAAAAGATCAAAGCCCTGCAGGCCCAGGGGCTGGATATACAGCACATCCGCAGGGAAAACCGGGAAGGCTTTAAGGCCGGGGCCCTGAAGGAAGGCCTGAAAATTGCCCGGGGCGAATTCATCGCCATCTTCGATGCAGACTTCCTGCCCGGAAAAGACTGGCTCAAGAAAACCGTACCCTATTTCAAGGACGAGGAAATAGGCGTGGTACAAACCCGCTGGGGGCATATCAACCGCGATTACTCCACCCTGACCCGCATACAGGCCTTTGCCCTGGACGCCCACTTTACCCTGGAGCAGGTGGGGCGCAACTCCAAGGGCCACTTCATCAACTTTAACGGCACCGCCGGCATCTGGCGGAAGCAGTGCATCCTGGATGCCGGGAACTGGGAAGGCGATACCCTGACCGAAGACCTGGACCTGAGTTACCGCGCCCAGCTTAAGAACTGGAAGTTCAAATACCTGGAAGACGTAGAGACCCCGGCCGAACTGCCCGTGGTCATCAGTGCAGCCCGGTCCCAGCAATTCCGCTGGAACAAGGGCGGGGCGGAGAACTTCCGCAAAACCGTTTTGAGTGTAATCAAGGCGGGCAACATTCCGTTCAAGACCAAATTCCACGGGGTGATGCACCTGCTGAACAGCAGTATGTTCCTCTGTGTTTTCGTGGTAGCAGTCCTGAGCATCCCCATGCTGTACATCAAAAACACCTACGGGCACCTGGGGTGGGTTTTTGAGGTGACCAGTTTCTTTATCGTGAGCACCATTATCCTGTTCATCTGCTACTGGTTTACCTACAAGAGTATACAGGGCAGCAGTTTTGATAATTTCGTGGATTACATTAAGCTCTTCTTCACCTTCTTCTCCGTGGCCCTGGGCTTTTCCCTCCACAATTCCGTGGCGGTACTGGAAGGGCATATGGGCAAGCGGTCCGAGTTTGTGCGCACCCCGAAATTCAACATCAACAACCTTACGGACAGCTGGAAGGGCAACAAGTACATTACCAAAAAGCTCTCCCCCAACATGATCCTGGAATTTGCCCTGATGGTGTACTTCCTCTTTGGGATGTACAGCGCCATACCGCTGAATGATTTTGGGCTTTTTCCCTTCCACTTCATGTTATTCCTGGGCTTCGGCTTTGTCTTCTTCAAATCCCTGACCGCCAAGGCATAATCCCGGGCCGATTCGCCTATTCAAACCACGGCCGCCCAAAACGGGCTTCGGCCAGTCCCATAATTTTGTTACTTTCAGGCCAAAGTTTCGGGACATGCAAAAGGCACTGCTGACCTTCTGGAACCTCCACCGGATTTCCATTTTGCTGCTGCTGGCCAGCCTGGGGCTCTACGCTACCTTCGCTTACGCCCTGGAGCGACCGGACAGCCCGAAACTCCTCACCCTGTGGGCAGCCCTTTTTTTCCTCGCCTACAAACTCATCCAGTTCGAAAAGTGGAACTACCGCTTCCTGGTGGTGGCGGGCATCCTGATACGCCTGGTATTCCTGCTGGCCATACCGAATCTCTCTCAGGACTTTTACCGATTTATATGGGATGGCACCCTGTTGTTGGATGGGATTAATCCCTATACGCTCACCCCGGACCAGTTCATGGCAGGGGGCCAGGCGCCCTTCCCCCTGGCCGAAACCCTCCACCAGGGGATGGGGAGCCTGAGCGCCCGGAATTTCAGCAACTACCCCCCGGCAAACCAGTACCTGTTTGCCCTGGCGGTCTGGCTGGGCGGCAAAACCCTGACGGGCAGTTTGGTTGCCATGCGGGGCCTCCTGCTGCTGGCAGACCTGGGCATCCTGTACCTGGGGCGCAAATTGTTGCGCAAGCTCAACAAACCCCCGCATATGATCTTCTGGTATTTCCTGAACCCCCTGGTGGTGATTGAGCTTACTGGTAACCTGCACTTTGAAGGGGTAATGGTCTTTTTCCTCCTTTGGGCCCTCTACCTCCTTGTGCAGGCATCCTGGGCCTGGGCAGCCCTGCCCCTGGCACTGTCCATTGGGGTCAAACTCATGCCGCTGCTGCTCATGCCCTTGCTGCTGCCCCTGCTGGGGTGGAAGCGCAGCCTGGGGTTATACCTGGTAACCGGCCTGGCCCTGGCGGGTTGTGTTTATCCCCTGTACTTCCCGGATTTTGGGCCGCATTACCTGCAAACCCTGAAATTGTGGTTTTCCAATTTTGAATTCAACGCCGGGATGTACCGCCTGGCAGAGGGCATAGCGGTAAGCCAGGGGGCCAAACCCTGGGAATTTATAGCCGCCTATGGGCGTTATGCGCCCTGGGCCGCCGCCGGGGTAGCCGGGTTGCTTTGCCTGCACCCCCGGATGCGGGAGGCTCGCTTCTGGTTTACAGGGGCCCTGGCGGTGGTGGCCACCTACTACCTGACCGCAGCGGTGGTGCACCCCTGGTACCTGGTGTTCCCGCTCACCCTTAGCCTGTTTACCCGTTTTCGCTTTCTGCTGGTGTGGTCCGCACTGGTAGCGTTATCCTATACGGCCTATGAACCCGGGCAGGTCCTGGAGAAACCCTTCTGGCTCTTTCTTGAATACTTTACAGTATTTGCCCTGATGAGTTATGAATTATTCCGGTTGCGGCAAGATTTGTTTGATTTTGTCAAAAATCCGGCGGTTAAAAGAGGGGATTAAATAATATTTGTACATTTAACCCTCATGAATACGAGCGCCCACATATACGACTCCACAGGAAAGGCCACTTTCCCGTATCCCCGTGTGCGCCGCCGCCGCCCGTAAGGGTGTGTATCTGTCTTTGGAATTAGGTGCGTCCATTTCCGTTTCTCCGATCCGATTTTTTTTCCATTACAACCCGATAATCCCTTTCACAGGCAATGAAAATAATTGTTGCTGATGCATCCCATGTCAAATATGCGCAGGTGATCTGCGATACCATCGCGGAGTCTGCCAAGATCCGGGGTACCGGTATTGCCAAACGCACCCCGGAGTACATCATACAACGGCTTAAAAACGGGAATGCCATAATTGCCCTGGACGGCGACACCTTTGCCGGCTTCTGCTACATCGAAGTCTGGGGGCACCAGAAGTACGTGGCCAATTCCGGCCTGATCGTTCACCCGGACTACCGCAACCAGGGGCTGGCCAAACAGATCAAAAAAGCCATTTTTGACCTGTCCCGCAAGAAGTTTCCGGACGCCAAAATCTTTGGGATTACCACGGGGCTGGCCGTCATGAAAATGAATTACGACCTGGGCTACCGGCCGGTTACTTTTTCGGAACTCACAGACGACCCGGAGTTCTGGAAGGGCTGCCAGACCTGCAAGAACTTCGATGTCCTGACCCGCACGGACCGGAAAATGTGCCTGTGCACCGGTATGCTGTACGACCCCAAGGACCCCACCCGCAACAAGGAGCGCAAGATGAACCGGAAAACCTACGAGCGCCTGACTAAGATTAAAGAGAACCTGTTTTTAAAGAAAAAGAAACCATGAAAAAACTTGTACTGGCCTACAGCGGAGGCCTGGACACCTCCTACTGCGCCCATTACCTCTCCCACCAGGAAGGGTATGAGGTCCATGCCGTAACGGTAAACACAGGGGGCTTCGACGCCGAAGAACTCGCGACCATTAAGGCCAAGGCCCTGGAGCTGGGGGCGGCCACCTATACCGCCATCGATGCGGTGCAGACCTTTTACGAAAAAGTGGTGAAATACCTCATTTTCGGAAACGTACTCCGCAATAATACCTATCCTTTGTCTGTGAGCGCCGAGCGCATTGTGCAGGCCCTGGAAATAGTAGCCCATGCCCGTCAAGTGGGGGCCACCCATATAGCCCACGGCAGCACCGGGGCGGGGAACGACCAGGTCCGTTTTGACCTGATCTTCCAGGTCCTGGCCCCTGAAATAGAAATCATCACCCCCATCCGCGACCGGAAACTGGCCCGGGAGGCGGAAATCGAATACCTGCAGTCCCACGGCATTCCCTACAGCTGGGAGAAAGCTAAATACAGCATCAACAAGGGTCTGTGGGGCACCTCCGTGGGAGGCGAGGAAACCCTGGGCTCCCGCAAGGCCCTACCGGATCACGCCTACCCCAGCCCATTAACGACGCAGGATCCCCAAACCCTGGCGCTGGAATTCCGGGAAGGTGAGCCTGTGGCCCTGAATGGCAAGGCAGGCCACCCGGCGGCGATCATACAGGAATTGGAAACCCTGGCCAGCGCCTATGCTATTGGCCGCGACATCCACGTGGGGGATACAATTATAGGGATCAAAGGCCGGGTCGGTTTTGAAGCGGCTTCCGCACTGATTACCCTAAAGGCCCACCACCTGTTGGAAAAACACACCCTGAGCAAATGGCAGCAATTCCAGAAGGAACAACTCGCCAACTTCTACGGCATGCTCCTGCACGAAGGGCAGTACCTGGACGAGGTCATGCGCAACATCGAGGCCTTCCTCCTGGACTCCCAGCGCAAGGTGAGCGGCACAGTGTACGTACGCCTGCACCCCTACCGCTTTGAACTGGAAGGCATCGAGTCCGAGAACGACCTGATGAACGCCCGCTTTGGCAGCTATGGGGAAATGAATAAGGGCTGGACGGCCGAAGAAGCCAAGGGCTTTATCAAAATCCTGTCGAACCCCGGGCGTATTGCCCACCATATCGAAAACCCGTCATGATCCGGGCCGGCATCATAGGGGGCTCCGGATATACCGGAGGAGAACTGATCCGCCTGTTGCTGGGGCACCCGGCCATTACCCTGGATTTTGTTTACAGCACCACCCGGGCGGGAAAGCCGCTTTCGGACGGCCACCCGGACCTGCTTGGGGTGACCGAAGCCCGCTTTAGCGGGAAGGTAAACCCGGAAGTGGATGTGGTCTTTCTTTGCCTGGGTCATGGGAATTCCAGCACCTTCCTTGGGGCACACAAGTTTAGCCCCCAAACCAAAGTCATTGACCTGAGCAACGACTTCCGCCTGCACGCCGAATCGCAGTTCCAGGGCCGCAGTTTTGTTTACGGCCTGCCGGAATTCCAGCGGGAAGCTATAGAAGCGGCCAGCCACATTGCCAACCCCGGCTGCTTTGCCACAGCCATTCAACTGGCCCTGCTGCCCCTGGCGCAGGCCGGGTTCCTGGGTGAGGCCGTCCACATCAATGCGGTAACCGGGAGTACCGGGGCCGGGGTAAGCCCGTCGGCCACCACCCATTACAGCTGGCGCAACAACAACGTGTCCTGGTATAAACCCTTTACCCACCAGCACCTGGGGGAGATCGGGGAAAGCCTTGCTGCCCTGCAACCCGATGCCGGGGAACTGCTCTTCCTGCCTATGCGGGGGAATTTTACCCGGGGGATTTTTGCCACGGCCTACACCCGTTTTACGGACTCCCTGCAGGCTGCCGAAACCCTGTTTGACTCCTATTACCAGGATGCCCCCTTTACCGTTCGCAGTCCCCACCCGCTGGACCTCAAACAGGTGGTCAACACCAACTTTGCCCACCTGCACCTCCACAAACATGGGGATTACCTGCTGGTGAGTTCGGTTATCGACAACCTGCTGAAAGGGGCCTCGGGGCAGGCCGTGCAAAACATGAACCTCCTCTTTGGCCTGGAGGAAAAACTGGGACTGGAATTAAAAGCCAGCGCATTTTAAACCAAAAAACACCTGCCATGAAAGTAGCCATTATCGGCGCCGGAAACCTGGGCTTATCCATCGCCAAGGGCATTCTCCACAGCGGAGGCGCCACCACCATGTACATGACCCGCCGCCACCTGGATAGCATTCGCCCCTTCGAGGAGTACGGGAATGTCCGCATCACCTCGGACAACCGGGAGGCGGTTGCCGCTTCGGACATCCTGATCTTTGCCGTACAACCAGGCCATTTCGAAGAAATCCTGGAATCCGTCAAGGATCTGCTCCACGAAAACCACGTGGTAATCTCCACCATCACGGGCTTTCGGATTACCCGGATGGAATCCATCCTGGGTACAGATTGCCATATTATCCGGGCCATGCCCAATACCGCTATTTCCGTAGGGCGTTCCATGACCTGCCTCTGCGCCAACGAAAAGGGGCAGAAGCGGCTGGAACTGGCCGGGGCCATCTTTAACCGCATGGGGCATTCCATGGTGATCCCCGAAAGCCAGATGCAGGCCGCAACCGTGATCTGCGCCAGCGGGATCGCCTTCTGGATGCGCCTGATCCGGGCCACCACCCAGGGCGCCATACAACTGGGGTTCGATGCGCGGGAAGCCCAGGAACTGGCCATGCATACCTGCAGGGGAGCGGCAGAACTGCTGATCTCCTCCGGCAGCCACCCGGAAGAGGAAATCGACCGGGTAACCACCCCCATGGGCTGTACCATTGAGGGCCTGAACGAGATGGAGCACCAGGGCCTGAGCTCTTCCCTGATTCGGGGGATCGTAAGTTCCTTCGACAAAATTTCACAAATCAGAAAAGCCTAACCCATGCCGCTTTTTGACGTTTACCCCCTGTACGATATCACCCCGGTTAAGGGGGAAGGTTCCTGGATTACAGACCAGCAGGGCCAGCGCTACCTGGACCTGTATGGCGGGCACGCAGTAATTTCCATCGGGCATACCCACCCGCACTTTGTAGCGCGCCTGGAAGCCCAGTTACACCAACTGGCCTTCTACAGCAACTCCATACAGAACCCCCTGCAGACCGAACTGGCAGATGCCCTGTGCGAAGCCTCCTGCCTGGAAGGCTATCAGCTGTTCCTCTGCAATTCCGGGGCGGAAGCCAATGAAAATGCCCTGAAACTGGCTTCGTTCCACACCGGAAAGCCCCGGGTAGTGGCCTTCCGCAATAGTTTCCACGGGCGTACCTCGGCCGCAGTCGCTGCCACAGACAACCCTGCCATTGTTGCCCCGCTCAACGCCGGGCACCAGGTAACCTTCCTGGAACTGAACGACGGCCCGGCCCTGGAACGGGAACTGGCCAAAGGGGATGTTTGTGCCGTAATCCTGGAAGGGATACAGGGCGTAGGCGGCCTGGATATGGTTCATCCGGAGTTCTACGAAGCAGCCTCCCGCCTGTGCAGCCAATACGGTTCCGTCCTGATTGCGGACGAAGTACAATGCGGTTTTGGGCGCAGCGGGGCGTTTTTTGCCTTCCAGCACTCCGGAGCCCAACCCGGCATTATCAGCATGGCCAAAGGCATGGGCAATGGTTTCCCCGTGGGCGGGATCCTGATCCACCCGGATATTCGTCCCAAACACGGCATGCTGGGCACCACCTTTGGGGGCAACCACCTGGCCTGCGCCGCGGCCCTGGCCGTCCTGGAGGTCATCCGGGAAGAAGGGCTTATGGCACACTGCAGGGAGATGGAAGCCTATTTCCGTTCCCGGGCCTCGGAAATCCCGGCTATCCTCCAGGTAAAAGGAAAGGGCCTGATGCTGGGCATCCAACTGGAGCAGCCGGTGGCCGACCTCCGCAAACGCCTGATCTTTGAACACCACATCTTTACCGGCAGCGCCAAGGACAAATACCTGCTGCGCATCCTGCCGGCTCTGAATGTACAACCCGAGGCCCTGGACCTGTTGTTTACCGCCCTAAAAAAAGAGCTCGCATGAAGCATTTTTGCAACCTATCGGACATTGAATACCTCCCGCAGTGGCTGGAACGGGGGGCAGCCCTGAGGGAAACCCCGGATATGCTGGGCACCCCCGGGCAGGGGCGCACGCTTTGCCTCTTGTTTTTTAACAACAGCCTGCGCACCCGCCTGAGCACCCAGCTGGCGGCCCAGCGCCTGGGCCTGGAGGTAATGGTCATGAACTTCGGCTCCGAGGGCTGGCAGCTGGAATACGCCGACGGGGTGGTCATGGACGGCGGGAAGGCCGAACACGTGAAGGAGGCCGCACAAGTGGTAGGGCAGTATGCCGATTACGTCGGAATCCGGGCCTTTGCAAGCCTGCAGGACCGGGAGGCCGATTATGCCGAGGAAGTCCTGAACGGGTTTGCCCGGTACAGCGGTGTCCCCATCCTGAACATGGAGAGTGCCACGGCCCACCCCCTGCAAGCCCTGGCCGATGCCCTGACCCTGGAGCAGTACCGGTCTAAAGAAAAACCAAAGGTAGTCCTCTCCTGGGCGCCCCACCCCAGGGCCCTGCCCCAGGCGGTTGCCAATTCCTTCCTGGACGTCATGAAGCGCATGCCTGTAGAGCTGGTGCTGACGCACCCGGAAGGTTATGCTCTGGCACCGTCACTCACCGAAGGCGTACAAACCACCCATGACCAGGGTGCGGCCCTGGATGGGGCAGACTTTGTCTATGTGAAGAACTGGAGCAGCTATTCGGATTACGGGGCGGTCCTGACCCAGGACCCTGCATGGATGATGACCCCAGAAAAACTGGGGGATGCGTATTTTATGCACTGCCTGCCACTGCGACGCAATGTGGTGGCCGCAGACGGGGTATTGGATGGCGGGCAATCGCTGGTGGTCCAGCAAGCCGCAAACCGCACCCTGGCGGCCCAGCTGGCCCTGGAACACCTGATACGCAACAACCCATGAAACCCGATCTCTCCATCGTAAAAATTGGCGGGGCCTTCCTTGAAGAACCCCGATTAGCCACGGATTTCTATAAGGCCTTCGCTGCCCTGCCCGGTCCGAAAGTACTGGTACATGGGGGCGGGCAACGCGCCACCCAGGTCAGCAAACGCCTGGGCATTACCCCCCGGATGGTAGACGGGCGCCGCATTACCGATGCAGACAGCCTGGAAGTAGCGGTAATGGTGTATGCCGGATGGGCCAACAAGACCCTGGTGGCCGCCCTGCAGGCATTGGGGTGCCCTGCCCTTGGGGTAAGCGGAGCGGACGCTGGCCTGATCCGGGCGCGTAAACGGCCTGTTAAGGAGATCGACTATGGGTTTGTGGGGGATATTGAGACCGTATCCACCCAGGCCCTGCAGGGGCTGCTGCAGGCGGAGCTGGTCCCGGTATTCTGCGCCCTTACCCACGACGGCCGAGGCCAGTTGCTCAACACCAATGCAGACACCATTGCCTCGGCCGTGGCCGTAGCCCTTGCCGACCTTTACCGCACCCAACTCTATTACTGTTTTGAAAAGCCTGGGGTGCTCACCGATGTGAATGACCCGGGAAGCCGGGTACCCGTACTGGATCCTGGGCGGTATGAGGCCATGAAGGCCTCCGGGCAGATCGCCGCAGGCATGCTGCCCAAACTCCACAACTGTTTTGAAGCCCTCCGCCAGGGGGTAGGCCGCGTATATATCGGCCAACCGGAAATGCTTAGAGGCGGACGGGAAAACCATACCGAAATCACGCTATGAAAACGATCGAAGAACTTATTCAAAGTGCCACGGACCTCCTGCAGGACCTGATCCGTATCCAATCTTTTTCCGGGGAGGAAGACCAGACAGCAACGCGCATAGGCCAGTGGCTGGAAGCCCTGGAGATCCCCTTCAAGAGAAGCGGAAACAACATCTATGCCTTTAACCGGGACTATACCGAGGGTAAACCCCTGTTGTTACTAAACTCCCACCACGATACCGTTAAACCCAACAGCGCCTATACCAGGGACCCCTTTACCCCGGAAATCGCCGACGGCAAGCTCTACGGCCTGGGAAGCAACGATGCCGGCGGGCCGCTGGTTTCCCTCTTGGCCTGTTTTGCCTATTGGTACCCACGGGAAAACCTGTCGCACAATGTGGTGATTGTGGCCTCAGCCGAGGAGGAAAACTCCGGGCCCAATGGCCTGAACAGCATGCTGAAAATTTTGCCGGAGGTAGACGTTGCCATTGTAGGGGAACCTACACTACTGGACCTGGCCATTGCCGAGAAGGGCCTGGTGATTTTCGATGCCGAGGTGCACGGCACGCCCTCCCATGCCGCCCACCCCAATGCGGACAACGCCCTGTACAACTGCATCTCCGTACTGGAGTGGTTCCGGGCCTATCGCTTCCCCAAAATTTCAAAGGTTTTAGGGGAGGTGAAACTCACGGTAACCCAGATTAACGGGGGAACACAGCACAACGTGGTACCGGCTAAGGTAGACCTGGTGTTGGACGTGCGTGTGAACGACCGGTATACCAACCAGGAGATTGCCGATATCCTTCAGGCCGAAGCCCCCTGTAAAGTCAAACCCAGGTCGCTGCGGCTGAATTCCTCCTCCATCCCGGCAGACCACCCTTTGGTGGAGGCCGGGGTGGCCCTGGGCCGGCAGACTTACGGGTCCCCGACCCTCTCGGACCAGGCGGCACTGAGTTGCCCTTCCCTGAAACTGGGCCCGGGCGACAGCCGGCGGTCGCATTCGGCAGACGAGTTTATTTATGTACAGGAAATTGCCGATGGCATTCAGCTCTACATCCGGATGCTGGAGCGTTTCCTGGCTGGATAAGATAAAAGCCAACCCTTGGCCGTAACCCAGTTGCGGTTAAAAAACCTAGCTTTGCCCTGGGGGTAAGGCACGGGGGGCCCCATAAGGTAAAAAACAACAAAAATGCGCATATGAAACTTTGGGACAAGGGTGGAAACCCGGACGAACAGACAGATCAATTTACGGTAGGCAACGACCGGGAACTGGACCTGGCCCTGGTCAAATACGACATTATTGCCTCCCGCGCCCACGCGCGCATGCTCGGATCCATAGGACTGTTGGGCGGCAAAGAGGTGGAGCAGCTCACCGCCGAACTGGACCGGATGCTGCAGGAGGCCGAAGCCGGCCGCTTTACCATTGAAAAGGATTTTGAGGACATGCATTCCAAAATCGAATACCTCCTCACCGAAGCCCTGGGGGATACGGGCAAGAAAATCCACACTGCCCGCTCCCGGAACGACCAGGTACTGGTAGCCCTGCAACTCTACCTGAAGGATGAATTAGGGGGTATCCGGGACCAGGTGTCGGAGCTTTTCAGCCTGTTGATCAATCTGGCGGCGCGCTACAAGGGGGTCCTGTTGCCGGGGTATACCCACCTGCAAATTGCCATGCCCTCTTCGTTCGGCCTGTGGTTCTCCGCTTATGCGGAAAGTTTGGTAGACGATATCTACCTGCTGCACGCCGCCTACCGGGTGGCAGACCAGAACCCCCTGGGCAGCGCAGCGGGCTATGGCAGCTCCTTCCCGATAGACCGGGATTTTACCACGAAAGCCCTGGGCTTTGGGACGCAGAAATTCAACGTAGTAGCCGCCCAAATGGGGCGGGGCAAGGTAGAACGCACCACAGCCACAGCCCTGGCGTCGGTTGGGGCCACCCTGGGGAAAATGGCCATGGATGTTTGCCTGTACATGAGCCAGAATTTCAACTTTATTTCCTTCCCCGACCACCTGACCACGGGCAGCAGTATTATGCCCCACAAAAAAAACCCGGACATCTTTGAACTGATACGGGGCAAGTGCAATGCCCTGCAAGGGGTGCCCGTACAACTGACCACCCTGACCACCAACCTGCCCAGCGGGTACCACCGCGACCTGCAACTGACCAAGGATATCCTGCTACCTGCCATCCAGAACCTGAAGGCCTGCCTGGAGATTGCCACCAGCAGCCTGCGGGAGGTCCGGGTACGGGAAGACATCCTGAACGATCCGAAATACGATTACCTCTTCAGTGTGGATGCTTTAAACCAACGGGTACTGGAAGGCATGCCGTTCCGGGATGCCTACCGGGAACTCGCAGCTGAAATCGAGGCCGGCACCTATCGCCCAAAAAAGGATGCACGCCATACCCACCAGGGGAGTATCGGCAACCTGTGCCTGGAAGACATCCAAAAGAAGATGATGCAGGCCCTGGAGGCCTGGGGATAAGCCCTAGGAGAGGTTTTTCAGGTTGATGAGCTCCTGGGCCGTAAGATGCCGCCAGTGGCCCCGGGGCAGGTCCTTCTTGGTCAGGCCGGCAAACACCACCCGGTCCAGGCGCACCACCTCGTAACCCAGGTGTTCAAAGATCCGGCGCACAATACGGTTTCGCCCGCTATGCAACTGTACCCCGACTTCCTTTTTGGTGGCAGCCCCGTCTATATAGCTGATCTCATCCACTGCGATTGAGCCGTCTTCCAGGGTCAGCCCTTCGCGTACCTGTTGCAGGTCCGACGCCTTAAAGCTTTTATCCAGTTCTACGTGGTAGATCTTGCGTACCCCGTGTTTGGGGTGGGTGAGTTTCTTAGCCAGGTCCCCGTCATTGGTAAAGAGCAGCAGCCCGGTGGTATTGCGGTCCAGCCGGCCTACCGGGAGTAATCGGGCATTGCTGGCATTGGAGATGAGTTCCATCACGGTGCGCCGCCCCCGCTCGTCCTTAGTGGTGGTTATGAAATTCTTGGGCTTGTTTAAAAGCACATATTCCTTGCGTTCCTGTTGCAAGAGGCGGCCGTCGAAACGCACCTCGTCCGAACGCTTCACCTTATAACCCATCTCGGTTACGGTCTTCCCGTTTACCGTTACATTGCCAGCGGCGATAAAAGTATCGGCCTCCCGGCGGGAACACACCCCGGCATTGGCAATATAGCGGTTCAGCCGGACCAGGTCCGGGTCCGGTTTGGGGGTGTGGGCCTTAGGGGTGACCGGGGCATTTCCCCGTGCATAACTCTTGCGTCGGAAATTGCCACCTTGCCGCCCTGAGGCCTTTTTGGCTCCATTCCCGCCGGAACGGGGCCGGGGCCTTCTCTTGTCGTTTTTGTCGGATCTGCTCATATGTTGGGGCAAAGGTAGGGAATAAAAAAAGCCCGGGGCGCCTTAAAGGAAGCGGTTCAGGACCAGATGCACATCGATGAGCAGGATCCCGAATACCCCGGATACAATAATAAACTTCAGGATGTTGTGCAGCCAGACATAATGCCGTTTGGTGGTAGACCTCCAGAGCAACACGATAAACAACAGCATCAGCAATCCGCTGGCGATAAAATACAGGTACATATATCCCACTTCAAAATAGCGCACCAGCAGGAATCCCGGAAGCAGGGCCAGTAGGATCAGGAAGGTCACGCACCATTTGGAGAAGCGGGTGCCGTAGCGCACGGCAATGGTCTGGTAGTTCTGGGCCAGGTCCCCCGCCAGGTTTTCCATATCCTTGATCAGCTCCCGGCTCAGGATCAGCAGGAAAAGGAAAAGGGCGTGCACAAAAATTTCGGCTGCAAAATTCTTGTAGTACACAAATACCGCAAAAAACGGGGCAATGGCCAGGGTGGCCGAAACCACATTGCCCAGAAAAGTAATGCGTTTCAGGCGGTGGGAATACCACCAGATCCCGAAAATATAGGCCGCAAAAAAGAAGGCCGCCCGAAAGGAAACGTAACTGGCCGTGAGTACGGCCGTGAAATTCAGGATAAAATAAGCGTAGATCTTCGTCCGCTGTGGGACCAGGCGTTCCAGCAGGGTCTTCCGCGGTTTGTTGATCAGGTCCTTTTCGGAATCGTAAAAACTGTTGATGATATAGCCGGCCGCAATAACCAGGGTCGAGGCCAGCACCAACAGAAAGAGGTTCAGGTCCAAAACCACCTGTCTCACGGGCAGGTCCGGGGAAAGAATGTATATCGAAGCCAGGTACTGAGCCAGCGCAATAACCAGGATGTTGTACCCCCGTACAATGGAGACCAGGCTCAGCAGTTTGAGCAAGACGATCCGATGCTGTCGGCTAAGCATGCCGGGGTTGTGGTTTAGAAGTTGTAGACCACCTCCAGGCGATGGCCTTTAAGAGCCTCCCGCGCCTGTTCCAGGTCTTCGGTAAAGCCGAGGATGTAACCGCCGCCACCAGAACCGCAGAGCTTCAGGTAATAGGCATTGGTATCTATCCCTTGCTGCCAGAGCTGGTGGAATTCCTGGGGGATCATCGGCTTGAAGTGGTCCAGGACCACGTGGGAAAGTTGCTTAATGTTTCCGAAAAGGGATTTAACGTTCCCGCTGATAAAATCCTCCACACAGGCATCCGAATAGCGGATAAACTGGTCCTTGAGCACTTTACGGAAGCCTTCGTGCTTCATTTTCTCCATGAAGATCTGAACCATGGGGGCCGTTTCTCCTACCACCCCGCTATCCAGCAGGAATACGGCACCTTTTCCTTCCGGGTTCTGGGAAGGGATGCTGGTGGATTCGATATGGTCCCTGGAATGGATCAGGATGGGCAGGCTCAGGTAGCTGTTCAGCGGGTCCAGGCCGGAAGACTTTCCGTGGAAAAAGGATTCCATCAGGGCAAAGACCTCCTTGAGCTGCAGGAGCTTCTCACGGGTGAGGTTTTCCAGCACCGTGATTTTGGTTTTGGCGTAACGGTCATAAACGGCAGCCACCAGGGCGCCGCTGCTCCCTACCCCATACCCCTGGGGGATAGAACTGTCAAAGTACATCCCCTCATCCAGGTCCTGCCGCAATTGATCCAGGTCAAATTCCGGCATTTCCGGGTGTTGCTTACGCGCCACGTCCAGATAGTCAGCAAATTTCCGCAGGTTGGTATTGGAGGCCAGGGCTGCCCCGGCCAGTGCCTCCTCTTTTTTCAGGGCCCCTTTAAAGAAATTAAAGGGTATGGACAGGCCGCGGGAATCCTTAATGATCCCGTACTCGCCAAAGAGCAGGATTTTGGAATAAAACAGGGGTCCTTTCATAAGCCAGCCTCAATCTACAGAACAAAAATACAAAACTTCCGGTTAAGAAATTCCTAAACCTTTGAGTGCTGGGATCTTGCTGCCTTCCGGGTATAGAGTCACATTTCAGGAACCGGCACCTGCCAGCCGCCTGGCCCCGCGGCCCACCCGGTCGCAGATGTGGTGGCCCTGATGGCAATGCTCCAACAGGGCTTCCTGTATGAAGGGATAGACCGCTTCCCGGCTGGCAGCCGGGTAAAGTACGTGAACATTGGCGCCGGCATCCAGGGTGAAACAAACGGGGTGGCCACTGGTTTTTCGAAAGGCCCGTAATTTTTCTAGGATGGCCAGGGTGCCCGGTTTCATCAGGATAAAGGAAGGCGAGCTGCTGAGCATCATGGCATGCAGGGTAAGCGCCTCGGATTCCACCAGGTCTACAAAGCCATCCAGGTCCCCGGCAGCCAGTACTGGGCCAAGGCGGTCCAGGTTCTGGCGCGCCTGCTCAAAGCGGGCCCCGGCAAAGGGATGCCCGTCCATGAGCCCGTGCCCCACGGTACTACTTACCGCCTTTTCCCCTTTGTCTACCAGGAGAATAGTATCGTGGTAGTCCTGGAATACAGGGTGCACTTTTTCCGGATACGGGACCCCGTAAGCGTCTGAACTACCCTCCAGCCCCGGGTGGGTGCCCCAGAGGACCAGCCCGCCGTCCACACTGCGGGCCGCAGACCCGGAACCCAGGCGGGCCAGAAAAGAAGCCTTCCTGCGGAACTGCCCTGCCGAAAGCCCCGGGGCAAAAAGTCGCTCAAGATCCATCAGGCAAAGGGCCAGGGCTGCCATGCCGCTGGCCGAAGAGGCAATCCCGCTGCTGTGCGGGAAACTGTTGTGGGTATGTACCCGGAAACCATATCCTTTCAGAAACGGTTGAAAGGGCAGGGCGCGTTCCAGGAACTGCCGGATTTTGGGTTCGAAGGAAGGTGCAGGCTGCCCGTCCAATAACACTTCCACAGGCATGGAGCCCCCGGACTGAAAAAACTCCAGGCGGGTCCGGGTGTGGCATGCGTCCAGGGTAAAACTTAAGGAGGGGTTCATGGGCAGTTGGTTCCCGTGCTTCCCCCAGTACTTCACCAGGGCGATATTGCTGGGGGCCTCCCAGTGCACCGCCCCCTGCTCCGGGCCTGTATCCGGCCCCTGGTATACGAATTCCTTCATGTCCATAGGACTGTTTTGCGCAAAGATAGCGGTAATTCACGGGGTGCCGCAACGCATTTTTTCCTAATTTAGACCAATGGGCACCTCCCGTAAAACATATCTGCGCATCCTGGTTTCGGTCCTGGTTTGCCTGTTGATTGGCATCCTGGCAGCCTTTGCGACCCAGAGTTCTGTTGGGGGGTGGTACACCACACTGGCCAAGCCCTCGTTCACCCCGCCCAACTGGTTGTTTGCCCCGGTGTGGACCGTCTTGTATATCCTGATGGGGATCTCGGCCGGCCTGGTCTGGTCCCGGGGGTTTCACCACCTCTGGGTAAAAACTGCCCTCTACCATTTCGGCTTCCAGTTGCTACTGAATGGCAGCTGGAGTATAGTCTTCTTCGGCCTTCAAAAGCCCTTGTGGGCATTCTTTGTAATCCTGGCCCTGATCCTGGCCCTGATCTTCACCCTGAAGTGGTTCCGGATTGTCAGTAAACCTGCGGCCTGGCTGCTGCTCCCCTACCTGGCCTGGGTCCTGTTTGCCAGTGTCCTGAACCTGAGCATTGTTCAGTTAAACTAAGACGCCTCCAGCCCTGCTGCCATTTCCAGCACCTGGCACAGGGTTCGGTGATTGCGAGTGGTAGCCCGAACCTGCCCCAGGCGCTCTATTTCATTGTTGTTGAGCCTGGCTTTCCCATAACCCTCTTCGCACCAAAGGTATATCCCCCAGGGCGCCAGCTGCCAGCGCTGCCCGGGATAATTCCCCGCTTCCAGGCGGGATTCCAGGGCAGGATCCGGAGAATCTTTGAAGAACACATAGTAACACTTCTCCCGGTCCCCCTGAAAAGGATGGGCCTCCAGCAAGGCCCGGACTTCAGCAGGCCTGAGCAGTACAACCGGGACGGAAAACCCGAAATGGGCTGCTATGACCTTTTCCAGCTGCAGGGATAGCAGGGATTTGCCCGGCGGACCCTTAAAAACGAAATTCCCGCTTTGCACATAGGTGGCAACATCCTGCAACCCTTCCTGCTGCAGTACCTCCCGCAATGTTGCCATCTGCACCTTGCGGTGACCCCCAACGTTCACCCCGGGCAACCATCCGATATACGCTTCCATACACCCGGAAAGGTAGGTATTATGCATAAACCGATAATTCCGTTATTTTTAACCCTCAACCCGCCTGTGGCGTAACGATCTCGATTGCCTATGGAAACCTATATCCTGGCCCTGGACCAGGGCACCACCAGCTGCAGGGCTTTGCTCTTTGACCGCAAGGGTTCCCTGGTGGCCACCGCCCAAAAGGAATTTACACAGCACTTCCCCAAACCGGGGTGGGTAGAACACGATGCTGAGGAAATCTGGGAGGTACAACGGGAAATGGCGCGACAGGCCCTGGAAGTCAACGGCATCCGTCCTGAACAAATCCGTGGGATCGGCATTACGAACCAGCGCGAAACCACGGTGGTATGGGACCGCAGGACCGGAAAACCGGTGCACAACGCCATTGTATGGCAGGACAAGCGCACGGCCGGGTATTGTGAGGCCCAGAAAAAAGAAGGGCACCAGGAGTTTATCCGGGCAAAAACCGGCCTGGTCCTGGACTCCTATTTTTCAGGTACCAAGGCCCGATGGATTTTGGAAAACGTACCCGACGCCAGGGAGAAGGCACAGGCCGGCCACCTCCTGATGGGCACCATAGACAGCTGGCTGATCTGGAAGATGACCGATGGGGCCCTGCACATTACGGACACCACCAATGCCAGCCGCACCCTCTTATTTAACATCCATACCCTGGGGTGGGACCCGGAACTGCTGGAACACTTCCAGGTTCCCGCCTCCATGATGCCGGAAGTGCGGGAGTCCAGTGAAGTCTATGGAGAATGTTCCGCATCCTTCCTGGGCAAGCCCATCCCCATTGCCGGGATTGCCGGCGACCAGCAGGCCGCCCTCTTCGGGCAGATGTGTACCCGCAAAGGGATGGTTAAAAACACCTATGGCACAGGGTGCTTTATGCTGATGAACATCGGTTCGGAGCCCATTTTATCCCGGAACAACCTGCTTACTTCCGTAGGCTGGACCCTGGGTGGAAAGACCACCTACGTACTGGAAGGAAGTATTTTTATTGCCGGCGCTGTAGTCCAATGGCTCCGGGACGGGCTGGGCCTGATCGATACCTCGGAGGCTGTGGAAGCCCTTGCCGCCCAGGTACCGGATACGGGCGGTGTCTATCTGGTACCCGCTTTTGCAGGTCTGGGGGCCCCATACTGGGACCAACAGGCGCGGGGCTGCGTCTTTGGCCTTACCCGAGGCACCACAGACGCCCACCTAGCGCGGGCCGCACTAGAATCCATCGCCTTCCAGACCATGGATGTCCTGAAAGCCATGGAGGCAGATTCGGGCATCGCCATCCGGGAACTCCGGGTCGATGGGGGGGCGACGGTAAACAACCTGCTGATGCAATTCCAGGCCGATGTGCTGCAGGCACGGACCATCCGGCCAAGGGTGGTGGAAACCACGGTAATGGGGGCGGCCTTCCTGGCAGGGCTCGCGGTAGGATTCTGGGCGAACACGGAAGAAATCAGCCGTATCTGGGAAACCGACCGCACCTTTGAGCCCCAGGCCGATCCCGCCTTTATCCAAGATAAAATCCAGGGCTGGCAGCAGGCGGTTAACGCCCTGCAGGCCTGGAGCACAAACCAACCCCAAACGCCCTGAACATGACGCCATTTGTTGCAGAACTCCTAGGAACCTTCCTGCTGATCCTGATGGGATGCGGGGTAAACGCCAATGTAGTCCTGGAAGGGACCAAAGGGCAGAATAGCGGCTGGATGGTCATCACCACCGGGTGGGCCTTTGCCGTTTTTGTCGGGGTGGTGGTGGCCGGCCCCTACAGCGGGGCCCACATTAACCCGGCCGTGTCCGTGGGCCTAGCCGCAGCGGGAAAATTCCCATGGGCCGAGGTGCCGGCCTATGTCCTGGCCCAGCTTGCAGGTGCCATGCTGGGGGCATTTGGAGTTTGGCTTATGCACCGCGACCATTTTAACCGCACCATAGACCCCGGGATGCAGCTCGGGGTGTTCAGCACCGCGCCGGCCATCCCGAACCGGGCCCTGAATTTCCTTTCCGAATTACTGGGCACTTTTGTACTGGTTTTTACCGTCCTGTATTTTACGGACGCCAGCCTGAGCGAACCCGAAACCACCATTGGCCTGGGGTCCCTGGGCGCCTTGCCGGTAGCCCTGCTGGTCTGGGGGATCGGGCTTTGCCTTGGGGGCACCACGGGATATGCCATTAACCCGGCGCGGGACCTGGGCCCACGGATTATTCACCGCCTGGTTCCCATTCCCGGTAAAGGCCCGAGTCAGTGGGGGTATTCCTGGATTCCCATCCTGGGACCCGTTTCCGGTGCCCTGGTTGCCGCTTTACTCTTTCTGGCCCTCGGATAGGGCAGCGGCCGCTGCAATGCCACGGGCAGCCATAAAGGCCCCGGTCCAGGCATTCTGGAAGTTGAAGCCCCCCGTTACCGCATCCACGTCCAGGATTTCCCCGGCCAGGAAAAGCCCTGGCAGCTTTCGGCTTTGAAAGGTTTTGAAATCCACTTCTTTCAGGGCAACACCCCCGGCCGTTACAAATTCCTCCTTAAAAGTACTCTTTCCCTCCACCCGGAAAATCCCTTCGGAAAGCTGGCTGGAAAGCCGGCGAATGGCAGCTTTGTCCATCGCCTGCCAGGTAGTTTCCCGCTTAATCCCTGCACCGGCCACAAGGCTGGCCCACAGGCGGCCCGCGAGGTCAAAAGGCCGGCTGGCCACCACCGTCCTGGCGGGAGAAGCCCTGCGCACCTCTTCCAAATATTGGGGCAGGCTGCCCGGGTGGTATTCCGGCACCCAATTCACCTGGATGCGGAAGTGATATCCACAGGCGGCCAGCAACCGGGCTGCCCAGGCCGAAAGCTTTAAGACGGCAGGGCCGCTCAGGCCCCAATGGGTAATCAGGGTAGGGCCTTCGGCTGTAAGGCTGCCGGCTCGCTGTGCCTTGCGGAAATTAGCCGCAGCCAGAGGGTCCCCGTTTTCCGGGGGTAAGACCGCAATGGTTGCCGGGCAGGAAAGCCCCTGCAACCCCTGCAGGCGGGGGTCCGGGATGCGGAAGGTGAACAGGGAGGGAACGGGGGGGACAATCGTATGACCCAGTTCCCGGAGCTGCCCCCATATTTTCTTGCTGCTGCCGGCGGTAACCAGCAACCACTGACTATGGAACGGCCCCTTAGCTGTTTCCACCCACCACCCCGTACCCGGGCTATCCGGTCCAAAAGCCTGTACCCCGCACCCGGGGATCAGTTCAATGTTCAGGCGCCGGGCCTCCTTGGTCAGGGTATCGATCACGTCCTGGGACCGGTCCGAAACGGGAAATACCCGCCCGTCGGCTTCCGTTTTAACGGACATCCCAAGTTTTTCAAAAAAAGTGATTACCTCGCGGCTGGCGTGGTTGTGGAAAGGCCCGATCAGCTCGCGGTGGCCCCGTGGGTAATGCCCGGCAAGTACTCTGGGGTCCAATGGCCGGTGGGTCAGGTTGCACCGACCCCCGCCGGAAATGCGCACTTTTTCCAGGAAGGCTTTGCCCTTTTCCAGGATGGCAACCCGCAGCCCGGGGCATTGCCGGGCCGCATGCACGGCCCCGTAAAAGCCGGCTGCCCCCCCTCCAATAACCAACAGATCGTATTTCATCGCATGCGGTCAGGGTAATCCGAAAAGATCCCGTCTACCCCCATGGCCCGGAGGTCGCGAAAAACATCGGGATCGTTTACGGTCCAGACATAAACCTTATACCCGGCTTTATGAAGCCTTGTTACCGCATCCGGGGTTACCGCGCGGGCACTGGGGTTTACCGCTTCCGCATTCAGCTCTGCAGCCACTTCCAGGGCTTCCAGGGGGTCTCCCTCGGTCAGGACCGCAATACGGGCCTCCGGGTCCTGCCGCCTGTAGGCCCGCAATTCGTCCCAGTTAAAACTGGAAATGATAAACTGCTCCGGGGCCCACCCCTGGCGGGAGATGTACTCCCGGGTAATGTCATAGACGGGAGCTGCCGTACCCGGGCCCTTAAGCTCGATGTTCAACGGCACCCGGTGCGCCATGGCATCGAGGACCTGTTGCAGGCTGGGGATGGTATGCCCCCCCTCCAGGGATAGTTGTTGCAACCCTTCATAAGTATATTCCTCCACGGGGCCGCTACCGTTGGTCAGGCGGTCTACCTCGTCGTCGTGGAAGACCACGATTTCCCCGCTGCGAAGGCGAAAAACATCGATTTCGATCATATCCACCCCCAGATCCAGGGCGTGCGCCACAGAAGCTACGGTATTTTCCGTAACGTATCCCTTGGCACCGCGGTGGCCGATGATTATGGTGTTATGTGCAGGCTGACATCCGACCATAACCAAACATACGGCAAACAGGCTTAATGATTTCATAGGCAGACGGTTTATGCGTTTAAAAATACAAAGACCGGCAGGAGCATAAGGTTTGGTGGGTTGCTAAATTTGACTGAAACCGGTCCCGCGCATGGATAGATTTCCTATATTGTATTCACTATTAACCAATTAACTGAACAACCATGTTTTCAAAACAAAATATTTTGGCGACCCTTGCGGGCACTGTAGTGATGTTTATTCTGGGGTACCTCATCTGGGGGATGGCCACGGCGAGCTTCTTTGAAGTACACTCCCTGTCGGACACCATGAAGGACGATTCCGAGATGAGTATGCTGATGATCTTCCTCGGCAACCTAGTCATGGCTTTTGCCATGAGTTCCCTGTACGGAAAGTGGTCCCGAGGGCACCACTCCGCTTCCGAAGGCCTGCAGTTCGGGGCCTGGATCGGGATCTTTATCGGGGTGGGTATGAACCTGCTTTGGTATGGCACCTCCAAACTGATGGACGCTACCGGCCATATGGCCGAAGGGGTCCTGGACATTATCTTCTACGCCATCATAGGAATGGTGATTGCCCTGGTTTACAAGGCTACGGCAGCCAAGGCAGCAGCCTAAAACCTGAGCCTGAAAGAAAGCAAAACGGCCCGGGGGATCCCTCCGGGCCTTTTTTATTGAGGCTTTACCCGAAGGATCAGGGATTCCAGGGGCGCCAGCTCTACCGGGATTACCCCGGTACTGTCTGTTACGGTCAGTTGGTAAGGGCGGGCGCCATACAGGACCTCTTCTACAGCATGCTGCCCCCTTTGCAGACCCCATTGCCCAAGCAGGTCCGCAGGGAGTTTCAGGTCGAAAGCGTAAGCCCGCTCCGTATCAAAATTGGACAGGATCACCAGGTATTCGCCGCCCCCCCAGCGGGCAAAGGCGTAAACCCTATGGTCGTACCCTTCCGTATGCTCTTTATTAAAGTAGTGGATGTCCTGGTAGTGGCCCATCAGGGCTTTACTGCGGATGGTAAAGTTGAGCAGGCGGCGGTAAAAGTCGCGCAGTTCCGCTTCTGAGGTAGTGAGTGCGCCCCCGTCAAAGGCGCCCCCGTTCATCCAGCGCTGGTGGTGGGGCACCCCGATATAATCGAAAATAGAAGTCCGGGACGGTTTTCCGAAGCCGGCATCCTCGGCCCCGGGTTCCCCCACTTCCTGCCCAAAATAGATCATGGTGGGTGAGGTACTCAGGGTGGCCGAGACCACCATGGCCGGTTTCCCGATTTCCGCCCGACCCACAAATTCAGGGGAGGCAATGCGCTGTTCGTCGTGGTTTTCCAGGAAGTGGAGCATATGGTGTTCGATATCCATCAGTCCCTGCTGCACTACCGGGATGTGGTCTGTCCACCCGTAGCCCTTCATGATGTGTTTCAGACTGTCGTAGAGCTCTACCTTGTCGTAGAGGTAGTCCATTTTCCCCCGGTGGATATAATCCCGGTACAACGATGGGTTATAGACTTCCGCAAGCAGCACAGCCGCCGGATTATTGTGTTTGATATGGGAATTCAGGTAGCTCCAGAATTCCACAGGGACCATTTCGGCCATATCAAAGCGGAAACCATCGACCCCCATTTCCATCCAATAATAGGCAATATCGCGGAATTTCTCCCAGCTGGGTGGCACGTCCTTCCCCTGCCAATACGTATAGTGCGCTTCCGTGTCGCGTTGGTCCCAATCCCCGGGCAGGGCCGGGAAATCGGTCTGCCCGTCCGGGCTTACGCCGTAATTGATCTTTACGGTCTCATACCAGTCGTTCATGTTCGGCTGGGGGTTGCGGGAGCCGTTTCCGGTCCACTTGGCCGGGTTTTCCCGGTAGCGGCCGTCGGCCATGGGGTGGGCTTCACCCCCCAGGGGCTGGTATCCGTCCCGCCACTCCGGTACCCGGAACGGCTCGCCGGGGATGTAATAGAAATCGTTGGTAGGGCTGTAAGCCACCGTGGTATCGTCCGAAGCGCCAAACGGCGCTTTGCCCTCGGGGGTGCTGGCCCCCTCATAATTCCGGGCCACATGGTTGGGGACAATATCGATGATCACCTGCATCCCGGCCTCGTGGGTACGCCCCACCAGAGCCTGGAATTCTTCCAGGCGACGGGCCGGGTCGTCGGCCAGGTCCGGGTTCACATTGTAATAGTCTTTTACGGCATAGGGGGAACCGGCCCGGCCTTTTATCACATCCGGGTCGTCCGGGGTAATGCCAAAGGCGGTGTAATCTGCCACCAGTGCATGGTGGGGTACGCCTGTATACCAGATATGGGTAACGCCCAGGTCGCGGATGGCCTCCAGGGCAGCCGGGGTGAAATCCGAAAATTTCCCGACGCCGTTTTCTTCACGCGTCCCCCAGGGCTTATTCAAGGTTTTTGTGTTCCCGAAAAGTCGGGTAAACACCTGGTAAATCACCAGTTTGTGTTCAGTATTCATGGAAGAAATTGTCTCTGGGCCCGGCCGGGTCGTTTCCTTTTCCGCACAGCCTAGCAAAGTCAGGGCAAGCAGGGCCAGGGCCCCAATAGATTTATATTTTGGCTTATTCATCGGCAACCAGAACATAAGCCCCCGGGTGGTCCAGGGTCAGGGTTTCGGACCAGATCCGGCGGGAACCGTCCAGCACCCCGGTCAGGGTAAGGCCTTCCAGCCCGAGTTCCCCGAATCGGGCCAGGGGCACAGATACGGGTTTTTCGTTTTTGTTCAGCAGCAACACCACGGTTTGCCCAGCTGCCTTCCTCGCCAGCACATAGACCCCGTCCTGGGGCGCAAAATGCACCGTGCTCCCGCCTGTGAGAGCCGGGCTGTTTTTACGGAACTGCAATAAGCGCTTCAGGTTCTCCTGCATGTTGCGTGCGCCCGGGGATAGGCCTTTGCCCGTAAAGGCATTGGCCTTGGAGTCCGGCCACCCTCCGGGAAATTCGCTCCGGATAAGGCCGTGATCGCCGGGCTTGGCTGTATTCTGCATCAGGATTTCCGTCCCGTAATAGATCTGCGGAATCCGGGGTGCCGTCAGGATAAAGGCCAGGGCGGCCTCGGTGCGCCAGTCGGATTCCCCGAGTTGGGTATAGAGCCGGTCCATATCGTGGTTGTCCCCAAAAAGCAGGATATCCTGGGGGCGGGTATAGTAAAAATCATTGGCCAACCCCTCGTAAAGGGTGTTCAGCCCGCTATCCCATTGCTCCGGGGCATTCAGGGCATTGACCAGGGTGCGCTGCAAGGGGAAATCCATGGTGGTTCGCAGGTAGGACCGGTACCCGTCCCGGTTGGGGCTGCCATCCTGCCAGTACCCCACCAGCAAGGGGTTATAGCTCCATTCCTCCCCTACAATGTTGAAGTTGGGATACTCCTCCATCAGGGCGCGGGCCCACTCGGCCATAAAAAACTTATTCGGGTAGGGGTAGGTGTCCTGTCGGATCCCGCCCAGGCCCAGGGTTTCCACCCACCAGATACTATTCTGGATCAGGTACCGGGCCATAAAGGGGTTGGACTGGTTCAGGTCTGGCATGCTGGGCACAAACCACCCCTGGTTCATGAGGTCCTTATCCACCCCGGAGGCATAGGGGTCCTGGTTTACCGTTCGCCTGTGGTTGGTCACCGTGTGCGGTTTTCCCTCCTCCCAGGCCCGCTGGTAGTGAATCCAGTCGGGAAAGGGCAGGTCTTCCATCCACCAGTGGTACAGACCGCAATGGTTGGCCACCTGGTCCATAATGAGTTTAATGCCCCTGCGGTTGGCTTCCCGCGCCAGTTCCCGGTAGTCTTCCAGCGTCCCGAAGCGGGGGTCTACCTGGTAGAAATCGGTGATGGCATACCCATGGTAGGATGCCTCCGGCATGTCGTTGGTCAGCAGGGGGCTGGGCCAGAGGGCCGTAAAGCCCATTTCGGCCATATAATCCAGGTGGTTGATCATCCCGCGGATATCGCCCCCATGGCGCCCGTAGTCGTCCTTGCGGTCCAGGCGGGCTTCGCGCATAGCCGGTACCACATCGTTGGAAGGGTCTCCGTTGGCAAAACGGTCCGGGGTTATGAGGTAGATCACATCCGAGGCATCAAAACCGGTGTAAGCCGCTGCGGGTTTCTCCCGGGCCTGCAAGGGGTAGGCCACCTCCAGGGGAGGCGTGCCGCTCCGCTCCAGCGTCAGGAGCAAGGTACCCGGCCGGGCATCTTCCCCAATCTGCAGGTCAATAAACAGGTAATTCGGGCTGGCCCCGGGGTGCCAGGCCTCCATAGTCACCCCGGGGTAATCCAGGGTGGGTGTGGCAGACGCCATTCCCGGGCCGTGCACAAGGAGTTGCAGGGAGTTATCCCGCATCCCCACCCACCAGTTGGGCGGTTCCACGCGCAGCTGTGCCTGCAGGGGTTCGCGTAGGGTCATACTCAGGATCAGAACAGCCGTGAGCAGGGCGGGAAGAACGGACCTCCCCTGCCCCCGCTTACCGGACATTTTCGGTTTTTCCAGGGGTGAGTACCACCCGCTTTTCATTTACCCGTATGGACATTTCCTCCTGCCCTTCCAGTTGGTAGCTGCTGCCCTCCGGGGTTACTGTTACCTTCAGGATGCGGTTGCGGAAGTTGAGTTTAAAGGAATAGGATTTCCACTGGCTCGGGATACGCGGGGCAAAGGAAAGTTTGTCGTTGCGCACCCGCATGCCGCCAAAACCTTCTACAATACTCATCCAGGTACCCGCCATAGAGGTGATGTGAAGCCCTTCGTGCACCTCCTTGTTGTAATCGTCCAAATCCAGGCGGGACGTACGCAGGTAAAAGGCATAGGCCTGTTCCATGCGGTCAAGCCGGGCGGCCTGAATGGCATGGACGCAGGGCGAGAGGGAAGACTCGTGAACGGTAAAGGGCTCGTAAAAGTCAAAATGCTTCTCCAGGGCCTCCAGGCTAAAGTGGTCCTCAAAGAAATAAAAGCCCTGCAAGGTGTCTGCCTGTTTGATATAGGGCGATCGCAGGATGCGGTCCCAGCTCCATTTCTGGTTTAACGGGCGGTGTTTACGTTCCAGGCGATCTACCGTGACCAACTCCTTATCCAGGAAGCCGTCCTGTTGCAGGTAGACCCCATGTTCTTCCGAATACGGGAAATACATGTTACCGGCCACCTTGGCCCAGGCATCCGTTTCCCGGGAGGTAAGTTTGGTTACCCCGATAATGCGATCGTAATCCTCCGGATAACCCTCTTCTACCTTTTCGAGCTGCTCCAGGCAGTACTGGATACACCACCGGGCAATGTAGTTGGTGTACCAGTTGTTGTTTACGTTGTTTTCGTATTCGTTGGGCCCGGTAACCCCCAAAATCACATATTGGCCGCGGTGCTCGGAAAAGGTGGCCCGCTGGTGCCAGAAGCGCGCAATGGCGATCAGGACCTCCAGGCCCATTTCCGGGATATAGGTATAATCCCCGGTATAGCGGTAGTAGTTATAAATCGCAAAGGCAATGGCCCCGTTGCGGTGGATTTCCTCGAAGGTGATCTCCCATTCGTTGTGGCACTCCTCCCCGTTCATGGTCACCATGGGATACAGGGCTGCCCCGCCGGAAAAGCCGAGCTTCATCGCGTTTTCGATGGCCTTATCCAGTTGATTGTACCGGTATTTCAACAGGTTACGGGCTACCCGTTGGTTTTTGGTAGCCATGTAGAAGGGGATGCAGTAGGCCTCTGTATCCCAGTACGTACTGCCGCCGTATTTCTCCCCGGTAAAGCCCTTAGGACCAATGTTCAGGCGGGAATCCCGGCCGGTATAGGTCTGATTCAGGTGCAGGATGTTAAAACGGATCCCCTGCTGGGCCTTTACATCGCCCGCAATGGTGATATCGCTCATCTCCCAGATCCCGGCCCAGGCCTGCCGCTGCTCTTCCAGCAAGGTCTCAAAACCGGCCTGCAGCGCCCCGTCCAGGTTGGCATCTGCCGCCTGCTCCAGGTCCCCGGCGGCGTGATTCATATCTGTAACATAACCTGCATACTTGTACAGGACCAGGGTTTGCCCCTCCGCCACGGGCTGCCGGTACCGGTATCCGGCACGGGTTGGGCCCTCGGTAGCCTCCCCCTGTACATCCAGGGGCTGCCCGTCCAATTCCAGGCGGGAATCCATATAGGTACAGGTCCCGAAATGCGTCTTGAGGGTATGGGCGCAGATGTAGGCCCGGCTGCCTGCCGTACGCACAGAAGTCGTTTTCCAGAACGGGTCGTCCCAGTTGGTGTCCTGGTTGGTGATGCCGCTGTCCAGGTAAGGTTCCATCGCTACTTCGGCCCCGCCGCCTTGCATGCGGATCTCGTAGCGGATGGCCCCCAGTTCGTCCCGTTTCATGGACAGGAAACGGGTTGCGACCACCTCCAGGGTTTTCCCGTTCGCCATCTCAGCGGTAAAGGTGCGCTGGTACCAGCCTTCCTTCATGTTCAGTTCGCGGCGGAAACCCTTTACGGCCTTACAGGTATTCAGGTCCAGGGTTTCCCCATCCACAGTAATTTCGATCCCGATCCAGTTGGGGGCGTTCAGCACCTTGGCGAAATATTCGGGGTATCCGTTCTTCCACCAACCCACTCGGGTTTTATCCGGGTAATATACCCCGCCAATATAGCTGCCCTGAAAGGTTTCGCCTGTATAGGTTTCTTCAAAATTTGCGCGCTGGCCCATAGCCCCGTTCCCGAGGCTGAAAAGGCTTTCGGAAGACTCCACCCGTTCGGGTTCAAACCCTTCTTCAATGATGGACCATTCGTTGGGAACAATATAATCTTGATTCATAATGCGATGGTTTCTTGGGTTAGGCCCTGCCCTGCAGCAGGCCTTCAATAAATTCCAGTTGGATTTCAGTAAAGTTGCGGAATACGCGGTGTGCGTCTGTGAGGACTCCGGGGTCCCCAATGCCCACACTGTACATCCCGGCAGCCCGGGCGGCGGCTATGCCCGCCAGGGCATCTTCAAAGACCACACAAGCTTTCGGTTCTACCTCCAGCCGTTCGGCTGCCAGCAGAAACACCTGGGGGTCCGGTTTGGCCCGGGTGGTTTCGTGTCCGTCCACTACGGCGTGGAAATACCCGGACAAGCCCACCTTTTCCAGGATGGGTTTGGCGTTCTTACTGGCAGAACCCAGTGCCATGGGCACCTTCTGTGCCTGTAGGTAATCCAGTATTTTTGGCACGTCCGGGAGGATTTCAGAAGCATCCATTTTGCGGATGTACTGCAGGTAATCCTCGTTTTTTTCCAGCAGCCAGGCGTCGAACTGCTCCTGGGAAACGGTTACCCCACCCATATCGAGCAGGATTTCAAGGCACCGCTTTCGGCTGACCCCTTTAAAGCGTTCGTTGTCTTCCTCGGTAAAGGAGATGCCCAGTTCGTCCGCCAGGTTTTTCCAGGCCAGGTAATGGTATTTGGCCGTGTCTACAATGACGCCGTCCAGGTCGAAAATAAATCCTTTTTTATCCACAGACAAAAGTTCTTAGCGCACCCGGCCCGCCATTTGCCGCAAAGTCTCAGGCAACAACCGGGCAGAGGTCCGTTGTATGTCAGTATTCGTTTTCAAAGCGATGCTACCTTTTTACGGGTAGTATCCCGTTCCACAATAGTCGATTGTATAACCCGGGTCACCAGCTCAGGTTCCTGTCCCTCTTCGGCTTCCAGCCGGTTGATCAGCAGGTGGGCGGCTTCTTTCCCCATTTGCACAGCGTGTTGGCTAACCGTGCTCAGGGCCGGGCGGGCGTGTCGTGCCAGCACCCCGTCCGAAAAACTCATGACCGAAAATGCCCCCGGCACATCCAGCCCCCGCAACCGCACGGCATTAAGCGCGGTGACGGCATAGATCTCATTCACCGCAAAAATGGCATCGATTTCGGGGTGTTCGTCCAGGGTGCGGTGCACTACAGCCTGCAGCCCTTCTTCTTCGTGGATGTCATCCCCCGGCTCGTCGGTGCGGTGAATCAGTTCCTCCCGCACAGGAATACCTTTTTCCTTCAAGGCATCCATGTAGCCCTCCGTTCGTAACCTGCCAATGGTGATATAATCTTCCGTGGTAATCAGCATGATATTCCGGCACCCCGTTTCCAGCAGGCGCAACACTGCTTCCCGGGAGGCCTGGCGGTCGTCTATGATCACCTTGTCGCAATGGATCTCGTCTGCAGCCCGGTCAAAAAGGACCACAGGGACGCCCTGGTTGATGGTTTCCTTAATGTGGTGGTAATCCCGGAGCCGGAGGGTTTCCTTTGAAAGGGACATAATAAAGCCGTCAATATTGGTGTCGATCAGGAGTTCCATGTTGATGATCTCCTTGGAAAAGGACTCGTTGGAAACCCCGATAATCACGTTATACCCCCGCTCATTGGCCACGCGTTCTATCCCACTGATCACCTTGGCAAAAAAATGATGCACAATTTCGGGAATGATCAGCCCAATACTGTTGGAGCGCTTATTCTTAAGGCTCAGCGCAATACTATTGGGTTTGTAATTGTAATACTGGGCAAAAGCCTGTATGCGTTCGCGTGTTTCCTGGCTGATATTCTTGTCGTCCTTCAGGGCCTTGGAAACCGTGGAAATGGAAACATCGAGTTCCCGCGCGATACGCTTCAAGGTCATCTTGGGCTTCATGGACAGTTGTTCTTTTCAATTTGTAACCCGGCCCCCTGCGTCCGGGCGTTGATTGCCCGGCAAATACCGCACAGGGCAGGCCTTTTGCTGCCGGGGGTAAATCTAGGGCGGAAATTGGCAAATCCTATCGCCTCAACCCTTGAAAACACAAAAGTTATCCACCGGAAAACGTTGTAATTACCCCCTATGTAATAAGGATCACAAATTAACATTTTTTTATAACTACCTTGAAGCTTGCAAAGCTTTCAAAGTACCACAAGGAATCCTAACCAATCCTATTTTCCAAATGAAAAAATGCACACCCCTTGGGCTGCTGTGCCTGCTGCTTTTCCAGACGGGCATATTTGCACAATCCCAGGTGAGCGGCACAGTTACCGCTGCGGATAACGGGGAACCACTGCCGGGCGTATCCATTGTGATCACCGGTACGGTAAAGGGGACCACCACGGATTTTGACGGGCATTATACCATTGAGGCAGGACCGGAAGACCTCCTTCAGTTCTCCTACTTGGGATACCGCACCATCAGCCTCCCGGCGGACCGTTCCCCCCTGGACGTCGTTATGGAACCTGACGCCGCCCAATTGGACGAAGTCGTCATTATCGGATACGGCTCCGTCCGCAAAGAAGACCTTACGGGCACCCTGGACCTGGTCAGTTCCAAAGATTTTGTAAAAGGGCCCGTCGTTTCACCCCAACAACTGATTCAGGGGAAAATTGCCGGGGTTTCCATCGTCTCGGGCGGTGGTGCACCGGGGGAAGGCTCCAACTTCCTGATCCGGGGGATCGGATCGCTTAACCTAAACTCCAACCCGCTATTTGTGGTGGACGGTGTACCGCTTAATGACGGCGGGGTAGGCGGTACGCGCAACCCCCTGAACCTGATCAACCCGAGTGACATCGAGGCGATCAGCGTCCTAAAGGATGCCTCGGCAACTTCCATTTACGGCTCCCGCGCGGCTAACGGGGTGGTGATCATCACCACCAAAAAAGGTCGGACCGGGGAATTCCAGTTTAACTTCCGCACGGCGGCATCCGTCTATGAGCCGGTTCGGTTTGTAGACATCCTTACGCCTTCGGAATTCCGGAATATCGTGGAGACCTACGGGGATCAGGACGACATTTCCCGCCTGGGTGTGGAAAGCACCTCCTGGCAGGACCTTATATATAAGACTGCCTTTGGTTTTAACCATTCCTTCAGTGCCAACGGGGCCATAGGAAAGGTCCCCATGCGAGCCTCCCTGGGCTATACCGATCAAGGCGGAATCCTGAAAAATGACAAGATGGAGCGGGTTACCGGGTCCCTGAACCTGACCCCCCGCCTGCTGGAAGACCAGCTTAAGCTCGAGTTTAATGCGCGGGTGGCACGGACCGAAAACCGCTTTGCGGACCGGGGCGCTATCGGGGCCGCCAATTCCTTCGACCCCACCCAACCCGTGTACGACATCAATTCGCCCTTTTACGCCTACACGGATGCCAGCGGGAACGATATCGGGTACTACACCTACCTGAACGATGCGGGCACCAACCAGATCAACCTGGCCCCCACCAACCCGGTGGCCCTGTTGGAACTGATAAACGACCGGGCCACTGTAGACCGGTTTGTGGGCAGCCTGAAGGCAGATTACCAACTGCCCTGGGTTCCCGGCATGACCCTGACCCTGAACGGGGCCCTGGATTTTTCGGACAGCGAGGGCTTCCGGATTACCCCCAGCAACATCCCCACCTCGGCCAGCGGGTTTGACGGGGCGCGCACGGATTACACCAACCAGGCCACCAACCGGGTTTTTGACGCCTACCTGAATTACAACAAAACCTTCGGCAAACACCGCCTGGATGCCACCGCGGGGTACGCCTACCAGGATTTCGAGTTCGACAACGCTTCGAATTCCTCCGAACGCATCCTCAATACGGATGGCACCCTGAACGAGGACGCCTCCATTGAACAGTCCTTTATCGACAAATCCAAAAACGTCCTGCTCTCTTACTTTGGGCGGGTCAATTACGATTTTGACGGCAAATACCTGTTTACCGCCACCTTAAGGGCGGATGCTTCCTCCAAACTGAACCCGAACGACCGCTGGGGGTACTTTCCCTCTGCGGCCTTTGCCTGGAACCTGCATAACGAGGACTTCCTGGGGGACAACCTCTTCCAGGAGCTTAAGCTTCGTCTGGGCTACGGGGAAGTCGGGAACGTTAACGGCCTGGGCGATTACAACTTCCTGACCCGTTACGTGGTAAGTACCAACACCGCGGAGTACCAGTTCGGCAACGCCTTTTACCGCACTTACCGTCCGGAACCCATCAATGAGAACCTGCGGTGGGAAGTGGGTAAAACCCTGAATGCCGGCCTGGATTTCACCCTGGTCAACAACCGCGTTTCCGGTTCGGTAAATGCCTATATCCGAAAAACGGAAGATCTCATTTCCACTACCGTGGTAGACCCCTTTACCAATTTCGGGAATACCATCAGCGCCAACATTGGCGACATGGAAAACAAAGGTGTTGAACTGGAGTTGAATGTAGTGCCCATACGTACCGAGGATTTCGAATGGAGCCTTAACTACAACGTGGCCCTGAATGAAAACAAAATCACCCGCCTGCCGGATCCCCAGGATGTGGGTGGAATTTCCGGAGGGGTGGGCAATACCATTCAACGGCACCAGGAAGGGGCAGCGCCCTTTTCATTCCTGGTCTATAAACAGATCTACGATACCAACGGCAACCCCATTGAGGGAGCCTATGCGGATCTGAATGGTGACGGGGAGATCAACTCCAGCGACCGATACCTCTATAAGAGTCCTTATGCAGATGTACTCATGGGCCTGAGCGGTAACTTCAGCTACCGGAACTGGGACCTGAGCTTTGTGTCCCGCGCCAGCATTGGCAATTACTCCTACAACAACATTGCCAGTGTCACGGCCCGCACCAACGTTTTCCAGAACGATATCCTGAGGAACATCCACGCGGATTACCTGCGTACCCGCTTTAACCAGTTCACCGAAACCAACCTGCTGAGCGACCATTTCATCGAAAATGCTTCCTTCTTTAGGTTGGATAACGTGACCCTGGGGTACACCTTCCCGGAATTCCTGGGCAGCAACTCCCTGCGGTGTTACCTTACCGGCATGAACCTGTTGGTGGTAACAGATTACCAGGGGCTGGATCCGGAAATCACTGGCGGTATCGACAATAACTTTTATCCCCGGCCAAGGACCATCATCTTTGGGCTGGACCTGAATTTTTAATCTGATGGTTATGAAAAAGTATCTGATCCTGGCAGCAGTGGTCGCCCTGGCCGGTTTCCTCAATGGCTGTCACAAGGAATTGGACCAAACTCCGATCGATCCGGACCTCTTTACCGAAGTAGACGTATACCAATCGGCCGATGAGGCCAAGAGCGCCCTGGCAAAAGTATATGCCAGCCTCTCCCTGACCGGGCAAAACGGGCCTGCTGGCCAGCCGGATATCAGCGGAATTGACGAAGGATTTTCCCAGTTTTCGCGGATGTTGTTCAACCTGAACGAACTCACCACGGACCACTGCGTGGTCGGATGGGGGGACCCCGGGTTACCCAACCTGCACGAAATGTCCTGGGGGTCTGGCAATGACTTTACCACTGCCATGTATTTCCGGCTTTCGCAGGTGGTGAGTTTCAGCAACTCCTTTATCTCGAATGCCGAAAACCTGGCCAGCGATGCGGAAGTACAACACTATATTGCGGAGGCGCGATTCCTGAGGGCCTATGCCTATTACAACCTAATGGACCTCTTTGGCAGTGTGCCGCTGGTAACGGCGATCACAACCGAATTGCCCCAGCAAAGCAGCCGGAGCGAAATCTTCGGCTTTGTAGAGGCCGAACTGCTGGAGATCCAGGACGCCCTGAAAAGCCCGGGCAGCAATGAATACGGCCGGGTAGACCAGGTAGCCGCCTGGGCCCTTCTCTCCCGCCTGTATCTGAACGCCGAGGTCTTTAACGGGGAAGCCCGATACACCAATTCCGTTACCTATGCTGAAATGGCAATCAACAGCACCTACAGCATCAACACGGCGGACGGCAATGGGAATGGCTCTGCCTACGACGAGCTCTTCCTGGCAGACAACGACCGCAACGGGTCACAGAACGAATTCATCTTTGTCCTGACCTACGACGGGCTGAAATCCCAAACCTACGGCGGCACTACCTTCCTGACCCATGGCCCGGTAGGCGGGAACATGGACCCGGCGGATTTCGGGATTAATGGCGGGTGGAGCGGTTACCGCACCACCAAGGGCCTGGTACAAAAGTTCGACTATGCCATTAATGCCAGCGACGGGGATGGTTTTCCCGTGGGCTGGGACGATTCGCGTGCCCAGTTCTTTACCGACGGGCAGAATTACGAAATCACCACCATCGCCAATACCTTTGAGGACGGTTATGCCCTGTCCAAATTCCGGAATGTGGACGTGACCGGGGCCCCCGGCAGCGATACTTCCGGGGATTTTGCGGACATCGACCTCCCGATCATCCGGTTGGCAGAGGTGTACCTGAATTACGCTGAAGCCTCCCTGAGGGGCGGCGGGGGCAGTGCGGCCACCAGTGCCGCTCTGATCAATGAATTGCGGACACGCGCAAGTGCCCCAACCATTACTACCGCAGACCTGGACCTCCAATTTGTACTGGATGAACGCTCTAGGGAATTACATTGGGAAGGCCTGCGGCGCACAGACCTGATTCGCTACGGCCTGTTTACCGGAGGCTCTTACCTCTGGCCCTTTAAAGGCGGGGCTTCCAACGGCCGTGCCGTGGAAGACTTCAGGAAAATTTTCCCCCTGCCGGACAACGTCCTGCTCATCAATACCAACTTAACTCAGAATCCCGGTTACTAAACTCTCTATATTATGAAAGGTCTATTCAACCCCACTAAGAACATTGTGTTGGCCATCGTAACGCTTGGCCTGCTCTTGGGATGCGAAAAGGAGGATTTCCTGGTCATTGAGGCCAGGCAACCCAATGAACAAATCGCATTCACCAATACCTTTTCGGACAACTATGTGGTCTCCAACCAGACCAGAAGCAGCATTGCGGAACGTTTTGTCTGGAATACCCCTGATTTTGAAGCCCCCACCACGGTAAGCTACCGCCTGGAAGGGTCCATTCAGGCAGACTTTGCCAGTGTGGATTACGATTCCGGCACCCTTTCCGAAACCAACCACGCCGTAACCATGGGCAACGTCCTGGGCATGCTTGAATTGCTGGGCCTGGACGACGACCCGGCCACGACAGCTGACGGGGGCGAGCCCAACAATACCGGAACCCTGTACTTCCGTGTAAGTGCTTTTGTGGGCAGCAGCGGTGCGGATAATGGCGTAAGCACTCTCTCTGAGGTCCGGGCAGTGCCCTTCAGCATCCTGGAACGCGCCCCGGAAGGGACCGGAGCCGGTATTTCCGTAGCTACCTGGGGCGTGGTAGGCTCTGCAGCCAACGACTGGGGTGGTGCCGGGCCGGATATCCCCTTCTATACTACGGATCAGAATGGTGTCCTGGTCTCCTACGCCAACCTGAAAGACGGGGAAATCAAATTCCGGGAAAACAACGACTGGGGCAACAACCTGGGCGATGACGGGGCCGACGGCACCCTGGAAGCCGGGGGCGCCAATATCACGGTAACCGCAGGGGATTATCGCATCCTGCTGGATCTGAACAGCAATACCTACTCCATTGAAGCCTTCAGTTGGGGTATTGTGGGCTCCGCCTGGAATGACTGGGGCGGTGCAGGCCCGGACGCCAAGATGTTCTACGACTACACCACCAACACCTTTAAGGTGGGGGTAAAACTCCTGGACGGGGAATTTAAATTCCGTTTTAACAACGACTGGGGCAACAACCTGGGAGACGACGGGGCCGACGGCACCGTGGAGGCCAATGGCGCCAATATCCCCTCCACTGCAGGATTTTATACCATAACCCTGGACCTGGTCAATAACACCTACACCATGGAAGCGGATGAACTCTGGGGCGTGGTAGGTTCCGGTTACAACGACTGGGGTGGTGCGGGCCCGGACTTTACCTTTACCGAAGTCAACACAGATCTCTGGCTGGCCCAGAATGTGACCCTGATTGATGGGGAAATCAAATTCCGGGTCAATGAAGACTGGGGCAACAACCTGGGCGACGACGGGGCCGATGGCACCCTGGAAGCGAACGGAGCCAACATTGTGGTAACAGCAGGCACCTATGACATCTACCTCGACTTTAGCGAAGGGGGAACCTATACGCTTATCAGCAAATAGATCTTTTTGTTTATTCACTTGTTTAGTTATTTTGATTTAGAGTGAAAAGGGCTCCCCCGGGGGAGCCCTTTACGCACTAAAAGACCCGGCATATGAAAAAAGGTATCCTAGGCATTTTCCTCTTCCTGTGGGCCATTGGCCTTTCGGGGCAGCAGCAAAACGCGACCTTCAGCATAACCCCGCCCACTTTTGGCGCCAACGACGCCATCACCTTAACCGTAACCGGGGTGGACCCCGGGGCCTGGGGCGTAACCGACCTCTATGTCTGGGCCTGGTATTTTGAAACCCCGGCATCCACTTCGGCTATTAATTCGCCCACCAACGGCACCTGGGCCAATTCCGATGAAGCCCAGCGGATGACCAACAACGGGGACGGCAGTTTCAGCTTCAGCTTTGTGCCAAGCCAACTGTACGGCACCACTGCCATAGACCGCATAGGAATGCTGGTCAAGGCCAAGGATGGGACAGGGGACAAAAAATCCCAGGACTATGTGGTAGAAGTAGGCGGCTTTCAGCTTACGCTGACCAACCCCCTGGAAAACCCGGTACTTATAGATGCTGGGAGCAACGTGTCCATCACGGCCAGCACCTCCCAGAATGCAGATTTCACCCTGCGGGCCAACGGGGCCATCATCGACCAGCAAAGTGGGATCACCTCCTATACTTACCTGGCCACGGTGAATACCAGCACCCTATATGAGCTCTCCGCCACCAATGGGTCCGAAACCCTGCAATCCGGGTTCCAGGCCTATGTCCGCCCTGCGGTTACAGAAGCCCCCCTTCCGGCAGGCCTTGTGGATGGGATCAACCTGGACCCTGCGGACCCCACCCGGGCCACCCTGGTGTTGTATGCTCCCGGAAAAGAATTTGTACACCTGATCGGGGACTGGATTGGCTGGGCCCCTTTGGACACCTACCTGATGAACCGAGACTCGACCAATGATCGCTTCTGGCTGGAACTAACCGGGCTTAGCCCGCAGACCCCTTACCTGTATCAGTACCTGGTGGAGTACGACATCAATATTGCCGACCCCTACGCTACCCTGGTCCTTGACGGGTACGGGAACGATGCCTTCATTGACCCTTCCGTTTTTCCCGATCTGCCTCCCTACCCTGCCGGGCAGACCGAGGCTATTACCGTACTCCGCACCGGGGACCCGGACTATGCCTGGCAGGTAACGGATTTTGTGCCTGCAGCCCGGGAAGACCTGGTGGTATATGAATTACTGATCCGGGATTTTGACGCCCTGCACACCTATGACGCCGTGGTGAACCGTCTGGATTATCTCACGTCTTTGGGCATTAACGCCATAGAGTTAATGCCGGTGAGCGAATTTGACGGGAATGAAAGCTGGGGCTACAACCCGGCCTTCCATATGGCACTGGACAAATACTACGGCACCCCGGAAGCCTTTAAGCAGTTTGTGGACGCCTGCCACGCCCGCGGCATTGCCGTGATCCTGGACGTGGTCTACAACCACGCCACCGGGCAGCACCCGTATTTCCGCATGTGGAACACCAGCGGAGGGGGCACCGGGGGGCAGGCCACGGCCGAAAATCCGTTCTTCAACCCGGAAGCGACCCACTCGTATTCCGTGTTCCAGGACTTTAACCACCAGAGCCCGGCTACCCGGGACTACGTAAAGCAAACGGTCCGGTACTGGATTGAGGAGTTCCATATTGACGGAATGCGATGGGACCTCACCAAGGGTTTTACCCAGAACTGCACCGCCTCTGACGGTGGATGTACAGACAGCCCCCAGGCAGATCGGATTGCCGTGCTCAAAGAGTATGCAGACACCCAATGGGCTGCAGATCCCGATTTCCTGGTCATTTTTGAACACCTGGGCACCGTGGCCGAGGAATCTCAGTGGGCGGACTACCGGGTGTCGGAAGGCAAGGGCATTTTACTGTGGAATAAGCAAACCGAGCCCTACAACGAAGCCACCATGGGCTACCACGACAGTGGCAAGTCCGATTTCAGCCAGGCCTTTTACGGGGCTAAGGGCTTTGCGCAGCCTTCGGCCATCTCCTATATGGAAAGTCATGATGAGGAGCGACTGATGTTTAAAAACCTGGAATACGGGAACAGCAGCGGAGCTTATAATGTAAAGGACCTGGGCACTGCCCTGAAACGGGTACAGGCCGCCTCCGCTTTCTTCTTTACCATTCCCGGGCCCAAGATGATCTGGCAATTCGGAGAGCTGGGATACGATTACAGCATTGATTACAATGGACGTACCGGAAATAAACCTATCCGCTGGGACTATCTGGACAACCCCAACCGAACCGCTCTCTATGACCTCATGGCGGACCTGATAACCCTGAAAACTGCGGAGCCTATATTCCGAACCGACCAGGTTACCCTGAGCCTGGGGGCATCCAGCGGGTTGAAAATCCTCCAGCTCACGGATCCCGCCCCACTCGGTGGTGCAGCAGGGTACCTGACCGTTATCGGCAACTTCGGGGTTACACCCCAGGAAATCACCGTTACCTTCCAGGAAAGTGGGGTCTGGTACGAATGGCTGGAGAACAACCTGAAATTTGTAGTGCCGGAGCCCCAACAGGTCATTACCCTGGCCCCGGGGGAATTCCGCCTCTTTGCAAATGCCCCCACCACCCTTTTCCCGGACGACAACCCGCCGGACCAGGACAGCGACGGGGTCCTGGATGGGGCGGACCTCTGCCCGGATACTCCGCTGGGCACCAAGGTAACAGTGGACGGGTGCCCCGTCTTTAGCCTGGACCCTCAGAATTTTGAGATCCGCTCCGCTTCCGAAACCTGCCGTAGCGCGAATAACGGCCGCATTGAAATCACTGCCCAGCTTGCCCTGGACTACACGGCTACCCTGAGCGGACCCATAAACCAGTCTACCGCATTCAGCACCAGCCTAGCCTTTGAAAACCTGCCAGCCGGCACCTATCAGTTATGCATTACCGTGGCGGGAGAACCGGACTACCTGCAGTGTTACACCCTGGAGATCACCCAACCGGAAGCCCTCTCGGTTAGCGGAAAATACCAGCCCGATTCCGGAAAGCTTATCCTGGACCTCAATGGGGCAAAACATTATACCATCCTGATCAACCAGGAACGGTGGGTAGTATCCGAACCCCGTTTTTCGATCCCATTGCCGGACGGGGTCCATTCCGTAGAGGTATCCACAGACCTGGATTGCCAGGGGACTTACCGGGAGCAGTTCCTGGTGGGGGACCTTTTTGCCATCGGGCAGAACCCCGCCCAGGGCAGGACCGTGGAGCTACTGCTGAATACTGGTTTACCCCTCCAATCCCTGGCGATTTACACCCTGCAGGGGCAGCGGGTTTATCAGGCGAAACTGCAGGGAGGCGAAAACCTACGGCTGCTCCCCCTGCCCGCCTTGGCACCCGGTGTATATATCCTGGAAGGCCGGTCCGGTAAACAGGTAGCCACCAAAAAACTCATCCTGAAATGAAAATGACCATTCGCATCCTGGCCCTGTCTGCCTTTTTCCTGGCGGCCTGTAGTAATGGCTCCGACCCGAATCCGGACCCCCCGGCACAGCCCGGGTTGCCCCCGGAAGCCAGCTCCCTGGTTTTCCCGGAAAATATGTCCGAATGCACAGAAGGGGAAATCCTGTCGAGCACTGAAAGCAGGATCACCTTTCAGTGGGCGGCAGGGGCCCGCTCGGAAACCTTTGTGCTGGAGGTTACAGACCTCTCCGACAACACCCAGCAGCGCTACAACAGCACTCAGCCCGAGGCTACGGTAACCTTAACCCGGGGGCAACCGTATGCGTGGTCGGTAGTGGCTACAAACAATCAGACCACGGAAGAAGTCAGAAGTGCCACCTGGCGATTCTACAATGCGGGGGAAGCCATCCTGAATTATGCCCCTTTCCCGGCAGAACTGCTGGTCCCCGCCTCCGGAAAATCTGTTGCTCCGGGGCCTGTAACTCTGGTCTGGAGCGGTTCGGATATCGACGGGGACATTACAGGCTATCGGGTCTTACTGGATACCAACCCTACCCCGGCCACCGAGGTGGGAGCGCCTTCGGAAGCAACTCTTACCCTGGCCCTAACTGCACCAGGCCTTTATTACTGGCAGGTAATTACCCGTGACCAGGCCGGGAACCAAAGCACCTCCGAGGTTTCAGAATTCAAAGTGGAATAAAAAACAAGGGCCGGATTTACAAAGCCGTAGATTCCCGCTCGATCAGGGTAGTGGGGATAACCCGGGTACGGTAGCTGCGGGCGTCCGTTTCGTCGTATTCCTGCTCTACCTTATCAATTAACATCTTTGCAGCGGCCTCCCCCATCTGCTCCCCGTGCTGGGCCACAGTGGTAAGGGTGGGGGCGCTGTAGCGCGAGAGCAGCCCGTCCGTAAAACCGATAAAGGAAATGTCTTCAGGAATACGAAGACCCTGCTGCTGGGCCAGGCGCATGGCGCGGACGGCAAAAATTTCGTTCACGCATAAAACGGCATCGAATTCCTGATCCCGGAAGAATACCCCACTCAGGTTTTCCTCCTCGTACTGGTACGGCAAGCGAAGGATGAGCTCCTCCCTCACGGGAATACCGCGCTCTTCCAGGGCCTGCCGATAGCCGTCCTCCCGCTTGGCACTGACATTCAGATAAGTTTCCGTGGTGAAAAGGGCAATCCTCCGGCGGCCATTGTCGATGAGCCGCAGGGTAGCGTCCCGGGCGGCCGCCCGGTCGTCGATGATCACCTGATCGCAGCGGATTTCGTCCGTAACCCGGTCAAAGAGCACCAGGGGGATGCCCTGTTCGGTCACCTCCCGCAGGTGGTTAAAGTCATTTTTGCGCTGGGTTTCCGCGGAAAGAGCCATGATAAAGCCGTCGATACTCCCGTTGGCGAGCATTTCCATATTGATCACCTCCTTGTCGAAGGACTCGTCTGAAACGCAGACAATCACGTTGTAGCCCTTGGCATTGGCGTATTTCTCAATGCCCCGGAAAACGGTGGTAAAGAAATGGTGTACAATATCCGGAACAATCACCCCGATGTTCTTGGTGCGTTTGTTCTTCAGACTAATGGCGATGTTGTTGGGCTTGTAGTTGTACAGGCGCGCAAAGGCCTGTACCTTCTCCTTGGTGTCCCGGCTGATCTCCTCGCTGTTTTTGAGGGCCTTGGAAACCGTGGAAATGGAGACGTCCAGTTCCCGGGCAATATGCTTGAGGGTGATTTTTCGTTTCACAGCTGCGCGATGCCTGTTGGGGTGAAATTACGGATAATTCCCGGAGTACTCCAGGCCCGTAAGTCCTAATAAATACAGGTTATTAACAATATTTTTCGAAATTTTATTAAATTGCCGGTCGAATAAAAAAATGCTATATTTGATTGACTTTCGTCAAAAACCACCCCTCCTTAATGTGAATCGGGTAATTTAGCCGTGCTAAAATTACCAGTTCAGCAGAATCTAAAGTTATTAACACGAAACCGTTTTCGTAACGTCGTATCCCTTTAGGAATAGGATATTAACTTTTTTTTTACATACTTTGACCCCTTGAATTAAATTAACTAAACTTAAAAATTAACTATCTATGAAGATTACGCTACTGAAGAGCTTGTTGCTTGTTGGGGCATTTTTATGCTTCGGACTGGTGCAGGCGCAAGACGTGTCAGGTACAGTTTCTGATGCAAATGGCCCGCTTCCGGGCGCCAGTGTGGTCGTAAAAGGGACCACTACCGGTACCCAGACGGATTTTGACGGTAACTATACCCTGTCAGGCGTTCCTTCCGACGGAGTGCTGGTTGTCAGCTATATCGGTTACGCCACGCAAGAGGTTGCCGTTAACGGCCAATCCACTATTAATGTAACCCTGGCTGAAGATGCCACGGCGCTGGACGAAGTAGTGATTATCGGTTACGGCCAAACCACTGTCAAAGATGCGACAGGTTCGGTGACCGCCGTTACCTCCGACGACTTTAACTCCGGTGTGATTTCCTCCCCCGAACAATTGATTCAGGGTAAGACTGCCGGTGTAAACATCCAGCAAACCAGTGGTGAGCCGGGTGCCGGGATCCAGGTGAACATCCGGGGTTCTAATTCCGTTCGTGGTAACAACAACCCGCTCTTTGTAGTGGATGGGGTGCCGCTTTTCGGACAGAGCACCGATGCCTCCGGGGATACCGGGCAGGGCGGCAGCGAAGTGGGTAACCCCCTGAACTTCCTGAACCCGAATGACATCGAGAGCATCAGCATCCTGAAAGACGCCTCTGCAACCGCTATCTACGGTTCCCGGGGTGCCAACGGGGTTGTAATCATCACCACCAAGAGCGGCCGTGGCGCCAGCGGCGGGCAGATCGAATGGTCTTCCAGCCTGAGCGTTTCCACCCCCGTTCGCCAGTACGAGTTGCTGGATGCCCAGGGCTTCCTGAGCGCCGTAGACGAGTATGGTGGAAATGCCACTGCCGTAAACTTCGGCAACAACACCAACTGGCAGGACGTGGTAATGCGCACCGCCGCTTCTACCAACCACAACCTGGCCTACAGCCGCAACTACGGTTCCGGGAACATCCGTGCTACCTTCGGATACCAGGATCAGTTCGGTGTGGTTGAAAAATCAGAATTCGAACGGATCACCGGCCGTCTGAACTGGAACCATCGCTTGCTGGACGACAAACTCGTTCTGGGCGTTCAGGCTTCCGTAGGTCGCGTGAATCGCGAGCAACCGCCTCTGGCTGCCGGTGCAGGCTTCCGCGGAGATATCCTCGGGGCTGCCTACTCCGCCAACCCGACCTGGCCGGCCGACCCGCTCTTCGATGACGGAGGGGGGCAAATCCAGCCTGCCAACTACCTGGCCGAGACCCAGAACCGCACCAAGACTAACCGTTTCCTGATCAACGGTTCCGCCGAATACAAGTTCACCCCGGAACTGTCTGCAAAAATTAACCTGGGCTATGACAAGTCCGAAAGTGAGAACACTTCCGTACTGTCCAGCAATCTGCAGAACTTTACAGGGATTGAAGGCAACGGTTTTGGTACCTATAACACCCTGGACCGCGAGAACAAAACCCTGGAAGCTACCCTGAACTACCGCAAGGAGTTTGACAACAGCTCCCTGGATGCCCTCGTCGGGTATGCCTACCAGGATTTCCGCACCTCCGGTCGCGGATCTGCGGGCCGCGGATTTGGTACTTCCGACCTTGATGTTATGGGCTTTGAGCTGCGCAACACCGTTAACGCTGCGGCAGCCACTGTTGATGGTTCCTATCAGCAATTCTACTACGCCACCAACACCTCCGGCCTTGTCGTGAACCGCCTGTTCCCGAATGTGGTGGCAGGAGAAGTGGTTCCATTCCAGTTCACCCGCGGGGTACGTGCCCTGGTTGCCGATGTATTCGACAATACCGACGAGCTGCAATCCTTCTTCGGACGGATCAACTACAGCATTGACAGCAAGTACCTCTTCACCGCGACCATGCGGGCGGACGGTTCTTCCCGTTTCGGTCCTGAAAACCAGTACGGATACTTCCCCTCCGGTGCTTTCGCCTGGCAGATTGCCGAGGAAGACTTTATCGGAGAGAACATCTCTACCCTGAAACTGCGTCTGAGTGCCGGTATTACCGGTAACCAGGATGGTCTGGGGTATGGTAACTTCGTCGCCCGTCAGCGTTTTGCAAGCCTGGGCATCAACAACGACAACACCATTAACCAAAACGGTCTGTCTATCGTTGCCACCGATGTTCCCGACCTGAAATGGGAATCCACCATCAACTTTAACGTGGGTCTGGACTTCGGGTTCAACCTGGATCGCTTCAACGGTAGCATTGACGTATACCGGAACGAAACCCAGGATGTCCTCCTGCAAACGCCTCCGGCTGCACCGTCCACTAACCCCTTCCAGTTTGGTAACGTGGATGCCAGTATCCTGAACCAGGGTATTGAACTTGGCCTGAACTACGATTTCGTACAAACTGAAGATGCGACCTTCTCTGCATCCTTCAACATTGCCTACAACCAGAACGAAATACAGGATTTCGCCGGGGCTATCAACACAGGTGAAATTGCAGGTCCCGGTCTGTCCGGAGCCTTCGCCCAGCGTTTTGAAGCCGGCTATTCCCTGTTCTCTTACTACATGGCCGAGTTCCTCGGATTCGATTCCAACGGAAACCCCCAGTATACAGACGTAGACGGAAATGGTGTAGGCGATCCCGATGCGGACAAGAAGTTTGTAGGTGAAGATGCCCTGCCGGATGTAACTACCGGTCTGAGCCTGAACTTCAACTACAAGAACTGGGATATCAGCACCTTCTTTAATGGTCAGTTCGGATTCTCCGTATACAACAACACTGCCAACTCCTTCTTCAACGCAGGCCAGATCGTTACTGCACGTAACGTAACGGCAGATGCTGCGAGCGCCGGAGAAAATGGTGGTGCTTCCACTGCGGTATCCACCCGCTTCCTGGAAAAAGGTGATTTTGTCCGTTTCCAGAACGCAACCATTGGCTACAATGTGCCTCTTACAGGAGACGGGTTGTTCAAGAGCCTGCGTCTGTCCCTTACCGGTCAGAACCTGATGCTGTTCACCGACTACAGCGGTATCGATCCTGAGGTTACTGTTCCTACCGGAACCCTCGGATCCGGAGTTCCTACCCGGGGAATCGACTGGGCAGCCTTCCCGAACCCGCTCACTGTAACCTTTGGAGTAAACGCCACATTTTAATTAAAAAAAATTGTATATCATGAAAAGATATCTGAAGTATTTTTCTTTATCCATGCTGGCGGCATTCGCCCTCGGTTCCTGTACGGACCTGGAAATCGAGGAAACGGATTCCTTTATCAGCGAAGGATTCCAGGGTCTGGCCGACCCGGCTTCCGCGCTGGACCAGCTTTACGGCCAGGTCTACGGCCAGTGGGCCGACCAGGCTAACCGCTACGCACTTTACGAAGTGACCACCGACGCCCTGCTGATCCCCACACGGGGAGCAGACTGGGGGGACAACGGTCGCTGGAGAAAGCTGCACCAGCACTCCTGGGGCCTGGAGGAAACCGACATCCTCACCCCCTTTGACCAATACAACGCCAACCAACTGCTGGCTTCCCAGATCCTGGACACCCGCAGTGGGGCTTCCCCTCAGGTTGCTGCCGAAGCGCACTTCCTGCGGGCATATAACATGTTCACCATCCTGGACCTGTTTGGACAGGTTCCTTTCCGCGACACTCAACTGCCGTCTTCTGCGGTGCCTGAGGTACTCACCGGAGCCGATGCCGTGAACTTTATCCTGGCCGACCTGGATGCAGCCATTTCCGGACTGCCTTCCGTCCAGGCCGGTACCGGAGACCTGACCCGCGCCAGCCAGGCGGCTGCCCGCCTGCTGAAGGCCAAAGTGTTGCTGAACCGCCACATCTTCAACAACCAGTTGGATATGGCTGCCGGTGGCGCCATGCCTTCTGCCGATGCAGGGGATATGCAGGAAGTTATCAGCCTGGTAGACCAAATCACTGCCGATGGCTATGCCCTGGAATCCGGCTACTTTGACATTTTCCGCTCCTCTGCAGATACCGAAACCATCTGGTGGGGAACCGCCGGTGTAGGGAACCGTATCTTCAACGGGCTGCACTACAACTCCACCGGCCTTGGTGGAGGGGGATGGAACGGGTTCAGCACCCTGGCCGAGTACTACGACCTCTTTGAGGGCGATCCTGACGAAAACTTCTATGCTGGCGACCTGAACAGCGCCCCGGATAATGGTCAGGAAGAGCGTCGCGGCGGGGTTCCCACCGTAGGGGTAACCTTCTCAGGCGTTCCCGGAACTTCCGACAACGGCGGATACGAAGACGGCTCCAACGTAGGAAACGGCTTCCTGATCGGGCAGCAATACGCTTTGGATGGAACTGCTCTTACCGATCGTCAGGGCCAGCCCCTGGTTTTCAGCCGTGAGTTTGTTGACGGCGATGGCAACCCCAACCTCATCAACAACGACGAGAAAACCGGTATCCGTGTTATGAAATACAACCCCCGTTTTGGTGGAGGTTTTGAAGGACACAACCTGATTTTCCGCTATGCCGACGCCTACCTGATGAAGGCTGAAGCCATGCTGCGCCTGGGGCAGGACCCCACCGCCATGGTGAACGACCTGCGCGTTATCCGCGGTGCTACCCCCCTGGGAAGCGTAACCGAGTCCGACCTGCTGGATGAGCGTGGCCGTGAACTCTACATTGAAGGATGGCGCCGGAACGACATGGTTCGCTTCGGACAATACCTGCGCAACTGGGAATTCAAGGAAGATACCAGCAGCAAACGCCTGCTCTTCCCCATCCCGCTGCCGCAACTGTTGGCTAACCCCAACCTGCAGCAGAACCCCGGTTACTAGGGATTTGCAAGACCTGATAAAAAGGCTGCCAAATGGCAGCCTTTTTTTGTTTATGGCGGAAAAGACTAATGAAAAATTAACAAGAGCTAAGGCATCGTTAAAAACCTCGCCAACCGCCCGTAAACATTGGCCTTTTCATTGCAGAATGGGTATTTTAGCAGCTTGCTGAAAACACCATGCGCACCCTGCCCGTACTTCTCGGAATCTTGCTGCTGCTCCAGAGTTGTTCTGAAGAACAACCCCGGTTGCGCGAACTGGACCCGGAACACACCGGGATTACTTTTGGCAATTTCCTGGAAGAAACCCCGGAACTTAACATCCTGAATTACCTGTATTACTACAACGGCGCCGGGGTGGCCGCAGCCGATTTTAACAGCGACGGCTGGATTGACCTGTATTTCGTGGCCAACCAACAGCCGGACGCCCTGTACCTGAACCGCGGCAATATGACCTTTGAAGAGGTGACCGAAAAAGCGGGGCTCCTACAACCCAACGGCTGGACCACCGGGGTCACCCATGTAGATATTAATGCCGACGGCTTGTTGGACCTGTACCTCTGCCAGGCCTCCGGATACCGGAACCTGAAAGGCCGCAACCGGCTGTATGTAAACCTGGGGCCAGACGCCAATGGCATTCCCCGTTTTGAGGAACAGGCGGCCCAATACGGCCTGGACCTGGAAGCCCTGAGCACGCAGGCTGCGTTTTTTGACATGGACCGGGATGGAGACCTGGATGCCTTTTTGATGAATCACTCCGTGCACCCCAATCGGAACTACGGCCGGGGGAAACAACGGGAGGGCTTTGATGCCCTGGCCGGGGACCGGCTGTTGCGGAACGACGGCGGTGTCTTTACAGACATTAGTCAGGAAGCCGGCATTTACCAGGGGAAAGCCGGGTATGGCCTGGGCCTGGGAATCAGTGACCTGAATGCAGACGGCTACCCGGACATTTATGTGGGCAATGACTTTTTTGAAAACGATTACCTCTACCTGAACAACGGCAATGGGACCTATAGCGAGCGTATCGCCTCCGGCGCCGAAGGGATAGGCCATACCACCCACTTCAGTATGGGCAACGACATTGCGGACCTGAACAACGACGCCCGGCCGGACATCCTCTCCCTGGATATGCTGCCGGAAGATCTGGTTACCTACAAGACCTCAGGCCTGGAATATGCCTATCCCATTTACAAGCAGTACCTGAACCAGGGGTTTGCGCCCCAGTACATGCAAAATGCCCTGCAATTAAACCTGGGGGACGGGCATTTTTCGGAAATCGGATACCTGAGCGACCTGGCCGGCACCGAATGGTCCTGGGGTACCCTGCTGGCCGATTTTGACAATGACGGCCTGCGGGACATCTTTATCAGCAACGGTATTAAAGGGGCCACTAATGATATGGACTACATGAACTTCATTGCCAATGAAGACATACAGCGCCGCATTGACGCCGGGATGAAAGCTTCGGATATGCCCCTGACCCGCGAAATCCCGGAAAAGAAGGTACCCAACTACCTCTTCCGCAACTCGGGAGAATTAACCTTTTCGGATATGACCGGCACCTGGTATCCCGAAGAACCCACCTTCAGCCACGGCAGCGTCTATGCAGACCTGGACCGGGATGGAGACCTGGACCTGGTGGTCAATCATATGAATCAAAGTGCCTCTGTTTTTGAAAACACCATCTCCGGCGGCCATGGCCTTACCCTGGCCTTTAAAGGCCCTGAAGGCAACCCATTTGGCATAGGGACCCAGGCCCTCCTGTACACCCAGGAAGGCACCCAATGGGCTGAAAATTATCCTACCCGGGGCTATTTGTCTGCCGTTCCCCCGGAATTGCATTTCGGGACAGGTTCCCGGACCCTTGCCGATTCCCTTAGCGTTACCTGGCCGGACGGGCGGGTGCAAACCCTGCACGGTGTCGCTACGGATACCCTTTTGGTAATGGACTATGCCCAGGCCCGTCCTAAACCTGCGGGACGGATGGTGCTGCAACCCGGAAACTGGTTGGCTACGGACAGCCTGGTCCCCTTCCGCCACCGGGAAAACCCCGTCCTGGATTTTGACCGGGAACCCCTGATCGTCTTTGCCGGTTCCAACAAGGGCCCGGCCCTGGCCACAGCAGACCTGAATGGAGACGGGCGGCAAGATCTGGTAATAGGCGGTGCCAAACGCCAACCCACGGCCGTGTATTTCCAGCGGGAAGACGGATCCTTTACCCAACGGGATTCCCTCTTGTTTGCTGAAGATGCGCTGAGCGAAGACACCGCGTTGCTGGTATTCGATGCCAACGGCGATGGCCAACCCGACCTGATTATTGCCGGCGGGGGCAATGAATTCCAGGAGGGCGAACCCCTGCAACCCCGGCTGTACCTGAACCGGGGCGGGTATTTTGAAAAAACATCGGCCCATTTACCGGAAATTTCCATCAATGCTTCAACCCTTTCGGCCCGGGACCTGGACGCCGATGGGGACCCCGATGTACTCATAACGGCCGATGCCGTTCCCGGGGCATTTGGTCAAACCCCCAGCCACCATGTCTTAATCAACGACGGTCAGGGCCATTTCCAATTAGCTTCTCCTTCCCCCATCCCGGGGTTGGACCGCTCCGGCGCCATAACCCGGGTGCAATGGGCAGACTTTAACGGGGACGGAACCACCGACCTGGCCGTTGCCGGCCACTGGAGCCCCATACGCCTGTTCCTGGGAACGGGCAAGGGATGGGTTCCGGCCGAGGAGACGGGCCTGGAATTCACCCATGGCTGGTGGAACGCCCTGCGGGCTGCAGACCTGGACGGAGACGGGGATATGGACCTTATCGGGGGGAACTGGGGGCTGAACAGCAAGTTCAGGGCCAGCCGGGAAACCCCGGTACGGCTCTATCGCAACGATTTTGACGGCAATGGCAGTACCGAACCCGTAGTTACTTATTACCACAACGGGGTGGAAACACCCTTTGCTTCAAAGGACGAACTCTCCAAACAAATGCCCTTCCTAAACAAGAAATTCCGTACCTACCGGGATTTTGCCACTGCCAGCCTGGAGGAGGTTTTCGGGGCTGAGGCCTTGAAGGCCTCCGACCGGAAAGAGGTGTATCTGCTGGAAAGCGCCATTTTCAGGAATGACGGTACAGGCCGCTTTACCATGGAAATACTCCCCCGCATGGCCCAAACCTCGGCCATATTTGACTTCGGGGTAGGAGATTTTACCGGCGATGGGCGGGTTGACCTCCTTGCTGTGGGAAACAACTACGACATCAGCACCCAGCTCGGTAGGCTGGATGCCCTGCATGGCTTACTTTTGCAGGCGACCCCGGAAGGCGGATACCACTGGGATCCGGGCGCTTTGCCCTTTATCCCGGGTGCCGCCCGCAGCATAGACAGCCTGCATATAAACGGATTGAAAACGTGGGTTATCGGCCGCAATAATGCCCGGCCTTTTACCCTCACCAAAAACATACCAGATGACAAGCGCAACTAGGTTTCTCACATTGTTGGCCCTCCTGGCGCTATGGAGTTGCCAGGACGGGGAAATGGCCACGCCAGAAAGCGAGGCAGAACGCCCCACCCTCTTTACCCTGCTACCGCCGGACAGCACGGGGGTGGAGTTTGTAAACCAGGTGGAGAACCAGAAGGACCTGAATATCTTCAAATACCGGAATTTTTATAACGGGGGCGGGGTAGCCCTGGGGGACATCAATAACGACGGCCTCACGGATATCTTCCTGACCGGGAACATGGTCTCCAACCGCCTTTACCTGAACCGCGGGAACCTCAAGTTCGAAGACATTACCGAGTCGGCCGGGGTGGGCGGCAACAAACCCTGGTCCACGGGGGTAACCATGGCCGACGTCAATGCGGATGGGTGGCTGGACATCTATGTGAGTAACGCCGGGAATATGGAGGGCAACAACCACGACAACGACCTGTACATCAACAACGGCGATAACACCTTTACGGAACAGGCCCGGGAATTCAACCTGGCCGAAACCGGCTTTACCACCCACGCCACTTTTTTCGATTACGACAAGGACGGAGACCTGGACGCCTATATCCTGAACAACAGCAACATCCCGGTAAGCAGCCTGGGCTATGCCGAGCAGCGGCAGGTCCGTGCCCAGGACTGGGAGGGCGTACCTCATATCTTTCGCGGGGTGGGCGATATGCTGCTGCGCAACGACGGGGGCACGTTTACCGACGTGAGCGAGGCCGCCGGCATTTACGGGAGCCTGATCGGGTTCGGGCTGGGGGTACTGGTATCGGACTTCAACCAGGACCTGTACCCGGACATCTACGTATCCAACGATTTCTACGAACGTGATTACCTCTACATCAACAATCAGGATGGCACCTTTTCTGAGCAAATCAAGGCCTGGGCCGGGCATTTGAGCCTCTCCGCCATGGGGATCGATATTGGCGACATCAACAATGACGGGTACCAGGATGTCTTTATCACCGACATGCTCCCGGAAGCAGAACAGCGGGTTAAGTCCGTTATGGAATTCGAGGGGTATAACGTGTACAAGCTCAAGGAAGGCAAGGACTTTGGCCACCAGTATATCCAGAATACCCTGCAACTGAACAACGGCAATGGCACCTTTTCGGAAGTGGCCTATTACAGCGGGGTGCACGCCACGGACTGGAGCTGGGCCGGGCTCATGTTCGACATGGACAACGACGGCCTGCGCGACATCTTTGTGACCAACGGCATTAACCACGACCTGACCGACCTGGATTTCGTGGACTTCTTTGCCAATGAGATCATCCAGAAAATGGCCTTGACCGGCCGGAAGGAATCCATCGATTCCATCATCCAGAAAATGCCGATCAAACCCCAGCCCAACTATGCCTTCCGAAATAAGGGCGACCTGACCTTCGACAATGCCAACGCGGCCTGGGGCTTTGAACTCCCAACGCGCTCCAACGGGGCCGCTTATGCCGACCTGGATAACGACGGAGACCTGGACCTGGTAATTAACAACGTGAATATGCCGGCCTTTGTTTACCGCAACAATACGGAACAGCAACCCGACCGTCATTTTGTGCGGCTGCGCCTGAAAGGCCCGGAAAAGAACCCCTTTGCCATAGGCGCCACCGTAAAGGCCTATGCCGGGGATCAGGTGTGGGTGCAGGAACTCGTTCCTTCCCGCGGCTTCCAATCTTCAGTGGATTACCCCATTACCTTTGGCTTGGGCGAGGTATCCCGCCTGGATTCCCTCCGGGTGATCTGGCCGGACGACCGCACCCAGCTGCTAACCGGCCTGGAAACCGACCGGGAGTGGCCCCTGGACCACGCCCAGGCGTCGGAAACCTATGCGCCTCCCGGTCCGGGTAAAACCCCTACCCTGCTAACCGAACTACCCCTTCAGGGGGCCATCGCCCACAAGGAAGATCCCTACAACGACTTTGATCACGAAGGCCTGATCTACGGGAAACTTTCCCAGGAAGGCCCGGCCCTGGCGGTAGCTGACGTAGACGGGGATGGCAATGACGATTTTTACCTGGGCGGGGCCTCTGGCGAAAGCGGGGTACTGTACCTGCACCAGGGGGGCGGGCGGCTGCGCGCCCAGACCCCAGCTGCCTTTTTGCAGGATGCAGACCTGGAGGATACCGCCGCGGCCTTCTTTGACGCCGACGGGGACGGAGATGCAGACCTGATGGTGGCCACCGGCGGGAACCAGACGGACCGCTACCGGAATTACCGCCCCCGCCTGTACCTGAACCAAGGCAATGGCACCTTCCTGAAATCAGAACAGCAGCTACCCACTGTCTTGAAAAACATGTCTACCGTCACCCCTGAGGATTTTGACGGGGACGGGGACATCGATGTCTTTATCGGGTCCCGCTCCGTGGTGGGCATCTATGGGGTAAACCCGGACCACCTGCTCCTGCAGAACGACGGCAATGGGCAGTTTTCGAATATCACGGACCGGGCGGCCGGCGAATTGAAGAATACCGGCATGGTTACCGCAGCCCGCTGGGCAGATATGGACGGGGACGGCCGAAAGGACCTGGTGACCGTTTCCGACTGGGGCAGCCCGGCCATTTTCAGAAACACCGGCAGAAGGCTGGAACGCGCCTCCACCAGCCTGGACACCCTGCATGGATGGTGGAATGCGGTGGAAGCCGCAGATTTGGATGCAGACGGGGATCTGGACCTCATCCTGGGAAACCAGGGCGCTAACCTGCATTACAAACCTGAGCCGGGGAAGCCCATGAAAATGTGGGTAAACGATTTTGACGGGAACGGTACCCTGGAGCAGGTGGTTACCCTGACGGATGCCGCAGGGGATTACCCCCTGCACCAGAAAAAGGAGCTGACCGCCCAGGTGGTCTCCCTGAAGAAAGCCAACCTGAAGGCCTCGGTTTACGCCCAGCGGACCATCCATGAACTATTCCCCCCGGAACTGGTACAGCGTTCCATAGTGAAGAAGGTCAACTTTTCAGAATCGGCTATAGCCATTAATGAAGGGAACGGCCAGTACCGCATCCAGGCCCTCCCGCCCAGGGTGCAATTTTCCTGCGTCTGCGATATCGACTGCAGGGATGTGAACGGAGACGGCAACCTGGACCTGATCATGGCCGGGAACAATTACGAATTCAAGCCGCAGTTTTCCCGCCTGGATGCCAGCTACGGGAACGTCCTGCTGGGCGACGGGAAGCTGAATTTCACCTGGCAACCCTATAACACCAGCGGGTTCTTTGTGCCGGAGGAGGTTAAATACCTGAGGGAACTCAAAGACAAATCTGGCCGCACCTACGTACTGGCGGCGGCCAACAATAGTAAACCCCGCTTATTTGAGATCCATGAATAAACGACTCTGCATAGGGATTTTATGCCTGTTGGGGCTGGCGGGTTGCAACCAGGGAGGGTCCCTGTTCGAAACCCCCGGGGCAGGCCAAACCGGCATTGGTTTTGCCAATACCCTGGAGGAAACCGAAACCCTGAACATTCTGGATTACCTCTACTTCTACAACGGGGGCGGGGTGGCCATAGGCGATGTGAATGCGGACGGCCTGGCCGATGTGTACCTATCCGGGAACCAGGTGCCGAACAAGCTTTACCTGAACCGGGGGGGAATGCGTTTTGAAGATGTGACCGAAACCGCCGGGGTGGCCGGGAACAGCACCTGGAATACGGGCTCAGTTATGGCCGATGTGAATGCGGACGGCCTGCTGGACATCTATGTTTGCGCCGTGGTGGGGATCAATGGCTTCAGGGGGCACAACGAACTCTTTATCAATAACGGGGACGGCACCTTTACCGAGCGTGCAGCGGAATTCGGGCTGGATTTTGATACCTACAGCTCTAACGCGGCTTTCTTCGATTACGACCTGGACGGCGATCTGGACATGTACCTGCTGAACCACGCCGTACATACCCAGGACTCCTACGGCAAGGCCGAGCTGCGCTACACCCGGAACTACGAGACCGGAGACCGCATGCTGCGCAACGATGGGGGCAAGTTCACCGATGTGAGCGAAACCGCAGGTATTTACGGGGGTATTAACGGCTACGGCCTGGGCCTGGCGATTTCGGATTTTAACCAGGACGGGTACCCGGACCTCTACATCGGGAACGACTTCCACGAAGACGACTACTTCTATCTGAATAACGGGGACGGCACCTTCACTGAGAGCCTTCGGGACTACTTTGGGCATACCAGCCGCTTTTCCATGGGCAGCGATGTGGCCGACATCAACAACGATGGGCGGCCGGACCTGATCTCCCTGGATATGCTGCCGGAAGAGGAAGTGCCCCTGAAATCTTCCGAAGGGGACGACAATGTGCAGACCCAGAAGATGCGGACCGAGGCCTTCGGGTACTATTATCAGTTTACCCGCAACATGCTCTATGTGAACCAGCCAGGCGGCCGCTTTATGGAGACGGCCCTGCTGAGCGGGGTAGCCGCGACGGACTGGAGCTGGAGCGCCCTCTTTGGGGACTGGAACCTGGATGGCCACCAGGATCTGTTTATTTCCAACGGCATCCCCAAACGCCCCAACGACCTGGATTTTGTCCGGTTCATCTCCAACGAAAAGATCAGCAGCACCATGGACAACACCCGGTTGGTAGACCAGGAAGCCCTGGGGCTGATGCCTTCGGGCAGTGCACATAATTACGTGTTTGAAGGGCAGCCCGGCCTGGGGTTTGCGGACCGCAGCCAGGACTGGATCCGGCCGGACACCCTGCTTTCCGGGGCCACGGCCTGGGGGGACCTGGACAATGACGGAGACCTGGACCTCGTAATCAACAACCTGAACCGCGAAGCCAGCGTGCTGGTGAATACCACCAACGGGGCCGGGCAGTACCTGAAGCTGCGCCTGGATTTTGGCCCGAAAAATCCCTACGGCGTTGGGAGTAAGGTTTACGCCTATACCGGCGGCCAGGTACAATTCCGGGAGCTTTTCCCGGTACGCGGCTTCCAGGCCTCTTCCGAGCCCATGGTTCATTTTGGGTTCCCGAAGGACCAGCAACCGGATTCCCTGGTGGTGGTTTGGCCGGACAACTCCTATCAGGTGGTGCGCCAGCCGGCCCTGAATACCACGACCATCCTGGAACCGGATAACCCCCTACCCTATTCCTACGACCATGAAACGCAACCCCGGGCCCCGGTATTCCAGGCGGCCCCGGCAAGCCTGGGCCTCGATTTTGTACACACCGAGGACCGGTATACGGACTTTAACCGGGAAAAGCTCCTGCCCTACAGTTTTGCCGACCGCGGGCCTGCCCTGGCCACAGGGGACCTGAACGGGGACGGGAAAACCGACCTGGTGCTCGGCGGCTCCAAGCGGGTGCCGCCGGCCATCTACCTGCAGGGGGACTCCGCCTTTACCCGGACTGCCATTCCGGAATTTACGGCAGACAGCCTGCGTGAAAACGTGGCAGCCGCCCTGGCCGATTTCAATGGGGACGGGCTGGCAGATTTGGTCCTGGCCAACGGGGGCTCCGACTTTTTCGGGGCTTCGCAGGCCCTGAGAAATCAGTATTTTCCAAGTACCGAAGGGCATTGGACCCCCACTGAATTGCCGGAGGACTTCCAGAATTCTTCCGTCCTGAAACCCTTTGATTTTGACGGGGACGGAGACCTGGACCTTTTTGTGGGCAACCAGTCCGTTACCGGGGCTTTCGGTACTTTGCCGGACTCGTACCTGCTGGAAAACCAGAACGGGCAGCTGTCCGTTTCTGAAGCCCTTAACGGCAAAGCCCTGGGCATGGTAACCGATGCGCTCTGGACGGATTTCAACCAGGACGGCCGAACCGACCTGATCGTGGTCGGGGAATGGATGGCCCCGAAGTTCTTCGCCTGGGATGGCGAGGGGTTCCAGGCCGTGGAAGGCCCCCAGGTGAGTGGGTTGTGGCAGGCCATTGCCCCTGTGGACATGGACGGGGACGGAGATGTGGATTACGCCCTGGGGAATTGGGGTACCAACTCCAAATTCCGGGCATCCGAAGACGCCCCCATGAAGTTGTTTGTAGCGGATTTTGACCGCAACGGCAGTACAGACCCAGTCCTGGCCACGGCCAAAGGCGAGACCTACTACCCCCTGGTAGGCCTGGATGAACTGGGGTCCCAAATGGTCTTCTTGCGAAAAAAATTCCCGCAGTATAAAAGTTTTGCCGGCCGCAGTGTCCCGGAAATTTTCGGGGAGGAAGCCCTGGAGCAAAGCCAGGTCCTGGAAGTAAACGAACTGCGCTCCGGGTATTTGCGCAACGATTCCGGCTGGTACACCTTTATACCCTTCCCGGAATTGCTGCAAACCGCCCCCGTTACGGCCCTGCTGCCCTATGATTTTACCGGAGACGGCACCCAGGAACTCCTGGCCGGCGGAAACTACTTTGGCCTGAAACCTTACATGGGCCGCCTGGATGGCTTTCCCGGGGCCCTGCTAAAACCCGACGGTACCGTACTTCCGGGAAACCGGATCGGGCTGGACCTAATGAACCGGTCCGTACGCCACCTGGCCGTGATTACGATAAACGAAACCCCTTACCTGCTGGTGGTCTGCAACGACGCGCCGGCAAGCCTATATGCCCTAACCTCTAAAAACAAGAAATGATGAACATGCGAATCGGATCCGTCCTGATTGTCCTGCTGGGCCTGGCCTGCGGGGCCCCGGCCGAACCTATTGTGATCACCCCCGAGGAATACCACGCCTCGGTAGACCGGGTTACCGATGTAATGGTACACGATATTTTCAGCCCCCCGGTGGCCAGCCGCATCTATGCCTACCCCAACATTGCCGCCTACGAGATCCTGGCCCAGTACAATCCGGCATACCAATCCCTGGAAGGGCAGGTATCCGAATTGGGCGCCATCCCGGAACCTCAGTCCGGAGCGCCTGTAAATTACCGTTTGGCAGCCCTGATCGCCCATATGGACTTAAGCCGGCAACTGATTTTCTCGGAGGAGATGATCACATCCTTCCGCGACAGCCTGTACGGGGTCTGGGAAGCCAAAAACCCGAAAGAATTTGAGGCCTCCCGGACGTATGGCCTGGAAGTGGCCGGGGCCATTGCCGCCTGGATGGACAAAGACAACTACAAGCAAACCCGGACCATGTCCAAGTTTACCGTAGATACGGAGGACCCTTCCCGCTGGCAACCCACCCCCCCGGCCTATATGGAGGGGATCGAGCCCCACTGGAATAAGATCCGCCCCTTTGTGATCGATTCGGCTGCACAATTCAAACCCGTTCCCCCGCCCCCCTTCTCCATGGAAGAGGGCAGCGACTTTTACAAAGAAGTGAAAGAGGTCTACGATGTGAGTATGGATATTACCCAGCGGGGCGACACTTCTGATGAAATTGCCATTGCGCAATTCTGGGATTGCAACCCCTATGTCTCGGTCACCCGCGGGCACCTGATGTTTGCCACCAAGAAGATCAGCCCCGGGGCGCACTGGATCGGAATTACCAAAATTGCCTGCCGCAAGTCCGGAGCGGACTTTGACAAGACAGTGCAAGCCTATACCAAAACTTCCATTGCCATTGCCGATGGCTTTATCAGCTGCTGGGACGAGAAATACCGCAGCAACCTGATCCGGCCGGAGACCCTGATCAACCAGTACATTGATGAGAACTGGAAACCCGTACTGCAAACCCCGCCCTTCCCGGAATACACCAGTGGCCACAGTGTGGTTTCCGGGGCCGCTTCCGTAGCCCTGACCAGCATTTTCGGGGAAGATTTCGCCTTCGACGACGACACCGAATTGCGGTTTGGCCTGCCGGTACGCTCCTACACATCCTTCCGGCAGGCTGCGAATGAGGCTGCCATTAGCCGGATGTACGGGGGTATCCACTACCGTTCCGCTGTGGAAGTAGGGATAAAACAAGGTCGGAATCTGGGGGAATTTGTCGTAGAACATTTAAATATGGAAGGGGATACTGCCATGCAGTAGTCCCGAACCTTATCTGAGTATCATCCTAAATCGATTCTAACTATGTTGAAAAAAACCGTATGGATCGTGCTGGCGATAGCCCTCATGGCAGCCGTCGGCTACTTTTTCATCTACCCCTACGACTACATGGTACGCTTTACCGCAGATACCATTCCTGGAACCATTAATCAGTCTGTTAAGATCTGGCACAAGGAAAACGGCGTTCCGGGTTCCGCCATTTCCCAGGAAGACCTGCGTCATCTGCAGGAAGAGGTCATGGTGGGGGATTCCGTGCATTCCTACCAATGGGAAATCAATCCCATTGACGCCGAAACCTCCCAGGTGATCGTCAAGGTCAGGGACCGGGACCACAGCCTGGGCAACAAATGGGATGTCCTTTTTGGAAATTCCCTGGTGGAACGCCAGAGCCGGCGCATGGTGCGCACCTTTGCCGAAGAGCTCAATGCCCACCTGGACTTGTTTAACGTCAGCATCGTTGGGGAAGCAGAACTGCCCAGCACCTTTTATGCCTATGTAAACCTGAAAACCTCCCAGCATGGCAAAGCCGGAGGGATGATGGACAACTACATGCTGCTGACGGAACTGCTGATGCAGAACCAGGTTACCCTGAACGGCCCGCCTATGATTGTGGTAAACCAATGGGACCAGCAGAAGGACAGTCTGGATTTTAATTTTTGTTTCCCCATAGTGCGGTCGGACCGCCTGCCCCAGCACCCGGATGTTCAGTACAAACGGATTTTCCCGGAGCGGGCCCTGAAGGCCGAATACAATGGGAATTACATTACCTCTGACCGGGCCTGGTATGCCCTGCTGGATTACGCCCGGGAGCACAACATCCCGGTAGACCCCACCCCGGTGGAAGTCTTCTTCAACAACCCTACCCTGGGCGGGGATGCCCTCCGTTGGAAGGCAGAAATCTACCTCCCGATTGTGGAATCGGAATAACCAGATTCCCTAAAAAAAAGAAGCCCCGTTTCCGGGGCTTTTTTTATTTGGCGAAGAGGATGTAGATCAGTACCACGATTAAAACGATGGCAATCCCTACCCGTTTCACATGTTTGTAGGGCGTAATGTCCACCTGTTGGGTGTATTCCAGCACATAAGGGTCTGCCTTGGGCCGGAATTTCCCGATCAGCAGCATGATGCCCACATTGAGCAGGAAGAGGATGGCCATGATATGGAGGTAGTGCGGATAGGCGTCGGCCTCTACCTGCCGCAGCATGACTTCGTCGGTAATCCCCGCGTTGCGGGCGGCCTCCAGGGCCGCTTCCACCCGGTTGGGGCCAATAAAGAACTGGCTGACGATATACAACCCGGAACCCAGGAAGATGGCAATTTTGGCCGCAATGGCCGGTACCCGTTTGGTGAGGTACCCCACCACGATGATGGTGAGGATGGGGATGTTGTAAATCCCGTTAACCTCCTGTAGGTAGGCAAAAATACTCCCGGCTTTTTCGATGATAGGGGCCACGAGCATAGCGGCCAGGGCCAGGATCACCCCGAATACCTTGCCGTATTTTACTGTGGTAGCTTCAGAAGCTTCCTTATTGATATGCTGCTTGTAGATGTCGATTCCGAAGAGGGTAACCGAAGAGTTGAGCACGCTGTTGAAGGAACTCAGAATAGCCCCGAAAAGCACAGCTGCAAAAAACCCGACCAGGGTGGTGGGCAATACCGCCCGCACCAGCTCCGGGTAGGCCATGTTGCTGGAGGCCAGGCCGCCCTCAAAATAATGGTAGGCAATCATGCCTGGCAACACCAGGATAATGGGCCCGAGGATCTTTACGAAGGCGGCAAGCAGCAGGCCCTTTTGCCCTTCGGCCAGGTTCTTGGCGCCGAGGGCGCGCTGTATGATCTGCTGGTTGGTACCCCAGTAAAAGAGCTGTACCAGCATCATCCCGGTAAAAATGGTCATAAAGGGAACTTCCTGCCAGGATTCCCCCGTGGAATCGAAGCGCTCCGGATTGGCGGCCATGAGCGTATCCAGGCCGGAAAAGACGCTGCCGTCCCCAATGGCCATAAGCCCGAAAACGGGGATCAGCAACCCGCCTATAAGCAGCCCCACGGCGTTTACACTATCGGATACAGCTACGGCTTTCAGCCCGCCGAAAACCGCATAGATGGACCCCACAATCCCGATGCCCCAAATGCAGATTACAATGGCGGAGCTTTCGGAAACTCCCAGCAGGGTAGGTATATCGAACATGCCGCTTATGGCCACGGAACCCGAATACAGGATTACCGGAAGCAACACCACCACATAACCGGTCAGGAAAAGAGCAGAGGTAATGGTTTTGGTGGTCACGTCAAAACGCTTGGCCAGGAACTGAGGTACGGTAGTCAGGCCGCCCTTCAGGTAGCGGGGCAACAGGAACACCGCCGTCAGCACCATGGTGATGGCGGCCAGGGTTTCCCAGGCCATAACGGAAAGACCGTCCCGGTAGGCACTGCCGTTCAGGCCCACAATTTGTTCGGTAGAGAGGTTGGTCAGCAGCAGGGAGCCGGCAATGACCCCGGCGGTGAGGCTCCTGCCCCCCAGAAAATAGCCGTCCGAAGTGGACTCATTGGTTTTCCGGGTGGCCAGGTAGGAGATGACAGCAACCAGTAGCGTAAATCCTACAAAGGATAAGATTCCGATCATTTTGGATGGTTTTGGTTTGTTTCGATCCTAAATATATTGGATTATTCCCAAACTGCGGGGGAATTCCGGCCAGGCGGCTCCCCACCTGGCACAGGACGGTATAAAAGCCGTATTTTTAAGCCTCCAGCCACCCCATGTTACCCATGATGCAGAAAAGCCTGTTTGCCTTCCTCTTACTTGTGTTTTGCAGCTGTTCCCAGTACGGACAATTGCATAAGGTTGCCAACCTGCCTCGGGGCGTGAATGAATGTTCCGGGATGGTTACCCTGAGCCCTGGCTCCTTCTGGGTGGTGGAAGACAGCGGCAACCCGGACGTAATCCGGGAGGTGGATACCCTGGGCCGCCTGCTGCGGGAATTTGAGGTAAAGGACGCAAAAAACCGGGACTGGGAGGCCCTTACCCACGGGCCGGAAGGGCGGCTGTATGTAGGGGATATCGGCAACAATGCGAATACCCGCAAAGACCTGAAGATTTACCTCTTACCGGATCCGCGCATGGAAAAAGGGGACAAGATCCCTTCACAAACCATCCGGTTTGCCTACCCGGACCAACAGGCCTTCCCCCCATCGAAGGACCAGCGGAATTTTGATGCGGAGGCCATGGTACATTCCAACGGTTACCTCTACCTGTTTACCAAGAACCGGGCAGAACCCTTTCCGGGCACTACCCATGTATACCGCCTGCCGGACCAGCCAGGCACCTATCTGGCCCAACGGGTGGCCACCCTGCAGACCTGCAGCCAACGCGGGGCATGCCAGGTAACCGATGCGGCCCTTTCCCCGGACGGATCCTGCCTGGTAATGCTGGGCTACGGTACGCTATGGGTTTTGGAAGGTTTCGGGGAAACCGGTTTCAATGGCCCCATCCGGCAAATAGACCTGGGTACGCGGGCCCAATTGGAAAGCATCTGTTTTGCCTCGGATACCCTACTCTACCTGGCCGATGAGAAAAATGGCGGGCATGGGGGCAACCTCTATCGGTACCCCCTGCCCCGGACTAGAAAGTAAAGCCCAGCCCAAAGGAAACCCGAACCCCTTCGGCCCCCGTAAAGCAGTCCAGGCGGGCGGTGGCCAGGTCCAGGCCGTTCAGGAACACCCCGCCCCCATAGGAGGTGTGCCAGCGGGAAGACGGCAGGCCCGGGGACCAGACCCTTCCATAATCATATCCGGCAAAAAGCCCCAGGGACAGAGGCACCACCCCGGTGCGCACCCGCCCGAACTGGTACCTCAGGTCCGTGACCTGATAATAGGCCGATTTTCCGGAAAAACGTTGGTTACGGTAGCTTCTTGGCCCGTCGCTGGCCCCGATTTGCGCAGCCTGGAAAAAGGCATACCCGTTGCCCAGATTCCAATGGGCTTTCCAACGCGTGGCCAATACCAGGTTACCGGACGGAATCAGTCGGTGGTCCAGGGAAAGGGTGGGGGCCACATAGCCGAAGTGCTGGCCCGGATCGGTCCTGCGCTGCCGGTACCCGGCATCCAGCCCCACGGACATCCCCAGGGTGGGGAAAGCCGGGTTGTCCGTATTTTCATAACGGTAAGCGGCATGGGCCCCCAGGTATTCGGTGGTGCTTTCCGACCCGTTAGCCTGATAAAAGGTGTTGACAAAACGCCCTTGCGTTTCTTCCACGGTCACGTACTGGTAATCCAGGCCCAGGCGCAGGTTTCCGCCCAGGGGGCCGCGCCAGACCAGGGCCGGGGCAAATTCCAGGGTGCGCAGGCGAACCCGGTTGTAATCCATCCCCAGGGCATCTTCGGGATTCGGGGTTTCATTGCCGATCCCAAAGAAATTCCGGCTGTAATTCGGGCTGGTATAGCGGGTGCGCAGCAACATGTTCCAGGGTCCTGAAACCCCGGCAAACTCGGCGGAGAAATTAAGGTCGAACCCGCTGGTGGCAAAATAATAGGCCCCGTTCCACTGGTATTGGGAGGTATAGGGGTTGCGGCGGAAACCGTAGCGGGTGTGGGTGTACGATAGCCCCATCCGGAAGCCGTCGTCCGGGTTATAGCCAGGGGTGGGCAGTAGCTGGTTGCTATAGGAGCCGAGCTTTAGCGGCTGGAAGGTATTTACTTCGTAATTATCGGTAAAGCGAAGGCGACCACCCTGTTTTAAAGGTACTTCGGAGGTCTTGGAGGCGTAATCGTAAATGCTGACCTTTTTTCCGCCCTTCACCTCATAGCGATCCTTGCCCAGCCCCCCGATGATCCGGATACGGATGCGGTTTCCCCGGGGCAGGTCCACTTCAAACCGATCCTTGTCGTCCAGGCCGTATACCCAGACCTCCCGGGTCTGTTGCGGGTCAAAAACCTTGTGGAAGAAACGCTTGCGCTTTTCCCCTCCAATGTTGCGGTATCCGGTTATGGAAACCTGGTTGTCCCCCACCCCTTTGAGTTCAAACCAATCGTCCTTGTCCGTCCCCTGTACCACCACATAACGCTGCAAGGCCTTGTAATAATCTGTAGCCATGGTTTCCAGGGTTTCCAGGCGGGCCAGTAGCGTTTTGGCCAGGCCATCGGTAACCGGGCCGCGCACTTGCTGGGGAAACCCGCTGAAGGCCGCCTCCACCACCCCTGCGTCTATCCGGCTGCGGATCCAGCGGGCCTCGCGAAGCCACTCCTCCAGGGTGGTCTGGTTCAGCAGGGCCATATCCAGGGGGAAGGGGTTGGTATTAAAGGTCCGGATGTTCCGGACCCTGGGGCCAAAGCCCTCCATTTTTTTAACGGCCGGGACGGTACGGGTCAGAAAACCACCCACCAGGCCATCCCCCATGATGGAGAAGACCTGGTCCCTGTCCCTGGGGATGGGTCGGTAAACCACGGTATCTCCCTGCTCAAATTCGGCCCACCGCCACTGGTCCTGGTGGCGATCCCAGTCGCCGATCAGCATATCGAAGAGGCGGGCCCGGATAAACAACCCGGTATCGACCCGGTACTTTTCGTCTTTTCTGAGGTTTTCCAACAGGTCGGAGGTGCTCTCAATATCCGGGGCATACCCAAAACTGGCCAGATGCTCGTGCCCTTTCGAAGGGTGTTCCTCGAGCATATACAACTCGTCCCCGAAATCCGCATTATACGACCCCAGGGCCGGTTGCTTGGGGATGTAGACCAGGCGGGGGTTGGTATGGTACAGCCCCAGGGTATCCAGCAGGGGGGTCAGGGCATACGGGGCAAAGGGATGGGCCCCGGTGTACAGGTCCTCCAGCAGGGAAACCAGGGCGGTTTCGTTCAGGGTACCCATCACATACTGGTCCTGGAAGGCCATGGCCTGCAGGTTTTGTTCGGCCTGTTTCCGCATGGCCCGCATCACGTATTCCCGCCCGCTGGCGTGCCGCAGGCGCAGGGATTTGGATTGCTGGCCACCGCCTTTTCGCACGGGCACCACCCCGCCGTACAGGGTATCCAGCAGCACCGTGGGCACAGTCACCTCTGTCCCGTAGGCCTCCCGGTACCGCTCCCCCCAGAGGAATTTATGCCAGCCGCTTTTGTCTACCTCCTGCCGGGTGTAGACTGAAGCACGTGTGGCGGGCGGAAAGTCCCGGGTTTCCCCAAAAGCCGGGGAAGTATCGGGGGCGGGGTGTACCGCAGTGGCATAGAGCAGGGATTCCACCCCCATATCGTCCACCCCGTAGAAACGCACACGCGAAGCCCCGTTTTCCAGTACCTCCAGTACCGCATAACCCCTGTGGCCCGTGGAGAACCGGCTGCCTCCCAGTAAACGGGTTGCTCCTTTCTTGGCTCCGGCCCCACTCACAATCTGGGGAATCCCGTTCTCCACGATATACTGTAACGTGTGCTCGTGGCCCGAAGCCAGGATCACCCGCTCCCCAAACTGCGCCAGGGTGAGCAAACGGGTACGCAATTGCCGGTACCGTTTGTGGAACAGGTCTTCCTGGGAGACCCCTGCTGTTTTTCGAAAAAGGTTTGCCAGGGTGCCCAGCACGGGCAGGGGCAGGCCTTCCCCTGCCGGGTATATCTGCTGTCTGAGGGTAAACTGCCCCCCGTGCTCCCCGTAGGTCATACTGGGGTGGTGGGCGGCCAATACAATGGTCTTGCCCGCGTGCTCTTTGATCTCACTCCCCAATTCGTTCCAGAAGGCCTCCCGGCTTTTGATGGGGCAATCGTCGTTAATGGCCGGCTTGCGGTCCCAATTGGTGAGGTACCATTCCGTATCCAGGAGAATCAGCACCAGGGAATCCCCCAGCTGTTCCACCTCCAGCGGACAACCGTCCTCCGGGAGGAACACGTCTTTCTGGTCCAGGTATTTTTCCACATAGCGTTCCTGCCGTTTCAGGCCCTCCAGCCCGCCGTTATACCAGTCGTGGTTACCCGGGATGAACAGGGGCCTCCCGGGAAAGTGCTCCAGGGTCTTCAGCTGGGCCTTCAGGTGGCTTTCGGCCTCGGGGTAGTCCTTCTCCCCGGGTTCGGGCAGGCCTTTAGGGTAGATGTTGTCCCCCAGGAAGAGGGCCGTGCTGTTTACCGGGGCGGTGCTCAGGCGGTCGCGGAATCGCTGCAGGACAGGGTTCATCCCGCCTACGGGCGAATATCCGGCATCTCCGATCAGATAGAAGGTATGCGCCACACTGGCCGAATCCAGGGGTATTTCATAAGGAGTGTCGGCTATCTTGGGGGCATAGGTGGCACAGGCAGATTGCAGCAGCAGTAACAGGGCGAAAACCCATACCGCCAGCCACCCGGCCAGGGGCGAAACGGCTATATTTTTCGTACTTTGTAAGTCCAATTCCTAAGACGCATGAGTAAACTGCTGGAAGCCACCGAAACCTTTGCCAGCCAAGTGCTTTCGGAGCAACTGGACCCGCGATTTCTATACCACAACCTCAGGCATACCCAGCGGGTAGTGCAAGGTACGAAAGAATTGCTAGCGCATCACGACCCCGGGCCCGGGGATGCAGAGGCCCTGCTGCTGGCCGCCTGGCTGCACGATACCGGGTATACCCGGGGGTGTGAGAAGCACGAGGCATCCAGTTGCGACATCGCCCGGGATTTCCTCTCCGGCCAGAAGCTTAGCCCGGAGCGTATCGATCGGGTCTGCGACCTGATTATGGCCACCCAGCGCTACCACCAGCCGCGGGACCTTGCGGAAGAAATTATCCGGGATGCCGATGCGGCCCACCTGGGGCAGGAAGACTACCCGGAAATATCCGAATTGCTGCGGGAGGAATTAGAGCAACTGGGGGTAGCTACCTACACTCCGGAAACCTGGCGGGAAGCCAATATCCAGATGTTCCGCACCGAGCACCACTACTACACCGCTTACGCCCAGGAACACTGGCAACCGGGCAAAGACAAAAATGTGGCCCACCTGTTGAAAGAGGGAAAAAAACGCAAAAAAATCGCCAAGAAAGAAGCGCTCAAAGCCCAGCTTAAGGCCGAAAGCCCGGAGCGGGGCATACAGACCATGTACCGCGTTTCGATGCGGAACCATTTGAAATTAAGCGATATTGCGGACACCAAGGCGAACATCCTGCTATCGGTAAACGCCATCATCATCTCCCTGGTGATTGCCAACCTCATCCCTAAACTGGACAACCCGTCCAACGATTACCTGATTGTCCCTACGCTGATTTTTATCGCCTTCAGCATCGGGTCCATGACCCTGTCCATCCTGGCCACCCGGCCCAACATCACCAGCGGGGAATTCACCAAGGAAGATGTGGCCCAGCGCAAGGTAAACCTTCTGTTCTTCGGGAATTTCCACAAAATGAAACTGGAGGAGTACGAATGGGCCATGCAGGAACTTATCAAAGACAAGCAATACCTGTACGACACCCTCACCAAGGACCTGTATTTCCTGGGGTTGGTGCTGAACCGCAAGTACAAGTTGTTGCGGTGGACCTATACCCTATTCCTGATCGGGATGATCCTGTCTGTGCTCGCTTTTTTCCTGGCCCTGAAATACTACGGCCCGGACCGCTTGCTGGAACTCACGCCCTGATCAGGCCTCCAGGGCCTTCATCAGGTCGTCGTAGTTGTAGAATTCCTTTTCGGCTTCCCCCTGGGCCCCGGGCCGGTGGTAAGCAATTTCCGCCCGAATGGCTTTTAAACCGGTGACCCCTTGCAGGCCTTCCAGCTCCACGATTTCCACCTGACGCGTAAAGTACCCCTTAGTCCGCAAAAAGGCGATGTAACGCAGGTACTCCAGCTCGTCGGCCTTGCGGGAGTACACAATGGCCAGTTTTCCCGGTTGGGTCAGCCGCTCGCGGGTCCCCTTGATGTATGACTTGTCGATGCGCTTTTTAATCACCTCGTAGCGGGCGTTGTACGTACCGTCCACGTCAAAGCGTTTTTCATCCATCCGGAAGCGGATAGACAACTGGGTGTGGTACACCAGGATCATGGAGGTCACATCCAGGGGCACGGGTAAATCCGGTTTGAGGTTGTAGTACGCATTTTCCATCTCACACACCACCTGCAGCTGCCACAGCCTCAGGTTGTTCAGGTACAAAGGGTCAAACTGCCGGTCGGCGGAAATAGAATCCCCGATATACATATTGTGTTCTACCCCGTCCGTCTTGTAGCGTTCAAAATAATGCGGGAACATGGCCTGGGCATCCTGCTGGCGCTGGTCCAGCAAGGAGGCCATCGTTTTGTTGATCCGCAGGATGCTCTGGTCGTAGTTGCGGCGGTGGTCGTAATAGGATTCGGTCTGGGCATCCAGGCCCGCTCTGTATTCCGTTACAGCCTTTTCCAGGTCCGGGTTAAGACCCTGAACATGTTCCAGCACCGGGTTCACCTCTTCGTGAATAAAGTTGTACACCATCTGCTCCGTATTGGTATGCAATACCTCCCCTACCTCTTTCAGGTAACGGTCCAGACGAAAGACCAGTTCCTCATAGACGGGTATGGGCTCATGCTCCAGGGCCTGGCTTACCACCTGGCGTACCCGCGTAAGCTGGATCATCAGGTCCCGCTGTATAGCCTCGTTCCGTGCCCGGGAAGAGTCCTTGATATCGGTTTGCCCGTACAGGGGGTACACCTGGTCAAAACTGATTTCGCGAAACCCGGGTTCCCGCCCCTCCAGCTGGTCGATGATAAAGCGTTTGGCCTCTTCCTGAAATTTCCAGAGGACCGAATCGTGTACGGTAGTGCACTCGTGCTGTATAATGGCATCGATGAGGTTCTCCTCCTCGATCTTGGAGCGCTGTACGGCCGAAACAATATAGGGCATCACGTCGTCCAGCTTGTTGGCATTCACCCCGTTCAGGGCATTGGCTTCCCCGGAGACGATTTCCAGCACCCCCAGCATTTCCTGCCCTTCGGCAATGGGGGCAAAAACGGCACTGCGCACCCCCTGCTCATATAGCCCGGTATAGAAAGGATGGCCTTTGGACTGGCACTGGAACCGGCCCATATCCGGGATCACGAAATACTGGTGCTCCGCGATGAGTTTTTCGTAGGAGCCATCGCAGAGCGCATGCGAACAATCCTCCGCTTCCAGCCCTTTCAGGATAAAACTTTCAATGCCCTTGCCATGGACCCGTTCAAAGCGGTCCAGTTTGGCATTGTACGTAATAAAGCCCACGCGCAGGTCCTTCTGCCGGAAGAAGGAGCGGAAGGTGTCCTGCAGATCGTGCATAAACTGGTCGCTGCCCCGTTTGTCGCTGGAAATGAGCTTGGATTTGATGGTCGATATACTCTGGTCGTTGGTAACGTCGAACATATTGGCAATGGCAAAACCTTTAACGATGAAGCTGCGGGGCGGGATCTTGGATTTCCAGAGCTCCAGGTCGTTGGGGCGCTGCAGCAGCTCGTCCACATCTTGTTGGGTAATTTCGGGTACCGTATCGGTGGGCAGGATTTCGAGGAAGTCCGCATTGTACATCACGCGGTAATGCCGCAATACCCCCTGGGCATCCGGGATCTCATAAAAATACGGCCGGCTGAAATCCAGTTGATACCCGTAATAAAAATTAAGGATCACGGTGCAAGCCATCATGTAGTCCACGCCTTCTTCCCGGTGCCTCAGGTCCGGGCTAAAGCCTTCCCCGGCCTCTTGCAGGATGCGCTCCAGCCTGGCCGAAGGGTTAAACAGGATGTTGTGGTACGGGAGGGTAAGGGCCTTAATCTCGTTTTCCCCGAGCACAGAAGAAAAGGCATCCTGCAGGATGACCTGCAGTACTTCCCCGTACTGATGAAGCTTCTCTACCTCGGTAAACCCCTGGCGCAACTCGGGATAGGGCGCCTGGGCATCCAGGATATATCGCGCTTTTTCCCGCTGAAAACCGGGTCCCCCGGCTGCGAGTTGGTCGTATGTCCGCAGGTATTTGTCGAAACTGATCAGGTATTGCAGTGGTAGTACTTTTTCCATAGGCCGGCTCGGATCTGTTCCCCTTAGTCTGCGGGAAGCCTGTAAAATTACAAAATTGCACGCGGAGGGGTGTAAAAGGGCGCCAATCCGCACATTTTTTGGATATTTATCAAAACGAATGGCATGAGTTTCCGACGCCGTCTGGACCGGGCCTACCACCAGGCCCGGGTAATCCCTTTTGACGACACTTCCCGCATGGTGCTGCTAAGCGACTGCCACCGGGGCGACAACAGCTTTGCAGACGACTTTGCAAACAACCGGAACATCTATTTCCACGCCTTAAAACACTATTACCGTGAGGGATTCCAGTACTTTGAACTGGGAGACGGGGACGAACTCTGGGAAAACGTGCAGTTCAAAGCCATTTTTGAAGCCCATAAGAATGTCTATATGCTGCTGCGCCAATTCCATGAGGAAGGCCGGCTGTTTATGCTTTGGGGCAACCACGACATGGTCTACAAAGACCCAGCCTATGTGGAAAAGCACCTGGGCACCTATTTTGAGCCTATTGAAGGTAAGCGGAAACCCTTGTTTCAGGGGCTCCGCTATGAGGAAGGCATCCGTTTGCAGCACCAGGAGTCCGGACAGGAACTCTTCCTCTGCCACGGCCACCAGGCAGATTGGTGGAACTACACCTTCTGGCGCTGGAGCCGTTTTTTGGTACGGGTCTTATGGAAGCCCCTGCAGGTGGTGGGTATTGCAGATCCCACCTCCCCGGCCCGGAACTACAAGGAGCTGATCCGCATTGAGCGGCGCATCAAGAAATGGATCCTGGAAAACGGGATGCGCATCACCATTGCCGGGCACACCCACCGCCCGCGCTTCCCGGAACCGGGGGAAATCCCCTTCTTTAACGACGGGAGTTGTGTGCATCCGCGCAGTATAACGGGCCTGGAGATCGAAAACGGCCGGATCAGCCTGATCAAATGGCAGATCTCCACCACGGAAGAGGGGGTCCTGCAGGTGGTGCGCCTCCTGCTGGAAGGCCCGGAAAAACTCTCGGATTACGCCAAAACCTAGCCCCGGCATGGAATCCCTCCAGGCACTTATCGACCAAATCCCCATCCGGCACAATGCGGTGTCCTACCTGACATTTACCGGGGTGTTGCTGGGGGTGGTCCTGGCCCTGACCATCTGGTTCCGCGCCCCCCGCGACAACCGCGGGCTGCACTACCTGGCCCTGCTTTCCCTTTGCATGGCAGTGACCACCTTCGACACCTTCCTTTGCTATACGGGCTGGATGAAATACACCCTGGCCTGGAACGATTCTACCGAACCCCTTACCCTGTTGTACGCGCCCCTGTTGTTCCTGAGCATCCGGTTTTTAATCCTGAGACAGCCCCTCCCTTTGTGGGTTGTGGGGCTCCACCTGGCCCCGGGCCTGTTGTACGCCCTTTCCCAAATCGGTTATTATACCTCGCCCCTGGCCATAAAATTCAATGCCTACAAGGCTGCCTATTTTGACTTCATCTCCTTTGCGCCGGTGCCGGAAGGCACTACATATACCTACCACACGATAAAAGACGCCCAGCGTTGGCTGTTGTTGTTCGGTTTCCTTATCTACGGCCTTTGGGCGCTGCGCCTCTGGCTGCGACACCGGAAGGATTTTGGCAGCCCGGCTGCCGATGTGCGCATCTCCAAATACGGGTTCGGGCGCTTTATCCTGGTTTTTATAGGGCTTACCCTGGCCATGTTACTGGGGGTATATCTGAACTACGAAGACGACGGAGGCGACCATTACCTGTCGCTATTTATGTTCAGTGTAATTCTGGCCACCCTCCTGGCCTTCCTGTCGGAATCCCGTTTTTTCCAGCGGACCTGGCTGCTGGACAAATACGAAACCTCCGGCGGTAATACGGGCAGCCTTAGCCTGGGGCGGGTACAGGACTTCATGGAAGCAGAGGCATTCTATACCGCCCCCGAAGCCACCCTGAAATCGCTGGCACAGGGCCTGGGCACACACCCCAATACCCTTTCGCGCCTGATCAACCAGGAAACCGGCGGGAATTTCAATGACTTTCTGAATGGGTACCGGGTGCGACTGGCTGTTTCCCGTCTGGAATCGGAAGATTACAGGCACCTCACCATTGAGGCGGTGGGGCAGAGTGTGGGGTTTCGTTCCAAGTCTGCATTCTATACGGCCTTCAAAAAGCACACAGGGGCTTCCCCTTCCCAATTCCTGCGTTCCGGCGAGGCGTCCTGAATTGCACATCCGGACATTTCACGCCCTCTTTTATGAGGCCAGTCCCCAAAAAGCCCTGAGCTTTGCCTAAAAACCAAACCGATGAAAACAAGGCGTTACGATCTGGACTGGCTGCGCGTTGGCGTATTTGCCCTGCTAATCTTCTACCACGTGGGGATGTTCTTTGTGCCCTGGGGATGGCATCTGAAAAACGAGGTCCTCTACCCGGAACTTCGATGGCCTATGAGTTTTGTGAACCAATGGCGCCTGCCCATCCTTTTTGTGATTTCAGGCATGGGCACCTATTACGCCTATGCCTTCCGCAGCCCGGGGCAATATACGCGGGAACGGCTGCGTCGGCTATTGATACCCCTGCTCTTCGGGATGCTGGTTATCGTTCCTCCCCAGGTCTACCTGGAGCGTCTGGCCCGGGGGCAGTTTACCGGTTCTTACTGGGCCTACCTGACCGGGCCGGCCTTTTCGGGTATTTACCCGGAGGGCAATATCAGCTGGCACCACCTCTGGTTCCTGCCTTACCTGCTCGTATTTTCCCTTCTCCTGGCAGTCCCCTTCCGGCAGATCAAGGACCACCCCGGGGCCCTGGTGCAATGGGTCCGCAAACGGTTACAGCAGCCCTGGGGCTGGCTAACCTTTTTATTACCCCTCTACCTGTGGGAAGCGTTCCTGGAACCCTTCTTCAATGTTACCCATGCCCTGATCGGCGACTGGTTTGCCCTGGCGAACTTTGGCACGCTTTTCTTTTATGGCTTTCTCCTGGTGGCCGCGGGTACGGACTTCTGGGAACACGCCAAACGCCACCGGCGCCGAAACCTGCTGTTGGGCGTCCTCAGCTATGCTGCCCTGGCCCTGCTCTGGCAAATCCCGGATACCACCCTGCGGCATTTCACGGAGGCCGGGGTGAAGGTCTTTAACCTCTGGACCTGGATCTTTGTCCTGTTTGGCTATGCCGCTGCTTACCTGAACCGGCCCAGTTCGGCCCTGCGCTACAGCAACCGGGCGGTATACCCTTTTTACATCCTGCACCAAACCCTGACCCTGATCCTGGCCTATTTCCTGCTGGGCACCGGCTGGGGGTTCTGGCCCAAGTGCCTGATCCTGTTGGGGGGTACCTTTGGGGGCAGCTGGCTGTTGTATCAGTATGTAATCCTGCCCATCCGCCCGCTACACCCCTTCTTTGGCCTGAAACCCCAAAAACCCCGGGGAGGGGCACGGGAGAAAGGTACTCCCGGGCAGGAACCCTGATCCCATCTCTGGGGTGGCAGGGAAAATGCTATCTTTAGGAGCAACAAACCAACGAACCAAGCTCTATCCCATGCCCTTATTGATCGTGATCGGGGGAATCCTGCTCCTCTTCCTGCTGGTGGCCCGTTTTAAGCTGAACGCCTTTATCGCCTTTATTATCGTTTCCCTCCTGGTAGGCTTTGCCGAAGGCATGCCCCTGGAAGATCTGGTGTCGTCCGTGCAAAACGGCATCGGCAGCACCCTGGGCTTCCTGATCCTGATCCTGGGCCTTGGGGCGATGTTGGGCAAACTGGTGGCAGACAGCGGCGCAGCCCAGCGCATCACCTCCAAACTGGTGGATAAGTTTGGCAAGAAATACATCCAATGGGCGGTGGTGCTCACCGGCTTTATCGTGGGCATCCCCATGTTTTACTCTGTGGGCTTTGTGATTCTGGTCCCCCTGGTGTTTACCGTAGCAGCCGCCACAGGGCTTCCCCTGCTCTATGTGGGTGTCCCCATGCTGGCCTCCCTCTCGGTAACCCATGGCTACCTTCCCCCTCACCCGGCACCTACGGCTATTGCCGGGATGTTCCAGGCCGATTTTGGCAAAACCCTGGTCTACGGGATCCTGGTGGCCATCCCGGCCATCATCGTGGCCGGGCCCCTTTTTGCCCGGACCCTGGGGAAAATCCAGGCCACGCCCATGAAAGAATTCATCAACCCCACCATCCTAAAGGACGAGGAGATGCCTGGAACCGGCATCAGCATCTTTACGGCCCTGTTGCCGGTGGTGCTGATTGCCATCGCCACCCTGAGCGGGTATGTGCTGCCGGAAGATGGGATAGCCTATAAAATCCTCGCCTTTGCCGGCAACCCGGTCATAGCCATGCTCATTGCCGTGCTGGTGGCCATCTACACCCTGGGGCTGGCCCGGGGCCGCAGTATGAAGGAAGTTATGGATACCGTTTCCGAAGGGGTAAAGGGTATTACCATGGTCACCCTGATCATTGCCGGGGCCGGGGCCCTGAAACAGGTGCTGGTAGATAGCGGGGTAAGCGAATACATCGCAGAACTGCTAAAGGGTTCCAGCATCTCCCCCCTGATCCTGGCCTGGGGTATTGCCACGGTAATCCGGGTCTGCGTGGGTTCGGCCACCGTAGCCGGCCTGACGGCCGCTGGGATTGTGCTGCCCCTGGTCTCGGACCAGTCGGTCAGTCCAGAGCTCATGGTGCTGGCCATCGGCTCCGGGAGCCTGATGCTTTCCCACGTGAACGACAGCGGCTTCTGGCTGTTTAAAGAATATTTCAACCTTTCGGTAAGGGACACCCTGCGCAGCTGGACGGTCATGGAAACCACCGTGGGCGTTATGGGGCTGATCGGGGTCCTGATCCTCAACACCTTCCTATAAAATGGCACACAAACCATCAGACGTCCTCCGGGCCCTTCGCCCGGAATTGCCCCCGGCACCACCCCCCGCGGGCCTTTATAAACCCGTGATTGTTTCCGGCGGGATGCTTTACGTATCCGGCCAGGGGCCCATGTTGCAAGACGGCACCTACCGCACCGGCCGGGCCGGGGCAGACCTGGACCTGGCCGCTGCCAAGGCCGCTGCCCGGCAGGTGGGCCTGACCATGCTGGCCACCCTGGATGCCCACTTTGGCGACCTGGACCGGATTGAATGCCTGGTTAAAACCCTGGGAATGGTGAACTGTACCCCGGATTTTATGGACCACCCCCTGGTGATTAACGGGTTCAGTGAACTTATGGCCGAGGTTTTTGGCCCGGACAAGGGCGTGGGAGCCCGCAGTGCCGTGGGGATGATGCTCCCCGGGCAGGTAGCCGTGGAGATCGAAGCCATCTTCCAACTCAAATAGTTATGGCTGCGGAAAAGCACCCCTGGTATGCCCTGAACCAACCGGAAGGGATACCCTCCCCCGCCTTGCTGGTCTACCCGCAGCGCATTGCCCGCAACATAGCGGAAATGGTCCGGGTGGCCGGAGACCCCTTGCGCCTGCGGCCCCATATCAAGACCCATAAAACGGCCGAAATCGTTCAGATGCAAATGGAGGCCGGGATCCGAAAATTCAAATGCGCCACCCTGGCCGAAGCCGACCTCTTGGGGCGCTGTGGCGCCCCGGACGTGTTGCTGGCCTACCAACCTGTGGGGCCCAACCAGGACCGGTTTCTGAACCTGCAAAAAGCCTATCCCCAAACCCGTTTTGCCGCCCTGGCGGACCACCCGGCCGTAGTGGATGCCCTGCACCGGAAAGCCAAAAAGGCCAGGGCCTTTATCCGGCTTTTTGTAGACCTCAATGTGGGGATGAACCGCACTGGTATTGTCCCCGGGCCCGAAGCCGAAGCCCTGTACAAGCAAATCGCCGGGCTAGAGGGGCTAGAAGCCTGTGGGCTCCACGCTTACGACGGGCATATCCGCCATACGGATCCGGTGGCCCGGCAGGCGGCCTGCGACGAAGCTTTCGCCCCGGTAGCCGCCCTGAGGCAACGCCTGGAAGCGGACGGTTATCCTGTACCTGTAATCATCGCCGGGGGATCGCCAACCTTCCCCATGCACGCCGGGCGGGAAGGGGTGGAACTCAGCCCCGGCACCACCCTGCTTTGGGATGCGCGCTATGGCAGCCTCTTTGCAGATATGGATTTTCTCCCTGCGGCCGTCCTCCTTACCCGGGTAATCAGCCATCCCGGCCCCGGCACCTATTGCCTGGACCTGGGGCACAAAGCCATTGCCCCGGAAATGGAATTCCCCAGGGTAGCCCTGATGGGCCTGGAAACCTGCGTTCAAACCGGGCAAAGCGAAGAACACCTGGTATTGCAGGCCATAGAAGACCCCGGGCTGGAACCCGGGCAGCCTGTTTACGGCATCCCCATGCACGTCTGCCCCACCGTCCCCAAATATCGCTGGTTGCTCACCGTAGAAAATGGAATCGTAACGGGTAGCTGGGAGGTAGCCGCCCGGGATTACACCTTTCAATAGAAGAAGATGATGCTATTTGATGCCCACCTGGATCTGGCCATGAATGCCATGGAATGGAACCGGGACTTCAGGCTCCCATTAGAGGAAATCCGCCAACGGGAGGCCGGACAAACGGATAAACGGGACCGCGGCCAGGGAACGGTTTGTTTCCCGGAAATGCGCAAGGGCGGGATCGGTTTGTGCGTAGCCACCCTGATTGCCCGGTACGTAAAGCCCGGCAACCCCCTCCCCGGATGGCATTCCCCCGAACAGGCCTGGGCACAGACCCAGGGCCAGCTGGCGTGGTACCGGGAAATGGAGCGCCAGGGGGAATTGCGACAGATCCGTACCCGGGAAGACCTCGATGAACACCTGGCCATCTGGGAAAACCACAGGGATGAACCCCGGCCCATCGGGTTTGTCCTGAGCCTGGAAGGGGCGGATTCCATCGTGGAACCCGGCCTGCTGGAACGGTCCTACCAGGACGGCTTACGGATGCTGGGCCCGGCCCACTACGGGCCGGGCACCTATGCCATGGGCACCCATACGGAAGGCGGGCTAAACCCAAGGGGCAGGGAACTACTCCGCGAAATGGACCGGCTGGGGATGGTACTGGATGTAACCCACCTGAGCGATGCCTGTTTCTTTGAAGCCCTGGAGGTCTTCCAGGGGCCTGTTTGGGCCAGCCACTCCAATGCCAGGGCCCTGGTGCCGGACCAACGGCAATTCTCGGACGAACAACTGCGCCTGCTATTGGATCGGGGGGCTGTGATTGGCGCGGCCCTGGATGCCTGGATGCTGGTGCCTGGATGGATTAAGGGTCAATCCAACCCGGCCAACACCCCGGTAACCCTGCAAGACGCAGCCCGGCATATTGACCATGTCTGCCAGCTGGCTGGTAACAGCCTCCATTGCTGCCTAGGCACGGACCTGGATGGCGGCTTCGGACGGGAACAAGGCCCATCGGACATGGACAGCATCGCAGACCTGCACCGCATCGGGGACCTGCTCTCCGGCATGGGGTATTCCCCGGAAGACCTTCGCAATATCCTACAGGGCAATGGGATACGGTTTCTGAACAGAAATCTGCCCTCCCGGGGTTCAATCTGATTTTTAACAGCTTTTTGGGGCGCTCCGGCAAGGTATTTGCTACTTTTACGTTAGAAGAATAATGATGCGCATAACCCTGATTGCCTTTTTGCTGTTTTGTGCCCACACCCTGTCGGCCCAAAGCGACATTCCCGCAACCAAGCCGCTGGACATCAAAGCGGAGCCGGATAAGGAAGGTACGTCCAAACCGGTCCTGTCTCCGCCTGCCCTGCCCAAGAAGCTGCCGGAATACGACCTGGGCCTGAATACAGGACGGGGTGAGGTGCGCATGCTCCCGGACCGGGACCTGAAACAGGCCGGCCACGACCTGGTCTTAAAACCGAATCTGGGGGAGTCCGAAAAGGGGAAATCCGACCGGCATTTCGGCGACATGTACCTGGGCGACTTCAAAACCTCATCCAAATTTGTGGGCATTGTTTGCCGGGATCATGAATTTGTGGATGGCGACCGCGTTCGAATCTTTGTGAACGGGGAGGTGGTGGAGCACAACATCCTCCTTACCGGGGCCTACAAAGGCCTGAACCTGGAGCTGGACAAAGGATTTAACCGCCTGGATTTTGAAGCCCTGAACCAGGGTTCCACCGGACCCAACACCGCGCAGGTAGACGTCTATGACGATACCGGCAAACTCATCTATTCCAACAAGTGGCTGCTTTCCACAGGCTCCAAGGCCTCTCTGATCATCGTCAAGGACGAATGAATCAGGGCCTACGCTCCCCCGGGTGGTATGTTTCCCGGGCGCGGGCCATCACGTCCTCCTTGTAATACGGCACATCCTTGAATTTCGCATCGGCATACCGCTGGGCCTGATCGTCAAAGTGGGGCGAATCCGGATCCCCGCTCTGCCCGCCGGCCAGCAGGGTTTTGGCCTTGACCCGGTCCCCGAACTCCACCACGGCCACAAAGCTGTTGCCCCGCGTACCGTAAATCTTTTTGGTATTGTTGTGGTACCGCGCCCCGTATGCGGCCAGGGCGCCCCAGCGCCCGGAGGCCAGCCCAACAGGAATACTGGGCTTGGCGTCGTCAAAGGCCTGCCTGAGGTCGCCGTTCAGGCGCTGATAGCGGTTAACTTCGCCCCAGGGCACATCCCATCGCCCGAAATCCGACTCCAGCTGGGCCACGGTCCGGGCAAAAACCCCGAGGCGTTCGTCCCCAGGGGAATCTGCCCCAAAATACGTCAGGGTTTCCATAGGGGTGAGCCCTTCCGGGGCCTCCCCTTCCCGGGCATAGCGGGTACCGTAAAAATGGGCCAGGGTCATGCCCACGGCTTGTTCCGAGGTCCGGAAATCCCAGGCGCGCAGGACCTCAACGGGATCCCTGAGTTCCGGGTACGCTGCCGGGTTACGGTCAAAGGCCTCCACCAGGCCCGGGATAAGCGCTTCAAAGGCGGGTAGGTACGGATCATAGGCCAGGGCAATAAGGCTGTCCAGGGTATAGCCACTGCGTCCCTTGAGCAGTTCAATGGCGTGTACCCCGCGGAAGTTTTCCCGGTCCAGCGACATATACCCCGGGTAGTCTTCCCGTTTGGGGCTGTATTCCAGGGCTGAAGTATAGGGGGTGGAATTGCAATTCTGAATCCAGCCGTTGGGCGGGTTCAGCACCAGGATATTCTCATCTACCGTGTGCAGCCCTTGCCAGTCCGTATCCGGGTTGCTGCCATCTACAGGTTCCCGGTAATTGAAGCGGGGGTCGCGGCGGGGAATAAAATTCCCGTGGAAATAGGCAATGTTCCCGTCTGCATCTGCATAAACCGTATTGTTTGAGGAATTGGTGCGGATGTCCATCATCTGCCGGAAGCCTTCATACCCGTCCTGCTTGGTGCGGATAAACGCCTGCTCCAGGGCCCGGGCGGGATCCCACATCATGGCAGAAGCCACCGGTTTGCCCTCCTGCTGGTGGGTAATGGGCCCGTGGTGGGTCCGGTATAAAGGGAAGGTCTTATGGGCCAGGGAATCCCCGGAAGCATAGGCCAGGGTAACCTCGGAAGCCTGAACCGGCCGCCATACTTCCCCGTATTGGTACACGGGCTCCCCGGTCTGGGAAACCGCAACGGTTTCCAGGAATTCGTCCATCACATCCGTATAGGTGGAGGTGTGCATCCACCCCGTTTTTTCATTGAAGCCCTGATAGATAAAGAACTGCCCCCAGGTAACTGCCCCATAGGCGTTTAATCCCTCTTCACTTACCACGTGGATCTCGCCCCGGAAATAAAAGGAGGTGTGGGGGTTGATCAGCAACATGGCATTGCCGGATTGGGTAAGCGCGCCGGCAATGGCAATCCCGTTGGACCCCTGGGGTTCTGCCTCGGCCGCCTGACGCTCCAGGGCCTCCACTTCCTGCCGGGGCAATTCGGCCCCTTCTTCATAATAGGCCCGAATCTTCCGGGTGCTGATCCGCTCAATGTCGCCCCCAATGGATCCTTCGCTAAAGTACATGGGCATCCAGGGTTCAAAGCGCGTGAGCAGGCGGGGTTTCACTTCCGGGTGGGTGTGCAGGTAGTAGTTGATTCCGTCCGCAAAGGCATCGCAGAGGGCCTGCAGCCAGGGCGGGCTGTTGCGATACGCCTCCATGGCCTCCTCCCTGGACATAAACATACGGGCCCGCAAGTCGCTGTAAAGGGCATCTTCCCCTTCTACCTCCGCCAAGCGGCCTATGGCCCAGATATAGTTTTGTTCCACGCGGTTAAAGTCGTCCTCACACTGGGCGTAAAGCATCCCGAATACGGCATCCGCATCGGTCCTGGCATAAATGTGCGGCACGCCAAAATCGTCCCGGTGAATGGTGATGCGTGAAGCGCGCGCCTCCCACTGCTCTGCCTCCGTGGGCGGCGCCTGCCGGCAGGAAACCAGGGAAACAAAAGCGACAAAAACAAAATACTTCAGGGTCCTCATGTATGACAATTGTTTGGTTTGGGCAGGAAAAATCCTGTTTTCGCCAAGGGCTTTGAGCGCCTCAGGGCGAAGGCTCGTAAAAATAAGGCGAATCCGCCGGACTTCCGAATACCGCCGGGAAGGGCATAAACGGGAAGGCTGATATATGTCATGAAATCCCGGGAATACTTGTAGTAGTTTCACCACGAGACAATAGCACGGTTTAACAGCAACAGACATGGGCCATAGTTCAACGGACCAACAGGTGTATATCCACCAGGGGGTCGTCTCCGAAATTTCCGGGACCACCATTAAAGTAACCCTGGATGCCGACGTTCATTGCGAAAGCTGCAGGGCCAAAGCCCTGTGCGGCGTGGCGGAATCCGGCGGGAAAGAGGTGGAAATCACCGCTGCCGGAGGGCCCTACCGGTTGCATGAACCCGTGGAAGTGATTTTGCGGAAAGACCTGGGCCAACAGGCGGTATTCTGGGCCTACCTCCTCCCGTTCCTGCTGATGCTCGCCACCCTGCTCACCACCTCCCTCTTCCTGGAGGAATGGGCCGCCGGTGCGGCATCCCTGTTTATCCTGATCCCTTACTATTTTCTGGTATCCCGGTTCGGGAATTATTTTAAAAAAACCTTCAGAATTTCCCTTCTGAAACCTGATTAAAGCATAATGGACAGTATTCTCAATAGTGTAATCCTGCTAACCCTGCTGGGCGTTGTGGCCGGCCTGGTGCTTTATGTGGTATCCAAGAAATTCCACGTACATGAAAACCCGCTGATCGCCCAGGTAGAGGAACTTTTACCCGGTGCCAACTGCGCGGGCTGCGGTTCCCCGGGCTGCCGATCCTTTGCCGAAAAACTGGTAGGCTCCGAAGATATTTCCGACCTCTTCTGCCCGGTTGGGGGGAATGAAGTGATGAAATGGGTCTCCGAAGCCCTGGGCAAAGAGGTGGCAGAGAAGGACCCCACTGTGGCCGTGGTGCGCTGCCAGGGCAGTTGCGAGGTCCGGCCCAAAACCTCCGAATACCAGGGGCCGCGCTCCTGTGCCATTTCTGCGCTGATTTACAGTGGGGAAACGGACTGCCAGTACGGCTGTCTGGGGGATGGCGACTGTGTGGCTGCCTGCAGCTTTGACGCCATGTACATGGACGAGGCCACCGGCCTGCCCGTGGTCATTACGGACAAATGCACCTCCTGTGGGATGTGCGTTACCGCCTGCCCGAGAGACATCATAGAAATGCGTCCCAAAAACAAACGGGACCTGAAGGTGTATGTAGGCTGCCTGAACGAAGAAAAAGGCGGCCTGGCCAAAAAAGCCTGTTCCGTGGCCTGTATCGGCTGTTCCAAATGCATCGATGCCTGCCCCAAAGATGCCATCACCATCGAAAACAATTTGGCGTATATAGACCCGGAATACTGCACCCTGTGCCGGAAATGCGTTCCGGTCTGCCCGACCCATTCCATCATTGAAACCAATTTCCCGCCGCGCAAAGTCAAAGTTGCCCCTGCCCCGGACACCGCGGGAAGCGTAACGGTAAAACCCCAGAGTGATGCTTAAGACCTTTCCCAAAGGAGGGATTCACCCGCCTGAAAACAAACTCACCTCCGGACAGCCGATCCGGCGGATGGGCATACCCAAAACGGTATATGTACCCATTGCGCAGCACATCGGGATCCCGGCGGAAATTATCGTGGAGCGCAAGGACAAGGTCACCATAGGCCAGGTTATTGCGCGCTCAGGCGGATATGTGTCCTCCAATATCCACGCCCCGGTGGCGGGCACCGTGACCAAACTGGATATGATTGTGGACACCAGCGGGTATAAGAAACAATGCATTGTGATCCGCACGGACGAAAAAGACCCGGCCAATGCCGAAGTCCCGGAGTGGCCCCTGAAGTCTGAAATCACCCTGAGCCCGGAGGAAATCCTGCAGCGCATCTCGGACTATGGGATTGTGGGGCTGGGCGGGGCCACCTTTCCGGCCCACGTAAAACTACACATCAAAAAAGACCAGCATCTGGACTGCCTGATCGTGAACGGGGTGGAATGCGAACCCTACCTGACGGCAGACCACCGGCTTATGCTGGAAAAAACAGACGAGATCCTGGTGGGCATCCGCATCCTGATGCACGCCCTGGGCGTGGGCCGGGCCATCATCGGAATCGAAAACAACAAACGGGACGCCATTGAGCGCTTCCGCGAGCGCTGCCCCAAGGGATCCGGCATACAGATTGCCGCCCTGCAGGTAAAATATCCCCAGGGCGGGGAAAAACAACTGGTCCGGGCCTTACTGGGCCGGGAGGTCCCCAAAAACGGGCTGCCCCTGGATGTAGGTGTGGTGGTTCATAATGTCGGGACCATATTTGCCATCTACCAGGCGGTACAGCACAACCGGCCCCTGATGGAACGGGTCGTAACCGTTACCGGGAAGCACCTGCAGGCCCCTTCCAATTTCTGGGCCAGGATCGGGACGCCCATTGCCGACCTGCTGGAAGCTGTGGGTGGGGTGCCCGAAGCGACCCGTAAAATCGTGAGTGGGGGCCCTATGATGGGCAAGGCCCTGAAGAGTACCGACGTCCCCGTTACCAAAGGGACTTCCGGTATCCTGGTGATTGGGGAAGAGGAAGCCAGCCGGGGCGAGCCCCGGAACTGCATCCGCTGCGGGGAATGCGTCTCGGTTTGCCCCATGGGGCTGGAGCCCCACCTGCTGATGAACCTGACCGAAAAAGGGATGTACTCCCATGCTTCCAACGAAGACATCCTGACCTGTATTGAATGTGGTTCGTGCAGCTATGTCTGCCCGTCCCACCGCCCCCTGCTGGATTATATCCGCTTCGGGAAATCGGTGGTTAAAGGCCTCACCCCCAAAACCGCCTGACCATGGAGTCCCAACCCATTATCGTTTCCGCCTCCCCCCACGTACATTCGGACCGGACCTCCAAAAGGCTGATGTACGATGTTGTCATCGCGCTGATCCCTGCCTTTTTGGTATCTGTCTATGTCTTCGGCATTCCGGCCCTGATTACCACCACCACCGCTGTGGTTTCCTGCCTGCTCTTTGAATACCTCATCCAGAAATACCTGATGAAGACTGAGACCACCCTGGGGGACGGGTCTGCCCTGATAACCGGGATCCTGCTGGCCTTTAACCTGCCGGCGGGCCTGCCCGTCTGGATGGTCATTGCCGGCAGCCTGGTGGCGATCGGCATCGCCAAATGGTCCTTTGGGGGGTTGGGGTTCAATGTCTTTAACCCGGCCCTGGTCGGGCGGGTATTCCTCCTGATTTCCTTCCCCGTGCAAATGACCCTCTGGCCCATGGCGGCAGAAGGTGTAGGCCCCAATGTAGATGCCGTTGCCGGGGCCACTACCCTGGGCATCCTGAAGGAAGGGCTGCAATTCGGGGAAACCATGAGTACACTCGCGCCACGCATCCCGTCGGGCATGGACATGCTGCTTGGGTTTACCTCCGGGTCCCTGGGCGAGATGTCTGCCCTGGCCCTGCTGGCCGGGGGGGGCTACCTGCTGGCCCGGCGGGTGATTTCCTGGCACATCCCGGTAGTGGTCCTGGCCACCATGGCCCTGATGACCGGCATTTTCTGGGCCGTAGACCCCGAGCATTACGCCAACCCCCTGATCCACCTCCTGTCCGGCGGGGCCATCCTGGGCGCCTTTTACATGGCCACCGACCTGGTCACCAGCCCGGTTACCCGGAAAGGCATGGTGGTATTTGCCATAGGGATCGGAGTCCTTACGGTGGTGATCCGCTTGTTTGGATCCTACCCGGAAGGTATCTCCTTTGCCATCCTGATCATGAATGCCTTTGTCCCCCTGATCAACCGCTATTTTAAACCCCGGCGATTCGGTTCGCGGATCAAAGCCAAAATCGTATGACCGTGAAAAAGAAAGCTTCCTCCCTGTTCAACATGGTCTTTGCCCTGTTCGCGATTACCCTGATCGCAGGAATTTCCCTGGGCTATGTAAACGAACTGACCCTGGAACCCAAGGCCCGCGCCCGGCTGGAACGGAAGGTTAACGCCCTAAAAAACGTCTTGCCGGCCTTTACCAACAGTCCGGTGGATGAAGCCGTACGCCTTTCCTGGGAAGGAGCTCCCGACAGCCTGGAATTCTATCCGGCCATGCAGGACAGCACCCTGGTAGGAGTGGCCGTCACTGGCGGGTCCGAAAAAGGATACAATGGTACCGTACGCCTGCTGGTAGGTTTTAACCCGGATGGCAGTATCCGCAACATCGCTGTGCTGGAACAGAAGGAAACGCCCGGCCTGGGTACCAAGATGAAGGGAGAGGCCTTTCTGAAACAATTCAGGGAGAAAGACCCCGCAACCTTTGACCTTCGCGTACGTAAAGACGGGGGACAGGTAGACGCCCTGGCCGGGGCAACCATCAGTACGCGGGCTTTTGCCGAAGCCGTGCAACAGGCCTATGAAGTGTACCGGTCCCAAATGGAGGGCCGGCCGAACCAAACCCGGAAGCCATGAAACAGACTCCAGGACCCAAAGAAAATTTCCTGAAAGGCATAATTAAGGAAAATCCGGTATTTGTAATGCTGCTGGGGATGTGCCCCACCCTGGGAGTGACCTCCTCCGCCTACAATGGCCTGGGCATGGGCGTAGCCACCCTCTTTGTCCTGCTGATGTCCAATGTGGTGGTCTCCCTGATTAAAACCCAGATCCCAGCCAAGGTTCGCATCCCCGCCTTTATTGTGGTTATCGCCTCCTTTGTCACCATTGTAGAAATGGTGCTGGAAGCCTTTATCCCCTTCCTGTACGAACAGCTGGGCATCTTTATCCCGCTCATTGTGGTAAACTGCCTGATCCTGGGTCGCGCAGAGGCTTTTGCCTCCAAGAACAACCTGCCCGCCTCGGTGATTGACGCCCTGGGTATGGGCATTGGCTTTACCCTGGCGCTAACCGTACTGGGGGCCACCCGGGAAGTCCTGGGTAACGGTAGCCTCTTCGGGTTCCGGTTTGTGCCGGAAGACGCCAACACCTTTATCCTGTTTATCCTGCCCCCCGGGGCCTTTATCGCCTTGTCCTACCTGGCGATCGCCTTTAATCGCCTAACCCGTAAAGTCGCATAGCCATGGAATACTGGGTCATCCTTATCAGCGCGGTCTTTGTCAACAACATTGTACTTTCCCAATTTCTGGGGATTTGCCCCTTCCTGGGGGTTTCCGGAAAGGTGTCCACCTCGGTGGGCATGTCCGGCGCCGTACTCTTTGTCATGACTATTGCCACCACAGTCACCTACCTGTTGCACCAGTACCTGCTATTGCCGCTGGGCCTGGATTACCTGCGCACCATCACCTTTATCCTGGTCATTGCCGCCCTGGTGCAAATGGTAGAAATCGTACTGAAGAAAGTGAGCCCGCCCCTGTATCAGGCCCTGGGGGTATTCCTGCCGCTGATCACCACCAACTGTGCGGTGCTCGGGGTAGCCATTCTGGCCCTCGGCCTGGTCGATGCCAGCCTGCTTAAAGCCGTCTTTTTCGCGTTCTCCAGCTCCCTCGGGTTTGCCCTGGCACTAATCCTGTTTGCCAGTATACGGGAATACCTGGAACTGGCCAACCTGCCCGAAGGCATGAAGGGCGTCCCCATCAACCTCCTGGTTGCCGGGATCCTCTCCCTGGCCTTCCTGGGGTTTGCCGGCCTGGTATAGGCCGGCATTCACAAAAGGGGTGTCGAAATATTACCCAACCTTGTAGGTCTCCCCGGAGAAGAACAAGTCGTCTGCCTTGGTAAAGGCCGAACGGGACTTGACCTCTGCGGTAAGGGCGTCTTCCCGCTCTTCCAGGGTTACGTCGGGTACACTGCGGATAATCCCGGTCACCAACGGGAATTCCAGACGAACCAGCATCTGGTGCATGGTGGGGTCGGGTTCTTGGGCGTCGTGGACCAGGAGGTCCGCTTCGGTGATGCCGTTTTCGCCCAGGGTAACCACCTCCAGGCGCAGGCCGTTTAACACGAGGCCCTTATCGCGGGCCTTGCCAAAGATCATGGGCTGTCCATGCTCCACATGAAGTTGCTTGTCTTCCCGCACCTCCTTGTCCGTTACCCCGGTAAAGCAGCCGTCGTTAAAAATGACGCAATTCTGCAGCACCTCGATCAGGGAAGTACCCTTGAACTGCTCGGCGGCGATAAAGATGTCCGTGAGTTCCTTGGGCATATTCCCGGCGGCCCGGGCATAAAAACGCGCCTGGGCCCCTATGGCCAGTTCCCCTGCCAGGAAGGGCGGCTGGGTATTACCGTAAGGGGAGGATTTGGTACGCTGGCCTACGGTGGAAGTAGGGGAAAACTGCCCCTTGGTCAGACCGTATATCCGGTTGTTGAACAAGATCATATTCAGGTCAATGTTCCGGCGCAGCACATGGATAAAGTGGTTGCCGCCAATGGCCATGCTATCGCCATCGCCCGTAATGACCCAGACGCTTAGCTCCGGGTTGGCCAGCTTAACCCCGGATGCAATGGCCGGGGCCCGGCCATGGATGCCGTGCATGCCATAGGTGTCCATATAATAGGGAAAGCGGGACGAACACCCGATCCCCGAGATAAAGACTACATCTTCTTTGCGCACCCCCATTTCGGGCAACGCCTTCTGCATGGACCTGAGGATTACGTAATCATCACATCCGGGACACCAGCGCACTTCCTGGTCGCTGGCAAAATCCTTATAGGTATACTTGGGCAAAGTGGTTTCCATGGCTTAAGACAAATGTTTTTTGAATTGTTCGAGGAGTTCCTCATTTCCGAAGGGCAGGCCCTGGATCTTGTTGAACTGGGCCAATGGCAGGTCGTCGAACTGGATTTTAAGGATCTTGGCAAACTGCCCGCTGTTGAGCTCGCAAACCAAAATTTTCCGGTAGCGGCGAAGCACCTGTTCTGTATTGGGGGGCAGGGGGTTGATGTAATTGAAATGGGCAAACCCGACGCCGGCATAGCCCTCTTCATGCAACTGCTTGGCCGCGGTGTGCAGGGCCCCGTAGGTACCCCCCCACCCCACGATCAGCAGCTCGCCTTCCTGGGCAAACTCGGGGGTAACATCCGGGATGTTCTGCTGTACCCGCTGCACCTTTTCGGCCCGGATTTCAGTCATGTATTCATGGTTTTCAGGTACATAGGACACATTGCCCGTGGTGCTGTCCTTTTCCAGCCCGCCCAGGCGGTGTTCCAGGCCAGGAGTACCGGGAACGGCCCAGTAACGGGCCAGGGTGTCCGGATCCCGGTCGTAGGGATGCCAGTGTTCCGGCGCATCCTTCAGGAGGTTGTTCCGGATTTCGGGCAGTTCCGCAACCGACTTTATTTTCCAGGGGGCCGAACCATTGGCGATATAGCCATCAGTCATCAGGATTACCGGGGTCATGTGCTCCACGGAAAGGCGTGCCGCCTCGAAAGCGTAATGGAAACAATTGGCCGGGGTACTGGCGGCAATGACGATTACCGGGCTCTCCCCGTTGCGGCCGTACATGGCCTGTAACAGGTCGGATTGTTCGGTCTTGGTCGGCAGGCCGGTGGAGGGCCCGCCCCGTTGAACATCTACTATGACCAGAGGGAGTTCCACCATCATAGCCAGGCCCAGGGCTTCTCCCTTCAGGGCCAGGCCGGGGCCTGAAGTAGTGGTAATGGCCAATCGGCCGGCAAAGGCAGCCCCGATGGCCGAGGTAATCCCGGCTATCTCATCTTCGGCCTGCAGGGTTTTGACGCCAAAGTGCTTGTGCTTGACCAGTTCGTGGAGGATGTCCGAGGCCGGGGTAATGGGATAGGAACCCAGGAAAAGCTCCAGTCCGGATTTCTCCGCCGCTGCCAGAAAACCCCAGGCGGTAGCCGTGTTCCCCATAATCACCCGGTAGGTACCCTCTGGCATTTTAGCCGGGGCAATGGTATAGGCGTTGGGGATCAGCTCCAGGGTCTCCGCATAGTAATACCCCGCGTTCAGGACCTTGGTATTCGCCTCGATAAGCAGGGGTTTGTTCTTGAATTTCTTGTTGAAAAATGCAACGGTGTGTTCGGTGGAACGGTGGTACATCCAATAGACCATCCCCAGGGCAAACATGTTCTTACTGCGGCTGATCGTTTTGTTATCCAGCCCCTGAATATCCTTTAAGGCCTCCTTGGTCAGGGAACTCATGGGCACCTCAATAACGCGGTAGTTCTCCAGGCTGCCGTCTTCCAGGGGGTTGGTTTCGTATTCCGCCTTATCCAGGTTCTTTTTGGTAAAGGCATCCGCATCCACAATTAAGGTATGGCCGGGTTTTACGGCGTAGAGGTTGGTTTTAAGGCCTGCGGGGTTCATGGCCACCAGCAGGTCTACAGTATCGCCGGGGGTACTGACTTCAATACTCCCGATGTGCACCTGAAAGCCGGAAACGCCGTACAGGCTTCCCTGGGGGGCCCGGATTTCGGAAGGGTAATTGGGGAAGGTGGCAATATCGTTGCCAAACATGGCAGAGGTATCGGAGAATTGTGTACCGGTCAGCTGCATTCCGTCTCCGGAATCGCCAACAAACCGGACCACCACATGCTCCAGGGACTCGATGCCGGACTGTTCCTGTTCTAATGATATCATCGGTAGTAGGCTTTAATTAAAGGTATGAGGCTCAATACCATGGCAATATACCCCACCTCTTATGAAGGAATCCTGATTTTTATCATTAAATGCGGATTTGCGGAACCCTAATTTTAGGGCTCAATCCTTAAACCCTGTACGCCATGGCTATCATAATCACCGATGAATGCATTAACTGCGACGCCTGTATTGCCGAGTGTCCGAACAATGCCATATACGAACCGGGAGACGAGTGGTCCTATTCCGACGAAACCGCTTTGAGCGGCTCCGTTACGGTCCCCAACTCCGGGGAAGCCGTAGATGCCGACGCCTCGAACGACCCGATTTCAGACGAGTTCTACTACATCGTGCCGGATAAATGCACCGAATGCAAGGGCTTCCACGACGAACCCCAATGCGCCTCCGTTTGCCCGGTTGATTGTTGCGTTCCGGACGAAAGCCACGAAGAAACCGAAGAGCAGCTGTTGGCCAAAAAGGCCTGGCTGCACGGGGAATAATACCCCTTTGGCATACCCCCGGGCCCGGCCCAAGCCAGGCCCCGGGGTACTGCCCGTACGTGATAATTATCATATTCTGAGATCCTTAGGACCTCTACTTTTACAGGGATCACACATCCGAGGCAAATCGCCCGGAACCCGCCCATTTCCCGAACATAGGGCCCATGAATGCTAACAGAACCCTCCCGTCATGAAAAAAGAATTTCCCAAACTCATTTGCGATGCGAATGAGGCCGTAGCCCGAATCGCCCACAAGACCAATGAGGTCTGTGCCATCTACCCCATTACCCCGGCTTCCCCCATGGGGGAACACGTGGATGTCTTTAGCGCCAGGGGCGAAACCAACATCTGGGGAAACGTTCCCAAGATTGTGGAAATGCAGAGTGAGGGCGGGGCCGCCGGTGCGGTTCACGGTTCCCTGCAGGGAGGCGCGCTTACCACCACCTTTACCGCATCTCAGGGGTTGTTGCTGATGATCCCGAACCTGTATAAGATTGCCGGGGAACTCCTGCCCAACGTTATCCATATTGCAGCGCGCACGGTAGCCACCCATGCCCTTTCCATTTTCGGGGACCACTCCGATGTGATGGCCGCGCGACAGACAGGTTACTCTATGCTCTTTGGGGGGTCGGTGCAGGAAGCCATGGACTTTGCCCTGATTTCCCAGGCCGCCACCCTGAAAGCCCGGGTACCCTTCCTCAATATTTTTGACGGGTTCCGCACCTCCCATGAGATTTCCAAAATCGATGCCATCCCGGACGATATCATCCGGGAAATGATCCCGGAGGAAGCCGTTATGGCCCATAAGAAACGGTCCATGGACCCCGACCACCCCGTGGTGCGGGGCACCTCCCAGAACCCGGATGTATTCTTCCAGGCCCGGGAAGCAGCCAATGCCTATTACGACAAGGTGCCAGGCATTGTGCAGGACACCATGGACGAATTTTACGCCCATACCGGCCGGAAATACAGCCTTTTCTACTACGTGGGGCATCCGGAGGCCGAAAAGATCCTGGTAATCATGGGGTCTGGACAGGGGCCGGTTATCGAAACCATTAACACCCTGGCAGAACGGGGCGAAAAAGTAGGGGCCGTGATCGTACGCCTGTTCCGTCCCTTCTCCATTTCCCATTTTGTGGATGCCATTCCGGAAAGCGTCCGGAAAGTGGCGGTCCTGGACCGCACCAAAGAGCCTGGAAGTACAGGCGAACCCCTTTACCTTGATGTGGTTACTGCATTTATGGAAAGTAGCCGCACCATGCCGGCAATTATCGGTGGCCGCTACGGCCTTTCCAGCAAGGAATTCGACCCGGCCATGGTTAAAGCCGTGCTGGACGAACTGGATAAACCCAAGCCCAAAAACCACTTTACCGTGGGGATTAACGACGACGTTTCCCACCGTAGCCTGGAAGTGGGGGATCGCCTGGAAACCCTCAAGCACACCTTTAACTGTATGTTCTATGGTCTGGGTTCCGACGGTACCGTTGGCGCCAACAAAAACTCCATCAAGATCATTGGAGAAACCACCGACAACTACGTGCAGGGGTATTTTGTATACGACTCCAAAAAAGCCGGGGCGCAAACAGTATCGCACCTGCGTTTCGGGCCGGAGCCCATCTACTCTTCTTACCTGATCCACAAGGCAGACTTTATTGCCTGCCACCAGTTTAACTTTATCGAGAAATACGACATCCTGAAAAATATCCGCAAGGGAGGCACCTTCCTGCTGAACGCTCCGTACGGCCCTACCGAAATCTGGAATGAGCTGCCGCGGAAAATGCAGGAGGAAATCGTGGAAAACCAGCTCGACTTCTACGTCATAGACGCCTCTAAAGTGGCGCAGGAAGCCAAACTCGGCAAGCGGACCAACACCGTATTGCAGACCTGCTTCTTTGCTATTTCCGGGATCCTGCCCAGGGAGGAGGCCATCCAGAAAATCAAGGATGCCATTGTTAAAACGTATTCCCATAAGGGAGACAAGGTGGTGCAGATGAACTTCAAGGCCGTGGATACCGCCCTGGCGCACTTGCACCAGGTAGCCTACCCGGACCAGATTACCAATACCCGGGATTTCAAACCGATGATGACCGGGACGGACGACCCGTTTGTTCAGGAAGTCCTGGGTAAAATCCTGGCCGGACGCGGGGACGAACTTCCCGTAAGTGCCTTCCCGGTGGACGGTACTTTCCCCACCGGCACCTCCCAGTACGAAAAACGGGGCATTGCCAACTTTATCCCGGTATGGGACGACGCAGACCTCTGTACCCAGTGCAACAAATGTGTCGCTATTTGCCCGCACGCTGCCATCCGGGCCAAAGTGGTGCCGAACCAGGACCTGGAAAACGCCCCGCAGGGCATGAAGGCCGTACCTGCCAAAGGCCGGCCCTTTAACGCCGCGGAAGAATCCTATGTACTGCAGGTTTCCCCGGAAGATTGTACGGGTTGCGACCTCTGCGTTGCCGTTTGCCCGGCTACCAGCAAGGAAAATGAAAACTTCAAGGCCATCAATATGCACCCCAAACTGGAGGTACAGGAGGCCGAAGATGCCCAATGGGATTACTTTGCCGAACTACCGGAATACGACCGTACCGCCCTGCAGATTACCAATGTGAAGGGATCGCAGTTCCTGGAGCCCCTCTTTGAATTTTCAGGGGCCTGTTCCGGCTGCGGGGAAACCCCGTACATCAAAATGCTGACCCAGCTATACGGCGACAGCATTATGATTGCCAATGCCACCGGCTGTTCCTCCATCTACGGGGGCAACCTGCCCACCACGCCCTATAAAACCAATAAGGAAGGGCGCGGGCCGGCCTGGGCCAACTCTCTTTTTGAGGACAACGCAGAATTCGGGTTCGGCATGAAGCTGGCCCTGGGCAAAAAGCAGGAAATTGCAGTTCAGCTCCTGCGCGAATTGGCACCGGTAGTTGGACAGGACCTGGCCAATGCCATCCTGGACAACCCGGAAACCGATGAAGCCCAGCGCCAGAAAAAGTTTGAGGATATCGATGCCCTGAACGCCGTCCTGAAAGCCCAGGATACCCCTGAAGCGCGTAAATTGCTGCGCCTGACCGAGTACCTGCGGAATAAAGCCGTTTGGATCGTTGGCGGCGATGGCTGGGCCTATGACATCGGCTACGGCGGGCTGGACCACGTACTGGCCTCCGGCGAGGACATCAACATTATGGTATTGGATACGGAAGTGTATTCCAATACAGGCGGACAAACCTCCAAGGCTACCCCGCTGGGCGCCAGCGCCAAGTTCTCCGTTTCCGGTAAACGCACCGGCAAGAAAAGCCTGGCCCTGCAGGCCATTTCATACCAGAACGTCTATGTGGCACAGGTGGCCCTGGGCGCCAAGGATCTGCAGACCCTGCGGGCCATCGAGGAGGCTGCAGCCTACCCCGGGCCTTCCCTGATTGTGGCCTATTCCCACTGCGGGGAACACGGGTACGACCTCAAGGATGGTGCCCTGCACCAGACCAAGGCCGTGGAAACCGGTTACTGGCCGCTGTTCCGCTTTGACCCGGCACAGCCCAAAGGCAAGAAATTCAAGCTGGATTCCAAGCCGCCAGCCGTCCCGGTAGATGAATTCATGTACCACGAGACCCGTTTCAAACGCGTGGCTAAGGAAGATGCCGAACTGGGTGCTACCCTGTTGCGGCAGGCTCAGGAAGAGGTGGATACCCGTTGGGAACGCCTGGAACTTTTCCGGAATATGTAATTCCGGCGGATCGCGATATCGCACCCCCTTTTTGGTTGAACCCTATAACCCGATTGTTGTGAAAGATCAAGCTTCAATCCTGTTCGAAAAGGCCCTGGAAAAGCTGCGCGAAGCGAATAACGAGCTCTGCCGCCCGGAAGAAGATGTGGTACGCTCCCTGGTATGCAGCAATGCCCATGCGGCCATTGAAAATTATCTGAAAGGCTTTCTGGCCCTCCATGGAACCCGTATGCCGGAAGATGCCGGGATAGACGCCCTGTACCAGCGGTGCCTGGTGTTGAATCCCCACTTTGAGGAAATCCATTTATCCGGCTTTGATTGCAACGCCCACAAAGAGGAGTCCCGGTTCAGGAACGAACCCTCCAGCTTTAGCCGTTGCTTCGATATTGCAGACAGCCTGGATACCTTCTTAAGGCGGGAACATGTGATTGCCTGAGCGCTGGGTTGGGACTTAAGAACCCTCGGGAGCCAATTCCACCTCCAAGCCGTTTAATTCTTGCGTGAGGTGGATTTGGCAGCCCAGCCGGCTGGCATCCCGCACATAAAAGGCTTCGGAAAGCATAGCCTCCTCCTCGTCGGATTTGCCGGGCAGGGCGTGGGGGCTAAGCACATAGCACTGGCAACTGGCGCACATGGCCATCCCACCGCATACCCCTATGGTACCTTCCGGGGCCAGTTCGTAGGCCCTGACCAGTTCCATGAGGTTCATATTCATATCGGTAGGCGCCTCTACCTGGTGGGGGTGTCCGTGACGGTCTATGATCGTAACGCTGATATCGCTCATCTGCTATCGGGATTTACAGGGCTTAGTCGATGCTTTTTACAACGGCTTTAGGGGCCTCTTTCTTGCTGCCATCAAAGCCATGGATGCCCCCTACGGTGGTATATTTCATAACATAGCGCTTGTCCGGGTAAATACGCCGGTAGGCGCTCTGACACATCAGAGTGGCCTCGTGAAAACCGCAGAGGATTAATTTGAGTTTCCCTGGGTAGGTGTTTACATCCCCTATGGCGTAAATGCCGGGGATGTTGGTCTGGTAATCCAGGGTGTTGTCTACCTTGATGGCATTCTTTTCAATCTCCAGGCCCCATTTGGCAATGGGCCCCAGTTTGGGCGAAAGCCCGAAAAGGGGGATAAAGGCATCCGTCTCCAGGGTGAGCTCCTCCCCGTCCAGCCCGCCGCGGTGTACGCGAATCGCCTCAAGACGGTCAGCACCCTCCAGGCCCACCACTTCTGCCGGCGTGATCAGGCGGATTTTGCCTTCATTCTTCAGTTGTTGCACTTTTTCTACGGAATCCAGGGCCCCGCGAAACTCGGTACGGCGGTGAATCAGGGTCACTTCCCGGGCCACTTCGGCCAGGTAAATGCTCCAATCCAGGGCGGAATCGCCACCCCCTGCAATCACCACCCGCTTGCCCCGGTAGGCTTCCGGTTCGCGTATCATATAGGTAACGCCCCGGTCCTCGAAGTCCTCCAGGCGGTCCAGCTCTGGCTTGCGGGGCTCAAAACTGCCCAGGCCACCGGCAATGGCCACTACAGGGGCCTGGTGGCGGGTCCCTTCGCTCGTGGTAACGATGAAGGTACCATCTTCCTGGGGTTCAATCGTGTCCGCCCGCTCCCCCAGGGTGAATCCGGGTTGGAAGGGTGCAATCTGGGCCATCAGGTTATCGACCAGATCGCCTGCCAGCACTTCCGGGAAGCCGGGGATATCATAAATGGGCTTTTTTGGGTAGATTTCGGCCAATTGGCCCCCGGGCTGCGGCAGCGCATCGATCAGATGGCACTTCAACTGCAGCAGGCCCGCTTCAAAAACGGCAAAAAGACCTGTAGGTCCGGCTCCTATAATAAGGATGTCGGTTTTTATCATACGTTTTGTCGGTTCATTCGGTTGAAAACTGCACGGTTAATCCAATGCATTTTTCAAACACGAGTTACTCAACATTGACGACTTGTTCGATTTGGGGAGCGTGCTTCTTGATAGTCATTTCCACCCCGCTTTTCAGGGTCATCTGATTTACGGAGCAGCCAACGCAGGTGCCTTCCAGCCTGACCTTCACGAGTTTGTCTTCCTCGATGCCGATCAGGGCAATATCACCTCCGTCGCTCTGGAGAAAAGGGCGGATTTCTTCCAGCGCCTCCTCTACTTTAGACTTTAATTCCTCAGACGTCATACCTAATTCTTTTTCACGGCGGAACAACCAGCCATGGTCGTGATTTTAATTGCTTCGGTCGGGGGCAACTGCTCGTTGCGCGCCACCAGCTCGCTTACCGCATTGCGGGTTACTTCCTGGAAGGCTTCCTGCACAGGCGTGCCCGACTGCAGGGCGGCAGGCCTGCCCACGTCGCCTGCCTCGCGGATGCCCTGAACCAAAGGAACCTCCCCCAAAAAGGGGATGCCCAGGTCCTCGGCCAGGTCCCGCGCCCCGTGTTTTCCGAAGATGTAATATTTGTTGTCCGGCAACTCTTCCGGTGTAAAATAGGCCATATTCTCCAGGACTCCCAGCACGGGCACCTGTATGGCATCCTGCTGGAACATGGCTACCCCTTTGCGCGCATCGGCCAGGGCTATGGGCTGGGGGGTACTCACCACCACCGCCCCGGTAACCGGGAGGGCCTGCATAATACTCAGGTGTATATCCCCCGTTCCCGGCGGCAGGTCTATCAACAGGAAATCCAGTTCGCCCCAATGGGCGTCAAAAATCATCTGGTTTAGGGCCTTGGCCGCCATAGGGCCACGCCAGATTACCGCCTGGTTGGGTTCCGTAAAGAACCCGATGGACAGGATTTTTACCCCATAACTTTCCACCGGCCGCATACGGGACTTGCCGTCCACTGTCACCGCCAGGGGCTTTTCATGCACCACGTCGAACATGATGGGGATAGACGGACCATAGATGTCGGCATCCAGCAGCCCTACCTCAAAGCCCATCTGCGCCAAAGTAACCGCCAGGTTGGCCGTAACGGTAGACTTCCCTACCCCACCCTTGCCACTGGCCACGGCGATCACGTTTTTGATGCCGGGTATGGCCTTACCCTTGATCAGGTTGGCCTGGGGGGCCGCCGGGGCCTCTACCTGCACATTTACCTTGATCTTGGCCTTGGGGTATACCTGGTCGTGGATGGTTTTCAAAATGCTGACCTCCGTCTTTTTCCGCGCCTGCAGGCTCGGGTTTTTGATGGTGAGGTCTACGATCACTTCATCTCCGAATACCTGCACGTTGCGCACGGCACCGGTTTCCACCATATTTCCGCCCTCTCCGGGAACGGTTATGGTTGCCAGGGCATCCAGTATCTCCTTCTTATCCAGCTTAATCGACATAATCTTATCCAGGTTCGCTATAGTGCACAAAGATACGGCTTGGAATCCAAATCCAGAAGGTACAACAGGAAAACCAACGCCCTAGAGTTCCTCGGACGGGTCCCAGAAGAGGCGTTTGAAATCCGTTACCTGGTTATCCCGCACCGCTACCCCTTCGTTTTCCAGCAATTGCTGCATGAGGTTGGTCCCCTGAAAATGGTGTTTCCCGGTTAGCAGGCCGTTGCGGTTCACCACCCTATGGGCAGGGACGTCCTCCATCCCGTGGGACTGGTTCATGGCCCACCCTACCACGCGGGCGCTGCGCGCCATGCCCAGAAATTTCGCTATCGCCCCGTAAGAGGTTACCCGACCGTAGGGGACCTGCCGTACCACGGCGTAAACGCGATCGAAGAAAGGGTCGGTTTCGCCTGCCATACTCAGGTGTAAAAAATTCGGATCAGGGTAATGACCAAAAGAAACAACATTAGCGCACTGAGCACGTAGTTGGAATTCTTGGAGAAAGCGCCGGAACGGGCCTCCAGTTTTTTGAAGTATACCGTATAGAGATACAGGACCGCGTAGGTGCCGCAGCCGGCGGCCAGTACAAAAATGGCAATATCCCAGAACTTGAACTGAATCCAACCCGAGGTATTCCACATGGCGTTTAAAGCACTGTAGTACGGGATGGTCAAAAAGTTGAGCGCAGCCAGGAGTAAGCCTTTGAAGAAGCTGTTCTTCCGGCTCACCCGCACCATTTTTACCGGTCTCTCGCCCGTTCTCCGGGCCAGTAAGAAGAAGTAGATGGCAAAAAAGGCGAAAACGGCTAGGGCAGCCTTCTGAATCCAGGCGATCACCTCCGGGTGGCGGTACAGGAATTTGGATATGAGGACCGCAATATACGCCTGCACCATAATCATGGTGGAGACCCCCAGGCTAAAGATCAGCCCGTTGGACTTTCCCTTTTCCACACTCACCTTGGCTGCATTCATATTGAGCAGCCCCGGTGGCACCGTAGCCATGAAAGCTGCGGAAAAGGTGGCAAAAAACAAAATCAGCAAGTGCGTCATTTCGAATCCAGGCTGAACAGCAGGTAGGTAATGGCCTTACCCCGTTCAAGATACTGTTTTTCGTAAAAAGTCTGGATCTGTGTCGCTTCGGGGGGGGCACCATCCAGGCGATAGATATCGTGGTTGGCATAGTGGATGGGCCATCCCAGGCCGTGTAAAAGCCCCAGGGTATAGCCGTGCATGAATTCGCTGTCCGTCTTCAGGTGGATCAGGCCACCGGGAGCAAGAATGTCGCGGTAGCGCTCCAGAAAGGCCGGGTTGGTCATCCGGTGTTTGGTGCGTTTATACTTGATCTGAGGGTCGGGGAAGGTGATCCATATCCCGGCCACTTCGGCCGGCCCGAACAGCAGGTGGATCAACTCAATATGGCTCCGTAAAAAGGCCACATTATGCAGGGATTCCTCCAGGGCCGTCTTGGCCCCTCTCCAGATGCGCGCCCCTTTGATATCCACCCCAATGTAATTGACCCCGGGGTTGCGGCGGGCCAGGGCCAGGGTGTAATCCCCTTTGCCGCAGCCCAGCTCCAGCACAATGGGATTGGCATTTCCGAAGTGTTCGGACCATGTGCCCCTCAGGGCGAAGGTGCCGTCCAGGACCTCCTGCCGGGCCGGCTGGATGACGTTGGGGAAAGATTCGTTGTCGCGGAAGCGCTTGAGTTTGTTCTTGCTGCCCATGGCGGTGGGTTGGGTTTTGCCGGCAAAAGTAAGAAAAAGGGCGTGGGAAAGGGCAGGGTCAGGCCTTCTGAGGGTGGGCTTTTTCCAGAGTGAAGGAAAATTCACTGCCCACGTCCACCACGCTCTCCACATAAATCTTTTCGTTGTGCGCCTCGATGATGTGTTTAACGATGGACAGGCCCAGCCCGCTGCCCCCTTCTTTCCTGCTGCCGCTCTTGTCTACCCGGTAGAACCGTTCGAAGAGGCGGGTCAGGTGCTGCTCGGCAATACCTTCCCCATTATCGGTTACGCGGACAATGACCTTGTTCTTGATCAGATTCTCCACACTGACTTCCGTGGTCCCGTCCCGGTGGCCGTATTTGATGGAATTCACCACCAGGTTGGTAAGCACCTGTTGAATTTTCTCCCGGTCTGCATATACCGAGATGGGAGCGGTGTACTCCTGATCAAAAACCAGGGAAATTCCCTTCTTGGACGCCTTCATCTCAAGCAATTCAAAAACATTCCGGATGAGCTCCACAATGTCGAAGGCCTCCCGCTCCAGGTGCATATCGCCAATTTCCAGTTTGGTGATCAGATCCAGGTCTTTGATAATGTAAATGAGTCGCTCTACCCCCTTGGCCGCGCGCTGCAGGTACTTTTTCCGGACCTTGTTGTCTTCCATGGCTCCGTCCAGCAGGGTTTCAATATAACCCTGAACGGTAAAGAGGGGTGTCTTGAGTTCGTGGGAAACATTGCCCAGAAATTCCTTTCGGTATTCCTCCCGGATTCGGAGGGTATCGATCTCCACTTTTTTATCCTTGGCGAATTTTTCGATTTCCTCGGTGAGGGTCTTCATGTCCGTGGTTATGGGGGCAGAAGCCAGGGAGGAAGATTCCAGCAGGGCTACATCGTCGTAAATCTGCTTGATACGGCGGTAAATGAATTTTTCGGCCCGGATCTGTATCACCAGGAAGGAAACCCCAAACACCGCCGGTAAAAAGATGGCCAGGACCAACAGATAGGATTGAAACTGCCCGGCTATTAAAAGGGCCAACAGGGCCACAGCCCCGAGCAGCAAAGTGATGAGCAGGGAAGAACGCAGTGCAAAGCGGTAAGACTTGCGAATTTGCGTGGCCATTACTGCACGTACTTGTATCCGACCCCTTTGACGGTTTTAAAATGGTTCTCTCCGATTTTTTCCCGGAGTTTACGGATGTGCACGTCTATGGTGCGCCCCCCCACAACGACTTCCTGCCCCCAGACCTTGTCCAGAATCACTTCCCGCTTAAAGACTTTGTCCGGCTTGGACGCCAGCAGGGCCAGCAATTCAAACTCCTTGCGGGGTAAAATAAGCTCTTCCCCGTTGTTGATAACCTTGTACTGCTCCCGGTTGATCACCAGTTTGCCCACCTTCAGAATATCTTCAGGGGCATCCTGTTCACTGCGCAGGCGCCGCAGCAGGGCCTTAACCTTGCTTAGCAATACCTTGGGTTTGATGGGTTTGGTAATGTAATCGTCCGCCCCGGCATCAAAACCGGCAACCTGGGAATAATCTTCGCTCCGGGCGGTGAGGAAGGCGATCAGGGTATCTTCCAAACCCTTGGTCCTGCGGATAATCTCGCAGGCCTCAATCCCGTCCATTTCCGGCATCATTACGTCCAGGATAATCAGGTGCGGCTGTTTCTTAGTGGCCTTATCCACCCCTTCGGCCCCATTCTTGGCGGTAAAAACCTGGTAGCCTTCCGAGGAGAGGTTATAGCTGAGAATTTCCAGAATATCCGGCTCATCGTCTACCAGTAAAATCTTGATATCCTGATTTTTCATGCGGGGAAGGTTTGGATTGATCCCTTCAAAAATACACAAAAACCGGCACGGCCGTTTGGCCCCCCACCTGAAATAAAAGGTGTTAACCTTTTGGTAACTTTTACCGCCGATAACGCCGGCGTTTGGAGAATTCCGGAAATCTTGCGAAATTAATCCTGAGGATGGCCGTGGGAATGCAAAAATCCTATCTTTGTGGCACGGCCTTTGCAGGGATTTGAATATGAAGCAGTTTTACACCCTGATCTTTTTGTTTTTCCTGAGTTCCGCCCTGGCGCAGCGCGCACCGGAGAAAGGGGATATCGACGGCTTCAAACTCTACCCAAACCCCGCCACAGAAGGGAAAGTTTACGTTATCACGGCCCGCAAGGCTCCCAAAAAAATCCGGATTTACGACGTGCTGGGCACGCCGGTTCTGGAAACCACTTTACTGGGGAATGAGCTGAATATTTCCGATCTGGAACCCGGGGTTTACCTCATACAGGTCTTTGAACGGGAAAAGGTAACGACCCGCAAACTGGTGGTCCGGTAACCCTTTCTGATCGATAAACGGTACGGAATTATCGATGAAATGCAGGCAGCCTTCGATTTACCTACATTTTCTCACCATTCACAACAAATACTATTCGCAGGGGCGCATCTGCCTTACCTTTAGGCTGTTGATCCCAAATCACGCCACCTTCATGAAAAAGCTCTACCTGCTGCTTTTTGCACTGGTCGCCCTATCACTCTCGGCACAGCAGTCGCGCCGCGAACCCGCTGAGAAGGAGGTTTCCTTTACCCTGAGCCCAAACCCTGCCAGCGGGGATTTCGTCTATATTTCCGGGGGGGAGGATGCCCCGAAGACGGTTCGGATTTTCGACCTTTTCGGAAAGGCTGTGCTGGAACGCCGCATCAACGGCAATGCCCTCCCCATCCACATGCTTACGCCCGGTGTTTATATGGTGCAGATTGAACAGCAGGGCGCCGTGGCTACCAAGAAACTGGTCATTCGTTAATTCCCTTCCCCAGGTTTAGACTCCATCCACCGAAACTATCGGGGCATTGGCTATTTTTGCCACAGCTGGAGCCCCATGGAGGAATTTCCCTTTTTCGAGATAGACACCCCCGCAGCCTTTCAGGAGGCAGCCCTGGAAACTTTTGCGTTCCAATTTGCCCATGTGCCCCTGTATCGCACCTTTTGCGAACACCTGGGCCGGCACCCGGGTAATGTGCGTACCCTTTCCGACCTTCCCTTCCTGCCCATTTCCTTTTTCAAGACCCATACCCTGCTGGCCAAAGGCAATGCATCCAAACTGGTCTTCCAGAGCAGCGGCACCACCGGAAGTGTTCGGAGCCAGCACCACGTGGCAGACCCCGAGCGCTACCGCCAGAGTTTCCTGTATGCCTTTAAAAGATTCTACGGCCCGCCTTCAGATCACAGTATCCTGGCCCTGCTGCCTTCTTACCAACAACAACCCGGCTCTTCCCTGATCTATATGGTGGATGCCCTGATGCAGGAGAGCGCACACCCCCTGGGGGGGTACCTTACCGGAAACCCGGAGGAACTGGCCGCCCGGATCATTCAGGCAGACCGGGAAGCTGGCCGCACCTTGCTGATCGGGGTTTCCTATGCCCTGCTGGACCTGGCAAGGTCCCATCCCATGAACCTTCGGAATACTACCATCATGGAAACGGGAGGCATGAAAGGCCGGGGGCGTGAAATGGTTCGGGAAGCCCTCCATGCCGAACTTTCAAAGGGCTTCGGACAACCCCGGATCCATTCGGAATACGGCATGACGGAATTGCTTTCCCAGGCGTATTCCAGCGGAAACGGCTTATTCCGATGCCCGCCATGGATGCAGGTGCGGATCAGGGATACCGAAGACCCCCTGTCCGAATGGCCCCACGGGCGAACCGGAGGGGTTAATGTTATAGACCTGGCCAACCGGTACTCCTGTGCCTTCATAGCCACACAGGACCTGGGAAAAACGCATACGGACGGCACCTTCGAAATCCTGGGCCGGTTCGATCATTCGGACATCCGCGGGTGTAACCTGCTGATGCTCTAGGATAACAATGCCGCAAGCGCGGGAGCTATCCCGGCAGCGGCGGGATGTGCGCTGGTTTGCAGTAATTCCAGGGTAGTAAAAGCGCCCCCATAGACATGGGCAAGGGCCATGGGCTTAGCGCCGGCCTCCAGCAGTAGCTGCACCGCTTCCGGCAAATTTTTCGGCACCTGCTGCCGCCAGATTTCCACTCCATTGCAGGCCGCATAATGCAGTAGGGTGGCCCGGTGCCCATAGGGGGAAGCCTGGAATACCAGGTCCGGATAGGCCTGCAGCAACCCCGCCAAATCCGAAAGGTCCCCTGCCAGGAAGGCATCCAGGGCGGCTTCAAATTCCAGGTTATAGGGGTCTTTCGCGCTCAGGGCCGCCTCCCAGGTTGGAAAACCGTATTCCCGGGCAATACAAAGGCGTGCGAGCTGCTCCGGGTTTTCCGGGATGGGGCTGGGTGCAGGCAGGTGGTTTTTGCGGGCAATCTCCCCATATGCCTCCCGGCGCTGGAACCCTGTTTGCAAACGTCCGGCAAGGGCCTCCAGGTGCCCGGCAACGGAAGGCCATTGCCGGCGGTCTGCCAGGAGCGGCCCGTAAAAGTCCTGGCTGGCTTTTACATCCCTGGACCGGTAAACAGGAATTGAATCGGACATTTGCCCAGAGGATTAGTCCACCATCAGGACGAAGTAATTCTTTTTCCCCCGCTGCAGCAGTACAAAGCGATCGGAAATCAGGTCGTCTGCCGTAATGCGGTAGGCTTCATCTACCTTGTTCTTGTTTACCGAAATGGCATTCTGCCCCAGCTCCCGCCGGGCTTCCCCATTGGATTTTAAAAACCCGGTCCGGGCGGAAAGGGCGGCAATCATATCCAGGCCATCGGCCAGGTCTTCCCGGCTTAGCCGGGCCTGGGGGACACCTTCAAAAACTTCCATAAAGGTGGCCTGGTCCAGGGCTTTCAGGGCTTCGGCCGTAGCCTTCCCAAAGAGGATTTCGCTGGCCAGTTCGGCCCGCTCCAGATCTTCCCGGGAGTGGACCATCGTGGTAATCTCCCGGGCAAGCCGCCGTTGCAACGCCCTTTGGTGGGGAGCCTGGCTGTGCTCCGCTACCAGGGTTTCAATTTCGTCCCGCCCTAACAGGGTAAAGATCTTGATATACTTCTCCGCATCGGCGTCCGAGGTATTCATCCAGTACTGATAGAATTTGTAGGGGGAGGTACGCCCGGCATCCAGCCAAACGTTACCGCTTTCGGTTTTGCCGAATTTGGTGCCGTCTGCCTTGGTAATCAGCGGGCAGGTCAGGGCAAACCCTTTGCCCCCGTCAATCCGGCGAATTAGTTCGGTGCCGGTAGTGATGTTGCCCCACTGGTCGCTGCCCCCCATCTGCAGGGTGCACTGGTGGGAGCGGTATAGATGCAGGAAATCGTACCCCTGCACCAACTGGTAAGAGAACTCCGTAAAGGACATGCCTTCGTTCGATTCTTCGGACAGCCGTTTACGGACGGAATCCTTGGCCATCATGTAATTTACAGTGATGTGCTTCCCCACGTCCCGGATAAAATCCAGGAAACTGAATGACTTCATCCAGTCGTAATTGTTCACCAGGATGGCCGCATTGTCCGCATTGCTGTCAAAATCCAGGAATCGGGCCAGCTGGCTTTTCAAGGCTTCCTGATTGTGGCGCAGCGTGGTTTCGTCCAGCAGGTTGCGTTCCGCAGACTTCCCCGAAGGGTCCCCGATCATCCCGGTAGCACCTCCTACCAGGGCAATAGGCCGGTGACCGGCCCGTTGGAAATGGCGCAGCATCATCACCCCAACCAGGTGTCCGATATGCAGGGAGTCCGCTGTGGGGTCAATGCCCACATAGGCGGAATGCATCCCTTCCTGAAGGTGTTCTTCGGTACCGGGCATTATATCGTGCAACATGCCCCTCCACTGGAGTTCCTCAACAAAATTCGAAACCATCCTCATCAGATTTTTTGCGGAGCAAAGATAGTTAAATCGCCCGGTCCGGGCGGCTTCTGCCCCGAATATGCCGCTGGGATTCCCTAATTTTGCGACATGGTCTTCGTAACGGGCGCAACAGGTTTGGTGGGCAGTTATCTGGTCTGGGAATTGCTGGGCCGCAATACCCGGGTCCGGGCAATCTGCCGCAGTGCTTCCGCACGGGAGCGCGTGTTGGCGCACTGGCGTCGCGAACATCCCGGGGAAGCCGGCCGGGAAGCCCTGCTGGAATGGGTGGAAGGAGACATCCTGGACCTTCCCTTCCTGGAAACCGCTATGGCAGGGGTGCATACCGTCTACCATTGTGCCGGCCTGGTATCCTTTGACCCGTCACGGGAAGACGCCCTGCTCAAAACCAACTGGGAAGGGACCCGGAATATGGTAAACACCTGTCTGGGGCTGGGGGTGAAAACCTTCTGCCATGTGAGTTCGATTTCTACCGTAGCCGGAACTACGCCTCCCCTGACCGAATCCGATACCTGGGACCCGGCCCGCACCAACGTGTACGCTACCAGCAAATACCTGGCGGAGATGGAGGTATGGCGTGGTGGGCAGGAAGGCTTACAAACCGTCATTGTAAACCCCGGGGTGATTTTCGGTCCGGGGTTTTGGGACACGGGCAGCAACCTCTTTTTCAGCCGCACGGCCTCGGGTATGCGATACTACCCCCCGGGGGGAACCGGGTTTATCGGGATCCGGGATGTGGTGGCCTGTATGGTTGGGCTCACTACCGGGGGCCACTACGGGCAGCGGTATATTCTGATATCGGAGAACCTGACCTATAAGGCCGTGATCGATCACATTGCCGAAGGCCTGGGGGTTGCGCCCCCCAAACAGATACTGCACCCGTGGCAACTGGAAATCCTGTGGCGTCTGGACTGGTTGCGCACCCGGATAACCGGGCGGGAGCGCCGGCTGAGCAAACGAACGGCACGGGGGCTGGGCCAACCCAAAGCCTTCAGCGCTGCCCGGGTGGAAGCCACCCTGGGCTATCGCTTCCAACCTGTTCAGGAGGTGATTGACAACTGTCTGAAAGCCTTTAAGCGCGATCGGGGGGTGCGCTCATAAACCCAATTACTCCGGAGATTCCTCTCCTTCCTTTTCCGGGTCATTGGCCCCCTGGATTACCTTGGTAATACTGTCCTTCTCCCGGATCAGCCGGGCCTCAACCGTTTCATAGATTTTCTGGTATACTACGGGCCTGGAGGCGTAATAGAGGTCGCTTTGGGTAAACTGCAGGCTATCGATCCCGTATTTCTCGTAGATAAAGGGCATGACCTGTATCCCATTCCGTTTGAGGACCCCGGGATAACTGCTATTGATGGATTCCACAATGGCAATATCATACAGGATTTCGCTCATTTGCTCCTCGGGAATCAGGTTCTCCGGGGGTTCGATCAGGGCTTCCCCGCATCCCCAGCAGGCTAAAAACAGTATGGTGTAAAGACTGTGGCGCATCAGCGGTTGAATTCAAGTCGCATGGCAGCCCGGATATCGGACACCTTGCCGTTTTCATAGGCCAGATGGCCATTTACAAAGGTATACATCACCCGCGACTGGAAGGTCTGCCCCTCAAAGGGCGACCATCCGCATTTGTACAGGACATTCTCCCGGGACACGGCCCAGGGCAGGTCGGTTCGTACGGCGGTGAGGTCTGCGTAATAGCCTTCGCGCAAGTATCCGCGACGGTCTACATTGAACAGGATGGCCGGGTTATGGCACATCTTTTCCACGATCTTGGGCAGGGGGATCACCCCTTCCCGGTATTTCTCGAGCAGGGCCGGCAACACATGCTGCACCAGGGGCCCTCCGGACGGGCAACTCGGATAGGGGTTGGCCTTCTCCTCCAGGGTATGGGGGGCATGGTCCGTGGCCAGCACATCAATGCGGTCGTCCAGGACCGCCTCCCAGAGCTGGCTGCGATCCTCTGGGGATTTCACGGCCGGGTTCCACTTGATAAAGGCCCCCTTGGAGGCGTAATCCGCATCGGAAAACCAAAGGTGGTGTACACAGGCCTCTGCCGTGATCTTTTTCTCAGAGAGGGGTATATCGTTTCGGAACAAGGCCGTTTCCCTCCCGGTGGAAAGGTGGAAAACATGCAGGCGTGCCCCGGTTTCCTCGGCCAGGGCAATAGCGCGGCTGGAAGACAGGTAGCAGGCTTCCGCACTGCGGATTTCAGGGTGGCATTGGATCGGGATCTGCTCCCCGTATTGCTCGGTATACCGCAGCATGTTGGCCCGGATGGTAGCCTCGTCTTCACAGTGGGCACAGATCACCAGGGAAGTGCTCCGGAAGATCTTTTCCAGCACCTCAAGATCGTCCACCAGCATGTTCCCGGTAGAAGATCCCAGGAAGAGTTTAATCCCGGAAGTGGCTTTGGGGTCCAGGCGTTTGATTTCCTCCAGGTTATCGTTGGTGCCGCCCAGGGGAAAGGCGTAATTGGCATAGGCAGAACGGGCTGCCATGGCAAACTTCTCCTCCAGTTTTTCGAGCGTAGTGGTCTGGGGGTTGGTGTTGGGCTGCTCCATAAAGGAGGTGACCCCCCCGGCCACGGCCGCCCGGCTTTCCGAGCGGATGTCGCCCTTATGGGTTAGTCCGGGTTCCCTGAAATGCACCTGGTCATCAATCAGGCCCGGTAACAGGAAATGCCCGGCAAGGTCAATGACCCGCGCCTGGGGGTCCGAGATATCCCGGTCGATGCGGTGGATGAACCGGCCCTCGATCAAAAGGTCGGACTCAAACACCTGCCCTTCATTGACCAACCTGGCATTTTTCAGCAGTATACGCGACATATCAGAAACCGTTTTTCTTGAATAAACTCCTCATTTTCATTCCCAGCACCCCAAACACCGCTTCCCACACAATGGTCTTACTCATTTTGGACTGCCCTTTCTCCCGGTCCGTAAAAACAATGGAGACTTCCTGCAGGCGAAAGCCTTTCTTGTACGCCCGGTATTTCATTTCGATTTGGAAGGCATAGCCCACAAAGCGAACCTGGTCCAGGTCCAGGGCCTGTAACACCTTGCGGTTATAACAGACAAATCCGGCGGTAGGGTCGTGTACCCGCATCCCGGTAATCAGTTTCACGTAAAAGGATGCCCCGTACGACAGCAGCATCCGGTGCAGGGGCCAGTTCACCACATTTACCCCCTTTTTGTACCGGGAGCCGATGGACATATCTGCCCCGTCCAGGCAGGCCCGGTGCAGCCGTGGCAAATCCGTGGGACGGTGGGAGAAGTCTGCATCCATCTCAAAGATATAGGGGTATTCCCGCTCCAGGGCCCATTTAAAGCCATGAATGTAAGCGGTGCCCAACCCGGTTTTGCCTTTCCGTCGCTCCAGGTGCAGCCGGCCGGGGTATTCTTCCTGCAATTCCATGACCCGCTGTGCCGTGCCGTCCGGGGAATCGTCATCTACAATAAGGACATCATAGGCCCTGGGCAGGTCAAAGACGGCACGGATAATGGCTTCGATATTTTCGATTTCATTATAGGTCGGGATGATCACCAAGCCTTCTGCCATGCCTTACGGATTTGGTAGCAAAAATACCATTTTTCATTGGGCCGAAGTCAAGAAGCTGCCATTTTGTAGCCCCTTCCGCGGCTGGTGCATGGGCATATTTTGTACCTTTGGCGGCAATTCCGGTGCCTATGAGACCACATCTTCCGCGGGTACTGCTTTGGGGCCTCGTGGGCCTGCTGGGCCTGAATCTGCTGCAGGCTTCCCTGACCGAACTCCTCTACGACGAGGCCTACTACTGGTATTACGCCCAACAGCCCGCCTGGGGTTACTTTGACCATCCGCCCATGGTGGCCTGGATGATCTGGGCCGGCAGCCAGCTGTTTAGCGGGGAGCTTGGCGTACGCCTGCTCAGCACCTTTATGGGTATTGGCACCCTCTGCTTGTTATGGAGCCTGATAGATGCTCCGGGAAAACACAAACGGGCAGGGGCACTGCTGCTGTGGTTCCTGTCCATCGTATTGCTGCAAGCCTATGGCTTTCTAGCCCTGCCGGACACCCCCCTGCTTTTCTTTACCGCCCTCTTCCTCTGGGTTTATCGCAAATTCCTGCAGGACCCCGGGCCCCTGCAGGCCCTTTTTCTGGGGCTGGCTATGGCCGGGCTTATGTACAGCAAGTACCACGCAGCCCTGGTGATCCTTTTCACCCTGGCGTCTAACCCCGGGCTGCTGCGCAACCGCTGGGCCTGGATGGCCCTGGCTGTGTCCCTGACCGCCTATGCCCCCCACCTGGGGTGGTTGTACCAGCAGGATTTCGTCACGGTCCGGTACCACTTGTTTGAGCGACCCAACCAACCCTACAACTTTGCCAAATTTACGGCCGGGTATTTCCTGAACCTCATCGCCCTTTTCGGGCTTACCTTCCCATGGGTGTATGCGGCCCTGTACCGCCACCGGGGTACGGACCGCTTTCAGAAGGCCCTGCAATACATGGCCTGGGGGATTTTAATCTTCTTTTTTGTCTCCAGTTTCCAGCGAAGGATACAGACCCAGTGGCTCATTGCCTGCTGCATCCCCCTGGCGCTGATTGTAGGGCAACAGCTGGCCAAACAACCCGCCTGGGGCAAATGGTTTTTGCGCGCTGCCATAGCCAACCTGGTTATCCTGTTCTGGCTGCGGCTGGGGCTGGCCTACGAGCCCCTGTTCCCCGTGCATTTTGAGGCCCACGGGAACCGGGCCTGGGTGGAGCGCCTACTGAAAACGGCAGACGGGGCCGAAGTGGTCTTCGAAAACTCCTATCGCCAGGCCTCCATGTACAGTTTCTACAGCGGCAGGCCCTCCTTTTCCATGAATAACGACCACTACCGCAAAAACCAGTACTCCATAGACGATTCCGAGGCGTATATGCAGGGGAGACGGGTCTTCTACGCCCCGGTTGTTCCCCGGGAAGGCCCATACTGGTATCTGGACGACCGCGGGCAGCGGAAATACGGCACGTTTATGGACCCCTTCCAAAGCCTGAGAAAGCTGGAGGCCTGGGTAGACCAGGGAGACCCGCTAACTCTTTCAGGCACACACGATTTCCGGGTGCGCAACCCCTATGCCGCAGCCGTTGCGGCAGATTCCCTGCAGTATGGCCTGGCCCTGCTGGACCCTTACAAACGGATCATCCGGTCCATCCCGGTGCAGCCCATCGAATGGGAGGAAGGCCGCCTGATCCAACCCTCGGACACCCTGCAATTCCAGTTTGAAATGCCCAAAGGGGTTACGGACCAGGCTGCTTACCTGAGGGCTGTGGTTCGTCTGCCGGGGCTGCATTGGGGGCTGAATGGCATGCCGCAAAAACTGGAACCCTGATGGAAGCCATACAACGTCAAATGGTCACTGCAGACTGGATGAGCCTGATTGTCCTGCTAAGCCTGCTTTGCCTGGTTTTTGCCAAAGCACTTTCCTATAACCGGTTCCTGAACTTCCTGATTCTTCCATTCAACAATAAATACCTGATCCTCAATAATAAAAAAGGGAAATTGCACAGTGGGTTCCATATTTCCATGAGCCTCTTCCAGCTCATGAACCTGTCCCTTTTCGGGTATTTTGCCATCCTGGCGCTGGTTCCGGCCGCCAGTCGGTGGGACGGTTTGTTTGTCTTCTGGATGGTACTGGGCGGGCTTCTGGCTTTTACCCTGGTCAAGGCCGGGATACAACTCCTGGGCGGCTACCTGTTTGAGGCGCAGACAGCCGTAAGTTTTTTGATTTTTCAGAAGTGGAGCTATTTCAATTACAGCAGCCTGTGTCTTTTTCTGGCAAACCTCTTGTTAATTTACTTGTGGCCGCAGGCTAAAGCGCTACTTTTTGCAGGATTTATCCTAATGCTGGTGGTCAATATTATCGGTGCAATCAACATCCTGAAAATGCACCAAATGTTCGTATCCACGCGCTTTTTCTATTTTATTTTGTACCTTTGCGCACTTGAAATTGCGCCATTATTGATTATTTATAATCTGGTAAACGCTTGAAGGGTATGAAGGTAAAGACGATTTTGGTTTCACAGCCGGAACCGAAAATGGAGAACAGTCCCTATTTGAAGCTCATTGAGAAGGAGAAGGTCAAGGTGGACTTCCGCCCCTTCATCCATGTGGAAGGGGTAGATGCCAAATCCGTCCGTCAGCAGAAGATCGACCTCTCGAAATATACGGCCATTATCCTGACCAGCCGGAATTCCGTAGATCACTTTTTCCGCATTGCAGACGAGATGCGCTTCAAGGTGCCGGATACCATGAAATACTTCTGTCAGTCCGAGGCCGTGGCGTACTACCTGCAGAAATATGTGGTTTACCGCAAGCGGAAGATCTATGTGGGAAAACGCAATTTTGTAGACCTGCAGCCCCTCTTTAAGAAATACAAGGACGAGGTATACCTGTTACCCTCTTCGGACGTGTTAAAACCGCAGGTGCCCGAAACCCTGGACGCGGCCGGCATTAACTGGACCCGCGGTATTTTCTACAAAACCGTTATTAGCGACCTGTCCGACCTGCGGGACGTGTACTACGACATCCTGGTCTTTTTCAGCCCCTCCGGCATCGAATCCCTGCTGAAAAACTTCCCGGACTTTGAACAAAACAACACCCGGATTGCCGTCTTCGGTAATTCCACGGTAAACGCGGCCACGGATGCCGGGCTTCGCATCGATATCCAGGCCCCTACGCCGGAGACCCCGTCCATGACCATGGCCCTTCAGAAATACATCAACGAGGTCAATAAGAAATAACCGCAGCCAGCCTCTGTGGTATTAAAAAAGGGCTTCCCGGATCCGTCCGGGAAGCCCTTTTTATTTTAGAAGGCGTAGCGCTGTGGGCCGCCGCGACGGATTTCCTCGCTGGCATAGGCTTCAAACTTCTTGAAGTTCTCCCGGAAAGCGTTGGTAAGCTTAAACGCCGTTTTATAATACGCCTCATCGTTGTTCCAGGTAGCCCGGGGGCTCAGGACCTGGGTAGGCACGCCCGGGCACTGCCGGGGCTGGGCCACCCCAAAGACGGAATGGATGTGGTAGGTGTCGTAGGTATAGAGCCCGAGATCGCCGTTCAGGGCCGCATGAATCATGGCGCGTGTATACTTGAGCTTCATCCGGGTACCTACCCCGTAAGGGCCGCCAGTCCACCCGGTATTGACCAGCCAGACGTTGGTGCCGGACTCTTTCATCTTCCGGCTCAGCATTTCGGCATACACGGTGGGGTGAAGCGGCATAAAGGGCGCCCCGAAACAAGCCGAGAAGGAAGGTACAGGTTCGTCTACCCCGGCCTCCGTTCCGGCTACCTTGGCGGTGTACCCGGAAATAAAGTGATAGGCAGCCTGGGCAGGGGTCAGGCGCGAAATGGGGGGCAACACGCCAAAGGCATCCGCGGTAAGGAAGAAGATATGCTTCGGGTTATGCCCGATAGAGGGTTCCTCCCGGTTATCGATGTGGTACAACGGATAGCTAACGCGGGTGTTTTGAGTGATGGAGGTGTCCTCAAAATCTACCTTCCCCGCCTTGTCCATAATCACATTCTCGAGAATAGCGCCTTTGCGGATAGCCTTATAGATTTCCGGTTCATTTTCCGCGCTCAGGTTAATCACCTTGGCATAACATCCCCCTTCGAAATTAAAAACCGTATCCTCGGCCGTCCACCCGTGCTCGTCATCGCCGATGAGCTTGCGCACGGGATCCGTGGAGAGGGTAGTCTTCCCGGTACCGGAAAGGCCAAAAAAGATTGCCGTTTCCCCGTCTTCCCCCACATTGGCAGAACAGTGCATGGGCAGGGTATTCTTGTAGACCGGGAGGATAAAATTCAATGCCGAAAAAATACCCTTTTTGATCTCGCCCGTATACCCGGTTCCCCCGATCAGGGCCACTTTCCGTGTAAAATTCAGGATGGCAAAATTGTGCTGTCGGGTCCCGTCCACAGCCGGGTCGGCTTTAAAGCCAGGGGCATTTACCACCACCCATTCTTCCTGAAAGCCCTCCAGTTCTTCCGCTGTGGGGCGGATAAACATATTGTAGGCAAACTGGTTGGACCAGGGATACTCGTTAATGACCCGGATGCCCATGCGATAGTTGGGGTCTGCACAGGCAAAGCAGTCGCGGACAAAAACCTCACGCCCTTCCAGGTACGCCACCACCTTGTTGTAAAGGCGGTCAAAGGCATCGGGTTGAAACGGGAGGTTAACCGGCCCCCACCAGACCTTATCCTCTGTGATGTTGTCCCGGACAATAAATCGGTCCTGGGGCGAACGCCCGGTAAATTCCCCGGTATTCACCGCAAGGGCGCCGGAATCGGCTTCCTGTCCCATCCCCTTTTCCAGGGTGATGCGGTGCAGGGCATCGGCTGGCAACTGATAGTGAACCTGCCCGGCTGAAATCCCATAGGGTTCCAGCGAAATCGTTTTCGTATCCGAAGCGGATGAACTCATAACTTGGTTTTTAATGGTGCAAATTTCTCAAAAATATTGGGTAGCCGGAAGGGAATTCCGGCAAATTATCGGCGAATAGCAACCAGGGCCCTATAGAGGACCCAACCCCATCCAACCAGCAACAAACCGCCCCCCAAGGGGGTAACCAGGGCAATGCTGCCAAAGTCCAGGCCGGTGAGGGTCTGGGTACTGAGGGCATAGATGGAAAAGGAAAAGCATACCACCCCCGCCGTGACCAACCCAAAGACGAGTTTCCGGTGGCGTCCGGTTAACCATTTTTGAGACCCCAGGACCAGCAGGAACAAGGCGTGGTACATCTGATACTGCACTCCCGTCTGAAAGCTCCCGAGGGCAGCTTCCGTAAGGCTTTCCCGCAAGGCATGGGAACCCAGGGCCCCCAGGGCTACTGCGGTCAATCCGAAAAAAGCGCCAACAGCCCAGATTGTTTTGTTCATAACTGTTCGGATATATTTTTTTACAAATGTAACAATTGATATTTTTGATCTCAGCCAAATCCCAAGTAATATGCCAAGACGCATCCTGGTTATCGGCGCGGGCAAATCCGCCACCTACCTGCTGCACCACCTGCTGGAAGAATCCCGCAGGGAAGACCTTCAAATCACCATAGCCGATAAGAACACGGAACACCTGCCCGAATCGGTGGCCAAACACGAGCGCAGTGAAATCCGGGGGCTGGATATCGGCAATGCAGAAGAACGCAGGGCCGCCGTGCAGGCAACAGACCTGGTGATTTCTATGCTGCCCCCCACCCTGCACCTGGAGGTGGCCAAAGACTGCCTGGCCTTTGGCAAAAACCTGATCACAGCCTCCTACATTAGCCCGGGCATGCGCGAACTGGATGCAGAGGTACGGAAAAAGGGCCTGGTCTTTATGAATGAGATGGGCCTGGACCCTGGCATTGACCACATGAGTGCCATGCAGGTGATTGACCGCATCAAGGCCAGGGGAGGAAAGATGTTGCTCTTTGAATCCTTTACCGGCGGGCTGGTGGCCCCGGAGAGCGACACCAACCTCTGGAATTACAAGTTTACCTGGAACCCGCGGAACGTAGTCCTGGCCGGGCAGGGCGGGGCGGCCAAATTCATTCAGGAAGGCACCTACAAGTACATTCCCTACCACAAACTGTTTCGTCGTACGGAATTCCTGGAAATCCAGGATTACGGCACCTTTGAGGCCTACGCCAACCGGGATTCCCTGAGCTATCGCAAGGCCTATGGGCTGGAAGACGCGCTTACCCTATACCGGGGCACCATGCGCCGGGTAGGCTTTTCCAGGGCCTGGAACATCTTTGTGCAACTGGGAATGACGGACGACAGCTACCGCATCGAAAACTCCCGGGGCATGTCTTACCGGGAATTCGTAAACCTCTTCCTGCCCTATTCCCCGACAGATTCCGTGGAACTCAAACTGCGGCACTACCTCAAAATTGACCAGGACGACATTATCTGGGGCAAGCTCCTGGAGCTCCATCTCTTTGATGCGGGCCGGAAGATCCGGCAGGAAGATGCCACCCCGGCCCAGGTCCTGCAGGAAATCCTGGAGGCCAGCTGGACCCTGGGGCCGGAGGAAAAGGACATGATTGTGATGTACCACAAATTCGGGTACCTGCTAAACGGGAAAAAGCACCAGCTGGATTCCAATATGGTGGTCCTGGGAGAAGACCGTCGCCTTACGGCCATGGCCAAGACCGTGGGGCTGCCGGTAGCCATAGGCGCCCTGCTGATCCTGAACGGGAAGGTAAGCCAGCCCGGGGCACAAATCCCCATCCGCGAGGAGGTCTACCAGCCGGTTTTGGAAGGGCTAAAAAAGCAGGGGATCGCCTTCCGGGAATACGAGGTTCCCTACCTGGGGTACAACCCGGATTCTGTAGCCAGCTGAACTACGGCGTAATGTGCTATCTTTAACGGGTAAACCGCCCCAGACATGAAAGGAAACAAGGACGCCCTCCAGATTGACGGGATTGACAAAAAAATCCTGCGCTACCTGATGGAAGACGCCCGGAAACCCATCCTGGAAATTGCCCGGCATATTGGCATTTCAGGGGCGGCTATCCACCAACGCCTGCGCAAGCTCGAAAAATCCGGCCTGCTGGCCGGCTCCAAGTTTATGGTAAACCCCAAAGCCCTGGGCTATACCACTATGGCCTATATTGGCATCTTCCTGGACAAGGCCATGAGCAATCCCTATGCGGTGAAAGAGCTGGAAAAAATCCCGGAAGTGCTGGAATGCCACTACACCACGGGAAATTGGTCTATCCTGATCAAGGTGCTGTGTAAAGACAATGAACACCTGATGCACCTGCTCAACAAAAAAATCCAGCAAATTGAAGGAGTGTCCCGAACGGAAACCTTCATTTCGCTGGATCAGCAAATTGACCGGCAGATCGCAATCTGAGCGGGAAACCTAATCCCGCCCGCCAAGGACCTGCATCCCCCAGTACACCAGGGTAGCCAGGGAGCCAATGGCCGCTACCACGTAGGTGCGGGCCGCCCACTTCAGGGCGTCCTCGGACCCCTTGTATTCCTGAGGCGTGAGCATGTTGTTGTGTTTAAGCCAGGCCAGGGCGCGGTTACTGGCATCGTATTCCACAGGCAGGGTCACGAAGCTGAAGAGGGTGGCAAAACCCATCATCCCCAACCCGGCAACAGCCACCCAGAAGCCTAGCCCGGCCCCGGAGGCAGCCCCCAGCACAATCCCGCCGATAACCACCCACATGGACAGCCCGGAGGTAACACTCACCACAGGCACCAGTTTGGAGCGCATGGTGAGCCACTCATAGGCCTGGGCGTGTTGTACGGCATGGCCGCATTCGTGGGCCGCAACGGCCGCTGCCGCCGCGTTGCGCTGGTGGTACACCCCTTCGCTCAGGTTCACAGTTTTATTTCTGGGGTTGTAATGGTCTGTGAGCATCCCGGGGGTGCTCACCACCTTCACATCCCGGATCCCGTGGTCCTGCAACATTTTTTCGGCGATCTCCGCCCCGCTCATCCCGTTTTGCAAATGCACCTTGGAGTAATGGCGGAATTTGTTTTTCAGGCGGGAGCTCACCAGCCAGCTTATCAGGGCAATGGCCCCGATCAGTATATAATATCCCATCATGGTTTATGCGCTTTTGAATTAAATGTACGGGAATTATAGCAAAAATCCGGCCATACCAGCCGGATCTCATTTTTGCGGAAAAGAGCGGAAAAACTGGCAGCCCCTTGTCAGATGGTTGCGAGTTCGGATAAATCAAAGGCCTCGGCAATTTCCGGGTATACGACTTCCCCCTTAACGATGTTCAGGCCTTTCTGCAGGGAGGCATCTTCTGCACAGGCGCGCTCCCAGCCCTTTTCGGCCAATGCCAGCACGTAGGGCAGGGTCACATTGGTCAGGGCCAGGGTGGACGTATAGGGAACAGCCCCGGGCATGTTGGCCACGCAATAGTGCACCACGTCGTCCACAATAAAGATGGGGTCTTCGTGGGTAGTGGGCCGGGAGGTTTCCACACAGCCGCCCTGGTCTACCGCCACATCTACAATCACGGCACCCGGGTGCATGAGTTTGAGCATATCCAGGCGGATCAGCTTGGGGGCGCGCGCGCCTTTGAGCAGTACCCCACCTACTACGAGATCGTGGGTTTGCAGGTGCTTGCGCAGGTTGTATTCGTTGGAATATTCGGTTACCACGTGGTTGGGCATCACGTCATTCACGTACCGAAGGCGTTTCATGTTTACATCCATGATGGTTACGTGGGCCCCCAGGCCCGCTGCCATTTTGGCCGCCTGTATCCCCACGGTACCCGCGCCCAGGACCAGCACCTTACCGGGCGGCACGCCAGGCACCCCGCCCAGCAGCACCCCCTTGCCCTTTTTGGGCTTTTCCAGGTATTTGGCCCCCTGTTGGATGGCCATGCGCCCGGCCACCTCGCTCATAGGGGTCAGCAGGGGCAGGCTGCCATCTTCATCCTCAACGGTTTCGTAGGCAATGCAAACCCCCTTGCGGTCGATCATGGCCTGGGTCAGTTCCTCACTGGAAGCAAAATGAAAATAGGTAAAGATTACCTGCCCCTTCTGCACCAGGTGGTATTCCTCTGCAATGGGCTCCTTTACCTTCACGATCATATCGCTCAGGGTATACACCTGCCCAATGGTATCCAGAATGTGCGCCCCCACAGCCTTATAATCTATATCCTGGAACCCACTGCCAACGCCGGCCCCGGATTGTACATGTACCGTATGGCCTTTTTGTACGAGTTCAAATACGCCCGCCGGGGTCATCCCCACGCGGCTTTCATTGTTCTTGATTTCCTTTGGAATACCGATTACCATGATGTTTTTGTTTAGCGGTTGGTGTAAAATTGGTCGAAAGTAATACTTTTTGGTATTATACTCGTTAAAAGTAGGGGGTATGTCGATGAATTATTAAATATATACAAGTATACCCCCTATTTTTTAGGGGGTATACTTTGTTTTTATTCTTTTTTCAACAATATTCTTCACAAAAAAGGGGGCCTGAGCCCCCTTTGATACAAATGCGGTGTGGCTGGCTTACCCTAGCCGACAATATTGACAATACGCCCGGGCACCACAATCACCTTTTTGGGAGTTCGGCCCTGCAATTGTTCCTGGGTGCGGGCATCGGCCATGACACGGGCTTCCAGCTCGTCCTTACTCAAATCCAGGGGGAGTTCCATGGTAAACCGCAGCTTCCCATTGAAGGAAATCGGGTATTCCTTGGTGCTTTCCACCAGGAAATCCGGGTTAAAGGCCGGGTAAGGCGCCCGGGCTATGGAATCCTGGTGCCCGAGTTTCTGCCAGAGCTCCTCGGCCATATGGGGGGCATAGGGCTCAATCAGGACGGCCAGGGGTTCCAGCACAGCCCGTTCGCGGCAGTTCTGGGCCGTGAGTTCGTTCACGCAGATCATAAAGGAAGATACCGATGTGTTAAAGGAAAACTCCTGGATGTCTTCCGTTACCTTTTTAATGGTCTTGTGCAGGGTTTTCAGGCTCTCGGCAGAAGGCTCCCCGTCCAGCACCTCAAAGCTGCGGTCCGGGCCCTGGTGGTAGAGTCGCCAGAGTTTCTTGAGGAAACTGTACACCCCGCTCAGGCCGGCCGTGTTCCAGGGCTTGGACTGCTCGAGCGGCCCAAGGAACATCTCGTAGAGCCTGAGGGCGTCTGCCCCGTACTCCTCGCAGATCTGGTCCGGGTTCACCACGTTGTATTTGGATTTGGACATTTTCTCCACTTCCCGATCTACCTTGAAAACCCCATTCTCGGACAGGAATTCGGCTTCGGCGTACTGGGGTTGCCAGGAGCGCAGGGCTTCGGTATCCAGCTCGTTGGAAGCATTTACCAGGTTGGCGTCCACGCGAATGGGCTCGGTCTGTTCGCCTTTGGCCAGGCCGCTACTCAGGTAGGTCTGTGTGCCGCTTCGGCGGTGGATAAACGCACTGGTCCCCAAAATCATTCCCTGGTTGATCAGCTTTTGGGCGTATTCGTCCACAGGCACCCATCCCCGGTCAAACATGAATTTCTGCCAGAAGCGGGAATACAACAGGTGGCCTGTGGCATGTTCGCTGCCCCCGATGTAAACGTCCACGTCCTTCCAGTACCCAATGGCTTCCGGGGAAACCAGGGCCTGGTCGTTGCGCGGGTCCATGTAGCGGTTAAAGTACTGGGAACTGCCTGCCCAGCCCGGCATGGTATTGAGTTCCAGCGGGAAGACGGTTTTATGGTCAATCCGGGCATTGTCGGTAACGGCCTCTGCCTGGGCGTCCCAGGCCCAACGGGTGGCGTTCCCCAGGGGTGGTTCCCCGGTTTCCGTGGGCAGGTATTTCTCCACCTCCGGCAATTCCAGGGGCAGGCAATGCTCCGGAAGCAGGTGGGGCAAGCCCTCTGCATCATAATACACCGGGAAGGGTTCCCCCCAGTAGCGCTGGCGGCTGAAGACCGCATCGCGCAAGCGGTAGTTGATGGTACCCCGGCCCAAGCCCTTTTCTTCCAGGGCTGCGATTACCTGCCGCGCCGCTTCCTTCTGCCCCAGGCCGCTGATAAAACCGGAGTTGGCGATTACAGCATTTTGTTTGTCCTCATAGGCCTCCTCCTCTACAGACACCCCTTCAAAGATGTTCGGGATGGGGATGCCAAAGTGACGGGCAAAATCAAAATCGCGCTGGTCCCCGCAAGGCACGGCCATAACCGCCCCCGTTCCGTAGCCAGCAAGCACATAGTCCCCGATCCAAACTGGCACGGGTTCCCCGGTAAGGGGATGGGCCGCATAAGCCCCGGTAAAGACACCGGAAACAGTTTTAACATCGGCCATACGCTCCCGTTCGGAGCGACGGGCGCTGGCTGCCACATAATCCTGTACGGCACGGGCCTGTTCGGGCGTGGTGATTTTTTCCACCAGTTCATGCTCCGGGGCCAGGGTCATAAAACTCACCCCGAAGATGGTATCCGGGCGGGTGGTAAAGACCTCAATATCGAAGGTATCGGGCTGATGGGCTGTGGGCTGGGTTTTAAACACCACGGAAGCCCCCACGGAGCGACCGATCCAATTGGTCTGCGCATCCTTCAGGGGCTGGGGCCAGTCTATGCGGTCCAGCCCGTCCAGCAGGCGCTGGGCATAGGCGGTGATCCGCATGCTCCACTGGGTCATTTTTTTGCGCACTACCGGGAAGCCTCCGCGCTCGGAGACCCCGTTTACCACCTCGTCGTTGGCCAGGACCGTGCCCAGTTCAGGGCACCAGTTCACCTCGGCCTCCGCCAGGTAGGTAAGGCGGTAGCGCAGCAGCATCCGCTGGCGTTCGGCCGCGGTATAGGCATTCCATTGTGTAGCTGTAAATATCGGGGTGTCTGCATCACAGGCCGCATCCAGACCCTGGTTGCCTCCGGCTTCAAACCGGGCAACAAGGGTGGAAATGGGTTCGGCCCGGTCCGTTTCCCGGTTGTACCAGGAGTCGAACAGCTGCATAAAGATCCACTGCGTCCATTTGTAGTAGGCCGGGCGGGAGGTGCGCACTTCCCGACTCCAGTCGTAGGAAAAGCCCAGGGCATCCAGCTGCTCCCGGTACCGGTTAATATTGACCTCGGTGGTCAGGGCCGGGTGCTGCCCGGTCTGTATGGCATACTGCTCGGCCGGCAACCCGAAGGAATCGTACCCCATGGGCTGCAGCACGTTAAAGCCCTGGTGGCGTTTGAACCGGGCGTAGATATCACAGGCAATGTACCCCAGCGGGTGCCCCACATGCAACCCCGCCCCGGAGGGATACGGGAACATGGTAAGGGCGTAGAACTTGGGTTTTTCCGATGGCCATTCCGCTTTAAAGGTTTGGCGATCCGCCCAATATTTTTGCCATTTGGCTTCAATTTCCTTGTGGTCGTAAAACATGTCTGCTGGGTACGCGCCCCAAAGGAGAATCCCGGGGCATTTAACGGGGCAAAAATAAACGGAATCCATTTACTTTCCTATTTTTACACCGGAACTCCACTTGCCTGAATGCCACCATGAGTAAATCCTTCGAGCGCTACCAGAAACGGAAACTGATTTCCTCCTATTTTTCAGTTACCCTGAGTATTGCATTGGTGTTGTTACTCCTTGGTGTCCTGGGGCTGTTGGTGCTGAACACCAAAAAGCTGGCAGACCACTTCAAAGAGCAGGTAACCCTCTCCGTCTTTTTCAAGGATACCGCCAAGCAGGTAGAAATAGACCAGTTGCAAAAACGCCTGGTGATGGAAGACTTTACCAAAAACGCCACCTATGTTTCCAAGGAAGCCGCCGCCGAACTGCACAGCGAGGAGATCGGGGAAAACTTTATGGATTTCCTGGGCTACAACCCGCTTAAAAATTCCATCGACCTGCAACTGAAGGCCGCCTTCGTTTCCCCCGTACAAATCGATTCCATTGCCTCAACCCTGCAGGCCACGGATTTTGTGGAGGAAGTGAGCTACGACCGCCCCACCATTGCCCTGCTCACCGAGAACGTGCAACGGGTGGGCCTGGGCATCCTGATCGCTTCCGCGGTCTTTACCCTTATTGCGGTGTTGCTGATCAACAGTTCCATTCGCCTGTCTATTTACTCCAAGCGGTTTATCATCAAAACCATGCAAATGGTGGGGGCTACCAAATCCTTTATCCGAAGGCCGTTTATCTGGACCAACATCAAGCTGGGCCTGCTGGGGGCAATCCTGGCCCTGGGCGCCCTGTACGGTTTGCTGGTCTACCTGGACCTGAATTTCCCTGACCTGGGCCTTATGGAAGACCCCATTACCATGGGCGGGCTTTTTGCCGGCGTCCTGGTTCTGGGGGTGATCATTGCCGGTATCAGCACTTTTTTTGCCACTCAACGCTTTTTGAACCTCCGCACGGACGACTTGTATTACTAATCCGGGGAGCCTTCAAAATCCTTACCTTTGACCTATGAGCAAGAAAAAACAACAGGGCGGCCCCGCCAAAAGCAAACGGGAATTCGTCTTCCAGAAACGCAATTACCTCTTTATGTTTGTGGGGCTTGTCTTTATTGCCCTGGGGTATATCCTGATGGCCGGGGGCGGCAGCGATGACCCCGCTGTCTTTAACCCGGACATCTACAGTTTTCGCCGGATCCGCCTGGCCCCTGCCCTGGTCCTGATCGGGCTGGGCATCGAAGTTTACGCCATCCTGGCCTCCCCGGGTAAGAAATCGCGCTAATTGGAACTGATCGACGCCATCCTGCTGGGCATCATCCAGGGGCTCACCGAATTCTTACCGGTCTCTTCCAGCGGCCACCTGGAACTGGGAAAGGCCCTTTTGGGAGACACCTCTGTTCCCGAAGAAAGCCTCCTGTTCACTGTGGTCCTGCATTTTGCCACGGCCCTGAGTACCCTGGTGGTCTTCCGGCGCGACGTCTGGGAAATCCTGTCAGGCCTGCTGCGCTTCAAGAACAACGAAGAAACCCGGTTTTCCCTGAAGATTGTGATTTCCATGGTCCCTGCAGCTCTTATCGGCCTGTTTTTTGAAGCCGAACTGGAACAATTCTTCGGCGGGAATATCGTCTTTGTAGGCGCCATGCTGCTGGGCACCGCAGCCCTGCTGTTTCTGGCAGACCGGGCGCGCAACACCCACAGAAAAGTCTCATTCCTGGATTCGCTGATCATTGGCGGGGCCCAGGCCATCGCTATGCTGCCGGGGATCTCCCGCAGCGGCGCCACCATTGCCACCTCCGTCTTGCTGGGGGTGGACAAGCGCAAAGCAGCCCGTTTTTCCTTCCTGATGGTGGTACCCCTGATCCTCGGGAAAATCGCAAAAGACCTTTTAAGCGGAGAGCTGAAACTGGGTAGCGAAAATATGGCGGTGATGGGCGCCGGGTTCCTGGCGGCCTTTGTGGCAGGGCTGCTGGCCTGCACCTGGATGATCCGGCTGGTACGCAACAGTAAACTCACCTATTTTGCCGTATATTGCCTGGTGGTGGGCCTTGTAGCCATTCTTGCCGGCACCTGGCTGCACCCTTAACCCCTATCGTTTTGGAACTTTCCCGTGACGCATTTCTGGAAGGACAAGTCCTGTTGGTGGACAAGCCCTATGGCTGGTCCAGCTTCCAGGCCCTCAATGCGGTGAAGTGGACCCTGCGCAGGGCCTTTGACCTCAAGAAAATCAAGGTGGGACACGCCGGGACCCTGGACCCCCTGGCCACCGGACTTTTGCTGATTTGTACCGGGAAGGCCACCAAGACCATTGCAGATTTACAGGGCATGCCCAAGACGTACGAAGGCGCCCTGGTGCTGGGCCATACCACCCCTTCCTTCGACCTGGAAACCGAGCCCGAACCCTCAGGTAGCTGGGAAGGCCTTACCCCGGCCGACCTGGAGGCGGCAGCTGCGCGCTTCACGGGTACCATCCGCCAACGCCCCCCGGTCTTTTCGGCCATCAAAAAAGATGGAAAACGCCTTTACGAATATGCCCGGAAAGGCAAGGAGGTAGAGGTGCCGGAACGCACCGTAACCATTACCCGCCTGGAAATTACCGGGATTGACTGGCCTGAGGTGCGCTTTACGGCAGATTGCAGCAAGGGCACCTACATCCGTTCCCTGGCCCACGACCTGGGGCAGGAACTGGGGTGCGGGGCCTACCTTTCTGCCCTGAAAAGAACCAAAATAGGGTCTTATTCCGTAGATAATGCAGTAACCCCGGATGCCTTTAAGGCGCGCTTCCGCGAAGCGGGCTTTTCGCTTTAAGCCCTGAAGGACAAACCCCGTGGGTCCTGAAATTTATACTAAAACCGTAATTTGGGGGTTATAGCACTATGAATCTGACCCGAAGTCACTTATCCATGATCATCACCGGATGCACCCTGGGCATTGTGGTGCTGACGCTATTCAACATCCATCTGGGCGCCCAGGTGGAAGAGGAATACGTCATCGAGATGAGCCTGGACGAGGCAGATTTACCGGAACTGCAGGAGCTGGAGGAACAACTGGCCGACGCTTCCGAACCCATCAAGTCCCACATGGCCCTCAATGAAACGGTTAAGCCCCAGTTCGGGGACCCCGAACCCTTGAAAACCCTGGAAGAAATCCTGCAGGAGCGGGAAGCCTCCGGGGCAGAAAACCCCAACGAAAGCCCGGGCGAAGACGGGGCCTATGAGGAACAATTGCGGGAACTCACCCAGAAACGGGCCGAAATGCAGGAAAAGCTGGATGCCAAGGAAGCCGAGAAAAAGGAATACACCAACCTCTTGAAAGACCGGCGCACCTCCATTTCCTATTCGCTGGTGGAGCGCAATGCCTATGACCTGCCCCCGCCCATTTACACGTGTATAGAGGGAGGAAAGGTGGTCATCAATATCGAAGTGGATGCCGGCGGACGCGTTACCGATGCGAGTTTCAATGCGAAAAGCTCAGGCACTTCCAATGGATGCCTGGTCGAAAATGCCATTGCCTACGCCCTGAAAGCCCGGTTTAACCCGGATGCCAAAGCATTACAAAAGGGCACCATTACCTACATCTTTCAAAGTAAGTAAGGCCGCCAGCTCGGCCGCCGCTGCCTGACCCTTGTCCTTATTGTACCACCGTTGCAGGGATTCCCGGAATTCCGGAGTGAGCTTCCCGTGTGCTGCCTTAAAGGCGCGAACCTGGTCCATCAGGGGTTCGGGCCGGGGCCCCCAGCTTTCCGTTACCTCCGTGCCTTCACGGTTCAATACCAGGAGTTTTGGTATGGCCAGAGCGCCATCAGTGCGATAGTGCTCCATAAGTTCCAGGTGCTGGTCCCGGTAGGCGATTTTCAGGGAGAGGCCCGGGCAGTAACTGGCCAGTGCTTCCATAATGGGAAGTATGGGCGCAGCATCCCCGCACCAGGTTTCCGTAAACACCAGCCAAATAGCCTCCACCCCCTGGTCCAGGGCTACTTTGAGGTCTTCGCCCAGGCGGAAGGTACGGTCCCAGCGTTTCATCCGCTGGTGGTTCAGTTTCGTATAGTGGATCAGGGATTCGGTCTGCTCGGGGCCCGAAGTCCTCCCCTCCCGGGCCTGGGCGGCAACGGTATCCCTGTAGGTAGGGTAATCCATGGCGCCCTCCAGGGCATGTTGTATCAGGTCTTTCTGGCTCATAGGCATCTTTTGGTGCTCCTTTCTCTATACACCCGGGCTTAGTAGCCCCGGGAATCCAAACCTTACATCCGCCAACCTCAGGGCCTACCGGGTACCGGGAGGCGCAATTTCTGTGGGGTTGATCCCCAGTACCTGGAAGAGTTTGGCCTGGGTCTGCAGGTATTTGTTTTGCACTGCATTGGACTTAAGCCGCGTATCGATCAGGCTCCGCTCCCGGGAATTGACCAGGAACAAAGAGCTCTCCCCAAAACTAAACTTGCGCTCCTCGGCCTGCAGCATACGGGCATAATCCGATACCATCCCAGCAATCAGGGCATTTTGCCGGTCAAAGGATTGCAGGGCGCCAAAAGTGCCCAGCACCTTGTTGCGAATGCTCAGGCGGGCGTTGTCCCGTTCAAACTGGGCATCCTGCAACTTGAAGCGCGCCATTTTGAGCGCCCCCCGCTCCTTGCGCAGAAACAAGGGCATCCGAAAAGTAACCCCACCCTTGTACTGCTGGGTTTCAAAGGAACGGATGACCTCGGGGGTCTGGGTCAGGAAATTGTATTCCAGGTCAATCTGGGGCAACAGCTCGTTGGTTTTCAGCCGCTGGTCTACCCGCAGGCCTTCAATCTTGAACTCCAGGGCCCGGAGCTTGGGGTGGGCCTCCAGGGCCAGGCTGTCCATAATCCAGTCCCGGATGCCCAGGGCCTCGGCTACTGCAGGTGCAGGATCCGGGTCCGGGGTTACCCCTTCCTGTAACTCTACCGGGGTGTTATCCTGCATCCAAAGGAAATTGGACAAATCCAGGGAGGCCTGCAGGTACCGCACCCGTGCCTGCTCCAGGCCCAGTTCCCGATTCTGGACCGCAATGCGGGCTTCCACCGTATCTATGGCTGCGCGGTCGCCGGCCAGGGCGCTTTCCCGTATGCCCCGAAACCGCAGAATTGCATTGGCCCGGAATTGCTCGTACACCAGCAGGTCTTTATATGCCTGCAACCAATCGAAATAAGCCAGGGAGGCATCGTACAACACCTGGTTAACCTGCAGGTCCCGCTCTGCGCGGCTCTGGCGGGCATACAGCCGCGCCTTCCGCAGGGTAGCCATCCGCTCATTAATCCACAGGCCGCGGCCTACCGAAACGCTAACCCCGGCACTGTACAGACCATCGGTCGGGACTACCTGGTCCGGACTCAGGAAATCCCCTTCATTCTGTTCAAACTGCCCTTTGAATTCCACCCCGTACCAGGTCGGGATCTTAAAGGCGGCATTCAGGCGGTCGTAATATTCGGTCCCCTTGAATTGCTTCCGGTCGTAATCCACCTCCAGTTTCGGGTCGAACCCGCCACGGGAACGCAACAGGTTGGCCTCACCCAAACTCAGGACCAGGTTGGCCTGTTTGGCCACGGGGTGGAATTGCTTCACATAGGCCAGGTACTCTGCAAACCCCAGGGTAATACTATCCTGCGGCTGGGCCCGGAGTACAGGCCCGCAGAGCGCCAGCAAAAAGACCAACAGCGTATTGCGCATAGCGTTACTTTGAAGCGGTTTTTCCACCCTCGACGGGGTTATAGTAATTCGGCGGGAAACCATTGAGTTTCCGCCAGAGCTCAAACCAGATAGGGACGTCTTCCAGCAGTGCAATGGTATTGGCGCCCGAGCCTACCCGCAGGTCCTTGGGCCAGGAGTGGTCTTCCGGGTCCGGGGCCAGCAGGATGCGATATTTCCCATTGGGGCTGATAAAGGTCTCAATAGCCACGACTTCCCCCCCGTAGGTCCCGTAGGAAACGTTGGGCCAGCCGCTAAAGATGATGGCGGGCCAGCCGTCAAACTGGATCCGCACCTTTTCCCCCAGGTGAACCAGGGGCAGATCTATCGGGTCTACAAAGGTCTCCACGGCCATGTCGTATTCGGATGGCATAATGCTCACCAGCTGGTCGCCCTCCTTAAAGGTTTCGCCAATCCCGGCTCGCAGGGCCTTGTTTACATAGCCCGTCTGAGGCGCGCGCACGTAATAGAGTTCGCTCCGTCGCTCGTAGTTGGCGTACTCGTTTTCCAGTTTGGTCACCTGGGCCTCCGAATCGAACTGGGCCGAACGGGCGGTAAACAGATCGCTGCGGGCCTTGGATATCTTGTCCGTATACTCGGCTTCCACCCGGCCGATCTCCATTTCGGCATTCAGTACCTCGTTGCGGCTGGCCAGCAGCTTGTTTTGCTGTGAGATCAGCTTGGCCCGGGACTCCTGCAATTTCATCCGCTTCTCCTCCACGTCCGTAACAGCCTTAAGGCCTTCCTCCTGCAGGGTGGACGTACGCTCGTACTGCCGCTCCGCAATAGTGATCTGGGTTCGGGCGGCCTCCAGGTCCAGGCTGTCGCTTTCCACCTTCAGGCGGGCCTGCAGCAGCTTGTTTCGGGCCTGTTCCAGTTTTAACCGGCGCTCCGTGGCCAGGGCGCCAACCTGCGCCTCAAGGGCCCGGCCCTTCTCCTGGTAGGAAGACACGGCCATGTTCTTGGCCTGTATCTGCTGCCCGGTGCGCTCAATAAGCCTGGGGTCGAAGTATTCGTTTTTTACCTCGGACATAAACAGGATGGTATCCCCGGCCTGCACCAGGTCCCCTTCCCGCACGTACCATTTTTCGATCCGGCCGGGGATGGGTGACTGCACGGTCTGCGGCCGCTGGTCTGGCCGCAGGGTAGTGAGGTAGCCTTCCCCGCTGATATTCTGGGTCCAGGGCAGGAACAGCACTACCACCCCAATGCCCGCAAACGCCAGCAAAAAGCGGTTAAAATGCTTGTAGTGCCTACGGTGGAACACCCGGCGGGCCGCCTCAAAACGGCTCAGGTCCACCTTATCGTTCAATTTGTTGGGCGATATGTTAAGCATCTTTTCTTTCGTTTAAGATTCTACCATCCTCCATATACACCACCCGGCCGCAACGCGAAGCCCAGCGCTCGTTCTCGCTCACCACCAGCAGGGCCCACCCATTGGCGGGGTCCGTCAGGAAATCCATAACCTCAGAAGCCTCGGAGGGGTCAAAATTGTCCAGCGGGTCCTTCAGCAGCAACAATTTGGGGTTGCGCAGGATGCTCCGCGCAAGGACCAGCTTTTTTCCTATGGTAAAGGGAATCTGCCGGCCTTCCGGGTACAGGATCGTATTGAGTCCCTGGGGCTGTTCCTTTACAAACTGGAGCAGTTTGGTCTTCTCCAAAGCCCAGTATATGCGCTCCATGGGGATGGTGGCATCCCCAAAGGTGAGGTTGTCCAAAATGGTCCCCTCAAAGGGGGATTCCTCCGGCATGGATTTGCCCAGGTGGGACCGGTAATAATTCAGCTGCACTCCTTTCAGGGAAATGTCGTTCACAAAGATCTGCCCGGCGTCCGGTTCCAGGATGCCCGCTATTAATCTCAGCAGGGTAGATTTTCCGGATCCCGACGGCCCTTTCAGCAATACGCTGCACTGGGGCGTCATGGTGAGGTTTACCCCATTGAGGATGGTCTTTTCCCCGCTTGGTACGCGGTAGTGGAGGTCGCGCACCTCCACCCGGAAGCCTTCGCCTTCGGCAAAGGGGCGTTCCCCGCCCATGGGTTCGAGTTCCTTATCTACCACCTGCCCGAGCTTTTCCAGGGAAGTGAGTAGGTCGTAAAAGGTCTCCAGACCCAGGATCAATTTCTCCACTGAGCTTATGACCAGAAGGATGATGATTTCGGCGGCCACAAATTGCCCGATGTTCATCTCCTGGTTGAGTACCAAAAGCCCCCCGATAAGGAGCAGCCCGGCGGTAACGAGTACCTTAAACCCGATCATCTGGATAAACTGGATCACCAGGATGCGGAAGTGGCTCTCCCGGGCTTCCAGGTAGGAGGTCACCAGGGCATCGTTCTTGTTCACGGCGTGGGAGGTTTTCCCGGAAAGTTTGAAACTGATAATGGACCGCGCTACTTCCTGTATCCAGTGGGCTACCTTGTACTTGTATTTGGACTCCTGAAGGCTGGTATCCAGGCCGCGCTGGGCCGTGTATTTGAAGACCACGTAAATCAGCAACAACAGCAACAGTCCGTACAGGATAAAGAAAGGGTGGTAAAAGGAAAGCAGCAGCAAGCCGAAAACGATCTGCAACAGGGCCGCTGGAAAATCCACCAGGATTTTGGACAGGGACTTCTGTACCGTGAGGGTGTCGAAGAACCGGTTGGCCAACTCCGGCGGGTAAAACCGGGTTAACGCGCTCATTTTGATCTTTGGGAAGCGGTAGGCAAACTCAAAGGACGAGCGGGTAAAAATCTTTTGCTGCAGGTTTTCGATGATGCGGATCTGCATGAGTTGCAGGATCCCCACAAAGGCTACCCCAAGGGTCACCAGGATCACCAGGACAATCCAGGATGTGCTTACCTGGGCCCCCTGGATCAGGTTGATGATGGCCTGTATCCCCAAGGGCAGGGAAAGGTTTACCAACCCGGCAAAAATGGCATAATAGAATATCTGTGCCAGGTCCTTTTTCTCCAGGCTCAGCAGCCCCATCAATCGCTGCCAGGATGTAAGTATGGGTTTAGACATATTCACTGGAATTAAGAACTGAGGTTACGAGGCCTCTGAAAAAGTGGGTTATGGAGCCAGGTTGTTTGCAATTGGTCAGGGATGGGAGGTGGTTCTCCAGGAAATGCTGGTGGAGGGAACCCTCCAGCACCGTACTGGCCAGGCTACGGGCAAACGGGTAATCCCCATTCACCTCCCCGATCATTTCCGCAAAGCGTTCCACCAACCTTTTGTACGGTTCGAAATATCCTTCCTTGTTTTCCCGATCTACGGCCTTGGTCAAAAAAGGTTTGGCGTGCTCATTCACCATAATCCGGTTCAGGGCTACCTCATCCACATGGGCAAAAGCCATATCCAACTCAACGGGCTGGGTCAGGATTTCCAGGGCTTTGTTTAGTCGATCTTCCGGGTCGGACGCCCCCAGGGTGTTCAGCACCAGCCGGTACTCCATCCACCCCCAGTACCAGCAGGACAGATAGAGCAGAAATTTATGCTTGTTCTCGAAGTATCGGTATACCGAACTCTCGTTAGAGCCCACCAGATCCCCGAGTTTTTTAAAGGTAAAGTGTTCAAACCCCTGCTGGTCGATCAGGGCGATACCCTGTTCCACCAGGCGCTTGCCAAGGTCGGAAGACTCCGGGTCTTTCACATACACCTTGGGGTTGATGGTGATTTTCAGGTTGCGAATCAATCTTTCCATGATAGGAATTTTCGCAAATTTAATAGTATTACTATCATTTTATGTGTGTTTAACTATTATTTAACGATAGTAATATGATTATAATCCTCTGGTATTTTCTTATATTTGTAATATTGACTACCGCATATTGTCATTTTAATATTTTGAAGCCATGAAAAGAGTTTTTTTTACATTATTGACAGTTTTGCTGGCTGGACAGCTGTCCTATAGCCAGGCCGTTACCGTACAGGAGGGTGCCGAGTTTCGCATCGAAAAGCCGGAAGGCACCTACCAGCACATCCAGTTCCCCAGAGCCAACTTTATTATCAAAAGGGGCGGCATTGCCAACATGGCCGCTACAGACGGTCTTACCGTGGTGGTAGATCGCGTCAGCCGGAAAAACGGGAACCAGGTGGTTATCCTGAAACGGAAAGATGGCGCCAAATTCTTCCGTAATTTCCGCACTGTAGCCGCCCACTGGCCCGAGGCTATAGAAGCAGGAGAACTGGTCGCCCTGGATTAGTTGGACCGCAAGCCCCTTTAGGCTACCTTTAAAGCATGGAGAAACACCGATGCGGATGGTGCCTTGGGGACCCCGTCTACGAGGCCTACCACGATACCGAGTGGGGTGTTCCAGTAAGGGACGACCTTAAAATGTTCGAATTCCTTACCCTGGAAACCTTTCAGGCAGGTCTGAGCTGGATTACGGTTCTAAAGAAAAGGCCGCATTTCCGTGAGGCCTTCGATGATTTTGATTACACCCGGGTTGCCCGCTATGACGAAGCTAAGATAGCTTCCCTGTTGGGCAACCCGGGTATTATCCGCAACCGCCTGAAGATAAGGGCTGCGGTTACCAATGCCCAGGCTTATCTGAAAATCCGGGAAACTTTCGGCTCCTTTTGCCAGTACTATTGGGGGTTTACCGACGGTAAAACCCTGCACAACCAAATTTCCGATTACCGGCAGGCCCCGGCCAACACCCCCCTTTCGGACCGCATCAGCAAGGACCTCAAACAGCGGGGCTTTAAATTTGTGGGCAGTACCGTGGTGTATGCCCATATGCAGGCCACCGGCATGGTAAACGACCACGAAACCCGTTGTTTTCGATATGGGGAAGTGTAGGTATTTACCGATCCTGCTTTTCTTCCTGACGGTGTTACAGGGGTATAGCCAGGAAGCCTCCGAACGCGCCTACCGCATCCGAAAAGCACAATTTCCGCAACAGGCCCGGGAAACTTTGAAACCCTACCTGGAAGATGCCCGCCGTTTGCGCTATTACAAGGAGAAAGACCAAAACCGGGTGCGTTACCTGATGCGGTTTAAGAAAGATCGGTTGGTTTACCGGGCGGCTTTCCTGTCCGCAGGGGAATTTCAGGCCCTTGGCGTTTATATCCAGCCTGTAGACATTCCGGATGATACCTGGGCGGCCATACAGGCCTACCTTTCCCGAACGCATACCCACTACAACGTCCGGCGCATCCTGCAACAATACCCCCGCAGCCAGTTCCCGGCCGAAGCCCCTGCCTTGCGGGCTGCATTCCAGAACCTGCTGCTCCCTGAAATCCGATATCACCTGATACTGGAGGCCCGCACCACGGGGCAAAGGGTACAGTTGGAGTACCTTTTTAATGCGGAAGGTGAATTCCTGGAGTACCGGGAATCCCTGCCTGCCAATTTCGACCGAATCCTTTACTAGGACACCGCGCCCTGCCTTAAGATCTGAAGGAATTCCGACCGGGGAATTTCCCGGGCACCCAGGCTTTCCAAATGGGGGGTATATACCTGGCAATCCACCATGGCATACCCCGCAGCTTCTACGTCCTGTACCATATGGATAAAGCCCGCCTTGCTGGCGTTGGAAACATGGGCAAACATACTTTCCCCGCAAAAAACATGCCCCAGGTCTACCCCGTATAAGCCGCCCACCAGGCGGTCGTTCTCCCATACCTCATAGGAAACGGCATCCCCGGATCGATGGAGTTCCAGGTAAGCTGCAATCATCCCTTCCGTAATCCAGGTTCCCTCCTGCCCGGGCCTGGGAACGGCGGCGCAGGCCCGGATTACCGCCTCAAAATCCCGGTTTTTGGTCACCTGAAAGACCCCGGAATTCAGCAGGCGCCGCATACTCTTCGAAACCCGCAGCTCTCCCGGAAACAACACCATTCTCGGGTCCGGGCTCCACCACAATATCAGGGCGTCTTCGTTAAACCAGGGGAATATGCCCGAGCGGTATGCCAGCCGCAGGCGGTCCGGCCTCAGGTCGCCCCCGGCAGCCACCAGGCCTTCTCCCCCAGCCGTTTCGGCGGGTGGGAATACCAGGGCGTCGGTTAAAAATGGTATGGGCCTGCGGGTATCCGACATAATAACCCCAAGATAGCATCCCGGTTACCAAAAAAGCAAGCCCACGAGAAAGGCCACGACTCCGAAAAGCATAAAGATGAGGGTATAGGGAAGGATCTCCCGGGCTTTGAGACCGGTAATCCCCAGGAGGGGCAGGGCCCAGAAAGGCTGCATCATGTTGGTCAGCTGGTCGCCGTAAGCCAGGGCCATAAGGGTTTTAGAAGGGGACACCCCCAAATCTATGGCAGCCTGCAGGATTACTGGGCCCTGTACCGCCCACTGCCCGCCGCCGCTGGGAATAAACAGGTTTACAATCCCGGCACTGATGAAGGTGTAAATCGGGAAGGTGGTTTCCGTCCCGATGGCTACAAAAAAATCGGAGACCATCTGGATCAGGCCGCTGTTTGCCATAATTCCCATGATCCCGAAATACAGCGGGAATTGGATCAGAATACCAGCCGTTCCCCCTATGGCTGCCCCTACAGCCCTGCGGAAATTGCCTATGCTGCCATGCAGCAGCACTCCCAGGCCCAGCATAAAGAAATTCAGCATATCCGGGGTCAGGTCAAAGCGCGTAAGGCGGGGCCAGTATTGCAGGAAAAATGCCGTAAAAATGACCCCGGCAAAAACCCTGGACACCCATGCGTTCCTGTCCAGCTGTTCGGCGCCTTTCAGGGGCACTTCCTCCACCGGCCCCAGTGTAGTTTCGGCTAAGCTGGGGGCCTGGCCCGGGCTTCGCTTTCCCAGCCACCAGGCCAGGGTGCTTAACCCAATAAGCAAGGCGGCAAATGTCCATAGGTTAGACGGATGGAACACCGTAAGGGAGGTTGGGATACTGGCAGGATAGGCCGCCAGGGCTTCCGGGGCTACCACCCCCTGCAACAGGGTAGTGATATGCCCGGGCTCCGAAGCCTTGATAGCGGCGGAACAACTGATGCCCCCGTTGTAGGTCATCAAGCCCAGGTACCCGCAGGCACCCACCAGGGGGTAATGGATGGCAATGCCGCGTTGCTGGGCGTGTTCCCCCACCTTGCGGGCCAGGATAGCGCCAAAGATCAGCGCCAGGCCCCAGTTAAAGAACGCCACCAGCACCGTGGACGAAGCGACCAGCAGCGCAGCAGAGGCCCCATCCCGTGCCAGGGCGGTGATGCGGCCGATTACCCGTTCCATGGGCCGGCTCAGGACCACCACATGCCCCAGCACCAGGATCAGCATCATCTGGTAGGCAAAAACGAGCAACCCCGGGTTCCATACCCCGCCTTCCCAGGCCCGCAACACCTGCTTCCAGGCGCCGGCGCGGTCCGGGTACTCCCCAAAGCCCCAGGCAAGGGCCATGGTAAGCCCGGTCAACAGCAGGGCGATGACAAAGGGGGATGGCAGGACACGGCGAAAACCGGCCAGCAAGGTATTGCTCAGTCCCATGGGGCGAGGGTTAATGGCTCTGGAAAGAAACCTCCGATACCTTAGAACGGCAGGTCGTCGTAATCTTCTTCCTTGAGGTCGTCCGCAGGTTCAAAGGCTTCCATGGGCGGTACGGGAGGCATGTTTGCATCCGGCTGGGCTGCCTGCATAGCCTCAATACGCCACCCCTGGATGGAATTGAAGTATTTGGTTTCCCCCTGGGGGCTGGTCCATTCCCGGCCCCTGAGGTTGATGCTGACTTTTACCTGCTGCCCCACCTGGTAGGCATCCAGCAGGTCGGTTTTGTCCTGTACAAACTCAATCAGCAAAAACTGGGGGTACTGCTCGTCCGTGGTCAGGACCAGTTCGCGTTTGCGGAAACCGTTGTTGCCAAAGGTTTTGGTGGATTCGATCTTTTTGATAGTTCCTTGTACTTCCATAGGATCTTGCGTCATAATATTTAGGTGTTGAAAGGAATATATGCGGGAAGGGCATGCCCGGTCCCGGGGTTAGTTCTCGGTGGACGCCAGCAGGGTTTTCCAGGCGGAAGATACATCATTCCCGTCTAAAAACTCCCGGGCCTTTTCATGAATGCGCTCCTTGTCTCCCGAACTCAGCACACCCCGCACATCCATGCGTTCGGCTACAAAAGCAGCTACTGCCTCAGGATCCGGAAGGCGATCTACATTGCCCAGCAAGCCCAGGTGGTTTCCGGTCAGGACATTGCTGTGCAGGATTTCGGGCGGAATACCATCCACCCCAATACCCGGGTGGCTCAAAGGCTTGGGGACCTCGAAAAGCCCGGAAGAGGCGCGGTTGTACCAATTGCCCCCCATACGGGCAACCAGGTCCTGCAGGGCCGGGTCCGGCATTCCGTCGGCCCCGAGTACTTCAGGGTCCAGGTGCAGGGCCACCACCTCACAAAATATGAGATTCCCGGCACCCCCCTGATCGCCCAGGGGTTTGATTTCGGTTACCCGGCACTCAAACTGGGCAGGGGCACCTGCTACGCGCCAGGGCCGCACTTCCTGTGAAGGCAGCATGCCAAAACCGGCCTTCCTGAATTCATTCACCCCCCTGGGGTATTCCGTACTGGAAAGGGACATTTGCTGCACCATCCCATAAGAGACCGTATTGATTACCACTTCCGGTACCTGCCGCACATTTTCCAGGGTGTCCTTTACGGTATTGTCCCGTACCCGGCGGGAAGGGGAAAAGATCAATATTGGCGGGTTGGAACTGAATACGTTAAAAAAGCTGAACGGGGAAAGGTTGGGGTTGCCGTCGGCATCCACCGTACTGGCCAGGGCAATAGGCCTGGGCCCTACAGCACCCAGCAGGTAGCCGTGCAATTTCCGGGTTTCCAGCGCCCCCGGCAAGAGGGTCAGCATCTTTTTTTCCATACCCGCAAAGGTAGCAAATTTAGGGGCGAAAGCGAGGCCCGCTCCCTGGGTTTGCCACAACATTTCCGTCCATTTTCAGTTATCTTAGCAAGACCAGCCTTTGGCGTATGCGACTGAATCCGCCTTCTAAATTCTCCAATGCCTTTTTGCTGCTCACCGCATTTGCGATTGTGAGCCTGATCCTTTGGAATACCAACAGCTTCTTCCGGAAGTTCAAGGAGGAGGAACGCTATAAAATGGAAATCTGGGCCACGGCCCAGTCCGAGCTGCTGCGCAGTTCGGAAGACCAGGACCTGGGGAACCTCACCCTGCTGGTGCTGCAGACCAACCACAGCACCCCCATGATCCTGGTGAATGCGGATGGGTCCTACAAGGTGAACAACCTGCCCGGGGTCTCGGTAACGGACCAGGAGGAGATCCAGGAACTTATCGCCACCTTCCGCGGGGAGAACACCCCCATCCGCATCGACTATCAGGGGGAAACCCTGGGCACCCTGTACTACGGCAATTCGGAAGTGCTCAACAAGCTGAAATACTACCCCATTGCGTTGTTGCTGATCATCTTCCTCTTCGGCGCGGTCATCTTCTTTTTCTTTAAGACCAACAAGGCTTCAGAGCAGAACAAATTATGGGCCGGGATGGCTAAGGAAACGGCCCACCAGATTGGGACGCCCCTAACCTCCCTGCTCGGGTGGAACGAACTGCTGAAGGCAGAATCCCTGAACCCGGAAATCACCCGGGAAATTGAGAAAGATATCGGGCGGTTGCAAACCATTACGGAGCGGTTTTCGCAGATTGGTTCCCTCCCCCGTCTGGAACCCCACGACCTTGTAGCGGAAACCCAACAGGCTGTGGAATACCTGCAATTGCGAAGTTCCAAACTCATTCAATTCCGATTCCAGGCCCCGGAGGCGCCTATTATGGTCGACCTGAACCGGTCCCTGTACAACTGGACTATAGAGAATCTGGTGCGCAACGGTATTGATGCCATGAAAGGCCGCGGCCAGATCGCCATAGACATCGTGGCAGAAACGCCATGGGTGAAAATATTGATCTCGGATACCGGACAAGGTATCCCCAAGAACCACTGGACCCGGATTTTCGATCCGGGTTATACCACCAAAAAGCGGGGCTGGGGACTGGGCCTCTCCCTGGTGCGTCGGATTGTAGAAGAATACCACAAAGGCAGGGTGAAGGTCCTCACCTCCGGGAAAGAGGGCACAGTTATGCAGATTACCCTGCGCATGAAAGAGACCCCATGAGTAAAGAAAGAGACGTCGTGATTCGCGAAGCCCCCCTGAGCAACAACTGCCCGGAATGTTTTAACCAGGACATGACCCTCCGGTTCAGCCAGCGCCACCGGGTAACGCGGTTAATCCACAGGGTATTCGGGGAAGTGCACCGGGAATTGCGCTGCAATACCTGCAATAATGTGATTTATCCGGTTTCCTGGACCGAAGACATTGAACGCAGCGTGGAGTACTACGAGAAACTGGTGGAACCCAAAAAGGCAACCATCCGGTTAAAACCGCTATTCTACATCCTGATGCTACTGGGGGTTGCGGCCGTTGCGGCCGTGGCCTATGCCCTCTTGAACGGACTTATCTGAGATGCCCCCGGATCCGGGCGGCCAGGGATTCAAACTCCGCTTCGGTGAGCTGCACCTTTTTCTGGAACGTGGCATCCTCCATGCGGTTGAGCGGGATCAGGTGCACATGTACGTGCGGCACCTCCAGGCCAATAACCGTAAAGCCAATGCGCAGGCAATCCACGCTCTGCTCCAGCGCCAGGGCTACCCGGCGCGCAAAGGCCATGAGGTTCGCGTAGGCCTCCGGGTCCAGTTCCGTGAGCTTATCGGTTTCCTGTTTAGGTACGCACAGCGTATGTCCGGGGCTATTGGGGTTGATGTCCAGAAAGGCAAAGTGGTCTGCATCCTCGGCAACCTTGTAGCAGGGGATGTCCCCGTTAATAATCTTCGTGAATATACTGGCCATGACGTTGGGTTTTACCCCTTAAAGATACACATCCCGGGGATGCCTAGCCCGCTTTCCGGTACAAGAGGTAGGAATACACCATAGGGATGCCGGCAATCACCGCCACCACCCCCATAAAGAGGTAAAAATGCAGCCGGCCTTCGGTAAGCAAAGAGAGTAAAACCACCAGCAGGCCACCGGCAACCCAGAGCTTCCCGCCCAGGTTATGGGTCTTGTCCCAAACCTCCGGATTTTCCAGGGTCCATGGAGTACGGATCCCGATAAAATAATTGGGTTTGACCGTTTTCATGTAATTCCCCAAGACTGCAAAAAGCAGGCCCACCAGCACAAAAATCAGGCGGGGAGACTGCCCTTCTTCCTGTTGTACCATGTAGAGAATAACCACCCCCAAGCCAGACATAAAGGTGACCAGGGCATACCGCAACTGGGTATATTTGGGACCCATTTCCTGGATGCGCTTTTTGGGATCGATCAGGGGTACCAGCAACAGGATCGCATAGATGAGCAGGGAGGTGACCAGCGGGATCACCAGCAGCTCGTTTCGGGATCCATACCGGTCTACCTGCCCCTCTACATTCCAGTGCAGGGGTACGGATTCCGGCAACTGGCCCCAAATGGACCAGAGGTAAACAAAGGGCACAGCCACCAAAATCAGCAGGGGCAATTCGGTTCGGAGGGTCGTTTTCATGATGGTTCGTTTTTAAGGTCCAGGACCCATTGCATGAGGTCTTCGAGCAGGGAGGTGTTGATGGCGTAAAACAGGTATTGGCCGTCCCGGCGTACGGAAACCAGGCCGGCTTGCTTTAACAGGTCCAGGTGGTGCGAAATACTGGGTTTGGAAATGGAAAAGTGCCCGGCAATATCGCCTGCGGTAAGCTCCTGTGCCTTGAGCAGCTGCAGGATTTTCCGACGGGTGGGGTCGCTAAGGGCTTTAAAAAGAGCGTTCAAAAAACTTATATATTTAGGTAAATATCTAAATATTAATTGAAAAAAACAACCCTCCCCCTGAATTGGGCGGGGTTACCTTACCTTTTTATGTCGAGGATTTCGAAGGCCAGCGTCCCGTTGGGCACCTGGATTTCGGCAATGTCGCCCACCTGTTTGCCCAGCAACCCTTTCCCGATCGGTGAAGTTACCGAGATCTTCCCGCTCTTGAGGTCTGCCTCGCTTTCGGCAACCAGGGTATAGGTCAGTTGTTGGTTATTCTTGGTATTCTTCAGGGTTACGGTAGAGAGCACCAGTACCTTGGAGGTATCCAGCTGGGATTCGTCAATCAGGCGCGCATTGGACACCAACTCCTCCAGCTTTGCGATTTTCATTTCCAGCAGGCCCTGGGCTTCCTTGGCCGCATCGTATTCGGCATTCTCGGAAAGGTCCCCTTTATCCCGTGCCTCGGCAATGGCCTGGGAGGCCTTGGGCCGCTCCACATCCCGGAGGTGGTTCAGCTCATCCTTCAACTTCTTTAATCCTTCCGGCGTATAGTAGGATACCTGACTCATAATCTGTACGTTTACTAAATAGAAAATCCCCCGTAATACCCGGCTAAAAGCAGGTTATTTAGAGGATTTAAAACAAAGATAGACAAATTTTACACATTTTTGTGTGCCAAAACCGTGCGTTATGAAGGGGTTAAGAAAGTCCTTCCTCCTTATGGGTCTACTGATGTCGTTGGGGTGCACCCAGGATACTGTGAACCGAAACCCGTACCTGCCTGAATTGGGTTTCCGGTACGACCTGAACCTGAACCTGCCCCTGTACAGCCCCCTGAACACCACGGGTAACCCCGTTTACCTGAGCGGGGCCGGAGTGGGCATTCGGGGCGTGGTTGTTATGAACACCGGGTTTGACGTTTACCGGGCCTTTGAAGCCAGCTGCCCGAACCACCCACCCAACTCCTGTTCTACCATGGAAGTGGATGGGCAGGTGGCCCGATGTAGCTGTGAAGACTATGAATACAGCCTCTTTACCGGACAGCTGCTGAACCGTCCATCCGGGGAAGCCCGGTATTACGATATGCTCGAATACCGTGCCGTGCGCACCGGCAGTGTCCTTACCCTCAGCAATTAAAACCGCACGGTAGCCCCGGCCAGGAAGTGTATGCCCGCCTGGGGATAGTACCCCACCCCTTCAATGGTGGTAATGGTGCCCGGGTTGCTGAAATCGTCGTCATAGGTATAGAAATACCCATTGGAACTGAACTGGGCATCCAGGAGGTTGTTCACCAGCAGGTTCAGGGCAATTTCCGGCATACGCCCGGATGCGGGAATGACGTATTGCAGGTTTACATCGGTTTGCCAGTACGCATCCAGGCGAGACCGCTCGGCCTCGATATTGCTCATGTACTGGTCGCCCACATACTTGGTGAGCAGGGCCACTTGCCAGGCCTCCGAGGGCCGGTATACCAGCCTGCTGGCTCCTACAACACCCGGAGAATAGGCTATTTCGGTATTCCCGAGGTCCCGCAGTTCCCCGTCCCGGCGGAAAAAGAAATCGACATTGCGGTTTACACTCAGAGCCAGGTTGGGTTGCCATTCCCATTTGGGACCCAGCCGCAATGCCGCATCCAACTCAATACCTGTACGGTAGGAATCCCCAACATTGGCGCGCAGCGGAGCGCCTACATCGTTGAGTTCTCCGGTTAACACCAATTGATCCTTATAGCGCATGTAATAGGCATTTACCCGCAGGCTGGTGCCGGGTTTGGTCCATCGCCACCCCAGTTCAAAATCCTGGAGCTGTTCCGGCCGGGGGTTCCCGTTTTCGTAGTCGTTCCGGTTGGGCTCCCGGTTGGCCACGGCATAGGAAAAGTAAAGGTCCTGCCCTGCTCCCAGGCCGTAGGTAATCCCGGCCTTGGGGTTAAAGAAGTTAAAACGGTCGTCTACCAGGCCGGTCTCCGCCCCATTGGCCTGGTACTGCACCCCGCGGTATTGCAGGTCCGCAAATACGCGCCAGGCCTCCCCGAATTGGTAATCGGCCTTCAGGAAAAGGTTGCCGTCGTCCTTGCGGGAATCGTCCTGGTAATACCGGTCCCCCCGGTTAATGCCCGGGGCATAGCGGGCCCAGAGCACTTCCCCGAAATGATCGCCGCGGTAGGTATTCCAGCCGCCGCCCAGGGTTACCTGCAGCTCCTCTGCCTGGTACCTCGCAGAAAATACAGTGCCGTAGAAGTCATTGTCCAGCCAACGGCGGCGGATGTAATCGGTGGAGGACCGCGTTTGCCCGTCTACCTCCACGGCAGGCTGCCCCAGGAAATCCAGCTGGGCATCCGGGGCAAAAAAGACATTGGTGTAATACCAGTCGTCTACGTATTCCTCAAAAAAGCCCCTCCCCCGGGTATAGTGCAGGGCCAGGTTGGTACGCAGGGCCGGGCTCCAGCTTTCGCTCCAGTGCAGCTGGAAGTGATCCTGTTTGTAGTTGTCTACCTGGTTCTCGTAGAACCCCTCAAAATTCCCGGCATCGTCAAATTGGATGCCCGCCACATTGTACCTGCGGTTGGTTTCCAGGCTGGCGTCTACCCCAATAGCGCCCAACACGGCAGGGTCAAACCCGTACCACGACTGATAGGTAATCTCGTGCCCTCCAAAGAGCAGGGCTTTCACCAGGGTGTTGCTGTCTACATACGCCCCTTGCAGGAAATAGGAATCCAGGTCGGAGGATGCCCGGTCAATGTAGCCGTCCGAGGCGATACGCGAAAGGCGGCCGCTGAGCTCAAACCCCTGGCCCAAAACACCTGTGCTGAATTTCAGCGTGGCCTTGTGGGTGCCAAAGCTGCCGGCAGAGCCCGCCACTTCGGCATAGGCTTTGCGTGCAACGGCGTCGGTAAGCAAATTGAGGCTGGCCCCAAAGGCCCCGGCCCCGTTGGTGGAAGTCCCCACACCCCTTTGCAATTGCAGGCTTTCCGTAGACGAAGCAAAATCCGGCATGTTTACCCAGAAGGTCCCCTGGGATTCCGCATCGTTATAGGGGATGCCGTTTATGGTGATGTTCACCCGGGTGGCATCACTGCCTCGCACCCGGATACCGGTATACCCTATACCCGCCCCGGCATCCGAGGTGGTCACTACCGATGGCAGGAAATTCATCAGGATGGGGATGTCCTGCCCCAGGTTGCGGCTGCGAATACGCTCGGCCTTTAAATTAGAGAAGGTTACCGGCGCGTCCTGCCCGGCGCGTACCGCCGAAACCAGAACTTCGTCCAGGTTAATCTGATCCTGCAGGACGGTGTCCTGCTCCTGTTGCTGGGCCATGGATTGCGTAGCCAGCCCAACGATGGCTACTAAGGAATAAATGCGTTTCATTCGTAAAATACATTACGAATAAAAGGGGCCATTATTCTGGTTAAACTCGGTTTTGCGGCATCTGCACCGCCTTGTCGTGAAGTTGCCGGGCAAAGGCCCGGGCAGCTCGTTCCGACTGCTACCGCCTGAAGCGGATTGCATTTCCGGATTTCCCTTGGCAGCATTACCTGCCCAGGTTCATCGGGTATAATCTCAGCCCCGCTGCGCGGAGCACCCCTTATGAGACCCTGCAAATATACGCCGGATGGCAACGCCCCAAAAGTACGGACACAAAAAAACCCCGGGAAATTTTCCCGGGGTTGGCTTTCAGAAGCCCCCGTCCATAAAAAGCGTTCGCCGGGACCAACCCTTGGCCTAAGCCGCAGGTACTCGCCATGGTCCCTTAGAAACTACTTCGCAAACCGGGACAGGGGTTCCGAAATCGGATAGACTATGGTTAGTGCTAGTATAGTCGAATCCTTTTCTTTCAGCTGTTCTATAGCTTCCGGGGTGCCGGAGGATCGTTTGTTGTGGGTGTAACTCAGCAAAAGCATGAGGGTGACCGCACAAAAGAGCAGATATATCATGGCAGCGCGTTTAAAAGTGTTCACCGGAGCGGCATTTTCGGGGTTCTCATCTTTAAGACACACCCTTTTCCGCCGGGTCACATCCCAGCAAAAAAAAAAGGCCCGCAAAGGGCCTTTACATGTTTTGGCAAATGAGGTTACTCCCCGCCCTTACCCTTATGGGCGGGCTTTAGCAGGTCATTCACGGTTTTAACCGGGTTGAAGGTGCTCACCGGAACCTCAGCAAATACCGTGTTCCAAAAGGCCATACCCCCATTCCAGAGTCCGGGCAGCTCTAGGGCCTTGAGGGGGCGGCCCTCGTAGGTCTTTCCGGTAATGAAGCCCTGGCGTTCGTCCACAAAATGCTGCAGAAGATATTTCTTGCCATAGGCGTCCCTTACCCCGCACACCAGATCTACCGGGTTAAAGTGGGTGGAATCTTTAAAAAGTTCCTGTTGGGAGGCATCCTGTAAATCTACCTGTGCAGACTCCACGATCTGCAGGGATTCATTCCCGGAAACATCCTGAATCCAGAACGGGCCACCACCTGGCTCTCCTTCGTTGCGAACCATACCGCAAACCCGGAGGGGACGGTTGAGCTTGTCCTTTAATACGGCCACCTGATCGTCCGGGCTCAGGCGGTGGTATGACTCCGGGAAACGCACATTAAGCCGATCCCGCAGGAAATCACGGATACGCATAAGCAAATCCAGATCCAGGCTGCCTTCCTCCAGCATGCGGGCATAGCGAAAGGCCTCCTCCTGCAGTTCCAGCAACAAGCCCCCAAGGATTTCCTTCCATCGCGCTACGTCCTCCTGAGCTGTGCGCACCACCACATTGTCTATGTTTTTGATGAAAAGGACATCGGCGTCCTGCTCGTCCAGGTTTTCGATCAGGGCGCCATGCCCCCCGGGCCGGAACAGGAGCTGGCCGTTTTCGTCCCGGAAGGGTTCATTTTCCGGGGTAACGGCAAGGGTATCCGTAGCGGGTTTCTGAAAGGAAAAACCTACCTCAAACCTGCAGGAAGTAGCCTGGGAAACCGACTGCCCCGCCCGCTGGTATTCCTCCCGGAACAAAGCCTCATGCTGGGGGGAAATGGTAAAATGCAGGTGTGCGGTCCCTTTGGCCTGCGCATACGCAGCCCCTTCATAGAGGTGTTCTTCAAAAGGTGTAGCCAGGTTCTTTCCATAACGGTGGAACGCCAACAGGCCCTTGGGGTAAAAACCATAGTTCATCCCGGATTCGGACAGGAGTTCCGAAACAAAGGCGTGCAGGAAAGCCCCGGGGTCTGAGGGGTCTTGAGAGCGCATCGCCCTGACCTGCTCATAAAACGGAAAATCCTCCAGGCCATCATAGAAGGTCTTTATATCCGCGTGTTCCGGCTGCTTCAGGTAGGCCTCCAGGGAATCCTTCCCGGGGTTGAAGCTATCCAGAAATCCGAAAAGGGCCTTGAACATCCGGGATGCTGCCCCGGAAGCCGGGGTAAACTTAACCACCTTCAGGGCATCCCTTTGGTTGCGGAAGCGCGTCAGCAGCGCCTCCTGCCTTTCCTGGGAGAGCCGCAGGATACCATCGCCCACAACCGCTGCTTTACTGAGCTTCACCGGGGGAATCCCCTCCCGGAAAATCTCGATCTGTTTGGCGGCTTTTTCAGGGGAGTACCCCTGGGTTTTCATGAATTCTAGGTCTTCGGGTGAAAATTCGTGCATGATCAATAGGTTGTCGATGTGGGAAATCGCTTTCTCCAGCCGCTGTTCAAGGCTGCCCCTTAAAATAACAAATCTTCGGTTGGCATGCTCCAGGGCCCCTTTGAAATAGGCAAACATCTCCTCGCGCTGGTGAGGGCGATCCCGCAAATCGTCCGCTTCCCAGGGCACATCAATATCCGTCAGAAAATAGAGGTCATAAGTGTTTTTCAGGGCGTATTCCTCCAATAGCGGGTCGCAAAACCCTCCGTAATACGTTTCCGAATACACCTTGGTTTCCAGCAGGTCCGTATCGCAGATCAGCAACCGCTCCGCCCGGGTGGCCGCTTCGTTCTCCAGTCGAATCTGACCCCTGGCAATGGGGATCAGATCGTGGTTTTCGCAAGTCTTCCCGGTGCGATCCCACTTCTCCTGCAGGTATTCCCTGGCATATTCCGGGACCCAAAGCGTCTGGTAATGTTCGGCCAGGCGCGCAGCCAGGGTGGTTTTCCCTGTGCTCTCCGGGCCAAAAAGGACCACTTTTACGAGGTCTGAAGCCTGTTGGCCAAGTGTTTCTTCCATGCGATGTATCCTTGTATTGCGAGCAGGGTGAAAATCAGGTATTGAAGGGAAAGCATCCCCCAGCCCCGGTATGCGTACAGAGGCACGGTAATGACGTCTGCCAGAATCCAGAGCGTCCAGTTTTCGATTTTTTTCAGGGCCATGTACCACATGGCTGTAAAGAAAATGCCGGAAGTAACCATATCCAGGTAGTTGGTCCAGTCAATGCGGGTGCCAAACAGGCGGTAAACACCGTAGGTAACCCCTACGGTCAGCACAAACAGGACTACCCCTATGGCCTTTTCCCGGGGAGTGGTCCGGGAAATATGCACCAGGTGCTCCCCCCCTTTTTTACGGGACCAGTTCCACCAGCCATAGATGCTCATCAGGGAGTAGTACAAATTCAGCATCATATCGCCCAGCAATTCGTCCTGCAGGAAAATATACATGGTGATCACCGTGGCAATCAAGCCTGTCGGGTATACCCAGATATGCTCCCGTTTGGCATAAACCACGCTGGCAATGCCGAAAAAAAAGGCAATGGCCTCCAGGATAATCAGGTGCACCTCCCGCTGGCGGTAGGGATCAAAAAAGAAGTCAAAAATGGGGCTCATAATCGCTGCGGTCCGTTTTGACCATCTTGATGAAAAAAACGGCCTGCTCCACCCGTTGCAAACTCCGTTCCATCTCCTCCTGAAGCAGAGACATCACCTCCCGGTACTCTCCGAATACCTGGGTACTCAGGGGGTTTTCCAACACTGTGAGGCCAGAGGCCCTCAGGGCTTTGATAAAGCGGATAATCTCGGCTTCGTACTGATCCTGCAGCGGGCTCAGCGTCAATTCCACGGAAACGTTCATGGGTGTGAATTCAGGCCTCAAAGGTAGGGACTCTGGCGCAGGCGGGAAAATCGCCCGGCAATCTAAGCAGACCCTGATTCACCTGTGCGGATGGCATATGCGCAGGTATACCCCTCGAATTCCAGGAAATGGGTGCGGAAGTCTGCCCGCAGGCCGTGGAAAACCGCCCGGCCCGTACTCTCGGCAGCCTCCAGGGTAAAATCGTCTATGCAGATGTGGTTCAGGAAACTCAGGCCAGGCTGAGACAGGATTTTATAAATGGATTCCTTGGCCCCCCAGACCATGGTGAGCTTTCGCACAATGGCCTCGTCGTTAGCCAGGGAGCGATATTCCCGAAACGGGGTAAACTTATGGGCGATTTTCATGATTTTCTCCCGCTGCATCTCAATATCGATCCCTACCTGCGCCTGGCGCGAAAGGATAATGCCGGTAAAGGAGAAGGAGTGGGTAATGGAAATATGGGTGCCGTCCGAAAGGTGGGGCTTGCCGGCCTCGTCGTATGTCAGGTCAAAATCCGTATACCCTTTCAGGGCCAGCAGGTGCCTGATGCTGAGGAACCCCCTGCGATGGATTTCGGAGCGCATGCCGGACAGGCGGGCGCTGCACTCGGGACGGAGGGAAATCCCGCGGGCAAGGTCCGCTTCCGGCTCGGATACCTTCCAGATCAGCAAGGTACAGCCGGGTTCGGTTTCGATGGTCTTAAAAAGAGGCATGACTTCTGATTCAATAATAGTACCTTTGCACAAAAATTTCAGGCCGCCTGTGCACCCGTCCAAGGTACAAATTAAAAAGTACCAAAGCAGGAACCCAAGGTGCCATGCCGGAGCCGCAAATAAAAATTCTGTGAAGATGGACACCAAAAGCATCGAATACCTCCCTTACAAAGTAAAGGACCTCTCCCTGGCCGATTGGGGGCGGAAGGAAATCCTGTTGGCGGAAGCCGAAATGCCAGGCCTGATGGCCCTGCGGGAAGAATACGGCTCCAGCCAGCCCCTGAAAGGGGCGCGGATTGCCGGCTGCCTGCACATGACCATTCAAACGGCTGTGCTTATTGAAACCCTGGTGGCACTGGGCGCTGAGGTAACCTGGAGCTCCTGTAATATTTTCTCTACCCAGGACCATGCCGCCGCGGCCATTGCCGCAGCGGGTATTCCTGTGTATGCCTGGAAGGGAATGACCGAGGAGGAATTTGACTGGTGTATAGAACAAACCCTGTTTTTCGGGGAAGAGCGTCAGCCCCTGAACATGATCCTGGACGACGGCGGAGACCTGACCAACATGGTCCTGGACCGGTATCCGGAACTGGCCAAAGGTATCCGGGGGCTTTCCGAGGAAACCACCACAGGGGTTCACCGGCTGTACGACCGGGTTAAGCAGGGCACCCTGCCCATGCCGGCCATTAACGTAAACGACTCCGTTACCAAATCCAAGTTCGACAACAAATACGGTTGCCGTGAGAGTGCCGTAGACGCCATCCGCCGCGCCACCGATACCATGCTGGCAGGCAAACGCGTCCTGGTAGCCGGTTACGGCGATGTGGGCAAAGGGACCGCTGCCTCCTTTCGCGGGGCCGGGGCTATCGTTACCATTGCCGAGATTGACCCGATCTGCGCCCTGCAGGCGTGTATGGACGGGTACGAGGTAAAACAACTGGAGAATGTAGTGGGGCAGATGGATATCCTGATTACCGCCACGGGGAACAAAGACATTATCCGGGAAGAGCACTTCCGCGCCATGAAGGACAAAGCCATCGTCTGCAACATCGGGCACTTCGACAACGAGATTGATATGGCCTGGCTCAACACCCATTACGGAGACACCAAAGATGAAATCAAGCCCCAGGTAGATAAGTACACCCTTGAAGGCAAGGACATTATTGTACTGGCCGAAGGGCGGCTGGTAAACCTGGGGTGTGCCACCGGCCACCCGAGTTTTGTAATGAGTAACAGCTTCACCAACCAGACCCTGGCCCAAATGGAGCTCTGGAACCACAGCGACCGCTATGACAACCAGGTCTACACCCTGCCCAAGCACCTGGACGAAAAAGTAGCGGCCCTGCACCTGAGCCGGATGGGAGCGGAGCTGACCACCCTGCGGCCGGAACAGGCCAAGTATATCGGGGTTAGCGTGGAAGGCCCCTTTAAACCGGAGTATTACCGCTACTAAAACCTGGCATCAAGCCACCACAAGGCCCCGGAATTCTCCGGGGCCTTTTTTGTTTCAGCACAATCGGGTGGCTCCGGAAATCTGTGGCAGGAATACCTCAAAAACACAGTAACACGCAAAGATTGGCCCATAAAAAAACCCCGGCAGCGGTAAAAACCGCAGCCGGGGCCTTCGTGTGTAATTCGAAGTATTTTAGGCCTCGAAAGGCTCGATGGAGACAAAAGACTTGCCTCCGGACTTTTTGGAAAAGCGTACGACGCCGTCTACCTTGGCATGCAGGGTGTGGTCCTTGCCAATGTAAACATTGTCACCCGCATTGTGCCGGGTTCCGCGCTGACGCACGATGATATTTCCGGCAACAGCTTTCTGGCCTCCGAAAATTTTAACGCCAAGGCGTTTAGATTCCGATTCCCGTCCGTTTTTGGAGCTACCAACTCCCTTCTTGTGTGCCATGATATTTTCGTTTTTACGGGAACTGGTCCCGGATTATGACTTTTATTTTCCGCCGAGGGCTTCGATGAGCTCGGCTTTCTTCATGGATGAATACCCGCTAACTCCTGCAGCCTTGGCCATTTCTTTCAGCTCGGCCACAGTTTTCCCACTCAGATCCTGAGCCGGCTCGGCCTTCTTCTCGGCCTTGGGGGCCGGGGCAGCTTTTTTCTCAGCCTTGGGGGCCGGGGCAGCTTTTACTTCGGCTTTGGCCGGAGCAGCTTTCTTGGCACCTTTCGCCACAATACCCTCAATAACCAGTTGGGTCAGGGGCTGGCGGTGACCGTTCTTAACGCGGTATCCTTTACGGCGTTTCTTTTTAAAGACAATTACCTTGTCTCCTTTCAGGTGCTGAACCACTTTAGCTTCCACGGCAGCACCGTCTATAGCGGGGGCGCCAATGGTTACCGCTCCTCCGTCCTCGATCAGAAGCACCTGGTCAAAAGTCACCTTTTTTCCTTCTTCCGTCTTGAGGCGGTTCACGAAAACCTTCTGGTCTTTCGCAACTTTAAATTGCTGCCCTGCTATCTCTACAATTGCATACATAGCATCAAAAATTAATGATCGTTATCCTTTTCGCCGTTCCATACGTTTGTCGGATGCAGCCGAAAAGGCGGGTGCAAATATAAAGCTTAATTCTCAATAGACAAGCGGCTAAGCGCGATTTTTAGATCATTTTTTACGGGGGTTATTGGAGGTCTTAAACAACTGCATAAAGGCCAGGGTTAGCACCAGGGTGGTAGCAAAACCCATTACGGCAACCGTCAGGAAAACAATCCCCTGAAATTCTTTGAAATCCTCGAAAAAGGCGGTGGAGAGATTCGGGAGGAACTCCGCGCTGATTTCAGTGCTGTAAACAGCAAAAAACAGGGTGAAAATAAGGGTTGCCGTAACGCCGGTAACCACCCCCGCGGTAAAGCCGCTCCCGTATTCGAAGGCCACCCCTTTGCGCAGCTTAAAGACCTTGATGGCTTCATAAATCCCAAAACCGGTGATTACACCGTTAAAGAGGCTGTAAAAGACATTGGTATGCAAACCAAAAAGGGAGAGGACCAGGAAATACGCGATCAGACTTCCGCTGGTTGCAATCCCAAACCTGATGGGCAGGGCGTAATTTTTCATGATATGTTGTTGTTTTATAGCTCCCTATAAGATACGCATTTTGAGGCGCTTGTTTTTAAAGTAATGTTAAAGCCCAGCATCCCCCTAGGGAATTGCCCAAATGGCCTTAATTTAGGGCTGGTCCGAATCTCCCCCTGCCGGACCCCTAGTATACATAACAAAAACATTAACCATGAAAAAATGCTTTCTAATCGGCCTCCTGCTGGGGGCCGCAGGATGGGTATCCGCCCAGGAGGTCGCCTACGAGGAATACGACCTGGATAACGGGCTTCACGTAATCCTGCACCAGGACAATTCGGCACCCGTGGTGGTGACCTCGGTCATGTACCATGTGGGCGGGAAGGACCGCACCGAAGGTCGTACCGGCTTTGCCCACCTCTTTGAACACCTGCTGTTTGAGGGAACCAAAAACATCGAAAAGGGGAAATGGTTTGAGATTGTGTCCTCCCACGGGGGGCAGAACAATGCCAACACCACCCAGGACCGTACCTATTACTACGAGGTCTTCCCCTCCAACCACCTGGAACTGGGCCTGTGGATGGAATCTGAACGGATGCTCCACCCGGTAATCAACCAGGAAGGGGTAGACACCCAACAGGAAGTGGTTAAAGAGGAGAAACGCCTGCGCTATGACAATTCCCCATACGGCCAGATCCTCCCTGTGCTGGGCAAGAGCCTCTTTTCAAAGCACCCCTACAAGGACCCGAACATCGGGTATATGGAAGATTTGGACGCAGCCACCCTGGCAGACGTAATCGCTTATAACCAGATGTACTACGTTCCCAACAACGCCGTCCTGGTGGTAGCCGGAGACATTAACGCTGCCAAAACCAAAAAAATGGTCGCAGACTATTTCGGCAGCATCCCCCGCGGGGCAGACATCGTACGCAATTATCCGCAGGAGGACCCCATTACGGAGGAAATCCGCAGCAAGGCCTACGACAAAAACATCCAGATTCCTGCGTCCATTGTGGCATACCGCACCCCTGGCTTTAAGGAAAGGGATGCCTATGTTCTGGATATGATCTCCTCCTACCTGAGCGACGGCCGCAGTTCCAAGCTCTACAAAAAAATGGTGGACGACCAGAAGCAGGCCCTGCAGGTTGGCGCCTTCAACATTGGGCAGGAAGACTACGGCATGTACATTGTCTTTAGCCTGCCGGTGGGGAACACCTCCCTGGACACCCTGGTTTCCGAGGTAGAGGAGGAAATTACCAAAGTGCGGTCCGAGCTCATTTCCGAGCGGGATTACACCAAGTTGCAGAACAAATTTGAAAACCGGTTTGTCAACTCGAATTCCAGCATACAGGGCATCGCCAATTCCCTGGCGCGCAATTATATGCTGTACGGGGATACTTCCCTGATCAACAAGGAAATCGACATTTACCGGTCCATAACGCGGGAGGAAATCCGCGAAGTGGCAGAAAAATATCTGAAGCCGAATCAGCGGGTGGTCATCGACTACCTGCCGGAAGAAAACTTAGACAATTAAGACGATGAAACGATATATTCTCACCTTATTTTTCGGAGCCCTGACCCTGGGGATGTATGCCCAGGTAGACCGATCCAAAATGCCGGCATCCGGCCCTGCCCCGGAAATCAACCTGGAACAGGCCCAGCGCTTTGAACTCAAGAACGGTCTTACCGTCCTGGTAGTGGAAAACCACAAACTGCCCCGGGTGGCCATACAGCTCACCATAGACAACCCGCCCATCCTGGAAGGCGAAAAGGCCGGGGTTTCTTCCCTCACCGGAAGCCTGCTGGGCAAGGGGTCGCAGAACATCTCCATGGACGAATTCAACGAGGAGGTGGATTTTCTGGGGGCTTCCATCAACTTCGGTTCCCAAAGCGCCTTTGCACAGAGCCTGAGCAAATACTTCCCCCGTATCCTGGAACTGATGGCCGATGCCGCCATCCATCCCAACTTTACCCAGGAAGAATTCGACAAGGAGAAGGAGAAACTGCTGACGTCCCTGAAAACCGAGGAGAAAGACGTCTCCTCCATCGCTTCCCGAGCCCAGCGTGCCCTGGCCTATGGCAAGGGGCACCCGTTTGGGGAGTTTACCACGGAGGAATCCGTGAACCGGGTGACCCTCTTTGACGTGGAGGAATTCTACCGCAACTATTTTGTGCCGGCCAACGCCTACCTGGTGGTTATCGGAGATGTGACCTACGACCAGGTAAAGGAACTGGCCTCGGAGTATTTTACGCCCTGGACCAAGGCTTCCCCCCCTTCCTTTTCCTATGGCACCCCCAAGGATGCCCAATACACCCAGGTAAACTTTGTGGACATGCCCAATGCGGTGCAGTCCGAAATCACGGTACAAAACCTGGTAAACCTGCAGATGAAAGACCCGGATTACCTGGCTGCCCTGGTAGCTAACCGAATCCTGGGTGGAGGAGCGGAAGCCCGGCTTTTCCTGAACCTGCGGGAAGACAAAGGGTATACCTACGGGTCCTATTCCCGGATTGGAAGCGATAAATACGGGCCTTCCCGTTTTAGCGCCTCGGCCAGCGTGCGCAATATGGTTACCGACAGTTCCGTGGTGGAAATCCTGAAGGAAATTGACCGGATGCGCACCCAACCCGTTTCGGATAAGGAACTGGAGATTGCCAAGGCCAAATATACAGGCAGCTTTGTGCTGGCCCTGGAGCAACCCTCCACCGTGGCGCGCTATGCGTTGAACATCGAGACCCAGGACCTGCCCTCCGATTACTACAAGACCTACCTGGAGCGCCTTAATGCCCTTACGAAGGAAGATATCCAGCAGGCCGCCCAGAAGTATTTCGATACGGATAATGCCCGGGTGGTGATTGCCGGCAAAGGCAGCGAAGTGCTCGAAAACCTGGAAACACTCCAGTTTAACGGGAAGGCCGTACCTATCAAGTTTTACGACAAGATGGTGGAACCGGCCGAAAAACCGGATTACTCCGCTGCCGTACCCGAAGGGGTTAGCGTACAATCCGTAGTAGATGCCTACTTCAAAGCCATTGGGGGCAAGGAGAAAGTAGGCCAGATCGAAAGCCTGAAGCTGGTTTACGAAGGCACGGCCATGGGGGCTACCCTGAAGACCGAAGAGCTACGCACGGCAGACCGCTTTGCCCAGACTACCTATATGAACAATTCCCCCATGATGGGCGTAATTGCCAAGGGAGATGAACTCTATATGAAGCAGGGACCCAATAAAATGCCTCTGCCGGAACCCATGAAGCAAGATATGCAGCAAACCCTGGGCATCTTTGCCGAACAGGCCCTGGTGGCCAACCCACAGGCCAAGCTTGCCGGCACTGAAGAGGTGGACGGACGCCCAGCCTACCGGATCGACATTCCCGGGCAGGTGGTTCAGGCCAGTTATTTCTACGATGTGGAAACCGGCCTGAAGGTAAAGGAAGCTTCGGTAATCAATATGAACGGGCAGACCCAGAACCAGGAAATCCTGATCAAGGATTACCAGGAGGTAGACGGCATCCTCTTCCCTTCCGTTAAGGTGCAGGCCATGGGCCCGCAACAGGTGGAAAGCAAATTACTGGAAGCGGTGGTGAACTATCAGGTTCAGGATTCGGACTTTGACTGACCCCTGCCTCCCAACGTTTATAAGGCACGCCTTCGGGGGTGCCTTTTTGTTTTATTCACCAGGTATACCCCAAGCAGGATAGTACAGGCGGCTCCTACCTGCATGGGGCTGAATCGCTCGCCATCCAGTAAGCCCCAGGCAATGCCTACCACAGGGATCAGGTAGGTAACCGAAACCGAAAAGACCGGGGTGGAAATCTGGATGAGCTTGTTGAACATCACCTTGGCCACACAGGTACCAAAAAGGCACAGCAGGTAAATGTAGCCCAGGGAAGGCCAGAATTCAGGCCCGGCCGTAACGGCTCCGCCCAGGGCCCCGGAAAAGGGCAGCAACACCGCCGCCACAGGGAGGATACAGATAAAATTTCCCGCCGCAATCCCCATGGGGCTTACCCCGGACAACTTACTTTTAATGATGTTCGCATTACAGGCATAGCCCAGGGACGCCAATACCACCAGCAGGGCAAAGCGGTAATCCTGCCCGGGATTGATGTCGGCCCCCAGCAGGATCAGGGCCAGGGCCCCCAGCAGGCCCACCGCCACCCCGGCAACCTGGTTGCGGCTAAAGGCAATCCCAAAGGCAAAGTAGCCCACAAAAAGGGTGAACAGGGGCACCAGGGAATTCAGGACTGCAGCAATGCTGCTGTCGATCTCCGTTTCGGCAAAGGCAAACAGGTACATGGGCAGCAAGCTACCCACCACGCCGCTCAGGGCCACCCATTTCCACTGCCCCCGGCCAATGGTCTTCAGGGAGGGAAACCCGATGGCCAGAAGCATCAGGGCGGCCATCACAATCCGCACGCTCCCCAGCTGGAATGCGGTAAAGCCAACCAGGCCCTTTTTTATCAGGATATAGGAACTGCCCCAGATCAGGGCCAAAACCAGGAGGTAGGCCCACCGCTTATTCGAATCGCTCATAGCCGCATTTTGCTGCAAAGTTCCTACTTTTGATAGATATATCCCCCAACCCCCATGAAGATGTCTAATCCCACATTCAAACTGGCCCTGATCGCAGCCCTGACCTTATTTGCCAGCTGCCGGGAAACCCCAAAAAATGAAGACCCCAACCGCGAACGCATGGAAGCTATTATCGCAATCCATGACGAGGTAATGCCCGAAATGGGCACCATTGCCAAGCTGGTAGCCCAATTGAAACCCCTGGCCGACAGCATCGAGGCCGGAGCGCCCTATCGGGTAGCTATGGAAGACCTCCAGCAGGCCCATGAATCCATGATGGACTGGATGAAAAATTTCGGAGATCGATTCAACTACGAGGAAATTAAGGGGATTGAACCCATAAGCCCCGAAAAACAGGATTGGATCCGGGAAGAAGAAGAAAGCGTACAGGCTATGAAGGAGCAGGTATTTGGCAGCATTGAACGTGCAAAAGCCCTGCTGGACTCCGTTCCGGCCCCCTAGAATGGAAGTTTGCCAAGGTCTACATTGCCGCCGGATACGATAATACCCGTTTTGCGGCCACCTATGTAGCCCGGGTCCTTTAATACGGCAGCAAGGGCAACCGCACTGGAGGGCTCTATCACAATTTTCATCCGTTCCCAAACCAGGCGCATGGCAGTGATGATTTCCGCCTCCTCCACCCGGATAATGGTGTTCACATATTGCTTTAATACCGGGAAAGTATGGGAGCCCAGCACGGTGCGCAGGCCATCGGCCACGGTATCCGTACGGGAATTGGATTCAATCCGTCCGCTTTGCAGGGAACGATAGGCATCGTCTACCCGCAAGGGTTCAGCCCCAATCGGTTCGCAGGCATTGTCCGTGAAGGTGCAGGCCAGGGCCGTACCCCCCAAAAGGCCACCCCCGCCCACCGGGGCAACCACACACTCCAGGTCCGGCACCTCTTCCAGAAGCTCGGCACAGGCGGTTCCCTGTCCCAGCATCACCATGGGGTCGTTCGAAGGATGAATAAACACGGCCCCGGTCTCTTCGGATATGCGGGCGGCAGCGTCCTCCCGCGCCTCGAGGGTAGGCGCGCATTCTGTAATCCGCCCGCCATAGGTGTGAACCGCAGCCTTCTTAACTGCCGGGGCATTTTCCGGCATCACGATGTGGGCGGGGATCCCCACGGCCTGGGCGGCTACGGAAAGGGCCTGGGCAAAATTCCCGGACGAATGGGTAACCACCGCCGGAACGGGGGCCTGTTCCTGCAACCGAAGCAACGCATGGGTTGCCCCTCGCAGTTTGTACGAGCCTCCGCGCTGGAAGTTTTCGCATTTGAAAAAAAGCGGGGCTCCGGCCAGCTGGTCCAGCAGGCGGGAATGCATTACCGGGGTGTGGTGCACGTGCGGTCCCACCAGTTCCCTGGCCGCAGCCAGCATTTCCGGGGTGAAGGTTAAGGATGCCATAACTTTATTTCCAGCGGATGCTCTCCATGAGCCTCCGGATGTCGTTCTGCAGATATGCGGCCGCGGGCAGGATGGAATCGTAATTCGGGCGGGCATAGAAATACACCGACCCGGTTACGAAGTGGGACACACTGTCCGTTACGTAGAACTGGGATTGGGAAGCCGCATCCCCCTTCACTTCATAAAACATGCCGTAGACCTTATGATCCGGATCCACATAGGGCTGCTCCAGGATGTTATCCGCCTTGACTACATGTTCGTACGAGAGCTTCTGCGCATCGCTCAGCAGCTGGTTCAGGTTGCCTTCAACCGTTTTATAGGTCAGGTAAATGGAGCCCTTCATAGGGGTGTAATCCAGCACCATATTACAGCCCCCCTGGCCCTCCCGGCGCGCCAAACGGTTGTATTCAAAGGTGAACGGGCAATCGGATTCCAGCATGCGGTAGGCATGGCTGGGATAGTCAAGGCGCAGCATGGCCTTGGGTTTGGGGACCGGGTCCGGCCCGCAGGAGGCCAGGAAAATCAGGGCCCCGACAGTAATCAGGATACGGTTAAATGTCATGCGGCAGGGTTACTTTAATTTGCTTCAGGCGTTTGCGGTCCAGGCTTTCCACCACGAATTCAAACCCTTCAAAAGCCACGGTCTCGCCTCGCTTGGGGAAGCCCCCTGAAATTTCAAGCACAAACCCGGCAATGGTTTCGGCCTCCCCTTTCTGTTGTTCAAAAAGGGATTCGTCCGCAATACGGGCCACCCGATAAAAGTCTTTCAGGTTGGTCTTGCCTTCAAAGACGTAGGTGTGGTCGTCCAGTTTGGAGAACACCAGGTCTTCATCGTCAAACTCATCGCTGATATCCCCCACAATTTCCTCAATCACATCTTCGAGGGTCACAATCCCAGAGGTCCCCCCGAATTCGTCCACCACAACGGCCAGGTGGTTTTTCTTATTCTGGAATTCCAGTAACAGGTCGTCCAGTTTTTTGTTTTCAGGCACAAAAAAGGGCTCCCGGATCAGGGAGGTCCAGTTAAAGGATTTCCGGTCTAAGTAGGGCAGTAAATCCTTCACGTACAACACCCCGATGACCTTGTCCACATTCTCGGAATAGACCGGGATGCGGGAATAGCCGTTCTTTTTGATTTCCTCCAGCACCTCGGGGTATTTCATGTCGTCGCTCAGGGCAAAAATGTCCAGGCGCGGGCGCATTACCTGTTTGGTATCCGTATTGCCAAAGGATACGATCCCTTCCAGTATTTTCTGTTCTTCGCGGGTGGTATCCCCTTCGGAAGTCAGTTCCAGGGCCTGGGAAAGATGGTCCACACTCAGGCTGGACTTTTGCTTGCCCAGCCGCTTGTACAGCAGCAGGGTACCGGCCCGCATGGGGGTCGTCAGGGGGGTGAACAACACATCCAGCACCCGCAGTGCATAGGCCATGCGTCTGGAGAAGGCCATCCGGTTGCGGTTGGCGTATACCTTGGGCAGAATTTCCCCGAACAACAGGATCAGGAAGGTGGCCAGGACAATTTCACAGACAAAGCGAAGGGAAATAAACCCCAGGTACACCTGATCCATCCCGGCAAACCAGGTCTCCCCCATATCGGTGAGCAGCAAAACAATCCCGATATTAATGGCATTGTTGGTGACCAGAATGGTAGCCAGCAGTTTCTTGGGCTTTTGCAGCAAGCGGTAAATCAGTCGTCCGGGACTACCGCCATTGTCGCGAAAATCGTTGAGTTCGGTTTGGGAAAGCCCGAAAAAGGCCACTTCGGCACCTGAAATTAAGGCCGACCCCGCCAGCAGGCAGATCAGCAGCACGGTTTTCAGGGCCAGGATTCCGTCAAAAGCCATCAGGGGCAAAATTGCAGAAAGGGGGTCCGGGTCCAAATTCTTCAGTTAGGGTTGATCAGAAGGGCAGGTCGTCATCCTCGTCCGGGGGCATACCCGGGGCCGGGTTCCCGGCAGGTTCCGGGCGGGATTTCTGGGTGCCGCCCTGTTGGCCCGGGGCGTAATCCTCCGGTCGGCCACCCCCCTCTCCCTTGGGAGACAGGAAGGTAAAATCGGTTACCTGTACCTCGGTGGTGTACCGGGTAGCACCGTCTTCGCCTTGCCACTGACGCGTTTTGAGCCGGCCTTCCACGTAGATAAGATCTCCTTTTTTGAGGTACTTCTCACAAATCTCGGCGGCCTTGTTGCGCACCACTATGTTGTGCCACTCGGTATTGGTAACCTTTTCCCCCGTCTGCCGGTTGGTATAGGATTCATTGGTGGCAATAGGGAACCTGCCAATGCAGTTGCCCCCTTCAAAGTAGTGGAGTTTCACCTCGTCGCCGAGGTGGCCAATCAGCATGACCTTATTTAGTGTTCCGCTCATAGTAATGAAATTGAATCAAAAGTACGAATTTTTAACCGTATCCATGAAATTGGCAATCAGCACGGGCAAGGGTCGGGAACGGGCCTCTTCAAGCGACACGGCAGAGGCGGGGGCCCGATCCAGAAATACAATCCAGAAGGTGGTTACCAGGTGCTGATGGGATAATTTATGGACAATGGGCTCCGCATTAAAACAACGGATATCCGCTATGCTTTCCTGGGGGACCCCGGTTGTAGTTTGCAGGCACGCGGCCATGGAATCCCGGGTGGGTTCCGACTCGGTTTCAAGGCAGGGGAATTCAAAAAGTCCCTGCCAGATCCCCGGGCCCGTCCGGCGCAAGAGGCAGGTTTCCAGCCCAGGGCCCACGGGAACCAGATAATGCAACCTTCGTAGGCGGGCTTCCTTGCCCCGGCGTTTAACCGGTAACTCCCTTACTTTTCCCGTCTCCAGGGCGCGACAACTGCCAGACAAGGGGCACTGCTGACAGGAAGGGGATTTAGGCGTACATTGCACGGCCCCGAATTCCATAACGGCCTGGTTGTAATCCCCTGGTCGGTCCTCACGTATCAGAGAAGCCGCCAATTCCCGGAAATAGCGAACCCCTTCCGAACTGTTTACTTCAAGGTCCACGCCGAAATACCGGCTCAGCACCCGGTAGACGTTTCCGTCCACCACCGCTACTGCCTCGCCAAAGCACACGGAAGCGATGGCCGCGGCGGTATAGGGCCCCACCCCTTTGAGCTCCAACAATCCTTTATAGGACTGAGGGAAGGCCCCGCCCAGGGTAAACGCAACATGCCGGGCCGTATGGTGCAGGTTTCTGGCCCGGGAGTAATATCCAAGGCCCTCCCAGCGCTTCAGTACCTCTTCCTCAGAGGCCCGCGCCAGGTCTTCCACTGCCGGGTAATGTTCCATAAAATCGAGGAAGTAGGGCATGCCCTGTGCCACGCGTGTCTGCTGCAGCATGATTTCAGACAACCAGATCACGTACGGATCCCTGCTTCCCCTCCAGGGCAGATCCCGCTTGTTTTGGTCGTACCACTGCAAAATGATGTCTGAAAACGGCATGGGATTTGAATAGGGCTGCAAAACTAAGGCTTTTAAGCAGTTAAAAATCTCCGGGCGCCAATTAGATTGAATAATATTTATATATTTGCATCCCTGAAACCTAGAGATAACAAAATAACAATGACCAAAGCAGATATCGTATCGAGAATCTCAGAAAAACTGGGAATGGAAAAAGGGGACGTACAAGCCACTGTTGAGAGTTTCATGGAGGAGGTGAAGGCATCCCTGGAGAATGGAGACAATGTCTATTTGCGGGGCTTTGGAAGCTTCATCATCAAGACCCGTGCCGAGAAAACCGGGCGTAATATTTCAAAAAACACGACCATTAAGATACCTGCTCACAACATCCCCGCCTTCAAACCCGCCAAGGTGTTTGTAGAAGGAGTGAAGAGCAACGTTCAGGTAAAATAATAACTGTTAATTAGGAGCTATGCCGAGCGGTAAAAAAAGAAAAAGACATAAGGTAGCTACCCACAAGCGCAAAAAGCGCAGGAGAGCTAACCGCCACAAGAAAAAGTAGTGTGTTAAGCACTACTTTTTTTCCTTTAAGACGTTCTTTGACATAGAAATTCGCCTAACGGATTTCATCAGGTTTATTTAAAACCTGTATAACATAATGTTTAATCCTTTCATGCTCCCTGTTGGGGGGGCGTGATGCAAAATCGAATCAGGTGAACAGAGAATTAATCGTAAGATCCAACTCTGATTCCGTAGATTTTGCCCTTCTGAAGGATGGAAAACTCATAGAGCTTCACAAAGACGAAAACGAGCACAACTTCAATGTTGGCGACGTGCTCATGGCCAAAATCCGCAAGCCGGTAACAGGCCTGAATGCCGCCTTTGTGGATGTGGGTTATGAAAAAGATGCATTCCTGCATTATCACGACCTGGGGCCACAGCTTCTGAGCCTCCTCAAATTCATCAAACAGGCCCGCTCCGGCAGGATGCGGGATTATTCGCTCAAGAATTTTCCATTCGAAAAAGACATTGACAAAAACGGTAGCATCAAAGATGTTATCAAGCCGAACCAGGCCATGCTGGTGCAAATCGTAAAAGAACCGATTTCCACCAAAGGCCCGCGGATCAGTTCTGAAATCTCCATTGCTGGCCGCTACCTCATTCTGGTTCCCTTTTCCGACCGGGTTTCCGTGTCGCAGAAAATCGGGAGCAATGAGGAAAAAAGCCGGCTCAAACGTTTGGTCCAGAGCATCAGACCCAAAGGTTTTGGTGTCATTATCCGGACCGTTGCAGAAGGCAAAAAAGTTGCGGAACTCGACAAGGATCTGGAAAACCTGATGTCCAAATGGACATCCATGTGCAAAAAATTGCATAGGGCTTCCACCCCGTCCAAAGTCCTGGTCGAACTCAACCGGGCTTCCTCGATCCTGAGGGATGTCTTTAACGACACCTTCACCGGAATCCATGTGGACGACGAAACCCTTTACAACCAAATCAAGGATTATCTGCACGAAATTGCTCCGGACAAAGAGTCTATTGTAAAGCTGTACAATTCTTCCGTCCCGATTTTTGAGAAATTCGGGATCGAACGGCAGATCAAGACCTCCTTCGGACGCACGGCTTCCATGAGCAAGGGTGCCTACCTGGTGATTGAACACACCGAGGCGCTCCATGTGATTGACGTGAACAGCGGAAACCGTTCCACCAAGGCCAAAAACCAGGAGGACACCGCACTGGAAGTCAACCTGCTGGCAGCCTCTGAAATTGCACGGCAACTTCGCCTTCGGGACATGGGCGGCATCATTGTTATCGATTTTATCGATATGGGACGCCCGGAACACCGCAAGCGTTTGTACAACCGGCTCAGGGACGAAATGAAAGACGACCGCGCCAAGCACAAAATCCTTCCACCCAGCAAATTCGGGCTGGTACAGATCACCCGCCAGCGGGTACGCCCGGAGGTTAATATAAAAACCACCGAAGTAGACCCCAGCGGCAATGGACAGGAAGTAGAAGCGCCTATCGTGCTTATCGAAAAACTCAGCCATGAGCTGGAGCAGATCGTAAAACGGAACGGTAAAATCAAGCACATTGTGCTGAACGCCCACCCGTTTATTGCAGCATACCTGACCAAGGGATTCCCTTCCATCCGTTCCAAATGGTTTTTGGAACACAAGAAATGGGTTAAAATCCAACCCCGGGATGCCTTTAAGTATCTCGAATATCAATTTCAGGACAAGGAAGGCAAAGCCATTGAAGCGTAAAAGAACCGGCCCCGGCACAGGGGCCGGTTTTTTTTTGTCCAGTCCCCTCCCCCTCCCGCCCTGAGGATTGTTTATTTTTATGGCTCTAAGCCTCCAGACCATGCTCGAAAAAAAGATTCCTGTCCTCGCCGCGGTTTGTATGTTACTCGCATCCTGTAATCCGCAAACCCCGGACAAAGCGCAGTCCCTTGCCTCCTTGTTGGAAAACACCCCTTCCCTTACCGGCAGGGCGGAGTACCTGCGCAGCCCTTATGTGACCCCGGGAGACCGGGCCTATATGGTGGGCCACCAGGACGGGAGTTTTCCGGACCTCGGGTGGCATATCAAAGGGGAAATGGGCGGCATCTGGGCCCATCCGATCAAACTGATGGATGGGTTTGAGGCATATCTCTTCAAGGACGAGAAACCTATCCCCCTGCAAAATGCGGTTGCCTTTACGAATTATCCCATGGCAAACCGTCATGACTACGTCTTGGATTCCTTGTCCCTGAGCGTTTCCAGATGGCAGTTTGTCCCTGATAGCAAGGAGGGCGTAGTCCTGGAGTACGAATTTACCAACTCAGGACCAAATGACTTTATAGCAAATTTTGCGGTATATGCCCGGCCCGATTTACGACCTACCTGGTTGGGGGCACGTACAAAAATGTATGATGGCTATGATATTTCGAAGTACGATTCCGATCTGAATGCGTGGGTATCTAAGGACTCTTTGAACCCATGGTATATGCTATTCGGCCCAAACGACACGGGTATACCGTTTAAAGAGCAAATTATTAAAATTAATTTGGGAGCGCCTAACCTGAATGTTTCCTCCCAAAAAAAGGAATTCAAACGTCTTCGGATTGCCCAAAGACTTACTGTGCCACCAGGTCATACCGAGCGAATCCGAATTGCTATTGCTGGTTCTTCCCTTTCAGAATCCCAGGCAAAAAGCACCTATAAGGATTTACTCGCCAATGCGGACACCTATCTGGCTGCCAAACGCGACCGGTACGCAGCCCTGGCCGAACAATCCAAACTGAGCGTCCCGGATTCGGCCATCCGCCAAACCTTTGAATGGCTCAAGTACAATGCAGACTGGATGATCCAGGAGGTGCCGGGCATAGGCACCGGAATCACGGCCGGCATCCCGGATTACCCCTGGTGGTTCGGGGTAGACAGCGAATATGCCCTTAGGGGTTATATGGCCGTGGGGCAGGACCAGGTAGTTTACCAGACCATCCGCCTGCTGGACAGCGTTTCCCGGGCCGTAAACGGCAACGGGCGCATACTCCATGAAATGTCGTCCAACGGGGCGGTCTTTAACCCCGGGAATATCAACGAAACCCCCCAGTTTGCATCCCTGATCTGGCAGGTATACCGGTGGAACGGGAATAAGGAATTCCTCCAGACCTATTACCCGACCGTGAAGCAGGGCATGGACTGGCTGATGGAAGCCAACGACGCCAACGGGAATGGCTTCCCGGACGGTTTTGGGATGATGGAAATTCACGGGCTGGACAGCGAAATGATCGACGTGGCTGCCTATACCCAGGCCGCCTACTACCACGCCGGCCTGATGGCCCGGGAACTGGGCGAAACCGAGGCAGCTGAGAAATACCTGGCCAGGGCCCGGGATCTGGCCCGGAAAATCAATGCCGAATTCTGGTCCGAAGAATTTGGCTCCTTTGCAGACTTTTTGGGCACGGACCAGCAGGCCCTGCACCTGATTGAAGACGCCATGGTGCGGGCAGACACCCTGAACAAGCCCTGGGCCCTGGCCGAACTACAGGAAACCCGCAAGGCCATCCTGGCCAACCCGAAGGCGGGCCTCCGCCCTTTTGTCCTTCACCACAACTGGGTGGTCAATACCCCCATGGAAACCGGCATTGCGGATTCGGCCAAGGCGATCCGGGCCCTGCAAACAGCCCGGCAGTTCACCAACCCCTTCGGGATGTTTGTCACCGGGATTGACCGGGACGAAAGCGCCGGCACGGACCAGGGCTCCTTCCAGGGCAGCAAGGTCTTTTCCTATACCGGGGCTGTTATGACCCTGCCCACCGGGGTACAGGCCGTGGCCGAAAACAACTACGGCCGTCCGGACGAGGCCCTGGATTATTTGCATCGGATGGCGCGCAGCTTTAGTTATGCCCTGCCCGGTAGTATGTATGAAGTTTCCCCGGATTACGGGATGATGGTGCAGGCCTGGAACCTCTACGGGTTTGCCGTGCCCATTGTGGAACAGTTTTTCGGGATAGATCCGATGGCTTCCCAGCAGCGCATCCGCATAGACCCCCAAATGCCGGCTACCTGGGATACAGCCAGCCTGGAAAATGTAAAAATAGGGTCGAATTCCATCTCCGTCTATTTCCAGCGGCTTCCGGACGGGCGCATTCACCTGAAAGTGACCCAGACCCAGCCCGGATGGCGGTTGGAAGCCCCCGCTGGCGCGAAGGCCGAGCTGCATCCTGGCACCTCCCGGGATGGGGAAGGAATGGCCGTAACAACGGGGGACGTACTGGAACTCACCTATACCCCCAAACCATTATGAGTGCATTTGGCCGGAAATCCTATACGGTAGAAGAAGCCAGGCGGCGTATGGAACGCTATTGCGCCTACCAGGAGCGTTGCCATCAGGAAGTGGCGGAGAAATTGCGCGGTATGCGGATGATCCCCGAAGCGGTCGACGCCATCCTGGTACACCTGATCCAGCATAACTTCCTGAACGAAGAGCGTTTTGCCCTGGCCTTTGCCCAGGGCAAATTCCGACAGAAGGGATGGGGAAAAATACGCCTGCGGGCCGGGCTGAAGCAAAAGGGAATTTCGGATTTCCTGATCCGGAAAGCCCTTGGTTCCATTCCGGAGGGCGAGTACCGTGAACGGTTATTCGAACTGGCGGAAAAAAAACGGGAGACCCTTGCGCAGGAACCCGCGCCACAGAAAAAGCAGAAACTCTACCAGTACCTCTACTACCGGGGGTGGGAACAGGAACGCATCCTGGAGGTCCTGGAAGACCTCTAATCCCTTAAGCGGTTATGCGTACGCGTTACGGCCCGTTCGTTCTTCCAATCGATCCACCGCTGCCCCTGGATGCGGCGCATCAGGTTGTCGTAATGGCGCATCACAAAGATGTTGTACAAGGCACGGCTCAGGCGTTTCGGATGGCGGGCAATGGCCCTAAGGCTCATGGAAAAGCCCGGGGTCACATACTTCATATAATGCCAATAGCCTTCCGGGATGTAGAGCACCTCCCCGTGATTGAGCCGGGCCCGGAACCCCTTTACCTGCTTTAAGGCGGGCCATTTTTCGTAATCGGGGTTGGAAAAATCAATCCCTTCATGGGTAATCAGGGAATGGGGCACCTTGTAGAGGAAGCGGTTCTCGGACTGCGGAAACAGGATACACTCCTTCTCCCCATCGAAATGAAAATGGAAGATATTGGCCAGGTCTATGTCGTAATGCATAAAGGTATAGGAATCCCTGCCGCCGAAAAAAAGCATGGGCAACCCCTTCATGAGCCGCAGCCCGAAATCCGGGTAATCAAAATCTTCCTGCAGGCCGGGGACTTCCTTGAGCAGGTTCCACAGGAAAATGCGGTAACGGGTGGGTTCCCGCTGCAACAGGTCAATATACTCGGACATGCGCATCCGGGCATGGGGTTCGTTAAAGCCGTCGCGGTAGTCCACCGGGCGGTCGTCGTACAGGGGCACCTCCTTCTGGCCGGCCACCTGCCGCATATACTCCAGGTTCCACCTGGAATAAGCCGGCCAGTGGGCTATGGCCTCTTCGATGACCACCGGCTGCTGGGGCTTGAAATACCCCTTAAGGAAAGCTTCTTTACTGAGGCGGGATACCCGGGGTACGTCTTGCAGTTCCAACGGATTGTGCGTTTTTTCTTTCGCTAAGGTAAAAATAGCGCAGAATTCTTCCGCGAATTTAACACCGCTAGCTGGTCTTCCGCGCTTCCTCGTTACGGGCAATGGTGTGCCCGGGACGGGTCCAGCGGGGCTTTTCGCCCAGGGGAGCCAACTGGGAATCCGCGGCTTCCACGGTCTGGGGTTGGGCCTTTTTGACAAAGGGCTTCTGGGGCTCCAGGCCCAGGGTACGGAACATGTCCATATCCTCGTTCACATCCGGGTTGGGGGTGGTCAGGAGCTTGTCTCCGGCAAAGATGCTATTGGCCCCCGCAAAGAAGCAAAGCGCCTGCCCTTCCCGGCTCATATCGGTACGGCCTGCAGAAAGCCGGACCTGGGTCTGGGGCATGATAATGCGGGTGGTGGCCACCATCCGTATCATTTCCCATATAGACACCGGCTCCATTTCTTCCATGGGCGTGCCGGGTACGGCAACCAGGGCATTGATGGGAACGGATTCCGGCTGCGGGTTCAGGGTGCTCAGGGCCACCAGCATGCCGGCACGGTCTTCCAGGGATTCCCCCATCCCGATGATGCCGCCACTGCAAACGGTCACATTGGTCTTCCGCACATTGCCAATGGTCTCCATGCGATCCTCAAAGGCCCGGGTGGAAATCACATCCTTGTAGTATTCTTCGGAGGTATCCAGGTTGTGGTTATAGGCATAAAGGCCGGCTTCCGCCAGACGCTGCGCCTGGTTTTCCGTGAGCATGCCCAGGGTGCAGCAAACCTCCATGTCCAGTTTGTTGATGGTACGTACCATCTCCAGCACCTGTTCAAATTCGGGCCCGTCCTTGACATTTCGCCAGGCCGCTCCCATACATACCCGGGAACTCCCGGAGGCTTTGGCCCGCAGGGCCTGGGCCTTCACCTGGGAAACACTCATCAGGTCGTTGCCCTCAATATCCGTATGGTAGCGGGCCGCCTGCGGGCAATACCCGCAATCTTCCGGGCATCCGCCGGTTTTGATAGACAGCAGGGTGGACACCTGTACCGTATTGGGGTCGTGATATTTGCGATGGACCGTTGCCGCCTGATAGAGCAATTCCATCATAGGCTGGTTGTACACTGCCATTACTTCCTCCCGCGTCCAGTCGTTTCGGATATCACTCATGCGTCTTGGTGTTGAATCGATTCCCCAAAAATAGGTGATTCGATCTGGATGGACAATTCTACGGGAAACCCAACTTTTCCCAATCAGGGGTGTCCGATTAGCAGGCTTACGGCATTCCCGCCGAAGCCCACTGCATTGATCAGGGCGTAACGCCCTTCCAGTTCACCCGGGTGGGTAAAGGGTGTCCCAATAACCTGCTTATGCCTGAGCATCCCCACGGCCAGCTCCAGGGACAAGAGGCCCGAGGCCCCCAGGGTATGGCCAATTTTCCATTTGTTGGAGGTGATGGCCGGCATCCGGTTTCCAAAAACAGCCCGGACCGCCTCCAGTTCTGCCCGGTCGCCCTGCAGGGTGCCCGGAGCATGCATCACCACTACGCCCACCTCCTGGGGGGAAACGCCCTCCAGGGCCATGTGCATGGAGCGCTGCAGGCAGCGGGCCTCTGCGGAAAGGGATGCCGGGTGGGCCAGGGCCTCGGTTGCATAGCCGATCCCGTGTATCTGGGCCAGGGAACCTGGCCTATTCCCGGGTTCCAGGCAAAGGGCAACAGCCCCTTCGCCAAGGACCATAGTATTGTCTTCTTTTTCCAGGTCCAGGGCCCGGCAAGGGTAATCTCCTCCCCGCGAACTGTAGATTTTCAGCGCCTGCATCTGGGCCAGGGTAAACGGGGTTAGCGGGGCTTCACTGCCCCCCACCAGAAACCGGGAAGCCAGGCCGGAATGGAGCCAGGCCACCCCATTGAGCACGGCATGCAGGGCCGTGGAGCAGGTAATGGAATGGGACAGGTCGGGCCCGGAGGCACCCAGGTCCTGGGCCACCCAGGAACTGATATTACCCAAAGTAGTATGGGGGGATGCCAGGCTGCTGAGCCGCCTGCCTTCCTGCATGTCAGTGAGAAATTCCTCCGTGAGGGATGTAGCCCCGCGGGAGGACCCGAAATTGACTCCAAAACGGGTATCGGCGCCCCACCCGGCCTCCTGTACTGCACGCCGGCTTACCGCAATGGCCATCAGGGCTGTGGGGTCCAGCCGGCGATACGGCAGGTGGGACTGGGCCAGAGCCTCCAGCCGCGTCTTTTCGGGCTGGGGCAGGGCGCCTGCCCAGACCTGTTGGCTTCCGAAGTCATGCTGGGTCAGGGCATGGGTCTGTGTGCCATAGGCATCCCAAACCGCGTTCCGGTTACTGCCCAGGGCGGAGAGGGAGGCCATGCCTGTTATGGATACCGGATTAGCCAGCATAGGTTCCCGCTTCTAGAGTGTCCAGCAGCTCCCGTATGGCAGCGTATAGCGTTTCGAGTTCTTCGGGGGCCGTGATGTATGGGGGAAGCAGGTAAACCGTATTCCCCAGAGGGCGCAGATACACCCCCCGGTCCATGAAAAACCGGTACAGGGTGTCCCTGAAATTACTGTAGCGGTCGGTCTGCACCTTCAGGTCCAGGGCAAAAATAACCCCGCAATGCCGTACCTCTTCCACCATGGGGTGGCCATCCAGTTCCCTGGCGAACGCCTCGTGTTGCCCGGATATGTGGCGGATACCTTCCTGAATGGCAGGGGATTGCAAGAGATCCAGGGCCGCCAGGGCCGCCCTGCAGGCCAGGGGGTTGGCCGTATAGGTATGTCCGTGAAAGAAACCCCTCCCGGTATCCTGCCCCAGGAAGGCTTCAAATACCTCCCGGGTACAGCTGGTCAGCCCCATAGGGACCAACCCTGCAGTAAGGGCTTTGGACAGGCAGATCAGGTCTGGTTTCAACGGAAGCTGCTCGGACGCGAAGTGGGTACCGGTTTTTCCAAAACCGGTCATCACCTCGTCGGCAATCAAGAGCCCGCCGGCTTCCCGGACCACTTCCAGTATAGCTGCCAGACCATCGGGGTCCAGGGTCCGCATCCCGGCTGCCCCCTGCACCAGGGGTTCATAAATAAGGGCTGCTACGGCATGTTCCGCTACCATCTTCCGGGCCATCTCCAAGGCTGCCTCATTATTCTTTCCGGTTGGTGCCGGAAGGCGGATCACTTCCAGGCTCAGGTCTTGGAAAGGCCCGTTGTAAACTGAGAGACCGGAAACCGACATGGCCCCGAAAGTGTCTCCGTGAAACCCCTCTTCCAGGGCCAGCAGCACCTGCCGCCGTTTCCCCTGGTTAAAATGGTATTGCAGGGCCATTTTAATAGCAACCTCCACTGAGGTAGACCCATTGTCCGAAAAGAATACCTTTTCCTGATTGCCGGGCAAGAGCCCCAGCAAGCGTTCGGCAAGTTCCACAGCCGGGCGGTGGGTAAACCCCGCAAAGACCACCTGGTCCAGCTCCTGCATCTGCCGGGCTACCGGCCCGGTGATTTCCGGGTGGCAGTGCCCGTATACGGCCGTGTACCAGGACGAAATCGCATCGATGTACTTGCGGCCGGCCTCGTCATAGAGGTAAACCCCCTCTGCTTTCTGTATGGGCCAGGCTGCAGGGTGGGTTTGGTGCTGGGTTAGCGGGTGCCAGATATGGCGTGCGTCGCGCTCGGAAAGATTCTCCACTGCGGGGGGCTTTACTTATCTTGATTTTCTATCTTGCAAAGATGAGAAATAATCCCCATTAGCCCATGGTACGCCGCCTGGCAAAGACCGCTTCCCGTTGGGTAAATTCGGCCGTATCCTACTCTTTTTTAGGCTTTTACCTCCTGGGTTCCCTGCTGATGCGCCTCCCGTTCTTTTTCCGGGATTACGTAGACCGGGACGAAAGCACCTTTATCCTGGTGGCCCAGACCGTGGTGGATGGTCACCTGCCATATGCCGAGCTCTGGGACCTGAAACCCCCTTTGCTATTCTGGATTTTTTCGCTTCCCATTGCCCTTTTCGGGAAAAGCCTTTTGGCTATCCGGATACTGGGGTGGCTTGCCGCAGGGCTGATCAGCTTTTTTACTTTTCGGCTTACGACCCGGGCCGCAGGTCGGGAAGCCGGTTTTGCCGCCGGCTTGTTCTGTATGTTCCTGATGAGCCTTTTCAACAGCGTGCAGGGGGTGATGTCAGAACACCTGAGCATGGTTTTCCTGTTGCCGGCCCTTTTACTGTTGATACGCGGGGGACGGGCAGGCACTTTCCTGCTGGCCGGCGTCCTGGCCGGGATGGCGGTTTTATGTAAAAGCAACCTCATGGTGGCCCTCCTGATCCTGGGCTTATCCCTGCTGGCCGAAGCCGTTTATATCCGGAACCTTAGGGCACTGCGACTTTTAGCCTTAACCGCACTGGGCGGCGGGCTCACGGTTCTGGCCTCCTTCTGGCCCTACCTAGCCGCGGGGCAGGAAAGCCTGTGGTGGGATTCAGTGGTTCGGGCACCCCTGGCCTATTCGGGTCAGCAGGAAGGGGTCCCTTTAAAAAACCTGCCCTTTTACCTGGGGGTGGGCGCCTTCTTGATTCTGGGGTATCGCCGCGGATGGCTGAAATGGCAGGAACGCAGCCAGCGCCTGGTCCTGTACCTGTTGGCCGGAATCCTGCTGGCCTTCCTGAAAGGCGGGAAGCTGAACGGGCATTACCTGTTGCAATTCTACCCAGTTTTCCTGGTCCTGCTCTTTGCCGGGCTTCATATGAAAGTCCCCAGCGTACCCCGCTTTATCGGCACTTATTTCTGGGGGCTGTTACTGCTGCTACCTGTGGAAAGCTACCTGGAGTACGGCAACGTTATCGGGAATTACAGGGCACACGGTCGCCTGTACAACGGGGAAGGGGTAGATGTGCCCGAGTACATGAATGATCATCATCCTGGGGCTGAAAACGTCCTTTTTCTGGAATACCATATCGGGTACTGGCTTATGGATTTACAGCCCCCAAGCCCGGCCCTGACCCACCCGACCAATATCTGCCGTGGGGAACTCTACCCGTTTATTCCCGGCACCCAGGCAAACCCAGCCGCAGAACTTCGCATGCTTTTTGAGAGGCGCCAACCTGAATGGGTGGTCTGCCGGGACGGAAAACCGGCCTTTGCCAAATGGTACCCGGAAGAAAACCACTATGTAGAATCCTACCTGGACCAGCATTACTGCGTGGAAGCCCGTGTAGGGCAGGCTGCCATTTATAAGAGGTTGTGAAATCGAAGGGATTCTCCCAATTCTCCCGCACAACGCGATACCGCTGCCTGGTCCACCCTGGGCAGTTCCGGGATCCGCCCCAGGACCGGGACCCCGGTTTTGGAACAGATGATGGCCTCGGTGGTGGGGTGTTCGTCCCCGCTGAAGAGCAGGTATACCTCCAGGCCTTTTTCCATCAAGGGGTTCAGGGTAAGCAGGGTGTGGTTAATGCTCCCCAGGTAATGGCGGGAAACCACCACCACCTTATACCCGGGCCGGATCAGGTCCAGGATGGTATCCGTCTCATTCAGGGGCACCAGCAGCCCGCCGGCGCCTTCAATAACCAGGTGGTTTTGTGTCTTTGGGGGCGTGATCTGATTCAGGTCTATGCGGATCCCGTCAATATCGGCCGCGGCATGGGGGCTCATGGGCGTATTTAGGGCATAGGCATTGGGATGGATTACCGTCCGGGGATTCCGGACCAGGTTCTGGATCTTATGGCTGTCGGAATGATCCAGGTCTCCTGCCTGTACTGGCTTCCAGTAATCGGCCTGCAGGGCTTCCACCAAAATACAGGATGCCAGGGTCTTTCCCACCTCGGTGGAAATCCCGGTTACAAAAAAGGTGTTCATGTTTAGGGTTTTGAAATCATGCCACACTCCAGGCAGACATACTTTCGGGGTTCGAGAAACGGAAACAAGCGGTACCATACCCCTTTGGGCCTGAGGTAGCGTTCCATGCGGGCGGCCTGGCAATTGGGGCATTTCAGGGGGTTCCCCGCGTCATCCTGAGCATAGGCGCGCACCTCATCATACAGGGATCGGGCCAGGGCCTCATTTTCTCCGGGTACCATTACCTTAACACCTCCTATGGCGGTGGCAATAAAGGGCTCTGCCTGCATGATATTGGCGTCTTTGAGCAAGACCGGGATGCCTTCGGCTTCCAGGCGGGTTTTGAGCAGTTCTGCATCCGCTACATACTCAAATGTCCCGATCACTTTGTAGTTGCTATTCATGTTTTGTTCCTTCAGATGATACGCTTAAAATACGCAAAACCTCCATGATTTCCTGCTCCGTATTGAAACTGTGCAGGCAAAAGCGCAGGCATTCCTCTCCGGGGGGTACCGTAGGCGCCAGGATGGCCCGTACATCATATCCGTGCTGCGCCAGGGCGGCTGCCAGGGAACGGGTTCGGGCATTGCCGCCCACCTGATAGGCAAAGATGGCGGCCAGCCCGCCCCGGAACCGCGCTTCCAGGCCAAACTGACGGACGGCACCCCGAAAGGTCTCGCAGTTGGCACGCAATTCCTCCTGCAGCCGGGTGCCTTCCGGCCCCGAAAGCAATTCATAGGCCCAGGAAATCCGGGCCAGGCTCTCCGGCGGGAGGGCCGTGGTGTAGATCAAACTCCGGGCAAAGTTGATCAGGTAATCCCTAAGGGATTGGCTACCGAGAACTGCAGCGCCGTGGCTGCCCATGGCCTTGCCGTAGGTCACTACCCGGGCAAAGATGCGGCCTTCCAAGCCCAGGGCCGCAGCCATCCCCCTGCCGCCGGGCCCCAACACGCCCGTGGCATGGGCTTCGTCCAGGATCAACCGGCAGTGGTGGGCCTCGCAAAAGGCCATCATTTCCTCCAGGGGCGGGCCATCCCCTTCCATGGAGAAGACACTTTCCGTAACCACATAAACTTCGGAACCCTCCGGCCTGCCCTTGGCGAAGACCGTCTGGTACCGCTGCAACAAGGCCGCTAAATTGTTGTGCTGAAAAGAGTAGGCGCGGGCCTGGGAAAGGCGAATCCCGTCCCGGATGCTGGCATGGGCCTGCTGGTCATAGAAGATGATATCCGTCCGCTGCGGCACCGACGCCAGCAGGCTCAGGTTGGCGTCATAGCCCGAATTAAAAATCAGGGCGCTCTCTGCCTGGTGATACCGGGCGGCCAGGGCCTCGGCCCGGTTAAATCCCTTATGGTTGCCCCGGATGAGGCGGGAAGAGGTGCTCCCCCCCGGGCGTTGTAGCCCATCCAGGTTGTGGGGTAGGCGCGCCAGCCCCAGGTAATCGTTGGAGGAAAAGTCAATTAACCCCGACGGTTCGGAAAGCTTCCTAAGGCTATCTTCCTGCCGGCGCAATTCCAGTTTTTCCCAAAGTTTTTGGGGGAATTCGTCCATGCCCTAAAGGTAGCATATCCCCCTTGAATCGGCTATATTTATGGCCTATGAAGTCCTTGAATCCTGCGGAGGTTCAGTACCGTCCGGCCCGGTCTTCCGGGGAGCTTGAGCAAATCCTTGCCCTGCAGCGCATCAACCTGAAAGGCACCCTCCCGCCGGAGGAAGAACGGCAGGAAGGTTTTGTGACCCTGACCCATTCCCTGCCCTTGTTGCAACTCATGCAGGAGGCTTGTCCTCAGGTGGTGGCCTTATGGGACAACCGCGTGGTGGGCTATGCCCTTTGCCTCCACCCGGACCTCCAGGACCAGGTGCCTGCCCTGGGGCCCATGTTTGCCTGTATCCGGGAGCAGATAAATGCCCCGAAAGCGTACCGGGTTATGGGACAGGTTTGCGTGGCCAGGGAAGCCCGGGGGACCGGGGTTTTCCGAGCCATGTACGCATGCCTGAAGCAGCAGTGCGCCCCCCTCCCTCTGATCACTGAGGTGTCCGATGCCAACCGGCATTCCCTGGGAGCGCACCTGGCCATCGGCTTTCGGGAACTCGCCGTACACCAGGAAGGGGACACCCTCTGGCACGTGGTCATCTGGCCATAAAAAAACCCCGGTGGAATACCGGGGTTGCTGTATGATGGAATCGTTGTGACTAATCGGCCAGTACGATCACCTTGTTATTCTGAAGCTCTATGGTCCCGCTACGGATAGGCAGCGCGGTTTTTCCGTCCGCAGACCTGGTGAACCGGTCTGCGTATTCTTCCGCAATTTCTACCTGGCCGGTAAACTTTACCTGTCCGGCCTGGAGGAGGGATACGATGGGCGCGTGGTCCTGCAGCATCTGGAATTCCCCGTTGATCCCGGGTACAGTTACCGAGGTAACTTCCCCTGAGAACAAGGTGGCTTCCGGCGAAACGATTTCTAGGTACATAAAGCTTGCTTTTTAGGGTTGAGGACTTTCCTAGGCTTCCGCCAGCATTTTTTCTCCGGCTTCAATAGCCTCCTCGATGGTCCCTTTCAGGTTGAAGGCAGATTCCGGCAGGTGATCCAGCTCTCCGTCCATGATCATGTTGAACCCTTTAATGGTGTCCTTGATGTCTACGAAGACCCCGGGGATACCGGTAAACTGTTCGGCCACGTGGAAGGGCTGGGACAGGAAACGCTGTACCCGGCGGGCACGGGCCACGGCCAGTTTGTCTTCTTCGGAAAGTTCCTCCATCCCCAGGATGGCGATGATATCCTGAAGCTCTTTATAGCGCTGCAGCAGCTCCTTAACGCGCTGGGCACATCCGTAGTGCTCTTTCCCGAGGATCTCGGGGGTAAGGATACGGGAAGTGGAATCCAGCGGGTCTACCGCAGGGTAAATCCCCAGCTCGGCAATTTTCCGGGAGAGTACCGTAGTGGCATCCAGGTGGGCAAAGGTGGTTGCCGGTGCCGGGTCGGTAAGGTCATCCGCAGGTACGTAAACCGCCTGTACGGAAGTAATGGAGCCTTTCTTGGTAGAGGTAATACGCTCCTGCATGGCCCCCATCTCGGTAGCCAGGGTGGGCTGGTAACCTACCGCAGAAGGCATCCGGCCCAGCAGGGCGGATACTTCAGAACCGGCCTGGGTGAAACGGAAGATGTTATCCACGAAGAAGAGTACGTCTTTCCCCTGTCCGTCTCCGGCACCGTCGCGGAAGTACTCGGCAATGGTCAGTCCGGAAAGGGCCACACGGGCACGGGCTCCCGGAGGCTCGTTCATCTGTCCGAACACAAAGGTAGCTTTGGATTCCTTCATGGCTTTCTTGTCTACCTTGCTCAGGTCCCAACCGCCTTCTTCCATGGAGTGCAGGAAGTCGTCACCGTACTTGATAATACCGGATTCCAGCATCTCGCGCAGCAGGTCGTTCCCTTCACGGGTACGTTCCCCTACCCCTGCGAATACGGAAAGTCCCCCGTGTCCTTTGGCAATGTTGTTGATCAGCTCCTGGATCAGTACGGTTTTTCCAACCCCTGCTCCCCCGAAGAGTCCGATCTTTCCCCCTTTGGCATAAGGCTCAATCAGGTCGATAACCTTAATCCCCGTAAAGAGTACTTCCGTAGAGGTGGAAAGGTCTTCGAATTTAGGGGCTTCCCGGTGGATGGGCAGGCCGTCGGCACCAGCTTTGGGCAGGTTGCCAAGGCCGTCAATGGCATCCCCGATCACGTTGAACAGGCGGCCGTATACCGCGTCTCCGATGGGCATCTGAATGGCTGCACCGGTCTGGGCAACTTCAGTCCCGCGGCCAAGGCCGTCGGTGGAGTCCATGGAAATGGCACGAACGGCATTCTCACCGATGTGGGATTGTACTTCCAGTACCAGAACGGATCCATCCGGGCGTTTTACTTCCAGAGAATCGTAAATCTTGGGGAGTTCAGATCCGGAGGGAAACGCTACGTCAATAACCGGTCCGATGATCTGGGAAATTTTACCTGATTGATTTGCCATTATTTTATTTTTAAGCGAACTAGAGAAATTTGGCTCTGTTTTTTCGGCTGCAAAGATAGGGTTTTCCATTCTAATTCCGAATGGATTACCCCGGATTTTGACACAAAAAAAGCGCCGGAAATCCGGCGCTTTAAAAACGTTATCCGCAAGCCTTACGGATTCACGGTCCAGGAGACGTAGAAAATGGATCCCACGGCCCCGGTACCTACTGCAGAGAAATACTCATCGCCCAGGATGTTGGAGCCGCCCGCCTTGAATACGGACTTGATGGAAGGCACATTATAGTTTACCTGCGCATCCAGCACACTGTAGGAATCGATGATGCCATCCGCAAAGGTATTTTGCCACAGGTACTCATCAGACCAGCGATAATTTACATTGAATCCGAAATTCTTAAAGAGCTCTGTATGCCCAAAGGAGGCCTTAACCTTATGGTTCGGGGCGTTAAACTGCGTCCGGAAATCCGGATTGGCCGTTTCATCGAAATCCTGTTCGATATAGGCGTAGTTCGCTCCCAGATCAAAACCGCCAGGCAGCCGAATATCCACCCCGGCATTCACGCCCCAGGAGGTTACATCCACAGGGGAATTCGTGTAATTCTGGTACACCTCAACATCACCATTCTGCAGGGCAGCAAGTGCCAACTGGTCGGGGCCTTCCGCCGTTCCAATAGCAGCACCCGGAGTACCGGTATCCCCATAGAGGGGTACGAGCACCAGGGTATTGGCAATGAAATTCTTATAGCGGTTGTAATATCCACTGATATCCAGGGATACACTGCCGATTTTTCCGCGGTACCCGGCTTCGTAGGCTGTAATTTCCTCGGGCTTTACCAGGTCCGTCAACGCGGCTGTTGGTGCGCCTGCCTGTACGGAAGACAGGGAGAATGCATTTTCATAAGCAGCCCGGCCTACTACCGTGGCCCGCTCATTCCCGGTAATGGCCTGTCCACTGGTGCTTAAATCGAACTGGCGCACATCCCGGTCCAGGTTGTCGGGTGCAGAACCTACAAGTATCGCAGCACCGGCATTCAGACCGATAAACAAGTCCTGGGTGGTGGGGTTCCGGAAGCCCTGCTGAACGGATACCCGAAGGTTATGGTTCTTTTCAGGGCCCAGGGTTGCAAGCAGGGAAGCCCTGGGGGACCAGAAGCCGTCGAAGAATTCATTCTTGTCGTAGCGGGCGGAAACTGTTGCTTTGATGCGCTCATCCCAGAATTTCCGCTGCGCCTGGATGTATGCGCCATATTCATTATAGGAAATAGGGCCATCTGTATCTGTGAAAATAGTACCGCTGGAATTCAATATGTACTCCCGGAAAGAGCCTCCAACCTGGATGTCGGCCACTTCTGAGGTCAGGTGGCTGAAATTGTAATTCCCGTTTACGTGACGGAATTTGGTGTTATCGATGAATTTAGCCCCGGTCTCGAAATTTCCGTCCTGGGATACGGCCCGAAGGGCATTTTCAAACTGGGGGGTGCCAGGGAGGTAACGGCCCTGGTCTGCCGCCTGCCGTGCCACAGCGTGAGCAGTAGCTTCATCCAGTTGCACACCGGTTCCCACCCCGAGGCGTGCCCCGATGAAGGTCCTGGCATAGTCCGTAAACCAATCCACATCGGACTTCCAGCGCCGGTTGATGTTAATGGCCGCAAAACGCGTATCATAAGAATTTCCAGCGTTTTCGGACGTTTCATAGGCCCGGATAAAGAAGTTGTCGTTTCGGATTTCCACCCGGTGCTGCTGCAGGATAAAATCCCGGATCGCATACCGGTTGGCACCCTGATAAATGGTATTTCCCCGACCTACGCGGCCATTATAGATGATTTCAAAATCATTGCCCCAGGGGCGGTAATGCACGGAGAAATCGGTTTTAACACTCTGCGCATTGTAATTGAGCAGGTCTCCTTCGTCATATCCGGTACGGGAAACCCTGGCAGACCCTACCGTTCCGGAGGGCAGCCCGGCTGCGGCATCAAAGTTCAGCAAGGTACTTACCTCGTCCCCATACACGTTCAGGCCATTGTAATTCGGGTTGGTCCGATCTGCTCCCGGGTTGGCAAGGTCAACAACACTGTTGGCGTGCCAGTCCTCCCCTTGCAGGAAGGAGAAATTCGCTTTTACAGCCAGCTTGTCGCTGAAGGCGTGGGCGGCCCGGATACCGAAATCGTAGTATTCATTGTCCCCGGCAGCCTCCTGGGAAGTAATCCCAGTTTTAAAATAAGCGCTGATCCCCTGGTAATCGAAGGGGTTTTTACTGGTCATAAACAGAATCCCGTTAAAGGCGCCGGCCCCATAGAGGGCGGAGGAAGCACCGGGCAGGATCTCAACACTCTGCACCTCCAGTTCGGACATCCCCACCAGGTTTCCGAGCACGAAGTTTAGGCCGGGGGCAGTGTTATCCATCCCATCAACAAGTTGCAGAAACCGGGTGTTGGCAAAGGTGGCAAAGCCCCGAGTGTTTACGGATTGAAAGGTTAAACTGTTCGTATTGATATCGACCCCTTTCAGGTTTTGCAAACCGTCATAAAAGGAAGGGGCAGGTGTTTTTGCAATTTGCTTTAAACCAAAGCGCTCGACAGATACGGGCGATTCAAAAACCCGCTCAGGAGTCCGGGAAGCCGAAATCACCACCTCGTCCAGGAAGGTCTGTGCCTCCTGGAGGGTAATATTAAGGGTTTGCCCGTTGGCCGTAACATCTGCCATAGCTTCGGAATACCCGATACTGGTAACCCGGATCTGGAAGGGGGGGGCCTGGGTAGTCTCCAGGGTAAAGTTACCGTCAAAATCTGCGGTGGTCCCTACGCTGGTCCCTACCACTACGATATTAGCGCCGGGCACCGGTTCTCCGTTTGCATCGGTTACCATCCCGGAAACACTGGTCTGGGCGAACAATCCGGCACCAGCCAGGAGCATAAATGAAAGAAGTAGTGTTCTCATGTGCTTTGCTTAGTTTGCTTTATTCGGTTGAAAGGCAAGATACCAATTTTTTCAGATGCGTTATCATAATTTCACAAAATTATGCACGCATAACATCCAAGTCCGGAATATTATCCTGCTTTTCCTGTAAATACCGCAATAAATGGGAGTTACGGCCCTGTTTTAGGCTGCGAATCAGCCCGTGTAAAACCCGCCCTAAACCCGGAGCCTCCGGAACCTGGAAGGGATGTCCTTACCGGTATGGCAACTTTTACTCTACCGTTACGGATTTGGCGAGGTTTCTGGGCTGGTCCACATTGCATCCCCGCATCACCGCGATATGGTAAGACAAAAGCTGCAGGGGGATGGTGGTCAGCAAGGGGGAAAGGCATTCGGAGGTCTCCGGGATTTCCACCACATGATCTGCCAAATCGCAAACCTGCTCGTCACCTTCGGTTACCACGGCAATGATCTTGCCCTTGCGGGATTTGATCTCCTGGATGTTGCTCACTACCTTCTCGTAGTGCCCCTTGCGGGTAGCAATCACAATCACCGGCATGTGCTCGTCAATAAGGGCAATGGGGCCGTGTTTCATTTCTGCCGCCGGGTAGCCCTCGGCATGGATATAACTGATTTCCTTGAGCTTCAAAGCGCCCTCCAGGGCCACCGGGAAATTATAGCCCCGGCCCAGGTACAGGCAGTTGGTGGAATCCTTGTAGGCCTCGGCAATAAGTTCCACGGCCGGGTTAGTTTCCAGCACCCGCTCTACCTTTTCGGGTATGGCCTCAATCTCGGTGAGTAGTTCGTAATAACGGGATTCCGAAAGGGTACCGTTCTCCTTGGCCAGTTTCAGGGCCAGCAGGGTAAGTACCGTAATCTGGGTGGTAAATGCCTTGGTGGAAGCCACCCCGATTTCCGGCCCGGCGTGGGTATAGGCCCCAGCGTCGGTTTCCCGGGCTATGGAAGACCCTACCACGTTGCAAATCCCGAAAACAAAGGCTCCCTTGGATTTGGCCAGTTTAATGGCGGCCAGGGTATCCGCCGTTTCACCGGACTGGGAAATGGCAATCAGCACATCCTTGTCGGTAATGACCGGGTTGCGGTAACGGAACTCCGAGGCGTATTCCACCTCCACCGGGATGCGCGCCAGGTCTTCAAAGATGTATTCGGCCACCAGCCCCGCGTGCCAGGAGGTCCCGCAGGCTACAATAATGATGCGGTTCGCATTGCGGAAACGTTCCAGGTTCTGGTCAATCCCGGCCATTTTAATCAGGCCCTGGTCTACCCGGATCCGTCCCCGGAAGGTGTCCTTGATGGCGTGGGGTTGTTCGTAAATCTCTTTCAGCATGAAGTGCTCGTATCCGCCCTTCTCAATGGCCTCCAGATTCAGCTGCAGCTCCTGCACGGCCGGGTAGGCAATGGCATCGTCCTTGATCTTGCGGAGCTTGATTTCCTTGCCCCGTCTTACAATAGCCATTTCCTCGTCTTCCAGGTACACGGCATTGTTGGTGTATTCGATAAAGGGGGAGGCATCCGAGGCGATAAAGAACTCGTCCTTCCCAATCCCGATGGCCAGGGGCGAGCCCAGTTTGGCCACCACAATCTCATCCGGTTTGGTCCGGTCAAAAACGGCAATCGCATAGGCGCCAACCACCTGGTTCAGGGCGATCTGAACGGCCTTGCCCAGCTTGACATTTTCCTTCTTCTTGACCTCCTCGATCAGGTTCACCAGAACCTCGGTATCTGTATCGGAATGGAATACATACCCCCGTTGGGTAAGCTCCTTTTTGATGGCTTCGTAATTCTCGATAATGCCGTTGTGGATGATGACCAGGTCCCCGGAGTTAGAGGTGTGGGGGTGGGCATTGCGTTCATTGGGCTCTCCGTGGGTTGCCCAACGGGTATGCCCTATGCCGATAAAACCGTCCAGGCCCAATTCCGCCCCGGCCTTGGCCCTCAGGTCGTCTACCTTCCCGGGAGTACGGGACACCTGAATGCCGGTGCCGTCGTACAGTGCGATGCCCGCACTGTCATAGCCCCGGTATTCCAGGCGTTGCAAGCCCTTAACGATTATGGGATAGGCCTCCCTATGGCCAATATATCCAACGATACCACACATAGCAATACGTAATTTTCGAGTCCAAAGATAGGATTAAAGCTACAACATCCCGGAAGGGGGCATCGCATTTGCCGGATGAATGGCTTAAAATTTCTGCGAGGCGCAGTTTCAGGGGTTCAGCTCGGTGTAATGGATCTCCAGACGCAGCCGGCGCGGGTCGGCCGCATCTACGTTACTGCCGATGAGTACCGTACCCAGGGGGCTCAGCGAACTACTAACGGGCATAACCTTTTCCGGGCCTTCTGCACCCGGCACCTTTAAACGCGAAGTGCCATCCAGGCGCAGGTCCGGGGTGATCATCAGCCCCAGGCGGGCATTCGCGGAATCCCGGATTACAATGTTGTTGATGTGCTCGGTAATATTCACCGAATACCGGTCTGCAGCCCCACCATCAGTTTGTATAAACCCGTCATAATTCAGGTAGGCCCCGGAAGCGCTATTGGCCGTATTGGTCTCCGTCAGGGGGTTGTACAAAGGCTGGTTGGTTTCGGCATTGTACACATACAACCGGGGCGGCGCCACAGGGTTACCCGCCTGGGCCTGGGCGTCCCGGTCTACATAAAACACCAGGTAGGCCGCATTGATCAGCCAGTTTTCCTGCTGCAGGCGATTGATCATCTCACTCCCATCCAGTTCCAGTTCGGCATAGGTGCCGCTCCCGCCTTTAAGGTAAATGCGGGATACATTTTGATCAGTGCCTATCTCGTCGGCCACCTCAGCGGGATAAGCTTCTTCGATTAAGGTGTTGACTGCATTTCCCCGAATCTCGGAATTGCCCCCGCCGGAAAGCAGGAGGAATTCATACTGGGAAGACGCGCGTTCTTCCTGGTCTTTGACATCGTACTCGTACTGCAGGGTTACCCGGGCCTGGGTCAGGTCCAGGAGAATCATCAGGTCCTTTCCGCTCTCCGGGGTCAGGCTCAGGTGCAGCCCGCGGATAAAGTCATGGAAGTTCTCGTTGCTCAGCAGTTCGGGCTCCCCTTCCTTATCCAGGAAATTTTCCTGGAAAAATTGCGGGTCCAGGTCTACCAGGATCCCGGGGGATCTGCGGTCGTCCACCGTTTGGGACTCGTCTGCCTCGGTGTCGGGGTCGTCCTCTTCAAAGGTCAGGATCTCCGTATCCGAAATAGTGACCGGCCCTTCAAACAAAACGTCCGACACAAAAGCGGGGCTGATCTCCAGGTTGGAGAAATTCAGCTCAGGTTCCTGATAGCCGGTATTCGGGTCCAGATCGTTCAGGAAATAGGTAGAGCGTTCCACTTTCAGGGTAAAGGTTTGTTCGCGATCCCCGTAAATGCTGTCAAGCTCCCTTTTTTTCGGGAAGATATTGCTTGGGGTGAGGGTGTCTTCCCCGTCGTCTATCCCATCCCCGTCCGTATCGGCGTTCAGGGGGTCCGTCCCGGCAATCCGCTCCTGGTTGTTGGTAAGTCCGTCCCCGTCGGAGTCGTTGTTGGGGTCGTCTTCAAATCCCGGTTCCTGGCTGTCGATTACCCCATCCAGGTCTGAATCTTCGTTCCCATCGATAAAATAGGGCAGGTACAGCTGAACGGAAGTCAGGGTTTCATTTTCGGCAATGGCATCCGCATCGGTGTTTTCCCGCAACTGGGAATACACCCCAAAAGCTGGGTTCCCCTGGTTGTTGGCCAGGTTAAGCTGGGCGGTGATCCGGCCTTCGGTACGGCCGTAAATGGGGTTGTTATAGACTCCCAACTGGTAAACGGGCAGGCGGTTAGTGGGCACCGCATCGATTTTGCGGTTATAGGCAAAGACGTCGTAGTTCACTTTGCCGGTTCCGAAGGGCTCCCCCTGAATGACACCCTGGCCCAGGGTAAGCGGGTCTTCCTGGCAGGAAACCGCAACAAGCAAGAGGCAGAACCCCGCAAGGGCAGGGTAAAGCAATCGTTTCATATCCGCTTAGTTTAGCACTTCGGTATTATAGAACTCGGCATACGCTTCCTCAAATTCCTGGAGGGGCACGTAGGGCAATACCGGTTTATCGACCTTTGCGATGTAATCCCCCAAATCCTGCGGGATATCGTCGGCGGCTAAGATAACGGCGTCCGAATAATCTATGGCTATTTTTAACAAATTATTGTAGGACGGGGCCTTCAGGGTGTCCACCTGGGGTTCAGGAAGGTTGTCGAAGGCTATTTTATCGGAAAGTTCCGGGTTTAGTTCCCCTTCGAACCCGCGGCCGTACACGGAAAGGACAATTTTACTGTCCGCAAAAAGGGGTTCGTCCGCATAGTACTCCCGAAGGTACAGCGGAAGCAGGGAGGCCATCCATCCGTGCACATGGATGATGTCCGGGGACCAGTTGAGTTTTTTTACGGTTTCCACCACGCCTTTGGCAAAGAAGATAGCCCGTTCGTCGTTATCCGGAAAAAGGGCTCCGTTCTCATCGGCAAAAGTGGCCTTGCGTTTAAAGTATTCTTCGTTGTCGATAAAGTACACCTGGATACGCTCCTTGGGAATGGAAGCCACCTTGATGATCAGGGGCTGGTCCATATCGTTGATCACCAGGTTCATACCCGAAAGCCGGATCACCTCGTGCAGTTGATGCCTGCGCTCGTTGATGTTCCCGTAACGCGGCATAAAGATCCGGATCTGGCCGCCTTTGCTGTTGACCATCCGGGGTGCTTCATAAGACATCAGGGAAACCTCGTTTTCGGGTAAGTAGGGTACTAATTCTGAAGATACAAACAATATCTTTTTACCATTCATAGAGGGTGGTGTTTGATTCGCGAGGCAACGCAGGTGCAAAAGTACAAAAATTATGAAGAATACCTGTAATTATAGTAAGTTTGCACGCTGTTTATGGGCCATATGCGACTGTTGAAAACCAAATCCGAACTCCGGGAATTTACCCGGGAAGCGCGCCGGGACGGCGGGACACTCGGGCTGGTGCCCACCATGGGGGCCCTGCATCGGGGCCACCTGGAGCTGGTTAGACGTGCATTGGCTGAAAACCAATCGGTTATCGTAAGCATCTTTATTAATCCCACTCAATTCGACAAGGCCGAAGACCTGGCGAAATACCCGCGTACCCTGGAGGCAGATATGGAAGCTCTTGGGAAGGTAGACCCGGGGCTCGCCGTATTTGCCCCGGACATCTCGGAAATGTACCCGGAGCGGGTGGATGCAGACCGTTATGACTTCGACGGCCTGGACCGCGTGATGGAAGGCGCCCATCGGCAAGGGCACTTTGACGGGGTAGGCACCATTGTGGAGACCCTGCTTCGCCTGGTAGGCCCGGACCGCGCCTACTTCGGGGAAAAGGATTACCAGCAACTGCAGATCATCCGCAAACTGGTGGAAACCCGGGAAATCCCGGTGGAAATTATACCCTGCCCCATCGTCCGCGAAGCGGACGGGCTGGCCATGAGTTCCCGCAATACCCGCCTGCCCGGACCCCTGCGGCAGCAGGCCCCATTCCTGTATGCCACCCTGCAGGCTGCCAGGGCTTTATTTGGCACGAAAAGTGCTATGAAAGTAAAGGAATATGTGAGGGCGCAATTTGCCGACCATCCGGATTTCAGCCTGGAATACATCGAGATCGCAGATGCCCGGACCCTGAAGCCGGTAAGCCGCAAGCAAGCCGGAAAAAAGTACCGGGCCTTTGCCGCCGCCTATCTGGGCGGGGTACGGCTGATCGACAACATCGCCCTGAATTAAGTATCTTTGCCCCATGCAAATTGAAGTAGTCAAGTCCAAGATTCACCGCGTAAAGGTAACCGGCGCCGACCTGAATTATATCGGCTCCATTACCATCGATGAAGACCTGATGGACGCCGCGAATATCATTCCTGGCGAAAAGGTGCAGATCGTGAACAACAACAACGGCGAGCGCCTGGAAACCTATGCCATCCCCGGCCCCCGGGGCAGCGGAGAGCTTACCCTGAACGGGGCTGCTGCCCGCAAAGTGGCTGTAGGGGATATTCTGATCCTGATCACCTATGCCTGGATGGCAGTGGAGGAAGCCCGTAACTTCAACCCGGCCCTGGTATTCCCCAACGAAGCCACCAACCTCCTGAACTGACCTTGAGCCCCCGCCTGAAAAGAGCGCTGAAGATTCTCCTGCCCATTGCCCTGGGACTCTTCCTGATCGGTTATTCCTACCAGATGACCTCCCCGGAAGACCGCAGCGAGATTGTGCGGTATATCCGGGAAGCCAACCTGTTCTGGGTGGGCATATCCGTCCTGATCGGCATCCTGAGCCACGTGAGCCGGGCCATCCGGTGGAATTACCTGCTGGAGCCCATGGGGTACCGGCCCAAATTGCGGAACAACATCCTGATCATCCTGATCGCCTACCTGGCCAATCTGGGCATTCCCAGGTCCGGGGAATTCCTAAGGGCCACTGCCCTGGCCACCTACGAAGACGTACCCTTCCAGAAAGGTTTCGGGACCATCGTTACGGAGCGCATTGTAGACCTCATTATGCTGCTGCTGGTAATCCTGATTACCCTGGCGGCGCAAACGGACATTATCCTGGGGTTCCTCTCCGAACAGGGGCTGGGCCTAACCGGCAGCATTGTGCTGCTGGTTTGCGGGGTAGGCGGCCTTTTTGTGCTGCGGGCCTTCCTGCGCCGCTCTTCCCACCCCCTTGCCAACAAGGTACGCGGGTTTGTACGGGGTTTGCTGGAAGGCGTGTTGAGCATTTTTAAAATCCGACGCAAATGGGCCTTTCTGGGCCACACCCTCTTTATCTGGACGGCCTATTTCGGTATGTTCTGGGTGATCAAATACACCGTGCCCGAAACCGTGCCCTTAAATACAGGCGAACTCCTGGTTGCCTTTGTAGCCGGCGCCTTCGCCATGACCGCCACCCCGGGCGGGCTGGGCCTCTACCCCATTGCCGTTAGCCAGGCCCTGGCCCTTTTCGGGATCAGTACCGTCTCCGGGGATGCCTTTGGGTGGATTATGTGGATTGCCCAGACCCTGATGGTCTTCTTCTTCGGTGCAATATCTTTCCTGCTGCTGCCGTTATGGAACAGGGCCAAATAACGGCCTCCCCGCAGAAACCAATCCCATGAAACGTCTCCTTTCGGCCCTGCTTACCGCAGCCAGCCTGATGCCCCTTTCGGCCCAGGTAAAACAAGAAATCTTCGAGTCCTTCAAATTGCAGGAACGGCGCGATGTAACCTATTACATCCCCGAAAACTACACCCCGGAAAAGCAATACCCCCTGGTGGTGGTCCTGGATGCCGAACGCCTGTTCCACCAGGTGGTGGCAGCTTCGCGCTACCACAGCAAATACCAGGGTATGCCCGAAGCCCTCATTGTGGGCATTCACCAGGAAAAAGACGAATTGCGCTGGTACGATTGCGCCTTCGAGGAAGACACCGGATTACCCTCGGACAAGGGGAAGGGCTTCTTTGAATTCATTGGCCTGGAGATTGTCCCCTATATGGTGAGCGCATACAATGTGGCGCCCTTTAAAATGATAATAGGGTACGACATTACCGCCAACTTCGGGAACTACTACCTGTTCAAAGAGCGGAGCCTGTTCAATGCCTTCATCAGTATTTCCCCTTTACTGGCACCGGAAATGGAATCCCGCATCCCGCAACGCCTGGCGGACCTGGAGCAGCAGATCTTCTACCACCTGATCGCAGACGGACGGCCCGGGCCGGACCTGCAGCGCTTTAACGCCCTGGATGCCCAAATCCGGCAAATAAACCGGGACGGGCTCCACTATTACTACGACCTGTACCCGGAGGCCGATGAAAACGCCATCGGCGCCTATGGGATCGGCAAGGCCTGGGACCGCACCTTTTCCCTTTTCAAGCCGATCAGCCCCACGGAATACCGGGAAAAAATCCTGACTTCGGACGAACCTGTTTTTAACTATCTGGAAAACAAATACGCTACCATCGAGGACCTGTTCGGCTTCCGCAAGCGGGTGGAACTGGACGATATCCTGGCCATCTATGCCGGGTGCCGCAAAAAGGAAGACACGGAATCCCTGAAGCCCCTTTCGGACCTCTGCAAGGAAGCCTTCCCGGATACCATGCTCGGGTTTTATTTCGAAGCCGAATACTACGAGCAGATGGGGGAACCCAAAAAGGCCCTCCGCACCTTTGAAAAAGCCTTTGGCATGGAAGAAATCGACTTCCTCACCAAGGAAATGGCACTGGAAAAAATGGATGCCCTGAAAGCGGATTTCGGGTTCTAAGCCCTTCCCGTACATGTTGTGAGTTCCGGCTGCCCGGTCTATCTTTAACCCAAAGAAGGACCCGGCATGGCCAAAACCAAAACAGCTTTTTTCTGCCAGCAATGTGGCGCCCAGTATGCCAAATGGCAAGGGCAATGCAACGCCTGCAAAGCCTGGAATACCATTGTGGAGGAGGTACTCGAAAAGGAATCCCCCGCCGGATGGAAAAGCGGGCAGGGCGGACCGAAAGCTTCCAAACCGCTCCCCGTGGGCGAAATCCGGGCCGAAGCGGAGATGCGCATCCCGCTGGGCGACCCGGAACTGGACCGGGTACTCGGGGGCGGGCTGGTGCCCGGCTCCCTCACCCTGCTGGGCGGGGAACCCGGCATCGGGAAAAGCACCCTGATGCTGCAACTGGCCCTGAAGCAGCCTTTTAAAACCCTATACGTCTCCGGGGAGGAAAGCCAGCGGCAGATTGCCATGCGGGCACAGCGTATTGCCCCCGGGTCCGATGCCTGTTACATCCTGACGGAGACGAATACCAGCCGCATCTTCAAGCATATCGAAAGCCTGGAACCCAACCTGGTGGTGGTAGACAGTATCCAGACCCTCCACTCGGATTACCTGGAAGCCGGGGCCGGGAGCATCTCCCAGATCCGGGAGTGCACGGCAGAGCTCATCAAATATGCCAAGGTTTCGAACATCCCGGTGGTTTTGATTGGGCACATCACCAAGGACGGCAGTATTGCCGGGCCCAAAATCCTGGAGCACATGGTAGACACGGTGCTGCAGTTTGAAGGGGACCGCAACCACATGTTCCGGATTATCCGGGGGCTTAAAAATCGCTTTGGCTCTACCTCGGAGCTGGGCATTTACGAAATGAAGGGGGATGGGCTGCACCCCGTAGCCAACCCTTCGGACATCCTGATTTCCAGAGGCAGCGAAGCCCTGAGCGGCACGGCCATTTCGGCCACCGTAGAAGGGGTGCGCCCCTTATTGATCGAAATCCAGGCCCTGGTCAGTACCGCGGTGTACGGCACCCCCCAGCGGTCCGCCACCGGGTTTGCCCCCCGCCGCCTGAACATGCTGCTGGCGGTGCTGGAAAAGCGGGCGGGGTTTAAGCTGGCTGCCAAAGACGTGTTTTTGAATATTACCGGCGGCATACAGGTGGACGACCCTGCCATTGACCTGGCCGTGCTTGCCGCCATCCTCTCCAGTACGGCAGACATCCCCGTACCCCGGGATTACTGTTTTGCCGGCGAAGTGGGCCTTGCCGGGGAGATCCGACCCGTACCCCGCATAGACGCCCGCATTGGCGAAGCCGAAAAACTCGGGTTTTCACGCATCTATATTTCTTCCCATGCCAAAAGGGGCAAACCCAAAGGCGGGATCCAGATTGTGGGGGTTGGGAAGGTGGAAGACCTGATGCGTTCCTTATTCAGCTAAGACCGTTTCCAGGCCTGCATGTATTCCGGTAAAAGTTTCAGCCCCTGGCCTTCGGCCGCTTCATATTCCTTTTTGTCCTTGCCTGGATCTGCATAATATATCATGTTGGCGTACAGATAATACATCAATAACCGGTTGAAATAGTCCAGGGAGTCGTCCGCAACAATCTCCAGAAGTTCCCGCTTAATTTCCGGCGCAATACTGCTTTCGGACAACGCCCTTCCCACACGCCAGATGGTCCCGAAATAGTGATTCCTTGAAGGGTTCTCCGTTCGCAGGCTAATGCCGTACATCAGTTCAGGCACATCGATCTGCAAGGCCTCGAGTTCCTTCAAATAGGTTAAACGGGCATCGTAAGCGTAGCTCCCATCAGACATACGGTCCATTCGGTCGTTCATGATATCCAGGTGCGAACGCAGGAAAATATCCCACTGCCTGGATTCCGCAGCCAGTTGGGCAATTTGCATGGCGTGCACCCTGGGACTATTGTCCTGACTGCACATACCAACAACGCGGCGGCGGCGTTTGAGTTCCAGGGCCTGCAGGAGCGAAATATAGCGGGCTACATACATTTCCAGATTCCCGTTGGAATTCCCGGAAAGGCGTGCCTCGTCCAGGGCCTTCTGTAATTGCACCTTAAAAGCGGAGGTTCGGCTGCAGGTGTCCGCCACATAAAGTTCCCGCTCCTGCTGCCATTTGGACAGGTTCGCATTATAGGTATTATAGGCCTGGTCACTTCCTTCTTCCGGAAACTTGGGTGCGCGTTTGCCGAATTTCCGGTTGATGTAACGCTCCAGGCCTTCCCAGGCCATGTTTCGTTCGAATCCATTGCTTCGGCGGGCATCCTCCAACAGGACCGTCGCCGTAGTGTCTACCATACATTCGCTGTACATCAGATACCGGGCATACCGCTCCGGCAATTCCGCTGCAACGAAAGGCGCATCCAGGTATAGGACCCCGCCCGGGACCCCAATCCAACGTTGGCCCCGTTGCTTCTGAAAGTCCCTGTTACCCAGATAGAAACTGGTCTCTTTCAGGCTTCGGTATATCCGTGTATGATTTTTGCCCCTGTATTCCACGTTTTCAGTCAGGACAAAGTGCTCCTGCTTGGGAGGTTCCTGCCCAAGGCTATCCAGGAAGGCCTGGAGGGACAACGTTTCCGCCGGCAGCCGAAAGTGTTCCAGCCTGGCATTTTCGATTGGAATGAAATACCCCGTTGTCTGAGACCTTGACCGAAAGGTCTTGTTCAGGTCACATTTTCGGAATGCCGCATCCTTTTCAGCAATAAGTTCACGCAACTCGGCGACCGCAGGGGGCGAATAAATCAACCCGTTTTCAAACACGTTAAACTCCTGGGCCCGAACCTGGGTCGACAACCCGATCAAAGACCAGAGAAAAATTTGGAAGGTTTTCATATCCAGTGGTTTTAGAACACCAGTTTACGGCGTCCTTTTTGGTTAAACCACCGGGAATGAGGGAAGGGTCTCTATGGCTTAGCCATTAAGGCGCCGGGTTGGGGTACCGCTCGTGTACCCCTTCGATTTCCTCCAGAATTTCCGGGGTCAGCTCCACATGGATGCTGTCGATATTCTCCCGGAGTTGCTCCATACTGGTGGCCCCGATAATGTTGCTGGTCAGGAAAGGGCGGGTGTTGACATACGCCAGGGACATCTGCGCCAGGCTTAGCCCGTGCCGGTCTGCAATGGCCTTGTAGGCCTCTGTGGCCTTAACCGCAGTTTCCCCGCTGTAACGGCTGTAATTCGGGAAAAGGGTTACCCGGGCCTTTTCTGGCTTTTGCCCCCCAAGGTACTTTCCGCTTAGCACCCCAAAGCCCAGGGGAGAATACGCCAGCAACCCGATTTTGGAGCGGTGTGCGATTTCCGAGAGGCCGACTTCAAACAAGCGGTTGAGCAGGCTGTACGGGTTCTGGATGGTGATCATGCGCGGCAAGTCATGTACCTTGGCTTCCTCCAGGAACCGCATGGTTCCCCAGGGGCTTTCATTAGAAAGGCCCACCTGCCGGATTTTTCCCTCCTGGATGAGTCGGGAAAGGGTTTCGAGCACCTGGTGGATGTTGTCCTGCCAGTGGTCCGAAGCGGAATGCACATAGCCCCGCTTTCCGAAAAAGTTGGTCTGCCGCTCCGGCCAATGCAACTGGTAGAGGTCTATATAGTCCGTTTGCAAACGCCTGAGGCTGCCTTCCACAGCCTCCACTATGGAATCCGGGCTAAAGCCTGTGTTCCGGATAAATTTGGTAAAAGGAGCCTTCCCAGCAATTTTGGTAGCCAGTACAATGTCCTGGCGTTTCCCTGTTTTTTTAAACCAGTTCCCGATGTAGGCCTCCGTGAGGGAGTGGTAATCCGAATGGGCGGGAATTGGATAGAGCTCCGCCGTGTCGAAAAAGTTGATGCCCTGTTCCGCGGCATAATCCATCTGCTCATGGCCTTCGGCTTCGGTATTCTGCCGGCCCCAGGTCATGGTGCCCAGGCAGATCTTACTCACGCGGATGTCGGTGTTCGGGAGGGTAGTGTATTGCATACAGGAGTTGGTTTAAATGTTATTCGCTGAGTTCCAAAAGGATGGGGCAATGGTCGCTGTGCTTGGCCTCAGAAAGGATAACAGAGCGTTTAAGGTGCGGTTCCAGAGGCGCGCTTACCATCCCGTAATCCAGGCGCCAGCCCTTGTTGTTGGCCCGGGCATTGGCGCGGTAGGTCCACCAGGTGTACTGGTGGGGGTTCGGGTTAAAATGCCGGAAGCTGTCAATGAAGCCGCTATCGATAAAATTCCCGATCCATTCCCGCTCTACGGGCAGGAAGCCGGAGACGTTTTTATTGCGCACGGGGTCGTGTATATCTATGGGGCGGTGGCAAATGTTGAAATCGCCCAGGACCACCAATTCGGGCCTCTCCTGACGCAAGGCATCCACGTATTGCTGGAAATCTGCCATGTATTGGAGTTTGTGCTCCAGCCTGGCGATGTTGGTCCCGGAAGGCAGGTACAGGCTCATTACGGAGACGCCTCCGAAATCTGCCCGCAGGTTCCGGCCCTCAAAGTCCATGTACGCAATCCCGGTGCCGTATTCCACATGGTCCGGCCGCTGCTTGGAGAGGATGGCCACCCCGCTGTAACCTTTCTTCTGGGCGGGATACCAGTAATGATATGGATATCCGGCCTTTTCAAAGACCTCCAGTTCCAGCTGGTCTTCCTGCGCCTTGATTTCCTGCAGGCAGATCACATCGGGATCTGCTTGCTGCAACCAGGTCAAAAAGCCCTTGCGCAGGGCAGCCCGTATTCCGTTCACATTGTAGGAGGCAATTTTCAAATCGATCCGATTTCGGTGCAAAAATAGCCCTTTGCGGGCAGCCCTGAAACCCCCGGCCTTCTCCTAATGCAATTATGCGGTATCTTTGGGGCCACCAACCCCCGGAATATGAAGTCACTACTATGGACCTGTCTTTTGCTGGCAGGAACCTCGGGCCTTTTGGGGCAGCAAACCCCGCAAGACAGTATCATTGACCTGGAAGAAGTGGTCCTGAAGCTGGAAAACGATACAGCCTCTCCCCTGGGCCTCACCCCTTCCGAGGTACTTACCCCGCAGGCCATACGCCTGCAGAACCCAGTGGACTTCGCGGGCACCCTGAACCAGGTGCCCGGGCTTTACATGCTTTCCGGGGCCCTGAATACCAACCGAATTACCATCCGGGGGGTGGGTGCCCGCACCCCATACGGCACGGACAAATTGCGGATGTATTACAACGACATCCCCGTGACCAACGGTACGGGGTCTTCCACCCTGGAAGCCTTCGACCTGGAAAACATGCATTCGCTTCGCGTAGTAAAGGGCCCTAAATCCGGCGCCTATGGGGCAGCCCTGGGGGGTGCCCTCCTGCTGCAGACCGACCAGGCAGGGCCCAGGGGTACCTCCATGCGCAACCGCAGCACGGTGGGCTCTTACGGCATGTTCAAAACCAACCTTGGGCTGGAACACCGGGATAGTACCCTGAGCGCCGAAGTGCGGTACAACCACCTCACTACCCAGGGGTACCGGCAAAACAACGCCTTTGACCGGGACGGATTCCTCTTCGGGACCCAGGTCTCCCTTTCGGACAACCACAGCCTGGAGGTGCTGGCCAACTATATTGAATGCCGGGCGGAAATCCCCAGTTCGATCAGCCGTACCGCCTTTGAGGAGGACCCCACCCAGGCGGCCTTTACCTGGGCTCAGGCCAAAGGGTATGAAGACAATAAATACAGCTTGCTGGGGCTGGCCAACCGCCTGGACCTGGGCGGCGGCCTCGAAAACACTACCAGCGTGTTTTTCTCCTACCTGGACCACTACGAACCCAGGCCCTTTAATATCCTGGATGAATTCACCCTGGGCTATGGCCTGCGCAGTATCTTTCGCCTGCAATGGGACACCCCTGGTGGGCAAGCCCTGGCTACCTGGGGCGGGGAACTCTACCAGGACCAGTATACCTGGAGCACCTACGAAAACCTGTACCAGCAGAACAATGGCAATGGCAGTCTGCAGGGCGACCGCCTGAGCCGCAACAAGGAATTCCGCAACCAGTATTTTGTATTTGGCAACCTGCGCTGGCCCCTTACCCAGCGCCTTTCGGTACAGGCGGGGCTTTCGGTAAACCACACCCGTTACGATTACCGCGATCTGCAGGGCGCGGGGGCAGAAGACCAATCTGGTTTGCGGGCCTTCGACCCGATTTGGCTTCCCAGCCTGGACCTCCGTTACGACGGAAAAAACGGCTCTTTTCTCTACCTCAATGCCAGCAGGGGGTTCAGCAACCCCTCCCTGGAAGAATCCCTGAATCCGGACGGGGTGGTGAATCCCGAGATAGCCCAGGAAAATGGGATGAACTACGAACTTGGCGGGCACCTGGAGGCCCTGGATGGGCGCCTGTCCCTGGCCGCTGCCCTCTACCAGATGGACATCCGCGACCTGCTGGTGGCCCAGCGGGTGGGGGAAGACCAGTATATAGGCCGCAATGCGGGCCGCACCCGCCACAGGGGCCTTGAACTGAGCGGGGAATACCGATTTTATTGGCGCGGTTGGGTGGTGGCCCCTTACGCCTCCTATACCTTAAGCGCGCACCGATTCCGGGAATTTGTGGACGGGGATGACGATTATTCCGGCAACCCGCTTACAGGGGTGCCAAAAAACCGCGTCTATGCCGGGCTGCGGGTACAGGGCACCTCCGGCCTGTACTGGAACACCACCTACCAGTATGTGGATGCCATCCCCCTTCGGGACGATGCCTCCATCTACAGCGATGCCTACCAGTTGGTGAGCATGCAATGGGGGTACCGCCATAGCGTATCCCGCCGTTTTACAGCGGGCCTGCAACTAGGGGTAAATAATCTGCTGAATACCCGGTACGCCTCTTCCGTCCTGATTAACGCAGGGAGCTTTGGGGGTGCGGAACCGCGGTACTTCTACCCCGGCAACGCGCGAAATTACTATGTTGGGGCGGTTTTGTCCTACACCCTTTAAGCCGGCTGCTCCATCCGGCGGAGCCATACCTTCATATCCACCTCCTGATGGATATGCCCGGCCAGGGCATCGATGGACACCCGCTGCTGTTCCATGGAATCGCGATAGCGCAGGGTAACGGTGCGGTCTTCCAGGGACTGGTGGTCCACCGTAATGCAGAACGGGGTACCCGCAGCATCCTGACGCCGGTAGCGCCGGCCTACGGCGTCCTTTTCGTCATATTGCACGTTGAAATCCCATTTGAGCAGGTCTACGATTTCATGGGCCAGTTCCGGCAGGCCGTCCCTTTTGATCAGGGGCAGGATAGCCGCCTTGGTGGGGGCCAGTACGGCCGGGAGGCGAAGCACCGTGCGGGAACTGCCGTCTTCCAGCTGCTCTTCCTGCAGGGCGTGGGAAAAGACCGCCAGGAACATCCGGTCCAGGCCAATGGAGGTTTCCACTACGTATGGCACGTAATGCTCTTCCAGTTCCGGATCGAAATACTGCAATTTCTTGCCTGAATATTTTTCATGGCTCCCCAGGTCAAAATCCGTACGGGAGTGGATACCCTCCAATTCCTTAAAGCCAAAGGGGAAACGAAATTCGATATCGGCGGCCGCATCGGCGTAGTGGGCCAGTTTTTCATGGTCGTGGAAACGGTAATTCTCCGGGCCCATTCCCAGGGATAGGTGCCACTTCATACGCGCCTCCTTCCAGTAGTCATACCACTCCTTCTGCTGCCCGGGGCGGATAAAGAACTGCATCTCCATCTGCTCGAATTCACGCATGCGAAAGATAAACTGCCGGGCTACGATCTCGTTGCGGAAAGCCTTCCCGATCTGTGCGATCCCGAACGGGATTTTCATACGCCCGGTTTTCTGGACATTCAGGAAGTTTACAAAAATTCCCTGGGCGGTTTCCGGGCGCAGGTACAGGTCCATGGCCGAGTCTGCACTGGCCCCCAGTTTGGTGCCAAACATCAGGTTGAATTGCTTTACGTCCGTCCAGTTACGGGAACCCGAAAGCGGGCATGCAATTTCCAGTTCCTCGATCAGGGCCTTCACATCGGCCAGGTCTTCCTGTTCCAGGGAACGCGCCAGGCGTTTCAGGATGGTCTGGCTTTGCTCCTTGTACCTCAGCACACGGGGATTGGTGTTTTCAAATTGTTCCTGATCGAAAGCGTCGCCGAAACGTTTGGCAGCCTTGGCCACCTCCTTTTCTATCTTGGCCTCGATCTTGGCCACATAATCCTCTACCAGCACATCTGCCCGGTAGCGCTTTTTGGAATCCTTATTGTCAATCAGCGGGTCGTTGAAGGCATCTACGTGCCCGGATGCCTTCCAGGTGGTCGGGTGCATAAAGATGGCCGCATCGATCCCCACAATATTCTCGTGGAGTTGTACCATGGCCTGCCACCAGTATTCCCGAATATTCTTCTTGAGTTCGGCCCCGTTCTGCGCGTAGTCGTAAACGGCACTCAGCCCGTCGTAAATCTCGCTGGACTGCACTACGTACCCATACTCCTTGGCATGGGAGACTACTTTCCTGAAATCGTCTTCTTGATTTGCCATTGGGCAAAAATAGAAATTCAGGGTAAAAGGGAAGGGATTATTTCAGCTGAAATTCCGTAGTGGCCAGCAGCTTTTCGTCTTCAAACACATTCAGGGTGTAAATGCCCGGCTGCAGGGATCCTTCAGGCACGGAAATAAAGTCGCAGATTTTCATCTGCTCGCCCAGATATAGCATTTCGGTTCGCTTGCTGTAGATATTGCCATTTACGGAAACCACATTGGCATTGTCTTCGATAACCTGCATGTTCGGGCCCAGGAATTGGAGGTAGAGCACCTTTTCCTCGCTGCCGGCACTGGGGTTGCCCAGTACGGTGACGCAGCCGCGGAGTTTTTCGATGGTAGAGGCCTTGTTGGTCCGTATGGGGCGCTCGTTCCGGAGGCGGAACCCGCTACCTTCCGGGCCGTCCAGCTTCAGGTAGCTCTTGCGCCGCAATTCCATGCTCAGCTCCCGGTTCTTTTCGCGCAGCAGGGCCTCGGCTTCTGCCAGGGAAGTGCTGCGGCCGCGGAGTTCGTCAAGCAACTGCCGGGCTTCGTCGTAACGGTTGGCCAGGATGCCGTTGTTGTACTGCAGGTAGTTGTTGCGCAATTTCAGGCTGTCGAAACGTGATTCCAGCTTGCGGAGTTCCTTCCGATATTCGCGCAGCTTGTTGATGTCGTAGTTGAGCTGGCCTACGGAATCCAAAAGTTGCTGTACCCGGCTGCGGCTGTCTTCCAGTTCAATCTCGTTCACCTCATTCAGGGCAGAGAGGCGGTCTACCTCTGTGCGCATAAGGGTCAGGTCCTTCATCAGCAGTTCCCGTTCGTCCTCCAGATAGGAAATCTCGGTCTGGGACTGTGCATAACTGTAGTAGAATGCAATCAGGATGCCTACAATGACCGCAATTAGCGCGGCAAAGATGATCTTGTAATTGAACTTGGATTCCTGAATATTCATCTCGGATAACCTGCGAGCCAGATAAACGGTGTTAAAAATCGATCAGTGTACATGTAAGGTGGTAAAAATACTAAATGACCTCAACACCCTGCTGCTTCCCAAGCTTTGTTTTGGATGTAATGCCCACTTATATCGGGGAGAATCCCATATCTGTGCATTTTGTCGGCATGAATTGCCGATCACCGAATACCGCTTTGGGCTTGAAAATGCCGCAACCCTCCGGTTTTACGGGGAAAAGGAGGTTTCTCATGCCATGGCCCTGCTCCATTACGAAAATGGGGGGCTGGTGCAGCACCTGGTCCACGGCCTCAAATACAAGGGTCGGGAGGGTCTGGGCGTTACCCTGGGCGCCTGGCTGGGCGAAACCCTTCTGAGGGACCCCGATACGGGAAATGTAGATTGGGTCCTTCCCGTTCCCCTGCACTGGAGACGTCGCCTGAAGCGGGGCTACAACCAGTGTACGGGCATGGCTCGGGTTGTGGCCGAAAAACTGGGGGCCCAAACCTCGGAGCGACTGTTGGTGCGGAGCCGGTTTTCCCATACCCAGACCCACAGGGACCGGGCCGGGCGCTGGGAAGGGAGCCGCAATACATTCCGGGTCAGAAACCCGCAACGCCTTGAGGGGTGCCGCATCCTGCTGGTAGACGATGTAATCACCACCGGGGCTACCCTGCGGGCCTGCTGCCAGGCCCTGGAAGCGGTGGTCGGCAAAGAGGTGCTGATCGCTACCGTTGCGGTGGTCCCTTAGTTTCCCGTTCTGTGCAATTTGTCGTTTCTTTGTGGGACCGGTAGATATGCCTATGAAAATGCTCCGAAAATTGACCGCCGCGGCCTTTGCCTTTTTCCTGTTGGCAGCCCTGTTCCAGTGCGGGAGGCGGGGGTCTCCCAGCGGTGGCCCGAAGGACGAAACACCGCCCGTACTGCTGCGGGCCGAACCGGCCAACGGTACCACGGGTTTTCAGAGCACCCGCATCCGCCTCTACTTTGACGAATACGTGCGCCTGCAGGATGTACAGAACCAGCTGATCATCTCGCCCCCCATGAAAACGCCGCCCCTGATTACCCCCATGGGCGGGGCCAGCAAGGTCATCCAGATCGATATCAAGGATACGCTGCGGGAAAACACCACCTACACCTTTAATTTCGGACAGAGCGTGGTGGACCATAACGAAGGTAACCCCTACCCCCTGCTCACCTATGTATTTTCCACCGGGGAATACCTGGATTCCCTGAGCCTGATTGGCGCCGTGGCAGATGGCTTCAAGCGCAGCCCGGACCCTTTCATTAGCGTGATGCTCTACGAAATTGACAGTGCCTATACGGATTCGACCATCTACCAGGAGCCGCCCTATTACCTGACCAATACCCTGGACAGTGCGGTCATCTTCCAGCTGAATAATCTGAAGGCAGGCCGCTACCGCCTGGTAGCCATTCAGGACGAGGGTAAAGACAACACCTTCACCCCGAATGCGGACAAGATCGGGTTTGTGGCGGACACCATTACCCTGCCCACAGATTCTACCTATGTGCTCCGCCTCTTCCGGGAAATTCCGGACTATGGCATCCGCAAACCCTCCTTTGTGGCGTCCAACCACATTGTCTTTGGATTTACGGGGGGCCGTGCACCCCTGCTGGAACGTATTACGCCCCTGCCGGACTCCGTTCGTACCCATGTGGCCCGGGAACGCGGCAAAGACAGCCTGAACCTTTGGATTACCCCTTTTGAGGCAGATTCCCTGCTCTTTGTGTTGCAGGACCCCCTGAGGGAAGGCCGCCGCGATACCGTAACGGTCAAGCCCATTTCTTCCCAACCGGACACCCTGCGCCTCTCCTGGGTGCCCGGGCGCAACCTGGTGCCTGTCGATTCGGTGTACCTGGAATCGACCCTGCCCCTGGCGGCGGTGGACACCTCCCGCTTCCGGATGGTGGATCAGGATACCCTGCCCGTACCTTTCGCCCTCAGGGCCGACAGCCTGGGCCGCAGGGTATACCTGGATTTTGAAAAGCAGGCTAATCGCACTTATTCCCTGGAATTGTATCCCGGCGCCGTCACGGATTTCTTCGGGGGTACCAACGACAGCCTCAGCAACCGTTGGAGCATAGGCTCCCCGGCAGATTACGGGACCCTGCGGATGACCTTGCAAGGTGCCGTAACCTACCCCGTAGTGGCCGAGCTCACGGACGACCGGGACCGGTTGGTACGCACCGAAAAGCTGTCCAGCCCGAAGGAACTGGTCTTCCGCTGGCTGGAACCGGGTACTTACCGCTTTCGGCTGATCCTGGATGCCAATGGGAACGGACGCTGGGATACGGGAAGTTTTCTGGAAAAAAGGCAACCGGAACAGGTGGTGTATTTTCCGGCTCCCATTGAGATGCGGGCCAACTGGGAAGACCGCAGGACGTTTACCATCCAGGAGTAAAGGCGTCCCGATCTGCCAAAAACCGAAGCTGGGACCGGGTCTGGTCCAGGTGCTCCCTGGAGAGCTCTACCCGCAGCACCCCTGAATCCTGCTCCAGAAATGCCAGCTGCCCCCCCAACGCATCGTAAGCTGCAGAATGCCCACAGTATTGGTGTTTCGGATCCGTGCCCGTGCGGTTTACCCCCAGGGCATAGGCCATATTCTCTATGGCGCGGGCTTTGAGCAGTGCATCCCAGGCCCCGATGCGGGGTACGGGCCAGTTGGCCACATAAAGCAAAGCGTCGTAATCCATGGTGTTTCGGCTCCAGACGGGGAAGCGCAGGTCGTAGCAGATCTGCAGGTGGAACACAAAACCCCTGAAGGGCACCAGCACCTGCCGGTTGCCCCGGGCATAGGCTTTGTCTTCCCCGGCCAGGGTAAAGGTGTGCCGTTTATCGTAACTGTGGTAGCTGCCATCCGGCAGCATAAACACCATCCGGTTGGTGTGGGTGCCACCCTCTGCCCAAACCAGGCTGCCGGCCACGGCAGCGTCTGCCTTCCGGGCCCATTCGGCCATCCAATCCAGGGTGCGGGGACCTGCGTTGGCATCCAGGTTTCCGGGTTGCATGGTAAAGCCGCTGGTGAACATTTCGGGCAGCACAATCAGGTCCGGCCCCTGGCCCAGAGGTTGCAGCAAGCCATCGAAATGCCGGCGGTTGGCCTCCGGGGCCTCCCAGCTTAATTCCGACTGTACCAGGGCAACGTCCAGGGTCATGGCTCAGGCTTCCAAAAGGGCGATCAGGTCCGTAAGGTTCTGTGCCCGGGCCAGGTCCATGGCGGTACGGCCCCGGGCATCGGTAGCCGCGGTATCGGCCCCGGCGTTGATCAGCATCCGGGCAATTTCGGAACGGCCAAAGGACACGGCAAAGATCAGGCAGGTGCCCCCCATGGGGCTTACGGCATTCACATCGGCCCCGGCGTCGATCAGGGCCCTGGCCGCTTCCGTATAACCCTTGAAACAGGCCCCCATAAGCGGGGTATTCCCCGAAGCGTCTGTCTCATCCACCGGGGCCCCCTGCTCCAGCAGGTAGGCCACCAGTTCGTGGTGGTTGTAATAGGCCGCCAGCATCAGGGGGGTAGACCCCCGGGGGTCGCGGCTGCCGATAAGCTTCGGATCTTCCGCAAGCGCCTGTTTCACGCCAAACAGGTTCCCTTCGCGGATCAAGTCAAAAAAGGCGTTGGCATTCATGCCCGTAAAGGTACGGAAATCTTCGGTCTGCCCAACGGGGGTAAAGGGGTCCTCCCACCCTATTGGGAGGGGTCCGGGTGCAGGCCGGGAGTGAAATCCGCAGGGGCCTGACGGGGCTGCAATTGGGTGCCGGCCGCCCCGGTGTCATTCCACAGCATCCATTGGGCAGGCTGGAATGCCGCAGAGGCCTGAAATACCCGCGGCAAGCGCAGGGCCCGGCCATCCTCAAATTCGTGTGCCGTACCGCTACCGTCTTCCCCGGGCACCCCAAAGGCATCGATTATGGTGCCAAAAGGGTCCAGCAGCAGAATATTATCGTCCCCATTGGAATCGGCAGGGCCGTTGGGCCTGAATACGCGGTCCGGATCCCGGCCATAAACCTGTTTATAAATCGCCTCGGAGGCGGTAAAGACCAGGACCTGCCCGGGGCCAATTTCAAGGCCTGTAAGGTCCTCCTGCAGGCCGGGCGAGGTATTGTCATTGGTATAGCGCACCAGCGACCATCCACGCAGGGCTATGGATTCTGCGCCGGCATTATACAATTCAATAAACCGGGCCCCAGCTTCATTGTCCGGGTCCGCAATTTCTGAAATGATTACCTGATCCGTGGTCTGCAAGGGGTAGCGATCCAGGCAGGAAAGGGGTTCAAAATCCAGGTCGGCTGCGGTGCGCAGGAGCAACCGGAAATTCCCGCTGGAGCCCACCAAAATCCCCGTAACCGCGCCGCTACCCGCCGGAAGGGGCAGTGCCTGGAAATCCGAGTACCCGCTATTGTCCAGCTCCAGCTGGTGTCCGGAACACGAAACCAGGGGGATGCGGGTCTGGGACCCGGCCTCGGCAAAAGGTTGTCCCTGAGCCCCGGCTTCCACCTCCAACTCGGGAATGCGTACCAGGGTATGCAAATAGGAAGGATTCAGGGAATCCAGGGAGACCTCACGAGGTATTGGGGTGCCGCCAGGGGTACAGGCCAGGGTGAGGTAATCCAGGGTAGCCAGGGCAGGGATACGGTCCAATACCGGGTTGCCAAAGATATCCCTCCGACTGCCCAGGGCCATACCGCCCCCCTGCCGGCCAAGGAATAAGCCCTGAAGGTTTATGCGCACCCGCGCACCAGGGGGGAAGAGGGCTTGCAGGTCCAGGAGATCCGTTTTTAACTCCACCCCATAGGCGGGGTTTTCCAACTGGTCCTGCACATAAAGCCTCCCAAAAATATTCCCTTCCCGGTCCGAAGATATCACGTAGCCCTCCACATAAATAGGATCCGTAATTTCCACCACGGCATCCCCGCCATAGGCCTCCAGCACCTGGAAGCCAACCCCTTCCATTTCCGGGATTTCGCAACCCACATCGGATTCAGAATCCGGTTCAGGGGAAGTACAACCCGTCAGGGTCAGAAACGCCCCGAACAGGGCCCATTGCCCCAGCCGGGGCCATTTGCCTAAAAACTCCATGCGATATTGATAAAGAAGTTACGTCCCTGGCCCTGCCAGTAGCGGGGGCCAAAGGAAGGGTGCCCGCTCCGGGCATCCCGATTATATCCGGTTTGGGTAGCCATCCGCCCCTGTTGGTATCCCCCGGAACGAAAGGCCTGGTCAAATACATTGTTCCAGCCCATAAAGGCGCTGATATAGTGGCTGCCCTTAAGCCAGGACTTCCCAAAGCTCAGGTTCAGGAGGTAGGCCTCCGGAATGGGATTAGGGTGGGGAGGGAGTTCCCGGTAAGTCGAAGCAGCCCCATCCGGCAAGGTATTATTTGGAGGGTTCCTGAAGGCATCAGTAGTGCGAATCAGGGCCAGGCTGGGAAAGCTCCGGGCAAGGTATACCGTCCGCACATCGAGCCACCAGTACTTCGGGGCCCTGTAACGAACCCCCAGGGCCAGGGCAGTTTCAGGACCGCGGGCCAGTGGCAGTCCATCCAGGTCCGCGTCTCCCAGGTCCAGCCCTTCAGGGCCGGATGCCACCTCGGGAAGGCCTGCGCCGGGAGCGGCAAATAGGAGAAGCCCGGCCCGGCCCGCATAGCGGTGGCGCGCAAGACCGGCAGCCAGGTTAAGGCTTACTTCCGGGCTGAGCTGGTATTCCAGGCCTGCTTCAAAGCCCTGTAACCGCGCCCCCAATCCTAAAGCCAGTTCCCGAACAAAAGCATCCCCAAAAGCGGTTTCGGCATAATACGACCTTAAGCTACGACCACCATCAAACCGGTTGAAATACCCTCCCAAACGCCCGCTGAGCCTCGGAAAGCGCAAGTGCAGGTCCAGGGAAGCCCCTCGCACCCGTTCCCTTTCCGCAGGTATGTAGAAATGGTGCTCCCTGGGGTCGGTATACCAGTCGCGGAGGTTCGGTGAGCGGAATTCGGAACCTAAATGGGCCATTGCCCAAATATGCCCTGAGAGGCGAACACCCAGGTATCCCTTTAACCCCTGGGATGATCCCTGCAGGGAAGGACCGAAACCCTGGGAGTCTTCCGGGTAGCGGCCGTTACGGAAATGTCCGTATCGCCAGGCGTACTCCTTACCTTGATGATAGGCCACCCCCCCTTCCCACCTGTTTCCCTGATAGCGCACCTGAGCATACCCCTGCAGCCCCTTATGTTTCAAGTCAAAGGCATAGCCCACAACAGCACCCGGTCCTTTCTGTTCCGGGCCTTCCAAATCATTCTGGGTGCCGCTAAACGGATCGGCATCTTTATGGTACGCGGCTCCCAGCAAATCCAGTATTTCCTGACGGGCTTCAAGCAGGCTGCGGGAAGCCTGAAGTCCTGCATCCAGCCAAAGCCCCCGGTACAGCATCAGGCTAACCCTGCCGGCGCCTTTCCAGCGCGATCCTCCCTGCCAATCCCCTGTAAGCAGGTACGCCGCACGGCCTTCCGGGTAGGCCCCGGAATTAGTCTGGTATAGGCGCTCCCAATCGATTTGGGGATGCGAAACAAAAGCCTGTCTGGCCTTCTGAACATTTGCATAATTGGGACCCAGGGGGCTGTTGTAGTAAAAGGAAGGCATGTAGCGGTAATTCGAGGGATCCGGGTTGGGCGCCCCGAAATAGCCCAGGCGGGAACGGTGGCTGCCACCCCACTGGTGGCCTATAGCGAGTTCCCATTGGGCCTTTGGGGTTTTCCCGGTATAGGTAAATGTCAATAAGGGTTCCTCTGTATCCTGTACTCTGGAATTGCGGATTTTTCCGTTCTGCCAGCCCCAGTGCGGATTGTATTGGCGCCCCTGGATGGCAGTGACTTCTTCGGTGAGGGCACCGGAAAGCCCGCGACGGGTATGACTCAGCAAGCCGGAAAAAAGCAGCTGCTGCCCAGGGAGAAATTCCCACTCTAAGGCGGCATAGCCTGCCAGGGATTGGTAAGACGTCCCGTCAAGATACCCGCGGTCCCCATCCCGCCTGGCCATGGAAATTAAGTATCCAAGGCCGGTATTACTCTGGCCGGAATTATATGTTACCATTTGGCGGAACCGGTAGCTGCGGTTGCTGGCCGAAAGGGTAACCCGCATACCCGGGCGGAGTGCAGCAGGACTGCCCTGGATCTCGAGAGCGCCAAGAAGCCCGCCATAACCCCTTGGATAAAATGTCCTTGCCCTGTGGTTGCCGGCCGTTCGTATCAAGTCCGTGAGCCCGCTCCAGCTACTCCACATGGGCCTGCCGTCCCAGGGATTATTCATGGGGACCCCGTTGAAGGTGGCCAGCAATTCCTGCTGCTCCAATCCCCTGGTCCGGAAATATCCGGCACTGAAATCGAATGCCGCGCGACGGGTAAAGAAATCCCTGCCCATCCCCAGCAGCCCTCCCCCCGGATCCTGGTCTTCCTCATCGGCAAGGGTTTCCAGCCAGACATAATCGGGCTCATCCATGGGGAGCGCCCGCAGGATCAGGGGCCCTAACTGCAGCGTATCGCCGGTGCAATGGGGAAGGACAACGCGCAAATCCAAAAACCCGACGGCACGCACCACCAGCTCCCGCTGGCCTTCCCGAACGGGTATAATGAATTGTCCGTCCTCCCCGGTCTCCCCCAGGTGAATATTTGCAAGGGTCAGGAGTACGGCCCCGGAAACACCCGGGCCGCCTGTGGCCTGTTGCACCCTCCCTCTTACTGTACAGGACTGCCCGATGAGCTGTATGGGCAACAGTAAAGCCCCGCATAATAACAGGAAACGGAATAGGGGTTTGGACATGGCGGACTTCTTGGAGGACGCAAACCTATTCCACGGGAATGCACCTGCCTTGCAGTACCACCCCTTAGTTTTGCCGGATGAAGCGATTTTTCCTGTACCTGGGCTTACTTGCGCTGGCCGCTTGCCATACCCCGGATCTGAACCCGGCCGACTCCGGTGCGTACCGCATCCGCACCCTGGCCTTTTACAATGTGGAAAACCTGTTTGACCCGGAAGACGACCCGCTTACGGACGATGACGAGCGGACGCCGGACGGCCGCTATGCCTGGACCCAGGAGCGCTACCTGGCCAAACTCGGGCGGATTGCCACCGTGCTGGCCGGCATTGGCCAAGAGGAAGCAAAGCGCCTCCCGGATTTGATCGGGCTGTGTGAAGTAGAAAACCGGCAGGTGCTGGAAGATTTACGGGCCCAGCCACCTCTGCAGGGGGTTAATTACGGGATTGTGCATTTTGATTCCCCGGACCGCAGGGGGATAGACGTCGCCCTATTGTATAACAAGGACTGCTTCTCCGTTTGGGAGATAGAAAGCCGCAGGTTGTTGCTGCGTGACCCTGCAAACTTCAGACGCTATACCCGGGATCAATTACTGGTTTACGGCGCCCTGGACGGGGAACCCATATATATTTCGGTAAACCACTGGCCCTCCCGCAGCGGGGGTCAGGCCCGAAGTGCCCCATACCGACAACAGGCGGCAGCCTTACAACGCAGTATACTGGATTCCGTGCTCAGGGACGACCCCGGGGCACGGTTTATCTCCATGGGGGATTTTAATGACGAGCCTTCCGATGCCAGCCTGCGCTATGGCCTGGGAACACGCAGTCAAACAGATAGCTTGCTCCCCGGACTGTTATTCAATCCGATGGAAGACATGTACCGCAAGGGAATGGGAACCCTGGCCTATGCAGACCGGTGGAGTTTGTTTGACCAGATCCTATGGAATGGGAATTGGTTTGGGCAATCCGGGGGCTACCGGTTCTGGAAGGCGCGCATACACCACCCGGCTTTTTTGAAGACCCCTTCCGGGGCCTACAAAGGGTATCCATACCGAACCTATGCCGGGGGCATCTACCAGGGCGGGTACAGCGACCACTTCCCTGTTTATGCCTTCCTGCTACAGCCCGTTGCCGAAATTACTGCGGAGTAACCAGGCGGATATTCCGCCACTTCACTTTGATGCCGCCCCCGTCGTGGATCTGCAGGGCAATGGAGCCTTCCCCGGCCCCGATCTTGGCATCGGTGATGCTTACCATTTCTACCCCGTTCAGCCAGGAGGTAAGCTGGTCGCCCATCATGCGGATCTTCAGGGTATTCCACTCGCCCATTTTAACGTCGGGCTTCCCGGCCTCGGGCTTGATCAGCCAGCCGCGGCCATAAGATTCGTACACGCCGCCAGTGTCATGCCCGGGGGGCGCAACCTCTACCTGCCAGCCGCTCACCTTGGTGCCATCTACCGTGGAGCGCACAAAGACCCCGCTGTTGCCATTGGCTTCCTGCATGAACTCCAGGGTCACCTCAAAGTCCTTGTAATGCTGGTCTGTGGCCAGGTAGCCGTAGCCCTGGTCCGGACCGCTCTCGCATACGAGCAGGCCGTCTTCCACGTACCACTTTTCAGTGCCGTACACGGTCCACCCGCTCAGGTCTTTGCCGTTAAACAATTCGGTTTCCTGCGCCTGGGCCCCAAAAAGGCAGGCTGCAAACAGGGGAAGTAAAATGCGTTTCATCAGATATGGGGTTTATAAAGTCTTAATTGAACCACTGGCCCCAGGGGATGCGGCTCAGAATCAGCAACAGGCCAATCCCGTAGAAGATGCCGATGCTTTTGAATTTCTTGTCGCCCTCCATAAACTTTTTATGGCGGGACCAGCCCACGGTAATCAGGGCAATGGCCAGGATATTGATTAAGGGGTGTTCCAGGGCCAGCAGCCGGGCTGCCGAATTCAGCCCGCCTATGCCATTATTGTTAATCGCCTGATAACCGTTGGCCGAGATAAAATAAAGCAGCAGGCCCACCACCAGTTGCAGGTGGCACAGGATCAGGGCAAACAGGCTAATCCGCAGGTCGCGGTGCATGTTGAATATCCGTTTGGAAGACCAGCCGCCCAGGGCGTTGATCACCGCAATTACCAGCATAAACAAAGCCACGTAGGCCAGGTAGGAGTGCACAATGCGCAGGATTTCCATGGAATGAATTTTTGCTAAAGGTATCTATTTTTTGGTTGTGTCCCGGCAGGGTCCAAAAACAAAAACCCCCGGATGTGATATCCGGGGGTTCAGGTTCACCCAGGGGTGATATGGGTTCCTGTGCGCCTTACAGGTTAATTTTGAAGGTCGCGTTCCAGGTGGTACCGAAACCAAACCACACGTAGTTCAGCTTGTCGATACCCTTCCAGGTGTCGGAGCCGGCCGTGGCGTGGATGTTGGAGTTAGACTCTGCAATGTAGGTGGTGTTGAATAGGTTGTTCACATTCACCCGCAGGGAAGCGTCTTTACCAAAGAGGGCAAAACGCGTGGTCCCCCCAAGATCTACCAGGGCGTAGCTGGGAAGCTTCAGGGCTCCCTGGTTATCCGGTTGCAGGAAGTCAGAATCGGTGATGGAATAATCTGCGTACAGCCCGTCAATGTAGCGGAAGCCCAGGTCAAAGCTGGTGCTGCCAATGCGGTAATCCGCTTCAAAGAAGGTGGTGAACTGCGCGGCATCCCCAACCTTGGCACCGTCGGTGTACAGGGTACCGGTACCGATCTGCTGGTTGTTGTTGTCGAACAGGGTGGCACTAAAGTCCTTGGTGTACCTCCAGTCGCCGGCGGAGATCATCCCTTTCAGGCGCAGCTGGTTGCTCACGTCGTACGTGGCCTCCACCTCAATCCCCTGGTGCAGGACGCTGATGTCCTTGAACTGGGCAGTTCCATCCTGACCCTGGGCATTCGGGATGCTGCGGGATACGAAACGGTTACCCCAGGAGGTGTTGTAGGCGTTCACATTCAACTTAAAGTTGTTGGTCACGTACCCATACCCCAACTCAAAGGAAACGATTTCCTCGTTCTGAAGGTCAGGGTTCACCGCGTTGGCGAAGTTCGGGAATACCGCATCGAACAGAGGCTGACGGGAGATATACCCGGCGTTGAAAAACAGGTTAGAGCGCTCGTTGAAGTTGTAGTTGGCACCACCCTTCACGTAGCCCCCGGTCAGGTTTTTCTTCTCGGAAAGCGGGTTGGTCGGCTGGTCAAACAGGTCTTCGCGCTGGAAGGACTGGTTGGAAACTCCGGCCTGGAGTACGGCAGTCACTTTAGACTGGTCGTTGTATTCGATTAAGCCGTTTACCCCTTGCCAGCCTACATAACCGATGTTGTAGTAATCGATTTTCGGGCCTTTGATCCCGGTGTTGTTGAACGGATCGGCATCGATCAGGGTTTCCACAATCTGCCCGGCAGAGTTGCGGTTCCCGGTAGAGTAGTAGCCGTCCAGCCCCAACAGGTCGTTCAGGACACGGTAGTGGTAGCCTTTGTAGTTCCGAAGGTCCACCCCGATGGAGTAGCGCATTTTCCCGCTGGTGATATCCAGGTTGGAGATGGCGCCCACCCAGTCGTGGCTGTTCATGGAAGCCCGGCGAACCATTACGGCACGGTTAACCCCGTCGTCGCGGAAGCCGTTGGAACCAATCCGCAGGCCTTCAAAGTTGGAAATAGACCCGCTGTACGGATCTGTAGTGGCCCGGTTGGTGTTTACCACGGCGTTAAAATCGATCTGTCCGTTGGGCAGACGGGTACCCCGTCCGTTCTCCAGGTAGTGCTCGGTCAGGTCAATACGGAAGGGATACATATCGATGTCTCCGTTGCGGAAGTTGTTCCCGCGGGGCCCGGTTCCGCCCCCACGTCCGGCAGAGCCGTACAGGGAGGTCGCCAGGGAAACGTTGTCGGAGATTTCCCAATCCCAGTTAAAGGTAGCCAGTGGCTTGTTGTAGAAGTTCCGTCGTACGTTGTACTCCTTGCCGTTCAGCAGACCACCGTTGGTATTCCAGCGGGCGTCAATTTCCCCCTGATCACCGAAGTTTTCGTAGTCGCGGATGGACACCCATACATCCCGCTGGTGGTGCCATTGGCCGGCGCCCAGCAGGGACAGGTTAAAGGCGTGCTTGGATCCTTCCGGGGCATAGGCCACGGCAAAGAAATACGTCCAGCCCTCTCCTGCGGTATTGTCTACATACCCGTCTCCGGACCAGCGGCTCAGCAGGTAGGAAGAAGCCCAGCCTTTCTCATTTTTTCCAGTGTTATAGGAAACGGAAGTTTTGAAGTACAGGTCGTTACCTACGGTTTGGGCAATAGCCCCACCCTGGCTCAGTTCGGCCGCCTTGGTAAAGATGGAAACCGTACCCCCTACAGACGGTACAGCCAGGCGGGAGGCCCCGAGGCCCCGCTGAATCTGAATTCCGGAAGCCACGTCGGTAAGGCCTTGCCAGTTGGACCAGTACACCCAGCCATTCTCCATATCGTTTACGGGTTGCCCGTTAATCAGGAAAGAGGTGTTGCGTTGGTCAAAACCGCGAAGGGAAATCCGGGAATCCCCGTAACCTCCACCCTGCTTGGTCGCATAGACCCCAGGGGTGCGGTTCATAATCTCCGGAAATTCCAGGTTACCCACTTTCAGGGCGATCTCGGCTGGAGCAATGGTGGAAACTGCCACGGGGGTCTCCCGTTCCTTAGCGATGTCGATCACGCTGGAAGTCAATACAATTTCACCAAGCTGGTTGGCTTCGGACATCAGGGAAATAACCATGTCCTGCCCCCCGGGCACTTCCTGTGTTCCGTACCCCAGGTAGGAAACAACCAGTACGGAGCCTGCAGGGGCATCCAGGGTAAAATTCCCGTTAAACCCGGTGACCACCCCAATGGTGGTACCCTTAGCCACAACGGTGGCGCCCGGCAGCGGATCGTTGGTTTCTCCGTCTACCACCTTCCCGGTGAAGGTTTCCTGAGCAAAGGCCAGTACGCTTGAAAAAGCCAAGACCCAGGTAAAGACTAGTTTTCTCATGTTCTCGTGTTATTTAGGTTTTTACTTGTGATGCAAAAGTGGATTAGAAAACCCACTTAAGTATTAAGGGAATGTTAAATTCCCCAGCCCTAAAGTAACACAAAAACCCTTTAAAACGGACTGGCTGGCAAGGACTTATGAATAGTTATTCACCTTTGCCGGATCGGCAGTTTATTTCTTAAAATTTTGAAGGAGTTGAAGCGTAGAGGCGTCATGGCTGCTTACATTGGCGCCTTCCAGGTCTTTGAGGATGGCCGAGGCCAGTTGCTTGCCCAGCTCTACGCCCCACTGGTCGTAACTGAAGATGTTCCAAAGCACCCCCTGCACAAAGATTTTGTGCTCGTAAAGGGCCACCAGCGCACCCAGGTTTGCCGGAGTCAGACGGTCAATCAACAGGGTATTGGTGGGTTTGTTGCCTTCAAAAACCTTGAAGGGCACCAGGGCTTCCAGGGCTTCAGGCTCCATTTTCCCCTGCAGTTCTTCCCGGACTTCCCCAGCGGTTTTTCCGTTCATCAGAGCCTCGGTTTGGGCAAAAAAGTTGGCCATCAGTTTCAGGTGGTGATCCTGGTCGCCATACAGAGAGTGTTTAAACCCTATAAAATCAGCAGGGATAAGCTTGGTTCCCTGGTGGATCAACTGGAAAAAGGCGTGCTGGGAATTGGTGCCTGGCTCCCCCCAGATAATAGTGCCGGTCTGGTAGCCTACCCGCTTGCCGTTGCGGTCGGCACACTTGCCGTTGCTCTCCATGATCCCCTGCTGCAGATAGGCCGGCAAGCGATGCAGGTATTGGGTATAGGGAATTACCGCCTCGGTTTCCGCCCCGTAAAAGTTGTTGTACCAGATGCTGAGCAGCGCAAGCACCACGGGCATATTGTCCTCCCAGGAAGCAGTCCGGAAGTGCTGGTCCATCCCGGCTGCGCCTTGCAGCAGGGATTCAAAGTGGTCGTACCCTACAGCCAGGGCTATGGAAATGCCCACGGCACTCCACAGGGAAAAGCGGCCACCCACCCAGTCCCACATGGTAAAGACGTGCTCCGGGACTATCCCGAATTCCCCGATCTTTTGCTGGTTGGTGGACACGGCGGCAAAATGCAGGGCCACATCCTGCTCGGAGGCGTGCTCCAGGAACCACTTGCGGGCCGTCAGGGCATTAGCCAGGGTTTCCTGGGTGGTGAAGCTTTTGGAAACCACCACAAACAAAGTGGTTTCGGGGTCCAGGCCCTTCAGGGTCTCATGTACATGGTCCCCGTCCACGTTACTCACAAAGTGCACCCGCAGGTGGTTGCGATAATATTGGAGGGCCTCAGTAACCATCACCGGCCCCAGGTCCGACCCCCCGATCCCGATGTTGACCACGTCGGTAAAGGCCTTGCCCGTATATCCTTTCTTGTCCCCCCGGATTACCGCTTCAGAAAAGTCGCGGATCTGGGCTTTTACCTGAGCCACCTCGGCAGAGATATCCTCCCCGTCCAGGGTTATCGCCGCACCTTCCGGGGCCCGTAAGGCGGTATGCAAAACCGCACGGCCTTCGGTTTTATTGATCTTCTCCCCGGTAAAATAGGCCTCAATGGCCTGTTGCAGGCCAGCCTCGGCAGCAAGCTCCCTCAACAATTCCAGGGTGCGGTCGTCTATGCGGTTCTTGGAGTAATCCAGGAAAAAATCCTCCCAGCGGATGCTGTAACGGCCGGCGCGGCCGGGGTCTTGCCGGAAAGTCTCTTTCAGATGTTGGTCCCGGGTGTTTTGGTAGTGTTCACGAAGTTGGCTCCAGGCCTGTGTAGTCGTGGGATTAAGGTTGGTTAAGGGCATCCTCGGTTGGGTTGTACGTTATCAATTCCTCTTGCTGCTGGGTGGGATCCGGGTCAAAAGGGATGCAGTCCAGCTGCTCCTTCAGGGGTGCAATGTAGGCGAAATAATCCGGGCGCAGAGGCTCCGCCAGGGGCTCTGCAGCGGGCAGTTCCTCCCGCAGGGGGTCTACCTGCCGGCCATTCTTCCAGAAACGATAACACACATGGGGGCCGCCGGTATTCCCGGTCATCCCGATCCATCCGATCACATCGCCCTGGCGCACATAATCGCCCCGTTTCACATTCTGAGCCTTCATATGCAGGTACTGGGTGCTGTAAGTACCGTTGTGTCGGATTTTCACATACTTCCCGTTCCCCCCGCGCCGGGTGGATTCGGTTACCACCCCGTCTGCCGTCGCCAGGATAGGGGTGCCGATGGGCGCAGCGTAATCGGTGCCCTTGTGGGGACGCACCTTGTAGCCGTAGTAGCGGATGCGGCGCTTCAGGTTGTAGCGGGACGAAAGGCGGTACGACCCGTATTTGAGGGGGGCCGCCAGGAAGGTCCGCCTCAGGTTCTCAGCCTCCTCGTCGAAGTACTCCTTCATATTCAGGGAGTCGTTGGTGTAGGCAAAGGCATATCGCCCCTCCCCGTGGTGCTCGAAGAAGGCCGCCTTGATGGGTCCGGTGCCTGCATAGATACTGTCGGCAATGTACTTTTCGTCAAAAACAATCCGGAATTTATCCCCGGGGTATAACTTGAAGAAATCGATGGTCCAGGCATAGATCTGGGACATTTCGGTGCTGAGGTAGGTGCTCACGCCTTTTTCGTACAACACGTAGTCCAGGGAGCCCCCTTCCGGGATTACCCCGGATATTTCGCGCTCCACCAATTTCACCGGGCGCTTCTCCTTGTAGGCGCGTACCGAATCCCTGAAATCCACCACCGTGTAATTAATGCGGTCCTCCTGATAAATGAATACCTGGGCCGCCTGGGCCGTATCCTTGGATTTGAGGATGAGGTAGGGCTTGCCCACCCGGATGCGACGCACGTCGAAGGTATCCCGGTAGCGCTCGGCCACGGTGGCAATTTTCGGGTAATCCACCTTATTCTGGAGCATGAGTTCGCCAAAGCTGTCGCCCTTGCGGATGGTGTCCGTAACCACCTCGAAATCGTCCAGGTTAAACCCGTATTCGATCCGGGGTTGCAGGGCCGCGATTTCCGGCTCCTCCCCTACGGAATCGTCCGGCAGGTCCGAAGCCACCCGTTTACAGGAAAACCCCAGGACTACCAGCACCATCATACCCCAAAGCGTGCGTCTCATGTGTTCAATTCTGGTTTTCGGGGTTCAGGAGGTGGTCTACCCACTGCTTGCCCCAGTTCTTTAATGTTTCTTCTTCATGGACCTCCGGAAAGAACACCACCTGCTGAAAACTCGGCGGCAGATAGGTCTTCCAGTTGGTGCCCCCGGTGGCCTCCAGGGTTTCTTTCTCCCTGCTCAGGTACCGGTGGGCAGAGCCCAGGTGCATAAGCGGCCAGTGGATGTTGGCCTGTACGTCCATGCGCTGCAACGCATCCACCAGGGTCCGGTCCGAACGGTCCGATGAGGGCAAATTTAAATATTTGTGATAAATGGTGTTCCCCTCCACCTCCCTGGCAATGCGAATAAAGCGCGGGGTGTACCGGTATTCAAATTGTTTGAGGGTCAGGGTTTTCTCCCCGGTACTGAGGTCCGTGGCACCCCGTTTCCAGTAAATCTGCTCGTAGAGTGTTTCGATAGGGTCCTCGCTGCCGTATTCCTCCCGCAGCTCCGGGTGAACCAGCAATTCCAGGGGAGTGGCATAAATCTCGATCATCCGGTACTGCGCAGACTGGAAGCCACTGGCCGGCAAAAGGGCCATCCGGTACCTCAGGAATTGTTCCTTGTCCATGCCCCGCACCATAATGCCGAAGGAAGAGATCAGGGCCTTGTAGTAATTGTTGATCCGGTTGAGCTTTTCCACAAAAAAGGGTACGGATTGCGACTTGTCGTCTACAATCTGCTTCTGTTCATGCAGGATCAGCTTGAAGTACAACTCCGTGATCTGATGGTACATGATAAAGATCTCCTCGTCCGGAAAATGGGTCCTGGGTACCTGCAGGCTCAAAAGGGTATCCAGGTGGATGTAGTCCCAATAGGTGAGGTAACGCTGGTAGAGCAGCCCGTCCAGATAAGAGCTGAGGTCCTGCCCGGAATCCTTGTATTTGGCTTCCAGGTTCCGGATTTGATCATCGATATGGGCTTTGTTCTTCATGCGGACTGCTTAGTCCATGATGATGGAGAACTGGTTCCTCAGGGCGTTAAAGCCATCCAGGTCTGCCTTGATAGACCCTACTGCCAGGTCGGCCTCAATGCGGATCGGGATCTTGTTCTTATCATTGGACACCCACAAAGATAAACTTTCCTGTTCTTTGAAGACACGGCCGGATTGCACATAGGGGCGGAACTTCAGGCACTCTACTTTTCCGAATTTGGTCTTCAGGATTTCCTTGCCCAGGTATTTCAGGCGAAAAGGGAAAATACCATCGTCGTCATAGAGCATATTCAGTTCAATGCTTTCCCCTACCACCAGGTCCTCGGCCCGGTAATGGTTGCGCAGAAAATAAAAACCGGAAATCAGGTCCTGCACGGACCCATTAATGTCGAAGGACATCTGCTCTCCCTTCTTGTTGTCCTGCAATACGGCCCGCTGCTCCCCGTGGTTAAAATCGATCTCGATATCCTTGGTATACCCGCCCTCGGAGATGTTCCGGATAAAACGGAGGGGTTTTCCATCCACCTTCCCGAAATAACTTTCGTACGTATCGTCCACCTTAAAGAAGATGCTCGCAAACCCGGTGGTCCTGCCCCGGCCCACCACGTGATAGACCGGCACCCCCCGAAGGGTATCAGAGGTGAGGTGCAGGGTAGCATAGCTCGCGTTCAGGATCCCGTAGTGGATGCGGAACTTAAGCCATTCCCCGGCCTTAAAGGATTGCTGGGTGCGCCGCTTCTCCGGCCCTGGTTCCATATACTGGGCATATCCCCCAAAGGACCCCATAAGCAGGAACATCAGCAACAGGCGCAAAGGCTTCATAGCAAGCTCGGTTTTGACGTAAAAATACAAACTAAACAAGGTCGTAATTCCTTTTTTTACAATATGATAAACAACATTTGTTCCAAAGTATTGTATGCCCCTTTGCCAGGATTGCCCTTCCGGGCAAAAAAAAGCCCCGACCTAGCGGTCAGGGCTTTTCCTAAATAACCAACCAAACTTTAAATTATGAAAAACCAATACTTAAAGTTACTCGGGGAACCACCCCCTTGCACTACCAAATGTAGCATAAGCCCCCGGCAGGCGGTTGGCCTTTAACGGACTTTAACTCCGGTCTTAACAATACTTTATCGAAAACCGGGGTTTCCGGGCCTTTTGATAAGAAAATTTTATAAGGTCCCGCGGGATTCCTGCTCCCTTTCAATAGCTTCGAACAGGGCCTTGAAATTCCCCTTGCCGAAGGATTTTGCGCCTTTGCGCTGTATGATTTCGATAAAAAGGGTGGGGCGGTCCAGGATGGGCTTGGTGAAAATCTGCAACAGATACCCCTCGTCGTCCCGGTCTATAAGGATGCCCAGCTCCCTTAGCGGGGCCAGGTCCTCATCAATTTCCCCCACGCGGTCCAGCACGTCCTCGTAATAGGTGGCCGGCACAGTGAGGAATTCCACCCCGCGGTTGCGCAGGGCGGTTACGGTCTCAATAATATTATCGGTGGCCAGTGCCAGGTGCTGCACGCCTGCTCCGTTGTAGAAGTCGATGTATTCCTCAATCTGGGATTTCTTGCGACCTTCTGCCGGTTCGTTGATGGGGAATTTGATGCGGCCGTTGCCGTTGCTCATCACCTTGCTCATCAGGGCGGTGTATTCCGTGGAGATATCCTTATCGTCAAAGGAAACCAGCTGGGCAAAGCCCATTACCTTGGCGTAGAATTCGCACCATTTGTTCATTTCATTCCAGCCCACATTGCCCACCATGTGATCGATATATTTCAGACCCAGGGGTTCAGGTTGGTAGAACGGCTTCCACTCGCGGTAACCCGGCAGGAAGGGGCCGTCGTAGGCGGAACGTTCCACAAATACGTGGAGGGTCTCCCCATAGGTGTGGATGGAGGAGAGCACTACCTTTCCGTTTTTATCTTCCAGGGTATAGGGTTCGGTATGGGGTTCGGCACCCCGTTTTACGGTCTCCTCAAAGCTGCGGGTAGCGTTGTCCACCCACAGGGCAATGGTCTTTACCCCGTCGCCATGCTGGTCGATATGGCGGTTGATCGGGCCACCCGGCTTTAAGGGGGAGGTGAGCACCAGCCGGATTTTATCCTGTTGGACCACATAGGATACCCGGTCCTTCAGGCCGGTTTCCAGGCCCGCATAGGCCACGGGCTGAAAGCCCCAGGCAGACATGTAATAATGGGCCGCCTGTTTGGCATTCCCCACATAGAGTTCAACGTGGTCCGTTCCCAGCAAGGGCAGGAAATCGGCGGCTTCCGGGTTTTCTACCGGCAGTTTCAGGGAGGTGTTATCTACTGTAGACATCGATATTTGATTTATGGGATGAAGGTGAAATGACAAGGGTCGCATCGGGACGGCCACCGGCCGTTGTGGGTCACCACATGGCCCGCAGGTGCGAGCTGATATCCATGGGAATACGATCCATAAATCCGCTTTCTGCAAATATCGGAAAATCCGGCCAGCCGTCAAACGGAGGTACAGCTGCACGGTTCAGAACCAATACCCCAGGCTGAAGAAAAAACGGCCGCTGCCGCCCTCCGGGCTCCAGGAATACAGCACCTGCAAAGGGCCGAAGAAAGACTCCCAGGCATACCCCAGGCCGTAGCCCGAAAAGTCCGGGGCGGTAAACCATTCGCCGGTGCGGAACAGGTCATCGGCCACATTGGCGTAATTGGCGGCTACCAACATGTGGCTCTTGGGGGCAAATTCCCAGTCCATGCGGGCAAAGGCCTTTACATAACTGTTACCGGGCAGGGAGAGGTAGTCATACCCCAGGAAGGGGGTGAAGTTGTTGATTTGCCGGGCACCATATCCCCCAAGCACAAAATCCAGGGCTGTTACGGTAGAGGTCCCCAGCTTAAAGCCGCCCTCGGTTTCCAGGTTCAGGCTCAAATTGCGCCCCAGGGCAAAGGCCGTCCCCATACGCGCCTTCCCGATCGCAAACTCCCGGAAATTGTCGTTAAAATCCGAAGAGAGGAGGTACAGGTGGAAATCCCCGTCAAAGTAAAGTCCCCTTTGGGGGAGGTAGCGATCATCGTAGGTATCCAGGGTCAGGGTGCCATAGGCGCTCAGGTAATAGCTGTTCTCAAAATAGGTCCTGTAATTGCTTCCGGCCGGGAGGTCGGTTCCTGCGGGCGGGCTCAGGGTTTCTGTGCTGTATTGCAGGAGCTTGTGCTCTGCCCCCAGGGAAAAAGCAAACTCTTCGTTCAACACGGTCTGCACGTAGAGCTGGTTGGTCAGGTCCGAAACATCCAGGTTCAGGATGTTGATGTTCGGGTCTGCAGGAACTGTAAAGTTGGATGCCAGGGTAGCGTAATCCACATCGTACCCGAAGCTGTTGAAACGTGAATTGAAGCCAAAACTCCAGTACGAGCCTTTGTCCATATAATACTGCAGGTTGTATCGGATATGATCGCCCAGGATCAGGTCCAGGGACCCCACATCGTCGTCGGAAAGCAGGTGCTTTTGGGTGAGGTTGATCAGGGCTCCGGATTTATACAGGTCGTCGTAATGCGCCCCGATGCGGATAAAAGTCCGATTGGGATCCTCCCGCAGCTTCAGGATCAGGTCCTCCCCCAGGCCATTGGAGAGCAGCTCGTAACGGATGGTGCGGAAGTTGCCGGTAGCTGCCAGGTTGCTGATCCCCTGCCGCAACCGGCCAAAGGGAATGGGCTCGGCCAGGTCAAACCGGAGTTTGCCTTTTACATAACCCCGGCTGTATCCGTTATTCCCGGCAATGAGCAGCCGGTTTACCGTGATGGAGTCCACCACCCGTATGCGTGGCCGTGCCACAGGTTTGCGTTGCTGGCGGGCTGCCACGCGCAGCAGGTCTCCCCAACGGGCCTTGGCGGCCCGGGTACCCTCCCGGATAATGCTGTCGCGCTGGTCAAAGTCGATCACCGAATACGGGTCCATGTCCGGCTTGATATAAACATCCGTCCGTGCAGATTTTTGCTGCATCTGCCCTACGGTGCGGTAATTGTTGATCTGCAGCAGGATTTCGGTCGCAGACAGCAGGGCTTCCCGGCTGCGCAGGCCATGCTGCACATCCACCCCGATCACCAGTTCTGCCCCCATGTTGCGCACCTCATCTACCGGGTAATTGTTTAACACCCCCCCATCAATCAGAATGCGGCCTTCAATTTCGGAAGGTTCAAAAAGGGAGGGAAAGGTGCCGCTGGCCATGATGGCCTCGGGCAGGTACCCGTGGTCCAGGCGGATCTCCTCTCCGGTTTCCACATCCGTGGCCATACAGAAAAAGGGGATGGGCAATTGGTTGAAATCCGAGATGTCTTTCACGTGGTACAGGGCACGCACCAGTTCGTTGTAGATGTTCTGACCCCCGGAAATCGCCTGGGGGAAACTGATGCGGAACCGGTTAAAAGGGAGGGTAATGGCGTAGCGTTCGGAATCCTCCTTTTCGTAGAAGGTCTTGGCGCTCCGTGGCAGGTTGTCCTGTATGAGTTCCGTAAAGTCGGTGGCCCGGAACAGGGAGTCTAGTTGTGCCGCAGAATACCCGGAGGCATACAGGGCCCCCACAATGGCCCCCATGCTGGTCCCCCCGATGTAATCGATACGCACCCCGGCCTCTTCAATTACCTTCAGGGCCCCGATATGGGCCATGCCTTTTGCCCCGCCCCCGCTCAGGACCAGGCCCACGCGAACGTCTTCCCCGCCCTGCTGCAACTGGCCGCTTGCCGGCAGGGTCAGAAAAAGAATAAGGAAAAACAGGGGCAGGCTGCGCATAGGTTGAAGGTACTCTATTCGCGTAAACTTTCATAAACTTTCCGGGCTTTTGCCGGGCCAATGACCCCGGCAAGGTCTTCCTGTGAAGCCTCCCGGATACGCTTTACCGATTTGAACTGCCGCAGCAGGTCCCGGGCCGTCTTTTCGCCTATCCCGTCTATACCTTCCAATACCGAGCTGATGGCGGCCTTGCTTCGCTTGTTCCGGTGAAAGGTAATCCCAAAGCGGTGGGCCTCATTGCGCAATTGCTGGATCACCCGCAGGGTTTCGGATTTTTTATCCAGGTACAGGGGAATGGGATCCTGGGGGAAGTAGATTTCCTCCAGCCGCTTGGCAATTCCGATTATGGCAATCTTCCCGCGCAGGCCCAACTGGTCCAGGCTTTTCAAAGCGGCGGAGAGCTGGCCCTTGCCCCCGTCAATCACGATCAGCTCGGGCAGGGATTCGCCCTGGTTCAGCAGGCGGCGGTAGCGCCGGTGGACTACCTCGGTCATGGAGGCAAAATCGTCCGGGCCTTCCACGGTCTTGATATTGAAATGACGGTACTCCTTTTTGGACGGCTTCCCGTCACGGAATACCACGCAGGCCGCCACCGGGTTGGATCCCTGGATGTTGGAGTTGTCAAAACACTCAATATGGCGGGGTTCCCTTGAAAGGCGCAGGTCCGTCTTCATCTGGGCCATCAGGCGATTCACGTGCCGGTCCGGATCGGTGATGCGGATCTGGTTGAACCGCTCCTGCCGGTAAAAACGCGCATTGCGCTGGGAGAGGTCCAGGATTTTCTTCTTGTCGCCCAGTTTTGGGACATGCACCCGGATGGACTCCGGGAGGGACACGGGGAAAGGAAGGTATACTTCCCGGGCTTCGGACTCAAAGCGCTCGCGCAGGCCCACCACCGCCAGGGCCAGCAGGTCCGCATCGGACTCGTCGAGTTTTTTCTTGATCTCCTGCGTATGGGAACGCACCACCAACCCGTGGGAAATCTGCATGTAATTGATGTAGGCATGGGTGGGATCGGAAACTATGCTGAACACGTCCACATCGGTGATCCCGGGGTTCACCACGGTAGATTTGGACTGGTAGTTTTCCAGGGTCTCGATCTTCTCCTTCATCTGCTGGGCCTCTTCAAACTGCATATTGGCTGCCAGCTCTTCCATCCGGTTTTTGAAGTACCGCAGGGAAGTTTTGAAGTTCCCCTTAATGATCTCCCGGATATCCTCTACCTGCTGCTTATAAGAGGCCTCAGTCTGCAGGCCCTCACAGGGGGCCAGGCAATTCCCCAGGTGGTATTCCAGGCAGCGTTTATACTTGCCAGCCTCCACCTTCTCCTCGGACAGGTCGTAATTGCAGGTGCGCAAAGGATAGACCCCTTTGATCAGATCCAGCAGGGCACGCACCGTCTTCATGGAGGTATAGGGCCCAAAGTAGGCCGAGCCGTCGCGTATGCGATTACGGGTAGGGAAGATGCGGGGGAAGCGCTCGTTTTTGATACAAATCCAGGGATAGGTCTTATCGTCCCGCAACAGAACGTTGTACCGGGGCTGGTGCTCCTTGATCAGGTTGTTTTCCAGGAGCAGGGCATCGGATTCGGTCTGCACCACAATGTGCCGGATACTCCTGATTTTGCGGACCAGAACCCGGGTCTTGCCGTTGTCGTGCGTTTTGGTGAAATAAGAGCTGACCCGTTTTTTGAGGTTTTTGGCCTTCCCCACATACAGCATTTTGCCCTCGGCGTCAAAGAACTGGTAGACCCCCGGATCGGACGGGAGGGTTTTCAATTGTATCTCGACAGGGACCTGCTGCATCTTCCGGTAATTCTCCTCAAAGATAGTCAAGCTTGTCCATCCGGCACACAGGCGGGCAGGCCCGGGAAAACCCTAATGCAGCCAAGGTTTGGGATGGACCGTAATCCAGGAAATCCCCTCAGGCTGCAAGGGGCTTGCATTTTGACGGTGTTTTTTTGTAGAACGGTCAAAAAATCAAGGATTTGGCCAGATTCAGGTCTTGAGTATTGATTTTCAATGTTTTATGGGGCATATGCGGCAGGTGTTTTTGTTTCAACATTATGCGTAAATGGTTAACAAAATGCTAAAAACGTGCATTTCATCGATTTTATGATACCGTTTATAGTAATGTTTACTTTAAATTTCCTTATTTTTAAAGAGTCAAAATTGGGCTAAACAATGGACTATTATCTGATCACTTTGGGCATGTACCTTATCCTCATGCTCTTTTTCAAGGTATATTTCGCGGTTTCCACCAAGGAATAATGCCAACCCTGCGGGGCGGTTATAATTTTCGGTAATGCGCAAAGAAGCCTTGCGATCCGAGTACCTGACCCTGCGCAGGACCTTTTCCGACCAACATCTTGAGGATGGCAGTTTCGCCATCGCCCAACAGTGCCTGCAACTCCCCCTCTGGCATGCACAAACCTTCCATCTTTTCCTGAGTATTGCCCGCCAGCGGGAAATCGATACGCGTTTCCTGATCAGCCTGCTGCGCGACCGCCATAAAGACATTGTAGTGCCCAGGGTAGCCCCGGGGGGCGAACTTACCCATCACCGGTATGAGGAGTCCACGGCCTTGGCCATCAATGCCTGGGGTATCCCGGAGCCGGAAGGGGCGCCCCAGGTAGCCGCAACCCTGCCCGACGTCATCTTCCTGCCCCTGCTGGCGTTCGACACCCGGGGGTACCGGGTGGGTTACGGGGGTGGGTACTACGACCGTTTCCTGACACAGGCCCGGCCGGATGCCATGCGCGTGGGGCTATCACTTTTTGGCCCCCTAACGGAGCCCATTGAAGACCTGCACCCCCAGGACCTGAAGATGCACTACTGCGTTACTCCGAAAAAAACCTATGCGTTTTAAGCCTCCAGCTTGGCAAAAGCCCGCTTGTTGAAGAATAAGAGGATGCCCACACCTGTGCTGATGGCCGTATCCGCCACGTTAAAAACCGGGGCAAAAAAGCGGAAGGATTTTCCGCCCAGGCCAGGCACCCATTCAGGCCACTGGCTATCGATAATGGGGAAATAGAGCATATCCACCACCTTGCCGTAAAACAGGCCGTCGTAGGGTTCCTCCGGCAAAAAAGTGGCCACCTGGTTCATACTGTGGTCAAAGAGCAGGCCGTAAAAGAGGGAATCGATAATGTTTCCTACCGCCCCCGCAAACACAAGGCTTACGGCCAGCAGGAGGGTCTTGTTATACCCTTTGCGCAAAATGTCCCAAAGCCAGTATCCGATGCCCCCGATGGCCAGCAGGCGGAACAGGGTCAGCAGCAACTTGGCGGTGCGTTCCTGCAGGGGCAGCAGGTCGCTGAGCTTCGTTCCCCAGGCCGCCCCTTCGTTTTCGATAAAATAGATCTTAAACCAGGAAAACACCTCTACGGATTCCTCCAGGCGAAAATGGGTCTTGACATAAAATTTGCTGATCTGGTCAATCAACAAAACGGCGAAGATCAACAGGAGGGAATATCGGATGCGCATTTACTTCATTTGGGTCCGGGCAAAAATAGGGATATTCTTTCAAAGGATGCGCGCGGGAACAAGCCTACCGTTGCCGGTTCACCCGGATGTCGCCGCTGTGGCTGCTGAGCACCCATTGCCCGTTTCCGTCGGGAATCGGGTCTACCCGCACCTCCCCGCTTCTGGAGTAGGCCTCCACCGTTGCCCGTTCCACCCAGGCTTCTATACGGGCAGATCCCGTTTGTACCCGGGTTTGTTCCGCCGTATGGCGCAGCTGGCAACTGCCATCCACCACCCGTACGGTCAGGTTTCGGTAGTCGCCCCGTGCCCGAATCTCGGCCCGCTGCCCGTTTACCGTAACGGACTGCCGGGGCGGGAGGTGTACCCTCAAACGGACGGAAAGGACCTTGTGGGCGCTCAATTTGTCGTTGGGTCGTTCAAAAATGGGAGAGAACCCGGTGCCGATGTGCAGGGTGTTGCCCAGGATTTCGGTTTTGACCAGGATATCGCCCTGGTATTCCCCTTCCATTTCGGCTTCCACCACCACCTGCCCGGGATCCCCGGTTTCCAGCACCACCTGGAAACACTGTTCGGCGTCGATAACGATCCCGGTCAGGGTGTTGTCCGGAAGGGCCAGGTTAACCCGCTTTTGCGCATAAAAAAGGCTGGGGGCCAAAAGGAGGCAGCCCCAAAAGGCCAGCGTAAACCAGCCAAAAAAACGCCCCGGGAGGCGTTTAGTGTTATTTCTGCATGTTCTTGGCTTCAATGCTCAGGGTGGCATGCGGAACCAGCTTCAGCCGTTCCTTGTTGATGAGTTTTCCCGTAACCCGGCAAATGCCGTAGGTCTTGTTTTCGATCCGCAACAGGGCGTTCTTCAGGTCCCGGATAAATTTCTCCTGCCGGATGGCCAGCTGGGTATTGGCCTCCTTGCTCATGGTTTCGGACCCCTCTTCAAAAGCCTTAAAAGTGGGCGAGGTGTCGTCCGTGCCGTTGTTGCCGTCGTTCATATAGGCGCTTCTGAGCAATTCCAGGTCGTTTTTGGCCTTTTCAATTTTTTGCTCAATGAGTACGCGGAACTCCTCGAGGTCCTTGTCGGAATAACGTACTTTGATATCTTCTCCCATAGTCTTAGTGTTTTTGGATAAACAACCGGGTGCTGATGCCATCAAAGGCAATTGCCGTACCCTCATCCAGCTGCTCTTCAAACTGCAGGTCCGCAGTCAGGGTCTCTGTCTTGATGTATTGCAAATTCTTTCGCACCGCCTGTTCCACGGTTTCGTTCTTTAAAAATGTAATATCGATCCTGTCGGTCACCTCAAAGCCGGACTCCTTGCGGAGATTCTGAATCCGGTTCACGAGCTCGCGGGCAATGCCCTCGCTCCGCAGCGCTTCGTTTATGGTGATGTCCAGGGCAACCGTAACGGCCCCGGAAGACGCCACCAGCCATCCCTCAATGTCCTGGGAGCTGATCACTACGTCTTCAAACTGTAAAATAACGTTTTTATTTTCCAGTTCGAGTACAATTTCGCCTTCCCGCTCTATTTTCTGGATCTCCTCCTGGCCCATCCGGGCCACCGCTGCGGCTATGGCTTTCATATCCTTCCCATACTTGGGGCCCAGGGTCTTGAAATTGGGCTTGATGCTTTTGACGAGGATGCCGGAGGCATCGTCCAGCAATTCGATCTCCTTCACGTTCACCTCGGAGCGAATCAGGTCGGAAACGGCTTCGATTTCTTCATGTTCCCGGGCGTCCAGCACCGGGATCATTACCTTCTGCAGGGGCTGGCGTACCTTGATTTTTTCCTTCTGCCGGATGGACAGCACCAGGGAGGAAATGGTCTGGGCCTTTTCCATACGTCCTTCCAGGGCCTTGTCGATCAGGCCGGGGTCCGCCACGGGAAAATCGGTCAGGTGTACACTTTCCGCACCTTCCAGGACAGTTGCACCCACCAGGTCCCGGTAGAGCTGGTCCATATAGAAAGGCGCCACCGGTGCCCCCAGTTGGGCTACAGTTTTCAAACAGGTAAACAGGGTCTGGTAGGCAGAGATCTTATCCGTCCCATAATCCCCCTTCCAGAACCGGCGCCGGCACAGGCGCACATACCAGTTACTGAGGTGTTCCTGCACAAAATCGGAGATGGCGCGGGCCGCACGTGTGGGCTCATACTCCCCGTACGCCTGGTCTACGCGGGTAATCAGACTGTTGAGTTCGGAAAGGATCCAGCGGTCAATTTCCGGCCGCTCCCCGATCGGGATTTCGGGTTCCCGGTACGCAAACCCGTCTATGTTGGCATAAAGGGCAAAGAAAGAATAGGTATTGTAGAGGGTGCCGAAAAACTTCCGCTTAACTTCCACTACCCCATCCATATCGAACTTCAGGTTGTCCCAGGGGTTGGCATTGGAAATCAGGTACCAGCGGGTGGCGTCTGCCCCATGCTCGTCCATGGTTTCAAAGGGGTCCACGGCGTTGCCCAACCTTTTGGACATCTTTTTGCCTTCCTTATCCAACACCAGGCCGTTGGAGACCACGTTGCGGTAAGCCACGGAATCAAATACCATGGTGGCTATGGCGTGCAGGGTATAGAACCAACCCCGGGTCTGGTCTACCCCTTCGGCAATAAAGTCTGCCGGGAAGCCGGCCCCGGAATCGATCAATTCCTTGTTTTCGAACGGGTAATGCCATTGGGCATAAGGCATGGAGCCGCTGTCGAACCATACGTCGATCAGGTCCGCTTCACGCCGCATCGGTTGTCCTGAGGGCGATACCAGCACCACCTGGTCCACTATATTTTTATGCAGGTCAATGGCTTCGTAATTGGCCTCGGTCATGTCTCCGGGTACAAAGTCCGGGAAGAGGTCGGCTTCCATAAAACCGGCAGCCACGGCTTCTTCCATAGCCTGCTTGAGTTCGGCCACGGAGCCGATGATCCGTTCTTCCTTACCATCTTCCGTACGCCAAACCGGCAAGGGGATACCCCAATACCGCGAGCGGGAAAGGTTCCAGTCGTTGGCAGAAGCCAACCAGTTGCCAAAGCGGCCCTCCCCTGTGGACTTGGGCTTCCAGTTGATCTCCTGGTTCAGGGCAAACATGCGGTCCCGTACCTCGGTGATCCGGATAAACCAGGAATCCAGGGGGTAATAGAGGATGGGCTTGTCGGTTCGCCAGCAATTTGGATAGCTGTGGGTATATTTCTCGACCCGGAAGGCCTTGTTCTCCATCTTAAGGCGAATGGCCAGCTCCACGTCTACGGAACGCTCCGGGGCCTCGCCTTCGGCATAGTATTCGTTCTTCACATAGCGTCCGGCCAGCTCCTGCATTTCCGGGCGGAAGCGCCCTTGCAGGTCTACCAGGGGTACGGGGTTACCGTTCTCGTCCAGCACCAGCATGGGGGGCACAGGCGGTTCGGCTGCGCGGGCAGCCTGCATATCGTCCGCCCCGAAGGTAGGTGCGGTATGTACAATCCCGGTTCCGTCTTCGGTGGTCACAAAGTCCCCGCCAATCACGCGGAAGGCATCCTCCGGGTGCTGGTAGGGCTGGGCGTAATCCAGCAGTTGGTGGTAGCGCACCCCGATCAGGTCCCTTCCCGCGTGAACGGAACAGACCCGATATGGGATTTTCTTGGCATCTGCAGTGTATTCCGGCCAGGCCTCGCCTGCATCCACCTCCTGGTATTTCCCGGTAAATTGCTTCCCCAGAAGAGCCTTGGCCAGGATCACCCGGATAGGCTCATGGGTATACTGGTTGTACGTCTGAACCAGTACGTATTCGATATTCGGGCCTACGGTAAGGGCGGTGTTGGAGGGCAAGGTCCAGGGGGTGGTGGTCCAGGCCAGGAAATACACCGGGCTGCCGTCTCCTTTCAGGCTGTCCGGCAAGGTTTCCTGCACGGCCTCAAACTGGGCGGTTACCGTAGTATCGGTGACGTCCTGATAGGTGCCTGGCTGGTTCAGCTCGTGGGAGCTGAGGCCCGTGCCCGCCTTGGGGGAGTACGGCTGAATGGTGTAGCCCTTGTAGAGCAACCCCTTGTCGTATATCTGCTTGAGCAGCCACCAGACGGTCTCCATGTATTTGGGCTTGTAGGTGATATAGGGGTCGTCCATATCCACCCAATACCCCACTTTCTCCGTCATTTCGTTCCAGACGTCCGTATACCGCATCACGGCCTTTTTACAGGCCTCGTTGTATTCGGCTATACTGATTTTGCCCCCGATGTCTTCCTTGGTGATCCCGAGCTCCTTTTCCACGCCCAGTTCTACGGGCAGGCCATGGGTATCCCACCCGGCCTTGCGCTTCACCTGGTAACCCTTCATGGTTTTATAACGGGGGAAGATGTCCTTGATGGTTCGTGCCATCACGTGGTGGATCCCCGGCCGGCCATTGGCGGAAGGGGGGCCTTCAAAAAAAACATAGGGCTTGCCATCCTGACGGATGTCGATGCTTTTTTCGAAGATCCCGCCCCGGTTCCAGAATGCCAGGATTTCCCGGGCTACCCCGGGCAGGTCCAATTGCTTGTATTCTTTAAACTTCATCGGGCGCTTCGGTATAGGTCGAGCAGTTAAAGTGCGCAAAATTAGTGATTTTACTGAAATCTGGGGCGGGCAAATAACCAGAATATACGCCCGTGGGTGCATGCCGGTTCGGCAGGGGTTATGAAACCCTTAAAATCGGAGCCTCATGGAGGCTACGGCATTAAACCCGGGAGCGGCTATCCCTGAGGAATATGGCCGGTACCGCTGGTCCGTAAGGTTTTCCAGGGCCACAGTGAGTTCCAGGAAGGCACTAAAGGTATAAGACCCCCTTAAATTTAGGGTATACCAGGAAGGGGAATAGGGGTTGCCCCCGGTGTCCTGCAGGTAGATAAAGGTCTTGCTGCGTTCCGAAAAGGCCAGGTCCCGGTAGGGAATCTCCCCGTTGTAGTTCAGGAAGAAATCCCATTTCCAGGGGTAGCGGTTCCATTTCAGGTGTAGGTCAGCAAAGGTAGGGGCCACATGGCGGGAAGGCGAATCGTTGCCGTCGTCGTCCTCTTCCACCCCTTCGGTAAGGGTCAGGTTGCCCACCAGCATCAGGTGGTCGCTCAGGGTGGCATCCATCCCGAATTCAAAGCCGTAAACATAAGCCTTGGCTGCATTCTGTATGGCCTGCACATTGCTGGGCTCCCCATTGTAATCGATAGTCCGTTCCCCGTTCAGGGTAAAATCCCGCCGCACCAGGGCATCCACCAGGTAGGTATAATAGGCCGTGCCCCTCAGGATAAGCCGGTCGCCCAGGTTCTGGCGCAATCCCAATTCGGCATTGTAGGCGTACTCCGGCTCCAGGTCCGGGTTGGGTACCACCACGGAACCGGGTTCGGAATCGAAAATCTTGCCGATGTCGTCAATATTCGGCGCCCGGAAACCCGTGGAACCGTTCAGGGTAACCTGGGTGTTTTGAACCGGAAACCAGCTCAGGCCCAGACTGCCCGTGAGGGCACCATTGTCCAGGTTGGCATCCTGGAAAGGAAAGTCGTAAAAAGCGTCGTCAAAGGCGGCACGGATCCAGACGTGGTTGTAGCGCATCCCGGACATTAGGGTCAGGTTGGGTTTGGCCCGGTAGGTGGCATTCATGTACCCCGCTGCACTCTGCCAGCGGGCGCCGTCCGGATAACGGGAGGCAGAGGCCTGGGCAACCCCGGTGTCAATATCCCGCTGCGACCCTGTAGAATGCACCCGGTTCCCGATGTATTCCAACCCGTAATACAGGCGGAGATCCCCCATTTTACGGGTCTCCAGGTCCAGGTTCAGGGAATAGGCGTCTACCTGCTCGCGGGTGCGGTACAGGATGTTGTCCCCGAAATTCCTGTCGTTGCGGCTTTCCTCGAAGAACTGGTAGGCCGCCCCCACTTTAAGGCCTTCATAAAAAGTTGCCCCGCCCTGCTGGCGCGCGCGCAACAAGCCCATAAACCATTTCTGCGGGCCGTAATACCATTCGGCAGATCGCAGGCCGGCTTCGTTGTTCCCGGGGCGGATCAGCCGGTCGTAACGGGGATAGTCCGAGGTGGCCGAATAATGCAGTCCCAAATCGAAGGACCATTTCCGGCTCGGGCGGTACACCCATTTGTGCATCAGGCTGGTCTGTTCGTAGCCGCTGGGCACCTGACGCCTGGGGTTCGGGTTCTGCAGCACCCGGTCAATGCCATTGGAGGTCAAAATGTAACGGGGACGCAGGTATTCTTCCGGCCCGTGGGACCCCATCAACAGGTCCCCGAAGTGGTTCAGGGTTACACTGGTCAGGGTTGCCCATTGCTCCCACCCCACTTCCGCCTCGGCGTGCAGGGTCAATTCGCCGGCAGCACTTGCGGTCCGCAGCAGCAGGTTGCCGCCCGCCTGTATGCTGTCCCCTTCGGAGGTACGGGGGTTTTTGGTATAGAAATTCATGACCCCCCCTATGGCGTCGCTGCCGTAAATCACAGAGCCGGGGCCAAACAGGATTTCGGTTTTGCGGACGGTAAGCGGATCGATAGAAATCACATTCTGAAGGTTCCCTCCCCGAAAGATGGCATTGTTCATCCGGACCCCATCGACCGACAACAAAACGCGGTTGGTGGCAAAGCCGCGTATCATGGGGCTACCTCCTCCGTACTGGCTTTTTTGCACAAATACCTTTCCGGTCTGTTGCAACAGGTCGGCCGAGGTTTGGGGGTTGGCCAGCAGCACATCGCGCTGGGTCACGGTTTCGATCCGCTGGGGCACCTCACGCCGTTGTTGCTCCCATTTGGAAACCGACATAATGACCTCTTGCAACTGCTGCCGTTTGGGGTTCATATTCACCTGCCCGCCATTCCGGACAATGGCCATTTTGGTAAGCTCCAGGGCCTCATACCCCAGGTGGCGGAAAAATACGCGCTCGCGCCGCTGGAAGGCATCCAGGCGGGCACGCCCCTGCTCATCCGTGATGGCCGTAGCACTGCGGTCCAGGTTATAGATGGCCACATCCCCCAGGAGTTCGCCGGTCTGGGCGTCACGCACCTGTATTTCTTGGGCAGAAAGGCCCCCGATGCCTACCAGGGCCAGGAAAAGAACCGTTAAGAATTGCCTATGAAAACACTTCATCTAAAACGTCCAGGGACCTTGGTTCCCTAAAACCGTGCAAATGTATTTGAAAATACAGAACCAGGGCTTTTATCAGGGCCCTTCTTCTTTTTTGTGTCAATTTTACACGTTCCAATGCATCAAATTTCGTGCCTAACAATTCGTTAAAATCCTCAAGCAATTCCCCGGTCAGCATGGGGTTAAGCGGCTGGGACTGTACAAAAGCACCTTCCTGCAGGTCAAAGTAGGGGGCATGGGCATCGGTTTGGTCCGGGTAAAAGCCCAGGTAGCGGGTAAGCCCCAGGAGGAACCGCAGGTGGAAATTGGCTACATGGTCCTGGTGATCCAGCCATTGAAGGGTGTGCTCCAGGTACTGGAATAACTCCGGGTTGGGGCTCTCTTCCCGGATGCTTTGGGTCAGTATCTCGGACAGGAACATAATTACGCTGCTCTTACGCACATCCGTGTGGATGCTCACATACGGGTAACTTATTGACGCCTCGCGCAGGTATCCCATTTTGCCTTTAGGTGGGGCCGCAGCGGATATTTCCAATTGGGTAAGGGGGAGGAAGAGCCCGGCCTTGAATTTGCCTTTACGCGGCTTCAGCACCCCCCGGACCATAAAGGTTTGCAGGCCCTGGGCATCGGTAAACAGCTTTACAATGAGGCTGCTGTCTCCGTATTTCAAGGCAGAAAGGACAATGGCGCGGGTAACCTGAGACATGGATTTTTATAGAATCTAACCCAAAGATAGGCCAATAAAAATCCCCGGCCTCGCGGCCGGGGATTTGCTATTTATACCGAAATAAGAGATCAGATTACGCCCTGGGCCAGCATGGCATCGGCTACTTTTACAAAGCCGGCAATGTTGGCGCCCCGCACATAATTGCAATACCCGTCTTCCTCCTTGCCGTATTCGATACAGGCGTCGTGGATGTCGGACATGATGGCGCGCAGGCGCTGGTCCACTTCCTCGCGCGTCCAGCTGATCCGCAGGGAGTTCTGGGACATTTCCAGGCCCGAGGTGGCTACCCCGCCGGCATTGGATGCCTTTCCGGGGGCAAACAGGATACGGGCATCGTGGAAAGCGTGGACCGCTTCGGGGGTGGAAGGCATGTTGGCACCTTCCGCCACGCAGATACATCCGTTCTTAATCAGGGTTGCGGCATCGTCCCCATCCAGTTCATTCTGGGTGGCACAAGGCAGGGCAATGTCGCAGGGTACGCCCCAGGGGGTTTCCCCTTTGTGGTATGTGGCGTTGGGGTATTTTTCCACATATTCGGAAATCCGGCCACGGCGGTTGTTTTTCAGGTCCATCACCCAGGCCAGCTTTTCTTCGTCAATCCCGTCCTTATCGTAAATGTAACCTCCGGAATCGGAAAGGGTCAGGACCCTGCCCCCTAGTTGCAGAACTTTTTCGGCGGCGTACTGGGCCACGTTTCCGGAACCGGAAACCACAATTTTTTTGCCTTCGATCTCTTCGCCCCGGGTCTTCAGCATGTTCTCGGCAAAGTATACCGTTCCGTAGCCCGTAGCCTCCGGACGGATTTTGGACCCCCCCCAGGAAAGGCCTTTCCCGGTGAGTACCCCGGTAAATTCGTTGCGAATCTTCTTATACATCCCGAATAGGAAACCGACCTCGCGGGAACCCACCCCAATGTCTCCGGCAGGAACGTCCGTATTGGGGCCTATGTGGCGGCAGAGCTCCGTCATAAAGGCATGGCAGAACCGCATCACCTCATCGTCCGATTTGCCTTTGGGGTCAAAATCCGACCCGCCTTTCCCACCGCCCATGGGCAGGGTAGTGAGGCTGTTCTTGAACACCTGTTCGAAGGCCAGGAATTTCAGGATGCTCGCATTTACAGAAGGGTGAAAGCGCAGCCCGCCCTTGTACGGCCCGATGGCGGAATTCATCTGGATCCGGTACCCCCGGTTCACGTGGATTTCCCCCTTGTCGTCCACCCAGGCCACCCGAAAGGAAATCAGGCGCTCGGGCTCTACCATGCGAAGCAGGATATTCTTCCCGTTGTAGATTTCGTGCTGTGCAATGTAGGGGATAACCGTATCGGCTACCTCCTGCACGGCCTGAATGAATTCGGGCTCATGGCCGTTGCGGGCCTTGACCTCCTCCATAAAGGCTTCAATTTTGGCATTCATATCGGACATATCGCGATCTGAGGATTAGTGAATTAAAGGATTAATAATATCAGGGCAAAATTATGGGTTTTCCAAAATTCAAACTATATAATTTTGAAAATTTGATAAAATAATTTGCCGATCCTCCCCCTGAAATACGGAATTTACAATCCTACCCCAGCTGTCTCAGGGCGGCCTCCAGGTCTGCGATCAGGTCGGCAGCGTCCTCGATACCCACACTCAGGCGGATCAGGGCGTCGGTTACCCCGCTCTTCTCCCGCTCTTCTTTAGGGATACTCGCATGGGTCATACTGGCCGGGTGCCCGGCCAGGCTTTCCACCCCGCCCAGGGACTCAGCCAGGGTAAAGACTTCCAGGGATTCCACAAAACGCACGGCATCTTCGTAACGCGCCCCTTTGGGCCGGAAGGAAATCATCGCCCCAAAATCCCGCATCTGGGATGCGGCTACATCGTGGTTGGGGTGGTCCGCAAACCCCGGCCAGTACACGGCCTCCACCATGGGATGGTCCCGGAGGTATTCGGCCACGGCACGCCCGTTCTCGCAATGCCGCTGCATGCGCACATGCAGGGTCTTGATCCCGCGCAGCACCAGATAACTGTCCATGGGACCGCAAACCGCTCCGCTGGCATTCTGTATAAAATAAAGCCGTTCGGCCAGGCCGGAATCCCGAACGACCAGGGCGCCGGCTACCACATCGCTATGCCCGCCCAGATACTTGGTAGCCGAGTGCATTACAATATCCGCACCCAGTTCCAGCGGCTGCTGCAGGTACGGGGTGGCAAAGGTGTTGTCCACCGCCAGCATGGCCCCCGCCTTGCGGGCCAGGGCCGCCATGGCGCGGATGTCCACCACATTCATCATGGGGTTGGTTGGGGTTTCCACCCAAAGCAGGCGGGTGCGTTCCCCTATGGCCGCTTCCACTGCTGCAAGGTCCCGCATCCCTACGAACCGGAAGCGAATCCCCAGGGGTTCAAAGACTTTAGTAAACAAGCGGTAACTGCCCCCATAGAGATCGTTGGTGGCCACAACCTCATCCCCGGGCTTCAAAAGTTTTAGCACGGCATCCATGGCAGCCAGACCACTGGCAAAAGCCAGGCCATGCGCTCCCTTTTCTATACTGGCCAGGGCCTGCTCCAGGGCATGACGGGTGGGGTTGCCGCTCCGGGAATATTCATACCCCTGGTGTGCCCCCGGAGATTTCTGGGCAAAGGTAGAGGTCTGGTAGATGGGCGGCATCACGGCCCCGTAAGCTTTGTCTGGCTCCTGCCCCCCATGGATGGTGAGGGAATTGAATTTCAGGTCTTTTTTCATTTGCTTCTGTACTTAACACAAAGCTAGCATTCTCCGCGTGGCCCGCCAACCTTTTCCTTTGGCGTTCGCCGGGCGGCCCATCCCAAAATTGTACCTTTGGGGAAAATACGCTGCCCGGTATGAGAACACTTTTGGGGATGCTGTTACTGGGGTTCCTTTGGCAATGCCAGGACCCCGCGGCTTTTGACTGGAAGGCCACAACCTATGAAGGCCCCCTCTGCGCCCAGTGCCCCCAGGTGACCATTGCCCTGCCGGAAGGCCCGGAGGGAAATCCCCTGGCAGAGGCGGTACACCGGGTACAGGCCGAGGAGGTGATTGCCTGGCTGGATTACCGGGAAACCAACTCCGCCGCCACCATCGAAGAGGCCATTAGCGGCTTTGGGGAAAGTTACCGGGAACTGGCAGCTGCCTTTCCCGAGGAAACCATGGGGTGGGAAGCTACCATAGAAGGACTTGTACAATATGAAAGTGCCGCCCTGCTTACCCTCTCCCTGGACGGCTATGTCTTTACGGGTGGGGCTCACGGGCTTTCGCACCGCATTCTATTGAACTTTGACAAGGGGCGCGCTGAGGAGCTGGACGCGGAAGACCTGCTGCTGGACCCTGCCGGCTTCCGGGAACTGGCGGAATCCGCCTTCAGGGCCACCTATGGCATTGGAGCAGAAGCGCCCATCAACAGTACCGGGTTTATGTTTGAAGGGGACCGTTTCCACCTCCCGGAAAACTTCGGCTTCCTGCCTGAAGGCGTCCTGCTATACTACAACCCTTACGAGGTAGCTTCTTTTGCGGACGGCCCCCTGGAAGTCCTGATCCCGTTTGACCAGGCCATACCCTACCTAACCGAAGCGTACCGCCCCCAACCCAACCCCTGAACCCATGAATAAGATTTTTTACCTGAGCACTTGCGATACCTGTAAACGCATCCTGCAAACCCTGCAGCCCGGCCCGGGAATTGAATTACAGGACCTTAAGATCCAGCCCCTGAATGCCGGGCAGGTGGACGCCCTCCATAGCCTGGCGGGCAGTTATGAAGCCCTCTTTAACAAAAGGGCCCAGCTCTACCGTAAAAACGGGCTGCACGAGCAGGACCTCAGCGAAGCCGATTACCGGAAATGGCTGCTGGCACACTACACCTTCCTGAAGCGGCCGGTTATCGTACTGGGCAACCGGATATTTATCGGGAATTCCAAGAAAACCGTTGCCGCCGCAGCCGAAGCCCTCAAACCTTGAGCAAACGCACCCTGGCCATCCTGGCGGCCTTAACGGCCACGACCATTTACGGGTTGAACCATACCATTGCCAAAAGCGTGATGCCCCATTACGTGCAACCGTTTGGGTTTATCCTGCTGCGGGTAAGCGGGGCAGCCGCCCTGCTCTGGGCCATTGCCCCCTTTGGGCCCAGGCAACGGATCGAAAAGCGGGATTGGGGGCGGCTACTGCTCTGCGCCGTTTTTGGCATGGTCATCAATATGCTGGCCTTTTTCAAAGGCCTGCAACTGTCTACCCCGGTAAATAGTTCGGTCCTGGTAACCACAACCCCCATTATTGTAGTCGCCTTCTCCTTTTTCCTGATCCGGGAAAAAGTTACCTGGGTAAAAGCCCTGGGCATAGCCCTGGGAATGGCCGGGGCCCTGGCGCTGATCTTTATGAACAAAGCCGAAGGCCTCAATGCGCCAAACATCCCCATGGGGAATGTCCTGTTCGTGGTGAATGCTACTTTTTATGGTTTGTATCTGATTGTAGCGAAGAAACTCATCGAGAAATACCACCCCCTGGTGCTGCTGCGCTGGCTTTTTACGGTAGCCGTGGTAATTAACCTGCCACTCACCCTGCCGGAAGTCCTGGAGATTCCCTGGCGGGAGATACCGGCGCAAGGCTTTGGCGCCATTGCCTTTGTTATTGTGGGGACCACCTTTATGACCTACCTCTGTAACGCCTACGCCCTAACCCAGCTCAAGGCTTCAACGGTAAGTGCGTTCATTTATGCCCAGCCCGTTATCGGCATTGCCTTTGCGGTGCTCAGCGGGCAGGACCAGTTCGGATTGCTCAATGCCCTGGCTACTTTCCTGGTTCTGGCGGGCGTTTATCTGGCCAGCCGCAAGCCTAAACCAGGTCCTTCGGCCGCTTAAAGTAGCGGCGGGTGTCTTCCCGGGTGAGCGTTTTAAAGGCATCCCCTTTTTCCAGGGCCTCGAAGCGTTCCAGCAGGTCCTGGGGCAAACCTGTCAATTTCCGGGTGTCCAGGTCTATCCACCCACCCATCATTTCACAATGGGCCAGGTGGGTTCCTTTGTCGTCGTAAAAATTGTGGTGGAACTCGAAAAACATCCCGTCGGCACTCAGGCCCTGTACCTCCAGGGATACCCGAACCGGCACCCCTGGCAGCACCTCGCGGAAATAATACATGTGCTCGTAAAAGACGACCGGGCCCAGGTGGTGGTCCACCAGGGTCTTGTGCCCGAAGCCATGCTCCTGCAGGAAGGCCATGCGGGTGTGACTCATAAAGGTAATGTAGGCGCTGTTGGCCATGTGCCGGTTGGCATCCAAATCGCTCCAGCGTACTTCAAAAGGCTTCAGGTACATGGGTTACGGGCTTTATATTCCGGGCAAAAGTAAGGCGGAATTGCCAACCCGGAGGTGGCCCGCACTTTAAATAATCCTTACTTTTAGCCCATACACCAAACGTATGAGCCAGAAAGCCCCATTTATCGATTCCCTTTCCCTGCCCATTGTGGCCGCCCCCATGTTCCTCATTTCCAATCCGGAACTGGTGATCGCCTGCTGCAAAAACGGGATTGTGGGTACTTTTCCCGCCCTGAACCAACGCAGCAGTGAAGGCTTTGAAGCCTGGCTGGTGGAAATCCGGACGGCCCTGGATGCCTTCGAAAAGGAAACGGGACGCAAGGCGGCTCCCTTTGGCGTAAACCTGATTGTACACCCCACCAACCCACGTCTCGAGGCAGACCTGAGACTTTGTATTAAACACAAGGTCCCCCTGATTATCACTTCCCTGGGCGCCGTGTCCGAAGTGGTGAATGCCGTGCACAGTTACGGGGGCGTGATCTTTCACGACATCATAAAAAAGCGGCATGCGGAAAAAGCGGCCGAAGCCGGGGTGGACGGCCTGATCCTGGTCTCTGCCGGGGCAGGCGGGCACGCCGGGACGCTCAACCCCATGTCCCTGCTGGCAGAGGTGCGCTCCTTTTTTGACAAGACCCTCCTGCTTTCCGGCTGCATCAGCACCGGGCAGGATGTGGCCGCCGCCCTGCAAATGGGAGCAGACCTGGCCTATATGGGCACCCGCTTTATCAATACCTCCGAATCTCAAGCCCCGGAAGCCTATCGTCAGATGATCATCGAGGCCGGGGCCGGGGACATCGTTTACACGGCAGCCATTTCCGGGGTTCCGGCCAACTTTCTCGGGCCAAGCCTTAAGGCTGCGGGCCTTACGGAAGAAGACCTCCGGCAGAATACCAAAATTGACTTCGGCAAGGAACTGGACACCGAGGCCAAGGCATGGAAAACCATCTGGTCTGCCGGGCAGGGCGTGACCAGCATCCATGAGGTACTGCCCGTGGAGGCTCTGGTACAACAGCTCCGGGAAGAGTTTATTGCGGCCCTGGAAACTCAGGCTGCACGCTTGTCCCGATACCGTTAAACCCCAGATGTTCACTTCCCTTACCCCCATGGGCAATCCCTGCGCGCCATGCCACTGACCCCTTCCAGCTACCGGGCGCCCTGGCCCTTTGCCAATGGGCACCTCGCCACCATATATTCCGCCCTGTTGCGCCGGGTCCTGCCGGCCCCGCAGACCCGGGAGCGCCTGGAACTGGACGACGGGGATTTCCTGGACCTGGACTGGACAGCCCCCCAAGGTCCCGAACGTGGCATCCTGATCCTGCTGCACGGCCTGGAAGGCCATGCCCAGCGACCTTATATGATGGGGAGTACAGCCCTGTTTTCGGCCTCGGGCTTCCGCATTTGCGCGGTGAACCTCCGGGGTTGCAGCGGCACCCCCAACCGCCTGTACCGCTCCTACCATTCCGGGGCCACGGAAGATTTGGAAGCTGTAGTGCAGCACGTATCCCGTAAATATCCGGACGCCCCCCTTTTCCTCAAGGGGTTCAGCCTGGGCGGCAACCTCCTGCTGAAGTTCCTGGGGGAAAGCGGCCCGCTCACGGCAAGGATTAAGGGCGCCGTGGCCGTTTCGGCCCCGGTACACCTGCACGATTCCCTCCTGCAGCTGAATAAGGCTGAAAATGCCCTGTACGCCCGGCGCTTCCTGAAAAACCTGAAAGCCAAATTGCGCGAAAAACAAAGGCTGTTCCCGGACCGACTCCCGGATGGCCTGATCCGGAGTATCCGCAGCCTGCAGGATTTTGACGACCAGTACACCAGCAAAGCACACGGATTCCGGGATGCCATGGACTACTATAAAAAATGCAGCAGCCTGCCGGGGCTTAGGCATGTTGACCGTCCTACCCTATTGCTAAACGCCCGTAACGACTCCTTCCTGGGGCCCGCCTGCTATCCGGAGGAGGTATGTGCGCATCACCCCCTGCTCACCCTGGAAATCCCGGAAAACGGGGGGCACGTGGGCTTTGTTCAACGCCATGCATACTACTACAACGAAGTGCGCGCCCTGGAATTCCTGACCGGCCTTTTCTAAAACCTATTTCTTATCTTAGTGCCTTAATCATTTAGGAAGCCATGAATAAAATTTGGACGTTGTTTGCCCTGACTCTGCTTGTTGTAGGCTGTGGCGAAAAAAAGGAGGAAAAAAAGGACGACGGTTTTGAAATGAGCCGCACCAAGAAGGAGGCCCCGGCTGCCCAGGCCACGGACGGCGTCCCGGTAGACCTCAGCAACAAGGGCGTGGGCCCCGTTACGGAAGTGTCTTTCCCGGCCGAAATTGATGCGGAACTCGCCGCACAGGGGGAGGCAAAATTCAACACCATCTGTACCGCCTGCCACCAGGCAGAACAGCGCATGATCGGGCCGGCCCTGAAAGGAGTATACGAGCGCCGCAGCCCGGAGTGGGTAATGAATATGATCCTCAATCCGGACGGCATGCTGAAGGAAGACCCTATTGCCCAGGCCTTGCTGAAGGAATACAACAATGCCATCATGCTCAATCAAAACCTTACCCAGGAAGAGGCCCGCGCAGTGGCGGAATACCTGCGTACCCTCTAACCTGATCGCGTATTACCAGGGGTCCAGCCCCAGGAGTTTTCTGCCGAGCCCGCTAAGCTCGGCAGTTTTATATTTGGTCTGTTCCCAGTTGCGGGGATCTCCCGGAAAGGCATAACCCTCCGGGGCTACGCGGTTTTTCCAGGAATGGATACGCCACTGGCGCAGCGCATCGTTCTCGGGTTCTGCAGGCATCATGGAAATATACTGGGCCATCCGCACCTTGTTCCCGGAACGGTTGGGCCGGATTCCGTGGGGTTGGGTACTGTTGAAGATCAGCAGGTCTCCCGCTTCCATCTTTACTTTTACAATCTTGTCTTCCAGGCCTGAAATATCGGGCTGAAAATGATCCCGGTCTTCGGGCTGGGTAAGCTTCCAGCTGTCGTAATTCCGATAAAGCCAGGGAATGCACTGAAAGCCCCCCATGTTTTCATCGGTCTGGTCTGCCAGGGCCAGCACCCCCTGTACATTCTGCGGCCGGGTTTCCGGGTCGTAATCCCAGTGGATAAACCCTTTGCGTTCATGACCGGGGCGCTGCGGGAAATTCAGGTTGGCCCGGTCAATAGTCACCCATAGGGCTTCCGTGCCCCAGATATCCACAAAGGCATCATATACTTTTTGGGTCTGGCGGTTATTCCAGAGCAGCTGGTGGTTGTAGACCTCCACCATCCCCGTCCCGGTGAGTTCCTTCATTTTCATTTCGGCCCTTGGGGGCGTATACCAGGTCTCCGGGTTGGTTGGGTCCTTTTCCTCGAACTCCCAGAGGAAATCTGCAGTGGCCCGGGCCTGGCTTTTCGGTACCGCCCCTTTTATTACAATATACCCGTTGGTGATCCAGAAGTCCCAGTCCGCTTCGGTGAGTACCCGCAAGGGGGCGCCATTGGAACGGTCATTCAGTTTCCGGGTGCTGCTAGTAGCAGTAGAAGGGTTTCCGGGGATTTCCTGGTGGGCCTTATTGGCCATTTCGATTTTATCGGGCTGCATAGGGCTGAGGTTTAATGGGTTTGAGGATAAAAGTACTTCCCGGAGGATTGCAAGGCTACCGCAATATTGATGGTTACTTGTATTATATTGACTATTATCAAGACAATAAGTATTAAATTGGACAATATTATTACTTTCATGAGATGAAAGTGCAGTTAGAGACCATTGGCGGCGGCTCGGATTCCCCCTTTCGGCTGATGCACAGCCCCCGGCTGGGCGACCTCTTTTTCTGGCATTTTCACCCGGAATTTGAGCTGGTCTACCTGGAAGGCGCTAATGCCACCCGCCATGTGGGGCACCACATTTCTGATTTCCAGGAGGCAGACCTGGTCCTGATCGGTTCCAATATCCCCCACCTCAATTTCGATTACGGGGTGCAGGGCGAATATGTACACGAGGTCCTGCACATCAAACCCGATTTTAAACAGGTCGTCCTGGACACCTATCCTGAAATGGGACGGATCCGCCAATTGCTGCAATTGTCTCAGTACGGGATCGCCTTTTATGGAAAGACCCGGGAAACGGCGGCACGTGCCATGAAGCAATGGTATGCCATGGACGGGTTTGCCCGTTTTACCAGTATCCTGCAAACCCTCTATACCCTTTCGGGAAGTTCGGAATTCGAATTGCTGCACAGCAGCCCGTATGTGAATCGATTTAAGCAGCGGAACCAGGAGCGGCTGCGCACCATCCACGCCTTTGTGGAAGAACGTTATGCCACCCGCATCACCCTGGCGGAAATGGCTGAACAATGCCACCTGGGCCGGGAAGCCTTTTGCCGGTATTTCAAAAAGGAGACGGGCAGCACCTTTGTGACCTTCCTGAACCAGTACCGCATTTCCCACGCCCGGCGCATGCTCCTGGCCGGGCATACCGTTAGCGAGGCCTGTTTTGCCTGTGGCTTCGAAAGCCTTTCCTATTTTAACCGGACCTTCAAGGCCATTGCCGGGCAAACCCCATCCGGGTTTAGGAAATCAAGGCGGGCAACGGTGTAAATAAAACCGCCCCGTAACACGGATTTGCATCCGGGCCTGGGGCGGCTTCCAACTAATTAACCAACCAAAAAATTATCCGCGCGGCCATTGTCTTTCAACATCCATAAGGGGCAGTTTCCGCGCTATTCTCTTTTTCCGTGCCAACCCTGAATCTTTCAGGATGGTCTGGAATCCGCGCCCCCTGAACTGGTAAAGCGTTTCGCTTTCCGGATGGTACAGGGCTATGGCGGCATCATCTATAACGTAGAGCTCAAAGTATTCATTGCCCATATAATCGTAATCCAACGTTAAAGTTTTCATATCGGGGTTCCCCGGCACGTCAAATACCTGGTATCCCCCGGTATAATCCCAAACCAGCTGGGACAGGGACAACCCTGCGGGATCCGTAGAGGAACGAAAGAAGTCCCCCTGCCCGTCCGGCAGGAACTGAAGCCACTGCTCCTGGTCGAAGGCATTGGGCACGCCCTCCAGGCTGGTTTCAACCTTCTCCCAGGCCTCGTACTCCTGCAGGAAGTAATGGATATTGTCATAGAACAAGGCGTCGTAATCAAACCCGGCCCGGCTATACCCCCGAAGCACATAGGAGGTGTCCGTTGGTGCATGGTAGAGGGAAATCACGTTGGGGCCCTCTACAAAAACCTCCAGTTCCCAGAGGCCGTCCAGGTCGTGGGCAATGGAAACCACCCCCCTAAGCGGGGCATAGGTGCCCACAGGAATTCCCAGGCCGTAACCGGTCTTGCCAATCCCAACCAGGTTATTGTTGGCCTTCAGGACCCCACGGTCAAAACTCAGGGTAAAGGCTGCCTGCAGGAAAGGGATTTCCCCCAAGCCCCGGGTGGCATTCACATCCACATACCAAAGGTCATAGGCCTCCAGGGCATCCTGGGTTTGCCAGGGCGTTTCGGCCACATAGTCGTCTTCGATCCATATTTCCGCGGTACAGGAGGCCAGGGCCAGGAGCAGTACCGGGAGCATCACAAGGGTAGTTTTCATTCTCATGGCGAAAAGGTTTTAGTTCCTGCCCATACCTATACAAGAGACATGCCAAAGTGAAAAGACAACCCGCACCCGACCCCCCCGCCTCCCGAATTTTAAGTACTTTTGGGACAAAACCCGAACGTGGAAAATCAGATGAGATTTGCCGTCCTGGGCGGGGGCAGCTGGGCCACCGCCATTGTTAAAATGCTCTGTGAAAACCTGAGCGAGGTGTGCTGGTATATGCGCAATACTGATGCTTTGGAGCATATACGCGAGCACGGGCACAATCCCAATTACCTGAGTTCGGTAACCTTCGATACCAGCCGGTTGCACCTGACCTCGGACCTGGACGAAGCGGTTACCCGGGCCGACCTGCTCATTTTTGCGATTCCCTCCGCCTTCCTGGAAACCGAACTCTCCAAGCTTACTGCCTCCCTGGAGGGAAAAGCCGTGTTTTCGGCCATCAAGGGCATCGTACCGGAAAGCGGCCTGATTGTAGGCGAGCATTTCCACCAGAAATACGACCTCCCCTACGACCGGATCGGGGTCATAACAGGCCCATGCCACGCCGAGGAAGTGGCCCTGGAGAAACTCTCCTACCTCACCATTGCCTGCAGCAATAAGGATCGGGCCAACCAGGTTGCCCGTGCCCTTTCCAGCAGTTACATCAAAACCAAGGTTTCCTCAGACATTATCGGGTCGGAATACGCCGCCATGCTCAAGAACATCTATGCCATTGCCGCAGGGATAGCCCATGGCCTGGGTTATGGGGATAATTTCCAGGCCGTGCTCATGAGCAACGCCATCCGGGAGATGAAGCGCTACACCAAAAGGCGTTACAATATTGACCGCAACATTAACCGCTCGGCCTATCTGGGCGACCTGCTGGTAACCGGCTATTCCATTTTCAGCCGGAACCGCATGTTCGGGAATATGATCGGAAAAGGGTATACGGTTAAAAGCGCTATGATGGAAATGAATATGGTGGCCGAAGGGTATTACGCCGCCAAAAGCGCCTATGAGATCAAGGAAGGTTTCGAGAAAAAGGTAAAGACCCCTATCATTGACGCCGTCTATAAAGTACTGTACCAGGGCAGGAACCCCAAAGCCGTATTCCGGGACCTGGCAGACCAGCTCAGCTAGCCCTCCAGCGAAAAATGGGAATGGCTGTGCAGGGCCTCCTCCATAGCTTTTTTCCAACCTTGCTGCACCTTGGCTGGCTGTCCGGACTTCTCCCCGCAAAAGGCCACCACCGCATCCAGATACCGGCGCACGGCACCAATATCAAAGTAGAGGCGTCCGGTACGCCGGATCAGAAAATCCATGGGGTTGTGGACCATTTCATGGTCCATACAAAAGTCCAGCTCTGCCCGCATCAGGCGCCATGAGGCATCGGTTTCGGATTCCAGCCGGTTAAACCGTTCCAGGATCGCATCGGCCTGTTTTCCGTAGGTGGTCACCAACCGCCAGGCCAGGCGGCGTTCCAGCCCATAGGGCTTAAGGACAGCCGCTACCTCATCTATATATTTGCCTACCGCTTTGAATTTTTTAAACCCATTGCCACAAAGCGGAATCTGGTCCGTGGTGCAGGGCTTTATCCCTTTGCGGCCTTGTTCCTCCATTTCACCGACCACGCGGTTCACCGTCCGTTGGGCCATCTTTCGGTAGCCGGTGAGTTTTCCGCCTGCTATACTGATCAGGCCACTGTCCGAAGTAAAGATTTCGTCTTTCCGGGAGAGTTCTGATGTGGATTTCCCTTCCTCGTGGATAAGCGGCCGCAACCCGGCCCAGGAAGACTCCGCATCCGAGAGTTCCAGTTCTATGGAAGGGAACATATTGTTCACCGCAGAAATCAGGTAAATGGCATCGGCCAGGTCGGTTTCCACCCGGTCCTTGTCGCCGTCGTAGTTGGTATCCGTGGTGCCTACATAGGTCACGCGGCCGCGGGGGATGGCAAAAATCATGCGCCCGTCCGGCACGTCGAAGTACACCGACTGATTCACGGGCAGTTTTTCATAGGGGAAGACCAGGTGGACTCCCTTGGTCAGATGGAGGCGCTTGCCGGTCTTGCTGCGGTTTACCCCGCGCAATTCGTCCACCCAGGGCCCGGCCGCATTGATCACGTAAGCCGATCCTATCTCCAGGCGGGAATCGTCCAGCATATCCGTGGCCACTACCCCTGCCACGCGCCCGTCTTCTCCGTAGCGGAATACGTCTACCTGCATATAGTTCAGGGCTACCGCCCCATGGGCCAGGGCCGTTTTGATGTTCTCAATGGTAAGGCGGGCATCATCTGTCCGGTATTCCGCGTAGTATCCGGCCCCTTTCAGTTTTTTCCTGGGCAAAAGGGGCTCTATCTTCAGGGCTTCCTTCTTGTCCAGCATCTGCCGTTTGTCATCCCCGGATACCTGGGCCAGCAGGTCGTAGACCTTCAGCCCGATGGAGGTAAGCCATTTCCCGTAGGAACCCCCTTCAATCAGGGGGAGCAGCATCTTCTCGGGCAGGACCAGGTGCGGGGCCAGCTGGTGTACGATGGCTCGCTCGGAGCCCACTTCCTTCACCAGCCAGAAATCGAATTGTTTCAGGTAGCGCAGCCCGCCATGGATGAGCTTGGTAGACTTGCTGCTGGTCCCGGAAGCAAAATCCCCCTTTTCCAGCAACAGGGTTTTGAGGCCGCGGGACGCGGCATCCAGGGCAATGCCCGCCCCCGTTATCCCCCCGCCGATCACAATCAGGTCGAAGGTTTCCTTTTTCAGCTGTTCCTTTTGCTGGGCGCGTTCCCGGGCGGAAAACGGCAAGGGCTTTTCCATAGCGTTGGTTTTTCCTTAAAATTACGATTATATCTTCGCCTGCCAATAGGGCTGCGCCTCAGGCATCCGGGCGGAATTCGTAGGCGCGTTCTACCCGGCATATGCGGACGGTATACCAGCTGTACCACTGTTCCCGTCCCCGTTGCTGGGCCCATTGGTGCTCTGCCTCGGCCTTCCAACCCGCAATGGCGCGGAGGGATTCCCAATAGCTGATCGTAATGCCGATCTCCTCCCGGGCGTGTTCCACCCCCAGGTATCCCGGTTGGCGGGCAGCCAGCTCCATCATCCGGGCCGCCGTTTTGGCATACCCCTGGTCCCCGGCAGTGCGTTGGGAGGTGAAAATCACAGCATAATACGGTGGGGCGGGCGTCATGGCAAATATTCTTTTTCGAGGAAATACCCCACAATGGCTTCCTTCATCAGCACCGACTGTTCCCCGGCCTTCAACACCGGCAGGGGTTCCAGCAGGGTGTAATGCGGCCACCCCTCTGCATCGAAGGAATCAAAGGCATAATATCCGTAGGGTTCCAGCAAGCGGCAGATGGCAATATGCATCAGGTTTACTTTTTCGTCCTTCTTGTATTTCCGGTGGTATTGCCCCAGTTCCTGTATCCCGATCAGGTAGATGATGGCATCCAGGTCCAGGGGGGCTCCTTCCGCAAACTGGTCGGACAATTTCCGGGTGAGGGTATCCCAGCGTTCCTTAAGCAATTCGTCTCGGGCCATTAGCAATTTCCCGTGCAGGGAACTTTGACCCAAAGGTACAAATCAATAGGCTATATTTGCCAAAAGCACGCATGACGATCCTGGACGGCATACTCGGTATTCTCCTGGCCTATGGCCTCTATAAGGGCCTTAAAAACGGGCTGTTTGTGGAGGTAGCCTCCATCATAGCCCTGATTGGCGGCATCTACGGCGCCATCCATTTTTCCTACCTGATCGGTAATTACCTGGAAGCCCGCCTGGACTGGAACCTGCGGTATATACAGCTTACCTCCTACATCCTTACCTTCCTGATTATCGTGATCGTTGTACAGCTGCTGGGTAAATTCCTGACCAATATTGCAGACCTGGCCATGCTGGGCATGCTGAACAACCTGGCCGGCGGCGTATTCGGGATGCTGAAGGTTGCCGTAGTGCTGGGCGCATTGCTGGTGTATTTCCAGCGGACTAATGCCTTCATCCGCCTGGTAGACGAAGAGGCCCTTCAAGAGTCGCTTTTATACCCCCCTTTAACCAGCCTGGGATCGGCTGTTTTCCACTGGGTCCTGGAGCCCTCCAGAGAGGGCGATGATGGTGATCCATTGGGCGAATAAAGCGGGCCGCATAACGGATTTGGACTCACTTCCCCGACAAAATCGGCGTTTGAACGATTTTTAAGGGGCCCTTCCGGCCGAAACCGACCCTATTGCGTAATATTAGGTAATTGGCTATTTTGCCAAGGTTCAAAGATTCCCCAATCTTTACCTTTCTGACCTGCTTGCAATGAGAACACGAAATGAAAAATTTCCTGCAAGCAGTATTACTGGTTGTGGTCCTTTCTTCGGTGGTTTCCTGTTCCAAGGAATCCCTGGAAGAAGTACCCGTAACGCACGCCGCCAACGTTCCCGCCGTGGAACAGGCGCTGCTGGGGTTGGTCAATGACTATCGGGCCCAGTTGGGGTACGAATCCCTGGCCTTTAGTGCGGTGGCCTATTCCTATGCCAACGATCATACGGATTACATGATCGCCACCGGAGCCATCAGTCATTACAACTTCAGCGCCCGGGCTTCCAGTATTGCCGAAGAGGCAAACGCCACTGCTGTGGCAGAAAATGTGGCCAAGGACTACCCGGATGCCCAGGCAGCCTTCCAGGGCTGGATCAACAGCGAATCCCATCGCAAAACCATCGAAGGCAACTTTACGCATACGGCCATCAGCGTAAAGCAGGCCCCGGACGGGAAGTTGTATTTCACCCAGCTCTTCTACCAGCAGTAAGGCCGGCCCTCCCGGTTCAACCCCCTTTTTGAAGCTGTTTTTCGTACCTTTCGGAGGCTAATCCAAAATGTAAATCCCATGGCTATAGCCCCCCCTTTCAACCTGCACCGATGGGTGGAGGAAAACCGCGACCTGCTTAAACCCCCGGTAGGGAACAAAAACCTGTATCGGGATGCCGAGGACTATATCGTAATGGTGGTGGCAGGCCCCAATGCCCGCAAGGACTACCATTACAATGAAACGGAGGAATTGTTCTACCAGTTGGAGGGCGAGATCCGGGTCCATATCCAGGAAGACGGGGCCAAAAAAACCTTTACCCTGGGGGCAGGCGACATGTACCTGCATCCGGCCCGGGTACCCCATTCCCCGGAACGCCTGCCCGGTTCCATTGGCCTGGTGGTCGAGCGCAAACGGGCCCACCTGAACGCCCGTGACGGCCTGTTGTGGTTTTGCGACAACTGCAACCACAAGCTCTACGAAGCCTATTTTCCGCTGCAGGACATCGAGAAGGACTTCCTGGCCCATTTTGAGCACTTCTACGGCTCGGAGTCCCTGCGGACCTGCTCCGAGTGCGGCACGGTGATGGAAGCGGACCCGCGCTTTGTAGCCGAAAAAGACTAATATGGTCCTGGCTCTACATATCCTTGTCGGGGGAATCGCACTGCAGCATCTGGGTTTCCTCTGGCTCGAAATGTTTGCCTGGACCAGCCGTGGCCCGCGGGTATTCGGGCATCTGCCCAAGCCCCTGTTTCACCAGACCAAAGCCATGGCCGCCAACCAGGGGCTGTACAATGGCTTCCTGGCCGCAGGACTCCTTTGGGGCCTTTGGGTCTGCGACCCGCTTTGGCATAGGCAGATCACCTTATTTTTTCTGGGGTGCATTGCCGTGGCCGGAATATATGGGGGCTGGAGCGTCCACCGGAAAATATTCCTGATCCAGGGACTGCCTGCACTGCTTGCTATTGGAATGAACCTGGCCTTGCACTGAGGATAAGATTCCAACCGGGACCTATGGTAAGGCCCCGGAGATTTCGTAATTTTGTATCATCTATAACATTACAGACTAAAAAAGTTAAAAATGACAGAAGCCGCTGTGGATTTCGGAATAGACCAGGCCTTAAAACAACTGGGGATCGCCCCCACCAACCCGGGAACTTCTACGGGTTCGGAGTGTTTCGGCTCCGGGGAACTCATTGAATCCTATTCCCCTGTGGATGGGGCCCTGATCGGCAGTGTACATGCCACCACCGCCAAAGATTACGAAAGGGTGGTACAGGCCGCCGAAGCCGCTTTCCGCGTTTGGCGGGAGACCCCTGCCCCCAAACGGGGTGAAATCGTCCGCCAGTTTGGCGACCGGCTTCGGGAGCTCAAGGAGCCCCTGGGCAAACTGGTCTCTTATGAGATGGGGAAATCCTATCAGGAGGGCCTGGGAGAAGTCCAGGAAATGATCGATATCTGCGATTTTGCCGTTGGCCTCAGCCGGCAGCTCCACGGGCTTACCATGCATTCCGAAAGGCCCGGGCACCGCATGTACGAACAATATCACCCCCTGGGGATTGTGGGCATTATTTCTGCCTTTAACTTCCCGGTGGCGGTTTGGTCCTGGAATACGGCCCTGGCCTGGGCTTGCGGGGATGTCTGTATCTGGAAACCCTCGGAAAAAGCACCGCTTTGCGGGGTGGCCTGCCAGAAGATCGCTGCCGATGTTTTCCGGGAAAACGGTTTGCCGGAAGGCATCTCCTGCCTGATCAACGGAGACTACAAGGTGGGGGAAATGATGACAACCGACCGTCGCGTTCCCCTGGTTTCCGCCACCGGATCCATCCGCATGGGTAAAATTGTCGCCCAGGCTGTGGCGGCCCGCCTGGGCCGTTCCCTCCTGGAACTCGGGGGTAACAATGCCATTATCGTTACCCCGGATGCCGACATCAAAATGACCGTGATCGGGGCGGTTTTCGGAGCTGTGGGTACCTGCGGCCAGCGCTGTACCTCTACCCGTCGCCTCATTATCCATGAATCGGTTTACGACGAAGTTAAAGACGCCCTGGTCAAAGCCTACGGGCAGTTGCGCATTGGCAACCCCCTGGACCAGCACAACCACGTGGGGCCCCTGATCGATAAACAGGCCGTTGCCATGTATCAGAACGCCCTGGAGGAAGTAGTGAAGGAAGGCGGTAACCTGCTGGTACCCGGTGGGGTGCTTACGGGCAGCGGGTACGAAAGCGGTTGCTATGTAAAGCCCGCCATCGCAGAGGCCAGCAACCACTTTGAAATTGTACAGGAAGAAACCTTTGCCCCCATCCTGTACTTGTTAAAATACAGCGGCGACGTTACCGAGGCCATCGCCCTGCAAAATGGAGTTAAACAAGGTCTTTCCTCGGCCATAATGACCACCAACCTGCGCGAGGCCGAACGCTTCCTCTCTGCAGCAGGCAGCGACTGCGGGATTGCCAATGTGAACATCGGCACCTCCGGCGCGGAAATTGGCGGGGCCTTTGGCGGGGAAAAGGAAACCGGCGGGGGCCGGGAGTCCGGTTCGGATGCCTGGAAGGTGTACATGCGCAGGCAGACCAACACCATCAACTACACTGCAGAACTTCCCCTTGCCCAGGGCATTAAATTCGACCTGTAACGGCTTCGGGAAAATTCCCAAGAATCATTTTGGACATCCCCGCAACGGCGGGGATGTTTTATTTTGGTCCCTTAGGCAATGCGATAAAATGGGGTAAAAACAGAAAAAATCCGCCCGGTGTTGAGGTGGAACAAGGGCGGATTTCCAAACTAACCAAACTAATCCAAAACAATTAAGGTTTGAATTGGTGTCCTGACCCAGTGCCGTAACCTTGTCGGGAGGGGCAGGACTGAAACTGAGATACCCGAAAATATCTTTCAAAACCTACACCCCTGCTTCGAATTGTATGGGTGGTACCAAATATTGTATAAGTGGTACCCCGCCCTGGCCCCCGAATGCTTCTCCCGTTGTGAAAAGGCACTGAGACCCTGATAGATTGGGTTTTTTTTAATACCTTAAACTTCCGTTGGTGGCCATGGAAATTTGCCCCCGGTACGGCCTGCTGCAGGTTTGTCCCTAGCCCCCACGGCCCGTTCTTGCTAACACCAAATACCTGACGCCATATGGATATTTCTACAATGAGCACCGCCCAATGGATTTTGCTCCTGCTGGTTGGGGTGGTCTGCCTGATTATCGGTTATTTCTGGGGAAAACGAAGTGGCGATGCCGGGGCTGCCCTGGAAGCCGAGAAGTCCAGGAGTGCAGGCCTCCAATCGGAATTGGAGCAATGCAAGGTGCGCCTTTCCGAAGCCCGGCAAGCTGCGGAAGCCGTCTCGAACATCCCATTTGATCCCAAGGCGGCCAAAGCCGGTTTTGGCAAGTCCGTGAAGGAAAACGACCTGAAGATTGTGGAGGGCATTGGCCCGAAGATCGAAGGGCTCTTCCATAATTTTGATATTCATACCTGGAAAGCCCTATCGGACACTTCGGTAGCCCGGTGCCAGGAAGTCCTGGATTCCGGGGGGGACCGCTTTAAGGTCCACGACCCTTCCTCATGGCCCATGCAAGCCCGTATGGCCTATGAAGGCAAATGGAAAGAATTGGCCCGCTGGCAGGACGAACACGACCACGGGAAATTGTAGCTCTTACTTTCTACCTTTAGTTCCGGCCCTGTTCCTCCGGGTACAACAGGTGCACCGGATCGCTTTGCCAGAGCTGCCCAGAGGATACCTCCAGGGCTGAAAGCGGCCCCTTGAAAGCGGCGCCTGTATCCACATTGCAGATCCCGGCCGCCCTTTGGGGCGTGGTGTAGCCCAGGCGGGTTACCGGGGTATGCCCGATATATACTTCGCGGTACAGCCGCAACCTGGGCGGGTAACTCGGGTGGGACGGGTCCAGTCCGGGATTCAGTGCCTGGGCCATCTCCCAAAGGGTCCGGTCCCAGAAGAAGGTTTTGGAAAAATATTCATGCTCCACCCCACGCTGGTTGGTAAATCCGGCATGCACGTACAGGCGGCTGTCCGTGTCCAGAAAATAGGGCAGGGTACTCTCCAGGAATTGGATGTGTCGCTGCCGCTCGGCCGCCCCGACACCCCGATAGGAAGCTTGGGTAGCGGCGCCTCCGGAACGCAGCCACAACTCCGGTTGCCTGTTGTCGCGGAGCCAGTCCAGGCAAAGGTCGTCGTGGTTGCCCCGCAGGAATATGCAGGTGTGCCGGGTGGCGAGCGTTATCAGGAAATCTACGGTCTCGGCAGCCTGGCTCCAACCATCCACATAGTCCCCCAGGAAAATAAGGCGGTCTTCGCGGCCAGGGGCGGCCCGCTCCAGCAGTTGCCGGAGGCCCAGCAGCCCCCCGTGTATGTCGCCGATTACCAGTGTTCTCATTGGCTTACCCAGATTATTACAGCCACCAGCAACAGGACCAGCAACACCGTCAGGAATATTTTCCAGGCCGAATACGGCCGGCTTCCGTGGATCTGAGCCGTTTGACCGTTAACATAAAACCGGTAGGCCTTACCCCTGTAGCGGTAGCTGCTCACGTACACCGGAAGCAGAATGTGTTTGAAGGTTTCCTCCGATAGCCGGATGTCCGCATGGTGGATACGCTGGTCGTCCCCGCCTATATCCCGGCGAATCCAAAGGTATGCCGTTTCCTTGGCCTTTCGGAACGAGCGCTGATGTCCTTCTTTCAGGGAGACAGTATACTTTTCGGTCGTAAAACCGGAAAGGAAATCGGAATGGAACGGCCTTAGGGCGCTTAAATCCCAATGGTGAACCGCTCCCGGCAAAGCCCCGCCAGCTGTCTGGGACGCCTGAATCAGGATGTCGTCCAAAAACCCGGAAACACTTCCGACAGCAGGGCGCCACCGCGTTTTTCGCACTTGACGGGTCTGCGTCCCCTTAGAGGTCTGGTAGCGTTCTCTTACGTAATAATAATCCCCCCGTTCTCCTGAATAATCCGCATCTAGCCGGGCATCGAAAGTCCAGAAGGGAAGGTACAACCCGTGAATGGCTTCGGGGTCCAGAGCAGCCCGTTTGAGTTTGGACGGCGCAAACCAAAGCTTGCGGACCCAATCCCGGAAAATACGCCCGGCCCGCTGATGGTCAATTTGGAAGGGAACCACAGCACCGGGCAGGACCCACCCTTCCCGGAACAGGTCTTCCCGGATTAGCGGCTCCCCGCAGTAGGCGCAATGCAGAGACTTAAAACGCTCTTCCACATGCTGGTTGGCCCCGCAATTCTTACAATGCAGCAATTCGATGGTATCCGTATGGGCATGGTTCCCGGTTATGTCCAGGTAGTGCTCCAGCTCCAGTTCCTCGAAACTCTTGCGATTGGGTTCAATAAATGCCTCAAACCCGCAATACGGGCATTTCAATTGATCGGAGCCCGGCTTGTACAGCAGTTCAGCCCCGCAATGGGCACACGCCTTGCGGTTTTCGGAATGTTGGATAGTCTCTTGCATAGCAGCTAACAACAGTGCCCCAGCGGGATTCCTTCAGGGATCAGGCTCCGGGTAAAGGAGGGGGCATACTGCCCCCCAGGAAGGATTTGAGTTCCGGGATTTCCTGCAATGGCGTCCAGGCCTCTAATCCCTGCTTCCAGACCAGGGTATCCCGGTTAATGGTCCGGGCGGCAAAGAGTTCCTTGAGGCGCTCAAATGGCACCGGCCCTTGTTGTTGCCCGCCAAGGGCATAGTAGTAAGCTACGGCAGCGGGTATTGGCGGGGGAACCGCAGCGGCAGGGCCCGCTGCTGCGGGTGGATGCATCATTTGTCCCATTTGCTGGGCCAGGACAAAGCCCATCCCCATCCCCATTCCGGCCCCGGCGGTACCCCCTTCGTTGGAGGCCGCGGCTTCCATGGCCTTGGCCGCCTTGAACTGGGCCAGGCGGGAGAGGTCCAGCTTATCGAGCCGGCTGTATTCGAAGATTTCCTTTTTAAGCTCCTCGGGCATGGAGACATTTTCGATGTAGAATTTTTCCAGCTCTATCCCGACCCGCCCGAATTCGGGACTCATGACCTCCCGGCAGGTTTCCGAGAGTTCGCTCGTGTTGGCCGCGTAGAGCTCGAGGGGGAGGTTGGCCTCCCCTACGGTATCCGTAAAGCGGGTAACGATCAGGCTTTTCAGGTGTTCATTCACCTCATAATTGGTAAAATTCCCGTCCGTGCCTACCACGTTTACGACAAATTTGCCCGGGTCGGATATCCGGAAACTATAGGTCCCGAAGGCCCGGATTTCGGTAAGGCCAAACCGTTCGTCACTGAGCATCACCGGGTTTTTCGTGCCCCATTTTTCATCGGTGAACAGCCGGGTATTCACAAAGTAAACTTCCGCCTTAAATGGACTATTGAAGCCGTATTTCCATCCCTTCAGGGTGGTCAGGACAGGCAGGTTTTTGGTGGTTAGCTCGTAAGTTCCGGGGCCAAAGACATCCGCCAGCTGGCCTTCGTTTACAAATACCGCTTGCTGCCCTTCCCGCACCACAAGCTTAGCCCCGTTCTTGATTTCGTTCTGGTAGCGCTCGAACCGATGGACCAGGGTGTCATTGCTCTGGTCCAGCCATTCGACAATGTCAATGAATTCGTGGCTCAGTTTCTTCTTAATTTCATCAAATAAGCCCATTCAGCTGTTTGTTAGAGGATTAAACTTTAATCGGTGCTCCAGGTCGGCCGGCTTGGGGGAGTTTCCCGGCTTATCTTTCTCACCCCCTACAAGATACTATCTGCGGCGCATTTCAAAAAGATATAGCCTATTTAAATCGGTCAATTTTGGGAGGAACCCACAAATTAAAGTACATTTCAACCCTGAACACGGCCATCAAAGCCCGTACTGCCAGTTATGAGAAAGGTATTCTGCATCGGAGAATTATTGATCGACTTTGTAGCCGAAAACCAGGGGAGTAACCTCTCCCGGGCACAGCAGTTTACGCGCAAGGCAGGCGGGGCCCCGGCCAATGTGGCTGCAGCCATATCCAAACTCGGCGGTCAAAGCGCCTTTATCGGATGCGTGGGGGAAGATCCATTTGGCACCTTCTTGCAGCACACCCTGGAAAGCCAGGGGGCAGACACCCGTTACCTGCAGCGCAGCAGCACCTTCACCACCATGGCCTTTGTTTCCATTGCCGAAGACGGGGAACGGGATTTTGTCTTTAGCCGGGGCGCAGACCGAGAACTCAAATACCTGCCATCGGTTAAGGAGGACTTCAAGGGCAACCTCATCCACCTGGGTGCGGCTACCGCTCTATTGGGCGGGCCACTGGAGGCTGCCTATAATCATTATTTTTTCGACGCCCTTACCTGCGGGGCCTTCATCAGCTTTGATCCCAATTTCCGGCAGGATCTCTGGAAAAACCGGGAAGCCGATTTTGTAAAAAAATGTACCCCTTTTATCGAAAAGGCAAACCTCTGCAAATTCAGCCTGGAAGAAGCCCAGCTGTTGAGCGGTGCCGAGGATACCATGGAGGCCTGTAACCTCCTCCATCAAAAAGGGGTTGAAATCATTGTGGTTACCCTCGGAAAGGACGGCACCTTGCTGAGTATGGGAGAACGCAAAACCGTTGTTCCCAGCATCCCGGTTAAGGCCGTGGATACTACCGGGGCAGGCGATGCCTTTATCGGATGCCTGCTGCAACAGCTTGCCCGCACTGACAATCCCTTGCAAGTAGGGCAGGATTTTGATGCCCTGGCCTCAATGGTCCGGGTAGCCAATGCCGCAGGGGCCCTCACCACAACAGGTTTTGGCGCCATAGAATCCCTGCCGGACCGCCAACAACTCCAGCAAGCCCTGGCATGAACCAAAACGCAATACACCGCTTACTGGCCGGAGAAAAACTACAGGCCCCGGGCCGGAAAATCCCCCGCGAATTGTTCGAAAAAAGGCTCGCAGCCAATTTCACATTGGTGCAGGATCTGTTCTTCGGATTGTATCCGGACCAGGAGGATGCCTTTAGCCGCCTGCATGGCCTGCTGGCCCAATGGTTTGAACAGCGGCCGGCAGCGCTGAAAGCCCAGGACCTCCAACGCCAGCAGGAGGGAAATTGGTACCAATCCCACCGGTGGGTGGGGATGCAGCTCTATGTGGATCGTTTCAGTACAGACCTGAAAGGCCTGGAGGCTAAGTTGCCTTATTTTCAGAAACTGGGCATCAATTTCCTGCACCTGATGCCCCTAACCAAACGGCCAAAAGGGCCCAGTGACGGGGGGTACGCCGTAAACAGCTACACCGACATTGACCCCCGCTACGGCACTGATGCGGATTTTAAGCAGCTCTCCAAAACCTTTCGCGAGCACGGCATCTGCCTGATGCTGGATTTTGTGGTCAACCACACCTCAGACGAATTCCCATGGGCCGTAAAGGCCAAGGCCGGAGACCCGAAATACCAGCAGTATTACTACACCTATCCGGATCGCAGCGTGCCCGATGCCTTTGAGGCCAGCCTGCCTGAAATCTTTCCGGAATCCGCCCCCGGAAATTTTACCTACATCCCCGAGATGGACCGCTGGGTTATGACCGTGTTCAACACCTACCAGTGGGATTTGAATTACACCAACCCGGAGGTATTCCTCGAAATGCTTGGCAACCTGGTCCATTTGGCCAACCTGGGGATTGACGTGGTGCGGTTTGACGCCCTGGCCTTCCTCTGGAAAAAAATAGGTACGGTTTCCCAAAACCTCCCGGAAGCCCACAGGCTCATCAGCCTGTTCCGGCTCTGTCTGCAAACCGTGGCCCCGGGGGTGGTCCTTTTAGCCGAAGCCATTGTGGCTCCTCACGAAATTGTGAAGTATTTCGGGGAGGGGCGCCTGGAAGGAAACGCCTGCGAACTGGCCTACCATGCCACCCTGATGGCCTGCCTCTGGGATGCAGTGGCCACCAAAAAGACCCTGTTACTCTACAAGAGCCTGCACGAAATGCCGGCTAAACCAGAGTCCTGCACCTGGATCAACTACATCCGCTGCCACGACGATATTGGCCTGGGCTTTGACGATGCCCATATTGCAGCCCTGGGCTGGAACCCGCAGATGCACCGGCGTTTCCTGCTGGACTATTACTGCCAGCGCCTGGACTGGTCCCCGGCAGCCGGGGCCGTGTTTATGTACAACCCCCTTACCGGAGACGGGCGCATCACGGGCAGTGCCGCCTCCCTGCTGGGGCTGGAAAAAGCACTGGAGGCGGGAGATATGGAAGCCACAACCGCAGCCATGGATAAGCTGGTTATGCTCTACGGGATTGTGCTGGCCGCCCCGGGCGTGCCCCTGGTCTATGCCGGGGATGAACTGGGAATGCGCAATGATTACTCCTATCTGAAAAACCCGGATATGGCAGACGACAGCCGCTGGGTGAACCGCCCCATACACGACTGGGATACCGTTGCGCGGCTTGGCGAGCCGGACCTGCCTGCCACGCGTATTTTCCAAAGCCTGCAGCACCTGATCGGACTGCGGAAATCCCTCCCGGAGCTCACGGACGCCAACAACACTTCCTGGCACCTCCCGGGCAACCCGCACCTGCTGGTCATGGAGCGGCGCGGTAACACCGGGGGCCTGCTGGTGATCGCGAATTTTGACGCCGCACCACAGGTGCTCAATGCCAGCTGGGTGGAACGCCTGGGATACCTTTCCGGCGGGCAGTATGAAAATCTGGTCGATGGCAGTAAAACCTCCATTCACAGCGGCTTGCTGGAACTGGAGCCCTATGCCTTACTCTGGTTGAAAAAATTCTAACTGTACCTCACCTTACGCAAAATTCGCAGGGCTTCCTTCAGGGATTCGTGGGCATCCGGGTGGTAACCCTTCATCCAGGTACGCGCCTCCAGCATAACTTCGCGGGCATTTTCAAAACCGTTCAGGTAACAGATCAGTAAGAGGGAAGGGACTTGTACCAAATCTTCCCACTCCCTTGGTTTTAAAGGGATGCCCCTGCGCAGGCGGGTCAGGACTGCCGTACTGGAATTGTAGATGTGGTGCAGGGTCTTGCGTTCGTATTGGGGCGGTTCAAAGATCAGCTCGCTTTCGATATGGTACGCCCCGTTTTCGCGGAACCGGATGGCAACCTGTTCCAGGGGGTAGTAATGTTTCTGCCGTTCCAGCCCCAGGTACACGTATTCCACAATGGTGAAGGAGTTTTCGTCCAGGCGGATGGACACCTCGTCCAGGGCGGAATAAAACAATTTGACCTGTTCGTTGATCAGTTCAATGTCTACCCGCGACAAATACTCCTGTTCCTTAACCACCTTCCGGTGGCCCGCCCAGCACACCACAAACTGCTCCTTAAAGACCCTGTAGTGGCTGGGCAGGTCCGGGTGGCGGTAATTGATAAAGTCAATAACCCCGTCCAGGGTAAGCTCAATATTATTGCGGGCGTGCTGTTCGATGCGGCCCACCACTTCCGAATTGACATCGACCAGCTCCTGGGCTTCCTTCACGGGTTTGCTGATACTGCCCTCCCGGAAGAATACCATCCCGGCAAAATACTTCCAGATATTTTTCCGCAAGGCGCAAACCTTCCCGGAAGCAGAGATCGTTACCAATCCCACCACCTTGCCCTCCGGGAGGTTGGGAAACTGCACATTTTCGTAGGCGATTTTCGGGGGATGGTCCAGATAGGCATTTACCAGGTTCTGGATTTTGCTGTCATCAAAGAAATCGACCCCCAGAATGGCGTTATCGGCATCTTCCACCCCCACCACAATGTAAGACCGGTTGGCTGGGTTGCTGTTGGCCAGGGCACAGACGTGTTTCAGGAATTTGGCCTTTCCCTGCTTGGTGCCAATATCGATAAAGCGCTTTTTATCGTAAAAACTGTTTTCGTCGTTGTGCGCCAGGAGGCTTTTGATCAGCAGCCGCTTATTGATCATTCTTTCCGGACAATGGTACTGCTGGCCTGGGCCGTTGGCATCACCACCAGGTCTGCGATGTTCACATGGGGCGGGCGGCTCAGGGCAAAGGCAATAATCTCGGCAATATCTTCCGGGGTAAGCGGCTGGAACCCCTGGTATACCTGGGCTGCCCGGGTATCATCTCCTTTGAAGCGCACCTGGCTGAATTCCGTTTCGACCAACCCGGGGTTAACCGCGCCCACGCGGATGCCGGCTTCGTTCAGGTCAATACGCATGGCCTGGTTTAACGCGTCCACGGCATGCTTGCTGGCACAATACACATTGCCCCTGGGGTATACTTCCTTCCCGGCCGTGGAGCCAATATTGATAATATGGCCCTCTCCGGTTTCAAGCATCATGGGCAGGACCGCCCGGGTTACATAGAGCAAGCCTTTTACGTTGATATCGATCATGGCATCCCAGTCCTCCAGGGAACCGGACTGTATGGGGTCCAGTCCATGGGCATTGCCCGCGTTATTCACCAATACCCGGATGGGCCGGAAGGATTCTGGGATGGCAGCGATGGCCCCGGCCACTGCAGGCTGGTCCCGGACATCGAAGGCCAGGGTATGGAGCTGGTCCCCCCATTGTGCCTTCAGCTCGTCCAGGCGGTCCTGCCGGCGGCCACAGGCCACAATGCGGTAGCCCTTTCGGGCCAGTTCGTTTACAGTGGCTTTTCCGATGCCGCTGGTGGCACCTGTAATCAATGCGATCTGTTCCATCAGATAGGGTTTTAGGGTACTTTATGGCCCTGGGCCGCCTCCAGCAGGGTAAACCAGTCCTGCAATTCCAGGGTAATACCAGTGGCGTCCAGGGATTCTTTCAGGCGTTCCGGGCGGGTGGTTCCCACCACCGGGTGGATCATTGCCGGGTGCTTCATGAGCCAGGCCAGCAACAACTGGTTTTCGGAGGCTTCATATTTGGATTTCAGGGTTTCAAATACAACATCAATACGCGCTTTGGCCTCCGAGGCCTCCCGGAAATAACTTCCGAGCGGGCTCCAGGCCATGGCCAGGCGTCCATGCTGCAGGCAATCGTCCAGGACCCCGTCAAAAAGGGCCTCCCTGGCCGTCAGGGAACACTCAAACTGGTGGGCCTCCACCGGGGCAGCCGACGCAATCAGCGCGATCTGGGAGGGGGTAAAATTGGAAACTCCGAATGCCCGTACTTTTCCACTACGGGAAAGGGCTTCAAATGCTGCCGCCACCTCGGTCGGGTCCATGAGGGGGCTGGGGCGGTGCAACAACAGCAAATCCAGGTATTCCGTGCCCAGTTTTTGAAGGGATTGCTCCGCTGACCAAAGGATATAGGCCCGGTCGTACTGGTAATGCTTTACCTGCAACGGACGGGCCGCACTGGGGTACTGAATACCGCATTTGGAGATCATCTGCACGGCATCCCGGGCTATTCCGCTCTGGGCGAAGGCCTTTCCAAACGCTTCTTCGGTGGTATACCCGCCATAAATATCTGCATGGTCAAAGGTATGGATTCCCAGCTCCATACAATGGCCGATCAGGCCGGTCATTTCCGGGGTGCTCAGACGTCTTCCGCCCTGCCCCCAGGTCATGGCTCCGGCAATGATTCTGGAGAACTTTAAATCGCTGTTCATAGGAGGTTGAAAGTACAGAGAAAATCCCTTAAAAGCATCATAAAACTAGGGGTTTTCGGGTTTTTTTAACCTATCGTTAACAGGGCAATCGACCAGAATTTTCCAATTTGCGGGGTGCAACCAAACACACTTTATTGTCACGTTTTTACTAAACCTTTTTGAATGGAAGATACCAGTGCAGTTGATATCAGCGCTGTGAATGAGAAAATTGCGCAGGAAAGTGCTTTTATAGACCTGCTGATGCAGGAAATGGACAAAGCGATCGTGGGACAGCGCCACATGATCGAACGCCTGATGATCGGGCTGCTCGGGCAGGGTCACATCCTGCTGGAAGGCGTACCCGGATTGGCCAAGACGCTGGCCATTAAAAGCTTGTCCAAGGCTGTAAAAGGAAGCTTTTCCCGGATTCAGTTCACGCCGGACCTGCTCCCGGCAGATGTGATCGGGACCATGATCTACAACATCAAGGAGAACGATTTCTCAATCAAACGCGGCCCCATTTTTGCCAATTTCATCCTGGCAGACGAGATTAACCGGGCCCCTGCCAAAGTGCAATCGGCACTGCTGGAGGCCATGCAGGAACACCAGGTCACCATTGGGGACGAAACCTTCCCTCTGGATGAACCTTTCCTGGTTATGGCTACCCAGAACCCGGTGGAACAGGAAGGGACCTATCCCCTCCCGGAAGCCCAGGTAGACCGTTTCATGCTCAAAACCGTGATCGACTACCCCAAGATGACCGAGGAGCAGCTCATTATCCGGCAAAACCTGAGCGGGGAGCAAGCCGCCATCCGCCCGGTGGTGACCCTGAAACAAATCCTCAGTGCACAGCAGGCCGTGCGTGAGGTTTACATGGACGAGAAAATTGAAAAGTACATCTTGGATATTGTCTTTGCCACGCGTTACCCCGAAAAATACGAGCTGGCAGACCTGAAGCCGCTGATCAGTTTTGGGGCTTCTCCCCGGGGCAGCATCAACATGGCCAATGCCGCCAAGTGCTACGCCTTTATCAAGCGCCGGGGGTACGTAATCCCGGAAGATGTCCGTGCCGTGGTACACGATGTGCTGCGACACCGGATCGGGATCACCTACGAGGCCGAAGCGGAAAATGTGACCTCAGAGGACATCATCAACCGCATCGTGAACCAGGTAGAGGTCCCCTAAACCGGGAAATCCTGCCAGGAGGCTGCCTTTGGCATTTCCAAGGCCTTTCAAGCCCTGACCGATCATGGACACCAAGGAACTTTTAAAAAAAGTACGCAAGATCGAGATCAAGACGCGCCGTCTGTCCGATCACATCTTTGGCGGGGAATACCATTCCACGTTCAAGGGGCGGGGTATGACCTTTAGTGAAGTGCGACAATATCAGTACGGAGACGATGTGCGCTCCATAGACTGGAATGTGACGGCACGGTACAACGAACCCTTTGTAAAGGTGTTTGAGGAAGAACGGGAGCTCACCATGATGCTGCTGGTGGATGTTAGCGGCTCCGAATTCTTTGGAACGGTTGGGAAATTCAAACGGGAAATCCTGACGGAAATCTCGGCCACCCTGGCCTTTTCGGCCCTGCAGAACAACGACAAGGTGGGGTTGATCCTGTTCTCAGACGAAGTGGAATTGTTTATTCCTCCCAAAAAGGGCAAAAGCCATGTGCTGCGGATAATCCGCGAGCTGCTGGAGTTTGAGCCCCGCAGCCACCGGACCTCCATTTCCGGGGCCTTGAAATTCCTCTCCAATGTCATGAAAAAGAAGGCCATTGTCTTTGTGCTTTCGGATTTTATGGCCGAGGATTACCAGCATACCCTCCGCATTACCGGCAACAAACACGACGTAACCGGCATCCGGGTTTTTGACCCCATGGAAACCGAAATCCCGAATCTCGGGTTGGTGCGGATGAAGGACGCGGAAACCGGGCAGATGCGCCTGGTTAATACCCAATCCCGGGCGCTTCGCCAGCACTACGCCTCCTGGTACCGGCAGCGGGTAGATTATTTTCAGGAATCCTTTACCCGTGCTGGTTGCGGCGCCCTGGATTGCCGGGTGGACGAAAGCTACGTGAAAAAATTACTGGGATATTTCAAGCGACGGGCATGACCATCAGGACTTCCATATGGACCCCTATTGCCGCCCTGCTCTTTCTACTGCAGGGGCAGGTAGCCCAGGCCCAGCAGGCCCCGGTGATCCGCACCTCGGTAGATACGGCCAACATCCGCATCGGGGAGCAATTGCGCTTCACGGTAGCAGTAGAGGCGGACACCACCGCTCAGGTGATTTTCCCGGAAGGGCAGACCTTCTCCCCCCTGGAAACTGTGGAAGCCCTGAAAACCGACACCACCCGGAAGGACAACCGCTACCTGCTGCTCAAAACCTATGCCCTTACCCAGTTCGACTCCGGGTACTACCTGCTGCCCAGCCAGCGCATTGAAGTAGATGGCCGAGGATATTTTACCGATTCCCTTTTTGTCTCGGTGGCCACAGTCCCCGTAGATACCGTCAACCAGAAAATGTACGACATCAAACCCCTGGAAACGGTAGAGGGCCGTTCCTGGGGATGGATCAAAACCATAGGATGGGTGTTGCTGGGACTGGTGGTGGTTGCCGCCGCGGTATACTTCCTGCTGCTGCGAAAAAAGCCCCTGACCGATGCCGAGGCCCAGGCCCTGTTGCCCCCGTTTGAGCGTGCCATGGTACAGCTCCGCCAACTGGAACAGTCCCGTTACCTGATCCAGGACGAATTCAAGCAATACTACACGGAACTCACGGACATTGTCCGGTCCTACCTGGAAGACGAGGTACACGTAAGCGCCATGGAGAGTACCACCTCCGAACTGATCACCAAACTGGAAATGCTGCGCGATGCAGGCCAGCTGAACCTGGAGCCGCAGACCCTGGCCCAGTTCAAAGGCATTTTGGAAACGGCAGACCTGGTGAAATTTGCCAAAAGCAAACGGCCGGTCTCCGAAGCCGAGCAAGACCGCAAGGTGGTGGAACTCCTGGTGGTCAAAACCCACGACGCCCTGCCGGAGCCCACGGAAGAGGAGCTCCTGGAGCAGGAAGCCTATCGGGAAAACCTGCGGGCCGAGCGCCGGCGCAAACGGGTGTGGATTAGCGCTGCGGCGGCAGGGGTAGCCCTGTTGCTGGCCCTGGGCGGAGCCATCGGGTATTACGGTTACAGGCCGGTGCGCGATACCCTGATCGGGACCCCCACCAAATCCCTGCTGGAAGGGGAATGGGTGAGCAGTTCCTACGGCTTTCCGCCAATCCTGCTCCAAACCCCTGAGGTCCTGCTCAGAAAGGAAGTGACCCTACCCCCTGAGGTACAGGAGGCCGTATACAGCACCAACATCTTCGGCTACGACAATCCCAGGGCGCGCCTTTCGATCATGGTGCAGTCTACGGTGCTGAACAACCAGGAGGCGGTACCCGACATCGATCAAACCATAGAAGCCGTATTACAGCAGCTCGAAGCTTCCGGGGCCCGGAACATCATCACCAAACAGGACCCGGTTAAAACCCTTTCCGGCGCTGAGGGGATAAAGGTTTATGGCAGTGCGCGTTTTGAAATCCCGGATTCTGGCGACGCCCTGGATGGGAAATACCAAATCCTGCTTTTTGCCACCAAGGGCAGCCTGCAACAGGTAGTGATTACCTGGGAGGACGAGGATCCCTACGCCCAGGAAATCGTAGACCGAATTGTACAATCCCTGGATGTGAAAACTGAAGTATGATAGGCAGCAACGTCACCTTTGCGAACCCGGAGTTTTTCTGGTTACTGCTGGCCCTGCCTGTAGCCCTGGCCTGGTACCTCTTCAAACGGAATCGCCAGAGTCCCAGCCTGCGCATCTCCAGCCTGGCCGGGTTTGGCACCCCCGGGTGGCTCGGGCGGTTGTACCCGCTGGGGTTTGCCCTGCGCCTGCTGGCTATTGCCGCGGTAATAACAGCCATGGCGCGGCCCCAGACATCCGAGGTATCCACCCGGACCAAAACCACCAAGGGCATCGACATTGTCATGGCCATAGACGTTTCCTCCAGTATGCTGGCGCGGGACCTGAAACCCAACCGCCTGACCGCACTAAAGGAAGTGGCGGGGGAGTTTATCCGCAAACGCCCCAACGACCGCATCGGGTTGGTGGCCTATGCCGGGGAAAGCTATACAAAAACCCCGATTACCAGCGACAAATCCATAGTGCAGGGGGCGCTTCGGGAAATCACCTACGGCCAGCTGAACGACGGTACAGCCATCGGGATGGGCCTGGCCACGGCGGTGAACCGGCTTAAGGACAGCAAGGCCGTTTCCAAGGTCATTATCCTGCTTACGGACGGGGTGAATAACGCCGGGTTTATCGAACCCCAAACCGCGGCAGACCTGGCTTTGGAATACGGGATCAAAACCTATACCATCGGGTTGGGTACCAACGGGAATGCGCCCTCGCCCATTGGCTACAACCCGGACGGCTCCTTCCGCTACGGCATGCGGCAGGTAGAGATTGACGAAGCCTTGCTGGAGGATATTGCCGAAGCTACGGGCGGGCAGTATTTCCGGGCTACGGACAACGAAAAACTGGAAGCGATCTACGAAGAGATCAACAAACTGGAAAAAACGGAAATCGAAGAATTCAAATACTACCGGTACGAGGAAAAGTTCAGGCCATGGGTCTTGCTGGCCGGCGGCCTGCTGCTGTTGGAGTGGCTGCTGCGGTTTACCCTCTTCCGGAGTTTTATCTGATGCGAGCATGATACAGCTGGATGCGACATCCTATTTTTACCTGCTGCTGGTAATCCCGGCCCTGTTGCTGGTATATGCCGTTCACCACCTGTGGAAAAAACGGGCCCAGCGCAGGTTTGCAGATGCCCGCCTGCTGCGCAAGCTGGCTCCGGACCGCTCCCTGTTCAAACCCCAGTTGAAAGCGTTCCTGTTCCTCTCCGCCCTGGCCCTGTTGGTCATGGGGCTGGTGAACCCCAAAATGGGGACCAAGATGGAAACTGTGAAACGGGAAGGGGTAGACATTGTTTTTGCGGTGGATGTTTCCAAAAGTATGCTGGCAGAAGACATTGCCCCCAACCGCCTGGAAAAAGGCAAGCGACTGGTCTCGGAGATCATTAACCAGCTGGCCAGTGACCGGGTGGGGATTATCGCCTATGCCGCCCAGGCCTATCCGCAGCTGCCCATCACCACAGATTACGGGGCAGCCAAGATGTTCCTGCAGAGTATGAATACCGATATGCTCTCTTCCCAGGGTACGGCTATTGGGCAGGCCATAAAGCTGGCCACCACCTATTTCGACAATGAGGAACAAACCAACCGCGTGCTGTTCCTGGTAACCGACGGGGAAGACCATACCGAAACTTCCATCCCGGATGCGCTGGAAGCCGCAAGGGAAGCCGGGATCCGGGTGTACACCATAGGCGTGGGCACTGCCAAGGGGGGACCCATCCCCATCAAGCGAAACGGGGTGCTGGAAAGCCTTAAAAAAGACCAGGAAGGGGAAGTGGTGATTACCCGCCTGAACGAAGATATCCTTTGGGAAATTGCCTCCGAGGGCAATGGGGAATACATAGACGGCAGTAATACTGCCGAGGCGGTTTCTGCCATTAGCCAGATGCTGCAGCAAATGGATAAGATGGAGTTTGAAGCCAAACAATTTGCCGAGTTCAAGGACCAGTTTCAATGGTTTTTGGGCGGGGCCGTCCTCTTGCTGTTACTCGATATTTTTGTGCTGGAACGCAAAACGGCCTGGCTGCGCAAACTGGATTTGTTCAACGAAGAAAAAGCTGCCTAGATGCGATGGATTAGTTTTCTTATTTGCCTGATGCCGGCGCTCCCTGCCTGGGCCCAGGAAAACCCGAAACAGGTGCGCAAAGCCCTGGAGGCATCCCGCGAGATCACCCGCCAGGCCAATGAAGAACTGGCCGCAGACGATTTTGTAGACGCCGAAGCCAACTACAGGCGGGCCATCTCCAAAAGCGAGGCCAACGCCGTGGCCCCTTACAACCTGGGCAATGCCTATTACGAAAAGGAAAGCTTTGGGGAGGCCGTTGGCCGGTATAAGGAGGCCGGGGCGCGTACGGACACCAAAGCCCAGAAACACAAGGCATTCCATAACATAGGCAATGTCTTTATGAGGCTGGAGGAATACGAGAAAGCCGTGGAAGCCTATAAGGAGGCGCTGCGCAACAACCCCACGGACGAAGAAACCCGTTACAACCTGGCCCTGGCCAAGGAAATGCTCAAGAAGCAGCAGGAGGAACAACAACAAAACCAGGAGCAGCAGGAAGACCAGGAGCAGGAACAGGACAAGGACCAGGAGCAGGAACAGAACCAGGATAACAACGAACAACAGGGCGACAATCAGGACCAGCAGGACCAGCAGGGGGAAGACGACCAGAAGGAAGAGAACGAAAAAGGCGAGGGCGACCGGAAGGAAGAAAAGGACCGCAAACCGGAAGATTCCAAGGAACAGCCGGAAAAGCCCAGGCCCAACCAGCTCTCGCCCCAGCAAATCCAAAACCTGCTGCAGGCTATGGAGAACGAAGAAAAAAAGGTGAAGGAGAAAATTGACGCCCAGAAAGTAAAAGGGGCGCCGGTTAAAACGGAAAAAGACTGGTAAATGTACCGCAGGATCCTCATACTGGCCTTGTTTGCCGGCATGCTTATGCCGCAACTATCCCTTGCCCAGGATCCGGAAGCGGTAACCTTTGCACTCAAGGTCAGCAAGGAACGCCTGGGGGTGAATGAACGCCTGCGTGCAGATTTCGAGATGAACCGGGATGGGGATAATTTTATCCCCCCGGATTTTGCAGGCTTCCGGGTATTGATCGGGCCTTCCCAATCCATCAGTTCGTCCTGGATTAACGGGGTAAGATCCTATTCCAAAACCTATTCCTACGTCCTGGAACCCACCGAAAAGGGGACCTTGACCATTGGGCAGGCCAGTATTGTGATCGGCGGGGAAACCTATAAGACCATCCCAAAGGAAATTACCGTTACGGATGCCGTGGACAACCCCAATGGCACCCCTTCTTCGGACGATGTGGCGGCCCGGAACCTGCACCTGGTGGCAGAGGTTTCCAAGGCCAATCCCTATATGAATGAACCCGTAAGCGTGGTTTACAAACTCTATTTCAGCTCTGCGGTGGGCGTCTCGAACTTCCGCCCGCTGGACAACCCCAAATACAACAACTTCTGGAGCCAGGAAATCCCATTCAGTAAGTACAATGTAGAAAACGGGACCTATAACGGACAGCCCTACAGGTATGTAGTGCTTAAACGCGTGGTGCTCTACCCCCAGAAAAGCGGAGCCCTGGACATAGAACCCCTTGCCCTGGACGTGACCCTGGACATCCCTACTGAACGACGGGATTTCTTCGGGAACCGCATCTATACCACCACCCATAAGAACGTTTCCGCAGGCAAGCGGACCATCCAGGTTAAACCCCTGCCGCTGCAAGGACAGCCCGAAGGATTTACCGGGGCAGTAGGGCAATTTGACTTTAAGGTGGAAACCACCAAAAAATCCCTGAATGCCTCGGAATCCCTGCAGGCCAAGGTCACGGTTTCGGGTAAGGGCAACCTGAAACTCTTCCAGTTGCCCGACCTGAACCTCCCCAGTGCGCTGGAGGTTTACGACCCCGAATTCCGGGAGCAGGTGCGAACCACCATCTCCGGAATGCAGGGGAGCGTGAGCGAGGATTACACTATTGTTCCCTCCTTCCAGGGGAAATACCCCATCCCGGAAATTGAATTCACCTATTTTGACCCGGATTCCGAGTCGTATAAAAAGCTCCGTTCTGAGGAAATCACCATTCAGGTGCTGGAAGGTCCCACCCCTGCCATAGCCGCAACACCGACCCCAGATACCGAACGCAAAGCCCCGGTAATACGCGGGGACCAATTCCATTTTATCAAGCTGCAGCCTAACCTGAGCGCCCGGGCCCGGGTGCCTTTCTTCGGGACGCAGAAATATTGGGTGCTTTTGCTCTCGCCCGTATTATTAATCCCCCTGGTTATCCTTGCCCGCAAACGCAGACAACGGCACGAACAGGATGTGGAGGGCAGCCGCGTGCGCCGCGCCAACAAACTGGCGCGCCGGTACCTGGGGCGTGCCAAAAATGCCCTGGGCGACCAGGAGGAATTTTATGTGGCCCTGGAACGGGCGCTACACAACTACCTCAAGGCCAAACTCAAAATCGAAACCTCCGAATTCAGCAAGGATAAAATTCGGGAGGTACTCGAGAAACGCGATATTGCCCAGGAAACCCGGGAAGGCTTTATCGCCCTGCTGGAAAGCTGCGAAATGGCCCGATACAGCCCCTTTAGTATTGGACGGATGCAACAGGATTACGACAAGGCCAGTTCGGTTATTTCGGCCCTAGACAAAGTACTATAGATGAACAAGCACTGGTTTCTTATCTCTGCCTTTTGGATACTGCTGGCCCCCTGTGCCGCCCAGGTTCCGGCGGACAGCCTTTTTGCCAGGGCTGCCGAAGCATACAATGCGGGGGATTATGATGATGCGATTGCGCACTACCAGGACATCCTAAGTCAGGACCTGCATTCGGCCGCCCTGTACTTTAATCTGGGCAATGCCTATTACAAGCTGGGGCAAATCGCGCCCAGTATCTACCATTATGAAAAGGCGCTCCTGCTGGACCCGGGCGATTCTGAAATCCGGAATAACCTGGAGTTTGCCAGGAATATGACCCTGGACGATATACAGCCCCTGCCCCGGAGCGATCTCCATAAAGCCTATGATCGCGTGCTCTACTTCTTCGGGATGGATGTTTGGGCCGGGATTGGCATTGGCTTTATGTTCCTCTTTGTGCTGGGGGCTATCTTCTATTACCTGCTCTACCTGCCCAACCAGAAGCGCATCTCCCTGATCGGGGCCCTGGTGGCCCTGCTGCTTGCCGGTTTTGCCTCGGCTATGGCTTACCTCAACTTCAGGGACTACCGGCAGGACCAGCCCGCAGTGATTTTTTCGGAGGCCGTAACCGTACACGCAGAACCCAACCCGCGTTCCGAAGCCGTCTTTGAGTTACACGAAGGCACCAAGGTGCAAATGCTGGATCGGCTGGACAACTGGGTACGCCTCCGGATTGCAGACGGTCAGACCGGCTGGGCCCCGGAAGACAGTATGAAAGCCCTTAAAGATTTTTAGCTTCCTTCTGCGGATATGTAAACAGGTCGGTTATATTTGTATTTAGCCGATTGAAATGGACCTGAAACCCTTCATAGCGTCCCTGGCCCTGATATGGGCACTGTGCATTGTGGCACCGCCCTCCCTGTGGTACACACTGCAGGAGGATGGTATTTGCCTGTCCCTCACTTCGGGGGAAGAGGAACCGGGTGAAACCCAGGGGCCGGACAAATGGGAAGAAAAGATTACCTGCTCCCATGCATTCCCAGGACTCCTGACCCACGGCTTGCAAAACAACCCCACCCCATTTACCCTCCCCCTGCCGGCCGGCAATCTGGCCCGGGACATTGTTTTGCCCCCTCCCGAGGCACCACGTGCCTGATTTTCCGACATCCTAATTCCATTTATTATTACCTGGCGCCCTGGCGCCCCAAACAATCTAACTATGTTTTCCAGTTTAAGGCGGGACCTTCCTGCCAGTATCGTCGTATTTTTTGTAGCCCTGCCCCTCTGCCTCGGGATTGCCCTGGCCAGCGGCGCCCCGTTGTTTTCCGGACTTATCGCCGGGATAGTGGGCGGTATTTTGGTTGGGTCCCTTAGCGGTTCCCATATTGGGGTAAGCGGCCCGGCCGCAGGCCTGGCAGCCATTGTCCTTACGGCAATTGGCGCCCTGGGCGGATGGGAAAATTTCCTGGTAGCCGTTTTCCTTGGCGGCGCCATCCAAATGCTGCTCGGCGTGTTAAAAGCCGGTATTATTGGCTACTATTTCCCATCTTCCGTGATCAAGGGTATGCTCACCGGGATCGGGATTATTATTATCCTGAAACAAATCCCGCACTTCTTTGGGTACGACGCAGACCCGGAAGGGGATTTTTCATTTTTCCAGGTAGACGGGGAAAATACCTTTTCCGAATTGTTTAATACGGTAAATAACATCTCCCCGGGCGCAACCCTGATTGCCCTGATCGGGCTCGGAATCCTGGTGCTCTGGGACAAGGTGCTGACCAAGAAGGCCAAAATCTTCCAACTCATTCAGGGGCCGCTGGTGGCGGTGGTACTGGGGATCCTGTTTTTCGTTTTCACCCGGGGGCATAGTACTTTGGGCATTTCCCCAGAACATCTGGTGAGCGTGCCTGTACCCGAAGACAGTGCCTCCTTCCTGGCCCAGTTCAGCTTCCCTAATTTTGCGGTAATCGGCAGGCCCGAAATCTGGGTGACCGCCTTTACCATTGCCCTGGTGGCCAGTCTGGAAACCCTGCTCTGCGTAGAAGCCACCGACAAGCTGGATCCCGAGAAACGGGTAACCCCCACCAACCGGGAATTGCTGGCCCAGGGGGCGGGCAATATGTTTTCCGGCCTGATTGGCGGGCTGCCCATCACCCAGGTGATTGTTCGCAGTTCTGCCAATATCCAGTCCGGCGCCCAGTCCAAACTTTCCGCCATCATACACGGGTTTTTCCTGTTGATCTCCGTAATCCTTATTCCGCGTTTGCTCAATATGATCCCCCTGTCCGTGCTGGCAGCCATCCTGTTTATCGTAGGTTATAAGCTTGCCAAACCCAGCCTCTTTAAGGAAATGTACCGCAAAGGCTGGAAGCAGTTCATCCCATTTGCCGTAACGGTGTTCGGGATTATTTTTACCGATTTGCTGGTGGGAATTGGCCTGGGCTTGGGGGTCGGGATTGTTGTGATCCTGATCAAAAGCTACCAGAATTCCCATTTCCTCCACATTCAGGACAAAAGTAACGGCAAGCACAAGATCAAAATGACGTTGGCCGAAGAGGTCACCTTCTTTAACAAGGGGGCCATTTTGAAGGAGTTGGACAGCCTGCCCGAAAATACGTACCTTGAACTGGATGTTCGTAAAACCCGGTACCTGGACAACGATATCATCGAAATCCTGGACGACTTCGCCTTTAAGGCCCAGGCCCGGAATATCGAGATCCACCTGTTCTCGGAACGGGGCGAAGTAGTGAACCCCGAAAGTTTTGTAGAATTTTTCAAACTCCGAAAGAAAACAGCCTAATTACCATACCCTATGAAAGCGCATACCCAAGAAACCCAATCCAAAATTACCCCCCGGGACGCCATTGCCCTGCTTAAGGAGGGCAATGCCCGCTTTGTGGCCAGCCGCCTGGCAGAAAGGGACCTGCTGGAACAGGTCCGGGACACGGCCCTTGGCCAGTACCCTTTTGCCACCGTCCTGAGCTGTATCGATTCCAGGGTGTCTGCCGAACTGGTATTTGACCAGGGGGTGGGCGATATTTTTAGTGCCCGTGTTGCCGGCAACATTGTAAATGAAGACCTGCTGGGGAGCATGGAGTTCGCCTGTAAACTGGCGGGCACCAAAGTAGTCGTAGTCCTGGGCCATACGGCCTGTGGGGCCGTTAAGGGTGCCTGCGACGATGCCCGCCTGGGCAACCTGACCGCCCTGCTGTCCAAAATCAAGCCCGCCGTGGAGGCCGTGCAGGAGCCTGCCGATCCCAATGCCCGCAGCTCTAAAAACATCGACTTTGTCAATGCCGTGGCCGAAAAAAATGTGGCCCTGACCATAGAAGCCATCCGGAAAGACAGCCCGGTATTGCGCGAAATGGAAGATGTGGGTGAAATCCGCATTGTGGGTGCCATGTACGACATTGCCACCGGAGCGGTCCATTTTATGGATTAACCCGGAATACCTTTAAAAAGCCGGCACTTTATGGGTGCCGGCTTTTGCGTTTTATATGCTATCTTCAGGGCTGCAAACCACAACCTAACCGGCTATGAAAGCCTTCTTCGCCCACTTCCGCGGAGACCTGTTTGGCGGGCTCACTGCGGGCATTGTTGCCCTGCCCCTGGCGCTGGCCTTTGGGGTAAGTTCCGGCCTGGGGCCAAGCGCCGGCCTTTACGGTGCCATTTTCATCAGTTTCTTTGCCGCCCTTTTCGGGGGCACTCCTACCCAGATTTCGGGGCCCACAGCCCCTATGACGGCCGTTAGTATGGTGGTAATTGGGAGTATTATTGCCGTAAACGACGGCAGTGTGGAAAAGGCACTGCCGGCCATCCTGACCGTATTCCTCCTGGCGGGCCTGATGCAGGTCGGGCTTGGGATAATGGGGTTAGGACGGTATATCCGATATATCCCCTACCCTGTAGTCTCCGGGTTTATGACGGCCATCGGGGTGATTATTATCGTCACCCAGATCCTGCCGGCCCTGGGGTATTACCCCAAAGAAGACGCACAGTACGTCTCCCAGTTTAAACCGCAGGCAGAGGAGTTAATCCTGGAAAACATCCTCAGGGAGGAAGCGGGGGAGGGCATCCTGGTCCTGGAGGACTTCCATGAAACCATCAATCGCTCCCATGAAATTACGCCGGATGCCATCCTGAAGGAATCCCGGACCCTGGCCGCCAAAGAGGCCTCGGGCGTGCTGGGGGCCTTCCGGGTTATGGACAAAGCCCTGAAAAACATACAGCCGCTGGAGCTGATCCTCTGCCTGGCAACCATCCTGATCATTTACGGCTTTAAGCGCATCACCACGGCGGTACCCAGCACCCTGGTGGCCCTGATCGTCGTTTCCGGAATCGCTTACGGGGCCGGGCTCAAATACCGGCCTATCGAACAAATCCCCGAAGGCTTTCCCGTACCCAACCTTGAAGTATTTACGGCTTTCCGGCCAGACCAGATCAGCCCCTACATCTTTACGGCCCTGACCCTTGCGTTGCTGGGGGCCATAGATTCCCTGCTGACTTCCGTAGTGGCAGACAACATGACCAAAACCAAGCACAAACCCAACCGGGAACTGGTTGGGCAGGGCATCGGTAACAGTATTGGCGCCCTTTTTGGCGGGATTCCAGGGGCAGGGGCCACCATCCGAACCGTTGTCAACATTAATTCCGGGGGGAAGACCCGGCTCTCCGGGATGATTTCCGGGATTGTCCTGCTGCTGGTCCTCCTGGTCCTGGGGCCCATTGCTTCCCAAATACCCGCAGCCGTGCTGGCGGGCATTCTTATTACCGTGGGGATTAATGTGATGGATTACAAAGGTTTGAAGGCAATCCCCAGCCTGCCGCGGAACATGCGCGTAGGGCCCCTGCGCCTCAGCTCCGAGGTACTCATAATGCTGGTGGTACTGGTACTCTCTACTTTCTGGAACCTGGTGTATGCCGTAGGCATTGGCCTGGTGATCGCCTCTTTGATGTTTATGAAGCAGATCGGCCAGCTTACCGGGCAGCGATCCGATGTGAAACCCCTGTTCCCGGAATCCGCCTGGCCGGATGAAAAAGGTTTCCCCGGCAACCTGAAACAGGAGGTCTTTATCAAGCACATCAAAGGCCCCCTGTTCTTCGGGACCACCAGTGAATTCCAGCAACTGGCTGAACAGATCCCGGATACCGCCAAAGCGGTGATTTTCCGTTTAGGACGCATGCAATATATGGACCAGTCCGGTCTGTATGCCATGGAGGATGTGCTGCACGCCCTACGGCAGCGCGGGGTACTTACCTTGTTTGTGAATGTCCTGGACCAGCCGCGCTATCTGATGGAGCGGATCGATATTATACCAGGGCTGGTTGCTGAAGAGTACCTGTTCCCGAATTTTAAGGCCTGTATGACGTGGGTGGTGGAAAACATTGAGGATACGGTGTGAATTGACGGGCCCCAGCCCCCGTCTACAGGGAGATTTGACCCCTCCGCTAAAAAGATTTGATTACCTTTGTGCCCGGCTTTGCACAACCCCCGGCATTTCCGGCTTAGACGATTGCAGACCATGATCGAAGAATTGAAGAAACATCTGGAAGCGGTAGAGGCCTTTCAGGCCGATACTGCGGAAGCCCTGGAGGCCTTCCGGATTGAATACCTGGGCAAAAAAGGACACCTGAGCACCTTTTTTGCCGCCCTGAAGGACATCCCCAAGGAGGAGAAAAAGGAATTCGGGCAAACGGTCAATACCCTGAAGAATGCCGCGAACGCCAAATGGGAGGCGCTAAAGGCCGAATTGGAATCGCGCACGGCTACAGAAGCCCGATACGGGGACCTGACCCGCCCCGGAGCACCTATGCCGGTAGGATCGCGCCATCCCATTTCCCTGGTGCGTGACCAGATAATCTCCATTTTTTCCGGCATTGGATTTACCGTTTCCGAAGGGCCGGAAATTGAGGATGACTGGCATAATTTTACTGCGCTGAACCTCCCGGAATACCACCCGGCCAGGGACATGCAGGACACCTTTTTTATCCAGACCGACCCGGACATATTGCTTCGGACGCACACCTCTTCCGTGCAGGTGCGGTATATGGAACAGCACAAACCGCCCATCCGGACCATTTCCCCCGGCAGGGTATACCGGAACGAGGCTATTTCTGCACGTTCCCACTGTTTCTTCCATCAGGTGGAAGGCCTGTATATAGACAAAGGGGTCTCCTTTGCAGACCTGAAACAGACCCTTCAGTATTTCACCAAAGCCCTGTTCGGGAAGTCACGCATCCGCCTGCGCCCCTCCTATTTCCCCTTTACGGAGCCCAGTGCAGAGGTAGACGTTTACTGGGGCCTGGAAACCGAAACGGATTACAAAATCACCAAGGGTACCGGCTGGCTCGAGATTATGGGCTGCGGCATGGTAGACCCGAATGTGCTGGAGAATTGCGGGATCGATTCCAAGGAGTACTCCGGTTTCGCTTTTGGGATGGGGATTGACCGCATAGCCCTTCTGTTGTACCAGATCCCGGACATCCGCCTGCTGAGCGAAAACGATGTTCGTTTCCTGAAGCAATTCAAAAACGCCTTATAGGAAATTCTCAGCGCAAGGGGAACCCCTTTGCAGCCCACCAGGGGTGGACTTCTATGGCAAGCCGGCCAGCTTTGACTGCCGGGTCCATATTGGCCAGGCTGTCTGCCATTTCGAAGGTGGGCACATTGTAGATGGTAATGCCCCGGATGTCCCCATCATCCCCGAAAGGCCCGGAAATATCTGCAAATCCCAATTCATACATCCGCCCCAGGTGGGCCAGGTGCAGGCGCTGTATGCTGTCTGCTTCGGCCTTCGACTGGCTGCGGTTGGGCCCGGTTTTCAGGAAGGCGATAAAGTACTGTTGCATCAGCACGGTATCGCCGGTGCTTTCTTCCACATAATCGAACACCTGGTAGCCCCCCGCCCGTAATTGTTCGCGAATTTCGGCTGTGGAGGGTTGTTCAGGGGCCGGCGCTTTATCTGTCATTGGCGGGGTGGTTTCGGTACGGCCACAGGCTGCGGAAAGGACCAAAAGCCCCAGGAGGGCTGCCAGGATGTTGGGTCTTATTTCCATGTCGCGTACGGTTTTTTGCTGAGTTGTGAATTGTAATACTCCGGGCGGCCGGTTACTTCTTCTCCCAGCCACCCGGGCCGGTCAAAAGCCTCTGCCACATCGGTCAGTTCAATTTCCGCCAGGGTAAGGCCCTGGTTGTCGTCCTGAAATTCGTCTACCTCGAAGGTATGGCCGCCATAGACCACCTCGTAACGGATTTTGCGGATCACCACGGGCAGGCAAAGCTGCAATAAACGCTCGGCAGCCTCCGGCGGGATTTCGAACTCCCATTCCTCGCGGGTGGTTCCCCCGTCAACAGTCTTTCCCTTAATCGTAATCCAAGCTTCTGAACCGCTGCGGCGGACGCGTACCACCCGTTCGGGATCAGTGCTCAGAAAACCCTGCACCATCGCCCAGTGGCGGGCAGCCTCCTTTCGGTACGAGCGGTCCCGAACCAGGAACTTGCGTTCTATTTCAATCATAGTCGAAGATAGGGCCCCGGGTATGGGGGCCGGTTAAATATACCCTAAATTTGAAGATCACTTTTGGCTGTGTTGTGAAAAAGATCATCCATGTAGATATGGACGCGTTCTATGCCTCGGTGGAACAACGGGACCAACCCGAGCTTCGGGGCAAACCCCTTGCGGTTGGAGGAGGGTCGCGCCGTGGGGTGGTAGCCGCCGCCAGTTATGAAGCCCGTGCCTTTGGCGTGCGTTCCGCCATGAGCGGGGCCATGGCCCGGAAGCTTTGCCCGGATTTGATCTTTGTAAAACCCCGCTTTGATCGGTACCGGGAAATTTCCGGGCAGATTCGGGATATCTTTTATGAATACACGGACCTGGTGGAACCCCTGTCCCTGGACGAGGCCTACCTGGACGTAACCGAAAACAAAAAAGGGATGATTTCGGCCACCCTGATGGCCCGGGATATCCGGCGGAAAATCCTGGAAAAAACAGGCCTTACCGCCTCGGCCGGCATCTCCATCAATAAGTTTATTGCCAAGGTAGCCAGTGACATCCATAAACCCAATGGCCAGAAGACTGTGCCCCCTGAGGAGGTACAGGATTTCCTGCACGCCCTGGACATCCGGAAATTCTACGGGGTAGGCAAGGTTACGGCAGACCGGATGTACCGCCTTGGCATCTTTACCGGGAAAGACCTTTACCGCCGGGAAGAGGCCTTCCTTACCGAGCACTTCGGAAAGAGCGGCACGCATTACTACCAGATTGTCCGCGGCATCCACAACAGCCCGGTGCAACCCAGCCGCACCCCCAAATCCGTGGGGGCAGAACGGACCTTTGCAGATAACCTCAGCAGCGAAGTGTTTATGCTGGAAAAGCTGGAACACATTGCCGGGGAACTCGCCCGGAGGCTACAGGCCAAAGGCATGGCCGGAAAAACGGTAACCCTGAAGATCAAATACAGCGACTTCCGGCTGCAAACCCGGAGCCGAACCCTGGATTGGTATCTGGCCTCCGCAGACCTGATCCTGGAAACAGCCAAATCCCTGCTGTACCAAGAGCCCCTTGAGGAATCCGTCCGCCTGTTGGGCATCTCCCTTTCCAACCTGAATACGGAAAAAGAAAAAACCGAACCCATGCCGGATTCGGTTTCGGTGCAATTGCGGTTTGAGTTCTAGAGGTTGCAGGTTTCGATCTGCGTAATCCTAAGGGTGTTTACCATTCCCTTTTCCTTAATGGGCATGGCCGCAAGGCTTACCAACATATCCCCTTCTTCCAGAAAGCCTTTCTCGCAGGCTATCCGGTTTACGTCGTCAATGGTCTCGTCCGTAGACACAAAACGGTCGTAATAAAAGGCCTTGACCCCCCAGAGCAGGTTCAGCTGGGAAAGGATCCGTTTGTTGGAAGTAAAGACCAAAATGTGCGCGCTGGGGCGCCAGGCCGAAATCTGGAAAGCCGTATACCCGCTATTGGTCAGGGTGGAAATGGCCTTGGCCTTTATCTCGTTGGCCATCAGAGCCGCGTGATAACAAATGGATTTGGTGATGTAGCGCTTCGTCCGGATCTGAGGCGGATCATGCGGCACTTTAATCAGCTCGGAGCCTTCTGTACTCTTCAGGATACTCGCCATTTTCTGGATCACCTGCACGGGGTAATTCCCCACGGAGGTTTCTCCGGACAGCATTACGGCATCTGCCCCGTCCATTACGGAGTTGGCCACATCGTTTACCTCGGCCCGCGTAGGCGTTAGGCTGGTAATCATGGTTTCCATCATCTGGGTGGCAATAATCACCGGGATCCGGGCCTTCTTGGCGCGCAGTACCAGGCGCTTTTGGATCAGGGGCACCTCCTCTGCGGGCACTTCCACGCCCAGGTCGCCCCGGGCCACCATCAGGCCATCGCAGTAGGCCACAATCTTATCGATATTTTCAACCGCTTCGGGTTTCTCGATCTTGGCTACAATCGGGATTTTGTGCTCGGAGTGCTCCTCGATCAGTTTTTGCAGGTCGATCAGGTCCTGACTGTGGCGTACAAACGAAAGAGCAATCCAATCCACATCCTGTGACACCGCAAAGCGGGCATCCTTAATGTCTTTTTCGGTCAGGGCGGGAAGGGAAATATTGGTGTTGGGCAGGTTTACCCCTTTCTTTGACTTCAGGGGGCCGCCCTGGATTACCTTCGCCTTTACGGTATCCTTGCGGTTGGTCTCCAGGATTTCGAAAATAAGCTTCCCGTCGTCCAGCAGAATGCGCTCCCCGGGATTTACATCCTTGGGGAAGCTCTTGTAATTCATATAGACTTCCTCCTGGTTCCCTTCGAAAGGTTTCCCGGTTTTGAAGGCAATTTCGTCCCCGGGGGCAACCACTACCTCGCCGGACATCACCCCTACCCGGAGTTTCGGGCCCTGCAGGTCTGCCAGGATGGCCGTGTGGATCCCCAGTTCCTCGCTCAGTTCCCGGATCATCCGGATTCGGGCTTCCACATCTTCGTAATTGGCATGTGAAAAATTGATGCGGAAGACATCCACCCCGGCATGAATCATGTCGCGAAGGGTCTCCTTATTGCTGGTGGCCGGCCCCAGGGTGGCCACGATTTTCGTCTTTTTCTGGGTTGGCATGTGTCTTTAGAAAATTAGATTGTGTTTGGATTTTAGTTTGGCCGCCTCCAACCGGTAGGCGGTAATCACTTTGGGGATGGCCAATACAATCGGCAATACCCCGGCTTCCGGTTCCCCTCCTTCTACCTTCAGGAAGAAGTCTACCTCTCGTTTTTCAGGGATCAGGAAGGATCGCCTGCGGGTAGCTTCGCCCCCAAACAGGCCGGAGTCTGCCGCCTGAGTTTCGGCGCTACCCACGTTTACGAACAGGGTCCAGGTCCGGAAATGGGCCTCGTCCTGCCACTGAAAAACCGGGAAAATGGAAGCATCCCTGTCCGAAAGGTCTTCCGGCATCCGTTGCAACAGAAGGCCGCAAACGCGGTTGAGCTCATAGGCCAGGGCATAATCCTCCAATGGGCTGTGAATCGCAAATAACCCGAAGGAAGTATCCTCCATCAGGTCTTCCCAAATGCTTAGCGTACTGCCCATTGCCAAATCAAAAGAACGGTAAAGATAGAAGTTCTCCCGGAAATCACCTAGAATGGGCATTGGAATCGGGCCCGCAGGCCCCATTTTCCGGTAAACCGCCACGGGCCTACCCAATTTTATCCTGTAATGCATAGAACGCCCGCTTGGAAGCCTTTTCCTCCGCTTTTTTCTTGGAAGTAGCACGGGCCTTGGCCATTATTCGCCCGTTGATGCGAAGCTTAACGGCAAAATGCTTAACGGGGTCGTTCCCGGAATCCTCATACACCTCGTAGTGGAACTCCTTTTTGGCCTTCTGGCACCATTCAATGACCAGGCTTTTATAACTGATGACCTGCCCCTCCAGCTGCTCGATATCCACATACGGTTCTATAACCCGGGAATGGATGAATTTTTCGCAGTATTTGTACCCGCGGTCCAGATAAATAGCCCCGATAAGGGCCTCAAAGACATTGCCGTGGATGTTTTCCCCAAAATGGGATTTGGGGATCCGGCTTTCCACATAATGGAGGAGCCCCAGGTCTTTCCCCAACTCGTTCAGGTGCTTGCGGCTCACGATCTTGGACCGCATCTTGGTCAGGTAACCCTCGTCCCCGCCCGGAACTTCGTTGTAGAGGTGTTTGGAAATAATGGTCCCCAGCATGGAATCGCCAAGGAATTCCAGGCGCTCGTAATTCATCGGGTTCCCCTTCTTGTCTTTCTTGTTGGCGGAACGGTGCAAAAAAGCCCGTTTGTAAAATTCCAGCTGCTTGGGCTTAAACCCGAGGATCCTGGTTATTCCCAAAAAAAAATCCCCATCCTCCTTAGGATGGGAATTAAAGATGTTTCCGGGAAAACTCATTCGGGGTTCAGCTTATTTTTTTAAACAACACACAAGCATTGTGGCCGCCAAACCCGAAGGTGTTGCTCATCGCTACCCGAACTTCCCGCTTTTGCGCTTTGTTCAGGGTCAGGTTGAGCTTCGGATCTATGTTTTCATCCACTACCGTATGGTTAATGGTCGGCGGCACCACCCCGTGTTCCATGGCCAGGATGGAGGCAATGGCCTCGATAGCCCCGGCGGCACCCAGCAGGTGCCCGGTCATGGATTTGGTGGAATTGATATTGATATTGGGGGCGTGCTCCCCGAATACCGCGGAAATAGCTTTTAACTCAGCCACATCGCCCAGGGGGGTAGATGTTCCGTGGGTATTGATGGCATCTACTTCTTCCGGCTTAACCCCGGCATCCCGAAGGCAGTTTTCCATTACCCGTACCACCCCAATCCCGTCCGGGTGGGGGGCCGTCATGTGGTAGGCGTCGCTTGAAAGGCCACCCCCTGCTACCTCTGCGTAGATCTTAGCACCGCGGGCCTTGGCGTGCTCGTATTCTTCCAGGATAAGTGCCCCGGCTCCTTCCCCCAGTACAAAGCCATCGCGTGTGGCATCGAAGGGACGTGAAGCGGTTTCAGGGCTTTCGTTTCTTGTGGAAAGGGCATGCATGGCGTTAAACCCGCCCATCCCAGCAATGGTTACGGCGGCTTCGCTCCCCCCGGTTACCACCACATCGCAATGCCCGAGGCGGATGTAGTTCAGGGCATCGATCAAAGCATTGGCAGAACTGGCACAGGCCGACACTGTGGTATAGTTAGGCCCCATAAACCCGTGCTTGATGCTGATATTACCCGGAGCAATATCTGCGATCATCTTTGGGATAAAGAAGGGGTTAAAGCGCGGCGTTCCATCTCCGGCTGCATAATTCAGCACTTCGGTCTGGAAGGTCTCCAGCCCGCCGATGCCGGCGCCCCAGATAACCCCAACCCGAAACTTGTCGATCTGCTCCAGGTCCAATCCGGAATCGGCAATGGCCTCGTCCGAGGAAACCAGGGCATACTGGGCAAAACGGTCCAGTTTGCGCGCTTCCTTCCGGTCGAAATAGGCGTTGGGATCGTAATCCTTGAGTTCGCAGGCGAACTTGGTTTTGAATTTTTCAGTATCGAAATAGGTGATGGGGGCACAACCGCTTTTGCCGTTTTTCAGGCCTTCCCAGTAAGCGTCCTTATTGTTTCCAATAGGAGTAAGGGCTCCCAGCCCTGTTACTACTACGCGTTTTAATTCCATAGAATCAAACTATTTGGCATCTCATTTAATACCATGCGTAAATTAAAAAAAATTATCCATGCCGCCCTGTGCAGCATGGATAATTTGACTTTACGGAAAGTATCTACTTACTTGGCCTCTTCTATATAGCTAATAGCCTGGCCAACGGTAGCAATATTTTCAGCTTGATCGTCCGGAATCTGAATATCGAATTCCTTTTCAAATTCCATGATCAACTCTACTGTATCCAAGGAATCTGCACCCAGGTCGTTGGTAAAGCTGGCTTCAGCAACCACCTCGTTTTCGTCAACACCGAGCTTATCAACGATGATAGCCTTAACTCTTGATGCAATGTCTGACATATCGTTTGGTTTTAGATTTGAATTGTTGGCAAAAATAACAAACTTTGGATTAAAACCATCAATTCCCGATAAAATGTACGCCACCGCACCTAATTAAGGCATGGCCGTACTACCTTTGTTCCCATGGATTTTTCTCAAAATAACCCCCGGAATTTGGTCTTGTTTGCCTCCGGTTCCGGCAGTAATGTAGAGCGGATCGCTACTTTTTTTAAGGGCGATACCCGGGTGCGCATTGCAGGGGTGCTCTGCAACAACCCCAAGGCCGGGGTAATAGACCGGTGCAAGCGGCTGGGGCTGCCGCTGTACTGCTTTAACCGGACAGCCTATCAGGAGGAAACGGGCCTGCTGGGCCTGCTCCGGGCATTGAAACCGGACCTGATTGTACTGGCCGGGTTCCTCTGGAAAATCCCGGAAAGCCTCATAGCCGAATACCCCGGTAGCATTGTGAATATCCACCCGGCCCTGTTGCCCAAATTCGGGGGCAGGGGGATGTATGGCATGCATGTGCACCAGGCCGTGGTAGACCAGGGCGAAACGGAAACCGGCATCACCATCCACCATGTGAATGCCGCCTACGACGAAGGCGCCGTGATCTTCCAGGCCCGTGTCCCGGTGAAACCTGATGACACCCCGGAAATGGTGGCTGCCAAAGTACACCAGCTCGAATACGCTCATTATCCGGAAACCATACAAAACCTTCTGGGCCTGAGTCATGGCTGAAAAGAATAAATTCTACGCAGTTTGGAAAGGCAAAACCCCGGGCGTTTACAGCAGCTGGGAAGCCTGTAAAAAGCAAATTGAGGGCTTTAAGGGTGCCCAGTATATGGGATTTCCGGAGAAATCCCAGGCCCAGCATGCCTTTCGCAGCGGCTACCGGGCCGCCCTGGCAGGCAAAAAAAAAGGCAAATCCCTGAGTGCCGAACAACTGGCCCGCCTGGGCGCCCCGAATTACCATTCCATTTCCGTGGATGCCGCCTCCAGCGGCAACCCGGGGGTGATGGAATACCAGGGCGTGGACACCCGTACGGGAAAACGCCTGTTCCACCAGGGCCCGTTCCCCGAAGGCACCAACAATATTGGAGAGTTCCTGGCCATTGTACACGGCCTTGCCTATCTTAAAAAACAGGACAGCAACCGGGTCATCTATTCGGATTCCCGCACGGCCATTAGCTGGGTACGCAAGAAAAAATGCAATACCAAGTTAGAGGAAACGGCCAAAAACGAGCCGCTGTTTGAGTTGATTGACCGGGCAGAGACCTGGCTGCAGACTCATGCCTACACCACTCCGGTGGTGAAATGGGAAACGAAGGCATGGGGCGAGATCCCCGCGGATTTCGGGAGGAAGTGATCCCGGGCATCGATTCCTGCCCCCGGCACAGGCCTTAAGCCCGTGCAATCCCCTATATTTGCATCAAATTTGCTGAGCATCCCATGGGTAAACTTTTAATTGTAGGTACGGTGGCTTTCGACGCCATTGAAACCCCTTTTGGAAAATCCGACAAAATTCTCGGGGGTGCAGCCACCTTTATTGGCCTGGCTGCCTCCCTGTATAAAAACGATGCCGCCATTGTATCTGTGGTGGGAGAAGATTTCCCCAGGCCATACCTGGACCTGCTAAGCAATAAGGGAATTGACACTTCGGGAATTGAGGTAGTACGGGGAGGGAAAACCTTTTTCTGGAGCGGGAAGTACCACAATGACCTTAACCGGCGCGACACCCTGGCCACAGAGCTCAATGTGCTGGCAGACTTCAACCCCGTGGTTCCGGAATCCTATCGCGACAGCGATGTGCTGATGCTGGGCAACCTGCACCCGGAAATCCAGATGGATGTAATCCGGCAGATGCGGACCAAACCCAAGCTCACTGTGCTGGATACGATGAACTACTGGATGAACCATACCTGGGATACCCTAATGGATGTGATCCGGGAGATTGACGTGATTGCCATCAACGACGAAGAGGCCAGGCAATTGAGCGGGGAATATTCCCTGGTTAAGGCGGCAGCCATGATCAGCGCCATGGGCCCGGATTACGTAGTTATCAAAAAAGGGGAAAATGGCGCCCTGCTCTTCCACAAAGACCGGATCTTTTTTGCCCCGGCCCTGCCTCTGGAAGATATATTTGACCCCACCGGGGCCGGCGACACCTTTGCCGGGGGCTTCTCGGGCTACCTGGCCGAAACCGAAAACCTGTCTTTTGACAACCTGAAAAATGCCGTCATCCACGGCTCCAACCTGGCCTCGTTTTGCGTGGAACGCTTTGGCACCGAAAGGCTGCAGAACCTGGCTTCCGAAGAAATTCAGTCCCGCCTGCGGCAATTCCGTGAGCTGACCCAATTCGATATCGAGGTAGAATAGGATGGAGTACCGTCCAGATTTTATACTTTTGCGGGCATGAGCGACGCCATCAAACACGAATGCGGAATCTCTCTCATTCGTTTGCTGAAACCCCTGGAATACTACCAGGAGAAATACGGCACAGCCTTCTACGGGGTTAACAAAATGTACCTCATGATGGAGAAACAGCACAACCGGGGGCAGGATGGCGCCGGTTTTGCGAGCATCAAGCTGGACATGAACGCAGGGGAGCGCTACATGAGCCGGGTACGCTCCAACCTTTCCCAGCCCATTCAGGATATTTTTGAACGCATCAACGAACGGGTGAACACCGCCCTGAAGGAACACCCGGAACGGGTAGAGGATGTGGCCTGGCAGAAGAAAAACATCCCGTATGTGGGCGAACTTCTCTTGGGCCATGTGCGTTACGGCACCTTTGGGCAGAACAGCATAGAAAGTGTCCATCCCTTCCTGAGGCAGAACAACTGGATGCACCGCAACCTGATTGTGGCCGGGAACTTCAACATGACCAACGTAAAGGAATTGTTCGATAACCTGGTGCAGTTGGGCCAGCACCCCAAGGAACTTGCCGATACCATCACGGTTATGGAAAAAATCGGCCATTTCCTGGACGACGCGGTGGCCAAACTCTATAAACAAATTAAAAAGGAGGGCTTTAACAAAATGGAAGCCTCTCCCCTGATTGCGGAGCGCCTGAATCTGGGGAAAATCCTCCGGAAATCTTCCAAGAACTGGGATGGGGGCTATGCCATGGCCGGGTTACTCGGCCACGGGGACGCCTTTGTGTTGCGGGATCCATCAGGTATCCGGCCCGCCTATTATTACAAAGACGATGAAATCGTGGTGGTCGCCTCGGAACGCCCTGCTATACAAACGGTATTCAATACCTCTTACGCCCAGGTGGAAGAGTTGCCGCCGGGGCACGCCATTATTGTCAAGAAATCCGGGGAAACCCAGATTAAAAGAATACAGGAGCCCCGCGAACGCAAAGCCTGTTCCTTTGAGCGAATCTATTTCTCCCGGGGCAACGACAAGGAGATTTACGAGGAGCGGAAAAAACTGGGGATGTTATTATTCCCCCAGATCCTGGAGGCCATAGACCACGATTTGAAGAATACGGTCTTCTCCTATATCCCCAACACAGCAGAAACTTCCTTCCTGGGGATGCTGCGGGAAGCCCAGAATTACCTCAACAAGAAAAAAGGGGAGCAGATCCTGGCCATGGGTTCGGAGATAGACCCAGAGGAACTCCAGGCCATTCTGGAGATACGCCCGCGGATCGAAAAGGTAGCGATCAAGGACGCCAAGCTGCGAACTTTTATTACCCAGGACAGCAGCAGGGACGACCTGGTGGCGCACGTATACGATATTTCATACGGGTCGGTGAACCCGGGCGATTACCTGGCTATTATTGACGACAGCATTGTACGCGGAACCACCCTGCGCAAGAGCATCCTCCGGATCCTTGACCGCCTGCATCCGAAAAAAATCATCGTGATCTCTTCTGCCCCGCAAATCCGGTATCCGGATTGTTACGGCATAGACATGGCCAAACTGGAAGACTTTATCGCCTTCCGCGCTGCACTGGCCTTACATCGGGAACACGGCACCGAAGCCATTATCCAGGAGATTTATGAAAAATGCAAGGCTTCCTTGGTTTCCGAAAGTATGGAATCCATACCCAATCATGTGCAGGCGTTTTATGCCCCTTTCACCCCGGAGGAAATTTCAGATAAGATTGCCGAATTGCTGAGTCCGCCAGAGATCAAGGCCGAAGTAAAGATCATTTACCAGACCATAGAAAACTTGCATGCCGCCTGCCCGAAGAACCTCGGGGATTGGTATTTCACAGGGGAATACCCAACACCAGGAGGGAACCGTGTGGTAAACCGTTCCTTTGTGAATTTCTACGAAGGGCGGAACGAGCGCGCCTATTGATCTTATCGATGAAATGCACAGTTTTATGCATTTCATCGATAAAAGGGGTTGTTTGTCGGATTTATCCTGCTACTGGACGGAACGCCAGTACTTTAGAATTGCCATAGCATAAGTAGGTTAAGTTCATGGTAAGATTTGGGGCAAAAAAGGTGGAGTTTCTCCACCTTTTTTATTTTCCGTCCTACTGCACCCTTCACCGCCCGACAAGGCATACGCCTCCCCTGTAAGATGCCTGCTCCCAGCGTACCGTTTATCGGATTTCTTTGGCGTTCGTCCAAAAACATCCTTCCCGGGCAATAATCCGGCTTACTTTGGCAGGACCATAGCATAAGTAGGTTAAGTTCATGGTAAGATTTGGGGAAAAGGCAGGGTGAGAACCCTGCCTTTTTATGTTTAACCCTATTCTTTAAAGGGCTGATATCGAAGCTATCTCCTCCTGTAACCTTGTTTAAACTATGGGATTTTTCCAAAAAAATGGTAAAATCCTTTGTTATTTCTCTTAAAGCCAGTAATTTAGTCCTGCCATAGCATAAGTAGGTTAAGTTTATGGTAAGATTTGGGATGAAAAGGGCAGAGGTTTCTCTGCCCTTTTCTATTGGCTACAATCCATAAAAAAAGCCCCGGCAAGGCGGGGCTTTAAACTAAAGGGTTGGGCTTCTTATTTATTGGCCGCGTAGTTCTCGGCAACTTTATCCCAGTTGATTACGTTGTAGAACGCGCCGATATAATCCGTGCGGCGATTCTGATAGTTCAGGTAATATGCATGTTCCCACACATCAATCCCGAGGATCGGGTGCCCGCCACAACCTACGCCAGGCATAAGCGGGTTATCCTGGTTGGGGGTTGAGCAAATTTCAACCTTTCCTCCCTTTTGTACACAAAGCCAGGCCCATCCGGATCCAAAACGGGTGGCAGCAGCCTTACTGAAAGCCTCTTTGAAGCCATCGAAGGATCCGAAAGCAGCATTAATGGCGTCTGCCAGCTCTCCGGTAGGGGCTCCCCCGGCGTTGGGACCCATAATTTCCCAGAACAGGCAGTGGTTGTAGTATCCTCCACCGTTGTTGCGAACGGCCATATTGTCCATATCCAGTCCGCCCAGAATGGCTTCAATGGACTGGCCTTCCATGGCTGTGCCTGAAATGGCAGCGTTCAGGTTGTTGGTATATCCGTTATGGTGCTTGGTATGATGAATTTCCATGGTCCGCGCATCGATATGCGGCTCCAGGGCATCATACGCGTACGGTAAATTCGGCAATTGAAAAGACATAAAATACGCGTGATTTTAATTAATAATCCTTGTTGACCAAAAGTACGGTTTTTAACAAACACTTTCCGCTAATATATTGTTAAGAACCCCCTTAGAATGCGTAATTTGCAGGTAATGGTTCCCGCACCTTCACCCTTTCGTATCTATAATGCCTCGGCCGGTTCCGGGAAAACCTACACCCTTGCCCGGGAGTACCTGAGCCTGCTGCTGGCGCCGGGCGCCGGGCAGGCCTTCCGGGAAATGCTGGCTATCACCTTTACCAACAAAGCGGTTTCCGAGCTCAAGCAGCGTATCCTGGGCCAGCTTAAGGTGTTTTCTGAAACGCGGGCGGAAGACGCTCCTTCAGACTTGTTTCGGGACGTGCAGTTACAGCTTGGCCTGGAGCGTGAAGCCTTACGCCAACGGGCTGATACAGTCTTACAGGAGGTACTCCACAATTACGCATTTTTTGATATCTCCACCATAGACCGCTTTAACCACCGGATTTTGCGCACCTTTTCCCAGGACCTGCAATTACCCGCACATTTTGAGGTGGAACTGGATACGGATGCCCTGCTGGCCAGGGCTGTGGATGCCCTGATCCAGCGTACAGGGGAAGATGCTGCACTCACCCACGCCCTCATTGAATTCGCCCTTGAAAAATCCGCGGAGGACAAGAGCTGGGACATTGGCCGGGACCTCATGGAAATGGGCAGGATGTTGTTCAACGAAAATCATTTTCGCTACCTGGATTCCCTGGGGCAGAAAAACATTGCCGATTATCGGGCGCTGCGCCAGGCCCTGAAGGCCCAGCAGGCGGCATGCGAAGCAGAATTGGGGGCCACCGCCCGGGGCGTGCTGGAGCACCTGGATGAACTGGGTTTGGAATTTGGAGATTTCAGCGGGCAGTACTTTCCGAAATTCCTGCAACGTATCCGGGACCGGAATTTTGATGTGAACACCCAGGCCAAATGGCTGTTGGAATTTGCCGAAAAAGACCCCTTCCCAAAGCGAGTGGATGCCCAGACGCAAAGCCTGATGCGGGTACACCTCCCGGCCTGGGCCAGCGCCCTGAATACCCTGCTGGAGTTGCTCCCCCAAAGGGCCTTCTTAGAGAATGCAGATGCCAACATGGCCCCATTTACGGTCCTGGGAATGCTGCAGGCGGAATTGCAGCGGTTGCAGGAAGCCGAAGGGCTCCTGCCCGTAGCCCGGTTTAACGCCATCATAGCCAGGGAGATTGCCGGGCAACCCGCCCCGTATATATACGAGCGCCTGGGGGAAAAGTTCCGGCATTACTTTATTGACGAATTTCAGGACACCTCGGAATTGCAGTGGCAAAACCTGATCCCGCTCATCGGCAATGCGCTGGAAAGCGTGGACGAGGGCGGAAAGCAAGGCTCCCTGATCCTGGTGGGGGATGCCAAACAGGCCATTTACCGCTGGAGGGGCGGGCGGGCCGAACAATTTATCGGCCTTTCCCGGGGGCCCGGCAACCCGTTTTCCGTGCCGCCGGAAACCATAACCCTGCCCAGGAATTTCAGGAGCCGGGATACCCTGGTACACTTCAACAACACCTTTTTTGCCCAGCACGGGAACCAATTGTCGCATCCGGAATACCGGGAACTCTTCGCTTCACAAAGCAGGCAAACAGCCCATAACCAGGATGCCGGGCTGGTGCACCTGGAATTTCTGGACCCGGAGGTGCCGGAAGTGGAAACGGCCTACGTGGATCGCACCCTGGAACTGATACGGCAACTGCTGGATTCCGGTTACACCCCTGGGGACATCTGCGTGCTCACCCGGAAAAGGCAGGAGGGGGTAGCGGTCTCCAACCGCCTGATGCAAGGCGAAATCCCCATTATTTCTTCCGAAACCCTCCTGCTGCGCAACCACCCCGGGGTGGGTTTTTTAATCCACTTGTTGCAGCATTTGCTGGAACCTGAGGACCCCAACCCGGTATTTGACCTGTTGTGTTACCTGTTGCGGGAAAGGAAAGACGCCCATTCGGCGATGCTCGAAGGCTTAAGCCGCCCGGCAAAAATATGGGAAACCCTGGGCTTTAACGCCTCGGAAGCCGCTATGCGATCCGTTTACGACATTCTGGAAGAAGCCATCGGGAAATTTGACCTGGGCGGGAACGGGGACGCCTATCTCGTTGCTTTGCTGGACCTGGCGCAGGAGATCAGCCGGAAACAGGACTCCTCCCTGGCCACCTTCCTCCGCTACTGGGAAGCCAAGGCGGATACCCTGAGCATTGCCGCCCCCGAAGGACGCGATGCAGTACGCCTGATGACCATCCATAAAGCCAAAGGGCTGGAATTCCCCGTAGTGATTTATCCCTTTGCCGACACCCAGATCTATAAAGAACAACGCCCCCGTATCTGGCTGCCTGTAGATCCTGAAGCTTTTGCCGGGTTTCCTTTCCTGCAGGTTTCCAAGAAAAAGGAAATGGAACATTACGGGCCCGTGGCCCGGGAAGCCTACCGGCAGGAACAGGAGCGGCTGGAACTGGACGCCTTCAATGTGCTGTATGTGGCCCAGACCCGGGCGGCAGAGGCCATGTTTATCCTCACCCGGCTGCGGTCGGATTCGGAAAAGGAAAGCCTCACGGACTACGGCGCCCTGTACCGGGGTTACTTACAGGCGGGCGGGCAATGGGATCCGGAACAACGGGTTTATACCTTCGGGAAATTAGCTCCTGGGCGGCATCCGAAGGGCAGACAGGAGGAGGAAACCCTGCCCCTGGCCTATTCTGAAGGGGACCGTAAAAACCTTCAGTTAGTGACCGCCTCGGCCCGTCTTTGGGAAACCGAACGGGAAAGCAGGCTGAACATGGGAAACCTCATCCACCTGGGGTTAAGCCTGGTAACCACGGTAAGCGACATCGGCGGCGCCGTATCCGAAATGGTGACCGAAGGCTACGTCCCCGCAGAGGAACAAGTCAACCTGACCCGCATCCTGGAGCGCGTGGTGACCCACCCGGAACTGCAAGCCTACTTTAAGGCAGGGCTCCAAGTCTACTGTGAGCGCGACATCATAACCGAAAATGGGCTAATTTTGCGACCCGACAGGGTGGTGCTCCGACCGGAGGAAGTAGTGGTAATCGACTACAAAACCGGCCGGCCGGCAGCCGGCCACCGCGAACAACTGGCCGGATATGCAAGGGCCCTGGAGCAAATGGGCCACAGGAATGTTCGCGGCATCCTGGCCTACATTTCAGAAACGGAAATCTTAATCGATATACCCTAACATTATGTACGGAAAGATACAGGCACATTTACAAGCAGAACTGGAAGACATTCGGGAGGCCGGCCTCTTCAAGGAGGAACGGATCATCACCACCCCGCAGGGCCCGGTAATCCGGGTTTCCACAGGGCAGGAAGTCCTGAATTTCTGCGCCAATAACTACCTGGGGCTGTCCGCCCACCCGGAGGTGATCCAGGCCGCCAAAGACACCCTGGACACCCATGGGTTTGGCATGTCTTCGGTGCGGTTTATCTGCGGCACCCAGGACATACACAAGGAACTGGAGGCCGCCATTGCCAGATTCTACGGCACGGAAGACACCATCCTCTATGCCGCAGCCTTCGATGCCAACGGGGGCGTTTTTGAACCCCTGCTCGGCCCGGAGGATGCCATTATCTCCGACGCCCTGAACCACGCCAGCATTATAGACGGGGTTCGGCTGTGCAAGGCCAAACGCTACCGCTACGCCAATGGGGATATGGAGGACCTCGAACGCCAGCTGCAACAGGCCGAGGCGGACCAGGCCCGCTTCAAAATTATCGTAACGGACGGGGTGTTCTCAATGGATGGGCTGGTAGCCCCGCTGGATGCCATCTGCGACCTGGCGGACCAATACGACGCCATGGTCATGATTGATGAGTGCCACGCCGCAGGGTTTATCGGCCCCACAGGGGTAGGTACCCTGGAGGAAAAAAATGTGATGGGTCGTGTCGACATTATTACCGGCACCCTGGGCAAGGCCCTTGGGGGCGCCATGGGCGGGTATACCACGGGTAAGAAGGAAATCATTGAGATGCTCCGCCAACGCTCCCGGCCATACCTGTTCTCCAATAGCCTGGCCCCGGCCATTGTAGGGGCGTCCATCAAGGTTTTTGAATTACTGGAGCGGGACCAGTCACTCAAAACGCAATTGGACGAAAACACCGCCTATTTCAAAGCCGGGATGAAGCAGGCAGGCTTTGATATTATCGACGGGGACTCCGCCATAGTCCCGGTAATGCTCTACGATGCTAAACTCGCTCAGGAAATGGCGAGGCAGCTGCTGGATGAGGGCATTTATGTGATCGGATTTTTCTATCCGGTAGTTCCAAAAGGGAAGGCCCGGATACGGGTTCAATTGTCCGCTGCGCATACCCGCGAACATCTCGATAAAGCCATTGGTGCTTTTACCCGGGTCGGAAAAGCACTGGATGTGATTTAAGCCCCGTAATCCGGGCATTTTAGGCATGAAAAAAATAAGGTAATGATTTTGTTAATAATATTTAACAACTTACATTTGCCTCTGATAAACACTTAAACTTAAAAATTTGAACATGAAACAGCTTAGCAGAATATTGGTTGTTGGCCTGGTTGTTCTTGGGTTTAACAACATTCAAGCTCAGGATGAAAACAATCCCTGGCAAATCAGCCTTGGTTTAAACGCGATTGACGTTTATCCCACCAATGCTACTAATGCCTCCTACCCGACCGGAACACTGTTCAGTGAGTACTTCAACGCGAACGACCACTGGAACATCCTTCCGTCCATTTCCTACATTTCCCTTTCGCGTTATGTAGGAGACGGTTTCTCAGTGGGTGCACGTGGTTCCCTGAACCGTATTTCCAAACTGGGTGATGTTCAAGCCGACGACCTGTCTCACTATGCGATTGACGGTCTCATCAAGTACAACTTCCTTCAAGGAACCAAGATTGATCCGTTCCTGGAAGTTGGTGGTGGTTACACCTGGGTTGACGAAATCGGCGCCGGTACCGTTAATGGTGGCGTTGGTATCAACTACTGGTTCACCGACTTCATCGGCCTGACCCTGCAATCCCAATATAAGCACGCCTTCGAAGATTACGGCGTACGCCACTTCCAGCACCTGGCTGGTATCTCCATCCGCTTCGGTGGAACCGATACCGATGGTGACGGCATCTACGATCGCGATGATGCTTGTCCGGAAGTTGCCGGTCTTGAGGCCTTTAACGGATGTCCCGACTCTGACGGCGATGGTATCGAAGATGCCAAAGACAGCTGCCCGAACGAGCCCGGCTCCATGGAAATGAACGGATGCCCCGATTCTGACGGTGATGGTGTTGCTGATAAAGATGATGCCTGCCCGAATGAAGCTGGTCTGGCCGCTCTGTCCGGATGCCCCGATGCTGATGGCGACGGTGTAGCCGACAAAGACGACGACTGCCCGAGCGAGGCTGGTCCTGCTGAAAACAACGGATGCCCCTGGCCTGATACAGACGGAGACGGTGTTCTTGACAAAGACGACCAATGTCCTGATGTTGCCGGTACCGTAGCTAACAACGGATGCCCTGAAGTAACTGAAGAAGTTCAGAAGCAACTGAATGAGTACGCTCGTACCATCCTGTTCGACACCGGAAAAGCTTCTCTGAAGCCCGAGTCTACCAGCGTATTTGTAGACATCATCCGCATCCTGAACGAATACCCGACTGCCAACTTTACCGTAGAAGGTCACACCGACAGTGTAGGTAGCGCTTCTACCAACCAGCGTCTGTCCGAAGCCCGTGCCAATGCGGTACGCGACTTCCTGATCAACGAAGGCATCGATGCAGCCCGCCTGACTGCGAAAGGATTTGGCGAAGATCGCCCGATCGCTTCCAACAACACGCGTGCTGGACGGACTCAAAACCGTCGCGTTGAGATCAACCTGATTAAGTAAGCGAATTACGCTTCCATATAGAAAAGCCCTGGCTGCAAAGCCGGGGCTTTTTTTATTTTTAAGGTATGCAAACCTTCCTGGATCAAGTACTGGATCAATTGCCGGACTGGAAAACCCGCCCCGAGGAATTGGTGCTGGTGTTGCCCAGCAAACGCGCCGGGTATTTCCTGAAAAACCGCATGGCGAAAAAGGCCGGCAAGACCATGTTGATGCCTCAGGTTTGGAGTATCGAAGATTTTGTGTCACATCTTGCTGACCAACGGTATTCCCCCAGGTTACAAAGCCTTTTCTGCCTATATGAAGCCTATTTGGAAACAGATTCCGGGCTTGAGAAGGAGTCTTTTTCAGATTTTGCCAAATGGGCTCCTACCCTGTTACAGGACTTTAATGAAATTGACCGCTATCTGGTAGACGCCCCGTCACTTTTCAAATATCTCGCTGCCCTGAAGGAGATCCGGCATTGGATGCCCGATGGAGAAACCACGGACATGATCGAGCGTCGTATTGCCTTTTGGAAGATCCTGCTTCCGCTGTACCAAAAACTGAGGAACTCCCTGAGAGCGCAGGGGATGGGATATCAGGGACAAGTTTACCGAACCGCAGTAGAGGCCTATCCCCAATACCTGGCTAACCACCCGGATAAAACCTTTGTCTTTATTGGCTTCAATGCGCTGAATACGGCCGAAAAAACGCTAATACAAGGTTTTCTCCAGGCCGGAAGGGCGCAGATATTTTGGGATGCAGACACCCATTATGTACAGCACCCCGTTCACGATGCCGGCCTCTTCCTCCGGAAATATCTCAGGGAATGGTCCATTTTAAGGGGAACACTTCAGGGAACAGGTAACCATTTAAATTCCCAAAAGAATATACAGGTAGTTGGCTTGCCCAAAACCATTGCCCAGGCGCGTTACGTAGGTCAGATCGTAAAGGACTTGCATGCCAAACTGCCAGAGCGGTTAGATCAATGCGCTATCGTCCTTGGTGATGAATCCCACCTGGACCCGATGCTCCATAGCCTTCCCGGTACTATCTCAGCTGTAAATATTACCATGGGTTACCCGCTACGGCACAGCCCGCTGGCACAAGTCTTCGGATTGCGGTTTACCGCCGCACAGGATTACCACATGGCCGGCTGGGGGGTTCACCACATCCTGGAACTACTGGAAAACCCCTTATTGCAACCCTGGTTCCGTAAGCTGGGTATTACCCCACATAAAATCCGATCCCGAATCATTGCCGAGAACCCCTCGCGCCTGGATAAAGCCAAATTGGAGGCCCTGGGTTTACCCCGGCTGGTGGTAGAACTTCTTTTGAGTACTGCCAGTACCAGTCCCCGGGACCATCTCCGTAAAACCCTGAACCTGATCCTGGAACTTAAAACGGTATACCAGCATGCCACGGACAAAATCATTTTGGAGCAACTCCGGCATTTTTACCGGTTGTTTACCCCTATGGCGGATCTTTGCGAGAAATACCCTTATATTGCCTCCATTAGTGCCCTGGAACTGCTCTTTGACCAATTGCTGGCCGAAGAACAACTGGATTTTCAGGGGGAACCCCTTGAAGGGCTTCAGCTTATGGGGATGCTCGAGAGTAGAAACCTGGATTTTGAAACGGTTATTTTAACCGCGGTCAACGAAGGCGTACTCCCGGCTGGCAAAAGCCATAATTCATTTATCCCCTATGAGGTCAAAAAGGATTTTGGTCTGCCCACATTCAAGGAAAAAGATGCCATTTATGCCTACCACTTCTACCGGCTGCTGCAGCGGGCCAAAAACATATACCTGCTCTACAACACGGAGGCAGACGCCCTGGAGGGTGGAGAACCCAGCCGGTTTATCCAGCAGTTGCGGTCCGATCCGGTTTTATCGCCCTATATAAAGGAACGGACAGCCATTCCCGAATTCAGCCATGAGCCGCCCAGGCCGTTTTCGATCCGGAAGGAACCTGCCCTGCTGGAGCGGTTGGCAGAGATTGCATCTTCCGGCTTTTCGCCAACTGCCCTTTCCCGATTCATCAAAGACCCCATGGAGTTTTACCAGCGGCAGGTCCTGCGCCTCCCGGAATCGGAAAGCCTGGAGGAAACCGTGGCCGCGAACACCTTCGGAACGGTACTGCACCAGGCCCTGGAAGACCTGTATCGCCCATTAACCGGCCAGGTACTCACAGCAGGCGTATTGGAGCACATGCGCTCTCAGGTCCCGGAGATTCTGGGCAAAGCCTATTCAGCGCATTATCTGCATGGCCAGCGTGCAAGCGGAAAAAACTTAATTGCCTTGAAAGTCATGGAACAGCACCTCCAGATGTTCCTGGACCAGGAAAGCAGGGAGGTCAAAAGGCATGAAGTCCGTATTCTGGGGGTGGAACAGCCTCTGAAAGCCTCCATAACCGTACCCGGGCTCAACATCCCCATCTACCTCAAAGGCACCCTGGACCGGATTGAATCCATTGATGGAGAGGTACGTATTATCGACTATAAAACCGGACGGGTAGAGCCCGCAAACCTTCGGATTGACTCCTGGGAAGATGCCTGTACCGGGCCTGAACGGAACAAGGCTTTCCAATTGTTGTGTTATGCCTGGCTCTATCAGCAATCGGCCCCGGAGGCGTCCTTTCGCGCAGGAATCGTTTCTTTCCGCAACCTGAATCAAGGGCGGCAATGGTTTGGCCTGCGCAAGGAGAAATCCCGCGACGAAACCCTGAACCCGGCCATGACCGGGGCATTTGCTATCCCACTGCAGGCCTTGATCGGCCGCATCTTTGATTCACAGATTCCATTTATGGCCCCTCAGGAACTGCTTACTTCAGATCCGGACGTGTAGGCCGTACTTCAATTTTGCTGGGAAGCGTCCTGGGATGCATTTTTAACAGGTCCCATACCAGTTCTCCTATATCCTCAGGCTGGATCTTCCAGGCATCCTTATCCCCCGGTTCATTCTGGTTAAAATGGGTAGCCACAGACCCCGGCATAATGGTGGACACCTTAATGCCAAAAGGCCGCAAGTCCAGCATAGCCGCCTGAGTAAAACCTACCACGCCGAATTTAGTAGCATTGTATCCTGCCCCGGACGCAAAAAAATTGGTCCCGGCAAGACTGGCCACGGTAATATAGTATCCCTGGGACTCCTTCAGGGCCGGCAAAGCCGCTTTGAGGGTGTTAAAGACCCCGGTTAGGTTGGTGTTGATCATCTGGTTCCAATGGTCTACGCTCAGGCTGTCTACAGGCGAAAAATGGCCCACCCCGGCATTGGCCACCACTACATCGAGTTGCCCCCACCGATAGAGGATAGCCTTTACGGCTTCCTCTTCGTCTGCCAGAGAGGTAACATTTGAAACCAGGGGCATAACCCGTTCCGCATCCAGGGAGCTGGCCGCAGCTTTCAGGGCCTTTTCATCCCTGCCACTTATGGCTACCCGCATGCCCTGGCGCACCAGAACCTGAGCAATACCCAATCCAATTCCTTTAGAGCCACCGGTGATATAGGCGACCTTGTCTTTCATGTTTTCCATCGGTTCATATTTTTGGAATATACAAGATACTACATGGCGGGAAGACGCATAACCGGGGGCATAAAAAAACCCGGGCACTATTTTGCAATTCACATAAAAAGCGTAAATTTGCCGTCTAGTTTCTGGGGGATTAGCTCAGCTGGCTAGAGCGCTTGCATGGCATGCAAGAGGTCACCGGTTCGACTCCGGTATTCTCCACAAATCAGGCACTACATCCAGAATTTGGATTACGGGCCAAAGCCTAAAAAAACCACCGAGTAAACTCGAGTGGTTTTTTTGTTTTTAAGCACTCCCGGGGGAGCCTAATCCCCACCCCGATGTGAAGATACGCGGCAACCCGGAAAACCGTTTGCAGCTACCGGGATAGTGCTACCCCCTGGGGGCAGAACACGCCCCCTTTTCACAACATATTGCCGGAATATGCAATGGCCTTGCGGCTACTTAAAAAAGGGATTCCCCTTAGTACTTCTTCACACTGAGCACGAGTACCGGTATCCGAACAGAGAATTCGGACTTGCGAATCGTATTCTTCTCCCAAAGGCTGGAGAAGAAACCCCGCTTTCTGCGAAAAACGCAAAGCAGGTCTGGCTGGTGGGCCTGGATATGCTCCAGTACTCCAAGGTAAGTGGTTGCCTGTTCCGTCATGGTAACCTGCGAGGCCATATCCATGAGTGCCGTATCGATCTTCAGGTCGTCGTCCGTATAGTTGGGCGTTTTCACCATGAGCAGATTTACCGTAGCCTCAAAGCGTTTTTGTATGGCCAAAAGGGGCTTCAGGATGCGTTTTCGCTTGAGCACCCCTGAACGAAAAGCAGTCAGGATAGACGCGTAAGGGGTAAATTTGACTCCCTTGGGAACAATTAATGTAGGGATATCTGTGCGTTTGATGATTTTCCCGGAAGTATTGCCCAGATAAAGTTCCTCATCAATTTCCACACTGCGGGGTGCGATTATAATGAGATCAATATCCAGTTCCCGTTCCAATTCATTCAGGCCATCGATCAGGTCTCCGGTATAGGTGGCAATTTTTAGGTCTACCCCTCCAGCGTCTATGCCGGAAATGAGTTCGCGTAACCGTTCCTGGCTACTTTCGATGATTTTGCCTTTCACATTCTTCAGGTCTCCGGCCCGGGAGCCCAGGCTTAAAACTTCCATGACATAAATCTGAGCGTCAAAGGCCGCCGCGAAGTCTACGGCATATTTCAGGGTTTCCTGTGCGCTTTCCGGATTGCCAACAGGGACGAGGATGTTTTTCATGGGAAGCCTGGTATGGATTATTATCTAAATTTACACAAAATGCTTCAGTAGCGTGATTCGCCCCGCAAAAGTACATGAAATCCCCCGGATTCTGGCCCTAACACAGGCTTGTGGGGCCGCAATGCGGGCCAGAGGCATCTTCCAGTGGAACCAGGCCTATCCCTCCGCAAAAGCCTTTAATGAAGATATTGGCCGAAAGGAACTTTTTATTCTGGAACACCAAAAAGCTTTGGTGGGCTGCGTGGCCCTTTCGGATCGGATGGATGCAGAATACGAAGCCATTACCTGGTTAACGCCCAATCGCAATAACAGGTATGTACACCGCCTGGCGGTTCACCCGGATTTCCAGGGGCTCGGATTTGCCCTGAAGCTTATGGACTTCGCCGAGCAGGAGGCAGCCCTGTCCGAAGCCGTTTCCATCCGCCTGGATACCTTCAGCCGCAACCGCCGTAATCAAACCTTCTATGAAAAAAGGGGATACCAAAGACTTGGGGCGGTCTATTTCCCCAACCAGAGTGCCTACCCCTTTTACTGTTATGAACGCATTCTAAGCCCTTCCCCACGTGAGTAAAGAACTGAGTTCAAGAAGTATCAACCGCCTGGCTATCCCCGCCATCTTTGCCGGTATAGCCGAACCTGTACTGAGCATCACCGATACAGCAATTGTCGGCAATATTCCCGAATTTGGGGTAGAATCCCTGGCGGCTGCAGGGATTGTTGGCGCTTTTCTGTCCATGCTGATCTGGATACTGGGCCAGACCCGGTCTGCCATTTCTGCCATTGTTGCCCAATACCTTGGGGCCGGACGCTTGTCCGAGATCGGCTCCCTGCCGGCCCAGGCCATTTACCTCAACGTTTCGGTGAGTATCCTGATCCTGCTGGCCACCCTCCCCTTTAGCGAAGGGATCTTCCAGTTACTCAATGCCCAGGGCCGGGTGCTGGAGTATTGTGTTTCGTATTACGGGATTCGGGTGTGGGGGTTTCCACTGACCCTTTTCACCTTTGCCATCATGGGAATATTCCAGGGGCTTCAAAATACCGTTTGGCCCATGCTGATTGCCCTTACGGGTACCTTAATCAACATTGTCCTGGACCTGGCGCTGGTCTATGGGATTGCGGGCTGGATTGATCCGATGAACCTCGAGGGTGCAGCCTGGGCCAGCCTTATTGCCCAGGGGGTAATGGCGGGCCTGGCCCTGTTCCTGCTGCTGCGCCGGACGCAGGTTGGCTTGCGGTTTACCCTACCCCTGCATCCCGAATTAAAACGGTTGGTGGGCATGGCTTTAAACCTGTTTGTGCGCACCCTCTCCCTGAACATCGCCCTGCTATTTGCCGTCCGGGAAGCCACAGCCCTGGGCGACCGCTATATTGGGGCGCACACCATTGCCGTTAACCTATGGCTGTTTGCAGCCTTCTTCATAGACGGGTACTCCGCTGCCGGAAAAATCCTCGGGGGACGATTCCTGGGTGCCCGGGATTACGACAGGTTGTGGTTGCTGGCCCGTAAAGCCCTCCGGTACGGGTGGGTGGTCAGTGCAATGCTAATGCTTGCCGGCGGGGTGTTCTACAACCAGGTGGGGCGCTTGTTTTCCTCAGATCCGGCAGTGCTTGAAGCCTTCAGTCAGATCTTTATTATTGTCATCCTGGGGATGCCGGTAAATACCCTGGCCTTTATTTATGACGGGTTGTACAAGGGCATGGGGAAAATGCGGTTTTTGCGGAATGTGTTACTGGTGGCCACCTTTCTCGGCTTCCTGCCCGCCCTTTACCTTGGCGTATGGCTGGGGTGGCAGCTCTATGGCATCTGGGCGGCCATGATGGTCTGGATGGCTATCCGCGGGGGCGCTTTGGTTTGGGACTTCCGTCGAAAATTTCGCCCCCTCTTGCAAAACACATAAATTTGAAAAAAAACCATGGCCACCTCCCGATCCCAAGGCAGTCTCTACACCCGCATCCAGGGTTCCCTGGCCCTGGTGGAATTTGGCCACCCGTCCAGCAATGCGATGAATTCCGAATTGCTCGATCGGCTGGAACAGGAAATCCGGGAATTGGGAACGCGTAAGGACCTTGGAGTAATTTTACTGCTATCTGAAGGCGACCGGGCCTTCTGTGCCGGCGCCTCCTTTGACGAATTGCTGGCTGTAAGCACCGAAGAAGAAAGCCGCCAGTTTTTTAGCGGTTTTGCCCGGGTAATCCTGGCGATGAAAAACTGCCCGAAACCCATTGTGACCCTGGTACAGGGAAAAGCGGTAGGCGGGGGCGTAGGCCTCATTGCCGCCTCGGATTACGCCCTGGCCTGCGAAGCGGCTTCCGTGCGCCTCTCGGAACTCAGTATTGGCATTGCCCCTCTGGTGATCGCCCCGGCCGTAGCCCGTAAAACAGGGGCCGCAGGCCTTGCCGAAATGTCCCTGAGCCCCAAAGAATGGAAAAGCGCCTATTGGGCCAAAGATAAAGGGCTCTTTGCCCGCGTTTATGAATCCCAGAAGGAGCTGCGCAAGGAAGGCGAGGCTTTCGCCTCAGCCCTGGCGGAAACCCCGGTTGCTGCACTGGAAGCCATGAAAGCTGCCCTTTGGGAAGGCACCGGCCATTGGGAGGAACTCCTCCCTGCCCGGGCCGAACAAACCGGTAAACTTGCGCTTTCGGACACCACCCAACGCCAGTTGAAGGCCTTTAAATCGAAATCCTGAATCCCTCAATGCGTTTTAAACCATCCGGTGAGGCTTAGGCGGGGCCTTTGCGTGGGTTTTACCTCATGTTCCAGGATATGGCTCTCCATCAGCACCAACTGCCCGGGAAGCGGGTCTACCCAAACCGCTTTCTCGCCTTTCTCCCCCTGGGTATACAGCACCAGCTCGCCGCCATCCGCAGGGGTCCAGTCCGGTTCATTCAGGTAGCAGATCAGCGAGAGCCGCCGCCGGTCGTCGTTCTGGAACACATCCAGGTGGCGCCGGTAATAACTCCCTTCCGGGTATAGGGCATAATGGAACTCCCGACTGGCAATCCCCAGGAAGCAGGTCCGGTTCAGATAAGCAATGAGCTGGTCCAGCTCCTAAAAAAATTCCAGCAACAGGGTCCTCAGGGCCATTGTTAGCGACCCGGACAGGAATCCCGGAACCACACTGTAGTGTTGTTCCATCAGATCCGAAATGATCTTCTCGTAGAGCGGGTTGGGCGTAAAGTCCAGTTGCTCAAAAAGTTCATCCGACATAGAATGCCAAAAAAAGTGCGCTAATGTAGTCTAAAAACGTTCAGCTCAGACAGAATTTCTACTTTTGCAGGGATTTCATTCGCCTATGTCCACCATTCGCATCACCAAAGAGTTCACCTTCGAAACCGGCCACGCCCTGTACGGGTACGACGGCAAATGCCGTAACGTCCACGGCCACAGCTACCACCTGGCCGTTACGGTTTCGGGAACGCCCATTGCCGAACCCGGGCAGGTTAAGCTGGGCATGGTTATGGATTTCGGGGACCTGAAAACCATAGTCAAGGAAGAAATTGTAGACCCGTTTGACCATGCCACGGTCTTTAACCGCAATACTCCCCATGTAGATCTGGCCCGGACCCTGGAACAGGAGGGCCACAAAGTGATCCTGGCGGATTACCAGCCCACCAGCGAGAATATGGTCATCGATTTTGCCCGGCGTATTAAGGACCGGTTGCCCGAAAACATCCGCCTGCATTCCATCCGGCTGCGGGAAACCGGAACAGCCTATGCGGAATGGTATGCCAGTGATAACCCATGACCCTTCCCATGAAACCTATAGCCCTTCCCTCGGGAAAGAAAGTCTTTTTTGCCAGCGACAACCATTTGGGTGCGCCGGACCGGGAAGCCAGCCTGCCCCGGGAAAAGGAATTTGTACGATGGCTGCGGGCCATTGAGGATGAGGCCGCTGCCATTTTCCTGCTGGGGGACCTCTTCGATTTCTGGTTCGAATACAAAACGGTTGTCCCCAAAGGCTTTACCCGGGTACTGGGCGCCCTGGCCCATCTGTCGGACCGCGGGGTTCCCGTCTATTATTTTGTCGGCAACCACGACCTGTGGATGCGGGGGTATTTCGAAGCGGAACTCGGCGTCCCTGTCTTTCACAAACCCCAGGTATTCGAGATAGGTGGAAAGCGCTTCTTTATTGGTCACGGGGACGGTCTTGGGCCCGGAGATAAAGGGTTCAAGCGCATGAAAAAAGTATTTACGCACCCCCTGGCGCAATGGCTGTTCCGCTGGCTACACCCGGATATCGGGGTGCGGATGGGGCATTATTTTTCCGTCAAGAACAAGCTGATTTCCGGGGATGAAGACGTGCGTTTTCTGGGCGAAGAAAACGAATGGCTGGTACAATATGCCCGGCGTAAACTCACCGAGGCCCATTACGATTATTTTGTTTTCGGGCACCGCCACCTCCCCCTGGAAATCCCCCTATCCCCGGATTCCACCTACTTTAACCTGGGGGATTGGATCGGGCACTTCACCTATGGCGTATTTGACGCCTCCGGGTTCCGTCTGGAGAAGCACCCCCCGCAATCTTCCTAGCTGACACCCCCCGGCCGGTACGGCCGTAAATCCTTTACCTTGAGTTGCAGGCGCGTTTGCCCCTGCCAGTGGTTTTCCTCAATGGAAAAGGCGGCTTCAAACGGTTTCCCCCGCTCGATCTCGGAAAGGCAGTGTCCCAGGCCAAAACCAATCCCCCCTATCGGGCCTGCCCCTCCCTGGGTCACAGCGAGCTTCAGGTGGTCGCCATTACCCCCAACGGTGCGGGCATATCCGGTGTCCTGCAGCGGGCCGGCACTGAAAACCGGGCTGGGGTTGCCCGGGCCAAAAGGGGCAAATTGCCGCAGGATGCGCACCAGTTTGGCATCGATCTGGTCCAGTTGGATGGGTAAATCGACCGTAAGCTGCGGTGTCAGGGATTCCGGAGGTATACTCCGGGACACCTCGGCCTCAAAACGGGCCTTGAACTCCTCGTACCGCTCGGGTTCCAGGGTTAACCCCGCCGCATAGGTATGCCCCCCGAATTGTTCCAGGCAATCCGAACAGGATTCCAGGGCCGCATAGATGTCGAACCCCCGCACGCTCCGAGCAGAGGCCGCCAGTTTATCGCCGCTGCGCGTAAATACCAGGGTGGGGCGGTAATAGGTTTCAATCAGGCGGGATGCCACAATCCCGATCACCCCCTTGTGCCAATCCTCCCGATAAACCACAGTGCTCATCCGGTGGGTTTCCCCCTGGTTGTGGATCTGCTCCAGGGCCTGGTCCGTCATGGCCTGGTCGGTTTCCTTCCTGGCGGCATTCAGGGCATCGATCTCCGCCGCCTTGCGGGCCGCCGTGGCCGGGTCCTTTTCCGTGAGCAAGGCCACGGCCTCCTGTCCGTGCTGCATGCGCCCTGCAGCGTTTAGCCTGGGCGCGATCTGAAACACCAGGTCCGAGACCTGAAACTGGTCGCGTTCCAGGGCATTGATCATGGCCTGAATCCCCGGCCGGGGATCCGTATTGATCACCTGGAGCCCGAAAAAGGTCAGCACCCGGTTCTCGCCGGTGATGGGGACAATATCCGCCCCAATGGCAATGGCCACCAGATCCAGATAAGGCAACAGGGTTTCCGCCCCATTTCCCCTCCGGGCTTCTAAGGCCTGAATCAGTTTAAAGCCAACCCCGCAACCGCAGAGCTCCTTATACGGGTATTCGCAATCCGGCCGTTTGGGGTCCAGGACGGCTACGGCCCGGGGCAGGGAATCGCCGGGGCGGTGGTGGTCGCAAACAATCAGGTCTATCCCTTTTTCTGCTGCATATGCCGCGTGGTCCAGGGCCTTTACCCCGCAATCCAGGGCAATAATCAACCCCATTTCATTGTCTGCGGCAAAATCAATCCCCTGGTAGGAAAGCCCGTAACCTTCGGCATACCGGTCCGGGATATAGGTGGCCACGGGGGCACCCCGGGCATCCAGATAAGAGCTCATCAGGGCTACGGCCGTGGTGCCGTCCACATCGTAGTCCCCAAAAACCAGGATGCGCTCCCCATTTTGAAGGGCTGCCTCCACCCGCGCCACGGCGGCATCCATATCCCGCATCAGGAAGGGGTCGTGAAGGTCTTCCAGGGTTGGGCGGAAAAAGAGGCGGGCCGCCTCAAAGGATTCCACCCCGCGCTGCACCAGCAGGGCCGCAACCAGTGGCGAAACATGCAACGCCTCCGAAAGGGCATTGACCTTCTGGGTATCAGGTACTTCTTTGTACGTCCAGTGCATGGAATAAAATTAACGGGGTGCGGTGCAAAAAGAATGCAGGCCGAAATTAAGCCTCGTGGAATACGGTCTCGAATTCCAGGGTGGCAAATTCCCTGAACATGCGGATAACCCCGCAGTATTTTTCTACCGACAAGTCTACGGCACGCTGCAATTTGGGCCGGTGTAAATCCCGCCCCGTGAAATGGAAGGCCACACGAACCGCCTCATAGGCCTGGGGCTGCGATTCCGTAAGGTCCCCATACACCTCAACACGGAATTCGTCCACCTCCAGCTTCATTTTGCGGACCATGGAGGCGATGTCCAACCCGGAGCACCCGGCAAGGGAACTCAGCATCAGGGCCTTGGGCCGCAAGCCCTCCCCTTGTCCGCCATCATCCGGGCTGGCGTCAATCCGGAAAGTCAGGCCGGAAGGATTGGTGCTTTCGAAAGCCATATTGCCGAGCCACTTCAGGGTGATATGATTGGTGGATGCCATATTTTTTGTTTCTTTCCCGTCAAAAGTACAACAAAATAGCCCTTTTATGCCGCTTGTAACCCCCCTGGATCCCAACGCAGATCCCGAAACCTGGAAACTGGCCGAGTTCTTTAACGAGACCCTCGGGTTCTGCCCGAATTCAGTCCTGACCATGCAACGCCGCCCGGCCATATCCAAGGCCTTTATTGAATTGAACAAGGCCGTGATGGCCAACGAGGGCCGGGTAACTTCGGCCCTCAAGCGCATGATCGCCTGGGTGAGCAGCAACGCTACAGGGTGCCGGTACTGCCAGGCACATGCCATCCGGGCCGCAGAACGCTATGGAGCCGAGGCAGAGCAACTGGAAAACATTTGGGAATACCGGACGCATCCGGCATTTTCCGAAGCCGAGCGCGCGGCCCTTGATTTTTCACTGGCCGCTTCCCAGGTGCCCAACACCGTGGATGAGGCCATCAAATCCCGGTTATACGCCCACTGGGACGAAGGCGAAATTGTGGAAATGCTCGGAGTGATCTCCCTGTTTGGATACCTGAACCGCTGGAACGACTCCATGGGTACTTCCATTGAGGAAGGAGCCGTGGAAAGCGGGAACAGATACCTGGGCAAATACGGGTGGGAACGCGGCAAACACGCCTGAAGTTCCTCCGGATTATTCCAGCATCCGGGTCAGGACCTCCAGGGTTAACATTCCCCAGAACGTCCCTGTGGCCATACTCAGGATTGCCAGCAGCACGGCATGGGGCATCCAGGCCTTTCGATAGGCCGCCGTTACCGCCGGGGCCGTCGCAATACCTCCCACATTGGCCATACTCGCTATAGGCACCCAGGCCACATGGACGTTAAGGACACGGGCAAGTGTGAGCATCACGGCAAAATGCCCCACCAGCCATACGACCAGAAACCAGAAAAAATCCGGCGAAAAAGAAAGGGCTTCAATCCGAAGGCGAAACCCCAGTATGGCCATTACGCAAAGGATGGTAACCCCGCCCACGCGAAGGGCAAATCCGCGGTCCCAGCTGCGAATGGTATTCCCAAGCAGCAACCCTAGCAGTGAAAGAGCTACCACCTGAAGGGCAAACCGGTCCGCCAGCGTATGCAGCAGCAGGATGGCCCCGGCCACAACCAGAAGCGTCAGCAACCGGTTGGCCTGGTCGCCAGGGGCCTGGTCTACCTCTGCAGGCGGTGCGGACTCCCGTATCCCCAGCCAGGCGTTGATGGCATCGCTGCGGCGGATGCACTGGAACATCAGGATGGTCCAGAGGTTTACCAGCAGGGCATCCAGGACCAGGACCGAGAGAAAAATCCCCTCCGGGCAGCGGGCGAGTTCCTTCAGGACCAGCTGGCTGGTACTGCCCCCGATCCAACTGCCCACAATGGGAGGAACGCCCAGCCAGTAATCGGGCTGTGCAAAAAGAAATTCCCCCGGGGCCCATAGCTGATAAAATCCGAGAGCTGCCAGGGGAAACAGGGCAATCCAGGCAGAACCCGAAAAAAAGAGCAACAGGGGGCGCCAGCCAACGGCCTTCAGTTTACTCAGGGAAAGGCTACTCATGGTAGTGACGATGGCCAGGGGGATAAACAGGTTCCGGCTCCAGCTGTGAATGGGGTCTTCCGAGAAATTCCATCCCAACAGGCCGCACACCAGGGCCGGGATCAGATAGGCCAGTAAGATGCTGGGTACCCAGTCAAAAAACCGCTGCAACCAGGGTAGCTGCAGCCTGCCCAACCAAAGGATGCCGAGTACCGTACACCCAAATATGATCCAGGGAATCATTCCTCAGCCATTTTGGCAATGATTCCCAGGTGGAGAATACGGCCCCCGGAGCGGACCACCGGGTTGCTCGCCCGCCCGATCACCACCCCGCTGGCCGGTGCGTAATACCGGGTAATTTCCTGCCCGAAAGCATTGCGCAGCACCCCGATTAACTGGCCTTGGGTAATTTGTTCCAGCAGGGCCGGGACGCTGTCCAGCATCCCGCCCTGGTCCGTGTACACCCAAAAGGACCTGCTGCATACAACCGGAGCCGGAAAGGATTCCGAAGTTCCGGAGCGCATTCCAAGTACATCCATGGCCTGCAATAAGCCGGCCACCCCCCGGTCAATGAGTTCCGGCTGATATACCTGTGGGTTGCCAAGCTCTACCGTAAACCCCGGTATGCCCTGGGTTGCAGCGGCCTCCCTGAGCGTACCCCCGGTGCGGCTGCCGGCAGAGGCTTCACGGCTGTCCAGTACTACATCGGCCCCAAAACCTGTCGCCAGCGCCAGCAGGGTATCCTGCTGCAGGTCTGCCCGCACGTAGAGGGAGTTTTCCCGACCAAAACTGGCCGTGTGCAAATCTGCCAGGTAATCCAGGTGGGGCAGGAGTTTCTGGCTGATGGCATGGGCCATGACCTGGGATTCGTTCCCGCCGGCCTTCCCGGGAAACACCCGGTTTAAATCCTCCCCATCCGGGTATTCCCGCACCAGCCGGGTTATGGCCTGGGGGTTGAGCCCGGGTATGGCTACCACAACGCCCCGAAGGCTTTTTGGGTCGGTCCGTTCGCAAAGCTCCTGGGCCGCCCGGATGCCGTTCACTTCATTGCCGTGCACGGCCGCCGTAACCCCGAGTACGGGCCCCGGATCCACCCCCTTAACCAGCAGAACGGGAACCACCACGGACCGCCCCTGGGCATCGGAACCCACCTTCAGCCAATATCGGGCCAGGGTCCCGGCTGGCTGGGCAGAAAGGGGTAATTCGTCTACTTCGGGGATAGACAGGTCTTTCTCCTGGGCCTGCATGCCAATGCCCAGCAATGCCAAACAGATAAGGATGGGAATTTTCATAAGCATACCTTCACGGAAAGTAAGGTACGCCTTTTTGGGGTCCGTAGTATCCCTTTATCCCGAAGCCCCGGCCAGTACCACCACGAGCTCCCCTTTGGGCGGGCGGGCGCGGAAATGATCCAGGACTTCGGCCAGGCTGCCCCGTATGGTTTCCTCGTAAAGCTTGGTGAGTTCCCGGCTCACAGAAACCTGCCGTTCTGCCCCGAAAACATCACAGAACTGCTCCAGGGTTTTCAGGAGCTTGTGGGGAGATTCGTAAAATACCATGGTCCGGGGTTCTGAAGCCAATTGGACCAGGCGGGTTTTCCTCCCTTTTTTCACCGGCAGGAAGCCCTCAAACACAAAACGGTCGGAAGGAAAGCCACTGGCTACCAGGGCGGGGATCAGGGCCGTGGCACCGGGCAGACATTCCACGGCTACGCCCAACTGCTGGCACTGGCGCACTAACAGGAAGCCCGGGTCTGAAATGCCCGGCGTGCCCGCGTCCGAAATCAGGGCCATGGTCCGCCCTGCCTGCAATTCCCCGGCCAGGGCTTCTACTATGCGGTGCTCGTTATGCATGTGATAGGAACGCATGGGAGTCTCAATCCCATAGTGCTTCAGCAATTTCCCGCTGGTGCGCGTGTCCTCGGCCAGGATCTGGTCTGCCTGGGTAAGGACCTCCAGTGCCCGAAGGGTAATATCCTTCAGGTTTCCGATGGGGGTGGGGACCAAATAGAGTTTGCCTGCTTCCATACCTTTAAAAAACAAGGCCGAAACCCTTCAGGGGATCGGCCCGATTCCAATTCTTGAAAAGCCTTCAGGCAAACCGGCGTTCAATGAGTTCCATAAACCGCTGTTCGTAGGCTTCCTTCCCGTCCCAGTTGTATTGAGATCGGACTTCCCTCCGGATGTATTCCAGGGACTTTTCCTGGCTTTCCATAGCGTTAAGCCGTTCCACTACCTGGCGGAAAGCTTCCGGCTGGTCATTGAACAGGTGCTTTACAAAAGCGAGCCTGTCGTTGAGGCCCACCGAGATCTCCCGGGCCGTGAGCGTATCGTTCAGGGATTTGGACACGGCAGCTTTGGGCGGCTCAGGCACTTCGGGCGTCAGGATTTCAGGTTCGTTTTTAACGAATTCGCTGTTCCCGATAAGCTTCGAAAGCACCTCTTCCAGTTCTTCTCCCCCGGGCATCTCGGAAACCATATGCTTAATGGTATCGATACCGGGCACAATGATATCTTCGTGGTGCGGATTGGTTTCCGGCACCTGTTTGTTTTCGCGCAGCACCGCCGTGGCGATCCGCTCAAATTTGGAGGCCACCTCGCTCTTGCTGACGTCCACCTCCACATCCTGCAGTTTTTCTTCAACGAACCGGAGCACGGCCAGTTTTTCATACAGGGCCTGTGCCCGCTGGTGCAGCTGGGACAGGTCCGTAAGGTCGGGGTTGGTCAGGGTATCCGTGCACAAGCGTAAGAGTTCCTCCTTCAATTTTCGTTTCATAGCTTTTTTGGATGTACCCTCGGGAGAAGGTGTGTATTTTTAATACTTTTATAGGGTCGCAATTAGGATAACGGGGAGCGACCCTTCTTTCGTCTAAATTTACAAAATGTTTCTCGAAAACACGGTTAACCACGAAGAACAATTCGGCTGGATCGAAGTGATCTGCGGGTCCATGTTTTCAGGGAAGACGGAGGAATTGATCCGCCGTTTGAGGCGTGCCCAGTTTGCCCGGCAAAAGGTAGAAATCTTCAAGCCCATCATCGATACGCGCTACCATGAGGAGATGGTGGTCTCCCACGACGAGAATGAAATCCGCTCCACCCCGGTGCCGGCTGCGGCCAACATCCGCCTGCTGGCAGACGACTGCCACGTGGTGGGCATAGACGAGGCCCAGTTTTTTGACGACGAAATCGTGTCGGTCTGCAACGACCTGGCCAACCGGGGAATCCGGGTGGTGGTGGCCGGGCTGGATATGGATTTTAAAGGGAACCCCTTTGGACCCATGCCTGCGCTGATGGCCACGGCAGAATACGTGACCAAGGTCCACGCCATCTGTACCCGTACCGGGAACCTGGCCAATTACAGTTTTCGCAAATCCCGGAGTGAACGCCTGGTGTTGCTGGGCGAGACAGACGAATACGAACCCCTGAGCCGGGCAGCCTACTACAAGGCCATGGTAAAGGAGCGGATTCGGGACCTGGACGTCCGGGACGAAGAAATCCTGCCTTCCAAAAAAGAATCCTGATGCCGGAAACCCGAGATACGGTCCTGGAGATCGACCTGGGGGCCCTGGCCCACAATTACCAGTGGCTCAGGTCCCGCCTTAAGCCCCAGACCCGCTTCCTGGGCGTGGTGAAAGCCGCCGCCTACGGGCACGATGGCCTGGCAGTGGCCCGAAAACTCCAGGCCCTGGGCGCCGATTACCTGGCCGTTGCCTTTACCCGCGAAGGGGTCCACCTGCGGGAAGGGGGGGTAGCCCTGCCCATCCTGGTGTTACACCCGCAACCTTCAGACCTGCAGGCCCTGGCGCCAAACCGGTTGGAACCCAACCTCTACAGCCGCAGGCTGTTCGAAACCTTCAGCCACCTGGCAAGCGCATCCGGCCTTTCCGCGTATCCGGTACACCTGGAATTCAACACAGGCCTGAACCGGGTAGGGTTTGGGGAAGCCGACCTGGACTGGATAGCCCAAAACCTGAAGGCGGGTGGCCCCCTGGAAGTACAATCGGTCTTTTCCCACCTGGCGGCTTCGGATGATCCGGATGCCCAGGACTTTACCCAATCCCAGATTAATGCCTTTGACCGCATTGCCGCTGCAGCAGACACCCAACTTCCGGGTACCCATTTCAAACATTTGCTAAACACTTCCGGGGTGTTGAACTACCCGGCAGCCCAATGGGATATGGTGCGTTGCGGGATTGGCCTTTACGGTTACGGCAACGCCCCGCAATACGACCGCGAACTGCGGCCCGTAGCCCGGTTACGCACCCATATCTCCCAACTGCACCACCTGGAAGCCGGGGCCTATGTAGGGTACAACATGGGGTACCGCGCCCCCGCCTCCGTCACCATTGCAACCCTCCCCCTGGGGCATGCGGATGGCATAGGCAGGCAATATGGCCAGGGCAAAGGCACTTTTTTGATTGGAGGCCGGCCCGCTCCCATAGTAGGCAACGTCTGTATGGACATGATCATGGTGGATGTGAGCGACCTCAATTGCCGGGAAGGGGACGAAGCAATTTTTTTCGGGCCCGAACACTCTGCGGAGCGACAGGCCCAGGGGGCAGGAACCATTTCCTATGAGCTGCTTACCGGGATTTCCCCCCGTGTTTCCCGCAGGATTCTTCCATAAAAATCTAGTTACTTATTCCCCCTTTTTTCCTACCTTGTGAGGTAATAACCAATTAAACACTACTACCAATGTTCAAAGAATTCAAGAATTTCATCATGACCGGCAACGTGATCGATCTGGCCGTTGCTGTAATCCTGGCGGGAGCCGTCGGGCTGGTTGTTAACGGTTTTGTAAACGACATCATGATGCCTATTGTAGGATACTTCACCGGGGGCATGGATTTCTCGGATATGAAGTATATCCTTTCTGAAGCTGTGGTTGCTGCAGACGGCACGGTGGAGAGCCCGGAAAGCGCCATCCGTTACGGGGCGTGGATCAATTCCATCATCAACCTGATCATCGTCGGCTTTGTCCTGTTTATGATCGTGAAGTCATACAACAAGGTTCGCACCAAAGAAGAGCCCGCTCCTGAAGCCCCTAAAGGCCCCACCCAGGAGGAACTGCTGGCGGAAATCCGCGACCTGCTGAAGAAGTAATTCCCGTTTACCCGGCTTGTGGTCCGGGAACCGCTACACCACAACGTTGAACCCTAAAAACCGCTCCGGCAACCCCGGGGCGGTTCTTTTATTTATTCGGATGTTGTTTTGTTTAAAACATTTTGTTGTATTTATAAAAGATTGCTGGATTTCCCTTGCCCAATTCGCATACCCGCGTACCTTTGCCGAATAATTCAAATGCCATGAAAGTAGCTGTTGTAGGCGCCACCGGGATGGTTGGCGCCGTAATGCTGAAAGTGCTGGAAGAGCGCAATTTCCCGATGGATCAGTTGTTGCTGGTGGCCTCGGAGCGTTCTGTGGGGAAAACCCTGAGCTTCCGCGGCCAGGAGCACCGTATAATCGGGTTGGAACAGGCGGTGGCCGAAAAGCCGGAGATCGCTATTTTTTCTGCCGGGGGCGACACCTCCCTGGAATGGGCCCCCCGTTTTGCCGAAGTGGGCACCACGGTAATCGACAACTCTTCTGCCTGGCGAATGGATCCGGACAAAAAACTCATTGTCCCCGAAATCAATGCCGGCATCCTAACCCGGAAGGATAAGATCATTGCCAACCCCAATTGCTCGACCATACAGATGGTTCTGGTGCTGGCCCCCCTGCACCGCAAATACAAAATGAAGCGGGTGGTGGTATCTACCTACCAGTCCGTTTCCGGCACCGGGGTAAAGGCGGTGCAGCAACTGGAAGACGAAATGGCCGGACGGGAAGGAGAAAAGGCCTATCCCCACCCCATCAACCGCAACGCCCTGCCGCATTGCGACGTGTTCCTGGAAAACGGATATACCAAAGAAGAGATGAAATTGGCCCGGGAACCCCAGAAAATCCTGGATGACCGTACCTTTTCCGTTACCGCCACGGCCGTGCGTATCCCCACGGCGGGTGGGCATTCGGAAGCGGTGAACATTGAATTCCACAACGATTTTGACCTGCAGGAAGTACGCAACCTGCTGTCAGCCTCTCCCGGGGTAGTGCTGCAGGACGACCCTGCCAGTAACCTCTACCCCATGCCCGTATCCGCCCACGACAAAGACGAGGTTTTTGTGGGGCGCATCCGCCGGGACGAATCCCAGCGAAATACCCTGAATTTATGGATCGTGGCCGACAACCTCCGCAAGGGTGCCGCCACCAATGCCGTGCAGATTGCAGAGCACCTGCTGGAAGCCGGGCTGGTCTGACCGCACCAGCTAACCCACCAGCGGCCGCCCCGGAACGGGCGGCCGTTTTTGTTGTATTTTTGTGGGACCAATTTTGCTAAACCCATGAAAAGAATCCTCGTAATCCCGGGCCTGGCCATTCTGCTGGCCGCCTGCGGCAATCCAAACTCCGAAGCCATGAAGATCAATTATCCCACCACGGCAAAAGTAGATACGGTAGACACCTACTTTGGCACCGAGGTTCCGGACCCCTACCGCTGGCTGGAAGACGACCGCAGCCCCGAAACCGAAGCCTGGGTACGGGAACAAAACGGGGTGACCTTTGGGTACCTGGATCAGATCCCCTACCGGGAAGCCCTTAAAAAAAGGCTGGAAACCCTCTGGAATTACGAGAAACTGGGCACCCCCTTCCGGGAGGGCGGGTACACCTATTTTTACAAAAACGACGGGCTGCAGAACCAGTATGTGCTCTATCGCCGTAAATCCGACGAGGCTGCGGAAGAAGTTTTCCTGGACCCCAACACTTTTTCAGAGGACGGCACTACCTCCCTGGCCGGCCTGAGCTTTACCAAAGACGGCAGCATGGCGGCCTACTCCATTTCCGAGGGGGGCAGCGACTGGCGCAAGATCGTGGTAATGGATGCCGAAAGCAGGCAGATTGTGGAGGACACCCTGGTGGATGTAAAGTTCAGCGGGATTTCCTGGAAAGGAAATGAAGGTTTCTATTACTCCAGCTACGACAAGCCGGAGGGCAGTGAACTCTCCGCCAAAACGGACCAGCACAAGGTCTACTACCACCGGCTGGGACAGCCCCAGGCCCAGGACGAACTGGTATTTGGGGGCACCGAAGCGGAAAAACACCGGTACATTGGCGCACGGGTTACCGAAGACGAAAATTACCTGGTCCTGTCCGCCTCTAACACCACCTCTGGCAATAAGCTTTTCCTGATGGACCTCAGCCGGCCTCAGGAGGGCTTTACCGCCATCCTGGACCACGAAGACTCAGACAGCTATATCATCGAAAATGAGGGCTCCAAATTGTATATCGTAACCAACCTGGATGCCCCGAACCAAAAAATTGTAACGGTGGATGCTGCGAACCCCACCCCGGAGCATTGGGTGGATTTTATCCCGGAAACCGAGCATGTACTCAGCCCGAATACCGGCGGGGGTTACTTTTTTGCCGAGTATATGGTAGACGCCATCTCCAAGGTATTCCAGTACGATTACCAGGGTAACCTGGTGCGCGAAGTCACCCTGCCCGGGATCGGGAGCGCCAGTGGCTTTGGCGGGAAGAAGGAGGAAAAGGAATTCTTCTTCAATTTTACCAATTACAATACCCCGGGAGCCTCCTACAAATACAATGTGGATACCGGGGAGTACGACCTCTACTGGAAACCGGAGATTGATTTCAACCCGGACAACTACGTGTCCGAGCAGGTATTTTACACCTCTGCGGACGGCACCAGGGTCCCTATGATCATCACCTACAAGAAAGGGACGCCGCGCAACGGAAAGAACCCCACGATCCTTTACGGCTACGGCGGGTTTAACATCAGCCTCACCCCCAGCTTCAACACGGCAAATGCCGTATGGATGGAGCAGGGCGGGGTTTATGCCGTTCCCAACATCCGGGGCGGGGGTGAATACGGAAAGCAATGGCACGATGCGGGCACCCAATTGCAAAAGCAAAATGTCTTTGACGATTTCATCGCCGCCGCCGAATACCTGATTGCCGAAGGCTATACCTCCCCGGAATACCTGGCCATCCGCGGCGGTTCGAACGGAGGCCTGCTGGTAGGCGCCGTAATGACCCAGCGCCCGGACCTGATGCAGGTAGCCCTGCCAGCGGTTGGGGTACTGGACATGCTGCGCTACCACACTTTCACGGCCGGGGCGGGTTGGTCTTACGATTACGGCACCGCTGCAGACAGCCCTGAAATGTTTGAATACCTGAAAGGCTACTCCCCCCTGCACAATGTGCAGGAAGGCGTTTCCTATCCGGCAACCCTGGTTACCACAGCCGACCACGACGACCGGGTGGTACCCGCACACAGTTTCAAATTTGCTGCAACCCTGCAGGAAAAACATGCGGGAGCATCACCCGTGCTCATCCGCATTGAGACCAATGCCGGTCACGGGGCCGGAACCCCCATCAGCAAGACCATTGAGCAGTATGCAGACCTGTTCAGTTTTACCCTCTACAACATGGGGATGGAAGAGCTTCCGAACCCTGCGGCTGTAAAGACGTTTAAGGAATAAGCCAATAAAACCCACTAAAAATCCGTTTCTTCTCGAAACGGATTTTTTCATCCCATGCTACAGGTCCAAGAGGTTTATTTTGGTTATGAGGATACCCCCGTACTGGATAGCGTTTCCTTTAACGTAGCCCCGGGGGAATACCTGGCTGTAATGGGGGAAAGCGGTTGTGGCAAAAGCACCCTGCTCAGACTTATTTACGGAGAGCTCCCCTTTGAACAGGGCACGGTGCAATGGAAAGACCATCCCATAAAAGGTCCGGCCTACCAACTCCTCCCGGGAGCGCCCTTTATGAAGTACCTGTCCCAGGATTTTGACCTGATGCCCTTCCTGAGTGTGGAGGACAATATTCGCAAATACCTGAGTCTGAACGAGCCTGAAGCATCGGACCGGAGGACGGAGGAATTACTGGAATTGATGGACCTGGACGCCTACCGGAGCCGGCAGGTCCGCTACCTGAGCGGGGGGGAGCAACAGCGCGTGGCCCTGGCCCGGGTGCTGGCCCAGAAACCGGAGCTGCTGTTGCTGGATGAGCCCTTCAGCCATATGGACCATTTCCGTAAAAACCCTTTGCGGCAAGACCTTTTTAGCTGGCTGCGCAGAGAAGGTATCAGCTGTATCTGCGCTTCCCACGACTACAATGACGTGCTGCCCTATGCAGACCGCGTCCTGGTGTTGCAGCAAGGTAAAGTCCTGGACCTTCGCCCAACCACAGAAATGTACACCCAGCCCAAACGCCTTTATACCGCGGCACTGTTGGGGGATGCCAACCTGATTCCCGTACAGGTGCTGAAATCCTACGCCACCACCACGCGCCGGATTATTGTTTACGCCCATGAGTTAAAGCTATCCGCCAAATCCGGCTTTGAGGCCCAGGTGGAAGCGTCTTTCTTCCTGGGCAGCCACTTTCGGCTGGTGGGACGTCTGGAAGGGGGGGCACAGGTTACTTTTTATCACGATGCAAACCTGGAAAAAGGGCGGAAGATTTTCCTGAACGTCTCTCTGGAAACCATCAATAAACGCCTGCCTATTTAGGCGAAGATCAGGGCACAGGCCCAGACCCCGAGGGCGGCAGTTGTCCCGATCAGGAAGGTCCCCAGCCCAAAGAGCCGGTACCCGGTACGCACATCCATCCCGGACATTTGGGTAACCACCCAGAAAAAGCTGTCATTGGCATGTGAGAAGACGGCAGACCCCGCTCCCAGGGCCACTACGGCCAGGGCTTTTTGAGTTTCGGATTCCAGCCCCAGGGTAGGCATCAGGGGCAGGAGGATGGACGCTGCGGTAATCAGGGCTACAGTGGAGGAGCCCTGTGCTGTTTTCAGGGCGGCCGCCAGTACAAAAGGCAACCAGATCCCCATTTCGTACTGGGCCAGCATCCCGCCCAGGGCATCGGCAATCCCGGAGCGCTGCAAAACGGTGCCGAAAACCCCGCCGGCCCCGGTGATCAGCAGGATGGAGGCGGCGCTCATAATGGCTTTGCCTACCCATCCGGAGGAAGAGAGCATTTCCCGGTTCAGTCGCCTGGGCAGGAGAAAGGAAAGCAGCATCCCGATCATAAGCGCGATGACCGGCTCCCCCAGAAAATCAATAAGGGCATAGATTCCGGTTACCTCGGTATTGCGAATCAAGACAGACTTGAGTACGATCAGCAAAATGGGGATTACAATGGGCAAAACGGCTTTGATAAAACCCGGTTCCTCCCCTGCTTCGGGTGTTGCCTGTACCGCAGGTTCCCCAGAGGCCTTTGCCTCCAGTGGGGTTCGCTGGGCATAACGGGACGCAAAAATAACTCCGGCGGCCAGGGCCAGCAGGCTAATGGGCAGGGCATAGAGGATCACCAGTCCCAGGTCTGCTTCCAGGATTCCCGCCGCCGCAATAGGCCCGGGGGTAGGTGGTACCAGGGTGTGGGAAACCATAAGCCCCAGGCCAAGGGCTACCGCGGCCCCGGCCAGGGAAATGCCGGCCTTGCGGGTCAGGCTTTTGGCCAGGGGGTCCAGGAGCATATAGCCACTGTCGCAAAACACAGGGATGGAAACCACGTACCCAAGTACGCCCATAGCCAGGGGGATGCGTTTGCCGCCAATCCACCCCAGTACCCGGGCCGCAAGCACCCGTGCGCCCCCGCTCTGCTCGAGAAACGCGCCAATGATGATTCCCAGTACGATAATAAGCCCGATCTTACCTAAGGTGCCCCCAAATCCGGTATTGACGGCTTCGATAAGTTCCGGCAACGGCATCCCGGCCAGGATCCCATACCCCAGGGAAACCCCCAGAAGGGCCAGGAATGGGTGAAGGCGAAGGCGGGTGGTAAGCAGAATTATGACAATAACGGCCAGGAGCAGGTACAACAGTTCCATAGGGTGTGTGTTTTGGAAAGGAGTCCCTTGTAATATCCGGTAAATTCGCGAGTTATAAAAACCCCTGCTTTAGTCCAGGGCCAATCGGGCCAGGCGGGCGCCCACATGGCTGCCAATAGCCACGCCCATACCCCCAAGCCGTACCCCGCAACACACATGGGGAGAAAGGCGCTCTACAATCGGTTTTTTCTGGGGGCCTACCCCCATAATCCCGCTCCAGCGCCTTGCAATCCCCACCGGGTTCCCCGGAAGGATGATTTCCTGCAAAAGCGTCTCCAGCCGGTCCTGTATCAGGGGGGTAAGTCCGAAGGTTGTTGTGGTTTCTCCTGCCTTATCCAGGTTGCGGCCGCCCCCAAGCAGCACCCGGTTACCCACATTCCGGAAGTAATAATACCCCGCCTCCAGATGGAAGCACCCCTGCAATTTCAGGCCGGGTACCGGATCCGTGATCAGCACCTGGGCCCGGGCAGGTTTAAGGTCAATGGAAGCCAGTTCCCCGGCCAGCCCATTGGTAGCCAGCAGCAGCTGCCTCGCTGTAAAGGAAAAGTCGGCGGTATGGACCTCCACTCCCTGCCCCGTTTCTTCGTAGGAACTAACGCTTAACCCGTGCAGCAGGAGGATGCCTTCCCGTTGCACCAGGGAGAGCAGCTGCTGCATGGCCCGGCCGGTATCGATCTGCCCTTCATACGGCTGGCAGACCAGGCGGGAATCAATCCCCTGCATCCCGAAAGTGTTTGGCCGGATTTCAAAGGCCGCCCCCCCGAATACGGGTCGGAGCAGGGCATTCACCTCTTCCATGCGGTCCAGGGCAGCTTCCTGTTGCTCCCTTTCCCCATCCAGAAATACCTCGTAGCCTCCGCGGGTTTCATACCCCAGGGCCTGATCGCCCAGGCGGTCCCGCAACTGCCGGATGCCCAGGTAGCGCTGTTCCACCAGTGCGGCTACTTCGGATTCCGTATGGGATTCCAGGTCTTCCAGGATTTCGGTGAGGCTCCCAAAACATGCAAAGCCGGCATTTTTGGTACTGGCCCCCTGGGGCAGGCTGCCGCGCTCCAGGACCAGGATACGGGCCCCGGGTTGCTGCCTGCGCAGTTCCAGGGCACAGGACAACCCGGTTATGCCCCCGCCTGCAATGCAATAATCCACCTCGGTGAACCAGGAACGGTATTCCCAGAAGCTCAGTTCCATACGCGCTCAAAAAACAAAAGGGGCCTTAAGCCCCTTCTCTTTCAGGCTCCATAACGAAGCCCTCCATAAATTTGGTGGTGTAATTCCCCGCCAGGTAATCCGGATGGTCCATCAGTTGCCTGTGGAAGGGAATAGTGGTTTTAATCCCCTCGATCACAAACTCGTCCAGGGCCCGCTTCATTTTATTGATCGCCTCCTCCCGGGTCTGGGCGGTGGTAATCAATTTCGCGATCATGGAGTCGTAGTTGGGCGGGATGGTATAGCCGCTATATACGTGGGTATCCAGGCGCACCCCGTGCCCGCCGGGCGTATGCAGGGTGGTGATCCGCCCCGGGGACGGCCTGAAGTCGTTATAGGGGTCCTCCGCATTGATCCGGCATTCAATAGAATGCAGGTTGGGGGTATAGTTCTTCCCGGAAATCGGCACCCCGGCGGCAACCAGGATCTGTTCGCGGATCAGGTCGTAATCGATCACCTGCTCGGTAATCGGGTGTTCCACCTGAATCCGGGTGTTCATTTCCATGAAGTAGAAGTTCCGGTGTTTGTCTACCAGGAATTCCACGGTACCCGCGCCCTCGTATTTGATGTACTCGGCCGCCCGTACGGCCGCTTTCCCCATTTCTTCCCGAAGTTTGTCGGTCATAAAAGGGGAAGGGGTTTCTTCCGTGAGTTTCTGGTGGCGGCGTTGTATGGAACAGTCCCGCTCCGAAAGGTGGCAGGCTTTGCCAAACTGGTCGCCGATCACCTGAATCTCAATATGGCGGGGCTCCTCGATGAGCTTTTCCATATACATGCCCCCGTTGCCGAAAGCTGCGGTAGCCTCCTTTACGGCGCTTTCAAAATTCTTTTCCAGGTCTTCTTCCTTCCAGATGGCGCGCATCCCTTTCCCGCCACCGCCGGCTGTGGCCTTGATCATTACGGGATATCCCATTTTCTTGGCGGTTTTACGGGCGTGCTCCAGGTCTTTCAGCAGGCCGTCAGACCCGGGAATGGTAGGCACTCCGGCTTCCTTCATGGTAGCCTTGGCCGTGGCCTTGTCTCCCATCTTTTCGATCTGGTCGCCGGTGGCACCGATGAACTTGATGTCGTGTTCGGCACAAATCCGGGAGAACTTGGCATTCTCGGACAGGAACCCGTAACCGGGGTGGATGCCGTCGGCATTGGTAATCTCTGCCGCAGCAATGATGTTGGGGATTTTCAGGTAGGATTCGCTACTCGGGGCGGGCCCGATGCAAACGGCCTCGTCGGCAAAGCGCACGTGCAGGCTTTCCTCGTCGGCTTTGGAATAGACGGCAACCGTTTTGATGCCCATTTCCTTACAGGTGCGTATAATACGCAGGGCGATCTCTCCGCGGTTGGCGATCAATATCTTTTTAAACATGTTGCGTGAGTTGGCTGTTGGTTTTCAAACAATTCCCTTGCCGCATGCCCTAAACAGGCCTATGAAGGGTCGATCAGGAACAGGGGCTGGTCGAATTCCACGGGAGAGGAATCCTCTACCAGGACCTTGACAACCTTTCCGGACACCTCGGACTCGATGTCGTTGAAGAGCTTCATGGCCTCGATCACACAAAGCACGTCTCCCTTGGAGATACTGTCCCCAACCTCTACAAAGTTAGGCTTATCCGGGGCCGGTTTGCGGTAAAACGTCCCGATGATCGGGGATTTGATGGTAATGTACTTGGAGTCATTCTCATCCGACTTGGCCGGAGCTTCGGCAGCGGGGGCCGGGGCCGGGGCGGCCTGGGGCGCAGGGGCCGGGGCCGGCATGCCGTGCGCCATGGGCACGTGCTGAACGATGGTAGTCTCTCCTTCCCTGCCCGCGGCACCTGTCCGGATCGTAATCTTGATTTCATCCGTCTCCAGCTTTACTTCGCTGGCCCCGGATTTTGCCACGAACTTGATCAGGCTCTGAATTTCTTTAATATCCATGGATCTCGGTTTAGTTAGTTGCTTTCGTTAAGAATCGTATGCCCAGGTGAGATAGATGGCTCCCCAGGTAAAGCCACCCCCAAAGGCGGCAAAAACAAGATTGTCTCCCTTCTTGAGTTGCTTCTCGTAATCGAAGAGCAACAGTGGCAAAGTGGCGGAAGTGGTATTTCCGTACTTTTCGATATTCATCATGACCTTGGAGGCCTCAAGGCCCATACGGTTGGCGGTAGCATCTATGATGCGTTTGTTCGCCTGGTGAGGCACCAGCCAGTCCACATCGTCGTGGCTCAGGTTGTTCCGCTCCATGATCTTTGCGGCTACATCGGCCATATTCGACACGGCAAATTTAAAAACGGATTTGCCGTCCTGGAATACAAAGTGTTTCTTGTTGCGTACGGTTTCTTCCGTGGCCGGCATCAGGCTGCCCCCGGCTTCGATCTTCAGGAATTCGCGGCCCTTCCCGTCGGAGCGCAGGTATTCGTCCTTCAGCCCGTAGCCTTCCTCGGAAGGCTCGAACAGGACGGCGCCGGCACCATCCCCGAAAATAATGCAGGTGGTCCGGTCGGTGTAATCGATAATGGAACTCATCTTGTCCGCCCCAATCAGCAGGACTTTCTTGTAGCGGCCGGATTCGATATAGCGTGCGGCTGTAGACATGCCGTACAGGAAATTAGAACAGGCGGCCTGCATATCGTAGGCAAAGGCATTTACCGCCCCGATTTGGGCGGCCACATAAACCGCGGTGGAAGCCACGGGCATATCCGGGGTGGCCGTGCCTACCAGCACCAGGTCAATCTCGGCCGGGTCCAGGTTTTTCTTCTGCAGCAGGTCTTCAGCGGCCTTGATGGCCAGGTATGAGGTTCCTTTATCGGCATCCTTGAGGATGCGGCGTTCCTTGATCCCAGTCCGCGTGGTGATCCATTCGTCCGTGGTATCAACCATCGTTTCAAGGATGGTATTCGTCAGTTTGTAGTCGGGAAGGTATGCCCCTACAGCGGTAATCGCTGCCGTAATACTACTCATTACGTTGCTGTTTTGATCAAGAAACCTTCAAAAAGGCCTCAAAATTGGTGAAAATTAAGGATTATTTGGCACATGGTTCCAAAAAGCACTTCTTTTCCTTGTTTTTGGGCCATAAAAAAACTCCCAACTGGGCAGCGGGAGTTTGATGCGTTAAAGGGTGGCTCAGGCAGAGACCTCTTCCGTCTTGTCGACCAGAACCTGACCCCGGTAATACAGCTTACCTTCGTGCCAATGGGCCCGGTGGAAAAGGTGCACCTCTCCGGTAGAAGGATCCTTGGCCAGCGTAGGGGCAGAAGCCTTGTAATGCGTGCGCCGCTTGTCCCTGCGCGTCTTGGAGGTTTTGCGTTTAGGATGTGCCATGCTCGTTATTTTTTATCCGTTAGTAAATCTCGTAAGGCGTCCCATCGGGGGTCCGTCTTGTCTGTCTTGTTATCAGGCGCTTTTGGCTGTAATTCCTCGAGTTTCCTCAGCATCTCGCTTTTCAGGGTGCCGTCCGCAACCCCGGGGTGGATCCGCTTGGAGGGCACGGCCAGGACCAGCATTTCATACAGGTACTGGGCGATGTTCAACTGGTGTTCCCCGTGCGGGAGCACCAGGACCTCGTCGTCTTCATCGTTGTACTCCTCCCCGAATTTGACCACCAGTTTTAGCCCGCCTTCCACCGGAAGGTCAAAAGGCTCGTTGGTGATGTCGCAGTTCACGTTTACCGTGCCCGCAGCCTGCATCTCCAACTCCAGCATGGTGCTCATCTTCTCAAGGGTGACGTCTGCCCGGAGGCTGGCGCCGTTGAATTCCTCATAGCCAAAAGCGTCAAAGAACGTTTGATCAATTTGATATTCAAACTGATGTTTCCCCAGCTTCAGTCCCGAGAAGGGGATGTCGTAATCCCTGATCTTCATCTTTCTATCCATACGCTTAGGGCGGGCAAAGATACCCAATTTTTGCTAAATCCCAATAGTTGAGCAAACTATTTCTCGCGGTTTTTCCCCTTGGTGTTGCGCTTCAGGCGAACCTTTTGCAGGGGGTTTTTCGTCAGGCCTTCATATTCGGTCCGGTTGCGGAAGATTTCCAGGGCCGAAAACACCGCCTCGGTAAAAGAGGAGGAATCTGCCATCCCTTTTCCGGCAATATCATAGGCCGTTCCGTGGTCCGGGGAGGTGCGTATACGCGAAAGCCCGGCGGTAAAATTAACGCCTTTCCCGAAAGATAAGGTTTTAAAGGGGATCAACCCCTGGTCGTGGTAAGCGGCCAGGACCGCATCGAAATTCCGGTAATTGTCCGAAGCAAAAAAGGTGTCTGCCGCGTAGGGTCCGAAAACCAGGTGGCCGGCATCTATGAGCTTTTTCAGGGCGGGCTTAAGGACTTCGTCGTCCTCCTTTCCGATTACTCCCTCATCCCCGCTGTGCGGATTGATACCGAGCACCGCAATCCGGGGTTTACGAATGGCAAAATCCCGGATCAGGGACTCCTCCATGGCTTTTAGTTTGGCCGTAATCCGTTTCTGGGTGATCAGCTCCGGGGCCTCCCGCACGGGTACATGGTCCGTAAGCAGGCCCACCTTCAGGGAATCGGTCACCATAAACATGAGGCTTTCGCCCCCGAGTTCCTGGGCCAGGTAGTCCGTATGCCCCGGAAACTGGAAGTCCTTGTTCTGTACGTTCTTTTTGTTGATCGGGGCAGTGACCAGCACATCCACATCCCCTTCCCGAAGGGCCTTCACGGCCGCACGCAGGGATTTGATGGCATAGGTGCCGCCCTCGGCAGTAGCTTTGCCTTCAGGGACCAGCGGATGGTCTTTCCAGATGTTAACCACATTGATGCGGCCATCAATGGCCGAGGCAGCATCCTGCACCCCCTGGAATTTCAGCTGGAGGTCCAGCTGTTGCATATGGTGGGACAGGGTCTTGCCAGAGGCAAAAATTACGGGGGTACAGAAGTCCAGCATCCGGCTGTCCTGAAAGGTTTTCAGGATGACCTCGCACCCGATGCCCCCAAGGTCCCCTACCGAGATCCCTACTTTTGGTTTATGGCTTTCTTCCTGCATGAATAACGTACCTTTGTACCGCTTATAATGGCATAAAAGTACTCAAATTCGCGCTACTATGTTTACCGGTATCATCGAAACCCTTGGGGTGGTGGAAGCCCTGGAACAAGACGGAACTAACCTCCACATCCGCCTGAAATCGGAATTGGCACAGGCCCTGAAAATCGATCAGAGCCTCGCACACAATGGGGTATGCCTCACCGTGGTGGCCGTGGATGGGGAAACCTATACCGTAACGGCTGTGGAAGAGACCTTGAAACGTTCCAACCTGGGCGACCTGCAGGTGGGCAGCCTGGTGAACCTGGAACGCGCCATGGTGCTGGGGGCGCGCCTGGATGGCCACCTGGTGCAGGGTCATGTGGACCAGACCGCAACCTGTGTGGAAATCGGGGAACACAACGGCAGTTGGAGCTTCCATTTCCAGTATGACCCGGACAGGGGAAACCGGACCATCGAGAAGGGCTCAATTACAGTGGACGGCGTTAGCCTGACCGTGGTGGATTCTTCCCCCGGCCGCTTTAGCGTGGCCATTATCCCCTATACCTACGAGCATACCCGCTTTAAGGGGTACCGCATCGGGGACCGGGTAAACCTGGAATTCGATATGATCGGCAAGTACGTGGCGGCCTTGCTGGCCCCCCACCTGCCTAAACCTTGATGAAGATCTCCTTTTTGTACAACCACCAGCCCAGCAGCAGGTAGAAGCCCATCACGGACAACGCGTAAAGCAGGGAAGATAATTCCAGGGGCATTCCGTTATGGGCATACACGGTGTCGAAAAGCCAGCCGTGCACGCTTTGCCCGTCACCCACCTGGATCTGGTGCATGAGGCTGGAGACAAAACTGGACAGGAAATACAGGGTGATGGCGTTGGAACCCGCATAGCGGAAAATGCTCCCAAACTGAACGCCCTTCACATCCGTCAGGTAGTAAATGCCCCCGAGGACCAGGTTGGCCCACCCTGCGGTAACCAGGACAAAACTACTGCTCCAAAGCGCCTTGTTGATGGGGAATACCAGGTCCCAAAGCGTTCCGGCAACCAGCAACCCTACGCCCATCAGAAGCATCTTGCGCACTTTCTGTGCCTTTTCGGAAACCAGGAGCAGGCCGGTAAAAATCCCCAGCAAACTGGTCACGATGGCCGGCAGGGTACTTAACAGCCCTTCCGGGTCGTAGTCGTCCTTGTACATATGGGAGCCGAAAACGTTCAGGTCGATGTAATTGGCCCAGTTGTTGGCCGCCCGCTCCAGGGTAGGTGCCTGCCCGTCCAGCGGGATAAAACCCATCCAGACCCAGTAGCCGAGCAACAGGGCTACGGCCACCCCGACCAGGGCTTTCCAGTTCAGGTGTAAAAAGAGCAGGGCCGCAATTCCAAAGACTACCCCAATGCGTTGCAACACTCCGGGGAACCGGATTTCTTCAAAGGGGTCAAAGAAGGGCCACTGAATGGTAAAGGCCCCCAGGAAGATCCCCAGGGCAATCAATTTCAGCACCCGGACCCCTATTTTTTTGTAAGTAGCCGCCGAGGGTTGCTTGTTCCGATAGGCAAAGACTATGGAGGTGCCCACAATAAACAGGAAAAAGGGAAACACCAGGTCCGTTGGGGTGTATCCATCCCATTCCGCATGGCGGAAGGGTGCGTAGATGGCGCGCCAGGTACCGGGGGTATTTACCAGGATCATCAGGGCAATGGTCAGGCCCCGGAAAATGTCTACAGAGAGAATACGTTGTTTCATAATTTAGAGAATATCACCTTTAATTTCTTTCCAAACCCGCAGCAGCAGGAACCCGGCCACCACCACGGCAACGGTCAGGCCCGAAGCCAGGGCGTAATTGCCGTAAATCCAGTTCCCGGTGGCAAACATGGCACCGTAGACCAGGACGCAGCCAATGAGCATGGCCAGCACCCCGTAGGGCACGGTCCAGGCCTTGCCAGGCTCTTCCAGTTCTACCTGATCTGCCTGGGCCTCCTCCACAATTTTGCGCCAGCCCGGGCCACCGGGCCTCGTTTTCTTATAGAACCGTCTCAGGGTCCCTGTGGTTTCAGGCGGGGTCACAAAGGTGACCACCACCCAGACCACGGTGGTGATCAGCACCACCATCGGGAAGCGGCTCCAGCCAGGGAATACCCCGGCGATCGCCTCTCCAGCCATGTCGGCACCCCCAAACAGGGTAGTCCCAAGGTCCGTGAGGTTGAACAACAGGGAAACAATCCCGGATACAAACATGGCGGAAATCTCACTCCAGGCATTTATGCGCCACCAGAACCAGCGCAGGATAAAGATCAATCCCGTTCCCGCCCCAAACATCAGGATGATGTCAAAAAGCTGCAGGGCATTCTGTAGTACCAGGGCCAGCAGGGCGCTGCACACCATCAGGATTACGGTAGTGATCCGGCCCACGGCTACAAGTTCCTTCTCCGAGGCCCCTTTGTGGATCTGTTGCTTGTAGAAATCGTTGACTACGTAGGATGACCCCCAGTTCAGATGAGTGGATATCGTGGACATATAGGCCGCCCCGAGCGAGGCCAGGACAATGCCCAGCAATCCGTTAGGGAGTTTGGTAAGCATGGCCGAATACGCCAGGTCGTTCCCCAGTTTACTCGCTTCTACGTTGGGGAAGGCCTCGTGAATGCTGGCTACATCAGGGTAAAGCACCAGGGAGGCCAGGGCCACCAGGATCCAGGGCCACGGCCTCAGGGCGTAGTGCATAATGTTGAAGAAGAACGTGGCGCCTATGGCGTGGCTTTCATTCTTGGCGGCCAGCATCCGCTGGGCAATATAACCGCCGCCACCAGGCTCCCCGCCCGGGTACCAGGCACTCCACCACTGTACCGCCAGGGGTATGATCAGCAGCCCGATCAGGGCTTCGGTATCGCTGAAGTCCGGCAGGATGGAAAGTTTTCCGCTTACATTTTCGTGGGCAATCAGCTGGCTTACCCCCCCAACCTCGGGCAGGTTTACCAGGTAGATCGCAGCACCCACCGCCCCGGCTATGGCTACAAAAAACAGGATGAAATCGGTATAGACCACCCCGCGGAAGCCGCCCACGGCGCTAAAGGTCACGGTGATTACCCCTCCGATGAGCACGGTCTCCACCGGGCTTAAGCCCAGCATGACCTGCCCGATCTTGATGGCGGCCAGGGTAACTGCGGACATGGCCATAATGTTAAAGACAATCCCCAGGTAAACCGAACGGAAACCCCTTAGGAAATGGGCAGGCTTGCCGCCATAACGCAGATCGTAAAATTCCATGTCCGTGGTTACATCGGAGCGGCGCCACAGCTTGGCATACACAAAAACGGTGAGCAGGCCGGTAAGCAGGAAGGCCCACCAGACCCAGTTTCCGGCTACACCATTGCTGCGGACAATGTCTGTAACCAGGTTGGGGGTATCTGTGGAAAAGGTGGTTGCCACCATCGAGAACCCGAGCAGCCACCAGGGCATGCTGCGGCCGGAAAGGAAATATTCGGTGGTGTTTTGTCCGGATTTGCGGGAGACCAGAATCCCGATCAGCAGCACCAGGCTAAAGAACCCGATAATCAGGCTGTAGTCTAAGGTATTGAGTTGCATCGTTTGGTTGGGTTAGGGATTAAAGATATTATTTTTTAAGATACCTTTAACCCGCTCACCCCTGCCTATGACCTCCCTCCCGGCCCCCGACGAACTCGCATTGACCACCTGGCTGCTGGCGCTTGGCGCGGCCTTTATCCAGGGGCTTTCCAAGTCCGGGATCAAAGGGACGGCCGTACTCTCGGTTACCCTGATGGCCCTTGCGCTGGGTGCCAGGCAATCCACAGGGCTGCTGGTGCCCCTGTTGATTTTCGGGGATGTCTTTGCCGTGATCTACTACCACCGCCATGCCCAATGGAATTATATCTGGAAATTCCTCCCCTGGATGATCCTGGGTATCCTGATCGGGGTGTGGACCGGGAAGGACCTGCCCGAATCGGTTTTCAAATGGGCCATGGCTGCCATTATTCTGGGCAGTGTGGGGATTATGGCCTGGTGGGACCTGCGCAAATCCGAACGGGTCCCTAAACACTGGGCCTTTGCCGGTTTCATCGGCAGCCTGGCCGGCTTTACGACCATGGTGGGGAACCTGGCCGGCGCCTTTTCCAATATTTACTTCCTGGCCATGCGCCTGCCCAAAAACGCCTTTATCGGCACCGCGGCCTGGTTATTCCTGATCATTAACGTCTTTAAGCTGCCCTTCCACATCTTCGTGTGGAAAACCATAGACCTGCGCGTGCTTCATGTAAACCTCTGGCTGCTGCCTGCCCTGATCCTGGGGTTGCTCTTCGGGATCTGGCTGGTAAAGCGCATCCGGGAAGGCATCTTCCGCCGATTGATCCTAATCCTCACCGCCCTGGGCGCCGTGCTGATGTTGCTGCGCTAGTCGGTAAAGCGCAAATCCGCCAGTACCGGGAAATGATCGGAAGGGAAGCCTTTTTCCCGCGTAGCGCTCAGGATGCCATGCCGCACCACCTCAAAGTCTCCCGGGCTCACAAATATGTAGTCAATCCGGCGGGTAACCGGGGATTCGCAATCAAAGCCGTTAAAGGTTCCGGGGAGGCCGTATGCCCGGTCCGCAGCAGCGGCATGTGCATCCTGCATCTTGCCGGATAGCAACAGGATAGGATCCGAATCCGGCTCCAGGTTCAGGTCTCCGGTCAGGACTACGGGATACCCCTGGGTCTGCACCGCCGCCATGCGTTCCAGCAGCAGGGCAACGCTCCGGGCCCGTGCCACTTCCCCCTTATGGTCAAAATGGGTGTTGAACAGGTAAAACCTCCGGCCGCTTTCCCGGTGACGGAACCGGCCATAGGTGCAGATGCGGTTCAGGGCCGCATCCCATCCACGGGACGGGGCTTCCGGGGTTTCAGATAGCCAGAACGTGCCTGATTCCTCCAACTCCAGGTGGTCCTCCCGGTAAAACACGGCCGAAAATTCCCCCGCCGTAGGCAGGGAATCCCGCCCGCGCCCAAATCGGGTGTATTGGGGCAGGCCGGCATCCATGGCCTCCACCTGATGGGCCAGCCCTTCCTGTATCCCCAGCACATCCGGGGCGTGGTAGGCCACCTGCCGGATCAGGAAATCCTTCCGGAACTTCCAGGCATTGGGGCCATCCGCTGAGGTGTCATAGCGGATGTTGTAGGTCATCACGGAGAGGTCCTGCGCGGATGCGATCCCGGCCATTAGCAGGAGTATCCCGCAACTGAAGCGTGTTTTAATTCCCATAACTGAATCCTAATTTGTCCAGGCCGGCCTGTATATCGGGGTGCCGCATAAAGAGCTCCCAGAAGAGGCCGGTCCGATAGTTTTCGATCATCACCACTATAGGTCCCTGGTCTATGGCCAGGTAGGCTTCGGCAACCCAAAAATCCCCTCCGGGCCTGAAGGCGTCGTAAAAGCCGGCCGGCCCCAGCAGCCGGCCGCGCTGGCTATAAAAGTAGCGCAGGGCTTTCAGGGAGGCTTCCGGCGTATACGGGAGGGAAGACAGGGCTGCCGTGGGTGCAATGATCCCCTTGTCCGAATCCGGGCTGTGGGCGGCGTACCCCAGGGAACCATCCGGGTTGGGAGAATAACTGGCCGTAAGACCCCAGCAATCGGCGCTGTACCCCGGGTGCTGCCCCGGGTTGTCCAGGCAGTACGCGTAATTGATGCGGGCGTGGTTACCCACCGCCGCCCCGTAGTCCCCATACGAATCCGAGAGGTTCCTGGGGTCGAGCCCCAGGAAGCTGTAATGCGACCAGAACAAGGGGCCCCCATTGGCGGGCTCCCCCACATGTCGGAAGCCCAACGGGTAGCCATAGGCGGATGCAGGCGAAACAATTTGCCCGCCTGAGGCCCATCCGGCATCGTATATGGATTTGGAAATGCTGTGCTGAGGGGCAGCGGCCGCCAGGATATAGGCAATCAGGGTTTCGTTATAGCCTTTCAGGGGAAGGTCCATGGCAAACCCAAATTCCGGGCTCCAGTGCCAGTACAGCACCTCCTGCCCCTGGGTATACCAGTCCCACTCCACCCCCTTCCAAAGGGTTTCGGCCTTTTCGGAAAGCGCCCGTTCCCGTTCCGTCCCTGTTCGGAAATACTCCGCAATGCAGACCAGGCCCTGGGCCAGGAAAGCTGTCTCTACCAGGTCGCCACCATTATCCATGGGGCTAAATGGGATCACCCTGCCGGTTTGGCCGTCCAGCCAATGGGGCCAGGCCCCGTGGTAACGATCGGCCTGCTCAAAAAAGTCCAGGATTTGCTCCAGGCGGGTGAGGATCGCCTCGCGGGGAGCCAGCCCCCCTTCCATGCCCGCAAGCAGTGCCATTAGTCCAAAACCGGAACCCCCTGTGGTAACCACATGGGCATCCAGGGCCGGGTTTGCCGGATGGTAACGCTCCCGGGCAGCCCCGCTGTGGGGCTGCGCATAATCCCAGAAATACTTGAAGGTGGTTTGTTGGACCAGGGAAAGTAATTCCCCGTCCGACAGACTGGTTCCTGCCGGTTCAGGTGTCTGTTCCGCGGCAGGGGTGTCCCCCCGGCTGCAGGACAACAGGCCTAACAGCGCCAGGCTCAAAAGTGTTTTCATGGAACCTGCCTTCGCCTACGGCCGGCGGGTCCGGGCCAAAATAGCCGGACCCGCCCTGGCACGCAGGTCATTTTCCTCTCCCCAAGATAGGGAAAGTTAGGAGTTAATGCGGCAGTTTATCCCGCAGAAGGCCATAAACAAAGGTGCCCAGAATGGCAAAGGCGATCACCACCAGAATGGGCAGGAACCCGGCTCCAACCAGGGTGAACATGGGCCCGGGACACGCCCCGGCCAGCGCCCAACCCAGACCAAAAAGCACTCCCCCCAGGGCGTAGCCCCAGAAACGCTTTTCCTTGGGTTCAAAAACAATGGGTTCCCCGTAAAAGGATTTGATCTTAAACTTTTTGATGGCCGCCACGATGATCACCCCCAGTACCACGGCCGTACCGATGATACCATACATATGGAAGGCGTCAAACTTAAACATCTCGTAGATGCGGAACCAGGAGGCCGCCTCGGATTTGAACATGGTAATTCCGAAAACGATACCAATAAGAAGATAGCTCAGTGTACGCATTACGAAAAGATTAAAGGGAATAAGACATAAATCATAAACAGGCCACCGGCAAAAAAGCCGATAACGGCTACCAGAGACGGCCATTGCAGGTTACTCAATCCCGATATGGCGTGCCCGGAGGTACACCCCCCTGCATAGCGGGCGCCAAAACCTACCAGGAAACCACCTATGGCCAGTAGCAACAGGCTTTTCGGGTCGGTCAGGACGTCCATGGCATAGAGTTCAGAAGGCAGATAGGCTGTGCCTGCGCTTTCAAAACCGAGAGCCTGCAGGCCCTGGACGGTATTCGGGTTAATGTGCACGGCCGGGTCTGCCGTCAGGAGGAAGGAGGCGATAAAGCCCCCGATAATGGCCCCGAGCACCACGATCAGGTTCCATTTCTGCGCAGACCAGTCAAAGCGGAAAAACTCGGCTTTCCGGTCTGCCCCGCAGATGGTGCAAAGGGTTCTGAGGTTCGAAGACATTCCGAAGTTCTTACCCACCAGCAGCAATAGCAGCATGATCAGGGCAATGGCCGCGCCGGAGACATACCACGGCCAGGGTTCATAAATCCAATCCATTAGATAAAGGGTTTCGTTTATTAAGGATGCAAAGAAACAAGGGCTTTGCCCGGAGTTCCGTAACCTGGGTTACAAAAGGACTATACCTCTTTGCCTTTGAGCATCTTATTCCAGTAAAGGTAAGGCAGCCCATACTTTTTCAGCATCCACAGCCGCCAGTGTTCCTTGGAGGAATCTGAAATCAGCATCTGCTTCAGCTTGGGGTCGGGCGTAAAATTGTTGTCATAATCAAATTCGGCCAATACCATTTTTCCGTAATCCGTTACCAGGGGGCAGGAAGAATATCCGTTGTATGCCTTGTTCCCGAGGATATTGCGGGAACGCAGCAGTTGGATGTTGTCTACCACCACAGGCACTTGTTTGCGGATGGCCGCCCCGGTTTTGGCCGTGGGCAAACCGGCTACATCGCCCAGGCTGAAAATGTTGGGATACTTGGTATGTTGCAGGGTATGTTTGTCCACATCCACCCACTTGGAGGCATTCACCAGAGGGGAATTCTGAATGAATTCGGGAGCTACTGAAGGCGGGGCCGTGTGCATCATGTCGTAATGGATACCGGTCAGGTTGCCATCGGTCTCCGTTTTGATGTGTTTGTGGTTGTGTTCCCGCATATGGTCGGCAAACTCGTACCAGGCAATCTGGTTGGGTCCGTCTACCTTAACCAGCTTATAGCCGAAACGCAGGTTGATATCCTTGCGGTCCACAATTTCCAGCAGGGTTTTTTTGATTTCCGGCACCCCGAAAATCACAGTGCCCGGGGTGGCAAAAACCACATCGGTTTTACTGCGCACTCCGGATTTGCGGAAATAGCTCTCCGCCAGATACATGATTTTCTGGGGGGCGCCGCCACATTTTATAGGTGTGGTGGGCTGGGTAAACAAGGCAGTGCCGCCTTTGAAATTGCGCACTACCTCCCAGGTGTGTTCCGGGTCGGTGTAGTTGCTGCAGACCACCCCTTTATCCAGGGCATCTCCAAGGCCGGGAACCAGGCTGTTGTCATAGACCAGGCCCGGGGCCACTACCAGGTAATCGTAGGTGAGGGCGCCTTTGCTTTGGGTGGTTACCGTATTGTTCTCCGGATCAAAGCCGGTAGCGGCATCCTGTATCCAGGTGGCGCCTTTGGGGATCACCGACGCCATGGGGCGGGCGGTTTTTTTATAGCTGAAGGTACCTGCGCCTACCAGGGTCCAGGCGGGCTGGTAGTAGTGGGTTTCCGCAGGTTCTATGATGCCTACTTTTAATTTCCGATCTGCGTTGAGCAGGGTTGCAGCGGTCATGATCCCCGCGGTGCCTCCGCCGATGATCAGAATTTCAAAATGTTTGTCCATGGTCAGGTATTTTAAAGACGATATAAAGGTACGCAACCCACCCTTAGGCCTGTGTAACCGAGGTTACAGTTCTGTGGGAAATCGCCCCTTTTTACGGGTATTTTCAAGATTTATCCTCCCTTTTCCACAAGAGGGGCTTTTCTGCGAAGCCTGTGGTTTTGTAACATTGGTTACAATATCAATTCTCAAAAAGTACTATGTTTAAAAAATGTTCAAACCCTAACGTATATGGAAAGACGTCATTTCGTCCAGAAATCTGGGCTTACCGCCCTAAGTGCCCTGCTGGGCGCCGAAATTGTCTTCGGCAACCGCCTGCCCGTAGGCTTGCCCCTGCTGGGGCTGCAGGACCCGGACCCCTTTAAGATGTTCAACAAGGACCCGCAAATGGTCCTGCTGAACGACAAGCCCTGGAATATGGAAGCCCAGGCGCACCTGCTGGACGACAAGATCACGCCCAATAAATTCATGTTTATCCGGAACAATGGGAAGATCCCGGAAAATATCGATGTGGCTGGCTGGACCCTCTCCTTCGACGGGGAGGCTGCCCGCAACCCGAAAACCTATACGCTTAATGACCTGAAGACGCGCTTTCCGCAACACACCTACCAGCTTACCCTGGAGTGCGGCGGCAACGGGCGGAGTGAATTTGATCCCCCGGCCAAAGGAAACCAATGGACCATAGGTGCGGTTTCCTGTGCCACCTGGACCGGCGTGCGCCTGCGCGACCTGCTGGAAGATGTGGGTGTTGGATCTAATGCCGTTTACATCGGGTACCACGCCGCAGACACCCACCTGAGCGGCGACCCGACCAAGGAACCCATTTCCCGGGGTATCCCTATCGAAAAAGCCCTGCAGGACGAAACCCTGGTGGCCTTCCAGATGAATGGGAAGGACATCCCGCTGGCCCACGGGTACCCCCTGCGCCTGATTGCCGGCGGATGGCCGGCCTCCACTTCGGGGAAATGGCTAACCGGACTGAGCATCCGCGACCGGGTGCACGATGGGGAGAAAATGACAGGCAGTTCGTACCGCGTACCCTGCGAGCCGGTAGAACCCGGCGCCAAGGTGGCCGATGAGGACATGTGCATTATCGAATCCATGCCCGTAAAATCCCTGATTACCTACCCCAAATCCGGGGCAACGCTTTCTCCCGGAAACAGCCTGTCGTTCCGCGGGCATGCCTGGGCAGGCGAACTGGAGGTGTCAAAGGTGGAATACTCCATTGATTTTGGAAGCACCTGGAAGGCCTGTGCGCTGGAGGCCCCGGCGAACCGCCTGGCCTGGCAGCATTTTTCCGGCAACGCCAACTTCCCGAAAAAAGGGTATTACGAACTGTGGGTCCGGGCTACAGACAGCCGGGGCAACGCGCAACCCATGGTACTGCCCGGCTGGAACCCCAAGGGGTACCTGAATAATGCCTGCCACCGTATAGCCATAAAGATTGCATAAGATGGAGCCCCAACACGATTTTCACAAAAGCGCCAAGGCCATCTCGCGCATGCTTCGGATGATCTTCGGGTTCTTCCTGGTAATTGCCTCCCTGCTTATCTATCTGATGGTAGACCCCGGCCTGACCGCCTTCAAGGCTGCCCCTGAAGTGGTAGTGGAGCCAGCGGCCGCAGACGCAGTTGCCGAGGAAGACTGGGACAAGGTGGAAGATGGCATCCATGTGCGTACGGGCTTTGTGGCCGAGGAAGGGTATATGACCGTGGTGAACAATTGCACCAACTGCCATTCCGCCCGCCTGGTAACCCAAAACCGGATGTCGCGGGAAAGTTGGGAGGCCACCATCCGTTGGATGCAACAAACCCAGAACTTATGGGACCTTGGAAATAACGAAGAAATTATCCTGAACTACCTGGCAACCAACTACGCCCCTCAGAAAAAGGGGCGCAGGCAGAACCTGGAAAACATCGAATGGTATGTCCTGGAGAATTAGCCTTGCCGCACTGCTGATGGCCTTCACGGCATGCAAAGGCACCCCGGAACCCGAGGTGGAAGCCATTGCCGTTTGGGCCTATGCCAACCCCACTGCCCTGATTGAAGTAGGGGAGCTGGCGGAAAACATGGGCCGCACGGACCTGAAGCTGGTCGATTTTAGAAAAAAGCCTGCTTTTGAGGCAGGCCATATTCCCGGGGCCGTACAACTCTGGCGCCCGGATATTGAGGACCATGAAGGGGCTGTACCCGGGCTAATGGCCGGAAAAGAAGCCCTGGAGGCGCTGCTCTCCAGCCTGGGCATTGCCGAAACGGATACCCTGATTATCTACGATGATGAAGCAGGCTGTAACGCTGCGCGGCTCTGGTGGGTACTGCAGGCCCACGGATACGATCGCATTCGCCTGCTGAATGGAGGGGTGCAGGCCTGGACGGAAGCCGGGCAAGACATGACAACAGAGCTCCCTACACCTGTTCCCGCAACTTTTCGCTTTCCCGAAACCGGGAATCCGGGTTCCGGGATACAGGCTTCCGAACTCCTGGCCCGGCTGGGAGAGCCGGACCTGGTGATCCTGGATACGCGTACCCCGGAAGAATACAGCGGCCTTCGTCAGAAAAGCGGGGCGGTGCGCGCAGGCCATATCCCTGGCAGCCTGAACCGCGACTGGGCCGGGGCCACCCATTACAATCAGGATAAACGCTTTAAAAGCCCGGAAGACCTGTATAAACGTTACGGGTTCCTCATGGAAAACGATTCCGCCGACGTGGTGGCCTATTGCCATTCCGGAGTGCGGTCCGCGCATACGTATTTTGTTCTCACCCAATTGCTTGGCCACAACAGGGTTCGTAACTTTGACGGCTCCTGGCTGGAATGGAGCATGCGGGAGGACGCCCCCATTCAACAAGACAGTCTGACCCAAATTTTTAATTAGCTATGGAAAAATATCTGGAAGCCTTTGGCAGTGCCTTTATGGGCACCCTGAACTGGACCTGGAAGTCCATCCTTTTTGAAGTCCCCTGGTACACCAACTACTTCTGGGGCCTGGTTGCCATCTCCCTGCTGGTCTGGGGGCTGGAAATCCTGTTCCCCTGGCGCAAGAACCAATCCATCTTCCGCAAGGATTTCTGGTTGGATGCCTTTTACATGTTCTTTAATTTCTTCCTTTTTGCCATCATCATCAGCGGGGTCTACCGGATGCTGGAACTCGGGTTCCGGGAGTTCGGGGTCACCGCGCGAAGCCTGGCTATAGTGGATATTGCCGCCTGGCCCGCCTGGCTGCAATTACTGGTATTCTTTATCGTGCTGGATTTTGTGCAGTGGTTTACCCACATCCTGCTGCATAAATACCCCGTGCTTTGGCAATTCCACAAGGTGCACCACAGCGTGAAGGAAATGGGCTTTGCTGCGCATTTGCGCTACCACTGGATGGAAAACGTCCTGTACAAGCCCCTGAAGACCTTTGGGGTGATGATCCTGGGCGGCTTTGAGCCGGAGCAGGCCTATATTGTGCATTTTGCCGCCATTTCCATAGGCCACCTGAACCATGCGAACATCAAGCTCACCTGGGGGCCGCTGAAATACATCCTCAACAACCCGGTGATGCACCTCTACCACCACGCCTATCACCTGCCGGCCGGCAGTTACGGTGTGAATTTCGGAATCAGCCTGAGCCTTTGGGATTATTTGTTCCGCACCAACTACGTGCCGGAAGACAGCGGGACTATCCCGATCGGGTTCCCCGGGGATGAAGCATTTCCCAAGGACTTTATCCACCAGAATATTTACGGATTTACAAAACCAAAAGCAGAGGGGTAGCCGCCGGCTACCCCTTTTAGTAAACCTTTTCCCCCGTTTCCAACCAGACGCCCCATAGGGTATTGTAGGCGTGTACGCGTTGGGTTTCTCCTTGCTCGTCCCTGACGGGTTGCCCCTGGTTTACCCATTCAAAAATTCCTCCATAAAGGTTGAAGACCCGGGTATATCCCTCCCGCTGCAGGCGGCGCGTTATCTTCTCACTGCGATAGCCCACCGAACAATAGACCACCAGGGGGGTAGTTTTCGGCAAGCCTTCCAGGCGCGACAGGGTAAAAGTTTCGTACCCCACCCAGCGGGCCGAATGCAGGTGGCTCACCTCGTATTCCTCCCGGGTTCGGGCATCCAGGAAAACGGCATCCTCCAGCTTGCGTGCCCCGGCCACATCTACCTCGGGTACGTTGCGGGACAACAGGCCCTTCAACAGCACCCCATAGGCCTTGTTGCCTACTTCCTGGGCCGAGGCGGTTCCCCAAAGGGAAGAAACGCCCAGTAAAAGCACGGATAAGGAGGATCTGAGTTTCATCTTGAGCGGGCGAAGTTACAAAACGGGGGGCGTGCCCGGTTCCCTTTCCAGGATAAAATCGACCGCCATTCGGGCGTGGAGGTCCGTGGTGGCCAGTACCGGCACATCTACCTCCTCCTGCCGGATGAGCAGTGGGAGTTCCGTACACCCCAGGATAATGCCCTGGGCGCCTGCTGCGGCCAGCTTTTGGATCTCCCCGGTAAAAAATGCCCGGGCTTCCGGGGTAAACTTCCCATGGGTGAGTTCTTTGGAAACATAATGGTTGGAGCGCTCCTGCCCCTCCAGGGCCGGGATCAGGGTGCGGATGCCAAATTCCCGCTGCAGGCGGCCGGAGATAAAATCCCCGGTCATGGTGGGTTTGTTCCCCAGAAGACCCAGGGTTTTTAAGCCTTGTGCCTGCGCTGCAGCACCCGTAGCGTCTGCTATGTGTAAAATGGGAATCCCTATCCGGGGTTGCACATGTTCATACACCATATGTGGGGTGTTGGCACAAATCAGGATGCCCTGGGCCCCGTGTTGTTCCAGCAGGCGTGCCACTTCCAGGTATTTGGCCCTGATCCGGTCTCCATCGCGGGAACGCATCACCTCGATATTGATGCTGTGGAGGATGAGTTCGGGGTTGCCCTGTGTTCCGATATGGCGGGAAACCCCTTCGTTGATCATGCGGTAATACGCTTCGGTGGCGTGCCAGGAGGTGCCGCCAATCATGCCGAGGGTCTTCATGGTTGCCGGGGTTTATCAGTTAAGGGAAGGGTGATTTTCCACAATCCGCGCAGTTCCCCGGGCATATACCCGGTAGCGGCATCCGCGGGATACTTTTTAGCGAGCACCGCCAACACCTCTTGTGGGATTTCCGTTCCGGGCTGGCCGTGGCATTGCATACAAAGGTTGGCCGTGTAAATGGGAGTATAGTAGTGAATCCCTTCCATATCTTCCCGTTGCAGACGGGTGGTATCCGGGGCTTCCTGCAAGCGTAACATCATGGCGATTTCGGCAGGGGTGGCCTGGTTTTCGGGGTTTCGGGGCCGGTCGGTAACTCGTTTCAGCCGTACGCCCCGCGTTTCGGCTACCCGTTTTGTAATGGGGATGGCGTTCACATTGCAGAAGCCAATGGCCTCAACAGCACCTTCGGATTGCAACTTGGCCTTAAGGGTCTGGCCCAGGGCAGTTTGCGCTTCCAGAGCTATTTCCCGGGCTTCAGGGCCGGTCAGGGCAGGAGGGTCCGCCTGCCGGCACTGCCAGACCCCCGTAAGCAACAGAAATACGTAGAATAGTTTTTTCATGGCTATGCGGTTTTGGTAAAAAAAGAAAGCGGCCTGAAACCGGCCGCTTTCCTCACTAAAAACAATCAACTCAACCATTTCCTCCGGGGTGGGCCCGGGAGTTTAACTTCCCATGCTCGGGGGCTTCCCCGGACGATATGCTCAAAACTACCATCTTTCCCTCCTGCTGTCAGTAACCACGGTTACAGAAGCATCGAATTCCGGGAATTTAACATTTTCCCTCAGAGGGTAGACGGGCAAACGTAATCGGTTACCGGCAACCCGGCTTCCTTGATGGATGTAAACCCACCCAGGATGTTTACCAGGTTATGGATCCCGCGGCTTTTGAGGATGGATGCTGCAATCACAGAGCGGTATCCGCCGGCACAATGCAGGTAAAACACCTCCTCGGAAGGGAATTCGGCCAGGTGGTCATTCAGGTAATCCAGGGGGGTGTTTTCGGCATCCACCAGGTGTTCGGACAGGAACTCGCTGTTCTTGCGAACGTCAAAAACCGGCAGGGCTTCGGCCTCTTCCATAAGTTCCTCCAGGTCTTCGGCTGTTACCGAGCTCACGGTGTCGTATTCAAAGGAGGCCTTTTTCCAGGCGTCAAAACCGCCTTCCAGGTAACCCAGGGTATTGTCAAAACCTACACGGGAAAGGCGGATAACTGCCTCTTCCTCCCGACCTTCCGGGGCCACCAGCAGGATGGGTTGTTCGGTGTCGGCTACCAGGGCGCCTACCCAGGGGGCAAAGCTGCCGTCCAGGCCAATAAAAATAGCCCGTGGGATGTGGCCTTTTACAAACTCTTCTTCCTTGCGTACATCCAGGATCAGGGCGCCGGATTCGTTGGCCACGGCCTCAAAAGCGGCGGGCGGTAACGGGCGGGTACCCCGCTCCAGCACGGCGTCTACATGTTCGTATCCCTCCTTGTTCATCTTCACGTTCAGGGGGAAGTATTTGGGGGGTGGCATCAGGCCTTCGGTGACCTCAGCCACGAATTCCTCCCGGGTCATATCTGCCCGAAGGGCGTAGTTGGTCTCCTTTTGGTGACCCAGGGTATCCACGGTTTCTTTCATCATGTTCTTCCCGCAGGCGGAGCCGGCTCCGTGGGCGGGATATACCACCACCTCGTCGGCCAGGGGCATGATTTTGTTCCGCAGGCTGTCGAACAGAGTGGACGCCAGTTGTTCCTGGGTCATGTCTGCAGCCTTCTGGGCCAGGTCCGGGCGGCCAACATCGCCTAAGAAGAGCGTATCCCCGCTAAAAATGGCGTGATCTTTCCCCTCGGCATCCTTGAGCAGGTAGGTAGTGCTTTCCATGGTGTGCCCCGGGGTGTGGAGTACCATCAGGGTAAGGTCGCCGATCCGGAACTCCTGCCCGTCTTTGGCAATGATGGCGTCAAATTTAGGATTCGCCAGGGGGCCGTAAACGATGGGTGCCCCCGTTTTCTCGGCCAGGGTCAGGTGGCCGCTTACAAAGTCTGCGTGGAAGTGCGTCTCAAAAATGTATTTGATTTCCGCACCGTCCTGGCGGGCCCGCTTCAGGTAAGGGCCCACTTCGCGCAGGGGGTCAATAATGGCCGCTTCCCCTTTGCTCTCTATATAATAGGCGCCTTGTGCCAGGCAGCCCGTATAAATTTGTTCAATTTGCATGGTTTCAAACTTTTCCCCAAAAATACCGGCGGCCAACCGGGCATACAGTAACTCCGGTTACATAACAAAAAAAGCCCCGGCGCGTTGGCCGGGGCAATAAAGCTTGGTATGTCCCTCTACAGCAGCGTGGTAGGGCACACATAATCGGTCCTGGGCAGGCCGGTTTCCTTCAGGGCATCGAACCCGCCATCGACATCTGTGAAGTTTTCCCAACCGCGCTGTTTGAGCATGGCAGCGGCAATCATACTCCGGTACCCGCCCTGACAGTGCAGTACAAAGGGCTTGTCTTTAGGGATTTCCGCCAGGTGCTTATTCAGCTCATTGAGCGGGATGTTGACCGCGTCCACCAGGTGCTCGGAATCGTATTCGCTGCGCTTGCGCACATCGATGATCATTGGGCTGTGGCCGGCATTGACCTGTTTTTCGAGTTCCGCTGCGGTAATCCTGCGGGTCTCTTCCACATCCTTCCCTGCGGCCTTCCAGGCTTCGAAGCCCCCTTTCAGATATCCCAGGGTATTGTCATATCCCACACGGGAGAGGCGGGTGACCGCTTCTTCTTCCTTACCGGCTTCGGTTACCAGCAATAAAGGGTGCTTCACATCCGGGATCATTTCGCCTACCCATTGGGCAAAACTACCTTCCAGGCCAATATTGATGCTGTTCGGGATAAAGCCTTTTGCAAAATCGTCAGCCTTGCGCGTGTCCAGTACCAGGGCACCGCTCTCTTCTGCTGCAGCTTCAAAAGCAGCCGGGTCCAGGGGCTGGGTACCCCGCTCCATAATCTCATCCAGGGATTCGTACCCTTTGATGTTCATCAGCACATTCTGGGGGAAATATCCCGGAGGGGTGGTAAGCCCGGTCAGCAATTCCTTGATGAATTCTTCCTTGGTCATGTCTGCCCGTAAGGCGTAATTTACCTCCTTCTGGTGGCCCAGGGTATCGGTGGTTTCTTTGCTCATCATTTTGCCGCAGGCAGACCCGGCCCCATGGTTCGGGTATACAATCAGGTGGTCCGGCAAGGGCATGATCTTGTTGCGCAGGGAATCATAGAGGTGGGCGGCCAGTTTCTCTTCGGTAAGTTCGGAAACCACATGCTGGGCCAGGTCCGGGCGGCCTACATCGCCAATAAAGAGGGTGTCGCCTGTTATGATCCCGTGTTGTTCGCCTTTCTCGTCTATGAGCAGGTAGGTGGTGCTTTCCATAGTATGCCCGGGGGTGTGGATTACTTTTACCTGGCAATCTCCTACCCGGAAAACCTGTCCGTCTTCCGCTACCGTGGCCTCATAACCAGGTTTGGCATTGGGGCCAAATACAATTTCCGCCCCGGTTTTTTTGCGCAGGTCCAGGTGGCCGCTTACAAAATCTGCATGGAAATGCGTCTCAAAGACATATTTGATTTCCGCATTGTCGATTTGCGCCCGGTCAATATAGGGCTGTACTTCCCGCAGGGGGTCAAAGACTGCGGCCTCGCCCTTGCTTTCAATATAGTAGGCGGCATGGGCCAAACATCCGGTATAGATCTGTTCAACTTTCATAAGGCTGGGTTTTTTTGAAATTTTTCCGCAAGATAACGGCCAGCCTCCTGGCCCACAGTGACTTTTGTCACATAAGGCCCCGCGCAGTCTGGGTAGAGATTTTGTGCTGCACCTCGGATTTGGCCGCGGCATCTGCACAGTGCTCGTAGGCCTCGTAAGTGCGTACAAAAAGGTTGTCTGCCCCAATGTCGTCAATGAGTCCGCTGGTGTGGATGATATCCCGGGTAGGGCCAATGGCGCCGGCCAGCAGGAAGCGGATCCCTTCGGTCCGGAGTTCCTGCACCAGGGAACGCAACATGAACACGGCAGAGCTGTCGATGTAGTGGATCGCTTCTGCATTCAGCACCACGTACTTCAGTTCCGGCCCTTTCCGGGCCATATACTTGCGCAGCTGGGTCCGGAAATAATCCTTGTTCCCAAAATACAATTGCCCGTCGAAGCGGAGGATCAAAAAGGAGGGGAACTCCTCGATGTCTTCCCCAAAGCGGTTTACGTTCTTAAAGTAATTGGTGCCGCGGATGCGCCCCAGGATGGCGATGTGGGGTTTGGAGCTGCGGTACACCAGCAAGAGGAGTGAAAACAGGACCCCCAGCAAAATGCCCTCCTTGATGCCGACCCCCAGGGTAAGGAGAAAGGTAGTCAGCAGCAACACGAATTCGTCCTTTCGGTTTTTCCAGAGCTGACGGGGATATTTCACGTCGATCAGGCCAAACACGGCCACCATGATGATTGCCGCCAATACCGCATTGGGCAGGTAGTAAAAGGCAGGGGTCAGGAACAAAAGGGTAAGGGCGACCACCAGGCTGCTCACTATGGCCGCCATCCCCGTATGGGCCCCGGCCTGGTCATTGACCGCCGTCCGGGAAAACCCCCCTGTGGTGGGGTAAGACTGGAAGAGGGAGCCTACAATATTGGAAAGCCCCAGGGCCACCAGTTCCTGGTTGGCGTCCACCCGGTTTTCCCCCCGTTTTTCCTCCACGGCCTTGGCCACAGAGATGGCTTCCATAAAAGCGATCAGGGAAAGGGCCAGGGCAATGGGGAAAAGCTCCGAAATACGTTCGGGTTGTAACTCCGGGAGCCGGAACCCGGGTAATCCACCGGGTACATCCCCCACAATCCGGACCCCGGCTTCCTGCCAGCCCAGAAAATAAACAGCCAGCGTGCCCAGGACCACAGCAACCAAAGCAGCGGGCACCTTGGGCGCCACTCGCTTAAAGCCTTTGATGAGCAGGATAGCCACCACCCCGATTCCCAGGGTAAGCCAGTGGGTATCCCCCAGAGTGGAAGCGGCATTGACCAGCAATACCTGAATCTGGTTGCTGGAGGCGATATCCGTCCCAAGCAGGTGTTTGAGCTGGCTCAGCCCAATGATAATGGCCGCTGCGGATGTAAACCCACTTATGACCGGGCGGGACAAAAAGTTTACCAGGAACCCCATGCGCAGCAGCCCGAAGGCCAGCTGCAGGGTTCCCATAAACAGGGCCAGGAATATGGCCATGGCAATGTATTCTTCAATCCCGGACAGGGCCAGGGCACCCAGACCGGAGGCTACCAGGAGGGAGTCCATGGCCACAGGGCCCACCGCCAGCTGGCGGGAGGTGCCGGTAATCGCATAGATTACCTGGGGGAGCAGGGCGGCATACAGACCAAACACTGGGGGAAGGCCTGCAATCATAGCGTAGGCCATCCCCTGGGGGATGAGCATGATGCCTACCGTCAGGCCGGCAGAAAGATCTCCGGAAAGGTAGGTTTTCTTATAGGCAGGCAACCACTGCAGGATGGGGAAGAAGCGCTTCAAAGGTCCAGGATTTTGATGTAGTTGCGGTGCAGCTCAATCTTGCCCAGCTGCTCCATTTTCTTCAGGAGGCGGGAAATCACCACCCGGGAGCTATGCAGGTCATAGGCGATCTCCTGATGGGTGTTCCGGATGATGTGCTCATCGTTTACCCGCGCCTTTTCTTTCAGGTATTTTTCCAGCCGCTCGTCCATATTCATAAAGGCGATGCTGTCTATGGTTTGCAGCATCTCGTTGAGCCGGCTGTTGTAGCTGTCGAACACAAAATTCCGCCAGCTGCGGTACTTGGCCGTCCATTCCTCCATCTTCCGGATGGGGATCATGATCAGGCGGGCATCGGTTTCGGCAATGGCACGGATCTCGGACCGGGTCTGGCCCATACAACAGCTCATGGTCATGGAACAGGTGTCTCCCTGTTCCAGGTAGTAGAGCAGCAGTTCGTCCCCGTCGGAGTCTTCCCGCAGCACCTTGATTACGCCCGAGATCAAAAGCGGCATCCCTTTGATGTACTCCCCGATCTCCATGAGCTTATGCCCGGCCTGTACTTCCTTGTAGGTGCCCACCTGGGCAATTTCGGCCAGCAGCGCCTCTTCAAACTGGGCCCCGTAACTTTCTCTGAGTTCCTGTATCATAATGTACTTTTCGCTTTACGGGCCATGTCCTTGTCGTATTTGAAGAAAAAACTAGCCCAGATGGCCTTGGAAACGGCCCCAATCCAGGGCATCAGCAGCACGAGGGCACCCACGATGACGCCAAAAATGCCTCCTACCCCAAGGTCTATTCCAAAGATAAGCAGAAGCACATAGACGGCGACGGCAACCGCCACCCCTACGGCATACGACACATACATGGACCCGTAATAGAAGCTGGGTTCGATCTTATACTTCAGGCCGCATTTGGGACAGGACTCCCGCACCCGGTTCATGTTCGCCAGGTTATAGGGGTGGCTCTCGAGGAATTCCCCTTCATGGCATCGGGGGCATTTCAGGGCCAGGATGCTATACAGTTTACTGCCTTTTGCGAACATGTACTATAATTTTCGGCCAAAGATACCCAATAAGCCCGCTGCTTATTGTGACTTTGGTTACAGTATACGGGAAGGGCTCAAACAGGAATGGCCCGGGCAATTGCAGGGCAACTGCAATTTCCCGGGCCATTGGGTGGTTTTTCCAGCCCGATCAGGGCATGGAATTCTGCGTTTTAGTCCTGGGGGTCCAGGATATTGTCGATGCGGGCCACCAAATCCTGTACGTGGAATTTGGAGGTTTGGTCCCGATAGCGGGAGGCCGCCTTCTCCAGATCCTTCTTCAGGGTGCTCAGTGTACCGCGAGCCACGGCCTTGATATCGGAAGAATTCATTTTGCCGTCCTCCATGGCCATCAGGTCCTTCATCTGGTCCACAAAGGTGCGCTGCAGGTTGCGGCGGTACGGATCTACCTGCCGTCCCGAATCAAATTCACTAAAAATCCCCCGGCGCACATCGCCAAAGAGATTTACCATGGAATAGGCCTCAGCCCCGTTAAGTGCTTCGTTTTCCATAACCCGCACCAGCCGGGCCCCGTCAAAAAGCATCCGCATGGCAGCGATCTGCAGCCCGCGAACGCGGTCGGTTACCCCTTCGTCCTCAATGCGGTTCAGGATGGATGCATCCAGCAACCAGGTGGGGGTGGCAAAGACATACTGGTTCATGAAACCCACCGCAGCCTGCTGCCGGGCCCGGGGGACATGGGCATAGACTTCCCCTTCCTGGTCGGAGTATTTGGTCTGTTCGTACACCCCGCCCACGTTGCGGCCCACATGGCCGATATACCGGCGGAACTGCCCGTACACCTGGCCGTACATCTCCCGGAGGTCGTCGTAATCCTTATCGTTCTCGGTGGTGTATTTCCGGAGGGCAGGCACAATCCGCTGCAGGTTGGCCACCCCAAGCTGGCTGGCATATACGGCATCATCCCCCAGGTCTTCGGTCTGGGAAGACGGGTCAATCCCGTTCAGGCGGCCAAAGCGCAGGGCGGGATCACCGGCCCGCTCCTCGATCCAGGTATTCAGTATCTTTTTATCGGCTTCAGGGGTTTCGGCCTCCAGGTTCAATTTGTATCCGTACATAATGGCCCAATCGTCGTATTCCCCGATTTGCGGATGGAGGTTCTGCACCCCGTCTTCCGGTTGGGCAATGTAGTTAAAGCGGGCGTAGTCCATAATGCTGGGAGCCGTCCCGTGGGTATCCGTAAAGGTCCGCGAACGCAGGGAATCTACCGGGTATGCCGGAGAAGACCCCATGTTGTGCGGGAAGCCCAGGGTATGCCCTACTTCGTGGGCGGACACAAAACGGATCAATTCCCCCATGACTTCATCTTTAAATTTATAGCCCTGGGCGTCCGGGTTTACCGCTGCGGTTTGCACAAAATACCAGTTGCGCAGCAGGTTCATGACGTTGTGGTACCACAGGATATCGCTCTCCAGGATTTCCCCGGTACGCGGGTCGTGTACGTGCGGCCCCTGGGCGTTCTGGATCTCTGTGGTGATATAGCGGATCACAGAATACCGCACATCCTCCGGGCTCCATTCCGGATCCTCTTCCGGGGTGGGGGCGTCTTTGGCAATGATGGCATTTTTAAAGCCCGCCTTTTCAAAGGCCTTTTGCCAGTCTTCCACCCCTTTTTTAATGTAGGGGGCCCATTTGGGGGGCGTCCCCGGATCCAAGTAATACACAATGGGTTTGACCGGCTCTACCAGTTCGCCCCGCATGTAGGCCTCCTTGTCCTTGGGCTCCAGGCGCCAGCGGGTAATGTAGCGCTTGTTGGCCGCCCGTTGCTCGTCCAGGCTGTAGTTGGTCTGCCGCACGCTGAAAAACCCGACGCGCTCGTCATGCAAACGAGGCATCCACGGGTCTTCGGGTAACAGGATCAGGGATTGGTTCATCTCCAGGGAGAGTGTCCCGGTAAGGCGGTTATCCGGAAGCTCGTCCCCGTTATAGGTCAGGATGTGGCGTACCTCCAGGTTTTTGGGATAGGACTTCATGGAGGTAATCATGCTGCGTCCCTTATCCAGGTTTTTGATCTTGAAGTTCTTCCGCTGCCGGTCCGAAAGCGCCCCGATCATTGGGATGTCCGAGGTAAAGAACCCGGTTACATCTACCACCACAGTGCTGTCCGGGCCGTAGGTGCTCACCTCAAAATTCTCGACCACAGGTTCAAAATTGTTGTTGCGGACGCTGCGGTAAACCGGGTCTTCCTCACTGGCTACGCTGTTGTAGGAAACGCTGCGAAGCAGTACCCGGTTATCCCGTTGCTGGAAGCGGATCACCTGTTGCGGGCGGGATTTCATCCCGGCGCCCCCAAAGGACAGGTCTTTCACATAGCCCGCAATGCGGGATACGATCAGAATTTCCTTTTCAAAGAGGTCCTGCGGGATCTCAAAATAGTATTTGTCGTCCACCTTGTGGGTGGTAATAAACCCTTCGTCAGTGACCGCCGCATCGGTAATCACCTCCTCGTATTTCTTGGTCTTGTCCTTTTTCTTGTCAGCCCCTGCATCGGCTCCTTTCTGGGCCCAGGCGGTAGCGGAAAAACTCAGCAGGGCTACGCCTGCCAAAATTGCGCGAATTCTCATTTGGTCTGGAATAATTAAAAACGGTTTGCGGTAGGTTGTTTGAAGAACCGCCGGAAGATACGAATTCAACCCCGATTTGAACAAGTCAGCATAGGAGGCGAAAGGCCCGGAATCAGGGCAATGACCCCAAGGAGTTCGTGTAACAAGGAGAAGTGCCGCCTTCTTAAAATTTTGTTAATTCGGCTGAATTTCCGAAATTTAGGAAACCAAACAACCTTTGAGAGGCCATGTACGTTGAAACCAAACTCTTCCTGGGGCGCCTGGGCGCAGGCCTGCTCCTGATCCTTGCCGTCACCCTTTTGGTCCTGGCGGTTCAGACCTTACAAGGCGGTCTTCTGGATGAAGCCACCCATAGGCTTATGATCTCCATGAACACCTCCCTTCCCTGAGGCTGGAAACCCATATTGGTGACCGCCTGGGGCCTGTCCTGTAAAGGACCCCATACGGTATGTTTTTATGAGGCACCTTCCCGTTTTACTGAGCTGCATGCTGCTTTGGGCAGGCAGTTGCCGCAACCCGAAAACGGCCCCTGCCCCGGTTGTGACCCCTGTGGCCGACCTGCCTGATATACAGGCCCGTGGCACCCTCCGAGCCCTAATCGCATACAGCGCCACCAGCTACTTCCTGTACCGCGGCCAAACCATGGGGTACGAGTACGAAATGCTCAAACGCCTGGCAAATGACCTGGGCCTGGAACTGGAATTGCAGGTGGCAGATAACCTGGATCAGATGCTGGACATCCTGGAGAAGGGCGAGGTAGACCTGGTTGCCCATGGGATGGCCGTTACCCGGGAACGGCAAAAGCATGTGGCCTTTACGGACTACCTGTACCTGACCAAACAAATGCTGGTACAGCGAAAACCCCGGAATTGGCGGAACCTCAACCTGGACCAGATCCGCGGGCAACTGGTACAGGACCCCGTAGAACTGATTGGGGACACGGTTAGCGTGCGAAAAAATTCCTCTTACCTGGAACGCCTGGACAACCTCTCCCGCGAAATTGGCGGGGCCATCCATATCGATACGCTGGGGGGCCATTATTCCACAGACGAAATCATTAAAATGGTGGTGGACCGGAAAATCAAATACACCGTGGCCGACCGCAACCTGGCGCGCATCAATGCCTCCCACTACCCCATCCTGGATGTGAGTGTGCCGGTGAGTTTTTCCCAGCGCATCGCCTGGGCCGTTCCCCGGGATGCCCCACACTTCCTGGCTGCCATCAACAACTGGATCGCCCGGGAAAAAAAGCAGAATGACTATTACGTGATCTACAATAAATACTTCAAGAACCGCCGCAGCTTCAGCCGCCGGGTGAAAAGTCCTTTTTATAGCCTGAACGAAGGCCGCATCAGCCCCTTTGACGAAGCTATCAAGGCCGAGGCCCGGGAACTGGGATGGGACTGGCGCCTGCTGGCTTCGGTGATCTATCAGGAATCCCGGTTCGACCCGGAAGCCACCTCCTGGACCGGGGCCCAGGGCCTGATGCAGCTCATGCCGGCAACAGCCGCCGAACTGGGGGTAGAAGACCGTACAGACGCAGAACAAAGCCTGGACGGGGGCACGCGGTACCTGCGCCAGCTCTACAACCGCTTTAACGGGGTACAGGATTCCCTGCAGCGCATCAAATTTGCCCTGGCCGCCTACAATTGCGGGTATGAACACGTAGAGGACGCCCGTAACCTGGCCCAGGAGGAGGGCCTGGACCGCAACGCCTGGGACCGAAATGTAGACAGCATGCTGCTGGCCCTGAAATCCCCCGAGAACTACCAGCGGGAAGTGGTGCGGTACGGATATGTGCGGGGGGAGGAGCCTTACCGGTACGTGCAGCAGATCTTTGAACGGTACGAACATTATGCTTCCCTGGCCCGGTAACGGAGGCCGGCCACATTGCCGTTCAGGATTCCCGCCTTTTTAATTTCTGTATCTTTCAGGGGTATCCCCCTATAAAAATGCTGTTTGGGTGAAGTACAATGCCTTTATCTCGTATTCCCACGGGGCCGATGGCCGGCTGGCGCCTGCCCTGCAGCTGGCCTTGGAAAAGTTTGCCAAGCCCTGGTATAAAGTCCGCAACCTGGAGGTTTTCCGGGACGAAGCCAACCTTTCCGTTACCCCAAAATTGTGGTCCAACATCCAGGAGGCGCTGCTGGAATCGGAGTACCTGATTTATATGGCCTCCCCCAGGGCGGCCCAATCCAAATGGGTGCAAAAGGAAGTGGCCTTCTGGCTGGAGCACAAATCCCTGGACACCCTTATCATTGGCCTTACGGAAGGGGAGGTGAACTGGGGGCATGCCTCAAAACCCGATCCCGCTACCGACCCCCTGCCGCACAACCTCCGCGAGGTCATTAGCGAATCCCCCTTTTACATTGACCTCCGGGAATTACGGACCCAGGAGGACCTGACCCTTACCAATGCCATCTTTAAAAAAGAAGTGCTGAAACTGGCCGCCCAGCTCCACGGAAAAGCCCCGAAAGACCTGGCGGGGGAGGAAGTCCTTGCCCACCGCAGGTTAATGCGTATCCGAAACCTGGCTATTGGGATGATTGCCCTGTTGCTGGCCGGGGTGGGCTATGCGGTATTACAGGCCAAATATGCCGAGGAAGTTCGCAGAATGGCCGATATGAATAGCAAAAAAAGTGATACGTCCCGGGTAAGGGCCCAGGCCATTGCCGCAAACAACCAGGGGAAAATCCGGTTGCTGGAACGCCTGAGCGATGCAGGCCTGGCCTTTCCAGCAGCCCTTGCCTTTTTGGATTCGCTGGAACAAAAGAGCCAACAGGAATACCCATTTTTTAGGACAGACTCTTTAAGCTGGGAACCAGACCCGGATCACCCCGGCATGCTCCAATTCCGGGTTTATACTTCTTCCGGCCGCCTGATGCAGGAAATCCCCTGGCCCGCAAGCCCTTCCGAATAAATCCCGTACTTTTGCGGCTTCTTTTTCAATACCAGGGGCGTAACCCCCTGCCTAATCCCTGAAGCCTTGAAGCAGTTCTTTCGCTTGTTTGACTTTAAGCAAACCGTAGATTACAAAACCGAAATCCTCTCGGGCCTTACCGTGGCCATTGCCCTGGTGCCCGAAGCCGTGGCCTTTGCACTGATTGCCGGCCTGGCCCCGCTGGTAGGCCTCTATGCCGCCTTTGCCATGGGGCTGGTTACCTCCCTTTTGGGCGGCCGGCCGGGGATGATCTCCGGAGCCACCGGGGCTGTAGCCGTGGTAATTGTGGCCCTGGCCCAGACCCATGGGGTGGAATACGTCTTTGGGGCGGTGGTGCTGGCCGGGCTCCTGCAGATCCTGGCCGGGCTCTTGCGGCTGGGGAAACTGATGCGCCTGGTGCCTCTGCCGGTGGTTTACGGCTTTGTAAACGGCCTGGCCATTATAATTTTCCTCTCCCAACTGGAACAGTTTAAAACCGCCTCCGGGGAGTGGCTTACCGGCCCGGCCCTCTATGGCCTTCTGGGCCTGGTGGCCCTGACCATGCTCATCATCTGGGGCCTGCCGCGTCTGACCAAGGCCTTCCCGGCTTCCCTGGCTGCTATTATTGCGATCTTCCTGCTGGTTACCGCCCTGGGGATCGAGACCAAAACTGTGGGGGACATTGCCTCCATTAACGGGACGTTCCCACCTTTCCATATCCCTGAAGTGCCCTTTACCCTGGAGACGCTGGGGATTATCTTCCCCTATGCCGCCATTGTGGCCGGGGTGGGGCTCATCGAAAGCCTGCTGACCCTGGAGCTCATTGACGAGATTACCGAAAGCCGGGGCCGGACCAATAAGGAGGCCGTGGCCCAGGGCATTGCCAACATGACTTCCGGCTTATTTTCCGGGATGGGGGGCTGCGCCATGATCGGGCAGAGCCTGATCAACATCTCCAACGGGGCACGCGCCCGCCTTTCCGGGTTGGTAGCCTCCATTGCGCTGCTCGGGTTTATCATGTTCGGGTCCTCCCTGATTGAGCAATTGCCCATGGCGGCCCTTACGGGTCTTATGATCATGGTGTCCATCGGGACCTTTGAATGGGTAAGCGTGAAGATCTTTAATAAGTACCCCGTATCCGACATTATCGTGATGCTTATGGTAATGGCCGTTACCGTGCTGCTGCACAACCTGGCCCTGGCGGTCATAATCGGGGTGGTGATTTCGGCCCTGGTTTTTGCCTGGGACAATGCCCGCCGCATCCGGGCCCGCAAACGCATTGACGAGGATGGGGTAAAGCACTACGAAATCTACGGCCCGCTCTTCTTTGGCTCCATCAAGATGTTCCAGGAAAAGTTCGACGTGGCGGGGGACCCCGAGGTGGTCATCATCGATTTCCGGGAAAGCCGTATTGCGGACATGTCTGCCATAGAGGCAGTAAACCGGCTTACGGAACGCTACCACAAGGCTAACAAGAAGATCTACCTCACCAACCTCTCCAGCAGCAGCCACAAGCTCTTGCTGAAGGCGGACAAGGTGATTAACGTGAATGTTCGGGAATAGGAGCTATTAATGCCCCAGGGGATCGTTTGATTCCATGGGAGAAAGAAGGTCTGAACTTTCCGATTCCCTAGTCGAAGTTGATCCGGTCGCGTATGCTGCCGTCCCCTCTGTGGATGATTACGTCTGCCTTGTATTTCCGGGCCAAACGCTTCGCTTTCCTGATAGCCGTCTCCTGCAGCCGGTGTTTGGAGGTGATTCGCTTGTTCCCTTCCCGCTTTACGGCCCAGCCCCCTTCATAGGGCACCACGTGCTGGTGCCAGGTTCTTCCCCGCTTGTTTTGGCGGGCGCTTTTAAAAAACACTTCCACCAGTTCTATCAGAACGTCTATCCAGGATCGGGAGGTGCTGTTTTTTGGCATTGGGACTGGTTATTGGGTACTTAAGATACTCTTTTGAACGGAGAGGTGGTGAGAGGAATGAGACTTTGTGGAATGCATGCCTGGGTTGCTTCCTCCCCTGTCGGAAGCGACCAGAGGGCCGAGCGACCGCAAAAGGTCCGGTGGACCCCCGATAGTAATCGGGGCGAGGAGCCAGGTGGTGCGTGGGCGAGGTTGGGGTAAATCCTCCTGGGTTGCTTCCTCCCCTGTCGGAAGCGACCAGAGAAGTCCCGCTCCTGCAAATAGAATCCCCAGCCTGCTCCTCGCAGGCTGAAGGCTTTTTTATTCCCCCTACGCACTCAAGCAAGCTTGGCGCGTTGTGGAAATAAAAAATCCCCGCGGTTTTACCGCGGGGATTCTGCTTGATGTGGTCCCACCTGGGCTCGAACCAGGGACCCTCTGATTATGAGTCAGATGCTCTAACCAACTGAGCTATAGGACCGGCTTACGGGGCCTTGAAAGCCATCCGCAGAGCATGCAAAACTAGTGTTTATTTCCCTGCATCACAAGGGGTGGGAGATAGAAACTATAGGGGCTTAGCGGGGGCGGGTTGCGGTGGTGCCCAGGGTGAAAAAGAAGGTTGTGCCTTCGCCTGGCTGGCTTTCCAGCCAAATCCGGCCTTTATAGTGTTCAATGATGCGCTGTACAATGGAGAGCCCGATGCCGGAACGGGTGCCTTCTGTATCGAGTTTTTCGAAGATCTGGAAGATTCGCTCGTGGTACTTTCGGTCAATGCCCTTCCCGTTATCCCGGATATGGAAAACCGCTGGGGTTTGCTGAAAATCGCAGCCTACTTCTACCTGCCCTTTGGGTTTATCGAGGCTTTTCACCGCATTGTCAATCAGGTTCTGAAAGAGCTGTTGGAAATGCAACGGGTCCCCATAGACCATGGGTAGCGGTTCTACGCGAACCCTTGTAGTTTTCGTGATCGGGAGGATGCCGATGACGGATTTAACCGTCTGGTAAAGGTCCACTTCCTCCCGCTCTACTGAGCCCTCTTTTACCGAGGAATAGTTCAGCAGGCCGCTAATGAGCTTTTCCATGCGCTCGGTGTTTTCCCGGATCAGGTCCAGCTTCTTCAGGGCCTCCGCAGAAAGGGTATCTGCATGGTCGTCCTGTACCCAACCGGCCAGGGTATTAATATTGTGCAGGGGGGATTTTAAGTCGTGGGAAACTACATGCGCATAATCGTTTAATTGACGGTTCTGGCTCTCCAGGCGCTTGAGCAATTGCTGCTGGTTGGCTACAATGGACGACCCCTCCAGGCTATAGGAAAACTTCAGGATAATGGGTCGCAACTGGTTTAGCTCCAACTCGGTAAAAGGCGCCTCCCGGATACTGTGTACAAATAGGAGCCCCTGGTTGCGGAGGTTAAAGATGGTCACACTACCGTCCGTATACGGCACCGGCGTAACCCATTGCAGCTTGGCGCTGTTGGCCGGAAGGATTTTAGCATCAAAGTCCTCGGGCAGCCCGGCCAGGTAGCCGTTGCCCGGGGTGGTCCGGCAACTGGCCAACGGCATGGCGTAGGTGCATTCATACCCGGCTTCATCCCTGCGGAGGATCCAGGCTGCAGTGAGGCCCTTCCGGGCCAGAAACAATTTCAGGAAGCTCGAACAGTTTTCGTCGTAGTCTACGGATTTGCCAATGGCCATGGACAGCTCATAAAGCAGTAGAATATCCGAAATGGTTTTACTGATGTCCATCTCAGAAGATCCCGATCACAATGGTCTTGTTAAAGAGTTGAATGAGCCCCTGGCCAAAGGAGGAAATCTCACCCAGGGTTAAGGCGCCGCTGATCGAAATATCAGGATTTTTCGCTTTGAGGGGGCCCACTACCCCATCCAGTTCCTTTTGGATGTCCTCCTCCAGGAATAGCCCGCGGGAAATACAGTCGATGATCACGGCTTTCTTCGGGGCGGCCGCTTTGGCCAGGCTTTCCTCCACAGCGGTACGCGCCGCGGCAATCAAATTTTCATTCTCCCCCTCCAGGATGTCCAGAAAGGTGTTTTCTTCCACCTCCCCTATACAAATAAGATGGCCTTTCTCATTTACGGCCAGGGGGTCCCGAACAATGCGCTCGGTGTGCTCCCGCACAATCCCGAAGGGGTGGCCCTTGGCGATATCGAAAAAATTGGAATCGGTAAAGGTCTTGCCGCTGCGGGCTTCCACCACCTCCTTGTACACCTCAAAGGCATTCCGCCAATTGAGCTCTTGCACCACATTGCCTTTGGTGCGGGTGGCAATAAAAGGCCCGGCAATCTTTTCCCAACCGTGGCGCACGGCCAGGGAAACATCCATGGCCACCAGGCCACATACCGCAGCGTCCTGGAAGATCCCTTCGTGCGTAAAAACGCAGGGCATCTGCTCCAGCGACAGGCTTCCGGCACCCCCGCCTACGTAGTTCACATCAGCCCCGAAACGATTGTAAAGTTCCAGCAGATAGGCAGATTTTACCTGGGTTAAACCGTCCACGTAGGTGATTAGGGTGTATTCCCTGCCGGTTTCTCGATGAAACTCGGGAATGGTGAAATCTCCCGTATCCAGGTGTTTAACTGTAAAAATTTCCTCTACATTTTCAAAAGTATTCTGAACAATGCCCGTTTCGTATATGGTATTGTCATGTATCACCTTGGGAAATATGCCCCCCAGGAAACGGGCGCCAGCCGCATTCAGGGCGTCTATGAGCTCCTCCATGTTAAACGAGGAGTGTTCCCCAACCAGGAGGGATGAGGTTTTTCCCTGGGCATGGTCCAGGATCTGGGCCACCATTTGGTCAATGGTAGAATCGGCGATATACATAGGGCGAGAGGAGTTACCTTAGAACCTGCAAAAAAACGCTGTAAGGCGTATTTTACGTTTCATCAGGCGACCAATGGCAGGTAGGTGTCGACGGATGGTGCCAATGGCCCGTTGAATGGAAGTGCGTGCCCGTTAATCCGGAATCTCCTGGCAGAGCTCCACCAGCACCCCCCCGGCGCTTTTCGGATGCAGGAAAGCCACCCATTTGTTATCGGCCCCGCGCTTGGGTTCCTCGTTCAGCAGGGTAAAGCCCTCTTCCCGCAGGCGGGCCATTTCCGCCCGGATGTCTTCCACATCAAAAGCAATGTGGTGGATGCCTTCGCCTTTGCGCTCCAGAAATTTTGCAATCGGGCTGTCCGGGTGGGTGGCTTCCAACAATTCGATCTTGTTCGGGCCGCTTTTGAAAAAAGAAGTGCGCACCCCTTCGGAGGCTACTTCTTCCGTCTTGTAAGCCGGGCTGCCGAGCAGTTTTTCGAACAGGGCATTGGAGGCGGCCAGGTTAGCCACGGCAATCCCGATATGCTCTATTTTACGCATGGTTTTGACTTGTCCTGCGAAAATACGGCATTTGTGCGTACTTTTGGACCGTGGAAACCCAACGCCAGAAAAAGATCGCCGGGGTCCTGCAACAGGACCTGGCAGACATCCTCCAGAGAGCTGCAACGGATAGCGGCATCCACGGGGTGGTACTCTCCGTGACCAAGGTCTACGTCACGTCAGACCTCTCGATTGCCCGGGTCTACGTAAGTATTTTTCCCGTACCGGAGGCCACGCCCCTGATGAACGGGATCAAAGCCGCCGGGCCTCAAATCCGGCACGAACTGGCGCGGCGTACCCGCCACCAGCTCCGGCGGGTGCCCGAACTGCACTTCTTCCTGGACGATTCCCTGGAATATATTGAACAAATCGACAAGTCCCTGAAAGGAGGGGAAAACCCCATCGAAAACCGGGACCTGCTGGTGCGGCGCAAAAAGTCCTGAGGTGAATGTTGCCCTGTACATCGCACGCCGGTACATCCGCTCCAAAAGCAGCCGCAACGCGGTCAACATCATTAACGCCGTAACCTTTGCCGTAACCGTAATCGGGTCTGCTTCCCTGTTTATCGTACTTTCCGGTTTTTCCGGCCTGAAATCCTTCAGCCTCTCCTTCAGCAATACCTTCGACCCGGACCTGAAAGCCGTACCGGCCACGGGAAAAGCCTTTCAATTCAGCTCCGAACAGGCACTGGCCCTGGACACCCTGGGTGGGCTGGCCTCCTATGCCCGCGAACTGGAAGAGCGGGTTTACCTGACCCACCAGCAGAAAAGCATGATCGCCTACATCAAAGGGGTGGACGCCCAATATCCGCAAGTCACCGATGTAGACAGCACCCTATACCTGGGGCTATGGGACCTGGAAAACCAGCAGGTGGTGGCCGGTATTACGATTGCCAGCCGGCTGTCTTTAGCGGTGCAGGACTATCGCAGCCCCCTGATCGTATTGGCCCCGAAGCCGGGCAGTGGGAACCTGTCTCCCCAGGGATTGGGAGACCAGCCGTACAACCAGCTCCCCGCCGTGCTGAGCGGGGTATACCAAATTGAGGAAAACCTGGACAAGAAATACGTCTTTGCGGAACTGAAGCTGGTACAGGCCCTGCTGGAACGGGACAGCACGGAAGTATCGGGCATCAATTTCAGGGTACACCCGGACCACGCCCTTTCGGAGGTTCGCAGGGGGATTTCCGAAATTCTGGGAAACCAGGTGGAACTGCGGGACCGCAGGGAACTGAACCAGACCCTGTACCGCATGCTCAACACGGAAAACCTGGCTACCTACCTGATTTTTACCCTGGTGCTCATCATCGCGCTCTTTAATGTGGTGGGAGCTATTATCATGATGATCCTGGACAAGCAGCAACACATCCGAACCTTGTATGCCCTTGGGCTTTCCGTACGCCAGCTGCGGCGGATCTATTTCCTGCAGGGCATCCTGGTTACTGCAGCCGGGGGCCTGATCGGCCTATGTATGGGCGGGCTGCTGATCGGGAGTCAGCTCGCCTTCGGGTGGCTTAAGATTACGCCTTCCCTGGCCTATCCCGTAGCCTTCCAATGGACCAATGCCGGGTTGGTACTGGCTACCATTTTTGTGCTGGGCCTGCTCGCCTCCCGCATTGCCAGCAACCGGATCAGCAAAAAACGGCTGGGCCTCTAGGCAAATTCGTAGTCGGAAAACGCTTCCAGGGCAGCGTCGAAGGCGGCAAACACCTCTGCGGCCTCGTCCGAGGTCACCATTTGGGTGCGGTAGGGCTTAAAGTTGGGGATCCCTTTGAAGTAGTTGGTATAGTGGCGGCGGGTTTCCAGTACGCCCAGTTTTTCCCCTTTCCAGGCAATGGCCATTTCCAGATGGCGGCGGGCAGCGGCTACCCGGGCCTCCATATTGGGGGGCGGCAGGTGCTCTCCGGTCTGCATAAAGTGTTTTACTTCGCGGAAAAACCAGGGGTAACCAATAGAGGCGCGTCCTATCATGGCGCCGTCCAGACCATAATCGTCCCGCATGCGCACGGCCGCCTCCGGAGTATCTACGTCCCCATTGCCAAAAACGGGGATGTGCATGCGCGGGTTGTTCTTAACTTCTGCGATGGGGCGCCAGTTGGCCTGTCCTTTGTACATCTGTACCCGGGTGCGTCCGTGGATGGAAATGGCCTGTATCCCCACATCCTGCAAACGCTCGGCCACCTCCACAATCTTAATGGAGTCGTGGTCCCAGCCCAGGCGGGTTTTGACCGTAACCGGCAGGTGGGTGCGTTTGACCATAGCCTCGGTGAGCTTTACCATCAGGGGGATGTCCCTGAGGATGCCCGCCCCGGCATTCTTGCAGACCACCTTTTTCACCGGGCACCCGAAATTGATGTCGATAATATCCGGGCCCGTGGCAGTCACAATATCCACGGCCTGCAGCATAGAATCCATCTCGGCGCCAAAGATCTGGATGCCGATAGGGCGCTCCTTTTCGTAAATATCCAGTTTGATGACGCTCTTGGCCGCATCGCGGATCAGGCCTTCGGATGAGATAAACTCCGTATACATCACGTCTGCGCCCTGTTCCTTGCACAGGGTGCGAAAGGGCGGATCGCTCACATCCTCCATAGGGGCGAGCAGCAGGGGGAAATCCGGGAGTTCAATTGAGCCGATACGGGGCATGGGCCTCGGGATTTTGGGGGTCAAAAGTACAAATTCGGCCCCATTTGGCGAAAACTACTCGTCCTCAATGCGTTGGAGCTCCGATTTCCGAAGGTCCGCAGACCGGTTTTGCAGGCGATAATTCCCAAAATTATAGGTAAAGCCCAGGCGCACAAAGCGGGTTTCCGGCAGGCCGTAATACCCGTTGTCCTGGTTATTATAGCGGGTGGTATAGGTAGAGTTGGCCCGCTGCAGGATATCTTCCGCTACCAGGGATACAATAGCCCTGCCCTTCCAGAGGCTCTTGCGCAGCCCCGCATTCAGGGTGGTGTTTTCGCTCATCCTGTAGGTGCCATAGAGGAAGCCGCTCAGGTACACCAGGGTCAGGTCTGCAGTAAAGGTGCGGTCCTTGGAGAGCGTAAAGGCATTGTTGAAGTACCCGTAAAACCCGCTCACCCGGTTGGTATAGGTTTCTATGTCGCTCTCAACGGCCAGGAAGGTCTCGGCCTCGTGGAAGACCGAGGTATAGGCATACAGATCCCAAAAGGAAGCCGGGGAGGCAGACACGGTAAAATCCACCCCGTAGGAGCGGCTTTTATACACGTTTTGTATGATCTGCAACAGGGTCTGGGCCTCGTTGTCCTGGAAGCTTAGCAGGCTAATGTAACGGCCATTGTCCCGATAATAGAAGTCGATAAAAACCGTGTTCTTCAGGGTCAGGTTCAAATTCAGGTTGTGGCTGAAGTTGGGCACCAGGTTGGGGTTCCCCTCGTCGTAGTCGTTTTCATTCAGGAAGAACCGGAAAGGGTTCAGGTCCTGGTAATTGGGCCGGGTAAGCCGCCGGTTATACGAAAAATTCAGGCTGTTGTCTTCGCCCAGGGTACGCCCCAGATACACGGACGGGAAAAACTCCAGGTAGCTCTGGCGGGTAATGTCGTCCAGGGTAAGGCTGCGGGCCCGCACCTCGGTGTGTTCGGCCCTCAGACCCAGTTTCAGCGACCAGGGGTCCCAGTCCCGGTTCAGGGTCATATAAGCCGCCCCCACAGCCTCGTCGTAGGTAAAGCGGTCCGACAGGGCAATATCGAAAGGCGGTTGGGTATCGTTTACATCCAGGTAATCGATCCGGCTGTTGCTGCGGATAAACGAACCTTTGGCCCCCGCCTCGAAGCTCCCGGACTTTTGCGGGGCATAATAATCGGCCTGGGCGGTGGTAATGTGGATATCCTGGAAGGCCTCGGTGGAAAACCGGAAGTTCCGCTGGAAGGCCCCGGAGGGGTTGAAATAATCGCTGTTGCCCACCTGGTCTCGACGCAGTTCGTAGTAGGTGTAATGGGCGTTGGCCTTCAGGGATGCTCCTTCCCTGGCCAGTTTGCGCTCATAATTGAGGTTTGCCGAAGCATTCAGCATGTCGTCTTCCACATTGCTCCAGGTCCTCAGGGTGGAATCTACCTGCCCCTGTGCATTGCGCATCACGGTAGCCAGCAGGTAGGCGTTGCGCTTGTTGGGGGAGGTATTCAGGGTGGTGGTCAGGTTGAATTGGTCCTTTTCGGACGGGGAATAATCCAGCATCAGGGTGGCTTGCTGGGCCAGGGAACGGCCTATCTTTTCCATGTCGGTATTCCACCGGGCGTAAACGGTTTGGGCCGGGTCAAAGAAATTCACATAAGAATCCGTCCGCTTGAACTCCTTCCTTGGGCTGATGCTGTAATTGGCAAACAGGCCCCATTGCCTTCCCTTATAGTAGTGGCTGGTCCCCAGGCGGTACTTGGGGAAAATAGCCTGTTCCCAGCGCGCCTGTACGCTGCCCTTGTATCCGGGCACAATGTTTTGGCGGGTGCGGATGTTCAGCACGGCCCCGTCCGCTGCCTCGTACCGGGCGGGGGGATCCGCAATCACTTCCACGGCAGACACCACATCCCCGGACAGGCCTTTGAGCAAGTCGAGGATTTCGTCGGATGACAGTTGCACCTTCCGGTCGTTCAGGTATACGGTTACGCTTTTCCCCCGGATTTCCAGGTTGTCGCCCAGCACTACTACGCCGGGGGTGCGCCTGAGGATATCCCAGGTAGTGCCCTCGCTGATCACGGTATTTTCCACTTTGAACACCAGCCGGTCTGCCAGGCGTTCTATGATGGGGCGGGCAGCGGTAATCACCACTTCGTCCAGTGCATTGCCCTCCAGTTCCAATACCACCTCTCCCAACTGCAGGTCTGCGGTGAGCTCCAGGGGTAAAATCAGGGATTTATGCCCAAAATACTGGGGTTGCAGCAGATATGAGCCGCCTGGCACATCCCGTAGCACAAAGATCCCGCTTTCGTCGGCGGAGGTCCCCTTTACCTGCACGGAATCGGCAGCGCGCAGCAGGATCACATTGCTGTAGGGCAGGGCTTTGCCTTCGCTGTCTTTCAGGGTACCGGATATCTGGAATTGCTGGCCGGTCAGGGCCAGGGGAAGCAGCCCCAGAATAAGTAGGATGTAGGTTTTCACGCGTTGGGTTGGACTTGGGTAAAGCTATAAAAATTTTCTTACCCTCAACTATGTATTCCTGATGGGGCGTTACGCCATTTCAGCGTTCAAAACCGGACCGAAACCCGAAGGGAATCTGTGCCCCGGCCCACCACCACTTCAGTAGAGTCGCCGGGCTGGAAACTGGCCAGGGCGCGCATATAACTCATCATGTCCGTTACGGTGCTATCGCCCAGGCGCAACACCACATCGCCCTTCTGCAGCCCGGCCTGCTGGGCCGCCTTGCCTTCGCTAACCCCATCTATGCGCATGCCCGGCCCCTCAAAGAGGTAATCCGGGACCACCCCCAGAGCAACCTTAAAGGCAGGCACTTCCTCGCTTTCGTTTTTCGTCTTGCGGAAGGCCACTTCCCGCTGGGTTTCCATGGCTCGGAGCACCTTCATCAGGTAGGCCGAAATGGCTTCCATCCCTTCGTAATTCAGCTTGCCGGCATCGTCCGAAGGGCGGTGGTAGTCCGGGTGCTGCCCGGTGAAAAAATGGAGCACGGGGATATCCTGCAGGTAAAAGGAGGTGTGGTCGGACGGGCCCACCCCGGATTCCTGCAACACCAGTTTAAATCCGGGGTTCTGGCTGTTGAGCACCTGGTTCCAGATCGGGCTGGTGCCCGTACCGCTTACCGAGAGGGTGCTGTCCGGCCGCAGCCGGCCCACCATATCCAGGTTCAGCATAAAGGGCACTTCGTCCAGGCTCAGGGTTGGGTTTTTTGAAAAGTAATTGGAGCCCAAAAGCCCCATTTCCTCCCCGGAAAATAAGAGGATAAGGTAGTTGTCCCGCGCTTCCTCCCAACGATTGATTTCCTGCGCCAGGTGTAACAGGACCGCTACCCCGCTGGCGTTGTCGTCCGCCCCGTTGTGCACGGCCGCCTCGCCCCGGTGCAGGGAACCCTCGCCCCCCATTCCCAGGTGGTCGTAGTGGGCGCCCAATACCACGGTGCGGGAGCCCCCTTTGTCGATCAGTCCCATAACATTCATCCCGGCAATCCCGGCACTATCTGCCTCTTCGAAGGTAATCTGGGCATGTGGGTCCCGACGCGGCTTAAAGACAAAAGTCTGGCGGTAGGTGCCCTGGGCACCAGCCGGTTTAAGCCCCATGTTCCGGAGCCGTCCTTCCAGATAATCGGCAGCCATCCGGGCCCCGTCCGTTCCCGTTTCCCTGCCCATCAGGGAATCCGCGGCCAGGATGCCAACATCCTCCTGCAGGGTCACTTCCACAGGGGCTTCAGTGCGGCAGGCGGCCAAAACCAGGGCCGTCCCCAGAAAAAGTTGTGCGTACTTCATGGCTTTCCGTATATTTTTGCCTAAAAGTAAACAACCCATGAGAATACCGGCACTGTTAATCCCCATTATCCTGCTTGGCAAGTGCACCTGTACCCGGACAGTAGCCGTCCAAAGTGAGGGTGAAAGCCCCATGGCTATGGCCTCGGATACCCTGATCTACCCTGGGGAGACCCACTTTAAGTCCATCCGGCAGGTCACCTTTGGGGGCGACAATGCCGAAGCCTACTGGAGTTTTGACGACCAGCAGCTGATCTTCCAGGCCAACACGGCATCCTGGGGGCTGGAGTGCGACCAGATGTTTGTGATGAACGCCTCAGATACCTTCCGGGACAACAAGCCCCCCATGGTCAGCACCGGGATGGGCCGCACCACCTGCGGGTATTTCCTGCCGGACAACAAGCACATCGTATACGCTTCCACCCACCTGCAGGATAGTCTCTGCCCGGAAGTCCCCCTGCGCCTGAACGGGAAGTACGTCTGGCCGGTTTACGATTCCTTCGACATCTTTGTGGCGGACCTGCAGGGCAATATCACGGCCCAACTTACAGACCTTCCCGGGTACGATGCCGAGGCCACCGTGAGCCCTAAGGGCGATAAGATCGTGTTTACCTCGGACCGCAGCGGGGACCTGGAGCTCTACACCATGAACCTGGACGGCAGCGGGGTCACCCAGATCACGGATGCTCTCGGGTACGACGGGGGCGCTTTTTTCTCCCCGGACGGCAGCCAGATCATCTTCCGGGCTTCCCGCCCGCAAACGCCTGAGGAAATAGCGGAATACAAGGGCCTGCTGGCCCAGGGGCTGGTGCAGCCCACCAATATGGAGCTGTTTATCTGCAATGCAGATGGGTCCGGGTTGCGGCAACTCACCTACCTGGGCAATGCCAACTGGTGCCCGTTCTTTCACCCGGATGGAGACAAGGTGCTGTTTTCCAGTAATTTTGAAGCCGAGGGCGGCTTCCCTTTCAACCTCTACATGATCGGGACGGACGGCACCAACCTCACCCGGGTTACCCACGGCAAGACCTTTGACGCCTTCCCGGTCTTTTCCAACAACGGCAAATATCTGGTCTTTGCCAGCAACCGGAATAACGGAGGCACGCGGGATACGAATTTGTTTATAGCCGAATGGCAGGATTGAGGCCCCGATCACGTATCTTTGCCCCCAATTTCAACGCATTATGAAGCATATCCGCAATTTCTGCATCATCGCCCACATCGACCACGGCAAGAGTACCCTGGCCGACCGGCTGCTGGACCACACCGGTTCGGTTACCGAACGGGAAAAGCAGGACCAGTTGCTGGATAGCATGGACCTGGAACGGGAGCGCGGCATCACCATCAAGAGCCACGCCATCCAAATGGAATACGTTTATGAGGGGGAAACTTATATCCTGAATCTGATTGACACCCCCGGCCACGTGGATTTCAGCTATGAGGTATCCCGCTCCATCGCGGCCTGCGAAGGCGCCCTGCTGGTGGTAGACGCCGCACAGAGCATTCAGGCGCAGACCATTTCCAACCTCTACCTGGCCCTGGAAAACGACCTGGAGATTATCCCGGTCCTGAACAAAGTGGACCTCCCGAGCGCCAACCCCGAGGAAGTTACCGACGATATTGTAGACCTGCTGGGGTGCAAGCCCGAAGAGGTGATCCCCGCCAGCGGAAAAACCGGCCTGGGCGTAGACGCCATCCTGAAGGCCATTATTGAACGCATCCCCGCCCCAGAAGGCGACCCCTCAGCCCCGTTGCAGGCCCTGGTTTTTGACTCCGTCTACAATCCCTTCCGGGGCGTGGAAACCTATTTCCGGGTGATGAACGGGAAGATCCACAAAGGGCAGCATATCAAATTCGTGGCCACCGGCAAGAAATACCATGCGGACGAGATCGGGACGCTTAAGCTCCGGCAGATGCCCCGGCAGGAGATCCGTACGGGAGACGTAGGCTACCTGATTACAGGGATCAAAGAGGCCCGGGAAGTCAAGGTGGGGGACACCATCACGGATGCCGCCAACACTTCCCCGGTAGCCATTGCCGGTTTTGAAGACGTAAAACCGATGGTTTTTGCCGGGATTTACCCGGTAGATACGGAAGACTTTGAAGAATTGCGGTCTTCCATGGAAAAATTACAGCTGAACGATGCTTCCCTGGTCTTTACGGCCGAAAGCAGTGCCGCCCTGGGCTTCGGGTTCCGCTGTGGTTTTCTCGGGATGCTGCACATGGAAATCATACAGGAACGCCTGGAACGGGAGTTCGACATGACCGTGATCACCACGGTCCCCAACGTGAGCTACCTGGCCTATACGAATAAGGAGCCGGAAACCCCCCTGGTGGTCAACAACCCTTCGGACCTGCCGGAGCCTTCCACGTTAAGCCGGGTGGAAGAGCCTTATATCAAAGCCACCATTATTACCAAGGCCGATTATGTGGGCAACGTCATGTCCCTCTGTATCGACAAGCGGGGGCAAATCACCGGGCAGACCTACCTGACCCAGGACCGGGTGGAGCTGAACTTCGACATGCCTCTGGCCGAGATTGTCTTCGATTTTTACGACCGGCTGAAAACCGTTTCCCGGGGCTATGCCTCTTTTGACTACAGCCCCATCGGGATGCGCACCTCCAAACTGGTACGGGTGGATATCCTGCTCAATGGGCAGATGGTAGACGCTTTGTCCGCCCTGGTCCACTTCGACAACGCCCAGCATATCGGGAAAAAGATGTGCGAAAAGCTGAAGGAGCTTATCCCCCGCCAGCAATTCGACATCCCCATCCAGGCGGCTATCGGTGCCAAAATCATCTCCCGGGAAACCATAAAGGCCCTGCGCAAGGATGTGACCGCCAAGTGTTACGGGGGAGACATCTCCCGGAAACGAAAGCTGCTGGAGAAGCAGAAAAAAGGGAAGAAGCGGATGCGGCAGGTCGGGAATGTGGAGATCCCCCAGCAGGCCTTTATGGCTGTGCTCAAGCTGAACGATTGACAAAAGTGTTTTGAGAATGTAGGGTTTTGCCTACATTTGCCCGGATTCGTTTAGCCTGCTTCCGCCCATGACTACCTACATTGCCCATTTTACAGCGAGCCACCGCATTGTGCAGGTGCAGCAGAATTCCATTTTTGTCTGGCAACAGGAGAGCGGGGAAGTAGACCTGGAACTGCTCTCGGAAAAAATCCGCAGGGAAGCGGCAACTCCCTTCTTCAGGCTGCTTGCCGGGCAGGAATTTCCGCTTACCGAGGCGGACATGCAGGTGAAGGTGCACCGTACCGAACCTTACTAGATCCAGGACAGGGACCGTATTACACGGGTTTCCCGTACAGGGACACCACCTGGGTGTCGTCCCGCTCCGCGTTCAGGGCTTTCCCCATATACACCAGCTTGTACCCTTCATGAATGGCACCGCCCCCGCGCACATAGGAGGGAATAATGTGGAGTTCTCCATCGGTATCCTTAATAAACAGGGGTACCATGTCATCGTCTGCATTGATGCGCTCGCAGAGTTTCTGATACTGGTTCTCGTCCTTTAGGTCTGCCTCGTGGATGGCCGGGTTTTTGCGCACCGCGTCCATGAATTTCACAAAGTCGTCTGTCTGGGAAAAAAGCTCCTGCCGGCCCTTGACCTCAGGGTCCCCCATTTCGTCTGTATCCACAATGCGGAAGGAGCCGTTCTCACCAAACTGGTCCCTGAATTTCTCGATGGCGTATTTGTTGATGTCGGAGTTGGCGGTCATGGCAATCAGGTACCCCACATCGGTGAGTTCCAGGTTATCCGTTAACGTGTCCGAATAGATGTTCGCCGTAAAGGCCTCCAGGCCGTGTTCCTTGGCCTTTTCGATATTGGCCGGGTTGTTGTCGATCACCACCACGTGGCGATCGTTGCGCTGCAGGTATTGGGCAATCAGGCGGGAGGCTTTGGATGCCCCCACAATCAGGATACCTTCGGATTTCTTCAAAAAGACCCCTGCCAGCTTAGCGACCAACCGGGCCGTGGTAGCATTCAGCAGTACGGTTCCCAGAACCACGGTAAAGACCAGGGGGGTGATATATTCTGCCCCGGGCTCGCCCCGCGCCAGCAATTTAGAGCCGAAAAGGGAGGCGATCCCGGCGGCGACGATCCCCCGGGGGCCTACCCACCCGATAAATAATTTCTCATTGACCTTTAACTCGGAGCCCTGTGTACTGAGCATTACCCCCAGCGGCCGGATCAGGAACACAATAATGCCAAAAAGCAGGGCGGTTTTCCAGGTGTAGATCAGCTCCAGGTCTGCCAGGTTAATGTTGGCTGCCAGCAGGATAAAAAGGATGGAGATCAGCAAGACGCTGAGGGACTCTTTAAAATACAGCAGTTCCTTGATGTTGGGCAGGTCCATATTACCGAGTACCAGCCCCATCACAACCACCGCCAGCAGGCCCGATTCGTGGGCAAACAGGTCCGATTCCACAAATACCAGCAACACCACCGATAAGGAAACTACATTCAGCAGGTAGTGCGGGATAAAATTCCTTTTGATCGCAAAGGCCAGCCCGTGGGCAAAAGTGAACCCGAAGGTAAACCCGAAAAGCAGGATCTTCCCGAATTCGATCAGGGCGGTTTTGGTGTAGGCATGGCCTTCCCCCACACTGATAAACTCAAAGACCAGTACCGCTACCAGGGCGCCAATGGGATCAATGAGGATACCCTCCCATTTCAGGATGGCGGAAATATCCTTTTTCAAGGGGATGTTTCGCAGGATGGGAGTAATCACAGTCGGGCCGGTCACAATGATCAGGGCGCTGAACAAAAACGACATCTGCCAGCTGATCCCGAAAATAAAGTGGGCCGCAACCCCGGCGCAGAAAAAGGTGACTACGGTCCCCAGGGTAATGAGTTTAGTGATGACAGGGCCTACATTCGACACCTCGGAGCGCTTCAGGGTAAGCCCCCCTTCAAAAAGGATAATACTGATGGCCAGGGAGACAAAATAGTAGAGACCTTCCCCGGGAAACAGACCGGCTTCCCCATTCCAGATGGGCTCGATCAGCTTACTGCCATCTTCGGTATACAAGGTAGCAACCGGGCCCACAATCAGACCGATAAGGATCAGGGGGAGAATGGCGGGCAACTTCAGCCGCCAGGCCACCCATTGGGCAAAGATTCCCAGTATGATTATTCCGGCCAGTTCTACCATGCAGTGCTGTTTTCCCCTAAGGGTGAAAACCAAAAATACACATTTGCCGGGATCGGAAAGCCCCTGGCGGGGATTGTTTGTCTTTTCCGCATGCACAGCTGTGGATTTCCCTTAAAATTTCCCAAACCCGCCCGGCATCCCCGCAGTGAATTCGTATTTTCGGGAATTGAAACCGATACCATGAAGTTGTATCCGATCGAAACCGGGAATTTTAAGCTGGACGGGGGTGCCATGTTCGGGGTAGTACCCAAAAGCCTCTGGACCCGGACCAACCCGGCAGACGCCAACAACATGATTGACCTGGCGGCCCGCAGCCTGCTGATCGAAGACGGGGACCGGCTGATCCTGATCGACACCGGGATGGGAAACAAGCAGAGCGAAAAATTCTTTGGCCACTATTACCTCTGGGGCGACCACACCCTGGACCGTTCCCTGGCGCAGGTTGGTTTTCACCGGGACGACATTACGGATGTCTTCCTGACCCACCTGCATTTTGACCACTGCGGGGGGAGCGTGGAATGGAACCGGGATCGCACCGGGTACCAGCCCGCCTTCCGCAACGCCGTATTCTGGACCAATGAGGCCCACTGGCAATGGGCCACCGAACCCAACGCCCGGGAAAAGGCCTCATTCCTGCCCGAAAACATCCTCCCCATGCAGGAGAGCGGGCAATTGCGTTTTGTACCCCGCACCGGGGAAGCCTTCCAGGAAAATTCCCCCCTGGGTTTCGGCATCCTGTTTGTGGACGGACATACGGATAAACAGATGATCCCGCACATCCGCTACCAGGGGAAAACCCTGGTCTTTATGGCGGACCTGCTGCCCACCGTAGGGCATATTCCCTTGCCCTATGTGATGGGGTACGATACCCGGCCCCTGCTTACCCTGGCGGAAAAAGAACCCTTCCTGAAACGGGCTGCCGACGCCTCCTATGTGCTGTTCCTGGAGCACGACGCCCATAACCCCTGTTGCACCCTCAAACATACCGAGAAGGGCGTGCGGCTGGACCAAACCTTTGCCTTTGATGCCTGTTTTTCCTGATTCCCCCAAGGCCCTGCTGCTGATGCTGGGCCTCTCCCTGATGGCTGCCTGCAGCACCCCCGGGCCCGACAGCACCGACCTTTTGGAAGAAGGTGCATTTACCCCGGGTATCGAAGGCCCGGCCACGGGCCCTGACGGGTATATCTACGCCGTGAATTATGCCGAAGAAGGAACCATAGGGCGCGTAAGCCCAAGCGGGGAGGCCTCCCTGTATCTCCGCCTCCCGGAAGGCAGCATCGGCAATGGCATCCAATTCAATGCAGCGGGGGATATGTATATCGCAGATTACATGGGTCATAAAGTGTACCGCAAGCCCGCCGGGGCCGACACCCTGCAGGTCTTTGCGGAAAACCCGGAGATGAACCAGCCCAACGACCTGTGCGTGCACCCCAGCGGCAACCTCTACCTGAGCGACCCCAAGTGGGCGGACAGCACCGGCAACCTGTGGCGGGTAACCCCGGACGGGCGCACCGAACGGCTCCGCTCCGGCCTGGGTACCACCAACGGCATTACCCTGAGCCCGGACGCCAGCACCCTGTACGTAAATGAATCCGTGCAGCGCAGCGTCTGGCGCTATCCCGTACTGGCCGATGGCAGCCTTGGGCATCGGGAATTGCTGATCCAATTCCCGGATTTTGGCCTGGACGGCATGCGATGCGATGTGCAGGGAAATGTGTACATTGCCCGATACGACAAGGGCACGGTTGCCGTGGTCAGCCCGGCAGGCCAAATGCTGCGCGAATACCGGCTGAAAGGCAAAAAGCCCAGTAATTTAACTTTTGGCGGCCCGGATGGCCGCACCTGTTATGTAACCCTGGCGGACCGGGGATGCTTCGAATGGTTTGAAGCCCCGTACCCCGGCGCCCTTTACCCCATAGGATCCGAATAAACATGAAAAACATCGCAATGAAAACATTGTCCTGGGCCCCCGCGGCCCTGCTGCTGGTGGGCTGCGGTGCTACACAGCTGGTGAGCACCCCCATTGAAAACATCGACACCGTCCCCCTGAAGATTTCGGAACTCTCCGAAGCGGAATTGAAACACTGGGGCCACGAAGACCTGATGCGGGACACCGTTCCCGGCATGAGTGTGGACAGGGCCTATACCGAGATTATCGGGAAACGGCAGGGCAGCACCGTGGTGGTTGCCGTCCTGGACAGTGGGATTGACCTGGACCACGAGGACCTGGACGACGTGATCTGGACCAATACGGACGAAATCCCGGGGAACGGGAAAGACGACGACAACAACGGGTATGTGGACGACATCCACGGCTATAACTTCCTGGGGGAATCCTACCACGAACAACTGGAAATGGCGCGTATCCTGCGCCTGGGCCTGGGCGATGCCGCCCTGCAGCAAAAAGCACGGGCCAACCTGGAAGCCGAGGTGGGTGAAGCCACGGCCAACAAACAACAATACGAGCGCATCCTGCAGGCTGTACAGGGGGCAGACCAAACCGTAAAGGCACACCTGGGGAAAGAGGCTTACACCGAAGAGGACCTGCAAGCCATCGAAACCCAGGACCCGGCCTTACAGCAAAGCGTGGGCATCCTGCTGCAGATGTATGCTTATGCAGACAGCATCCCGGAAATCCTGGATGAAATCAAGGAAGGCGTCACCTATTTTACCAACCAGCTGAACTACCACCTGAATGTGGAGTTTAACGGCAGGGAAAGCGTGGGGGACAACCCTTACGACCTCGCCGACACCGGGTATGGGAACGGAGACCCTGGCAACCGGGAAGAAGATGAATCCCACGGCACCCACGTGGCCGGTATCATTGCGGCGGAACGCGGGAATGGCATTGGCGTGGACGGGGTTGCCCGCAACGTGCAGATCATGAGCGTGCGCATGGTCCCGGACGGGGACGAATACGACAAGGATGTGGCCCTGGGCATCCGTTATGCCGTGGACAACGGTGCCCGGGTGATTAACGCAAGCTTCGGAAAGTCCTATTCCCCGGAAGCCGGATGGGTATACGACGCCATCCGCTATGCCGCCAAGAACGATGTGCTGATTGTCCATGCTGCCGGGAATGACAGCGAAGATCTGGACCTGCCCCAAAACCCCAATTACCCGAACGACCAGGTGGGCACCGGCGATGAGATTGCGGACAATGTAATTACCGTGGGCGCCCTGGCCCCTACCTACGGGTCCGAAATGGTGGCCTCTTTTTCGAATTACGGCGCCAGCAATGTGGATGTCTTTGCCCCGGGCGGGCAGATTTACTCCACCATGCCCGGCAGCACCTATGAATTCCAGGGCGGGACCTCCATGGCAGCCCCGGCGGTGAGCGGCATTGCCGCCCTGATCCGCTCCCTGTACCCGAAGCTAACGGCTTCCCAGGTGAAGAAGATAATCCTGCAATCGGGCCTGCCGGTATCCCGCCAGGTGATCCTGGGCGGAGACCCGTCCAACGCCCGGGATTTTGCCAAGATCTCCCGCTCCGGCCGCATTGCAAACCTCTATAACGCCCTTATTCTGGCCGATCGCGTAAACAGCGGGGCCACTAAATTCTAAAACTACAGCAAACGATGATTCGACACATTTGGGGGTTGCTGCTGCTGGCCGGGTTCCAACTGGCTGCCCAGGGCAACTCAAGTTACTGGCAACAACACGCAGACTACACCATGGAGGTAGATATGGATGTAAAAACCTACCGCTATACCGGTACCCAGATCCTGCGCTACACCAACCATTCGCCGGACACCCTTAGCCGCGTTTTCTACCACATGTATTTTAACGCCTTCCAACCCGGGAGCGAAATGGACCTGCGCCTGCAGAGTATCGAAGACCCGGACGGCCGGATGACCGAAGACGGGAAAAGCCGTATTGCTGCGCTGGGCCCGGATGAAATCGGATACCTGCGCGCCACCTCCCTCACCCAGGACGGGCAGGCCGTAAGCCATTCCCTGGAGGGCACTGTCCTGGTGGTAAACCTGGCACAACCTGTCCTGCCGGGGGCTACCACGGAATTCCTAATGCAATTCGAGGGGCAGGTACCCCTGCAGATCCGCCGATCCGGGCGCAACAACCGGGAAGGGGTGGCCCTGTCCATGAGCCAGTGGTATCCCAAAATGGCGGAATACGACTTTGAAGGCTGGCACGCCGACCCTTATATTGCCCGGGAATTCCACGGGGTATGGGGGGATTTTGATGTAAAACTCACACTGGACAAAGACTATGTAGTAGGTGGAACGGGTTACCTGCAAAACCCCCAGGAGATCGGCCATGGGTACGAGGCCCCTGGCACCACCGTGCGCAAACCCAAAGGGAAAACCCTGACCTGGCACTTCAAAGCCCCCATGGTCCACGATTTTATGTGGGCGGCAGACCCGGAATACCGCCATGACACCTTAAAAATGGAAAACGGGCCCGTGCTCCATTTCTTCTACAAGGACAAGCCCGAATTGCTGGAAAACTGGAAAAACCTCCAGCCCAAAACTGCCGAGGCCATGGGCTTTTTTAACCGCAACGTCGGGCCCTACCCTTACGAGCAGTACTCCGTGGTACAAGGCGGGGACGGCGGGATGGAATATGCCATGAGCACCCTGATTACCGGCGAGCGCTCTTTTGAAAGCCTGGTAGGGGTTATGGTACACGAAATGGCACACTCCTGGTTCCAGCACGTACTGGCCACCAACGAAGCCCGGCACGAATGGATGGACGAAGGTTTTACTTCCTTTATCTCCGCACTCTGCATGAATACCATTATGGAACGGGGGCAGGAAAACCCCTTCCGGGGGTCTTATATGGGGTACTACCGCCTGGCCCAATCCGGTCGGGAACAGCCCATGAGCACCCATGCGGACCGCTATGCCTTCAATACCGGGTACGGCATTTCGGCCTACAGCAAAGGGGCGGTGTTCCTGGCCCAGCTGGGCTATGTGATCGGGCAGGATAAACTGATGGAAGCCCTGCGCCGTTATTACCGGGATTTTAAATTCAAGCACCCGGTGCCCAACGACATCATCCGGACTGCCGAAAAAGTGAGTGGGATGGAGCTGGAATGGTATCTTGTAGACTGGACCCAGACCACCAACACTATAGACTACGCCATTGAAGAAGTGGCAGCGGCGGGAGACAAAACCCGGATCACCCTGAAGCGCATCGGGCTTATGCCCATGCCTGTAGACCTGCTGGTGGTAGGCAAGGACAATTCCCGGGAAGGGTATTACCTGCCCCTGCGGATGATGCGGGGGGAAAAGGGCAATCCCTACCCTGGCATTGACCGGACAGTCCTGGCGGACTGGCCCTGGGCACAACCCACATACACCTTCGAGATCGACATGCCGTTTAGTGCCGTGCAGGCGGTGGTTATAGATCCCTCGGGCCTGATGGCGGACATAGACACGGAAAACAACAGCTGGCAACCCACCCCCTAACCCGGGGTGGTGTTCCGGCGTTCAAACCAGAACAACCCCTGGTAATCTGCGTTGCGGGCGGGGCGTTCCCGGTTGGATAACACCAGGTGGGAATGGTCCTTGAAGCGGCTGCGATACCCCAGCAGGTGGAATATCGGCTTGCTGAAAAAGCGCGCTACCCGCAGGTCTACCAACAAGGTGTCGCTTCCTTTTTCTGTCCATCGGATGCCCGGCAAAAGTACCAGGACATCCTGGAAGCGGAACCGTCGCAACCAGGCAGAGAAACGCAGCGCCCATGAGGGGATTTTCCGGATCAGGAAGAAGCCTTCCTCCCCCTGTTTCTGGTATAGGGGCATAAACAGCATCCCGGGTTTACCCATATAGACGGGAGTACCATGGTCGTGCGCCAGTAACCGCCCTTTGGGCACCTCCTCGAAACTCCGATAACCCTGTACCATCCGGAAAGCCGAGGGGTCTTCAAGGCCATGCCGGTGGAACACCTCGTAGAAATGGTGGTCTCCCTCGGCCCCTTCCCGCAAACGGATCTGCCGCTGCTGGAATTCCGGGATATTCGATTCCGCGAGCAGTCCTGAATACGCCAGGGTCAGCCAAAGGAAGTCCTCCGCGTAGTCCACAGCCCGCGGGCAATCATGCTGGCCCGACTCAAACCCCATGGACACATAGCCCAGTTCATTGATATAGCTCAGCAACGGGCCCCCCAGGTATTCCTCGATCCCCAGGATTACCGGGACGGGAAACAGACTGGCGAACTTCCGGTTAATGACCGCGTCGTTAATGGTGATAAACGGCAGGGTCTGGCTGGAGGTGGTATGCAAGTCCAGGAAATAGAATGGGGGGGTATGGCGGGAGAGAATTTCCCGGATCCACCCGTGGAGTTCCAGCAATTCCCGCTCCTCACAAGTCCGTTCTCCCGGCAGGCGCTTTTCGATATCCCGGATGTTTTCCCGCCTCCAAATGCGGTTCAGGTCCTGGTCTATATAACGCACATGGCGCCTGAGGCCCTCCAGGTTGCCCCGAAAGGCATAAAAATGCCCCTTTTCCCATGGCACGTTACCCTGCTTCAAGGCGGTGCATACCCGATCCAGGGCCTGTACGCCGGCAGGTTCATTCCCGTGGATGCCCCCCAGGCAAATCAGGGTAGGGCCGGGCACCCTCCCGTGGAAACAGCCGATAAGCCGCTCCCCGGTGATCGTGCGTTGTGCACATGGGTGTTCGATTGCAGGGCTAGGGGAGGTCATTGGAGGTCAGTATTCCCACCAGGGCATGCCCCTCTACCACGGGAAGGCAATTGATCTGGTGTTGGTTCATCAGTTTCCGGGCTTTCTTGGCCGAAGCTTCCCGGCCAATAGTAATCAGTTCGGTGCGCATCAGGGCCCGTATCCCGGTATGGTATATTTCAGGCTTATCGCTGATCTCCGCCACATCGGTCCAGCTGAGCAGGCCAGACAGTTCATTGCGTCCATTCAGGATAGGCAGGTGGTGAAACCCGTTCCATTTCATGATCTCTACCACCAGGGCCGCACTGTCTTCCTCCTGGGCCGTGACAATACGGGTGCTCATTAGGTCTCCCACCCGGGGGTGCTTAAACCGGGTGGGGGATTCCGTATGGCAGGTCTTTTTCCAGGCATCTACCGGGTATCCTTTAAAGGAGCGGTCAAAGAGGCAGGCTGTTAATTTCCGAAGGGCCTCCGGGGCATTCAGGGTGTGCCGGAGTTCGCGGTAGGTCTGTACCATCCATTCGGACCCGTTGTGGCTGCCAATGCGGTTTTCAATGATTTTAAGATAGCGTTCGATATCCGCCCGGTCTACCTGAAGTCGGGTCAGGCCCTGATAGGCCATCGGGAGGAAGAAATCGCGCAGCAGTTCGCGGGCAGGGATGATCTTCCCGTCCCAGTGAAACTGGGCTGCCATCCCGTATCGGGCTGCATTGAAGAAATTCTTTTTGGCATCGCGGAAATCCATTTTGGTGTGGATATCTTCCCAGGCCCGGGGCTTGCCGCTCATTACCCCTACCCACAGGACCAGGTTTGCAATCTCGTCCGCAGTGGTAGGGCCCGAAGGGAGGTACCGGTTTTCGATCCGCAGGTGGGGTTTTTCACCGCCCCGCCCATAGCAAAGACGGTTCCAGGGGTATACGGTGCCGTTGTGCAGGTTTAAGGCCGCCAGGCGCGGTACCCCTCCCTCCCGGAGCACCTCAAGGCTGTTCGCCTCCTCAAAGTCAGTGGAGATCAGGCTGCGGAAGCGCACGATGGATTTCTTGAAAAAATCCGCCGGGGTGCCGCTGGCCCAGGCAGTGCCAAAGCCTACCCGGGGTTCCCGTTCATTGAGCAGGAAGGTACTTTTGCGGGTATCTACACTTTGGGTAAAGAGAGCTATCCGGGTTTCCTCCCAGAGTTCGCGCCCCATTAGCATGGGGGAATTGGTGCAGATGCTCAGGATAGGGCCGGAAATGGCCTGGGCCCAATTGTAGGTGTCGGCAAACCGGTCCGGGTCAATCTGCAGGTGGGCCTGGAAACTGGTGTTACAGCCCTCGTACATGATGGAGTCGTGGTTCAGGTTCACCTCATCCACCCCTTTTATGTGGATATCCAAATCTGCCCCGCGTACGCCCTTTACGGCCTCGTTCAGGATTTTATAACGCTCCACAGGGGTCATGTAGTCTGTGGAAAGGTGGTGGGTGCCTATAGTGGGGAGGATGCCGGTAAGGATAATGTGGTTATCGTGTTGCTCGGCAACCTGCTGGGCATGGTCCATCAAACTGTTTAACTGCTCGTGCATACGGGAAAAACACTTCCCGCTAAGGGGAAGGGGGTCCAGGTTCGCCTCCAGGTTGTAGCGGGTGAGCTCGGAGGTAAAATGCGGGTCCTGGATATCCTTGAGGATATTCACGGCCTGGTCCGACGGCTCCCAATTGCGGGTGACCAGGCAAAATTCCTGCTCCGCCCCAATCCGCATGCATTCCCGGTCAAAGCAGTCCTGTTGCAGCATTTGCTCCAGCGCGGCGATATCCGTAAGCAGGCGATGGAAATAGCGCTCCCGCTCCGCAGCCCCCTGCAGGGGTTTAACGGCTAAGGTTCCCATGGGTTTCTTTTTTGGGCCGGTCCTTTTGAAATGCCGGCTCACGGCAAGTTACGAGCCACCGGCCCGGAGATTTATGATAATTGTCACCCCTGTGATGGCCCCAATTATTCCTATTTTTGGGCATGGCCGGCCAACGCTTTCCAAAATCCGAAAAACTCAAACGCCAGCGGCTCTGGGAAGAGCTGTTTGCCCGGGGTGTTTCCCTGAAGGCCTACCCCCTGCGGGCCACCTTCCTGAAAACCCCCATGCCGGGCAGGGTCCGGGCACAGGCTGGCTTCGCGGTTTCTAAGCGGAACCTGCGAAAGGCATACCAGCGCAATCGTACCAAACGGCTGATGCGGGAAGCCTACCGCCTGGAAAAGGAGGCCTTTTTTAACAATACACAGGGAAGCTATGCGTTGGTATTTTTATACCTTGGAAAAGAACTGCCGGACTTTCCTACCATACACCGGTGTGTAAAAGAATTGCTGCAAAAAATCCAAACCCATGAAGAAGCTGCTGAAGACCCGCGTTTTGGTCCCCCTGGCGGCCGTCCTGATCTTCCTCGGGACCACCGCGTTTAAAAACGACTTTTTTGAGGTCGCCAAACAGATCGAAATCTTTACCACCCTGTTCAAGGAATTGAACATGAATTATGTGGACGAGACCAACCCGGCCGAGCTGATGGACACCGCCATCAAAAATATGCTTTCGGACCTGGACCCCTATACCGTCTATTTGAACGAACAGGATGTGGAGGCCTATAAAATCAGTAATGCCGGAGAATACTCCGGAATTGGAGCCCTGGTTCGTTCGTACAAAGACCGTTTGGTTATTGTGGAACCCTACAAGGGATATCCGGCAGACCAGGCCGGGCTCCGGGCCGGCGATGAAATTGTAAAGATCGGGGATGTGTCCGTGGCAGACTTCCAGGAAGATGCCGTAGAGCTCCTAAAAGGCGCTAACAATTCCACGGTCACTGTTACCTTCCGCCGGCAGGGATCCCTGCAGACCGCCGACGTTTCCCGCGGGGGGATTGAAGTAGACGCCGTCCCTTTTTACCGGATGGCCGACGACAAAACGGGGTATATTGTCCTCTCCCGCTTTAATGCCAAGGCCTCGGCCCAGACCCGGGAAGCCTTATTGGATCTGAAAGGGCAGGGGGCAGAGCGGATCATCCTGGATCTGAGAGATAACCCGGGAGGGTTGTTGACCGAAGCGATAAACGTCACCAACCTGTTTGTGCCCAAAGGCGAGCTGATTGTCACCACCCAATCCAAAGTCAAAAAGTTCAACCAAACCTATAAAACGCGGAACAAGGCCGAAGACACTGAAATCCCGCTGGTGGTGCTGGTAAACGACCGCAGCGCCTCGGCCAGCGAAATCGTTTCCGGCAGCCTGCAGGACCTGGACCGGGCCGTAGTAATGGGCGCCCGCAGTTTTGGAAAAGGGTTGGTACAGCGCCCCCTTAAACTTACCTACGGCACCCAGCTGAAGGTGACCATCAGCCGCTATTACACCCCTTCCGGCCGTTGCATTCAGTCCCTGGATTACTGGAACCGGGATGCCAGCGGCAACGCCGTCCGCAATACAGAATTCCAGGAATTCCGCACCCGCAATGGCCGTAAGGTCACCGATGGGGGCGGGGTGATGCCCGATGTAGAAATTGCAGACATGCGCAGCAATGACCTGACCCGCGCCCTGGTAGACAACCACGTGGTTTTTGACTTTGCCACCCAGTATTTCTACACCCACCAGCTGGAAAACCCGGGTAGTTTTCACCTGGGGGCAAGCCAGTATGGGGCATTCAAGGAATTTGTGGCGAAAAGCGGCTTCGATTTTGAAACCAAGACGGAACATGCCCTGCGGGAGGCACTGACTGCCCGGGAATCCATCGTTTTTGACGAAAGCCTGGAAGGCGAATTCCGCGACCTGTTGCTGCAGCTGGAGAAAAAGAAGCTGGCCGCCCTGGACACCTACTCCGCGGAGCTTACCAAGGCCCTGGAGGACGAAATCATTAAACGGTACGTCTACCGGGAGGGGCTCTACGAGTCTTTCCTGAACCGTGACACGGCCATCCTGGCCGCCCGGGAGCTGCTGTCCAGCCCTAAGCGTTACGCCGAAATCCTCCGTTAGCCCATGCGTCGTCTGCTTTTCTTGGTTTGGACCAGCCTTGTGCTGGGCGGCACCGCAACAGCCCAGCAGGAAGGGGTTTCGCTCATAGTACTGGGAACCGTACAGGACGGCGGGCTGCCGCACATTGGCTGCCAGCGCGCCTGTTGTGCCTCGCCGGAACCCGAAAAAATGGCCCCCAGACACGTGGTATGCCTGGGCCTGTCCGACCCGGCACAAGGTACCTCCTACCTGTTTGAGGCTACGCCCGACCTGGGGGCGCAAATGGATGCGTTACACCGGGCCACAGGCTTACCCCTGCCGTCCGGCATCTTCCTGACCCATGCCCATATCGGGCACTATTCCGGTCTGCAATTCCTGGGGCGAGAGGCCCTGAATGCCCCTGGAATCCCGGTGTATGCCATGCCCCGGATGAGCCGCTTCCTGCGCCGGAACGGGCCATGGAGGCAGCTCGTTTCCGCAGGGAACATCCACCTGGCGCCCCTGAAAGACGGAAAGGCTGCAAGCCTGGGCCCCAACCTGAAGGTAACCCCTGTGCGGGTACCCCACCGGGACGAATACTCCGAGACGGTGGGTTTCCTGATCGCAGGGCCCCGGAAAACAGCGCTTTTTATCCCGGACATCGATAAATGGGAACGCTGGGAAACCGATATTGAAGCGCATATCCGGGCTGTGGATTACGCCTTCTTGGATGCCACTTTTTTCGATGCCTCCGAAGTAGGCTACCGGGACATTTCCGAAATCCCCCACCCCTTTGTTTCCGAAAGTATGGCGCGGTTTGCCCGCCTGCCGGAAGCCGAAAAAGAGAAGGTCTTCTTTATTCACATGAACCACACCAACCCCCTGCTGGACCCGGAAAGCGAGGCGTCAAAGGCTGTGGAGGCTGCCGGATTCCACATTGCCCGCCAGGGCCAGGTGTTCCGGCTTTAACCCCTGCTGATGCCTTTCAAAGCCCGATTACAAAACGCCACAGGCATCCCCGTCCTTTCCCTGGAACCCCTGGGCGGGGGCGATACCGCACGCGCTTTCCGGATGGTAACACCCCATGGGCTCCGGTTTTTGAAAACCCTTGACGGCGGCACGGCCTATACCGGGCTCAGGGCAGAAGCTGAGGGGCTACAGGCCCTGGGGGCTGCAGGGGTATTGCGCACGCCCGAAGTCGATGGGGTGTATCCCCTGGAAAATGGGGCCTGCCTGGTGATGGAATGGATCCCTTCCCGCCCTGGCAGCCCGGAGGAATGCCGGGCCTTTGGCGCCAACCTGGCGCGTATGCACTTGCAGAAAGCTCCCGCTTTTGGCTGGGATTCGGACAACTTCCTGGGGCGCCTGCCCCAGAAAAACCCCAGGGAAGCGGATTGGGTCGCGTTTTATGTCCACCACCGCCTAATGCCCCAATATCGGATGGCCATCGCTGCCGGCCTTATGGCACAATCCGAAATCCCAACGGCAGAAGAACTCTGCCAAAAGATGGCTGAACACACCCCGGAGGTTTTTCCATCGCTCTTACACGGCGACCTCTGGGGCGGGAATTTCCTGATCGCAGAGAACGGGGATGCCGTGCTGATCGACCCTGCAGTGTACCGGGGGCATGCCGAGGTAGACCTGGCCATGAGCCGGCTTTTTGGTGGGTTTCCGGAAGCCTTTTACGACGGGTACTACGCCCTGGCACCCCAACAGGAAGGCTGGGAGGTGCGCCAGCAGTGGTATCAGCTCTATTACCTGCTGGCCCACCTGAACCTCTTCGGAAACTCTTACCTGCCCGCGGTCCTTAGGCTGCGCCGGGAGCTCTTTTAACCGGCCTGCCCTGAAGAATCCGGGGTGAATTCGCTACCTTGGGGCGTATGACACCTATCCGTTTATCCCTGCTGGGCCTGGTTGTTTTATGCGCCCTTTCGGGCTGCGAGCCCCACTCCCCCGCCAGGAGTTCCGAAGAGGCTTCCTTTTATACCTGGTCCCGTTACCTGGGCGATGCAGGCCGAAGCCATTTCTCAAAACTGGACGCCTTTACTCCGGAAAATGTGTCGGCTCTGGAAGTGGCCTGGACCTACGAACTGCCAGATGCCGGGCAAATGCAAATGAACCCCCTGGTAGTCGATACCCTTTTATTTGGCGTCTCTGCAGCCCTGCGGGTATTTGCACTGGATGCGCGCACCGGCCGGCCCGTTTGGGTGTTCGGGGACTCCCTGAAGGCCTGGCACTCTACCAGCAGGGGGGTGAGTTACTGGAGCGACGGGGAGGACCATCGCATTTTTTACACCCGGGGCGAATCCCTTTGGGCCCTGAATGCCCTTACGGGAAAACCCGTGGTCTCTTTTGGGAAAGGCGGGCAGGTAGACCTCCGCTCCGGCCTCCCGGAAAGCGCCCGGAATCAATTTGTGATCTCGAATACCCCGGGAACTATTTTTAAGAACCACATTATTATGCCCTTGCGCGTATCCGAGGGCCCCGGGGCTGCCCCGGGAGACATCATGGCTTTTGACGTCCGCACCGGAGCCCTGAACTGGGTTTTCCACACCATCCCACACCCCGGTGAAACAGGGTACGAAACCTGGGAAGATCCGGAAACCTACCGCAAAGGCCTGGTGGGAGCCGCAAACAACTGGGCCGGAATGGCCCTGGATGAGGGGCGGGAAATATTATATGTGCCCACAGGTTCTGCCGCCCCGGACTTCTACGGGGGGCAGCGGCTAGGAGAGAACCTCTTTGCGAATTGCCTGCTGGCCCTGGATGCCAACACCGGGGAGCGCCTCTGGCATTTCCAGTTTACCCATCATGACCTGTGGGACCGGGACCCCCCGGCACCGCCCAACCTCTTAACCGTAACCCGCAACGGGGAGGAAATTCCCGCCGTGGCCCAGGTGACCAAACAGGGATACGTCTACCTTTTTAACCGGGTAACCGGAGAACCGTTGTTTGAGATTGAAGAAGTGCCGGTGCCTCCTTCAACCCTGGAGGGGGAAGAAGCCTGGCCCACCCAGCCCCTGCCGGTAAAACCCGCTCCCTTTGCCCGGCAGGTGCAGGACCTGACCGAGGCAGACCTGAGCCCATATGCCCCCAACCCGGAAGAGGTGCTGGAGCGCTTTCGGGCGGCAGACCGCAGGCAGTATGCCCCCCCGGGCCTGGAACCGGTATTGCTGTTGCCGGGGTACGATGGGGCGGCCGAATGGGGAGGTGCCGGGGCAGATCCGGAAAACGGCATTCTGTACGTGAATTCGAACGAGATGGCCTGGTTCCTGCAAATGTCTGCACCGACCATCCCGGAAAACGCCTCTGCCGGGGAAATCACCTACGCGCGTAATTGCGCCGTTTGCCACCAGGCAGACCGCAGCGGGCTCCCCCTGAGCGGGTATCCCTCCCTGCTGGGTTTGAACCGGCGAAAGACCATTGAAGAAGTCCATACCCTGTTACAGGCTGGCAAGGGGATGATGCCCGGGTTCCCGAACCTGGATCCTGCCGATAAAGAAGCCCTGATCGCGTACCTGATGGAGGGCACTGACAAACAGGAAGTAGGGTCTGCCCCATCCGGAGTACCTCAACTCCCCTTTGAACACAAGGGCTATGACAAATTCCTCGATGCCAATGGGCTGCCGGCCATCTCGCCCCCATGGGGCACCCTGCATGCCATAGACCTGAACCAGGGGGAATACCTCTGGAGCATCCCGCTGGGCGACACGCCTGCCCTACGGGAGCAGGGGCATCCGCCCACCGGGACTGAAAATTACGGGGGGCCCGTAGTGACGGAAAACGGGCTGCTGTTTATCGCCGCCACCAAAGATGGATACTTCAGGGCCTTTAACCGGCATACGGGAGCCTTGCTTTGGGAAGTTGCCCTCCCGGCAGCCGCTTTTGCCACCCCTGCCCTTTACGAAGCCGGGGGTAAGCAATTCATTGCCCTGGCCTGCGGGGGTGAAAAACTGGGCACCCCAGCCGGGAATACCATTATCGCCTTTCATATCCCTTCACCATGAAAAACCCAATAAAAATCATCGTTGTGGGATGCGGGAACATGGGAACCAGCCATGCCCGCGCCTACCACCAGCTGGACGGCTTTCAATTGGTTGGCCTGGTAAGCCGCAACCCGGAAAGCCGGGAAAGGCTCTCGGCCGAACTGGGTGGATATCCCACCTTTTCCAGCCTGGACCAAGCACTGGCCCACGGACCCGCAGATGCCGTTTCCGTAAACACCTATCCGGATACGCACGCCGCCCTGGTGCGCCAGGCCCTGGATCACCATTGCCATGTGTTTGTAGAAAAACCCCTGGCGCTAACCGTTGCCGAATCACGGGAGTTGGTAAACCTGGCGCTGGAAAAAGGCAAAAAAATGGTGGTGGGATACATCCTTCGGGTACACCCCGCCTGGGAAAAATTTGTATCCCTGGCCCGGGAACTCGGAAAGCCCCTGGTGATGCGCATGAACCTGAACCAACAGAGTTCGGGACAGCAGTGGTACACCCACAAACAGTTGCTGCGATCCATGTCGCCCATTGTGGATTGCGGGGTGCATTACGTAGACATCATGTGCCTGATGACCCGTTCGCGCCCGGTAAGCGTGAGCGCCATAGGAGCCCACCTAAGCGACGAAATCGATAAAGACATGTACAACTATGGCCAGCTGCAGGTTCGCTTTGAAGACGGCTCCGTAGGCTGGTACGAAGCGGGTTGGGGGCCTATGATGAGCGAAACCGCCTTTTTTGTAAAGGATGTGATCGGGCCGCGCGGCTGCGTCTCCATACAGGATTCTGAAAAAGGGGATTCGGACGATATTGAAGGGCACTCCAAAACCGGGAGCCTGCGCCTGCACCACAGCCAGCTGGATGCCGATGGAAACTTCGCGCGGGAGGATGAAATTGTCAGTACGGCAGACGAACCGGACCACGATGGCCTTTGCCGCCTGGAACAGGAATATTTCCTGAAGGCCATCCGGCAAGATCTGGATCTGACAGACCACCTGAACGATGCCGTTCACAGCCTGCAGATTGTACTGGCTGCCGATGCCTCCGCCCGCAGCGGGAAGACGGTCTATCTCTGATTAAATTCCTGGCCCTGAATACAATAATCTTATGTTAATCCCTTCGTCAGATTTGGATATGACCTGAGAATTTGTATTTTATACGTTATGATCAAGCCACAAAAAGAAGAACATCAGGAACTACTGGAGAAGTCGATTGAACACCTGGAAGCGCGCGGCTTTCAAAACATCAAGGCGGATATGGACGGGTATGAAACCCCCAAGTCCTTTATCAAGCAAAGTACCGGGAATTCCGTCACGCCGGATATCACGGCTATAAAAAACGGTCGGAAATACCTCTTTGACCTGAGCCTGAAGTCCGATGCGCCAACCTTGCTGAAGTCCAAGTGGCTGTTGCTCGATACGCTCAGCCGGATGAAATCGAACCGCTTTCGCATCATCACCTTCAGGGGGCATTACAAGTTTACCCATACCCTGTTGCAGGAACTGAACCTGAACAACAAGCAGCCCATAAAGATCACTTAGGGCACCCGATGCATTTCAATGTGGGGGATACCATCCTCCAGATACGGTTCCCCTGTAGCTTCAAAGCCCAGGTCCCGATAAAAATCCTCCAGGTAACGCTGGGCGGACAGGGCGATGTGTGCCGTGTGGTAATGTTGCCCAATCGCATCCATTGAAGCGATCATAATCTGGCGTGCCAGCCCCTTCCCCCGGTTTTCCATCCGAACGGCCACGCGGCCAATACTGGCTTGTTCCATATAGGCCCCAGGTGCAAAAAGACGGGTGTAGGCCACGAGTTTGCCAGATTCCATCCCCAGAACGTGCAGGGCCTTGAGGTCCTTCCCATCCGGATCCAGGTAAATACACTCCTGCTCCACCACAAAGATTTCGCTTCGCAATTGCAAAAGGGCGTATAACTCCTCCGGGGTTAATTCCTGAAAACGTTTGATCCGGATCTCCATATCAGTCCTGCACAATGACTTGTTTGCTGTCGCACTTCCCGAACTCCGGCTGAATGTTCACGTGGTTGATGCCGAATTCGTTATGTACCTTGGCTTCTATATCGCACAGGATGCGATCGAACTCGGAAAGCAGGATGTCTTCCTGAAAATCGATGTGGGCTTCCAGGTGCACCTCATCCTCATTGAGTTGCCAGATGTGAACATGATGTACATTCTTGATCGGTTCCATGGCGCTGATGGAGGCCACGATTTCCTGAACCTTTATGCTGTCCGGCGTAAATAGCATGAGTACGCGCGTAGACGATTTCAGCAGGTCATACCCCATATAAATGAGATAGAGTCCAATAAGAATGGTGAGCAGCGGGTCTATCCAGTACCACCCGAAAAAATACATGAGCAGGCCCCCCACCAAAACGGCTACAGATGCCAGCATATCTGTAAACAGGTGCAGATAGGCCGAGCGCATATTCATATTCCCTTCGGCCGTGCTGCGCAGGAGCCATACGCTGAACCCGTTGGCCAGGATGCCCAGCAATGACAGGACAATTACCATAACGGATCCGATCTGCTGGGGTTCCAGGAAGCGCTCTACGGCCTCCTTGATCAGCAATACCGCCACCACGATCAGGGAGGCGGAATTCACAAATGCCGCAATGATTTCGGCCCGTTTGTACCCGAAGGTCCTTCGGGAAGAGGCTGCCCGGCGCCCCAGGCGGTTGGCAATATAGCTGATGACCAGGGATACGACATCGCTGAAATTATGTAGGGCATCCGACAACAATGCCAGGCTGCCCGACATAAACCCACCCACAATCTGGGCTGCAGTAATCAGGATGTTCAGGAAGATGGAAATCAACAGGTTTTTACCCTGCAGTTCCTTGTGATGATGGTGATGGCTGTGGTTATGCGACATACGGCCGGTTTCTGCACTCCCTTACATACACGGGATTTTCTCAATTCTGCGCTGGTGACGGCCGCCTTCAAACGGGGTGTTGAGAAAGGTGCGCACCATATCCAGGGCCTGAGGAATGGCAATAAAGCGGGCCGGGAGACTCAGGATATTGGCATTGTTATGCTCGCGGGCCAGGGATACGATCTCCTTGTTCCAGCAAAGGGCCGCCCGGATTTCCTGGTGTTTGTTGGCAGTCATGGCCGCCCCGTTGCCGCTGCCGCAGATAATAATGCCGAAGTCCGCCTCGCCGGAAGCCACGTCGCTGGCTACGGGGTGAATGAAATCTGCGTAATCCACAGCATCCGAACCATCCGTACCATAGTTCGATACCTCAATCCCCATGGACTTGAGTAAACCTATTATAGCCAGTTTATATTCGGTACCGGCATGGTCGTTTCCAATTGCGATTTTCATAGGGATGTTTTTTTCAGGTGCGCAGGGTAAAGGTACAAAACCCGTAGCGGATTCCGCTGATTTTTAACCCGGCACAACAGGCAGACAGGCCACAAAGAAGTTTGTTCGCTGCGCTGCAATAATAGCGTTAAGAAGACGTTAAGAAATTGTCTATAAGTATTTGAAAAGATCTCTTTGATATTCCGGGAGATTTCTTCATTACGCATCTTTCCCCAGATATCCTAGCATAGGTTTTCAGGAGTTCTACCCCGATTATTATAGGTTGCGAAAAACCAATGAACAGGGATAACCTCCAAAAAGAATCCGGAAAACCCGTTAATAGCGGTTATGAAAACCCGTTTAGAAATCTATTAATAGACGTAATACCAGTATTCTGGGGATGGGATTTTCTGTTAATAGCTATTTAATAACCGTTTCTCCAAATTTCCGCCAAGGTTTTTCTACACGCTATTAACACCCTATAATCATACCCAAAAATCATTCATTTTAAAAAGAAAAAAATATAGATATGTATAAGATTGTGAATGAAGCGCTGTGTTCCCGGTATTGGTCTGGGAATCAGCTAGCGATATTATTTGTAATTTCGCCCGAAATAAAATCCTGAATGTCGAAGAAGAAGAAGCGGGCGAAGAACCACTTGAACAATGAAGTTACCAAGGGAATTTTCACCGTACTGGAGGCGGAACCTCAAAAGAGCTTTAATTACAAGCAAATTGCCGCACAACTACAGATTACCAGTACCGACCAAAGAAACCTGCTGATCAAACGCCTGGGGCAACTGGCCGAAAAGAATCGGATTGCCCAACCCGCACGCGGCAAGTACAAAGCCATATATGTTCCCACCAGTTTTACGGGCACCCTGGATGTAAACTCCCAGGGGAACGGCTATGTGGTTACCGAAGAACTGGAGGAGGATATCTTTGTGAGTTATCCCAACCTGAATCGGGCCTTTCACGGAGATACCGTGGAGGTACAATTGTTTCAGAAGCGTAAACAAAGCCGGCCGGAAGGAAAGATCCTCAAGGTGGTAAAGCGCAAGAAGACCGCCTTTGTCGGGATTGTGGATACGTATAAGAGTTTTGCCTTTGTACGCCCTACAGACCACCGGATGTATACCGATATTTTTGTGCGTCTGGATGACTTGCAGGGAGCCAAGGAGCATGAAAAGGTGCTGGTGGAAATGCTGGATTGGCCTGAAGATGCAGATTCGCCTTTCGGTAAGGTGATCGAGGTACTCGGAATTCCGGGGGAACACGATACCGAAATCCATTCCATCCTGGCCGAATATGGTTTACCCTATCGTTTTCCGCCGGAAGTTGAGGCCGAGGCCAATGCGCTGGATACTCGTATCGATGAGGCTGAAGTAGCCCGCAGAAAGGATTTCCGCGATGTACTCACCTTTACCATCGACCCGAAAGACGCCAAGGATTTTGACGATGCCCTGTCTTTTCGCCCCCTGGAGAACGGGGACGTGGAGGTAGGTATCCATATTGCCGATGTATCCCATTACCTGCAGGCAGATACCCTGCTGGAAGAGGAAGCTTATGAGCGCGCCACCTCGGTATACCTGGTAGACCGGGTAGTGCCCATGTTGCCCGAAATCCTTTCCAATAATGCCTGCTCCCTGCGGCCCCACGAAGATAAATACACCTTTTCTGCCGTATTTGTACTGGATGCCAATGCGCAGGTGAAAAAGCGGTGGTTTGGCCGTACGGCTATTCACTCGGACGAGCGTTTTGCCTACGAGGAAGCCCAGCATGTTATAGAAACCGGAAAAGGCGAGATCCCCGAAACGGTTTCCATCCGGGAAGAAGGGGCATATCAGGTAAAAGGGGCTTTGGTGGATGCGATTACCACCCTGGACCAGTTGGCCAAGATCATGCGCCGCCGGCGGATGGACTATGGCGCGATTTCTTTCGATAAGGTGGAGGTTAAATTCCACCTGGACGAGAACAACCAGCCTGTAGGGGTGTATGTAAAGGAAAGCAAGGATGCCAACAAACTCATTGAGGAGTTTATGTTGCTGGCCAACCGGGAAGTAGCGGCCTTTATCGGGAAGCAACAGCCGGTTAAGACCTTTATTTATAGGGTTCATGACCGTCCGGACGAAGATAAGCTCATGGTGCTGAACGGTATTGTGAAGCGCTTTGGCCATAGCCTGGATTTTAAAAATCCGAAATCCCTGAACAGTTCGCTTAACCAGTTGCTGGAGGATGTAAAAGGGAAAAAGGAGCAAAACCTGGTAGATACCCTGGCTATCCGAAGCATGAGCAAGGCCGAATACAGTACCCAGAATATCGGACACTACGGCCTGGCCTTTAACTATTATACCCATTTTACCTCCCCCATCCGCCGTTATCCGGATGTGATGGTACACCGGTTGCTGGACCACTATCTGAAGGGCGGGAAGACCCCGGCCGAAAAGACCTATGAGGAAAAGGCCAAACATTCCACCAGCATGGAAATCCTGGCAGCCAATGCCGAGCGGGATTCAGTGAAGTACATGCAGGTAAAATTCATGGAAGACCATCGCGACCAGGAGTTCGATGGGGTGATCTCCGGGGTAACCGAATGGGGTATTTACGTGGAGATCGTCGAAAACAAGTGCGAAGGCATGGTCCGGATCCGGGATTTAAAGGATGATTATTATACCTTTGATGAAAGGCAGTATGCCCTGGTAGGGGAACGCAAAGGTTCCGTTTACCAGCTGGGGGATGAGGTTCGCGTGATGGTCAAACACACCGACCTGATCAAACGCCACCTGGATTTTGCCCTGATCGGCAAACGATAGGGGGTTCCCCGGCACCTGGAAAAGAGATGCCTATGGGTTACCTAAAAACATGGCTGGTATGGTGCATGGCGCTATTGTGGGGAATTTTTCCCGCGGTGGGGCAGGAAGGAACCATTACCCATACGCTGGGGGAATACCACGAACTTAAGGTATTTGACGGGCTGTCGGTAAACCTGATCCCTTCGGACAGGAACCAGGCGGTTATCCGGGGCGAGGACACGGATAAGGTAGCTGTGGTCAACACGGACGGGGTACTGAAAATCCGCATGCAGATTACCCGCATCTTCAGCGGATACCGCACCTTTGTCGATATCTACTATACCCGTGCACCCCGCATAATCGATGTGAATGAGGATGCACTGATCCGGGCCGAAACGGTAATCCGGCAGGACGTATTGGAGGTAAAAGCCCAGGAAGGCGGGGAAATCCGCGTGGCGGCAGAAGTCACCCAATTCCTGGTTAAATCCGTGACCGGTGGTATCATTACCGCCTCAGGGACCTCCCAGAACCAGGACGTTCAGATCAATACCGGCGGGGAATACCGCGGAAAAGACTTTAAGACCGGGTTTTGCACGGTGAATGTGAATGCGGGGTCTATGGCAGAAATCCATGCCTCGGACTATGTACAGGCCACGGTAAAGGCCGGGGGGCAGGTGCTCGTGTACGGCAACCCGGATAAAATGGATGAAAAAACCGTATTTGGCGGAACCATAAAACGGATGTAAAAAGTGATTTGGGACGATATACAGGCAGCCATTCCCCTGGGGTTCTTGTTGAGCTTCATGATAGGCCCTGTGTTTTTTGTCCTGCTTGAAACCAGCGCCACCAAAGGTTTCCGGGCGGGGTTAAGCCTGGATATCGGGGTTATCCTGGCGGATATCCTCTTTTTGGTCATTGCCTACTTCAGTAGCTACCAGTTACTGGAAAACCTGAGTAACCAGCCGGGGCTCTATGTTTTCGGGGGCGTTATCCTTTTGGTGTATGGGCTGGCCACGGTGTTCCGGTCGGACTTTAAAGGCAAGAACCCCAATTTTGTGACCCGGGGTACGGATTATCTGGGTCTTATGGTAAAGGGCTTCCTCCTGAATTTTATCAATATCGGGGTCCTGGTCTTCTGGCTGGGGGTGATCATCATTGTGGGTCCAAGCCTTGAAAATGACTCCCACCGCATCATTACCTTCTTTACTGCCATGCTGGCCACCTACCTGGCCACAGATATTGTCAAAATACTACTGGCCAAACAATTGCGCAGCAAACTGACGCGCCACCGGATCCACTGGCTCAAGAAAATCCTGGGTATCCTGCTGGTGATATGCGGGATTATCCTGATCCTGGAAGGCTTCCTGCCCAGCGAACGCCGAGCCCTGGAACAACGCATTGAAATGATACGGGAATAAAAAAACCCCCGGAATTTCCGGAGGTTTTTTCAGAGGCATCGAGCGGATTCGAACCGCTGTACAAGCTTTTGCAGAGCTGTGCCTAGCCACTCGGCCACGATGCCCTATTCAGAATTGGGCTACAAAGTTAATATATTTTAGGCCACCTCGAAACCCAAATTTGCATATTTAGTCCCGTATTTTAGACAGTTCAACGGTTACCTGTTGTACATCGCCCCCAATGGGCGGGTTGATCTTGGAAACGCAAACCCGGGAGGTTTGTACGGTGGGCAACTCTTCCATTATCCGGTCAAGGATGCGGGCAGCGACCGTTTCGATGAGCTTGGTGCGCCGGGCCATTTCTTCCCGGATGATGCGCTGCAGGTGTACATAGTCTACCGTGTCTTCCAGCTGGTCCGAGCGGCTGGCGCGGTCCAGGTCTGCCGTGATTTCCAGGTCTACCCGATAATCAGAGCCTATTTTGGCTTCTTCCTTCAAACAGCCGTGAAAGCCGTAGAGCCGCACATTTTCGAGGCGAATAATGCCCATAACCCATGGATTTGTGCAAAACTAGGGAAAATGCAGGAACCGGGATCAGTAGGTACAGCGGCAATTGCTCAAGCCCTGGAAGAGGTCCATCCCCACGGTAACCACGTGGGTACCGTAGCTGTAGGCCAGGATGTCGTTCAGAATCACCTGTACGGAATAGCCGAAATAGAAGTTGCTCTTTTTAAAGCCCACGAAAGGCGCAATATAGAGCGGACGGCCAATCTGGTCATTCAAAAAGCGGTAGTTGATCCCCCCGTAGTAGTAGTCCTCAAAGTCGTAGAGGCGGAGCTTTACGTTCAGGTCGGTTTCGCTCCGGCCGTCGCTTTCAAAGATCTTATACAGGGCAGAAGGTTCGATCTCCAGCCGGCTATTCTTGTTTTTGGAGTAGCGGAAGCCCGTGTATACGTAATAGTTACGCAGGTGGTTCGGCTCAAAAACAGGATTAAAGCTGGTCAGGTCCTTGTCCAGCAGGTTGGAGGCATTCACACTCACATAAAATTTGTTGTAGCGGTACATGACCCCCACATCGAAGTTGTGGTTGCTGGTGGAGCGGTCGTCCGTAACGCTGGGGTCATTAAACGGGTCCCCATTGGCCTCGCGGAATTGCTCAATATCGATGCGGAACTGGTTGAAGTTATACGAAATCCCAAAGGAGAGGAATTCGTCTTCGTACCGGTCCAGGGTCAGGTGGTGGGCAAAAGAGAGCCGCGCCCCCTGCTGGCGAGTATATCCGTTGCGGTCGTTATAGAGGAAAACCCCCAGACCGGAACGGTTTCCGATGCGCGCATCGGCTGCAAGGGATTGCGTCTGGGGGGCATCCTTGATGCCCACCCACTGGCTTAACCCGTTCAGGCGCACCTTTACATGGTCTCCTATCCCCGCATACGTAGGTGCCAGTACAAAGGGGTTGTCCGCCAGGTACTGCGAAAGTTGCGGAGAGTTTAACTCCTGTCCTGCGACTTTGAGCAACCCCAGCATCATCACTACAAAATAAAGGCTCCTGCGCATGTTTAGGTTATGTGGTCAACTATCGATATAAAGTGAAATGGCCCACAAATTCACGTTGGTCGCGCTCGCCGTTGAGCTTCACGACATACCAGTAATCTCCGGTAGGCAATTCCTTGCTGTTGTACGTGCCGTCCCATCCGGGTACTCCATAGGAAAGTTCAGCAACTACTCTACCATAACGATCATATATTTTGATTAGTATTTCAGGGAAGCCTTCCATGTTGTCAGGCAACCACAAATCGTTGTTTCCATCCCCGTCTGGCGTGAAATAGTTCGGGAATTCGATATCGATGAATTCCATAAAGATTTCAGCCTGGGCCACACACCCGTTCTGGTCTACTACTTCGACCAGGTAAGTCCCGGTTTCGGTAATGTTGTAGGTGTTGTCCGTGCCGTAGTCCTCTCCGTTGAAGAAGAAGGTGTACTCCGGGGCGCCGCCATCCGCAATGGCTGTGATTTCGTTAATGGTCTGTTGCTCCAGCACCAGGGTAAGGGGCTCAAAGCCTTCGATTTCGAAATCCACGGTCTGAACGCATCCGCCGGCATGGGAAATAGCCAGGTAGTGCGGGCCGGGGGCCAGGTTGGTAAAGTCCGGATCCAGTTGCATGTCTGCCGGGTCGGTGGAATCCAGGGCGTACATCACCTGGTCGCTCAGGCTGGGGTCTTCCAGCAATACCTCCAGGTAATTGTTGGGGATGTTGCCCGTACATTCGTATACCGGGGTTACCGTGGCGTTCAGGTTTACGCCGGGCTCAACCTCAATAATAACGTTGGTTTCACAGCCCTGAGCATCCCGCACAAAGATCACATAGGTGCCGGCGGCCAGGTCGGTAAAGGTGGTCTGGGCCGGGCCAAAGGCGCTATCCAGGTTGGAATTGAATGCGGTTTGGTACGGTGCAGTACCGCCGCTGATGGTCAGCTCAATGGTACCGTCGGCGCTGCCGGCACACACCTCGGGGGTGGATACGGCATCCGCTTGCAGCGGCATGGGCTCGGTAATAGTGAACTGGAAGGTGATAAAGCACCCGTTTTCGTCCTGGGCAATCACATCGTATACCCCTGCAGCCAGGCCGGTAAACACGTTGGCATCGTCAAATTGGTCCAGGTTCGGACTAATGGCATAGAGGATGTTGCCGGTGCCTCCGGATACTTCCACGGTAATGGTACCGTCGTCCTCTCCCGCACAGGTCACGTTGGTGAATTCTTCCAGGTCAATTTGCAGGGGTGCCGGTTCCGTGATAATCACTTCACTGGATACCGCCTCGCAATCCTGGCTGGTTACCCGTACCCAATAGCTGCCTACGCCCAGCCCGCCAAAGGTGCCGTCCGGTTGCGGACCGCTAAGCAGGTTGGTTAGGGCGGCGTCGCCAAAGAGCTCGTACTGGTAGTTGCCGAGCCCGCCGGTAGCGGTGGCCACCAGGGAAGCGGTCATCTCGCCCGTACAGTTGATCAGGGCCGCACTTTCGTCTATGGTGACTTCCAGGGGCGGTACCGGATCCACGCTGATTTGGTTGGAAAGGTCTGCTTCACAGCCCTGGGCATCGCGTACGTAGTATTGGTAAACGCCATCTGCCACGCTAAAGGTGTGGGTATCCCCTCCGGACATGGGCGTATAATTCACCCCATCAGTACTGAATTCGTAGGGTGCGGTCCCGCCGCTTGCGGTCAGGATAAGTTCGGCATTGGTGGTACAGGTCAGCATCGCAGACTGCACCAGGTTGCTCATGACATCCGTAGGCTCGGTAATGGTAACCTGGGGCGTTTCCACGTCGCAGTTCCATCCGTCCGTTACGGTGATGCTGTAGGTGCCTGCACCCAGACCAGTGAATACCGGGCTGCTTTGCTCACCGGAGGTGAACTCGATGGTGGTTCCGGTAGCATCGTAGTAATTCAGCTGGTATTGATAGTTGCCGGATCCGCCAGCCACGTTGATGGCGGTCACCACCCCGTCGGTATCCCCGTAACAGGTCAGGACGTTGGGGGCGGCTGTAATATCCGCGCTTACCGGTACAGGCTGTACCAGGGTAATGGCATCGTTGGCCACACACCCGGCCGCATCGGTTACCGAAACGGTGTACGCGCCTTCGCTAAGGCCTGTAAACACATAGCCGGCCACATCATTGGCGGTGTATACCTGCCCGGTTGTGGTGTTGGTCAGCACCAGGTCATAGGGGGCATATCCGCCGGTGGGGGTTACCAGCACTTCGCCCTGGTCGTTGGTACAGGTTACGTCGGCCAGTTGGCTTACGGCAGTGGTCAGCGGCATATCCGGAGACACGATGGTAATCACATTGCTGTCTTCCGTACAGAAGGGCGCTGCGGTTTCCGTAATACGCACATAGTAGTTGCCGCCACTGAGGCCATTGATGGTAATCGGGTTTACCCCGGTATCCGCGCTGCCGGATATGCCGGTGGTGGTACCGTCGGCAAAGAACACCTCGTAATCGTAGGTGCCTGTATAGTTGTTCACTTCCAGGGTAAGGGACCCGTCTGTGCCACCAAAGCAGGTCACCGGGGTGGCCGGGGTAATCTGGGTCTGTACCAGGTCGTAGGGTGCTACCTCATAAGGGGCGGTAGTCACATAACAGCCGGTAGCGTTATCTGTAACCCGGAAGACATAGCTACCAGGGGCACTCAGTTCAAAAATAGCCGAGGTATTGGTGGGCGTAGCGGTCAGCACCCCATCCGGGTTGCCTATAGGCAGCAACTCGAAGGTGTAGGTGTTGGCCGGGTTGCCGTCGTCGGTAACGGTAATCAGCACTTCCTCGGGATTGATACAGGTAATGGCGATGTTCTGGCTTACCGCTGCGGTAAAGGTGTTCAGCGGCTCCAGGGTAATCGGGGCCGTGGCCATACAACCGTTGGCATCCCGGGCGTACACGGTCAGGTTTTGTGCCATCCCGGTGTCGGCCACCTCAAAGGTAGCGGAGGTTTGGAAATTCACGCCATCCAGGCTGTACAGGTAGGGTGCAGTGCCTGCACCTGCCGGTACTGTGGCCGTGATGGTAGCCGTGTTCACAGAATTATCCGCGGCACAGGCAAAAGCCGTTGCTACTGCCGAAACCGCCATAGGTGCTGGCTCAGCCACGGGTTGTGCCTGGCTGGCCTCACAGTTGCGTCCGGAGATAACCCGTACGGTATAGTTATCGGCAACCAGGCCGGTAAATACATTGGAAGCCTGGGGGCCTGCCACCAGAGCCATGGAGCCGTCGTAGAGCTCGTAGGAATAGGGCGGGTTGTCCTGTCCGGCATCGAGGGTAACGGTGATTACGCCATCGGCTCCACCGGCACAGCTTACATCCTGTGCGGTTGTGGTAAAGGCCACCGGGGTGGGCGTTTCCAGGGAAACCGGTGCCTGGGCATCACAACCGGTACCGGAAGTGTCGTATACCACGGCGGTGTAGTTACCCGGAGCCAGGCCGGAGAATACCGGGGAGGCCTGAGGCACCCCACCGATCACACTAACCCCGCCGTTATCCAGCAGGTCGTAGGCATAGCTACCGGAACCGCCGGTTGCAGCGATGGTAATCTCCCCGTCGTTCAGCGCACAGGTAGGCTGTGCTGTAGGCTGAGGCGTGAGGGCCAGCGGGGGCAGGATGGTAATGGTATCGGTAGCGGTACAGCCGTTGGCATCGCGCACCGTTACGGTGTAGGTGCCCGGGGCACTTACAGTAAAGGTGGTGGAGCTTTGGAATCCTGCGCCAATGCTGTAGCTAAGCGGGGCTACGCCTGTACCGGCTACGGTAAAGGTATAGCTGGTACCGTCGGAGGTACACTGGTCCACGGCATAAACCGGGGCGGTAACGGTCGGCAGGGGGTCCTCATCTACCGTCACGGTGATAAAGGTGGTACATCCATTGCTGTCCTGAACGTACACATCGTAATCGGCCGGGTAGGAAGCCGGGCTCAGGGTTGCGGTAGCGCTGGTGGAGTAATCTCCTGCCACAGGCACATTCCCTGTGGGCACAAAGGCATAGGTGTAGCCTGGGGTTCCGCCGCTGGCAGCCACGGTTACCTGGGCACCGGTGTTGCAATTGGCATTGATGTTGGCGGTTTCCACCAGGCTCACCGGGGCTGCCGGGGAGGCAATGGTTACCGTATTGGAGAGATCGTCGCAGAAGGGTGCATCTGTTGCAATGACTTCCACGTAGTAGTTTCCTCCGGAGAGGCTTCCGATCAGGATGGGGTTGGTTGCCGTGCTGGCAGCTACAACGCCGGTTACCGGGGTACCGGCCCCGTCAAAGACCTGATAGGTGTAATTCCCGGTGTAGTTGTTCACCTGCAGCGAGAGTTCACCGGTGGCATCGCCAAAGCAATCTACCGGGGTTACAGCCGTAGCCACAGCCTCGATCAGGTCGTAGGGGGCTACGGTATAAGGTGCTGAGGTGAAGGTACATCCGGTGGTGTTATCGGTAATACGGAAGACGTAGTCTCCTGGGGCTGTCAGGTTAAAGTCGGCGGTGTATACGCCGGCGCCGGGGGATTGAACCGGGGCGCTTCCCGGGGGCAGGAGTTCAAAGTCAAAATCTCCGGAGCCACCGGTTACGGTTACGCGTACCTGCTCGTCGTTGGCACAGGTAATGGCAACCAGCTGGCTTACACTAACATCGGTAATAACCGGCAGCGGGTCGATGGTAATGGAATCGGTATCCATACACCCGTTGGCATCCCGAACGTAAACGGTAAAGGTCTGTGACGCGCCGGTGTCGCTGATGTTGAAGGTATTGGCTGTTTGGAAGTTTACCCCGTCTATGCTGTACAGGTAGGGGGCAGTGCCTCCTCCTCCGGTTACGGTAATGACAGCCTGGGCAACGGAATTGTCTGCGTTACAGGCAAAGTCCGTGGCGGCAGCTGTGGCCGTTACCAGAGGCGGCTCGCCTACAGTGACCACTTCAGTAGTCTGGCAGCTGCGGCCGGAGGTAACGCTTACGGTGTAATCGCCGGGGGCCAACCCGGTAAAGAGCGGGCTGGTTTGCGGCCCGGTAATGGGCACGATGCCCAGGGCGTCAAACAGTTGGTAGGTATAGGGCGGGTTGTCCATGCCGGGATCCAGGACCACTTCAATAATGCCGTCTGCGCCGCCATTACAGCTTACATCGGTAATATTGGTGGTAAAGGCCACAGTGGTGGGCACGCTCAATACAATACTGGATGAAGCGTCGCAACCGGAAGCCAGGGTGTCGTATACAAAGGCCGTATAGGTTCCCGGCCCTAACCCGGTAAAGAGCGGGCTGGCCTGGGGCGCGCCAGTTACGCTTACCCCACCCAGAAAGAGTTCGTATTGGTAAGCCCCCGAGCCACCATAGGCCGTAAGGAGGATTTGTCCGTCATCCAGGGCACAGGTAGGCTGGATCAGGGCCTCGGTGGTCAGGTGCGAAGGCGGATAGATCTCTACATTGATGGTGTTCCCGCACCCATTTGCATCGCGGATGGTAATGGTATGCGTGCCGGAGCTCAGACCGGTAAGGGTTTGGACATCCCCTGCATTTACCAGGGAAGAAGACTGGAAAGCGCCGCCGTCCAGACTCAGGAAATAGGGGGCTACCCCGGCTATATCCAAGGTAACGTCTATAACCATATCGCCTTCGTCCGCAGTACACTGGTAGGTAACGCCGGAAATCACCGGCTCGGGATCTGCAGCAATTACCACATCCAGGGGAGGGGTCATACATCCATTAACATCCATGGCGTAAACATCCCAGTTGGTGTTCACGGCCGGGTCCAGTTCGGCGTAGCTGCTAGCGGTAAAGTCGCCGGGTACGGGGGCTACCCCATCCTGTACAAAGGCATAGGTAAAGCCGCCGGAACCTCCGGTTGCCTGTACGGTAACCTGGGCGTCCTCATTACAGTTGGCGTTGTTCTGGTCTACGATGTTGAAGGTGATGGGCGAAGGCTCCAAAATCCGGAAATCGTAGGTATTGGAACAGAAGGGGCTGGTGGCCTCTTCAAAGTAAAGCACATAATCCCCGGGCGCCAGGCCGGTAACGGTCTCCAGGGGCGTCGGGCCTCCGGCAGGGCCGGTAACCGTGCCTGTAAACCCTGTGGGGTTATTGGTAAGGGCCTCCAGGATGGAGTAGTTGATATCGGTAACGCTGCCGTCAAAGTTCTGGAACTGGAAGGCAATGGAGCCATTGGTATCCCCAAAGCAGCTTACATCGGTAACGGCAGGGGTGGGAACCACCTCAATCCCGGAAAGGGCGGGGATGGCCACCTCCACATAACTGGTACACAAGGTAGAGTTGTCAATGGCTTCAAACACATAGGTCTGTCCGGCGTTCAGGCCAAGGAATACGGCTTGTTCCTCCAGGGCACCCGGGCCGGATGTTTCGCTATCCGGAGGGGTCCCGGGACCATAAATGCTAAAGGTGTAATCTCCGGATCCGCCGTCGGCAGACAGGGTTACGGTTCCTCCGGTGGCACAATCCGCAATCACGGAAGAATCCAGGGTCAGGAACGGGTTAGCCCGCACCCGCACCGGGTTCTGGTAGAATTCACATCCGTTGGCATCAATGATGCGCACGTAGTAATCCCCGAATAGCAGGCCGTCAAAGCTCACCGTGGTACTGGAAGTCACAATGGGGTTAGACCCGGTTACCGGTACAATGTTGTTGGACTGGTCGTACAGGGTATAGGTAAAGCCAGGGGTTCCACCGCTAATGATGGAGATATCAATACGTCCAGGAATGTCTCCACCGCCCACGGTGCCACTACAAGATACATCGGTTACTGTGATGTTGGCATCGAACAGGGGCGGATCATTCAGGGTTACGCTATCGGTGTACAGACATCCTTTGGCGTCCCGTACGGTATAGTTGTAGGTGCCGGCAGGCAGCCCGGTATAGACGGTCTGGTTGCTGTAGCCCATCCCGTTAAAGTCCACCTGATAAGGCGCTTGCCCAAAGTTGGGGTCCACTTCAATTTCAATGATTCCGTTGGAATCCCCGTTACAGGTGGGGTCAATGGTAGAGGCTGTGGCCTGGGGCAACACAATCGGGCTCACCGTTACCGTATTGGTCAGGGCCACACAGCCCTGGCTGTCTGTAATGCGGAACTGGTAGGTGCCAGCGGCAGCCGTGGTATAGGGGAATGCACCTGCGTAGGGGGCAAAGCCGCCGCCATTGTAGTCCACTTCGTAGGTAAAGGGCGCATATCCGCCGCTTACCGTAACGTCAATTTCGGCATCGGGAGAAACCGTACAATCCAGGTCCTTCAGCAGGACGGCATTGCCGGTAAGCTCCGGCTCTATAGTCTGGGCCACGGTGTCCGTACAACCGTTGCTATCTGTAACGGTAAAGGTATAGTTGCCCGGAACCAGGCCTGCAAAGGTGTTGGACGTCTGCAGGGCCCCGCCGTTCATGCTGTAGTAGAAGGGAGCGGTGCCTCCGGTCACGCCCACTACAATCGTGGCGCCGGCGGGCGTGCTGAAGCAGAGGGTGGATGCGGCATCAATGCTCGCCACCGGGCTGGAGGGGGTAACCAGGTCAAAGGTGTCGGTTACCACGCATCCGTTGGCGTCTTCAACGGTAATGGTGTACGTGCCGGTTTGGGTAAGGCCGGAGAAGGTATTGCTGCCCTGCGGGCCCAAAACACTGGTGTCCGGTTGCTCCAGTTGATAGGTATAGGAGCCCCATCCGCCTGTTGCGGTGATGCTTACAGCACCGTCTGCCACACAGGTTAGGGGGGTTACTGCAAAGGTAAAGGCAAGGGGGGTGGCCGGTTCGCTTACCGTTACGGCAGCGGTATCGGTACAATTCGTGGTTTCGTCGGTTACGGCAATGGTATAGGTGCCTGCGGAAAGGCCGGTCAGGTTAATTACCCCAGCGGATTGCCCGGTTACCGTTGCTCCTCCGTTTACGGAATAGGCGTAGGTAGAAGCAAATCCGGTCACTGCAAAGTCTACTGCACCATCGGCACCGCCCACACAGCTCACATTGTTGACCAGGGATCCGGTTACGGCAATAGGGGTTACGGGATTAATGGTGAAGTTTTCCTGATAGGAACAGCCGTTGGCATCCGTAACCCGGAAGGTATACGTATCCGGAGCCAGGCCGGCAAATACATTATTGTTGCCGTTGTTTACTGCAGCCGGGGCAATGATTTCGTAGGTGATGGGCGCAGTGCCCCCGGTTACGGTAAGGGTCACGTCCGAAGTTTGCGTGGGGCAATACGGAGGGGTGGCACTAAAGCTGATGTCCGTGGGCGGGTCCAGGGGCGGAATCACCACCGGTACGGTCACAAAGGTACACCCGGAGGCATCCTGTACCGTGATGGTATAGGAGCCCTCGGTAAGCCCGGTAAAGGTGTCGGAGGCCTGGAAGGTTACCCCGTCAATGCTATAGGTGTAGCCGGGTGTTCCCCCGGTTACATTCTGAACCTGGATAGAACCATCCTGCAAACAGGTGTAGGCCTGGATCAGTACGGCATCGGCTGCAATCGGGTCCGGGGCGGTAAGGGTTACCGAACCGGAGTACAAACAACCTTTGCTATCCCGCACCTGATAGGTGTAGGTCCCTGCAGGCAGGTTGCTGTAAACCGTCTGGTTGCTGAACCCGGCCCCGTTGAAATCGATCTGGTAGGGGGCAGTGCCAAAATTCGGGTCCACGGTAATGGTAACAGAGCCATCGGCATCCCCCGCACAGGTCGGGTCCACTGCGGTATGCGTGGCCACGGGGTTGGTGATGGGGCTAACAGTTACTGCGGTCTGGGTGGTACATCCCTCCGCATCGGTGATGGTGAAGGTAAAGGTGCCATCCGTTGCGGTGGTATAGGTAAATGCATTACCAGCTACGGCCACGGAAGCCCCGCCGTTTACCTGGTAGGTAAAGGGAGCGTAGCCGCCATTTATGGTTACGTCAATAACGGCGTCGGGGCTGGCGGAACAATCCAGTTCCTTGGTCAGTACCGCCAAAGCGGAAAGCTGGGGGGCTACGGTTACTGCGGCAGAGGTGTCCGTACAGCCGTTGCTGTCCGCCACTATTACGGTGTAGCTCCCCGGAGCCAGGCCCGAGAAGGTGTTGGAAGACTGTCCGGGCCCGCCGTTCAGGCTGAAGGAGAAGGGGGCAGTGCCTCCGGTTACGTTGGCGGTAAGGGTAACCCCTGTGGCCGGATCGTAACACAGGTCTGTGGCTGCGTCAAGGCTTATTACGGGCAGGGACGGAGCCACCAGGCCAAAGGTGTCTGTGGCCACACATCCGTTGGCATCCGCTACGGTAATGGTGTAGGTTCCCGCCTGGGTCAGGTTGTTAAACGTAGCGCTGCCCTGAGGTCCGAGTACGGTTGCATCGGGTTGGGTCAGGCTATAACTGTAGCTGCCCCACCCTCCTGTGGCGGAGATGGTCACGGCGCCGTCGCTTACACAGCTAATAGCTGTAGTGGTAAAGGTAAAGGCGAGAGGGTTGGCCGGAGCCTCGATGGTTACGGAAGCGGTATCCGTACAGTTGGTATCTGTATCGGTAACTGTAATGTCGTAAGTGCCGGCGGCAAGGCCGGTAAGGGAGATGGTGCCGTTGGTCTCCGCAGTGCCGGAAGAACTTGCGGGCCCGCTAACGGTGTAATCAAAGGAGGCGGCAAAGCCGGCCACGTTGAATACGGCCTCCCCGTCTGCGCCGCCAAAGCAGCTTACGGTGCTGATTTGTTGCCCGTTTACGGCAATAGGCGTAATGGGGTTAATGGTCAGGTTCTCCTGGTAGGTACAGCCGTTGGCATCGGTTACCCGGAAGGTATAGGTGTCAGGGGCCAGGCCATTAAAGGAGGCCGAGTTCCCGGAAGCGCTGTCCGGCACCCCGGCGGCCGGGGCAATAATTTCGAAGGTATAGGGCGCAGTGCCGTTGGAAACGGTCACGGTTACATCCGAAGTCTGGTCGGGGCAGGTTACTGCCGTAGGGGCAAAAACCAGGTCGTCCGGCGCCAGGAGCGGATCAATCGTGATGGGGGCGGTTACGAAAGTACACCCGGCCGCATCCCGCAGGGTAATGCTGTATGTGCCGGCAGTCAGGCCGGTAAAGGTGTCGGAAGCGCCAAAGTTAACCCCGTCCAGGCTGTACTCGTAGGGGGCCGTTCCCCCGATCACGTTCTGGGCCTGGATAATACCGTCCTGCAGGCAGGTATAGGCCTGGGTGAGCACCGCGTCTGCACTCAAGGCAAACTGGGGCTGGGACACCGTCTGATACTCGAAATAATCGCAGGAAGCACTACCCTTGCGCTGGTTGATTACGATTACGTAGTCGCCGGCTGTGAGGCCGGGGAAATACCCGGAGGCATTAGTGGCCAGGGCATTGGCGTAGTTGTAGTTGTTTTCGTTGAATCCGGTAGCGTCAAACAGGTAGTAGGTAAGCTGGTATCCATTGCTGTTTATCAGATTGAACTGAATCGCCCCGGTGGCCTCTCCATAACACAGAACATCAGTAACCGTGGTAGCGTCGAATTCGGCAGCTGGGCGGAATTCAATTACAACCGGGTTGGAGATGTCAAAACAGTTATTGCGGTCCACCACTACAAAAGTGTAGGTTCCCGGATCCCAGATATCAAAGATCTGGCTGGTCTGGAAGGCAGAAGCCGGGATGGCAGAGGGGTCCGGGTAGGAAATCTGGGTTACCCCGTCGTCGTCCACATAAGACCAGATGGCATAGGTGTGCGGGGTCTTCCCGCCGGTGGATTCCATCAGGATGTTCCCTTCCTTACAGGTAATGTGCTGGGAAATCCGGGCGGTCAGCTCCAGATCGCTATTGTCCTCAATGGTGATTTGCTGGGTGTGCAGGCAGCCGTCGTCTGTAGAGACTTCCACGTCGTACACCCCGGGGTTCAGCCCGGCAAAAGTGTAATTATTGTCCGCACTGGGCCCGAAAGTATCCACAGGGGTTCCCCCCTGGGAAATTTCATAGTAGTACTGGGGTTCCACATCCAGCACAGAGATGGCCAGGGAGCCAAGACCGGAGCAGTCCGCTGCGGTAGGGGTCATGGTCACCTGGAAATCCCGGGACAGGATTCCGATGTTTTCTACAAAGAATTCGCATCCGTCCACTACCCCAACCTGGCGCATGGCTACGGTGTAGGCGCCATTGGTAGCGATGTCAAAGCTGGGTCCGTTGCCGGCGCTGTAAGGCACCAGTACATTCCCGTTGGTGGCGTCCAGCAGCTGGAACTCGTAATCCGCGGGAATGTTGGTTACAGTAATATTCCCCGGGGAGGCGCAGATGATATCCTGGGAGGTATACTGCGGGTCCAGCGGGTTTTTAAAGATGTTGAAGTAAAAGCGGGTGAAACATCCGTTCTGGTAGTTGATCACTACCCGATATTCCCCGGCATCCGAGGCCAGGAAATCAAAACCGGTGTCTACCTGGTTCCAGGTGCAGGCGGAGTTTTTGTTGGCACAGTCGTCCCCGGCATCCGCACAACTGGCTTCGTCCAGTTTTTCCCAAACAATGCTGGTGGCATCCGGGATGTTGATTTCGATGAGTTCCGTGTCATTCAGCCCACAGAGGAAGATCTTGGGCAGCAGGTCCCCGTCGTTGGGGCAGGTAACCACTTCCCCGTCAACGGTATTGTTGGGGTCGTTGATCAGGGTTATGATTGGGTTGGTCTGGGTCTGGCCCGGCAGGGTTACGGTGATGATTTCCTCGAAGCCCTTACAGGGGTCGGCCACAATTTTGTCTACGATGTACTGTCCGGTTTCGGTAACCAGCAGGGTACTGGGGTCGTTGTCCGGGTCTCCGTCGGTAATCACGGTGTCGCCGGCGTCGATTAGCCCGTCGGCATTGTTATCCACATACCAGACATAGCTGTCAAAATTGTCCCCGGCATCCAGTAATACGTCGTTTCCGCAGAGCTCTACCGTACGGGAGAAATCGCAGTTTTCCAGGTCGTCCAGCAGGAAGTTGGTGGCCCCCGGGGTTACAAAACCACAGGCGTCAAAGTCCGAAACACTGGGGTCGTCGGTAATCTGGTTGTTGTTGATTACCCCCTGGTAGGTGGAATACGCCAGGTTCTGGATCAGGTCCGTACAGGCATCGATAAAATCGAAGCAGTTCTCGGCCACCTGAACGCGCATGCGAATACTGTAGGTGGGGTCCCCTTCTTCCACCAGGTTATCCGGAATGGTAAAGATCACTTCTCGTGTGCCCGGATCGTAGGTATAGGTTACCCCGGCCGGCAGGGTCATGTTGGTCTCATCCAGGGTAACATTGATAGGCAGGATGTCCCGAATGGTGTAGTTCGTGGCCCCGTCGTTGCCGATATTCTGGAAGGTGAGCACGTAATCCAGCAACTGGCCCAGGTTTACGCCGGCCCCGGTAATGTCGTTGCCCGCAATGTCCTCCACGCGTTTCTCGAGCACAATGTTGGGCTCGATGATCTCGATGTTAAACGAGTTGAAAAACGGGTAGTACTGGTCTCCGGTAGAGGTGAACCGGAAGGTAGCGGCCGTTTCGTTGTTCGGGATTACCGCGTTCAGCGGGTTGGCCAGAAGGAACATGTCCGTGTCGTACCCCAGCGTATTCACGCTGTTGGGGTTACGGGCGGTCACTACACTGCCATCTTCGCTAATGTTGCTGTTGAAAAAGTTATTTACCGGGTTGGCTGCGTCGCTGATGTTGGTAAAACCGGCTACGCTGGCGGCGCTGATTTGCAGCTGGTCGCCGGTAATGCGGTTGTCCCCTTCCAGGGCGGCAACGCCAATATCGGCGCGCACCGGGCCGGCGGGGATGGTGTTAAAACCGGAGTAGTTAATGTCTACCGTCGGGTTCTGGCTGCGCACGCGGGCAAAGCCGTCAAAGGTCGTGATCAGCTTCCCGGACAGGGTAGGGTTTTCAAAGACCACCACCAGCGTCCAGCCCCCGGCCGCCCCGCCTCCAGGAGACAGGGAACCCGTTACGGAGCGAATATTTGCCACGGTGTATTCGCCTTCGGGGTTGGCCAGGGCGGAAACAATGCTGGTTACGTCCGCGTAGCACGCATAGGGGCTGTTCTGGCGCACGGAATTGTCCGCGCTGGTAAATCCGTCGTAAATGACCTCATCGGCCGTTATATCCACGTAGGTGCCGCCTGGCACCTGGAACTTAACCTGGTTAAAGTCGCTTTGCCGGTTAGTGCCTACGGCCTGGCCGGCCTGCTCGCTGGGGTAAGTGGCGGACCAGTAAAGTCCGGCATACCGGATCAGATTACAGCTGGCCTCCGGAAAGGTAAAAGTGGCAGCACTGGAACTGAACGTGCTCGGATCCGAGTCCACGTCAATGTACTGCATATTGAGCCAGTCATTGTAGGTGGAGGCGCTTCCGGTGGCGTTGTACGGGTCCTCGGGGGACCCGCTTCCATCGTCCCGGCTCACAATGTTGTTGGCGATAAAAGTCAGATCTCCCTTGATATTGTTTTGGTAACGAATATCAAAGGAGTTGAATTCCTGTGCGAAGCCTGCTACTGCCCAAAGGAGTAACAGGGGGATAAACGCATATCTGAGTGTGGCTGGTCTCATTTAGGCGATAAGATTTGGGGTCACGCGCATAATCCACATATTGTCATCGTACGCGTTATTGAGTTTTGAGTAATAGGATATTAAAGCGCTGTTCCAATTGTCGTGGCGCTTCAGGTAAACGTAGCGATAGTTGTTTTCCGGATTGATAAAGTAGCTTGCGCTCAGGCCTTGTGCATTCAGGGTCCTTACAAAACGGTTGGCATTGTTGGGGTTGGCAAAAACATTGACGATCAGGTAATAGTCGGTATACCCGCCCATCCCGGGTTGCTGGTCTTCGGTTTGGTTTTTCTCGGCCAGTTTGTCGCGCACAATTACATTCTGGCGCAACACATCCCGCTCGTATTTGGCAGAGGCTTCCCGGATGCGGTCTGCATTGGCGGCATAGGCCTCATTGGTATAGCGGTTGGCAACATTCATTACCCACATCTGGTCGGTGTACTGGCCTTGCAGGCCGGTTTTTACGGCGCTTTCGGCATCCTTCCACTGGTCAAAGCGCTTCAGGTACACGTACTTGAGGCCGTTGTTGGGGTTGTCGATAATGGCGGCGTCCAGGCCTTCTCGCTGCAATTGCTCCACAAAGGCGTGCATGTATTTGGTGCCCCGGTACACGTTGGCAACCACATAGTACCCGTCTTCTACGCCGTTCAGGTCGCGGAACTTGCGGTGTTTAACTGCTGTGGTGGCCTGGGCCGTTTCCATGGCCTTCCGAACAGGCGCCTGTTGTGCGGCTACAGCCTGCACCGGCTGGATGTCGTCCTTGCGGACAACCTCCTTGCGGGTGGGCTCCTGCACGGCCACCACGGCGGTTTCCTGTCGGGTTTCTTCGGGCTGCATGCCGGTGTTTACGGGGGCCGTATCTTCAGCGACAGCCTCATTAATACCAGTTGGAATATTTGCTTTGGAAACCTCAGCCAGTTCGTCCTTCTGGTTGTTCAGGTAGTACACCTGACGCGCCTTTTCCTCCAGGTCCGGGCGGTTACCCCCGGTTTCCTGCCGCACCATGCGCATCACCATCTCGAAGCGTTTTTCCAGGTCGCGCTGTCGGTTTTGTTCCAGGGAATCCTGACGGAACATCAATTCGGCAAGGATGTCATCATTCTCGGAAAGCCGCCGTTTCAATTCTGCGATTTCTGCGTCTTTTTCCGTGGCGCTTTCCGGGCTGTCTTCGGGGGAGGCCTCCACCAGGGAATCCTCGTAACCGTCTTCCAGCATAACCCGGTCTTCCGTAAGGTTCGGGGTGAAGGAATAGGCAAAGGATATCTCGTGGGTTACCCCAAAGTTGTCAAAGTTGTCGGAGAGGCCTTTTTCCATGGTGTAGCCAATGGAAAGCCTGCGGTTCAGGTTGAACCCGATACCGGCAGAGGCGCCGTAAAAACTATCGTAACCCCCTTGTAACCAACCCACCTTGGGCAGGTCCAGGATAAGGTTTCCGCCCAGCACAAAGTCGTCTTCCCCTACCTTTCTGGCTCGTGCCAGCGGCATCAGGCGACCACCTTCAAACACCCCGGAATCGTTTTGAAACTGATGGGTATATTGGAGGTGCCCGGAGAAGGTTTTGTCTTTAAAGCTCGTAATGGCTTCGTTGGTTTTCAGGTTGTAATCGATCAGGTTTTCTGCGTACATACCAAAATCGAAAGCCCCGTAAGAGAGGTTAAATCCGGGTTGAAAGGTCAGAAAGGAACTGTCCTGGAATCCACTCAGGAAAGGGTCTGTTTCCACCGGGTTGGCCCGGCTCTCATCAAACCCGCTATTGTAATAGGAAAGATTGGCGCCAAAGGTAAAGTTGCTCTTGTCGCTCAGTTTTACCCCATAGGCGTAATTCGCCAGTACCCCGTAGTTGCTCAGGGTACCTTCCCGTTGGGTATACAGGCTGAGCCCAAGGCCGGAACGGTCGCCGATCCGGCCACTGTAGCTCAGGAAGTACATCTGGTTGTTATCGTCAAAAGATACCGCTTGGTTTCGATGAAGCAAATTCACATAGGATTTGTCTTCCCGCACCGTGGAAAAAGTGGGGTTGATCAAAAACCTGTTGAATTTCAACAAGTTCTGTGACGGCACGTCGTAGGCGATAAAAGGGTTGTCCTCCTGGGCGCTCAGTTGCGGAAGCAGGGCAATCCATACCATCAAGAACAGGAATTTGCGTTTCATCGGTTGGGTTAGCGTATAACGGTAATGGTTCCTTGTTTGAGAACTTTACCGGCACTTCTGATTTTATAATAGAACACCATGTTCTGAGAAGCGAAGCTGGTGGCAGAGGCCGGCCAGTTGTTCTGATAATTCGACTCGTTAAATACTTCCTCTCCTTTATCGTTGTAAATGGTCACGATTACATCGGACTTCCCGGAATAGGTGTTCGGGAGGATCCACTGGTCGTTAATCCCGTCTCCGTTCACCGAAATCACATTGGGTACCCGGAAGGTGTCCAGATAGGAAATGGTGATGGGACGGGCCACTTCACAACCGCCAATCGTAGCGATCAGGAGGTATTGTCCTGCCTCGCTAAAGGCGTATGAGGAGGCCGTACTCAATTCAATATTGTTGCTGTCCAGCCAGCGATAGGTGTCTCCGCCGGAGGCATTTACCGTGCGGGTGGTGCCCTCGGGGATCCGTACATCGGTGCCCGGGTCCAGGGTAATCAGGTTTTCATCCAGGCCGGTCAGGGTCACTTCGTTAGAAGGGACCGGGCAGCCGTTGCGCTGAATCACCAGTTGGTAGGTACCGGGGGTGCCCACGTCTATACTGGCCGTGCCCAGGTTCAGGTTAACCCCGTCCCGGAACCAGTCAAACGTTACCCCGGTCAAATCTGTGGTGGTGGTGATGGAAACCGGTTCGGCCGGGCCGCAGACGGTGTTTTGGCTGCTGCTGATGGCCAGATTTTCATCTACCCTCAGGTTCACGGAAAGGCTGTTTGAGGTGGTATTGTAGGAAGAGATGCTGCCCTCCAGGGTGTAGGAGCCGTTTTCGGCAATATCCGCCAGGCTGATGGAGGACGCGGTTGCCCCGCTTACCGGGGTCCCGTCGTGGCTCCATTGGAAGCTCATGCCCGCCAGGATGTCTGCGGTAACCACAGTGGCGTTGCCACCACCATCCAGGGCACGGATTTCGGTAACTTCAAGCACTACACTGGTGTTGGCACAGTCCGCATAGGAGCCGCTGTAGGCGATGTCCATTTCCAGGGACGCCGGGGCAACAACCGTTACGGCTTCAGAATCTACGGAAGTAGACGCACAGGCCCCCCCCGTCAGGGAAACCCGCGCAAAATAGCTGCCGGTTTGGGTATCGGTTACAACCAGGGTATTGGCGGTAGCGCCTGTAACCGGGCTGCCGTCCTTATACCATTGGTAGGTTACGCCTGAGGCGCTGGAAGTTACTTGCAGGGTGGTGTTTTGCCCGGGCAGTACCACAACGGAGGCCGGGTTGTCGCGGGAAACGGTAAAGTTTCCGGCATTCCCGATGCTTACGGCGGCGGATTGCTCTACACAGGCACCTGGGCCAAAGACCTCTACCTGATAATCCCCTTCAAAGCCTGCCACGCCGGCATCCACGGTATAAGTAGAATTGTCTACGGTGGGCGCGGTAATGGGGCTGCCGTCCTTCAGCCAGGTGTAGGTGAGCCCCTGGCCGGAGATATTCGCCTCCAGCAAAAGGGTTTCCCCCGCACACAGCTCGGTTTTGGCTGGCGGGTTGATGGCAATCCCCAGGCTGGTGCCCGAGGTCACATCAATCAGGTTGGAAAGCGTATTGCCCGAACCGGAGCAGGCGCCATAATCGATTTCGGCATTGTACATCCCGCCTTGGGTGACGGAAATGGACGGGCCCTTGTCTGCCAACAAGGTGCCGCTGCGGTACCAGTTATACTGATACGTATCGGCATTTGCCAGGTTATAGACTTCCAGGGTAATGGAGTTGCCATCACAGACCTGGGCGGTCCCGTTGCCAAAATCGGCCTGCCCCTGGGGGCGAATGGTAATGCCGCTGTTCACGTCCAGGTAGTACATGGGATAGGCCGGTGAGGTGGGGCTCGTTTGTGCCGGACTGGTACTGCGGACGCGCAGGCGGTATCCCTCCCCGCGGGTATCCGTGGGCAGGGCGAACTGGAAATAGAAATCAAAGGTGGTATTCTTGGAGCCATCCCGCGCCAATTCTACGGGGCTGCTAAAGTTCCCGTCGGCATCGGAGAGTTCCAGAATGAATTCGTTATCGGCATTTACCAGGGGTGGGCTCCAGGTAAAGTTTACCCAATAGTCATTGAAGCTGGCAGAAGCACAGGCGGCAGACCATGGGGTAGATCCGGCCGGGGGGGTCTGGTTGGGAGCGGCCACCGGGGCATTAAGCACCTGCGCAGATCCGGATTGGATCCACAGGCATCCGCACAGTAGGGCTGTGACGAGGCGTAATTTTTTGTCCATGACGGGGTTCATTTAAGCGTTAACAACTTTTGGTTTGCCCTACTTTGAAAGGTCGGCTTCCGGTACACATCCCTTTAATCGGGAATTTTATGCCGCTCGACCGGAAGGGTCCGAACCTATCAATACATAACAAATATGGCTCAAGGGCCGCCCATACTGAATTTATTGTTGTCGGTCGGATTAAAACTGTTGTGAAACGGGTCCTTTTGTATGGATGAGGTACGTGTTTGCGGGGATGAGCAGCATTTTTCCTACCTTTACCGCCTTAATTTTGACGTATGAAAGAGGGTTCCAGATCCCTGAATTTCATTGAGCACATCATAGAAGATGATCTCAAATCCGGGTATTCCCGGGAGCAACTTCGTTTCCGTTTCCCACCGGAGCCCAACGGGTACCTGCATATTGGCCACGCCAGTTCCATTTGCCTAAATTTCGGACTTGGATTACGGTATCAGGCGCCGGTAAACCTGCGTTTCGATGACACCAACCCCACCAAGGAAGAACAGGAGTATGTCGATGCCATCAAGCGAGACGTGGAATGGCTGGGTTTCGAGTGGGCCGAGGAGCGCTATGCCTCCGATTATTTCCAACAATTGTATGACTGGGCCGTAGCCCTGATCCGCAATGGCAAGGCGTATGTAGACAGCCAGACCTCCGAGGTGATTGCCTCCCAGAAAGGTACGCCCACGGAACCCGGTACCGACAGCCCGCACAGAAACCGATCGGTATCAGAAAATCTGGACCTGTTCGAACGCATGAAAAACGGCGAGTTTCCTGAAGGAGCCCATGTTTTGAGGGCCAGGATAGACATGGCTTCCCCGAATATGCTCATGCGGGACCCGGTCATGTACCGCATCCTTCACAAGGCGCATCACCGCACAAATACCGATTGGTGTATTTATCCGATGTACGATTGGACCCACGGGGAGAGCGATTATATCGAACAGATTTCACATTCCCTGTGTACCCTGGAGTTCCAACCGCACCGGGAATTGTACGACTGGTTCCTGGATCAGGTGGTAGCTGAAAACCGACTGCGGCCCAAACAGCGCGAATTTGCCCGCCGCAACCTGAGCCATACGGTTGTAAGTAAGCGGAAGCTCCTGCAGCTGGTGCAAGAAGGGCATGTAGAAGGCTGGGACGACCCCCGCATGCCCACTATTTCCGGACTGCGTCGGCGTGGATGTACTCCGGCCGCCATCCGTAATTTTGCAGAGACCATCGGGATTGCCAAGCGCGAGAATGTGGTGGATGTTTCCCTGCTGGAATTCCACATGCGGGAAGACCTGAACAAAATTGCGCCCCGGGTGATGGGTGTCCTGGACCCCGTGCGCCTGGTCATCACCAATTACCCGGAGGGGGAGACCGAATGGCTGGAGGCCGAGAATAACCCGGAAGACCCGCAGAGCGGCTCCCGGGAGCTCCCTTTTGCCAAAGTGCTTTATATTGAACGGGAAGATTTCCGCGAAGAGGCGAACCGAAAATTCTTCCGTCTGAAATTAGGGGGGGAAGTGCGCCTGAAGAACGCCTATATCATAAAGGCGGAAACTGTGACAAAGGATGCCGATGGAACCATTACCGAGATCCAGTGCACCTATGACCCCAGGAGCCGCAGCGGCAGTGGGACCGAGGAAAGCCTGCGCAAGGTGAAGGGTACCCTGCACTGGGTTGCTGCCGACCACGCCATCCCGGCTCAGGTGCGGTTGTACGACCGCTTGTTTTCCGACGCCACCCCGGACCAGCATAAAGACAAGGACTTCCTCGATTTTATCAACCCGGACTCCCTGCAAGTCATCCAGGCCTGGGTGGAACCCGGACTGAAGGATGCTAACCCAGGAGAACGTTTCCAATTCCAGCGGATGGGATACTTCTGTGTAGACCGGGATTCCACCCCGGGGCAGTTGGTGTTCAACCGTACCGTTACCCTGCGGGATACCTGGGCTAAAATCGAGCAAAAGGCAGAATAGATAAAATCAATTGTATTTTGAATACCAATTGATATATTCCATGAAAACCCACATGTTTTCAGGCGTTTTCCAAGCTTTTTAATCGCCCTTGCTTGTGCTTGGGCGTAGAGGCCATTATAATGCCGCAGAACGCCTTTATCGAAGTTTTTGGTCTAAAATCGGCTGCTTTGGCCGGATCGCATAAAAAAAAGAAAGCCCCGGGAAGTCCCGGGGCTTTTTTTAGGGTCTTGCGCAAGGGGTCAGGATTCTTTTTTCTTATTCTGTTGTTTCATGGCTTCACCAATTTGGTTGCTGGCCGTAAAGGATGCCACCATGTTGTTCAGCATATCGCTTCCCGCCTGAGGCGAATTCGGTAGCAGGATCAGGTTGGTGTTGGTCTCCTCCCCTATGGCCTGCAAGGTGTCGTAGTGCTGGGTGACCACGATAAGCGCGGAGGCTTCCTGGGAATTGATGCCTACCTTGTTCAGGACCTCCACGGATTCCTCCAGGCCCCGGGCAATCTCCCGGCGCTGGTCGGCAATCCCCTGCCCCTGCAGCCGCTTGCTCTCGGCTTCGGCCTTGGCCTTTTCCACAATCAGGATACGGGCGGCGTCCCCTTCAAATTGGGCGGCAATCTTTTCGCGCTCCGAGGCATTGATGCGGTTCATGGCAGCTTTCACCTGCGCATCGGGATCAATATCCGTTACCAGGGTTTTGATAATATCATAGCCGTATTCCAGCATGGCATCCTGCAATTCGGATTTTACCGCAATGGCAATGTCGTCCTTCTTTACAAAGACATCGTCCAGTTTCATCTTGGGCACTTCGGCCCGGACCACGTCAAAAACATAGGAAGTAATCTGCTCGTGCGGGTATTCCAGCTTGTAAAAGGCATCGTAGACCTTGTCCTTGATCACGACATATTGAACCGAAACCTTTAGCTTCACGAATACGTCGTCCAGGGTCTTGGTTTCCACAATGACATCCAGCTGCTGGATTTTCAGGCTGAGTTTTCCCGAGATGCGGTCCACCAGCGGGATTTTCATCTGTAGCCCGGAATTCCGGATGCTCTGAAAGCGACCAAAGCGTTCAATAACGGCGGCCGTCTGTTGTTTCACCACAAAAAAGCAGCTGAAAAAAACGAAAAGGACCAGTAAGATTACGGGTAACCAGGCAATAATATTTCCCATCGGTGTAGTGTTTAAGGGGTTATTAAGGAAGATACGAAAGCTTCCTTAATATGTCGGTATGTCCAGTGAAATGTTACAGGGGTTTTACCCTTGTGTCGTTCCCAACACGGCAATGGCCCGTTCAATCCTGGAAAGGGTTTCCCCTTTACCAAGCAGTTCCATAATATCGAAAATGTGAGGGCCCTGCATCGCTCCTACCAGTACCAACCGCAGGGGGGGCATCACCTGCCCGAACCCAAGTCCGGAGGCCGCAATCCACTCCTTAACGGCCGCCTCTGCCCGTTCACCTGAAAATTCATCCAGGACCGAAAGGACTTCAGCCACGGCCTGCAATCGGTCAGGGGTTTCTGGCTTCCATTGTTTTTTCACGGCCTTTTCGTCATAGGTTGCAGGCGCTTCAAAGAAATAGCGACCCGCTTCGCAGGCTTCCCAAAGGAAGGAGGCGCGTTCCCGGATCAGGCCCAGGACCCGGTGCAGGTAGGCGTCCTCAAATGGTCCTGCATCGGGCAACAGTCTGCTAAGCTCCTGGCGGAATTCCGGCAACAGGCTTTCCAGGGGGCGCGCCTGCAGGTAATGGTGGTTGAACCATTTGTTCTTTTCCGGGTCAAAGCGAGCCCCGGACTTTTGCACCCGCTCCAGGCTAAATTGGGCAATAAGCTCTTCCTTGCTGAAAAGCTCCTGCTCGGTACCGGGATTCCAACCCAGCATGGCCAGGAAATTCAGGACGGCTTCCGGGAGAAATCCCGCCTCCCGATAGCCCTGGCTCTCCTTCCAGGATAAGGGAAAGACCGGAAACCCAAGTTTTTCCCCATCGCGTTTGCTCAGTTTTCCTTTGCCAGTGGGTTTCAGGATCAGGGGCAAATGGGCAAATTGGGGCGGTTCCCACCCGAAAGCCTTGTAGAGCTGTACGTGCAGGGCCAGGGATGGCAACCACTCTTCGCCCCGGATCACATGGCTGATTGCCATAAGGTGGTCGTCCACAATATTCGCCAGGTGGTAGGTGGGCATGCCATCGCTTTTGAACAGGACCTTGTCGTCCAGCAGGTTGGTATCGATGCGGATGCTGCCGCGAATAAGGTCCTCCAGGACCAGGACCTGGTCTACCGGCCATTTAAACCGGATCACGTATGGGTCGCCCTGGGCCAGGCGGGACTGCAGGGCTTCAGAGCTCAGGGTAAGCGCGTTGTCCAGTTTTTCCCGGTTATGCCAGTTGTAAATAAAGGTTTTGCCTTTGGATTCGTGTTCTTTCCGGTGGTGTTCCAGGCTTTCCGGGGTGTCAAAGGCATAATAGGCCCACCCGGTGGCAAGGAGCTTTTCGGCGTATGCACGGTAGATATCCCTGCGTTCGCTCTGCCTGTAGGGTCCCTTGGTGCCAGGCCTTTCTGGGCCTTCGTCATATGGGATGCCCAGCCAATCCAGCGCCTCAATGATATAGGCTTCGGCACCCTCCACAAAACGGTTCTGGTCCGTGTCTTCAACCCGGAGAATGAAGGTCCCGCCATGTTGTTTGGCAAAGAGGTAATTGAACAGGGCGGTGCGTACCCCTCCAATATGCAGGGGCCCGGTAGGACTGGGGGCAAAGCGGACGCGAACGTTAGATTCCATAGACAGTATTTCAGCCACAAAGATAGGGAGGATGGGGGAAGTGGCAAGCCTATAGGGCGGGCTTCATGGCGGCAGGAATGCGTGGGTTCATAATGTAAAACCACAAGGGCGGGATGGCGGCAATGACCATAGAGGTGGGATAGCCGAAAGGCATTTGGGGAGCGGTTTCATGGGAGCGCAGCAAGGGATATTTAATAGTCGATTTGAAATGGTGGTCGGAGTGGCGTGTGAGTTCATACAGGACAATTCGGCCTACTACATGGTCACTGTTCCAGGAATGGATTTCCCGTACGCGTTCGTACCTGCCGGAAGGCAGTCTTTTACGCAAGAGGCCGTAATGTTCCACGTAGTTCACGGTTTCCAGGAGCAAAACGCCACCTAGGGCGGCTATCATGGCGTATATCATCCCCCAGGGCCCTTGCCAGGCATAAATCACAATAAGGTAGGCCAATTGGGCCAAATGCCCCCACAACATGTCATTGCGCAAGGTCCAGAACCCACAATTTTCCCGGATTAAACGCTGGCGCTGTATGTGCCAGGCGTTGCGATACTGCCGGGTAATGGAGGAGAACCAAAAGGAGTAAAGAGGTTGGTTATAACGCGCCGTGGCCGGATCTTCCGGAGTAGCCGCGTGTAAATGATGCCCAAAGTTATGTTCAACAAAAAAATGCGTGTACAGGTTGGGTATCAACAGGATCTTACCCAGTATGCGCTCCCATCGGGATTTGCGATGGCCTAGTTCGTGGCCCACATTAATGCCGTTAACGCCAAGAACAATGCCCAGGCTCAGTAGTATACCAGTCTGCTCCCAGGCGGGTAATGGTTCTGTACACAAGAGGGCAATCCCGGCAATAAGTATAGCATAAACCAAGGGCACATTAACATACAGCATCAGGTCAAATATGGGATTTACCTGAGCTTTCTGGGCATCTTCTGGCGTACGATTCCGGTGGTCCCGTGGAAATGCCAGTTCGAGCAAGGGGATCAGAATAAAGGCGTATAAGGGGGTAGCGTAGGCCCATAAGCCTTTAAAAACCAGGCCAATGACGGCACATAAAGGGATACTGTAAGCGGCTAGGTATTTCAGGTCCTTCATGGGGCTTTTAACATCCTTTTTAATCGCTTTTACGGGCGTAGTGGCTATCTTGGTTTAAAAGATACAAGGATTTGTCCCGATACAACGAAATTTTAGGCAAACTGAAAGGGTTTTATGTCAGGTATTATCAACGGCAATTGGTAATTGGCCTGATCCTTACCCTCGTTGTGGGGGGCTTGTTGGTCATCCTGATGGCGGGCCTGGAGTATTGGCTTTGGATGGGGCAAAGGGCCCGTCTGGTGATGTTCTGGTTTTTAGCCCTGATACTGTTAGGTTTGGTCCTTCACTATCTGTTGCGCCCGGCTTTGTATTTGTTTCGCATACGGAAGGGCCTGAGCGCAGAGGAAGGCGCCAGGATTATCGGTCGGCATTTTCCCAAAATAGGGGACCGCTTGCTTAACCTGATAGAATTGGGGCAGGAACAGGAGCGATCGGAGTTGTTACTGGCTAGTATAGAACAGCGATCTGAGGCGTTGAAAGGGGTTAATTTTACCCAAGCTTTACCGTGGAGGACTGTATGGAGGTACGCCAGGTACCTTGCCATTCCTGCAGTTATAGTAATGATCCTCGCAATAAGTGGAAAGGCCCTGGATTGGTGGGAGTCATACCAACGAATAAGGCATTATGAAATGGCATATACCCCTCCGGCACCATTTAGGTTTCAGTTGGTGAACACAAAACTGGTTGTACTTGAGAATGAAACGGTGGTGTTGCGGGTAAGGACGGTTGGGGATATCCGGCCCGATAATCCTGAAGTGGTCATCGGCGGTTCTCCTTTGCTCATGGAAGCATCTCAGGGGGAGTTCACGTATACCTTACGGCCACCACTTCAAACTACAGAATTTTATTTCCGTTCCGGGTCTGTGCAGTCCGGCGGGTATCAATTACAGGTGCTTGATGTTCCCATGATTGAGCGCATGGAAATGCGTTTGGAGTATCCCACATATTTAAATCGGCCTGCTGAGAGTTTAAGGGGAAGCGGAAACGCCACGGTGCCTGAAGGAACACAAGTATCCTGGCAGATAGGTGCTGTTCATACTGATACGGTAACTTATAAGGATAGCGGGGATACCTTGAATTTTAAAAGGGAAGGTCAGGTTTTTACCCTGGAAAAGGTCTTCAGGACATCAGAGAATTATACCCTGAGCACCTCCAATACAGGCGTTAGGGACTTCGATAAAATAGCCTATGCCATTTCGGTGGTTACGGATCAGTATCCGGAGTTGGATGTCCGGATGCATATGGACTCCCTGCAACCCGGGCTTTTGTATTTTGAAGGGGAAGCTGCAGACGACTATGGGCTGGACGGGATAAGACTTGAGGTCTGGCCTACGGAAATGCCTGATTCAGTTATCAGGCTGAACATTCCAGGCGGTAAATCCCGACGTGAACGGTTTTATTATACGTATCCTTCAGGCCTGAATGTATTGCCAGACAGGTCATATGCCCTGGAGTTTGTGGTATCCGATAACGATGGGTTAAGGGGCGGTAAGGAAACCCGTAGCCAAACCTTTGTGTTGGAGAATAAAGGAGAGCTCATTCTAAGGCAGGAACGGATTGAGGCGCAACAGGGCTTGTTTCGAAAAATGGAAAACCAGATTGAGACGGGTCAGGAATTACGTGAAGCCATGGAGCAAATGCAAGAGGATAACCTGGAACAAAAAACACTCTCGTATAATGAACAAAGGGAGTTAAGGGATATAATGGAACGTCAGTTCCAGCAGGAGGAGTTAATGCAGAAGTACAATCGGGAATTATCCAAAAGCCTCAGTGAAACAGAGGAAAAAACCCCGTTTAAGGAATTATTGCAGGAGCGACTGGAGCGACAAGAGCTGGAAGCTCAAAAAAATGCCCGCCTGATGGAGGAACTACAGGAGGTGTTAGATCAACTGGAAAAGGAAGAACTACAGGAGCGGTTAGAGGAAATATCCAGGCAACAAAACAATAATCAAAGAAGCCTGGAACAAATACTGGAATTAACCAAGCGTTATTTTGTCGAACAGCGCAGCCGGGTCTTGGCCCAGAAGCTTGGCCAATTAGCCAGGGAGCAGGATACGTTGGGTCAGATTAATTATGCGAACCCGGAGCGGGAGGCGGACGTACAGGAGGATTTAATAGAGGATTTTCAAAATATTGGGAAGGAGCTTGGGGAGTTGGAACGTGACAATCAACAACTGCAAAAGCCCTTAGACTGGAAACGCGATAAAGGCAAGGAGAAATCGGTTTCGGATAATCAGGAACAGGCCCTTGACGCCATTAAGCAACAAATGCCTGAGGAGGCGAATGATGCCTCCGGGAATAACGCGCCTTCGGATGCAAAAAGGGCACAAAAGAATGCTGCCCGTATGATGCAGGAGCTTTCAGATGCCCTTTCAGGCATGAGTATGTCCGGCAGTTCATCCGATAGTGCTGAGGATGCGGAAGTGTTAAGACAGATATTGGATAATTTATTGGTTTTCTCTTTCAAAGAAGAACTACTGTTCGATCAGGTTCGGGATAAGGAAAATGCCACCATGAGCATCTCCGGCGACATTCGGGCCCAACAGGAATTAAAGGAGTTGTTTGAACATGTGGATGACAGTCTGTTTACCCTGTCCTTACGACGACCCGAACTGGGAGAAGAGGTCAATCAAAAGGTTACCGATGTTTACTATAATCTGGACAAGGGAATAGAAAGTCTTGCCGAAAACCAATGGTATCGGGCCACATCTTATTCCCAGTACGTTATTACGGCCTCTAATGATTTAGCGGCGCTTTTGGCCGAAATCCTGGAGAATATGCAGCAGTCGCTGCAAATGGGCGCAGGTCAGGGGCAGGGAGAAGGCATGCAATTGCCGGATATCATTAAAAGTCAACAAGAATTGCAGGAAGGCCTAGGGGGAACACCTAAAGGGTCGCCCTCGGGTTCCGCTCAGGGAGACGGGGCTCAAGGCAGTCAGGGAGAGGGACAGAATAGGGGTGAACAAAGGGATAAGCAATCAGATAATCAGGGTCAAGGCGACCAGGGGAATGGCAATCCTCAGGAGGGAGAACGGGGTCAGGGATTAAATGAGACCCAATTGGCTGAAGTATTTGAAATTTATAAGGAGCAGCAACGGATACGGGCGGCCCTGGAACGCCAGTTAGAGGACATGATTCGTAAAAGTGATCAGGACTTGGCTAAGGGTATTCTGCAGGAAATGGAACGGTTTGAATCGGATTTACTGCGTAATGGGATAACCCAGCGTACGGGGGAGCGATTAAATCGTATTCAGCAACAATTACTGCGCCTGGAGGATGCGGAGCTCTCACAAGGCGAAAGGGAAGAACGAGAAAGCCAAACCAATATCAGGTCATTTACCAACCCGGTCTTTTCGAGACCAATCCTGCTGCAAGAGAAGGAAATAGAGGTGGAAATTTTGAATAAACAAGTATTACCTTTGCGCGGCCGTTACAAGGATAAGGTTCGGCAGTATTTTAAAGGTAATGATTGACTACCATAGCAAAACTGACTTCGCTTTAACTGATACCGATAAATATACCGAATGGATTATAACGATCATTCGGGAATATGAACGGGAGCCAGGCCAAATCCAATATGTTTTTCTGGATGACGAGGAACTTCTGGCAATGAATCAAGAATATTTAAAGCATGATTATTATACCGATATCATCACATTTGATTATTCAGCTGGGGATGATGTTACCGGTGATATTTTTATTTCTGTCGATCGCGTCAAAGACAATGCCCGGGATTACCGTGTAGACTTCAAGGACGAATTGCGCAGGGTTATGATACATGGCATACTTCATCTTCTGGGAATGCAGGATAGCACAGATGCCGAACGGAATAAAATGAGAAAGGCGGAAGATGCAGCCATGAAATTGTTCCACGTGAAACATTAATATGTTCGGAAAGGATTATGACATAATTGTAGTCGGAGGCGGGCATGCAGGGTGTGAGGCTGCCGCTGCTGCGGCCAATATGGGCTCGCATACCCTACTCATTACCATGAATCTTCAGACGATTGGGCAAATGAGCTGTAATCCGGCCATGGGGGGCATCGCCAAGGGACAGATTGTTCGCGAGGTTGATGCTTTAGGTGGATATAGTGGCATTGTCAGTGACCGATCCGCCATTCAATTTAAAATGCTCAATAAATCCAAAGGTCCTGCCATGTGGAGCCCGCGCACCCAGAATGATCGGATGCGTTTTGCTGAGGAATGGCGCACCATGCTGGAGCAAACGCCAAATCTTGATTTTTACCAGGAAATGGTAAGTGCGCTTTTAGTAGAAGGAGATCGCGTTGTAGGCGTACGTACCGCATTGGGTATAGATGTGCGGGCAAAGGCGGTAATCCTGACCAATGGTACTTTTTTAAATGGACTGATACATATCGGTATCAAAAATTTTGGTGGGGGTCGCGCGGGGGAACGGGCGAGCACAGGAATAACCGAACAGTTAACCGCCCTTGGCTTTGACTCGGGCCGGATGAAAACCGGTACACCCCCACGCGTAGATGGGAGAAGTCTGGATTATTCCAAAATGATTCCTCAACCCGGGGATGATAATCCTGATCGGTTTTCCTATTTGGATACCGGGAAGCTCCTAAAGCAGCGGGACTGTTTTATGACCTATACAAGTAGCCTCGTTCACGACCTGCTTAAGGAAGGGTTTGATCGTTCACCCATGTTTAATGGGAACATCCAAAGTATAGGACCACGGTATTGTCCGTCTATAGAAGATAAAATACATCGGTTTGCAGGCAAGGATCGGCACCAGATTTTTGTGGAGCCGGAAGGCTGGAATACGGTAGAGGTTTATGTAAATGGTTTTTCTACCTCCCTGCCAGAGGATATTCAATTTTCTGCCCTGAGGGCCGTGGCTGGATTTGAAAAAGTAAAATTCTTTCGACCGGGCTATGCCATCGAATACGATTATTTTCCGCCTACGCAACTCAAGCATACCCTGGAAACGAAATTGGTTTCCCATCTGTATTTTGCCGGGCAGATCAACGGCACCACGGGGTATGAAGAAGCTGCCTCCCAAGGTCTGTTGGCTGGCATTAATGCCCATCTGAAATTAAATGAAAAAGATCCCTTCATACTGAGGCGGGACGAGGCTTATATCGGGGTTCTTATTGACGACCTGATTACCAAAGGGACGGAAGAACCTTACCGGATGTTTACATCCCGCGCGGAATATCGGACGTTGCTCCGGCAGGATAATGCGGATTTACGGCTTACCGAAAAAAGTTACCGGATGGGGCTGGCCAGTGAGGCAAGGTTCAGGCAAATGTGTAGAAAGAAGGAGGCCAGCGAAGCGTTGGTTGCCTTTATCAATAGTACCAGTTATCAACCGGAGGAAGTAAATCCCATCCTGGAGCAGGTAGGGTCCAGCCTGGTAACACAGGCGGATAAACTGCACCGGGTGTTTTCTCGTCCTCAGGTGCAGATGGAACACATGCTGCAATTGAAAGCAGTGTCCGATTATGTAGAAGCGGAAGGCCTGGGCAAGGAGGTTTTAGAGCAGGCAGAAATTGCCGTTAAATATGCAGGCTATATCGAAAAGGAGAAGGCCAATGCGGATAAACTGCAACGCCTGGAGAATGTGCGTATCCCCGAAGGGTTTGATTACCATCAGGTAAAGTCGCTTTCCTTTGAAGCCCGGGAGAAACTAACCGATATCCGCCCTGCAACCCTCTCCCAGGCTTCCCGCATTAGTGGGGTTTCGCCAAGCGATTTGAGCGTACTCCTGGTGTTCCTGGGCAGGTAGGTTCCACGTGGAACACTTTTGTATTTTATACTATTTTTAGGGCAAATGGGTCAACATATTAGCATGAAGCAAAAGGAAGGCGGTATGGAAACCCGAGACTTTATGGTGAGCGGGGAAGGGTTCCATGTGGTGCCTGCAGGCACGGAAGGGGTCTTGTGTACCCGACCCTGCCCGGAAGACCTGAGCCGATATTACGACAGCCCGGACTACCTTTCCCATACGGATGGAGGAAGCGGTCTTTTGGGCTGGTTTTATGCCCGCGCCCGCGCCCTTAACCTATCCCGCAAATTAGGAGGCATTGCCCGTGTCATTCCGACCCAAGGACGCCTGTTGGACCTGGGTGCCGGAACCGGGGCCTTTGTACGCAAAGCCCGGGAAAAAGGTTTCGAGGCCCAAGGAATGGAACCCAATGCCGAAGCGCGGAAACAGGCGCTTCAAAAAGGGGTGGAATTGCATCCAGACTTGCATACTATTGCGGCACAGAAGTTCGATGTCATTACCCTCTGGCATGTGCTGGAACACATCCCGGATTTGGAGGTACAGCTAAACTGGTTGCAGGCACACCTGGAACCCGGCGGGTTACTCGTACTGGCACTGCCCAATTATCAATCCTGGGATGCTCGGCATTATGCAGGCCATTGGGCCGGCTATGATGTGCCTCGCCACTTGTGGCATTTTTCGCGCCAGGGGATCCAAAATACCCTGCAGCCTTATGGGTTTACCTGTACACAAATTCGGCCCATGTGGATGGATGCCTTTTATGTGGCCTGGTTATCCGAGCGCTATCGCCAAAAACGATTCCCAATGATCCGGGGGTTTTTCAAAGGAATGTATTCCAATGGTTGCGCCCTCTTTACGGGTCAATATTCGGCCTTAACGTATTATTTCCGTCGGTACTGAGCCGTCAGGACCACCAAAGCCAATCCAAAGCCGTTTGAGCCAGCGTACAGCCCTAAGCCGGAGGCTGTGACCTTAAAAATCCAATCGCGAATTACAGGGCTTTAAAACGCACTCAAACAAATAGCCCTACGCAATGTTGTGACGCATAACCATAGATTTGAATGATGATGCGAAAAACACGCATGCAAAGCACAGGGGATCCAAGGGGCTTTCCTATTTTTGCCGCAACCCTAATTCTCAGACAATGAAAGGAATTTTAAGCATTTTGGTAGTGGCCGCTCTGGCAGTTAGTTGCCAGCAAGCCAAGTTTGCCCATGTGGATTATGCCAAACTCATGGATGGATACAAGCGGAAACAAGATTTGGAATCCAGCTACCAATTGAAAGCGGAAACCTTTAATCGCAAACGCGACAGTATTTCGCAGGCATTTCAGCTGGAAGCCCAGGATGTGCAAAACCGCTCCAGGAACTCTTCGCAACAAAGAGCCCAGGAAGAAATGACATCTCTGCAACAACGGGCGCAGCTGGTAGGTCAGCAATTGCAACAGGAAGAACAGCAGATGCAGCGTATGGGGCAGATGAAATCCGATAGCCTGCTTACCCAGGTTAAGGAAACCATAGCCAAATACGGGACGGATAACGGATACACCTATGTCTTTGCCGCAGGCGAGGGGAGTAGTGTACTCTACGGGCAGGAAAGCCTGGATGTTACCGAGGCCATTCTCAAAATCCTGAACGACGAGTACCAGAAATAGCCCGGTTTTAGACCCTGAAAATATACCCGGCCCCGGCCGGGTTTTTTTATGCCTGAAGCAAAACCAGCAAGAATACAGTGGGGATCAGGTAAACCACCAAAGTACGCGCCCCTTCGTAATCCCTGGCCATGCGCTGCCCGAAGAAAAGCATCAACAAGGCCAAAGCGGCCGTAAGGCAGGCGTATATTCCAAGGGATTTGTCCCCGCTTCCCATCAGTACCACTCCGCCGGCAAGGCTTAGGGCGCCTGCCGCCAACTCCACCATGGTAATGATCCCCAATAACAGGGGAACACTCCCCGCCAGGGGTGATTTTGAAAAGTGATCCTTAAGCCAGGAGGCATTGCCTTTCCAGTCCAGTACCTTGTCCAGGCCACTTTGCAAAAACGTGATGGCCAGGAAGGCCAAAAGGATCAATTCTGGGGCGTAAGAAATTATAACATCCACAATATCAAATAGTTAAGAGGGTTTTACGTGTAATAGGCGAGTGAGCTTTATAGACAAATCGGTGAAGATGATCCGGGCGTTGCCATTGCGTTCCACATGGTAGATGGCAGACTCCAGTTCCCGCACAATGGGCTGGATATTGCGCTCATGTACAAAAGGGGCAAAGCGTTTGAGGTCAAATCCGTCCTGGTGCATTTTCATAAACACCAGGGGGTCTGCCTTGTAATTGAGCAAGAGGGCTTGTCGCATTACCGAGAGGCAGTACTGCAGGTATTTCTTCTGCGTCTCCCGCCCGGTTTTGGCAACCTCCTGGCTCCACAATATAAGCTCATGAACGGCCCCTTTGTTTCCCTTCGCCTTAAAGGCAGTGCGGGTCCATTGTATGAACCAGCGTTCAAAAACCAGGTCTTCGGAATCCTTAACCATGAGGTCCAGCGCCTTGTTGTAGTTGCCGTTGGCCTCCTGGGCAATCTGCATGGCTTCGCTGCGGTTGGCCCCCCTTGCCACCAGGCCATCGGCAATGACGCTTTCGGGTAAGTGGGGAAAGTGCAATACCTGGCAACGGCTACGGATGGTCTGAAGGATTTGTTCTTCATCTTCCGCAATCAGGATGAGGACGGTTTTGGCAGGGGGTTCTTCGATCAGTTTGAGCAGCTTGTTGGCGGCCGGGGCGTTCATGCGTTCCGCCATCCAAACCAGCATAATCTTATATCCGCCCTCATAGGATTTCAGGCTCAGTTTGCGTGAAATGTCCTGGGCTTCGTCCACCCCAATCTGTCCTTGTTTGCGTTCAATGCCGATGGTGCGGTACCAGTCAAAGAGGTTGCCATAGGGTTGTTCTTGCAAAAAACTCCGCCATTGCGAGAGGTAATGGTCGCTTACCGGGTGGCTTTTTACGGTATCTGAGGAGGAAACCGGAAAGGCAAAATGCAGGTCCGGGTGGCTCAGGTGGTCAAACTTGGTATGGCATGCCACCGCATCTGTCGTGGAGGAACACAACAGGTAACGCGCATAGGCAATGGCCATGGGCAGGGCGCCGCAACCCTCGGGCCCCACGAACAACTGGGCATGCGGGATGCGGCCCGCATCGGCACTGGAAGTGAGATGGGATTTCAGGTGTTGTAACCCTAAAATATCCGAGAAGCGCATGGTCCCAAAGATAGGGCTTTTGCCTATGAAGCCTTATTTTTTCAATGCCCTGCGCACCCCTGCGGATTATTGGTTATTTTTGGGGTTGCTTTTAAACCGAGACACATGACTATTGACGATTTTGACTTTAACGACAAAAAAGCACTGGTACGGGTAGACTTTAACGTGCCCCTTAATGACGCTTTTGAAGTAACCGATACCAACCGGATCGAAGCCGCAAAGCCCACCATCATCAAGATTCTGGAAGACGGGGGCAGTGCGGTGCTAATGAGCCACCTGGGGCGACCCAAAGGCAAACCCACTCCGGAAATGTCCCTTTCCCATATTGCAGAAACCGTTTCTGAGATTATTGGGGTTCAGGTTAAATTTGTTCAGGACTGCGTGGGCCCCGAGGTAGCCGAGGCTGTGGAGAACCTTCAAAGCGGGGAAATCCTGCTGCTGGAAAACCTGCGGTTCCACAACGAGGAAGAGGCAGGGGACCGCGCCTTTGCGGAGCAGCTTTCCCATTGGGGCGACATCTACGTAAACGACGCCTTTGGCACGGCCCACCGCCCGCACGCTTCCACCACGATAGTTGCAGAGTTCTTTCCGGGCAAAAAGTGTTTCGGCTATTTGCTGGCCCGGGAAATTGAGGCCATCCAAAAGGTGATGAAAACCGGAGAAAAGCCGGTTACGGCTATTCTGGGAGGGGCCAAGGTGTCTTCCAAAATCACCATCATCGAGAATATTCTGGATAAGATCGACCACCTGATTATTGGGGGTGGGATGACCTACACCTTCGTAAAGGCCCAGGGGGGCACCGTTGGCGATTCCATTTGTGAACCGGACAAAACTGATCTGGCACTGTCCATCCTGGAACAAGCCAAAGCAAAGGGTGTAGAGGTACACCTACCTTCGGATGTGGTGGCTGCGGATGCCTTCGACAATTCGGCTAACACCCAGGTGATGCCCGCCAATGCCATTGCCGATGGCTGGCAGGGGCTGGACGCCGGGCCCGAAACCCTGAAGGCTTTCGGACAGGTGATCCTGCAGTCCCGCACCATCCTCTGGAACGGGCCCGTAGGGGTCTTTGAGATGCCTGCCTTTGCCAGGGGGACGATCACTATCGGGGATTACGTGGCCGAGGCAACGGAAAACGGGGCTTTCTCCCTGGTGGGCGGAGGCGATTCCGTGGCGGCCGTAAAACAATTCGGTTTTGAGGAAAAGGTGAGTTATGTCTCCACCGGGGGTGGGGCCATGCTCGAAAGCCTGGAGGGGAAAACCCTGCCGGGAATTGCAGCCATACAGGAGGGGTAACCCCAGTTCCCTCAATGGGAAGGGACTTTAACGGGAAAGATTTCGTACTTCGGGAAAAATATCCGATTTTCGTTAACCCCACTCCATTCAATCCTTTACGCCCATGAAAAAGCACCTGGCCCTGTGTGCCCTGCTTTCCTTTGCAGGTACGTTGGCCCAAAGTGAACCGGCCGCGCCTGCCAAGGCCTCCGATTCCGCATCCATCCTGAAACCCTCGGGCCCTCCGGACCTGCAGGAGGTTCGCCTGGCGCGCTCCGGGAACGACGCCCTGGCCGATCTGGAACAGGCCGCAGCCCTGGATAGCCTCTGGCTGCAGGAGCTCAGCCGGGCCGGCGACTGGTTTGTGGAGTTGCAGGAGGCCCTTGCCGAAACGGACACTGCGCTCTCCGAAAACGAAAAAGCCGTTTCCACGGAAGTGCTGAAGGAACGCCTGGCCCGGCTGGACGAGCAGACGCCTTTCCATATCGGGTACAACCCGTCCCTGGAACGCGTTATCAATGCCTTTCTCACTGGCAAGCGGGACCTGATGGAGCGGATGCTGGGTGCCAGCCAATTCTATTTCCCGATGTTTGAAGAGGCCCTGGACAAACACGATTTACCTCTGGAGATCAAACACCTGGCTATTGTGGAATCCGCCCTGAACCCCCGGGCCAAATCCCGGGTTGGAGCAACAGGTCTGTGGCAGTTTATGTTCGGGACGGGTAAAATGTACGATCTGGAGGTCAGCAGTTATGTGGACGAGCGCAGCGACCCCCTCCTGGCCACCGAGGCGGCTTGCCGATACCTCTCCAAGCTCTATGAAATTTTCGGGGACTGGGATCTGGCGCTGGCTGCGTACAATTCCGGCCCCGGTAATGTAAACAAGGCTATCCGCCGCTCCGGCGGGCGCACCAACTACTGGAATATCCGTCCCTTCCTGCCCCGGGAAACCGCGGGCTATGTACCGGCTTTCTATGCCACCCTGTACATTTTTGCCTATGCTAAAGAACACGGGCTGAACTACCGGCAGGCCCACCGCCCCTATTTCGAAACCGACACGGTATGGGTAAAGAACACCCTCACCTTTGCACAAATATCCAAATACACCGGCTTGCCGGAGGCGGAGATCCAACTGCTCAACCCGGCTTATAAGCTGGATATTATCCCAAAAGTTGCCGGCAAACCCTATACCCTGCGCCTCCCGGTCCGGGCCCTGGGCCGTTTTGTGGCCCATGAAGATTCCATCTACACCTGGGCCAGCCGGGAACTGGAATCCCGGGAAAAGCCCCTGCCCCAGCTGGTGCAGGCCCAGGACCGCATCCGCTATCGCGTGCGCAGCGGGGATTATCTGGGGAAAATTGCCGAGCGCTATGGGGTGGGTGTTAGCCAGATCAAACGTTGGAACGGCCTGCGCAGCGACAACCTGCGCGTCGGACAGCGCCTGACGATTTACCCCAGGCGACCGGTTGCATCGGTCCAACCCAGCTCCAAGCCCGCCCCTCAGACAGCTTCCGCATCCGGGAGCCAGCCCAAGGTTCATGTGGTGCGCCCCGGAGACTCCTTATGGACCATTTCCCGCCTTTACCCCGGGATTTCTATCGAGAACCTGCGGGAATGGAACGGTATTAGCGGGAACAACCTGCAGCCGGGAACCCGGCTTAAACTCTGTAATTGTTCATCTTAAAACCAAACCACATGAATAGGATCATAGGAATGTTGTTGGGTGTTCTGGTTTTGGCAGGCTGTCAGGATTCCCCCAAAAAGAAGTATAAGCCCCAGTCCATCGGGGCCATCAACACCGTGGCAGTGGTGATGGATAATGGGTTGTGGGAAGGCCAGGTGGGCGATAAGGTCAGGGAGTTTTTTGCCGCCCCCGTACTGGGCCTTACCTGGGATGAGCCCGAATTTACGCTGGAACACATGCCGCCTTCGGTTTTTCGTGGCACCACGCGCCACCGCCGCGCTGTGCTCTATGTTTCCAAAGACAGCATTAACGGGGCGCAGGTCCAGGACGACCTGTACGCTACCCCCCAGAAGGTCGGGGTCATTAAGGGAGCCACGGACTCTGCCCTGATTGCCAATATCTCCAGTTTTGCCCCACAGATCAAAAACGCCATCCGGCAGATGGAATTGCAGGAGTCCCAGGACCGCTTTTTGCGATCCCTGAGCAAGGAGACGGTGCTGAAAGACAAATTCGGGATAGGGCTGCGACTCCCGTCCCTGTATAAGGTGGGCAAGCAGGAAGACAATTTTGTCTGGATAGACCGGGAAATCCAGAAGGGCAGCATGAATATTATCGCCTATCAGCTGCCGGGGGGTTTTTTCAAAAACGACTCTACCCTGGTACGCGACATTATCCGGATGCGGGACTCTATTGGAGAGGCCTTCATTCCCGGTCCTGATGTGCCGGATAAGATAACCTATATGGGTACGGAAAAGGCCTTTGCGCCCTATGTGATGCCGGCGGAAATCGGGGGAATGAAAGCCGTAGAGGTTCGCGGGATCTGGGAGATTGTGAATTACCCCATGGCCGGGCCCTTTCTCACCTACATCATCAATGACCCGGAACGGGACCGGCTAATGGTCCTGGAGGGCTTTACCTTTGCCCCGGCAACCAATAAACGGGATTATATGTTCGAGCTGGAGGCCATCCTGCGCACCGTCAAATTCGATACGGTGGTTAGCGTTTCCCCTTAAACCCAGCTATTTTGTAATAAAAAAAGCCCCATGTGATCACATGGGGCTTTTTAGTGCGTAATGTCTAAAATCCCGCACTCAGAACATGCAACAAGGCGTACATCGTTAGCAGCCAGATGCCAAAGCAGAGCCAGGAAAGGATTCTGAAATGGCGTTTGATCAGGTACCGGAATTTACTGCCCAGGGAAGCGAGCAGGGACGGAGGTGCTTCTATACGGTTTTCCATAACATGATAAGAATCGGGATAACCCGAAGTTGGGAATTTTCCTGCAAAAGGCACAAAGAATCGGACAAACGGTTTAAATTTTGGCTGAACACCACCCGGTATACCCCTAAGGGTGAGACACTTTGCGGTCAGATTGCACAAAAAAGGCCCGACACCGCCAGGTGTCAGGCCCTCATATTCTTTTGGGGAACCGGGTTACATGCTGACTACGATAAATTCGGACCGCCGGTTGAGCTGGTGCTGCGCTGCGCTGCAGGCTACACTGCCGTCACAGCCATTGAGCAGGCGTTCTTCCCCATACCCTTTGGCACTTTGGATCCGTGCCGGGGCAATTCCCTTGCGGATCAGGTAATCGCGGGTGGATTGGGCTCGTTTTTCGGACAGGTACTTGTTATAGGCGCGTTTTCCGCGGGAATCCGTGTGGGATTCAATGGCAATCACCATAGTCGGGTATTCGTTCATGGTGTCGACCAGCTTGTCCAGGGAGCGGGCCGCATCATCCCGGATGGCATAGCGGTCAAAGTCAAAGTAGATATTATCCGTTTTAAGCTTGCGTACGCCTTGTTCCACTATAATGCGCTCTTCCAGCTTGCGCAACGGCATTTCGGCCATGTTTACGGGCTCATTGTTGCCGGTTTCTACCTCCCATTCCTGTTGCTGGTAGGTGTCTCCGTCTACCACCACCTTATACCGGGTATTGCTTTCGAGGTCCTCAAAGACAAAGCTGCCGCCATCGTCGGTCACCATTTCCTTGAGTTTCACATTGGTGCTATCCAGCAGGCCAACCATAGCATCGGGGACTTTTTCACCCGTAATCAGGTCGGTCACTACCCCTGCAATGGCATTTTCGTTGGCTTCTTCGGGGAACAGGCGCTGGAAGGAATACAGGTCGTCATCGCCCTTGCCGCCCCTGCGGTTGGAGGCGAAATAACCCTTTTGGGTATCCTCGTTGATAATAAAGGAAAAGTCGTCCTTATTGCTATTGATGGGTTTGCCCACATTTCGCACCTCCAGGAACCCGGATTCCGCTTCGGCGTCAAAAGACACCTCGTAAACGTCCAGGCCGCCCAGGCCTAGGTGCCCATCGGAGGAGAAGTATAGCTTTTCCCCGTTTATGAAGGGAAAGAGTTCTTTTTTCTCGGTATTGATTTCCGGCCCCAGGTTGCGCGGTTCCGAAAATTGTCCGTCTCCCAGCACATCGACCACAAAAATGTCGGTTTCGCCTATGCTTCCGGGCATGTCCGAGGCAAAATACAGCTGTTTTCCGTCCGGGCTTAACGCCGGGTGGCCGGTGGAATAGTCCTCCCCGTTAAAGGGAAGTTCCACGGCTTCGGTCCACTGCCCGCCCACTTTATGGGACATATACAGCTTCAGATGATTTACCCCGTTTTTGTCCCGGCGCAGTTTCTTCTTGTAATTGTTCCGGGTAAAGTAAATGGTTTGCCCGTCCGGGGAAAAGGTAACCCCGGCCTCATGGTATTTGGTGTTTAGCGTTTTGGAAAATTTTACTGCCCCGCCCAGGTCTTCCCCTTCGGCGTTTACCCGGGCCACATAGAGGTCCAGGTAGGGCTGGTCATTCCATTTATACCTTCTGGTATTAAAAAAGGCGCTGTCTACGGAGGAGGCGTATACTACCTTGTCGTCCCCATAGAACATAGGGGCAAAGTCCGAGTACTTGGAGTTAACCGAAACATTTTTGATGCGGAAACCATCTTCGGCATTCAGAATATCGTCCAGAGCTGTTTGCCGCGCCTCGAGGGTAGTCTTGTTGGGACGGATGGTTTCCGTTTCCATGGCGCGGTTGTAGAGTTTCATAAACCGGTTGGCCCGGGCATATTTGCCGTTTCCTTTCAGGGAATGGGCGTACCGGAACAGGTTTTCGGCAGACATACGGTCGGACTGCAGGTCGTACAGGCGGTCGTACCAGTACAGGGCCCGCTCCATATTGGTATTAAAGTAGTGTGCGTCTGCTACGTTTTTCAGCACGCGGGCATCGGCATTTGAAGGTTCCCGGGCAATGGCGGACTCGTAAAGCTCCGCGGCCTCTGCATACCACATCTTATCGAAATATTCATCGGCCTTGCGAATAAGCTTATCGGGGCTTTTTTCGCCGGGATCCTGTTGGATCAGGTAGGTATTTTCGGCCAATTCTTCTTCGGACGCATCCAGGCCCACGGCCAGAATCCAGAGGTCTCCCTCATAGGCGCCGTTAAGCTTGGAAACCACCCCATGCAGGGCTTCCTGAGGGTCGGTATAGCTTTGGGCGTAAACGTAATTAAGCTGGTTTTCGGGGTTTATAAACTGTCCGGGTTCCAAATCGCTTCGCTTGAATTGGCGCAACAACCTGCGGATGTTCCTGGAATCCTGAAAAGCCCCTGCAATCAGGTAAAAACCGGGCTGCAGGGCAATGGGTCCATCCATTTGTCGCGCCCCCACATGCATGGAGCGCGCCTTTTGGCTGAAAGATTCCCAGGTAGTAAGGGTCGGGGATGCCGTCGCTTGCCTTAGGGCTCCGGGTGCGGTCGGGGTTCCGGCGTCGGCATATGCCGCGCTCCCGGAGTAATCGGACTGCGCTCCCAGGGCCAGTGTGGCCAGCGTGCAAAGGATAAAGATCAGAGATCGCCTTGGGTGGGTCATGAGTTGGTTCTGTTGAAACTAGAGTTGATGAAACGGTTCCCCTCCATCCCATAACGCCGAAAGTAATGCTTATGCCTCCCCGGGATTATTTTTTGTTGTGAAGTGTTTCGAAATTGTCGTGAAAGCCGCTTCCTTGTAGTTTTGTCAGGACGCGGTTTGTCGATCAGCACCTGAAAAAATGGGCCTTTCGACCATACCAAAAGGTATAAAAAAAGCGCCTCCAGGGCGCTTATTCATATAGTGCGGACGGGACTATTCTTTTTTGTCCTCCAGTTTATCGTCTTCCCGGGAGGCGTCCTTGAATTCTTTGATTCCGCTTCCCAGCCCACGCATGAGTTCCGGAATTTTCTTGCCTCCGAACAACAGCAATACCACCATTACAACGATGGCAATCTGCCAGGGGCCTATGGCGAGGAAAAAAGTAAGTGCATTCATTCCAACTCGGTTTAAGTAGGGTAAATGTACGGAAAAAACCAATTCTAGCCCCTTTAATTCTGGCATAAGATGTATTTTAGACGGTTCAAGCCCCAAATGCTAACCGATGCCCCCTGTCAGGTCCTGCACACCTGGGAGGACCAAGGGGCTTAACGCAGCAGGAATTATGGCAAAGCAAGAAAAGCGGCGGAAGGAGATCAAACGCAAACTCCTCCACAAATACCGGCTGGTTATCCTCAACGAAAGCACCTTCGAGGAAAAGATCTCCTTTAAACTGAGCCGGCTGAATGTCTTTGTTACGGGTTCCCTCCTTGCTATTGGGCTAATCGCCTTTACCACCCTGCTAATCGCCTTTACCCCTTTGCGGGAATACATCCCAGGCTATTCGTCCACGGCCCTGAAGCGGCAGGCCACCGAACTCACCTTTAAAACGGACTCCCTGGTCACTGTACTTAATTACACCAATCGGTATATTGATAATATCCGAAGTGTGTTGCGCGGGGATATCGCCAACGATTCCCTGGCCCGGGACTCGGTTTTTGAACCCTTCAAGCTGGACCCTGCGGAATTTGACCTCAGCCCCATCCGGGAAGACAGCGTATTGCGTGCCCAGGTGGCCCTGGAAGACAAATACAACCTTTTTGAACGGCCCGCGGCCGATGGCAGCAAGTTGCTGTATACCCCCTTAAGCGGTACGGTCACCCAGGGTTATGACCCGGACCAAAAACATTACGCCGTAGATGTAGTGGCAGCCGTAGACACCCCCATCAAGGCAGTAGCCAACGGGCGGGTAATCTTTGCGGAATGGACGGCCGCCACAGGCTATGTGATTATCCTGGAACACCCGGACGACCTCACTTCTGTTTACAAACACAACGGTTCCCTGGCCAAATCCCAGGGTGATGTGGTGCGGGCCGGCGAGGTGATAGCATCTGTCGGGAATACCGGCGAATTTACCACCGGGCCCCATCTCCATTTTGAACTGTGGCAGGAAGGCCGCCCGGTGAATCCGCTCAACTACGTAGATTTCGACTGACCATGACCCTGAAGGAGATTGCCTCCCGAATCTTTGCTGCCTATGTCCACCGGAAGAATGCCTGGTGGATTGCCAACCCCGTGCCCGCCCAGCAGCGGGTTTTCCGGGAATTGATCCGCTCCGCAGGAAATACCGCCTTCGGAAAGGACCACCATTTTGACCGTATCCAGACCCCAGCCGATTTTGCCAGGGAGGTCCCCGTGCGGGATTACGAAGGACTCCGGCCCTATGTAGACCGCATCCTGCAGGGTGAGGAAGATGTATTATGGCCTGGCAAGCCCCTGTACCTGGCCAAAACCTCCGGTACCACCTCCGGCGTTAAGTATATCCCCATTACCCGGGTATCCATCCGCGAGCAGGTACGGGCCTCCCGCAATGCCATCCTGAACTACATTCACCAGACGGGGAATTCGGCCTTTGTAAACGGGAAAATGATTTTCCTGCAGGGCAGCCCCGAACTCACCGAAAAAAACGGCATCCAAACCGGAAGGCTTTCCGGGATTTCGGCCCATTACGTGCCGGGCTACCTCCAAAAAAACCGCCTGCCCAGCTGGGAGACCAACTGTATTGAAGAATGGGAAACCAAGGTAGACCGTATTGTGGAGGAGACTGCTAACCAGCCTATGTCGGTTATTGCGGGTATTCCCTCCTGGGTACAGATGTATTTTGAGAAACTCCGAAAGCAAACCGGAAAATCCGTAGGGGAGCTCTTCCCGGATTTTAACCTGTTTATATATGGGGGCGTGAACTTTGAACCCTACCGCAACACCTTTACGGAACTTATCGGCCGGCATGTGGACAGCATTGAGCTGTTCCCGGCCAGCGAAGGGTTCTTTGCCTACCAGGACCAGCAGGGGGAACGGGGCCTGTTGCTCCTGCTCAGCGCGGGTATCTTCTATGAATTCATCCGGGCCGACGAATTCCAGGAAGCCAACCCCAGGCGCTATACCATAGGGGAGGTGGAACTGGGGGTCAATTACGTGATGATCCTCTCCACCCATGCCGGCCTTTGGGGGTATAACCTGGGGGACACCGTGGCCTTTACCTCCCTGAAACCCTATCGCGTGATCGTGACGGGCCGCATCAAGCATTTTATATCCGCCTTTGGCGAACACGTCATTGCCAAGGAGGTGGAATACGCCATGGAAACAGCCCTGAACCAATGCGGGGGTCAGGTCTCGGAATTCACAGTAGCGCCCATGATCGACCCGCCCGAAAAGGGGTTGCCTTACCACGAGTGGTGGGTAGAGTTCGAACGGGAGCCGGAAGACCTGGAGACCTTTATCCAGGTGCTGGACCAGGCCATGCAGCAGCAGAACAGCTATTACTTCGACCTGATCGACGGGAATATCCTCCAAACCCTGAAGGTGCGGAAGGTTGCCAAAGGCGGGTTCCAGGCCTATATGAAGTCCATCGGGAAGCTGGGCGGGCAGAACAAGGTGCAACGCCTTGCCAACGACCGCAAGCTGGCCGAAGGCCTGGCGGCCCTGTCCGGGGCATAGGGAGATCGGGCTCCCCCTGCTTTCTTGTAGGAAAATTAAATGTATTTTTGTCCCAGAGTTAGCTATGGAAACAACCCGATCCCAGGAATCCACCAACGCCATCGAGCGCATGTACATCACCATGCGCCACCTGCTCAACCGCGGGTTTTACAAGCCTATGGGGGTTTCCGGGGAGACCCTGAGAAATGCCCTCTTGCAGTTGCGCCCGGAGATTTACGGGTCCATTGCCGAAGACAAGGCAGAGTTGGAGGGTCTTATTTATGTGCTGGAGCGCCTGCCCCACGGGATCGAGCAGTGCAAATACATCAACCTCACTTCGGACGAGGGCTACGGCAAATCCCATTTTAAGGCCATTGTCCCCCCCAAACGCCGGCGCAACTGCTACCGGATCGACGAGCAGCAGATGAACATTGAGATCACCCGGGGCCGTTCGGACATCTACGACATCCTGACCCACCTGACCTTCCTGTTTATCGAATCCGACAAGATTGGCCGGCGGGTACTTATTGACGAGGAAAACGAAACCACCATCCGGGACTGGGGCAAACTCAAGGATGCCGTGCAAAAGGGGAAACTCAGCCAGGCAGACCGGGAAGTGGCCCTGATCCACACCGCCAATATCCTGGGCCGTTCTTTTGTGGACGTCATGGAGGTTCATGCCAAACTCGCCACCAAATCCGACCCCGAACGCTTCCTTAAGATTGTATACTGGCTGGGCCGCCTGGCCATAGAAGAGCGTACCAGTGGGGATAAACGAACCATAACCTTCAGTGCCCTGCTGCGGGAGCGGCTGGGCCACCACATCCACGGGGAGCGCTGGGCCAACACCATCAAGGAAACCCTGCACAGGAAGGGGCTCCTGGGCAGGCCCATCCACATCATCAGCTCCAACATGCACAGCGTCCTCAACACGCTGTTTGCGCGCAAGGCCCTGGGTAAGGAAATGCCCAAGGCCGGTGCCCTGGAGGTGTTTGAGGCCCTGAGCCATTCCGAAAATGACAAACTCCGGACCAAGGTGGCCAACCTGGCGGCCAAAAACGGGATGATACAGCTGGACGACACCTCCGGCGCCAACATCGACGTGCAGATCTTCGATACGGGATCCATGACGGACGAGGCCTGCTGTTACGAGCGCTCCGAAGCCTTCCGTAAGGACAAACCCGTGATCCTGGTTATGGACTACGCCTTCGGGGAACAGGCCTACGAAAGCGTAGACGAATTATTGAAGCCCTACCGCATTAACGGCAACCTGCACTACCTGGACGTGCATTCCATTTCCATCATGGGGAAGGCCGGCATCCTGCAGGGCGACAAGGGGGACCTGATGATCCCTTCGGCCCATATTTTTGAAGGCACCGCAGACAACTATCCCTTTCCGAACCAGCTCAGCAAAGCGGATTTTGAGGATTGTGGCCTGGAAGTCTGCGAAGGCACCATGGTTACCGTGTTGGGAACTTCCCTGCAGAACAAAGATATCCTCACCTTCTTCCTGAACTCCACCTGGAACGTGATCGGGCTGGAAATGGAAGGGGTGCATTACCAGAAAGCGATCCAAAGTGCCTCCCGCATACGTAAAAGCATACGGGAAGACGTGCAGGTGCGCTACGCGTACTACGCCTCGGACAACCCGCTTAAAACCGGACACACCCTGGCCTCCGGGGGCCTGGGCACCGCCGGGGTTAAACCTACCTATCTGATCACCGATAAAATACTGATGCAAATCTTTAACTCAAACGCGCATGGCTAAACCAGACAACACCCCTACGGGCTCCTCGGACGAAATAGACCTGGGCCAACTGTTTGCCCTGATCGGCAAAGGCTTTAACCGCATTTTCCGGGGCCTGCTCTCCGTTTACGTCTATTTACGGAAAAACATCTTCTGGCTGGGCGGGCTCACCATCCTGGGTGTGGGGATTGGCCTGGGCCTTAAACTTTTAGTTGGGGTCGAGCAAAAACTGGATGTGATTGTGACCCCCAACCTGGACACCAAGAACTATTTGTATGATGTTATCAGCGAAGTGCAGGCTGATATAAAGGCCAAAGACACTGCCTTTTTCGCCTCCCTGGGGATGGATGTGCAGCAGATGAAGGATTTTGAGATTTTGGTTGTCCCCCTTAAGGCGCAAAACAACTCTGCTTTTGAACAGGAAATGCAATTTTTGGAGTTGCTCAAGGATTTTGACGGGAATGGGGGGATTTCGGATATATTGCGTGGTGAACTCCAGGACAAGACCACCAAGGACCAGCGCATTACCTTTTATTTCCGGGATGCCCAAATTGGGGAGGATTATGCCCATAAACTGATGGACTATATCAACTCCAATCCGTACTATAATCAGCTGGTCAAAATGTATACCGAAAATGCGATGAACCGCATTCAACGCAATGACTCCCTGATCCGGCAGGTCGATGTACTCATTGAGAACTATACCCAAAAGATGCTGCAAGAGCAGGCGTCAACCGAAGGCCGGCTTGTACTGGAGAACCAAGAACCCCTGAACGTGCCTTCACTCTTTTCTCTGAAAAACCAACTTATCAGGGATACAGAAGCTAAGCGAGTGGAGCTGGAAAGCCGTAAGGAAGCGATTACAATAGTCAATTTCGGGAAGCCCCATAAGGTACAGAAACCCCTGTTCCAGAAGCGGGTGGTCTTTTTCCCCCTGATTTTACTTGGCGGATTTTTCCTGTTAGCCATTATCCGCTTCTTGAATAAGAAAGCCACAGAACTTCATATCCAATGAGTTATTCCAAAACAATATTAATTACCGGGGGCGCAGGCTTTATCGGCTCCCATGTGGTTCGATTATTTGTCACTAAGTACAGCGAGTCATATCGGGTTGTGAACCTGGATGCCCTCACGTATGCGGGCAACCTGGAAAACCTGAAGGATATTGAAGCTGCCCCCAATTACCATTTTGAAAAAGGGGATATAACAGACACGGCGTTTTTGGAGGATTTATTTGAAAAATACCGGTTTGACGGAATCATCCACCTCGCTGCCGAATCCCATGTAGATCGCTCTATTACAGACCCCCTGGCATTTGTGCGTACCAATGTAATAGGCACCGTCAACCTCTTGAATGTTGCAAAGAAGCATTGGGCAGGGGAATATGAAGGGAAACATTTTTACCACGTGAGTACGGATGAGGTGTACGGAACCCTTGGGGACGAAGGATTTTTTACTGAAGACACGGCCTACGCCCCAAATTCCCCATATTCGGCCTCCAAGGCGAGTTCGGACCATTTTGTTAGGGCCTATGGGGAAACCTATGGTTTGCCTTTTGTAATGAGTAATTGTTCCAATAATTACGGACCTTACCATTTTCCTGAAAAACTCATCCCCCTTTTCATAAATAACATCATAAACCAAAAGCCACTACCTGTTTACGGGGATGGGAATTATACCCGGGACTGGTTGTTTGTGGAAGACCACGCTGCCGCGATTGACCTGATCTTCCACCGCGGTAAGGAGGGCGAGACGTATAATGTTGGAGGGTTTAATGAGTGGAAGAATATTGACCTGGTACGCCTGTTATGCGCCAAGATGGATGAGAAGCTCGGGCGTGAACCAGGGACCTCAGCGTCCCTTATTACGTTTGTCAAGGACCGGCCCGGTCATGATTTACGCTATGCCATCGATGCCCATAAAATCCATACTGAACTGGGGTGGAAACCATCGGTTACTTTTGAAGAAGGCCTTGACCGGACCATCGACTGGTATTTAAAAAATACCGATTGGTTAAATCATGTCACCTCGGGCGCGTATCAGGAATATTACGCCACGTACTACGGGGAATAATCCCCAAAAAGAATCTAATATGAAAGGGATTATCCTGGCCGGAGGCTCCGGTACCCGACTACATCCGATCACCCTTGCGATCAGCAAGCAACTCATGCCGGTATATGACAAGCCGATGATCTATTATCCCTTGTCCACCTTAATGTACGCCGGTATCCGCGAGATCCTGATTATCTCTACCCCCAAAGACCTGCCATTATTCCGGGAAGTGCTCGGGGATGGATCACAATACGGGTGCCGATTCGAATACGCCGTGCAGGAAGCCCCCAATGGGTTGGCAGAGGCCTTCCTTATTGGCGCTTCATTTATCGGTAATGATAAGGTGGCCCTGATTCTTGGGGACAATATCTTCTATGGCTCCGGATTGTCCAGGTTGTTACAATCAAACAATAATCCCGATGGCGGAATTATCTATGCCTATAGGGTACACGACCCGGAGCGCTATGGGGTAGTGGAGTTCGATGAAGAAGGGAAGGCCATCAGCATAGAGGAAAAACCCGAACACCCCAAATCCAACTATGCGGTGCCGGGCATCTATTTCTATGATAATGACGTGGTTCAAATCGCCCGGAATATTACCCCAAGCCAAAGGGGCGAACTGGAGATCACAGATGTCAACAAAGAATATTTGAGAAGGGGGAAGCTCCATGTGAGCATCCTGGACCGGGGAACAGCCTGGCTGGATACAGGAACCTTCCAGTCCCTGATGCAGGCCTCGCAATTTGTAGAGGTTATTGAAGAGCGACAGGGCCTTAAAATTGGCTCGATCGAGATGGCAGCATACGAAATGGGGTATATTGATGCTGGTGCGTTTGAAAAGCTGGCCACCCCACTGCTCAAGAGCGGGTATGGCATCAACTTGCTGGGAGCGCTTAAAAACCGAAAGGTATGAAAGTTTTGGAAACCAGGCTATCCGGTTGCTTTCTTCTGGAGCCAGCGGTTTTTGAAGACGACCGCGGGTACTTCATGGAAACCTACAACCAAGAACGGTTTGAAAAAGCCTCAGGCATTCAGATAAACTTTGTACAGGACAACCAGTCTTACTCTAAAAAGGGAGTTGTCAGGGCACTGCACTACCAGACAGGGGATTTTGCCCAGGCCAAGCTGGTGCGGGTACTTCGTGGCGAGGTAATGGACGTTGCCGTGGATCTGAGGCCGGATTCGGACACTTTCGGGCAACACATTTCGGTACTGTTGAGTGCGAGCAATAAGAAGCAACTATTTATTCCCAGGGGGTTTGCACATGGGTTTGTCGCGTTATCCGACCATGTGGACTTCTTCTACAAATGCGATAATTTTTACAACAAAGAAGCAGAAGGCGGGATCATCTATAATGACCCTAGCCTGAACATTGATTGGAAGTTGCCTTCCGAGCAATTGTTGGTATCAGAGAAAGACCTGTTGCTCCCGAAGCTTGAACGCGCAAGGTTATGAAGAAGGTTTTAGTAACAGGAGCCAAAGGGCAATTGGGGCAGACCCTGCAGCGCGATGCGGGGAAGTCTGCGGATTGGGAATTTATATTTACGGACGCCGAGGAACTGGATATTACCAGCAGGGAGCAGGTAAATGCCTTTTTTCATAGGCATCGCCCGGATTTTTGCATTAATTGTGCGGCCTATACCCAGGTAGATCAGGCCGAGGACGAGCCTGAGAAGGCATATCTTATCAATGCCGTCGGGCCCAAAAACCTTGCATTGGCCTGCAGGGAGCTCAATACTACGCTTATCCATATCTCCACAGATTTTGTATTTGACGGAAAGAGGAAGGTTCCTTATACCGAAGAGGACGAGCCCAATCCATTAGGGGTATATGGCCAAACCAAATGGGAAGGGGAGAAATTCATTCAGGAGATCTGCCCGCAGCGCTTTATTATAAGGACGTCGTGGTTGTATTCCGAATATGGGCGCAATTTTGTTACAACGATGATTAGTTTAGGAAAGGAAAAGGACTCAATTAGAATTGTAGCAGATCAGGTAGGAACACCTACCTATGCCATTGATTTAGCCTCTATAATCCTCCAAATTATAGATTCGGGGTCCAATCGATTCGGGACCTATAATTATAGCAGCGAAGGTGTGGCAAGCTGGTATGATTTTGCAGTGGCCATATTTGAAGAATTACAGAAAGATATTAAAGTCATCCCTATAACTACTCAGGATTATCCAACAGATGCACAAAGGCCCTCCTTCAGTGTTTTGAATAAAGCAAAGATCAAGGAGAATCTAGGAATTACAATTCCCCATTGGAGGCAAACTTTGAGGTCCTGTTTGTCAAAACTCGATTAGAGGATAAATTACTAATGATTTTAGTGCTCGATTAACATATGATAAAGGACTTAATTCTCCATCTTAAGCAGATGCCTTGAGTTATTAATATCTATAGAGTTTAACGTCATAGGGCTATGACAAAGATGAGATTAATAGATTGAGAAAGAGGAAACCTTTAATCATATGAAGCCAATGATGAGGGTTTTATATAAAGCAAGCAACAAGCACAAGATGTGCCCAAAAGGGGAGAGAATCACCGTATTCTTGTTCGAAGACCAAAAGAAAAGCATACTAAAAAGCAAATAAATGGAATTCAAAGGAAAATCATTATTAATTACGGGTGGGACAGGTTCTCTGGGTAAAGCACTTACCAAGCATATTTTTAAAACTCATCCCGAAATTAGAAGACTGATCATTTTGTCGCGGGATGAACAGAAACAATTTCAGATGGCTCAGGAGTACCCACTTGAAAAATTTCCCCAAATACGCTTTTTTATCGGGGATGTACGGGATAAGGCCAGACTTGTAAGAGCATTTAAAGGGGTAGATTATGTCATTCATGCAGCTGCAATGAAACATGTTCACCTCGCGGAATACAACCCGGAGGAATGCATTAAGACCAATATTGGAGGGGCTCAGAATGTGGTAGACGCCTGTTTTGAGACTCAGGTAGAACGGGTAGTTGCCCTGTCTACAGACAAAGCTTGCGCCCCGATCAATCTGTACGGAGCAACAAAACTCACTTCAGATAAGCTTTTTATAGCCGCCAATAATATAAAAGGGGACAACCCCATTCGCTTCTCAGTGGTGCGCTATGGCAATGTAATGGGGTCTAATGGCAGCGTTATACCCTTTTTTATCAAACGCAAAAAGAAAGGGTTGGATTTACCTATTACTGATCCCAATATGACTCGTTTCAACATTTCTCTTCAGGGAGGGGTGGATATGGTTATGCATGCATTAGAGCATGCCTGGGGAGGAGAATTGTTTGTCCCCAAAATACCCTCTTATCGGATTTTGGATGTGGCTGAAGCTATTGGTCCGGACTCGGCTAAGCCTGTGGTTGGCATTCGTCCTGGGGAAAAAATACATGAAGAAATGATTACCCCTTCTGACTCCTTTTACACCTATGATCTGGGGACCTATTATGCGATTATACCCGCCACCCATAGGTGGAGTCTGGAGGATTTCATCACAAACTTCAAGGCGAAAAAAGTAGCCCCAGGCTTCAGTTATAATTCGGGTGAGAATGATGAATGGGAAACCGTAGACACATTAAGAAGTCTTATAACAGAACACGTAGACCCTTCATTTGCCAAATAATGAAAACAAGAGCAATTCCATATGGCCGACAGCATATAACGGAGGACGATATAAAAGCGGTTGCCGAGGCCCTAACTTCGGACTACCTAACCCAAGGCCCTAAAATTTCAGAATTTGAAGAGGCATTTGCCCATTATGTAGGCGCTGAATATGCAGTAGCGGTTTCCAATGGTACAGCAGCACTTCACTTGTGCGCCCTGGCATTAGATGTGCAGCCTGGTGATAAAGTCATTACTACACCCATTACTTTCGCGGCTTCTGCAAATTGTGTCCGTTACTGTGGTGGAGAAGTCGTTTTTGCCGATATTGATCCAAACACCTATTTGCTTGATATAAATTCGGTAAGGGCGATTTTAGAGAACGCTCCAAAAGGCACGTATAAGGGTATCATACCGGTGGATTTTGCCGGTAGAGCAGTTAATCTGGAAGCCTTTAAAGAATTGGCAGAAGCCTATGATTTATGGATTATAGAGGATTCCTGCCATGCCCCGGGAGGTTACTTCATGGATTCCAAAGGCGAAAGACAAAATTGTGGCAATGGAAACTTTGCGGACCTGGCCATCTTTTCTTTTCACCCGGTAAAACACATAGCATCTGGAGAAGGAGGTATGATTACCACCAATAGCCGAGAGCTCTATGATACTCTACTTCAACTGCGAACCCATGGGATCCTAAAGGATGAAAGTAAGTTCACCAACAGCATTGCCTTTGCAGGGGGAGAAGACGGGTATCCAGCCTGGTATATGGAAATGCAACAACTAGGATTTAATTACAGAATTACTGATTTTCAATGTGCGCTGGGGCTTTCACAGTTGAAGCGAGCCAACCAAGGGCTGGAAAGAAGAAGGCGTATAGCTGAGAAATATTTCAAAGCCTTTAAAGGATCACCTTTTATTAAGGGGCAATCCGGAATAGTTGCAGGTCACGCCTACCATTTATATGTTATTGAGGTTGAAGACAGGCTTGGGCTGTATGAATATTTAAGAGAACAGGGGATCTACGCCCAAATCCATTATATCCCATGCCATTTAATGCCTTATTATCGGCAATTTGGATGGAAGGAGGGAGATATGCCTCAAGCAGAAAAGTACTATGAAGGCTGTATAAGCTTGCCCATGTACCCTACTCTATCTGATGAAGAGCAGGACTACGTAATTGAAAAGATCCGATCTTTTTATGGGTAATTTGGCCATTATACCGGCCCGTGGAGGCAGCAAAAGAATTCCAAGGAAAAATATACGTGACTTCTTGGGCAAACCCATTATTTCTTATTCGATAGAGGCCGCATTGGAATCTGGCCTTTTCGAAGAAGTAATGGTGTCAACGGATGATGAAGAAATTGCTGAAGTAGCTCGAAAATATGGGGCAAAAGTGCCCTTTTTCAGGTCCAAGGAAAATTCGGATGACTTTGCTACCACCGCCTCAGTACTAATAGAGGTTTTGTCCAGATATGAGGAGTTTCAGCGCACATTTGATAATGTCTGTTGTATTTATCCATGTGCGCCACTTTTGAATGCTAAAACCCTTGTTGCGGCTTATAGGAATCTATTACAGGGCTTTGATACGGTTCTCCCGGTTGTTTGCTTTGGCTTTCCCATACAGCGCGCATTGAAAATATCAGGTGCTCAGGTGTTCTGGGAAAGCACAGAATATGCTCTTAAGCGCTCCCAGGATCTTGAACCTCGTTTTCACGACTGTGGTCAGTTTTATTGGTTCGATGCTATAGAATTCAAAAGCAATGGAGCCCTGATAACCAAAAACACAGGGTATATAGTACTCAAGGATACCGAAGTCCAGGATATAGATAATGAGGTAGACTGGCAATTGGCAGAATTAAAATATAAGCTGATGCATGGAATGGCCAACTAAGTATGCGAGCGTAAGAAAGGATACTTTTTTCAAAGGTAAATACGGGATTATTCCTATTCGATGGGAAGACCGAGAGGCTATTAGGCAATGGCGAAATGAACAGATTTATCACCTTAGACAGGAGCGTCCTCTTGAACCGATAGATCAGGATAATTACTTTATTGGCGTAGTTAAATCCTTATTTGAGGAATCCAGACCTGAACAATATCTTTTTTCATATACAAAGGATGGAAAGTGTATCGGTTACGGTGGGTTGGTACATATAAATTGGACTGATCTTAATGCCGAAATTTCTTTCATAATGAATACATCATTAGAGGAAAATGAATTCGAATTCCATTGGAAGAAATATTTAGAATTGATCGAAGCCTTTGGATTTATGGAGTTGGGACTTCATAAATTATATGTTTATGCCTTTGATTTAAGACCGCATTTATACCATGCGCTGGAAGAGGCTCACTATTTTGAGGATGCACGATTAAAACAGCATTGTTTATATAATAAAAGATTCATTGATGTGGTAATTCACTCCAAACTGAATGCGCCATGAAGATAGGATTACTCGCAAGTGGGGGTCTCGGCTTCAAATTACTAAAACATCTTTCTGTTAAACACCAAATCGAATTTGTGTTTACGGATGCAGGGTCAGATGCTATTGTAGATTTCGCCAATAGAAGCAGCTATCCTGTTTTTATCGGAAACCCTAGAAAGGGCCGATGTACAGCCTTTGTGGCAGACAAGGAGATAGATGTTCTGGTATCCATTAATTATTTGTTCCTTATTGAATCCGATTTGATACAATTGCCTTCTAAACTTGCATTTAATATTCATGGTTCTCTATTGCCTCGATACAGGGGCAGAACACCTCATGTATGGGCCATCATAAATAACGAAAGAGAAACAGGGATAACGGCTCATGTCATAGATGAAAATTGCGATACCGGGCGAATTTTAGCTCAAGAGAAAATCCCAATATTACCCAATGACACAGGCTATACCATACTAAATAAATTTGCTGAAGTATACCCTAAGCTGGTGGATAAAGTCTTTGATCTTGTATCAATGAATGACTTTGAAGGAATAGCTCAAGATGAGATTCAAGCTACTTATTTTGGAAAAAGAACCCCTGAAGATGGAGAAATTGATTGGGATTGGTATCGAGAAAGAATACAGAATTGGATTCGTGCCCAAGCTCCTCCTTATCCTGGCGCATTTTCCTATTATCAAGGAGAAAGAATTATTTTCAGAAGCAGTAAAGCAAGCTCAGTCGGATACCATTATGAACAGAAAAATGGTACAATTCTGCACACAAATCCGTTAACCATTAAAACTTCAAACGGTGCGTTGGAGGTTGAAATTATTTGCCCTGATATGGAGATATCATTTGAAACGGGAGAATTGTTTAAGTCAAGCACAGATTTAAAATGAAAATAGGAGACAAAAATATTGGTGGTGACAACCCCTGTTTTATTATAGCGGAACTTTCTGCAAACCATAATGGTAAATTAGAGGTTGCAATAGAAACGATTCGCGCAGCGAAAAGAGCTGGTGCAGATGCAATTAAATTACAAACCTATACGCCAGATACATTAACGATAAACTGTTCTAAAGACTATTTTAAAATAGACGGTGGAACCCTGTGGGATGGAAAAACCCTCTATGAACTTTATGGCGAAGCCTTTACTCCCTGGGAATGGCATAAGGAACTATTTAAAATTGCTGCAGAAGAGGGCCTAATCTGCTTTTCATCTCCTTTCGACAAAACCGCAGTAGACTTTCTTGAGGATTTGAATGTTCCAGCTTATAAAATTGCATCCTTCGAAATTCAAGATATCCCTTTGATTAAATATGCGGCTTCAAAAATGAAGCCAATTATAATTTCAACAGGAATAGCCACATTAGACGACATTGAACTCGCCATAAATACTTGCCGAGAGGTAGGAAATAATGACATTTCAATTTTAAAATGCACCTCATCTTATCCTGCCCCATTGGAGTTGGCGAATTTAAACACCATAACAGACATGAGATCCAGGTTTGGGGTGGTTATTGGATTTTCGGACCACACTTATGGGTGGGTGGCACCGGTAACCGCAACCACCTTGGGTGCAAAGATCATAGAAAAGCATTTTATTCTTGATAAATCTATAGGTGGTCCTGATGCGGATTTTTCGCTTGATGAACAAGAGTTTGGCGAAATGGTTACAGCAGTCCGGAACACAGAAAAACTACTGGGGAAAGTGGATTACACCCTTTCTGAAAAGGTTAAGAAGAATAGGAAGTTTGCAAGGTCGCTTTTTGTTGTTAAGGATGTTATATCTGGAGATATTTTGACTGAAGAGAATGTAAGGTCCATTCGGCCTGGATATGGTCTTCATCCAAAATATTATAAGGAGATTCTGGGAAGAAGATTCACGAAGGATGTTGAAAGGGGTGAACCGCTCGATTTCGATATGTTTGATTTTTAAAAGGGGATCCTTTAGTCTTTTTGATAATAAAAGTATTGCGCAGTATTAGAATATTGTAAAGCTAATAACTAAGCTATAGTCAGGGCATAATAAAATTATGTTTTGTGCTTAATCCTATGCGATGAGTGTTATAAACTAAATCTGATTAATGAAGACGGGTTTTTCGAATATATCCTTACGAGCACTGACTCTGCTTTCAAAATTCGCATTTTTACTTTTTCTGGGGAAATATTCGATGGACGAATCAAACCTTGGAACTTTTGGTCTTGTTGTAACTACAATTGCCTTGCTAATTTATGTTTTGGGGTTTGATTTTTATGTTTTTAATACTCGCGAAATACTAAAGGAAGGCGAGTCAGGTATGCACTCCAAATTAGAAGGGCAATTTGTATTTCACTTGCTTGCCTATATAATAGTTTTGCCCATAAGTTTCTGGGCCATATTTTATTTTAATTTTTTAGATTCGGATCTTTTCCTTGTCCTTTTGTTACTAATCATATCCGAGCATTTAGGTCAGGAACTCTATCGCGTGTTCACTACATTAGAAAGGTCTGTTTTAGCCAACCTTATGCTCTTTTTCAGATCTGGACTGTGGATTTGGGTAGTTCTAATGGACTTCTTTTTAATCGACAATCCTGTTGATCTTAAACGATACCTTTGGCTTTGGGCTGGATTTTCCTGGGCCTCAACTCTAGTATTTGGTAGCATATTCTTGTCAATCATAGGGCTAGGAGGCTTTAAATTTGAAGGAATTGATATTGGTTTCATTAAAAGGGGTGTGCGTACAGCAGGCATATTTTTTATGGGATCTATATCATTTCAAGTTATAAATTTTGCAGATAGATATATGATTGATTTTTTTCACGGGAAGCAACTACTCGGAGTATATACTGCTTATGCACAGTTTTCTAATTCTGTTGAAATATTTACTTTCAGTGCTGTTACTATGGTGTTTTATCCAAGACTTGTTAAAACTGCTGAAGAGGCACTACAATATAAAAGGCTGCGCAGAATATTTTTTAAAAGAAGTCTTTTGACCACTATACTATTAATAGTATTCGTTGCTGCATTAGCGCCGTTTTTTCTTCGATTCATGAACAAAAGTTCATTTTTAGAAGAATTAAACGCCCTTTATTTTCTCCTTGGAGGGTCGTTGCTCTTAACAATCTCTAATGTCTATCATTACGATCTTTATGTTAAAAAGAAAGACCGGTTAATTCTGACTTCAGCCCTCATTGCAATGACAATTAATGTTGTTATGAACCTTATATTGATTCCCAGATATGAGCTTATAGGCGCCTCTATTGCGACGCTATTTGCTTTTTTAGTTTTGGCGGTAATAAAGGGGGTTATAAGTAATAAAAAAGCCATCGAGGACACAATTAGAATTGATTATACTGCGGTAAAAGGTTGTCACCGAAACAACAATTCTGATAGGGAAATTTTATAAAGGTTAAATACTTAATTGCGTCATAAAATTTAAAAGTTGTGGATAATATTATTGTTAAGGCTATTAATCTCTACTTCTGAAAGTACTAACCTCAAGGTAAGGAACCTTGTGTCAATAAATACCTTTTAACTTTGTCTTTAAATCAAATGAAGAACATATGTTTTATTGCGAATTACTACAAAACATATGTTTTTGTTGAAATTGCAAATCAGTTAAAAGAGCATGGAATTAACTCCTATTGGATAATTCCAAGTAAAAAACAATTTCAAGAGCTTAGAAAAGAATTTCCGGAAGAACAACTATTGTATATTGGAAAAAAGGACATATTAAAACTAGAGAAAAATCCACTTCCTTTTGATTTGAAATTAAATGAACTAATCTATGGAGACCGGGTTTTAAAGTATGAATCTAAACAATGGACTTATGACTATCTTCAAATACTTGCCTTTGAATACTATGGGTTCATTAAAAGAAATAATTTGAGTCATATTTTCGGTGAAATTACGTGGGCTCATGAACTTCTTTTGCATAGATTAACGCTAAAGGCGAAAGAGCTTAATTGTGAATTTTTAAATCCTCATACAATAAGAATTCCTAATCGAAGGTTTGCTTTTTTTACTGATGAATTTCAATCTATAATTAAAGAGGTTTCCATATCCTCTTTATCGGGACAATATAAAATAGAAATTGAAAAGCCTTCATATCTCAAACTTAATGACAAAATTGTTGCCAGAAAAAGTTCTATAAGGTATAACCTGACTCTTCTGAAAAATTTTGTTTTACGGACCAACCAAGATTCAAATGATCCAACACTTTACAGTAATCCCTTCACACTTTTTAAAATTAGATCGAAAGAAATTCTAAATAGAATAGTTTTCAATTATTTGATCAAGGAGAAATCGCGAAAGGAACTTCCTGAGGATCTTAACTTTATTTTATTCACCCTTCACAAACAGCCAGAAGCCTCAATTGACGTTTTGGGGAGATATTATGAGAATCAAATTGAATTAATTAAAAATATTTGGAGGATACTTCCAATGAACCATATTTTATTGGTAAAGGAACACTCAAACGCAATCGGTGATAGAAGCATCAGTTTTTACAGGGAAATCAAAAAATTGAAAAATGTATATTTAATAAATCATCGGGAGGACTCACATAAGTTATTAGATATATCTAGGGCTGTTTTTACAGTTTCAGGAACAATTGCCTATGAGGCGGCACTAATGGGGAAGTATGCGTTTACCTTTGCTCCTGTATTTTTTAATAGGATGAAGCATTGCATGGAGGTATCCTGGAAGGATTTTAGGACGAATTCTTTTGAAGACCTGCTGAATAAGAATCAAAGTGGAGTAGGTGTTGACATATTTTCAAAATGGTTGATGGAAAACTCCTTTGATGGCATCATGTCAGATTCTTTTGGTGACCCAAGATCTATAAAAGAACAGAATATTCAATTCCTAAGTGAGGCTTTCACGAAAATTATTAAATAATGTATGTATTAAACAAACATTATTTAATTCAATTATCTTTAGTCATTGCTCTATTGTTTTTGGCCTTTACCAATCTGATTGCTTTTGAAATTGGGCGGGTCTCGTTTTCCTTATATGTGGTTGTTGGGTTTTTATTTATTGTTTTAATTTCTTTTTTAAGGGTTAAAATTCCTCCAATAATCACCGGCTTACCATCATTGATTTTTTTATACATCCTTATAGCTTCAGCATTTAATATCAGCGCTTTCAGGATTACGTCAGTAATATATTCGTTCTTGTTTATTATATATTTCATATACCTGACTTATTATTCAAAGAAATATTTACCAGTTGAAGGTTTTCTAAAGGCACTAAAGTGCATTATCGTTTTCTTTTTCTTCACACTTATTTTTTCGCAATTAATAGTATTATTTGATTTACAGGAGCTTCATCGCCCGGAAGGATATTTTCAGAGCACAGGACAACTAGGGATTCAATATAATCATATAACAAATACTTACAGATTTCATTCTTTGTCTTCTGAGCCTTCCTATGCGGCACTTGTAGTAATAATAGCATTTGCGGCTCTGAATGAACTTATTTATGAAAAGAGGAAATTAGTAGTATACTTCTTGATGTTGCTATATATGATTACTTTTTTTAAATCGTCAATCGGATATATAGCTCTAGCGCTATTGGTTTTTGGTCAAATAAGGTTTTCAAAGAAGCATTTAACAATTTTTCTTCTTTTGATCTTTACTGGTAGTATTTTGTTTTTTTTTACTAATCTTGGTGGTAGAGGTGTTGAAAGAGTGCGTGATGTAGTTTTCCTTTTTTTTTCTTTTAAAGGAAATTTTATACATGAGCTTAATTTAATTGATTCAAGTGCTCATGCAAGGATTGGCCCTTTTGTCAGATATATTCAACAAATAAATCTTTTGGATTACCATAGTTATATTGGTTATGGGGCATCTAGCTCTGAACAGTTTTTCACCAAAATCATTTATCCCGAAGAATGGAACTCAAATCTAGTATTTAGACCTCCTTTTTTCCCGGGTTTTTTGTATGATTATGGAATTATTGGAATATTACTAGTTGGAGTATTTTTATGGAGACAGGTAAAGAACCAAAGCTTATTTTTTAAGCTTACTTTATTGATCATTCTTTTAAACTCAAATTTCAACACTCAATTGTTGTGGTTTTTTGTGATAATTCTTGTGTTAACTGGTTTTTATATAAAAACAATAAGTGAAAAGCGTAGGGATGAATGGTACATTTCTAAACTGTAGATTCCCATTATTTAGGAGTGTCTTCCTTCAAATGTAGATAAACTTCATGCTGATTTTTTGAATATTTCAGCACGTATTTCATAATCGATAGATTGATGTCTACTCTTATAGTCGTAATACTCTAAGTACTCGGCCAGTAGTAGTAAAGATCCATTGCATCTTTACGAGGTTTCAGATAGATTTTCTCATACTTTATCTTTCTCCCTAGGGTTTTAACAAAAGTTTTGTCGGAAGCCCTTCTCTTGCCACCCAGGCATAAACATATTCGCTTATCTAAGACGTAATTAGCAGTGGATTGACTGCCTTGGGGTATCTGCAATAAGCGTGATAACTTGAAAGATACTTTTACTTACCTGCGGCAGACAACTTTGAAAGTAGTTTTAAAGGCTATACCTTTTACCTTTAAAAAGGGCTTCCTGCTTTATTTGAAATATTATCGGAAGGTAAATAAGCTTAAAAAAATAAAAATTGAACCTTAATATTCTTGTAGATGCCCATGTTTTCGACGGAAAACATCAAGGAACGAGGACTTATTTAAAAGGACTCTATATAGCCTTATTTCGGCTATGTCCAAATTGGACGTTTTTTATGGTGGCAAAAAATACTGAGAATTTAGAAATTGAATTCGGAAAGCATCCGCACGTCCATTATTTGAAACTAACCAGTAAAAACAAATTCAAAAGACTTTTGATTGAATTTCCGTCCATAATCAAAAAAAATAACATTGATTATGCACATTTTCAATACATATCACCATTATTAAAGAACTGTAAGCACATTGTAACTACTCATGATATTTTGTTTGAACAGAAGGAGTTTAGAAAGTACTTTCCTTTAAAATACAGACTGGTCAATGGATTGCTCTTTAGATTGTCTGCCAAAAGAGCTGATATATTACTTACAGTATCAAATTATTCCAAAAGTAAAATTTCCGAATTGTATCGAATACCGCTGGAAAACATACATTTAACATTCAATGGTGTAGAAAAGGACTTCTATCAACTAAACCGAAATTATCAAACAGAAGAGTATATAAAGGGAAAAAAGTATATCCTCTATGTATCCAGGATAGAACCTCGCAAAAATCACATAACCGTATTGAGGGCATTTTTTGAGTCGAGGATTTATGAAAAAGAAATTAAGCTTGTATTTATTGGTTCTAGGGACATAAATGATCCGCTATTAAGCGATTATCTGAATCAATATCAGTCTGAATTGCAACATCATGTATATTGGCTGCAAAATGTCCATTTCCAAGAGATAAAGCATTATTATGCAAATTGCTCTTTATTTGTCTTTCCATCCTATGCAGAAGGATTTGGCATACCGGTTTTGGAAGCAATGGTTTTTGGAAAACGAATCTTGATTTCCAATAAGACGGCAATGAAGGATTTTAATTTGCCTTCTGAGCTTACTTTTGACCCTTATGATGTAGAAGAATTAAAGAATAAAATGTATAACTCTCTTTTTATCAATAACAATTATAACTTTTTGAGTTTATATAAAGAAATTTTGGCGAAGTACAGTTGGGAAAATAGTGCCAAGCAATTGGTCAGAGTAATTAATGATTATTCCCAGTAAGAATGATAGTTAAGAAAGCAAATATTATCTATCTCTTCTTAATCATTGGATTTGCTTTTATCTGCATACTTTACATCAATAAAAAATATTCCTTCTTTTCAACAGGGTTTGATACGATCAGGGTAGAACTCAACAAGACCGCATTGCATAAGGGGCTACCTATTTTATACGCCTATAAGAACTTTTCTGCAGATCTTGATTTTAAGAAAGTCTATAAATTTCAAAAAGCAAATGATTCGACTATTCTATTGGAAGGGTTAGATGATGAAAAAATTTCGAAGTTTCGGATTTATTTTGAATACCCGGGAAAGGAATTTAAACTAAAAAAACTCACATTTTTAAAGGACAATAAAGAGTTAAGCAGTTTAGTCCTTTCAGAGTTTTTCAGCTCTGAAAATATTGAGGTAAAGGTTGATGGCGTTTTTAACGTACTTGAGGTTAATGGCTTTATTGAACTGCCCTATACGATATGTAATAAAATACCGTATTTCAGATTTTTTTTAACTATATCACTCTTAGTCATTGTTTTTCTATTCCTATTGATAGAAACAAATATTGTTAATGAATTATCAAAAGCAAAAACAAAGGAATATATATTCATTGCGTATTTGTTTTCTATTTATTCGGCGCACCCCCTTTTTAATATTCTCCTGATTATTAGTCTATTTTTTTACATTAAAAATTTAGATGTTAAATCATTTTCATCAAATTGGATTAACCTTCTTTTTCTGGCTTTTTTTGTCGTTTATTTTCTGAACACCCTATTTATACGAGTCGGCGAGATAAGAGACTTTTCAATGGTTGAAAAATTTCTCCCCTTTGTTTTTATCCCTCTCCTTTTGAGTTCAATCAGGCTAAAAGAAAGTATTTATTATTTAATGGTATCCGGATTATTCTTAAGCTTATTCTTATTCACCTTTGCCCTGATTGATTATGGTATAACGATAAATAAGGAGTTTTTTTCTTTTGAAAATTTTTCGAAATTCCTTCATCCGGTATATGTTTCCTACTTATTGTTTTTGTCTATTTGCTATTTAGAAACGCGGGTTGACTATAAGTTCAAAAGCGCACTTCAACTATTCTTATTTGTAGCTTTAATTCTACTTGGGTCTAAATTGGTGTTAATTGCCTGTGTAGCTTTATATCTGGCATTTTATATAAGTTTAAAAAGGAACATTAAAAAAATTCTCGCCGGGGCTTTCATAATATTACTTTTCGGCGTTTTGTTTAAACCTATTCAAACCAGGTTTAATGAAATATTAAACCTGCATGATTTAAGTGTGCTCAATGAAGAATATGTGGATTCTAATGACCCCAGAGTGAATGGGCTTTCTATACGCATTTTAGTCTGGAAAGAAGTGTTTTCCACTTTTGATAATTGGAAGGAATATATATTTGGGAAAGGAGTTACTGCTTCGAATTTTAAAGAGCTTAAGCAACGACTAAACAACAAGGGCTTAGTTCACCATTCAAGTTACAACCCACACAATCAATTCGTAGATACTTTTTGGAAAACAGGAGCTTTTGGACTTGTAATTTTATTGGCAATTCCTACTTGGGCTTTTGTGGTTGGAATAAAAACACGGAATAAATTATTAATGGTCTTTAGTTTGTTCCTGTTTGTTTCAATGTTAACTGAATCAGTTTTCGGTAGAGTGCGTGGAGTCTACTTTTTTACAACAGTATTACTTTTACTGACAAATAATAACTGTTATAATGAAATTAGCCATTTTAGGAACAAGAGGCGTTCCAAACTTTCATGGAGGATTTGAACAGTTTGCTGAATACTTTTCCGTTTATATGGCATCTAAAGGGCATGAGATATATGTTTATAGCCCCCACAATCATCCTTTCAAAGAAAACAAGTTCAAGGGAGTAAATATCATCCATTGCTATGACCCTGAGCATAAAGTAGGGACTTTTGGACAATTCATTTATGATCTGAATTGCATTCTCGATTCAAGAAGAAAGGCTTTCGATATCATTTTACAGTTGGGTTATACGAGTAGTTCTGTTTGGGGCTGGCTGCTCCCCAAAAAGGCGTTTATTCTTACCAACATGGACGGACTGGAATGGAAGCGCAGTAAGTATAGCCCTAGGGTGCGCAAGTTTTTGAAGTATGCAGAAAAGTGGGGCGTGAAGTACAGTGATCACCTTATAGCGGATTCCCTTGGGATTCAAGAGTACCTAAAGCTCGAATATCAAAAGGATTCTACATACATACCATATGGAGCCGAGGTTTTTGAAACGCCAAACCCCGAAATTCTTAACTCATATGAGCTTTCCCCATATGCCTATAATATGCTAATTGCCAGGTTGGAGCCTGAAAATAATATTGAGACCATATTAGATGGGATATCCATGGACCCTAACAAGACCTGTTTTCTGGTGGTAGGGAAACATGAGACCGCATATGGGGAATATCTCAAGGACCGGTATAGTGCCTCAGAACACATTAAATTTTTGGGCGGTATTTACGATATAAGGGCTTTGGATAATCTGAGGTATTACTCACAATTGTATTTTCACGGACATTCTGTGGGAGGCACTAACCCTTCGCTCTTGGAAGCCATGGCCTCAAATGCCCTGATCATAGCCCATAACAACATTTTTAACCGGAGTATCCTCGAGAATGATGCCTTCTTTTTTGACACCTCCGAGGATGTACTTAGGCTATTAAGGAATTCCAAATCTGAGCATCAAACATGGATTTCTAATAACATCTCCAAAATTAGATCTCTTTATAGCTGGGATTTGATAAATCGTAAATATGAGAAGCTCATGGAGGATTGTTTGGAGCGATAAGCACTTATGAATTCAACACAGATTGGTTAGCTTTGATGAGTTTTCTAGGAGAGTTAGATGGGAATTTTAAAGAACAGGCATAGATTTTCATTCTTAATCACGCCTTTGTCTTACTTGGTTGATCTGTTTGTGATCAATGTTTGGGCAGATCGGTTGCCTATTAACATAGCTGAGGGGATACTTTTTCATCTATATGTTTCTGTCGCCTGGATAATCATAGCATTTCTCACGGAATTTTATGTGGTATTCCGATATACCAAGGTCACCCATATCCTCAAATTGCTTTTTCGCCAGTTATTTTTCTATTTCCTCATCCTCTACGCCTTTATCGGCTTTTTCAAGCAACCCAATATGAGCCGGCTGGCGCTGGCGCAATATGTAGCGCTGGTTTTTGTGACCATTAGCATCATCAAGTTCATCAATTATTACCTCCTGATGCGTTACCGGAAAACCGTTAAGGGGAATTTGAGGAATGTAGTTGTAGTGGGCAAGAACAAAAAGACCGACCAGCTTATCAAGGTTTTTACCGACCATGCGGAATATGGGTATAGTTTCCTGAAACAGTTTTCGCCTACCAAAGCCTCATTTGATCTGGAGGAGTGCTTTGGCTACATCCTGGAGAAGAACGTCGACGAAATATACTGTTCGGTTTCTGAATTGCGTAACGCGGAACTGACGGCCTTCATCAATTTTGCAGACAATAACCTGAAGACCCTAAAATTCCTCCCGGACAATAAGAATATCTATACCAAAAAGCTCAAATTCGAATACTACGATTACCTGCCCATTCTTTCATTGCGGGATATTCCGCTTCATAACCCCATCAATGCCTTTGTGAAGCGGGTGTTCGACATCGCTTTTAGTCTGATAGTGATTTTCGGAGTGCTTATTTGGTTGGGCCCCATCCTGGCATTATTGATTCGGTTGGAGTCTAAGGGCCCTACCTTTTTTGTGCAACAGCGCTCCGGGCTGGACAACCGCCCTTTTTATTGCTATAAATTCCGGTCTATGGCAATGAACCATGACGCAGACCGGATGCAGGCGGGGAAGAACGACATGCGGGTGACCGCCATCGGGAAATTCATCCGGAAGACCAGCATTGACGAATTGCCTCAGTTTTACAATGTGCTGTTTGGAAATATGTCCGTAGTGGGGCCCCGGCCGCACATGCTCAAACATACCGATGAGTATGCGGAAAGCGTGGACAAATATATGGTGCGGCATTTTGTAAAGCCGGGGATTACCGGCCTGGCCCAGGTAAGGGGCTACCGGGGCGAAATCGAGAAGCACAGCGACATCCAGAACCGGATCAAGTTCGATATTTTCTACATTGAGAACTGGTCGTTCCTGCTGGATATAAAGATCATCGTGCAGACGGTTTTAAACGTGTTCAAGGGGGAGGAGAAGGCCTATTAGGCCTTTCAGGCGGTTGTTCCGCTTATTCCCACTATTTTTGTGAGGCGGAAGCAGCGGAGTAAGACCCAGAATGAAGAGATCAAAAAGGAGGGCTTCCGCAGGAATTAATCGACACACATGAGAATATCAGTAATCGGCACCGGCTACGTAGGCCTGGTCACCGGCACCTGCCTGGCCGAAACGGGCAACGAGGTGGTATGCGTGGACATTGATGCGGACAAAGTCAAGCGCATGCAGGCCGGGGAAGTGCCCATTTACGAGCCGCACCTGGACGTGCTCTTTGAGCGCAACATCAACGCCGGCCGCCTGACCTTTACCACTTCCCTGCAGGAAGGCCTGGAGCATGGGGAAATTGTATTCCTGGCCCTGCCCACCCCGGAAGACGAAGACGGGTCTGCAGACCTGAAGTACGTGCTGGGAGTGGCCGAAGATATCGGGAAGCTGCTCACCGAATACCGGGTCATTGTAGATAAGAGCACGGTGCCGGTGGGCACCTCCGAAAAGGTACGGGAAGCCATTGCCCAAAACGCCCAATGCGACTTTGACGTGGTTTCCAATCCGGAATTCCTGCGCGAGGGGTTTGCGGTGGACGATTTCCTGAAGCCCGAACGCATTGTGGTAGGGGCCAGCTCAGAACGCGCCATCAAGCTCATGGAGAAGCTCTACAAGCCGTTTGTGCGCTCCGGCAACCCGGTGATCATCATGGACGAGAAGTCCGCGGAATTAACCAAATACGCAGCTAATGCCTTTTTGGCTACCAAGATTACATTCATGAACGAAATCGCCAATTTCTGTGAGGAGGTTGGTGCCAATGTAGACAAGGTGCGCATTGGGATTGGCACGGATTCCCGCATTGGCAAGCGGTTCCTCTTTCCGGGAATCGGTTACGGGGGTTCCTGTTTCCCCAAGGACGTAAAGGCCTTGCACAAATCCGGGAAGGATTCCGGTTATGCCTTCCAGATCCTGGATGCGGTAATGCGGGTGAACCAACGGCAGAAAACGGCCCTGATGCCAAAGATCCACAGCCATTTCGGGAAAGACCTGAAAGGGAAACACTTTGGCCTGTGGGGGCTGGCGTTCAAGCCGGAAACGGACGATATACGGGAGGCGCCTTCCCTCTACATGATCGAGGCCCTGCTGGAAGCAGGGGCAACGGTAACTGCCTTCGACCCGGAGGCCATGGACAATGTGCGCCGCAAACTGGGGGATGCCATCCGGTTTGCCGATAGCATGTACGGGGCCGTGGAAGGGGTGGATGCCGTGGTAATCTGTACCGAATGGGGGGTGTTCCGCAACCCGAATTTCAACAAGATGAAAACACTCATGAAGGCCCCCGTGATTTTTGACGGGCGTAACCTGTACGACGTACAGGAAATGCAGGAGGAAGGGTTCCATTACGCTTCCATTGGCCGCGGGCATGGGGATTAAAACACTACAGGCTTGAAACGTATCCTGATTACCGGTGCCGCCGGTTTCCTCGGCTCCCATTTGTGCGACCGCTTTATGGCCGAAGGCTATCACGTGATCGCCATGGACAACCTCATTACGGGGGACCTCAAAAATATCGAGCACCTGTTCCGGGAGGAGCATTTCGAGTTTTACCACCACGACGTCACCAAGTTCGTGCACGTGCCCGGGCCCCTGCATTACATCCTGCACTTTGCCAGCCCTGCCAGCCCCATCGATTACCTGAAAATCCCCATCCAAACCCTGAAAGTGGGCGCCCTGGGCACCCATAACCTGCTGGGCCTGGCCAAGGAAAAGCAGGCCCGCATCCTGATAGCCAGCACCTCCGAAGTATACGGGGATCCGCTGGTACACCCGCAGCCGGAAACCTATTTTGGGAACGTAAACACCATCAGCCCCCGGGGCGTGTACGACGAGGCCAAGCGCTTCCAGGAATCCATCACCATGGCCTACCACCGCTTCCACGGGCTGGATACCCGGATTGTACGCATCTTCAACACCTATGGCCCCAGGATGCGCCTGAACGACGGGCGGGTAATCCCGGCCTTTATGGGGCAGGCGCTACGGGGGGAAGACCTGACCGTTTTTGGGGACGGCTCCCAGACGCGGTCTTTTTGCTATGTAGACGACCAGGTGGAAGGGATCTACCGCCTGTTGCTCTCCGATTACACCCTGCCCATCAACATCGGGAACCCCCACGAAATCACTATCCGGGATTTTGCGGAGGAAATTATCAAGCTTACGGGCACCGATCAGAAAATCGTGTACAAACCCCTGCCGGAAGACGACCCCATGCAACGGCAGCCGGATATTGCCAAGGCACGCGAGATCCTGGGGTGGGAACCCCGGGTGGAGCGGGCAGAAGGCATGCGCAAGACCTTTGAGTATTTCCGGCAATTGTCGCCGGAGGAACTCATGAAACGGGAGCACCGGGATTTCACAGCCCGCAACCGCCGCTGATCTTTTCCCGGAAACCGCCTTTTGTTTGGGCCCCAAGCCCTATTTTTGCGCAAACACCACTCCTATGAACGTTATGGTACTGGGATCAGGGGGGCGCGAACACGCCCTGCTGTGGAAGCTGCACCAGAGTAAGCAAATCGGGAAGCTATATGCGGTTCCCGGAAACGCGGGAACGGCCGCCCTGGCCAAAAACCTGCCCCTTTCCGTCGAAGATTTTGAAGCCATTGGCAACGCCGCCCTGGAAAATGAAATAGGCCTGATCCTGGTTGGGCCGGAAGTGCCCCTGGTACAAGGCTTCCGGGATTTCGTTGAAGCCCGGGAGGAGCTGCGCCATATCGGCATTGTCGGGCCCGCTAAGGTAGGGGCCATGCTGGAGGGCAGCAAGGACTACGCCAAGGCCTTTATGAGCCGCCATAACATCCCTACGGCGGCCTACCGCAGTTTTGGGCCGGAAGACCTGGAGGCGGGTTACGCCTTCCTGGAAACCCTTACTCCGCCCTATGTGCTGAAGGCAGATGGGTTGGCGGCCGGGAAAGGGGTATTGATTCTGGATTCCCTGGCAGAGGCCCGGGAAGAACTCAAGGCCATGTTGCTGGAAGCCAAGTTCGGGGCGGCCAGTGCCCGGGTGGTGATCGAGGAATTCCTTTCCGGGATTGAACTCAGCTGTTTTGTGCTCACCGATGGCAACTCCTATAAAATCCTCCCCACAGCCAAGGATTACAAGCGGATCGGGGAAGGGGATACCGGCCTGAATACAGGCGGGATGGGCGCTGTTTCCCCCGTACCCTTTGCCGATGCAGGGTTTATGCAAAAGATTGAGGAGCGCATTATTATCCCTACCGTGGAGGGCCTGAAACAGGAAAATATCCCTTATGTAGGCTTTATTTTCATTGGTCTGATCAAGGTGGGGGACGATCCCTATGTGATCGAATACAATGTGCGGATGGGCGACCCGGAAACGGAGGTAGTCATCCCCAGGATTGCGTCGGATTTCCTGGAGCTGATGCAGGCCACGGCGAACGGCACCCTGCATAAAACCACCCTTGAGGTGAGCCCGGAAGCGGCTACCACGGTGGTAATGGTCTCCGGCGGTTACCCCGGTTCCTACGCCAAGGGACACGAAATTTTAGGGCTGGGCAACACATCCGATTCGGTGGTATTCCACGCCGGCACCCAGGCGGGGCCCGACGGCAGTGTACACACCAGTGGCGGGCGCGTGCTGGCCGTTACGTCGTATGGACAAGACTTTAAGGAGGCCCTTAAAACCTCTTATAAAACAATAGAAGGCATCCAATTTCAGGATGCCAATTTCCGGAAAGATATCGGGTTTGACCTGTAGTAAAGGCCGGGGGCCTTACTACAGGTAAGAGTGGGATGTGATGCTGTGGTCTTCCTCCCCCTGGGCATCAAAGATGCGTAATTGCTGGAGCCAATAAACCATGGCTACCGCCCCTATGATTACAAAAATCCAGTTGACGGTATTGGCGGTCCACCAGTTTTCAAGGAAGCGGAAAAAATCAAAAGGCTTGAACAGGAAATTCACGAATAAGTCTTCCACTCCTTCAAAAAAAGCTCTCATAGTACCTATATTTACGGTGCAAACATACGAAAACCAGCGATGATTTCAAGTGTTTTTGGGAAAACAAAACCGGTAAATTACATCCTGGTACTGGCCTTCCTAACGGTGCTTTTCTGGGTTTGCCGCCTTTGGCTTTACCCGGGGGAAGCCCGGCCCCAAAACCCCGTGGAAGCCCTGGTCCCGATGGCTGCCCTGTTGCTGAGCGTCTTCCTGCTGAATTTTATTGTGCAGCGTAACCAGCTCACGGCTACCCACTCCTACGTGATCCTGCTCTTTGCCCTGCTGGTTTTGACCTTTCCCAAGGTGCTGCTGGACCCCGATGGGCTGCTGGGGCACTTTTTTGTGTTGTTGGGGCTGCGCAGGCTGATTAGCCTCCGGTCGCTGAAGGCCACGCGGTACAAGGTTTTTGACGCAACGCTTTGGTTTCTGGTGGCCAGCCTGTTTATCCCCTGGGCCTTGCTGTACCTGTTGCTCTGCTGGGTTTTTGTCTATGTTTTTGAACCCCGTTCGCTGCGCACCTGGCTGGTCCCCCTGGCTGCCATGGCCGTCTTTGGCTTACTGGCCCTGGCCTGGGCCCTGCAATGGGGAGACCTGGACTTTTTCAGGGAACATTATCAGTTTAGGGGCATCCGGTGGGATGGGGTTTGGGAACAATGGGACCAGCACCTGCGGCTGGGCGGGTTCTCCTTCCTGGTTTTAGCCGCTTCGGGAGTGGCATTCCTGCGATTGGGGAAAAGCGGGCAGGGCCGGATTGTAGTAATGCGGCTTACCGTGCTGGCTTTCCTGCTGTCCATGGCAGTGGTTTTACTGGAAACGGGACAGGGCGCACATGTGGAATTACTGGCCTTCTTTCCCGGGGCAACCCTGATGTCCAAATACCTGGAAACCCTGAAAAAGGAAAAAATGCTGGAGGCCGTTCTCATTGGACTTACCCTGGCCGCAGCGGCCGTCTTTGCCACCCAGTGGGTGTTGAAATAAGCGTATCTTTGCCCAAAACCGTTCAGATGTTCAGCGATTTTGCCTTTGGCATTTTTGAGGCGTGTATTGATGCATATCACGTAAAGGACCGGGTAGACCAACCCTTCGAGAACCCCTATCCCAAAACCGAGGTGGCGCACCTGCTCTACCGGAAAAACTGGATCGACACGGTTCAGTGGCATTACGAAGACCTGATCCGGGACCCGGAGATCGACCCCGTGGCCGCCCTGGAGCTCAAGCGTAAAATCGATGCGAGCAATCAGGACCGCACGGACCTGGTGGAGTATATCGATAGTTACTTCCTTCAAAAATACCAATCGGTAGAAGTGCAGGACGGGGCTACCATCAATACGGAAAGCCCCGCCTGGGCCATAGACCGCCTCTCCATCCTGGCGCTGAAGATCTATCACATGCGGGAGGAGGCTACCCGCCCCGAGGCCGCCGAGGCACACCGGCAGGGGTGCCAGGCCAAGCTGGAGGTATTGCTGGAGCAACGCAAGGATCTTTCCACGGCCATCGACCAATTGCTGGCAGACATTGAGGCCGGTCGCAAGTACATGAAGGTGTACAAGCAGATGAAGATGTACAACGACGAGGAGCTCAACCCCGTATTGCGTGAAAAAAAGCAGTGACCCACGGCTTTTAGTCCTCAGGTTATCTGCCCTGGGAGATGTGGCTATGACCCTTCCCGTCCTGCTTGCCCTGCGCCGCGCCAACCCGGGCATCCGTCTGCTGCTGGCCACCAAAACCGCCTATGCTCCGCTTTTTCAAAAGATTCCCGGGGCAGAGGTCTTTCCCATAGATACGAAACAAAAATTCCAGGGTCTGACCGGCCTCTGGAAGTTGTTCCGCGCCTTACGGCAATCCCAGCCTACCGGGGTGGCAGACCTCCACAACGTCTTGCGCACCCGAATCCTGGGGATATTCTTTACCCTGTCCGGCACCCCGGTACGCAGGCAGGATAAAGGGCGGGCCGAAAAGAAAGCCCTTACGGCCACTCAAAAACCCTTCTTCCGCCCCTTAAAAACCACGCACCAGCGCTATGCGGAGGTCTTTGACAGCCTGGGTTTTCCCCTGGAGCTCACCCCGGCCGATATCCTCCCGAAAGAACCCTGGCCTGAGGCCTTTGCCTCCCTGCGCGTGGAGGGCCACCTCCGGCTTGGTTTTGCACCCTTTGCGGCACATGCCGGGAAGTGCTACCCGGAAGCCCTTACCGAACGCGTCCTGGCGTTATTGGAAAAGGAACCCGGGCTAACGGTGTATCTGCTGGGGGGCGGGGCCCGGGAAACGGAAATTCTGGAAGGCTGGGCGGCCCGTTTTGGCAATTGTGTTTCCCTTGCCGGCAAGGCGGGGCTGGAACAAGAGCTGGCCCTGATCTCCAACCTGGACCTGATGGTGGCTATGGATAGCGGGAATGGCCATCTGGCGGCCATGTATGGGGTCCCGGTACTCACCCTCTGGGGCGTTACCCACCCCTACCTGGGGTTTGCGCCCTATGGGCAACCCGAAGCCCATGCCCTGGTTTCGGACCGCGAGCAATACCCGGCCATCCCAACGTCTGTATACGGGAATAAGGTGCCTGCTGGCTATGAGTCGGTCATGGAGAGTATCCCGCTGGAGGCGGTTGCTTCAAAAATCCTGGAATTCCTAAGGCCGCCCGGTCAGGCAATGACCACGGGTGAGAGGGACCGGAAGTAATTCCGCAGCTGCTGTATGTACTGGTAGCGCAACACTTTTTTATTGCCGCTCACCATCAGGGTGCGGATCCCGAAATAAGATGAAATGATATAGGTGGCTACGGCTTCGCTGTCTACATGACGTTCCACAAAGCCGTCCGTTTTTCCCTTTTGCAGCGTTGCTACCAGGTTCACCTCCCACACCTTGCAAATGTCCGTGAGGTACTTGGTGATCTGCTCGTTGCGCCCGTTGAATTCGTTGATGAAATTCGCCAGCACAAACCCGTAATCCATGGTGTTGTGTTCCGCGGTTTCCAGGGCCTCGTCCAGGCATACTTCAATGGCGTGTAAGGGATTGTTCCGCCCCTCTACCGGCTCGATGAGCATGCTATACACCTTGCGGAAGACCAGTTGCTGTACAATATTGATAAAGAATTCCTCTTTGGAAGGATAGTGGTAGTAGAAGGCCCCTTTGGAAAGCCCGAGGCTTTTCAGGATGTCGTCCACACTGGTATTGTAGAAGCCCTGTTTGTAGAACAGCTCCAGCCCGGTTTGTTGCATCCGGTGCATGGTGGTCATGCTTTTGAGGTTCTTGTCCATGATAGGTATTGATTTGGGAAACCGACGGATCGGTCTATACAAAGAACCCGCAGTAAGGGGAGGCCCCCAGCATTTTAAGATAAACCCTACAAAAAATTCGTCCAGCGACAATTATCCCGATCAACGACCGAAAAAGCCGACGGAGAAACCGACCAGGCAGTCGGTCCAACGACGCAGTTTACGGGATGAAGCGCATAAGGTCAGGCCACGCTGCCCTGGCAGGAGCTGCCCGCGCCGGCCGTACAGCCATAGCAATGCTGGGAAATCACAATATCCCGGTCCATCAGGGTTGCCTCGTGGAATTCGGAAATATGGCGCACCGGGTTGTTGACCTTCAGCCCCAGCATCTGGTTGAAGTCGCAGTCGTACAGCCATCCGTCCCAGCTTACGGAGAGGGTATTGGTGCACATCACATTGGCTACGGCAGCCGGGTTAAAGGCATCCACCAGGGCCGTCATATAGTCCTCGTAATTTTCGGAGGCGATCAGGTAATCCAGGAAACGCGAAATGGGGAGGTTGGTGATGGCGAAGAGCTGGTGGAAGGAAATCCCGAAATCTTCCATCAGGGCTTTTTTGAAATCGTGTTCCAGGGCCTGCTGGTCTGCCGGGAGGAAAGCCCCGGCCGGGTTGTAGACCAAATCCAGCCGCAGGGGGCTGTCCGGCATCCCGTACCCTACCGCGTTCAGGTCTTTAAGGGCCTGAATGGATTTGTCGAAGACGCCGCTACCCCGTTGCTTGTCGGTTTTCCCCCGGGTATAATGGGGCAGGGAAGAAACTACGTGGATGTTGTGCCGGGCAAAGAACTCCGGCAGGTCGTGGTACTTTTTGTTGGCCCGGATAATGGTCAGGTTGGATCGCACAATAAAGTCCTGTATCCCGGCCTGGGCGGCCTGCTCCACAAACCAGCGGAAATCCGGGTTCATCTCGGGGGCCCCGCCGGTCAGGTCCAGGGTGTGGGCACCGGTGGTGCGGATCACTTCCAGGCACTGCTCCATGGTTTCCCGCGTCATGATCTCTTTGCGATCCGGCCCGGCATCTACATGGCAGTGCTCACAGACCTGGTTGCACATATACCCCAGGTTGATCTGCAGGATTTCCAGTTGCCGCGGCCTGAGGGGCCCCTGCCCGGTTTGCGCCAGCTTATCAGCAAAACGTGGCAATTCGCCATCGGCAAAAAGGCCGCCGTTTAGGATATCAAGCTGGTAGGCAGTGGCTGCCAATTCCTTGTTTCGGGCTTTGAGGGATTTTGTGGCCATGGAGCGGTTTTTTGGGGCCTCCGTTACATGGAGAGTTTGTTGTGTTTGTTCATCATCTGTACGGCGTGCACCAGGGTGGCGCCGCTTTCGATAGCGGCCCCGGCATGTACCGCTTCCATCATTTCTTCCTTGGTGATCCCGCGCTGCAGCCCGTCCTTGGTATAGGCATCAATGCAATAGGGGCATTTAACCACATGGGAAACCGCCAGGGCAATCAGGGATTTTTCCCGCGCGCTCAGGGCGCCTTCCTCAAAGACCTTATTATAATATTCAAAAAATTTGGTGCCGAGCTCTTCACTCCACTCTGTAATCTTCCCGAATTTCCTCAGGTCTGCGGGGTCGTAATACTGTGATGCCATAGGATTCTTTTTAGGTGGCCGGCGGCCTCAGAAAGGGATCGAAGGTACGTTTTTCTGTGGCCCGGGTCAATGCCGGAACGCTGTGGATTGCAACTTTCGTCGCACAGGTTATGCCTGCATTACGGCCCCATGAAATTTTAACAGGATTCAGGACGGATTGTCAGCCCGGGTTGGCGGGCAATGTCCTGCTGCGGTTTATTCCTGCCGTTAGCTGGAGGCGATCCGGATGGGAACAGGGCCTTAGGGGCAATTTTTACAAAAGTTTAGCACGACACCCCCTGCCTCTGGCATATCCTTTGCGCCCTGGAAAGCAGATTTTCAAAAAGCGTAACCTTAAAGCAAATGAAGATGAAAGAGATTAAAATGAACGGCCCGCTCAGGACGTATCTGTTCTCCGGCGCCATCGCACTGTTTGTAAGTTTAGGGGTAATTGGCCTGTCCCGGCAGGGGCAGTCGGAAACCGAAGCCTTGCAAACGGCGGCTTACCAAGGGGAAAAGCCGGTATTGTACACGGCCGATAAAGATGGGAACATCCAACCCCTGGACTTCACCAAAACCACGGATAAGGTTCTGGATGCGGTGGTGCATGTTACCTCCCGGGCTTCCCGCCCGGCGGCTGGGTACCGTCAACTGCCGGACCCGTTTCGGGAGTTTTTCCGGCAGAACCCGTTTCAGCCATACAGCCCACAACCGGGCCAGCCTGCTGAACCCGAGCCCGACCGGCAAGCACCCGAAATCCTGCCGCAAATCGGCAGCGGTTCTGGGGTGGTGATCAACGACAAGGGGTACATTGTGACCAATAACCACGTGATTGCAGATGCCGAGCAGATTGAAGTAACCCTGCACAACAATGAAACCTACCCGGCCGAAGTGGTGGGCACTGACCCGACTACGGACCTGGCCCTGCTTAAAATTGATGCAGAGCAGCTGAAACCCCTGGCCTTTGTGAATTCCGACGATGTGGAGGTGGGCGAATGGGTGCTGGCCATCGGCAACCCCTTTAGCCTGAACTCCACGGTTACGGCCGGGATTGTGAGCGCCAAGGCGCGTAACATCAACATTAACCGGGAAGCCCTGGCGGTAGAGAGTTTTATACAGACCGATGCGGCCATCAACCCCGGGAACAGCGGGGGCGCCCTGGTAAACCTGAATGGGGACCTTATCGGTATCAATACGGCTATAGCCAGCCGCACCGGCACCTATAACGGATACGGTTTTGCCGTGCCCAGCAACCTGGTGTCTAAGGTGGTGGAAGATCTGCTGGATTTTGGCTCCGTACAGCGCGGGATCCTGGGGGTTCAGATCCAGAACATGAGTGGCCGCCTGGCCCGGGAAAAACAAATCGAGATGATTCCCGGGGCCTTTGTGGCCGCCGTGAATGAGAACAGCGCGGCCTCGGAAGCCGGCATTGCCACTGGTGATATTATTACCGGCGTGGATGACAAGGCTGTGGGCAGTTCGCCCCGCCTGCAGGAGCTTATTGCCGGGTATCGCCCGGGCGACAAGGTTAGCATTCGCCTGGTGCGGGACGGCAAGACCCTCACCCGCGAGGTGGTTTTGAAAAACACAGCCGGGAATACCGCGCTGGTGGCTGCGGATCGCGGCACCTTCTTTAAGGACCTGGGGGCCGAATTCAAAGCCCTGGACCCGGAGCGTGCAGAAACCCTTGGCCTGGATGGGGGGGTAGCGGTTTCCCGCCTGCTGCCGGGCAAGCTACGGCAGGAAACGCGGATGCGGGATGGCTTTATTATCACTGCTGTTAACGGTAAGGCTGTGAACAGTGTAGAAGGCCTGCGCGAAGCTCTGGATGGCTCCCGCAACGGCGGAGTGATGCTCGAAGGCCGGTATCCGGATTCTCCCAAGCGGTACTATTATGCGTTTGGCCTGGATTCCTGACCAGACCCTGACATTGAATTAAAGAAGGCGGGCCGTAGTTCTTGGAGCTATGGCCCGCCGCTTTATATTTGTAGGAAATCACTGGGGATGGAATTGCCGGAAATGAATAAGGTGGGGCTGGTGCTTTCGGGCGGGGGTGTCCGCGGGATGGCCCACATCGGGGCCCTGCATGCACTCCGGGAATTCGATATACAGCCCCATTGGGTGTCCGGCAGCAGTGTGGGGGCACTGGTTGGGGCCCTGTACGCCTCCGGGACCGATACCCGGCAGATGCTGCAGTTCTTTAAGGAAACCCCGATATTCCGATATAACTTCTTCAGTTTCAGCAAACCGGGCCTCATGGATACCGAACGGTATCAGGGCTTATTTTCCAAATACTGGCCCGAAAACCGTTTTGACGCCCTGCAACGCCCCCTGTTTGTAGCAGCCACCAATTTGCAAAAGGGAGAAGAGCGCTTCTTTTATGAAGGGGAGCTCATCCGTCCCCTCCTGGCTTCCGCGGCACTGCCCCCGGTATTCAGCCCGGTGGCTATTGAAGGGGAGCTCTATGCAGATGGTGGCATCATGAACAATTTCCCGCTGGAACCTATCCGGACTCAGGTGGACTATGTGATTGGCAGCAATGTTTCGGTGATTACGGAAATTTCAAAAAAGGAAATCTCATCTTCCATTCAGCTCACCAACCGGACAACCGGGCTGATGATGTACGCCATCAACCGTGAAAAAATCCACAGCTGCGACCTGGTATTCGAACCCATGGAGCTGGAAAAGATCGGAGTGCTGGACAAAAAGGGGATTGAAGAAGCCTACCAGATCGGGTATGACCATGCCGCCCGGAAACTGGAAGCCCTGGGGCGCCAAACCTCCTGAACTACACGTCGTCGTAATCTACCCGCAGGGTAGGGCTGGTCGGGTGGGCCTGGCAGGTGAGCACCAATCCCTCGGCAATTTCGGAATCCGTTAAAATCTGGTTTTTGGCCATATGGGCACTGCCCTCGGTGATCCGGGCAATACAAGTACTGCACACCCCGCCCTGACAACTATAAGGGGCATCTATTTTGGCCTTCAGGGCTGCATCCAGAATTACGTCCTTCTGGTCCATGGCCAGGGTATAGGTTTGGTCGTCCAGGATAATTTCTACCTGGGCCTGCCCTTCGGCAATTACTTTAGCCGCTTCCTCCCCGGCATCCGGGGTGGTGAAAAGTTCGTGCAAGATGGCCTCCGGGGCCACGCCGCTTTCGGTGAGGGTGCCTTCGGCTTCCCGGATCAGCTCTTCCGGGCCGCAGAGGTAGTAGCGGTCAAACACCTCCCCCTTGTGCTTATTTTTCAATACAAAATTCAGCAGGCTCCGGTCTATACGGCCAAAGAGGGCCCCGTCCTCCTGGGCCCGGCTGTAGGCGTGATAGGCAAAAAACCGATCGTTATATTTATTGCAAAGGTCTTGGATGTCCTGCAGGTACATGGCTTCCCCCGGGTTGCGGTTCCCAAGCAGCAGCACTACGCGCGCATCCGAAGTTTCTTCCAGGGCTGTGCGCATGATGCTCATGATGGGGGTCACTCCGCTGCCGGCCGCAATGGCTACCAGGTTTCGGGCCCCACCCTCGGGTTCAAAAACAAAGCGGCCCTGGGGCGGCATCACCTCCAGGGTATCCCCGGCGCGAAGGGTTTCATTGGCAAAAGTGGAGAACACCCCGCCGGAAACTTTTTTAATGCCTACGCACAGGGTATCGCCATGTGGGGCCGAGGAAATGGAGTACGCCCGGCGAACTTCCGCTCCCTTAATGGTTTGTTTCAGGGTGATATACTGCCCGGCCCGAAAGGCAAAGGCAGCCCTTTGGTCTGCGGGGATTTTAAAACAGACTTCCACGGCATCCGGTGTCAGTTGCCGGATTTCAGAAACGGGTAGGGTCACAAATGAGGCCATCCAAAAATTTTTGTGCAAAATTAAGAAACCCGTAGCTTTCCCTGCCCCAATTCGGGCAGGGGTTTTTTAGGTGTAACAAAAAAGCCTTCGGCGATACTAACAGCTCGAACAAAGTTACCAACCCGATGTTCAAACATTTTATCCGCCTTCAATGGAAGGCCTTTGTCCGCTCGGCTTCCTTTAAGACGGAAATCTGGTTTAAGATCCTGATGGCCCTGGGGGCCCTGTATTTTATCCTGGTCTTCCTGAGCCTGGGGGTGGGGTCCTATTTCATTATCGAAAAAGCCGGCCTGGGCGATCCGCTGCGGGTGGTGAACCGGTTCCTGATTTACTACCTGGCCTTCGACCTCTACCTCAGGTATATGCTCCAGAAGATGCCGGTGATGAACATCCGGCCCCTGCTTTACCTGCCGCTGCCTAAGACCCAGGTGGTACGGTATGCCCTGGGCAAGACCCTGCTTTCCTTTTTTAACATCAGCCACGCCTTCTTCTTCATCCCATTTTCCGTGGTCTTGCTTGTTAAAGGGTATCCGGTTCTTTCGGTGGTAGGGTGGCACCTGGCCTGCCTGGCCCTGATTCTCACCAACAATTTCCTGAACATCCTGCTCAACAATGTGGACCGGGTTTTTTACCCTCTGGTGCTGGTGCTGGCCCTTTTTGGCATTGCCCAGTATTACGGGTGGTTCGATGTTACCGTATATACCGCCCCCGTCTTTGATCTGTTTTACGATGTGCCGTGGACGGCCGTCCTCCCATGGGGGGTGCTGGCAGGGACCATCGCATGGGCTTATACTTATTTTAAGCGGCATATGTATCTGGATGCCGGCCTTTCGGCCAAACAGGAGGTAGGCAAAACCGAAGACTATACCTGGCTGAACCGTTTTGGCAACCTGGGCACCTTCCTGAAAAACGACATCAAACTCATCAAGCGCAACAAGCGCTCCCGGACCACAGTTTTGGTGAGTTTCCTCTTCCTGTTCTACGGCCTTTTCTTCTTTACCGGTTCGGTGGAGGTGTATGAAACCCCCGTCATGCAGGTGTTTGCCGGTATTTTTGTTTCCGGGGGCTTCCTCTTCACCTTCGGGCAGTACGTGCCCAGTTGGGACAGCGCCTACTACCCCTTAATGATGAGCCAGAACATCCGCTACCGGGAATACCTGAATTCCAAATGGTGGCTCATCGTGATCGCTACGGGGGTCAGTGCCCTGCTGGCGGTTTTTTACCTTTATTTCGGGTGGAAGGCTTATCTGGCCATCTTGGTTGGGACGGTCTATAACCTGGGGGTGAACTCCTATCTGGTACTCTGGGGTGGAGCCTATATCAAAACCCCAATAGACCTGGGATCCAACAAAAAAGCCTTCGGGGACCGGCAGGCCTTTAACGGTAAAACCCTGCTGCTGACCATCCCCAAACTCCTCCTCCCCCTGTTGGTGTTCTGGCTGGGGCAGCTGCTCTGGAACGATACGGCCGGGTACCTGATGGTGGTTGTAGTGGGCCTGGCCGGCTTTGCCTTTAAGGAGCGCGCCTTCCGGATGATTGAAAAGATTTACAAAAAAGAGAAATACAAAACCCTGCTGGCCTACAAGCAGCAAGGGGCCTGAACCATCGCATTGCCATGATAGAAGCCAAAAACCTCACTAAGACCTACGGCACCCAAACCGTCCTGAACCTGGAATCCCTGGAAATCCCCAAGGGGCAGGCTTTTGGGCTGGTCGGCAACAACGGGGCCGGGAAGACCACCCTTTTTAGCCTGTTGCTGGACCTGATCCAGCCCACCACAGGCCATATCGTAAATAACGGGGTGGAGGTCCGCTCCAGCGAAGCCTGGAAACCCTTTACCTCGGCCTTTATTGACGAAAGCTTCCTGATCGGGTACCTGACCCCGGAGGAGTATTTCTACTTTATTGGGGAATTGCGGGGGCAGTCCCGGGCCGACGTGGATGCCCTACTGGAGAATTTCTCGGAATTTTTCCACGGCGAAATCCTGGGGCAGAAGAAGTACCTGCGGGACCTTTCCAAGGGAAACCAGAAGAAGGTGGGCATTGTGGCTGCCCTCATCGGCAGCCCCGAAGTAGTGATCCTGGATGAGCCTTTTGCCAATCTGGATCCCACCACCCAGATCCGCCTGAAACAGGTAATCAAAGACCTGGCCGCCAAACGGGAAGTTACCGTGCTGGTTTCCAGCCACGACCTGATTCACGTAACCGAAGTCTGCGAGCGGATTGTGGTCCTCTCCAAAGGCGAAGTGGTGCGGGATATCCAAACCACCCCGGAAACCCTGCGCGAACTGGAGACCTTTTTTGAGGGGCAGATCGCCTGATTTTCAATCGGGCACACGGTTCAGGGCACGGCCCCAATGCCAGGCTCCCCACCCTTAAAGGCACTTCGTCGACAATCCCCCGACATTTATAGGGCTCCCGGTATACTAAAACCCCCTATTTGCAGTTTTGATAACTGACGAATACCGGGAAATTTGAAGCTTCGATCTGCATCTTTGACCTTCCTCGCGGGGCTGCTGTTGCTCGCCGTGGGCTGTTCCACCAAAAAGGACGCCCTGGTGAACCGCAACTGGCACGCCCTGAATACCAAGTACAATGTGCTGTATAACGGCAACCTGGCCTTTGAAGCCGGGCGGGAGGAGCTGCGCAACAATTACCGGGACAATTATTGGGAACTGCTGCCTGTAGAGCGCCTGGAAGTTTCCGGGGAAATCAAGCTGGATTCGGAAGACAACAACCCGAATTTCCTGAAGGCCGAGGAAAAGGCGGCCAAGGCCATACAGAAGCACAGTATGGACATTGACGACCGGGAGCGCAACCCCCAGACGGACGAGGCCTTCCTGTTGCTGGGCAAGGCGCGGTACTTTGATGAGCGCTACATCCCGGCCCTGGAAGCCTTCAACTACATCCTCCGGAAATACGACCAGAGCGACAAGCTCAATGAGGCGTCCATCTGGCGGGAAAAAACCCATCTGCGCCTGGGCTACCAGGAACTGGCCCTGAAAAACCTCAAGCGCCTGCTGCGGTACGAAGACCTGAAGGATCAGGAATACGCGGACGCCCGGGCCATTATGGGGCAGGCCTTTGTGGAACTGCAGGCGCCGGATTCGGCCCTGATGCAATTGCGCGTAGCGGCGGCGTATACCCGGAAGCCCGAGGAAAGGGCCCGCTACCATTTTATCGTTGGGCAATTGTACACCCAGCTGGGGCATCGCGACAGCGCCAACATGGCCTTCGACAAGGTTATTGCCCTGAACCGGAAAGTCCCCCGGGTTTACTGGCTCAATGCCCACCTCAAAAAAATACAGAACACCCCGGTCACCCCAAAAAACAGGGAGGCGGTACTGGAATACCTGACCCGCCTGGAGCGGCAACGGGAGAACCGCCCTTTCCTGGATAAGATATACCGGCAACTCGCCGATTTTCACCAAACGACCGGGCAGGACAGCCTGGCGGTAGCCTATTACAACCGCTCCCTGAGGGCTACCGATAATGACCGTGTGATTAGCGCCTTTAATTACGAGGACCTGGCGGGGTACTACTTTGACGAAAATGCCTTCAGCCAGGCCGGGGCCTATTACGATAGCGTACTGTTAAATCTGGACGATGGCACCCGCCGCCACCGGGCCATCCGGAAAAAACGGGAAAACCTGGACGACGTTATCGCCAACGAGAATATTGTGCACCACGCAGACAGCGTACTGCACCTGTACGAGATGAGCCCGATACAGCGGCGCATTTATTTCCAGGCCCACATCGATTCCCTGCGGGCCCTGGCCGAGGCAGAGGCCAAGGTCCGCGAAGACCGGGCCGAAGCCGGGTTTAACGCCTTTGCACAAAGCCGCGGGGGTAAGGCAAACCGCGGGAAATTCTATTTCTACAACATCACCAGCCTGGGCTATGGCCGTACCGCCTTTAAGGACCGGTGGGGCAACCGGGAGCTGGAAGACAACTGGCGGTGGAGCAACAAAGCCCGGGTACTGAATACCGACGCCCCCGGCGACCTGGCCAGCCAGGGTGGGGACGGCCCGGCCGGAATCCCGGAAGATGAAAAATTCAATTTGGATTACTACCTGGACCGGATTCCCACAGACCCTGCCGTGGCAGACAGCTTAAGGCGGGAGCGCAATTTTGCCAACTACCAGCTGGGGTTGATCTACAAAGAAAAGTTTTCGGAACCCCTGCTGGCGGCGTCCAAGCTGGAAGCGGTGTTAGAAAGCAACCCTGAAGCGCGGCTGGTGTTGCCATCCAAGTACAACCTTTACAAGATTTATGAGGCCCAGGGCAGCCCTTTGCAGGAAGGCATGCGGCAGGAGATTATCCGCAACCACCCGGACTCACGCTACGCCGCTATCCTGACCAACCCGGAAATTGAACTGGCCGCTCTGGAGAACAGCCCCCAGGCGCGCTATGGCCAACTCTTCAAAGCTTTTGAGGCCCAGCGCTACCTGCAGGTGATTACCGGGGCCGAAGCGGCGATCAACCAATGGACCGGAGACCCCCTGATACCCAAACTCGAGTTGCTTAAGGCCAATGCCATAGGTCGCCTGGAAGGCTTTGAACCCTTCCGCGAGGCGTTGAATTATGTAGCCCTGAATTATCCCAACACGCCCGAGGGCCGACAAGCCCATCAGATCGTGACCGAGCAGCTGCCCCAGGTGGAATCCCGGGAATTTACAACCTCTTTAAGTGCCCGGGGCACCCAGAACTGGAAGGTGGTCTTTCCATTTAAAAGGTACCAGCAGGCCGAGGCCGAGGAATTGATGGCCCGGCTGGAAAAATCCATCACCGACCTGAATTACAACAACCGGGTATCGCGGGACATTTACAACCTGGAGGACCAGTTTGTGGTGGTCCATGGGTTCTCCACCCGCGACCGCGCCCTGGGCTATGTGGAATTGCTGAAAAAGAACCGGGATTACCGGATTGATAATGAGAATTTTGTAATTTTATCGCCCAATTATCAGGTGGTACAAATCCACAAGAATTTGCCGGAATACCTGGCTCAAATTCAAACCCCAAAACCCTAATTACCATGTTTTCAGATAACAAAAAACCTAGGACTATGAACGAAATCGGAGGGCAGCCCAACAGGATTGAGAAGAATACCAAAATCAAAGGGGACATTATTTCCGAAGCGGACTTCCGTATAGACGGGAAGCTGGACGGCAATGTGAAAACCTCCGGAAAAGTCGTCATAGGTAAGGACGGTTATATCCACGGCAAGGTGGAATGCGTCAATGCCGATATTGAGGGCAGCTTTAACGGGGAACTCATCGTAAGCGACCTGCTGGCCCTGAAAAACACCGCCGTAATCGAAGGGACCGTGAGTGTTTCCAAACTCTCTGTAGAGCCCGGCGCTACGTTTAACGCCTCATGCAACATGTCCGGGAAGGGATCTGCCGGGTCAGCCGCTGCCGGTTCCGACCCGAAGTCCGGGTTAGGCAGCCTGGCCAATAAAGGCGAACGTGCCAAAGTCTCCTGATCCAAAACCCAATCGCAGCCCCTTGCGGAACCTGGCAGTACTCTCCGGGATTGCCGTGGAGATGGGGGTTATCATTTATCTGGGGGCCCAGGCAGGCCTTTGGCTGGATGCCCATTACCAGAATGAAAAGCGTCTTTTTACTGCCCTCTGCACCTTAGCGGCGGTCGGGATTGCGCTTTGGGTGGTGCTGCGCCAGATCCGGCATGTTAAATACTGAACATGAAAGTTGGGTTCCTTAGTCGGTTTTTTGGGGTACTGCTTTTAGCGATGGGGTTGGTGCTGGCGGGGCATGCCTTTATCCGGGCCCAAATGGGTCTCCCTGCCCTGGGCGACCTGCTCCCACGGTCCTATACTGTAAATTTTGTGCTCGCCTTTGGGATCGTAGCCGTCCTGTACGTCTTCCGGCAGCGGGCCAGCCACTACCTGGGCTTTCTGTTTATCGGGGGAAGCCTGTTGAAATTCCTCGCATTCTTCCTGCTGATCTACCCGGAGCTGCATGCCGACGACACCCTGAGCCGGGCCGAATTCTTTTCCTTCTTTGCCCCCTACCTGACGGCCCTAGTCCTGGAGGTGGTTTTTGCCTCGGGATTGCTGCGGCAACTGGAAAAGGAAGAAACCCCCTGAGCCCGGGGCTAACCGCCTTAAAATAAACTTTTAAATGCTTTTTTCTTTTTAGAGGAATAGCTTACATTTGCAGCGATTTTTAGCGACCCCTAGAATTGAGCAATATGCGAATGACCTTTGTAAGCAAATGCCTCCTGTTTTCCCTCTTTATGATCGGATCTGCGGCATTTGCCAAAGAAAGCCCGGAAGTTCAGGGAAACTCCCGGGAAGCGATCAAGGCCGAGATAGACGCATTCATCGAACACCACCTTCAGGACTCCCACGATTTTACCCTGTTCTCCTACACGGATGATGCTGGCGAAATGCACCACGTGGGCTTCCCCCTGCCGGTAATCCTCTGGGATGACGGCCTGAAAATCTTCTCTTCCTCCCGTTTGCACCACGGGGAATCCGTGGCTGAGGTCGATGGCAATTACTATACCCTCTACCACAGTAAAATCTACAAGACCAATGCCGCCGGGGACGTAACTCTGGACGACCACCACCACCCCACCAACGCCAAGCCGTTGGATTTCTCCATCACCAAGAACGTCTTTATGATGCTGGTGACCGCCCTGTTGCTGCTGTGGATCTTCAGCAGCCTGGCGCGCAGCTACGCCAAACACGGGGCTGTGCCCCGGGGTATCGGGCGCTTCTTTGAGCCTATTGTACTCTACATCCGCGACGATATTGCCATTGCCAACATTGGCGAGAAGAAATACAAGCGGTACATGCCCTTCCTGCTCACCGTATTCTTCTTTATCTGGTTTCTGAATATGTTTGGCCTTACTCCCCTGGGGGTAAATGTTACCGGGAATATTGCCGTAACCACGGCCCTGGCCGTCCTGGTATTCCTGCTCACCAATTTTACAGGGACCAAGGACTACTGGAAACACATTTTTGACCCCCTGGGCGACGGGATGCCCTGGTATGGGAAAGCCATCCTCTACCTGATCCTGGTGCCGATTGAAGTCCTGGGGATCTTTATCAAGCCCTTTGCCCTGTTGATCCGTCTCTATGCGAACATGACAGCCGGGCACGTGGTACTGATGAGCCTGATCGGGTTGATTTTTATATTCAAGAGCTGGATCGGCGGACCGCTGTCCTTCGGCCTGAGCTTTGCCATTTCGATGATCGAGGTACTGGTAGCCCTGCTGCAGGCCTATATTTTCACCATGCTGGCGGCCCTGTATTTCGGATTTGCTTCTGAAGAGCACGACCACGACCATGGGGACGAACCCGAACTGGCACATTTATAATTTTAGAATCGAATTGTTTAATCCTTTAATACCTGTTTTATGGAAATTCCAAGTGTAGTAGGTGCAGGTCTGGCCGTAATCGGTGCCGGTATCGGTATCGGTATGATCGGTGGACGCGCTATGGAGGCGATTGCCCGCCAACCCGAAGCCTACGGTAAGATTCAAACAGCGATGCTGATTGCAGCGGCGCTTATTGAAGGTATTGGTTTCGCCGCGATTTTCGCCGGATAAGTCAAGCCCACACAAAGGCGACCCTGACGGTTGGTCCGGGTCGCCCTTGTTTCTGGAATCCCAAACAACAACAAAACAATGGAAAAGTTAGTCAACGAGTTTTCAGCAGGTCTGTTTTTCTGGCAGATCATCCTCTTTGCCCTTTTGCTGTGGTTGCTGCACAAATTTGCCTGGAAACCCATCCTGAAGGCCGTAGAGCAGCGGGAAGAAGGTATCCGCAGTGCCCTGGCCGCCGCCGAGGAAGCCAAGAAGGAAATGCAGAACGTTACGGCCGACAGCGAGAAACTCCTGCAGGAAGCCCGCGCAGAGCGCGAAGCGATGCTGAAGGAGGCACGCGACATCAAGGATAAAATGGTAGCCGACGCCAAGAGCCAGGCACAGGCAGAGGGCGAGAAGATCATCGCCCAGGCCCAGCAGAGCATTGAAGGCGAAAAGAAAGCTGCCATCGCCGATATCAAGGCCCAGGTGGCTGAGCTGTCCGTGGAGATTGCCGAAAAGGTGCTGCGCGAGCAACTGAGCAACAAGGATAAACAACTGAAACTGGTCGACCAGCTGGTGGGCGACATCAAACTCCGCTAATCCATGAGTGAACTGAGAGCTGCAGCGCGTTACGCCAAGGCCGTTATGGAGTATGCCCAGGAGCAGAAGCAACTGGAGCAGGCGGAGCAGGACATGATCCTGATCCGCGAGACCCTGGCCGAAAACCGGGACCTCCGCACGGTTCTGAACAGCCCGGTGATCAAGGGGTCGGACAAGCAGGCGATCCTGGAAGGCCTTTTCAAAAAGGCTTCCAAGACCACCCTTAACCTTTTCGCCCTGTTGGAGGAAAACAAGCGTATTGGCCTGCTCGACGAAGTGGCCGGGCAGTTCATCCAACTCTACGAGGAGCTCAAGGGGCAGGATGTGGCCAGCGTACTTACTGCGGTGCCCCTTACCGAAGCCCTGGAGCAGAAAATCCTCAAACAACTCAAGGTCATTACCGGTAAGGATGTGACCCTGAACAACGAGATTGACCCCAATATGATCGGCGGCTTTGTGCTGCGCGTGGGGGATTTGGAATACAATGCCAGCCTGGACGGCAAGCTGGCCCATTTAAAAAGAACTTTAGTACAGAAATAATTGTAAACTCCGACCCGCCCGTACGGCGGGGTCGCCTTTTATACGACTAAGAAAATGGCAGGAATTAAAGCCGCTGAGGTATCAGCAATCTTAAAGAAGCAATTATCCGGGTTTGAGGCCACCGCCACCCTGGACGAGGTAGGAACCGTACTCCAGGTAGGGGACGGTATTGCACGGGTTTACGGCCTTTCCAATGCCCAGTACGGGGAGCTCGTGGAGTTCGACGGCGGCCTGGAAGGCATCGTGTTGAACCTGGAGGAAGACAACGTGGGGGTTGTACTGCTGGGCCCGTCCAAGGAAGTAATGGAAGGGGCCACCGTAAAGCGTACCCAGCGCATTGCCTCCATCAACGTAGGAGAAGGTATTGTAGGCCGTGTTGTGGATACCCTGGGTAACCCCATTGACGGAAAAGGCGCTATTGGCGGAGAGCTGTACGAGATGCCGCTGGAGCGGAAAGCCCCCGGGGTAATCTACCGCCAGCCGGTAAACGAGCCCCTGCAAACCGGGGTTAAGGCTGTTGATGCCATGATCCCGATTGGCCGTGGCCAGCGGGAGCTGGTGATCGGTGACCGCCAAACCGGGAAAACCACCGTGTGTATCGACACCATCATCAACCAGAAAGAGTTTTACGATGCAGGCGAGCCTGTATACTGTATCTATGTAGCCGTGGGCCAGAAGGCCTCCACCGTGGCAGCCATTGCCAAAACCCTGGAGGACAAAGGCGCCCTGGCTTACACCACCATTGTAGCGGCCAACGCTTCCGACCCGGCCCCCATGCAGGTGTACGCTCCCTTTGCCGGGGCTGCCATTGGGGAATACTTCCGCGATACCGGACGTCCGGCCCTGATCATCTATGACGATTTGTCCAAACAGGCGGTAGCCTACCGTGAGGTATCCCTGCTGCTTCGCCGTCCGCCCGGACGCGAGGCCTACCCCGGGGACGTGTTCTACCTGCACTCCCGCTTGCTGGAGCGCGCAGCCAAGGTGATCAATGACGACTCCGTGGCCAAGAACATGAACGACCTCCCGGAATCCCTGAAGGAAAAGGTAAAAGGCGGCGGGTCCCTTACCGCCCTCCCGATTATCGAAACCCAGGCGGGCGACGTTTCCGCTTATATCCCGACCAACGTGATCTCCATTACGGACGGTCAGATCTTCCTGGAGCAGGATCTCTTTAACCAGGGGGTTCGCCCTGCGATCAACGTGGGGATCTCCGTATCCCGTGTTGGGGGCTCTGCCCAGATCAAATCCATGAAGAAAGTGGCCGGTACCCTGAAGCTGGACCAGGCTCAGTTCCGCGAACTGGAAGCCTTCGCCAAATTCGGTTCCGACCTGGATGCCGCTACCCTGAACGTAATCGAAAAGGGTCGCCGCAACGTGGAAATCCTGAAGCAGGCCCAGGGAGACCCCTTTACCGTAGAAGACCAGATTGCCATCATTTTTGCAGGGACCAAGAACCTGCTGCGCGATGTGCCGGTAGAAAAGGTGAAGGAATTCGAACGGGATTACCTGGAATTCCTCGGGGCCAAGCACCGCGATGTGCTGGATGCCCTGAAGGCAGGAAAGCTTACCGACGAGATAACCGATACCCTTACCGCTGTGTGTAAGGACCTGTCGGCCAAGTATAAAGCCTAATACCCATCCCCGGGGCGGCCAGCAGGCCACCCCGGGGGCTTAAGAACCATCGTAAATGGCAAACCTTAAGGAAATACGCAATAGGATCGCATCGGTGTCTTCCACCATGCAGATCACCTCTGCGATGAAAATGGTGTCTGCGGCCAAGCTGAAAAAAGCCCAGGATGCCATCACGGCCATGCGCCCTTATGCGGATAAACTCACCGAGTTGCTGCAGAACCTGAGCGCCAACCTGGATGCAGACGGCGGCAGTCGTTATGCAGAGGCGCGCGAGGTACAGAAGGTACTGGTGGTGGCCATCAGCTCCAACCGGGGCCTGTGTGGCGCCTTCAATGCCAACATCAGCAAGCAGTGCGCTGCCCTGGTCAAGGATACCTATGCCGGCAAGCAGGTGCATTTTGTGACCATCGGGAAAAAAGCCGGAGACCTGTTGCGCAAGCAGCAGACCCTGGTTTCCGACCACAGTGCCATCTACGACGACCTTACCTTCGAGGCTGTAGCCGCCATTGCGGATGAACTGATGGAGCGCTTTTCCACCGGGGAATACGACCGTATTGAGCTGGTGTACAACCGCTTCAAAAACGCGGCCACCCAGATCGTGACTACCGAGACCTTCCTGCCCATCCAACCTGCGGCAGAGGCAGCGGAAACCACCAAAGGCGATTACATTTTTGAGCCTTCCGAGGCAGAAATCGTGGAGCAGTTGATCCCTAAATCCCTGAAGACCCAGCTGTACAAAGCGGTTCGGGATTCCTTTGCCAGCGAGCACGGTGCGCGGATGACGGCCATGCACAAGGCGACAGACAACGCAGGCGAATTGAAGGAACAGCTCACCCTGACCTACAACAAAGCCCGCCAGGCTGCCATCACCAACGAAATCCTGGAGATTGTTGGCGGTGCGGAAGCCCTGAGCAACGCCTAATCGGCCTTAATCCCAAAAAAAACAGACCCTGGCCCCGGCCAGGGTTTTTTTATGCCTTTGGGGAGGGGTTTGGGGCTTTGGCATCATAATTGGTTCCCTATCTTTACAAGAAAGATAGCCTATGAAATCTTTACGCGGCATACCATTGGGAATGACCCTGCTGGTGCTGGGCGCCCTGGGCTGCGCCTCCCAAAAGGGTTTTGAGGCGGACCCGCCCTTCCGGATTTCGGACCCTGTGGTCCGGGACTGGACCGGGGGCCGCGAAGCTTCAGGCTCCGGCACGGTATTGAGCATGCGCTGGGTACCTGAAGACCCGGAAGCCATGGTCCTGGAAACCCTTTATTTCCGTGGGCGTGCCCTGGATCCCCGAATAGAGGACACCGATACCGGGATGCGCTTAACGGCCTCTTACACCCGGACGCCGCTGCAGGTCCCGGACCGGGTAATGCATGCAGATTCCACCCGGGAAGTGGGGAACCAGCCGCCCATGCCCCTGCCGGAAACCCAGGCCATGCCTTTTGAGCTGGAGCGGGACCAGGCCGTACTGGCCTACACCCGTAAGGCAGATGGGCGCACTTATTATTTCAGGATTGACGGGATTGTAGAGAAACCCGGTCGTATCCTCCCGACCCGGCCCCAAAACTGACTTTGTCTGCGTTCGGGAAATGTCTACTTTAGGGAACCATAAGGCCGCCCCCTTTGAAGCTGTTTCAGAAACTCTTTAAGCAAACCTTTATCTATGGGTTGGCAACGGTGCTCCCACGCATGTTGTCCTTCCTTCTGGTGCCTTTGTATACGGGGGTCATGCCCCCCGGAGGCTATGGGGAACTGACCCTGATCTTCACCGCCTTTGCCATCTTTAATGTAATCCTGGCCTATGGGATGGAAACGGCTTTTTTCCGCTTCCATGCAGCCGAACAGGACAAGGGCCGCGTGCTGTCTACCGCCCTGATTTCGATCCTGGCTTCCACCTTTGGCTTTTTCCTGCTGGGGGCCACCTTCCGCACCCCCCTGGCCGGGTTGATGAATATCGACACCTCCTATTTCTGGTATTTCCTGATCATCCTGAGCCTGGATGCCCTGGTGATTGTTCCCTTTGCCCGCCTGCGCGCCATGGAAAAACCGGGGGTATACGCCTTTATTAAAGTGGCCAATGTGGCCACCAACATCCTGTTTAACCTCTTCTTCCTGCTGGCCCTGCCCAAACTGGCCACGGAAGACCCCACAGGGATCTGGGGGAGGCTTTACCTGCCGGATTTCCAAATTTCCTATATCCTGATCGCCAATCTGATTGCCAGCGGGATTACCCTGCTTATCCTCAGTGGGAATTACATACAGCTGAAATGGGAATGGGACCGGGCCCTGCTGCGGCGTATGCTGCGCTATGGCCTGCCCGTTATGGTGGCCGGGATTGCCTTTACCATTAACGAGGTGTTCGATAAATACCTGTTGTCCGAATTGTTGCCCATGAGCCAGGACGCCGCCCGTGCCGAGGTGGGCAAGTACGCGGCCTGCTATAAGCTGGCTATGTTTATGACCCTGTTTGCCACGGCTTTCCGCCTGGGGATTGAACCGTTTTTCTTCAGCCATGCCCAGTCCGAAAACCCCAAAAGGGCCTATGCACAGATCACTAACTATTTTGTGGTGCTGGGCAGTGTAATCCTGCTTGCCGTAGTGGTCTTCGCCGATGTACTGAAGGTGCTGTTTATCCAGAACGAGGCCTATTGGGAGGCCATGACTATTGTCCCGATCATCTTGCTGGCCAGTTTTTTCCTGGGGGTCTACCACAACCTTTCGGTCTGGTACAAGGTTACCGACCGCACTCGATTTGGGGCCGTGATTTCCATTGTGGGGGCGGTTATCACCATTGCGATTAACGTGATTTTTATTCCCGTTTACGGGTATTACGCCTCGGCCTGGGCAACCCTGGCGGCCTATGGCAGCATGATGGTCCTGTCTTACCTGTTGGGCAGGAAGTATTACCCCATACCCTATAACCTGCGGAAAATTGCCTTTTACCTGGGCCTTTCCCTGGTGTTTTCGGCCGTGGCCTTCTATGGTTTTAACAGAAGCTTGTATGCAGGCCTCCCCCTTCTTTTTGTATTTTTGGGAGTGTTGTATCGGCTCGAAAAGGAGTTGTTATTCAAATTGATAGGTGGAAGATGAAGGTTAGAGTGATCAACCGTTCCGGGCACCCGCTGCCCGAATACCAGACCCCGCAATCCGCCGGGCTGGACCTCAGGGCACATTTGGAAGAAACGGTGGAGCTGGCCCCCCTGGAGCGGGCCATTATCCCTACCGGCCTGTACCTGGAGTTACCCCCGGGGTACGAGGCCCAAATCCGACCCCGCAGTGGCCTGGCGGCCAAACAGGGGATTACTGTGCTGAACAGCCCGGGCACCATCGATGCCGATTACCGGGGTGAGATTGGTGTGATTCTTGTGAATGTATCCAACCAGCCCGTGACCATAACCCACGGCGATCGTGTTGCTCAAATGGTGGTGGCGCCTTTTGAGCAGGTATCCTGGGAAGAAACCGGGGCCCTGAGTGAAACGGAGCGCGGATCGGGTGGCTTTGGCAGTACGGGAAAGAAGTAAGCATAAACGCAATGAAAGTGCAAAACCCTGGCATATGGATGCTACTGGCCTGCATGCTCGCAGGAAGGGTTTCCCATGCCCAGGATATACCCAGCGCCGAACTTTTCCTTGAGGCCTATACGGATGCCTTTCAGGAAGCTTTTTTTGAAGCCTTACGGGAAAAGGGGATCGAAAATTACGACCGGGCCCGGGACCTGTTGTACGAATGCCAGAAAATGGAACCGGATAACCCCGTGGTAGACCACGAACTGGCCCGGGTGCTGGCCGCGGCCCAGCAATGGGATGCAGCCCGGGAACATGCCCTGGCTGCCGTAAAGGCCCGGCCGGAGGAATACTGGTACCTGCATACCCTGATGCGGGTACTGCAGGCCCGCCATCAAACCGAAAAGGAAATACAGGGGGTGCCTCTTGAGCAACCAGCCGTTCGGGAAAACCTGGCCCGCTGGTATGTGGAACAGGAAAAGGGGAAGGAAGCCCAGGCGTATCTGGAAGGCCTTCCGGAAACCGGCTCAATCCAGGCCCTTCGCCAACGGGCGGCCCAACTGGCAACCGTTCCTGAATTAGCGGCGGATACCCCGGCCCAACAGGTCATAGAAAAAACCGCTCCCTCCGAAGATGAACAATGGGTGCTGGAGCTCACTACCCTGGAACAGGAGCAGGCCTGGCCTGCCCTGCTAGCCCGGGCTACAGAAGCCGTGGAGCGCTACCCCCTGCAGCCCCAATTCTACTTTTTCAGGGGACTGGCCCTTTTGGAACTGGACCGTGCCTCCGAAGCCCTTGTGGAACTGGAGACCGGGGAATCCCTCTTGCTGGAACCCGGTGCCTGGGGCATCCGTATGTACCAGGCCCTGGAAAAAGCGCACCGCCTGTTGGGCCATCCCGAAAAGGCAAAGTGGTACGCCGATAAAATCAAAACCGGATTATGAAAGCGCTGATTCGAAATACCATTTGGATGCTGACTCTGGTCTTCATGGCCTCCTCCTGCGGGTCCACCAAGGTATTGGGCGGGGCTAAAATCGACCCGCGATTAACGGTGCGCAATGTGATCCGCAACCACATGTCCGCCCGCTCCGATTTTAAAACCCTGAGCGGCCGCATGGGCATAGACTATTCCGATGGGGAAGCCGAACAAAGCGTAACGGTATCCTTCCGGATGAAACGGAACGAAATCATCTGGCTGAGCGCCCCCCTGGGGGTGGTCAAAGTCTATATAACCCCCACCCGGGTCTCTTTTTACAACAAACTGGAAAACGAATTTTTTGACGGGGACTTCGATTACCTGAGCGGCCTCTTGGGTTCTGAAATCGATTTTGAGAAATTGCAGAATCTGCTTTTGGGCCAGGCTGTCGTGGATTTGCGGGAAGCCAAATACGACCTGGACTATTCCGAAGAGGCATATGAGTTAAAACCCCGGGTGGCGGCCGGCCTGTACAAGCTGTTTTTCCAGATCGAACCCAGTTATTTCCGTCTGGCATCCCAGCAACTTTCCCAACCGGAGGCCAGACGCCTTATGGAGATCCGGTATTCCAGCTACCAGCAGGTTTCCGGGCAGGTGGTGCCGGACCGGGTACATATTGCGGCCATTGAGGCGGACCAGCGCATCGATATCGGGATTACCTATAAACAGGTCGAAATCAACCGGGACTTGCGGTTTCCCTATCGCATCCCCAAAGGCCTTAACCCCATCGCAGCCAAGTGAGCGCCTGGCGGAGGCATACATCGGTTTTATGCGTGCTGGCAGCCTTATGGACAGCCTCCGGCGCCTATGGCCAGAACTCCGAACAAAAGGCCTTAGAGGCCCGCAAAGCGCAGATAGAGCAGGAGATCCGGGAGATTAACCGGCTGCTGTTGAGTGAACGTCGCCAAAAGGGGAGTGTCCTGGACCAAATGGAGGCCCTGGACCAGAAAATAAGCCGGCAGCAGCAACTCATCCGAATCACCAACCAGCAGTCCAACCTCTTAAACCGCCGCATCAATGCCAACATCCGGAACATCAGTAAGCTGCGGGAAGACCTGGAACGCCTGAAGGCGGATTATGCCGAAATGATCCGTAAATCCTATCGCAACCGCTCCAAACAGCACCGGTTGCTTTTCCTGCTATCCTCAGAATCCTGGTACCAGGCCTTTAAGCGGATGCAGTATATGAAGCAATACGCCCAATTCCGGGAGCGGCAGGGGCGTGAAATCCAGGAAAAAACCACTGAACTCACCACCCTGAACCAAGACCTGACCGCCCAGCGGAAGGAAAAGGAGCTTCTCATTACCCAGAACCGCAGGGTGCGGGATCAGTTAATGGCCGAAGTGCAAAACCAGAAGGAATTGCTCAAGACCATCCGCCAGAACGAGAGCGGGTATGCGGCCGAAATTGAAGCCAAACGCAAGGAAGCCCGTGCCATAGACCGGCAGATTGAACGCCTTATCCGTTCGGCCATTGCCGAATCGAACCGGGAATCCCGGGCCCGCGGCGGTACTGCCAGTACCTTCGCGCTTACCCCCGAGGCCAGTGCCCTGGCCAGCAATTTTTCGGCCAACAAGGGCCGGCTGATCTGGCCCGTGGAAAAGGGGGTGAAGAAACAGGGTTACGGCGTATACCAGGATGCGGTTTATCCGGGCATCAAGCACCAGAGCAACGGGGTCATTATCGCCACAGACCAGGGGGCCAAAGCCCGGGCGGTCTTTGAAGGGGAGGTTATTGCCATCCTGGCCGTACCAGGGGGTAACAAGGGCGTGCAAATCAAGCATGGGAACTACATCAGCACCTATTACAACCTCTCGCAACTCTATGTAAAGAAAGGCGACAAGGTACAGGCTAAAGAGGCCCTCGGCGAGGTTTATACCAATCAGTCTAATGGGCTTACCCAGCTCAAATTTTATCTGTATCGGGATGCTACGCGCCTGAATCCGGAGGAATGGATCTATCGCCTTTAATACAAAACCAATGAGTATAATATCAGATATTTCAGGGGGTTTCCCTTTGCAGAATGGGGTTACCCTGCCCTACCTGGGGCTTGGGGTATACCTTTCCGAAAACGGGGGGGAGGTAGAACAGGCCATCGCCTGGGCCCTGGAGGCCGGGTACCGGAATATTGACACCGCCAGTTTTTACGGCAATGAGTCCGGGGTGGGGCAGGCGGTCCGGGAAAGTGCCCTGCCACGGGAGGCCATCTTTGTAACCAGTAAGGTTTGGAATGCAGACCAGGGGTATGCCAGCACCCTGGATGCCTTTGAGCGCAGTATGGAGGAGCTGGGACTGGAAGTGCTGGATCTGTATCTGGTGCACTGGCCGGTACGCGGCAAGTTCCGGGATACCTGGAGGGCGATGGAAGAGCTTTATAAGAAAGGAAGGGTTCGGGCCATAGGGGTCAGCAACTTCCTGAAGCACCATTTGGAAGCCCTGGAAGAAACCTCCCGCATCCGCCCCATGGTGAACCAGATGGAATTCCACCCGTATCTGGTGCAACAGGAATTATTGGAGTATTGCCAGGCGTGCCAGATCCAGTACCAGGCCTGGTCGCCCCTGATGCAGGGCCGGATAAAGGACCAGCCGGAATTACTGGAAATGGCCGGCCATTACGGGAAGACCCCGGCGCAGCTGGTGTTGCGGTGGGATTTGCAAAAGGGGGTGGCTACCATCCCGAAGTCTTCACGCCAATCCCGCATCCTGGAGAATGCGGACCTCTTTGATTTTGAAATTTCGCCAGCGGATATGCAGCGGATTGACGCCCTGGACCGCGGCCACCGTTTCGGGCCGGACCCGGATACCTTCGACTTTTAGTCCCCGCCCATAAAAAGGGCCTTCAGCTCCGTGGCATCGTGGGGTTTCATCTTGCCGGCCAGTACCAGGCTCAATTGCTTGCGCCGCAAGGCGGCTTCGTACCGCTCCTTTTCCAGGTCTGTTTCCGGCCGGATGGGGGGCACCTCCGTGGGGATGCCCGTATCATCCACCGCTACAAAGGTGTAAATAGCCTCATTGGCCTTGGTGCGTTCCCCGCTAAACCGGTCTTCGATCCATACGTCTATAAACACCTCCATAGAGGTCTTAAAGGCCCTGGACAGGGCCGCTTCCACGGTAACCACACTCCCCAGGGGCACAGAGCGGTTAAACGCTACGTGGTTAACAGACGCGGTAACGGTAATCCGGCGGCTATGGCGGCGGGCCGCAATACTGGCTGCCCGGTCCATGCGCGCCAGGAGCTCGCCCCCGAAAAGGTTGTTCAGGGGGTTGGTTTCACTGGGCAGGACCAGGTCCGTCATCACGGTACGGGATTCGCTGGGTGTCTTGGCGTTCATCCGGGTGGTTTTGGCGCAAAGATACGCCCCCGGGGCGAAGGAGAAAAGGGATTTACTTCTGGGAAAGCAGCCAGGCGTCCGGGGATACGGTGCGCTTGATTTCCCGCAGGGCGGCCAGGGCCTCCTGCGCATCGGAGTAACTTCCGTAGGCTACCTGGTGTAAGCCATAGGGGTTGGTGCCCACATAAAAGGCCTCCGCATAGCCCTGCCGTTGCAACTGCCGGATTTTCTTATCCGCATTTTGGCGGTACCGGAAAGCCCCGGCAATGATGTGGTGGACCTTTTCGGCTTTGGGTCGCTCCAATTCCAGGGTGATGGCGGGTAGTTCCAGCGGGCTGGTGCTGAAAAAGGTGGCTGCTTCAATGGTACGGGTAACTTCCTGCTCGGAGGCATTCCATACCTGCTCGTACCGCAGGCCCTGTTGTTGATAAAAACTAAAGCCGCTGATACCGGCAGAAAGGGCCAGCAGGACTACCGCAGCGTATTTTAACAGCGGGCGTAACCCAGGGGTGTTGCGGGCTTCAGGGGTAATGGAGAAGGGGATGCGCTGCTCCATTTCGGAGACCTCTTCCTTCATGACCTCCCGGCTTACCGGGTTGGCTACCAGGGAGGCAAGCCCGAAAGAGGCAGTCAGGTAATTGGATTTGCTGCGGGGTTCAAACCGGATGTTGCCCTCGGCTTCCTTTTTGAAGGTTCCCAGGGGGAGTAATTCCAGTTCGCCCTCGGCATGGAGGGTACGGCTCCATTCGCGGGCCTTTTGCTGTACGCGTTCCAGGATTTCTTCGAAAGGCCGTTGTTCCGCCTGGGCAATATGGTTAACCAGCAGGCCGTCGTTGCTCTTGAGTTGCCCGTTAAAGGAGAGGGCCTTGGAAGGCGGATAGAAGGTACTGCTCTCTTTTTGCAGGTAGGCGGGCTTATTTTGGGTCAGGAATGCACCAAAGGCGGGCACTACCACACAGGGGTACCTGTAAAGTAATGCATCGATGTATTCGGAGAGTCCCATATAGGCAAAGATGGAAAAATTCAACCTTTCCGGCAACGTGGGGCAGGAGGTTTTATCAACAATACTAACGTGGGAAAGGGTAAAATATTTGGTCAACTGGCGGAGGAAGAGACCCTTGCATTTATCCGGCTGCAATTAATTCCCGGGTTGGGCCCGGTACAGGCCAGGCGGCTGATTAGCCATTTCGGGAGTGCCCGGGCGGTATTTGAACGGGATCTGCAGGCAGAGGGGGTACGGTTATCCCCCAAAGCGCGGGAAGGATTGCGCCAGCCGCGGTATCGGGACCGGGCCCGCAAGGAATGGGCGTTTGTACACGCCAAAGGTATACGTTGCCTGCCCTTTACCCACCCCGAATACCCGCAGTTGTTGTTGCAGTGTGCGGATTTCCCCATCCTGCTCTACACTTTGGGGGAAATGGATCTGAACCCGACAGGGCCCGCGATTGCCATTGTCGGCACGCGCCGGATGACGGCCTACGGGGGCCAAATGTGCCGGCGGCTGGTGGGGGATTTGGCCGGGAATGACCCCCTGATCATTAGCGGGTATGCCTATGGGGTGGATATCTGTGCCCAGCGGGAAGCAGCACGGCTAGGGCTGCAGACCGTAGCCTGCCTGGCCCATGGCCTGGACCGTATATATCCCCCCGAACACGACCGGTTTAAGGCCGAACTGATGTCTCGTGGGGGTTTTGTAACCGAATTTCCCAGCGGCACCCCACCGGAGCCGGGATTCTTCCTGAGGCGGAACCGCATTATTGCAGGCATGGCCCAGGCCACCATTGTGGTGGAATCCCCCGAAAAGGGCGGCAGCCTGGTGACCGCAGACCTGGCTTTTGGATACGACCGGCAGGTTTTTGCCGTGCCTGGGCGCCTAACCGACCCCAACAGTGCGGGATGCCACAAGCTCATCCGCGAACAAAAGGCGGAATTGCTGCAGCAAGCCGCGGATCTGGGCCCTGCCCTGCCCTGGCATGCCCCTGAAGGCCCCCTGGCACCTGCAGCCTTGCCACCACCCGAAGAATTGGGGGAAACGGCACTTTCTGTTTGGGGTTTTCTGGAAGGGGATGGCGCCCGGCAATTGGATGATATCGCCGTGGGGTGCGGGATTCCCGTTTCAGCGGTAGCCCTGGCCCTGTTTCAGCTGGAAATGGGGGGCTATATCCGCCCCTATCCGGGAAAACGCTATGCCCGGAAGGGATGAGGGCACCGACGCTTCGGTCGGTTAGCCAAAGGTTTAAAGGGAAGGATAGCCCGGTTTATACGCCTTTATGGGATTTTTGCCTGTGTTGATCGGAATTTTCCCGGTACAACGATCCGATAATGGGTTCAGTTTCCGACCCGGCGGTCGGTTTGGGAATATTTAGTAGCCCAGTTTAGTGCGTACCCGGTCCAGTACTTCATTGGCTACCTTCCGGGCCTTTTCCGCCCCTTTTTCAAGGGCCTCGTCAATCTGGTCCTTATGGTCCATAAAGTAGTGGAACCGTTCCCGGGCCTCGCCGAATTCCTCCAGGATGCATTGATAGAGGGCTTGCTTGGCATGGCCATATCCGTAATTGCCCTGCTCGTAATTCCGCCGCATTTCTTTCACCTGTTCGGGGCGGGCCAGGGTGCTGTAGAGGGCAAAAACGGTATCGGTATCCGGGTCCTTGGGGTCTTCCAGGGGGGTGCTGTCCGTTACAATCCCCATCACCTGTTTACGCAGGGCTTTGTCCGGCAGGAAGAGGTCGATGGTGTTCTCCTTGCTCTTGCTCATTTTCTGGCCGTCCGTACCGGGGATGTACATGGTTTCCTCCTGCACTTTCGCCTCGGGCAGTACAAAGGTTTCCCCCAGTTTGTTGTGGAAACGCATGGCCACGTCGCGCGTCATTTCCAGGTGCTGCAACTGGTCCTTGCCCACGGGCACAATGTCCGCATCGTAGAGGAGGATGTCTGCGGCCATGAGCATGGGGTAGGTAAATAGCCCGGCATTGACGTCTTCTAACCGGTCCGCCTTGTCTTTGAAGGAATGGGCCAGGGTAAGGCGCTGGTACGGGAAAAAGCACTCCAGATACCAGGCCAGTTCGGTAACCTGGGGCACGTCGCTCTGGCGGTAAAAAACAGTTTTGTCGATATCCAGGCCAAAAGCGAGCCAGGTGGCAGCCGTGGCATAGGTATTGTTGCGAAGGGTTTCCCCGTCCTTGATCTGGGTCAGGGAGTGCATATCCGCAATAAACAGGTAGGAATCATTGCTGGGGCCGGCGGCCATTTCGATGGCCGGGCGTATGGCGCCCAGGATGTTTCCGAGGTGGGGCGTGCCGGTACTTTGAATGCCGGTAAGGATCCGTGGCATAAGGCTCTTGGCTTTGGGTAAAGCGCAAAGGTAAAGGCCTTCAGCCAATTCCCCAATATAAGGGGGCAAAAAGGCCAGCCGGGACGGTACATTCCCGTCATTAATGGGTACAGGGATGCGCAAAATGCCCCATTTGCTTACATTTGGAGACCATGAGTGTGATGATCAGGGCGGCACAGGCGTTATGGCGGGTTTGGTTCTACCTTCTGGTAGCCCTCCCCATTATCTTTTTCGCCCCCCTGCTGATCCTATCCACCCTGTCCGAACGCACTTTCCCCCAGTTTTACTGGCTGGCCCGCAACCTTTGGGCCTCCACCATCCTCTACGGGATGGGCTGCGTACCGAAAATCGAGTTTGACCAACCCCTGGAAAAAGGGAAGAGTTACATGCTGGTGGCCAACCACACCAGTATGCTGGACATCATGCTGATGTTGAGGGTTTCCAAAATACCGTTTGTTTTTGTGGGAAAGAAAGAGCTGGTCCGCATTCCTGTTTTCGGGTTTTTCTACAAGCGGGTTTCTATTATGGTAGACCGGGCCGATGCCCGAAGTCGGTCTGCGGTATATCGCCGTGCCAACCAGCGGCTCCAGCGGGGCCTTGGGATCTGTATATTCCCGGAGGGCGGGGTGCCGGATGAATCCGTGATCCTGGACGTCTTTAAGGATGGTGCCTTTCGCCTGGCAATTGCCCACCAGATCCCGATTGTACCGATGGTTTTCTACGATTGCAAACGCCGCTTTCCCTTTCGTTTCTTTGCCGGGGTACCGGGCCCGCTCCGGGTACGGGTATTGTCCTTTCAGGAGACCACGGGCCTGCTGGACGGAGACCGGCACCGGTTGAAAGACCAGGTCCGGGCCCGGATCCTGAAACACCTGGAAGCCGGCCCCAAAGGGACAGTCGACTAAATATACCTTACGGAATATTTAAAAACGAAACCGCATACCGCTGTATACGCCCAGGGCATAGGGCTGGAAGTTGCCTGCCGTGTCTGAAAACGTGTTCAGCTGGTATTTGAACATGGGCTGCATGCGCAACTGCATGGCCGGGCTCAGGTCGTAAGTGAACCCCAGGCCGAAATTGGTGCTGAAGTTCACGCTGTTCATATTGGTGGCTTCCCCCAGTTCGGTAGTGCCCCCATCTGCATTCAGGCGTACCGCATTGTCCGTAAGGAAAAGGGAACTTACCCCTCCAATAATATTGATGCCCCAACGACCGGTAAGCACCCGGTATTCCATTTCCAGGGGAACTTCCAGATAGGCAAAGGACTGCTCCATCCGGCCTTCGCGCTGCGGGCTGGGACCGTCCACGTCCATTGCATTTTGCGTTATGGCGCTGGCATCACTGCCGGCAGTACTCTGCACCACCAGGGTTTTGGCATTTTCGGAATAGCTGATGGTCCGTATCAGGGAGGAAGGCCCTACGGCCATGGTGGAAGTAAAAGCCACATCGTTGGTATTGTAGCCGTAATCCACGCGATGTACCCCGGAGCGGAAACTCACCCGGTCCGAAACGGCATAGGCCACTTCAAGGCCATAGCTCATATGTACGGTCCCGGATTTGTTGTTCGGAGCAAAATTGGGCGAAATGGGGGACCCGTCCCCGAAGGCGTTGGAATAGACCGGGGCCAGGCTGGGCCCAACGCTCCATTTGCCTTGTGTGTTTTCGGTTTGGGTCAAAGCCGCCTCTTCCTGTTCCTCCAGGACCTCAAAAAGGGATCGCTTCTGGTTTTCGACAAGCGAGTCTTTGGGCGATTCTGCAGCCTTATCCGCCTGTGTCTGGGCCAGCAAGGCCTGGTCTGTGTTGCGAGTAGTTATGGGCGCTGTACGGGTGGCGTCTATGGATGTTTCATCTATATCCCGATCGGTATTATTGACAATTTCCGATGCCACTTCATTAGGATCGGTTGCTTCCTGAGCTTCGGAAACCGCTAACTGAGCACCGGCTATACGGGATGCCCCGGGTTCCCGTGCAGGGGCCTGCGTAACCTGCTCACGGCGGGGTACCCCTGGAGAAAGCGGCTTTTGAGTAGCGGGCGTCTCCCGGATCACCTCTTCGGTACTACTTTGCTGGGTAACTCCGGATTCCGGCAGGGTCTCGATGGGCAGGGTTCCGGTATCGGGTTGCTCGGGGGCCGTCCGGGTTTCGGTGTCCGATATGGCCGGGGCCAGCGGCTCAATTTCACCCCCGGGCCCCCAGGGGTTCCATAGGAGCAGCCCCAGGATTAAAATGGCAGCTGCACTGGCGCCGTACCACCAAATGGGCAATACGCGCCTGGATTTTTTGCGATCCAGGGAGGCCCGGATCCGGTCCCATACCTCCGGCTCCGGAGCCTGGGAAAAGCTCCCCAGGCGTTCCCTGAATAATTGGTCTGAATCTTTTGGGTCCATGTGTGTAGGGTTAGGCAATATGGATATTGATGTTCTTTAACTTATCTCTTAAGATGGATCGGGCGCGCGCCAGGTTGGATTTGGACGTCCCTTCCGATGTTCCCAGGGCCTCACTGATCTCCTTATGGCTGTAGCCATCCAACACATACATGTTAAAGGTGATCCGGTACTTGTTCGGCAGTTCCTGAATGCATTTCAGCAGGGTTGGCAGGGGCACCCCCTCAAGGCTGGGCGCCTCCTGGGCCTCCTGGTTTTCTAGGGTCTCCCTGACCACGGCCATAGGCTCCTGCTTGCGGTATTTCTGCAAAACGGTATTCACCGTAATGCGTTTTAGCCAGCCCTCGAAAGAACCCTTTCTGCGGAACTGGTGGATCTTCTCGAAGATGATCATAAAGCTGTCGTGAAGATTGTCTTCGGCCTCCGCCTTGTTTCGGGAGTATTTCAGACATATCCCGAACAGGGCAGCAGAATACCTGCGATAGAGGTATTCCTGTGCCTCACGGTTGCCCTTGCTGCACTGCTTTATGAGTTCTTCCTCGGTCAAAAGTGTTGGTTCGGTTATGCGGTGGGCTGGTAAGGGTGGCCTTCCAAGGTTTAGTTCACCGGCACTTCGTACTCCATATACTGGGGTACGTCGTTCTCGTCCAGGCCCGTAAAGAACCGGAAGACATAGGTGTCTGAATACAGGCAGATGAACTGGAAACTGGTCTGGACTTCCTCAATAGCCTGGGTGCAGGCCTGGCCGTCCCGTTTCGACCCAATGGCCACCACCCGGCGAATAGTGGTGTCTTCGGAAATGATGTCGAACCCCTCGAAAGAGGTGCAGCCGTTAGGCAATTGGTAAGTGACCAGAATTTCGTAGGTCTGGTTTTGCTGGAAGGATTGCGGCAGTACCGCATCCACAATGTTCAGGGTTACAAAGTGATAGTCGACATCGTCGTCGTTTACATCGCAACCCTGGAGGGCCACCAGCAAAAGCAAAATGGATATTCCCTTGAACAGTTTCATACCGGCATCGGTTTTATAGTGTATACTAGATGCCCGGAGCGGTCAAAGGTTGCTTGGAAAAGCCCTGAAAAAAGGGGGAAGGCCTTAAATGGCCTTTATGGCCTCTTTGATTTTACCCTCCAGTTCCTCCAGCAGTTCCGGGTTGTCGTTTAAGAGCACTTTGACGGCGTCCCGTCCCTGCCCCAGTTTGGTATCGCCATAGCTGAACCAGGAGCCGCTCTTTTTAATGATTTCATAGGCTACCCCCAGGTCCAGAATTTCTCCGATCTTGGAGATGCCTTCCCCATACATAATGTCGAATTCCGCAGTCTTGAAAGGGGGTGCTACTTTGTTTTTAACCACTTTCACCCGGGTTTTGTTCCCCTGTACGTTGCCATCCGTATCCTTGATTTGGGTGGAGCGGCGGATATCCAGGCGAACGGAAGAATAAAATTTCAGGGCATTCCCTCCGGTGGTGGTCTCCGGGTTTCCGAACATCACCCCGATCTTTTCCCGTAACTGGTTGATAAAGATTACGGTACAATGGGTCTTGCTGATGGAGCCCGTAAGTTTCCGAAGGGCCTGGGACATGAGGCGTGCATGCAGCCCTACCTTGGAATCTCCCATTTCACCCTCAATCTCGCTTTTGGGGGTCAGGGCCGCTACAGAGTCGATAATCACAATGTCGATGGCGCCGGAGCGAATCAGGTTGTCTGCAATTTCCAGGGCCTGTTCCCCATGGTCCGGCTGGGAGATGATCAGGTTGTCGATATCTACCCCAAGTTTGGCGGCGTAGAAGCGGTCGAAGGCGTGTTCTGCATCGATAAAAGCGGCAATACCTCCGGCTTTCTGGGCCTCTGCAATGGCGTGCAGGGTAAGGGTGGTTTTCCCGGAAGATTCCGGGCCGTAGATCTCGATGACCCGGCCTTTGGGATAGCCGCCAACCCCCAGGGCAATGTCCAGCCCCAGGGAGCCGGAAGGAATGACCTCAACATCCTGGACCACGGTGTCTCCCATCTTCATTACGGCACCTTTGCCGTAGGTCTTGTCCAGTTTGTCCAGGGTTAGTTTTAAGGCTTTCAGTTTCGCTTCTTTTTCACTGCTCATGGGTGTGTGGGATTACATTAGAGGAGGGCTAAATTACCATTTCTTTTGCTAGAATCACAATGGCCAAAGCAACCTTTTGCCTTCTGGCGCATCTAACCTGTATACAGGCACAAAAGCAAGGCAAAGAAAAAGCGTGAAACCGCATCTGAATTTCACGATTCTGCTATGAAGGAGAAAGTTTGATTGCGGTCCACGGCGCCCCGGGAAGATTCCCGGGGCGCTTTTTTTTGCCTGTATCTCAAAGCTTTGTCTATTTTTGCAGCTCCATCATTCTTTTGTTTAACCCATATTCGTATAGCATGCAACTGTACAATACGTTAAGCGCAAAAGAAAGAGAAGCCCTTATTGAAGAGGCGGGGAAAGACCGCCTTACGATCTCTTTCTACCAATATGCGCACCTGGGCAACCCCCAACTTTTCAGAGACTACCTGTTCATCCACTGGAGCGCCATGGATGTCCTGGGTCGGATTTATGTAGCCCGCGAGGGGATTAATGCCCAGCTCTCCGTTCCAGCGGACCAGTTCCTCCGGTTCAAGGAGCACCTGGACAGCATCACCTTCCTGGAGGGCGTTCGCCTGAATATCGCCATTGAACAGGACAACAAATCCTTCCTGAAACTCAAGATCAAGGTGCGCCGTAAAATAGTAGCCGACGGGCTGGACGACAATGCCTTCGACGTTACGAACAAGGGCATCCATGTGGGTGCGGCCCAGTTCAATGCTCTGATCGAAGACCCCGAGGCCATCGTGGTGGATATGCGCAACCATTACGAGAGCGAGATCGGCCATTTTGAAACGGCGATAACTCCGGATGTGGATACCTTCAGGGACTCCCTGGACCTGATCGAGGAGCAACTGCGCGACCATAAGGAGTCCAAGAAGCTGGTGATGTACTGTACCGGAGGCATCCGGTGCGAAAAGGCCAGCGCCTACTACCGCCACAAGGGTTTCAAGCAGGTTTACCAGCTGGAAGGCGGGATTATCGAATACACCCGCCAGGTGCGCCAGCAGCAATTGGAAAACAAATTCCGCGGTAAAAACTTCGTGTTTGACCACCGCCGGGCCGAACGCATTTCAGAAGATGTGATTGCGCAATGCCACCAGTGCGGCAAACCCTGCGACACCCATGTGAATTGTGCCAACGAGGGCTGTCACCTGCTGTTTATCCAGTGCGAGGACTGTGCCCGGGCCATGGATCACTGCTGTTCGGATGCCTGCAAGGACATCGTGGCCCTGCCCGAGGAAGAGCAAAAAAAGCTCCGCAAGGGCAAACAGAAGAGCAACCTGATATTCAAGAAAGGGCGCTCAGAAGTCCTGAAGTTCAAAAAAAGCCCTGCAGCAGAACAACCGGATCCGGTGTCCTGAGGCCCTGAATCCCTCCCGTGCACCCCGCCAGGCTGTGCTAAAATTGTCCTATATTTACGGAAGGAAATTTAGTATGAACCCAATTCCGGCCCGCCCGAAGGGATAGGGGCAGGAATCAATATATATGAAATGGGGTGTAGCAGTTGTTCAACCGGTTCGGATGGACAGCCGCGCGGATGTAGGAACAATGGTACCTGCGGTACGGATGGCTGTAATAAACTCACCGTTTTTGACTGGCTTTCCAATATGTCGTTGCCGGCAGGGCAGGAGGCCTTCGATGCGGTTGAAGTCCGGTTTAAGAATAGTAGAAAGGAATTTTTCAGGAATACGGAGGGGCTTTCCCTGGCCCTGGGCGATGTAGTGGCCACTCAGGCCAAATCCGGCCATGATGTGGGCATTGTGACCCTGACCGGGGAACTGGTCCGGGTACAGATGCGCCGCAAAAAAGTGCCGGCAGACGCCAACCTGCCCAAGCTGTACCGCAAGGCTACCCAGCGCGATATAGACAAATGGCAGAAATGCCGCGGGCAGGAAGAGGAAATCAAGAAACGAGCCCGGGAAATGGCCATTATTCTGGGCCTGCAAATGAAAATTTCCGATGTGGAATTCCAGGGGGATGGTTCCAAGGCCACCTTTTATTACACCGCCGAAGACCGGGTGGATTTCCGCCAGCTCATCAAAGACATGGCCAAAGCCTTTGGCATCCGCATCGAGATGCGGCAGATCGGGTACCGGCAGGAAGCCCAGCGCCTGGGAGGGATTGGTTCCTGCGGGCGCGAGCTCTGCTGTTCTACCTGGCTATCGGATTTCCGTTCGGTGAGCACGGCTGCGGCCCGGTACCAGCAACTTTCCCTGAACCCCCAAAAACTGGCTGGTCAGTGCGGGAAGCTCAAATGCTGCCTGAACTACGAACTGGATACCTACCTGGATGCCCTGAAGGATTTCCCGCCCACCGATGCCAGACTGCAAACCGAAAAAGGGGTGGCATTTTGCCAAAAAAGCGACATTTTCAAAGGAGTGCTCTGGTTTTCCTACAAGGAAGACCCCAGCAACTGGCATACCCTGACCAAGGACCAGGTACTGGAAATCCTGGCCCTGAATGCGAAAAAGCAACGCGTGAACAGTTTGGAGGAATACGCCTCACAGAATTACAGTGCAGAAGAGGTTACCTTCGAGAACGCCGTGGGGCAGGACAGCCTCACCCGGTTTGACCGGCCCAAGAACAACCGCCGGCGCAAAAAGGGGCGCAAGAAGCGCAGAAATCCATCACCCAAAGGCAAGGTAAAAAATGCATAGACTCCTCCTGATTCTCGCAGTCCTGTTGCTTGGGGCTTCCTGCAATGCCCCCGCCTACTCGGAATATCAAAGTACCCAGGGGGGTGCCTGGGGCCGGGACCAGGTCATGGAATTCCAATTCCAGCCGCAGGATACCACCCGCGCCCATAACCTGTATATATTGCTGCGCAACGATGCCTCCTACCCGTTCAGCAACCTTTTTCTGATCGCAGAAATGACCGGCCCGGATGGCACGGCAACCCGGGATACCCTGGAATATGAAATGGCCGACGCCAGTGGGCGTTGGTTGGGCAGCGGCACCGGTAGTGTGATCACAAACAAACTCGGATTTCGCCGCGACGTCGTTTTTCCCGAAAATGGCGTATATACCGTACGGGTCTCACAAGCCATGCGCCGCAATGGGAGCGTTGCGGGGCTGGAATCCCTTCCCGGGGTATTGGATGTGGGACTGCAGTTGGAACTGAAACAAGACTAAGCACATGGCACGTACACCCGGCAAAAAGAAACCCAACAATCGCTTTTGGCCTTTCATCAAATGGTTCTGGATCCTCTTTGGCAGCGGAGTTTTTATCGTAGCTGCTGTTTTCCTGTTGGCCTCCTGGGGCGTATTCGGGGAAATGCCCACCTTTGAGCGCCTGGAAAATCCCCAGACCAACCTGGCCACCGAAATCATTTCTTCCGACGGCAAGACCCTCGGGAAAATATACCTGGACGAGAACCGCACGGATGTGCCCTTTACCGAACTCCCGAAAAACCTGGTGGACGCTCTGGTGGCTACCGAGGATGCCCGCTATTACGAGCACTCCGGCATTGATGCGCGGGGCACGCTGCGCGCCGTGGCCTTTTTGGGGCAACGGGGCGGCGCCAGTACGATCTCCCAGCAGCTGGCCCGGCAGTTATTCGTAGGGGTTCGCTCCCGCAACCTGATGGAAGCCATAACCCAGAAGGTCAAGGAATGGGTCATAGCCACCCGCCTGGAGCGCAACTATACCAAGGAAGAGATCATTGCCATGTACCTGAATATTTACGACTTCGGGTACAATGCCGATGGGATCCGGTCTGCTGCCCGAATCTTCTTTGGCAAGGAACCCCGGGACCTGAAGGCGGAAGAGTCTGCCGTGCTGGTGGGGATGCTGAAGAATTCCTCCCTGTATAACCCCATCCGGCGGGAAGAACTGGTGCGCAACCGGCGCAACACTGTCCTGGCCCAGATGGCTAAATACGAATACATTACCGAAGCCCAACGGGATTCCCTCTCCGCCCTGGAAATGGATATCAATTACAACCCGGAAACACACAGCCAGGGCCCGGCGCCCTATTTCCGCATGTACCTGCAGGGCTGGCTGAAGGACTGGATTGCCAAAAACCCCAAACCGGCCCTGGAAGGGGAGCGGGATACCTGGAACATCTACCTGGATGGCCTGAAAGTGTATACCACTATTGATTCCCGCATGCAGGCCCACGCCGAGGATGCCGTGCGCCAGCATATGGAGCGTCTGCAGAAGGAATTTTTTGTACAAAATACCCCGGATCGCAACCCCACCACCCCCTTTCTGGACCTTACCTCGGATGAGATACGGGGGATTATGGAGCGTGCCATGAAGAACTCCGAGCGGTGGCGGGCCATGAAGCGCCAGGGCAAGAGCGAAAAGGAAATCCGGGACTCCTTTAACCAGAAAGCGGAAATGACCGTCTTTGACTGGAGCAAGGCTCCGACCTACGAGAAAGATACGGTGATGACCCCCCTGGATTCCATCCGCTACTACAAGACCTTCCTGCGGGCGGCCATGATGTCCATGGAGCCCCAGACCGGGCATGTAAAAGCCTGGGTGGGCGGGGTGAATTATCGCCATTTCCAGTACGACAACGTGATTCAGGGTGCCCGCCAGGCCGGCTCTACCTTTAAGCCCTTTGTGTATGCCGCAGCCATAGACCAGTTGCGCCGCTCCCCCTGCGACACCCTGCCGGATACCCAATACTGCATCGAAGCCGGGAAACACGGCAACCCGGATCCCTGGTGCCCCAAGAATTCAGACGGGAAATATTCCGGCCGCAGCTATACCCTGAAGGCGGCCCTGGCCAATTCCGTGAATACGGTAACCGCCCAGCTAATCGATGAGGTTGGCCCCAAGCCGGTGGTTTCCATCGTAAAAAACCTGGGCCTTACCCGGGAGATCCCCGAGGTGCCCTCTATTGCCTTGGGCACCCCGGATTTTAACGTGTATGAGATGGTGGGGGCCTATGGCACCTTTGCCAATAAAGGGGTCTATGTGAAGCCGGTCATGGTTACGCGGATTGAAGACCGGAACGGGACCGTACTCTACGAATATACCCCCGAAACCCGGGATGTGCTGAGTGAGGAAGTAGCCTACGCCATGGTGGACCTGCTCAAAGGCGTTACCCAGGGCGGCTCCGGGACCCGACTACGGCACACCTCCAATGTGAACAACATCGTATATAAGGAAGTGATTACTGGGTACCCCTATAAATTTGATAACCCCATTGCCGGAAAGACCGGGACCACCCAGAACCAGAGTGACGGGTGGTTTATCGGGATGGTACCTAACCTGGTTACCGGGGTTTGGGTTGGGGGCGAGGACCGCTCCGTGCACTTTAAGGGCATTGCCTACGGGCAGGGGGCCTCTATGGCCCTTCCCATCTGGGGGCTGTATATGCGCGAGAATTACGCCGACCCCGACCTGGAGGTATCCAAAGAGGATTTTGAGGAGCCGGAGGACATGAGCATCCGGATTGACTGCTCTAAAACTCCGGAAGCAGATGAGGAAACCGCCCCGCCCCTGGAGGACGACCTGGACGATATCGACTTTTAGGGCACCCACCCTTTTTGTACCTTTAAGAAGGAAATAGCTGTTATGATACGAAAGAATGTAGCTGACGCCTCGGAGGCCCTTGCGGGGGTGTCCGACGGCATGACCCTGATGCTTGGGGGCTTTGGCCTGTGCGGCATCCCGGAGAACGCCATCACCGAACTGGTGCGCCTGGGGGTGGGGGGCCTGACCTGCATCAGCAACAACGCCGGGGTGGACGATTTTGGCCTGGGCCTGCTCCTGCAGGAGCGGCAGGTAGACCATATGATCTCTTCCTATGTGGGCGAAAATGACGAGTTTGAACGGCAGATGCTCAGTGGGGAATTGAAAGTAACCCTGACCCCCCAGGGCACTTTGGCCGAAAAGTGCCGGGCCGCCCAGGCCGGCATCCCTGCCTTTTTTACCCCTGCCGGGTACGGGACCGAGGTAGCCGAGGGCAAGGAAACGCGCGAATTTGGCGGGAAGATGTACGTAATGGAAGAAGCCTTCCAGGCGGATTTTGCCTTTGTCAAGGCCTGGAAAGGCGATGAAGCCGGGAACCTGGTCTTTAAGGGTACCGCCAGAAACTTCAACCCCTGCATGTGCGGGGCTGCCCGGATTACCGTGGCCGAGGTAGAGGAATTACTCCCGGCCGGCAGCCTGGACCCGAATGAAATCCACATCCCCGGCATCTTTGTGCAGCGCATATTCCAGGGAACCGGATACGAGAAGCGCATTGAACAACGAACGGTGCGCATGAGATAATTAGTGAATTTGCAAATTTGAAAATGATAGGATTGTGCACGGTCATATGGTAGAATGGGATTATAAATCTGCATGCTATGGGTACCAGCCAAAACAATCTTATTGTAAAGAGAACTTTTGATTTCGCATTGCATTTAATAGGATTTACAGAAATCCTGCGTAAATCGAGAAAATTTGAAATGAGTGCCCAATTGTTTAAATCAGGCACTTCAATTGGGGCCAATGTTTCAGAAGCACAGAATGCCGAAAGCAATGCCGACTTTATCCACAAATTCAAGATTGCAGCCAAAGAAGGGGAAGAAACTAATTATTGGTTGAAGTTGTGTGAGGCATCTAACCTGTATCCGAGCCCACCTAAAGAATTACAAGGAGAGTTGAATGAGATTATGCTCATTATTTCGAAAATAATAGCCACCAGTAAGAGAAGGAATAGAACAACAATTGAAAAATGAAAAGAAGAGGGACGCCATTTTCAAATTTTCCAATTGCCAAATTTTCAAATTGAACAAATGTTAGATAAAAACGGAATTGCCAAACGCATTGCCCAGGAAGTACAGGATGGGTACTACGTAAACCTCGGTATAGGGATCCCCACCCTGGTGGCCAATTTTGTGCGGGACGATATCTCGGTGGAATTCCAGAGCGAAAACGGCGTGCTGGGGATGGGACCGTTTCCCTGGGAAGGGGAAGAAGACCCGGACCTGATCAACGCCGGCAAACAGACCATTACCACCCTGCCCGGGGCTTCTTTCTTCGACTCGGCCCTGAGTTTCTCCATGATCCGGGGGCAGCATGTGGACCTCACCATCCTGGGGGCCATGGAAGTGGCGGACAACGGCGACATTGCCAACTGGAAAATCCCAGGTAAAATGGTGAAGGGAATGGGGGGAGCCATGGACCTGGTGGCCTCTGCCGAAAACATCATCGTGGCCATGATGCATACCAACAAAGCGGGGCAGTCCAAATTGTTGCGCGAATGTACCCTGCCGCTCACCGGGGTGCAGTGTGTGAAAAAGGTGGTCACCAACCTGGCTGTGCTGGAGATTACCCCAGCGGGTTTCCTCTTGCTTGAGCGAGCTCCCGGGGTATCTGTGGAAGACATTCGCAACGCCACTGAAGGTCGTCTGACTATCCCGGACGAGGTCCCTGAAATGGCCCTCTGAGGCCCGAAAACTACCTTTCGCAAATTACCCTCATTACAGGTGGTGGGAATTTTACCACGCACAGCCCAATATTTACAACATTTCTCAGGTTTTTTCGGCCTGGCGTTTTATATTTAGGCGGCTTTTGAGAAACCCTCAAAAACCATGTCCCGCAAACCTATGAACTATGGAATCCAAAGTGAACCAAATGCCTAAGCAGGAAGAGGTTCGGATTTATTACAACGATTTTATTCGTGGATTCATCCGCCTCACTAAAAAGCTATTCATGCTTTAGCATTTACCTATGAAGTAAAAAAGCCCTTTCCCCCCAAAGAAAGGGCTTTTTTAATGGGCAAAAGTGGCGGCTTAGGTCGCGCCATCGTATTTTTAGGCCATGGCCCAGTTTGCACTGATCGATTGTACCCCGGAAGACCTGGAGGCTCTTCGCCAACTCTCCATCCATACCTTTACCGAGGCTTTTGCCGCCCAGAATAACCCGGAAGATTTCCAGGCCTATCTGGAATCGGCTTTCCACCCCAAACAACTCCTGTCTGAAATCCACCACCCCCAAACCCGTTTTTCCTTTATCTGCAAGGACGGCATGCGGGTAGGATACCTGAAAGTAAACTGGGGAAATGCCCAGACCGAACTGCAGGAGGATGCCGGCATGGAACTGGAGCGCATCTATGTATTGGCTTCAGAACAAGGGGCCGGCATTGGCGCCTGGGTGCTGGAACAGGTAGGGCAGTGGGCCCTTGCGGCCGGGAAAGAGTACGTATGGCTTGGGGTATGGGAGCACAATCCCAGGGCCATGGCGTTTTACCAGCGCCACGGATTCGTTATTTTTGACAAACACCCCTATTACATTGGCCAGGACCGCCAAATGGACTGGATGATGCGGTGGGAGATCAACCCAAAACCCTGAATACATGAAAAAGATCCACTTAGGCTTGCTGTTGCTGGCCGTGTTTGCCGTCTCGAATGCACCTGCCCAGGACACCTGGTATTACCCGCCCCATGGCGCGGAATGGGAATCCAGGGCGCCGCGCGCCGTGGGGATTAATGCATCCCGCCTCAGCGAGGCTGTGGCCTTTGCGGAAGCACACGAGTATTCCGGCCCCCGCGATCTGCGGCGGGCTATCCTGGAGGGGTTCCAGCGGGAGCCGTTTCACGAAATCCTGGGGCCGGTGAAAAAGCGGGGCGGGCCTGCCGGGATGATCCTTAAAAACGGGTATATGGTAGCTTCCTGGGGGGATATCCGTCGGGTAGACATGACCTTTAGTGTGACCAAGAGTTTCCTGTCTACCGTAGCCGGGGTGGCTTCGGATCAGGGCCTGCTCCAAAACACCCAGGCCCCGGTAGGCGAGACCATTTGGGATGGCACTTTTAGCGGGGCCCACAATGCCAAAATAACCTGGGCGCACCTGCTGCAGCAGAATTCGGATTGGTCCGGCTCCCTTTGGGGGTTGCACGACTGGGCAGACCGCCCGCCACGCGAAGGGGGCCTGGACGATTGGCGCTTTCGGGAGCTGCGGGAGCCGGGCACGGTCATGGAATACAACGACGTGCGCGTAAACGTCCTGGCCTATTCCCTTACGCATTTGTGGCGGCAGCCCCTGCCGGCGGTACTGAAAACACACATTATGGATCCCATTGGGGCCTCCACCACCTGGCGGTGGTTTGGGTACGACCATGCCTGGACCACCATAGACGGCTATAAAATGCAATCGGTAACCGGAGGCGGGCACTCCGGGGCCGGGATCTTTATCAGCGCGGAGGATATGGCGCGCTTTGGACTACTCTTCCTTTCGGATGGAAAATGGGATGGTAAGCAGCTTATCAGCCCCGAATGGATCCGGGAGGCTACCACCCCTTCTGCCCCCAATCCCAATTATGGGTACATGTGGTGGCTGAATCAACAGGGACCCAGGCATTGGGAAGGCGTGCCCGAGAACGTCTATTACGCCGCGGGATTTGGCGGCAACTTTATTGTGGTGGCCCCGGACCAGGATGTGGTTATGGTCTTGCGCTGGCTGGAACCGTCCGAGATCGGCGCTTTTGTAGCCAAGGTCTTTGAGGCGTTACCCTAGAGGCGGCAGAGGATTTCGGCGGCCCTAAGCAAGGTATCATCGGCCTTGGCGAAGCAGAAACGCAACTGGTGTCGGTCTTCCCGGTTCAGGTTAAAGACCGAGATGGGAATGGCGGCTACCCCGTGTTCCCGGGCCAGGGCCTCGGCAAAATCCCGGTCCGGTTCCCCGGAAATGGCACTGTAATCCAGCAACTGGAAATAGGTGCCTTCAGACGGTTTCCATCGGAAGCGCGAGCCCTGCAGGGCTTCTAAGAAGAGGTCCCGTTTGCGTTGGAAAAACGCATTGAGGTCCAGGTAGCGTGAGGGGTCCTCCAGGTACTGGCATACGGCCCGCTGGGCCGGGTGGTTCACCGAGAAGACAATGAATTCGTGGAGTTTCTGGAATTCCTGCATCAGGGCGGCAGGGGCCAGGCAATACCCCAATTTCCATCCCGTAACGTGGAAAGTCTTCCCGAAGGAGGCGCAAATAAAGGTGCGCTCCCGCAGCCCGGGGTACCGGCAGAAACTCTGGTGTTCCAACCCGTCATAGACCAGGTGCTCATAGGCCTCGTCACTCAACACCAGGATGTTCGTGTTTTCCAGTAATTTTTCCAGGCGCAGCAGGTCCGCTGCTTTCAGGACCGTGCCGCTGGGATTGTGCGGGCTGTTCAGCACCAGCATGCGGGTTTTGGGCCCGATGGCCGCTTCCAGGGCTTCCCAGTCGATATGGAAATCCTCTCCCTGCAGCTGCTGCAACACCGGGATCCCCCCATGGGCCTTTACCGTAGGCTCGTAACAATCATAAGCCGGCTTAAAGATGATCACCTCATCCCCGGGCCGGATGCTGGCCGCAATGGCTGTAAATATGGCCTGGGTGGCCCCGTTGGTAAGGGTGATTTCCGTTTCGGGATCATAGCAGGCCCCGTACAGGGATTCCGTTTTAGCCGCAATGGCTTCCCGCAAGGTATACACCCCGGCCATGGGGGCATATTGATTATGGCCGTCTGCAACGGCCTGTTGCAGCAGGCGAACCAGTTCCGGGTCCGTGCCGAAGTCCGGATACCCCTGCGCCAGGTTCAGGGCATTGTATTTCCGGGACACCTGGTTCATGGTGTCGAAGATGGAGGGTTCCCAGAGGGGGAGTTTGGAGTGGAGGCTTGGAGTTGCGGCCATGGTTTTCAGGTTTAAAACAAAAAAACCCCTGTCCGGTGTCGGCAGGGGTTATGAGAGTTATGCCGGGGCCTTACCCTTTGGCGGTTGCCATGAGGTATTCCCGGTTCATACGTGCGATGTTTTCCAGGGAAATACCCTTGGGGCATTCCACCTCGCAGGCGCCGGTATTGGTACAGTTCCCGAAGCCTTCCAGGTCCATCTGCCGTACCATGTTCTGTACCCGCTCGGTCGCTTCCACCCGCCCTTGCGGCAGCAGGGCAAACTGGGAAACCTTGGCGGAGGTAAACAGCATGGCGCTGGCGTTTTTACAGGCGGCCACACAGGCCCCGCAACCGATGCAGGTGGCGGCATTGAAGGAATCATCCGCAGCCTCCTTTTCGATCGGGATCGCATTGGCATCCACGGTATTCCCGGAGGTGTTCACAGAGATATAGCCCCCGGCCTGCTGGATGCGGTCAAAAGCGGAACGGTCTACCATCAGGTCTTTGATCACCGGGAAGGCGGTGGCCCGGAAGGGCTCGATTACGATGGTATCCCCGTCCTTAAATTTGCGCATGTGCAACTGGCAGGTGGTGATCAGCCGGTCCGGCCCGTGGGGCTCCCCGTTGATCATCAGGGAACAGCTCCCGCAAATCCCTTCGCGGCAGTCGTGGTCAAAGACTACGGGTTCGTCCCCCTTCTCGATGAGTTGCATATTGAGTACGTCCAGCATTTCCAGGAAGGACATGTCCCCTTCAATCCCGTCAATGGGGTAATCCACCATTTTTCCCGGGGAGGAGGCGTCCTTTTGGCGCCATATTTTCAGTAATAGCTTCATAGAACGTTTTATTTGTAGCTTCTGGTTTTCAGTTCAATGTTTTCGTATGTCAGTTCCTCCTTGTGCAGGACGGCATCCTTGGGCTCACCCTTGTACTCCCAGGCAGCCACATAGGTAAAGTTCTTGTCGTCCCGGAGGGCTTCCCCTTCCGGGGTCTGATATTCTTCCCGGAAGTGCCCGCCGCAGGATTCGTTGCGGTGCAGGGCATCTTTGGCAAAGAGTTCGCCAAGCTCCAGGAAGTCGGCCACGCGGCCGGCCTTCTCCAGTTCCTGGTTCATCTCGTCCATGCCGCCGGGGATCAGGACATCCGTGTAGAATTCCTCCCGGAGTTTTGCAATTTCCGCGATGGCTTCTTTCAGGCCTGCTTCGTTCCGGGACATCCCGCATTTATCCCACATGATCTTCCCGAGCTTTTTGTGGAAGTAGTCCACAGACTTGGTGCCCTTGTTGTTCACCAATTGCTCCATGCGGGTGCGCACGTCTGCCTCGGCTTTATCAAAGGCTTCGGAATTCGTGTCGATGGGACCGGTGCGGATGTCGTTGGAGAGGTAGTCCCCAATGGTGTAGGGCAGCACAAAGTAGCCGTCGGCCAGGCCCTGCATCAGGGCGGAGGCCCCCAGGCGGTTGGCGCCGTGGTCGCTAAAGTTGGCTTCCCCGGCCGAGTAGCATCCCGGGATGGTAGTCTGCAGGTTGTAGTCTACCCACAGCCCGCCCATGGTGTAGTGCACAGCCGGGTAGATCATCATTGGGGTCTTGTACGGGTTCTCATCCACGATCTTCTCGTACATCTGGAAGAGGTTGCCGTATTTGGCCGCAATCACTTCTTCCCCAAGGCGGGTGATGGTGGCGGCATCCGGGTCTTTGATCCCGGAGGTGAGGGCTTTTTCCTTGCCATAGCGCTGGATGGCCGAGGCAAAATCCAGGTAAACGGCTTCTCCGGTCTTGTTTACTCCATAGCCGGCATCGCAACGCTCCTTGGCGGCGCGGGAGGCCACGTCCCGGGGGACCAGGTTCCCGAAGGCCGGGTAGCGGCGCTCCAGGTAGTAATCCCGGTCTTCCTCGGCAAGCTGGGTGGGCTTGAGTTTCCCTTCCCGGATGGCCTGGGCATCTTCCAGTTTTTTGGGCACCCAGATACGGCCGTCGTTCCGCAGGGACTCGGACATCAGGGTGAGTTTGGACTGATGGTCTCCGGACACGGGGATACAGGTCGGGTGGATCTGCGTAAAGCAGGGGTTGGCAAAGAACGCGCCCCGGCGGTGGGCCCGCCAGGCTGCGGTTACGTTGCTACCCATGGCATTGGTGGAGAGGAAGAACACATTCCCGTATCCCCCGGAGGCCAGGACCACCGCGTGCGCCCCGTGGCGCTCGATTTCGCCGGTTACCAGGTTGCGGGCGATGATGCCCCGGGCCTTGCCGTCCACCAGGACCAAATCCAGCATTTCGTGCCGGTTGTAGCTTTTGATCTTGCCGCGGTTAATCTGCCGGTTCATGGCCGCATAGGCCCCCAGCAACAATTGCTGGCCGGTCTGCCCCTTGGCGTAGAAGGTGCGGGATACCAGTACCCCCCCGAAGGAGCGGTTGTCCAGCAGCCCGCCGTATTCCCGGGCAAAGGGGACCCCCTGGGCCACACACTGGTCAATGATATTCACGGACTCTTCGGCCAGGCGGTATACGTTGGCTTCGCGGGAACGGTAATCGCCCCCTTTAATGGTGTCGTAGAACAGACGGTACGGGCTGTCGCCGTCGCCCTGGTAGTTCTTGGCGGCATTGATGCCCCCTTGAGCGGCAATACTGTGGGCGCGCCGGGGAGAGTCCTGGTAGCAGAAGGTCTTTACGTTATAGCCCAATTCCGCCAGGGTGGCCGCGGCCGATGCCCCTGCCAGACCGGTACCAACCACAATGATATCGATATTGCGTTTGTTGGCCGGGCTAACCAGGTTGATGTCGTTTTTATGTTGGGTCCATTTCTCGGCCAGCGGGCCGGAAGGGACCTTAGAATCCAGGATTCCCATAGTTAGTGCGTTATCGGGTTAAGGTGATGGTATAAGGCGATGAAGATAAACAGCAGCGGCACCACAATGGCGTAAAGCCGGGTGAAGTTGCGAATGGCCGGGCTGTACTTGTTGTTAACCCCCATGGACTGAAAGGAGGAGGCAAATCCGTGCCAGAGGTGGAGGGACAACAGTACAAAGGACACCACGTAGATCACCGTCCGCCAGATGGGGGCAAACTTCTCTACGGTCTCCGCGTAGTAGCGGGTGGGGTCCTCCGGGTTGGCCTCAAGGTATTTGTAGGTCATCTCATGCACCCAGAAATCATAAAAGTGGAGCCCCAGGAAGGCCAGGATGACCAGGCCGGAAATGATCATGTTCCGGGAAACCCAGGGGGCATTGGCGCCGCCCTTGTACTGTACGTACTTGACGGCCCGGGCTTTGTTGTTGCGCACCTCCAGTACAAAGCCCATCACAAAGTGGACGATTACGCCCGCAATGAGGATGGGTTGCATGAGGAATTGCACCACGGCGTTGTACCCCATGAAGTGAGACCAGGTATTAAAAGTATCCGGGCTCACCACCGAGGAGAGGTTGATCGTTACGTGCAGCAACAGGAAAAGCACCAGGAAAAGCCCGGAAAGCGCCATAACGACCTTTCGGGCAATGGATGAGGTAGCGAATCCGCTCATATGGATTTGGTTTAATTTTTTAGCCTTACAAAAATACAGCCCGGAAGGCGTTTTAACAAACTTTGCCCCTGATGCTGCAGCATTTAGAACGGATTTAAAGTGCCTGCCTCGCCTTCGGGCTGCAAATCGGCATTTTTCCGGGGATTTGCGGGGGGATGCAGTTCATCACCATACGAGGGCTTTCGGGCGCCGGCCCATCGGCCTTATTCGATCGTAAAACTGCCTTCGGCTGTGGCCCCGCCCAGGCTCAGCACCACGGTGTATTCCCCTTTGGGCAGGTAGGTCTTGCCGTTGTCTGCCACCTCCAGCTTGGCCTTGTTTTTCTTCAGGTAAGCGCTTTTCCCTTCCTTGGAGAAGGCCACGTCATACGAGAGCACATTAAAGCCGGGGTCGGCCTCCATCTCTGTGGCGCTCACCACCACCCCGTCCGCGCTCCGGACCTCGGCCGAAACCACGCCGCCTTTCGCGCTGTAAAAGCGCACGTCCACCCCGGGGGTAAAGGCCTCGCCCCAGGTAGACCAGGAGCTGCCCCAGCGGCCGGAATGCCGCAGATTTTCCAGGTCGTAGACCAGCAGGGGTTTTTCCAGGTCTGCAGCCCCGGTGTTTTGCAGGGGGCGGATGTCTGCCTTATAAATGCTGCGCCCATGGGTGCCCACCAAGAGGTGGCCGGCCTCGGGCTGTACCACCAGGTCGTGTACGGCCACCCGGGGCATGCCGTTCTGCATCAGTTGCCAGTGCTGGCCGCGGTCCAGGGACACGTACAGGCCGTTATCCGTGCCCACATAGAGCAGGTCCGGGTTCTTCGGGTCTTCCAGGACCACATTCACCGGCGAAGCCGGAATCCCTTTAGCCAGGGATTTCCAGGTGTTGCCGTAATCTTCGCTTACATACACATACGGGGTAAAATCATCCCAGCGGTAGCCGTTCAGGGCCACATAGACCCGGCCCTTTTCGTGGGCGGAGGCAGCCACCCGGCTTACCCAGAGGCCTTTCGGGAAGCTGTCGGAAATCCGTGTCCAGCTGCCGCCTCCATCGCGGCTCAGGTGCACCAGGCCGTCGTCGCTGCCGGTGTAGAGCAGGCCAAACTGGAAGGGGGATTCGGATATGGTGGTCAGGGTGCCGAAGGCGACGTTTCCTTTTTTCCCGCCCGTGGTCAGGTCTTCGGAAATGGCCGCCCAGGTATCGCCCCGGTCCATGGAGCGGTGGAGTTTATTCCCGCCCAGGTAAAGAATATCGGCATTGTGGGAAGAGAGCAAGATGGGGGTTTGCCAGTTAAACCGGTAGGGCGCTTCGCCCAGGGTATGCTTGGGCTGAATGGGGGTGCGCTTGTCCTGGTCCAGCTCCAGGCGGAAGTAATTCCCGAACTGGAAGCCGGTATATACCGTACTGGCATTGCGGGGGTCTACCTGTACCTGCATGCCGTCCCCGCCCAGCAGGCGTTTCCAGGGATACTCCCCATTGCCGTGCCAGGAGGTGGATTCCGTGGCGTTGTGCGGGCCCTTCCACACCCCGTTGTCCTGCAGCCCGCCATAGACGTTGTAGGGCTTCTGGTTGTCTACGGCAATGGCGTAGAACTGCCCCACCTGGGGGGCGTTGTTTTTGATCCAGTGGGCGCCGTAGTCGTAGGAGATATTCACCCCCCCGTCGTTCCCGTTAATCAGGTGGCCGGGGTTATCCGGGTTAATCCAGAGGGCATGGTGGTCCGAATGCACATTGTCCCCATCGATAGCAGCAAAGGTCTTGCCGCCGTCCGTGGAGCGCAGTTGGGGCACCCCGGCAATGTAGATCTGGTTTTTGTCGTAGGCCGCTACCTCAATCTGACCGAAGTAGTAGCCATAGCTGTAATACAGGTCGTCTATATAACCTTCATGTGTTTTCTGCCAGGAACGGCCCCCGTCTTCCGAACGGTAGACTTCCGCCCCCACCACCGGGGTATCGAAGAGCAGGCTGTTGGCGTCTTCCAGGTAGGTGGCCAGGTCCGCCGGCTTGGCGGTGCCCTTGCGGACCATATCTTTCACCGACCGGGCCGAATACTCCCGCGGAAAGCGATTGTTGCGCAGGTATTCTGCCAGCTCCCCGTTATCCAGGGCCAGGAAGGCCTTGGCAGACATGCCTTTGAAATCTTCCTTGGATAGGCCCGTGTCTTCGGATGGGTCTGCTGCCTCGGGCCTGCGGTCCTGGTTGTCCACCACGGCGTAAACCGTATTGGCGTCGAAGGCGGCCAGGCCAATGCGGCCTACCCCTTCCCCGGTAGGGAAACCGGCACCGGGTTCGCTCACCAGGTTCCAGGTTATGCCCCCGTCTATACTTTTATAAATGCCGGAACCGGGGCCATTGCCGGTAAAGTTCCACGCTTTGCGATCCCGTTCCCAGAAGGAGGCGTACAGGATATCCGGGCGCCCGGGTGCGGCCACCAGGTCTATGGCGCCGGTGGCTTCATCCACAAACAGGGTGCGGGTCCAGGTCTGGCCCCCATCCGCCGTGCGGTAGATCCCCCGTTCCCCGTTTTCGGAATACAGGTGCCCGGCTACGGCCACGACCACCACGTCCGGGTTGTCCGGGTGGATTACAATGCGGCCAATGTGGTGGGAATCCGGCAGGCCCATATGGGTCCAGGTTTTTCCCAGGTCGGTGGATTTATACAGCCCGATGCCCGCATAGGAAGAACGGGAGGCATTGTTTTCGCCCGTACCGGCCCAGACGGTCTTCGAGGGCCAGTGAACGGCTACGGCCCCCAGGTTCTGGGTAGGGGTCTGGTCCATAACCGGCTCAAAGTGCGTCCCGTTATTGCGGGTATGCCACAGCCCCCCAGAGGCATAGGCCACAAAGAATTCCTCGGGGCGGGCCGGGTTTACGGCCAGTTCGACCACCCGCCCGCTCATAATGCTGGGGCCGATATTTTCCAGGCGGAGGTTCTTCACCAGGGAGGCCTCCTGCATCCGGGCCATCTGGTCCAGGGCCGCCCAGACATCCTGGGCAGAAGTGGCCCGGGATTGGGCAAAGAGTGCGGGGGAGCATAATAAGAGCAGCAGGGAAATACGGATACGTGTCATAGGAAGGGTTTTTGGCTGGATTGTGGAATCCTCAAATTTTTACACAAACGATTGCGGGGTTGCTTAATATTTTGTTAATTTATTTCCTGTTTAAACCTAACCTTTAGAACATATGGAAGAATACCTCCCATTAATTATTCAGCTGGTTTCCGGTGCCGTAGGCGGCAATGTAGCCGGAAAGATATTGAAAAATCTCTCGCTGGGCACCGTCGGGAATTCCCTGGCCGGTATCGTTGGCGGGGGAGTAGGCGGCTGGCTGCTGGGCATGCTGGGCCTTGGCGGTGGAGAAATGGCCGAAGCGGCCGGGAGCATGGACCTCTCCTCCATCCTGGGAAGCGTTGCCGGCGGCGGCGTAGGAGGTGGTGTGGTCATGGCTGTGATCGGCGCCCTGAAAAACGCCTTTACCCGTTAGTAATTAACCAACCTAAATACCGATGGGGGCTCCTTGGAGTCCCCTTTTTTTATGTCGATTCCCTACCTTTGAAACAAAGCGAAAATTCCCATGAAATACGACCCGATCCCATCGGACCTGTACGTGCGCAACCGGCGCAAATTCACGGCACATATGGCGCCAAAAAGCCTGGCGGTGTTCAATTCCAATGACATTTATCCCATTAGTGCGGACAGCACCATGCCCTTCCGCCAGCATTCGGATATCCTGTACCTGAGCGGGGTGGACCAGGAAGAATCCATCCTGTTGCTCTTCCCGGATGCCCTGGACCCCAAACACAAAGAAGTCCTTTTTGTGCGGGAAACCAATGAACACATCGCCATCTGGGAGGGCGCTAAACTCACCAAGGAGCAGGCCTATGCCGTTTCAGGGATTCGCACCGTGTACTGGCTCACGGATTTCGACAAGGTGTTCTTTGACCTGATGACCGAAGCGGAAACCATCTACTTCAACACCAATGAACACTACCGGCAGGCCGTGGAGACCGAAACCCGGGAGGCCCGTTTTATTAAAACCTGCAAGGAGAAGTTTCCCGCCCACCGCGTGGCCAAGAGCAACCCCATCCTGCAGGAGATACGCGGGGTGAAGGAGGCCGAGGAAATCGAGCAGATTCGCACCGCATGCAGCATAACCGAGAAAGGGTTCCGCCGGGTCCTGGGCTTTGTGAAACCCGGGGTCTGGGAATACGAGATCGAAGCGGAATTCCTGCATGAATTTGTGCGCAACCGCTCCCGCGGCTTTGCCTATACCCCGATTATCGCCTCTGGGAACAATGCTAATGTGCTGCATTATGTCGAAAACAACCAGCAATGCCAGGCGGGCCATCTGATCCTCATGGATGTGGGGGCCGAATACGCCAATTTCTCCAGCGATATGACGCGCACCATCCCCGTAAGCGGGCAGTTCACCAAGCGGCAGCGGGAGGTGTACGACGCCGTATTGCGCGTGAAGGACGCCGCCACCCAAATGCTGGTGCCCGGCACCCTCTGGGCGGAGTACCACAAGGAGGTGGGGAAGATCATGACTTCCGAACTCCTGGGCCTGGGCCTGCTGGACAAGGCAGACGTACAGCAGGAAAACCCGGATTGGCCGGCTTATAAAAAGTACTTTATGCACGGCACCAGCCACCACCTGGGGCTGGACACCCACGACTACGGGGCGCTTAAAACCCCTATGAAACCCAATATGGTCTTTACCGTGGAACCCGGCATCTACATTCCTGCAGAGGGATTCGGCATTCGCCTGGAAGACGATGTGGTGATCCAGGAAACCGGGGCCCCGGTAAACCTGATGGCGGGCATCCCCATCCTGGCCGAGGAAATCGAGGCCTTGATGAATGCCTAGTGTCACCCCGGGTGAATGTGCGTCAGCGCATGGGTATCGACGTGTGCTGCGGGAGTTCTCAACACGATTTTCAGCCGACCGCAAATCCCACTTTCAGATTTTCAAATTCACGTATTTGCCAATTAAAAACCCCGGCCACCTGGCCGGGGTTTTTGTGTGTGTATTCAAAAAAAAAAAAACTACTCTTCAATAAAGAGGTAGTTTAGGTTCAGGGCGTTGAAAGCCTTGTTAAAGGCAGTTATTTCCTCGTCCACCATCTTGTCGAAGGCCTCCAGCTGGGTGTGGATGGCCGCGCTGAGTTCCTGTTTCACCGCCAGGTCCTGGGCCGTGGGCGGGAAGTCGTCCCGGCCAACCAGGCTGTTCAGGTGGGCCAGCTTGTTGGTGAGCTTGATCGGGAAGTTCAGCGGGTCCTGGTTGCTGCGGTTCTGGGTTTGGTACAGGGCTTTTTCGATATCCCCGAAACCTTCCTTCATCGCCTTGGCTTTTTCCAGGAGTTCGGCTGTGGCTTCATTCCCTTTGTATTGCTTCATAAAGGCATCCAGCTGCTCATTGATCTTACGGATCTTTTTGATGGATTGGTGGGCCCGGTCTACCGTTTCATTGACTTCGGTAATAAAGTCGTGCTGCCGCTGCATGTCTGCCACGGAAACCTCGGCCCGCGGGTCCGGGACAATGTTAAAGGTCTGGGACTGGGTGGTGCCCCCGGCCGTCAGGTGCACCTGATAGGTGCCGGGTACGGCTTTGGGCCCGGTGAGACGCGCCGCCCATAGGATCATGCCCGGCAGGCGTTCGGCCCCTTTCCCGCGGGTGTCCCACACATGGGTATTCCCGCCTTTTTTCACCTCCAGTTTTTCCCGCCGTTCCTTGGCAAAAGTGCTGAAGCTGGCCAGGGTATCGCCGGCAGTGGTGGTATAGGTCAGGGCCACGCTGTCCTTTTCCCCGAATGCCTTCAGGTAAAAATGCGTGACTACCCCGGCCGGGTGGTTCTGCCCTTCAGTGAGGGAGGGGGTGCTGCTGGCCCGCCCCTTGGTGCGGTAGGCGTCCTTGGGCTGGTACAGCACCGCCGCGGCGTTGCGCTTGGCATCGTCCAGTTGGTGGAGCACGGTCAGATCGTCCAGGATATACAGGCTGCGCCCCTGGGTGGCCACAATCAGGTTGTTATCCTTAATGGTCAGGTCCGTGATGGGCACAATGGGCAGGTTCAGCTGGAAGGGATTCCAGGAAGCCCCGTCGTCAAAAGAGATGTACATGCCTGTTTCGGTACCTGCATAGAGCAGGCCTTTGCGCTTCGGATCTTCCCGTACCACACGGGTAAAATGCTCGCTGTCGATCCCATTGGTGATCTGCTGCCAGGTTTTCCCGTAGTCCGTAGTCTTGTACAGGTAGGGCTGGAAATCTCCCAGTTTGTAACGGGTGGCCGCCACATAGCAGGTGCCCTCGTCAAAAGCAGAAGGCTCAATGCTGTTGATCATGTTCCACTCCGGCATGTTGGCCGGGGTTACATTTTCCCAGGTGTCGCCCCCGTTGCGGGAGACGTGGATCAGGCCATCGTCGCTGCCTACCCACAGCAGGCCTTCCTTCAGCGGGCTTTCGTTGGCGGCAAAGATGGTACAGTAGTATTCCACCCCGGTATTGTCCTGGGTAATGGGTCCGCCGCTGGAGACCAGTTTCTCCGGGTCGTTGCGGGTCAGGTCCGGGCTTAGGAGCTCCCAGCTCTGCCCTTCATTGGTGCTCATGTGCACGTGGTTGGAGAAGGTGTAGAGCTTCTTGGGGTCGTGTTTGCTGAAGATGATGGGGAAGTTCCACTGGAAGCGGTATTTCATCCCTTCGGCCCCGTACCCCATGGGGTTGTCCGGCCAGACGTTAATACCGCGTTCGGTGCCGGTGTCGTGGTTTACCCGGGTCAGGTACCCGCCGTAGCTGCCGCCGTATACGATGTCGTCATTTTCGGGGTCTACCGCAATATGGGCGGATTCCCCCCCGGCGGTGGGTTCCCAGTCGTTCTCGTCTATGGCCCCTCCATCCGAGCGGTGGCGGATCCGCACCGTACTGTTGTCCTGCTGGGCCGCATAGATGCGGTAGGGGAAGGCGTTGTCCGTGGTCACCCGGTAGAACTGGGCCGTGGGCTGGTTGTAGTAGGTGCTCCAGGTGGTTCCCCCGTCGTAGGAGATCTGGGCGCCCCCGTCGTCTCCCATAATCATGCGCTGGGGGTCTTCCGGGGCAATCCACAGGTCGTGGTGGTCGCCATGGGGGGCGTTAAAGGTGCTGAAGGAGCTGCCCCCGTCGGTAGATTTGTGGTACTGTACGTTCAACACATAGACTACATCTTCATCGTGGGTATCGGCATACACCCGGGTGTAGTACCAGGCACGCTGGCGCAGTTTGCGCTCGCTGTTTACCTGGGCCCAGGTTTTGCCCCCGTCTTCGGAGCGGTAGAGCCCGCCCTTGTCCTTGTTTTCCACAATGGCCCAAACCCGCTGGGGGTTTGCCGGGGATACCGTTACCCCGATAATGCCCAGGGTGCCTTCCGGGAAGCCTTCATTTTTAGAGATTTCGGTCCAGGTTTCCCCGCTGTCCGTAGACTTCCACAGGGCGGAACCGTCGCCCCCGCTGCTCAGGCTGTAGGGGGTACGCTGCACCCGCCAGGTGCTGGCGTAGAGGATGCGGGGGTTGGTGGGGTCGAAGGTGAGGTCTACCGCCCCGGCCATGTCGTTTACAAAGTGGACCTTGCGCCAGCTCTGGCCCCCGTCCGTACTCTTATAGATGCCCCGTTCCTGGGTGGGCTTGTAGATATTCCCGAGCACGGCCGCAAACACGATGTTGTGGTCCGTGGGGTGCACCCGCAGCCGGGGGATGTGGCGGGATTTTTCCAGGCCGGCGGCCGTCCAGGTCTTCCCGGCATCCTCGCTTTTCCATACCCCGTACCCGCTGGAGACATTCCCGCGTACGGTGGTCTCGCCCCCGCCCACGTAAATCACGTTGGGGTCGCTGGGCGCTACTTCCACGGCGCCAATACTGCCGCCAAAGTAGCCGTCGGAAATGTTCTCCCAGGTGCGCCCCCCGTTCTGGGTGCGCCATACCCCGCCGCCGGTGGCGCCAAAGTAAAAGAGGTTGGGCTGGCCGGGCACGCCGGTAACTGCAGCGGAACGCCCGCCGCGGAAGGGCCCTACCAGGCGGTACTCCATGGACGAGTACAGGGATTCCGGGTAGGTGTTGGTCTGGGCACGGTTCCTGCGCTGGGCTTCCGCAGATAGGGGAAGCAGGCAGAGGGCAAGGACTAGCAGGCCTGCCCGAAACAGAAGTGTTTTCATATTTGGATGGTATTCGAATTAGTCAGCTGTTGAAGATACAAATTGTTTGTCTTTTCAAATGGCATATCCGGGGGAAAGAAGGGGGCCGAATGCCTGCCGGGCCCATGCAAAAGCGTACCTTTATAAGATGAAGCGGGAAAAGCGATTGCAGCTCGGGTTTATTGCCGGGGTGGTGCTGGTATTGCTGGGCACCCTGGACCCCCTGGAAGGCAGCCTGCTCATTGCCCTGGGGGCCGGGGTACTGGCCTGGGTAACCCACAGCTACCAGGACCCCCATGCGCGCTACTACAAAATGGCTGCCGGGCTCATCGGTTTTGGGGTGGCGGCCCTATGGCTCCTCTCCGCCCTGGGTGGGTTCGGAGGCAAGAGCACCCTGGCCAATGGCTGGGCGGTGCTTCTGTTGCCATACCCGGCCGGGTGGCTGATGTTGTTGGGGCTGTTTTACCTGCGGCTGTTTGTGAAGCGGAAGTAGGGCGCGGGGCGGTGCCGCTTAGGGGGCCCACCCGCCCACCCGGCAACAAGATCGGGTCCAAGCCTGCAACTTCCCAGCAGTCTCCAATTCCTGAAAGCGCCCACCCCCTATTTCTTCATGCGAATTCGTACCTTATTAGCAGCAAACCTGAACCGATGAAAACGCCTTTCCGCCTCCTGGCCCCGGCCCTTCTGCTTGCGGGCCTCTTCGCCTGCAAAAATGAACCCCAAAATGAAATTCAAACCCCAATGTTGGCCCATCCCGTATCGGCCACCTACCGCCCCGCCCAATTTGAGACGGATGACCGGGCCGAAAAGATCCGGGGCATTGCCGGGCAGCTGCAGGAGCTGATGGAAGCCCACCAAAAGGAGAAACACATCCCCGGCATGGCCTATGGGGTAGTGGTGGATGACCAACTGGTGATCGCATCCTCCTCCGGGGTGTTAAACCTGGACACCGAGGCGGCCGCTACCCCCGCTTCCGCCTTCCGCATTGCCTCAATGACCAAGAGCTTTACCGCCATGGCCATAGTGCGGTTGCGGGACCAGGGCAAACTTGCCCTAAGCGACCCGGCGGCGAAATACATCCCCGAAATGGCAGGGCTGGAAACCCTCACCTCGGATACCCCACCCATCACCATACAGAATCTGCTCACCATGACGGCCGGCTTCCCGGAAGACAACCCCTGGGGCGACCGGCAGCTGGACGAACCGGTGCAGATGCTCACCGACCTGATGGAGGGAGGGGTCTCCTTTAGCAACCCCGCCTCCTTTGGCTATGAATACAGCAATACCGGTTACGCCCTTTTGGGCGAAATCGTTTCCCGGGTCTCGGGCCAGCCCTACCAGGCGTATATCCGGGAGCACATCTTTGAGCCCTTGGGCATGCGCAATTCCTGCTGGGAATACGACAGCGTGCCGGCAGCCCTGCTGGCCCATGGGTACCGGTGGGAAGACGAGCAATGGAAAACCGAACCCATGCTGCACGACGGCTCCTACGGGGCCATGGGCGGGCTTATTACTACCATTGAGGATTTCAGTAAATATGTAAGCTTCCACCTCTCGGCCTGGCCCCCCCGTTCCGGGGAGGATGCCGGCCCCATATCACGCAGCAGCCTGCGGGAAATGCACCAACCCAGGTACCCCCGACTCTATGCCCAGGGGCGCGACTGGCGGGGGGAACCCTGCCCGGTGCTTTCCGGCTACGGCTATGGCCTGGGCAGCACCACGTTCTGCAACGGGGTGCGGCAGGTGACTCACGGGGGCGCCCTGCCAGGCTTTGGCAGCAACTATGTGTTCTTTCCGGAATACGGGGTGGGGCTGATGGCCTTTGGGAACCTCACCTACACCTCCCCCTGGCCCCTGCGGGAGATTTATAAACTCTTGTTCGACACCCTGGAACTTCAACCCCGCAAACTCCCGGTTTCGGAAATCCTGGAGCAGCGGCAGGCCGAAGTGGCCGATTGGGTCCGCACCGGCAACCCGGAGCTGGAAGCCCGGCTGATGGCCGAAAATTTCTTCCTGGACCAGTCCCGGGAGGCCCGCCGGGCCGAAATCGATGAAGTATTGGAACAGGCCGGGGAAATTGCAGGCATAGACCCCCTGGAACCCGAAAATCAACTCCGGGGGCGTTTTGAGCTGCCGGCTCAAAAGGGCAAGGTCTCCATTTTCTTTACCCTGACCCCGGAAAAGGACCCCAAAGTGCAGCAACTGGATGTGCGCTTTGAGGCCAATGACGAATAAAGCACACCCTAACATGACCGCCCCAATGAAATTCAAAATATTCCCGCTGATGTTCCTGGCCCTGGCCGCCTGCCACCCCCCTGAGGCGGAGGAAAATGGCGCCATCCGCTACCGGACTACCCTGGACCAGGCCCTGCTCCTGCAGCCGGATACCCTGGTTACAGCCCCGGCCGAAAACCCTGCAGCGGTGTCCATTACCCTGGATCCGGGCCAAACCTTCCAGACCATGGACGGCTTCGGGTTTACCCTGACCGGCGGCAGTGCGCTAAACCTGCAACGCATGCAGGCCGGGGCCCGCCAGGCCCTGCTGGAAGAGCTGTTTGGAAGGCGCCCGGAGGCCATAGGCATCAGCTACTTGCGCCTGAGTGTAGGCGCTTCGGATTTGGATGAATTTCCCTGGTCGTATAACGACAGGCCGGCAGGGGAAACCGACCCCAACCTGGAGCATTTTTCTTTGGGGTACGATACCCTGTACCTGATCCCCACCCTGAAGGAAATCCTGGAGATCCAGCCCGGGATAACGCTTATGGGTTCCCCCTGGTCGCCCCCGGCCTGGATGAAGGACAACAAAGACACCCGGGGCGGCAGCCTGCTGCCGGAGTACTACCCCGCCTACGCCCAATACTTCGTCAAATACCTGCAGGGGATGGCCGGTCACGGCATCCGCATCGATGCCATTACGGTGCAGAACGAACCCCTGCACCCGGGCAACAACCCCAGCCTGTACATGCCGGCCGAAGCCCAGGCAGATTTTATCGCCAACCACCTGGGGCCGGCTTTTAAGGCCGCCGGGATTACCACCAAAATTGTGATCTACGACCACAACGCAGACAAGCCGGAATATCCCATTTCCATCCTGGACCGCCCGGATGCCGCTCCCTTTATAGACGGCTCGGCCTTTCACCTCTATGGGGGAAGTATAGACGCCTTAAGCCAGGTGCATGCCCGCCACCCCAGCAAGCACCTCTACTTTACCGAACAGTGGATCGGGGCCCCGGGGGATTTTGCGGACAACGTGGCCTGGCATACCGAAAACCTGATGATTGGCGCGCCCAACAACTGGGCGAAAGTGGTGCTGCAATGGAACCTGGCGGCGGACGAAAACCAGGACCCGCATACGGACCGCGGCGGCTGTGACCGCTGTTTGGGCGGGGTAACCCTGCAGGGGGACGTGGTAACGCGCAACCCGGCCTATTACATTGTGGCCCAGAGTTCCAAATTCATCCCCCCAGGCTCGGTGCGCATGGGCTCCACCCAGCCGGAAGGGCTGAACAATGTGGCCTACCACACCCCGGACGGCGGGGTGGCCCTGCTGCTGCAGAACACCTCCGGCACGCCCCGGGAAGTGGCGGTAAGCCTGGGAGGCACCCGCGTGCAGTTCCGCATGGAAGCCGGGGAAATCAACACGGTGGTTTGGGGCAGTGGCGGCTGAAGGCCTTAGGGAGCCCACCCGCCCACCCGGCGACAAGCTACCCCTCCACCCTGCAACCCCCTTGCACCCCACCCCGAACATTTAGTACCTTACCCCCTATGAAGCCCATTGTTGTCCTCACCCTAATGCTTTGTTGCCTTATGGCCCCATCCCTCCACAGCCAGACCCGCCTGCGGGATTACGGCATTGCCCTGGGCGTGCTGCGCCCGGGCACCCATAACGCCATTACCGACGTCCCCGGAGTAACCGTGGGGCACACCACCCGGGTAGAAGGGGATTCCATCCGCACGGGGGTAACGGCCATCCTGCCGCACAGCGGCAACCTCTTCCAGGAAAAGGTGCCGGCGGCCATTTACCTGGGCAACGGCTTCGGGAAGCTGGCCGGGTACTCCCAGGTAGAGGAACTGGGGAACCTGGAAACCCCCATTGTGCTCACCAATACCTTAGGTGTGGCCACGGGGGTGGAGGCCCTGGTTTCCTATACGCTTACCCAGCCGGGAAATGAAGAGGTGCGCTCGGTAAACGCCGTGGTGGGGGAAACCAACGACGGCTACCTGAACGACATCCGCGGGCGCCACCTGACCCAGGCCGATGTGTTGCAGGCCATTGCCGCAGCCGGCCCCGGTCCGGTAGCCGAGGGAAATGTAGGGGCCGGTACGGGCACCATTGCCTTTGGGTTTAAGGGGGGGATTGGCACCGCCTCCCGGGTGTTGCCGGAGAAATCCAACGGCTACACGGTGGGCGTGTTGGTACAGGCCAACTTTGGCGGGGTCCTGACTTTGAATGGAAAAAACCTGGCGGCTGCCCTGAACCGCATCCCCCGCAACTACCGCTACGACACGGACGGCTCCTGTATGATGGTGGTGCTTACGGATGCCCCCCTGGATGCCCGCAACCTGAAACGTTTGGCCAAGCGCTGCATGCTGGGCCTGGCCCGCACCGGGGGCATTGCCAGCAACGGCAGCGGGGACTATGTGATTGCCGTTTCCACCGCCCCCCAGAACCGCATTCTGTACACCCCAAACGGCATTACCGCCACCGTGGAAACCTTGCATAACGACGCCATGTCTCCCCTGTTCCTGGCGGCCATTGAAGCCACCGAAGAGGCCATTTGGAATGCGCTTACCGCAGCGGAAACCCTGTCGGGACATCGGGGTACCATCGAGGCGCTCGATATGAGCAAAGTACTTCAAGTCTTGAAAGAATAGGGGGAGGCCTAAATTTCCTGGCAGGGGCAAAAGGCTCGGCGGCTGCGCCGCCTCGCCCTATCTCTTCATTTCTTTTGCTCGCCCAAAAGAAACGAAGCAAAGAAAACGGCGCCCTCGCTTAGGCGTTTTTTCAGTTTGCACTGCAAAACCAGGCACCGGAAGCTAAAGACGGTCCAAGGCTTCCCGCCTTCTTAACGCTTCCGATACCTTACGCTGAACCTCGGGGGTTTTCCGCCTGCGGCGGAATTATAATTTACGGGCTTGGGCTTGGGATAAGCATTGCCTCCGTTAGCGCCAAGAATTCCTTGGTTTTATCCCAATGCCGGCATAAGTTCTGAACCGTAAGAAATCGAGGAAGGTTAGTCGCTGCCGAAGGCAAGCTGGGTCGGAGCGGCGCAGCCGCGTAGTTTACGCAGCGTGCGACTGGCCTGACGTAGATTTCAAGGGGCAGAAGTTCGCCGGAAAGGCCTTTTCTTTTGGTTCGTTTTCTTTGGGCCAGCAAAGAAAATGAACATAAAGTGGCGACGCGACGCAGTCGCGGAGCATATAATATCCATTCAGAAAGGAATGAGCCTACCGCGGTGCAGCCGCAGAGCATCTAATATCCGTTCAGAAAGGAATGAGCCTACCGCGGCGCAGCGGCGGTTAGCTTAACATCTTCTCAAAATTTTTATTCCGATTTCGTACCTTAAGCCATTCAAACCACCCAAATGAAAAAAACCATCTTTTCCCTGGCCCTTCTGGCCGTTATTTTCTCGTGTAAAACCGACCCCAAAAAAGAAATGGAACCCGCTGCGGAAGACACAGCCGAGGTTGTGGAATCCGAATGGCAATACCTCTTTGATGGCACCTCCCTGGAGGGGTGGCGCGGCTACAACCTGGACAGCTTGCCCCCCGGCTGGACCATTCAGGACAGCACCCTGGCCTTCGATACCCAGCTGGGCCTGGAGCAGGAATACACCGGCGGGGTAGACATCCTTTACGGGGCGGAGGAGTTCGACAACTTTGAGCTTTACCTGGAATGGAAGCTGCCCGCGGGCGGCAACAGCGGCATCTTCTACCACGTAAAGGAGGGCTATGACGGCATCCCCCAGGTGGCCCCGGAATACCAGCTCATAGACGATGAGAATTACGAGAACATCCACGACCTCACCGAATACAACCTTAGCCTGGGCTATACGGACCACCCGGAGCAGTTAAAGCCCCTGCAATCTACCGGGGCGGACTACGCCATGCACCCCCCGGACCCGGGGAAAATCCTGCACCCGGTAGGGGAGTGGAATTCCTCCAAAATTGTCTTTACCCCAGAGCGGGTAGAGCACTGGCTGAACGGGAAAATGGTACTATCCTTCGTGCCCTGGGACGAGGCCTGGGAGGCCCAGAAGAACTCCGACAAATGGAAAACCAGCCCGGATTACGGCATCCACAAATCCGGCTACATTGCCCTGCAGGACCACGCCAGCCCCATCTGGTTCCGCAACATTAAAATTCGCAAACGTTAAACCCAAACCGACCGATATGAACAAACGGGATTTTATCAAGAAAAGCAGCCTGGGCGCCCTTGGGGTAGCCCTGGCCCCCTCCTTTTTACAAAACATGAAACACCTGGGTCCGGATGCGCGCCTGCGCACCGCCCACGTAGGCCTGGGCTTCCAGGGGTTTGACGACCTGCGGGACATTTCCTCCCACCCCCAGGTAGATGTGGTGGCCCTCTGCGATGTGGACCAGAACAACCTGGAACGCTGCCTGGCCCTGCACCCCGGCGCCAAGACCTACAAGGACTACCGGGAAATGCTCAAGGAAATGGGAGACGGCATTGACGCCGTTATTGTAGCCACCCCGGACCACATGCACGCCCCCGTAGCCATGATGGCCATGGAGATGGACAAGCCGGTGTACTGCCAGAAGCCCCTTACCCACTTTGTGTCCGAGTCCCGCGACATGAAAAAACTGGCCGAGGAAAAAGGCCTGGTCACCCAGATGGGCATACAGGTACACAGCTTTTACGACTATATGCTGGGCACCCTGCTGATTCGCGACGGCATTATTGGCAAGGTGCACACCGTACGCGCCTGGAGCCCCAAGACCTGGGGCTACAACGGCCCGGTGCCGGAAGGGGCAGACCCCGTACCGGAAACCCTGGACTGGAACCTCTGGCTGGGCACCTCCCCGGAACGCCCGTACAAGGAAGGCTTTTACCACCCCACCAACTGGCGTAAGATTGTGGACTACGGCTGCGGCACCCTGGGCGATATGGGCGTGCACATCTTCGACACCCCCTACAACGCCCTGGAACTGGACGTACCCCGCACCATCAAGACGGATTGCCGCCCGCCCAATGGCTTTGGCTACCCGGAAAACAATACGGTAACCTATGAATTCCCGGGCACGCCCCAAACGGCGGAAACCCTTACCTGGATCTGGTCCGACGGCCCCGGCGCCCCCGCCCCCCATCCGGACCTGGAACTCCCCGGAGGCGAGGCCCTGCACGACCAGGGCGCGATGTTTATGGGCGAAAAGGGCCGCCTCTACCTCCCGCACTTTATGCTGGAACCCAAGCTGATTGTAGATGGGCAGTATCAGGACATAGACGTGGCCAAATACAACCTGGGCACCCCCATTCGCAATTACGCCACCGAGAGCCCCAAGCACTACCACCAGTTTGTGGACGCCTGCCTGGGCAAGGGCGAAACCTCTGCCCCCTTTAGCTATGCCGCCCGCCTGACCGAAACCATCCTCTTAGGCGTCATTGCCGGCAACTTCCCCGGGGAAACCCTGCATTGGGATGCCAAAAAAGCCCGCTTTAAGGAAGGGAAGGCGAATAAGTTTTTAAAGGGGAAGTATCGGAAGTTTTAAGCCGAAGCTAACTTCATATCGAATCCAGGAGTGAACTCAGCTCTAACTCATGAGATGTGAGAGGGATTTTTACGAATTAGGCTATTATCCATGTTCAATTATGGGCGGGGTTTATTTCGAATCCGGCACAATGTTATTCTAGATATCATACTATTTGAAAATAAAATCATGGCAGTTTTAGGAAGAATTATCAAAGAAACAGAGGATAACATTAGTATTCGCCAAGGGAGTGTGATAGGGGATGTTATTATCGAAAAACATTGGATGCAAATAAGAACTTATGCTATGGGCGATTTAACAAGGGGGCGAGGGTCAAAACAGAATATTCAGTTCGACAAACAGAAGGCGAAAGAGCTCAGAGAGCTATTAGATATTTTCATAAAACAATAGAATTAAAGCAAATAGTTAAGCGTCAGAAGTAAGAGCAGCAAGTTTAATAATTGTATTCAGCGCGAATGAAAAAGATAGAAACGGAAAAGATCTTTTTCCAACTTTTCCACGCAAAAGATGAGGAGGATCTCGTTGCCATTATTGATGAATCACCAAAAATTTTCGAAGATTCCAATTGGAAACCTCTCGGCAACAATAAAAGCAATTATGGTGTTGTAAAGAACCAACAATCCAATCCAGTAGCGGCTCTAATTGAGAAAGTTACCAATTCTATTGATGCACTTCTGACCAAAAGATGTCAAGAAGAGAAAATAGATCCAGCCTCCGAGAATGCTCCTAAATCAATGGACGAGGCAATCGAATTATTTTTTCCTGATAATAATTGGGATCTTCAAAGCTTTAGACGGAAACAGGCACAGGATATTCAAATCATCGCCGATGGAAAGGGTCCACGTACTCAAAGAAGCCAATATCCAACCTCGGTTTTGGTCTACGATAATGGCGAAGGTCAACATCCGGCCGATTTTGAAAACACCTTTCTGTCCTTACTAAGAGGTAATAAGAATGATGTACATTTTGTTCAGGGTAAGTACAATATGGGAGGAAGTGGTGCTATTGTTTTTTGTGGGAAAAAACGGTATCAGTTAATTGCCTCAAAGCGATTCACTAATGATGGTGATTTTGGTTTTACCCTTATTCGGGAACACCCCAAAAGGGAATCTGACCATGCAAAGGAAACTTGGTATGAGTATCTATTAATTGATGGTAAAATTCCTTCTTTTCCAATTACTCAATTGGATCTCGGATTGGAAGACAGGTTATTCCAGACAGGAACCATTATTAAGATGTATTCGTATCAGTTTCCTAAGGGGTATTCTGGTTTTGCGCAAGACCTGAATCAAAGCATAAATGAGTTTTTGTTCAGTCCTGCACTCCCAATCCTTACAAAAGATACTGCAGAAAGGTACCCTAATAACAAGGTATTGGTTCAAGATTTGTATGGACTTAAACGAAGGTTAACCAGCGAAGAATCAGAATATTTAGACGACAAATTTTCGGAGATATTTGAAGACGATACAATAGGGAAGATGAAAGTTTCCTGTTTCGTATTTAAAACGAAAATTCGAGACTTTGATTTAAAACGTTCCAAGGAAGTTATTCAGAACAGATACTTCAAGAACTATATGTCTGTAATGTTTTCATTAAACGGACAGGTTCACGGAAATTACACCTCTGAGTTCATCACAAGGTCTTTAAAACTAAATCTCCTTAAGAACCATTTGCTTATTCATGTGGATTGTACAGAGATGAAGTATGAGTTCCGCAAAGAACTCTTTATGGCCTCAAGGGATCGCCTTAAGGACGGCGATGAAACACAATATCTCAGACAGTATTTGGCAACCCAACTAAGTAAAAAAGATGGGCGGCTGGCTGAAATTGAAAAGAGAAGGAAGGAAGCGGTAAACATAGATACCTCTTCAAACACAGGGGAATTATTAAAAAGCTTCACCAAGGATTTACCATTGGATTCTGATCTTTTAAAATTACTTAATCAGACATTCAAATTAGATCTCGAAAAGGATAAGAAATCAAAACAGAATAAAAGGCCTTCTAAACACGAGAAAGAAGTAGTGCCATTTAATCCCCAACGATTCCCATCACAGTTTAAGGTAGAGGCGAGAAACGATGGTAAAACGGAAATCACTAAAATCCCCTTGGGAGGGGAGCGAATCATCAAGTTTACTACGGATGTAGAAAACGACTATTTTGATCGTATTGAGGAACCAGGTGATCTTCAGATTGCCATTCTAAATATTCAGAATAATGAGACTCAAGGTGGGAATAAACCAGGGGAGCCAAAGGAGCCATCCGAGTTATTTAATATCGTTCGAAGTAGTCCAAATAGAGGAACCATAAAGATCTCCCTGAATCCAAAAGATGAGGTTTCAGTGGGCGATGCCGTTCAAATGAAGGTTACCCTAACAAGTCCTGGGAAAGACTTTGATGAAATTTTTTGGGTGAAAATTGCAGACAAAGAAAAGCCTAAGGAAAAGAAACCCAAGGAGGACGAAGGGCAAGAGCCATTAGGCCTACCACAACTAATATTCACATATAAGGAACCGAATCCTGAAATTGAAGCTCAAGTTGCATGGGAAGCGGTAGAAGAGGCAACAGGATTGGCAATAGATTGGCAGACGGTCATGGTGCCTGAGGCCGAGGGAGACGTTTTGAAATCCATTTTTATAAATATGGATTCGGCTGTCCTAAGAAACTTTATCTCTAAGTATAAAAATCCCAACCAAGAGCAATTGGAACTGGCGAATAGGAAGTTTTATACTTCTGTTTATTTCCATACTCTGTTCTTATATACAATTAGTAAAAATCGCGGGTATGAGATTCGCCAGAAAATGGAGGGTAAGGAGGAATTAGAGCATGTGGAATTAGGACAATACCTAAAGGATCTTTTTGATCATTATTATTCCACTTTTATTTTGAATTTTGGAGGTATGGAAGAGATGATGCAAGGACTAGAGGATTAGGGGTTATTAATTCCTGATTGTAATTTTTGAAAGTATTTCGACTCAAAATGTTGGTCCAAATGCCTAATAAAAGCAACTTTTAGTCTTCTAGTATAGATCAAAAATACCGTTGAGATAGATAATACAAAAATCAAGATATTCAACAATAAAAAATTGGTTAAACCCATTTTCATTATTGAAATGATTTCAAGGCAAATAAGAAAAAAGGCACAGCATGAAAGGTTTACACTGAGGTGAAAGAATCCACTATATTTCTCAGTCTTTAATTTTTCACTTTCTGATAATGTCGAATAGAAATCATAATAATTAATTAACACCTTTTTGTATTCGATGCCCGTAATTTTTTGAATTTTATTTGTGGGTAGATCTTTTTGAAATTTCTTGAACATTTTTGGAAAATCCCAAGCATAGATAAACAATCCAAACACACAAATTAAAATAACCTCAACTAAAGTGTTTTGGTAAATCCCAGGATCAGTATTTAAGTTTCTAGCTATTTCGCCGATAATTGACTCCTTTAATCCCAAATAAAGGTATGTCCCGGGAAGTAATATTCTTAGAATCTCATAAAATGAGAATGATGAGATTAAACTATTCATCTTTACTAAGCTATGGACTTTTGAAAGGAATATTTTTCGATAGATCTAAAATATTGCCTTTTTAATAAGCCTATTAAGTCTTCTATATCAGAAATTCTTCGATTTTTCGAATTGTTCAGCAAAGTTCTAATGATTTGATAAAGCCCTTCATCTTGAATTTGAAAATCTGAACGTCTAATGCCACCTTCTGGTGAGTTACCTTGAAGAATAAACCAATAAATCTTACCAAGCTGATATAGATCTGAACTATGATCGATCTTACAGTCATGATGACTTTCCCAAGGCCTCCCTTCACACAAAAATTTGTTCATTGATTCGGGACTCATCCAACCTCTTGGACCAATCCATTCTGCTGGTTTATCGATTTCAAAATTTTCATCCCTCTTATCGATTAATCCCAAATCTGAAATAACCCATTCATTGTCAATAAAAAGAATGTTATCAGGCTTGAGATCCCTATGATAATACTTTAACTCCCAAAGATTCTTCAGTGAATTGGCGATATCAATTAAAAGTTGAATTTTATCAATCAGGCTCAGCTTATTATTAGCAAGATATGTAGATAAATCGCATGCCGCATATTGCATAGTATAGAACCTATGCTGGCACTTTAATCCTCGTTTGTCTTCAATTTGCGCCAATCCATTGTGATATATTTTCATTAGATTAGGTATACGTTTAGCAGAACACTCAAGTAAAGCCTGAATTTCTATATCAAATCTTTTACTCCTGTTATCCTCACGCTTTCTCCCTTTTTCTGAGTTGCAGATTTTTATAACTAAATCAGGTTCATCGGGATAGCCTTCATCCTCATCGAAGGATTGTGCTTCAATTAGCTTTAGGACATGAGAATTACCTCCTCTATTTCCTGGCGAATGGTTATCTAAGTAATATGGTATATAATCCACCCCATCTATATTGACGATATTCATGAAAGGTTTGGATAGATCTATCCTAATTACATATTTATTAATGACTATTGTTTTTGGGAAAGTAATTTTCACAATACTCATTTAATATCTAACAAGTAATATTCATCTACCTTATTTAAGGTAAAGGGGAAAAATTGTCCTTTTTCAATGTAATTGGCAATCTCACCAAGAACTTCATTATCCTCTAATGATTCAGATTTGTTCTTTAAAATGTAATTGAAAAACATCAATCTCCTTTCCCGCGCTTTTTTGGAATTGGATTGTGAAACACAATCCAAAGCATAGTTCTTAAGAGGTTCACAATCGTCGTTTGAAGGAGATATATATTCTGAAATTAACAAGAGGACTTTATATTGTGCTTTGAATGTTTTGAGATCCTGATTTAAATTTTGATGAACAAAGTTGAACAAAGTATAGAAATCATTCTTTTGTTTATATCGTGTCCTGCTCAAATTATGGACATCATTTAAAGCGTGAATCGGGGTTAAAACTTTTATAAAAAGGTCCTTTAGAAATTCATACTCCTCGTCACTAATATCGTTCTTATATATAGTTTCAATATTTGATTTTTTGTCCTGTATTCCGTATTTCAAATAGGCCAATAATTCTTCAACATAGCTTCTATCATTCATTCTTTTTGAGCTTGCCTCTGTAAACAAATTGAGGTCAATGAATGATTGCTCATCCAAAATCTCTTCAGCGAGCTTCATAAATTTTTTGTCATGAAACTCAGCTTTATATAATTCAGGTGTTGTTAAGTGCTTACCTTTTTTATTAACTAAAACATAGAATTCAGCTATATCATCATCGGCATCCAAGTTGAATATTTCGATAATAGGAAGCTTATAATTTAGGAATTCTTCTTTTTTAATAGAATTGAAATATTCACCCCTGGAAGATGAAATATTGTTTTTAACAAACCGATAAATAGTTCTAATTCTTTGTTGACCATCAACGACTTCCATTATCCCTTCATTATTATAAATAAATAAATTTGGTAATGGATAGTTGTTAAGAATAGAATCAATTAGTGCTTCCTGATCATTTTTCGTCCAAATATCCTTGCGTTGATAATAAGGCGATAGATTGACTTTGTCTTTGTCTATCAAGTCTACGATATCGCTTATTTTCATTGATTTAAAATGATAGTCCATGACTACAAAAAACAAGTATTACACCCATCCCTTTCGGTACCTTCCAAAATGTCAATCAGAAAGGGGGAATTATTTGACTTTTCACGATTGGATCTATGAATATGATCCAGCTTAATTTGGCGGATTCTTTCAGGTTGGATTAATTCCTCTAAACTTTCATCGGATGTCCAAGTAAAATGTTCATCTACATTTTCATAATGCATGGCTTTCCTAAACAAATTGGGATGTTGTTCATAAAGCCAAACCCATTCTATTTTTTGCTGAAAGAAACAGAAATAACAACCGGAACGACTTCTTGCATATTCTCCTTTTTGACCATCGACCTCGAAAGGAATCTTTTCGTAGTATTTCGGGACACCCACTGGTCTTTCTTCAAGGATTTTGAAGATATCATCTCGAATCAAAACATCTTCGTTGTCTAAGAGTGGAAAATCATCCAATAAGGCGACGCTATAGTTTGTCGATTTAAGGAATTTGAAAACGACATGATTGAATTCCGGAACACCCAGGTTTAGAAGACTTTCAGTACTTTCTTTTATTAGTGCATTTTTTTCAGCCCTTCTATTTCGGTCAAATGGGATAGGTTTAGAAAAAACATGATGCACATAATCCAATTTGTCACCGCTTAAATACTCGTTATAACAATCGAGAATGTGATCAATATTGCTAGGATTAAAAATCAAGTTGAGCACATCTACGCTCCAAATATTTTTACGAAATGGGAAGATGGACTGAATATTTTCTTGCCTAGAAATATATCCTTCCCGATCCTCGTCACCTCGGATACCCACATACGAAAGAGTAGGATCGTTTTGTACGAAATTTTCGAAGGGTTTTAGCTTCATCATTGCCGTACACCAACGAGCTTGAGATGAGGGGAGGTAACCTCGAAAAATTTTGTAGTAATAATCGAAGGGGTCTTCATTCAATCCATGCAATTCCTCATTTTCGAGTTTTAGGATTGATTTACCTAAATAAGACTCCAGCTTTTCAATTAATTGATAAGTCTCATCTAATTCTTTCCCTGTGTCACAGAAATAATACTCAAAGTCTATCTGAGGATATTTCTCGTGCAGATAGATCGCTAAGGCTGCGCTATCCTTGCCTCCGGAGATTCCTAGTACATGCCTTACATTACTCATTGGTAAGTGCTTTTCGGAGGAGTTCAGTCAATATAGGAATTTTCATGCTATTTTCTTTTTCTAGCAAGGCTTCAATTTCTGATATGCGATCAGCTCTGGCTTCTAACTCATTTTTTTGAATTCGGACAATTTGGCTAGACATGCCATTTTCTTCCGTCGTGATATCCAGCTTTACTAAGCGTTCACCCGATACAGGTTTAGTATTCGAGAGGTCGGAAAGATTATCTAATGACCTAAAGATCTCAATAAACTTTTCTTTCAACAATGGTTCCTCAGTGTCTAAAAGTTGCTCTAATGGTTTATTAAGCACAACGAAAGAGAGTGAAGATATCCAAGAGTCACGATCATCAATTGGCGCACCTAGCCTATTGATGAAATTCCTTAGAGCATTGTTTAGTTTATAATCGCGTATGTTACTATACCGATCAATTAGACGTAATTTATATTCTGGGAATTCCAACTTCTCCTTGAATACTTCTTCCTGAAAACAGGCCTCAAGACGCTCGATTAGAGCTTGGAAAGCGGTTCGAAGTTCTTCAATTGCGGATTGAAGTTTTTGAATGTAGACGTCAAAATTTTTCGAATCATTTACTAGTAGTTCAGCATTATAACCCAATGCGTTTGGTATGTCCACAAAAAAAGTGTTCTCCGGGTCTTTAGCGGAGACTATAGCTTCTCTGAATTGTTTAACCTCAAGGGAAATTGAATTTGTTTTCTTGGAATAATCAGGGAGACCTTGATAAAAGGTAAGTAAAGGACGAATTGTTTCTATAAAAGAACTGTTATTAAATCGACTTACTTTTTTCCCATGTAAGAATGCCCTATAACGGTTAAAAAGTTCCAACCTTAGGTCGCTAAGTTGAAAGCCCTTTAAGGCGAAATCTTTAGGCGATCGAATTAAGAAATGCAGGGTGTTATCTTTAATTTGAGGCAAATATTTACCCTCTTTATATAAAGCAAAATCACTTCTACGAATAAAAAGAAATATGGGGATCCAAAAATCAATAAACCCTTCTTTTAACTTGAATGGTTTTGTCTTCAATCGCTCCTGCAATTCCGTAATAGGCAAGGGATAATGGACCGATTCACCGAGAAATGAATCGCACGTATCCCATAGCGCATGAAATGAAACTTCCTCTGGCCTTCCAAGCTCAAATTGATTTTCTTGTTTCCGATGAATACCAGTGCGCTTTAAAAGAGAGTAATAGATTGTTTTCTCTGCAGGCCATTTTTTTTCCGGAAATCCAAAATTTTCTTCCTCCCAACTTTGAACAAGAGCCTTAAATAGGTTGTTTCGAGCCGTAGAAATGGAACCGGAAACTTTATGTCTATTTATTAGCTCATGATAGAATGTAGGAGTGGCGTGATAAACCCTTTGGCAAATAAGAGAAAGTCTTTGATTTAATGCTCCAATATTTTGAAATGTTAATTCTTCTGTATTGTCAAACCAACGGATGTTACCATTGTAAAAACTCTTTGTAACATAGTGTTCCAACAACTTAAGGTGGCTTTCTTTTATGGATTTTAATTCCCGTTGCGCAATTTTGTCATGTTGATTGGTGGCGTTTTTTAAAACAGTTTCAACTTTTTCAATTTCAATAAGAGACAGTTCTATTTCATGGGACTTACTAAGTATTCCAAACAATATTGCCTCATCATTAGCCTCAAAACTTTGAATAAGATTGGTTATATCTAATTCATTGTTAAGGATTAGATTAATATAACCGTCGACTTCACCAATAGGGATCTTACTAACAGGAGTGTTGGATATAATGAACTCAAAGATCCTAGGAGTTCCTTTGTTAAAAGAAATGGCTTTGGCAATTACTGGCTTAAGGTTTAAATGAGCACCAAGTCGGCTATAAATGTCAATTGATGCATCTATCTGATTCTGCGCTGTTGCAAGTGCATGGTTAATATCCAGATCTGTGCCTTCAAATAGTTTGTAAGAATGACTGAATTTATTGTATCTAATTATCTGATAGGCTTCAAGTTCCTTAATGCCTGACGTCAGATTTTTAATATTAGAATAATAGGACTTTAAAAACGAAAGGTCGATTCTAGCACCCTTTGTAGCTAGTAGATTCAATAAGCCAATTGATTTGATTAATTTAAGAGCAGTGTCTTGTTCGCCCTCAACAAGAGATTCCGCTCGTTCAATTGAATCCTTTATAATAGCCCAATGAGAATAATCTGGATTTACTTTGCTTACAATGAATGAATAGAATTCCGAATAGACATAGTCATAGATAAAATCTAATGAAATTCTCTTTGCCCCTTTTTCAGCCTGCAAGAAGGTGTCTGAATTGAGAAAGTTAAAAAGAGACCTTTCATTTTGTCCATATTTCTGAATACAAATAGCCAATGCATAAATGGAAATGATATCGAAGGGATAAATACCTTCAACAATTTCCTGTAATTGAGCCTTAGAACATTTAAATAAGTGGTGACTTGATAATAGATCCAGAAGTTCGGATTGGGCAATATTCTGATTTGGTTTTTGTATGCCTCTAAACGCTAAATGAAGCAGCTGTTCAATAGGCTCATTGAACAATATTTGTTTAAATCGGCCTTCGATTTTTCTCCATTCAATTGCCAGGACTTCTTCTAATCCTTGACTGTAGGCATTAAAATTTTGGTGTTGGGAGGTAATCAGAATTATATTTCTATTTGGGGCATTGACAAATTCAGCCAACTTTTGGATGAAATATATCTCCTCCTCAGGGGAATTCTTAGAAGCGTATTCCAAATGTTTTCCAAATTCATCAATTATAATGACAAGCAATCCTGAATTTAGTTTTTCGTATTCTTCGAAAATCTTCTCAAACAGAAGTTGATTGCCCTTGTAATCCTCCTTAATTCCGAAGTATTCATTAAACGAGCTCCTGAGAGAGGCATATTCACCAATTAGTTTAATGAAGCCGAAAGAGTCATTAAAATTGCCCCGGTTTAAACCGAAATATGGCTTCTCTCCTTTAAGGCTTTTTTCTAAAGCCCATAAAAAGGATGACTTCCCCGTACCATAAGACCCAATAATATTAAATGCATGGGTTACGCGTATATTATTGAAAATATCTAATGCTGCCTTTGAAGCATTGGGAGTGGGGATGTAATTAAAGTCAATATTTTCATCTCTAATTACATTTACAGAAGTGGAATAGTTATTCGGCATAAAATTCATCAAGTATTTCCCATTTATCAATTGGCTGTTTGAATTGTAACTCCTTTACCCCAGCTTCATTTTTGTAAACTATACTTGGGTAATTATCCGCTAATTCTTCCAATTTTGATTCAAGATCTCTCTCATTCAATGCAAAAATGTTTCCAGGCCCATTTACTGAAGAATAGAGTGAATTGAAGTCAATAGAATTAGAATATTCGGGATTGTCTAAAATGCTGAATAATAAAATTTTGTTCGGGAGATCATCGGGAAATCGATTTTCTATTCGATATACAATTTCCCCGGAATAGTTCTTGCCCAACTCATGAACCAAGTTTAGATCGGCTAACAGACCTGAAGTGAACCCATCACCATCAGATCCTTTATCCATGTATGTGCGAATGAAGACAGAAAAGTCTTTCCCGAGTATATTGTCACGAAGACGGGAATTATTACCCTTGGCAAATGAAACAAAGTGTTCTTTGCTAAATTCAGGTTTTAGTTTTCGGAGCTCAGAAAAAATCTCTCGGTATATGCTAGCATTATTCGTTTTGCAAATCATATAGTGAAGCAACCAATTAGTGCCTTGATGTTCCAAGTAAGGATCCCACCCCTCATCATTCAAAAGTTGCTGAAATAAGGCGCTTAGGTTGTTATCTTCATCCAATGCGCCGAATGCTTTCATCCAATAGCGGATGGAATTAATCATATTCTTACCTACACCTAAATCAACCCCTGACTCTTCCGAAAAATTATCGTTAACAGTCAGATAATCGTACCCTTTTTTAAGCCAAAACAATCTGCAATGAAAGGTTTCGTGACCGGAATAAGTCATTTTATACATTTTCATCAAATTTAGAAGAATTCACTTAATCTTACCGACGTGATTGTTCAATACACAATCCCCACCCCATTTTTACGTTATAGCTAGACCCAAATCCGCTAAAACCATACGTAAATAACCTACTGATACCCCTGTGATGCCTTTAAAAACTACCCTGAAAGCCCGATTTGCGGGCCTGCTCCTTTTGGTCCTGGGCGGGCTCTCTGCCCAGGCGCAGCAATGCGCGTTGTTCAAAAGCGAAATCAACGACGTAAAGGACTTTGAGATTACCGTAGGCCAGCTTACGGACTCCCTGAAGGTCTATGCCGAAGCCGCCGCCTATGCCGCCCGTTTTGCCGATGGCAAAGACAACGCCGGCAAGGTGGAAGCCCTGGCGGGCCAGGCCCTGGCTGCCGCCCACGAGGCCGTACAATTTGCCTCCGAGGCCCAGTTCCACGCAGAGATCTGCGGCCTGGACGATGTGGTAACCTTTTCCATTAACGCGGAAAGCGCCGCCATAGACGCCCGGGATTTTGCCGAAGAGGCCTACCAGAATGCCAAGAAAGCCGGTACGGTAGGCAAGCTGGGAGACCTGCACTTCTTTATGCGCAAGTCCCTGGAAGCCGCCCGCGAAGCCGGCAAGTCTTCCGAAAAGGCCATGTACGCCGCCTACGACGCCTTCTACAGCTGTACCCACAAGGATACCGACGCCGGGAAGGGAGAGGAATAAACCCCTGCCCATGTATCCCTGAAAACACTGTGGTTCTAAGGCCGCTCACTTAACACACCCTAAAAGTCCCCTTGCGCACGGAAACCACCCGTTCACGCATTGGGGCTTTTCTTTTGATAGGTAGTGGCCGTACTTGGCGTAAAAAACCAACCCCATGGCCTACCGCATCCACATCCCCGAGCCCTGTTCCGAGAACTGGCACCACATGACCCCCACCCAAAAAGGCGCCTTTTGCGCGTCCTGCGAAAAAGAAGTCATCGACTTTACCCAAACCTCCCTGGCCGAATTGGGCCGCCGCCTGCAGGGCGGGCAAAACCTCTGCGGCCGCTTCCGCCCCGACCAGCTGGATACTCCCTTGCCTAACCCGTCGCGGCGGCGGTGGCGGGAAGGGGTGGCCGCCCTGGGCTTTACTTCCCTGATGTTCACCGCAGCCGAGGTCTCCGCCCAGGAAACCAAAGTGGAAGTAGTGCAGGTGGCCCAGGAGGAACCCGAAGAAGTAGAAACCGAGACCGTGCTGGGTGGCATTATCCGCGAGTCCCTGCCCATGCCCGAAACCGGTACCGAAATCAAAGGCGTGGTTATGGATGCCGATGGGGTACCCCTCCCTGGCGCCCGGGTTTCTGTGGTAGGCACCCGCCTGGCTGCCCAAACCGATTTTGACGGCAACTTCACCATTCGCCTGGCCTCCGTCCTGGCCGAAAAGGAGCTCCTGCTGGTATCGAGTTATCTGGGCTTTTACCCCCAGCAAATCCGGGTTAAGCCCGGGCAAGGGGCGAACATTACCTTTCAGGTGGAGATGACGGAAGATGTCCTAGGAGGGTTTGCGGTGTACCGTTCTAATATCTTTAGGAGGATAGGGAACCTCTTTAGAAGAAATCGGTTTTGAGCTCACCGCTGCTGCGCAGCGGTTCGCTTTAACTCCATTTTCCTTGGCAGCCGCGGAATTCTGTTCCCGACTAAAGCAATCACATTTCATTACCTTAGAAAGGTGAAGATCCTCCTTACTTCCCTGGGCACCCGAGGCGATATGGAACCCTTCCTGGCCGTGGCAGACCTGTTGCGGGCCGCCGGGCATGAAACCGTTTGTCTGTTCCCGGAGCAGTTCCGCAACCTGGCCGAAGACGGTGGCCACCGCTTTTGCAGCCTGGGCCCGGAATTCATGGAGTTATTGGAAAGCCCTTTGGGGAAAACAGCCATGGGCGGCAGCGGGACTACCTGGCAGAAGATCAAGGCCTACGCCAAACTGGCCAGGGTCTTTGCACCTATGCGGCGGGTACTGGCCCAGCGGCAGGCCGCTTGCATGGAACAGGAACAGCCCGATAGGGTGGTTCACCACGCCAAGACCATTTATGGATTTGTGTGGGGCATGCAGCACCCCGGGCAGGCCACCCTGCTGAGCCCTGTGCCCTATATGTTACACCCCACGAACCACCACAGCCATATTGCGTTCAACAAAAACTGGGGCAGGCGGGGTAACCGGGCTTCTTATGGCCTGGCCAATTTTGGCCTGGTGCAATCCATCCTGTCCGACACCAAAAAGATCCCTATGCCCACCCGGCCTACCCGGGCCGGGGTAAAGGACATCCTCCGCAGGCAACCCACCCTTTATACCATTTCCCCTGCCCTGTTTAAGCGCCCGCCGTACTGGCCGCCCCATGTACAGGTGCTGGGCTACCAGGAACGCAACAAAACCCGGAACTGGACCCCGCCTCCGGAGCTTGTGCAATGGTTAGAGGGCCATCCTAAAGTGCTGTTTGTAACCTTTGGCAGCATGACCAACCCGGAGCCTGCCCGCAAAACGGAAATCCTGCTTAGTACCCTGGAGCGCCTGGGCATCCCGGCCCTGATTAACACGGCAGGGGGCGGGCTGGTGGTTCCCGGGACCTATGACACCTCCCTGTTTTATTTTGTAGACGGTATCCCTTATGACTGGGCCCTGCCCCGGGTATATGCCATGGTGCACCATGGGGGATCCGGCACCACCCACCTGGGCGTAAAATACGGCTGCCCCAGCCTGGTCATCCCCCACATCATAGACCAGTTTATGTGGAACCGCCTGCTGGCCGAACAGGGCCTGGGCCCCAAAGGCCCCGGGATTACCCGCCTCTCCAAAGCCCGGCTACTACCGTTGCTAAAAGACCTTTGGGAGAACCCCGCCTACCACAAACAGGCTGCCGCCCTGGGGGCTGAAATGGCGAAGGAAGACTTTTCGGAACCGATTTTAAAAGCAATACTTGGCTGACGCCTGAGCTGAAGTTTGCTCCGCGTTGCAAGAACTTTTTTTTTCTTTTCAGGAGGATGGCTCCGCGACTGCGTCGCGTCGCCCTATCTCTTCATTTCTTTTGCTCGCCCAAAAGAAACGAAGCAAAGAAAATGGCGCCCTCGCTTAGGCGTTTTTGCAGTTTGCACTGCAAAACCAGGCACCGGAAGCTAAAGACGGTCCAAGGCTTCCCGCCTTCTTAACGCTTCCGATACCTTACGCTGAACCTCGGGGGTTTTCCGCCTGCGGCGGAAGTAAAATTTACGGGCTAGGATTTGGGTAAAGTTTTGCTTTCGTTAGCGCTAGCAATTCTTTGGTTTGGGCCCAATCCCGGCATAAGTTCTGAACCGTAGTAAATCGAGGAAGGGCGTGCTGACAACGAAGTTGAGCCGCTTCAGGGCCGAACGACCAAAATTCATCCAGTGGATGAATTTAAGTGAGGAGTTTATAGATTCAATCGCCTGAGCGCTGCGTAAGTCAGCGGCGGGCAGCACCCCTGACGTAGATTTCAAGGGGCAGAAGTTCGCCGGAAAGGCCCTTTCTTTTGGTTCGTTTTCTTTGGGCCAGCAAAGAAAATGAACATAAAGAGGTGACGCAACGCAGTTGCGGAACAAAACCATTCCGAAGGGAAGGAAAAGCGGTTGACCAGCAAAAAAAATGAAGAGATAGAGCGACGCAACGCAGTTGCGGAGCTATGTATCACACCCGAACAAACAACAACTATAATCGCTAAATACTCATATAAAGCGCTCATAAATAGAATATTATACGCATATACAAAAAATACGTCTTCAACGTGTAACAAATAACCCACATTTGCGACTCATAATAAGGCGGTATTCCCAAAAGATGTTTTCCGAATATCCCCAGGCCACCCAGAGTGGTGGGCCGGGGGAACCCTTAAGGCCGGCGCCCCGTTGCGGCCGGGCCTACTATGTAATCCTTTTCGCATTTTTTGCACGCGCAAAGGCCCCTTTCGAAAGGGAAAGTCCCTATATTGAGTACACTAAATACCAACACCTATGAACGAATGGTTTTCTGCCCTAACGGGCTTTGAGCAGGTCTACTGGGGCATTGCCCTGATAGCCTCCGTCTTTTTCGTATTTGTCCTGGTCAGCACTGTGCTGGGTGGCGACGCCGGCGAGATCGACGGGGACGTGGACGCGGAGGTGGATGGGGATACCGGCATCGGGTTCCAGTTCTTCACCTTCAAAAACCTGGTAGGCTTCTTTACCATCTTTGGCTGGTCCGGCATTGCCTTTCTGGACGCCGGCATGTCTAAGGTCATGGTAGTGCTGCTCTCTTTTCTATGCGGCCTGGCCATGATGTTTGTGATGGCCTTTATGATCTACCAGATCCACAAGCTGGCCAGCAGCGGCACCCTTAAGATTGCCAACGCCGTGGGCCTGATCGGGGAAGTATACCTGACCGTTGGGGGCGCCCGCTCCCGGATTGGGAAGGTGCAGATTACCGTACAGGGGTCCCTGCGCGAGCTGGAGGCCCTTACGGACCACCCCGAAGATCTGCTGCAGGCCACCGTGGTAGAGGTTACCGAAACCACGGCCAACGGCATCCTGATTGTAGAACCTTTAAACACTAACACATAATGATCAACCTCTTTTTATTGCTACAGGCACAGGAGGGCAACGGCTTTGCCCAGGTGGTCACCATCGGCTTTGCCATCCTCTTTGTCTTTATCCTCTTTATTATCCTGGTGCGCCGTTACAAGCGCTGCCCGTCCGACCGCATCCTGGTGGTCTACGGAAAAGTGGGCGGGGGCCAGTCCGCCAAATGCATCCACGGGGGTGCGGCCTTTATTTTGCCCGTGATCCAGGACTACGAATTCCTGGACCTCACCCCCATGTCCATCGAGGTAAACCTGGTCAATGCGCTCAGTAAGCAAAACATCCGGGTGAACGTGCCCTCCCGCTTTACCATCGGGATCTCCACAGAGCCCGGGGTGATGCAGAACGCAGCCGAGCGCCTGCTGGGGCTGGGCCTGCAGGACATACAGGAGCTCGCCAAGGAAATCATCTTCGGGCAGTTGCGCCTGGTGGTGGCTTCCATGGACATTGAAGAGATCAATGCAGACCGCGACAAGTTCCTGGCCAACATCTCCCAGAGCGTGGAGTCCGAACTGAAGAAGGTGGGCCTGAAGCTCATTAACGTAAACATCACGGACATCGTGGATGAGTCCGGCTATATCGAGGCCCTCGGGAAGGAAGCGGCAGCCCATGCCATTAACGCCGCCCGGAAGTCCGTGGCCGAGAAGAACCGGGACGGGTCCATTGGGGAAGCCAACGCCCAGCAGGACGAGCGCAGCCAGGTAGCGGCCGCCAACGCCAAGGCAGTGGAAGGCGAGAACCGGGCCAAGATCGAGATTGCCAACTCCGATGCGGAGCGCCGCCAGCGGGAAGCCGAGGCCGAGCGTTTGGCCATCGCCTCCGAGAAGGTACAGGCCGCTAAGGCCCTGGAAGAGTCCTATGCCGCAGAGCAGGAGGCCGAAAAGGCCCGGGCAGAGCGGGAGCGCGCCTCCCAGATGGCAGACATTATCGTCCCCGCCCAGATCGACAAGAACAAGGTGGAGATCGATGCCGAAGCCGAGGCCGAGCAGATCCGCCGCAGGGCCAAGGGGGAGGCCGATGCCATCCTCTTTAAGGCCCAGGCCGAAGCCAAGGGGATCTACGAGGTCCTCACCAAGCAGGCAGCCGGTCTGGACGAGATTGTAAAAGCGGCAGGCAACAACTCCAAGGATGCGGTGCTGCTGCTTATTGCGGACAAGTTGCCGGAGCTGGTGAAGCTGCAGGCCGAAGCCATCCAAAACATCAAGATCGACAAGATTACGGTATGGGAGAGCGGCTCCGGGGAGGACGGCAAAACCGCTACCTCCAATTTTATTTCCGGCATGTACAAGTCGGTACCGCCCCTGCAGGAAATGTTCAATATGGCGGGGATGCAACTGCCGGATTACCTCAAGGGGAAAACCCCGGAGGCCGGCGGGCAGGAGCCCCCTGCCGCCCCCGAATCGGAGGCGTCGCCCGAGTAAGGCACAGGCCCCGAAGAAAAATCCACCGCAAGGTGGATTTTTTTTGTTTGGGCCCGGCCCGGATGTGACCCACGTCCAAAACCGGTGTCTGAACGTATATAGCTACAAACCCAATACCATTATGAAAGCAAAAACCCTACTCGCCGGCATCCTGATGCTGGGATTTTTCGCCACCTCCTGCAAGGACTCCGCCAAGGAGCAGGAAGCCGTGGAAAAACAGGTAAAAGCCATTGAATCCGTAGAACAGGCGGTAGATTCCACCACTACTGTGATCAAGGAAAAGGCCGAAGAGGTAGACGCCCTCATTAAAGAATTAGACAGTATTTAATTAAACCCTAACCGTATGAAACGTATTGTATTTGCAGCCCTGCTGGCCCTGATGTACACCGCTACAGGCCTGGCTCAGGGAAAAGCCCAGGATAAGGGCAAGGAAAAAGCCAAAGAGAAGCGCGAGATGGCGCAGCAGAAGAAAGAGAAGGCCCAGGACCAGGCCGAAGGCACCATGGAAGAGGCGGAAGCCCAGGCCGAAAAAGGCAAGGAGAAAGCCCGTGAGATGCAGGAGAAGGGCAAGGAGCAGGCTGGAGAAGCCCGCGAGAAAGCCCGTGAGATGGAAGAGGAAATGGAAGAAGGCCGGGAAGAAATGCGCGAGCAGGCCGGCAAGATGAAAGAGAAGGCCGAGAAGAAGGGCAACGCTTACGGCCAGTTCAAAGGCGATATGACCGGCCGGGAATTTGGACAGTACCGCGCTTCCCAGGCCCGCCAGAAGCTGGACGAAGCCCAGGTGGCCCTGGAGGAAGATGAGCGCGTGCTGCGCCGCGGCCGCACTGCGCTTGACGAAGCCCGCCAACGGGTAGAAAAAGCCAAAGAGGCCGGGGAAGACCAGGAGGTCATTGCCCAAAAGGAAGAAAAACTGGGCGAGGTGGAAACCAAGCTCAACGAACTGGAAGAGACCATCCGCAGAGGCAAGGTCAAGCTGGAGGAGAAGAAAGAACAACTCCGCAAGCTGGGCGAGATCCAGGAATAACATCCCCCACTGCTTAAACACGTGAAAAGGCCATGTCCGGATTCCTCCGGGCGTGGTTTTTTTATTCCTGCAATGGGGTTGCAGGGTGGCTTCGCACCTTTGGGTATGCCACCAGCCCATCTGTTATACATCACCTCCAATACGGCCCGCACGGTTTATTACGTTGGGGTTACCCGTAACCTGCACCGCCGCCTGACCGAACACGAAAACGACAGCAAAGGGCTGCGGTTTTCCTATGCCGGGAAGCACGGCTGTTACTGTCTGCTCTACCTGGAAACCTATCCGGATTTTCGTAGTGCCCGCCGGCGGGAGCGGGAGATCCGCGCCTGGCCGCCGGAGCGGCAACAGCAATTGATCGCCCGGCAAAACCCCTCAGGGGAATGCCTCAATACCGTTTGGAAAGGGGAGGTGTAACCCGGCTTACTTCAGGGTGCGGTCTACCTCCTGTTTCAGGAAGTACCCGGTCACTAGGGTGGCCAGCACATCGGCAATGGCAAAGCTGATCCACACCCCCAGCTCCCCGAAAAAGCGGGGCAGGATCAAAATCAGGGGGATAAAGAAAAAGCCCTGGCGGGTAAGGGTAAGCAAAAGGGCCGGAATGGCTTTCCCGATGGCCTGGAAATAAGCCGCCCCAATAAGCTGTAGCGCAATGATGGGGGTGGCGGCAAACACCCACCGCATGGCCCCCGGGGTGTGCTCCAGCACAAAGGCATTGTTGGCCATTTGCTCCGCAGACAACCCCGCCCGGTTGCTCAGGAAAAGCTCGGCAATTTCTGCAGGGAAAGCCATGAGCAAAATAAAGACCAGGGTGGCCACGGCAGCCGCATATTTGATGGCGGTATAGATGGTTTCCTTCACCCGGGCGTATTTATGCGCCCCGTAGTTGAACCCGGCAATGGGTAAAAAGCCCTGGGTAACCCCGAATACCGGGAACAGGGCAAACATGAGCATGCGCCCAATAATGGCATAGACGGCCACCATGGGCTCCCCGCCCAGTTCAAAGAGGATGTTGTTCAGCAGCAGGTAGGTGATGGAGGTCACAGCCTGCCGCGCCAGGGTTACAAAGCCCAGGGCGCCCATCTCCTTCAGGATGCCGGGTTCCAGCCCCAGGTGGTGCCACCCGATCTTGAGTTCGGAGTTTTGGGAGAGGAAGAACCAGAAAATGTAGGCAAAACAGACCAGGTAGCTGCCGGTGGTGGCCCAGGCGGCCCCTTCCATCCCCCAGTCGAACACGTAGATAAAGATGTAGTCAAAAACCAGGTTCCCCACCGAGGGGATGATCATGGCAATCATGGCAAACTTGGGCTTGCCTTCGGCCCGGATTACCGTGTTCCCCATCATACACAGCGCCAGGAAGGGCACCCCGTAGAGTACAATGGTGTAATAGGTTTTGGCCGGCTCAAAGATGCCGCCTTTCCCCCCGAAGGCCGGGATTAGCCCGTCGGCAAACCAAAGGCCCAGGGCCACCATAGACACCGTGATCAGGAGGGTCAGGCTAAGCTGGTTCCCGAAGGTGCGCAGCGCTTTTTCCTTGTGGTCCGCCCCCAGGGCGCGGGAAATGATACTGCTGCCCCCAATGCCAATGGCCATCCCCAGGGCCGCAATAAAAAAGGACACCGGCAGCACCACATTGATGGCAGCAATGGCGATAGACCCAATCCAGTTGCCCACAAAGATGGTATCTACCAGGATGTTCAGGCTCATCACCAAAATCCCGATCGCTGCGGGCACAGCCTGCCGGATCAGCAATGGCCCGATGAGTTGGGTGCCGAGTTGGTCTGAGGTTACTTTAGCCATAGGGGTTTGAAGGGAGGTTCAAAGGTAATTGAATTGGATGGCAAAGCCAGAGAATTTTCCTTTAAGGGGGTATGCTCGGCGGCTGCGCCGCCTCGCGCTATCTCTTCATTTCTTTTGCTCGCCCAAATGCGCAGCATTCATGAACTCCGATAAAAGCAAATGAACTAGAGCGTGAATAAAAGAAACGAAGCAAAGAAAACGGCGCCCTCGCTTAGGCGTTTTTGCAGTTTGCACTGCAAAACCAGGCACCGGAAGCTAAAGACGGTCCAAGGCTTCCCGCCTTCTTAACGCTTCCGATACCTTACGCTGAACCTCGGGGGTTTTCCGCCTGCGGCGGAAGTAAAATTTACGGGCTAGGATTTGGGTAAAGTTTTGCTTTCGTTAGCGCTAGCAATTCTTTGGTTTGGGCCCAATCCCGGCATAAGTTCTGAACCGTAGTAAATCGAGGAAGGGCGTGCTGACAACGAAGTTGAGCCGCTTCAGGGCCGAACGACCAAAATTCATCCAGTGGATGAATTTAAGTGAGGGGACTATGGATACATTCGCCTGAGCACTGAGTAAGTCAGCGGCGGGCAGCACCCCTGACGTAGATTTCAAGGGACAGAAGTTCGCCGGAAAGGCCTTTTCTTTTGGTTCGTTTTCTTTGGGCCAGCAAAGAAAATGAACATAAAGTGGCGACGCGACGCAGCCGCGGAGCATATAATGTCCGGTCAAAAAAGAATGATCCTACCGCGAGGCAGTCGCGGATCAACTTCGAGCCCCAGGTTGGGACTCACCTCAAACCTTTTAGGGGCATCTGTTAATACCCCGCTGCCTGCCCGTCCTTCCGGCTTTCGGAGGCGCCGTGATACACGCCCTGTTCGGCATCCCAAAGGATGGCCTGGTACCCGCCGTAAACGCCCCGGGCAAATTGCACGGTGTGGCCGCGGTCCATCAGGCCGCGTACCGTTTCGTAGGGGATGCCGGATTCAATGCGCACCCGGCCTTCGCCCCCGCGTGCCCCGGTAGGGCTGGAGCCCCCGGTGTGGTCCCAGCGGGGGGCGTCCCCGGCTTCCTGCAGGTTCATGCCAAAATCGATGAGGTTCATCACAATCTGGGAGTGGCCCTGGGGCTGGAAATCCCCGCCCATCACCCCGAAGCTCACCCAGGGCTTCCCGTCCTTGGTAATGAAGGCCGGGATAATGGTGTGGAAGGGACGTTTTCCGGGTTCGTAGGTATTGGCCTGCCCCTCGGTCAGGCTGAAGAGCTCGCCCCGGTCCTGCAGCATAAAGCCCAGCCCGGGGGGCACCATCCCGGAGCCCATGCCGCGGTAGTTGCTCTGGATCAGGGAAATCATATTCCCATACTGGTCCGCCGCAGTCATATAAATGGTTTCCCCGGCAGAAATCTGCCCGGCCTTGTATTCCCCGGCCCGGTCGGTAATCTGCTGGCGGCGGTTGTCCGCATAGATGTCCGAGAGTAGGGTCTCTACCGGCACCTGGGCAAAGTCCATGTCTGCATAGTACTGGGCCCGGTCTTCAAAGGCCAGTTTCTTGGCCTCGGTAAAGAGGTGCAGGTGCTCTGCACTGCCAAAAGGGATGTTGGAAAAGTCGTAGCCCTCCAGGATCTGCAGCATCTGCAGGGCGGCAATCCCCTGCCCGTTGGGCGGCAGCTCCCAAACGTCGTACCCCCGGTAATTCACGGATACCGGGGTTACCCATTCCGCGGTGTGGCTGGCCAAATCTTTCTCGGAGAGGAAGCCGCCCTGGGATTGTACAAAGTCCGCAATGGTGCGGGCAATGCGACCTTTGTAAAAGCCGTCCCGCCCGCCTTTGGCAATGGCCCGGTAGGTGTTGGCCAGAAAGGGGTTTTTATAGATATCGCCTTCCCCGGGCAGTTTCCCGCCATTCTGGTCCATGTACGTCTCCCGGATATTCGGGAAGCCCTGCCGCATATAGAAGGGCACGGAATTCTGCATGTACCACGCAATAAGCTCGGTTAAGGGAAAGCCGTTTTCGGCATAGTCAATGGCCGGGGCAAGCAGGTCGGACATGGGCATGGACCCGAACTTGCCATGGAGTTCAAACCACCCGCTAACCGCCCCGGGTACGCTTACCGGCAGGGGGCCGTGGGATGGGATCTTTTCCAGCCCCTCTTTTTTAAAGTAGTCCAGGGTCAGGGCCTGGGGGGAGCGGCCGCTGGCATTCAGGCCGTAAAGCTGCTGGGTTTTAGCGTCCCAGACAATGGCAAACAGGTCTCCGCCTATTCCGCAGCCGGTGGGCTCCATCAGGCCCAGCGTGGCATTCGCGGCAATGGCCGCGTCTATAGCCGTGCCGCCTTTTTTCAGGATGTCCAGCCCCACCTGGGTGGCCAGGGGGTGGCTGGTAGCCACCATGCCATGTTGGGCCAGGACCTCGGAACGGGTCACGTTTAGCGCCCCGGTAATCCGGTCCTGGGCATGGAGGCTGAAGAGGGTAAACAGGAAAAAGGAAAGCAGTACAAAACGTTTCATAGGGTTGGGTTTTCAGGGGAGCTTAAAAATACGCAAATGCCCGCTTTTGGGCGGGCATTTTTTAAATCGATTGCATCCTTTGGGGGTGCCCCCCCGCCCTAGGGTGCAAGATCGGATGCTATCCTGCAAAACAAAAGCAGCCCCTAGACGGGCAGCGCAGCGGTTTCTTTCCACGTGTTTATCCACTGCCCCATCAGAGCCACCCAGTCTTCCCGGTCGTTCAGGCAGGGGATGTGGATGTAGTCCGTGCCCCCGGCTTCCAGGAAATCTTCCTTTCCTTCCATGGCAATTTCCTCCAGGGTTTCCAGGCAGTCCGAAACAAAGGCCGGGGTAATTACCGCCAGACGGGTTTTGCCTTCCTTGGCAAAGCGCTCCAGCTCGTAATCCGTATACGGCTTCAGCCACGGGTCTCCGGCCAGGCGGCTCTGGAAAGAAGTACTCACCTTGTCCTTAGGCAGGTTCAGCGCCTGGGTAACCAGCTCCGTGGTGTCGTAACACTGGTGGCGGTAACAGGTGTGGTGGGCCACGGAATTGGTCTGGCAGCACTGCCCGTCAATCTTACAGTGAAAGTGCGTGGGGTCGGACTTGCGGATGTGCCGCTCCGGGATGCCGTGGTAAGAAAATAAGATGTGATCGTATTCAAAGCCCTCCAGCCCTTCGGCAATGGAACGGGACAACACTTCAATATAGCGGGGGTCTTTATAGAAAGCCGGGAAGGTAGTTACCCGCATGTTCGGGAAATGGGCCGCCTGTACTTCCAGAGCCTTCACCACCACGGTTTCGTAGGAGCTCATGGCATAGTGGGGGTAGAGGGGCACTAGCAGCACCTCATCCACACCTTTGGCCTCCAGTTCCCGCATCCCTTCTTCAATACTGCCGGAGCCGTAGCGCATCCCCAGGGCCACAGGCATCTCCGTATGGGCCTGTACCTTCTCGCGGAAACGCTCGGAGAGGATAATCAGGGGCGAGCCCTCTTCCCACCAGATTTTGGCATAGGCCTTGGCGGAGCGTTTGGGGCGGGTGTTCAGGATAATGCCCCGCACCAACAGGGTCCGGAGCCATTTGGGGGCGTCGATCACCCGTTCGTCCATCAGGAATTCGTCCAGGTACGGTTTTACGTCCTTGGGGGTGGGGCTGTCCGGCGAGCCCAGGTTAACCAGTAGTACACCTTTCATACAGGCAGGGATTACAGGAAGGTTGTTTGCTGCGCAAAAATAAGCCAAGCCGCGCAATTCCGCCGAAAAGCCAGCCTTCAAATCCCAATACCGGCATAAACAAAACCAATCTCTGACCCCGGTCATTGGCAATGCCCCTGAATTTTTTTAGCTTCCCGAAAAACTCGCCGGCCATGCTTAACGAAATCCTGAAGGACGAATCCCAACGCGCGATCCTGTACCTGAGCCTGGCGCTTTTTGCCTTTTTGATGGCCTACCTGGTCCTGGCCTATCTGCTGCGACGCTATGGTAAAAACCCGGACTACCTCCTGCCCAGGGGCACGGTGCGCCAGGTAGCTATCCCCCTGTTTTTGCTGGTGGTATCCCTTATCCTGCGGATGCAATCCCTGCGCGAGGTTTTGGGGATGGGAGATTTTGGCTGGTACTTTCGCAAGGCCAGCACCCTGTTGTTTATCTTTTCCTTTACCTGGCTGGTGATCCGCGCCCTGAGGGTAGTCAAGAAACTCATCATTGCCAAATACGACATCGGGGAGTCGGACAACCTGAAGGCCCGGAAGGTCTACACCCAATTCACCATCCTGGAACGCATCGTGATCTTTATTGTCATTATCCTGGCCCTGGGCCTGGCCCTGATGAGTTTTGAGAGCATCCGGGAAATCGGGGTGAGCGTCTTTGCCTCCGCCGGGGTGGCCGGGATTATTATCGGGTTGTCTGCCCAGAAAATGATCGGCACCATCCTGGCCGGGATACAAATTGCCATCACCCAGCCCATCCGCCTGGACGATGTGGTAATCGTGGAAGGGGAATGGGGCAATATCGAGGAGATCACCCTCACCTATGTGGTGGTGCGCATCTGGGACAAGCGTCGGTTGGTGCTGCCCACCACTTATTTTATTGAACAGCCCTTCCAGAACTGGACCAAGACTTCCTCGGACCTGATCGGGGTGGTTTTCCTGTACACCGACTATACCCTGCCCATTGAACCCGTGCGCAAGGAGCTGCAGCGCCTGGTTTCGGAGCACGAATTGTGGGACGGACAGGTGGCCAACATCCAGGTAACGGACAGCAAGCCGGGGTTTGTGGAACTGCGGGTGCTGGTGAGTGCCTCGGATGCCACCAAAGCCTGGGACCTCAGGGTATATGTGCGTGAAAAACTGATCGCCTACCTGCAGGAGCACTATCCGGACCACCTGGCACGCACGCGGGTTTTGCTGCAGCCCACAGAAAATTTTAACCCCAGCCCCCCTGCCGGATAGGGGAATGTAATGTACCTTTAATTTAAAATCATTGCTATGCGGTTTTTCCTGCTGTTCTTCCTTTCCGCAACCCTCGGGCTGCAAGCCCAACACCGCAAGGTCCATTTCCATTCCTACGACCAGGCGGTTTTCGACAGCCTGTCCAGGGGCCTGGGGCATTTGGAAGATTCCGCCATGGGCCCGGCCATGGTACAGGTGGGCAAGGCCTTTCTGGGCACTCCCTATGTGGCCAAAACTTTGGAGGAAGGGGAAACGGAGATGCTGGTGGTAAACCTGCGGGGCCTGGATTGCACCACCTATGTGGAAAATGTGCTGGTGCTGAGCCGCCTGGCCCGGGAAGGCGACTGGAAATGGGACCATTACCTGAAAGGTCTGGAAGAGGTGCGTTATCGCAAGGGCAAATTGGATGGCTATGTTTCCCGCCTGCATTATTTCACAGACTGGATTCGCGACAATGAGGAAAAGGGCCTGGTTCGGGACATCACCGAGGAGCTGTACGGGGTAACCGTGTACAAGCCCCTGAATTTTATGGGGGAACACCGGGAGCTTTACCCTTTCCTGGCGGACGATACGAACTACGAGGCCCTGCGGGATGTGGAGGCCGCCCTTTCGGATGCCCCGGTTTGCATCCTGCCCCGGGAGGAAGTAGCCAAGCGGGAGGCCCTGCTGCAGGACGGCGATATCATTGCCCTGGCCACGCGAATAGACGGCCTGGATGTAACGCACACGGGCCTGGCCATTCGTCTGGATAGTGGGCGCATCCACCTGCTGCACGCCTCAACCGTGGGGGAGGTGGTGATCAGCGAAGAGCCCCTGGCAGACTACCTGAAAAAGATCAAAAGCAATATCGGGATCGTGGTGGCCCGGCCCCTGACCCCCTAAAGGCATTACCGCCCGGGTTGGGCCAGGGAAAGCAGGTATTTCTTGGGCGTGGTGTGGTATTTCTTGCGGAAGGCCGCAATAAAATGGCTGGCGGTGCTGTAGCCCACCTTCAACCCCACTTCATTTACATTGTATTTCCCTGTTTCCAGCATCTTGCGGGCCATCTCCATTTTATAGTCGAACAGGAAACTGTAGACGGAATCCCCATAAATCTGTTTAAACCCTTCTTTCAATTTTTTAAGCGGCAACCCGATTTCGGCGGCCAGGTCCTTCAGGCTGGGCGGCTCGGCCATGCGTTCAATCACGATCTCCTTGGCCCGGCGGATGCGCCCCAGGTTGTCTTCGTCCACCAGGAACGGGCATTGTTCCGCCTGGGGGTCGGTATTGCGGTTAAAGTATAAGGATAGCCATTCGTACACCTTGGCCTTATGGTACAACTGTATCACCGAGGGGTGCATATGCTGGTTCCAGAGCTGGCTCAATACCACAGACAGGGAAGGCGAAATGGGGTTTTGCTGGTAGTACTTCTTGTCCTTGTAATCCGGGTTCAGGAAAGGGATGGTATCTGCCTCGGCCGAAAACAGGGCGTGGAAGCTGCGGATGGGAATCAGCAGGGAGAGCATGCGGGTACCCGGGGCCAGCACCACCTCCATGGGCAGGGTGGTCTGTGGGTTATAGAGCAGTAAGGATTGTTCTGCCGGTACTTCCATGGCATAAGCCCCCTGGTTATAGAGAAAACGGGCATTGCCCTTCAGGCAGCAGTGGACCTGTAAAAGCCCTTGTTTTACGGGATATTGGGCCAGCACATCCCGGTCTTCGGCATTGTCCAGCCGCAACAGGGTAAAGTCCGTTTCTACCTCAAGGGCCTGGATTGAACCGCTGGCGATATTTTCGATGGAGGGTTTCACGTGGGAAATGACTATGTTATTTAGATTTGTTCTAAATAAAAAACGTCCCAAGGGGCGTCATACGGGCAAAAGTACGGGATTTCGTGCAATTGGGCCTTATCCCCCCTTTTCAACTCCCTTATCGGTATTAAAAGAACTTCTGGCGTTATTTTTCGTCCGACAATCGCCCTACTTTTGTGCGGTCTTTATGAAAAAGTATCATATTTCCAAGCATAACCGGTTTATCACGGTTGGATTGAATTATGAGAAAGCCGACGTCGAAACCCGGGGTCGGTTTGCCTTGTTGCCGGAGGCCGAAGCGGCGTTGCTTGAACAAGCCCGGCAGGAAGGGATTGACGGGTTGCTGGTTACCAGTACCTGCAACCGAACCGAACTGCACGGCTTTGCTGCAGCCCCCCAGCACCTGATCCGCCTGTTGTGCCAGCACAGCCAGGGCTGCGAAGCCGAGTTCGATGCTGTGGGCTACGTTTACGAAAACCAGGATGCCATTTCCCATTTGTTCCGTGTTGGTTCTGGCCTGGACAGCCAGATCCTGGGGGATTTTGAAATCATCAGCCAGCTGAAAAAGGCTTTTGTCAATGCCCGGGAGAAGGGGATCACCAACCCTTTCCTGGAACGGCTGACCAATGCGGTAATCCAGGCGAGCAAGCGCATCAAAAATGAAACCGGCCTCTCCAGCGGCGCTACTTCCGTGGCCTTTGCCTCTGTGCAATACCTGCTGGCCCGGGTGCCTGAAATTTCCGGAAAGAAGATCCTGTTGTTTGGCACCGGCAAAATTGGCCGCAACACCTGCGAAAACCTGGTCAAGCACACCGGGCACGACCATATCACCCTTATTAACCGCACCCTGGAACGGGCCGAGGCCCTGGGGCAGAAGCTGCACCTGGAGGTAAAGCCCATCGAAATCCTGGAGGCCGAGGTGGACCAGGCTGATGTGATTGTGGTGGCCACCGGCGCGGCCGCCCCCACCCTTACCGCCAGTATGATCCGGCCCGGAAAACCGCGCTGGGTGCTGGATTTATCCGTCCCGGCCAACGTAGCCCCTGAGGTTGGAGCGGTGGAAGGCACCACCGTGGTAGACCTGGACCAGCTGTCCCGCATTACGGACCAGACCCTGCGCCAGCGGGAGCAATTTATCCCGGATGCCGAAAACATTATCCGCGAAGTACATGCGGATTTTAACCAGTGGCTGGAATCCCGGCGGTTTGCCCCGGTGTTGCGCGCCCTGAAGCGCAAGCTGCAGACCATGAAAGACGAGGAGCTGGATTTCCAATCCCGTAAAATGACAGGCTTCGATATGGAGCAGGCCGATGTGGTTACGGATCGCATCATCAACAAAATCACCCGGCAATTTGCCAACCAGCTGAAGGACTCCGAGACCGATACGGACGAGTACATGGAGCTGATCAGCCGGGTATTCCAGTTAGAAACCGACCGGACATGAATCGTTCCCTGCGCATTGGGACGCGCGACAGCGAACTGGCCCTGTGGCAGGCCCGCACCGTACAGGAGGCCATGGCCGCCCATGGGGTGGAAGCTACCCTGGTCCCGGTAAAATCTACGGGAGACCTGATCTTGGATAAGCCCCTCTATGAATTGGGCGTAACCGGGATCTTCACCAAAACCCTGGACATTGCCCTGTTAAACGGCAGCATTGACCTGGCCGTCCATTCCATGAAAGATGTGCCTACCGCCCTGCCCGAAGGCATTGTGCCGGTGGCCGTGTTGGAGCGGGCCAACCCCATGGACATCCTGGTCCATAAGGGGCTGGATTTCCTGAATGCCGAAGGGATTGTGGCCACCGGGAGCCTGCGTCGCAAAGCCCAGTGGCTCCGGCGTTACCCCTTGCACGAGGTGGTAGACCTGAGGGGGAATGTAAATACCCGATTACAGAAATTGGAAGACAACCGCTGGGACGGCGCCGTGTTTGCCGCCGCCGGCCTGGAGCGTATTGGCCTGTTGCCGCAGACCTACACCACCCTGGAATGGATGGTGCCGGCCCCGGCCCAGGGGGCCATGCTGGTGGTGGCCCGGGCAGACGATGCCGAAGCCGCCGCTGCCGCCCAATCCCTTCACCATGCCCCAACGGACGCCTGCGTACGAGCGGAACGGGCTTTCCTGCGGGAACTGGAGGGCGGTTGTACCGCGCCTATTGGGGCTTTGGCCCAGCTAAAAGCCAGGCAACTGGATTTTACAGGGGCCCTGTTTTCCCTGGATGGCACCCGGGAAGTGCGGGTAGCCCAGAGTGGCCCTGCCGGAGATCCCGAAACTTTCGGGATAGCCTGCGCCCGGGAAATCCTGGAAAATGGCGGGGCCGAACTGATGCAGGAAATCCGAAAAACCCTTTCCTGATGGTTCGGGTGCTCTCCACGCGCATACTGACCCCGGAACAACGGCTGCTTTTGCCGGATTCCGTTGAATTAGTGGCATACGATGCCCTGGAGGTCACTTGCTTCCCCGTAGCACAGGATTGGTCCGCGGAAGACCTACTGGTCTTCACCAGCCGCAATGCAGTTCGTGCCTGTTTTGCCCAAAAGGCCACCCAGGTTAATTCTTGTTATTGCGTGGGTTCCAAAACAGCGGAAGCCCTTCGCGAAGCCGGGCAGGAGGTGTTGGGGGTATATGAGAATGCCGGGGCCCTGGCCCAGGCTTTAATTCAAGAAAATACCAAACAGAATATTATCTTTTTCTGCGGCAACCGCCGCCTGGATACCTTGCCGGAGGCCCTGGCCCAGGCCGGTATCCCGATGGAAGCCCGGGAGGTGTATGCCACCACCCTGGTCCAGAAGAAATTCGGGCAGAATTTCGACGCCCTCCTGTTTTTCAGTCCCAGCGGGATAGCCGCGTTTACCTCCGCGAACCCTATTGGCAAGGCTTTGGCCGTTTGTATCGGGCCCACTACCGCTGCAGCGGCAAAAAAATATACTAACCGGTATTGCAATGCGCTTCACCCCAGTGTGGAGGCTGTGCTGCAAACCTTGATTTCTGAAATGGAACTTCAGCCATGAATACACCCAAGAACGATTTATTCCTTCGGGCCCTGAGGGGCGAAACCGTTTCCAGGCCGCCGGTCTGGATGATGCGGCAGGCGGGGCGCTACCTGCCCGAGTTTATCGCCCTGCGCGAGCAATACGATTTCTTTACCCGCTGCCAGACCCCCGAACTGGCGTCCGAGATTACGGTGCAACCCATCCGTCGGTATGGGATGGACGCTGCCATTTTGTTCAGCGACATTTTGGTGGTGCCCCAGGCCATGGATATTGAGGTGGAAATGAAGCCGGGGGTGGGCCCCTGGCTCCCCAACCCGGTACGCACGGCGGCCGATGTGGCCCGGGTGGGCGTTCCGGATGTGGAGGACCGCCTGGGGTATGTGATGGAGGCCATCCGCATGACCCTGGACAAGCTGGACGGGGCCGTACCCCTGATCGGGTTTGCGGGCGCTCCCTGGACCATTTTCTGTTATACCGTGCAGGGGCAGGGGAGTAAGAATTTTGACCAGGCCAAGGCCTTGTGCTTTACAGACCCGGAAGCGGCCCATGCGTTGCTGCAAAAGATCACGGACACCACCATTGCCTACCTGAAAGCCAAAGTGGCAGCCGGGGTACACGCCGTACAACTCTTCGATTCCTGGGGTGGGATGCTCTCCCCCGGAGATTACCGGGAATTCTCCTGGCAGTACCTCCAGCAGATTGTGGATGCCCTGAAGGATCTGGCGCCTGTAATTGCCTTTGCCAAGGGGTGCTGGTTTGCCCTGGAGGAAATGGCCGGAAGCGGGGCAGCTGCCCTGGGCGTGGATTGGACCGTTTCCCCCCAGGAAGCCCGCAGGCTAAGCGGGGGCAAGATCACCCTGCAGGGGAACTTTGACCCGTCCCGTTTGCTGTCTCCCCCCCAAACCATCCGCGCCATGGTGCACGAGATGATCCGCGGCTTTGGCAAGGACCGCTATATTGCCAACCTGGGCCATGGTATCCTGCCCAATATCCCATTGGAGCACGCTGGGGCCTTTATTAAAGCCGTACAGGAATATGAAGGATAAGTTCTACGCCTATATCTGCGATTTGCAGGACCGGATTACCGGCGCCCTGGAAACCCTGGACGGGCAGGCCCGGTTCCGGGAAGACCTCTGGGAACGCCCCGGGGGCGGCGGGGGGCGCACCCGTGTGATCGAGGAAGGGGCCGTATTTGAAAAAGGGGGTGTCAACATTTCGGCTGTACACGGTACCCTGCCGGAAAGCATGCAGGCCTATTTTAAGGTGGGCCCTTCGGAATTTTACGCTTGTGGGTTAAGCCTAGTGCTGCACCCGAAGAACCCGATGGTTCCTACCGTACACGCCAACTGGCGGTATTTTGAATTGTACGGCCCGGATGGGCAGGTGGCGGACCAGTGGTTTGGCGGGGGGCAGGACCTGACCCCCTATTACCTGTTCGAAGAAGACGCCCGGCATTTCCACCAGGTGTGCAAGGGGGCCTGCGATGCCCACGACCCTGAATTCTACCCCCGCTACAAGCAGAAATGCGACCAGTACTTCTGGAACCACCACCGGGGTGAGGCCCGCGGGGTGGGCGGGTTGTTTTTTGATTACCTGCGCCCGGAGCCTGGCAGGGATGCCGAAGCCTGGTACGCCTTTGTAACCGGGGTGGGGGATTCCTTCCTGGATGCCTATCTGCCCATTGCGGCACGGCGCAAGGACCTGCCTTATGGCCCTGCCGAACGGGAATGGCAGGAGGTACGCCGGGGCCGGTATGTGGAATTCAACCTGGTGCACGACAAGGGTACCTTATTTGGGTTACGCACCAACGGCCGCATTGAAAGCATCCTGATGAGTCTGCCGCCCGTGGTGCGCTGGCAATACGACCACCACCCTGCGGAAGGCACGCGGGAGGCTGCCCTTGTGGAAGTATTGATGCATCCCAGGGACTGGATATCAGAGGGTTAACTCACAGATAAACCAATAGGTATATGGAATGTTTCCGCCCAACGGATGGCAGGAATAAATTGTACCTTTAAACCTAAACCTCACCGGATGAAAACCTTGGAGTTGTACCAGGTAGACGCTTTTGCCCCGGAACCTTTTACCGGCAACCCGGCCGCGGTGTGCATTTTGGATACCTGGCTACCGGATAGCCTGATGCAGGCCATTGCCGCCGAAAACAACCTCGCGGAAACGGCCTTTGCGGTGCCACAAGCGGATGGATACGCCATACGCTGGTTTACCCCAGCCGTGGAAGTGGCCCTTTGTGGACATGCTACTTTAGCCACTGCCCATGTTTTGTTTCAGACCCGTGAAACCGCAACCAGCGAAATAACCTTTCACAGCCGGGAACGCGGACCTTTGACCGTATCCCGGGATGCAGAGTGGCTGGTGCTGGATTTTCCTGCGGACGTACCGGCAGAAGCTGCCCTGCCGGAAGGCCTGGCCGCGGCCATGGGGGCCGAACCCCAAGCCTGCCTTAAGGGACTCACAGATTATATGCTGGTGTATCACAACCAGGCCGCCATCGATGCCCTTGACCCGAACTTTTTTGCCCTGAAATCTTTTCAGGTGCGCGGGATTATCGCCACTGCCCCCGGGGAAGCGGTGGATTTTGTGTCCCGCTTTTTTGCCCCCGCCGCAGGGATAGACGAGGACCCCGTAACCGGATCGGCACACACCATGCTGATTCCCTACTGGGCAGACCGCCTGGGCAAGACCACCCTGTCCGCCCAGCAGCGCTCCCCCCGCGGTGGCATGTTGCGGTATGCCTATAACAGCCCCCGCGTACACATTGGCGGGCAGGCCATCACTTATTTGAAAGGAGAAATCTACCTGCCCAACCTATAAACCTATGGACTTGATGCGAAGAAACCGACGCTTGCGAACCACCCCGGCCATCCGTGCCATGGTGCGCGAAACCCACCTGCACCCCGGGGATTTTATCGTTCCCCTCTTTGTAGCGGAAGGCCGCGGCCTGCGGGAGGAGATCCCTTCCATGCCCGGGTATTACCGCCTGAGCCTGGACACCCTGGCTCAGGAAGCCCGGGAACTCTGGGCCATGGGCCTGAAATCCGTCCTCCTGTTTGTAAAAGTACCGGATACCCTGAAGGACAATGCCGGAACCGAAGCCCTGAATCCGGAAGGTTTGATGCAGCGGGCTGTCAAAACGGTAAAGGATGCCTGCCCGGACCTATGGGTGATGACGGACGTGGCCCTTGACCCCTATTCCTCTTTTGGCCATGATGGGATTGTATCCGAAGGCAGGATTGCCAATGATCCCACGGTGGAGGTCCTGGCCCGAATGTCGGCCTCCCACGCCGAGGCAGGAGCCGATATGGTGGCCCCCAGCGACATGATGGATGGCCGTATTGGCGCCATCCGCCGGCATCTGGATGCCGAAGGCTTTCAGGATACCGGGATCATGAGCTACAGCGCCAAATATGCGAGTGCCTTTTATGGCCCCTTTCGCGATGCCCTGGATTCCGCCCCCGTGAAAGGCGTTGAAGCCCCCCGGGACAAAAAGACCTACCAGATGGATCCGGCCAACCGCACCGAAGCCCTTCGGGAAACCCGGATGGATGTAGCGGAAGGTGCAGACATCGTGATGGTAAAACCCGGGTTGTGCTATTTGGACATTGTACGGGAAGTGCGCAATGCGGTAGATGTACCGGTGGCCGTATATCAGGTTTCCGGGGAGTATGCGATGCTAAAGGCGGCTGCCGAAAAAGGATGGCTGGACCACGATGCGGTGATGCTGGAACAGCTAACCGCCATTAAACGGGCAGGGGCAGACCTCATGGCCAGTTATTTTGCGAAGGATGCCGTTCGCCTGCTGGGATAACGCCTGAGGGCTATGAAAGATATTCGTTCTAATATTTTTGTTTTAAATGCCTTACAGGGATTAGCTGTATATTTTGCTTTAAGCATACTATTCAGTATTAATAAGGCTTGGTCACAGGCCGAGGCGCCTCAAATACCGCTGGCTGATACTGGTTTGGAGATGCCCTCGGTCAGCCTGGATGCACTGGGGGTGGATTCTCTTGAATTATACCGAAAGGTTGATTCTCTGATGGCTGCCGGGATTGGGGAGGAGGCCTTTCCGGGCGGGCAGGTACTGGTGGCATATCAGGGGCAGGTCCTTTTTCACCAGGCCTATGGCTTCCATACCTACGATAGCCTGGTTCCGGTGGCCCCAACCGACTTGTACGACCTGGCATCGGTTACCAAAATCACGGCGGCCCTTCCGGCCCTGTTAAAGCTGGTGGGTGAAGGTAAATTAGACCTGGATGCCCCTTTCAGCCAGTACTGGACCCCCTGGAAGTGGCACCGGGATAAAAGGGATCTGACCCTGCGGGAAATCCTGGCACATCAGGCAGGCCTGGTGCCCTATATCGTTTTCCTCAGTGAAGTGCGCACAGCCCAGGGCCTTAAAAACCGGTTTGTGCGGGATACACCTTCCCGCCGGTTCCGCTTGCAGGCCTATGAGGGGTTGTATGTACGTAATCGCTTTATACGAAAAATGTACCGGCAGGTAAACCGATCCCGGGTTTCTGCGGATAAGACCTATCGCTATTCCGGCCTGGCCTTTCTCGTTTTTCCCCAGGTGGTGGAAGACCTGAGCGGGATGCCTTTTGACCAGTACCTCCGCCAGGAGGTGTATGGGCCTTTGGGGTTGCAGGACCTGGTCTTTCTCCCGGCCCTGAACCGCCCCGGTGCGCGCACCGTGCCCACGGAGGTAGATACCCTCTATCGGCATACCCTGACCCGCGGGTGGGTGCACGATGAGAATGCATCCCTTAGGGGAGGGATTTCCGGAAATGCAGGCCTGTTCGGCTCTGCCAGGGACCTGGCGGTGCTGCTGCAGTGTTATGCCCAATATGGGAATTTTGGGGGGCGGCAGGTGCTGGATTCTGCCGTGGTCCGCGAAAGCATCCGGGTGCAATTCCCGGAAAACGAGAACCGCCGCGGCCTGGGTTTTGACAAGCCGCTCTTCGGCAATGACACCCTGGGCCTGGATGCGGCCTACCCAGCCCCCCTGGCCAGCCCCGAAAGCTTCGGACATAGTGGTTTTACGGGCACTTTCGTGTGGGTGGACCCAAAGTACCAATTGGTATATATATTTCTGTCCAACCGGGTTTACCCCAGCCGGGAACACCGGCAGCTCTACGAAATGAACCTGCGCACCCGGGTGCAGCAGGTTTTTTATGAAGCCCTCCGCCAGGCCGGGTGGCCATAGGGAAATTATTGTAACTTAGACTTCACATTCGCTATATATGGGCTTATTGCTTTTTTACGCCTTTATTTCGATTTTCTTTTCCTTTCTCTGTTCAATCCTGGAGGCGGTATTGCTATCCGTGACCCCGACTTTTATCAACATCCGCAAAAAAGAAGGCCGGCACTACGCCGCTTCCCTGGAGCAATTGAAAAAGGATGTGGACAAACCCCTGATCGCCATCCTGACCCTGAACACCATTGCCCACACCGTAGGGGCCATCCTGGTGGGGGTACAGGCCAAGGTGGCCTATGCGGAGCGGTTCGGGGATGAGGTACACCAGGTACTCGGCGTCACTTTTACCGAAGACCTGATGGTTGGGGTGGTATCCGCCCTGATGACCATCCTGATCCTGGTGGCCTCGGAAATCATCCCCAAAACCCTGGGGGCCACCTACTGGCGCAAGCTGGCGCCCATTTCGGCCCGCCTGCTGAACGGTATGGTCTGGTTCCTGCGGGTTACCGGCCTGTTGTGGCTGCTGCAGTTGTTTACCCGACTTATCGGAAAAGGACACGCCCACAGCGTGCTCAGCCGGGAGGACTTTACGGCCATGGCCGATGTGGCCCACGAGGAAGGGGTTTTTGAGGAGTCCGAAAGCAAGGTGATTAAGAACCTCCTGAAATTTGACGAGATCCAGGTGAAGGATATCATGACGCCACGAGCGGTCATGAAAATTGCCCCGGAAAACCAGACCATAGCCGACTTTTTCCGGGAGAATCCCCGCCTGCGTTTCTCCCGTATCCCCGTGTATCAGGAGCAGGAAGACATGATTACCGGCTTTGTCCTCAAAGACAATGTACTGGAGGAAATGATCAACGAAAACGGAGACCAGCCCCTTTCGGAAATCCGGAGGGACCTGCAGGTAACCCGCCGCAATACCCCCATCCCGCAACTTTTCGACACCCTGATCCGCAAGCGGGAGCACATTGCCCTGGTAGTGGACGAATACGGTTCGGTGAGCGGCCTGGTGACCATGGAGGACGTGATCGAAACCCTTTTGGGCATGGAAATCATGGACGAAAGTGACAACGTGGAAGACCTGCAGGCCCTGGCCCGCAAACGCTGGGAAGACCGGGCCAAACGCAGCGGGATAATCGAATAGTATGGAAGAGGCACGGATACAGACCCCCCTGGGGATTGCGGTGATCCGTGGGAACCAGGACGGGGTTAGCGCTATTTCGGTGGAAGACGGCACCCTAAAGCAGGAGCGCATCCCTGAAACCCTTCAAGTACCCTGCGCCCAATTGAAGGCCTATTTTGAAGGGGAGCTTACCCAGTTTGATTTCCCCATGCAACCCGAAGGCACGCCCTTCCAGAAAAGGGTCTGGCAGGCCCTGGAGGCCATACCCTACGGACAAACGGTTTCCTATCAGGAACTCACCCTGCGCCTGGGCGATCCCAAGGCCATCCGCGCCGTGGCGGCCGCCAATGGCAAGAATCCCCTTTGGATTGTGGTGCCCTGCCACCGCGTGATCGGTTCCGACGGCTCTATGACGGGATACGCCGGGGGCATTCACCGGAAGAAATGGCTTTTAAACCACGAGAGCCCAACGCCCCAACACTCGTTATTCGGTTAGAAAACCGACCCACTGGTCGGATAACTGACTTTTTATCGGCTCAATGGCCCGGATTCCTGCATTTTACAGGGGATTTCTGCGGCCTGTCCGGCGTTAATCCAGAAACCCTCTTGGAGAAGCCACCGCCAAACCGACCCGGCAGTCGGAAAACGGTATTTGGGCGGGATTTGGCCAGATTGGGGATATTTCCCGCGCAGGCCCTGATGGGAAAGTGCACTTTCTTTGTATTTTTTTAGTCCGAAAACAGTTCCATGCTGCAAAAAATCCCTCTGGAAAACATCCTCTTCCTGGATATTGAAACCGTACCTGAGCAGGCCGATTATGAAGACCTGACACAGGAGGCCCGGGAGCTGTGGGAACATAAAACGCGTTACCAGCGCAAGGAGGAATTTACCCCGGCCGAATTCTATGAGCGCGCGGGCATCTGGGCCGAGTTCGGGAAGGTGGTATGCATCTCTGCGGGTTTCTTTCAGGAGTCCGGGGGCCCACGCACCTTTCGGGTGAAGAGTTTTACGGGTTCGGAGCCGGAGTTGCTCCGGGAATTTTCCTCCCTGCTGGAGGGGTATTTCCGGGGGCCGCGCAAATTGCTTTGCGCCCATAATGGGAAGGAATTCGATTTTCCCTACCTGGCCCGGCGCATGATCATCCACGGCCTGCCCCTGCCGGCCAAACTGAACCTCTTTGGCAAAAAGCCCTGGGAAGTGCCCCACCTGGATACCATGGAGCTCTGGAAATTCGGCGATTTCAAACACTATACCTCCCTTCGGTTACTGGCCCATATCCTGGGCATCCCCTCGCCCAAGCAAGACCTGGACGGCAGTCAAATACGATCGGTATATTATGAAGAGCAGGATGTGGAACGCATCCGGAAATACTGCGAATTGGATGTGATCACCACAGCGCAGGTTTTCCTCAGGCTGCGTGGAGAAGATCTTTTGCCCGAAGGGAATATTACTCGTATAGATGATTAAGAGTTAGGGTTCCAGGGTAAGCTGCACATACACCGGAAAATGGTCCGAATACCCGCCCAGGTACTTGCGCCCGGCATAGGTGCGGAAGGGCTTGCCCTTGAATGGCTCGTTCCATTCCTGCAGGAATTCGGGGTTAAAAATATCGGCCCGGCCCAGGCGGTGGGTGCCGGGTTGGTAATTTAAATAGGAGTGGGAGAGCAGGATCTGGTCAAAAAGCATCCACTGGTCTTTGTATTTGGCAGAACCCCGCTCCGGATGGAAGAGGGTGCGCATGGGGTTGTGCAGCCCCGAGGCTTCTTCCAAAAAACGCAGGGATTCCGAATGCGGGTCGTCGTTAAAGTCGCCCATCACAATACAATTGGTTTCCGGGTTTTCGGCCTGCAGGGGTTCAATGGTTTCCCGCAGGGTTTGGGCGGCGGTCATCCGCTTGTGTGCGGTTTCTGCATCTCCGTCCCGGCGGGAGGGCCAGTGGTTTACAAAGATATGAACCGGTTCCCCGTTCAGTTTCCCGCTCACGTGCAGGATGTCGCGGGTATAATCCCGGCGGCCATCCGTTTCATACAGCATCAGGGGGATGGTCTGTTGGGCATCCGGCTCAAACAACTCCCGGTGGTAGCACAGGGCCGTATCAATGCCGCGTTCGTCCGGGGAATCGTAATGGATATATTCCAGGCCACTGCCCTCCAGGGCATCGGTTTGCAACAGGTCGTCCAGCACGGTATGGTTTTCCAGCTCGGCCACCCCCAGGATGGCCGGGGCTTCCAGGGGGCCTACCTGCCCCAGGTTGGCAATGGTGCGCCCCAGTTTATGGAGTTTGTTTTCATACCGCTCCGGGGTCCATCGCTTAAAGCCCCCGGGCGTAAAGTCGTCGTCCAGCACCCCCGGTTGGTCCCGGGTGTCGAACAGGTTTTCCAGGTTGTAGAACCCCACAATGCACTGCGAATGTCTGGCCATGGTGAAATCGGGTAAGGATTCTAAAGATACAATAAAGACTTCGCTGCGATTGCGTAGTTTTGCAGGGTCGCATACGCATTATGCTCGAGAAGAAGGAAATCGCATACGAAAAGTCGGTACTCATCGGGGTAATTACCCGGGAGCAACCGGAGGAAAAGGTTAACGAATACCTGGACGAACTGGAGTTCCTCACCTATACGGCCGGGGGGGAAGTGGTAAAGCGTTTTGTGCAGCGTATAGACGTGCCCAACCCTAAAACCTTTATCGGCAGTGGGAAGCTGGCCGAGGTACAGGAGTACGTCAAGGCCCAGGAAGTGGGGTCGGTTATTTTTGACGACGAGCTCACCCCGGTGCAGCAACGTAATATCGAAAAGGAATTGCGGTGCAAGATCCTGGACCGCACCGGCCTGATCCTGGATATTTTTGCCCAGCGGGCCGCCACCAGCTATGCGCGCACCCAGGTGGAACTGGCCCAGTACGAATACCTCTTGCCCCGCCTGACCGGCCTCTGGACCCACCTGGAACGCCAACGCGGGGGGATCGGGATGCGCGGCCCCGGGGAGACGGAAATTGAAACCGACCGCCGGATTGTGCGGGACCGCATTGCCCTGCTTAAAAAGAAACTCACCAAGATCGACAAGCAGATGGAGACCCAGCGGGGGAACCGCGGCTCCCTGGTACGCGTGGCCCTGGTGGGATATACCAACGTGGGGAAATCCACCCTCATGAATGTGATCAGCAAAAGCGAGGTCTTCGCGGAAAACAAGCTTTTTGCCACCCTGGACACCACGGTGCGCAAGGTGGTGTTGGGCAACCTGCCTTTTCTGCTCAGCGATACGGTGGGGTTTATCCGCAAGCTGCCCACCCAGTTGGTGGAAAGTTTTAAAAGTACCCTGGACGAGGTGCGGGAGGCGGACCTGTTGCTGCACGTGGTGGACATTTCCCACCCCAGCTTTGAAGACCATATCGATTCGGTGAACCAGATCCTTTCGGAAATCGGGTGTACGGACAAGGATACCCTGATGGTGTTCAACAAAATTGACCTGTACGAAGCGGAGCCCCTGGACGAGGACGACCTGGTAACCGAGCGTACCTCGCGCCACTATTCCATAGAGGAATGGAAGACCACCTGGATGCAACGTGTCTCCGGGGACGCTATTTTCATTTCGGCCCTGGAAAAGGAGAATATGGACGAGTTCCGCAAGCGGGTTTACCGGGCGGTACGTGACATCCACGTGACCCGTTTTCCCTACAATAATTTCCTCTATCCGGAAAACCTGGACGACTACAGCCAGGAAGGGGGGGAGTAGCGGGCGAATCTCGTCGATGAAAACGCCCGGCTTGTCGGACTTCCCACTCGATCAGGCAATTTACCTTGAAAATATGCGGTTTAATACGGATATCCTGCTATCTTTATGCAGTGTTTAAGTGATAGTGTTTATTCCGGATCGTACCACAAGACATGTTACGTAATCAGATGGTATGAACCTACCCCAACAGAAAAGCCCTGGCGAAAAACCAGGGCTTTTTTTATGGTGCGGGCCTGAGGCTCAGAACTTGTAGCTCATCCCCAGCGTCCAGTAAGACTGCAGTTCGTTGTCGGTGTTGTCGAAGGTGGCACCGGCATTGCCCAGGGTATTGATGGCGTAGTTCAGGGCTTCCTGCCTGTTGCCGCGCAGGCCAAAATCGAAGCCTACCCCGATTTTCTTCCAGAGGGTATAGCTGAAGGAATTAATCCAGGTCCAGTTGCTCAGGTTGCTGCTCTTGTAGCTCATAAAGGCAGAGAGGTTGGACTTAAAGGCAATGGCACCCAGCTGCCGGGTGTAGTCGGCAACCACTTTGGCCCCCATGGAAGACTCGAAGATGTCGTCGGCATCCGAAAAGACAAAGTTGTAGTTGAGCGGGTGGATCACCACCACCAGGTTTTGTACAGGCGTCCAGGTGGCCCCGACCCCGATATCCAAATACCCGGGATTGTTGAAGTTGTTCAACAGGGTGGTCCGGTATTCCCCTAAGGTGGAGATGGCAAAGGTCTCGCTCAGTTTTCGGCCGTAAAGGGAGGTGATGTTAAAGACATCCACCGCTTCCCGGAAGCCGGACTCGTCATTGGGGTCGTCCTTGTCGTCCAGCTTCACCCAGCTCAGGTTCAGGTTCCCGGAATTCCTCCAAAAAAACTTTTCCTCCTGCAGGTTGGCAAAGGCATTTACGGTAAACCCGATGTTCCCGGAGGCGTTGTTCGGGATGCCCTGGGCGTACCAGTTGCTGAAGTTGGAAATGCTCCCGCCAATGACCCCGAAGGCTCCTATTTTCCACCCCGGCAGGGCGTCAATCTGTGCCTGGATGGCGTTGGCGCGGCCCTGAATGGCCGCAATGGAATCTTTCTTTTCACCTAAAGTGGCTTTGAGTTCCGCTTCGGTTTGCGCATGGGCAAACGCAGTGATCAGCAGCCCGCTAAGGGCCAAAACGATTTTTTTCATAATGGGATAGTGTTTAGTTTATCAACAACAAAAATAATCATTGTTGATATATGCGGCTGGTTATCAACACTATTTTCGACGATAGAGGGGCACGGAAGAACAGGCCTCCCCGAACTGTATGGTACGGGCCACCCCCAGTAGCCGGTCCACGGCTTGTGTATAGGCGGTAGGCGGCACGGGCAAATGGCTGCAACCCTTTATAATAACCGGCTTGTCCCGGAAGGGCTCCACGTCCATGGCAGCCAGGGTTTCCGAGAAAATAACGCTCTCCAGGAGCTCGCGGGAACCCACTACCACCTTGCGGGCCACCGGGGCCAGGTGGGTACTTATCAACATATAGGCCCAGGTAGGCACAATGGCATCCGAGCTGCAGTACAGGTACACGAAGGCGTCCTGGTAGGCTGCCCAGTCATGGGCCTTTACCGCTTCCCGGAAGGGCTGTTCCCTCAGGATTATGCCCTGGTCCAGCCAGGGGCTGATGTCCAGGCCATGCCGCGGACCCTGGGGGTAGAGTTCCTCCAGGTCCAGCGTCCTCAGGGAGCTTTGGGCAACGCGGTTTACAATTTCACCTTCCATGTGCGCAGCGGAAATTAGAGGAGGCCGAGTTCCAGTTTGGCTTCCTCGCTCATCAATTCCTGGGTCCAGGGCGGATCAAAGGTGATTTCCACCTCGGCGTCATTGACCAGGTCCAGGGATTTTACCTTTTCCTCCACCTCTACGGGCAGGCTTTCGGCTACCGGGCAGTTGGGGGAGGTCAGGGTCATCAGGATCTTCACGTCGCGGGCTTCATTGACAAAGACGTCATAAATAAGCCCGAGCTCGTAGATGTCCACCGGGATTTCCGGGTCGTATATGGTCTTGAGGACCCGGACGATCTTCTCGCCGAGTTCCTGCGTATCTATGCCTGTTTGTTCTTCCATTTGTATTGGGTTGGGAGCCTCAGGACTCCATCTGGGTTTCGTACGCCACGGCGTAGAGTTTCAACTGTTTGATCATGCTCACCAGGCCATTGGCCCGGGTGGGCGAGAGGTGTTCCTTCAGCCCGATTTCGTCGATAAATTCCGTTTTGGCGGCAATGATATCAGACGGTTTCTGGTGGCTGAAGGCCCGGATCAGGATCCCGATAATACCTTTGGTGATAATGGCATCGCTATCCGCCGTAAAGACCAGGCGCCCGTCCTCCAGGGCCGCATGAACCCAAACTTTACTCTGACACCCTTTAATCAGGTGGTCGTCTGTCTTGTACTGTGGGTCAATCTGCGGCAGGGACTTGCCCAGTTCAATCATGTATTCGTAGCGCTGCATCCAATCGTCAAACATGGAGAATTCCTCCACGATGTCCTGTTGTATGCTGGCGATATCTTGCTGTTCCATAGCCGCAAAAATACGATAATAAAGCCTGTCTTTCAACCGGTTTAGGGGGAAGCTAGGACAGCATCTGCCGGGCCCGCTCTACCCCGGCCGCCAGGCGGTCCGCTTCTTCCAGGGTATTGTAGAAGCTGAAACTGGCCCGAACGGTGCCCGGGATGCGGTAAAAGTCCATGATGGGCTGGGCGCAGTGGTGGCCTGTACGCACCGCAATCCCCATTTTATCCAGCAGGGTCCCCACATCGTAGGGGTGAATCCCCTCCAGGTTAAAGGAGATCACGGAGGTTTTACGAGCGGATTCCCCATAAATTTTCATACCCGGGATCTTCATCAGGGCTTCCGTGGCATGGGCCAGCAATTGGTCTTCGTAGGCCGCAATGGCATCCATGCCAATGGCATTGAGGTAGTCCAGGGCTGCGCCAAAGGCGATGCCGCCGCAGATATTCGGGGTACCGGCTTCGAATTTGTGGGGCAGCCCGGCATAGGTGGTTTTATCAAAGGTGACCGTTTCGATCATTTCGCCCCCTCCCTGGTAGGGCGGGAGTTTTTCCAGCCAGGCTTCTTTCCCATACAGGATGCCTACCCCGGTAGGGCCGCAGAGTTTGTGTGCGGAAACGGTATAGAAGTCCACATCCAGGGCCTGCAGGTCTGCGGCAATATGGGGGGCGGCCTGGGCCCCGTCTACCAGCACGGCAGCGCCAACCTCATGGGCGGCGGCAATGATGGCTTCAATGTCGTTTACCGTCCCCAGGGCATTGGAGACGTGGTTGCAGAAGACCAGCTTGGTTTTATTGGACAGGCCTTCTCGGAAGGGTTGCAGCACCAGTTCCCCTTTTTCATCCATGGGGATCACCCGCAGCCGGGCGCCCGTACGCTGGCAGAGCATCTGCCAGGGTACAATATTGGAGTGGTGTTCCAGGGCGGAGACCCAGATTTCATCGCCTGGTTTCAGGAATTCGGTAAACCCCTGGGCTACCAGGTTTATCCCGTGCGTGGTGCCCGAGGTAAAAAGGATTTCATGGGCTTTGGCTGCATTAAAATGCTTCTGGATCTTCACCCGGGCCTGCTCGTAGGCATCGGTGGCTTCCTGGGAAAGGGTATGCACCCCCCGGTGAATGTTGGCGTTGTATCGGCTGTAGTAATCTACGATGGTGTCGATCACCTGTACCGGGGTCTGGGAGGTGGCCGCATTGTCCAGGTACAGCAAGGGCTGCCCGTTTACCTCTCGGGTAAGGATGGGAAAATCTTTTCGGATTCTAGCTACGTCCAGCACGGGTGTTTTCATAGGGTACAAAGATACCGAACGCCAGGGTTTTTTAGGGCCTGTTTCCAGGGGATTATGCGGGTCGGAGCCCTTAAAACCGGAAACCCGTCCCAATGCGCAAGAGCCCTACATAACTGGTAGGCGACTTGCCGAACAGGCCCATACCTTCTACCTGGGTTTGTACATACCAGTTGGGGGTAAGGTCGTAACCCAGTCCAAGGCTGATCACCGGACCATGGCTGGTCTCTTCACCTTGCAACCGTCCATTGGCATCAAAAAAAGCCGGTGAAAAACGACTGGTTTGATAGCCCCAGCCCAGGCCTGTTTGCAGATGTAGGCGTTTTGCCTGGTCCAGGTCCCATTCGGCAAAAAACTTACCGGAAAAAAAGGCGTCCCGATACTTGTTTTCCTGTACGGGATCTGAGTCGTTGATGATCGTAGTGGCAAACCAGCTGCCAGCCAGGGAGGCGCCAATGCGCGCTTTACCCCATTGGGCGAACGTTCGGCCAATTTCCAGGCCAATGATCCCCTGATTGGATGACCGGAAACTATCGCCAATGGAAATCGGGTAATGGACGCTGGCGTTCCAGGGCTGCGTTTGCGCCTGCACAGCATGTCCCAGTAGCCATAATACCAGGAGGAGTAATAATCGAATCATACGGTTGGGTTTGAAATGTTAGTCTTCCAAACCTACCCGATAAAATTGCCGATAATTCCTACAAAAACGTTAATTGAGATTTCTTTAAGTCCTGTTGGTTTACAGGTTAAAGCCAATATTCACGCCCAGTTTTTTGGCGATCAGTTTATTGATCCGGGCCTTAACTTCCTGGATACGCACGCTCTCCAGCACATTATTTGCAAAGGCGTACATCAGCAGGGCCGAGGCCTCTTTTTCCGGGATCCCGCGGGAACGCAGGTAGAACTGCGCCTCTTCGTCCAGCTGCCCAATGGTACATCCGTGGGAGCAACGCACGTCGTCTGCAAAGATTTCGAGCTGCGGCTTGGTGTTTACCTCGGCCTGGTCCGAAATCAGCAGGTTGTTGTTCTGTTGGAAGGCATTGGTTTTCTGGGCAATCTTGTCTACAATGATCTTCCCGTTGAACACCCCGGTAGAGCGGGAGCCGTAAATACCCTTGTAGTCCTGGTGGCTCTCGCAGTTGGGCTGCTGGTGGTGCACCAGGGTATGGTGGTCTACATGCTGTTTTTCCCCCAGGATGGTCACCCCTTTCAGGATGGAATTGATGTGTTCCCCGTCCTGGTAGAAATTCAGGTTGTTCCGGGTAAGTTTCCCCCCGAAGGAAAAGGTGTGCACGCTTACCTGGCTGTTGTCCTTCTGGTCAATGTAGGTGTTGTCGATCAGGGAAGCCCCGGGCATGTCGTTCTGCACCTTGTAATAATCCACAATGGCATTTTTAGCGGCAAAGATCTCCGTCACGCAATTGGTGAGCACCTCGTTGGAGGTCAGACTCTGGTGGCGCTCAATGACCTGCAGCTCCGCGTTTTCCTCCACAATGATGAGGTTGCGCGGCTGTACCATCAGGGCAGCCTCGTTGCCGGTAGAGAAATGCAGGATTTCCACGGGCTTGCGGGGCGCCTTGTTCTTTGGGATATAGATATAGGCCCCTTCCTTGGTAAAGGCCGTATTTAGGGAGGTCAAAGAGTCTTCCCTGGAAGCCACCTTGTTGAAGTAGACATCAATGATGGGGCGGTACATGGGCTTGGAAAGCGCCGCGCTCATCAGGCAGATGTCTACCCCGTCGTGCGTGGTTTCGGAAAGGTAAGAGCTGTATACCCCGTCCACAAACACAATCTTATAGGTGTCGATCTCGTGCAGGAAGTAGGGCTTTACCTCCCGGTACTCCAGGTTGTTGTCTTCCTTGGGGAAGATGCTGAAGTCTACCTGTTGCAGGCCGGCCAGGGAGGTGTATTTCCAGGCCTCCATCTTGCGGTGGGGGAATCCCTTGGTTTCAAAATTCTTCAGGGCCTCGGAGCGCATCTCGTGGATGGGGTGGTCCAGGTCCACCTGATTCTCAAAGGCCATAAAGGAGGAGAGGAGCTTCTCTTTTAGATCCATGGTACTTGCTTTAGGTGCCGGGTTCCTTACAGGACGGCTTCCTGTTTGATCCAGTCGTATCCTTTTTCTTCCAGTTCCAGGGCCAGTTCTTTATCCCCGGACTTCACGATCTTCCCATCGTGCATTACGTGTACCACATCGGGCACGATGTAATCCAGCAGGCGCTGGTAGTGGGTGATCACCAAAAAGGCATTTTGTTCATTTTTCAGGCGGTTTACTCCATTGGCAACTACCCGAAGGGCATCGATATCCAGGCCGGAATCCGTTTCGTCCAGGATGGCGAGTTTGGGCTGCAGCATGGCCATCTGGAAGATTTCATTCCGTTTCTTTTCCCCGCCGGAGAACCCTTCGTTCAGGGAGCGGGATAAAAATTTCCGGTCAATTTCCAGCAGTTCCGCCTTTTCCCGGATCAGCTTCAGCATCTGGTTGGCCGGCATTTCTTCCAGCCCCTGCGCCTTACGGGTCTCATTGATGGCGGTCTTCATAAAATTGGTTACAGTAACCCCGGGGATTTCCACCGGGTACTGGAAGGACAGGAAAATACCCAGGTGGGCGCGTTCTTCGGGCGCCATATCGTCCAGGTCGGTCCCGTCAAAGAGGATCTGACCCCGGGTTACTTCAAAATCTTCCTTCCCGGTAATCACGGAAGCCAGGGTACTTTTCCCGGAGCCGTTGGGGCCCATGATGGCATGGACTTCGCCCGGTTTGATTTCCAGGTTGATCCCCTTAAGGATCTTTTTATTTTCAATACCGGCGTGGAGGTTCTTTATCTTCAACATAGGGGCTTACTTTAAAAACTCAGGTGCTTTAGGCATGGATTCGAAATCTTCCTTGCTGTGTTGCAGGGTTACCTTGGCGCCGGTGGAATCGGCAAATGCTTCAAAGGCTTCCATGCTGGCAAGGGTCTGGTCTACATCGGTGTTAAATACGGGTACGCGCTTGTGCAGGCGGTTTTCCTTCAGGTGGTAGAGGTCGCCGCTCAACAGAACCGGGCCGTTTTCGGCCAGGTCCACATACAGGGCAGAGTGCCCCGGGGTGTGGCCGGGCATGGCCTTGATCATCACGCTACCGTCTCCAAAGACATCAAAATCCCCGGAGATTTGCTGCACTTTTGTAAGGTCGTTCACAGCGTTAAACATATCCGGCTGGGCCGCCTCCATCTCGGGGCTGCTGATCCAGGCGTATTCGGTATCCTGTACCAGCCAGGTGGCATTGGGAACGCTTTCCGCATGCCCGCTGTGGTCAAAGTGGGTGTGGGACAGGGACAAGTAATCAATATCCTCCGGGCTCAGGCCAATGGCAGCCAGTTGGGCAGCCAAAGAGTCCGGGCGGGACACGGTAAAATTACCGTCAGGGGAGGTAAAGGGCTCCGGCAGGCCCACCAGGGCTTCCGGCAGGCCGGCATCCCACATCAGGGTGCCTTTGGGGTGAACAATCACATAGTACGCATCGGCAAAGGTGGTGCTTTCGCCCCGGTACACGGAATCCTGGGCAAAGATTTCCAGGTTGTTCACCTGCACGGTTCCCCCATCCAGGGCATACAGGTGTACTTCCGGTTTGGCAGGGTTTTCTGCGGCTGCTTCCGTTTTCTCGGCTTTTTCCTTGCAACCCGTGAATACGGCCAGGGCCGCTAGCAGGGCAAGGGGTTTAGTCACGGTTCTGATCATAGCTTATCCTACTGAGCCTTCCAGGCTGATTTCCAAAAGTTTTTGCGCCTCCACCGCAAATTCCATGGGCAGTTTGTTCAGCACTTCCTTGCTGAACCCGTTTACGATCAGGGCAATAGCCTTTTCGGTATCGATACCCCGCTGGTTGCAGTAGAAAATCTGGTCTTCCCCGATCTTACTGGTGGTGGCTTCGTGTTCAATTTGTGCGGTCTTGTTGCGCGCCTCGATGTAGGGGAAGGTGTGGGCCCCGCATTCGTTGCCCATCAGCAGGGAATCGCACTGGGAGAAGTTCCGGGCGTTTTGTGCCCGGCGCCCTACCTGTACCAGGCCACGGTAGCTGTTCTGGGAACGGCCGGCGGAAATTCCCTTGGAGATGATGGTACTGCGGGTGTTTTTCCCCAGGTGGATCATCTTGGTGCCCGTATCGGCCTGCTGGTGGTTGTTGGTCACGGCAATGGAATAGAATTCCCCGATGGAGTTATCCCCTTTCAACACGCAGGAGGGGTATTTCCAGGTTACCGCGGATCCGGTTTCTACCTGTGTCCATGAAATTTTGGCGTTGCGCTCGCAAAGGCCGCGCTTGGTCACAAAATTGAAGACCCCGCCTTTCCCGTCCTTGTCGCCGGGGAACCAGTTCTGCACCGTAGAATATTTGATCTCCGCGTCGTCCAGGGCAATGAGTTCCACTACGGCGGCGTGCAATTGGTTCTCGTCCCGGGAAGGCGCTGTGCACCCTTCCAGGTAGCTGACATAACTGCCCTGGTCGGCAACCACCAGGGTCCGCTCAAACTGGCCGGTCCCGGCCTGATTGATGCGGAAGTAGGTGGAGAGTTCCATTGGGCAGCGCACCCCTTTGGGGATGTAGCAGAAGGAACCGTCGGAGAATACTGCAGAGTTCAGGGCGGCGTAAAAATTGTCTTTCTGGGGCACCACGGTACCCAGGTATTTCCGGACCAGTTCCGGATGCTCCCGGATGGCCTCGGAGATGGAACAGAAGATAATGCCTTTCTCCGCCAGGGTCTTTTTGAAGGTGGTGGCCACGGAAACGGAATCCATCACAAAATCTACGGCTACCCCGGCCAGTTTTTTCTGCTCTTCGATGGGGATCCCCAGTTTCTTGAAGGTCTCCAGCAGTTCGGGGTCTACCTCGTCCAGGCTTTCGTACTTGGGTTTCTTGTTGGGGGCGGAGTAATAGGAGATGGCCTGGAAATCCGGTTTTTTATAGGTCACGTTGGCCCAGTCCGGCTCTTCCATTTCCTTCCAGATGCGGAAGGCCTCCAGGCGCCACTCGGTCATCCATTCGGGCTCTTCCTTTTTCTTGGAAATGGCAATGACAATCTCCTCGCTGAGGCCAACGGGGAGGGTGTCCGACTCAATGTCCGTATAGAAACCGTACTCGTACTCTTTGGTTTCCAGTTCTTTCTTTAATTCCTCTTCGGTATATGCCATATGCAATGCCTTGCGTTAGTGCCAACCCCGCCCTAGAGCGAGAAACTTTCCCCGCAGCCGCAGGTGCGCTGGGCGTTTGGGTTATTGAAAACAAATCCTTTCCCGTTCAGCCCCCCCGAGTATTCCAGGACGGTACCGATCAGGTAGAGAAAACTTTTCTTATCCACAATGATGCGTACGGCGTTGTCCTCAAAAACCTGGTCTGCTTCCCCGGCTTCCCGGTCAAATTTCAGCTCGTAGGACAACCCGCTGCATCCGCCGCTCTTCACCCCTACCCGGACATAATCCGACTGGGCGTCGTAGCCTTCCTCCTTCATGAGCGAAACCACACGGTCCCGGGCGGTATCGGATACTTTGATCATTCTAAATTTGGATTTAATCTAAATAGTTCACAAATATACGTACAAAGGCCTATTCTACCGCATTTGGTAACATTATTATAACGTATATCGGCATTGGGGAATTCTATGCCTGCCAGGAAGGAAATCAGTGGTACTTCAGGATCAGCAGATCTGTCATACCCAGAGGGTTAAGGCCTGCGGCTCCTTCGGCCGCCAATTCGCCTACCACCACCAGGGAGCCATCTGCCAGGTAAGCGGCGTCAAACCCCAGGTCTATCCCGGCACCGCCAAAGGTGGCCTGCCATAGGTTGTTGCCGCCGGCGTCCATCCGCACCAGGTACAGGTCGTTTTCCCCGGCATTGGCCAGGCTGCCCGGGGTACTCCGGGTATTCCCGGCCAGGAAAAAGCTGCCCTCCGGCCCGGGTGCGATGGCCTCGGCGGCGTCAAAGGCCGGGCCGCCAAAGCTTTGCTCCCAGAGCAGGTCCCCGCCTTCGCTCAGGCGGGCCAGCCAAAGGTCGGCCTCACCCAGGGGGTTGCTAATGTCGCCATCCGTACTGAAGCTGTGTCCGGTAACCAGGTAGCCGCCTTCCGGGTGGGTCACCAGGTCTGCCGCGGTATCGATGCCGCTGCCGCCCAGGTTCCGCTCCCAGACCATCCGGCCCTGGGGGTCCAATTTTACGACCCAGAAATCGTAGCTGCCCCTGGGGTCGGTAATATCGTAATCCCCGCTTTCCGAAAACCCAGCCAGTACAAAGCCGCCGTCCGGGGCGGCCGTTACGGCATGGGCCCTGTCATTGTTGCTGCCGCCAAAGTAGAAACGCCAGGCCAGGGTCCCGTCCGCTTCCAATTTGGTGCACCAGAATTCTCCCACCCCATGGTAGGCAGAGGCGCCTCCCTTTTCGGTATATCCGTCCGCACGGGCGGCCGTCAGGTCCAGGAAGCCGGTGAAGAGCAACCCCCCGTCTGCTGTGGCCAAAATATCGTAGGAGTGGTCGTGGCCCGAAAACCCGAAGCTTTGTTCCCAAAGTACATTTCCCTCTGCATCCAGCCGCAGCACCCAGTTGTCGTGGAAGCCCTGATTGCTGCTGGCATCCCCGTCGTCGCTCATGGCGTAGCCGGTCAGGGCGTAGCCGCCGTCTGCGGTCTGGATCAGGGCCTGCCCCAGGTCTTCCTTGCTGCCCCCGTAGGTCCGGCTCCATTCCAGGTTGGACGCGGCGTCAAATTTAAGCAGCCAATAGTCGCTAACGGCCTGCGTCTTGCCCTGTAGATCGCCGTCTGTACTCTCGGAATATCCAAGCACGGCAAACCCGCCATCTTCGGTGGGAATCACGGCCCGGGCACTTTCCGCCCCGCTGCCCCCATACAGGCGCGCCCATTCCAGGGTGCCTCCAAAGGGGGGTGTAACGGGCCCATCCGGGGCCTCCCCCCGGTCGCAGGCGGCAAGGGCCAGCAGCAGGAAAAGGGCCAGGAGCGGTTGCGGCAGCGGGCCGCGCAATGAAATGCAGTGGATGGAACCAATCATATCGCCTGGCTTATGGGGTGGCTTTCAGGACAAACAGGCCATTGCTGATGTCATTCACCAGGATATGCCCGCTTTCCAGGTAGGGGTAAATGCTCCAGACTCCGTCAAACTGGGGGGAATTGGAAGCGGGAAAAGTATCGAAGAATCCCGTTTCTGCAAGGCTGCCGGTGCCTATGCCGGAGAGGTCTATCATCCGCACCCCGGCGGTGTAGTTGGCCAGGAAAAAGGTGTTGCCGGCCACGTAGCCGTTGTGGTCAATAGCTGTAGTAGGGCCGGAATAACTAAAGGAGAGCACCGGGTTGTCCAGGTCCCCAAGGTCAAATATCAGGGTGCGGGAATTCAGCCCAAAGTTAATTTCGTCCAGTTCGTCCCCCAAAATAAAATACCGCTGGTCTTCAGTAAACCAGCCCTGGTGGGTATAGCCCAGATTGGAGTATCCCAGCCCGCTGATGCGTATCGGGTTGGCTTTGTCGGTAACGTCGGCCACCACCACCTCATTTTCATTGGCACCAATGTAGATTTCCCGCCCGGTGTAGGCGGTATCGGGCCCGGCGTAGGTGACCACCTGGGCGTCATGGGAATAGCCGCCCCCGGAGAACCCGCCTGCCGCCTGGGGGCTGGCCGGGTTACTGAGGTCTACAAAATGCGGACCTCCGCCAAAAGTTCCTGTGCCCACGGCATAACCAAAGCCTGAGGCTTCATTGATCACAATGTTATGTGCATTCCCAAAACCGGTGTATACGGCGGTAGGGGTAAAGGAGACCGGGGGATTGCTCACATTGCGCAGCTGGGTCAGGTCAAACACCTGCATCCCGTGGCCGGCAGCTTCCGAAACGATATAGGCGTGGTTGGCGTAGACCTTGATGTCCCGCCAGAGGCTGTTGGCAGTTTGGGTGGGGAGCTTGCCCAGGTAGACCGGGGCAACAGGGTCTGCCAGGGAAATAAAGGCCGTGCCGTTGTCCAGGCCCACCAGGGCGTATTCCGTACCGTCTGCGGGGTCGGTCCAGCCCCAGATGTCATTGGCTGAGTTGGCGAAGAGGGCCGTCAGGTTCTGCCGGCTTACCAGATCGTAGCCCGAACAGGGAAAGCTGCCGGCCATGCCATTTTCGCAGGGGGCAAGTATGCCGCCGGTAGCCGGGGGGTCCACAGGGTCCGGGTCGGGGTTTTCCACAGGCGGGTCCGGGTTGCCATTACCCCCGTCTACCGGGGGTGCCGGTTCATTCTTCGAACAGGCCGCCAGGACGAGAATCACGGCCAGGAAGGCCATGCAGGTCTGTTGAAAACCAGGCTTTTTCATGCGCTTTTGGGCTAAAGATACACCTTATAAACGTTCCGCCTTACTTTTGCGGTATGTTTGAAGACAAAGATCCGCAACGCACCAGCCTGGAATCCCTGGGGGAATTCGGGCTGATCCATCACCTGACCCGTGAATTCAAAATGACCCACCCGGCTACCCGGGTAGGGGTGGGAGACGATGCCGCCGTACTGAAAACAGAAGCGGGCGCTATGGCCTGGAGCACCGACATGCTGGTGGAAGGCGTGCATTTTGACCTGGCGTACACCCCCCTGGCCCATTTGGGGTACAAGGCGGTGGTGGTAAACCTGAGCGACATCTGTGCCATGGGCATGACCCCCAGCCATATTACCGTTTCCCTGGCCGTTTCCAACCGCTTTCCGCTGGAAGCCCTGGAAGAACTGTATTCGGGGATCCGACGGGCCTGTGAGGTGTACAAGGTGGACCTGGTGGGGGGCGATACCACCTCCTCTACCCGGGGCCTGATCCTGAGCCTTTCGGTAATGGGCATGGCCTCCGAGGATGCCCCGGTGTTGCGTAAGGGCGCTTCCCCCAACGACCTGCTCGTGGTTTCGGGAGACCTGGGCGGGGCTTATATGGGCCTGCAGGTGCTGAGGCGGGAACAAGAGGTCTTTAAGGCCAATCCCAACCACCGCCCGGACCTGGAGCCCTATGCCTACATTGTGGAACGCCAACTCAAGCCCGAAGCCCGGGCCGATGTGGTGGAGTTGCTGCAAAAACTGGAGGTACGCCCCACGGCCATGATCGACATCAGCGACGGGCTGTCTTCCGAAACCCTCCACCTCTGCCAGGCCGGAGAGGTAGGCTGTGCCCTCTACGAGGAAAAGATCCCGCTGGACCCTACCGTTATTTCGGTTTGCGAGGAATTCAATCTGGATAGTACTACCATAGCGCTAAGCGGGGGGGAGGACTATGAACTGCTCTTTACCATAGCCCAGGAAGATTACCCGAAAATCAAAGGAAACCCAAACCTTACGGTGATCGGCCATATGACGGAGGCTTCGGCCGGGACACACCTGATCACACGTGCAGGAACTTCCATTCCCCTGCAGGCCAGGGGCTGGAATGCCTTTGATGCAGAGTAAGGGTTACGCCACCTGTTGTTGGTGGGCGCCTACGGTGTGTTTTTTCTGGTAGATGTACTCCAGGGTATTGTTGATTTCCCGCAACTCGGGAGTCAGCAGCGAAAGGTTGCCGCTCACGTCTGTGGTTACCTGCTTGCCGCAGTGCACACAGGCATATTCATTGATGTGGGAGGTTACCCTTTTGGAGATAGTGAAGTGGTGGCCGAAAAGCGAGCAGAGGACTTTTTTCATGGCAGTAGGTTTTGAAAGTTCGGGCATATGGGCCAGGGGTGGCCCGTGTTTTTCATGAAGGAGACAATGGGTTAGGTTAACTACTTGGTTCCGTCGTGTTTAGACCTAACGCCTGGGCCCGTATATTTATTGGATGAATCCCTGGTTTTTTGTGTATTTTTCGGGGGCTTCCGGAGAAAGGCATCCGCAAATGCCCGATTTCAGGAGGATATCCCCGGATGAATAACTCGAAAAAACACACAATTTGCTGAAAAACAGATCGGTTTGGATCCTGGGCCTGGCCCTGTTTTCCCTGTTCTTCGGGGCTGGAAACCTGATCCTTCCCCCCTTGCTCGGGTACCGGGCGGGTTCCCTTTGGTGGGTGGTGGGGTTCGGCTTTACTCTTTCGGCCGTCCTGATCCCGATGCTGGGCATCCTGGCGCATGCCCGCCTGCAGGGCGATATGTTCGATTTTGCCCGGAAAATCTCCCCCGGGTTTAGCCTGGTATATTGCTATCTGGTTTACGCCATTGCCCTGGTCCTGCCGGCGCCTCGAACGGCCTCGGTAACCCACGAAATGGCGGTGGCTCCCTTATTGGATTTTCCGCCCCTGGGCACCAGCCTGCTATATTTTGCCCTGGTATTTGTCTTTGCCCTGAACCGCTCCAGGGTTACCCAGCTGATCGGCAAATGGCTCACCCCGGCCATCTTTGCCGTTTTGGTGTTGCTCATTGGCAGTATGATCCTCTTTCAGGGCGGCGTGCCCGGCCCGGCCCAGTTTGAATTCCCGGTCAGTGCCGGTATTCTTGAAGGCTACCAGACCTTCGATGCCATTGGGGCCGTGGTGGTGGGAGGCGTAATCCTGATCTCCCTGAACCTGGAGCAACCCGACCTTTCCTTTGGGGAACGGTTCCGCATGATCAGCGGTGCAGGCGTGCTGGCCGCCCTGGCCCTGATGCTGCTCTATGCCGGCCTGATGTATTCCGGAGCGCTGTTGTATGTTCCGGGAGAGGCAGGTCCCGGCCGTACCGAATTGCTGAGTACCCTGAGTTTCCGGGCCCTGGGGGGATGGGGGCAGCGGTTCCTGAGCCTGCTCATTGGCCTGGCGTGTTTCACCACCGCAGTAGGGGTGGTAACCGGGGCTTCGGATTTTGTCAAATCCCGGTTTGGAAATTCCGACCGGGCCTACCGGATCACCGCCCTGCTGGGGTGCATTCTCGGGGTAGGAATGGGGCAATTGCCGGTGGAGGCCATCATTGCGGTGGCGGTGCCGGCCCTGATGTTTATCTACCCCCTTACCATTGTGCTGATCTTCCTCAATGCGATGCCGGACAAATGGGCCCCTTCCCTGGTGTTCCGGGGGGTGGTTGTCGTAACCCTTCTGAGCAGCCTGCCGGATTTTTTGGGCAGCCTTGGGCTTGAGGGGGTTACCGGCGCCTGGACGGCATGGATGCCCCTGAGTGCCTACCAGATGGGCTGGGTACTTCCGGCCGGACTGGCCTTTTTGGTTCTCCACCTGCTGCTGCGGGTGGTTTCCGGGCGGCAGGCGCCTTCCTGAATTCATCCCAAGGGCTTGGTTCCCCTGCCCGGAAAGCGTAAGTTTGGATAAAATTCCCGGCCCTATGGCGGAGTATTACAACTACATCAAATCCCTGCACCTGATCTTTGTGGTTACCTGGTTTGCGGGGCTTTTTTATATGCCCCGCCTGTTTATCTACCACATCGAGGCCCGGGAAAAACCCGAGGCCGAATCCCGGGTCCTCTCGGCCCAGTTTCGCATTATGGAACGCCGGCTCTGGAAGATCATTACCTGGCCATCCGCCGTACTTTGCATCCTGATGGCCGGGCTCCTCTTGTGGCTCATGCCCGGCTGGCTTTCCCAGCCCTGGATGTGGGTAAAGCTGGGTTTTGTAGCCTTGCTGCTGGCCTACCACCTGGCCATGCACCGCATGTACCTGCAGTTCCAGCGGGAATCGTTTTCATATACGTCCCGCTTTATGCGCATCTGGAATGAAGGCGCCACCCTGATCCTATTTGCGGTGGTCTTCCTGGCCATCCTGAAGAGCACCATCGACTGGATCTTTGGCCTGCTGGGCCTGGTGTTGCTGGCGGTATTGCTGATGCTCGGCATCCGGCTTTACAAACGCATTCGCCAACGGGAAGAACAGGGGCGGTAAGCCCCGGAAAAAACCCCATGGCAAGGGGCGCGCCTGTCGCCTTTTTTTGGTGCGATTATTGCTATCTTAGCGGGTAAACCCCTGGAGTTTGTTCAAAAAAATGTCTTTACGGACGCGGATTTTCCTCTCCATGATCCTGTTGGTGCTGGTGGCCTCGGTCCTGATTGCTGGGGTTACCGTAATCCAGTACCGGGAGCAGGCCAAAGATTACCACGAAAACCGCCTGGAGCGCAAGGAAGAGCAAATCCGGCAGGCCATTACCTTTACCCTGCAGCGCACCACCTACCCCATTACCACGGCAAACCTGGGCCTGATCTTCAAGGATGAAATCTATCGTATTGCCATCATTGAAAATGCCAATTTCAACCTGTACGACCTGGAAGGCCAACTCATCAAGAGTTCCCGTCCCAAATTTGACAATGACTCCGTATCCCTCTGCCTGGAAACCCATGTATTGAATGCCCTGAGGGGTAGCGTGGATAAGCGCTATGTGGAGGCTGCAGCCGCAGCGGGGGAGCGATACCAGGCATCTTACACCTATATCCTGGATGGCAAATTCAAGCCCATCGGTATCCTGCACCTGCCGTATTTTGAAGAGAACTCCTTTTATTATTCCGAATTGCGGGAATTCCTGTTCCGCCTGGGCGGGGTGTACCTGCTCATGCTATTCAGCGCAGTAGCCCTGGCCTACTTCATTTCCAAATACATCACACGGTCCCTGCAGACGGTTTCCGACAAACTTATCCAGACCCGGCTGGCACGGACCAACGAAAAAATCTTCCTGGACGACGCCAGCGAAGAAATCTCCAAACTCATCACGGCCTATAACGGCATGATTGACGAGCTGGAACTCAGTGCAGCCAAACTGGCCCGCAGCGAACGGGAGCAGGCCTGGCGGGAGATGGCCAAGCAGGTGGCCCATGAAATCAAAAACCCGCTTACCCCCATGCGGCTGAGCGTACAGAGTTTTGAACGGAAGTTTAATCCGGAAGATCCGGAAATTCGCCAGCGCATGGCGGAATTTTCCAAGACGCTTATCCAGCAAATCGATACCCTGAGCAGTATTGCCTCGGCCTTTTCCAACTTCGCCAAAATGCCCGCACAACAGAACGAAACCCTGAATGTGCCCGAAATTGTGAAATTGGCCCTGGATATCTTTAACGAGCCCTATATCCATTTCATGACCGACTCCGAAGAGCTCATCGCCAAAATGGACCGTACCCAGCTGATCCGGGTGGTAACCAACCTGGTGAAAAATGCCATCCAGGCGGTACCGGAGGTGCCCCAGCCGCGAATCCTGGTCTCTGTGGCCGCAGAGGGCAAATGGGTCAAAATCATGGTGGCGGATAACGGAGTGGGCATTGCAGACGCCAACCGCGATAAGGTTTTTGAACCCAAATTCACCACCAAATCCAGCGGGATGGGCCTGGGCCTGGGGATGGTCCGCACCATTGTTGAAACCTATAGCGGGAGTATTGACTTTACCTCACAACCCGGGAAGGGCACGGTCTTTACCGTGCGCCTGCCCCGGATCGTAGAACCCGAATAATCCAAATACATGAAGTACAAGAACCTGAAATTGGAGATGCATGGGCCGGTTGCCATGGTTTATGTGGACCGTCCCAAAAAACTCAATGCCCTGAACCGGGTAACCATTGAGGCGCTGCATGAGGCGTTTGCAGCCCTGGATGCAGATCCTGGGGTGCGGGCGATCATTCTGAGGGGTAGCGGCCCCAAGGCGTTTGTGGCCGGAGCGGATATCGCTGAATTTGCCGGTTTTAGCCCCGGGGAAGGCCAGCAGCTTGCGGCACGGGGCCAGGAGCTGCTCTTTAATTTTGTGGAACAGCTGAGCACCCCGGTCATTGCGGCTATTAACGGGTACGCCCTGGGCGGCGGCCTGGAGCTGGCCATGGCCTGCCATATCCGGGTAGCCAGCCACAATGCCCGCCTGGGGTTACCTGAGGTTTCCCTGGGCCTGATTCCCGGCTACGGAGGCACCCAGCGCCTGCCACAGCTCATCGGGAAAGGCCGGGCGATGGAACTCATTTTCACCGCCGGGATGATCGAGGCCGAAAAGGCACAGGACTACGGACTGGTGAATCACGTTACTGCCCTGGAGGACCTGGAGGAATACTGCCTGAAGCTGGGCGGGCGCATCGCCAAAAATGCGCCTACGGCCATTTCGAATGCAATAAAAGCGGTCAATGCGGGTTTTAGGAGTAGCGATACCGGTTATCAGGCCGAAATAGAGCAGTTTGGCCATTGCTTCGGGACCGAGGATTTCAGGGAAGGCACCCAGGCATTCCTCGAAAAACGAAAGCCCGAATTCCCGGGTCGCTAAGCCCAAACCACCCAATATGAAATACCTGCCTGTCCTGTGGGTCACCCTGCTGATGGCCCTGTTTGCACAGGGGCAAGAAATGCCCGTGGAGTACCGCTTTGGCGAAAAATATAGCGATCGGTATAAATATTCGAACCTCCTGAACTTCTCGGAGGTGGAATCCGGGGAAAAGCTCCTGGTCCGGGCCTATTACACAGGGATTGTGCTCCGTCCAAAGGGATATTTGATAGAGCGTTACAATGCCCAGCTTGAACTTTTGGATGAATATAATTACAAGTTCCGCGGGGCGGATTTTGTGGACGGGTTTACGGCCAATGGCCAAATATACCTTTTGTTTTTAGAGTATGATCCCGAGCGACTCAGTTATATTTATACCGTTCATCAGAGTCCGGTAGGGGCTTATAATTTCACGCAGAAAGTCCTGTTGACCGTCCCTTCAGTCTACGTGGACAATGCCCTGGACAAGAACTATTTCAACCGAAAATTCAATTCTGGTTTTACTACCACCGTCCTCTTTGACCGGGAGCAACGCGCCTTTGCCATTAGCCTGCATTACAAGAAAGGTAAAGATGATCGCCATCGCATCCTGGTGTACAATTACAACCTGCGCCCTATGCTGGATGTGGATTTTTCAGGCGAAATCGAAGAGAAGAACTACGCCTTTGAAGCCCTGGAAATGGCACCGGATCTCTCCGCTGCCTTCCTTATCGGGAAGGCCTATTTCAAGAAACGCCGCTTTAAGGCCGAAGAACGCCGGTTCCAGTACGAACTCGTCAAGCTTACCCCGGGCGGCAGCCAGACCGCTACCTATGATGTACCCGGCAAATATGCCGAAGGGCTTAAGCCCATTTGGAAAGGGAATACCCTGGTTTGCGTGGGCTTTTACGCAGACCGGAAGGACAATCGCTACAACGGGCTGCAGTATTTTGAGGTAGACCCCGTAAGCCTGGAAGGGTCCAACCTGAAGTACAATCCCTTTAGCGAGCAGTTTATGTTCGATAAGTTTGGAACGGAAGACGAAAAGGTGGTGAAGAACCTGGCCTTTAAAGAGGTGCGATTTGACGCCCAGGGCAACCTGTTGTTTAACGCCGAGGAATACTTTGTCACCAGGGGGATGGAAATGAGCCCCAGCGGGGGGCGGGTGCAGGTGGAACGCTTCCACCACAACGACATTGTAAGCGTAAAGCTCGATCCTCAGGGCCGTCTGGTCTGGGCACGGAACATCAATAAAACGGAGGTCACCCAGAACGACGGCGCCTATATCTCCTACAGCGCTTTTACCAAAGATGGCAACACCTATTTCTTTATCAGTTCGGCGGCGGACAATCCCCAGTTGCTGAATAACGAACGCCTGATATTTCGCCAGGGCCTGAGCCGGAACCGGAATATATTCCTGATCCGCCTGGATGCCCAGGGGCAAATGAGCTATGAAAAAATCATCAGCCACGACGAGGCGCGCCTTCCTATGATGGTTTCCCAGCCCCTGATCCGTCCTTCTGAGGATACCCTCTTCTTCTACGCCAAGCGCGGGGGCAAAAAGCAATTGGTCGCCATTCAAATTCAAGGCTAATCAGGATATATTCCATATATTTGGATTATATCCCGATTTTTATGTCTGAAATTCCCGGTCACCCCCTGAAAGGAAGGGGGGCGCAAAGCCGTCGTCAAAATCGATTTGACGCCCAGCGTCACGAAGTGCTACAGGAATTCCTCCAGCACTGCCATGAAGAGGGCGAAGCGCTATCCCCCCGCACCACCCATACCCGTATCTTTCCCAAGACCATTGTCAATAAGGTGGAAAGCCCGGATGTACGGATGCCCTACAGCATGAACCCTTACCAGGGATGCGAGCATGGGTGTGTGTATTGCTATGCGCGCAATTCGCATGAATTCTGGGGCCTTGGGCCGGGCCTGGATTTTGAAAGCCGCATTTTGGTGAAGGAAACCGCCCCAACCCTCCTGGAAGCTTTTCTGAAAAAACCCTCCTGGAAGGCCTCTCCTATTGTGCTTTCCGGGAACACGGATTGCTACCAGCCCCTGGAACGGGAGCTGCGCATCACCCGCGCTTGCCTGGAGGTCTTTCTGAAGTACCGGCATCCGGTGGGTATCATCACCAAAAACGCCCTGGTACTGCGGGACCTGGATCTGCTGCAGGAGCTCCATGCCCATGGGCTGGTGGCGGTGCATATTTCCCTGACCACCCTGAACGAATCCCTGCGCAGGCAGCTGGAACCCCGCACGGCAAGTGCCCAAAGACGGTTACAGACCATTAAGGCCCTTTTGGGGGCAGGAATTCCGGTAAATGCCATGCTGGCCCCGATTATCCCGGGGTTGAACAGTGCGGAAATTCCCGCGCTGGCCAAGGCGGCAGCGGAACACGGGGCCCTTAGTTTTGGATATACCGTGGTGCGGCTTAACGGGGCCATTGCCGACCTCTTTGCCGAATGGTTACAACAAACCATGCCGGAGCGTTCCGAAAAGGTGTTGTCCCAGATCCGCCAATGCCACGGCGGGCAGTTGCGCGATAGCCGCTTTGGCACCCGCATTAAAGGGGAGGGGCCGGTTGCCGAACACATCCGCCAGCTGGCTCAGGTAGCCCGGCGGCGTTACTTCAAGGGCCGCCAAATGCCGGCCCTGAATTGCGGGTTACACGCCGCATATAAATCCGGCCAGTATTCCCTGTTTTGACGGGTGTCAGACTAACTCCCAACCCTTTCGGTAAGACCCGCGTACCCATTCGTTCCCCAGGTCAAAGTTGGTCACCGTCATGTTTTCCCCATCCCATTGGATTTTTTTCCGTCCGGGATATTCAAAATAGGCTCTGCCGTTGCGTTCATTGATCTTGCGCACCTTATACTGGTAGGCCCGGATGGCCAGGTTCCCCATCAGCACGGATTCCGTGAGTTTCCCCGCCCGGGAGAAGGGGGAAGAGGTAGGCGTGCCATTCAGGCAGGCGTCTACCCAGTTTTGCTGGTGACCACCGGTGCCGCCTTCTACACGGGGCAGAACCGGAGCGGGTTTGTTTATCAGGCCCATCAGGGAAGAAGGCAGCAGGCGGGCGTTGCGGGAATACGTGTCGCACACCAGGATGCCCCGGGTGCCGTAAAAAATGCTGCCTCCCCCATTGTCGCCAATGGTTTCCCCGTCTGCCAGGGCATCGGGGAGATCTGGTTTCAGGCCGCCGTCAAACCAGTTTAATTCCACCTTGCCGTGGTTGGGGGTGTCGAATTTCAGGCGCACGATGGATGAGGAGGGGCAGGAGGCGCTGTAATCGGCTTCCACAAAGTCGCCCACCCAGTTAGTGGTACAGCTGGCTTCGGCTTCGGTGGGGTATCCCAGGTCCAGGACGCTAAATGGGGTTTCCATGATATGGCAGCCCATATCTCCCAGGGCGCCGGTGCCAAAATCCCACCATCCCCGCCATTTGAAGGGCAGGTAGGCTGCGTTGTAATCCCGCATGGCGGCTGGTCCCAGCCAGAGGTCCCAATCCAGGGTATCCGGAATGGCCTGCTTTTCGGTGGGCAGGGGTACTCCCTGGGGCCAAACCGGGCGGTTGGTCCAGCAATCTACCTTTTGTACTTCCCCGATAATGCCGGCATCAATCCATTCCCGGGCCTCGCGGCTGCCGTCGCTGGAGGCGCCCTGGTTCCCCATCTGGGTCACAATGCCCATCTGCGCTGCCACTTCGGTCATCAGCCGGGCCTCGCGTATGTTATGGGTTAGCGGTTTTTCCACATAGGCGTGTTTCTTCTCCCGCATAAAAGGCAGGGCAATGGTAGCATGGGTATGGTCCGGAGTGGCCACCATGATGGCGTCCATGTCCTTGAGGTGTTTTTTATAGACCTTCCGGTAGTCCTTGTAGCGTTTTACATCCGGGAAAGCCTCATACGTGGGCGCTGCCCGTTGCTCGTCCACATCGCAGAACGCCACAAATTTTACCTTGCCGGTTTCCTGCAGGCCCCGGATCACGCCTCCGCCCCGACCACCCACGCCAAAGGCGGCTATATACAGGGTGTCGCTTGGCGGTACATGTTGTTTTCCCAACACATAGGAAGGGACAATGCTAAAGGCAGCGGAAGTAGCCGCAGATTGTTTCAGGAAGGTTCTTCGTTTCATCTTGGTTTTGGGTTTGAAATCGGGAAAGAAGATACGAATTCCTTCGCATTACAAGGCAGGACAGGCAAGCAGGCCTGTTCAAACGGAAGGGCTAGCGACGCCCGTTCCACTCGTCGTAGAACTGCTCCAGATATTGCAGCAAAAAAGCGTGGCGCTGTTCGGCCAGTTCCTTACCCGTAGCCGTATGCATCCTGTCCTTGAGCAGCAGTAATTTCTCGTAAAAGTGGTTCAGGGTGGGCCCGTCTGATTTTTTGTACGCTTCTTTGGTGAGGTCGGTGCGCGGGGGGATGTCCGGGTCGTACAGGGGCCGGTTTTTAAACCCGCCATAGTTGAAGGCCCGTGCAATCCCGATGGCTCCCAGGGCATCCAGGCGGTCTGCATCCCGCACCACATGGAGTTCGGCAGATTCGAAGCCCTGTCCTTTTTCCAGGCTGTTTTTAAAGGAGATATGCCGGACGATTTGAACCACATGCTTGCGCACACTATCCGCCACCGGCAGGGTCTTCAGGAAGGCATCGGCCTTTTTCGGGCCTGCGGTTTCGTCTCCGTTGTGGAATTTGGCGTCTGCAATGTCGTGGAGCAGCGCCGCCAGGCTCACTACCAGCAGGTCTACCGGCTCTTCCCGGGCAATCTGCAGGGTATTGCGGAACACGCGCTGGGTGTGGAACCAGTCGTGTCCTCCTTCGGCCCCTTTGAGGGTGTCCCGTACAAAAGCTACGGTGCGTTCTACGAGTTCACTGTCGGTCATGGGGTGGTTTCGATTGCAGCTACAATGGTTTCTTCCAGCCGCTGCAGGCCTGCTTCGTCCATTTGGCTGGCCGGCATGGGCGGGTGTACGGTAAAGGTAATCCGGGCGCCAAGGCCATTGGGGAACTTCCCGTAGCGGAACATTTTCCAGGATTGGTTTATGGTGATGGGTACCACCGAGGCGGACGGGGCGTGTTCCAGCAAGACGCTAAGGCCATAGGTTTTAAACGGCTTGGGATGGCCGGTTCGGGAACGGGTGCCTTCGGGAAAAATTACTGCACTCCTCCCGGTGTTTTCTATATATTCCCCCAGGTGTTTGAGGGCGGCGTAAGCCTGTTTCCGGTCCCGGCGATCGATCAGGGCAGAACCCCCGTGGCGAAGGTTATAGGAAACGCTGGGAATACCCTTCCCCAGTTCTTTCTTACTGACAAACTTGGGGTGGAATCGCCTGAAATACCAGATAATTGGGGGGATATCGTACATGCTCTGGTGGTTGGTCACAATAATCAGGGGACCCTTTTCAGGCATGGATTCCGGGTAGGTAATCCGGTAGCGGGTGCCCAGAATGTGCGTGCACCTCATGATGGAGAGGTTCAGCCAGCTTACGCTGCGCTTGTGGGCTTCGTATCCGAATAGGTTAAGGCAGATCCACTGGATGGGGTGGAAGACCACCAGCACCATCCCGAAACAGAGGAGGTACAGGGCAGAGAGCGGGTATGCCAGGAGTCGGGCCATATCACAAAAATAAAAAACCGCTGGATGCCAGCGGTTTTTCGGGAATGCCAATTTGTTCTAGCAAAATTCGTCGAAGGCCTGCTTGAGGTTTTCGGCGATCATCTCTGCGGGGCGACCTTCAATGTGGTGCCGCTCAATCATATGGACCAGCTCCCCATCTTTAAACAGCCCCATGCTGGGGGAGGAAGGCGGGAAAGGCACCATCAGGTGACGGGCAGCATCTACGGCTTCCCGGTCCACACCTGCAAAGACGGTGGCCAGGCGGTCCGGGGTTTTGGTATTGGACAGACTGAGTTTGGCAGCCGGCCGCGCATTGGCGGCGGCACAACCGCATACGGAATTCACCACAACCAGGATGGTCCCGGGTTGCTTGATGGCAGCTTCCACTGCTTCTGAGGTATAGAGTTCCTCAAACCCGGCAACTGCCAGGTCTTCCCGCATGGGTTTAACGAGTTCAGGAGGATACATAGCGCTTCTTTTTAACGTTTCGGCAAAGGTATGAAAAGGACTGCAAATCACCATGCCCATCCCAAGGGGCTGTGGTAGCCGGCGAGATCTGCTGCGAAGCCCTATCTTTGGCAAAAATTTTCGCATGCTCAAATGGTTTGGCGCTTTTCTGGGGTATCTCTTCCTCCGCTTTCCGGGTGCCATCGTCGGGTTTATGCTCGGTAGCCTGGCGGACAGCCTCAACAGCAATGGCAGTACGGTGTTCCGGGATTTTACCCGGCCGCAGGTGTCCCCGGCCGACTTTGAACTGAACCTCCTTTCGCTTTGTTCCCTAGTGATCAAGGCCGACGGGAAGGTAAGCCAGCAGGAACTGGATTACGTGCGCCGCTATTTTTTACAGACCTATGGGAAGGAGCGGGCCAATGCCATTTTCAGGACCTTTAATGAGGTCATTAAAAAGCGGGAAATCTCCGCCCAGCGCATCTGCTCCTACCTCAATACGCACACCCGGTATGAAGTGCGCCTGCAGCTGGTGCATTTCCTGTTCGGCATTGCCCAGGCAGACGGGCAGGTGAGCAAGGCGGAAGTGGCCAAGCTTCGGCAAATTGCCGGGTACCTCCGGGTTGGGGCCACCGATTTTGAAAGCATCATGGCTATGTTCGTGCGTTCGGCAGATACGGCCTATACCATCCTGGAAATTGAGCGATCGGCCACGGACGAGGAGGTCAAAAAGGCCTACCGCGCCATGGCCAAGAAGTACCACCCGGACCGGGTCAATACCCAGGACGAAGCCATCCGCCGGGGCGCGGAGGAGAAATTCAAGGAGGTACAAAAGGCCTACGAAACCATACAGCGGGAACGGGGTATGGGGTAATACCCGAAACACATTATTGGACTTATGGAAAATTTTGGCTTTTACGGAGAACTCGGGCTTTTTCACGTCCTGGACCTGCAGGGATACGACCATGTCCTGTTTTTGATGGCTCTGGCCCTGCCTTTTGGATGGCCGCAATGGAAACGGGTATTCTGGCTGGCCACCCTGTTCACGATTGCTCACTGCCTTTCCCTTTTCCTGGCGGCTTTTGGCTGGGTTTCAGTAAATGAGGGTCTGGTGGAGTTCCTGATCCCGGTTACCATTCTGCTTACGGCCCTGTTCAACCTCTACCTGACCGGGCCAAAAGCTACCCTCAGGACGCACCTGCTGGCTACGGCCCTTTTCGGGTGGATCCACGGCCTGGGCTTTTCCAATTACTTTCGCATGCTGATGACCGGGGAAACAGACAAGAGCGGCCCGCTCTTTGGTTTTGCCCTGGGGATTGAGGCCGCCCAGCTGCTGGTGCTGGTGGTGGTCCTGAGCCTTTCTTCCCTGATTACCGGTTACATGGGCCTGGACCGGAAACGGTACGTGCGCCTGCTGAGCCTGGCCATTGCAGGGGTTTCCATCTGGCTGGCTGTAAAGGCCTGGCCCTTCTGATTTTCACTAAAAATTAACCCCCTGCGGGTTGTGGGGCGTCGCGAAAGCCGGTATATTCGTGCATGGCCCTGTCCCGGCCTTAACTGCTTTAGCCCTTGAAAGCGAGGAAACAGGAAAAATACGACAAAGCCTATTTACGTATGGCCCACGAATGGGGGAAACTCTCCTATTGCAACCGCAAACAGGTGGGGGCCATTATCGTGAAGGACCGGATGATTATCTCGGACGGGTACAACGGTACCCCTACCGGCTTTGAAAATTTCTGCGAAGACGAAGAGGGGTATACAAAATGGTATGTACTGCATGCCGAGGCCAATGCCATTTCTAAGGTGGCCTCCAGCACCCAGTCCTGCCACGGGGCAACCCTGTACATTACCTTGTCTCCCTGCCGGGAATGCAGCAAGCTTATCCACCAGTCCGGGATTCGGAGGGTGGTTTACCAGCGGGCCTACAAGGACGACTCAGGCCTGCAATTTTTATCGCGCGCTGGCGTTGAACTGGTACACCTGCCGGTCATAGACTCCACGGTGGCCGTTAATGAAGAGTGATTTGAAGAAGAGCTATTACATCGGACCTGCCGTGGTGGCCCTGGCCCTGGCTTTGGGTATTTTTATAGGGGGGAAGCTCCACTTCAACGACACCCCGGAGCGGCTCTTCACTACCAATTCCAAAAAGGATAAGCTAAACCGGTTAATCGACTACATAGACTACGAATATGTAGATGAGGTGGATACGGACAGCATTGTGGATGTGACCGTAAACAACATCCTGGATAAGCTGGACCCGCATTCCGTGTATATCCCCAAGTCCGAGATGAAGCGGGTTTCCGAAAACATGAAGGGCGATTTTGTGGGGATCGGCATCAACTTCTACAAATTCCGGGATACCATTACCGTGACCCGTACTATCGAAGATGGCCCAAGCGACCGGGCCGGATTGCTCCCTGGCGATAAAATCCTGATGGCCGACGCGGACACCCTTTATGGAAAGCGCCTTCCCGACCAGGAAATTGTTTCCCGCCTCAAGGGCAAAGAAGGGTCTTCCGTGCGCCTGACCGTTTACCGTAAAACCGAAGATCGCACCCTGCAGGTAAACCTGAAAAGGGACCATGTACCCATCCGAAGTATCGATGCCGCCTTTATGCTCACCCCGGATATGGGCTATATCCGGATGAACCGCTTTGCGGAATCTACCTACGAGGAGTTCAGCCATGCCTTAAAGGAGCTGCAGGCCGAAGGGGCTGAAAAATTAACTCTGGACCTTCGGGACAACCCCGGGGGGTACCTGAACATTGCCGAACGCATTGCGGATGCCTTTTTGCCTAAAGGAAAACTCATCCTCTTCACCCGCAACAAAAAGGGGCAGGTAGATTCTACCTATGCCACTGCCCGGGGCCGGTTCGAAAACCGCCCGGTTTACGTGCTGATTAACGAGCGTTCGGCCTCGGCTTCCGAAATCATTGCAGGGGCACTGCAGGACAATGATATCGGGACCATCGTGGGCCGCCGCTCCTTCGGGAAGGGCCTGGTGCAACGGGAGATGGACCTCGGAGACGGCTCTGCTGTCCGCCTGACGGTATCCCGCTACTACACTCCTACCGGGCGTTCCATCCAGCGCAATTACGGGAAAGGGAGTGAGGACTATTACGACCAGTATCTGCGCAGGTACCACAATGGCGAACTCACCTCCCGCGACAGCATTCCGGTAGCGGATTCCCTGAAGTTCACCACCCCGGGCGGAAAAACGGTCTACGGCGGGGGCGGAATTATCCCGGATGTGTTCGTGCCCATAGACGGAAACGAGGAGGAAGCCATTGCCGCCCTGGACAGCCGAGGCTATTTTTCAAGTTTTGTCTTTGAATATCTGGAGGAAGACCGCTCCCGTTTTGCAGATTTTGATGAAGAACGGTTCTATGCCGAATACCAGCCGGACGACATCCTCTTTGACCGCCTGGTGGAATTCCTGACGCCGTTTAAGCTGAGCATTAACTACTACGATTACGAAGGCCTGCTGAAAGCCCATATTAAGGCCGGGATTGCCGAGCAATTGTTCTCCCCGGACCTGAAGGCCAAGGTACTGGTCCCCTACGATTCCGTTTTGCGGGAGGTGATGGAACTGGACCGGCCTACCCTGAACCCGGAAGTGCCCCGGGATTAATCCTCGTCGAGCTTTTTCTGGATTTTCCGGGAAGTCTGGTATACCATCAACAGGACCAGAGCGCAAAGGGCGGCCATAATCCCGATCAGGGCCACCAGGCTATCTCCCTTAAAAAGGTTTTCCGGATCCAGCATAGTGGCGTTATAGGCAATTAGCCCCAGGGCAAGGATAACGAGGACAATAAGCAGGTACTTGTTCATATCTGATGATTCTTAAAGGGGCCAATCAGGCCTGGAACAGCCCCTGAATGTTGGAGGCAAATAGTTTTACCGCTATGGCGAGCAACACCACGCCAAACACCTTGCGGATGATGCTGAGCCCGCTGGGCCCCAGGATGCGCTCAATGCGGGTGGAGCTTTTCAGCACCAGATACACAAAGATAATATTCAGAACAATGGCGACGCCAATGTTGACCACCTGATACTCGGCACGGAGGGAAAGCAGGGTGGTGAGGGTTCCCACCCCGGCAATCAGGGGGAAGGCCAGGGGAACTATGGAGGCGGTATGGGGTTCGTCATCCTTATAGAGGGTAATGCCCAGGATCATCTCAATAGCGATAAAGAAGAGCACAAAGGAGCCCGCCACGGCAAAGGAATTGACATCAATGGCAATCAGTTTCAGGATTTCTTCCCCCACAAACAGGAAAGCCACCATAATACTGGCGGCCACGATAGAAGCTTTCCCGGACTGGATGTGCCCTACTTTTTTGCGCAGGGAGATCACCACGGGGATGCTGCCCACAATATCGATAACGGCAAACAGGACCAGGGTAGCCGAAGCAATTTCACGAAGGTTCAGTTCCATAGGGTTGCGTTTACTGGCGCAAAGGTAAATCCTTTGCCTGAACCTCAATGCAATTTTAAGGTGGAGTTCGACCAGAAGGAATATCTTTGCCCGCACAGTACCCCACCTATGTTTGAACTCGGCAAAACCGTTGTTTCGGAGGAAATCCTGGAAGAAGCTTTTGTTTGCGACCTGAACGCCTGCAAAGGTGCCTGCTGTGTGGACGGCAACGCCGGGGCGCCCCTGGAGCCTTCCGAAATGGAGAAATTGCAGGAAATCCTACCCCGTATTAAGCCATACCTGCGGCCCGAAGGCCTGGAGGCTATTGAGCAGCAGGGCCCCTATGTAAAAGGAGAGGATGGGGAATGGGAAACTCCCCTGGTGCATGGCAAGGAATGCGCCTATGTTATTTTTGAAGGCGACAAGGCCCTCTGCGGCATAGAGGCAGCCTGTAAGGATGGGGCTGTAGACTGGCCCAAGCCCGTGTCCTGTCATTTGTACCCGGTGCGCATCCGGGAATATACGGCCCTTACGGCTGTGAATTACCACCGGTGGCACATTTGCGACCCGGCCTGCCAGCTGGGGGCGGAACTCAAGGTGCCGGTATACCGGTTTGTGAAAGCCGCGCTCATCCGCAAATTCGGGGAAGCCTGGTACCAGGAATTGGAAGTCGCAGCCCGGGAATACCTTAAACCGTAGGGATCCGCAGGGTCACCAGGGTGCCGCAGGGGTTGCCCGCTTCGTCAAAAAGGTCCTCCATCTTCATGTCGTACGTATTCTGGTAATCCTTGGAGAAGTTTGCCATACGCTCCTTGGTAATTTCCAGCCCCAGCGACTTGCGCTTCAGTACCCGTTGCTGCTTCAGGGCTTCGGCCGCGGCCCGGCCAATCCCGTTGTCGCGGATGCGGATGTCAATATATCCCGGTCCGGAGCGCGATATTTCAATGCGGATAACTTTGCGGCCTTCTTTGGATGAAAGGCCGTGCCACAAGGCATTTTCCAGGAAAGGTTGCAGGATCAGGGATGGGATTCGAACCAGGGAGGTATCGATCTCAGGGGCTACCTCTACGCTGAAATCAATCTCGTTGTTGAAGCGGATGTTTTCAATGTTCATGTAGAGCTCCACGGTTTCCAGTTCTTCCTCCAGGGGGATTTCCCTCACGGAGGAAGCCTCCAGAATTTTCCGAACCAATTTGGAGAACTTGTTCAGGTAGTGGACGGCATTTTTCTGTTCGTTGTTGATGATGTACAGCTTGATGGAATTCAGGGAATTGAACAGGAAATGCGGGTTCATCTGGCTGCGGAGCATGCTCTGTTCCAGGCTTATCACCTTGCGCTCGCTGCTGAGCTGGTACTGGCGGTAGATGATATAGAGGATCAGGATAAACAGGGTAAGGATCAGGGCCCCCACCAGCAGGGTGGTCCGGTTGCGCCTCAACTGCAGCTTTACAATCTCGTTCTCCCGGGAGAGGAGCTCAATCTGACTGATGCGCTTCTCTTCCTCAGAGCGGGAAATAAATTCGTAGACATACCGCCGGTTGCGGTCGTTCGAGATTTTTCTGCGGGCGCTCTGGGCCCGGTCGTACAACTCAAGGGCTTCCCGGAAATTCCCCTGCTCCTTGGCAATGTCGTGCAAAAAGGTGTTGGCCTGGTAGATGTTGCTGAAAAGCTGGTATTCCATGGAGATTTCCAGGCCTTTCTGCAGGTAGTCCCGGGCTTCGGGAAACCGCCGCAACAGGCTCAGGGCCCAGCCCATCTGGATATATGAAGAAGAGAGCACTTCCTGGTCGCCCAGGGCCTCGGCCGTGGGGATGGCAGATGCCAAAAGGCCCACGGCCCGTTGGATCAGGTTTACGGAATCAAGGTCTTCCCCTTCGTGGGCCAGTACATGGGCCATGCCGTATTTGTTGACCACCTCAATCCGCGGGGAACTTACTTCCCGGTTGGCGGCCTCGGACGCCTGGTATGCGGCCATGGCCTCTTCCAGCCGGCCCCGGGCCTCCAGGCATTCGGCAATGTTCTGGTGGTTGATGGCCTGCCCCCGCAAATTCCCCAGGGCAAGATCGTAGCTCAGGGATTTCTGAAAGTATTCAATGGCCAGGTCATACAATTCCAACAGCCGGTAGATATGCCCGATCCCATTGATGGAGGTATTGATTTCCCTTTGGATCTCCACGGAAGGGTCTTTCAGGTTCTCTGCCAGGTTCATGGCTTCCTGATAATAATCCAGGGCGGATTTGATGGACTCCATGGCCAGGTCTGTGGCCCCTAGCTGGTTCAGGCTGTAGATCTGGAATTCCCGGTTCTCTGCGGCCTTGGCCTGGTTTAGGGCCTTGTTGTGGTTATCCATGGCCCGCTCGAAGTCCGAACGACTTCGGTAATAGCTTCCGATCTGGTTATAGGCGTAGGCCAGGCCTTCCCGGTAGGCGTGCATTTCGCTCTGACGAATAAAATAGGTGAGCATCAGGGTGTCCTGGCTGTAAGCCTGCAGCCGGCTGTCTATTTCCCTGAAGGTGGTCGGGGCACTGCGAACGGTCTGGTCCACTGCCGTTTTCGCGGGGGGCTGGATGGAGGGAGCCTGTGCGGCAAGGGCAGTGGCGCCCAACAGGGCCATAATAAAGGCAGTTATTTTCTTTCCCATGGAAGCGAACTTACATCAAATCCAGAAAATCGGACTTTTTCTGGCGGGAAACCGGGATTTTGTGGTTGGATTTCAGGATCACATACCCGTCCGTCTTCAGGAATTCCTTGATTTTGTTCAGGTTGATAATATACGAATTATGGATCCTGAAAAAGGTGTCGGCAGGCAGGAGCTCGCCTACTTCTTTCAATTTTTTGGTGAGGAGGATCTTTTGCCCGTCGGCCAGGTGTACGGTACTGTAATTCCCGTCGGACTCCGCAAAGAGGATGTCTTCGTTGTCCAGGAACATCAGCCGCCCGTCAGTGTTGAGGGTGATCTTCCGGTGGGAGTTCGTTTTGTTGCGGTTGATCAGTAGCTTTTCCAGGCGTTCTGAAGAGAGTTGGCGGGCCAGGTGCTTGCGGATTTTGGCAATCGTTTCGTTCAGGTCGTCCGAATCGATGGGTTTCAGTAAATAATCGATGGCCTCATTTTTCAGGGCCTTGATGGCGTATTGGTTGTATGCCGTGGTAATAACCACAGCAACCTCCGGATTCTGCATTTTCTGGATGAACTGGAACCCGTCCATGGTAGGCATTTCAATATCCAGGAACAAGCAGTCCGGCTGGTGTTTGTCCAGGTATCCCAGAGCCTCAAACGGATCGGTAAAGGAAGCTACCACGGAGATCTCATTCGAAAAATGGGTGAGTTCCCATTGCAGGCTCTGCAGGGCTTTTTCTTCGTCGTCTACTAGTACGGCCTCTAACATGGCAAGGACTTAGGGATTCTAATGTACGTAAAAATACGGGTGTGCTTCCGGCCCCTGCCCGGAAGTTGTACAAACCGCTGTAAATCTCTTATGGATGGTTGGGAATAGGGTAGTTGTGGGGCTAAACGGGTGTGCCGGCCTGTGATACGCGGGTAAGAATCACGAGTGAAAGAGATTTAAAACGCTGAAAAACAGATAATTAAAATAGAATTTCCGATTCTTCCTGTAGCTAGTGCCAATTATACAGGATTTGTGGCCGATTATACAATTTGGATTTGGCACAGGCCCTCCCTTTCCTAGCTTCGCTACCGACCTGATAAAACAGGAAACCCATGAAACGCTGTCTCTTTTACTTCCTGGGAGTGCTGCTGGCCCTGACCCTTGCGTTAGTCAGCAATGCCTTTACCCAGCCGGAACGCACCGGATTGGGGCAGGAGGAATACACGGGTATGGCGAAACTGGATAAAACAGCCTACATGGCCCCGGACCGCAGCACTGCACAAACACAACTGGAGACCCAAAACAAAATCCATGAGTAAGGCCACCTGGAAATTGCGTTTGGGCGTGCTGGTTTCAGTGGTCTTCCTGCTGGCCGTTTCCATTTCCCATACGGTTCCGCAGCGCACGGGCACCCAGGCGCTTCCGGAGAAGGGCACCTATGCCATAACTTCCTGGATGGGTCAGGAGCAACAGGTGCTGGAAGGGCAGGTGTATTTTGAAGTGGCCCCCCAGGTAAACGGGATCAAAGGGTCTTCGGTATTTAAACTGCATTTCATCAACGCCAGGGACGCCGCAGGCGCCGGGTTTGGCCTGATGATCCCTATCAGTTCCGACCTGCAAACCATCGCGGCGGACCAATATGAGGTACCGGATACCGACAAGGGTTTCCTGAACCGATACGAATCGGTCTTCGGGTATGCCGATACCCTGGAGGAAGGCAGTTCCCTGTACTTTACGGAGTCGGGGAGCATTTCCATACAATATGCGAGTACTCAGGAAGTAAGCGGAATAGTAGACCTGAGGCTTACCGATAATGGGGGGCACAGCATGGAACTGAGAGGTCCGTTCCACGCCCGGCCCCTGAACCGGAGCTCCAGCCATTAGGCCGGGGCCGATCATTGAAATACTGTCAAACGCAAGTACGGCTCCATAAGCTTGTTATGTAAATAGCAGCTGCGTTGGGCGTTAAGTCATCCGGCACTACCGTGCCCATATGGGCAAGGGTAATGGTTCGATTTTAGGTTTCGGGGGAACTACCTAGATTGACATCCGGATGACATTCCAATTTTGACACGCCGCGGAGCCGTACGGTTTGATAGTTGTTAACCGGGATTGACCTCCCGAATTAAACCGGGCAGTAGCTTTTGGCATACTGTCCGGTTTATTTTTTTCCACTTTTCCGAATTGTGTTAAAGCCCGATTTTTTTTGAGCAGGCCCAGCCTCCGCCCCGTGGCCTGCGAGCTTAGATTTCAACAGTTTGTGTTAAAAACTTTGACCCTTGCGGGGCGGAAGTGCCTTTAGATATTGAAGGACTTTTTCAATCTTTGTTAGTCCCTATCACAAGGAAAATTTCACATTTTTTTAATACAAAATCACCTATAACTATGTCCGTAGCTGAAGAACCTATATTGAAGGAAAACGAGGATCGCTTTGTCATTTTTCCCATCCAACACCACGATATCTGGCAATGGTACAAGAAACAGGAAGCTTGTTTTTGGACGGCCGAGGAAATTGACCTTCAGCAGGACCTTGCGGACTGGAACAACAAGCTGAGCGCAGACGAGCAGTATTTTATCAAGCACATCCTGGCCTTCTTTGCCGCTTCGGATGGGATCGTTAACGAAAACCTGGCGGAAAACTTCGTGAGCGAAGTACAGTACACTGAGGCGAAGTTCTTCTACGGCTTCCAGATCATGATGGAGAACATCCACTCCGAGACGTATTCCCTGCTGATCGACACCTATGTGAAGGACGAAAAGGAAAAGAACATCCTCTTCAAGGCCATCGAAAATTTCCCGGCCATCAAGAAAAAAGCGGACTGGGCCCTGAAATGGGTGGAGTCTCCCAGCTTTGCGGACCGCCTTATCGCCTTTGCTGCAGTAGAAGGCATCTTCTTTTCCGGGGCCTTCTGTTCCATCTTCTGGCTGAAAAAGCGCGGCCTGATGCCCGGCCTCACCTTTTCCAATGAGCTGATCTCCCGGGACGAGGGCATGCACTGTGACTTTGCCGTGCACCTGCATAACAACCACCTGGTGAATAAGGTGCCCAAGGAACGCATCACCCACATCCTGACCAACGCCCTGGACATCGAGCGGGAATTCATCACCGAGTCCCTGCCCGTGAGCCTGATCGGGATGAATTCCAAACTGATGACCCAGTACCTGGAATTCGTGACGGACCGCCTGCTGGTGGAACTGGGGTGTGAGAAGGTGTACAATTCCACCAACCCCTTCGATTTTATGGATATGATCAACCTGCAGGGAAAAACCAACTTCTTCGAGAAGCGGGTTTCCGAGTACCAGAAGGCAGGGGTGCTCAAGCAGGAATCAGATTCAGGATCCGAGAAAATCAGCTTCGACGCCGACTTCTAAAAACAATCCGAACGGAATTGCCGGGAACCCCCCGCCCGGCATCCCGACGGGACCAAGCAACCAAGGTATAACTCAATAAAAGGAAAAAGATGTACGTAGTAAAAAGAGACGGGAGAAAGGAGCCGGTTATGTTCGACAAGATCACGGCCCGTGTACGCAAATTATGTTACGGGCTTAACGGTCTGGTGGATCCCGTGAAAGTGGCCATGCGGGTCATTGAAGGCCTGTATGACGGGGTAACCACTTCCGAACTGGACAACCTGGCGGCCGAAATTGCCGCCACCATGACCACCACCCACCCGGATTACGCCAAACTGGCGGCGCGCATCTCGGTTTCCAACCTGCACAAAAACACCAAAAAGTCTTTTTCCGAAACCATGCAGGACCTGTACGAGTATGTGAACCCGCGTACCGGCAAGAAAGCACCCCTGCTTTCCGATGAGGTCTGGAAAGTCGTGGAACAGCACGGGGAACAGCTGGATTCCATGATCATCTATAACCGGGATTTCGGGTATGACTATTTCGGGTTTAAAACCCTGGAGCGCTCCTACCTGCTCAAAATCAACGGAAACATCGCCGAGCGCCCGCAACATATGCTTATGCGGGTTGCCGTGGGGATCCACCTGGAGGACCTGGACGCCGTACAGGAGACCTACGAGCTGATGTCCAAAAAGTATTTTACCCATGCCACCCCCACGCTGTTTAACTCCGGTACGCCCAAGCCGCAGATGTCTTCCTGCTTTTTGCTGGCCATGCGGGACGACAGCATTGACGGTATCTACGACACCCTGAAGCAGACCGCAAAAATTTCCCAGTCCGCCGGGGGGATCGGCCTTTCCGTGCATAACATACGGGCTACCGGTTCTTACATTGCGGGAACCAACGGGACCTCCAACGGCCTGGTGCCCATGCTTCGCGTATTTAACGACACGGCCCGGTATGTAGACCAGGGCGGGGGTAAGCGCAAAGGTAGCTTTGCCATTTACCTGGAACCCTGGCACGCCGACATCTTCGATTTCCTGGAGTTGAAGAAAAACCACGGGAAGGAAGAAATGCGGGCCCGGGACCTGTTCTACGCCATGTGGATCCCGGACCTGTTTATGAAGCGGGTGGAGGCAGACCAGACCTGGACCCTGATGTGCCCCAACGAGTGCCCCAACCTGTTTAACACCCACAGCGAGGAATTTGAAGCCCTCTACCTGAAATACGAGGAGGAAGGCAAGGGACGCAAAACCATCAAGGCCCGGGAGCTCTGGGAGAAAATACTGGAATCCCAGATTGAGACGGGAACGCCTTACATGCTGTACAAGGATGCAGCCAACCGCAAGAGCAACCAGAAGAATCTGGGGACAATCCGCTCTTCCAACCTGTGTACCGAGATCCTGGAATACACCTCTGAAGACGAGATTGCGGTGTGTAACCTGGCTTCCATTGCCCTGCCGATGTTTGTCAAAAACGGGGCCTTCGACCATAAGGAACTCTTCAAGGTAACCAAGCGGGTAACCCGCAACCTGAACCGGGTAATCGACCGGAATTACTACCCGGTGAAGGAGGCCGAGAACTCCAACATGCGCCACCGCCCGATCGGGCTCGGGGTACAGGGGCTGGCGGATACCTTTATTATGATGCGCCTGCCGTTTACCTCGGACGAGGCCAAGAAACTGAACCAGGAAATTTTTGAGACGCTGTACTTTGCGGCCGTAACGGCTTCCATGGAAATGGCCAGGGAAGAAGGGGCATACTCCACCTACAAGGGGAGCCCCATCTCGGAAGGGCAGTTCCAGCATAACCTCTGGGGGATCAAGGACGAAGAATTATCCGGCCGCTGGGATTGGGAGAAGCTCCGCAAAAGCGTTAAAAAGCACGGGGTGCGCAACAGCCTTCTGGTGGCCCCCATGCCCACGGCTTCCACTTCCCAGATCCTGGGCAACAACGAATGTTTTGAGCCTTATACCTCCAACATCTATACCCGCCGGGTACTCTCCGGGGAATTTATCGTAGTAAACAAACACCTGTTGGAAGACCTGGTGCGTCTGGGTCTCTGGAACGAGGAGATGAAGCAGGAGCTGATGCGGGCCAACGGTTCCATCCAGCACATCGACGCCATCCCCGAGGACATCAAGGAACTGTACCGCACGGTGTGGGAGCTGAGTATGAAGGACATCATCGACATGAGCCGCCACCGCGGGTACTTTATCGACCAGAGTCAGTCTTTGAACCTCTTTATGGAGAATGCCAACTTCGCCAAGCTTACCTCCATGCATTTCTACGCCTGGAAAAGCGGCCTGAAGACCGGTATGTATTACCTGCGCACCAAGGCAGCGGTAGATGCCATCAAATTCACCCTGGACAACTCCAAGAAGAAAGAGGTGCCCGTGGCCGTGGAAGCAGTCAGCGCCGATGCGGTAGACGCTGCTAGCCAGGCCCAGAACCTGCCGGTGGAAACCACCCCGGTCCAGTCCCAGGACGTGAATGTAGAGCCCATGAGTCCGGAAGAGATGAAGGCGCTTATTGCCCAGGCCAAAGCCGCTTCGGGCAAGCCAGACGACGACTGCCTGATGTGCGGTTCCTGATCGGAACTACAGCCGGGAAAGCAAACACCCGGGCATCCGCCACAGCGGATGCCCGGGTGTTTTTTTGAAATCGCGGAGGAGTGCGCCGGGGCTCCCCTGCCAGGTGCGGGCTTATTTTTCCAGATAGTGGCTGGCAGCCAACCTTCCGAGGACCAGCACGGTCAGGTAGCCCAAAAGGATAAGCATATGGAGTTCCATAATAGGCGCTGTTTAACCGATATACGGTATAAAACAGGCCTATGGATCACGAAGGGGTCAAAACGGGCTTAAAAACGCTCCCTGAGGCCCTGGGGGCATGTTTAGGGCGCAACGCTCCGATAGGCGTCGATCACGGCCTGCTCCCCGGCTTTACCCGCTGTGGAATTGCCGTGTTCCATCCCAAGGATACCGTTGAAGCCTTTGTCGGAAATAAAGCGAAAAACATTCTGATAATGGATTTCACCGGTGGTGGGTTCTTTGCGGCCCGGGTTGTCTCCGATCTGGAAGTAGGCAATCTCGTCCCAGAAAGCCCCGATGTTGGGGATCAGGTTACCTTCGGTAATCTGTTGGTGATAGATGTCGAAAAGAATTTTACAGGAGGGGGACCCCACACCCTTACACAGGGCATAGGCCTGGTCCGAACGGGAAAGGAACAGCCCCGGGTGGTCCCTGAAATTCAAGGGCTCCAGTACCATGACCAATCCATGGGGTTCCAAAAGGGCCGAAGCCTGTTTCAGAGATTCGGTCACATGAGCGGTTTGCCTCCCCAGTTGTTGACGGAGGTCCTGGTGCCCGGGGACCACTGTCATCCATTTGGCATTTACCCGTTTGGCCACCTCTATGGAGGCCCGGATTTCTTCCAGAAAAACCGCTCGCGCCCCGGGGTCGCCGGAAGCCAGGTTCGGGGTATTCCAGGAAATGGTATGGGCTACAAAAACCCCCATTTCCAGCCCCCTTTCGGCCATGACCCGGGCCATTTTTTCCTGCAGTTCCACCGGGCGCTCCCGCATCCCGTTGTCCTCAAAAGCCCGGAAGCCCTGGTCGGCCATAAAATGCAGCTGGTCTATAGGGTCTTCCCCGGCGTGGTGGCGGAACATCCCCAGGTGGGGGGCAAATTTCATGGAAAAGGAATCAGCACTGACCGGCCGGCCGGAACCATGCGCACGGGAAGCCGGGCCGGCCGCCATAAAGGCGGCGGCCATCCCGGTTTTTCCGATAAACGATCTGCGTTTCAAGACGAAGGTTTTAGATGGACCAGGCCTTGCCGCCGGTAAGCTGGTCCAGGTCTCCGCACCCGATGTATTCCCCGGGAACCGGCAGATAGGTAAGTACCTGCTCCCCGACGAATTCCGAGGTCTTATAGGCCCAGATCACTGTGCTGCGCAGGTTACCCGCAAACATGCTCCGGGCAACGGCCTCGTCCAGGATGGCGGGTTGCCCTTCCTGTACGGCCTGCATGTAGGCGCCCAAAGATTCCATGGCAGCAGCCTCCTCTTCTTCGGAACGCTGGGCCAGGGACTGGGCGAGTACGGGTTCCAGGTCTTCCGCCGCAAGGTCGGAGATTTCCGTTTTGCCGGAGTCCTTCAGGGCTTTGTTCAAAAAGGCCGTAAAGGCCATGGTCATCAGGTCCTGCTCCGGTTTTTCCGGAACCTCTTTCATATAACTGTCAATAAAGCTATGTACCTGTACCTCCGAGGCCGAAGGCGTATCCGTTTTGGGGATGATCAGGTCTACCAGCTGGATGAGGGCACCGCCCTGGGCTTCAGTGAAGAAGACCGGAATCCAGGCCGTGTCGGCATTTTGCTGGCAACTTTGCAACAGGCTCAAGGCCGTGGGGGTGGCCACGGTAATGCCCATGGCCCATCCCATATGTTTTAATGCTTTTCTACGCTCCATCAGATATTTCCTTTTTTGAGTTCTTCCACGGCGTGGCTTGCCGCACGGGCCGTAAAGGCCATATAGGTAAGGGAGGGGTTCACACAGGAGGCCGAGGTCATAAACGCCCCGTCGGTTACGTAGACGTTTTTCACGGCGTGTACCTGGTTGTACCCGTTCAGCACCGAGGTTTTGGGATCCCGTCCCATACGGGCGGTACCCATCTCGTGGATGCCCAGGCCAGGGGCGCTGTTGCCGTCAAAGGGGGTTACTTCCCGCAACCCGGCCTTTTCCAGCATTTCGGCGGCCTGTTCCATCATGTCCTTGCGCATATTGAGTTCGTTTTCCTTGTACTCCGCATCAAAGGTTACCGTGGGCAGGCCCCACTGGTCGGTGTTCTCGTAATCCAGGGTCATGCGGTTGTCCTCGTAGGGCAGCATTTCCCCGAAGCCACCCATCCCGAAGGTCCATCCCCCGGGTTTGAGGATGGCATCTTTCAGGTCTTTGCCATGGGAGAGCTCGGAAATGACCTCGTCCCAGTTTCCGCGGCTGGCACCGCCCTGGTAGCCGTAGCCCCGGATAAAGCTGTCTGTATTGGTGTCGCCGCCCAGGTTCCGGAAGCGGGGCAGATAAATGCCATTGGGTTTACGGCCCTTGTAGTATTTGTCTTCGAAGCCATCGAATTTCCCGGAAGCCCCCACATTCAGGTGGTGGTCCATAATGTTGCGCCCCAGCTGGTCCGAATCGTTGCCCATCCCGTTCGGGAACCGGTCGGATTTGGACTGCATCAGGATAGCAGTGGAGGCGATGGCCGAGGCGCAGAGGAAAATCACCTTGGCCTTGAATTCATAGCTCTCGTTGGTAATCTGGTCAATGACCTTGACGCCCGTGGCTTTCTGGGTGTCCGGGTCGTAGATGACCTCGTGTACAATGCTGTCCGGCCTCAGGGTCAGGTTACCGGTGCGTTCGGCAGCCGGCAGGGTAGAAGATACACTGCTGAAGTAGCCCCCGAACGGGCAGCCCCGGATGCAGCGGTTGCGGAACTGGCAGCGGATACGGCCGTCGAATTCCTTGTCGCTGTTGATATGCGCCACACGGCCGGCCGTCATGACGCGCTGCCCGCCGTACTGTTCCATGAGCTGCTCCCGGACATGCTGTTCCACACAGTTCAGGTCCATCATGGGCTCAAAGATCCCGTCCGGGAGCTGGGGCAGCCCCAGGGCTTCCCCGCTTACCCCGATGTAGGCTTCCACCTTGTCGTACCAGGGGGCAATATCCGTATAGCGCACCGGCCAGTCTACGGCAATGCCGTCCTTTTGGTTGGCCTCAAAGTCCAGGTCGCTCCAGCGATAGCTGTGGCGGCCCCACATAATGGAACGCCCGCCCACGTGGTACCCGCGCATCCAGTCAAAACGCTTGGTTTCGTTGTAGGGGTGTTCCAGGTCATTTACAAACCAGAAATTGTGCTGGGCACGTACCGTATATCCCGTACGTGCCTGTTTGAATTGTTTAGCGGCTTCCTCCCTGGGGAGTTGGCCGTTGTGTGGAAAATCCCAGTCGTCCATATTGGCCGTGGGGTAGTCTTCCCGGTGTTTTACCATCCGACCGCGCTCCAGCACCAGTGTTTTCAGCCCTGCCTCACAGAGCTCCTTGGCCGCCCAGCCTCCACTGATCCCGCTTCCCACCACAATAGCGTCGTAGGTTTCCTGCGGTTCATTGTAATAGAACTTGCTCATCCATAAATTGTTTAGTTTTTAAAAGTATTAAATATTAAATTAATTTTCTACATTTAAACGATCCCTAACCCTCTGGATTCGCACTGTTTTGCTGGGTTTTCCGAGGATAATGCAATGAAAGCTAAGCCCTTATCGCGCCCGGGATTTCCCGGGTCAAATTCGTGGGTTTAGCCGAAATAAATGTAAAACCAACACCTAACCGTGAAAAGAAGAACCTTTATCCACCAAAGTGCCCGAGCCGGAGCGGCGTTTTCCCTCCTGGGCATGGCCGCCTGTAAAGACAAGACCAAAACCGCTTCTCCGGAAGCGGAAGAAGCCGCTGCCACAATGGCCGCTGCGCCCTTTTTCAAACTGTCCCTGGCCCAGTGGTCCATCCACCGCATGATCTTTAACGAAGGTGCGGACCCCTATTCCTTTGCCGAAAAGGCCAAGGCCTGGGGCTTCGAGGGCCTGGAGTACGTAAGCCAGTTGTACCGGGGAACCCTGGAACCTGCCGGTTACAGCCCGGAGGCCATGCAGGAGTTTGTGGATAAGTGCAATGCAGAGGCCGAAAAGCACGGCATGACCAACCTGCTGATTATGATTGACGGGCAGGGAGACCTGGCCACTTCCGATGAGGCAGCTCGCATAGCCGCTGTCGCGAACCACCATAAATGGGTGGATGCCGCCGCAGCCATGGGGTGCCATTCCATCCGTGTAAACCTGGCCGGAAGCAATGACCCTGAGGCCTGGGTACCCAATTCTGTGGACGGGCTAACCCGTCTGGCCACCTACGCGGCGGACAAAAACATTAACATCCTGGTCGAAAACCACGGCGGGTTGTCTTCCAATGCCCAGATGCTGGCATCGGTTATGGCCCAGGTGGGGATGGACAATTGCGGGACCCTCCCGGATTTCGGCAACTTCTGCATCCGCAGGAATGACCCGGCCGATTATGGCTCCGGATGTGCAGAGATGTACGACATCTACCAGGGCGTAACCGAACTTATGCCCTATGCCAAGGCCGTGAGCGCAAAATCCCACGATTTTGACGCCGAAGGGAACGAGGCCCAGATTGACTATGTGCGTATGATGCAAATCGTAAAGGATGCGGGGTACACAGGGTTTGTCGGCGTGGAATACGAGGGCAATACCCTGGGCGAGGAAGCCGGGATCATTGCCACGCGAGACCTCTTGCTGAAAGCGGCCGCTGCCATGACCTAATGCAATCCATGGGGGATGAAAGCCTTTTTTCAACAGTTGTTTGACTACAATTTTTACGCCAACAAGCAACTCATGGAAGTGCACTCCGGGGCCGGGGCGGTTCCGGAGGGTTTTACTTCCCTGTTTTCCCATGTGCTCAATGCCCACCACATCTGGAATGCGCGCATTGCAGAAGAGCCCCCGCGGTACGATGCCTGGTTTGAACAGGACCCGGCCGGCTGGGCGGATCTGCACTATGAAAACCAACGCAATTCCTTTGAGATCCTTACCCAGGCTACACATTTTGACCGGCGCATTTCCTATGAGAATTCAGAGGGCAGGCAATTTTCCAACAGCCTGCAGGATATCCTTTTTCATATGATCAACCACGGCACCCATCACAGGGCCCAGATCCTGGCTCTTCTGCGCGGGGCAGGGATACAGCCCCCGGTGCTGGACTACATCCACTACAAGCGGGCCGAATAAGATGAAACGCCGAATCACCATCCAGCTTTCCCTGATGATGTTCCTCGAATTCTTTGTTTGGGGCAGCTGGTTTGTAACCATGGGGACCTATATGGGGCGCGCCCTGGGTTCCGGCGGGGGTGAGATCGGTACCGCCTACATGACCCAGGCCTGGGGGGCCATCCTTGCTCCCTTTATTGTAGGCCTGATCGCAGACCGGTATTTCCAGGCACAGAAACTCCTGGGCCTGATCCATCTGGCCGGGGCGTATTTGCTCTACCGCATTGGGGTGGCTGAGGATTTCGTTGCCTTTTATCCCTTACTGCTGGCCTATATGGTGCTGTATATGCCCACCCTGGCCCTGGCCAACAGCGTGGCCTTCCATCAGATGCACGACCCTTCTGCCCAGTTTGCCCGGGTACGGGTGTGGGGTACGGTAGGCTGGATTGCGGCCGGGATGCTCATAGGCTATGTGCTGCAGTGGGAAGGACGGGAATTACTGCAATACACATTTATCCTGGGGGCAGGAAGCTCCCTGGTTCTGGGATTGTTTTCATTTACGCTGCCCGAAACGCCTCCTGGCGCCAAGGGTGAAAAAGTTACCCTGGCCCGCATTGTGGGGTTGGATGCCCTGCGGTTGCTCAAGGCCCGGAATTACCTGGTCTTCCTGCTTTCCAGTGTACTAATCTGTATCCCGCTGGCATTTTATTACAGCTTTGCCAACCCCTTCCTCAATGAAGTGGGAATGGCCAACGCAGCCGGAAACATGGCCATTGGCCAGATCTCGGAAGTCCTCTTTATGCTCCTGTTGCCGGTATTTCTGAACCGTTTTGGGCTGAAATGGACCCTGATTGCGGGCATGCTGGCCTGGGGCCTGCGCTACACCCTGTTTGCCATGGGCGATGCCGGTTCGGGCGCCTGGATGCTCTTTGGGGGGATTATCCTGCACGGCATCTGTTACGACTTCTTTTTTGTGTCCGGGCAGATCTATACCGATGTGAAGGCCGGTGAAAAAATCCGGAGTTCCGCCCAGGGCCTGATTACCCTGGCCACCTACGGGGTGGGGATGCTCATCGGCTACCGGGTATCCGGGGTTATCGTAGACCACTACTTGGAAGAGGGCGGCCATCTATGGGACACCATATGGCTGTATCCGGCGGGGTTTGCCTATCTGGTGCTGCTGCTGTTTATCCTCTTCTTCCGCAATGAGAAAGTGAACTATCATCCATAATTTTATATCTTAAACCCTTCAACTAAACAAACATCCACTATGAAAGACATCAACAAAAACCGGCTATTCCTGGCCAGCTGCGTTGCGCTCATCGTAACGGCCATGACCTTTGCCCTGAGGGCGGGCATCATGGAAGAGCTCATCGTCGATTTCGGCTTTAACGACACCCAGTTGGGCTGGATGAACTCCATGGCCTTCTACGGGTTTCCGGTAGCCATGATTATCGGCGGGCTTATTTATCCCAAAGTCGGTCCCAAACCCATCCTCTGGGTGGCCTTTGTCTGCCACCTACTGGGGCTGGTCCTGACCATTGTGGCCAAGAGTTTTGTACCCCTGTTGGTGTCTACCTTCTTTGTAGGCCTTGCCAACGGGGCGGTAGAGGCGGCCTGTAACCCGCTTATTGCCGATATGTATACCACCAATCGAACCACCATGCTCAACAAGTTTCACGTGTGGTTCCCCGGGGGGATCGTGATCGGGGCCCTGCTGGGGCAGCTGATGGGCAGCCTGAGCTGGTCCTGGCAGTTGCAGATCGCCATTATGATCATCCCGACCCTGATTTACGGCTACCTGATCCTGGGGCAGAAATTCCCCAAGGCCGAAAATATCGAATCCGACCTGAGCATGAATATCAAATCCATGTTCACCCCCCTGTTCCTGTTTATGCTGATCTGTATGGGCCTGACGGCTACCACAGAACTGGGTACAGGGCAGTTTATTGAGCGCCTGCTGGGCGCCGCTGGCGCACCGCCCCTGATCATCCTGGCCATTGTGACCGGCCTGATGGCGGTAGGGCGCTATTTTGCCGGCCCCATCATCCACAAACTGAACCCCATCGGGGTATTGCTGATTTCATCCGTGGTTGCCACCCTGGCCCTCTTCCTGTTGTCTCAGGCTACCGGAGGCATGGTATACGTTGCGGCCATCCTGTTCTCCCTGGGGGTCATGTATTTCTGGCCAACCATGGTGGGCTTTATAAGCGAGTACAGGCATAAAACCGGTGCCCTGGGGATGTCCATTATCGGCGGATTCGGGATGCTGATCACGGGGGTTTCCCTGCCGCTGATCGGCAATACCCTGGATGCCGAGAGGACGGCTGCCCTGGAATCCGGGGTGGATGAGCAGGCTGCAGACCTGGTGGCCGGGCAGGCTACCCTGGGGAATATCATGTGGCTGCCGGTAATCCTGATAGTCCTTTTCGGGATCCTCTTTGCCATGCGCAACAAACTGGAAGAAAAACGAATCAAACACGATTAATCACATAAAAATCAGAATCCAAGATCCATGCCGCAAAAAATCAGATTAGGAATATTAGGAGGAGGAGGCGACTCCCTTATTGGTGTGCTGCACCGGGTAGCCGCCCACATGTATGACTGTTACGAGATCGTCGGGGCCGTATTTAACCCGGACCTTGAGGCCAGCCTGGCCTTTGCCCGGGAACTCGGCATTGCCACCAACCGGATTTACCCGGACCTGGACACCCTCATTGCCGAGGAGATGAAGCTGCCGGAATCCGAGCGGATGCAGGTCTGTTCGATCCAAACCCCGAACTTCCTGCATTTCCCGATGGCCAAAGCCTTACTGGAAAACGGCTTTAATGTGATTTGCGAGAAGCCGATGACCACCACGTATGAAGAGGCCAAAATCCTGCAGGACCTCCACAAGAAGTCCGGAAAGGTCTTTGCCGTGACGCATACGTATACGGGCTATCCCATGGTGCGCCAGATGCGCGAGATGATCAAGGCGGGATTCCTGGGCAAGATCCACAAGGTGGACGCGCGCTATTATCAGGGTTGGATTAACCCCATTATCCACGACAAGGCTAAGCGCAGTACCGTATGGCGTCTGGACCCCAAGAAAGCGGGGATCAGTTCCTGTATGGGAGACATCGGTGTACACGCCTTCAACATGATTGAATTCACCACGGGCCTCAAGGTAAAGTCGCTGCTATGCGACTTTAACTACCTGTACGAGGACAACGTGATGGATGTGGATGGCACCTGCCTGTTGCGCCTGGGCGAGCACGTGAAAGGCGTGCTCCGTTCCAGCCAGGTGGCTACTGGGGAAGAAAACGGGCTGGCTATTACCATTTATGGGGAAAAGGCCGGCTTCCGCTGGGAGCAGGAACGCCCGAATTTCCTCTATGTGCTTAGCGATACCGAGCCGGTACAGGTGTACAAACCGGGCCACGCGTATAACTCAGTGCTTTCCCTGGATGGCAGCAAACTCCCCGCCGGGCACCCGGAAGGGATCTTTGACGCCATGGGGAACATCTACCGGGGCGCCGCACGGGCCATCCGTGGGGAGACCTACAACGACGGGGAATTTCCGACCATGGAGGACGGGGTCCGCGGCCTTAATTTCATCGAGGCTACCGTAGCCTCCCACAAAGGGGGCAACGTTTGGGTAGATCTGGATTAATCCCATAAAAAGGAATGAGAAAACCCGGCTATTGGCCGGGTTTTTTTATTTGAAGAATTGTGCATTTAAGAATGGGAGAGGCATTCGCTGTCCTGTTCGTGCCGGGAGTGAAAAACCCCATGGGGTGGCCGTTAGATTTTATTCCGGCTGATGGGCACTTGCAGGGTGGGGTATTACCTTGAAACAGGGGTGGGGGGGGTAGCCCCCTTGCGTAACCTGGCGTTAAACCGCGTACAATGGCCAGCCGCTGCGGTTACAAATCCTTGGGTTAGTACACCTTGTCGAAAATCTCACAGACTACGATCATACTTTCGCGGGGCACCCTTCCAAAGGGTTCCAGTTCCCGGGTGTAGTAGTCCCAATGCGTTTTTTTCCAATAGTCCAGGGAGCCGTCGCCTTCCCCTTCCAGCTTGGCGTAAGAAGCGTGGATGCTGAAAAAGGGTTTCAGGCGTACCCCAACTGTGCGCACAATGCATTTGGCCTCCCCTTCCCAATTGGTCAGGATAGTAAAGTCCCCGATTTTGGGCAGGGGTTCCTTGCGGCACTGCAACCCCAGCAGGGATGGGGTTGTGGCGCGCTTGCGGCCTTTCATCACCAGATCCAGGCAGGTGTTTGCAATTTCGGGAGTGTCGCCAAAGTGTTCCACCCGGGGTTCGGATGCAAAGGCGTATTCCAGGTGGTGGTCCAGGAAGTCCCCCCAAAGCCGTTTTGCAGATTTATTTTTCATAGCATGCCTATAAGCTATTAACTGAATGCCCCTGCCTTATATTGTTCGGCGGCGTGGTTTGCCGCACGGGCCGTAAAGGCCATATAGGTAAGGGAGGGGTTCACACAACTGGCGGAACTCATAAAAGCCCCGTCGGTAATATAGAGGTTGGGTACATCGTGCACCTGGTTAAAGCGGTTTACCACCGAAGTCTTCGGGTCTTTGCCCATACGGGCGCCGCCCATTTCGTGGATGCCCAGGCCCGGTCCGGTTTCCCGCTCATAGGTGCGGATGTCCCGATAGCCCGCGGCTTCAAACATGCTTACGATCTGGCGGAGGATGTCTTCCCGCATCCGGTATTCGTTTTCTTTGAATTCCACATCGAAATCCAGTTGGGGCAGGCCCCAGGAATCCTTTTCGGTTTGGCTTAGCGTTACCCGGTTGTCGTGGTAGGGCAGCATCTCCCCGAAACCGGTGGCGCCAATAGTCCAGTCTCCGGGTTCCATCAGGGCTGCTTTCAGGTCTGCCCCATAGCCCATTTCGGCCACAGCGGCACTCCAGTCTTCGCGGCTGGCGGAACCCTGGTAACCAAAGCCCCTGAGGTATTCTTTTTGCGCGGCCCCTTTGCCCAGGTTTACAAAGCGCGGAATATAGAAGCCGTTGGGCCGCCGGCCCTTATAGTAGGAATCCTTATGCCCGTCTACCTTGGCCGTGGCGCCCAGCTGGTAGTGGTGGTCCATGATGTTGCGGCCCACCTGGTCGTGGTTGTTGCCGATCCCATCCGGGAAGCGCTCGTTTTTGGATTGCAACAGGATGCCTACGGAAGCCATGGACGAGGCGCATAGGAAGACGATATTGGCTTTGAAAACCAGTTTTTCTTGGGTCACACGGTCAATCACACGCACTCCGGTAGCCAGGCCGCTGGCCTGGTCGTACAGTACTTCGTGAACAATGGAATCCGGCCGGAGGGTGAGGTTGCCCGTACGTTCGGCCGCTGGCAGGGTGCAGGAGTTGCTGCTGAAATACCCGCCAAAGGGGCAGCCGCGCCAGCATCGGTCCCGGAACTGACAGGCGGTGCGCCCGGGGTGGCTGGACTCCGGGTCCGTAATGTGCGCAGCCCGGCCAATAGTTACCAGGCGGCCATCCGGGAAAGCGCCTTTCAGGGCACCCTGGAATTCGCGCTCCACGCAGTTCAGGTCCATGGGCGGCTGGAATTTCCCGTCCGGCAGATGGGGCAGCCCCAGGGCTTCCCCGCTAACGCCAATATATTGTTCTACTTTGTCGTACCAGGGGGCAATGTCCGCATAGCGTACCGGCCAGTCCACACCAATGCCTTCCTTGAGGTTGGCCTCAAAATCGAGGTCGCTCCAGCGGTAACTTTGCCTGCCCCAGGTCAGGGAACGGCCCCCAACCTGATACCCGCGTATCCAGTCGAAGCGTTTGGTTTCCTGGTAGGGGTGTTCCAGGTCGTTCACAAAAAAGTGCGCTACATCCGGCCTGGGCGCCCACCCCACCCGCAGCTGCTTGTGGTATTCGGCCCGCTGTTTGCGGCTCAGTTGGTTCCTGTTGGGCAGGTCCCAGTCGTCCTGATTGGCCGTGGGGTAGTCTTCCAGGTGTTTGACCATGCGGCCCCGTTCCAGCACCAGGGTTTTGAGCCCGGCCTCGCAGAGTTCCTTGGCAGCCCACCCCCCGCTTATGCCGGAACCCACTACAATGGCGTCGTATTGTTCTGAATTGGGGTCCATTTCGAAAAGGTTAATTCTTGGGTAATTCCTATATTTATAAGCGCTGCACAGGAGTAGGCGCCCATTGTGATCATCGAATCTAAATATAGGGCATTTTCGGCAATCGGTCTTAGGGAATTCCCGCCCGACTGCCGCTTTCGATTCCCGCCTGCCAGACAGCCCGACAATGAACCAAAACGCTAAAATCTAACCCAATGAAGACAATTAAAGGGCCTGCTATTTTCCTGGCCCAGTTTGTAGACAACAAAGCGCCATTCAACAGCCTGGACGGCATGTGCCAGTGGGCTGCGGACCTGGGGTATAAAGGGATACAGATTCCCACCTGGGAATCCTTCCTGATCGACCTGGACAAGGCGGCCGAAAGCCAGGATTACTGCGATGAACTCAAAGGTAAAATCCAATCCTACGGGCTGGAAATCACCGAGCTTTCCACCCACCTGCAGGGCCAACTGGTGGCTGTGCATCCGGCCTATGACCTGATGTTCGACAATTTTGCCCCCGATGCCTATAAAAACAACCCCAAGGCCCGTACCGAATGGGCTGTGGATGTAATGAAAAAGGCGGCCACGGCCAGCCGGCGCCTGGGGCTGAACGCCCACGCTACCTTTTCCGGGGCCCTGCTCTGGCATACCTTCCACCCCTGGCCGCAACGCCCGCCCGGGCTTGTGGAATTGGGTTTTTCGGAACTGGCCAAGCGCTGGAAACCCATCCTGGACCATTTTGACAAAGAGGGCGTGGACGTTTGCTACGAAATCCATCCAGGGGAAGACCTGCACGATGGAGACACCTTTGAGCGATTCCTGGCTGCCACCGGCAACCACCCGCGGGTAAACATCCTGTACGATCCCAGCCACTTTGTGCTGCAGCAGCTGGATTATATTGAGTACATCGATCATTACCATGAATTTATCAAGGCCTTCCACGTGAAGGACTCCGAGTTTAACCCCACCGGTAAAAAAGGTGCCTTTGGCGGCTATAACGACTGGGGCGACCGCGCCGGCCGCTACCGTTCCCCGGGGGACGGGCAGATTGACTTCGGCACCATTTTCTCCAAACTGACCCAGTACGGATGCGACGTCTGGGCGGTGCTGGAATGGGAATGCTGCATTAAGAGCCCGGAGCAGGGCGCCCGGGAAGGGGCCGCCTTTATCCAGGACCACATTATCGAGGCCACCGAGAAAACCTTCGACGATTTTGCCGGAGGGGCCATCGACGAGAAGATGCTGCGCAAAATCCTGGGGCAGGACTCATGAGAGCGCGCCAAGGGATCGGGCTGTGTATCGCAGCCGTGCTTAGCCTGCAATCGGCCTGCAGGCAGGCACCCAAAGAAGGGGCGGCCGAAGAAACCCCCGCCATGGCGGAAGCCCAGGCTTCTGAAGCGGGGGAATGGATCAGCCTGTTTGACGGTACCTCTTTTGAGGGTTGGAAAGGCTATAACCAGGAGGGCGTGCCCGAAACCTGGAGTATTGAAGACGGTGCCATGGTGTTTACCCCGCCGGAAGAACGCCCGCAGGGGGCCAACTACAACCTGGTTACCGAAGGTACCTATACCAACTTTGTCCTCTCCCTGGAATGGCGCATAGGCGAAGGCGGCAACAGCGGTGTCTTTTGGGGGGTAGAGGAAGGCGAGCAGTTTGGCCAGCCTTACCTGACCGGCCCTGAAATCCAGGTGCTGGATAACCAGCGCCACCCGGATGCCAAAGCCGGTACCACCCACCAGGCGGGTGCCCTGTACGACATGGTGGCCCCGGCTGCGGATGTGACCCGTCCGGTTGGGGAATGGAACCTGATGGTGATTACGGTGGATTACGCCAACCAGCAGGGTTCGGTAGACCTGAACGGGACGCGGATCGTGGAATTCCCCCTGGGCAATCAAGCCTGGGACACCATGGTGGCCGGCTCCAAATTTGCCGGCTGGGAAGGCTTTGGCAAATACCCCAGCGGCAAGCTTGGGGTACAGGACCACGGAGACCCTGTGGCCTTCAGGAATATTAAGATAAAACCCCTTTAATATGATTTTGAGACTTTTGACTTTGTGCGGGCTGCTGGTCCTGGCTTCCTGTAAGCCCCAGACAGCGGAAATGCCGGATGCCCCGACACCTCCCGACACCCCCCAGGCGATCATCCATGAGGAATACCAGGGGGAAGAGCCCACTGAACCGGCCCAGACCGAGCTTTACGAGCCTGTGCCGCCCACGGTGGATCCCTTTGGCCAGAATGGCGCCCCTTCGGATGCCATTGTGCTGTTTGACGGGAGTGGGTTTGACCAGTGGATCATGACCCGCGACAGCAGCGCAGTGACCTGGCACCTGAACGAAGACGGCAGTATGACCGTAAACGACAAGACCGGTGACATCCAGACCAGGCAGAATTTCGGGGACGTGCAGCTGCACATCGAATGGCGTTCCCCTGCCGAGGTGCAGGGCGAAAACCAGAGCCGGGCCAACAGCGGGATTTTCCTGAACGACCTTTATGAGGTACAGGTGCTGGACAACAACGACAACCCCACCTATGTAAACGGGCAGGTGGCTTCCCTGTACAAGCAGCACATTCCTCTGGCCAAGGCTTCAGTGCCTACGGGGGATTGGAATACGTACGACATCATCTACCACATGCCGGAGTTTAACGAGGCCGGGGAGAAGATCAAATCCGGGACCATGACCGTGATCCACAACGGGGTACTGGTACAGGACCATGTGGAGATTAAGGGCACCACCCCATATATCGGATGGCCCAAAAACCCCCCGCATGGCAAGGGGCCGTTGCGCCTGCAGGACCACGGAGACAATAGCCGGGTAAGCTATCGGAACATCTGGATCCGGGAATTGTAATCCGGGATTAGATCTCCTCAAAACCACCGGCGGGCCTTCCCTTTTCAGGGGAGGCCCGTCTTAAATTTTAGTACCTTTGACCAAACCATCCCAACAGGTATGATCCAATCCATGACCGGATACGGGAAGCATGTGGTACAGCTGCCCGGAAAGAAAATTACGGTAGAGGTAAAATCCCTTAACAGCAAGAACCTGGACATCAATGCGCGGGTCCCGCAAACCTATCGGGAACGGGAGCTGGAATTCCGCAACCATATCTCCCGGGTATTGCAGCGCGGGAAGGTAGATTTCAGCCTGTATGTGGAGCTCACCGGAGACCAGAGTACTGCGGAAGTCAATGAGGCAGTGGTCCGGAAGTATATGGAACAGTTACGCGGGATTGCGCCGGGAGAGGAAGTAAAGCTTCTTGAAATGGCCCTGCGCCTGCCGGAGGCCCTCAAAACCGAACGGGAAGAGCTGGACCCGGAGGAATTCCGGGCGGTGGATGCGGCCCTGGAAGAGGCCCTGCAGCACCTGCAGGCTTTCCGGGAAGAAGAGGGAAGGTCCCTGCTGGAGGAATTTAACCTACGGCTGGGGGCGATCACCCGGGCCCTGGAGGAGGTAGAGCGTCTGGACCAGCAGCGCCTGGCCGCTGTGCGCCAGCGCCTGGAGAAAGCCGTAGCCGACCTGCGGGAGCAGGTAGATGCCAACCGCTTTGAACAGGAGCTCATCTACTACCTCGAGAAATACGATATTACCGAAGAAAAGGTCCGCCTGACCAAGCACCTGGATCACTTCCGGCAGTCCCTGGAGGCGCCGGAATCCAATGGTAAGAAACTCGGGTTTATCAGCCAGGAAATGGGGCGTGAGATCAATACCATGGGCTCCAAGGCCAACGATGCGGATATGCAGCGGGTAGTGGTGCAGATGAAGGACGACCTGGAAAAAATCAAGGAACAAATCCTAAACGTACTCTGAGCATGGCAGGAGGGAAACTCATCGTATTTTCGGCACCTTCGGGCAGCGGGAAAACTACCATTGTCCGGCACCTGCTGGGGAAACCCGAACTAAACCTGGCCTTTTCGGTTTCGGCCACTTCGCGCCCGCGCCGCCCCCGGGAGAAGCACGGGGAACACTATTACTTCATGACTATCTCCGAGTTTAAACAACACATCAAAAACGAGGATTTCCTGGAGTGGGAAGAGGTGTACCGGGACAATTTTTACGGCACGCTGAAAACCGAGGTAGAGCGTCTTTGGGCCGAGGGCAAGAACGTGATCTTCGACATTGACGTGGCGGGCGGGTTGCGCATCAAGCGTAAATTTCCGGAGCAAACCCTTGCCGTGTTCGTGAAGCCCCCCAGTGTGGACGAGCTTAAGATCAGGCTGAAAAAGCGCAGCACGGAAAGCGAGGATAAAATCAACATGCGCATTGCCAAGGCTTCGGTAGAGTTGGCCACCGCCCCTCAGTTTGACCGGATCATCAAAAACTACGACCTGGATACGGCCCTGCAGGAAGCCTACGACCTGGTGGCCGCTTATGTGTCGGACGCAGACGTATCCCCTTCGGCGCCCGAAGCAGAACAGTCCTAACCCTTTGGCATGAAACGCACCGGCCTGTTTTTTGGGACGTTCAACCCGATTCATATCGGGCACCTGGTCATTGCCAACCATATGGTGGAATTCTCGGACCTGGAAGAGGTTTGGATGGTGGTGACCCCAAAAAGCCCCTTTAAGGCCAAGGAAAGCCTGCTGGATAACCACCACCGGTATCAGATGGTATACGAGGCCGTGTCTCCCTATCCCAAACTCCGGGCCAGCGACATTGAGTTTGGCCTGCCCCAACCCAATTATACCATCGCCACCCTAACCCATTTGTATGAGGAATATGGAGATTCCCGGGAGTTTGCCCTGATTATGGGCGAAGACAACCTGAAGCATTTTCACAAATGGAAGGGCTACGAGAGCATTCTGGAGCACCATCATCTGTATGTATACCCCCGCATATCGGAAGCCGAGGTACCGGATGCGTTTCAGGAGCACCCCCGCATCCATAGGGTAGATGCCCCCATCATGGAAATCTCCTCTACCTTTATCCGAAGGGAACACAAAGCAGGCAAGAATATACGGCCATTGCTGCCCGAACGGGTGTGGACGTATCTGGACGAGATGAATTTTTACCGCTAACTTTTTTTGCCTGCCGACCCATTTCGCAGTAGCAGGTCCCTGGCCCAGTCCGTAGCAGCATCCATGGACCTGAAAATCCCCGTATGGCAGGGCAGGAAACGTTGTTCCAGTTGGGCTACCCGGGCGTTCAGGTCGTTGTAGACCACTGCGCCGTACCCGATCAGGTTCGGAAAGAATTCCTGGATTTCCAGGTGCAGGGTAGGATCAATAGAGTAGGAATATTTGCGGTCCGACAGATAAACAACCGGGGTTTCCGGGGGGTAATATTCTGCGGCAATGGTCATCAGGTGCAGGGCGTGATTGGCGTTCACACGCATGCCTCCCCGGACCTCCCCCACAACCAGGTTGGGGTAAAACCAGAAGGTGCCAAAATCCAGGTGCTGCGCTGCCCGGAGTAGTTCGCTTAGCGTTCCCGTATCCACAAGTGTTCCCCTTTATATGTACAAAGTACAAAAATCCGGCCCGCGCCCGGCCTGTCGGCTTTCTTTTTTCGTTTAAAGGCGCAGAAGGTCCGTCCCGAGGAAGCGGTTTTCCTGATTGGTGTACCAGCTCCTTTTAGCCGGCAGGCGCATCCCGCCAAGGGTCACTTCCCCCTCTAGAAGAATGTATTCCCCGTCGTTTTTGGACTCGTCGTGAAAAAACTGATATACCTCCATGGCATAGGTTTCGGGGTCCAGGTAGAAGTACCAGGTGTCCTTGCCAACTTCGGCATCGTAGGTGACCTTAAGCGCCAGGTAGGCCTTTCCCTTAAAGGTTTTATGCTGTACCTCAGGGTCCAGATGGGTTCCCGGGTCTTTGAGCTTCATTGGCAGGCCGTAGAGGTAGGTGTAGTAATCCCGCCACATCCGGGCACGATCACAGGTTAGCCGCTCTTTTTCCGCCACCTCCTCCGAAAATTCGGATTTCCCCTGATAGGTGAGCCGGCATTCCCCTGCTGTCAGGGCCAGGGTTTTTTCCACCCCGTCCCGCTCCATGTGGATTTCGAAGGCAGAGGCGGGCTGGTCCATATAAATCCGGCTTACGCGCTCGCTGCGCTCCGGATACTGGGCCACTACGGCGAATTCGCCTTTATAGCTGCCCCAGACCCCATGGGGGTCGTGGTAGGCCATGCTGCGCCCCAACACTTCGGAAGCCGAGGGGGTCTGGCCATAAAGCGCGGGGGCCAGCAGTAACAACAAGCAGGGGACCAGGCAGGGGCGAAGGGCTGTTTTCATAGTTACGGGACGTTGGGTTTTCGTTATCTTCAAGGCAAGATACAACTAATACCCGGGGCGTTTGCCCCCACGCTTTTGGAATTCGGATTTTCGGATATCATGCAACTCCTGGGCGCGCTGGGCCTCTTCCTGTTCGGGATGAAGGTGATGAGCGATGCCCTGCAGCACCTGGCCGGGAACGCCATGCGTTCGGTCCTGGCCGGGATGACCTCCAACCGCCTGAAGGGCATCGGCACAGGGTTGCTCATTACTGCTGTGATCCAGTCCTCCTCGGCCACTACCCTGATGGTGGTGAGCTTTGCCAATGCCTCCCTTTTATCCCTTACCGAAGCCATCAGCGTAATCATGGGGGCCAATATCGGGACCACCATTACGGCCTGGCTCATTACCCTGTTGGGCTTTGAAGTGAGCATGAGCGCCCTGGCCATCCCGGTTATTGGGATCGGTTTTGGCCTGACCCTGGCCAAGCGCAGGAAATGGCAACAGGTAGGCAGTTTTGTGATCGGGTTCGGATTGTTGTTCCTGGGGCTCGAATTCCTGAAACTGGCCATGCCGGACCTGGGGCAACAGCCCGAGTTGCTGGCCTTTTTACAGCGGTATACGGAGCTGGGGTTTGGCTCTGTGCTCCTCTTCCTGGGGGTAGGCACCCTACTGACCATTGTGCTGCAGTCGTCCAGTGCCACCATGGCCCTGACCCTGGTGATGACGGCCCAGGGGTGGATTCCCTACGAGCTGGCTGCCGCCATGGTGCTGGGCGAGAATATCGGAACTACCATCACGGCCAACCTGGCATCCCTGGTGGGGAATTACCAGGCGCGACAGACGGCAAGGGCGCACCTGATATTTAACCTCTTAGGGGTAGTATGGATGCTGGGGGTGTTCTATCCGTTCCTGGAAGCAGTGGCCTGGTTAAGCGGAAAACTGGGCAGCGGTTCGCCTTACCTGGAGGCCGGGGCCATTCCCGTAGCGATCTCCCTTTTTCATACCAGCTTCAATGTCTGCAATACCCTGCTCATGGTTTGGCTGGTGCACCCCCTGGCCTGGCTGGTGCGCAAACTCGTGCCGGAGCGGGCCCCGGAGGAAAAGGAAATCGACGTGCCCAAATTCCTGAACGACCGCGCCCTGAAGTATCCCCAGACCGCCATAGCTGCCCTGGAGGAGGAATCCAGATACCTCTATGAGCACGCCCTCTTTGAAATTGTGACCCATGCCCTGCACCTGCACCGCACCGAGGTCTTTTCAGACCGCAAGCCCCAGAAAGTGGTGCGCCGGGCCCGGGAAGACCTGGGTACGGACGTACGGGAACTATACATCCGGAAGGTGAAGCACATCTACAGCCAGATCATTGCCTTTGCCGTACGGGCGGAGGAATCCTTAAGCCTGAATAAGGGGCAACTGCACCGCATAATGGACCTGGTACGCGCCAACCGGCGCATGGTGGAGGTCATCCGGGATGCCGGGGAGCTCAACCGCAATGTGACCCTGTACCTGAATGCCGAGCCGGCCGAAATGGCCGCCCAATACGATGGATACCGGAAGAAGGTGGTCAAGGTGCTGCGCAGCATCTACGATTATTCTTCCCAGACCAATGCCACCTACGACGCCCGCCTGGAGCGACTGGCAGAAGAAGCCCGCCGCAATATCGAGCAGGGGAACCTGAAGATCGATGCCCTGATCCGCAACCGGAAAATTACCCCGGAAATGGCGTCTTCCCTGGTGAATGACGATGATAATGTAAACGACATGATCCAGAACCTGATCGGGGTGGCCCAGGTGTTGTATCCGAGGTAAGCACCTACTAGGAAGCAAATAAAAAAACCCGCAGCTCGATGCTGCGGGTTTCTTTTTTTATGGGGGGTAACCGTAGAATTAGTTCTCGGTAACTTCCTGCCCGATATTCCCCTGATAGGCTTCCTGATATTGCTCCAGCAGGTTCATGGTTGCTGTTACAAAATCTTTGGTTTCCAGTAGGAGGGAGAAATACAGGGTGGTGTTTTTCGGACTGGATTCTTCCGTCCGGGTGCGTGCCACCTGTTTGTCAATTTTCTGGGTCACCAGGTCGTAGAGCTCCTGCTTCTGAGCTACGATGGAGGCAATTTGCTCAAATTTGGCATGGTCGAAGGAATTTTCGGCCAGCAAGAGGATTTGTTCCAGCCGCTCGTCAATTTCCTTCAGTTCCTTCACCTGGTTGTACTTCAGCTTTTTGTGGTTATTATTCACGTGAGAATGGCTCACCTTGCCGATATACTCCAGGGATTGTGCCATATCCTGAAGGTACCCCAGGATATTGATATAGAAATTACTGGCGCCCACACTGGCTTCATCCAGGTTCTTGATAAAGTAGAAAATACTGTTGCGCAGCTCATCAATTTCGGCCAGCAGTTTGGCGCCTTGCTTCTTATTTTTCTTGAGCAGGTCCAGATCCTGTTTGGCCAGGCCGTTGATGGAATTGGTGTAAATCTTGTTGCTGCGTTTCAGGACATTGGAAATGTTGTGCGCGCTTTCCTGGATTACCCCCTTAAGATGGCTGCTTTCTGCCCGTTGCAGGCTCTCGCCGGATTTGATTTCAATGCTTTTCTTGCGATGGGAGATATAGTTCCGCGCCAGCAGCAGGATGGCGGCAAACAACAGAATGCCAATCGCAGTACCTTTTCCAAAGCTGATCACGGTAAGGATAAGCCCGGCAGCTACAAAAGCGATAAGCGCCGTCATAAACCAACCGCCAATCACATTGAGAACCCCTGCCACACGATAGACCGCACTTTCACTGCCCCAGGCCTTATCGGCCAGGGAGGTACCCATGGCCACCATAAAGGTTACGTAGGTAGTGGAAAGCGGGAGTTTGTAGGAGGTGGCAATGGAGATCAGGATCCCGGCAACCATAAGGTTTACCGCGGCCCGAACCATATCAAAGGCCGGCAGTTCATGTACCTTTCCTTTGTGGAGTTTGATTACGGGTTTTTCAAAGCGCTTTTCGATTTTGGCCTGTACACTGGCGGGAATCACCGTGCGCGTGTAGGTATTCGCCATCATGGAGAAACGCACCAGTATGCGGGAAACGTAGTTGGGTTCGAACCGTTCCCGGGCTTCGCCCTCGCGCGCCAGGTTGATTTCGGTGTCAGCCACATAACGCGCCTTCTTTGAAAGCCATAAGGTAACGACCATCACCAAACCGGAAATGAAAAGGAAAACAGTAGGGGTGGGAACTTTGGTGGCAAGCACATTCATGCTAAAAGCAGAGGCGTCCACACCGGAAGCCACCCAGGCTTCGTATGACTGGTAAGCAGCAATCGGCACCCCGATAAAGTTGACCAGGTCGTTTCCTGCAAAGGCCAGGGCCAGGGCAAAGGTGCCCACGGCAATGATCAGCTTATAGATATTTACCTTGGCCAGTGCGGTAAGCAGGTAGGAAAGCGCAGACCAGAAGACCACGCTCACCAGGATAATGAGAAACACCTGGTCCTCCAGGAATTTCGAAATGGTCATCCCGCCAATGATATCGAAGGTCTGCCCGGCATAGGGAGTCCCCTTGATCCCTTTCATGAAAATGAAGTAGGTAATCGCACTAAGGGCAACCCCGCCAAACAGTGCAGCCACCCACTGTGCCTTCTTCTCAAAATTATAGGAGAGCAGCAAACGGGAAATCCATTGGACGATTGCCCCTATGGAGAATGACACCACCACGGATAACAGGATACCCAGAATAATTTCGGTGGCTTTGGTGGTGTTGATGTAGTTCAGCACGTCGCCAAAAGAACCGCCATCCGCGGCAATTTTGATCATGGACATGGCCACTGCCGCCCCTAGCAGTTCAAACACAATGGAAACCGTGGTGGAAGTCGGCATCCCCAGGGTGTTGAAGAAATCCAGAAGGAGGATGTCCGTGATCATCACGGCCATAAAAATGAACATGATTTCATTAAAATAGAATTCCCCGGGGTTAAAAATCCCTTTCCGGGCAACCTCCATCATCCCGCTGGAAAAAATAGCTCCCATGGCAATACCAAGGCTCGCCACAATCATGATGGTGCGGAAGGAAATGGCTTTGGATCCGATGGCCGAATTCAGAAAGTTTACGGCATCATTGCTGACCCCAACCACCAAATCCGCAATGGCGAGGGCTGCAAGGGCAATGATCATCAAGAGATAAATGTTGTCCATATTGCTGGCTTAAATTGTGCTTCAAATATCCTTCCATTCCCGCTGGAAGGTGTTACCAAATAGTTATTTTTTAGACCATTAAAAATGGAGATCCATCTGCAGTCTCCACATAAGTTCATTCGCATTTCCGGCGAAGTCAAGGTAGCTAAAATCCGTCTGTACTTTCAGCTTGTGCCCAACAATATATCTGGAAAGCCCTAAGGTGTATTGCGTTTGGTTCCCCCTGCCGGTTACAGCGTCCAGGTTCAGGTGCGTATAGCGACCCGCTACTTCCCAATTTGATTTAAAAAGATAACCGCTTTGCAGGTTTATGGCCTTTCCCACTTCCACAATGTCCCCGGTGAGGGTGCCATCGGAATTGCGGGCAAGGGGGTCGTCTGCAGATCGGGATGCGTATTCCCCCATAACCGAAAAGCCCCGGTATTTGAACATGGCGTCCACAAAAACCGTTTGGATAGGCGTTTCGTAAAGTCCGTCGGTGGTAAACATATAGCTGCCCAGGTTGCTCCGGGTCCGCACGGCGTCGTCGTTATAGTCGTAGGTGGCTGCAAGGAACAGCTTGGGTTCGGTTTCCCGGTCCAGGTCGGCTCCGGAATATTCTCCTTTCTTGGTGAAAGCACCCATAGGCAATACTTCCAGGCGAGCCGTATATTGATGGCCTCCCAGGTTTCCTTCCGTTACATTCCGCCCCTCCCCTTGAGAGAAGGCTACGATTTCCCGGACTAAGAATTTTCCGGACAGGTAGTGGTGGTGGCGAAGCTGGAATCCGATATCCCGGTCTATATTAAACCGGCTGTTCAGCAGGGAGCGGTCTACCAGCTGCAGGTTTCCGGAGGAAATTACCCGCTCGATGTTCCCAGGTAGTTTGGTCTGGCCTGCCCAGAGCACAAAATTGCCATGGAAATTCCATTTAACTACCGCGTCCATAATAAATCGCGGGCTGTTTCGGGTAAAGGGAGAGGCGCCGGACATATCCCGGTTGGATAAACCCAATTCGATTTTGTACTCAAACTTAGGGTCCAGGGCATACCCGTCAAACTTCAGGCGGGAACGGCGGATCAGGAAGTTGCTGGACGGGTCGGCAAATCCGCTGCCGTTGTTTTCGGTCCACTCGTTAAGGGTCAGGAATTGCATGCGGGCACCAATTTTCATGGTCCAGCTGCTGTCTTTACCTACCAGGTTAAACAAACCTTTTCCGAAGGCAGGCGCATTCGATTCTTGTGCGATGGTGGGGGAGGCCAGAAGTAAAAAAAACAACGCCACCCCAAGAGGGCGATTCATGATAGAAGATCAGTTTAGTTTTGTCACCGCAAAAAAGCAACTTCTATATTAACAAAAAGTTACCAAAACATCATGAATGCCCAAAAAAAAACTGCCTTGGCCAGAGGCAGTTAGGAGTATTCATACAAAAAACAGTGACAAAACTAAACTTGTGATGAATCCTCGGGTTGTGTTTAAACACGCTACAAATAACAAATTCGAAGTTAATCCGTGCGTAACGCCAAGTTTAAGTAAACATAAACTTTTGAGGTGAAACCCGGTAGGACAAATACTAATAATCAAATAGTTGCGTTTTTAATGTAAATTTAATGTTACGTAAAAGTTGAAAAATGGTTAAAACCCCCTATCTTTAGGTTTTAAACGCGAAAGAGATGAAGTTTTTGATTGTTGCCCTGATGTTCGCCCTGCCCGCCACCGTGCTTTCCCAACAGGAACGCCAGGTGCGTTTGTTGGAAGATGAAAACCTGATCGAAGCTACGTACTACTACGAAAGCGGAAAAATGAGCCAGCAAGGCACATTTACCCTGGATGGTAAGTTACACGGCAATTGGGTGAGTTATGCAGAAGATGGCCGCAAGGTGGCCATGGGTACTTATGTGGAAGGAAAACGCCAGGGAAAATGGTTCTTCTGGGAAGACGATCTGCTTCGCGAAGTGGATTATCAGTCTAATGCAGTGGCCTCCGTACAGGAGTGGAAATCCACAAGCCGGCTGGCCTTACAGGATTAAGCTTCAACATCCTAAAATAAAAAAGGGCCGTACTAAACAGTACGGCCCTTTCTTTTTTGTCCTCCGCGAAATTTAGTTGATTCCCACGGTCCAGCCGGAACCCCAGGCAGACACATCCGTGCCGGTACCGTTGCCGTCGCCGGAAATAAAATCCGCTTCGGTAAAGGTATAGCCGGTGTCGTTTTTCAGCTTGGTGGTTACGTTGTTGAAGGTCACGTTAATGACCTGCAGCAGGTCGTCCAGTACGCCTTGCCCGGTGGGGTTGCTACCGGTGTCGCCGTCCAGGTCAAAACCTTCGTCAAAGTCGTTCAGCACAATGTTGGTGAAGATTCCCTGGGTGCCGGCCCGCAGGCGGATGGCCTCGCTGGCGTCGTTAGCGCCTACCACCGTTACATTGGTCACATTCGGGGCAGAGAAGTACCCGCCTTCGTTGCTGAAGTCGGTGTTGTAGCCATCGCACTCAAAAGCTTTGTCATGGCTGGCACCGTGTTGTACGTATACATCGGTGAGGCTGCCTTTGAAGCCTTCGGTCCAGTCAATGGAATCGTCCTCGCAGTTCACTACGGCAATCTGGCTAACGTTAACGGTACCCCCGAAGAATTCCACTCCATCGTCTGAGCCTTCGTAGATCTGGATGTGGTCTATGGTGGTGCCGCTACCTACGGCGTACAGGGAGAGGCCGTTCAGCTCCGCATTCCCGTCAATGGCCCCGCCAGCGTATTCAATCCGCACGTATTGCAGGAACCCGGAATTATCGGTGTCGCTGTTACCGCCGTAAGACAGGCCGCCTACTTCGGAGGTAGCGGTGTCTTCGGAGCCGTCTGCTGTAGAGTTGATGGGTGCGCGCCCGCACATCACCAGTCCGCCCCAGTCCCCGGAGCCGGGAGTGCCGGCATTGGAGGTCAGGACAATGGGTTGGGAAGCCGTACCCACGGCATTGATTTGGGCCCCCTGCTGGATGGCGATATAGGCGTTCACGCCTACGGGTTGCGCCTTGATGGTCATCCCGGCCGGGATGGTCAGGGTGGTGCCGCTGGCCATCAGAACGGGCCCGGTTACCACGTATTCGGTGTTGGCGTCCAGTACCAGGTTCTGGGTATACACCCCACTGAGGTTAACCACGTCATTCCCGGAGCCGTCACCCCCGGAATTGTTGTTGGTAACGCTGTTGTCGTTAATGATAATTTCTGCCGTATCGTCGGCCTCGCAGGCAACCAACAGGGTGGTTGCGATTCCGAGCATTAGGATGGACTTTTTCATAAGATGCGGTTTAAAGGGTTTAAAATTTGTAGGTTACGGACATCCCCAGGTTCAGCCCCAGAGTATATTCGCGTATGGTTACATCCCCGATTCCGGTCCCTTCGCGAACAAAGGATACATCCGGATTCAGGAGGTTTTTGGCATTGAAATTCAGTTGCAGGTGTTCCCCTATGGCATTCTGCCATACAAAATCCAGCGTGGGCACGGCCCGCTCTACAATGTTGCCCAGGCTTCCCGCCCCCAGGGAAAAGATGCGGTCGGAAAAATAAGAGAACGCCAGGGTGGCTTTGGGCTTATATTCCCCGAACACCGGGCTGTAGCTCAGGTCGGTGTTGATGATAAAGGGGGAGGCGCCTTCCAGCTTATCGGATTCCCGGTCAAAGGAGGTGCCAAAGGTATTGGCCTGCCCGGCGGGAATGTCCCGAAGGTCCTGCCGGGTGTGGGTGTACGCGGCATTCAGGCCCATGGAGAGCAGGGGGGCATCGTCCGCATCGGTAAGCAGGTTCTTGCGGAATTCCAGCTCTACCCCATACACTTCGGCCTTTTCGCCGGTGCGGAAATAGCGCTGGGTTCCTGTAGCATCTGCAGCCACCACCCGGTTTACCGGGTCCATGATGGTCTTGGCAAAGCCGGTTAGGGAGAACAGCTCCCCCCGGTTAAAGAACCACTCGTATTTCAGGTCAAAGTTGTAGACGTCGGAATAGGTAGCGGCATTGCCATCCAGCCCGCCCAGTAGGTCTGGGTTCCCCCCTACGCGCTGGGTTACGGATTCGTAAACAAAGGGCGCCACTTCCTTGAATTCAGGGAAGGAAGCCGTTTTACTGAAGGCGAAGCGCAGGTTGGTATCCTCATTAAGCGCAAACCGTACGTTCAGGGAGGGGGCAAAAATGTTTTCGTATACGCTCCGCTGTCCGGGGTCGTCCGGGCGGATGTTGATTACGTCGTATACCACCTCCTGGGAATAGGATTCCAGGCGGATACCCGGTACCACCAGCCACTTTTCGCTGGGGGTCCACTGGGCGGTCACAAACCCGGCGTGCACGTTCAGGTTTCCTTTATAGGTGTTCTCGGGAAGCCCAGGGCGGTTGCGGTTCCCGATTTCGTTGCTGATGGGGTTCAGCACCAGCAGGTCCCAGAGGCCGCTGCCGTCGGGGATGTCGATATTCTCCACCGCAAAGATGCTGTTCAGGTTGTTCACGTCGGTAACGGGGCTGCCGTCCCGGTCCTGGATTTCATACCCGTAGCGGATGCTGTTGAACCGGCGTTCCTTGCGGCGGCCGTTGTACCCAAACCCAAGGGTCAGTTTTTCGGAGGCCTTGTAGCCCAGGTTCATATAGCTGTTTAGTTCGCTTTCGTCAATGCTCTGGAAGAAACGCTGGTTGTCGAAGGGGATGTTGGTGTAGAATACCGGATTGGTGGCCGGGTCGTTGTCCAGCGCCAGCTGGTAGTTCTCCAGAGTAATCCGCTTCCGGTCCGGTTCGTCCGAAAGAACCTTGTTGAAGCCCACGCCCCAGTCGAAGGTCCAGGCCTCGTTGAAGTTGTGCTGGCCGTTCAGCTGGTTCACGAAGATCATGTCCTGGTTAAACTGTACGTTCATTACGTAGAAGCCCTGGTCCGTATCCAGGATGGCATCCCGGTTGGTCCCCTGTCCGTTCACCCCGTAATAGCCCACGGCATCTGCGGCACTGTTGATAAACAGGGAGCTGTAGCTGAGCTTGTGATAGGGGTTAATGCGGAAGGTGAGGTTGGCCATGGCCGTGGTGTTGGTGGCATACTCGTATTCGTTCACCTCCGGGAAATCTACCTTCAATACGTTGGTAAAGTCCCGGGCCGGGCCTTCGCGATAGGTGTATCCGCTGTCGAAGCTGGCCGAGGCAAACAGGCTCAGGCGGGATTCTTCCCCGATCAGCCAGGATTCGCCCAGTTCGGCGGAACCGTTCAGGTTGATGGGGTCCCAGGCATTTTGCGGGTCCACCCCGTGGGAGAGGACTACGGCAAAGGGGTCGTTATCGTAGCGGTTGTAGAACCCGTAATTGCTGGGCCCTTCGGAACGCATAAAATTCAGGCCGGAGGCGTTGGTGTTCAGCCCGCTGCCCAGGGATACCTTCCAGAAGCCGTCCCCGGTGTATTCCCGGGAGTCGATATTTACATTCCCGGCCGCGAAGTCCGCGTAGAACGCTGCGGCATAGGCCTTGCTTACGGCCACATTTTCAATAATGCCGGAAGAAAAGAGGTTCAGGTCGATGTTCTTTTTATTGACATCGTTCGAGGGGAGGGACAACCCGTTCATGGTAGTGTTCTGGTAGCGGTCTCCCAGGCCGCGTACGTAGACGTCGTTAGACCCCTGTTGCTTGGAGATCCCGGCAATCTGGGATACCGCAGCAGCGGCATCGTCAATGCCCTTCAGGGCCAGGGCCTCTGCACTGATGGCCTCCTGGATCACCAGGGCTTTTTTCTGCTGGATCAGCAGGGCCACCTCGGAATCCCGGGCGGCAGAGGTGGTTACTACTACTTCGTCCAGGGCCACGCCTTCGTTGGCCGCCATGGGTACGTTCAGTTCGGTTACTTTCCCGGCTTCAATCACCACATCCGGGATTTCCACGGTCTCGTATCCCAGGAAGCTGAACACCACGGTATAGGTGCCGGGCTCCAGCCCGCCTATTTCATATAAGCCGTCAAAGTCGGAAGTAGTCCCCTTGGTGGTGCCTTTGATCAGGACGTTGGCAAAAGGAAGGGGTTCGTCGTTCATTTCCCGGTCGATGAGTTTGCCCACCACGCTGCCCGTTTGCTGGGCACTGGCTGCAAGGCCAAGGAATAATGCGAGAACGAGTATGAGTTGTTTCATTGCTAATGCTAAGAATTGAATTTTGCCGCAAAGAACGCCAGTGGGTGTAAGTCCTGGGTTAGCTTGGGATTAAACCTTTATTGCGTTTTTGTTAGGCCAAGGTTAACAGATTAAGCCAATGTTAAGGAGTAGGAAATGCCCTGCCCACAGGCCCTGAAAAAAGTGGTATCTTGCGGTTTTTCTACAGGATATGATGCAATGGGAACAGCTGTTATCCCTTAAAAGACAAGGGGATACGCATAAAAGGTTACGCGAGGAACAGGACGAAGCCCGCCTGGGGTTTGAAGTGGATTACGACCGGATTATCTTCTCTCCCTATTTCCGGAGCCTGCAGGATAAAACCCAGGTGATTCCCCTTTCCAAAACCGACTTTGTCCATACCCGCCTGACCCACAGCCTGGAAGTATCCGTAGTTGGGCGCAGCCTGGGCCGGCTGGCCGGGGCGGCAGTACTTAAGAAACACCCCTACCTGGAACAAACCCATGGGTACCGGTTTAATGATTTCGGGGCCATTGTAGCCGCCGCCGCCCTGGCGCATGATATCGGGAACCCCCCTTTTGGGCATAGCGGGGAAAAGGCCATAGGCACCTTTTTTAGCCATGGGGCGGGGCAGGCCTACCGGGACGAGGTGACGGAAAAGGAGTTTGAAGACCTGTTGCGCTTTGAAGGGAATGCCCACGGTTTCCGGCTGCTGACCGCACCCCGGGAAGGGGTGCCCGGCGGGTTGCGCCTGAGCTATGCTACCCTGGGGGCCTTTATGAAGTATCCCAAGGAATCCCTGCCGCATAAACCTTCCAGGCATATAGCCGTTAAAAAATACGGCTTCTTCCAGGCGGACAAGGACGCCTTTTCGGAAGTAGCCGAGGACCTGGGCCTGCTGCCCGCTGGCCTCTCCGGGGGTTCCGGCTTTTGTCGCCACCCCCTGACCTACCTGGTGGAGGCTGCGGACGATATCTGTTATACCATTATCGATTTTGAGGACGGTATTAACCTGGGGCTGATCCCGGAAGACTACGCCCTGGAGTTCCTCATCAAACTGGTACAGGACCGGATCGATACCAAAAAATACAGGGGGATAAAAAGCATGAGCGACCGCCTGGGATATTTGCGGGCCATTGCCATCGGGACCCTGGTACAGGATGCCGTACGGGTATTCATGGAAGAGGAAGAAGCCATCCTGGCCGGCGAGATGCCGGTTGCCCTGCTGGATCGGAGCCGCTTCCAGGCCCAGGTACGCGATATCCTGGATGTAAGCGTGGAGCGGATTTACCGTTCCCAGGAAGTGATCGAAAAAGAAGTAGCCGGGTACCGGATCCTCTCGGACATCTTAGAGGTGGTGGCCCAGGCGCTGGTCGGGCGCCTGAGGGACAAGGCCTCTGCCTACGACCAGATGGTGCTCCGGATGCTGCCCCCGGCTCTGGTGGACCAACCCTGCCATACGGTTTATGAATGCCTGCTTACTGCCGCCTCCTTTGTGGCCTCCCTTTCCGATGGCTCTGCTGTGCATATGCACAATAAGATTACGGGGAAACAGCTCTGAGCAAGGGGGGTGAGCCTGGAATAAAGTCATTTACTAGACTGATCCCGAAGAATTGCCAGCGATAGCGGTGGCGCTAGCGGAATTGCGATTTGCGAAGCAAATGGAAAGCATGGAGCGACCAGCGCCAGCCGTGGTTTTGCGCAAGCAAAAATCGCCTCCAATTCTTCGAAAAAGGTCCTTTTCTTTCCCTCTTTCTTTTATTCACGCTCTAGTTCATTTGCTTTTATCGGAGTTCATGAATGCTTCGCATTTGGACCAGCAAAAGAAAGAGGAGTAAAAGCGAGGCGGCGCAGCCGCGGAGCTAATAATGTCCGGTCATAAAAGAATGATCCTACCGCGACGCAGTCGCGGAGCAAAACCATTCCGAAGCGAAGGCAAAGCATTTGACCCGCAAAAGAAAGAGGAGAAAAGCGACGCGGCTGCGCCGCGTCGCATCGAATTTCACCACCTAAGAAAAAGGAAAAAACCTAAAACTTATAGTTTATTCCTATCCCCAGCTGTTGCCTGAACTGGGTTTTGGGAGAACCGGGATTGATCACTGTCCCGTCCGGGTCCACTACCCGGTCAAACAGGATGTCGTTGTCGTAAATCAGGTGGGCGAGGAGGTTGGCACTCACATATTCATTCACCTTAAAGTTGAATTTCATCTGCCAGTCCACATCCACATGCCAGATCACGCGCAGGTAGTCCGAAAACAGTGTCAGGTTATGGTTCATGGTAATGTTGCGCGCCAGGGGGTGTTCCCATTTGTGGGTAAGCAGAAACCCCATTTCCGCAAAGAGGTTTTTCCCGGGTTCCAGCACATTGCCATTGGCATCCAGCACGGCTTTTTCCACCCCGAACGCCCCCCGGTCTGCCAGGGCCTGGTCGGTCACAAAGGTACCTTTGAACGTGATGGGGGACAGGTAGAGGTTAAACTTCTTTTCCTCTATGATATAGGAGGTACCTGCCCCAAAGAACATATAACCAGGGGCCATAAACCGGGAAATGGGCTGGCTGCGATCCGGGTATTTAAACCCGTCCGCAAACTGGGTGTTGAAGTTCAGCTTCACCGAATAAAACCAATGGCTTAGGGTGTCGCGCCGGTATCCGATGGTGCTGCTCAGCCGGATGGCGTCGTCTGTTTTACGCCATTTCCGGCCTTCCTGGGCATTCCATCCAAAGCGGAGTTCCAGGTCGTTGTCCCACTGGAAATTCCCGAATTTATAATTCCGGCCAAAGTACACCCGGCCGTTGGCCGAAATGGCATTATCCCCCCCGGCATTCCAGTTTACAAAGGCCACTTCGCTAAACTGCAGGTCCAGCTCGTTGGTCCGGTCCCAGAAGGAGGGAATTTTAAAGCGTTTAAAAGGTTTGGTCAGGGGTTTGGTAGCATTAAAGGAGATCCTCGGGACCCTTAGGGTTACCCCCCGGGGCACAATCCGGATGGGGTATTGGATGTCCCGGATCACTACGGTGGCCATCGGGATACTGTCCGCTTCCGTAGTGGGAATGCTGTCCTGCCCCAGGGCCGGGGTAGCAAGGCCAAGGGCAAACACAAAAAGGGGCCATAACGATCGCTTAAGTTTCGTCATCGGTCAATTGGTTTAGGATGCGCAGCAGGGACGGGTTGTCCAGCCCCTGTTGCTGGTAGAGTTCGTCTACAGTGCCGTGTGGAGGGAACTGGTCTTCCACGCCCAGGCGGACCACCTTTCCCGTGTACCCCATATCGCTCAGGGCCTCCAGGACCGCGCTGCCAAAGCCGCCCGTGCGGCAACCATCTTCCACAGTTACCACCACCCGGTAGCCTACGCAGATTTCCTGCAGTGCCTCCCGGTCCAGGGGCTTCACAAAGCGCATGTCGAAGTGCCCGAAGGCTTCGGGGCGCCGGGTTTCGGGTAACAGGTCGGCTATCCGCTGCCCCAGGGGCCCCAGGCTCAAAACGGCTACGGTATCCCCCTGCTGCAAATTTCGTGCCTTTCCGATCAGGATCTTTTCAAAGGGCACTTCCCAATCCGCATTCTGGCTGTACCCCCTGGGATACCGGATGACCACTGGCCCGGGAAGCTCGAGTTGGGCGGTGTATAGCATATGCCGCAGCTCCCGGTTGCTCATGGGCGACATCAGGATCAGGTTGGGGATGCAGCGTAAAAAGGCGATGTCGAAAATCCCGTGGTGGGTGGGGCCGTCCTGGCCAACCAGCCCGGCCCGGTCCACACAGAACACCACTGGTAAACCCTGCAAGGCCACATCGTGGATCAGCTGGTCGTAACCGCGCTGCAGGAAGGTAGAATATATGGCGCAAAAGGGCACCATGCCTTCGGCCGCCATCCCGGCGGCCAGGGTAACTGCATGCTGTTCGGCAATGCCTACATCAAAGGCACGCTCAGGGAACGCCTCCATCATATACTTCAGGGAACTCCCCGTAGGCATGGCCGGGGTAATCCCTACCAGCCTGGGGTTTTGCCGGGCCAATTCTACCAGGGTATGCCCAAAGACATCCTGGTATTTCGGGCCCTGCCCGGGGTTTTTCCGGGACCGGATCAGGTCTCCGGTACGTTTGTCAAAAGGCCCGGGCGCATGGTAAATGACCTGGTCTTCCTCCGCCCGCTTCAGGCCTTTGCCTTTGGTGGTGACCACATGCAAGAGTTTGGGCCCGTCCAGGGCCTGCATGCGTCCCAGGGCCTCCAGCAGGGCCGGCAGGTCATGGCCATCCACCGGGCCGTGGTAGGCAAAGTTGAGGTCCCTAAACAGGTTGCCCTGGGTGCGGTTGCCGGAACGGGCCCGGGCCAGGAAGGCCTTTAGCGCACCTGTACTCGGGTCTATCCCGATCCCGTTGTCGTTAAGCACCACCAGCAGGTCTGCCCCCGCTTCCCCGGCATGGTTCAGGGCTTCAAAGGCCATCCCGCTGGCAATGGAGGCATCTCCGATTACGGCAATGTGTTTTCGGGCTTCCCCCTGCAAGCGGCCTGCCAGGGCCATCCCAAGCAAGGCGGAAAGGGAGGTGGAGGAATGCCCGGTGCCAAAGGCATCGTACGGGCTTTCTTCCCGTTTCGGGAAACCGGAGAGCCCGCCCCATTGGCGCTGGGTGTGAAAGGCATCCCGCCGTCCCGTCAGGATTTTATGCCCGTAGGCCTGGTGGCCTACATCCCAGATCAGGCGGTCTTCAGGGGTATTATAGCAGTAATGCAGGGCCAGGGTAAGCTCTACCACGCCCAGGCTCGCGCCCAGGTGGCCCGCTTTTACCGAAAGGACATCTATGATGAACGCCCGCAACTCTTCGGCCAGGCGCGGCAGGTCGCTTTCGGGCAGTTTCCTGAGATCGGCCGGGGTATCGATATGCGGCAACAGCTCCATAGGCCCGGTAAAGGTAGTGTAAATTGGCCGATGCCGGGACGGCTCTGGTATATGCCGGATGTTGTATTTTTAACCCCATGGAATTTGTACTGGACGATCGCTTTTTTATGCAGAAGGCCCTGCAGGAAGCCGAATTGGCCTTCGAAAAAGGGGAAGTACCCGTGGGGGCCGTGGTGGCTGTGCAGGACCGGATCATAGCCCGGGCCCACAACCTCACTGAACAACTCCGGGACGTGACTGCCCACGCAGAGATGCAGGCCATTACCGCCGCCTCCAATTTCCTGGGAGGCAAATACCTTTCCCAGTGCACCCTTTATGTAACCCTGGAGCCCTGCCAGATGTGTGCCGGGGCCCTGTACTGGAGCCAGGTGGCCCGGGTGGTCTTCGGGGCATACGATCCCCAGCGCGGCTTTACCGCCTTTGGCGGAAAGCTCCACCCCAAAACCCAGATTTCGGGCGGGGTAATGGAGCCTGAGGCCTCCGATTTACTTAAGCGCTTTTTTATTGAAAAGCGAAACCTCAACTAAAAAAAACGCCGCCCGGGAGGGGCGGCGTTTCAAACGCTCAAAATAAAATATCGTTATCCGATTACCTGCACGTTGGCGGCAACCATGCCTTTGCGACCTTCGGTCTCTTCGTATTCTACTTTGTCTCCTTGGTTCAGTTGCAGACCACCCAGGGCGGTTGCGTGTACAAAGGTGTCCTTTCCGGTGGCGTCGTTAGTGATGAAGCCGTAACCTTTGGATTCGTTGAAAAATTTAACAGTACCAGTCATTAAAAAAATAAATAAGCAATTATGCTGCGAAGTTAGGGCAAAAATGGAATCGTCCTTTGAAAAGCAGAAATAAATTTCAGAAATTATTGATTTTCAGGGGTATTTTCCTTTCGCTCCCGCATTTTTCGAATGTTCTCATCCGTAAGCATATAATCCTTTAACTGCTTGCCCCGGCTTTCGGTAATCAGAAACAGCGGCATGGCCAGTAAAAACAGCCCAACTACCCCAAAACCGATATATTGGTTAGCCAGGGTCTCCCGCGTGTCCATCAGGGAAAATCCATAGGCGATGGCTCCCAGGGAGGCCAGGACTATGGCGGCTACGATATAGCGGGATGGCTTTTTCATCTTCAGGGGGTAAAGGTAATCAACTTCCTGCGGTAGGCGGTTAGGAGCTTGGATTTGGAAACAAAGCCGATGTATTTCCCTTCCCGGATCACTGGCAGGTTCCAGGCACCGCTGTCCTGGAATTTCCGCATTACCTTTTTCATATTATCCTGTTCGTAGAAAATCTGTTCCGGGGGGTTTTGCATAAAGGTGGAGACCTGCAGTTTGTCGTAGAGTTCCGTGTCGAACATAAACTCGCGGATGTCGTCCAACAGCACAATACCCTGCAGCTTTCCTTCCCCGTCTACCACGGGAAAGATATTCCGGGGCGATTTGGCCACGGACTGGTGCAGCATCTGGCCCAGGGTCATATCCTTGTGCACGGTTTTGAATTCGGTTTCGATTACTTCGTCTAATTCCATAAGGGTGAGCACCGTCTGGTCTTTGTTGTGGGTAAGCAGGGCCCCGATACGGGCCAGTTCCTTGGTATAGATGGTGTGCTCCATGGTGCTGCGGGTAATGAGGTAGGACATGGCCGCCGTGATCATCAGGGGTACAAACAGGTCGTAACCGCCCGTAATTTCCGCAATCAGGAAGATGGCTGTGAGGGGGGCATGTATCACTCCGGCAATAAGCCCGGCCATCCCCACCAGAGTAAAGTTGGATTCGCTCACCGAAATGCCCAGCCCCAGGTTGTTGAGGACCTTGGCCATCACATTCCCCAGGGCGCTGCCCATCACCATGGTGGGGATAAATATCCCCCCGGCACCCCCGGCCGCAAAAGTGGTGGTCATGGCCACTGCTTTAAAGAGGGTAATCCCGAAGAGCAACCCGATCACCACCCATATATTGCCGGTATAGGCGTCAAAAGGGGTCACCCCCAGGGCTTTCAGGTGGTTGCCGTCCAGCAGGTTGTTGATAAATCCAAAGCCTTCCCCGTAGAGCGGGGGGATAAAATAGAGCATCACCCCGATGGCCAGCCCACCTACCAGCAGCCTGTATTTGGGGCTGCGCAGGGGTTTAAACCACCGCATGATGGTGAAGTAGATCTTGGAGAAATATATGGAGGCCATGGCCGTACCCATACCCAGCAGGATGTAATAGAAGCTGTCCCGCACCTCAAAGCTGTCCTGCAGGTCGAAGGTGAACAGGGATTCATCCCCCAGGAAAAAATAGGAGGTAAGCACCCCGGAAATGGAAGCCAGCAAGAGCGGCAGCATGGAAATCATGGTGAGGTCCAGGCTAAAGACTTCCACCGCAAAGATGATGGCGGCAATGGGGGCCTGGAAGACCGAGGCAATCGCGCCGGCCGAGGCGCAGGCTATGAGCAGGGAGCGTTCTTTGGAACTGATGTGCAGCAGGCGGGAGACGTTGGAACTCAGGGCGGCCCCCGAAGCGACTGCAGGCCCCAGCAATCCTACGGATCCCCCGAAACCTACCGTTAAAGGGGCCGTGATCAGCGGGGTGAGGATTTTCTTGGCGGTGATAATGCCTTTTTTCCGGGAAAGGGCGTACAGAATGGAAGACACGGCGTGTTCCAGCCGTTCCTTATGGATGTATTTTACATAGAGGAATACCAGGGTAAGGCCTACAATGGGCAGGATGAAATACAGCTCTGTGCTCAGGAAGAGCACCCCGTGTTCCAGGGTAGACTCAATCAGGTAGGTGCTGTTCTTCAGGGTAACCGAAACCAGGCCCGCCAAAAAACCCAGGGCCACACTCACCAGGTGGGTGAAGGTCTTGTGGGAAATGTGCTTATACCGCCATTTCAGGAACCGGGTAAGCAGGTTGTTGGGTTGGTTTCCCATTTTGGCTCGGATTCGCTTAAAAATACAAAAATTGCCCGGCCTGCAGGGGGGCTGTTACGCCTGCCCGGGGCGGATCTCCAAATGGAGCTCCTCCAGTTGTTCCCCGTCTATGGGCGAAGGGGCATCTATCATCACATCCCTGCCGCTGTTGTTTTTCGGGAAGGCGATGTAATCCCGGATGGATTCCTGCCCGCCCAGGATAGCCACCAGCCGGTCCAGGCCAAAGGCAATCCCCCCGTGGGGCGGGGCGCCAAACTGGAAGGCGTCCATCAGGAAGCCAAATTGGGCCCGCGCCTGTTCTGCCGTGAAGCCCAGGTGTTTGAACATTACGGCCTGGGTTTCCTTGTCGTGGATCCGGATGGATCCCCCGCCGATTTCATTCCCGTTCAAAACCAGGTCGTAGGCGTTGGCGCGCACGGCTGCCGGGTCGGTATCCAGCAGGTGCAATTGCCCGGGTTTGGGGGCCGTAAAGGGGTGGTGCATGGCGTGGTAGCGGCCGCTTTCTTCGTCGAATTCCAGTAAGGGGAAATCCACTACCCATAGGGGTGCGAATTCTTTCGGGTTCCGCAGGCCCAGGCGGTGGGCCATCTCCATACGCAGCATACTCAGGCGCGTGCGGGTGGGGCCCGCATCCCCGGAAAGGACGCAGATAAGGTCGCCCGGTTGCGCACCTGTGGCTTCGGCCCATTGCTGCAGGTCTTCCTGGGTGTAGAATTTGTCTACGGAAGACTTGTAGCTGCCGTCTTCCAGGCACTTTACATATACCATGCCCATGGCGCCCACCTGGGGGCGTTTCACCCACTCTACCAGGGCATCGATCTCTTTACGGGTGTAGGCTGCAGCACCCGGAACGGCAATCGCCACCACCAGTTCGGCCTGGTTGAAGACGTTAAAATCCCGGTGCTGGGCCACGGCATTGAGCTCCCCGAATTCCATTCCGAAACGGATATCCGGCTTGTCCGACCCATAGCGGCGAATGGCATCGTCGTAAGTCATGCGGGGAAAATTTCCGGTGTCTACCCCGTGGATGGCCTGGATCAGGTGGCGGGTCAGGCCTTCAAAGGTGGAGAGGATGTCTTCCTGTTCCACAAAGGCCATCTCGCAATCGATCTGGGTGAATTCCGGCTGCCGGTCTGCCCGAAGGTCCTCGTCCCGGAAGCATTTTACGATCTGGAAGTATTTGTCCATGCCCCCAACCATGAGCAACTGCTTAAAGGTCTGGGGGGATTGGGGCAGGGCGTAGAATTGCCCTTCGTGCAAACGGCTGGGGACCACAAAATCCCGGGCGCCTTCCGGGGTGGATTTGATCAGGTAAGGGGTTTCCACTTCAATAAAACCCTGTCCGGACAGGTAATTGCGCACCTCCATGGCCACGCGGGAACGGAAAATAAGCTTCTCTTTTACCGGGTTGCGGCGAATGTCCAGGTAGCGGTATTTCATGCGGAGTTCTTCCCCTCCGTCTGTATCGTCCTCTATGGTGAAAGGCGGAGTCTGGGCAGGGTTCAGGACCCGGAATTCCCGTACCAGTACCTCAATGGCGCCGGTGGGCATTTTGGGGTTCTTCGAAGCCCGTTCAATCACTTCCCCTTCTACCTGCAGCACAAATTCTCGCCCGGCGTTGCGGGCCTGTTCTAGCAGGCCTTGGGCGCTGCGCTCCTGGTCAAATACCAGCTGGGTAATCCCGTAGCGGTCGCGCAAATCGATCCATACCACAAATCCTTTGTCCCGCACTTTCTGGACCCAGCCCGCCAGGCGGACCTGCTGGCCGATATGCGATTCGTTCAATTCCCCACAGGTATGCGATCGGTACATGCTGTTAGCGTTTTATGCCTGCAAAGGTACATTAGAAAGCGGGAAGCTTACAAGGGTTTTCTAAACTTCCCGCCGCTATGATATCCGGTAACGGACTTGTGCCTCAGGCGGCCTGCCCAAGGCTCCGTTCCTCTCCTGCCGTTTGCCCCCGGCGCTTGCGCAGCCCCAGCTTAATGCGGTAGGTAATGTTAAAGAGTACCGGCACGATGATCAGGGTCAGGAAGGTGGCCACAATCAGCCCGAAAATTACCGTCCAGGCCAGTGGCCCCCAGAAGACCACGTTATCCCCCCCCATGTAAATATCCGGGTTAAAGCGGGCAAAGAGGCCAAAGAAATCGATGTTCAGGCCTATGGCCAGCGGGATCAGCCCCAAGACCGTGGTAATGGCGGTGAGCAGTACCGGCCGCAGCCTGGCCCGCCCGCCTTTTACAATGGCTTCGGTTACTTCAGGGAGTGGCAGCAGGTCGCGGTCGCCAAGGCCCAGGGCCACCTTGCGGCGGTCTATCAGGATCTGGGTGTAATCCAGCAGCACCACCCCGTTGTTCACCACAATCCCTGCCAGGGAAATAATCCCCATCATGGTCATCATAATCACAAAGGACCAGCCGGTGATAATCAGCCCGCCAAAGACCCCGATAAAACTCAGGAAGATCGCCGTCATGATAATGGTGGGTTTGGAGATGCCTCCAAACTGGAAGACCAGCAGTAACATGATCAGTCCCAGGCCGCTGAAGAAGGCGCCCACCAGGAACTGCATCTGCTTGTTCTGCTCCTCGATCTGCCCGGTGTAGTCCACCTTTACCCCGGCAGGCATCCCATAAAAATCCTTCATGGCATCCTGGATCTCGGCCACAATGGCCCCCGCGTCGGTAAAGCCGGGCTTTAGCCCGGAGTACACGGTCACCACCCGTTTGGCGTCCTGGTGTTTCACCGCGCTAAAGCCGGAGGTGTTGCGTTGCCGGGCCACGGCCGAAACCGGGATTTCCTTGATCTGCCCGTTGGAGGGATCCCGGAAGATAATATTCTGGTTAAACAGGGCGCTGGTATTATAGCGCAGGTCTTCGTTAAACCGGACGTTGATGTCGTAGTCTTCCCCGTCCTCTTTATAGATGCCGGCCTTGTCCCCGAAGAGGGAGCGGCGCAGCTGCATACCTACCTGCCCCACGGAAACACCCAGTTCTCCGGCTTTCTCCCGGTCTACCACCACCTCCATGGAGGGCTTGCTTTTATTGACATCTATTTTGAGTTCCTCAATGCCCTCAATCCCCTGGGCATTGATAAAGGTGCGCATCCGCTCGGCTACCTGGATCAGGGTGTCGTAATTCTGCCCTTCCAGTTCTATATTGATGGGGTATCCGGCCGGCGGGCCTACCGGATCTTTTTCGACGGAGATTTCCACCCCGGGGTAAATCCCGGCCAGGGCTTCGGAGATTTTTCCGCGAAGCACCTCCGTATCCTTACCGTTGCGGTATTTGAACTCCCGCATGGAGAGGGTGATCTTCCCGCGGTTGGGCATTTCGGCGGCAGAGCCCCCATCCGTAAAAGGGTTTTCGGCCCCGCGGCCCACCTGTGAAACCGTGGACTCCACCAGCAGGTTTACCTCGCCTTTCATGTATTCATCCCCGTCTGTAATGGCGTAAACCCGCTTCTCGATTTCCTTGGTAAGGGCGTTGGTCTTTTCAATAGCGGTCCCCTGCGGGTATTCGATATAGACGTAAATCTCGTTAGGGGTATTGTCCGGGAAGAATTCCACCTTGGTGCGCTGGCTGCCAAGGGAAAGGCCAAAGCCGATAAAGGCCAGCAGCAACAGCAGGAACATGGCTCCGGAATACCAGTAAACATTTTTTCCGCGCAGGGCCCTTTGGAGCTGGTTTTCGTAAAAATTCTCCAGCTTCTTCAGGGTTTTATCCTGGAAGCGGTTGGCGGATTTCTTGATGGCGTATTTGTACAGCCAGAACATACCGGCGGTTACCACCAAAAGGCTGCCCAGCCCGCGGATGGGGCCTGCAAGCACAAAGATCAGCATGCCAAGGGGCACCAGGATCAGGGTTACCCGCACCAGCTGTTTGCGGCTGAGTTCCTTCTGCCCGGTTTCCATAAAGCTGGATACCAGCATGGAGTTCATAAAGATGGCGACAAAGAGGGACGAGCCCAGGACCACGGAAAGGGTAATGGGGAAGAACTTCATAAAATCCCCCATAATGCCCGGCCACATCCCCAGGGGCACAAAGGCGGCCACGGTGGTGGCTGTGGAAATGATAATAGGGATAGCAATTTCGCCTATCCCTTTTTTGGCGGCTTCAATGCGAGACATACCTTCCTCATCCATCAGGCGGTACACGTTTTCTACCACCACCACCCCGTTGTCTACCAGCATCCCCAGGCCCATCACCAGGCCAAAGAGGATCATGGTGTTCAGGGTATACCCCAGGGCCGAGAGGATCATAAAGGACATAAACATGGACATGGGGATCGCAAAGCCCACAAACAGGGCATTGCGGAACCCGAGGAAAAACATGAGTACGGTAACCACCAGCAGGATCCCGAAGATGATGTTGTTCACCAGGTCGTCTACCTGGTTCAGGGTCCGGCTGGAAGAGTCATTCGCAATAGTTACGTTCAGGTCCGGCGGCAGATAAGTGTCCTTGGCATTTGCAACGATCTCCCGGATCTTGTCGGCCGCAGTTATGGCGTTTTTTCCGGAGCGTTTCTTGATGTCCAGCATCACCACGCTCTCCCCTTTTTCTCGGGCGAAGGTGGTTTTGTCCTCTTCGCGGAAGTGCACCTGGGCGATGTCTTTCAGGTAAACGGCATTCCCATTTTCCGACTTCACCACAAAATCGTCCAGCTGGGCCGGGTTTTCGATTTCGCCCAGGATACGCACGGTGCGCCGCTGCCCCCCGGATTTCAGGTTCCCGGCAGACATGGTCATGTTGCCGTTGGCAATGGCCCCCAGCACGTCGTCGAAGTTCACCTTGGCGGCCATCATTTTGTAGATGTCCACGGCTACTTCCACCTCCTTGTCCTGCGCCCCCCGGATGTCCACCTCCTTAATTTCGTCCAGGTCTTCAATCTCGTCTTCCAGCATTTCGCCAAAAGCCTTAAGCTGGTCCACCGGATAATCCCCGGTCAGGTTCACATTCATGATAGGGAAGGACTCGGAGAGTACCAGGTCAAAGACATTGGGCTCTACCTTGGCCCCATTGAAGATGGGCCAGTCCTCGCTGGCTTTTTCGGCATCCACCTCGTCCTGCACCTTCAGCTTGGCATCCTGCACGCTAATGTTCTCGTCAAACTCCACTACAATCATGGAATAGTCTTCCTGGGAAGTCGAGGTCAGGTCAACGATGTTACTCACGTTTTTCAGTCGGTCCTCCAGGGGGTCCGTGATCAGGCGCTCGATGTCCTCGGCGGTGTTTCCGGGGTATGGGGTACTTACATAGATCTTGGTTTCCTGAACCTCGGGAAAATCTTCCCTGGGCATCCCGAAGTACGAGCTGATCCCCACCACAAAGAAGATGGCTATCATCACATAGATTACCGAAGGGTTGTCAATGGCCCAGGAAGAGGGCCGGAATTCCTTGCTCGCGTTGCGTTGCTGCTTGCTCATACCTACTGCAGGATTTGGATTTGCTGCCCGTCGCGCACGCGACGTGCCCCTTCAATAATTAACACTTCGCCGGCGTCGATCCCGTTCAAAACCTCCACCTGGTTCCCCTGAACCAGGCCGGTTTCCACCACCCGCTTCACGGCGGTTGCCAGGCCGCCTTCCGCGGCCCCGGTGGCCAGGTATACATATTGTTCCCCTTCGGCATTTTCAGAAATTACCGACGGGGGGATTACCAGGGCACCTTCTTTGGTATAGTCGTTAATGCGAACTTTGGCGGTCAGGTTGGGCTTAACCCGCCCATCGGGGTTGGGTACGGGGATTTCTGCACGGAAAGAGCGGTTGGCGGGGTTGATGAAGTTACCGGTTTGCCGAATTTGGGTCCGGATGGTGTCGCCCAGTACAGGGAGGTAGATCTGTACATCCTTACCTACCTGTACGCTGGAGAGGAAGCGTTCCGGAACGTCTACCTCCACGTACATGTCCGACAGGTTAACCAGGCGGAAAACGGCCATGCCCGCTGCAGGGTTTACCGTGCTGCCTTCTTCCAGCAGGACTTCGTCCACTATGCCGTTAAAGGTGGCGCGGATGCTCGCCTTGGCCAGCTGGGCCTCTGCCTGGCGCACGGCGCTTACCCCGGCTTCGTATTGGGTTTTGGCCTGCAGGTACTGAATCTCGGACCCGATTTGCTGCTCCCAGAGTCTTTGCTGTCGCTCAAAAGTGGTCTTGGCCAGGGCTGCCTGGGTGCGCAATTGCTCCAACTGGCTGCTCAGGCCCCCATCGTCAATGCGGGCCAGGACCTGTCCTTTGCGTACGCGGTCCCCCTCCTTGACCAGCACCCGCTCCAGGGTACCGGGCATTTCCGGATAGAGCAGGACGTTCTGGCGGGTCTGTACGTCGCCCTGCAGGTCCAGGAAGTGCCGGAAGACCGACGGGCTCACCTGATGCGTACTCACCAGGGGTACATTGGATTTCTCCCCCCGGGCTTCAATTGCGGAATCCAGTTGGGCAATGGTTTCGGAAAGGCTGTTCTGCTGGGCTACCAGTTCTTTTTTCCGGGCCTTGATGGCGTCCAGGTTTCCGCTGGCCAGCAGGGTATCCAGGGATTGCTCCCCCTGGCCCCCGCAGGAAGCCAGCAGGATGGACAGGGAAAGGGAAATTAAAATTGCAGTTCGTTTCATGATGGAATGATGGTTTTCAGTAAAAGGGCTTTGGATGGGTTGCATGGTCTTATTCCGGGTTCAGGATATTCTCCAGGGCCGTTTTGCGGTTGATCACGTTTACCATGGCCTGCAGGTATTCCTGCTGGGCGGCGTATAACTGGGTTTGTGCCTGCCGCAATTCAAAGCTGGAGGCCAGGCCTTCCCCGTATTTGATCTGGTTTTTGTTTTCAATGCGCTCGGCCAGCCCCAGGTTCGCTTTGCTGGTTTGGTAGGTTTCGATGGCCAGGCGGTAGTCCGTCCGGGCTTTTTCGAGTTGCAGTTGCAGTTGCTTCTCGGTTTCCCTGAGCTGGGATTTGGCCTTGTCCAGGGCGATGCGGGCCCTTTGGGTACTGGCACTGCGGCCCAGCGAACTGAATATGGGGATGTTCAGGTCAAAGCCCAGGACGGAAGTTTCGTAGGAGAAGGTCTCGCTATCGAAAAATTGAAAGGGGCTGCTGGTGGCCGTTTTGCCGTAATTGATAAAAGCATTCAGGGTGGGAAGGGCCCGGCTTTTGGCCAGTTTTAATTCCAGTTCCCGTTGTTGGTTCAGGTTTTGGACCAGTTTGAAATCCACATTGTTTTCCAGTTGAAAAGGAGATTCCAGCAGGGCCAGCTGGGTTTCCTGTTGGGCCAGGTCGTCCAGGTCCTGGGTGAGTTCGGTGGGGTGCTGCAGCGGGAGCCCCATCAACACATTTAGCATCTGTAAGGTGATTTCGGCCAGGCGTTGGTTGTTTTTGAGTTGGTTTTCCAGGCCGGAGTGGGTGATCTGCAGCTGTTCCACCTGCTCCTCTTCGGCCAGGCCGTTCTCGAAGAGTTTCCGGGTTTCGAAGAGGTTGGTGGCCACCGTTTCGATGTTTTTCTCCAAAATGGCCACGCTTTCGCGGGCCAGCAGGGCATTCCCGTAGGCCTCTACCACGGATTGGCGCACCTGCTGGTCCGTTTTCTCCTTGGTGTTTTGGCTGTATTTCAGGAAGGTTTGGGTAGCCTGTACCCCTACAATGTAGGAGCCGTCAAAGATTTTCTGGCGCAGGGTGGCCGTGGCCGCCGTAGTCTGGGGCGGGCCAAAGGTAACCGGGGTAAAGGTGCCGGGATCCCCGCCGGAAAGTTCCCCGGGCAGCAGGAACAGGGGCTGCTTCAGCTGGTCCTGATAGGTAACCAGGCCGCTGATCTGCGGCAGCCCGGTGGCAATGGTTTCCCATTTTTGCTTTTGGGCATCCTCCAGGTCGCGGGTGGCGTTCAGCGCATTGGTGTTGTGGTCCAGGGCATACTGGACGGCTTCCTTCAGGCTGAATTGGGCAGGTGGCTCCTGACCGTACCCCAGGGTGGCCGTCAGGGCCAGCAGGAAGGCGATGTAATTTCGCATTATTCGCAGTTTGAGTTGATGATGTTATTAAGTACGTTTCTTCCCTTGGGTGTTACAATGCCCCGCAGGTGGTATTCCAGGTACATGTCCATGAGTTCGGTCTGGGATAACAGGTTTTTGGGGAACAGGGTTTCGTCTTTCAGGCTGGTAACGCCGGTGAAATATATCCGCGCCACAAAATCCACATTCAGGTTGGCCCGGTAAATGCCCATTTCCATTCCCCGGCGGATGTTGCGCACCACGCATTGCTGCATCACATCGAATTGCTTTTGCTGCAGGCGCTGGAAGATGGCCGGGTAGTATTTCCGGAGCTGGTATTGGGGGGAAGTCTTTTCGTTTTTCAGGTGGAGCATGGCGAATTTCTTGATCTCGTACAGCTCCTCGATCGGGTTTTTGCCCAGGTCGCAAATGCAGTCAATCCCGTGCGATATCTTATGGAACAGCCCCATGGTGCACTGGTCTACCAGGTCGGTCTTGTTCTTGAAATGCGCGTAGATGGTTTTCTTGGAAATCCCCATGTGTTCCGAAAGATCGTCCATGGTGACGCTCTTGAACCCGAGGTTCAGGAAAAGTTCGGTGGCGGTATCCAGGATTTGCGTTTTCATAGGGGGCAAATGTACCTTGGAAACTTTAAAAACAAAAAAAGTTTCCAAAGTTTTACCATTTTTTAACATAGCCCCTGCCACACCCGGAACCCTGGAAGGCGTAAGACTTTTCCCTTGGCAGTTGAGGAGGGTTTGCCGTATTTTTGATGCATGATCGAAGCTATTGCCTCTTACCGGGAATCCTTTTTAAACTACCTGGAGCAAAACGCCCCCCAGCGGGAACCAGACGGTTTGTATGCCCCCATCCGGTATATCCTTGATATGGGCGGTAAACGCATGCGGCCCGTGCTGGTGCTGCTGAGCGCGGATTTGTTTGGCGGCCGCGTTTCGGATGCCCTTCCGGCGGCGGCAGCCGTGGAGGTTTTCCACAACTTTACCCTGATCCACGACGATATCATGGACGCCGCCCCCTTAAGGCGCGGCCGGGCTACGGTCCACAAGAAGTGGGACCTGAATACCGGCATCCTTTCCGGGGATGCCATGCTGATTCTGGCGTATCAACAACTGGAGCCGTACACCGGCGAGGCTTATCCGCAGCTGATGCGGCTGTTTTCCCGCACCGCCCTGGAAGTGTGCGAAGGGCAGCAGTTCGATATGGATTTTGAATCCCGGGACGACGTTTCCCTTGAGGAGTACCTGAACATGATTGCCCTGAAAACAGCGGTGCTCCTGGGGTGCGCCCTGCAAATGGGCGCCATAGTGGCCGGGGCTGGGGCTGCGGAACAACAGGCCGTTTACGACTTTGGGATTGCCCTGGGCCTTGCTTTCCAATTGCAGGACGATTATCTGGATGCCTTTGGGGACCCCGAACGGTTTGGCAAGCAGGTAGGGGGCGATATTATCGAGAACAAAAAAACCTACCTCTATTTAAAGGCCCTGGAGCTGGCTTCTGCCGGGGAAGCCCGGGAATTGCAGGACTTGTATTCCATCCAACCGGCCAGGCCGGAGGCCAAGGTAGAGCGGGTACGGCAAATATTCCAGGAGAGTGGTGCGGCAGCGCAGGCCCGCCAGCGCATTGAGGCGTACACCGAAAAGGCCTTTTCCGGGCTGGACCGTCTGGAAGGCAGGTCCCGTGCCAAAGCAGTCCTGAAGCAATTCGGGGAGTGGTTGCTTAAGCGCGACTTCTAAAGAGGGCCCTGAAGGCGGCCCGCAGGAAAGGGCCTTTGGGGCTGGTGGCAATAACGCGGGCTTCCTGCAACAGGTGGGTTTCCTCATTCAGGAAGGTCAGCAGCAGGGGAATGGGCAGGCGCCGGAGCTGGCTTGAAAAAATGTGCCCCCCTTTTCCATTTTCCCGGGCCAGGGCATCCAACAACAACCGATCGTACATCCAGAACCGCCAGGGCTGGCGGATTTCCGGATTTTTTCCGGCTTTCAGCGCCCGAATCACTTTGGGGGTATTTCGCACCGCATTCCAGAAGGTATATCCCGTACTGGGTTTGGCCCACCCGCCTGCAATCCCGATATGGGTAATATGGGCCGAATTGGCGCGGGTAAAATCGTTGCTGGTCATGGGGATGCTGCCGTGTTCGGACTCCAGGATCTCATACCCCTGGCTCCCCAGGCGCTGGTCTATGTAGTCCCGAAGGGCGGCCTCATATGCCTCGGGGGCTAGCAGGTCTTTGGAAAAAAGGGTGTACTCCACCAAACCTTCGGTGGGGCTGGTCGGCAGGATATACATAAAACGGGTATTCCCGTTTTGGGGTAGATCAAAATCCATAAACGTAGGGGCCTCCGGATCAAATACCGGGTTTTCCGAACGGATAAACCAGCCGGTAAAATGCTGCTGCAGCACCGGATAGGGTTGCATTAGCTGGTCCCGGTCCTGCAACAGCACGCTGCTGAAGACATGCCCTGCGGTATAGGTGTGCTCCGGGGTGGTTACCCGGGCCATCCCGTCTGCCTCCTCCAGGGCAGTAACCGTTGAGGTTATCCGGGTGATATGGGGGTAGGTGTCCAGGCGTTTGCCATAAGCGGCATAGAAGGCTGCCGAACGCAACATTTTGTATCGGAAGGGGTGCAGGCTGCTGGTGCGTCGAAACCCTGGCCCCGCAACCTGCATGGCATTCCAGGACTGGTGGAGGAGGGGATCAAAGACCCCCGCCCCGCGCTCCCAGAAACACCAGGTGCGGTCATTGCCTTTGGCCGGGTTTTGTTCGAGCAGGGCAATGCGTTTTCCGGCAAACCAGGGGTCCTGGCCCATGGCGTCAGCCAGTAGCAGGCCGGAAGCCCCGGCCCCGATAATGATGTAGTCAAAGTGTTGCATATGCCCGTATCGGCCGGCTCAAAGGTACGAATTCGGGCGCGGGTTAATCCAGGCGGTAGCGTACCCCCAGAAAGCCCCGGATGCCCTGGTTAGGTCCATAGACATAAGAGGGGTCGAAGGTGAGGGCGTAGGGGTTGTCTGCAGTGGCCACGGCATTGCCCTGGGCGTCGAAGGTAACCTCCCGGTCAAAGGGATCATTGGCCCGTGCGATGATAAAGGGGTTCCCCCGGTTGGGGGTCCAGTCCAGCAGGTTTTTCACCCCCCCGTACACTTCCCATCCCCCGGTGGCCTTATAGGTCAGTTGAATGTTCTGGATACTCCATGTAGGGGAATATTCCCGACGCGGGTCCAGGTTTCCCAGCAAGGGAAGCCGCATGGGCCCGTAAAGGTTACCGGTGTAGTCGACGGTGAGGCGCAGGGCCCGGATGTCGTAACTCAGGCTCCAGGTGCTTGTAAAACGCTCGGTGAGAATCTGCTGGCTGCGCACCCCGTCCCGGGTTTGGGTAACTTCCTGCAGGGTAGCGCCCACCATGGCTTTAAACCCACCGGCCAGGGCAAGGTCCAGATTGGCGCTTACCCCTTTGGAAATGGCATGTCCGTCCAGGTTCCGGTAGCGGATCTCGTTCGGGTCCGAATCGTAGTCCGGGAGGATGGCATTGGTAAAATAGGTGTAGAAAACCGAAGCGTCCAGCCCCAGAAAATGCCCGCCCCGGGTGTAGATTTTTTTCAGGTAGTTGAGGTTGGCATTCCAGGAGCGCTCCGGCTCCAGGGTTTCCGAAATTATCACCTCCCGGGCCCCGGTCAGGGCGGCGTGGTCCTCGGTAAAGAGATTCACGACCCGGAAACCCGTTCCGGCATTGAACCTGAGAATATCGGACTCCGAGGGTTTCCAGCGGTAGGCCAGGCGGGGGGTCAGGATACCCCCGTGGCGGGGATGGTGGTCAAAGCGCAGCCCCCCCAACAGGGAATGCCCTTCGGTAAAGCCCCATTCGTCCTGCAGGAATATGCCCGGCAGCAGGAATTGGTCCGGGGCATTCCCGGTGGTGGATGCTGTGGCGGGGGTATTGTCGTCGTAATAGTTATAGCGCAGGGCTGCCCCTGCCAACAGGTCGTGACGCCCGGCAGATTTGTCCCAGGTGAGTTGTGCAAAGCCTATGCGCTGGTCTGCCAGGTAGGGGATGTTCCCATAGACGGAATTCTGGTGATGGTCATTGTAGGATACGGCCAGCATAAGGGGTTCATCCACCGGCAACTGGTACCGGCCCAGCACTTCCCACCTGCGGGTGTAGATGCTTTCGCCGTACACCTGGTCGCCCCCGCGAAAGGCAGGGGTCCACTGCATTTCGCCTCCCCAGCGGTCTTCATAGAATAACCTACCGGCAAGCTGGAATACCCTGGCATCGGGCCTTCGAAAATTCCATTTCTGGAATACCGAAATCCGCTCCTGCAGGGTCACGTCGGTAAAGTTGTCTCCGTTGCGGTCCGCTGGTTGGTCGTAATTAAAATAATTGAGGCCCAGCAAGAGATCTGTTTTGGGCCCTATGGGTACTTTGCCGCCGGCATCCAGGTTGTATTCCCCCCAGCTGCTGCCCATGGCATCGGCAAAAAATTTGGGGGCGGACAGGGCAGATTTGGTGATGATATTGATTAGCCCGCCCACGGCCTCACTCCCGTACAGGCTGGAAGCGGGCCCTTTTACGATTTCGATTTGTTCCACCAGGCTGTTGGGGATGCCGCTCAGGCCGTATACAGTGCCCAGGCCGCTCACAATGGGCATGCCGTCAATGAGCACCAGGGTATAGGGGCCTTCCAGGCCATTGATGTGGATGTCTCCGGTATTGCAGACGTTGCAATTGATCTGGGGCCGTACGCCGTTCACGTTTTGCAGGCCTTCAAAGAGGTTTGGCGTGGGGTTGCGTTTAAAAAACGTAGGGCTATAAACTTCTACGGGTACGGGCGTTTCGGTCCGCTTAACGGCCTTCATGGTCCCGGTCACCACGGTTTCATTCAGGCGTTCCACATCGGGTTCCAGGGATACAGGGGGAAGTTGCAGGGGGGCTTGCCCCAGCGTGATGCGTTGTACGTGTGGCCGATATCCCAGGGCAGAAACCGTAAGCTGGTAGGATCCCGGCGCAATCCCTTCCAGCCGAAACCGGCCCAGGGTATCCGTGGCGGTGCCCCACTGTGTACTCCGGAGCCGCACATGGGCCAGGGGGATAGGCTCCAACCGGTCGTCCAGGATGGTGCCGGACACGGGCTGGCCCTGCCCCAGGACCCCCAGGGGAAGGCACAAAAACCACAGGAAAACACGGAAGTACATATTGTTGCAAAATAAATTTAGACAAATCTAAAAATATGTTTTTAATATAAAAAATGTATTTTTGGAATACCCAAGTGCGTCCATGACACAATCCGAGGAAAACTACCTGAAGGGGATTTACCACCTGAGCCACGCCGGGCGTGCCTCGGTTTCCACCAACGCCATTGCGGCGCATATGGAAACCAAGCCCTCTTCCGTGACCGATATGCTGAAACGCCTTTCGGACAAGGACCTGGTGGATTACCAGCCCTACAAAGGCGTAACCCTTACCTCTGGGGGAACGGCCCAGGCCCTGAGGGTGATTCGCAAACACCGGCTTTGGGAGGTCTTCCTGGTGGAGAAGCTGGACTTTAGCTGGGACGAGGTACACGAGGTGGCGGAGCAACTGGAACACATTGCCAGCGAAAAGCTGATCGACCGCCTGGATGCCCTGCTGGATTATCCGGATTTTGATCCGCATGGCGACCCCATACCGGACAAGGAGGGCCATTTCAAGACCCGTGAAAAACGACTGCTGTCTACCCTGCAACCCGGTGAAAAAGGGGTTTGCATCGGGGTTAAGGATTCCTCCTCCCCCTTCCTGCGCTTTCTGGATAAAAACGGAATTGCCCTGGGCACGCGGATTGCTGTGCTGGAAAAGGAAGAGTTCGACGATTCCATGGCCATACAGATGGGGGAGCAGCAGTTGCAAATTTCCCATCAGATTGCCACCAACCTGTATATTAAACCCATTACCTGATTATGGAAGCCGTAATTGCCTATCTGGAAACCATCAACCCGATTCTGGCGGCGCTATATGCCACCCTGTTTACCTGGCTGCTCACCGCCCTGGGGGCTGGGCTGGTATTCTTTTTTAAAACCATGAACCGCGCCGTACTGGATGGCATGCTGGGCTTTACCGGGGGCGTGATGGTTGCAGCCAGTTTCTGGAGCTTGCTGGCCCCGGGTATCGAAATGAGCCCTGGGGAGGGCTTTGTCAAGGTAATTCCCGCGGCCGTGGGCTTTTTTCTGGGTGCCCTGTTTATCTTCGGACTCGATAAGGTACTGCCGCACCTGCACATTAACTTCAAGGAAAGCGAGGGGATTCAAACGCCCTGGAGGCGTACCACCCTGCTTACCCTGGCCATCACCCTGCACAACATCCCGGAGGGTCTTGCAGTCGGGGTGCTTTTCGGGGGCGTGGCCGCAGGCTTTGAAGGCGCTTCCATTGGAGGAGCCGTGGCGCTTGCTATTGGGATTGGCCTGCAGAACTTCCCGGAAGGCTTTGCGGTGGCCATGCCGCTTCGGCGTTTTGGCCTGAGCCGCCGCAAGAGTTTTATGTACGGTCAGGCTTCCGCTATCGTGGAACCCATAGCGGGCGTTCTGGGCGCCTGGGCCGTACTCACTTTTCAGCCCATTCTCCCCTATGCTCTGGCCTTTGCGGCCGGCGCCATGATTTTTGTGGTGGTGGAAGAGGTCATCCCGGAAACCCAGCTGGACGATTTCACGGATATTGCTACCCTGGGTTTTATCGGAGGATTTATTGTCATGATGGTGCTGGACGTCGGGTTGGGATAAAAAAAACCGGCCCGAAGGCCGGCGTTTTTTATTGTCCCTGACTCCAGGGGGGTACTACCCCGTTGGAGCGGGCATAGGCAATCAACTGCCCCTTGTGCTCCCCGTTGTGCTCCAGGATCACCAGCAGGGAGGAAAGCCGGTTGAGCTTGGTAAAGCCCAGGTCTACCTCTTCGCCCAGGGTCCCTTCTTTAACCAGCCCCATTACCTCCGCAATAAAGGCGCAGGATTGTTTGTAGGTGTCAATAATGGCCGCTTTCCCCTCAATGGTTTCCATCTGCATGATATCTACCCCTTCCGGGATGGCATAGCCCATCCGCATGGCAATGTAATAGTTGGCCGCAGCGGTGTGCAGGATGGTTTCCCCCACGGACCGGATCCCTTCGGCCGGGCGCCAGTTCATCTGTTCTTCACTGAAGGCCTCTGCCAGGGAGATGATATTCCCCTGGGTTTGTTCGAGCATGCCGGAAATCCCGGGGACGACAACGGCTTCCTGGGACCAGGCGCTAAAGGCAACCAACCCCAGGAGCACTACGCTTAATTTTTTCATTTGGAAAGGATTTAAAAGTTGATGTTTGTTGTTGGTCGGGGGCAATTCCTGAAGATAACAAATAAATCGGCTTTTTTTCGATCCGTATTCCGGGTGCTCCTCACGGGGGCATTTAGCGACAAAAGTGTACGGGAAACACCCCGGATGTTTTATTTTTAGGCCACAGACCCCAAACGCTGCTAATATGAGAACTGTTACTTCCGTCCTTTTCATCGGGCTTCTTGCACTATCAACCCTTTATTCCCAAACCAAACCCTTCGAAGCCCTGGATGTTTTCCAGCTGCAATACGCTTCGGATCCCCAAATCCATCCGGAGGGTAACACCGTGGTGTACCGGCGTATGCGCTTCGATATCCTTAAGGACCGGGCCGTGGGCGACCTCTGGATCCTGAATACCGATGGCAGCGGGCACCAGAAGCTCACCCCCCTGGAGGGTTCCGAGTCCTCCCCCCGGTGGTCCCCGTCCGGAGATCGCCTGGCCTTTGTGCGCAGCACGGAGGAGGGGTCCGAGATCTACATGTACTGGAGGGCCGGCGGGAAAGTGGCCCGCCTGACGCAATTGCCTTTCAGTCCTGCTTCCCTGACCTGGTCCCCCAACGGGAAGCAGCTTGCTTTCTCCATGCATGTTCCCCAGCCCCCACCCGTTTTGGCCAAACTGCCCAAGGCGCCCAAGGGGGCCCAGTGGGCTGGTGCGCCACGGGTAACAGATCGGCTCTATCACGAAGCGGATGGCAGGGGCTACATTGCCCCGGGCTTCAACCACATTTTTGTAATCCCTGCAGATGGGGGGGCGTACCGGCAGGTTACCGCCGGTAATTATCACCATCGCGGCAGGCTTTCCTGGTCTGCGAACGGGGGTGAGATCTATTTTTCCGGCAACCGCACCGAGGATTGGGAATACGATTTCCGGAACAACGAGGTCTATGCGGTGTCGGTATCCGATGGGACATACCGTACCCTGACCAGCCGTTACGGCCCCGACCAGGAGCCGGTAGTTTCCCCGGATGGGCAATGGATTGCCTATCGGGGGTACGAAGAAAAGACCCAGGCCTACCAGGTAACCCAGCTGTTGCTGATGCGCACGGACGGCAGTGGCCAAAGGGTCCTGACCGGGTCCCTGGACCGCAGCGTGGGGGATTTGCAATGGGATTCGAAGGGCAAGGGCGTCTATTTCACTTTCGACGATGCGGGGAACACCAAGGTGGGTTTTGTGACCCTGGACGGGCAGGTTTCAACCCTGGCACAGAACCTGGGGGGCACGTCCATTGGGCGGCCCTACGGGGGCGGGTCTTACAGCGTGTCCCGCGGAGGGCGCCTGACCTTTACCCTCACCCGGCCCGAACACCCGGCAGACCTGGCTATAGTGGATAAACCCGGGCAGCAGCCCCGCCGCATTACACAGCTTAGCGAGTCGCTTCTGGCGTTCAGGGAGCTCGGCAAGGTGGAAGAAGTATGGTACCCTTCCACGGTAGACGGGCGCAACATTCAGGGTTGGGTGGTTTACCCGCCCGGGTACGACCCTGCCAAAAATTATCCCTTCCTGGTCGAAAACCATGGCGGGCCCATCTCCAATTACGGGGACCGTTTTTCGGCCGAAATGCAACTGTATGCTGCGGCAGGTTATGTGGTATTCTATCCCAACCCCCGCGGGAGTACCGGTTACGGGGAGGAGTTCGGGAACCTGCTGTATAACAATTACCCCGGGGACGATTACCAGGATGTGATGGATGGGGTGGATTATTGCATTGCCCGCGGTATTGCCCGGGAAGACCAGCTCTTTGTGACCGGGGGGAGTGCCGGGGGTATCATGACGGCCTGGATGGTTGGGAAGAACAACCGGTTTGAAGCGGCTGTGGTCGCCAAACCCGTGGTAAACTGGATCAGCAAAACCCTGGTGGCAGACAACTATTTCTATTATGCCGAAAACCGCTACCCCGGGCAACCCTGGGAAAATGTCGAAAACTACTGGAAATTCAGCCCCCTGTCTTTGGTGGGCAATATTCAGACCCCGACGCTAGTTATGGTAGGTATGAACGATCTGCGGACCCCGCCCAGCGAAGCCAAACAGCTCTACCATGCCCTGAAATTGCGGAAGGTGGAAACGGCCCTGGTGGAGATCCCGGAGGCCAGCCACGGCATTGCCAACCGCCCCAGCAATCTGATCAGCAAGGTGGCACATACCCTGGCCTGGCTGGAAAAATACCGTACTGCGGATTAGATGGGTACACGGAAAAGACATTGGTTCTGGAACCTGGTCCTGGCCCTTAGCGTGCTGTTTTGCCTGCTGGCCCTGGCTGCCCATGCCCGTACCTGGAAACGGCTACAGCAGGACCGGATCCAACTGCTTTCCGGGGTCTATACCCTGGACCTTCCCATCGGGGACATAGACCGGATGGAATGGGTCCCCCGCCTTCCTCAGATGGAGCGAGAGCACGGATTTTCGGCCTGGGCCATGGAAAAGGGGCGCTTTCGGGACTCCCTGAACCCGGACCAGCAGGTGCTGGTACTGGTCGATAACCTGAGGCACCGTAAAATCCGCATCCGGTACCGGGATTCCCTCTGGTTGTACCTGAACCTCCAGGATTCCGTAGAGACGGATGCTCTCTATCAATGGCTGGAGTTAAAAATGGCTGAAACCGAACCGGGCGCAAAATGACCGAAGTTCTTATTTTTGCGGCCAAATCTGCACGTGTGAAGGTCCTGTTGACCCTTGTATTGTTTGTCTGGAGTTCCCAGGCGGCTTTTGGCCAGAACCGGCTGGAAGTACAGGTAGAAGGCGTGGGCTCTTCTGAAGGACTGATCCATGTTGCGATCTACAATACCGAAAAGGAATTCCTGAAAGAAGCCGGGGTGTTCCGCACCGATTCCGCCAAGGCCACCAAGGGGGTCACCCGCGTTTCGATTGAAAACCTGCCTTCCGGGAATTACGCCCTGGCCATTTTCCACGACCAGAACGCCAACGAGCGCCTGGACACCAATTGGATAGGGATCCCCAAAGAACCCATAGGCTTTTCCAACGCCCGGGTCAAGCCTTTTGGCCCGCCCAGTTTCCGGGATTGCATGCTGGTGTTGCAGCAGGATATGGTCATCCATATCCCGCTGCAGTAATTTTCATTATTCCGATTTCACGGAAGTCGGGTCAAACCCGTCCGGGCGCTTCCAGCGCACCGGGGCCTCCGGTTCCTTGGGCAATTCAAAACGTTGGGTTTCCAGCAGGCGCAGGGCTTCCTGTACCCCGCGTTCCAATTGGGGATCATGGCCTTTGAGGACGGCTGCCGGGTCCTGGATCACCTCGATGTCCGGGGCGATCCCTTCGCCTTCCACGGCCCATTTGCCGTCCAGGTCAAAGAACCCGCCACGCGGGGCCACCATACGGCCGCCATCAATAAAGCGCGGGGTATCCCAGGTCCCAACCAGGCCGCCCCATGTACGCGTTCCCACCAGGGGCCCCAGTTTTTTCACCCGGAACATATAGGGCAGCAGGTCCCCGCCGGAGCCGGCGCGCTCATTAATGAGCATCACTTTGGGCCCCCAGATGCCCGCCATGGGCGTGGTCCAGGGGCGGTTGCCGGCCGTTTTGCTGTTGAAGTATCCCACCCGTTCCCGGTCCATGATGTCGATCATGTAATCCGCGGCAAAGCCGCCGCCGTTGTTTCTTTCGTCAATGATTACGCCTTTTTTATCCTGCTGGGCAAAGTAATATCGATTAAAAGATTCGAAGCCCCGTCCGGAAGTATTGGGGACATAGACATAAGCCAGTTTCCCGCCGGAGAGGCTGTCTACCTTGCGGCGGTTGGCCTCTATCCATTGGTAGGTCCGCAGGCCGGATTCGCTGCGAACGGGCTTTACCAGAACCTCGCGTTTGGAGTCGCCCCTGGCGTTTGAAGCCAGGGTCAGGTATATCTCCCGCCCGGCGGTTTGCTCCAGCAGGGCATAGGGGTTGATCCCCTCCTTCAGTTCCTTCCCGTTAATGGCCAGCAGGAAATCGCCTGCCTTTATCCCCATGCCCGGTAAGGCCAATGGGGCATATAAATCGGGGTTCCATTGTTCCCCGGTGTAGATGTGAGAAATGCGGTATCGCCCCTGTTCCACGGTAAAGTCACAGCCCAGCAGCCCAACCGGTACCCGGTCCACATCCGGCCGGTCCCCCCCGGACACATAGGAGTGGCCGATAGCGACTTCCCCGCTTAAAATGTCCACCACGTAATTCAGGTCGGTACGGTGGCGGACGTGCTCAATCCAGGGAGAATACCACTGGTAAATGGCATCCCAGGGTGCCCCGTGTACGTTGTCCACATAGAGGAAATCCCTCATATACCGCCATCCTTCCCGGAAGATCTGGGCGTATTCTTCCCTGGGGTTTACTTTCAACTGCATGCTGGTCTTCAGGCTGGTGGCATCGGACAGGTCCTTGCTTTTGGATTTGCCGAGCTTCCAGGTGCTCCCCTGGCGCACCAGGACCTGGTCGCGGGAATCGGAAACTACATAGGCCCGTACATTTTCGCTGTAGGCTGTGGCCTTTTGCTTGTCCACCTCGTACTTGTGCAGGGTAAGGCCCTGGGCATGGGGTACGGCTTCGGCAATAAAAACAATGCCTTCCGGCCCGGCTTCCAGGCCCACATATTCCCGCCCGGGCAAAGACAGGGGAATGATCCGGTCCTGTATGCCCCGGGCATCCAGGGTAACCGACACCTCTGTTTTGGCATCTTTTCCCTTGGTATCGGCATCCGAACCGCTTTCTTCCTCATCGCTCCTGGGCAGGGTAGGAGCCTTGCCGGTGGCGGAAAGTACAATGGCATAGAGATTCCGGGTGTACGGGATATCCAGGGAACTCATGTCCAGCCATCCGGATTGCAGGGCATAATTGGTACTGGCCAGGAAATAGAGGTACTTGCCTGAGGCATCCCAGGCCGGGGTCAGGGCATCGGCCATGCCGTCCGTAAGTTGTACCGTATTCCCGCTGGGCAGGTGATAGGCGAAAAGCGCCTTATAATGGCTGTTCAGCTGGCGGCTGTAAGCAATCCACTTGCCATCCGGGGACCAGACGGGGCTCATTTCCCGGTTGGGGTGGGCGTAGCGATCCGTGGCTACCTTAACGGCTTTCCCATCGGCCAGCGCCAGCACCCAGATGTTGTAGTGGGTGTCCGTATAGGCAATATACTGGGCATTGGGAGACCACTGGGGCCGAAAGAAAAAGGTAGGCTCCGGCAGGGAGTAGGTCTTCTGGATGGCGCCCATCTGATCCGCCACCACCAATTCGTATTCCCCGCTGGCATCCCGGAACCAGGCAATCCGGTCCCCCTTGGGCGACCAGGCCGGGAAGCGGTCCGCCACCCCGGAAGTATTGCTCAGGTTACGCCAGGTGCCCTCATCCGCCGGAACGCTGAAGATCTCGCCGCGGTGCTCAAAAAGGGCGCGCTTGCCGTTCGGGCTCAGGCGGGGGTTCTCCAGCCCGCTGCCGGAAACTTCCTCCCAGCGTGGGCGGGCAAAGTTCATGTCCCCTTCCACCGAAATGCGCAGCTGTTGTGTAGCGTTGGTTTGCGGGTTCAACAGGTGGAGGTAGCCGCCCTGCTCATACACAATCCCGGCCGGGCCGGCATCCAGGCTTTTAACGTCGAATTGTTTGTGGAAGGTATGCTGTTTTTCGGTTCCCGTTGCCGGATCGAAGGACCAAATGTTGGCCGCGTAATCCCGCTCGGAAATATAGAAGACCTGCCCCTGGTGCCAAACGGGGTCCAGGTGCCGCTCCCGGTCCTTTTGGGGGGTGCGCTGCAGGGCGCCGCTCTGCAGGTCCACAATCCATACCGGCATGGCCTGCCCCCCGCGGTAATTGCGCCATTCGGGGTCCCAGAAGGTAATGGGGGTGTAGGCAATTTTAGACCCGTCAGATGAAATTTCCCCGAAGGCCGCCCGAGGTACGTTTACTGCCTCTGGCATTCCCTGCCCCGGTACGGTGGTATACAGGCGGTTCAGCTGGGTGGGATGCCCTTCCCGCGATGAACGGAACAACACCTTTCCCCCCGGGGTCCAGCCCTGTACCACATCTGCCCCCGGGTGCCAGGTGAGTCGCTGGGGCTGCCCGCCGGAGGATGGGATTATATAAACATCCGTATTGCCGTCGTATTCGGCTGTAAAGGCAATCTGCCGGCCATCCGGCGAAAAATGGGGGAAGGATTCCTGACCCTCGTCCGAGGTAAGGCGTACGGCTTTGCCCCCGGCAAGGGAGCTTTTCCACAGGTCATTGGCATAGACAAAGACAATTTCGGAATCCGATACGGTGGGTTGCCGCAATAGCATGGTACCCTGTGCCGTGGCCGAAAAGCCTGTTGCACACAGGAGAAGGGTCCAGAGTGATTTCATCGTGTTGTAAATTGGTGCTTGAAATTAATAAGAAAAAAGGGGGTGTCAAACCCGCCCACGCGGAGTCTGGTCGGAACCGGGATAGGGATTGCGGAATACCGAGTTCCGACTAATTTCCTTTCCGGGTGGTGATCAGGATTACCCCTGCGGATCCCCGGCTGCCATAGAAGGCCGCATCGGCGCCGGAAAGCCCTTTAACGCTCTCCACATCTACGGGGTTTACGATATCCTTAACCTGTCGGTAGGAGCTTCCGATAATCAGCCCGTCCAGTACATAAAGGGGTTCTCCCGTGCGGCCGGATTGCAGGGCATTGTTGCTTTTGACAAATACTGGTACGCCGTTTTCCAGGGCAATACCGGGAATTCTACGGATACGGGTCAGTAGCGGGATCACCGCGCTGTTCTGGCGGTCCAGGTTTTGTTGGAGCGTTTCCCCATTTGGGTTCGCGGTTTTGGAGCTACCACAGGAGTTCAACAGGAGGGCGGCAAGAAGGAAGGTACCCAGGAATAAACGAGCATGCATAGGGTTGGTCTTTTTTGAAAGATAGGCAACGGACCGGGAAAGCCCAATAGTTTTGGTTTAACTTTAACGCAACCTAAACTTCCCGTTATGGAAACCATATTGCTGGCCCAGGTTTTCGGGGCCCTTTTCGGATTTACCGGCGTGCTGTTGGGGGCCTTCGGGGCCCACCGCCTTAAGGGAAAGCTCTCCGAAGAACGCCTTCAAAGTTTCGAAACCGGGGTGCGATACCAGTTGCTGCACGCCCTGTTGCTGCTCATGCTCTCCTTTAACCTGAGCTTTACCGCCCCCGTAGAAACCTGGCTGGTGCGCCTGCTGGTACTGGGCGTACTTCTATTCTCCGGATCTATTTACGGGTTAGTTTTCAGCGGACACCAAGGCAGGAAATGGAAATTCCTGGGGCCGGTTACCCCTGTAGGGGGCTTGCTGCTGTTGGCTGCCTGGGGGATGCTGGGCTACGCTTTCCTGGCCAACCTCTTCTGATCAGTGGCAATTGCAGTCCCCGGCATCGCAGCCTTTGGATTTGCGCGGCTTCCACAGGAACTTCCGGATCAGGTAGAATACGGCCCCGGCCAGGATCAGGTATGCCAGAAGATGTTGCCAGAATTCCATCAGGACAGGATTTGATACGCCAGCAGGGCCACCAGGTACGCAAAGGTGGTCATAAAGCCCAATTGCAGCATGGGCCACTTCCAGCTGTTGGTTTCCCGTTTCACAATGGCCAGGGTACTCATGCACTGCATGGCAAAGGCATAAAAGAGCAAGAGGGAAATGCCGGAAGCCAGGTTAAAGAGGGGCTCCCCTTTTTCCTCATTGATTTCGGCGGCCATGCGGTTCTTGATGGTTTCCTCCTCGTCGCTGCCCACGCTGTAGATGGTGGCCAGGGTTCCCACAAAAACTTCCCGGGCGGCAAAGGAGGTAATCAGGGCAATGCCGATTTTCCAGTCGTACCCCAGGGGTTGTACCATGGGTTCAATCAGCTTGCCCATCTTCCCGATCACGGAGTGCTCCAGGCGGTAGCTTGATATTTCCTGGCTCAGGGCACGGGCCTCCAGGTCCTGTTGCCGGGCGTCCAGAGAATCGGCCAGGCGTTGCGGCCCCAGGGGTGTGGTTCCTTCCTCATCCAGGGCTTCCCGGTACCGGTCCAGGTTGTCCGCGATATAGTTTTTACTGTAGGTGGTAAAGCCTTGTTTTTTGACCCGTTCGGTTACAATACGGTCGGCATTTTTGAATTCCTCCGAAAATCCATTGGACCCCAAAAACCAAAGCACAATGGAGATGGCCAGGATAATTTTCCCCGCCCCGTACACAAAGCTCTTGGTCTTCTCCACCACAGTATAAAAGACATTTTTCCAGAGGGGAATCTTGTAATTGGGCATCTCCACCATAAAGAACTTCCGGGAGGGGATCTTCAGGATGCGGTTGAGCGCCCAGGCGGACACCATGGCGGCCACAAACCCAAGCAGGTAAAGGATCATCAGGGCCAGGGCCTGGTAGGACAACCCGATAAAACGCCCTTCCGGGATCACCAGGGCGATAATGATCAGGTAAACCGGCAGGCGGGCGGAACAGGTCATAAAGGGTGTCACCAGGATGGTGATGAGCCGTTCCTTCCAGCTTTCGATGTTCCGGGTGGCCATCACTGCAGGGATGGCACAGGCGGTCCCTGACATCAGGGGCACCACGCTTTTCCCGCTAAGGCCAAAGGGACGCATCAGCCGGTCCATCAGAAAGACCACCCGACTCATGTACCCGGATTCTTCCAGGATGGCAATAAAAAAGAACAGGAAGGCAATCTGCGGGATAAAGATGACAATGCCCCCGATCCCGGCAATGATGCCCTCGGCAATCAGGTTAGTGAGGATGCCTGGCGGGAGGCTGGTTTTTACCCATTCGCTGGCCGAGGCAAAAAAGGCGTCTATCGCATCCATGGGCACCCCGCTCCAGTCAAAAATGGCCTGGAAAATAGTCAGCAGGATCAGAAAGAAGATCAGGTATCCGAAAATGCGGTGGGTCAGGATGCGGTCAATCCCGGCCCTCAGGCCCTTGGCGGCTTTCAGGTCTACCCGGTAGGTTTCTTTCAGGATATCGTTGATCAGCTGGTAGCGACGGATGGTTTCCCTGTGCTGTAGCTTTTTGAGCTCCTGCCGGGATTTGATTTCAAAGCTCTTTTCCCCCCCGGGCAACTTCTTTTGCAGGGGGGTAAAATTTACGTCCTGGGTAATGACCACCCAAAGTTTGTAGAGGTCTTCGTTGGGGAAGGCCTTGCGCAGGCGATCAAAATACGGGGGGTCTATGCTGGCGATATCCATGCAGGGCTGGCAGGAAAGGCAGCGGTAGTTTTCTATAATCGCCTTGAGTTCTTCAATGCCTGTGTTCTTCCGGGTACTCACCAGGGCTACGCGCGTTTGCAGCCGTTTTTCAAGTTCCGGGACGTCCACGGAAATCCCCTTGCGCTTCATCCGATCCGCCATGTTGATGACCAGGATGGCCGGGATACGCAGGTCCTTAATCTGGGTGAACAGCAGCAGGTTCCGTTTCAGGTTCTCCACGTCCGAAATCACCACCACCAGGTCCGGGAAGTCCGGGGCGTTTCGATTCAGGAGGATTTCCACGGCTACGCTCTCGTCCAGGGAAGTGGTGTTCAGGCTGTAGGTTCCGGGCAGGTCGGTAATGTGGGCGCGCACGCCGCGGGGCAGTTTGCAGATGCCCTGTTTTTTTTCAACCGTGATACCCGGGTAATTCCCCACCTTCTGGTTGAGCCCGGTCAGGCGGTTAAAGACGGAGGTCTTTCCGGTGTTCGGGTTTCCGATTAAGGCGACTTTGATATCCTTACTCATGCCCAGGGAACGGTTCGATTTCGATTTGCATGGCCACAGTCCGCCGGATGGCGATGTGCGAGCCGTTCACATTGATGTACAGGGGGTCGCGCAGGGGCGCTTCCTGTATGAGTTCCACCTCACAGCCCGGCAGGCAGCCCAGTTCCAGGAGTTTGATGGGCAGGATGTCCTCGGCGAACTCCTTGATGATCCCCTTTTCTCCGCGTTTCAGATGGGCTACGGTGTAACTCAATTTTTATTTAGATTGATTATAAAGCGAAAACAAAAGTACGGCAAAAAAAACCCAATCCCGGCATGCCTTCGGGAAAAACTTGCCTTACTCCCGGTACTCCTGCTTTAGGATGGCCAGGTCCTCCAACAGCCGGTCCATATCCTCCCGCTTGGTACCGTCGTAGGTGCCCCGGATGCGACGCTCCTTATCCACCAGGATAAAATTTTCGGTGTGGATCATATCGTAGGGCCCGCCGTCCCCATCGGATTTTACCGCCATATAGGAGCGGCGTGCCAGGGCGTAGATCTGCTTTTTGTCGCCCGTAACCAGGTTCCATTTGGCATCGACCACCCCTTTTTCCAGGGCGTATTTCTTGAGCTGGGGCACGGAGTCGATGCCGGGTGTTACCGAATGGGACAACAACAATACTTCCGGGTCTTCCATCAATTCGGCCTGCAGGTAGGCCATGTTGTCCGTCATGATGGGGCAGATGCTGGGGCAGGTGGTGAAAAAGAAGTCGGCAATGTAGATCTTCCCGGCGAAATCGGCCTGGGTTATCGTATCCCCATTCTGGTTCAGGAGGGAAAAATCGGCAACCGTATGGTACTTTTTAACGTATCCGATTTCCGGGTCCACCAGCTCCGGGTCAAAATCTGCAGGTTGGTATACCGGCAGCACTTTTTTAGGTTGCAGCGCCCGGTAAAACAGGATAACGATTACGGCCGAAAGTCCGAGCAGGGTTATCCCGAAAAGCTTGTATTTGGCAAAAAAAGATCGCACTCCAGCAATTTGCCACAAAGGTACGCAAGCCCGGGTTGGCCTTCAAGAATTTCGCCCGGTTGGGTGCTAAATCTTTCTTAAACCCCGTGGCCCGGAAGTTTAATTTTTTAAAAAACCCTGCTAATAATGTAGCTTTGTGCGATTTCAAATCTACCAGCGCCTATGTCGCCTATCCTCATACAAGGATTACAATTCCTGCTAAGCCTCTCCCTGCTGATCGTCCTGCACGAGATGGGGCACTTTATCCCGGCCAAGGCCTTTAAGACCCGGGTGGAGAAATTTTACCTGTTTTTCGACATCAAATATTCCCTTTTCAAAAAGAAGATCGGGGACACCGTATACGGCATCGGGTGGCTGCCCCTGGGCGGGTATGTGAAGATCGCCGGAATGATTGACGAGAGCATGGACACCGAGCAGATGTCCGGCCCGCCCGAACCCTGGGAATTTCGGTCCAAGCCGGCCTGGCAACGCCTGATCATTATGCTGGGCGGGGTAACGGTGAACTTCCTGGTGGCCCTGGTGATCTATATCCTTACCTCCTGGTACTATGGGGATGCCTACATCTCCACCGATAGCATCAAAGGCGGGTACGAGGTCACCAACCCCGTACTGGTAGACCTGGGTATCCAAACCGGGGACAACCTGGTGGCCATAGACGGGCAGCGCTATGAGAATTACGAAGATCTCAGGCGGAACCTGATAACCGCAGAAGAGATCACCGTGGCCCGCAACGGACAGGAACGGACGGTGAAGCTCCCTGAGGATTTTCTGGGGCAGCTTTCCACCGGCGAGGACATCAGCCTTTTTGAACTGCGCATTCCCTTTGTGGTGCGTTCGGTGCCGGACAGCTCCCATAACAAGGCGGCCGGCCTGAAGCCAGGCGATTGGCTGCGCCGGGTAAACGGGGCGCCCATTACCTATTACGACCAGCTGCCCGGGATGCTGGATACCCTGAAGGGAACGGCGGTAGCTGTACAGGTAGAGCGGGACGGCCAGCTGATGGACCTCTCCCTGCAGGTAGACGGCCAGGGCAAACTGGGGGTCTACGGGGGCGGTGGTACCGTAAAGGATTATGTGGATGCCGGCTACTTCAATACCGTTATTAAGAAGTACGGCTTCCTGGAAAGCATCCCTGTGGGAAGCCAAAAGTTTGTAAAGCAGATTGCGGGGTACTGGCTGCAGCTTAAAAAGATCTTTACCCCGAGTACAGGTGCCTACAAAGGCGTGGGCGGGTTCAAAGCCATATTTGATATTTTCCCGGACTACTGGAGCTGGCAGGGTTTCTGGAACATTACCGCCTTTCTGTCCATCATGCTGGCGGTGCTGAACCTGCTGCCCATCCCTGCCCTGGACGGGGGCCATGTGATGTTCCTGCTCTACGAGATGATCTCCGGCCGCAAGCCCAGCGATAAGTTTATGGAGTACGCACAGCTGGTGGGCTTTTTACTCTTGATTGCCCTGGTGGTTTTTGCCAACGGGAACGACATTTACAAGGCGTTTACCAGATAAAGAATCCCGATTTTTTTGTTGGGGTATTTTAAAGAAAGCATTATATTTGCCACCTCAAAATGCGGAATTAAGGCCGCCTTTTGAAATCTATTCCTCCTTAGCTCAGTTGGTTAGAGCATCTGACTGTTAATCAGAGGGTCCTTGGTTCGAGCCCAAGAGGGGGAGCCATGAAGCGGAGCGAGGCTCGCTTCATGGCGGTAAAGCGAACGCAGTTCTGCTTTACTGCCAAATAGTTTTAAGCCTTCGGGAAACCGAAGGCTTTTTTTATGCCGTTTAATTGCACGATCACGGCGCATCTTTGGCAAATGCTTCCCTATTGCGTTTATGTGCTTTATAGTCTAAGAGATGTACTGCTATATCATGGGTTTACGACAAACCTGGGTGCGCGTTTAGCCAACCATAACCAAGGTAAAACCAAGAGCACCAAAGGCCGCAGACCTTTGATGGTGATACATTCAGAATACTACCTTTCCAAATCGGATGCCCTTAGAAGAGAGCGGTATTTTAAGACCACTATGGGAAAACGAATGTTAAAGCTGATATTGCGGCATACCTTAATGCAATTAAGAGGGAATAAGGCGGAAACCTAGTTCATTGAAGGGGCTTTACCAGTGCACTGTCTCGCGCCTCACTTTTAACCAACGTTCGGCCGGGTTCGAGTCCGAGTGGGGAAGAGAAGGCCCATCAGAGATGATGAGCGATCAACTCAGGGATTTGAGATATTCCTGTCGAAGGCGTTTGGCGGTCTTGTGATGCCCGTCATGGCTCCATCCGGGAGGCATTATGATGTAGGCCATCTTATTGGCTATTCCCGGAGCGTTCCAAACGTCCTTGGCCAATGCAATGATTTCGCCAAAATAGACGTCTACAAAGCTTCCGCTATTGATTTCACGGGTGATGCCGTATTCGGGTTTTTGCGCCATGTCCTCTTCCTGATAGGTTTTAAACACGCGATCCCAAATGTTTAAAAGGTTGCAAAAGTTCGTATCCATATACAATGGATTACGGGCATGATGCACCCTGTGGTGTGAGGGGGTCAGGATCAAGGAATTGAGCCATCCGAATCGGGCGTCCTTAATGAGATTTTCACCCACGTGTATAAAGGCGCCATAGGTGCCGTCGATGAACATGATCAAAAAGAGCAATTCAGGTCGAACGCCCAGCAGGATACAAATAGAGGTGCGAATGGTATCGGCATAAGGAGCTTCTAAAAAGAAGTGCGCGTGAGTCACCGACAAATTCATGTCTTCGGGGGAGTGGTGCGTGGCATGCAGGCACCAAAACAGGCGCACCTTGTGTCCCAGATAGTGGTAGATGAAATGCGCAAATTCCCACACGATGTATCCATAGACAAACCAGTACCAGGTGCCCGAGGTTTGAAAAGGTGCGATGGGTTGAAGCCATCCGATGAGAAAACCAACCATGCCAATGGCTATGAAGCGGCCTACAATACGGTTGAAGACATAGATCAGAAAATTGACCTTGTACACCTTGGTCTGTGGCTTTTTGTAGACCAATCCCAGCACAAACTCCAGCAGAATAAGTAAAGGGATGATGGGATAAATGAGTGATGCCACACCCTCATAGGTTTTTAGGGCCTCATAATTACCGGCACTTAAAATCTCCCAGAGCGATCGAATGCCAAGAAATCCGACGATTTCCTGATACAGGGTTTCGAGAAATTCCATAAGGATCAATTCATGTTGAGTTAGGCGTATCTGTCTTAAGCACTCATAAAGCTAACGAATACGGACGTTTTATTTTAGAGTCATCTGAAGGGATAAAGCCGGGCTTAAAACCGCAAACAGCGTTTCCACTGTGGTTGGGAGAGAACGCCCCATGGCAGTGTACAGGCTTGTCAAATTGTTAAAACCCTCCCATTTTCCAATGCTATACGCCTTTTAATCCCGAACTTTTGGGAAAACTGGATACATGAAGCACTTATGGATTACCTGTGCCTTGCTATGTCTGGGCCACATCCCCCTGCAGGCGCAAACCGAATTTGAACTGGACCCCAACCAAAGCATGTTGATGTATGGGAAGGGTCCCGGGCAGGATGGCACCATTAACCCGTATGCCGGGGAAGACTGTTATGCCATTGTCAAAAACCTGGGCGAAGTGGCCTTTTCCATCCGGATACAGCAAAAGGGGGAAATTGTCCAAACGATTTCCATAAAAGGGATGGAAACCAAAAAAGTAAAACTCCTTGTGGGGCAGGAGCTGTACCTGGATCCGGAAACCGACCAAATGGCACGTGCCAGCGTGGGATATGAGAAAATACCTTTGTAACAGCACATCGGCTGACCTAGTGCTTCACCTTCTCAAAATATTCGTTTTGCACCTTCAGGGTAATGGTATCCGCTTTCACGGCGCGGATGGCCCGCGTGAGTGAGGCAACCGTGTTTTCGGTGATGATGCGCCCAAGGGCCTCGGAACCAACCTCCGCCTGCCCGGCGTAGTGGTTAGGGTAGGAGGCATACCACCAGATGGCGGTGTACAGGGTTCCCGGCAATTGCAGGCGCGCCTGGTTGGCCCCGGATTCCTGTGTGCTGCGCTCCAGCTTTACCAGCTCCGGCCGCAGGTAGAGGATTTCGGAGGCTTCCCGTTCGCCTCCATGCTGGTCCGTTGCGGGATCGGATTTGCGCGTTTCACGGATTTGTTTGGCCACGTCTGCCGGCATATCCGGCTCAAAAAAGTAGACCACATAATCCTTTTGGGTCTCCAGCTGGTTCTGGATAAAATACCGGATCATCTGGGGGTTGCCGCCGTGGCTATTAATCAGGATGATCTTCTTAAACCCGTTGCGGGCAATCTCTTTGGTAGTGGCTTCCAGCAGCTCCATGGCCAGTTTGGAAGGGAGGGAAAAGGTACCGTACTGTTGTTTGGCCTCGTTGATCTGCCCGTAAAAGTAATCCGGGAAGACCACGGCATATTCGTTGGCGGTGGCCCGTTTGGCCCACTGCCGGGCCCGGATCAGGTCCGAGCCAATAGGCACTCCCGGCCCGTGCTTTTCCAGGATACCGATGGGCAGGATGCAGGTGTAATTTGATTTTTCAAGGGCGAGCTCCCAGTCCGAGGCCACCAGCTCGTCCCAGCGGGTGGGGAGTTGTTGGGCAACTATTACGGGGGAACTCAAAAGCAGGAACAGAAGCAGTTTTTTCATGTGGGCTAAGGTTTGCCTGAATGTAGTGAAAATTCAGACGTACCCTGTTGCCCGGCCGGTGCTCGCCAGGCCGGGCCAATTCAACGGCATTTTGTTTCTTTGTTGCTACGCACCCGGGCCTTATGCTGTTCAATTCCCTCGAATTTGTCATTTTCCTGCCGGTGGTCTTTGCCCTGTACTGGTTTGTTTTCAATCGGAAAACTTCCCACCAGAACGCATTGATCCTGGTAGCCTCCTGCGTCTTTTACGGCTGGTGGGACTACCGCTTCCTGGGCTTGATCCTGATGTCCGTAGTGGTGGACTATTTCGCCGGCCTGGGTCTGGAAAAGGCAACCATCCCCTGGCGCAGGAAAGCCATTTTGGCGGGTAGCCTGCTGTTTAATCTTGGCCTGCTGGGCTTTTTCAAATACTACAACTTCTTTGTGGATTCCTGGGTGGACATGCTCCGCGCCATGGGGTTTGCGGCGGAGCATACCTGGACCCTGAACATCGTACTCCCGGTGGGCATCTCCTTCTACACCTTCCAGACCCTCTCCTATACCATAGACGTTTACCGGGGGCAGATCCGTGCCACGCGCGACTTTATAGCCTTTGCCGCCTATGTGTCCTTTTTTCCGCAATTGGTGGCCGGTCCCATCGAAAGGGCCTCCCACCTGCTGCCCCAGATCCGGCATCCCAGGACCTTCATCTACCGGCAGGGTGTGGACGGGTTGCGGCTCATCCTGTGGGGGCTGTTCAAAAAAGTAGTCATTGCGGATTCCCTGGCCCCGGAAGTGGACTATATCTTTTCGAATTACCAGGACGTAAGCGGCGGCACCCTGCTTTTGGGGGCGGTGTATTTTGCGTTTCAGATTTACGGGGATTTCAGCGGGTATTCCGATATCGCCATCGGGGTGTCCAAGCTATTCGGGTTTGAGCTGATGTCCAATTTCAAGTTTCCCTATTTCTCCCGGAATATCAGCGAGTTCTGGCACCGGTGGCACATCTCGCTTTCCACCTGGTTCCGGGATTACCTGTATTTCCCGCTGGGGGGTTCCCGCGTATCCAGGCCCAAAGCTATCCGCAACATCTTTATCATCTTTCTGGTAAGCGGCTTCTGGCATGGGGCCAACTGGACCTTTATCGCCTGGGGCGGCATGCATGCCCTCTTATACCTGCCCTCCTTTTTCCTGAAGCGCAACCGCCGCTTCCGGGAGGGGGTGGTGGCCCAACAGGCGCGGTTCCCCACGGCGTACGAGTGCTGGCGCATAGCGATAACCTTTGGGTTTGTGACTCTGGCCTGGATCTTTTTCCGCAGTCCGGATTTGGGAGCGGCCTGGGGGTACCTTAATGGGATTATAAGCCAGGGCCTTACCCCCCTGGGGTCTACCACCGGCCTGCTCTATATCCTGCCGCTGCTGTTGTTGGAATGGCACCTGAGGCGGGACGAACGCAGCCTGGTGATTTCCCGCCACAAAGGGTTGCGCTACGCCGTATATATTATCATGGGGTTTCTGGTGTATAACCGGATGTTTACCTCGGAAGTTCAATTTATTTATTTCCAATTCTGATCAAAGCCTTCCTTTTAAAAATATTCAGGTTTCTGGGCACTGCCTATCTGGTCTATCTGGGCCTGACGCTCCTATTGGTGCTGGCCTTTTCCACAGGGGCAACGGGATACCATGCAGACCGGGGCACCTTTGCCCGGGACTACCAGCAGGCCTTTGAACACGGCGATGCCAGGGTGCTGGTGCTGGGATCGTCCAGGGTGGCGGCTTCCCTGGATGCGGCTACCCTTACCCGCGGTCTGGGGGCCCAAACCTATAACCTGGCGTTTAACCAGGCCAACCTGACCTATACCCACCACCTGCTCAGGGCCTACCTGGAGGAGGCCCGGGAAATGCCGGAAGTGGTGATCCTGGGGGTTTCCTGGTTTTCCTTCGACACCCGCCGCCTGGCCTACAAGGAATACGCCTCCCAATTTGTATATCGCCACCCCATTTTGTTTTGGGACGAATTACTGCTGAACAAGCGCAACCAACTGGCCAATGGCCTGCTTACCCTGGCCCGGACCCTGGAGCGAAGCGGTGCCACTTACCAGGATTTTGACGCCACCAAAAAGCGCCACCCCAACCAGGATTCCACCCGGGTGAATTACGTTTTTGACCCCGGGGATGAAGGCTTCCTGAGGACTTTTCCCGGGGGCGAATCCCAAATGGCAGAACGGGAGCTGGAGGCTTTCGGGGCCATTCTGGAATTACTGGATTCCAAAGGCATTCCTGTGGTGTTTTACACCTCCCCTGAAGACCGGGCCTTTGCCCGTAGCCAGAAGAACCGGGAAGAGGTATATAAATACCTGAAGGCTGCGGCTAAGGGCAGGGTGTGGCTGGATTATTCCCCGGGAGGGAATCTTTACAGCGCCCGTTTCGAGAAGTGGATGCGGGACTCCCACCACATATATTTTAAAGAAGCCTTTACCCGCGTTTTCCTGAAGGATTTAATGGCCATCGCCCCTGCTGCGCCCTAGGGCCCAGGGAGGAATCCTGCGGTAAGAATCGGCCTTATCGCCCTGAAATCGGGCATTTCCATGTCAAACGACAATGTCATTGATGGTCAGGGGCTTGTGCAACTAATGTTACATCCGGCCCGGGAACCCCTGCCTACCTTTACCCCATAAAATCTTTGCGTTATGCCTACAGTAAAACTCACTGCTCAGAAGTTCAAGGAGGAGGTTTTTGACTACACTACCGAGACCGAGTGGAACTACAAAGGGGAAAAACCCGCCATTATCGACTTTTATGCGGACTGGTGCGGACCCTGTAAAATGGTAGCTCCCATCCTCGAAGAATTGAGCGACGAATATCCGGACGTGATTATCTATAAAGTGGACACCGAAGTGGAACGGGAACTGGCAGCGGTCTTCCAGATCCGAAGCATCCCCAGCATCCTGTTTATCCCGGTGGCCCAACAGCCTATGATGCAGGCCGGGGCTTTGCCCAAGCACGTGCTGGAAGACGTGATCCAAAATACCCTACTCAGCCCGGCATCCTGAGCCGGGTTACCCCGAAACCGTTAAATCCGGACCAAAACGGTCCGGATTTTTTATTTTCAGGTATCGGGCCCTGGTCTCGGGTACCGCCTTTTAATTTGTTACATTTAAAGGATCGAAAAGCCAATCACACTATGAAGAAAGTACTCCTGATGCTGGCCCTGAGTGCCGCATTCGCCTTTCAGGGGAACCCCCTGAATGCCCAAAGACGTAAAAGTGCTGCCCCGGCAGCCAAAGCCGACCTCCCTTTACAGGCCTTTGCCTTTCGCAACATTGGCCCGGCCTTCCTTTCCGGGCGCATTGCGGACATTGCCATCCACCCGGAAGATGAAAATACCTGGTATGTGGCTGTGGGTTCCGGCGGGGTATGGAAAACCGAAAATGCCGGCACTACCTGGACGCCCCTTTTTGACAAGGAAGCGTCCTATTCTACCGGGTGCATTACCCTGGACCCCGGAAACCCGAACACCGTTTGGGTCGGCACGGGCGAGAACGTGGGTGGACGACATGTGGCCTATGGTGACGGGGTTTACCGTTCCAAAGACGGGGGCAAGTCCTGGCAGAACATGGGGCTAAAAGCCTCCGAACATATCTCCAAAATCCTGGTCCACCCGGACAACCCGGACGTGGTCTGGGTAGCCGCCCAGGGCCCGCTGTGGAGTAAGGGCGGGGAACGCGGTGTCTATAAAACCACAGACGGGGGTACTACCTGGAAGCGCGTACTGGGCGATGAAGCCTGGACGGGTGCGACAGACCTGTTGATGGACCCCAGGGACCCCCAGGTACTCTATGCCGCCACCTGGGACCGCCACCGCACTGTAGCAGCCCTGATGGGTGGCGGTCCCGGTTCCGGTATCCATAAATCTACGGATGGGGGCGAAACCTGGGAGGAACTCACCCAGGGCCTGCCCCAGTCCAACCTGGGTAAAATTGGCATGGCTATCTCGCCCCAGCAACCGGATGTACTTTACGCGGCCATTGAGCTGGACCGGAAATCCGGGGCGGTATACCGCTCTGCAGACCGCGGCGCCTCCTGGACCAAGATGTCCAACACCGTATCCGGCGGTACCGGCCCGCATTATTATCAGGAACTTTATGCCAGCCCGCACCAGTTCGACCGGCTCTACCTCATGAACGTTCGGGTGCTCACCTCCGAAGATGGGGGTAAAACCTTTGTACAACTCAAGGAGCAAGACAAACACTCGGACAACCACGCCCTCGCCTTTAAAATGAGCGACCCGGATTACCTGATGCTGGGCACCGATGCGGGAATCTATGAGAGTTTTGACCTGGCCGAAACCTGGCGCTATCACAAAAACCTCCCCCTGACCCAGTTTTACAAGGTGGCGGTAAACAATGCTGAACCCTTCTACCATGTCTTCGGAGGGACCCAGGACAATGGTTCCGCTGGCGGGCCTTCCGCCACGGACGAGCGGGAGGGGATCAGTAACAAGCACTGGTACAAGACCCTTTTTGCGGACGGCCATCAGTCTGCCACGGACCCCCAGTATAATAACATTATCTATGCAGAGACGCAGCAGGGTGGGCTGCACCGGGTAGACCTTACCACGGGCGAACCGGTCTTTATCCAGCCCCAGGCCCGGGAAGGGGAGCCCCATGAGCGCTTCAACTGGGATGCGCCCATCCTGGTATCCCCCCACAACCCCGCCCGCCTGTATTTTGCCTCCTACCGGGTTTGGAAGTCCGAGGACCGGGGCGATAGCTGGACACCGGTTTCCGGCGACCTGACCCGGAACGAAGAGCGGCTGGAACTGCCCATCATGGGGCGGCAGCAATCCTGGGATAACGCCTGGGATGTAGGGGCCATGTCCAATTACAATACCATCACTTCCCTGAGCGAATCCCCCCTGCAGGAAGGCCTGCTATACGCCGGTACGGACGACGGGTATATTGCCGTAAGCAGCGACGGGGGTGGCAGCTGGGACCGCATCCCGGTAACCCGGCTGGGCCTGCCGGCCCGGAGTTTTGTGAACGACATCAAGGCGGACCTCCACGACGTGAACACCGTATATGTGGTGCTGGACAATCATAAGGAAGGCGACTTTAATCCGTACCTCTTCAAAAGCACGGACCGGGGACGTACCTGGACTTCCCTTTCTTCTGACCTGCCCAAGCGCACCCTGTTGTGGCGCCTGGTGCAGGACCACGTAAAAAAGGACCTGCTGTTCCTGGCCACGGAATTCGGGGTGTATACTTCCCTGGACGGGGGTGCAAACTGGCAGAAATTACCCGGCACGCCTAACATGGGCTTCCGGGACCTGGCCATCCAGAAGCGGGAAAACGACCTGGTTGCCGCCTCCTTTGGCCGCGGCTTCTTTGTGCTGGACGACTACAGCCCGCTGCGCGCGATGACCCCGGAAGCCTTGCAGGAAGAAGGAGTGCTCTTCGCCCCCAGGACGGCTAAATGGTATGTACCCCGTAGTAACCTGGGCAATACCGGAGCCGATTTTTACCTGGCCAAGAACCCGGAATTCGGGGCGGTATTCACCTACCACCTCTCCGGGGAATTCACTACGGCCAAACAGGCCCGTAAAAAGGCGGAAAAAGCGCCCAACGACCGGGGGGCAGACATCCCTTTCCCGGGATATGAAGCCATAGATGCTGAAAACCAGGAACAACCCGCCCAGGTCTGGATCACTGTTCGCGATTCCCGCGGGAATGTGATTCGCCACCTGAAGGAAAAGGCTGCCAAAGGCACCCACCGCCTGGCCTGGGACCTGCGCCATGCCAGTACTTCGGCCATCGATCCCGACCGCGCCGGAAGGGGAGGGGGATGGACCGGCCGCGGCCCCATGGCCACCCCGGGAACCTATACGGCCACCATGGCCCTGGAAAAAGACGGGCAGGTAACCCCCCTGGGCGAAGAAGTCCGCTTCCAGGTAAAACCCATCCATGATGGGGTCCTGCATGGGATGGATTTCGACAGCTACAATGCTTACCGGGAAGAACTGGCAGGCCTGCAGCGCAGGCTGGAAGTGATGCGGGATCGTTTTGACCAGGCTGAAGCCGCGCTTAACGGGTTTAAGATGGCGCTGGATCGCACCCCGGGCCCCACTGCTGCCCTGGCTGCAGACGTGGTTGCCCTGGAAGATGCCATCCGGGAGGTAAACCTCCGTATGGAAGGCAGTCCCGCCCGTGAGGAGATTGGGGAACGCAACCCGCCTTCGGTGCAATCGCATTTTAGCGTGGCCTTTAGAGGCCTTTCCACCACCTATGGCCCCACCACCCTGCATCGGCAAAACCTGGCCCTTGCGGGTAAGATGCTGACTGCGCTGGAGCCTGACGTGGATCGGATAGCCGGGCAACTGGTCCCGGCCCTGTCTGCGAAATTCAAAGCTGCAGGTGCCCCGTATATCAAAGGGGAGGACTAAAACGTGTATTTCAACAAGCAAAACCCCCGTGCAGTCGCACGGGGGTTTTTTAGTATTGGGTAATGGTTTAGGGTTTTGTTTTGCGAAGCACCCTGCCGTTTTTGGCAGGGACCAGTTCGCCTTCATCTACCGCCAGATGCCCATTGACGATCACATAGGGAATGCCGTCCGGGTATTGATGCGGTTTTTCAAAGGTGGCGCGGTCCGCGACCGTTTCGGGATCAAAGACTGTGACGTCTGCCTTCATGCCTACCCGGAGGTATCCCCGGTCTGAAAGCCCCATAGTGTGCGCGGGTAACCCCGTCATTTTATAAAGGGCAGTTTCCAGGGGCAAGCGTTTTTCCTCCCGGACGTATTTGCCCAACACCCTTGGGAAGGTGCCATACCAGCGCGGGTGCGGGTGCCCTTCCCCCGGGTTAACCAGCCGGCCGTCCGAGGCAATCATGGTATACGGGTGTTGCATGATTTGCTGTACATCCCCTTCGTCCATGGCAAAAAAGACGCAGGAAGCCCCGCCCCTTTTCTGGGCATCCAGCACCAGGTCTGCCCCGTTTTCCAGGGTGGGCTCCAGGCCCTGTTGCTCGCACCAGTACTTCAGGGTTTTTCCCTCCAGTTCCGGCATCCATGAAACCCGCGCAAACTGGATCCGGGCCAGGTCGTCCCCGCCCCGGTCGTTCAGGATGTTGAATACTACCCCGGCATGGATGCTATCCCTAAGTATGGGGTCCGCCAGGCGCTGCAGGAAGGCCTCCTGCCCCCCGGCCCGCGCCCAGGCCGGGATCAGCACGGAAATCCCCGTGTAACTGGCATTGTAGGGATACTGGTCAATGCGCACATCCAGGCCTTTGGCCCGGGCGCTGTCTACCATGGCCAGGGTTTCCCGGCTTTTGCCCCACATGGGTTTACCAATGACTTTATGGTGGGTAAGCACTACGGTAATATCGGCCTGTTCAGAAATGGTGATTGCCTCCTGCACCGAAGCAAAGATCTCCAGGCCCTCCTCCCGCAGGTGGGAGGTGTAAATTCCCCCTGCTTCTGAAGCCACGCGGGAAAGCGCCACCACCTCCTCGGTTTCCGAAAAGCTGCCGGGCAAATACTTCAGGCCGGTGGAGATGCCCCAGGCGCCTTCCTCCATGGCCAGAGCCACCTGGGCTTTCATCTGTTCCAGTTCCTCCGGGGTTGGCGCCCGGTTGTCCAGGCCCATCACATTACGCCGTACGGTATTATGGCCAATCAGGTAACCCACATTCATGCCTACCCCTAAGTTGGAAAGGCTATCCAGATAGGCGTCAAAGGGCCATGGGCTGCTGCCATCCGGCCCGCCCAGGCTGGTGGTAACCCCCTGCCGCAAGTGGCTTTCGCAATCCGAATGGGTCATAACAGGGTCCAGGTGGGTATGCAGGTCAATAAACCCTGGGGAGACGGCCATGCCCCCCACTTCGAGTACCCGTTGGGCCTGTGCATCCCCAAGGTCCCCGATGGCTGCGATGGAATCGCCCCGGATCCCGATATCGGCTATCTGTGGCGGCCCACCGCTACCGTCGTAAACCATACCTCCTTTCAGCAGGAGGTCGTAGTTTCCGGTAGAATTACAGCCTGTACCAGCAAGCAAAAGCATGCCCATACAGGCCATTAAAGAAGTCGGGAGCCTTTTCATTGTATTGGTGTTAGGAGGTTGGTTGCAGGATGGAAAACAACGGGTTTAACCGTTGTGGGAACCGTCGCAAAACGGGGCGTCTCCCGTCTTGCCGCAATTGCAAAGGGAGAAGCGGTTGCGGGTGGGGATTTCATTGCCCTCGGCATCCAGAAGTTGGATATCTTTGGCGTTTAAAACAGTTACTTTTCCGGTTTTGGAAATTTGAATGGTCGGTTTTGTGTTATCCATAGGTATGAGGTTAGCGGTTGGGTTGTTTGCAGCCGGCCCTTTTCCGCAAAGGAGTTTGCACTTTGGGTTGGGCATCTTTTTCCGGGATCGGATTAAACCAAAACCCTGAAGCCGACTCTAAGGAGTCCATTTCTGCAGACCGACCGGTTCAGGTAAAAATAAGAAACATAAATTCGATTCCCCTTATGGCACGTAAAAATCCGCTTCTTTCCGACCAATTCCGAATGTTCCACCGCTACCTGGGCTTTTTCCTGGCGGGTATTATGGCGGTCTACGCCATTAGCGGCATTGTTCTCACCTTCCGGAATACGGACTACATGAAAAGTGAAGTGGAGGTAGCCCGCAACCTGGAGCCCGGCCTGGATGACGAAGCCCTGGGGGCCGCCCTGCGCAGACGGGCCTTTAAGGCGGATCGTGTGGAGGGGGACCTGGTCTACTTTAGCGGAGGGCAGTACAACCGCGCTACCGGGGCGGCGGTGTATACCGAGAAGCGCCTGCCCATAGTCCTCGAAAAAATGAACAACCTGCACAAGATGCACTCCGGCAACCCCCTGTTCTGGCTGGGGATCTTTTTTGGCCTGGCCCTCTTGTTCTTTTCGGTTTCGGCCTTTTTTATGTTCCGCATCAGTGCACCCGTATACAAGAAGGGGCTTTATTTCGCGGTGGCCGGGTTCCTGCTCACCGTACTCCTATTGCTCGTATAGGTAACTGGCTTCCCTTAACCGGCTTAGGCACTTGGGTCCAATTGATTACCTTTAGGGGAAACCCAGCCTATGAACCGATCCTTTCTGGCAACCCTCGGGTGTTGCCTGGCTATTGCCGCCTGCCGCCAACAGGCTGTACCTGAAACTGAATTCCAGGTGCCCGGCCTCTCCGAAGCTGTTGAAGTCTACCGCGACCCCTATGGCATTAATCATATTTATGCCCTGAATGAACGCGATCTGTTCTTCGCCCAGGGGTATCTGGCAGCCAGGGACAGGCTATTCCAGTTTGAAATATGGCGACGCCAGGCCACCGGGACGGTGGCAGAAATGCTGGGCGAACGCGAATTGAAGCGAGATATCGGCACCCGGCTATTTAAGTACAGGGGCGACCTGGAGGCAGACCTTAACCAGTACCACGAGCGGGGATCGGAAATTGTTCGCGCCTACACCGATGGGGTGAACGCCTATATTTCGGAAGCCCGGGAAAATCCGGAAAACCTGCCCATCGAATTCAAAGCCCTGGGGATCCTGCCGGAATTGTGGACCCCCGAGGTAGTCATATCCCGGCATCAGGGACTGCTGGGCAATAGTGAGGAAGAACTGGCCATCGGAAGGGCCGTGGCGGCCATCGGGGCAGATTCGGTGAAGGCCCTGCTCTGGTTCCACCCCAGGGAACCTGACCTCACCTTGCATGACAACATCGGTTTGCAGGGTCTTTCCCAGGATATTCTGGGGCTGTACAATGCCTACCGGAAACCGGTGGCCTTCCTGCCCGAAGACCTGCTGCCGGCGTACCGCAACCAGGCCGAAGCCATGCGCTTTCCTGTATCGGATAAACACTTGCCGGACAGCCTGGGCATTGGGAGCAACAACTGGGTAGTACGAGGAGAAAAAATGGCCAACGGGAAGCCCCTGATGGCCAACGACCCCCACCGGAGTATACGGGTGCCTTCCCTGCGGTATATGGTGCACCTTTCCGCCCCGGGATGGAACGTCATTGGCGGGGGAGAACCGGAAATCCCGGGCGTATCCATCGGCCATAACGAATACGGGGCCTGGGGACTCACCGTCTTTGAGACCGATGGGGAGGACCTGCTGGTTTACGAAACCGATCCGGACCATCCCTATCGCTACCGCTATCAGGGAGCATGGGAAGAGATGCAGGTGATCCGGGAAGACATTCCCGTTAAAGGTAAAGCGGACGTATCGGTAGAGCTTCGTTATACCCGGCACGGGCCGGTACTCTACCAGGATACGGTTCAAAACCGGGCATATGCCATGCGTTGTGCCTGGATGGAACCGGGCGGGGCCCCCTACCTGGCATCGCTGCGGATGGATCAGGCCGAAAATTGGGAAATGTTCCGCGATGCCTGTGCCTATAGCAATATTCCCGGGGAGAATATGATCTGGGCCGGGACGGATGGTGATATTGGCTGGCAGGCCGTGGGGATTGCCCCGGTGCGCAAGGGGTTTTCCGGCCTGGTACCGGTTCCCGGCGACGGTCGTTTTGAGTGGGAGGGCTACCTGCCGATCAAGGAGAAACCTTCTGCCCTGAATCCGGACCGCGGCTATATTGAAACGGCCAACCAGCACGTAACCCCGGAAACCTATGACCGGTGGGATGCCATTGGCTTTTCCTGGTCGGATTCCTACAGGGGCCAACGCATTGAAGAAGTGCTTGGCAGCCCAAATCCCTTTACCCGATCCGAGATGGAGGCATTGCAAAACGACTATTTTTCCATCCCGGCCCGTACCCTGGTACCCTATCTGGAAGGGTTGGAACTTTCCCAACGGGCGGATAGCCTGCGGGGGCTGCTTTCGGGTTGGGATTTTCAACTGCGTCCGGGTTCTCTGTCAGCGGGGATCTACGTGGCCTGGGAAAATGAAATCAAGCGCCTGGCCCACGAGCAATTTGTTCCGGCAAGGGCCAAGGACTATATCCAGAGCCTGCAACTGGAACGCATCCTGCAGTGGATAACGGCGCCAAATCCCCATTTTGGAAGCGAAACGGCCCGCGACGCCTTCCTGGCTTCATCCTTTGAAGGGGCCATGGCCTGGCTGTCCGGTCGGCTGGGCCCGAACCCCGAAAACTGGGCCTATGGGCAGGCAGCATACAAGCATATTACCATTGAGCACCCGCTTAGCAAGGTTATGGTGGACCCAAAGGGCGAAAGCCTGGACTTTGGGCCGGTACCCCGGGGCGGGAATGGATACACAGTAGGGTCTACCGGCAACAACCTCAACCAAAGCAGCGGGGCTACCTTCCGCATCATTGTCCCGGTAGGGGAGTGGGACGGTGCGGTGGCGGTCAACAGCCCCGGGCAATCCGGTAATCCCCAGAGCCCGTACTACGGGAACCTGTTCGAGACCTGGGCTGCAGATGCCTATTTCCCTTTGTATTACAGCCGGGACTCTATTATAGCCCATGCCGCTTCCCGACAGGTGCTGATGCCGCGTTAAGCAAGGGGCGCAAGCCTCCTACTGAAACCCTTACTCCGGGGAAACCAGGTTAAAGGCCCCTTGTGTTAGCACCTGGCTGTTTTCGTCCAGGCCGGAACCGGGCTTCAGGGCGGTATACCCCTGGGCAGTGGTTTCCACGCTTACCGCAACCTGCCTGAACCCATAGCCGTCTTCCGAGGCATTCTCCATGACCAACAGGTAGTGCTTGCCCCCGGAAGCCACCACTGCGGACTCTGGCAGGGCCAGTAAGGGCTTCCCATCTGCTTCTCCGAGTTCAATCCGCGCCTTTACAAACATTCCTACCAGAAAGGAATCCTGGTCCTCGTCCATCAAATGGGCGTGTACTTTTACCGTGCGGTTCTCATCCAGGGAGGTCCCGATCAGGTGGACTTCGGCATCATAAAGGTTTTCGGAGCGCTCCGGTAAGTTAAATTGTATGCGCTGCCCGATTTTTACCTGGTCTACGTCCTTTTCGAAGACCAGGAGCTCCAGGTGGAGGTGCTCCCGGTTAACGATTTCCATAATCTCTGAGGCCGGGGAAACATAGGATCCTTTCCGTACCATTACCTTGGTGATGTGCCCTTCAATGGGGGCATATACCGGGCTGTTCGAGGTGAGCTCCCCGGCCTCTGTGGCTTTTCGGGAAATGTGGAGCAGGTCCAGTTGTTTCCCCAGGCTGTTGGCGCGGGCCAGGGCCGTCCGGTACTGGCTTTCGGCCTGCAGGAAAAGTTTTTCAGAACTGATTTGTTCTTCAAAAAGGGTTTTCTGTCGCTTGTATTCGGCTTCCAGGTAAGGGAGTTGTTCCACATTTTCGAGATATTCCTGCTGCAGCTGTAAAAACTCCGGGCTTTCCAGGGTCACCAGGCGTTGCCCACGGGATACCCGGTCTCCGACCAGTAGGGAAATATCGCGCACAAACCCGCCCCGGACGGCGCTGATAGCCGCCCGGTTTTCCGGAGGCACATCTACCATCCCGCTTACCAACAACACCTCGGGGAAAGCCCGCAAGGTGGGCTGCCCCAACTCCATTTGGTTGGTTTCGAACTGGGCTTTGCTGACATGGATCAGCCCATCGGCTGCAGCAGCGGCACTTTCCGCGCCGGAATCCCCTGAGCCTTTACAGGCCTGAAGGACTAGGGCCAGGCCCATAAGGGCCGGCATATAGAAGGTTGAAATGGATTTCATAGGGATCAAAATGAAAGATAATTTATGTTCAATACGGTTTCGTTGTAGCGTTCCAACTGGTCCAGGTAGGAAAGCCGGATTTCATAGCTGTTTTCCAGGCTCTGTATGTATTGGAAAAAATCGATTTCGCCATTGCGGAAACCCTGTTCGGCAGCTTTCAGGATGGCTTCGGAAAGGGCCTTGCCTTCGGTTTCGTAATAGGACATGGCCTCATTTTGTTGCCGCAGTTGCGTTTGCAGCTGCTCCAACCGGGATTGCAATTGTATGCCCTGGTCTTTGTTTTGCTGAATTTGCGCCTGTTCCGCCTTCTTGGCCATCCGGATACGGGAGGCCTGCCCATTAAAGAACAAGGGGATCGAGACCCCCAGGCTATAGCCTTCCAGGTTGCCGCTTACCACGCTGTTGCTACCCTGGAAATATTCCAGACTCAGGTCGGGCAACAGCAGGTGTTCCTGGGTTTGCCGGGCAAAACGTTGGGCCAGTAAACGGTTGGTGAGCAGTTGCACTTCCGGCAGGCTGCCGAGCTCGGGGGCGGAGGCCATCAGTCTTATGGGCTCCGGGTCTGCCAGCACCAATGGGTTTTCGGCCTGGACCAGGCCGGTTATTTCCCGATGCAGGGCTTCGGCCCGCGTATTTGCTGCTTGTAATTGCAAACGCGTCTGGCGTTGTCGGGAACGCGCCGTTACCTTTTCCAGGTAATTGGTGGCTCCCAGCTCGAACCTTCGGTCTGCCGCCGCCGCAAAGCCCAGGTACAGGCTATCCAGTTTTTCATAGATCCGGGCTTTTTGCCGGGCTACCAGAAAGCGGTTATACAACAGGCTAAGCTGGTGGCCCAGCGTCCTTTTGGCCATTTCGTATTCACTGCGGGCGGCCTGTGCCTGGTAATGCCCTGCCTTAAAACGTTTGGCATAGACCGTAGGGAAAGCAAAGCCCTGACGCAGGCCGAAAACTTCCAGGGGCTGGCCATTGGCCAGGTTGTTCTGGTCATAGCCATAGAAAACCTCGGTTTTGCCAAAATCCAGGGCAGTCCCTTTCCCGGCCTCGGCAGCTTCCCATCGGATCCGGGAGGCTTCCACCCCTGCGTTCCGGACTTCGGCCAGGTGCAGCAGGCTGTCCAAGCCAACAGGCTGTTGCTGGCCGAGGGCCGGGACAAATACCCCGAACAGGGTCAGCACGGTGAGCGTTTTCCGGAATGGCTTGCCCACCCATACTTTGGGCCCGTGCTCCCTGGAGAGGAGGGAATACAGGACCGGCAAGACAATCAGGGTAAGTAGGGTGGCGCTCACCAACCCCCCGATGACCACGGTGGCCAGGGGGCGTTGCACTTCGGCCCCGGCATTGGTAGAAACGGCCATGGGCAGGAAGCCCAATGCCGCTGCAGAGGCGGTGAGCAATACGGCCCGAAGCCGGTCCAGCGCCCCCTGACGGATAAGGAGTTCGATGTCCTCATTCTTATCGTGACGCAGTTCCTTGAAGTGTTCGATCAGTACAATGCCATTGAGGACTGCAATCCCGAAAAGGGCAATAAAGCCCACCCCGGCCGAGATGCTGAAGGGCATATCCCGGACCCAAAGTAGCAACACCCCACCCACAGCGGCCAGGGGAATGGCCGAGAAGATAACCAGTGCCTCTTTCAGGGAATTAAAGGCGAAATACAGCATCAGGAAGATCAATATTAAGGCTATGGGTACGGCTATTTTCAGTCGGGCCTTGGCACTTTGCAGGTTTTCGAATTGCCCCCCATAAGTGATGCTGTACCCCGTGGGCAGGATCAGGTTTTCTGCAACCAGTGCCTGGACATCGTCCACCACAGATTGCAGGTCCCTGTCCCGGACATTGATGCCAACCACCAGCCGCCTGCGCGTATTGTCGCGGGAGATTTTGGCAGCTCCTTCCTGGTAGCTGATCCGGGCTACTTCCCCCAGGGGGACCTTCCCACCGCCCGGGAGGTCTACATACAACTCCTGTATCTCCTCCAGGTTGTTGCGTTGGGCGGGGTCCAAACGTACCACCAGGTCAAACATGCGCTCGCCCTCAAAGACGTTGCCCACGGTCTGGCCGGCATAGGCCAGGGAAAGCATGCGGTTGAGGTCCTGGATGTTGAGCCCGTACCGGGCAATTTTGGTGCGGTCGTATGCAATGTTGAGTTGGGGCAGGCCTTCAATTTTTTCCACCGAAATGTCTGCCGCTCCCGGCACCTGCGCGGCCAGGCCCCGGATCTGTTCGCCCAGACGCGCCAGCACGCTCAGGTCCTCCCCGAAGACCTTAATGGCGATATCTGCCCGTACCCCGGTAATGAGCTCGTTGAACCGCATTTCGATGGGTTGGGTGAATTCCACCTCCATGCCCGGGATCACGGACAGGGCCTCCTTGAATTGGTTGGCCAGGCCGTCCTTGCTGTCTGCGCTTACCCATTCTGACGGCGGTTTCAGGGTAATGATCACATCGCTCTCCTCCATACTCATAGGGTCCGTGGGGACTTCTGCAGCCCCTATGCGGGTAACCACCTGGTCTACCTCCGGGAACTGTTCCATCAGGATCTTTTCGATCTTGGTGGTAGTCTCAATAGTTTTACTGAGGCTGGTTCCGGTTTTCAGTACAGGTTGGATAACGAAATCCCCTTCATCCAGCGTGGGTACAAATTCGGCCCCCATCCGCGCAAAGAGGAACCCGGCTACCAACAGGGAGCCCGCGGCCAGGCCAATCACGGTTTTTTTGTGGGTGAGCGCCCAATCCAGGCTGGGGCTGTACAGGTCGGTAAGCCAGGGCACCAGGCGTTGGGAGATATTGCGTTTGCGGTTTTCCCGGGAGGGCTTGAGCACCAGGGAAGCCATAACCGGCACATAGGTGAAACACATTAACATGGCCCCGATCAGGGCAAAACTGAAAGTAAGCGCCATGGGCCTGAACATCTTGCCTTCCACCCCGCTTAAGGCCAGGATGGGGATAAAGACAATCAGGATGATCAGCTGCCCGAACACAGCGGAATTCATAAGCTTGGACGCCCCTTTCAGGGTAATTTCGTCTTGTAATGCCCTTCGGTCTGCACGTTGGAGGGATTCCAGTTCTGCGGCCCGGCCAGTGATCCGGAAGGCGATAAACTCCACAATGATGACCGCCCCGTCAATGATAATCCCAAAATCGATGGCCCCCAGGCTCATCAGGTTGGCATCCACCCCGAATACATACATCATGGAAAGGGCGAAGAGCAATGACAAGGGAATAACTGAGGCCACTACTAGCCCGGAACGCAGGTTCCCCAAGAGCAGTACCACCACGAAAATCACGATCAGGCACCCCAGGATCAGGTTTTCTTCTACCGTGGCCGTGGTGCGGGCAATCAGTTCACTCCGGTCCAAAAAGGCATTGATGGAAATCCCTTCCGGCAAGGTCCCGGCAATGGCATCTACCCGGGCCTTGACGGCTTCGATCACCTGCTTGGAATTGGCCCCCTTGAGCATCATGACCTGCCCAAGTACCTTTTCTCCTTCCCCGTTTCCGGTTATGGCGCCAAAGCGGGTGGCATTTCCAAAACCAACGGTAGCCACGTCCCGAATGTAAACGGGAGACCCGTTTACGGTCTTTACTACTGTGTTTTTAAGGTCTTCCAGGGATGTGGCCAACCCTTCCCCCCGGATAAAGTAGGCCTGGCTGATTTTTTCAATGTACCCTCCGCCTGAAACACTGTTATTGCGTTCCACGGCGCCCAGCAGGTCGCCCATGGTAATGTCCATGGCTTTGAGCCGGTCGGTCTTTACGGCAATCTCATATTGCTTGAGGTAGCCGCCCCAGGTGTTGACTTCCACCACCCCGGGAATGCCGGAGAGTTGACGGCGGACCACCCAGTCCTGAATGGTCCTCAGGTCCATGGCGCTGTACTGATCCTTGTATTTGGGGTCTACATCCAGTACATACTGGTATATTTCCCCAAGGCCCGTAGTTATCGGTCCCATTTGCGGGCTGCCAAAGCCTTCCGGGATTCGTTCGGAGGCCACTTTGATTTTTTCGGCAATCAATTGGCGGGGCAGGTAGGTGCCCATGTCGTCTTCAAAGACGATGGTGACCACCGATATCCCGAACTTGGAAATGGATCGGATTTCTTCGACCCCGGGCAGGTTGGCCATTTCCAGTTCAATGGGGTAGGTGATAAACCGCTCCATATCCTGGGTAGACAGGTTGCGTGACGTGGTGATGACCTGTACCTGGTTATTGGTGACGTCGGGCACGGCCCCAATAGGGATGTTCCCCAGTGAATACAGGCCAAACCCCACCAGGACCAGGGTAAAAAGCAGGACGATGAGTTTGTTTCTGAGACTGAAACGAATGATACGATGAAGCATAGGTAGCAGACAAGTGTAATAATAAGCAAGCCGTTGAAACCCGGAGGTCCCTGCGGAAATGAGAAAAGAAGTAGTTCAAGGAGGAATTACGCCTGTCTGGGGGGCTGGAATATACCGGTTTGATACCCCGCGGAGCCGGTTAGCAGGTAATAGAAGTTCCTGAGGGATTCGGTGTCCGGATCTTCCTGGGGCGTGAGCACAAAGCCGGGGTTTTTCATGAGAAAGACAGGGCATGCTCCGGCGTGCAGCGCATGTTGAAAGGGTAACTGGTCGTGCTGTTCCTGTTCTTCCTGATGTTTCTGGCTGTGGTCGGCTTTCTGGTCTCCGTAATGTTTGGAAACAAACGTCAGGAAGTTATCGCCGAACGTTTCTTTATGATAACGTGCATGCTCCAGCAAATCGTCCAGCTGTGCCAGATCCGGCAGGCTCCAGTGCAGGCCCTGCAGGAGCATTACGGTCGATAATAGGAAGGACCAGAGGCGTATCATAAGGTTATAAAGATACATAAAAGGTCCTAACCGGGACCCCTCCTTGTAGGATCAATCCTGCAAATAGCTTCTGAGGTAGATGGAGATCGCAGGCCATTTTGTAAATTAAGGCCGTTCAACCCAAACCCAACCTTATGAAAACGCTATCCTTCCGCCTTCTGGCAAGCCTGTTTTTGGCCGGCCTATTCGGGATGGTACTCCCGGTACAGGCACAGCATTCCAAATCCTATATCCGGAAACAAAAGGCCCTGGCACTTGAAAAAGTGGCGCAGCGGCACAAACAGACCCAGGTCATGGTAGACAAGGTGTTCAGCTTTGCCGAACTCGGCTTTCACGAAAAGGAATCTTCGGCCTACCTGACCGGTATCCTGGAGGATGCCGGCTTTACCATATTGCGTGGCATTTCGGGTATTCCCACAGCATGGATGGCCACCTGGTCTCAGGGGGACGGCCCGGTCATAGCACTTGGCAGTGACGTGGATTGCATCCCCAAGGCGTCCCAGTACCCTGGCGTGGCCTATCACAAGCCTATCGTGGAGGGGGCGCCCGGCCATGGGGAAGGGCATAATTCCGGTTTGCCCCTGCTGATTACGGCAGCCCTGAGCGTGCAGGAGATTATGAAAGCTGAAAACCTTGAGGGCAAACTGGTGTTGTGGCCGGGGATTGCCGAGGAATTGCTGGGCTCAAAGGCCTGGTTTGTCAGGGACGGATATTTTGACGGGATCGACCTTTGCATCTTTACCCACGTAAGCAGTAATCTGGCCGTTTCCTATGGTCAGGCCCGGGGTACCGGGCTTATTTCGGTGGAATACGCTTTTGAAGGGGAAGCGGCCCATTCGGCCGGTGCCCCCTGGCGGGGCCGAAGCGCCCTTGATGCAGCCGAACTGATGAATGTGGGCTGGAACTACAAACGGGAGCACCTGCACCCCCTGAAGCGTTCGCATTCCATCTTTACGGATGCCGGGGACCAGCCCAACGTGGTTCCTTCCAAGGCGTCTATCTGGTTTTACCTGCGGGATGTTACCTATGAAGGCATCATGGACATGTATGAAGACGCCAACCACATTGCCCAGGGCGCGGCCCTGATGACCGACACCCAAATGCATTCTCGCGTACTTGGCGCAGCCTGGCCGCGGCACTTCAATAAGGTAATTGCCGAAACCATGTTTGCCAACATACAGACGGTGGGCCTGCCGGAGTGGTCCGAGGCAGACCAGGAGCTCGCCCGCGCCGTGCAGCGGGAAGTCAATTCCCGCGATACCACGGGCCTGGCCACCGAACTTGCCAAGCTGGGGCTCCCGGTTACCGAGCCTGTTAGCGGAGGTTCAGACGATATTGGGGATGTGTCCTGGACCGTCCCCACCGTTACCCTGCGTTTCCCTTCCAACATCCCGGGCCTGCAGGGACACCACTGGTCCAATGCCATTGCCATGGCCACCCCTATTGCACACAAGGGAGCCACGGCAGGCGCTAAAGTAGTAGCGACCACCATGCTGGATTTCCTGATGAAACCAGAGCTTGTGGCCCAGGCGAAAGACTATTTTGAAAACGTGCAGCAAAAAGAGACTCAATACCGGCCCATGATCTCCGAAAACGACCCGCCGCCCATTGAGCTCAACACCCGGATTATGGATACGTTCCGGCCGCAGCTGGAGCCCTTTTATTTTGACGAAACCAAATACGACAGCTACCTGGAGCAGTTGGGGGTGGAATACCCTACGGTGAAATCGGAGTAGGCTGCCCTCCCGCATGCCTATGACAAAGGTCATGCCCAACTGGCCCGATATTTGTACCTTGTGGATTGGCAACTGTTCTTTCCTCAAGTTCCTTTTTGGGACCACGGGAGGGGATGGATATACGAATGGGAATGCGAAGATTACTGCTATTTTGGCTCCTGCTCGGGGGTCTGCTTTCCGCCCAGGAGCCCCCGCGGCTGGTGGTGGGGATTGTCATTGACCAGATGCGGTACGACTACCTGAACCGCTATGCGGACCATTACGGGGAAGGGGGCTTTAAACGCTTGTTGCGCGAAGGGTATAACTTCAGGAACAACCAATACGATTATACCCCTACGGTAACCGCCCCTGGCCATGCTTCCATTTATACGGGCACCACGCCTGCCGTGCACGGAATTATCGGAAATACCTGGTATGACCGGCAGCAGCGCAGGATGGTAAGTAACGTGGAGGATTCCACCGCACGGTTGGTGGGTTCCGTAGTTGAAAACCCCTATGGCCTTTCTTCCGCCCAACTGCTGAGCCCTACCCTGGCCGATGCCCTGGAGGCCGCTACAGGGTCTCGCGGGCGTACCATCAGCCTTTCCCTGAAAGACCGCGGAGCTATTCAGCCCGGGGGGCAGGCGCCGGATGCCGTGTATTGGTACGATTGGGAGACCAGCCCGGGGTATTTTGTCAGCAGCAGCCGTTACATGAAATCCCTCCCAGCCTGGGTTAGTCGCTTTAATACCCTGGGTAAGAGTGACGCCTATCTGGATGCCGGGTGGGAACCTATGAAACCCCTGACCGCTTATACCGAAAGCCAGCCGGACGACAGCCCGTATGAAACGGCCATTGGGGGGAAGCAAACCCCCACCTTTCCATACGATTTTGGAGCCATTAAGGAGGCGTACCTGAACAGACCGGGGTATTATCAGTTTCTGATGGGTATCCCTGCCGGGAATACACTTTTGCGGGAATTTGCAGAGGAGGCCATTATGGCCGAACGCCTGGGGAAAGACAAGGTTACGGACCTGATCTGCATCAGCTTTAGCGTCCCGGATGTAGCCGGGCATACCTATGGGACGGAAAGTGTGGAATTTGAAGACATTTACCTGCGCCTGGACCGGGAGTTGGCCGCTTTACTCAATACCCTGGACCAAAAGGTCGGGGTGGGGCGGTACCTGCTCTTTCTGACCTCTGACCATGGGGCTTTGCCCCCGGTTTCTTTCCTTCACGACCAGGGAGAGCCGGCAGGCCTGGCCCAGGCAGCCAAATACCGGCAGGACCTGCAGTTTTACCTGGCCCGGAAATACACGGCCCAGGACTGGATCCTGCATTTTGGGGAAGACCAGGTCTACCTGAACCACGAAATAATGGCCGAAAAAGGGATACCACTGGAGGTGTTCCAGCAGGATGTAGCGGACTTCCTGAGCCAGCAGCCGTACGTAGAGCTCGCTTTAACGGCGACCGAACTCCAGCGGGATTCGGTTTGGGAGGGGCTGGCGGCCAAGATGCGGGCGGGCTTTTTACCGGGCAGATCGGGGGATGTGTTGCTGGCCTATGCCCCGGGGGTGCAGGCCACCCTGGACTACCGCCTGCGCCTGGAAACTGTAAAGGGCAGCGTGCACGGTTCTGGGCATGACTACGACAGCCACGTGCCCCTGATTTGGTTTGGGGCTGGTATCCCCCATGGCGAAAGCGACCGGGAAGTACACCCCAGGGACATTGCCCCTACGGTGGCACGTATCCTGAGGATTCCACCCCCGGCGGACCATACCGGCAGGGTTTTGATGGAAATTGTGAAGGAATAGGTCGGTTTAGTTATCCCTGGCCACAGCCAGAATTTGCTCCCGGAAAAGGGAGCTGTCTTCCAGAATCTCAAAAAAAGCTTTCAGAAATTCCCGGCATTCCTGGTGCTGTTTTTTGCCGTTAAAGTGCCCGGCATGGGCATCCAACTCCCCAAGCATCCGGTCCTTTTTGGCCAGGTAATCCTGACGTACCTGGTCGTAAACCTCAGGGTTACGGCGAAAGCCGCGATAGAGCCGCTGGGTCACTTTTTCGATGTCTAGTTTTTCATTCTGGATTTCCGAGACCACAGCATAACTCGTATTCACAAATCCGGACATGTCGAAGTCGTAGGGTACCGGAATGGCCTTGCGCCCGTCTACGAAAACGAGTTTTTCGTTGTGCTGGTAAGCTACCGAGAAGTCCGTATTGGCAATCATAAACTGGAAGAAATCGTTCTGGACGGAACAGATGTTGTCCTGCTGCAGGGGATGCACGCTGCGCTTGAGTTTATGCCCCCCTACCCGTTCAGCCACCCGGTCTATATCCTCAATCATAAAACCCTGCAGGTGGTAAACCCGGTCTTTGTTTCTCCGGGCATCTGCATATTCCATTTGGAAGGGCCGGGTTTTAAAATGAAAAGGGGTGACGTGCTCGTACATGCGGTAGGCGATGTATTCCTTAAGCACATAGTCCGCCCCCCGTTCCGATTCGAAACAGGGCAACACCAGTTTGAGTTCTTTATTCCCTTCAAACAGGGTGCCTTTGGTGTCCTTTTTTTTCAGGCGGAGCTTTATGGGGGCCAGGAAGCAGTTTTCGCGGCGGAAGTTGCCCCGGGCGCGGACGCGTACCGGGAGGGAATCCCATTGCTCCCCATCCTGCCGGAAAAGCAGCATGCTGTTGAGATAGGTGGAGTCGTTGGTTTCGGTGAGGAGTTCACGCTGGCTGAAACGCAGTTTCAGTTCAAGGGGCGTGCGTTCAAGGAACAGGGCCGTAGTTTCCCCGGCCACGGGTTGCGGCACGGCCTGGGCAAAAATGCTTTGCAGGCCAAACAGTATCCATGCGAGGATGGTATAACTGTTAAAATTCACTATATTAGTTAGGTAGATTGCGTACTGAAGATACTAAATTTTAGGCTATTAACGTATACCTTTCCATAATAAACCTGCGCACCCTCTGGGTGCTGCTCCTCTCCATGCTGATCACCTTCCTGACGGTGTTTTACGAGGTGGAGTTCGATATTGACCTCACCCTGCTGAGTATTGCCATTGTATTTCCCCTGGTGTTTTCTATCCGGGGTTCCTTCCGGCGTCGGGAAAAGGCCCTGCAGCACTTCAGCCAGTTCCGCAGCGCCCTGAAGACCCTGGATTATTACATTACCAGCAACAGGGTGCTCTCGGCCACACAGAAGGGCGAAATGGAGGCTATGTTATCGACCATCAGCGACCGTACCATTGCCCATCTGGGGAACAACCACCAGTCTACCCGCGAGGTGGACAACAGCATCAATGCCATCAAGAATTATTTGCTGGATTTGGGGGCCGCGGCCCCGGAAAAACTCAAGGATCGGATCTATAAGTACCTGAACGACCTGCACGAGGGCTTTGAAAACCTGAACGCCATCAACATCCACCGCACCCCGGTTTCCCTCAAGGCCTATTGCCTGCTTTTTATTTACATCTTTCCTTTAATCTACGCCCCAACGATTGTCTACAACACCCATGTGGCCCTGGGGGCGTTTATCGTCTATTTTATCGTGTTGCTCACCCAGTTTATCCTGATCACCCTCTACAACATTCAGGATCAGTTGGAATACCCCTTCGACGACGACGGCCTGGACGACATCAAACTCGAGAATTTTCGGATTGACCGTTAGGTGCCTGCTGTTTCTAGGTCCAGCACCATCAGGTAATCGTCCATAATAAAGCCTTCGCCAATATCCTTTATGGTGGCTGCTTCCTGGTAAAATCCCATTCTTTTATAGGCGTTAATGGAGTCCGAATTGTCCTTGTTGACGGTTAAGGTGATGCGTTTGCAGTGCTGCAGGCGGGCCTGCTCCCGGATATAAGCCATGGATGCTTTTCCCAGGCCTTTGCCGCGGTACTCCCGGGCCACGTAAATCTTGCTCAGGAACAGGTCGTCGCCCTGTTTTTCGAAGGCGAAATAGCCGGCCGGGCTATGGCCTGAATAGATCAGGTAATACGCCATGCCTTCGCTAATCTGCCGGGCTATGGCCGCTTCGGACTGGAAGGTGCGAAGCATATAGTCTACTTGCGGTTTCCCGATAATGGGGATGTAGTGCTCCCGCCAGATCCGGTCGGCCAGGCTGGCCAGGGTTTTGCAATCATCCGGGGTGGTGGCGGGTTTTAAATCGGTCATGGACCCGGGTAGTTGGTTCGCCACCCAAGGTAGCAAATCTGTCCGGGATGTGGAACGGACCCAACACTTGGAATTATCCCTACCTTTAGGAGGGAAAACCCTAAACCAAACCAAGATGAAACCAATCGCTATTTGGGGATGTATGGCCCTTTTTGCTATGTGCAGCAGCCAGGCACTCCTGGCGCAGGAAAATGAACTCACCGGACGCTGGGATCTGGAGGTGGAATACGATGGCCGCTGGGCCCCGGCCTGGCTGGAAGTAGAGGCTTCGGGGAACAAGGCCCTGGTGGGCCGCTTTGTGAGCCTCGCGGGCAGCGCCCGCCCGATTGCGGAGGTCCATCAGAAAGACGGGCTGTTTTCATTTTCCATCCCACCCCAGTGGATAGGCTCCCAGTACATGCACCTGACCGGGACGGTAAACCAGGACGCCATGGAAGGCCATATTCTGGACCATATGGGCCATCCCCGTGCCTTTCGGGGGGTGCGTGCCCCGAAGCTGTTATATCCGGCACCTGAAGAATGGACCAAGCCCCGCCCGCTGATTGCCAAAGGATCCCTGGAGGGATGGACCACCACTCCGGGCAGCGGGCCCAATCAATGGGTAGTGGAAAACGGCGTACTCAAAAGCCCGGCTTCAGGCGCCAACCTGATGACCACGGAGGCGTTTATGGATTTTAAACTCCATGTGGAATTCCGTTACCCTGAACATTCCAATTCCGGGATTTACCTGCGAGGCCGCTATGAGGTACAGGTAGAGGACAGCTATGGCAAGGAGCCCAATTCGCATTTCCTTGGCGGGGTTTACGGCTTCCTTACCCCGAATGAAAATGCAGCAGCCAAACCCGGGGAGTGGCAATCCTACGACATTACCCTGGTGGGGCGTCGCATCACCGTAGTGGCCAACGGCAAGACCATTATCCACAACCAGATTATCCCCGGGATCACTGGGGGTGCCCTGGACAGTCGAGAAGGGGAGCCTGGCCCCATTTACCTGCAGGGGGATCACGGCCCGGTGGAATACCGGAATATGACCATTTCGGTCCCGAAATAACCGGTTATCAGGGCTCCGGCTCCCGCTGGAAAGTTTCACCAAAGACCTCGAGGGCGCCTACCTGCCCGTTGGGGTTGAGGCGGAATTGGGCCATTAGCCGCAGGCGGTAGCGGTTGTCCGCATCCGAGCGGAAGGTGTCATAGTGCCAGTGCGTGGTCCGGAAGCGGGCAAACCCGTTAAAAACGAGTTCCAGGCCTTCCTGGGTTTCCAATACTTCTGCGGTACCCAGCATGGGGTGCCGGTAGGTGCCTGTGTATCCGGTCAGGGGCAGTCTGGGCTGGGTGCCTGCCACCCTTTTTCCCTGCAGGGCCTTCTCCTGCTGGTGGGTGCGTTCCTGCATGGGCCGGTATAATTCCAGGATTTCCCCGTTCCAGTCCCGCTGGTCGTCCCCGAAAACCCAAAGGTCCATCCCTTTGTACAGGATAGCATGGCGCAGCTCTGCGTGGTCGCGGTTGGCCAGCACATAAACCGCGGTCCTGGCGTGGTGCATTACGCCCGCCATGGCTACCAGGCCGGTAATGCTCCCGGTATGGAAGTCCAGTTTCTGCCCCCGGTAATCGTGCTGGAACCAGCCCAGACCATAGGTTTTCCAGTGGGGCCGGGTGAGTTTCTGGGTGGGGTAGAAATCCGCTGAAGGCACAAAGGCATGCGGTTCGAAAAGGTAGGCAAAGGTCTCCGGGCTAAGGATCTGCCTGCCCTTATACTGCCCGCCCTGGGTTAGCATTTGCAGGTAATGTTCCACATCCTCCAGGCAGGTCCAGATCATCCCGGCGGCCCCGATCTGGTCGGACTGGTTGTAGGGCACCGGGTGGAGGTTGCCCTCCAGGTCCGGGTAATAGGGCGTTACGTAGTTGCCGGCCGGGAAGATCTCGGAGGCGCGGGCTACGGTCCGGTGCATCTCCAGGGGTTCAAACAGGACCTCCCGGACAAATTCCGCCCAGTGTTTTCCGGATACAGCCCGGATCACCTCCCCGGCCACGGCGTACATCAGGTTGTTGTACTGAAAGCCCCCGCGCACCGGGTAGGCCTTTTTCGCCAGGGCAAAGCGTTTTAAGGCTTCGGCGGTGGAGGTGCTATCCACAAACCAGATCAGGTCTGCTTCAGATATCCCCAGGTTATGGGTCAGCAGGTCCTTTACCCGGGCTTCGTCCCGGATATAGGGGTCCGACAATTCAAATTCGGGTAGGTGGTCCGCTACCCGGTCTTCCCACTGCAGCTGGCCCCGGTCTACCAGGACCCCCAGGGCCATACAAACCATGGCCTTGGTGGTAGACCCCATATTAAAAAGGGTCTGCCGGTCTACCCGACTACCGGAGGCCAGGTCTTTTACCCCGTAGGCTTCCGAAAATACCACCTTGCCGTCCCGGACCACCGCTGTGACCATCCCCGGGACCTCCCAGTCCGCTATGCCCTGGCGGATCATCTGGTCCATACTTTTTTCAGGCGGTTGTGCCGCAAGCAGGGACGAAAACAGGAAGAGGGCCAGAAAATGCGCCCGCGGCAGTAGTACAGACATCATGGTGTAGGGGTTAGGTTTGCCCATGGAATGTACAAAAATCCCCTTCACTTTTCGGTGGGACATTGTTTTTTATACGGGCGTAATCCGCTACATTTAGGGGCATTCTCAAAACCAAACCCATGCGAAGGACCTTGCCGATACTCCTGTTTTCCCTGATGGTTGCCCCTGTGGCCGCCCAGGATCTGAATTCCTATTTTGAACCTGTGAAATACCGGAATATCGGGCCCTTCCGGGGCGGGCGTTCCACGGGGTCCTCCGGGGTGGTGGGAGATCCCCTAACTTATTATATGGGCACCACCGGGGGCGGGCTCTGGAAAACCACGGACGCGGGGCAGTACTGGAAAAATGTTTCCGACGGGTACTTCAAAACCGGATCGGTAGGTACCGTGGCGGTTTCGGAGAGTCACCCCAATGTGGTATATGTCGGTATGGGCGAACACGCCCCGAGGGGGGTGATGACCTCCTATGGGGATGGGGTCTACAAGTCCACCGATGCAGGCAAGACCTGGCAGCATATGGGGCTGGAGCTCACACGCCATATTTCGCGCATTGTAATACACCCGGACAACCCGGACGTGGTCTGGGTAGCGGCCCAGGGGGCCCTTCACGGCCCGGGGCAGGAACGGGGTGTGTACAAATCCACCGACGGGGGCAAAACCTGGAAGCAGACCCTGTTTGTGAATGCCAGCACAGGTTGCAGCGACCTTTCCCTGGACATGCATAACCCCCAGGTATTGTATGCGGCCATGTGGGAACACGAGCGCAAACCCTGGAAGGTGATCAGCGGGGGCCCCGGGAGCGGGTTTTATAAATCCGTGGACGGGGGCGAAACCTGGAACCCCATCCACAAGGGGATGCCGGAAGCCAAAGGGAAGACCGCCATTGCCGTTTCCAGGGCCAACCCGGACCGGGTGTACGCCCTCTTGGAAAGCGATTCCCAGAAAGAACAGGGGGGGCTGTTTACGTCATCGGATGCCGGCGCCAGCTGGACCCGGGTCAGTGCAGACCACCGGTTGTTGCAGCGGGCCTGGTACTACATCGAAGTCTTCCCGGACCCGGTTAATGAGCATACGGTCTATGTTTTGAGCGCTGCAGCCTACCGCTCCCTGGACGGGGGGCGCACCTGGGAGGAAATCCAAACGCACCACGGGGATTACCACGACCTTTGGATCAATCCCCATAACCCCTCCAATATGGTCATCTCCGACGATGGGGGAGCCGAGATCACTTTTGACGGTGGCCAGCACTGGTCCAGGCAGGACCAGATGCCCACGGCCCAGTTTTACCGGGTGGCGACAGACAGCCTCTTCCCCTATAACCTGTACGGGGGCCAACAGGACAATTCCTCAGTTAAGATCGCCAGCATTGGTATGGGAGGTTCCGGGATCGGGCGCGAACACTGGGAGGCATCCGCAGGAGGAGAAAGCGCCTTCCTGGCCTTTGACCCGAAAAATCCAACCAAGGTGATGGGGGGGAGTTACCTGGGTACAGTAGACTTGCTGAACGTGGCTGCCGGAGTGGGAACGAAGGTGATGATCGAGCCCAACCTATACCTGGGCCTGCCGGCGCGGGAGATGAAATACCTGTTCAACTGGAATGCGCCCATCATCAAATCCATGCACGAGCCCAACACCTATTACCACGCGGCCCAGTACCTGTTGCGAACCCGGGACGAGGGCAACCAGTGGGAAGTAGTGTCTCCGGACCTGACCGGGAACCAGGATGCCAAACAGGGCAACGGGGGCGGACCCTACACAAACGAGGCGGTAGGAGCCGAGAATTACGGGACTATAGCATATGTGGCCGAATCCCAGCACGAGCCTGGCGTAATCTACACCGGCAGCGACGACGGAAAGGTGTACCTCACCCGCGATAACGGGGCAAACTGGAAAGACATTACCCCGAAGGGAATGGGTGAGACCCTGGTCAACGCCATTGAGGTTTCCCCCCACGATCCGGCTACTGTATACCTGGCTGCCACCCGATATAAGTTTAATGACTTTGCCCCGGCCCTGTATAAGAGCACCGATTACGGCCAGCGTTGGACCCGGATAGACCAGGGTATCCCCTATGGCGCCTACACCCGGGTGGTCCGGGAAGATCCCGTTAAGGCCAACTTCCTGGTGGCCGGTACGGAACTGGGGATTTACCTCTCCTATAACGGGGGCAGTACCTGGACGCCATTCCAGTCTAACCTGCCGGTAGTGCCTGTTACCGACCTGCAGATTCGCTTCGGGGATCTGATCGTGGCCACCCAGGGCCGGTCCTTCTGGATTCTGGACGATATGGGCCTGCTTCGCCAATACGGAGGGGGCGCTCCCGCAGGGCACCTTTACACCCCGGAAGATACCTATTACCCCAACTGGTATAGCAGTATGAATAGCCCCAACCCAACGGGTACGGCCGCTACCGAAGGGGTAAACCCGGCCAGCGGGATGGTGGTGTATTACGAGTTGCCGGAGTTGCCGGATTCTACCGAAGTGCTCTTGCGGGTACGCGACGCTTCGGGCCAGCTCGTACGCCAGTACAGCTCGGTTGCCGATGCTTCCTACCAGGCCTACGAAGGCGCCCCGCCCCGCGCACGGCTGCTCCCGGCCCGGAAAGGGGTGAACCGCCTGGTGTGGGACCTGCGTTATGAAAGCCTGCCTGGGGCCCCTGAGGTTTATATTGAGGGGTCTTTCAGGGGCCACCGTGCCAGCCCGGGGATGTACACAATCCAGCTGGAATACGGGGGGAAAACCCTGGAGGCCCAGGCGCGTATCCTGGAGAACCCCCTGGTGCCGGCGTTACGCGAAGACTTTGGGCAGTACCATGCCTTTATGACCCATGCCGAGGCTACTTACCGTGAAATGACCGAAATGACCAACCGCTTGCGACGGATGCATGGGCGGTTGCAAACCTTAACGGCCCACCTGGACGAAATGGGTTATACCCAACAGGCCCGCGCAGCCAGGGAGCTAGCCGCATCCCTGGAGGAATGGGATGGCCTTATGGTACAACGCCTTTCCCAGGCTTATGACGATGTTGAGAATTTTGTGAATGGGTTTACGGCCGAGTACCTGACCGCCCTGAACCATGCAGATAGCGACATCCCCAGGGTGAATGCGGGCACGCGAAAAAAGCTGGGCGAGCTGGATTCCCGCTGGGCACAGTACAGGGCTACGGCCCTGGAGCTGATCCGGGAAAAGGTCCCTGCATTTAACGAAGCCCTGAGGGAAGTTGGGGTTGGGGCCTTGTACTACCCAGGGACACCACCTAATTAGGTTTATGGAGGCAGCCCCGGGGTCTTTAGTCGAGGAAATCCGTGATTTTGCCAAGGGGATTTCCGGGAGCGGGGGAAATCTTGTTTCTTTTGCGAAGCAACCAATAAAATGTTGAGGTCCAGTTTGGTAATGGCGTTTTTAGGAGGGTTTCTCCTGACCGGCTGCGGGTCAGCCCGGACAGAGGACCGGTATGCGGCTGCCTGGCAGGGGGTCTTGGAATCTTCCCAATGGCAGGCTTCCGTTTCGGACCCTGAGGCCGTGGTTCCCGCCCCGGACTCCCGCTACTATGCCCTGCCGGAAGTGCAATGGGCCACCCTGCGTACCGTGAGTCCGGAATTCATGGAACTTTATCCCAAACTGGTTAGCAGGGCATACTTCAGGCTGATTGCGGATGCCCTGAATTCGGACCGGCGGGTTACGCGTGCCTATCAGCGGGTATATCTGGAAGCGCACCAACCCAGGTACGAGAACGACCGGGCCAAACAAGAGGAACTGGAGGTGACGCGGCGGCGTTTTCTGGCACACCGGCGCATGCTGGAAGGCCTGCGCAACTGGAAATCCTTTAACCCCTACGGTTCTGACGATCTGGATTTTTTCCTTCGCGAACAAATGCGCCCTGCATTTGCCATGCATCAGAAAGGGGCGGGCAACCGCAGGATTGTGGAGCACCTGATGCGCAACCTGGCCGACCTCTACCATTTGCAGGGCGAAGGCCAAAACCCGCCTACAGACTAATTTCCCGGAGCATCCATCACAAAGGTAGCGCCCCCGGTAATGATAAAGCTGGAAAATGGGGAATCCCTGCTGTAGTGGTAGGCTTTTAGCTGTATGCTTTTCAAACCGAAATCCAGGATATGGAGGCGGGTGAAAATGTCGGTATATCCCACGCCGAACCCAAGTTGGTGGGCCGTATATCCGGAAAGGTCAAAATCCGAAGTATAGTAGGCGCTGGCAGACAGGTGTTGGTTGTAGGGGCGAAAGGCATCGGCGGCTGTTTGTTGGTAATAGCGGTAGGACGGGTAAAGTGTAAAACTCGGACTCACCTTTACCGGGACCTCCAGGGAGGTGGTATGGGAGGTGATGCCCCAGTCGTCCGTATAATATCGGTAGGATCCGCGCAATACTACCGAAGCGTTCAGGTAGTAATTCAGGCGGGTACCGGCGGCCAGTTTCTGCCGGATATCCGGCAGGTGTTCCACATCCTCCGCCAGGTGGAACCCTCCCAGGAAACTGTCTTCCACATCCTCAAAATACACCCGTTGGAAGGGGGTCGACAAAAGGCCTTCCTGCCGCACCCAATCTACGGACAGGCTGCCCTGCAGCCGCGGGCTCAGGATTTGTGAGAAGCCCAACCCAAGGGAATAGGAATTGCGGTGGGTTTTGGAAAAGGGCTCAAAATCCGGGTCGTAATTGGGATTCCCGCTAACCGGATACAAGGCAAACAGGGCATCGTTCAACCCAAAACCATCGGGTTCGAAAGGCCGGAGTTCAATGGGGTAGATCGCATTCCATTTGTCGAAATACACATTGCCCTTCAGGCTCACCTCCGTATTACGCTCATTAAAGAGCCAGGAATAGCCGCCCCCCAGGCCTATGGAAAAGTAATCGTATTCCACGGCGGCCGAGAACTGTGCATTCCAGATGCGGTTGCGGTCTTCGCTGTTATGGCTGTAGCGAAGCACCAGGTTAGACCAGAGGTCCGACTGCGACGCCCCGGAACTGGCCGTATACGGATCGGGCGGGCCGCTGTCGAAGGGATTGACATTGCTGGAAGAGGCCGAAGTATAGGCCGAGATCCCGGCGTCAATTTGCAGCACATCGTCTGTATTCAGGGGGATGGCGACTATTATGGTAGCTGTGGCATCGGAAAGGGACTCCGTTCCAATGCCCCCGGTCACCGCAGCGTTTTCGCCGTCCTGTTGGTAATAGCTGCTTAGAAAGTCCACCTCTGCGGCTTCAAGCACCCGTTTTTTATAGGGGGTCCCTTGGGCATCCTGGCCTTGAAGCCCCAAAAGGGTAAAAAGAGCGAGGACGCACCATGTGGGGGTTCTCAATTGCAGCCGCATCCGCCTCCTGTTTTTCCTCCGTTTCCTCCGGAGGCCCCTTCCCGGTAGGAATGGGCGGTTAAAAGGTTCCGGTCGCACTTCATGTCGAAGAGCGACATGTCCGGGTCGTTCAGGCTTACTTTCTCGTATTCCCGAACCACCACGCAGGACTGCAGGGTTGCCAAAAGCGGCAGGCAGCACAAAAGGATTCGTTTCATCGGTTACGTTGTATTTGGATATCTCGGGTGGTATAAAGGCGCCCGTGTTCATCTACTATGATGCCGTCAATGCCCGGAAGTTGCTCGATCCGGTCCAATCCCGCCTCCAGCCCCATCACAAAAACGGAGGTGGCCAGGGCGTCTGCCAACTCTGCCTTGGGGGCAAAAATGGTTACGCTCAGGATGCCCCGGGAAGGGTAGCCGGTGCGCGGGTCAATGATGTGGGTGTAGCGTTTCCCGTCCAGGGTAACGTACTTTTCATAATCCCCTGAAGTGACCACGGCCCGGTTTTCCACAGGGACTACTCCGTAGGCATGGGTTTTGTCCATGGGGTTGGTAATGGCAACCTGCCAGGGTTTGCCCCCGGGGGGTATGCCCCAGGTAGTCAGGTCGCCGGAGGCATTGATGATCCCGGCCGGGGCGCCGGCGGCCATTAGCAGGGCTTTGGCACGGTCTGCGGCATATCCTTTCCCGATACCCCCAAACCCGATTTTCATACCGGGCTCCTGGAGGAACACACTGTACGTTTTGGGATCCAGTTGTATTTTTTGGTAGCCTACGCGGGCCACGGATGCGGCAACGGCATCGGCTGGCGGCATGGCCTTCATGCTGCCGTCAAATTTCCAGATCCGGTCCATGGAGGCGTAGCTGATGTCAAAGGCCCCATCGGTAAGCCGGGAAATACCCAGGCTGCGCTGGATTAACGCGAACAACTCCTCGTTTACCCGAACCGGAGAAATCCCGGCCTGCCGGTTGATTTCGGAGGTCTGGGAATTGGGGTCCCAGGAAGATATCAGTTTTTCGATCCGGGTGATCTCGGCAATGGCCTGGTCGGTCCAGGCAGCTGCCTGCAGGGAATCTGATGCAACCACGGTAATTTCAAACCGGCTGCCCATCAGGAGGATCACCCGCTTGTAGGGCTGCTGTCCCAGGGCAGTTACGGAGGCGAGTAGGGCCAGCAGCAGTAGTTTTTTCACCCTTTGGGAATGAAGGATTCGAGTACTTCGATATAGGCTTCGGGAGATAGCCTCCGGTAGCCGGTTTCACCCAAAACCCTGCCCGAGGCATCCATGACCACGACCAGCGGAAAGTACCCCCTGGGGTTGTACTTTTCTGCCAGGCGGGCGTTGGCCTGGGCCTGGGCTTCCGGCAGGGCATTTTCTTTGCGTCGCGGGAAATCTGCCAGCAACATCACAAAATGTTCGGGGGCATAGGCCTTAAAAGTTTCTGTATTCCAGACCTCCCGGTCCAACCGGATACATGGAGCGCACCAGTCCGAACCCTGAAAAACCAGGACAATGGGTTTACCGCTGCTATGGGATTCCAATTGGGCGGCTTCAAAGTCCGTCATCCATTCTTGAGCGGACAAGGAAAGGGTAGTGATCAGAAATAAAAGGAGGCAGGTAATCTTTTTCATATCCCTAAAAACGGGATTTTGCACGTAAAAAGTGTGCTCTGCCTCAAAATAAATGTAAAGTTTAGTTGACATATTGGATAATTTAAATATATTTGTCAAATAAACTTTACAAAAAGACAAATACACTTGCGTATGGAAACCAAGCAAAGCCCCTTGAAAGTGCGCCGCAAGGCTGTGCTAAAGCGCCTGTCCATCTGGACCCTGTGCTGGGTCCTGACCGAGGCCCTGGTGGTCTTCGGGCACAACACCCTTTGGGAAGGCTCCAGGGCCTTAACCATCATAGGGGTCGTGATTAACCTGATCTTTGGAATCGGGATGGTCTTTACCTACCGGAACCTGATGGGCCTGCTCGATGAACTGGAGCGGAAAATCCAACTGGAGTCCATGGGCCTGACCCTGGGTCTGACCCTGGTGGTTGGGATCGCGTATTCCGTAATGGACATCACCAACCTGATCCCGGTGGATGCGGAAATTGGGATGCTGGTCTTTTTTATGGGTTTTTGCTACATCGCCTGTATGCTTATCAACAAACGCCGCTACCAATAGGGCTTAACCCGATCCATATGAAAAACAGGATACGGGTGTTGCGCGCCGAGAAAAACCTGACCCAGGCAGAACTGGCCGATGCGGTTGGGGTATCGCGACAGACCATCAACGCTATAGAAAAGGAGAAATTCGACCCCAGCCTGCCGACTGCCTTCCGGATTGCACGGATATTTGGGCAAACAGTAGAAGAAGTATTCCATTACCAGGGCGAATAGGATGTCCGCTGGGCAGGGCCGGAAAATCCCTCCATCGATTTAACAGGTTCTCATTATCTTTAGGAAAACCCTGATGTGATGAGAACCTTTTCTTTGATTTTACCCCTTTTGGCCCTGGCGTTTGCAGCCTGTGGCGAAACTGGGGCAGACCGCCCTATGGCGGAAGCCAGCACCACCATCGATCCGGCTTATCAGCCGGAGCAGCGCCTGCAGGAGCTGGGGATAACCCTGTCGGAACCTTCGGCCCCGGTGGCCAATTACGTGAATGCCGTACGCACCGGGAACCTGCTCTTCCTGGCCGGGAAAGGCCCCAAACAGGCCGATGGCACTTACGTGAGCGGGAAGCTGGGCCAAGACCTGACCGTGGAGGAGGGTTACCAGGCCGCGCGCCTGGTCGGAATTAGCCAACTGGCAGTCCTGAAGGCCGAGTTGGGAGACCTCCGCAAGGTAAAACGGGTGGTTAAGGTCCTGGGGATGGTTAACGCCACCCCGGATTTTGAACAGCAACCTGCGGTGGTCAATGGGTTTTCGGACCTGATGGTTGAAGTCTTCGGAGAAAGGGGCAAGCATGCCCGCGCCGCGGTGGGTATGGGTTCCCTGCCCAGCAATATTGCCGTAGAAGTAGAGATGGTGGTGGAAGTGGAGGATTAAGGCCCGAAGAAAGCGGGTAATCCACTATTTACTCTCCGTCCTGTATATCCAATACAGACTGCCGCTGCCGGTTCACGGACAGGCGGGTTACGTCCGGGCGGGCGTAGTGGCCCGACACATCAAAATTTTGCCGTTCTTCCAGCACCTTATTAAAATCCAGGGTACAGGTAATCAGGCCTTCCTTCCCGATTACGGGAGGGATCACCCATTCCCCTGAAGGCCCTGCAATACAAGACCCGCCGTTGGCTAAGACCTCCGGCGCGTTTTCCAGGATGGCTTCCCGGTGGGGCAGGTCTTTTGGGATGTCCGCAGTGCGCAACAGGCTGGAAACGGACAACACATAGGACCGCGATTCGCGGGCAATAAAGCGCGTAATATCTGCGGTATTATAGTCGGAACCAGGCCAGACGGCTATATGCAGGTTTTCGCCCATTCCGTAAAGTGCCGCGCGGGGAAGGGGCATCCAGTTTTCCCAGCAATTGAGCCCGCCGGCCGTAAAGGCCTTCAAGGGGTGGGTTCGTAAACCGTTCCCGTCCCCAGGGGACCAGACCAGACGTTCCTCGTAGGTGGGCCGGAGTTTTCGGTGCACGGATTGGATTTCTCCCCGGGCATCGATATAAACCAGGGAGCAATACAGGCTATGCCCGCCCCGGTTTACGGCCCGTTCGATGGTACCCAGGTATACGGCCATGCCCAACTCCCGGGCCAGGGCCGAAATTCCGTTCAGGTCCCCTTTTTCTATTTGTATGGCATTTTGGGCATAGTGGGCATAAAGGGCCTTTTGTACAGGGGAGTCAAAGTCGCTGCCGTTGGTAAGGGCCACCCAGAAGGGATAACCGGGTAACAAGGCCTCTCCGAATACGATGAGTTCACACCCCTGCTTGCCGGCATCGCGCATGCTGGCTGCAATCCGTTCCAGGGTTTTATCCCGGTTGAGCCAAACCGGCGCAATTTGTGCCAGGGCTACCTTCAGGCTTTGGGGAGGGGTTGATGCTGGTTCCATAGGGGGCGGGGGGATTAAGTCAGAGATGCAAAGGCCATATTTACCGTGCCCGGCTGCTTTAAATGTAGGATTTTTTGGGTTGAAACCCCACAGAATCCGAACGGGGCAGGTGGCGCAAGCTTGGTTTTCTAACAGCGCCAGGAGATAACGCCGCTTCGCAGCGTTGTTCCTAACAGGGTCTCATGCTGAAAATATCAAAACACCAGCCCTGCTTCACAGGCCTGGTTTTATTTCTCGTCCGCGCTTAAGAAAACAAGTTTTCTACGCGCGTCCTCAAAATAAAACACCCCGGCATCTGCCGGGGTGTTTTGGTGCTTATTTGTAGCTCCGCTAGGAATCGAACCTAGATCTTGGGTACCGGAAACCCACATACTATCCATTGTACTACGGAGCCAATGCGGATGCAAAGATAAAATGAATTATTGGTTTTTAAATAAAATCTGTTCGGGAGGCAAAATGGGACCGGAGCCGGGGGTTCTGTATGCCTGGGGAAACGGTTAAAAAATCCTATTTTTAAAGAAACCGAAGCACATAAGATGATAGGATTTTTCAGAAGTCTCCGGAGGAATTTACTCAGGGAAGACCGAATTTCTCGATACCTGGTATACGCCCTGGGAGAAATCGTACTCGTGGTCATCGGGATATTAATCGCCCTGCAAATCAACAATTGGAATCAGCGCAAAAATGAATTGAAACAGGAAAAAGCTATGGTGAAGGGGTTGAGGCTTGAATTCGAGAATAACCTGGCAGACCTGCAGGGCAGTATTAAGGCGTTGGAAGCGATTAAAGGGGCTGGCATGTATTTACTGCAGTTTACCGGCCCGGACTATGAAAACGGTACGTTGACTTCGGTGGACAGCCTTATATCTCTGACCCCGCGGATGGACGTTTGGGACTCGAGTTCCTATACGCTGAGCAATATCAAGACCTCGGGAAAGCTGGCGACATTGAGTAGTGAAGACCTGAAACAGAAACTTATTGAATGGGAGATGTTTTACGGAAACCTGGAAGACTGGTTCGATTTTTATGTATCCGGAGGGGAGCAGTACTTTGCTTTTTTGGAAGCGAATGGTAACAACCGGAACCTGAATATAGGCGGAAGGTTTCCGTTAGATGAATCGCGATTCCCGGGATCGAACGAAGAGTTGCTCAGGATGCAGGACTTCGAGAGCATTTTGGTTTCTCGGATTTACGTAAACGGGTTTATCCTCGAATACTACTACGAAGCAAAAACCCGTCTGGAGGAAATCATCGAGGCTTGTGAGGCCTATGAAGGTTGAAATTACCATAACACCAGCCCTGCTTCGCAGGCCTGGGTTTCTGTCAGCGCCAGGAGATAACGCCGCTTCGCAGCGTTGTTCCTGAAAGGCGCTCATGCTGAAAATACCAAAACTCCGCCCTGCTGGCGCAGGCCTGGGTTTTATTTCTCGTCCGCGCTTAAAAAAGCAAGCTTTTTACGCGCGTCCTCAAAATAAAACACCCCGGCATCTGCCGGGGTGTTTTGGCGCTTATTTGTAGCCCCGCCAGGAATCGAACCTGGATCTAAAGTTTAGGAAACTTCTATTCTATCCATTGAACTACGGGGCCGCAGCGGGCTGCGAATTTACTGATTGTTTAATAAAATCTCCTTGCCCCTTGGCATGAAATCACTCTTCTTTTACTCATCGGTAAAGCGATTGATCAGTTTTGTTCTCAAATCCTGATAATCTTTGAGATTCTGGATGTATTTGCGGCTTTTCATACGCTTGATATGTTTTTCCAAACGTAAGCCTACTCTGTTGTTAGGAACTTCCATAATCAGGAAATATTCCCATGGCATTTTACTCCTGGATTTCCCTGTATTTCGCTCGGGGTCATTATGCCATAAAATCCGATCCTCTGGATGATAAGTAGATCCGATGTAGAAAGAACCGTCCTTTGCGGATTTTATAATGTATACATAATACATAACCGGAGATGGAGTTGGGAAACTTCCCCCGATAGCTATCGGGGCTATCCATTGAACTACGGGGCCGCAGCGGGCTGCGAATTTACTGATTGTTTAATAAAATCTCCTTGCCCCTTGGCATGAAATCACTCTTCTTTTACTCATCGGTAAAGCGATTGATCAGTTTTGTTCTCAAATCCTGATAATCTTTGAGATTCTGGATGTATTTGCGGCTTTTCATACGCTTGATATGTTTTTCCAAACGTAAGCCTACTCTGTTGTTAGGAACTTCCATAATCAGGAAATATTCCCATGGCATTTTACTCCTGGATTTCCCTGTATTTCGCTCGGGGTCATTATGCCATAAAATCCGATCCTCTGGATGATAAGTAGATCCGATGTAGAAAGAACCGTCCTTTGCGGATTTTATAATGTATACATAATACATAACCGGAGATGGAGTTGGGAAACTTCCCCCGATAGCTATCGGGGCTATCCATTGAACTACGGGGTCGAAGGGGCTGCGAATTTAATCATACTTTTCCAAAACTTCCCTAAATTCGTAGGGAAAGCAAGAGCCCATGAAGCCGAAGAAAAAGATCAATTTATTTATGGACGGACCCATTGCGCCCGGGTTCATTGCAGAGTCCATCACCAAGCACCAAAGCAAGACGGCCATTGGGGCCCACGACATATTCCTGGGGCAGGTGCGTGCCGATGAAATTGAAGGCAAAACGGTAACGGCCATCGCGTATTCCGCATACGAGGAAATGGCCCTTGAAAAAATGTACGAGATACGGGAAGATGCCTTTTCCCGCTTCGACCTGAGTTGTATGCATGTCTACCACAGCCTGGGGGAGGTGCCGGTGGGGGAACTTTGCTTGTTTGTCTTTGTGTCTTCTGCCCATCGCCAGCCGGTGTTTGAGGCCCTGCATTATGTAGTGGAGCGCATAAAAAAAGAACTTCCCGTTTTCGGGAAGGAATTGTTTGCGGACCAGGGCTATTCCTGGAAAGTCAATACCTGAAGCATGGTCGATATTACACATAAAAACCCCACTTTGCGAACAGCCGTTGCCGAGGCCCTGGTTTGCCTCAGTGATCCTGAAACCCTTAAGGCCATAGAAGAAGACCGGGTGCCCAAGGGGAATGTTTACGAGATGAGCCGGGCTGCAGGCTTGCTGGGGATCAAGAAAACCCCGGACCTTTTGCCGGACTGCCACCCCCTGCCCATTGAGGCAGCCCGGGTGGACTACCAGACCGATGGCCTGGAAATCCGAATACGGGTTACCGTAAAGACCATATACAAAACCGGGGTGGAGGTGGAGGCCATGCACGGTGCCAGCGTGGTGGCGTTAAACCTCTATGACATGCTCAAACCCCTGGATAAGGGTATAGAGATCCGAAAGATCCGCCTGCTGGAAAAACGGGGCGGAAAGTCTGATATCCTCGTAAAATAAACCCCATAAAAAAACGGCTGCTCGGCAGCCGTTTTTCGTTTTCAGATTTGGGTTTTTTGTTAAGCACCTTTAAGGACTAAGGGGAACTATGAACGCCAGGAAAGGTGTTTCGGTCATTTTACTATGGGGAGGTGTAGGTTAGTGAATGGGTGTTTAGCATAGCATATAAATGAACGAGTAACTTAACTGTGTCAAACATACAACCCAGGCATCGCCTTTCCGTGGCGGTAGGGTTAGGCGGAGGGTCACTGTCGACGAATGGTAATTTTCAGTCGACGGGGCTGCCGCGCAGGGACCAGATTTCATACATAGGCTCTCCCCGGCTGTTTTTGCCCTTGTGGTGCCAGTCGTTTCCCATGCGTTCGTATTCGAAGTTCAGTTCGGCCCCTACCCGGCTGTCGTCCCGGGAAAAAAACCGGATCAGTTCGGTATAGGCGCCATCCACGGCCGCATAACGCCCCCCGCCCGTGCCCATAAAGGCCATGGTTTCGGTGTTGTAGGCAATCCATTGGAAATAGCCGTCCATCAGGAATTTCAGCGTTTTGCGCGGAGTGTTGTCCCCACGTCGTTCCTGCCCGGTGTCCGGTCCGCGGGTGGCAAAGAGCCACGCGCCGTCCAGGTCCTGTTCAAGACCGGGTTCCCGGGTATACGGCCGGGATTCATTCCCGTTAAAGATCAGCTTTCCATCTACAAACCCGTAGGACACCCGGTGCGTGTTCTCCCCGGTAGTCTTGAAATCTGAATTGAATTCCAGCGGGATGATCAGGCTGTCTTCTTCCACAGTGTAAAAGCCACCCATAGTCTGCAGGAAGTGGTTCGGCCCTTCCTCATAAGTGGTATGCAGGATGTACCGGTCAGAGACCATGAGTAGGTATTGCCGGGTTGCCGAATCCGTAAATTCGGTGGCCCGGTATACCCCGGGTTCGGGTTGTGCCAATAATGGCAGGGCGGTACTTAAAAGCAACAAGGCCAGGGCCGCAGCTTTGGTATTTAATAATTTCATAATTTACAAGGGCTAATGGGTTATCCGAATTTACAATATATTTCGATGCCTTGCAGGCCCTCCGAAGTCCGGGCAGGTCTGGCAGTCCGAAAAAAAAATGGGATGGCGCATTGATATTTCCAAAAAAGGACTTCATTTGCACCCGCGTTTCAGGAAGGTTCCTGCAACGTGTAGCTGAACATGTTGAAAAGTGTTTCTATGTTCGGGCAGCCGGGGAAAAGGAAGTTATATCCGGCCGCAGCCTATGGGATAGGCGACCGGAATTTAAAGCTAGCTTCCGCCTTGCCTATGCCCGGCCTTTTGGGGCTGCGACCCGCCGCCCACATTGGGCGCACGCCTTCTTGCGCCTTTCGGACCCAAGCCATATCAACCTTAAAATGCTGAATGGGAATAGTTCCCACCCAAAAATGCGAAGATGAATATTACCTATCGCGATCTGATTGACCAGACGTATTATTTTCCCACCGAAGAATTTGACCTGGATACCCGCGGGCTCCGTTTTCACGGCGTACCCCTGGCAGAACTGGTGGAGCGTTATGGCAGCCCTTTGAAATTTACTTACCTGCCCAAGATTTCCGAGAACATCAACAAGGCCAAGCAGTGGTTTAACGATGCCATGACCAAGTACGATTATCCGGGCAAATACTACTATTGTTATTGCACAAAAAGTTCCCATTTCCGGTATGTGCTGCACGAGGCGCTTAAAAACGACATCCACATCGAGACCTCTTCGGCCTTCGACATTGCCATAGTGGAACATCTGAAAAAAGAAGGCCGGATTACAGACGACACCTATGTGCTGTGCAATGGCTTTAAACGGGAGGCCTATGTAGACAATATTGCCGGCCTGATCAACAATGGGCACCGGAACTGCATCCCGATTATCGATAACTACGAAGAGCTCGCCCTTTTGCAGGAGGCCATTGATACTCCGTTTCAGGTAGGTATCCGGATTGCCTCGGAGGAGGAACCCAAATTTGAGTTTTACACCTCGCGCCTGGGCATCGGATATAAGGATATCGTGCCTTTTTATGAAAACCAGATCCGGGATTCTGAGCAGGTGGAACTGAAAATGCTCCATTTCTTCATCAATACGGGGATACGGGACAACGCTTATTATTGGAACGAGCTGATCAAATGCCTCAAGGTGTATGTGCGCCTGCGCAAGATTTGCCCTACCCTGGATAGCCTGAATATTGGCGGGGGCTTTCCGACCAAGAACTCCCTGGCCTTTGAATACGATTACGCCTATATGATAGACGAAATCGTTAACCAGATCCGCCTGGCCTGCGAGGAGGAAAACATTCCGCCGCCCAATATTTTTACAGAGTTCGGGAGCTTTACCGTTGGCGAGAGCGGCGGGGCCATCTATCAGGTGCTCTACCAGAAACAACAGAACGACCGGGAGAAGTGGAATATGATCGACAGCTCCTTTATCACCACCCTGCCGGATTCCTGGGCCATCAACAAGCGGTTTATTATGTTGCCGATCAACCGCTGGGATGAGCCCTATGAGCGGGTGCTGCTTGGTGGGCTAACCTGCGACAGCGACGATTATTACAACAGCCAGCAGGATATGAACGCCATTTACCTGCCTAAATATCATGCGAACAAACCCCTTTACATCGGGTTTTTCCATACGGGTGCCTACCAGGAATCCATTGGAGGTTTTGGCGGGCTGCAGCACTGCCTGATCCCACACCCGCAGCACCTGCTCATAGACCGGGATGCCAACGGGGAGATCACCTTCCAGCTCTTCAGCCGGCAGCAGCGGGCAGAAGACCATTTACATACCCTGGGCTACCACAACGGGACCGAACCCGAAGAACCGTTGGTGTTGCCCCAAAAACAAAAAGTAAAGAATACTTAATGACCTCATGAACGCAAAACGAAACTACGCCGGCATCCCGGACGGGTATGCCCAATTGGAAAAGGCAGGGGTTGTCCTGATCCCTGTGCCTTTTGATGGAACCAGCACCTGGGGCAAAGGGGCCGACCGCGGCCCGGAAGCCTTCCTGGATGCCTCTGAGAACATGGAGTTGTACGACATCGAAACGGAATCCGAAGTCTATCGCCAGGGCATTTATCTGGCAGACCCCGTAACCGCAGAAGATCCGAAAACCCTGGTAGAGGAAGTTCACCGCGTTACCAAAGGCTACATTAAACGCAATAAGTTCGTAACCCTGTTCGGGGGGGAACACTCCCTCTCCATCGGTTCCATCCGGGCCTTCAATGAAGGGTTCGACAACCTGACGGTGCTGCAGATCGACGCCCATGCGGATTTGCGCAAGGAATATGAAGGTACGCCGTATAACCACGCCTGTGCCGTGCATGAGGCAGCACAGACCACCAACCTGATCCAGGTAGGTATCCGTAGCATGGATGCCATCGAAAAGACCTATATGGACCTGGAAAAGACCTTTTTTGCGCACGAGATGGCCACGGACGAGTACTGGATGGACAAGGTGATTGACTTGATGGGGGACCATGTTTTCATTACCTTCGACCTGGATGCACTGGACCCTTCCATCATGCCGTCTACAGGCACCCCGGAACCCGGAGGCCTGTTCTGGTATGAGACCCTGGAGTTTCTCCGGAGGGTTTTTGAGGAGCGCAATGTGGTCGGGTTCGACCTGGTGGAACTCTGCCCCAATCCGGCCAACCGCGCCCCGGATTTCCTGGCCGCCAAACTCTATTATAAAATGCTGAGTTATAAATTCCACGGACAGCAGGACCCTTCCTGAACGAGGAGGCATCTCTGGATTGTCCGGTAAATTAGACCAAAATGAGCACGAAAGGCCCGATTTCTAAATTCATTACCCATTACTATAAACACTTTAACGCCGCCGCCCTGGTGGATGCGGCCCAGGCCTATGAAGCCCAATTGGAGCAAGGCTCCAAAATGCTTGTGTCCCTGGCCGGGGCTATGAGTACAGCCGAATTGGGAAAAATCCTGGCCGAGATGATCCGTCAGGATAAAATCCATATCATATCCTGTACCGGGGCCAACCTGGAAGAAGACCTGATGAACCTGGTGGCCCACAGTCATTACCGCCGCGTACCCAATTACCGGGACCTTACGCCCCAGGAGGAATGGGATTTGCTGGAGCAGGGGCTGAACCGGGTAACCGATACCTGCATCCCGGAGGAAGAGGCCTTCCGGCGCCTGCAGAAACACATCCATGAGCTATGGCAGGAGGCCGAAACCAAAGGCGAACGCTACCTGCCCCATGAATTTATGTATAAACTCCTGCTTTCCGGGGTACTGGAGCAGTATTACGAAATTGACGTCAAGGATTCCTGGATGTATGCGGCCGCGGAAAAAAACCTCCCCCTGGTATGCCCGGGATGGGAAGACAGCACCATGGGCAATATCTTTGCCTCCTATGTGCTGAAAGGGGAACTTTCGGCCAGCACAGTGAAGTCCGGGATTGAGTATATGACCTACCTGGCGGACTGGTATACCGACAACTCCGGCAAGGGCATCGGCTTTTTCCAGATTGGCGGGGGCATAGCCGGGGATTTCCCGATCTGTGTAGTCCCCATGCTGTATCAGGACCTGGAGCGCACGGATACCCCCTTCTGGAGCTATTTCTGCCAGATCAGTGACAGCACCACCAGTTACGGGTCGTATTCCGGGGCTGTCCCCAATGAGAAGATTACCTGGGGAAAACTCGGTATCGACACCCCGAAATTTATCGTGGAAAGCGATGCGACTATTGTTGCACCTTTGATTTTTGCTTATATTTTGAACATGTAATTATGGACAATCTCAGGCGCGTCATAGTAGATTTTAAGAAACTTACCCCGGAGGTATTGAAGCTTTTGGTGGAAAAATACCCCGACGGTTACGACGACGACCATATCATTACCTTCCGCAACGCCCAGGGCGAGCGCGTGGAGGCTGTGGAGGTTACCACCTCCGACACCAAATACCTGGTTAAGATCAGTGCCAAACTGGAGAAAACCATGGCCAATTACGACGAAGACGACTACGCCGATTTCGATGACGACGACCCAACGGCCATTCCCGACGTCCCCATAGATTCGGAGGAGGAATAGGAATGGCAGATGCCCAAAACAGAGCTATGGAACAAGCTGCCTTTCACCTGTCGCTGCCTTGCTACAGCGTAACCAAGACCAAAGCCTATTACCTGAATGTGCTGGGGGCGATCCCCGGGCGTTCGGCTACGGGGTGGGCGGACATTGACCTGTTTGGCAACCAGATTACTTTTACCAAAGGCGAATTCGACTTTCATTACAAGACATACAAATTTGAGGACGCCGTGCTGCCGGCATTTCATTTTGGGGTGCTGGTAAGTGCCTCCCAATGGGAGGCTTTGCGGGACCGGCTACAGGCTCAAGGTGTCCATTTTGAGGTCAATGCGCTCTTCCTGGAAGGCAAGACCGGGGCCCATCGTTCTTTTTTTGTAGAAGATCCCAACGGGTATAAGGTGGAGTTTAAGCATTTCCTGGAGCCGGAAGACGTTTTCCGGACCCAATAACTTCTTTTTCCCCGTGCGGCCATCCCATCACCGGGGATCAAATCCAAGAATTTTATGATGAAAGTTGCAGGCAGCGAAGAGTGGTGCGTATTCGAGGACCTGGGGATTCCGGCTGTGAAGGCTCGGGTAGATTCCGGAGCCAAAACCTCTTCCCTCCAGGCGAGTAATATCCGCATCTTCATGCGCCATGCGGAAGAGTGGGTGCAGTTCGAAATCAACCCCCTGCAGGACAACCGCAGCATTGCCATCCCCTGCCAGGCCCGGGTGGTAGACCGCAGGGTAATCCGCAGTTCCATGGGGATTTCAGAAGAGCGACCGGTGATCCGGACCCCCATCCGCCTGGGGGAGGACCAGTTTGAGATCGAGGTAACCCTGGCCAGCCGCGATACCATGGAATACCGGATGCTGTTGGGGAGGGAGGCCCTTTCCGGCCGCTACCTCGTAGATCCGGCCTCCAGTTTTCGGCTGCAGCCCTTTACCGAAGATGAAATCAACGAGCGCTATGCGCCTTACCTGAAACAGAAGAACGGGCTCAAGATTGCCCTGCTGGCCAGCAACCCGGAATTGTATTCCAACAAACGCATCATGGAAGCCGCTGCGGCCCGCGGGCATGAAATTGTCTTTCTGAATGTGGAGCTAGCCTACATGAAACTGGACGCCAATGCCCCCGAAATCCGGTATCGGGGAGGCAACATCCTGGGTGAATTCGATGCGGTGATTCCCAGGATCAAGCCTTCGGTCACCTTTTACGGATGTGCCCTGATCCGGCAGTTCGACTATCTTGGCGTGTATTGCCAGAATGCTGCCGAGGCCATTTCCCAGAGCCGGGACAAGTTGTTCGCCTCCCAGTTGTTCTCCAAGCATGACATCCATATCCCCATTACCGGTTTTGCGAAGTCCCCTAACGATACCAAGGATCTGATCCGAATGGTAAACGGGGCCCCATTGATTATTAAATTACTGGAAAGTACCCAGGGCAAGGGCGTGGTCCTGGCCGAGACCAACAAGGCGGCGGAGAGTGTGATCAACGCCTTTAAAAGCGTGCAGACCAACATCCTGGTGCAGGAATTTATCAAAGAGGCCAACGGCCAGGATATCCGTTGTTTTGTGGTGGACGGCAAGGTAGTGGCTGCCATGCAGCGCCAGGCCGAGAAAGGGGAATTCCGCGCCAACATCCACCAGGGGGGCAAAGCTTCCAAAATTAAGATCACGGCAGAGGAACGCAAGCTGGCGGTTAAGGCGGCACGGGTACTGAACCTGTCCGTGGCCGGCGTGGACATTATCCGGTCTAACCGGGGTCCCTTATTGCTGGAGGTGAATTCTTCTCCCGGTCTGGAAGGGATTGAGCAGGCCACAGGGAAGGATATCGCGGACGTGATGATCCGCGCCATCGAGAAAAAACTGAGGTACCAGCCCCAGGATTAATTCCCCGCCCGTTGCAGGGCTTCCAGCATGGTAGCGGTGGTTTCCTCCAGGTTAAACTGAGGGGCCCAACCCCAGTCTTGCCGCGCTTCGCGGTCGTCTATGCTGCTGGGCCAGGAATCGGCTATGGCCTGGCGTTCGTCCGGGGCGTAGCGAATCTCGAATTCCGGGAGGTGCTTCTGAATGGCCCGGGCCAGCTGGCCTGGCTCAAAACTCATGGCGTGCAGGTTATAGGAAGAACGCACACTCAGGGCCTCTGCCGGGGCCTGCATCAGGTTAATGGTAGCCCGGATGGCATCGTCCATATACATCATGGGCAGGCGGGTCCCCTCGGTCAGAAAACAGGTGTATTGCCCTTCCTTCAGGGCTTTGTGAAAAATCTCTACGGCGTAGTCGGTGGTACCTCCCCCTGGCTCGGTTTTCCAGCTGATGAGCCCCGGGTACCGAAGGCTGCGCACGTCCACCCCGTATTTTTTGTGATAATAGGCACACCAGCGTTCCCCGGATTGCTTGCTGATCCCGTAAACCGTGCTGGGCTCCATAATGGTGGACTGGGGCGTGTCTTCCTTAGGGGTGTTGGGGCCAAATACGGCAATGCTGGAAGGCCAGAAAATCTTGTTGATCATGCGCTCCTTTCCCAGGCGCAACACGTTGAATAAGGTACTCATATTCAAATGCCAGGCGCGGTCCGGAAATTTTTCCGCCGTCGCACTCAGCATGGCGGCCATCAGGTAGATTTCTTCCACTTCATAGTGGATGACCGCTTCCTCCAGGGCGTTGGAGTCCGTGGCATCCAGGATTTCAAAGGGGCCGGAGGCCATCAGTTCGGTCCCGCCTTCCCGGATGTCGCTGGCAATTACTTTATCACTGCCGTGAAGCTGTCGCAGGGCCAGGGTGAGCTCTGTCCCGATTTGCCCGCAGGCGCCCAGAATGAGAATGGTTTTGCCCATATGATGGCCGTTTGTTTAATAGCGGCGTAAAGATAACTCATTGTAAAATTTGTACATTCGCTTTATGCGGTATTTCATGTTTATTACTGCCTGTATGGCCTTGCTGGGCGGGTGTCGCGAAACCCCTGCGGAGGAGGTAAATACCCCCGGGGTAGAAGAAACTTCGAACGCCATGGAATTGCCAGCCCCGGCATCACTGGTCCCGGAGGCACGGGCGGTTACGGACTCCTGGCCGGAATTCAAACAACTTGAAGCCCGGATGGATGTTTTGGCCGGCGTGGGAAACCCAGAAGAGGCTGGGTTGCTGTTGGAAGAACTCATTGGCCTGTTGACGGACCTAGAAACCGCGGCTTTCCCGAGTCCTTTCGACCGCATTTCGGTGCGCAGCCGCCTTACCCTGGTCAAAACCTATTTGCTGAAGGCACAGGCGGCCCTGCATTACCGCACGGATTATAATGCCCCGGTGGCCGAGGCGTTTGAGGCCTACAATGGCCTGCGCGAACAATTTAACCATATTGTGTCCAGTAAACTGGACCCCAGTATTTTTGACGATGAATAGGAATGTATTCTGGCTCTTGCTTTGGATGCCCTGGATTTGCGGGGCGCAGCAGGAAGATATTCTGGCGGTAGACCGCGTACTTACCGAGTGGCATCAGGCTGCTGCGGATGCGGATTTTGAAGCCTACTTCGGGCACATGGCTCCCGAATCCGTATTTATAGGGACGGATGCATCCGAAAACTGGAACAAAGAGGAATTCATGGCGTTTTCCAAACCCTATTTCGATAATGGGAAGGCCTGGAGTTTTTCGGCGGTGGAGCGCCATATTTACTTTTCCGAAGACGGGCAAACCGCCTGGTTCGACGAATTGCTGGACACCTGGATGCAGCTGTGCAGGGGCTCCGGGGTTGCTGTGCGCACCGAAGGGGGCTGGAAGATTGCCCACTATGTGCTTTCGCTCACCATCCCCAATGAAAAAGTGGAAGGCGCCATAGCCCTGAAACGGGAAAAGGACAGCATTACTTTGCGCAGCCTGCGCGCTTTGTTACCTAAACACTAACCTGGAATGATAAAAAAGTATGTTATCGGGATGGCAGTGGCAACCCTGGCGTTGCTCACTTTCCAATGCCGGCAGGCGCCGGAAGCCCAGCCGCAAGTCACCTCCTTTTACGAAACCGAGGTCTTTCGCGCCATACAGATGGCGCGGTTTTTTGAGGATTCCAAAACGGTGGTGGACCTGCTGCGGGACCGCTCCCCCTCCGACATGGAAGCCTTGTATTTAGCGGAAAAGGACAAACCGGATTTTGACCTCCGTGCCTTCGTGGCTGCCCATTTCACCGAACCGCTGTCCCAGCAGAAAAATTTCCATACGGATACCACCCGCACCATGTATGAACACATCAGCGGGATGTGGGGGGTGCTCCGTCGCGGGCCCGACCCGTCGGATTCCCTTTCTTCCCGCATTCCCTTACCCCATCCGTATGTGGTGCCGGGTGGCCGTTTCCGGGAAATCTACTATTGGGATAGCTATTTTACCATGATTGGTCTGGTGGCAGACGACCAGGCCGAACTGGCACACGATATGCTGGCGAATTTCGCCTACCTGATCGACACCCTTGGTTTTATCCCGAACGGGACCCGCGACTATTACCTGACGCGGTCGCAACCGCCGTTCTTCAGCCTTATGGTAGACCTGCTGGCACAGGAAGACAGCACGGTGGCGGATCGGTATTTCCCCCAGGTAGAAAAGGAATATGCGTACTGGATGGCCGGTTCTGAAGGCTTGCCCGCAGGCGGAAGTACAAAGCGCATTTTCGCCATGGGCGGGGATACCGTGCTGAATCGCTATTGGGATAGCGGCACCACCCCGCGTCCGGAATCCTATGCCGAGGATTTTCATCTGGCTTCCGGCCTCCCTTCAGACAGTGCGAAGGCTGTCCTTTACGCGAACCTGAGGGCTGCTGCAGCTTCCGGGTGGGATTTCAGCAGCCGCTGGTATGCCACTGAGGGGGAATTTGCCTCTACCCAGACCACGGAACTGGCCCCGGTGGACCTGAACGCCCTGATGTACTTTATGGAAACCTTCCTGGCCGAAGGATATCGGGCCCGCGGGCATGTGGAGCAGGCCGAAGCCATGGCAAAAAAGGCGGCCATACGGGCTATTTTTATCCGGGAACGGATGTGGGATGCCCAGGGTGGGTTTTTCAGGGATTTCGATGTGGTGGATGGGGTGCAGACCCCGGAAATTACCCTGGCAGGGGTATTCCCCCTGTATTTTGGCCTGGCCACCCCGGATCAGGCCGAAGCCGTTAAAGACCGGCTTTTGGAGGATTTCCTGCAACCCGGTGGGTTACGCACTACCCTCAAGGCTTCAGGCCAGCAATGGGATGCCCCCAATGGATGGGCTCCCTTGCAATGGATGGCCGTTAAAGGCCTGGAGCGATACGGCTACGCCGGGGAAGCCCGGGATATTGCCAGCCGTTGGTTGCACCTGAACGAAAAGGTGTATCGGGATACCGGCAAGATGATGGAAAAGTACAATGTGGCAGATACCACCCTGCTTTCCGGCGGGGGTGAATACCCCACCCAGGATGGGTTTGGGTGGAGCAATGGGGTGGCCCTGGGCTTCAGGGACCTGCTTGCCGAAGATTAAACCCTGGTCTTTGCGCCAAAGGTCGCCGTTCTGCCTATTCCGGGTTTTCTGCTGCCTGGGCCTTGCGGGATTCCAGCGCCTGTTTGCTCAGGCTGGCCAGGTTGAAATTCGGGTCTATGGCCAGGGCTTCATCGAAACTGGCAATGGCTTTGTCGATGTTGTTCTTGTTCATGTTGTACAAGGCCAGCCCGCGCAGATGGATAAAGGCCGCCTTCAGGGATACTTCATAGGGTTGCTGCCGTTCGTAAAAAGCATACTTCATTTCTGCGGTGGCATTGTTTACCCCGTATTCGATATCCGTTAATGCCCCGGCATTTTCCCCAACCTGGATTTTCAGGTCTGCGATCTCATAAGCCAGGTATGCGTTGGGATTGCGTTTAAACAATTCCTGAAACTGCTGCAGGGCCCGGTTGGGCTGGTTTATGGATTTCAGGGAAAGCGCTTTGACCTGCAGGGCAATATCCGAATCGTTCGGGTTAATGTCCACCCCAATCAGGTTCAGGGCAGGAATGTACTGTTCATTGTTGGCATATACATAGGCCAGGGTATCCCGACGGGCCATGGATGGCTCCAGCACATACATATGGGTAAGGGCATTGATGACCCCGCGTACATCCCCCTGCTTTTTCATCTGCAGGTAGTAGGCCTGGTAATGGCTCTTGAGGGCGTCATTGGTTTGCGCCTGTGCGCCCAGGGCAATCAGCAGGCATCCGAGGAGGGCAATTCGTTTCATTTGCAATACATTGGTAGGACGGCAAAACTACGTTATTTTTTACATTTCTATCCCATCCCGTACCGGCCTTCTGCACGTGGTCTGCACAATTTATGCGATGGGGTCATTCCAGGTAAATTCCCGGGCTTCCAATACCTTACTATGCACTTCTTTGGCCATGGGGTTGGGCCGGGAAGGCTGGTACTTCGGTGGGGGCAGTCCCATAGACTCTGCCTGGGCGTGGTAGTAATCCGCTTTGGCCGGGTGTGCGGGGTAAACGGCATGGACAACCCCCGTCCATTCGGGGTCGTTTACCGCCAGGGCCAGGATGCGCCGGGCATCTGTGCCGTGGATCAGGTTAACCGGGTCCTGCCCGCCCTGCAGCCCGGTTTTGCCGGAGAGGTATTTTACCGGGTGGCGCCCGTCTCCCATTAACCCGCCGGGCCTTACGACCAAGAGGTTGTATGGGGGCCTTCCTGTTGCCAGGAGGCGTTCGGCTTCCAGCAACTGTTTCCCGCTTTCGGAATCCGGTAGAGGCAGGGTGTCTTCATCTACCACTCCCTGGGCTCCGAATACCGAAGTGCTGCTTACATAGATGAGCCGTGGAATACCAACGTCCTCAAGGACTTTCCTCAGGTGGCTGATCCGTACCGGATAATTTCCGGAGCTATCCCGCCGCAGCCCTGGTGGGATATTGAAAATCAATACATCCAGTCCCTTCAGAAAGGCTTTAATGGGGCCTTCGAAGCCGGATTCGTTTAACCGGATGACATGCATGGAAATACCCTGTTGTTCCATTTCCCTGGCCTTTTCATCCCGTGTTGTAGTGCCGCAGACCACATAACCGGCGGCCGCCAGTTCCAATGCGAGGGGGGCACCCAGCCATCCGCAGCCCAATATCCCAACCTTCTTTTTCAAAAGGCTATTTTTTTCACCACCAGCACGGCGTCATTCAATACAAAGGGCATGGGGATCTGGTCCTCGGGCCTGGGCGGGACGGTGAATTCAGGATGCCCGAGCAGATTATTTGATGCCTCATAGATTTCAAGTTCCAGGGCGGCGCTCACGGGGAAGGTCAATTCCAGGCGGGTGGGTTCATTGTCGCTCACATAATGGGTAATCAGTTTGCCCCTGCGCCTGCGGGCCAGGTAAAAGGAATCCAGGGCAATGCCGTTTACCGTGGCTTCCTCTAGTGCTGTTCCTGTAAAGACTTCCAGGCGATTGATATCCCTCCGGGAAAGGATGTCCAGGATCAGGTGTCGGGAGGCCCCGGTTACGGTGTCCTGCAACACCTGTACTTCCGGGCCGGGAATCGTTTTTGCCGGGGCTTCGGCCATAAAGGAAAACCCGGTGCCGTATTTGCTGCTGAGGATCCGACCTCCCAGGTGTTCTGCCGGCTGGGGAGGATTCCCCAGATACGCCCGGGTCCAGTCCGAAGGGGTTTTCTCATAGGTGGCCCAGTAGGTTTTTCCGTCATCGGCATCCTGCACGTAGACCAGGCTGGTAGGCTTGGGCCGATGCGGGGTAAAATCGCTTTGAAAATGTGCGGCAATGAGCAGGGCAAGTGCCCCTATCAACCCAAGGCTTCCCCAGCGCTTACGGTGAGGGATTTGCATTAACAGGGCCAGTAGCAGCAAGAAAATAAAAGCGGTCATCAGACTGGCGGCTACCAGCATTTTAAGTCCCAGGCCTACCGGAAACATCTTTACAAAAGGGGCAAAGATCCACAGAGCAGGCAGGGCCAGGGCCGTAAGCACATAGGGGTTCGGTTTATCGCTCCATAGGACCACAATCCAGGATGCCAGCAAGGCCAGGCCCGGTATCAGGAAAAAAGCTGCTCCGGGCAGCGTTTTGGTCAGCGCTGCACAAAGCACCAGCCACAGCAGGATGGGGGCCGCCAGGACATCCGGGGTGCCGATTTTAAAACTCCGGTAGATCCAGAAACCGCTGCCGATGGCCAGACAGGCGGCCGCAGCAATATAGTAATACCCGTTATAGGTAAAGCCGTGCAGGAGGTCCTGATAGTGCGGGTAGGCTGTTTTGAGCATTGGCCATGCAAAGTAACCCGCAAACCCGTTCAGGGCCAGTAAGAAAAGCATGGGTAAAAATCCTTTGGCAATCCCTGTCCCGCTTAGGCGACCCTTTTTCAGACCCCAGACCAGCAGGACGAAGTAGGCCAGGAGTGCCAACACCCACATAGGCCAGGAGAGGTCCTGTGAATAATGAACCAGCCCCAGGTAAGGCAGGTTAAAGTATACCTGGTCATTCAGGGATTTGAGCCCGGAGAGGTCTGCCTGGGAAAAGTGGTCCAGCAGGGGTACCAGGTAGCTGCCCTGGTGGGCCAGGGTATTGGGGTCGAGCCGCTCCGGGATGTCCAGGGCTGTATGGTAGTCAAAATGGTCGTCGATAAAGGCAAAATTAAAGCCCTCAATATCGCGGTCTTCCCGAAACACGGTCAGGTCGGTGTCGTTGGGCAGCATTTTATAGATGCTGTATGCCAGGGAATTGGCCACGGGAAATTTCGGGTTGGCGGATACGAATTCCTCAATCAGACGGGCATTGCCCCGGTTGGTTTCAATGAGCATATACCCGGGGCCTCCACTGCCGCGGGCTTCAAAATTGAGGACCAGCCCTACCTCTCCGGCCCAGGGGTGCTGATTCACAAACACATCGGCCCCGTTTAAGCCCAGTTCTTCGGCATCTGTAATCAGGACGATCAGATCGTTTTCCGGGGTGTTCCCGCCGGCCAGATAGGCCCTTAGGCCTTCCAGGATCACGGCCACCCCGCTGGCCGCATCACTGGCGCCCAGGGAGGAATGGGGGTTGCTGTCGTAATGGGACATCAGCATCAGGGCTTTGCCCGGCCGGCGCCCGGGAATGCGCACCAGGATGTTTTCCGCCCGGCTCAGGTTGCCCCAATCCCCGGCGGTATATCCGGTCTGCAGTTCTGGTTTCAGGCCCATTTCGTGCAAAACCTCCATCACATAGTCGCGAACTTCCCGGTGTGCCGGGAAACCCACGGCATGGGGGGCCTGTGCCATCTGACGGACATGTGTCATGGCGCGGTCCGTGGAAAAGGCCGTTTGCGGGGCATCCGCATCCGGGTGGTAGGCGGGCATGGAGGCCTGGAAGGCAGTAAACCCCATCAGGGCCAGCAGCAACATGCACAATACGGCAACAGTCGGTTTCATAGGTGTTTTTTGGCCTTTTAAAAGTATGAAAATTTGAAGGGGGCCTGCCCGTTGAACGATTTCTTTTACCGATATTCCAGGAAAATGCTATATTACATGTTCACCTAACAAAATAAACAAGTCCATGGCAATCAAGAGTTTTCAAGGCCGCAGGGCCCGGGAGGTCTCGAAAAAAGAGTACGACGCCCCCATATTGGTAACGGACTATATGAGTCAAAAGCTCGTTACTTTCCATCCCGAACAATCCATTCTCGAGGTCATGGAAGCCTTCACCAAACACCGTATTTCCGGAGGACCGGTACTGGACGATAATGGTTTTCTGGTTGGGATTATCTCGGAAGCGGACTGCATGAAGCAGATTTCCGAAAGCCGATACTTCAACCAACCCATCCTCGATAAAAATGTGGAGCGGTTTATGACCAAGGAGGTGGAAACCATCCCCCACGATATGAGTATTTTCGATGCCGCCGGGGTGTTCCACAAGAACAACCGCAGGCGCTTACCCGTAATGCGGGACGGGTTGCTCATCGGCCAGATCAGCCGCAAGGATATTGTGGTTGCGGCCCTTAAACTCACGGCACATAACTGGAAATAATCCTTCCCCTTTATCGGCAGGACCACCTGGGAGCATTCGGTAGCGGTTTCCGGGCAGGACTTCGTATCCGCGATCGTAAACCCAGAACCAGGAAAGGCCTGCCGGCCCCTTTTCGCTATAGGTATGGGCCCTGAAGGAAAATCCGGCCTCCAGCAGGGAGTCGCGCCCCAGGATACGTTGGGGAAAGGTTTCTCCCCAGTGCTGCAGGATGCGGTAATTTTCCCGTAGGATCCGGTTGATATTTCGAATGGTACGGTTCTTTTCCCGGTTCCTGCGGTTGTGGTAGGCATTACGGCAGGGGTCCGAACAGAACTTTTTGTCTGTCCTTCCCCTAATGGGGCTGTGGCATTCCGGGCAAAGGGGCTTTTCCATGCCCCCAAGATCACCGCCTCCCCTGAAAAATCCCAGCAGCTTATTCAGGCCGCAGCAGGGCAGGCAGTCCCAGTTCCCGGTATTTTTGGTTGTAGGCTTCCATTCCTTCTTCTACAAGCTGGTCCCTTTTCCGGGCCAATTGGCCCCAGGCGGCCATCAGGTCCTGCAGGCGTTCCCGTGCCCCGGCCGTTACAGCCGGTTCGGCAGCATCCACATAGGATTTCAGGTACATGAGCTCTGCGTTCAGCTGGTTGTTGTAGTTGATTACATCCTGGAAGGTTTTCTGTTTGGGCTGAATCAATTCCTGTTCCCATGCCGAGATTTCTTCCAACAGGGCTTTGCCCTGTTCCAGCAGGGGTTGGGCGTCTTCCCGTCCTTCCAGCAAAGTCGCATAGCCCTCCAGTTGGTCCTTCACCTTCCTGAGGTCATTCACAGCCTGGTGCATGTCCCGGATGGCTCCTTCAATTTGCATCAATACAGTTTCCTGCTCCTGGTAGGCGGCATCCGAAGCCTCAATTCCCGGGTGGGGTAAGATGCTGAAGGCCTGTTCTGCAGTGGATTCCCCCAGCTGCAGCCGGGCGGTATAGGTGCCCGGGGCTACGATCCCACCGCTGTAATCCCCATAGACAAAAACCCCGTTGACCGCCGGGAGCGGATCCCTTCGGAAATCCCAGACAAAGCGGTTCATTCCTGCTTTGGCGGGCAGAGTTTGGGGCTTATCCGGCCCTCCAGGCCAGGATTTGAAGGCCTTAGGGGCCTGGTTGGTCAGCGTCCGGACCACCTTACCGTCTTTCAGGATTTCCAGCTGCAATTTAGCCGAATCGGCCGCTTTTTCCAGGAAATAGCTCAGCATAACCCCGCTTTTCGGGTTCTGTCCCAGGCCGGGCACCGGTTTCTCGGAATGCCCGCCTATAAACCGATAAGTGTCCCTGGGCGTCACCAGGATAAGGGGGCTGCCGGCAGACCGGGTTTGCTGCAGGGGGGCCAGGTCATCGAGGATCCAGAAGGCCCGCCCGGCCGTAGCGGCTATCAGGTCATTGTGGCGGAAGGTAAGGTCGTTAATGGGGACTACCGGAAGGTTTAGCTGGAATCGCTGCCACAACCCGCCCCCGTTCAGTGAAATGTACAGTCCCGTTTCGGTGCCCGCATAGAGCAGGCCGGGCCGAACCGGGTCTTCCCGCACCACGCGTGCAAAACCATGGGGGTCGTCCAGCCCTCCGGTAATCCGGGTCCAGCTTTTGCCGTAGTCGGTCGTTTTATAGATGTAAGAGTCCAGGTCCATGGCTTTGTAGCGCATCAGGGTGATGTAGGCCGTGGCCGGATCGTGGGGAGACACTTCGATGCTGTTTACAATGCCCCGGGACATGCCCTCCGGGGTTACGTTTTCCCAGGTTTCACCCCCATTGCGGGTTAGGTGGACCAACCCGTCGTCGCTCCCGGCCCAAAGGATACCAGCCTGGTGGGGGGAGGTGGCCAGGGACATGAGCGTATTGTAATTTTCGCCCCCTGCCGCCTCGTTGGTATAGGGTTGCCCCCCGGGGCCCTGTTTATCCGGTTCGTTCCGGGTCAGGTCCGGGCTGATCACCGCCCAGCTAAGCCCACCGTCTCGGGAGCGGAAGACCACATTCCCTGCATGGTAGATCGTATTGCGGTCGTGAGGGTCGGTCAGGATGGGGGCGTTCCAGTTATAGCGGTAGCGGAAATCCTCCGGGGCGTTGCCCAGGGAAAGTTCCGGGTATTCCTTGATGGCCTTGCCCTCGCGACTGGCTGCCAGCCAGCGTTCGATAATGCCCTGATAGCACCCGCCATAGACCACTTCGGGGTTATCCGGGTCAAAGGCCAGGAAAGCACTTTCGCACCCGGCTACGGAGTACCAGTCTTTCCAGTCGATGCCTGCATAATTGGTCCGGCTGGCAATGGCAATGGCCGAATTGTCCTGTTGCCCGCCGTAGACGTAGTACGGAAAGCGGTTGTCTGTAATCACCCTGTAAAACTGGGCGGTAGGCTGGTTTTGCTGGGTACTCCAGCTTTGACCCCCGTTGTTGGTGATGTTGGCCCCTCCATCGTTGGCATTGATCATCCGGTTGGGGTCGTTGGGGTTGATCCACAGATCGTGGTTGTCTCCGTGGGGGGTAGGTACAGGCTGAAAGGTCTTCCCCCCGTCAATGGATCGGGTTACCGGGGCATTCAGTACATATACCCGGTTGGGGTCTGTGGGGTCTGCAAAAATTTCCATGTAATACCAGGAACGGGCCACGTTAATGCGGTCCTTGTTGACCTGTTGCCAGGTGTCTCCCCCATCGTCCGAGCGGTATACCCCGGCTTTATCACCATCCGCTTCCAGGACGGCATACACCCGGTCCGAAAGACCTCCGGAGGCCGAAATCCCCGCTTTTCCGAAGGCTTCAGGCAGGCCCTTGGATAGTTTTTCCCAGGTAGTACCCCCATCGCGGGAGCGGAAGAGCCCGGATTGCGGTCCGCCGGATTCCATGGTCCAGGGGTAGCGCCGGTGCTGCCACATCGCTGCATAAAGTACCGCCGGGTTGTCCGGATCCATATGCAGGGAGGAAGCCCCGGTATCCGGCCCGGCATACAGGACTTTGTTCCAGGTAGCGCCCCCGTCCGTGCTGCGATACACACCCCGTTCCGCACTGGACCCGTACTGGGCGCCCTGCACGGCAACATAGAAGGTGTTTTCATCCCTTGGATCAATAATGACATCCGAAATATGGCGGCTCTGGTCCAGCCCCAGGTGGGTCCAGTGTTTGCCGGCATCCCGCGAAAGGTAGACCCCGTCTCCCATGGAGGTCATAACCCCCCGGGCGGCGTGTTCCCCCATGCCCACCAGGACCACGTTGGGGTTGCTGGCCGATACGGCGATGGCCCCGACCGTTCCGGTTTTAAAGAATCCGTCCGACACATTGGTCCAGTGCAGGCCGTCGTCCGTGGTCTTCCAGACCCCACCCCCGGTAGCGCCCATGTAGTAGGTGCCGGGTTGGGAGGCCACCCCGGCCACAGCCACGCTGCGCCCCCCGCGGAAGGGCCCGATGTTGCGCCACTGCAGCCCGGTGTAGAGGCTATCCTTCAGGGTTGGGGGAGGCGGGGCCTGTTTCCGGCGTTGGGGAAAGGCGGTAGCCACCACCATAAGGCAGGCAGCTACAGAGATCATCCAGGTTTTCATATGAGTCGTTGGTTTAGGCGTTGGGTGGTTTAATCGGCGATGGCGGCAAAGGTCATTTGGCGGAATTTCCATCCGGTTTCGTCGGTTTGGGTGTTCTGGGTTTGCTTCATGAGGATGCCGATCAGGCCTTCCCCGGGGTCGGCAAAGTACTGGGTGTTGAAATACCCGCCCCAGTCGAAGGTGCCGGGGCCGCCTTCCCCCCCGTAGGCCACCCCATTGGCATTGACCACGGCAAAGGCCAGCCCGAAATCCTTGGGCCCGCCGGCCCACATGTCTCCGATTTGGTTGGCCAACATGGTTGCTACCGTTGTCCGGCTCAGCAGGCGGGTGCCATTGTAGGTGCCCTGGTTCAACATCATTTGCAGGAAAATGGCATAATCCCGGGCCGTGCTCGAGAGGCCTGCGCCCCCGGCAAAATAGGTCCGGGCTCCGGATATGGGGTAATCGATATCGAAGACATCGGTCTGAAAGCGCTGCCATTTCCCTTCGGTATAATGCTGTACGGGTACCAGGCGGCCGGCCAGGGAATCCGGAAGGTAAAACCAGGTGTCTGACATCCCCAGGGGATCAAAAATGCGGGTTTTCAGGAAGGCATCAAAAGGTTGCCCGGAAACGATTTCCACCAGGCGGCCCAATACGTCCAGGCCCTCACTGTAGGTCCATCCTTCCCCTGGTGGGTGGTGCAGGGGCATAAGGGCCAGTTCGGGGATGTTGTCCTCCAGGCGGATCGGTTGTGCGGTAAAGGCGTCAATGATCCCGGCCTTGGCAAAGGCCTTGCGGAAGCGGGGGTCCCCGTCAATAATACCATATCCGATCCCGGAGGTGTGGCTCAGCAGGTGACGGATGGTGATGGGTTTTTCCAGGGGCGTTACCGTAAAGCTGCTGTCTGCCTCATTAAAGTTTTCCATCACGCCGGTTCGGGCAAATTCAGGGATATAATCGGAAATAGGGTCGTCCAGGCGGAAGTGCCCTTCTTCCCATAGCATCATGACCGCAGTACTGGTGATGGCTTTGGTCTGGGAAGCGATCCTGAATATAGCATCGGGGTTAAAGGCGGTGCCCGCCCCGGCATCGGACTGCCCGAAGGCCTTGTGGTACACTATTTTGCCGTGGCGCGCAATCAGGGCCACCGCCCCTGGGATCTGGTTTTCAGCTATGGCCCCTTCCAGCATCTGGTCAATTCGCGCCAGGCGTTCCGGGGAGAGCCCGGCGGCCTCCGGGGGGGCGGGGTGCAATGCGGTGGTAGTTTCGGGTTCGGGCTGCTGGCGGCAGGCCAGGGCCAGGAACAGCAAAAAAGCGAGGAATTTGGCGGATTTCATAATCGGTTGGGTTGGCGATGAGAGGAAAGATACACAATATTCCCTTTGGCAGGGGCGCTCTGGCATTCCGGGCTGGGGCAAGATCCGGGCGTGAATAAACGCGTATATCCGGATACAACTGCTTAATGTACGGAAGCAACTCGCCTGGCCCCATAGTTTTACCACCTGTAACCTTTCAAACCCATATTGCCTATGAATGCATTGCGAAACAAAGTACAACTGATCGGAAACCTGGGGCAGGATCCGGAAGTCAGCGACCTGGAAAGCGGAAAGATGGCCCGGTTTTCTGTGGCTACCAACGAAACCTACCGGAACAGTAAAGGGGAAAAAGTGACGGACACCCAATGGCACCAGGTGGTTACCTGGGGTAAGACAGCGGAAATCGTGGAACAGTTTCTGAAAAAGGGCCGGGAAGTTGCCCTGGAAGGGAAGCTTATTCACCGTCATTACGACACGGACGACGGGCAACGGAAGTATATTACCGAGGTAAAATGCACGGAATTGTTGTTGCTTGGGAAATAACCCCGGGCATCAAAGAACGATAAAAGAGGCTTTTGGCCTCTTTTTTTGTAGGATTCTACGGAAAAGGCGTAACTTAAAGTGTTCCCCCTCGTCATGTTAACAAACAAAGGCTTTACCCATGCCACGCATCTGCTGTTTCCTGTTGTTTTGCGCCCTTACCGGGCCGGGGCTGCTCTATGCGCAAAAGGACGAGACATCCTTTTATACCCGGATGGGGCAGGCAGACGGGTTGTTTGAGCAACGCATGCGTTTTACCGATGCCCAGGACGAATGGGATTACTGGAAAGACCAGCGCGCCTTTGAAAAATCCCTGGAGGGTCAGAAACCCCGGGCACACCGGATATATATCCGGGCCAAGCGGGGGGTATATGCATCCCATCATTGTCTGCCCGCATGCAACCATGGGGATTACTATTGGCTGCAGGCTTCGTATTATGCCCAGATGACCGGGGATACAAAAGGATTGGCCACCGTGGTTAACCGTCGGTACTAAGGGTGGGTTCAGGCTACCTGGGAGAAGCCTCCTGCAGGCTGCAGGGATTGGAGCAGGTCAAAGCAGGGGCACTTCTTACAGCGTTTGCTTTCACACTTCTTATACTTTTTACAGCACTTGGATTTACAGCCTTCGGGAGGGCAGGCAGCCACAGCCAGCGTAACCAGCCTTTTCTGGCGCAGTTTTTCGGCTTTCTCGGCCTTTTTGGATGTCTTTTTCTTCTTACCCATGACTGTATACAGTCAAAGGTAATAATTTTTAATAAATCTAAATAAGATTTAACATCTTAGGCAGGGCCTGTGCCTGAGGCAGCACTATCCACGGAAAGCTGCTGGATGTCCCGGTCAAAGAGATAAAGCCCGCCCTTGTCGTTGCCGATCAGGTTGATTTTATCCAAAATGGTGCGGGCCAGGGCTTCTTCCTCGATTTGTTCGGCCACATACCATTGCAGGAAATTATGGGTGGCATAATCCTTTTCTTCCAGGGTCACGTGCACCAGGTTGTTGATGCACTCGGAAACCATGATTTCATGGTCAAAAAGTTCCTGGAAAAGTTTCTGGAAGGAGCCAAAATCGGTAGCAGGGGCCGCAAGGTCCGAAACCAACGCATGACCGCCGCGTTCATTTACATATTTGACCATCTTCAGCATGTGCATCCGCTCTTCGTCCGAATGCCGGTACAGGAATTGGGCAATACCTTCCAACCCTTTTACTTCGGCCCAGGAAGCCATGGAAAGGTAGACCTGTGAGGATTCGGCTTCTACTCGGATTTGCGCGTTCAGCGCAGCTTCAACTTTTTTGCTCAGCATGGAACTAAATTTTATATAAAGGTACAAAACGGGAGCATTCCGGCCTGTGGTTCAGAAGTACAAATGTTGGGCCAGGCGGAAGGTCTGTGCATGCGCCTCCACAATAATCCGGAGTTGGGGGGAATACCCCCCGCCCATACTGCACTGTACCGGCAGGCCGTGATGCCGGCACCATTGCAGGACCCCCAGGTCCCGTTGGCGGCAGCCTTCCGGGGTCAGGCCCAGGGTGCCCAGCTTGTCGGTGCCCAGGATATCCACCCCGCAAAGGTAGAAGACAAAATCCGGCTGCACGCGCTCCCAAAGGGATTCCAGGCTTTCATGCAGGATGTTCAGATAGGCTGCATCATCCGTTCCTCTTTCCAGGGCAATGTCCCAGTCCGACACCTCCTTCTTGAAGGGATAATTCGCCTTTCCGTGCATGGAGAAGGTAAATACCTGGGGGACATCCCGGAAAATTTCGGCTGTGCCGTTGCCCTGGTGTACATCCAGGTCCAGGATCAGGATGCGTTGGGCCAGGCCGTTGGCAAGCAGGTAATGGGCGCCAATGGCCTGGTCATTCAGCATACAGAAGGCCTCCCCCCGGTCCGAATAGGCGTGGTGGGTGCCCCCGGCAATGTTCATGGCAATGCCGTGCTGCAAGGCGTAATGGCAACCCTGTATGGTGCCCTGTGTAATGCGGCGCTCCCGGGTTACCAGGGCCTCGCTCCAGGGGAACCCCACCTTCCGCATGGCTTTGGGGGGGATGCGCCCGGCACAGAGTTCTCCGTAATACTGCGGCGTATGCGCCCTCAGGATGTCGGCATCGTCCGGCAGCTCCGGGGCAAAAAAGTGCTCCGGGGTACAGGTGCCTTCATGCAGCAATTGCTGGGGCAATAAATCGTATTTCTGCATGGGGAACCTATGCCCTTCAGGCAGCGGGTGCTTGTAGATGGGGTGGTAAGCGATTTTGAGCACGTAGGGATTCCTTCAGGGATCGGCCTTGCTGGCGCGAATCACCCGCGAAATATAATCATCTCCGTTCACAATGCCTTCTACATAGAGGGTAAAGCTTTCCAGGCCGTAATCCTTCAGCCGAAGCGAGAATTGTCCGTCCGGGCCCGGCCTCAAATCCGGAATCCAGTCCAGGGTGCCGTAATGTTCAAAGAATGGTCCGCTGTGGGAGGCGTACACCGGGGTGTAATAGCGTTTGGGAATCCCAAAGGCCAGCGGAACATCGTAACTATTGAAGGCATTGCGGGAAGGATCGGACCCGATCCGCAAGTTCGGGTCGGTCACGATCCGGATCACACCCCCGCCACCCATAATTCCGGAGCCAATGCCCGCCGGGTTCACTTCAATGTAGTCGACAATATCAAGCCGGAATCGCCAAAGGATGTCAAAATCCGTAAGTAAAACCCCGTCCAGGTATACGATGGGTCGTGAATTATTGGGGGAATTGGGGTTACGGGCCCGGATCTGTACGGTGCCCAGGCCTTCGTCTACAATGTATCCCCTGCCACTTAGGTAGTTGCTCAGAAACTGGTTCCGCCTGGGGTCGTTCGTTTCAAAATAATCGAGTTTTCCAATTGAACGGTCCCGGAGCATTTCCATCCGGGTTCTTTGAAGGTTTTCGGTAATCACTACCTCTTCCAGCATTTGAAGCCGTTCCAGGTTTTCGAAGGATATTGGGGGGATATCCACTTCCGCCAGTCGCGCCCCAACCGGGTTGGGCAATACAACCGCACCGCCGGTTTTGAATTCGGGAATCCCCGAGGGTTTAAATTGTATATAGGCCCCTATGGGCCGGGACATCCCGTTTTCCTTTACGGCCGCCAGGGAAATTTTTTCACCTTCCCTTGGGAAATACCCATCCAGGCCGAAGGACTCCTGCCCGGGGAGGGTTTCTACAATTTGAGAGATATTGTTCGCGGTGGGTAAAATCAAATACTTCCCTTCCCGCGCAGCGTTTAATCGTACGGTTAGGGAAATGCCTTTCTCAAAGTCAAAAATGGGTTGGGGCGGTGGTTTTTGGGCCAGGGTATGCCAGTCGTAACTGCTCCACCCCTGGGTAAGCAGTAGGTTATCCAGTTCATATTGCTTTTTGGCATCCCAATCCTGGAAGTAGTATGAGGCCTGTTGGATCGGTCCTTTGACATATGGCTGTAACAGGGTATAGGATGGCAGGTTGTGGTGACTGCCATATGATTTGGTGCATTCGGGTAAGACGGATATGCTGAGGCTGCTGAAGTAGTTAGGATCGAGCTCCGGGAGGTGAAAGGTAACCTCGAGGGAGTCGGCAACCTGGCGCGTGTATGGCCCGTCGCTCCGATGGAAGACCAATCCCTGGGCATTGAAATACAGGCGCTCCAGTAACGGGGTCATATCCGCGTCAAAAAGGGTGAGGACATTCACCCCTTTGTACAGGTCCGATTTTCTAAGAATCTGAATTTGGGAGTCCTTTTCATCCAGTTGTATCGGGAGGGCTTTGATGCTATCCCCATTATGAAGGGTCAGGAGGTAGTTCTGGTTTCTGGTCGCTCGCTTTCCTTTGGCCTTGAATTCCAAACCAATTCGCGTGTTCATTTCGGTCAGTTTCATACCTATACCCTGGGATTCAGCCTGTGGAAGGGGAAGGCGATAGGTTTTTCCCTGGTATTCAAAAAAGGCCCAATAGGAGTCCCCTGCGCTTGGGGTAAGGGCAAACCGCCCGATCCCGAAGCGATTCAGTTTGAACCGGGTAATCTCCTGCCCCCGGTTGTCTTCAATGCGGCCTTCCAGACCTGCTGCCCCGAAACTGCGGGTATCTTTAATAATTACGCCATACACAGTCTCCACCCCGGTTACGGCATGCCCGCCTTCAGGCAGGAATTGGGCGTCCAGGCCGGGGGTTATTTCCTGTACGGGCAGGGCGGAATCCGTTTCGGGATCTACAATATTGAGGCGTTGTTCGAAATAGTTGGTTTCAGAAAAATTGCGCATCCAATTGGTATAGGCGCGGAAGGTATAGGTACCTGTTTGGAAAAGGCTGTCCAGTTCAAACAGGCCCTGGCCCACCCCATTGCTAATCTGCACCAGCTGAGATTTGACGATTCGCAGGTTGCTGTCCGCAATTACGCAGTACAGGTTCCGTGTTTCCTGGGAAGGGCGCTTGTTATCCTTGTCGTAAACGTAAGCTTTAAACCCAATGTCTTCCCCTTTCAGGTAAATGGATTTGTTCAGGTGCACATAGGCCACCTCCCTTGGGAGCTCACTGTATTTCTCAAAAGCCTGGAGGGTTTGGTTCACCGCGTCGGCAGGTTGCCCCAAGGCAAGGAATGGATACAGGGTGGCGAGCAGGAAAATGTAGACAATACGCAAGGGTTAGTGGGTTTAATGACATCCATAAGATACTAAAAAATGGCCATAGCGTAAGATTAAACCTACTTATGGAACGTATAACACCAGGGGATGCCTGTTAAGCGCCTTGTGCCTGAGGATAACTATCGCATGGAAAACCCCATAAGCGTAAAGGTTTTCTCTTTTGTGCGATTATACCCGTAGATCATGCGGTCCCCGAAAAGGAAAACATTTTCGTGGTCGATGCCTTTAAGCTGGGCTTCTTCCTGTTTATAGACCGCCAGGGTCTCGAAAATATTGATCCCGGCAAAGCCCTGTGCCTGCTCCAGATTTTCCGGGTTCAGCAGGGCCCGGGCATAGGTGGCCTCAGAGTTGCTCGCGGAGATAAAGAAGCTGAGCCCGATATTCAGACTGCCAAACTGAAAAGAACCCAGTGGGATTCCCGGATACATTGGGGTAGAGCGGGTACGCGTCCCCCCAAAAACCATTTTTGTTTTGCCGTAATAGGGTTCTGCGGTAATGCCCACGCGGCCGTCCATCAGGGTGGCCAGGAATTGCTTTTCGCTGGACAGCCGTTCGGATGCGGAGGAAAAGGAGCCATTATCCTGATAGATTTCCGAATTCAGGAAGGCGATGGGGTCCTTCTGGTTAAACGTCAGGGTCTTCACGGTCCGGTTATCTGCCAGGTCCTTAACCAGGATTTTGGCCTGTTTGCGGGAAACCAGGATTTGGTAAAGGTGGTTGCCGTAGAGGAAGGAATTGGATTTTTTGTTCCCGTTTAGGGGGAATTCATGGTAATCGAAGCCGTAATAGCGGATGGCGTACTGATTAGTGTCCAGGCTCAGATCAAAGAGCACCGTGGTCCCCAGGCGGTGGTCCGTGGTAATCTTCAGGCGGTTTCCCTGGGGATAGATTTTAAGGGTTTTTACCGCTTCCCCTAAGGGGGTAGGCAGGTCTGGTTCCACAAAAAGGATATTCCCTTTCTTGAAAACGTCCCGCAGGTCGCACTCACCGTTCCACTTTTCACAATAGCCGGCTTCTCCCAGGTCGTAGACTACTTTTTCCACCCCGGTACCGGAGAACGTATACCGGTTTACGATGGAACTCTTCTGGGTATAGGTAAGCAGGTGGAAGCGCCCGTTGTGCGATATGGCATCGATGGGTTTTTCCTTTTCCATGGGCAGGGCCACGGTAGTGCGGGTAACGCTGCCGTCCGGGGCCAGGCTCACTACCAGGAATTCCTCCTGGGAAGCTTTGGAGAAATACAGGTGCAGGGTCCCTCCCGGTTCCAGGGCATACCCCTGGCTCTTGTCAAAGCCCGAAACCTCCTTATAAATGGTTTGTTGCCCGGTCAGGTTAAATTGTCCGTCGTATTCCAGGAGGCTGAAAGCATTGGGATAGGTGTAAACCAGTAAGGTGCGCGATGCATGGTCCGTAATGGCAAGGCTGGAAGATGGCGTGCCATAAAGGGAAACCTCCACCGCATGGTGGGCCAGGCTGTCCTGCGCCCAGGCCCGGGGGTTTACAAAAAACAGGAGGAAAACGACTGCCAGGCGGATGCTTTGAGCCATCATCGGATAACCATCCCGTTGGCGATCGCGGCTTCGGGGGTCACAAAAACGAGCTTGCCCTCATGGTCCTCGGCCAGCAGGATCATGCCCTGGCTCTCTACCCCGCGTAAGGGGCGGGGGGCCAGGTTCACCAGCACGGTTACCTGTTTCCCGACCAGTTCTTCGGGTTTGAAATGCATGGCAATCCCGGAAACGATGGTGCGGGTATCGATGCCCGTGTCTACCTTCATTACAATCAGCTTGTCTGCCTTTGGCATTTTCTCGGCTTCCAGGATGGTCCCCACCCGGAGGTCCAGTTTGGAAAAGTCGTCGAAGGTGATGGTTTCTTTTTGTGGCGTAACCTGGGTTTCGTTCATGGCGTTGGATTTTTTGGTGGCTTCCAGCTTCTCCAGCTGGGCCTGGATTTCCGTGTCTTCGATTTTGCGGAATAACAATTGGGATTCCCCGATTTGGTGCCCGGCGGGCAAAAGCGTTTCAAGGGTGGAAAGGGATGTCCAGCTGGCAGCGGCTTCCGTATTATCCATCTGCAGAAGAAATTTGAGTTTGGCAGCGGTAAAAGGAAGGAAGGGCTCGCTCAATACGGCCAGGGCCGCCGCAACCTGCATCCCCACGTAAAGGATGGTAGCCGCTCGTTCCGGGTCGGTTTTAACCACCTTCCAGGGCTCTTCGTCTGCCAGGTATTTGTTGCCCAGGCGGGCCAGGTTCATCAGGTCCTGGGAGGCCTCCCTGAAGCGGAAGCGGTCCAGGCTATTTCCTATTTTTCCCGGATAGGTACGGATGGCTTCCAGGGTTTCCCGGTCGGTATCGGTCAGGGGGCCGGGCTGGGCCAGGCGGCCGTCCAGGTATTTGTGGGTGAGCACGGTAACCCGGTTTACAAAATTGCCGAAAATGGCCACCAATTCGTTGTTGTTGCGCGCCTGGAAGTCCTTCCAGGTAAAGTCGTTGTCCTTGGTTTCGGGCGCGTTGGCCGTAAGCGCATAGCGCAACACGTCCTGCATGCCCGGGAATTCCTCCAGGTATTCGTGCAGCCAGACCGCCCAGTTGCGGGAGGTGGAAAGCTTTTGCCCTTCCAGGTTCAGGAATTCGTTGGCCGGCACATTTTCCGGCAGGATGTATTCCCCATGAGCCTTGAGCATGGCCGGGAAGATAATGCAGTGAAATACGATGTTGTCCTTCCCTATAAAATGCAGCAACCGCGTTTGCGGGTCCTTCCACCAGCGCTCCCAGTCCTCCCCTTCGCGGGCCGCCCATTCCCGGGTGGAGGAGATGTAGCCAATGGGGGCGTCAAACCAGACGTACAGCACCTTGCCCTCGGCGCCCTCTACGGGTACCGGGATGCCCCAGTCCAGGTCTCGGGTTACGGCCCGGGGTTTAAGCCCGTCGTCTATCCAGGATTTACACTGGCCGTAAACATTGGGCTTCCAGTCTTCACGGTGCCCTTCCAGAATCCAGGATTTCAGGAAACCTTCGTACCGGTCCAGGGGGAGGAACCAGTGCTTGGTGCTTTTCAGGACCGGGATGGCCCCGCTGATCACGGATTTCGCGCCAATCAGGTCTGTGGCGTTCAGAGAGGAGCCGCAGTTTTCGCACTGGTCGCCATAGGCTTCTTCATACCCGCATTTGGGGCAGGTGCCGGTTACAAAACGGTCGGCCAGGAATTGATCGGCTTCGGGGTCGTAGAGTTGCTCGGTAACTTCCTCAATAAAATCGCCCTGGGTGTGCAGGGTTTTGAAAAAATCCGAGGCGGTTTCGTGGTGGATGGGGGCCGAGGTCCGGGAATAATTGTCGAAGGCAATGCCAAAATCCGCGAAGGACTTACGGATAATGCCGTCGTATTTGTCGATCAGCTCCTGCGGGCTTACCCCTTCCTTTTTGGCCTTCATGGGGATGGCCACCCCGTGCTCGTCGCTGCCGCAGACAAAGAGGACCTCCTCACCCTTAAGCCGGAGGTAGCGGCTGTAGATATCCGCGGGCACATATACGCCAGCCAGGTGTCCAATATGTATGGGGCCATTGGTATACGGCAGGGCAGCCGTTATGGTGGTGCGCTTAAAAGCGGGGTTCTTCTGGGGCATAGGCTGGGTTTGTTGCGCCACAAAAATAACCAAAATTGCCAGCCCCGGGGCAAGGGGGCGCCCAAAAGAAAAAGCCCCCGAGACACCGGACTGATATGGCATCAGGGGCATCCGGCGTCCGAGGGCATTATCTGTGGTAATCCAGGGTCAGGCCACCATGATGGATTTGGCCAGGAAGCGATCCTGTACCCCGATGCGGTAAATGTATTTTCCGGTTGCCAGGTGCCTGGGGGCATTGTCCCGCACATTGATGTCCAGGCTGCCGGCAAAGACCATGGCATTGAACAGGGTCCCTACCTTTTGCCCCAGGATGTTGTACAGGGTCACATCGATATGCCCGCTGAAGGGCATCTCTACATGGATGTGGGGGCTGGAATCCGAAGGGTAATAGGGGCGGTGCACTATGGCGTCGATCATTTCGTCCGAGGCCTCTTCCCCATCGCCCTGGCCCGGGGGCGTTGGCGGGGTGGGCGGGTCATCGCTGTATACGATGTCCGGGAAGGTGGTGCCGGAGCAGTTAAAGCCCAGGTTTACCGGGTTATAGGCATGGCCCAGCAGGTGCTGTTCCACCAGGGGGATATCCACGCAGAGCCATTCGGCCAGGACGGTGGCATACAGGTCCCGGAAGTCCATGGTGTACTCCAGGTTGCCCCGGCTGTTGGGGTCGTCCAGGGAGGGGTGTTCGCCCACAAAGGCACTGCCGTTCAGCCCTGCCCCGAAGAACAGGGTAGGGGCAGCCTTGCCGTGGTCGGTCCCGTTGGAGCCATTTTCATAGATGCGTCGCCCGAATTCCGAAAAGGTCATGCTCAGCACCTTGTCGTCCTGTTCGGTAAAGGCCAGGTCGTCGTAAAAGTCCTTTACCGCAATGGAGAGGTTAGACATCAGGCGCTCATGGGCCAGGGGCTGGTTCCCGTGCGTGTCAAAACCGCCCATAGAAATCATATAGACCCGGGTGCCCAGGTTGCCTTTGATCAGGCGGGCCAGCAGGGCCAGTTGCCGCGCAAAGCCGTTGTCCTGGTATTCCACCTGGTTCTGCCCGCGCTCATAGGCGGCGTGGATCAGGCCGGCGTATTCGTAGGTGGTATTGGCCACGCCCCGGAGGAAGCGCAGCTGGTCCCCGTACATACAGCTCCCGAACAAGGCCGGGTCCAGGTTGTACTGGGTGCCGGTTTGGGCGATTTCCTCCAGTTGGTCTACGTTGGAAGTCACAAAGGCGTAGTTTGTTTCTTCCCCCTGGAACACCAGGTTCCCGTATTGCCCGATCTGGATGGCGGCCGGGGAGGCGGGGGGATTCATCAGATAGTCCGGGTAGAGGTTTTCAAAATAACGGCCCATCCACCCGGTGGGTTCCCCGGATATTCCGGTGGTGGTCAGGTCCGTGTTGGCATAGATGTCCGAGCCGGTAAAGTGGGACAGGCTTTGGTTCTGGTAGCCCACCCCGTGAACGGCCTTAAAGGCGCCTTCGCCCCACATCGTTTCCAGGGCCTGCATATAGGAGGGGATGCCAAAGTCGTCCGTGAGCTTCAGCACCTTGCTCTCCGGGATGTAGATATTGGGCCGGGCATTGGCATAGGTGTCGTATTGCTGGATGGGGATGACCGTACTCAGGCCATCGTTGCCGCCGGAAAGGCGGATCAGGATCAGGATGCCATCGCCAGGGGCATTGGCAATGGCCGCGGTGAGCGGGGAGGGGGCCGAAGCGGTAAGCAGGTTGCTGCCCAGCATCATGGACCCGGATCCTGCAATCCCCAGGGCCTGCAGGAAGGAGCGCCGGCTCCAGACCTTGTGTTCCAGGTCGTGCGCATGATCGTGATTTCCGGGTACGGGAATATGGTTATTGCACATGGTGGTAGGCGTTATTTAAGTTGAAATTCGGGCTGTCGGGAGAGGTACATCAGCAACAGGAATACCTGCTGGGGTACTTCCATGCTGATGGAGAGCATCCACAGCCCCAGGCCGCCGGGGGTGTAGTCGGAACCGTAGTAATTCTCCGGCACGTCTTCGATCATAAAAACGGAGAGGGCATTCTGGAAATCCTGCTCGGTAAGCAGGCCTTTGGGCAGGAACTTGTCCACCAGGGCACGGGTCACGATTTCCGGGTTGCTCGTGTTCGCATTGGCGGGCCCCACGGCATCCATGGCCAGGGTCCGGAACTGTTCCGGGTTGCTCTGGAAAAAGCCCTGGATCAATACCTCCGAGGTCAGCCAGCGGCCAATGATAAAGTTGGTATTGATCCAGGCCCGGTCCCGTTGCCAGCCGGCCACGTCAATGGGGTCAAATACCTCCTGCCCCAGCAGGGCAGCCGAGTCCATAGCAAAGGAGAGGTTGGTATTATCGTAGGTAAAGTTCGATTCGTTGATAAAGTGCAGGTAGAGGTCGAAGGGGCTTTTAATAATTACCCCAATGGCATTGTCATCAAAGAAATGCTGGCTTTTAAAAAGCTGGGCCAGCACCGGGGCAATCTCAAAATTGGAAGCCACAAAGGTAGAAGCCATGCCGTCGATGATGGCCTGCGCATTGCCGGTGGCATCTGTAGAATCCGGATGCACAAAATACTCGTAAAGCTTGCGGCAGATAAATTCCGCAATGGGGTTGGCACGCTGGGCAAAAAGCACGTCGATAGTTTCGGCGTACCCAAAGTTGCCGGTCTGCCCCAGGATGGTCTTACTGCCCGCATCGTGGGTGGTAGCATCAAAGGTGACCGGGGTCCAGCGGATGTCTCCGCGGTTGGTATAGCCGGACAGGGAACGGGCCGTCTCAATGATGTCCTCTTCGGTATATCCGTTCCCTTCACCCAGGGTAAAGAGCTCATACAATTCCCGGGCGTAGTTTTCATTGGGGTTCTCCCCATTGTTGTAGGCGCCATCCAGATAAAAGAGCATGGCGTTGGTGAGCCCGATTTCGCTCACAAAGGTCTTGAAGTTGCCCAGGGCATTGCGCTGCAGGCAGTTGGTGTATTCATAGAGGAAGGCCGGCCCCTGGTAAATGTCGATCTCGGTCACAAAATGGTTGCTCCAGAAAAAGCTCAACCGGTCCCGGAGGTTGTTGGTAAGCAAGCCCTGGGTGTATTCCAGGCGCCAGGCGGCAATCTGGCTGCGTACCTCGGCTCCCGCAGCATCATCGTCTGCCGGATAGTTGGCGCGGGTCCATGTGGCCCAAGCCGGGGCGGGTTGGGGCGGCAGGCCCTGGGCTTCTGCAATCAGGCTGTCCACCAGGGCGTTGGCGGTTTGGCCTATGGCCTGGTTTACCCGGTCCACAGAAGCACTGAAGCCCAGCCTGCGAAACAGATGTTCCACCCGGCTGCGGTCCAGAGGAGGGGTATACGGCGCCAGAGGGGCCGTATTACAGTTCATGAAATACTCCATAGTCGCTGTAGGCTTTAAGAACGTTCATGTGTTTGGGGGGCAGATTCTTAACGCGCGTACGATCGGCTTAGTATGGTTGGATACCTGTTTTCGATGTATTGCGATGAGAAATTTAGAGGGTTTGCATGGAAATTGCGGTGAAATGCGCTTTTTTTTCGATGAAATACCGCAAAAATTCACATTTCAAGCCAATTTCCTATGGAAACGACAGTAGAATTGGGCTCCAGGGGAGAGCAACAGGCTGCGGCCTTCCTGGTCAGGAAGGGATACCGGATCCTGAAGCGGAACTACCGCCATGGCAAGGCAGAAATTGATCTGGTGGCACAGGTAGGTGAGGTGCTGGTGATCGTTGAGGTGAAAACACGCACGGGGGCGTTCTACGAGGCCTTGAGCGAAAGCATCCCGCCCCGTAAAATCCGTCGCCTGGTGGCCGCAGCCAACCACCTGGCCCAGGAGTTGCGATGGGCAGGGGAGGTCCGCTTTGATGTGGTACAGGTGCTGCGTACGGCCTCAGGGTATAACCTGATCCACCTGGAGGATGCCTTCTACCATTTTTAAACATTTGTTTGTTTTATAACAAATTGTTATTTTTGAATTTCAAACCGCCGGAACCATGAAAACAATCTCCTCTGTTGTTGAGCAATACATCAAGAAAAAGCCCTTTTTACAGACGGCCCTGGCCCAGGGGATTATCAACCTGACCTCCCTTTCGCGCCAGGTAAAACCGGAGATTGAATCCCAACTGGGAAAGGAAGTGCGTAATGGGGCTATCGTAATGGCGCTGAAACGGCTTTCCGACGACCTGGAATTCCGCGCCACCCACCGCATTGTAAAGGTGCTCAAGAATATAGGTGAGATTACCGTGCGCTCCTCCCTGACGGATTACACCTTCCTGATTTCAGATACCATCCTGAAACACCAGGGCAAGTTGCTGGAGGAAGTAAACCGTAACCAGGATGTGTTTTACACCTCATCCAGGGGGGTAAACGAATTGAATATCGTGGTGAGCAACAGCCTGAATCCCGTTGTGGAGCGGACCTTCCAGGGCGAACGCCTTACCCAGAAGGCCGAAAACCTCTCTTCCATCACGGTAAAGCTCCCGGCAGAAAACGTTTCCGTGCCCGGCATCTATTACTTTATCTTCCAGCGCCTGGCCTGGGAGGGCATTGTGCTTTACGAGGTCATTTCCACTACAAATGAATTTACCATCCTGGTAGACGAGCAGCAGGTAGATACGGCCTTTTCCGTGATCAAGGACCTGAAGTCCCTCTAATCCCGAATCACTTCGGCCCCTTCAAAAGCGTTGGACAGGGGGTTGCCCTGATCCACCTTGCCGCCAACCCAGATGGCGGAGCTGCCGTGCACGGTAATGGTAGAGCGGACAAAATCTTCTTCTTTGGCCTCGTAGATATTCTCCACATATTGTTGCGGATTCCGGTCGATGTACGGGAACCAGGTGCTGTGGATCTGGATCATGACCCGATGCCCTTTCTTAAAGGTATGCAGTACATCCTGCAGCCTGAAATTCACATCGGAAACCGATCCGGGTTCAAAGGGTTCCGGGTGCTCGAAACTATTGCGGAACCGCCCTCGGAATACTTCGGAACGCACCAGTTGCTGGTAGCCGCCCATTACAATATTATCCGGGTTGTGTTCGTATTTGGGATGGTCCTGGGGGTATACGTCTATTAGCTTTACGACAAAGTCCGCATCCGAGCCGGTCATGGAAACCTGCAGCTGGGCCAGGATTTCCCCGGCTACCGTAAGCGGGTCTTCCAGGGGTTCCGTCTCAAAGGTCAGTACGTCCGTGCGACGGGAGGCATGCCGCTGGTCGTCGCTCATGAACCTGCGGGGCGTAAAGGTGAGGCCTTCGGTTTGGGAGGTATAAGGCACGGGTTTGTCGGGGTCGCTGACATAGGAAAATTCCGCCCGGGCATCCACGGATTGCCCCATCACCAGGCGCCCGCCGGCTTCAAAGCGCAGGGCCAGGGGCGGCACCTCCTCCGGGGGCCACTGCGCAAAACTTTCCCATTTTTTCAGGCCCGTATCGAACATAAAAGCCTCGGGCAGCGTATCGGTTCCTTCCCCTTTCAGGTGGAAATTAAAAAACCGCCGTTCCACTTCCCGTTGGTAATAGGTAGAGATGCTATCTCCGAAATAGATATGGTTGTGGGTGGTCTGCCCCCGTTCGCGCGCCCATCCGCCATGGTCCCAGGGCCCCATCACAATGGTGTTATGCGCTTTGGGGTTATTCGCTTCAATGGTCTTGTAGATGTTTAAGGGGCCATAGAGGTCCTCGGCGTCAAACCAGCCGCCTACGGTCATAACCGCATGGTCAATATTGCGCAGGTGGGGCAGGATGTTGCGCTTTTGCCAGAAGGCATCGTAATTGGGGTGTTCCACAATCTGCTTCCAGAAGAAATTGTCGTGGTGGAATTTCTCGGTGATGGTTTTCAGGGGCCCTTGCCGCAGGTGGAAGTCATAGCCGTCGGCCGCGGGTTCTTCGTAAAAGCGCATCATTTTATCCCGATACCAGGGCTGGCGGGTACGCTCCGTCTTCTGGTAGCCGAAAACCGCAAAGGCAGCGGTGTAACTCTGCAGATAGGCACCCTGGTGGTGGAAGTCGTCAAAGAAGAAGTCCGAGATGGGGGCCTGGGGGGAAGAAGCTTTCAGGGCCGGGTGGGCATCCGGAAGGGCTGCCGCCGTGTAAAACCCGGGGTAGGAGACCCCATACATCCCTACCTTGCCATTGTTGTTTTCGATGTTGGCCAGCAGCCATTCAATGGTGTCATAGGTATCGGAACTCTCATCGATGGCCTCCGGGTCCGATGGGTCGTTCCCCGGAATGTTGGGCCGCATGTTGTCGAAGGTCCCATCGCTCATATAGCGGCCGCGCACGTCCTGGTACACCAGGATGTACCCGTCACGGATCAGAAAATCCGACGGATACCGGCGCGCGTGGTAATCCGTGTAATTGGAGGCATTGTAACAGGTGCGGTTCATCAAAAACGGATAGGTACGGCTCTGGTCTTTGGGGGTGTAAACCACAGTAAAGAGTTCGGCCCCGTCCCGCATGGGGATGTGGTATTCCTGCAGGTCGTAATGTTGCCTTAGGTAAATGGAATCCACTTGTTGGGCCCAGGCCAAAGGCCCGAGTGCCAGGAAGAAAAGGAGGGTTTTCAGCCTCATAATAAAGTATTTTTTGAAACGCGATTAAAGATAGGGAAATTCACCCGCACTTCACCCGGGCCTCAGGCTTCCGGGGTGGCAGGGGAAAGGGCCAGGGCCTGCAGGGATTCCAGGGCCTGCCGTACGCTTTTCACGCCTTCGAAGGTGAGCAGCAGCCGCAACCCATTTCGCGTCTGTTTCTCCTTGAGTTTGCCGTCGGAGTACCCGCCCTGGATCTTGCGGATCAGGGAAGTAAACGCGGGACTCTGGTAAAAGTCCGAATCCTGGTCCGCCACAAAATACCCGACCAGTTTGCCGTTTTTCATTACCAGTTTTTCCAATCCCAATTTGGAGGCCAGCCCTTTGAGCTGTACGGACTCCAGCAGGGCTTCGGCCTGAGGGGGCAGGGGGCCAAAACGGTCCTTCAGGTGTTCCCGGAACGTATGCAGGGCATCGTCGTCCTGGCACGCGTTCAGCTCGGTGTAGAGGGTAAGGCGCTCGGTAATGTTGTTGATGTACTCGTCCGGGAACAACAGTTCAAAATCGGTGTCGATCTGGGTTTCCCGCACATAGGTCCGTTTTTTGCCGCGCTCCTCCTGGTAGAGTTCCCGGAATTCATTTTCCTTAAGCTCCTCCACGGCCTCGGCCAGGATTTTCTGGTAGGTCTCAAACCCGATTTCATTGATAAACCCGCTTTGTTCGGCCCCCAGAAGGTCTCCGGCTCCGCGGATTTCGAGGTCCTTCATGGCGATGTTGAAGCCGCTGCCCAATTCGGTAAACTGCTCTAGGGCCTGTATGCGTTTGCGGGCTTCCGGGGTCATGACCTCGTAGGGCGGGGTAATGAAGTAACAAAAGGCCTTTTTGTTGCTCCGGCCCACCCGGCCCCGCATCTGGTGCAGGTCGCTCAGGCCAAAATTGTTGGCGTTGTTGATAAAGATGGTGTTGGCATTGCTCACGTCCAGCCCGCTTTCAATAATGGTGGTCGACACCAGCACATCAAAGCTCCCATTCATAAAATTCAGCATGAGCTGCTCCAGCTTTTTGCCGTCCATCTGCCCGTGGCCCACGGCAATCTTGGCATCCGGCACCAGGCGTTGCAGCATTCCGGCTACTTCCCGGATATTCTCGATGCGGTTGTGGACAAAGAATACCTGCCCGCCCCGCTGGATCTCATAGGCAATGGCATCGCGGATGGCGTTCTCGTCAAAGCGGATCACCCGGCTTTCAATCGGGTAGCGGTTGGGGGGCGGGGTGTTGATCACCGAGAGGTCCCGTGCCGCCATCAGGCTGAATTGTAAGGTACGCGGGATGGGCGTGGCCGTTAGGGTAAGCACGTCGATGTTTTCCTTCAGGCTCTTGAGCTTATCCTTTACGGAAACCCCGAATTTCTGTTCCTCGTCTATGATGAGCAACCCCAGGTCCTTAAAAGCCACCTGCTTCCCGACCAGCTGGTGAGTCCCGATCACAATATCCAGTTTTCCTGAAGCCAGATTATCCAGCAGTTGGCGCCGGTCCTTGGCAGAGCGGAACCGGTTCAGGTAATCTACGGTAACGGGCATATCCGCCATCCGTTCTTTAAAGGTGCGAAAGTGCTGGAAGGCCAGGATGGTGGTTGGCACCAGTACGGCCACCTGCTTCCCGTTGTCCACAGCCTTAAATGCCGCCCGGATGGCGATTTCCGTTTTCCCGAAGCCCACATCCCCGCAGATCAGCCGGTCCATGGGGGTCTCGCTCTCCATATCGGCTTTGACGGCCTCGGTGGCCGTACTCTGGTCCGGGGTGTCCTCGTAGAGGAAGGAGGCTTCCAGCTCGTGCTGCAGGTAGCTGTCCGGGTTATAGGCATACCCTTTGCGCATCCGCCGTTTGGCGTATACCTCAATCAGGTCAAAGGCAATCTTTTTGACCCGCGATTTGGTCTTTTGTTTGATTTTATTCCAGGCACCGGACCCCAGTTTGTAGATTTTCGGGACGGTGCCGTCCTTCCCGTTGTACTTGGCAATTTTATGCAGGGAATGGATGCTCACATACAGGATGTCCCGGTCTCCGTAGATCAGTTTGATGGCTTCCTGTGTTTTGCCTTCCACCTGTATCTTCTGCAAGCCTCCGAACTTCCCGATCCCGTGGTCGATGTGGGTCACGTAATCCCCGATTTCCAGCTTGTTGAGCTCCTTCAGGGTAATGGCCTGCTTCTTGGCGTACCCGTCCCGCAGGTGGAATCGGTGGTACCGTTCAAAAATCTCGTGGTCGGTATAGCAGCACAGGCCCAGGGCTTCCAGTTCAAAGCCCTGGTACAAGGGGTGGACCAGGGTCTCATAAGGTACGTCCTTGCCGATTTCATCAAAGATGTCGTGGAAGCGCCTGGCTTGCTGCTCGGAGGCGCAGAACAGGAAATTCTGCATCCCTTTCTGGTGGTTTTCCACCAGGCGGTCCCGAAGTAAATCAAAGTGCTTGTTAAAGGCCGGCTGGGGGGTTACAGGCCACTCCAGGGCAGGGGCATCTGCCCGATCTTCCCAGCTTGCACCAAGAGCCACCCGACGGAAGGAGGAAAGGCCGTTGGCAAAGGCCTGCCCGTCCAGGAACAGGGCCGCCGGCTCTGCCCGGGCCACTTCGCCTTCCAGGGCGTCGAAGGTTTCCTGCGCCTTTTTGAAGAGATCCTGCAGCCGCGTCTGGCCCAACCTGGGCTGCTTGATCCAGGCCACCGTATTTTCGGGCAGGTATTCCAGGAAGCTCACCCGGGTTTCCAGCAGCATCTTATCGGCCAGGTTGGGGATGATGCTTATTTTTTTCAGAGGCCCGGTAGAGAGCTGGCTCTCTACCTCGAAGCTACGGATGCTGTCTACCTCGTCCCCGAAGAATTCTATACGATAAGGTTCGTCGTGTGAAAAAGAGAATACGTCCACAATCCCCCCACGTACCGAAAACTCCCCTGGTTCGGTTACAAAATCCACCCGTTTAAAGTGGTATTCAAAAAGGGTTTCATTCAGGAAGTCCAGGGAAAGAGTGTCGCCCACGCGCAGGCCCAGGGTATTTTGCTTGAGTTGCTGGCGGGTTACCACCTTTTCGAAAAGGGCTTCCGGATAACTGACCAGCAGGGCCGGCTTTTTTCGCGAATTGATCCGGCTCAGCACCTCGGCCCGCAGCAGCACATTGGCGTTGTCCGTTTCCTCAATTTCATAAGGGCGGCGGTAGCTACCCGGAAAGAACAAGACGTGCTCCTGCCCCAGCAAAGCCTCCAGGTCGTTCAGGTAGTAAGCGGCTTCCTCCTTGTCTTCCAGGACCAGCAGGAATGGGGCTTCCAGGCTGGAGAAAGCTTCGGCCACCACAAAGGAAAGGGAGGACCCGGAGAGGCCTTTCAGGCTTACGGCCGCCTTGGGTTGGGATAGGAGGTTTCTCAGATCCCCGAAGATGGGGGCCTGTTGGAAACGTTCCCGGATAGCGGCCAGACTCAAAGACAAAAATTTTTGCAAAAATACGCGGCCCCGTCCACCCGGGCAAACTGTAGGTTACCTGCGGCTCAGGCGTGCGTCCAGGGCATCCAGGGGCAGTACGGTTTCCCCCGCAAGGGCGTAAAGGCGCTCCCCGGGTTCCGGGGAAACCACATGGGTGCCGGTAAAAGCTCCAAAGGCCGGGAGGATCAATTGCCGTTGCCGGAGGTAAAAAACCGGCAATCGAAGGCGCTGGCGGCCAGCCCCGGCCAGGCGCACTGCCGGGTGGATGTGGCCTGAGATGTTAAAACGGTCTTCGCTTTCGGCCGGGTGGTGGGTCAGTTTAAAGGGGCCTATTTCCCATTGGTCCCGGCAGGATATGCCCAGGGCTTCAAAGCGTACCGGATCAATGATGTCGTGGTTGCCTACCACCAGATCCAGGCGGGCCGCGCAGGTTTTGACCCAGGCCTCAAAAAGCTCCCATTCCCGGTTCATGTGGGAGTGGAAGAGGTCGCCCAGAAAACAAATGCGCTCCGGGCGGTAAATGTCCGTCAGGTGGCGAAGGCGGTTGAAGTTTCGTTGCAGAGCTTCCAGGGGTACAGCGGCCCCATATTTCCGAAAATGGGTGACCTTCCCCAGGTGGAGGTCGCTCAGCAACAGCATACCCCGGGCCTTCCAGTACAGGACCCCCCAGGGGTGCATCTCCAGGGTTTCCCCGCCAATAATTTCCGTATGGACCATGGCGCAAAGGTATCAATTCCGTGCTTCGCCTAGCGCCCGCCCCCGGTCAGGATACGTGTCATCCTGCGGATGCGATCCGCCAGTTTCTCGCTGGAGAGTTTTTCCCGAAGCCTGTCCGTGATAATCGGGAAGGAAAAAGGGGTGGGTTTCTCGCAGGCGCGCCATACGATTTCCTGTTCTTCGATGCGTTCCAGGGCCAGACGCAACCGCCCTTCCTCCAGCTGGTGTTCGAAGGTTTCCGTAAAGGCTTGCCGGAACAGGAGGTTGTCCGGTTCGTAATCCCGGAACACCTCAAAGAGCAATTGGGAGTTGCTTTGCAGGTGCTTCATCTTTACCCCCTTGTTGGGGTAGCCGGTAAAGACCAACCCACTGATCACGGCAATATCCCGGAACTTTCTGCGGGCCATTTCCGTGGCATTCAGGCTTTTTTGCAGATCGTCCAGGAGGTATTTCGGGCTGAACAGGTTGTTGTCCAGTACCATTTGCACATCCAGTTCCTGGTCCGAGAGCAGCTCAAAGCCGTAATCGTTATAGGCCAGGGAAAAGGTGATGGGGGTCAGCAGGCTAATACGGTAACTCAGTAAACTGGCCATGGCCTCGTGCACAAAACGCCCTTCGAAGGGGTAAAAGATATAGTGGTACCCTTCCCGGGTGCGGAAGGTTTCCAAAAGGAACTGGTCCGGGCCGGGCACGATACTCTCCAGCCGCTGCCTTTCAAAGAGGGGTTGCAGTGCCCGGATTTCGACAGCCTGTTGGCCCAGGGGCATGGCGGCAGAATAAAGTTCTTCCCTCAGGATGCGGGACATCTCGCTGGAAAGCGTAAGCCGCCCGCCCATCCAACTGGGGGTCTTGCCCGCCTTCTTCGGGGAATGACGAACCAGGGCTACCATGTCGCGTATGCGCAGGAATTCCAGGTTCCTGCCGGCAAAGGTGAAGACATCGCCCGCCTTTAACTGGGAGATGAAGTATTCCTCTATGGTCCCGATATAACCGCCTTTCTGGTATTTTACGGTCAGTTGGGCATCCCCGACTATGGTCCCGATCTGGAACCGGTGGCGCATGGCCACCCCGCGGTTGGTCACTTGCAGCCGGCCGTCTTCGGCCACCTCCACCTTTTTGTACTCGTCGTAGGACTGCAGGCTCTGGCTGCCCAGCACCAGGAAGTTCAGCAGCCATTCCCACTGCTCCCGGGACATGGCCTGGTAGCAAAAGGTCTGTGAAACTTCCCTGTAGATATCCTCCGGGTAAAACCCATCCGAAACGGCCAGGGTAGTAAGGTATTGCACCAGCACGTCAAAACTGTTCAGGTAGGGGGTCCGGTCTTCCACGGCCTGCAGTTTTACCGCCTGTTGCAGGGCAGCGGCCTCTACCAGTTCTATGGCGTGTGTGGGCAGGAAATAGATCACGCTCTCACGCCCGGGCCGGTGCCCGCTGCGCCCGGCCCGCTGCAGGAACCGGGCCACCCCTTTGGGCCCGCCTATCTGGATGACGGTCTCTACCGGGGCAAAATCCACCCCCAGGTCCAGGCTGGAGGTGCACACCACGGCTTTCAGGCTTTCGTTGCGGATGGCCTGTTCTACCCACAACCGGGTTTCCTTGTCTATGCTGCCGTGGTGCATCGCAATTTCCCCGGCCAGTTCCGGGTGGCGTTCCAGGAGTTGTTGGAACCAGATTTCGCACTGCCCCCGGGTATTGGTAAAGATCAGCGTGGTTTTGCTCTGCTCCAGGATGGGGATAATGGCTTCCAGCATATGCAGCCCCAGGTGGCCCCGCCAGGGAAAGGTATCCATTTGTTCCGGGAGGAGGCTCTTCACCGTTATGCGCTTGGGGACGTGGGCCCGGATCATCACGGAATTTTCCAGGGCTTCCGAGGCTGGCCCAAGCAAAACCTCCCGGGCTTGCTCCAGGTTGCCGATGGTGGCCGAAATTCCCCAGATTCTGAGGTTTGGGCAAACGCTTTTCAGGCGGGAAAGCGCCAGCTCCATCTGCACGCCCCGCTTGCTGCCCAGCAATTCGTGCCATTCGTCCACAACCACCGCACTGCACTCCCGGAAGAGTTTGGCGTATCCCTTGGTGGCGAGCAGCAGTTGCAAACTCTCCGGGGTGGTGATCAGCAAATCCGGCATGGTCTTGCGCTGCCGGTTGCGTTCGGCCGTGGAGGTGTCGCCGGTGCGGATGCCTACTTCAAATGGGATTTGAAGGTCTTCCAGGATGCGCTCGGCAGACTGTCGGATTTCCTGGGACAGGGCCCTTAAAGGGGTAATCCAGATGGCTTTCAGCCCTTTGCGGTGTTTTGTGGCGTAGTCCGGGTGCGCCCGCATGTAGTTGAGCAGGATCGGAAACCAGAGGGCATAGGTCTTGCCGCTGCCGGTGGGGGCATTAAGCAAGCCGTGTTTGCCCTCCATGAAGGCCTCCCAGGTCTCCTCCTGGAACGGGAAGGGCTTCCATCCCTGGCTCTGGAACCAGGCTTGTGCCTGATCGGTCCATTCACTGTATTTTGGAGTACGGGGCTTCACAATTCCGGGATCCAGCGCTTTAGGGTTTGCAGGGTGTCGGCTTCGGCTGCCGGTTTATCTTTCCTCCAGCGCACGATTCTCGGGAAGCGGGTGGCCACCCCGCTTTTATGCCGGCCGGAAGCCGCAATACCTTCAAAGGCAATTTCAAAGACCTGTTCCGGTTCCACAGACCGCACCGGACCAAAACGTTCCAGCGTATGGCGTTTGATCCAGGCATCCACCTGCCGGAATTCGGCATCGGTCAGGCCGGAATAGGCCTTGGCAAAAGTGACCAGCTCCCTTTTTCCGTCCTCCTTCTGGTCCCAAAGGGCAAAGGTGTAGTCCGTAAAGAGGTTGCTGCGCCGGCCGTGACCCCGCATGGCGTAGGTGAGTACGGCATCCACCGTATAGGGGTCCACCTTCCATTTCCACCAGTCGCCTTTTTTGCGACCCACCCCGTAGGGGGCATCCCGGTGTTTCAGCATAAGTCCTTCCGACCGGAGTTCCCGCGCCCGGCCCCTTTCTAAGGCTGCTGCTTTCCAGTCCTTTACCTCTGCTGTTACGGAGAGGTCCAGGGGAATTTCCGGGTCCGGGGCCAGGGGGGCAACCAAGGGGTCCAAAAGGGCCCTGCGCTCCCGGAAGGGCAGGTGGCGGATGTCCTTCCCCTCCCACTCCAGCAGGTCGTAGGCCCTGAGGATTACCGGGGTTTTTTTAAGCAGGGCGGCGCTTATGCTTTTTCGGCCCAGGCGTTTTTGCAGGTCCCGGAAACTGCCGATTTCCCCTTTCGGGTAGGGCAGTATTTCGCCATCCAGGACGGTGCCTTCCGGAACGGTGTTCACCAGGCTTTGGAATTCCGGGTACTGATCGGTAACGAGTTCCTCCCCCCGGCTCCAGACATACACCTCCCCGTTGCGCAGCAGTACCTGAGCCCGTATCCCGTCCCATTTGTGTTCCATGAGCCAGGCGGCCGGGTCGCCCAGGGCCTCGGGGCCATCTTGCAGGGCATAGGCCAGGTAAAATGGAAAGGGTCTTGCATCCCGATCGGAATCCCGCGCTTCCAGCACGAGTTCCGCAAACCCGGTGGTGGCCGGGTCCCAGTTGCCCATCAGGCGGTAGGCCAACAGGGGTTCGTCCACGCCTGTGGCCTGCGCCAGGGCCCGGGTCATGAGTTTCTGGCTGATGCCAATTCGGAAGCCTCCCGTAATAAATTTGTTGAAGACGAAGCGCTGGTAGTAATCCATTCGTCCCCACTGTTTCCAAACATAGGCCTTCTTTTCCACTTCGTCTAGGGGCTTGAGTCCTACCATGTCCTCCAGGTATTCGGACAGGGAAGGCAGGGGGGCACCTCCATTTTCAGGGTGGGGCAGGACCAGGGCGATGGTTTCGGCCAGGTCGCCCACAATGTGGTAACTCTCTTCAAAGAGCCACATAGGGATGCCGGCCATTTCTGCAGCCCATTCCCGCAACAAGCGCGTGTTTACAGGCCGCGGTGGCCGGCGGTGGGAGAGGATGGCAATGGTCCACACCTTATCCGGATCCGGGGCTTCCCGGAAATACGCGGCCAGGGCAGCAACCTTCACATTGGTCTTGTTGGTGCTGTCCAGGGTGCGGATCAAATGGGCAAAAGCTTCCATATCAGGCCTCGGGTGAGGTTTCGGATTCCGGGGTTTCCGCTTCGTACTGGGTCTGCTCGGTGCGTGCATCGTAGCCCTGCTCCCGCAGGTAGCGGGAAAAAATATCGGAATATCCATGGGTGCAGATCACTTTTTCCGCCCCCGTAGCGCGGATACTTGCCAGCAACTCCTCCCAGTCGCAGTGATCGCTCAACACAAAGCCCCGGTCTACCGCCCGTCGCCTGCGGGCACCGCGAAAAGCCATCCAGCCGCTGGCCGTGGCGGTTTCAAAGGGCACCATGCGCCGGATCCAAGGGCTGCCATGGGCACTTGGAGGGGCCAGCACCAATTGGCCACGAACTTCCGAGGCCGGGGTTTCCCTGGTGATCCGTCGGGTTGCAGGCAGGGGGGTTAGGGTGCGTACCACCTCGTTCATATTTTCGATGGCGCCGTGGGTGTAAATGGGGCCAATCCCGGTATCCAGGGCCGCAAGCAGCCGCTGAGCTTTGCCCAGAGAATAGGCGAACAGTACCGAGGTTTTACCCGCTTCCCGGTTGCGGGCCCACCAGGCGTGGATGTCTTCCATAACCCTTGCCTGGGGAAGCCAGGAAAAAGCAGGGAGCCCAAAAGTGCATTCGGTGATAAAGGTATGGCAGGGCACAGGTTCAAAAGGGGTGGCCAAGCCGTCGGCATGGGCTTTGTAATCTCCGGAAAATACCCAGACCTCACCTTTGTAGGCCACGCGGATCTGGGAGGAGCCAATGATATGCCCGGCCGGGTGAAAGCAGAATTCCACCCCCCGGATCCGGATAGGTTCCCCCCATTCCACCCCCTGGGTTTTAATCTCCCCCAAACGGTGGCGGATAATAGGGACGTTCAGGCGGTGGGTCAGGTAAGAGCCATGCCCCCAACGGCTATGGTCCGAATGCCCGTGGGTTATGAGGGCTTTTTCGACCGGTTTCCAGGGGTCCAGGTATACTCCGGCCCTGGCGCAATAAATCCCTTTGTCCGTAAATTCCAGGAGGGGCTTTCTCATAGCGGCATGAAGGTACGGAATTCTGCAATTTTCCATAGGGCCAGAGACCCCTGGAGACGGCGTAAGAAATGCGGTATCCCACTGGGTAAAAAAGGAACAAAGCGGTATATTTGCCCTAAATTCAATCGCACAATATGCCCATCCTGGATCTGTACAACCACTCCGAAAAACGGCGTAATCTGGCTCACTTTGCGGCCCTGGCTTCCCTGGCTGCCGTGGACGGTGCCATCACCCCCCCGGAAAAAGAAGTGATCGACCGGTTTGCCTCCAAGTTGAACATAACCCCCGAGGAGTACAAGGAGGTGATGAAAAAGGAGAACCAGTACCCCATAGAAGCCCCCTTCGAAATGGAACAGCGGTACGAACGCCTCTTCGATTTTTTCCGCATCATTTTCTCGGACCACCAGATCGATAACGAGGAAATGGCGCTGGTGAAAAAATACGCCCTGGGCATCGGGTTCACCCATAAAAAGGCAGACGAGGTTATCGCCAAGTCCGTAGCGATCTTTACCGGGCGTATCCCCTTTGAAGACTACCTGTACCTGATTCAGAAAGAACACTGAGGTTCAGGCCCTTCGGGCCATGAATTCCTCGGCGGTTTCTACCATTTTCCGGCTCCCGCAAAAGAAAGGAACCCGCTGGTGCAATTCGGTGGGCTGGATTTCCATGATCCGCTGGTACCCGTCCGACGCCTTGCCCCCGGCCTGTTCGGCCAGGAACGCCATCGGGTTGCATTCGTACAGCAGCCGGAGTTTGCCGTTATTGTTGATGCTGCTCTTGGGATACAGATATATCCCGCCCTTGATCATATTCCGGTGAAAGTCCGACACCAGGGAGCCTATATACCTTGAGGTATAGGGGCGGTCGCCTTCTTCCATCTGGCAATATTTGATATAATCCTTGACCCCCTGGGGAAAGTGAATATAGTTCCCCTCATTGACTGAATAGATGCGTCCCGTTTCGGGGAATTGCATGTTCGGGTGAGACAGGTAGAAGGTGCCGATGGCGGGGTTCAGGGTAAAGCCGTTGACCCCGTGCCCGGTAGTATACACCAGCATGGTGGAGGTGCCGTAGATGATATACCCGGCGGCCACCTGGTTCACCCCCGGCTGCAGGAAATCCCGCAGGGTTACCGGGCTGCCCTGGGGCGTTACCCGCCGGTACACGGAGAAGATGGTGCCCACGGAGACATTCACATCAATGTTGGAGGAGCCGTCCAGGGGGTCGATCAGCACTACGTATTTGTTCTGGTGGTTATCGTCCTGGGAATTGATGGCAATAAAGTCTTCCTCCTCCTCCGAGGCAATGCCGCATACGATTTCCCGGTTCCGGAGCGCCTGGATAAATTTTTCATTGGCCAGGACATCCAGTTTCTGCTGGCTTTCCCCCTGCACGTTGGTTTCCCCGGCGGCACCCAGGATATCGATCAGGCCGGCCTTGTTTACCTCGTGGTTAACTACCTTTGCGGCCAGGCGGATGGCATTGATGAGCTTGGAGAGTTCTCCGGTGGAATACTGGAATTCGGCCTGGTTTTCGATGATAAATTCGCCCAGGGTCTTCGATTTCCACTGCATAGCGGGTGGGTTAGGTGTTTCTGGCCACAAATATCGCTTATTTTGTGAAACTATAACGTTTTCGTAGCCCGAAGAAAATGAAGATATATAACTTTATGTTTTATTTGCAACAATTATGAATTATACGATCCGACCTGCCCGCGAAGCCGATATGCCGGCCGTTCACCGGTTGATAACCGAACTGGCCATCTATGAGAAGGAGCCTGACGCGGTGGAAGTGACCGTGGAGCAACTCCGGGAAGATGGGTTTGGCCCCAATCCCAAATTCCAGTGCTTTGTGGCGGATAGCGGGATGGGTGTGGACGGGATGGCCCTGGTTTACCCCCGGTATTCTACCTGGAAAGGTCCTGCCCTACACCTGGAAGACCTGATCGTGACCGAACCTGCCCGTGGCTCCGGAATTGGCAGCGCCCTCCTTACCGAGGTGATCCGGCATGCACAGCACACCGGGGCCGGCAGGGTAAGCTGGGAGGTACTGGACTGGAACGAACCGGCCATCCGTTTCTACAAGTCCCGGGGCGCGCGAATCCTGAGGGACTGGGATGTGGTACAGCTGGACCGGGAAGGGATCGACCAATATCTGAAGACCTATGCGGGTATTTAAGTTTGGCGGTGCATCGGTAAAGGATGCCGAAGGCGTACGCAATGTTTTACAGGTTCTGCGCGAGACCGGAACCGAACAAACCTTCCTGGTAGTATCTGCCATGGGCAAGACCACCAATGCCATGGAAGCCGTGGTGCGGGCTTATTTTGAGGATAAGGAGGCCCTCTCGGGTGCCCTGGCCCAGGTGGAGGAATTTCATACGCGCATCCTCGGGGACCTCTTCCCGGCTGCAACCCATCCGGTTTATACCCGGGTTCGGGACCTTTTTGCCGAGGTCCGCGGGTTCCTGGCCTGGAACAAGTCCCCCAAATACAGTTTTGTCTATGACCAGGTGGTAGGCTATGGAGAACTTCTTTCCACGGCCATTGTTAGTGCTTACCTGAAAGCCGAGGGTTTGTCCAATACCTGGCTGGATATTCGAGAATATATCAAGACCGATGCGAATTACCGGGATGGGAATGTAGACTGGGACCGGACCCAGGAGGCCATATCGGAGCTGGCCGGGACGCGCGAACTCTTCATCACCCAGGGGTTCCTGGGTAGTGACGAAAACAATTTCACAACCACCCTGGGGCGGGAAGGCTCAGATTACACCGCGGCCATTATCGCCTATTGCCTAAATGCGGAATCGGTGACCATCTGGAAAGATGTTCCCGGGGTGCTCAATGCAGATCCGCGCTATTTTGACCAGGCCAGCCTCTTGCATCACATCTCGTACCGGGAGGCAATTGAACTGGCTTTTTACGGGGCATCGGTAATCCACCCCAAAACCCTGCAGCCCCTGCAGCGCAAGGAAATCCCCCTCCATGTAAAGTCTTTCCTGAACCCGGCCGACCCCGGTACGGTGGTGGGGAAAGGCAAAGGGATATCGCCGGAAATCCCTTGCTTTATCCTGAAGAAAGACCAGGTGCTGATGAAACTCTCATCCCTGGATTTTTCCTTCATTGTGGAAGATAACATCAGTGACCTGTTCAAATTGCTGCATGCCCACCGGATGAAGGTAGACCTGATCCAGAATTCTGCCATCAGTTTCTCGGTTTGCTTTGACGATAAATACGGGAGGCTGGAGGAACTACTGGCCCAGTTGCGCGGGCGTTTTAAGGTGGTGCACCACACCGGGGTATCTCTCTACACCGTACGCCATTTTGACCAGCAGGCCATACAGTCCCTGCAAAATGGTCGGGAAGTGTTGCTGGAACAGCGCGGGAAGGAAACTGTTCAGCTGGTGGTCAAATAATCCTACTGCACCAAAAAATTCCGCGATTCCCCCGGAGGAGTGCCCATTTTTCTATCTTTAACACCACAGAAGTTCCGTTATGAGTTTAGTTACGGCACGGGAAGTGGCGCAGGCCATCCATCTGGACCGCTATGGGTTTCTGGGAACCTTTATGGCCTGGATCCTGATGCGCCTGACCCGCATCAGCAACCTGAACCGGTTTTACAAAAAACACCAGGACCTGTCCGGCCCGGAGCTTCTGGAACGCATCCTGGAACACTACGAAATCGACTTCGAGATTCCGGAGGAAGACTTTAAACGCCTGCCCAAGGAAGGCCCTTTTATCACCATCAGCAACCATCCGCTGGGTGGGATTGACGGGGTGTTGTTGCTGAAGCTGTTGCTGGCCCACCGGGCAGATTACAAAATCATAGCCAATTTTTTGCTGCAGCGCATTGCCCCTCTGGCACCCTATATCATGCCGGTGAATCCCTTTGAGGACCGGCAGGATGCCAAGAGCTCCATTGCCGGGGTCAAGCAGGCACTGGAACATTTAAGGAGTGGCCACCCCCTTGGGATTTTCCCTGCCGGGGAAGTCTCTACCTACCGGGAAGGCCACCATTTTGTGGACCGCCCGTGGGAGGATGGCGCCCTGAAACTGATCCGCAAGGCAGAGGTCCCGGTGGTCCCGGTGTATTTTCACGCCCGCAATAGCCGGTTGTTCTACCAGCTATCCCGTATAGACGAAAAGTTCCGTACCGCCCGTTTGCCTACAGAACTGGTAACCCAGCGCAACCGCCCCATCAAGGTGCGTATTGGTCAGCCAATTGGGGTGGCGGCCCAGAAGGAACAGGAAACCCTGGAGGAATATGCAGACCTGCTCCGGCGGAAGACTTACCTGCTGGCCAATCCCTATGAAAAGGAACGGCTAATTGACCAGATTCCGAGTTCCATCAAAATACCCAAGCCCCCCAGGCGCATTGCCTCGGCCGTGCGCACGGAGGTCATAGAAGGGGAAATCGGGAAGCTGAGGGAGAAGGATTGCCGACTGCTGCAGAGCAAGAATTATGAAGTTTTCCTGGCCCAGAAAAAAGATATGCCCTTTATCCTGCAGGAAATCGGACGGCAACGGGAAACCACCTTTCGCGCCATAGGTGAGGGCACCAACAAGTCCATAGACCTGGACCGGTTTGACGACTACTACCATCACCTCTTTTTGTGGGACGGGCAGGAAAAGAAAATTGTCGGGGCCTACCGCATGGGGATGGGGGCAGAAATATTTGAGAACTTTGGTATAGATGGGTTTTACCTGCAGGACCTGTTCCGCTTTGAACCCGAATTATACGGGATGATGCAACAATCCATCGAAATGGGGCGCGCTTACATCGTGGAGGAATACCAGCAGAAGCCCATGCCCCTTTTCCTGCTCTGGAAAGGGATTGTGCATACCACCCTGCGCTTTCCCCAGCACAAATACCTGATTGGGGGGGTGAGCATCAGCAACCAGTTTTCCAATTTCTCCAAATCGCTGATGATCGAGTTTATGAAGTCTAATTACTGGGACCCCTATGTGGCCCAGTACATCCGTCCCAAAAAGGAATTCAAGGTTAAACTCAATGATGCGGATAAGGAGTTTGTCTTCGACGAAACCGAAGCGGACCTCAATAAATTCGACCGCCTGATCTCGGAGGTGGAACCCGGCAGCCTGCGCCTGCCAGTCCTGATCAAAAAGTACATCAAACAGAATGCGAAGGTTGTGGCTTTTAACGTGGACCCCCTTTTTAACAACTCCGTGGACGGCCTGATGTATATCCGCATAGCCGACCTGCCGGAGGATACCGTGCGGCCGGTAATGGAGGAGTTCCAGGCCGAACTGGAACGCAAACTTGCGGAAGGCCAGAACGGGGATTAGCCCTTAAACTCGCGCTCCAGGAAATCCTTACAGTAATCCCGGATTTGGTTTCGGGCCTCCAGGAAGGCCTGGTGCCGCTCTTCCGGAGTGCCCTCCACTTTAGACGGATCCATAAAATTGTGATGCAGCCTCCTGGCCCCGGGGGCCGGGATATACGGGCAATTTTCGTAAGCGTGGTCACAAACCGTGATGATGTAATCCCAGGCTATGCCCTGGTATTCGTCTACATGGTTGGAGGTATGGGCGGATATATCCACCCCGTCCTCGGCCATGATGGCCACAGCATCCGGATTCAGGCCGTGGGTTTCGATGCCGGCGCTGTACACATTTGCCACAGGGCTGGCCTGCAGGGCCTTCAGGTAACCATGGGCCATCTGGCTGCGGCAGGAATTTCCGGTACACAGCACTAAAATATTCTTCATGTTTTTTTCTTTATTGGATTAAAGTCCAACCGTGGGGCTGCGGCGTTCAAAAAGGACATTGTCTTTCCATACCCCCTGGTGCAAAGCTACTTTTTCCCGATAACCCAGGCGCCGGAACCCTGCCTTTTCGTGCAGGCGGATACTGGCTTCATTTTCCGGGAAAATCCCGGATTGGAGGGTCCAGAGGCCGGCTGCCTCGCTTTCCCGGATCAGGTGTTCCATCAGGCGCATCCCGATACCTTTGCCGCGGTTTCCGTCCCCGATATAGATACTGACTTCGGCCACCCCCCCATATACACATCGCCCGGATACGGGGGAAAGGGCTGCCCACCCCAGTACGGAACCCTTCTGTTCGGCCACAAGGCGGCATTCGGGCAGGTGGGCCCGGTTCCAGGCCTCGTACTGCGGGGCTTCGGTTTCGAAGGTGGCAAATCCCGTGGCGATGCCTTCCCGGTAAATCCGGGCCACTTCGGGCCAGTCTGTAGCTAGCATAGGTCGGATCTCCATGGCCATAGGTTTAGCAGCAACCGCTGCCCGGGCTGCAGCCTTCGGTTTCCGGGACTACGCCGCAAAGGTCCTGTGCCTTGCACTGGGTGGCTTCCGGCTGTAAGCCGATCAGCAGGGTGTTGTCCGTTACCGATACGGGTCCCACATGCAGTTGGGCCGTGTGGAACCCGGCATTGCCGTATTCGAATTTCAGCAGGCTCTGCGCCATCAGCCGTTGGCTTTGGTTTACGCGCTCCAGGATGGCCAGGGCTTTTTCCGTGGTGATGGGGCCGTGGTCCGGTTCGGGTTGTGGGGCTTCCCACAACTGGATCACGGTTTCTTCCCACTGGTCGGATCGCCCGCCGCAATCTGTGGCGTTGATGAGCACGTTCTTGACTTCGGTGATATGGTAATCCGGGCGCAGTTGTGCCCCCTCCCGGTATTCGAATTGAAGTTTTTTTCCGGGGTGCAGGCGTAATACCTGCAAGAATTCTCGAGTGGTCATGTTGAGGGTTTTAGATTAACAGCATTGTTGGCCAATGCGGGTAAAAAAGGATTCAAATAGGTCGTGGATGGCTTCCCAGCGTTCCTTATCAATACAGTAGCACAGGTTTTTCCCCTGGAAGTTCCCCTTGAGCAACCCGATCTTCTTGATTTCGCTCAGGTGCTGTGAAATGGTGGCCTGTGCCAAACCGGTTTCCTCCACCAGGTCTCCGCAGATACAGGCATCCTGCCGGGAGATGTATTGCAGGATGGCCACCCGGGCCGGATGCGCCAGTACCTTGGCGATCTGCGCCATTTCGTTCTGTTGCGGATTGAAGAGTTCGCTCTTGGTTACCCCCATGGTCAAATTTATATATCGCAATATTACGATTTGTAATTGAAATAAAAAAGGCCGGAACGAAAATCCAGCCCTTTTTTTCTAGAACCAGGGTTTGCGCCCTACCTGGTAGGTGTTGTAGAATTCCTCGTCGCTTTTGGTCAGGTAGATGATTCCCTCGATAAGGCCGATGACCCCGGTGCCCCATACCAGGAATACCCCGATACCCACACAGGTCAGGATAAATCCGATAATGGTCAGCACCAACAAAATGATCCCTTCCTTCTGATATCCCAGCACGAATTTGTGAATCCCCAAGGACCCCAGAATGATAGCCAGGATTCCGGCCAGGATTTTTTTGTTATCCCCTCCGGCGGATTCCAGGCCTTCCTTGAATTCCCGGGCAGTCTTTTGGGCTTCCTCCTTAAATTCGCCTGCAGCTTCCTTGGCCTCCTCGCCCATGGCGTGGGCCTTTTCCTTGGCTTTGTCGAAGGCTTCCTCTGCCTTGTCGCCTAAATCTTTATGGTCTTCTGACATGCTGATGGGTATTGGTTGATAGACTCCTCAAGGTAGGAAATAATTCCCTATTCCAGAAACGCCTGGTCCACCGGTTCCCAGAGTTCAATCTTGTTGCCTTCCGGGTCCAGGATCCAGGCGAATTTTCCGTAACTGTAGGTCTCCATTTCGCCTATTACCTGTACCCCCTCCTCCCGAAGGACCGGTAGCAATCCTTCCAGGTCTGCCACCCGGAAATTCATCATAAAGTCCTTGGCACTGGGGCTGAAATAGGGGGTGTTTTCAGGAAATGGGCTCCATTGGGTACTTCCAGGACTGCCGTCTTCCTGCTTCCACCAAAAGGTCCAGCCGTAGTTGTCCGTGGGGATACCCAGGTGTTTCTTATACCAGGTTTTAATGCCATCGGGATCCTTGGTCTTAAAGAAGAAGCCGCCCAGGCCGGTTACGCGTTTTTTCATGATTGTGTATTTCAGAGGGTGCGGGTAAATTGGATTTTGGGGGGCGGGGGGTGCCCCCCATCACTTGAGGCAGCAAACTTCCATGCCCCGGGTATTATTTTTTAAGGGCCTGCTCGTACCGCTCAATCCATTGGTCTACGGTTATTTTCGTACACAGTTCCCCGATAAGTTCGAAAGGGATTTCTTCCGGTTTTTTAAAGCGGATGCAGCTCTTGCCCATATCGAGCCGGCCTGCGCCGGCAGCGGCATAGGCCTCCTTGAACCACTGCAGGAGTTCCGGGTCTGCGTAAATTCCCATGTGGTACAGAGCCACATACTGTTTCTGCGAGGCCAGGTTCAGGAAGGGAAGGGGCAATTTCGGGTTGCAATGGTAGCCTGCGGGATACCGGCTGTGGGGCACCACATAGCCGAGCATGCCGTAGTTCATGGTTTCCTGAAAGCCATCGGGCAAATGTTCTAGGATCACCTCCCGCAACCGCGATACAACGGCTTGGCGCGCTTCGGGAAGTTGTTCCAGATAGGCTTCCGGGGTGGTGGCTTCCGATTTCATGGCAATGGTGGTGTTAGGCGGCAGGTGTACCGGGGTTGCGTTTCAGGATCATCGCCGAAGACAGGGTGATGACAAACCCAATCAGAAATACGGTGAAGAACATCAGAAGAAAGTTTACTGCCGGACTGGTAAAAAGTGCTTTCTGGGCCTCCATCTCGGCCTTCTGCTGCAGGAATTCTGCCTCCGGAAGTTCTGCCTGCATCTGTGTCAGAACAGTGGCGTAATAGGTGTCCATAAAATCCGGGTTCAGCCAGGTTACATAAACCACGTCCAGCAACCCGAATGCCAGGGCCGTGATTAACGTAATCCCAAGGCCCACCCGAAGGCCCTGCTTCAGGGTCAGTGCCCCATCGTTGTGGATTTCACGGTAATGGCGGATCCCGAAATACACAAAAGAAAGCGCAAGGACCATGGAAGCATAACCAATAACCTCCTGCGCCCCGAAGGAGAGGCCGGAACCGGCGTACCATGCCAACAAAAAAAGCAGGCAAATGGCCAGGGCTCCGTATCCGCCGTATTTAAGAATGGTATCTTTCATATCCTAGGTGGTAAATAGGTGGCAGGTCCGGAGCACGCATCAACCGGTTATCCCCTTGCCATGAGTTCGGAAAACCCAGGTTGTTCTGGATTCTGTCGATAATTTACGAAAAATGTGCTTTGATTTTATCGGCAACGGTTTGCGCCAGTTTCTCCTTGCTCTCCACAGTCCAACCCGCCACATGGGGCGTTAGTAAGACATTGGGCGCCTGAATCAGGTATTGCAGGGGTTCCGGCAGGGAATCGGCCGCGAACAGGGACTCAAAGGATGCTTTTTCATACTCCAGCACATCCAGGCCTGCGCCCAGCACCTTCCCGGTCTGGAGGGCCTCCGCCAGGTCCGCGGTGCGGATGCATTTACCACGGGCCGTGTTTAGGATCCAGATAGGCTTGTGGAATCGTTCCAAAAAGGCTGTATCTACCATCCCCGTAGTCTGCTGCGTTTGGGGTACATGCAGGCTTACCACATCCGCTTTCTGGAAAAATTCCAGGATGCCAACCTGCCGGGCATTTTCGTCCCCCACCCCGCCTTGGATATCATAACAGATCACCTCAACGTCAAAGCCGCGGAGTTTGCGGGCAAAAGCTTTCCCCATATTCCCGTAACCGATAATCCCCACGGTGCGCCCGTCCAGTTCCCAGCCGCGGTTGGCTTCCCGCTGCCAGATCCCGTTGCGCACTTCGGCATCTGCCGTATGGAGCTTGTTGAGCAGGGCCAGCAACATCCCCAGGGTGTGTTCGCCTACCGCATTGCGGTTCCCCTCCGGAGCGGCAGCCAGGTAAATCCCTCGTTCGCGGGCAAAGTCGGTGTCGATATTTTCCAGTCCCGCGCCTACCCGTCCAATGAACCTTAGCCTGGAGGCAGCTTCCAGAAAGGCCCTGTCTATGGGGATGCGGCTTCGGATGATGATCCCCTCGTACTGGTGTATCCTTTCCATGATTTCGGCCTTGCTGCTGGTGTAGTCCGCATGGTTTTCATAGCCCAGGGCGGCCAGGCGTTCGATCAGGATAGGGTGGTTTTCGTCCAGGTGCAGTACGTTCATCGGGCTCAGATTTCGGGATAGTGATTTTGGGTTAATGCGCTGTTTACCTCCCCGGTATGCCGGGTGGTTTTGCGTTCGAACAGCAGTAGGTGGACCTCTTCGTCGTTTCGGGTCTCGGGGCAGTGTTCCACCCCTTTGGGCACTACAATAAGTTCGCCTTGCCGGACGGTTTCTACCCGGTTGCGGAAGCGCATATAAAGCGTACCCTGCAGGACCTGGAACAATTCGTCTTCTTCCGGGTGGGCATGCCATACAAAGGGCCCCTTTATTTTGGCCAGCAGGACCTGCATATCGTCCACCTCAGCTATGCGGTGGGGGTGCCAGTGGGCTGAAAATTGCTGAAGTTTCTCCTTAAGGTTAATCGGTTTCATCGGGGTCTTTTCTTATTTCGGGCTGCCCGGGGGCATCGAATTGGAACACATCATGGCGGGCGTAATGCCCATGGGGGTCAAAATCCAGCTTGGTGCGGACGGTTTCCTCCAGGTCCAGGTCAGCTACCAACACCCCGGCCTCTCCATTCAGGGGGCCTTGTAGTACTTCACCTGAAGGCGATATTATGGCGCTGCCGCCAGGGCACATCACTTCCGGTTCTCCCTCCAGGTAGGGTAGGTAGGCGTCCGCATACATGTCCTTGCGCATAAACTGATTGCATCCCAGCACAAAACACCTTCCCTCCAGGGCAATGTGCCGGAGGGTGGCCGTCCATCCCGGGCGCCCATCTGCCGTGGGCGCCAGGTAAATCTGTACCCCTTTGCGATACATAGCCTGCCGGGCCAGCGGCATATAATTTTCCCAGCAAATAAGTCCCCCGATACGCCCAACAGGGGTGTCGAAGGTCAGCAGACCGCTGGCATCCCCTTCGGCCCAGACCAGGCGCTCAGAACCCGTGGGTTTGAGTTTTCGATGGGATCCCATAAATCCGGTATATGGCGAAAAGTAGAGTAGGGAGCAATACAGGCTGCCGTGTTCAGGGACCTTTTCGGTAACCCCTATGGCCAGGTAAATCCCATTTTTCCGGGCTACCTCTTCCAGAAAAGCCCGTTCTTTACCTTCAGTGGAAAAGCTGCTGCGATGGTATTCCGCATAGAGGACCCTCCCTGCTTCTGACCGGCTGCCCACGCGGGCGCCGAAGGTAAACCCCCTGGGGTATCCCGGGATAAAGGATTCGGGAAACAGGATTAACCGGCAACCCTGGGCTGCATAGGTTTCACAGAGGTGAGCCACCTGTTGCAGGCCGGCTTCTTTATCGAAAAATGCCGGGCTTTCCTGAATAACGGCAACTTTTACCTTCATATTTCAGGGGTCTTGGGGAACCAGGGTTCCCCGGGTTAGACTTCAGATTCCCAGCACGAGCCTGGCGATCCAGAAGTAGATCAGGATCCCAAAGATATCGTTGCTGGTAGTAATAAAAGGTCCGGTGGCAATGGCCGGGTCAATCCCCCTTTTATGCAGGAAGAGCGGGATAAAAGTGCCGACAATTCCGGCTACAATGATCACAGCGATCAGGGAGACTGAAATCGCGGTTGAGGTGGGAAAACTTCCCTGCCAGGCCCAGGTAAACAAGAACAAAACGGCAGCAAGGATTACCCCGTTCAAGGTGGCCAGCATCATTTCCTTGACCAGGCGGTTGGCTATACTCCCTTTGAGGTCGTCGTTGGCGAGGCCCTGTACAATAATAGCGCTGGACTGCACCCCTACATTCCCGGCCATGGCCGCAATGAGGGGGGTGAAGAAAAAGAGGATGGCGTGTTTGGCGATCATGGTTTCGAATCCGCCCATGATGGCTGCGGCACCCAGGCCGCCTACCAGGCCCAGAAACAGCCAGGGGAGCCGTGCACGGGTCAGTTCCCAGATGCTGTCGTCTGCCTCCACATCCTGGGAGATCCCCGCTGCCAACTGGTAATCCTTATCTGCTTCTTCCCGGATCACGTCCACAATGTCATCGATGGTGATCCGCCCCACCAGGCGCCCGATTTCGTCTACCACGGGGATAGCTTCCAGATCGTACTTGGACATGATTTTAGCTACCTCTTCGGGTTTTTCGTTGACGTTCACCGAGTCCACCTTGGGAATGTAGACCTCACGGATCGGCGACCGCGTGGAGGCGGTCAGCAGGTCCTTCAGGGAAAGGCGTCCCTTGAGGAGGCCGTCGTCGTCTACCACGTAAATACTGTGTACCCGGGTCACGTTCTCGGCCTGCTGCCGCATTTCCTTGACGCAGGTGAGTACGTTCCAGTTCTCATTAACGCTCACAAGTTCCTTGGCCATCAATCCCCCGGCCGAATTTTCGTCGTACCGCAGCAGGTCTACAATGTCCTTGGCGTGTTCCCGGTCCGAAATTTCGGAAATGACCTCCTGCACAATTTCCTTGGGGAGTTCGGCAATGATGTCCGCCGCGTCGTCCGTATCCAGTTCTTCCAGCTCGCCGGCAATTTCCTTGGAAGACAGGTTTTTCAGAATGCCTTCCCGGATATCCTCATCCACCTCGGTCAGGACGTCCGAGGTCTTTTCGCTGTCCAGCAGCTTGATCAGGTAGGTGGCCTGTTCATTGTTCAGTTCGTTGATGATCTCCGCAACATCGGCGTAGTGCACCTCCTCCATCAGGGCGTGGAGGTCTGCATCCTGACGGGTTTCGATCAGCTCCCGGATTTGCTCCAGCAGCTCGTCGGTAAGTTTAAACGGCGTCATGGTTCAGGTGCTTAGAGAGTGCGATGAATTCGGCTACGGATAGTTGTTCCGGGCGTCGGTCAAAGATAGCATCTTCTCTGAGATTATCGGGCAGGGGAAGGTTCTTTAAGCTGTTGCGAAGGGTTTTGCGCCTTTGGTTGAAAGCGGCCTTTACCAGGGTTTTCAGGTTTTGGGCATCCCAGTCCTGCGTTTGCTTCAGGCGTTTCAGGTGCAATACCCCCGAGGCTACCTTGGGCGGCGGGTCAAAGACCTCGGGCGGCACTGTAAAGCAATAGGAAGCTTCGTAATAGGCCTGCACCAGGACCGACAGAATCCCATAGGCTTTGGATCCGGGCCCCGCACAAACGCGTTCGGCCACCTCCTTCTGGAACATCCCGCCAAATTCAGGAATACGGTCCCGGGCCTCCAGCACGCGGAAGAGGATCTGGGAAGAAATGTTATACGGGAAATTACCGGTCACGGCAAACGGCTGCCCGCCAAAGAGGGGGGTAAGATCCAGTTTCAGGAAATCCGCTTCCAGGACCTCGAAGTGCTTATAGGGCAATTCCCTGCTTTCCATAAGTGGGGCAAAGACCTCCCGCAGGTAGGTGGCGGATTCCGGGTCCAGTTCTACGGCCAGCAGGTCTATGGGACGTTCCAGCAGGAAGGCGGTGAGCACCCCCGTGCCAGGCCCGATTTCCAGGACCCGGTCTATTACATCCAACTCCATGACTCCGGCAATCCGTGCGGCCACCCCGGCATCGGCCAGAAAATGCTGCCCCAGGTTTTTCTTGGCACGCACCCCCGTGTTACGCTGAACCATCCCTTTTTTACCTGGAAAATCCTTTTTGCGGGGTTTCTTTCTACTCATTTGGTTTGGTTTTGTTCCCTTGCCGCCAGGTACACCCAGGCGCGGCTGCCGGAGGCAAGGGTACGCTCCGCACGGTAGTACAGGGCAGTTTCATAGGCATCGGCCCGTTGCAGGTCTTCCGGGCTTAATTCAAGGCACCGCCCGGAAACGCCCTGCCCGGGTTGGTCCGTTGGACAAACCTCTGGATAACGTCCTGCCACGGAGCGTTCTTTTTTAACATGGCCCGGCAGTACGTCCGGTTTCCCTTCCGGCTGCCGGCCAAAGACCCACTGGCACACATCGGCCTCCAGCAAGGTCCCATATACAAAAAGGCGCACCGCTTCGGGTTTCATGCGTGTTCGCTCAGGATTTCCAGTTCGGTCCGGAAGGCCAGGCATTTATCCCCGAACCGACGGAGGCTGTCTTCCCGCAGCCTTGGCGCGTCTTCCTGGTAATATTGTTCCAGGTGGCCCCGGCTATACGCGGTATACTGTACTGCGTAAGTAGTACCTCCGGTTTGTTCTTCCACCAGGACCCTGCAAATGCGGGCACTCCTGAATTTTCCCGTAGCCAGCATGTCCGGGATGTGGGTTTGTTCCATCCAGTGCAGCCAGGTGTCGCGGACGGAATCCTCCACATTTATGGTCACATTATAGATATACATGTCTTTAGCGTTTAGAGGTCTTCTATGGTATCGCCCCTGAGTATGCGGAACTGCCTTCGGGCCAGGGGAAAATAATAGCTGTCCTGGTGATTGTAAATGATGCGTCGGTAATACTCCATGGCCTGCTCCGGCTCCTGAAGCCTTGTTCGGTAAAGTTCGGCCAGGGCAAAAAGGGCATCGTCTGCCAGGATGTCCCCCGGGTAGAACTCCACAATTTTCAGGTAACTCAGCCGGGCCCCCGAAAAGTCCCCGGCGGCTTCCAGCAACCGGCCATACATAAGCAGGGCTTCGTCTTCTATGCGTTCGCCCTTATGCATTTCGAGCAAATCCTCCAGCACCCCCAGCGCCTGTTCCGGTTTTTTCTGGTAGGCCAGTAAGTCTGCCCTGGCGTATTTGCCCAGGGCGGTCCGGGTACTGTCCTCCAGGGAATTATCCGATATGGTCAGGCTTAGCTGCATGGCGTCGTTGGCGATCAGTTGGGAGGTGGAATTCCGCAGGACCTTCAGCTGGGTAAGCGCCCAGTCAAAATCCCCTTTGTAAAAACTGGTCTGGGCCACCTTGAAACGGGCTTCCTGCCCCATCACGTCATTTTTCAGGAGGCGCTGCACCTGGGTGTAGAGAATCAGGGCCTCGTTAAAGCGCTGATCAAAGACCAGGATATCGCCCAGGGTAAGTTTCAGGTAGCCCTGGGTATAGTTGGGCAGGGGCAGGTCCAGGCTGTTTTTCAGCAGGGTTACCGCCTGCTCGGCTTCGCCCAGTTCAAAAGCCAGAAAACGGGCATAGGCAACCTGCAATTGCAGGGTTGGGGCCGCATATCCATAGGCTTGCAGCAGAGTCTCGTAGGTTTTCCGCACCTTTTGAAGGTCCGTTTCCGGGTTCATGCGCATCCCGATCTCAATGAGCCGCAACTGGGCATTGAGCCGGGTTACGGGGTCCCCGCTTTCGGCTTCAACATAGTCGTATGCGGCTTTGGCCGCCCCGAGGTCCCCGGCTTCTTCGGCCAGGCGCCCCAGGTTGGAGATTCGTTCCAGGTCTGTTCCTTCACTGCGTTTGAAAAGGGCTTTTTCCTGAACCAGAGCAGCTGTAAACTGCCCTTGTTGCAGGAAGAGCCAACTCAGCAATTCATTCCAAAGAGGATCCGGGTTTTTCTGGGCCCGGGTCAGCAAAACGCGCCTGAGCATCTGGTTGTTGCTGGCGGCCGGGTCCGGCGAAATAAAAGCTTCCCATACCCGGATGACATTGGGCATGGCCGAAGGGCGCTGTGCCAGGAGGTTGGCATAGGCCTCGTACATGTCCCCTATCTTCCCCTGTTCCCCATAAATACGTGCAATCTGAAAGTTGAAATCCAGCTCCGGGTTGCGTTCCATGGCCAGCCGATAGGCTTCCAGGGCCTGGTCCAGCAGGGTGTACTGCTGGAATTTGTTGCCAATACCATAACCCAGGTTGGGATTGTCGGCAACCAGGTCAAGGGCTTTCCGGTACCAGTTTTGAGCCTGTTCGGAATAACCGGCCATCAGGTAGGTGTAACCCAGGTCAATATAGAGGGTAGGATAGGCGGTACCGGTTTCGATGCGCCCCTGCAGGTAGCTTATGGCCTTGTCGAAGGCTTCCATTTGCCGGTAACACTGTACCAGGCGTTCCGTGTAATCCGTGCGTCGCGGGTTTTCCGCAGCCAGTTTTTCGTAGAAGACAACGGCCTTTTCAAACGCCCCGTCGCTGAAGTACTGTCGCGCCAGGAAATCTTCCTGCCCGCGGGCCACCAGGGCCAGCAGTAAAAACAGGAAGGCGAAAAGCGATTTCATGGTCGTTCTTTTCACAAAGATACGAACTTGAACGGGCCGTCACCGGCGATCAGAAAATGGGTAATTATCCGAGCTGAATCCGGTCGAATCCGGCATAGGGCACCAACACCTCAGGAATGCGGATGCCGTCCGCTTCCTGGAAGTTTTCCAGGATGCCGGCCAGGACCCGGGGCAGGGCCAGGGCGCTGCCATTCAGGGTGTGGGCCAGCTGGGGCTTTTCGTTCCCGTCCCGGAATCGCAGTTTCAGCCGGTTGGCCTGGAAGGCCTCAAAATTGGAAACCGAACTCACTTCCAGCCACCGCTCCTGTGCCGCAGACCACACCTCGAAATCGAAGGTTAGTGCAGAAGTAAAGCCCAGGTCTCCCCCGCAGAGGCGTAAAATGCGATAAGGCAGGCCCAGCGCTTCCAGCAGGCTTTTCACATGGGCTACCATCCCATCCAAAGCCTCGTAGGAACGCTCCGGGTGCTCCACGCGCACGATCTCGACCTTGTCGAACTGGTGCAGGCGGTTCAGGCCGCGAACGTGGGCCCCGTAGCTTCCCGCTTCTCTTCGAAAACAAGGGGAGTAAGCTGTATACCGAACCGGCAACTGAGAAGCCTCCAGGATTTCGTCCCGGAAAAGGTTGGTCACAGGGACTTCGGCCGTCGGGATCAGGTACAGGGGGTCTTCTTTAAGCTCGTACATCTGCCCTTCCTTGTCCGGAAGCTGGCCGGTGCCATATCCGGAATCCGCATTTACCAGGTGGGGCACCTGTACTTCGGTATATCCTGCCTCTGTATTGCGGTCCAGGAAGAACTGTATAAGCGCCCGTTGCAGGCGGGCGCCTTTTCCTTTATAAACGGGGAATCCGGCGCCGGTGATCTTCACCCCCAGCTCAAAATCGATCAGGTCGTATTCCCGGGCCAGTTCCCAGTGAGGCATGGCACCTTCGGGTAAATCCGGCCGCTTTCCGCCTTCGGCCACCACTTCGTTATCCGCCTCGTCCTGCCCGGCCGGAACGCTTTCGTGCGGGGCATTGGGCACCTGGTACAAGGCTTCCTGCAAGGCATCGGCTGCCCGGGAGAGTGATTCCCCCAGGGTTTTGGACTGTTCTTTCAGTTGGGCAGACTCGGCCTTTAAGGCCTGGGCTTCGGCGCCTTTCCCGGCTTTGAACAACTCCCCGATCTCCTTCGATTTACGGTTGGCTTCGGCCAGGGTTTCGTCCAATTGGGCCTGGAGGCTGCGGCGCTCCTGGTCTTTGCGGAGGATTTCCTCCAGCATGGGTCCGGCGTCCAGCCCCCTTTTGGAAAGGGCCTGGGCAATCCGGTCGGTCTGTTCGCGCAGTAGCTGCAGTGGCAACATAGGTATTGGCTTAAGACCGCAAATTTAAGGCGAAATTGGCGAATCCGCCAGCGGAGGCGGGAAGGGAATTCCAATATGTTATCCGGAGGTAAAAGGCGGGCGCGGCAGGGAATTACCGGATCAGGGCCCGGGCGTGCGCCTCGTCCTGGGTTAGCTGAGACTGCAGGGCTTCCAGGGAATCAAACTTTTGCTCGTCCCGGAGCCTGGCCAGCAGCTCCACCCGAACGGGTTGCCCGTACAGGTCTTCCTCCAGGTCAAAAAAGTGGATTTCGATATGGCGGCCGCTGCCGCCTACGGTAGGGTTAGAACCGATGTTCATCATCCCGTGTACCGTTCGGCCCTGCAGCTGGCTGCGAACCAGGTAAACCCCGCTTCCGGGAATGAGTTTATACTCCGATTCCGGTTTAAGGTTGGCTGTAGGGTAGCCCAGCGTTCGCCCCAGTTGTTTCCCGGGGGCTACCACCCCGCTTAACAGGTAAGGGTAGCCCAGGTACCGGTTTGCGGTTTCCAGGTCTCCGGTTTCCAGGGCATGGCGAATTTTAGTGGAGCTTACCGAAACGGCTTCCACCTCCTGGGCCGGGATTTCCTCCACCTGGAAATCGTAGAGGTTGCCAAAGGCAATCAGGTCCTGGATATTGGCTGTCCGGTTGCGTCCGAAGCGGTGGTCGTACCCGATAATCACTTTTCTGGCACGCAGGGTATCCACCAGAACGTCGCGCACAAATTCGGTGGCCGAAAGGCGGGAAAACTTTTTGCTGAATGGGTGTACCACCAGGCAATCCAGCCCCAGCCCGGCCAGGATGTCGGATTTTTCGCCAATGGTATTCAGCAGCCGGATGCCGGTGTCCTTTTGCAGGACCATTCGGGGGTGGGGGTAAAACGTAAGGAGGGTGGCTTGCAACTCCATGGACCGGGCACTGGATACCAATCGCTCCAGAATCCTCCGGTGACCAATGTGGACCCCATCGAAGGTCCCGATGGTAACCACGCTGGGCCGCTGACTTTGGTAATCTGAAAGGCCTTGAACGGTTAACACGCAATCAAAATAATCAAAAAAGGCGTATTTTGGAGCGTCAAAGCCCCACGGATGTCGACAAAATTACGGCTAGTTTTAACAATACTGGCGCTCTTTCCCATCTTTTCTTCCTACGGCCAGCAATCCCAGGGCATCTGGAGGGAAGACCATGCCCCGGACCCCCGGCACACTGGTGCAGGGGAAGCACTCCGCGTAGAGGACTCCAGGGCTTTTCTCCTGGAGGAGGAGGCCTTGCGCTGGGCCCTGGCCACCCTTCAGGGCGGGGAAAACGAAACACAAATATGGCTTCCCGATGCCCGGGGCACCCTGGTGGGTTACCGGGTGCGGGAGCAATCCGTAATGGCGCCCGAATTGCAGGCGCGTTACCCGGATATCCGCTCTTATCTGGGCGTAGGCGTATCGGACCCCGGCCTCCGCATCCGTTTTAGTATGGCCCCTTCCGGCTTTCAGGCCATCCTGCATAATCCGGAGGAGCCGGGGGCACATTTTATTGAAAAAGTACCCGGGTCCGCCAACAGGTATGTGCTCTTTTCCGGCGCGGATAAGCAAGGGCTGCCCACGGCCTGGAAATGCGCAACGGAAGCCGTATTCCAAAAGCAGGCATCGGCTGGGGCCGGGGCTTCCAAAATGGCGGACGACCAGCTGCTGCGTACCTATCGCCTTGCGGTGGCGGCTTCAGGGGAATACACCGAATACCACGGAGGAACGGTGGCGGACGCCCTGGCTGCTATCAACGCCACCCTTACGCGGATCAACGAAGTATTCAGCCGGGACCTGGCTATACAACTGGAGTTGGTGGCCAACACAGACCAGGTTATATACACCGATGCTGCTACAGATCCTTTTGGGGGTAACCTGAGTGCAGAGGTACAAACCACCCTCGATGGCCAGATTGGCGCCGCGAATTACGATATAGGCCACCTGTTCCACCAGGGAGGCGAAGCGGGCAATGCCGGGTTTATCGGGGCGGTTTGCCAGGACGGCCGAAAGGGCAGCGCTTACGCGGCTACCCCCATCCCGGAGGGCGATCGTTTTGATCTGGATTTCGTTGCTCATGAAATGGGCCACCAGTTCGGCGCCAACCATACCTGGTCCTTCGATACGGAGGGTACCGGCGTACAGGCCGAGCCGGCCAGCGGTACTACCATCATGGGATATGCCGGGATTGTGCAGGGCAACAATGTGGCCAACACGGGGGACGATTATTTCCACTATTTCAGCGTGATGCAAATCGGGGACTATGTGGCCGGAATTTCCTGCGGTAACCAGACCCCGATGTCCAATACCCCTCCGGTACTGGGCGTCCTCCCGGATTATCACATTCCCCCGGGCACAGCTTTTGTGCTGGAAGGGACAGCTACGGACCCCGACCCTTCAGATGTGCTGACCTATACCTGGGAACAGGTGGACGACGGGGTGGTGACTACCGAAATTTTTGGCCCTGAAAATCCGGTTGGTGCCAATTTCCGCTCTCTGCCGCCCACGGCAGCGCCCATAAGGTACTTCCCGGCCCTGGACCGGGTGGTTTCCGGCAACCTGACCCAGACCAGCCCGGCAACCGGCGATGCCTGGGAAACGGTATCCAATATAGCCCGTGACCTGAATTTTGCCGTTACCGTGCGAGACAATGCCATCGGTGGTGGGCAAACCGCTGCGGCGGTGGTCCGGGTACGTGTTGAGCCCGGCGGACCTTTTCAGGTCCTTTCGCAGGCTGGGGGCGAAAGTTATCCGGCCGGCAGCGTGCAAACGATAACCTGGGATGTGGCCGGCACCCAGGGAAGCCCTGTGAATTGCGCGCAGGTAGATGTGTATTTCTCTGCCGATGGGGGGCAGACCTTTCCTTTGCTCCTGGCGTCGGGTATCCCGAATTCGGGAACGGCCCAGGTGCAGTTGCCGGGTACAGCCACTTCTGCCGCCCGCCTGATGGTAAAAGCTTCGGATAACATCTTTTTTGCCGTAAACGCCGGGAATTTCAGTGTGGTGGAGGTACCCTTTATCCTGGAGGCGGCAACGCTTCAGGCCGAAGCCTGCCCCCCGGCGGATGCCGTTTTTGACCTGGTATATCGCTCCTTTTCAGGCTTTGGGGATCCTGTGGACCTTACCGCAATAAACCTCCCGCCCGGCCTTACGGCTGTCTTTGCTCCAGCCCAGGTCCAAACTTCAGATTCGCCTGTAACACTTACTCTTTCCGGGACCGGAAACCTGGCCCCGGGCACGTATGGTATTACGGTTCGGGCCACATCTGGCCCTACCACCTTCAACCTGCCGGTTACCCTGGAGGTAGGCGATGCCTCCCTGGCAGCCCCGGTTTTGCAGTCTCCTGCGGACGGAGCCTCCCAGGCGCCCCTGAAACCCCTGTTACAATGGGCAGCAACCCCGGGAAGCACCGGGTACAGGGTACAGTTGGCTACCGATGCGGGCTTTACCAGTATCCTGGCCGACCAAACGGTAACGACAGCTCAATACGCAACGCCCGTTCTTAACCCGGGCACCCCGTACTTCTGGCGTGTAAAATCCTTGAATGCCTGCGGGGAAGGTGCCTACGGCGGCCCCTTCAGTTTTCAGACCATAACCACAGACTGCCGGACCCTCTCTGCCCAGGGCATGCCTGTCACAATCTCCACGGTGGGAACGCCTACGGTGACCTCTGCGATCACCTTCCCGGAGAATCTACCTGTGGCTAGCGCCAGGGTGTCCCTGGACCTGGATCACAGCTATCTTTCGGACCTGGTGGTAACCCTGCGCTCCCCGGCCGGGACGGAAGTGACCCTTTTTGCCTATTCCTGTGCAGAGGCCAATGATGTGAACGCCACCTTTGACAATGCTGGCGCCCCGTTTATCTGTAGTAATAACCCGGCCATTTCGGGTACGGTTAAGCCCCTGGGCAACCTGGCTTCCTTTGCCGGGGAGCCTTCCCAGGGCGAATGGATTCTCACCATCCGGGATACGGCCCCGGCCGATGGCGGGCGTCTGAATGCCTTTGGGCTGGAACTCTGTGTGGAGGGGGCTTTACGTCCCGATGCAGATGGGGATGGGGTTTTTGACGACGGGGATGACCTGTGCCTGGGCACCCCGCCAGGGACTACTGTGGACGCCAGCGGTTGCCCGGTGTACCGTTTTCCCCAGGACCAGTTTCGCATTGCCCTGAGCAGCGAGAGCTGTATCGGGCAGGGGGATGGACAGATGGTCATAACCGCGGCCACGGAGATGGATTACACCTATAGCCTGACCGGCAGTGGCGTAAACCAGTCCGGGAGCTTTACCAGCGCGACCACTTTAACCGGCCTTGCTGCAGGTACGTACCTGTTGTGCCTGGAAGGCACGGACGGTACCATTGTATATGAAGCCCTGTGCTTCGACCTGCAAATAGACAGTCCCGACCCCTTAAGTGTAACGGCTGCGCCTTCGGCGGACGGGGCCAGCCTGCAGCTGGACCTGCAAGGTGCAGACCGGTATGTGGTGACGCTGAACGGCCAGGTACAGGAGGTGGTCTCCGGTGCTCTGGAGCTGGTTTTGGGCCAGGGGTCCAATGCCCTAAAAGTGGAAGCTGTGCCCGCCTGTAAGGGGGTTTTCGAAGCTTCCTATTTCTACTCGGAACGCCCGGTGGCATCGCCCAACCCCTTTTCGACTTACCTGGATATTTATGCGCCGCGCCCCGACCAGGCGGTGTATCTGGAGCTGTTCAATGCCTCCGGGGCACTGGTGTTCACAAAAGCTTATGGCCCGGGTTCTCAATTGCAGCGGGTTTCCCTGCCACCCCTGCCTACCGGAATTTATTTCCTTCGCCTCACCCAGGCGGGAAGGGTACAAACCCTAAAAATGTTCCGGAAATGAAAATAGCCCGCTTAATGATTTTTCTGTTGGTGCTGGGATTTGCCGGGGGCGGATGCAGTAAGGACGAAGGCCCGAAAATTCCCGGTGCGGTAAATCTCACCTATCCGGGGGACAATACGTTGTGTGTAACCGGCACCCCGGTTGGGGCGACCTCCAGCGAAGTGGTATTTCGCTGGGAGGCCACCGCGCATGCGGCTACCTACCAGCTTTCTGTGTACCGGGACGGGGGCAGCCTGGTAGAGCAATTGGCAACCAGCGGGACCAGCGCACCTGTGGTATTGGCCAGGGGAGTTGCATTCACCTGGCGCGTTATTGCCCGCAATGCCCAGGGGGATGTCGGCCCCGCCAGCCTAACCTGGCAGTTCTACAATGCAGGCGCTTCGGAAAGCTATGCCCCTTTTCCAGCCCGGCTGGAACTTCCGGCCTCCGGCAGTACGGTGGCTTCGGACGGCAATGGGGAGGTTCTCCTGCGCTGGAGCGGTGCCGACCCGGATAACGACCTTCAGGAATTTGAGGTTTATGTGGGCTTGCAGCCCAATGCCCTTACCCGGCAAACCACCCAGCCCGCAAACAGCAATACCTACAGGGTTTCGGTAAACGCAGGCACAGTAGTCTATTGGGAAATTTTGTCCCGGGACAGTCTGGGGAATACCTCGCGGTCGGGTGTGGGGTCCTTCCGGGTACTCTGATCAGGTGTTGTTAAACTGGTTCATGGTAATCGAAGCCCCGGCCAGGACAAAGGATTTCAGGAGTTCCACACTGCGGTCCAGCCGTTCGCCCATGGTTTCACCTTCCTCTTCTGACCATTCGCCCAACACATAATCCACTTGCTGACCTTTGCCAAAGGTATTGCCGATCCCGAACCGGAATCGGGCATAGGCAGTGGTGCCCAGTACCTGCTGTATGTCTTTCAGGCCGTTGTGGCCGCCATCACTGCCCTTCGTTTTCAGGCGCAGGGTGCCATAGGGCAGGTTCAGGTCGTCGGTAACCACAAGCAGGTTGGAAACGGGGATTTTTTCCTTCTCCAGCCAGTACTTGACCGCCTTCCCGCTACGGTTCATATAAGTGGAGGGCTTCAGGCAGGTGATGGCGCGCCCTTTGAGCCGGAAGGCTGCCACATCGCCCAGGCGGGCAGGCTGGAATTCCATGTCTGTTGCAGCAGCCAGGTGGTCCAGAATCTTAAAGCCGATATTGTGCCGGGTATGGGCATACTCTGCCCCGATATTCCCGAGGCCTACAATGAGGAATTTCTTCATGGGTTCCGTTTGATCGGGACGTTTCCTAAAGAATTTTGACAAACACCACACAGGGTTCCTTTTTCTAAAAATACAAAAAGCACCCGTGGAGGGTTACCGTCCAGGGGTGCTTTCGGTTGGGTAAGGCCAGCAGGTTTATTCCTCTGCAGCAGGGGCTTCGGCTGCAGCCTCGGCTCCTTCTTCGCCTTCTTCTTCGTCCTCGTCGGCATCCACAATAGCTGTACGGGAAGTTTTCACCTGTACAATTACGGTGGTGTCCGGGTGGAGGATGGTGAAGTCATCGCTCTTTACGCTGGAAACCGCAATCAGGTCGCCAATACGCAGTTTGGAGATGTCCACATTAAAGAAGTCCGGCAGGTTGGCCGGAAGGGCGCGGATGCTGAGTTTACGCTTGCGGAACAACAGGCGTCCACCGTTGCGTACCCCGGGGGAATTCCCCTCCAGTTGTACCGGGATGGCCATGGTTACCGGCTTGTCGTCAAACAGCTGGTAGAAGTCCACGTGCAGGATGCTGTCCGATACCGGGTGGAACTGGATGTCCTGCATTACTGCGCTGATCTTCTCGCCGTTGTCGAGTTCAATTACCACCGTGTGCGCGTTGGGGGTGTACACGAGGTCTTTGAACGACATTTCATCTGCCGAAAAGTGCAAAGGCAATTCCCCCCCGTAAACTACGCAAGGGACCTTTCCAGCATTACGTAGGGCTTTGGTTGCCTTCTTGCCCACGCTTTCTCTTTGGGATCCTTGGATTGTAATTGATTTCATTATAATGGTTTAATATATACTACATTAAAAATTTAGAGGCGATGGAGGTGTTGTGGTGTACCCGGTGCATTACATCCGAAAACAGGTCTGCACAGCTCAGTACCCGTACCTTATCGCTTTGTTGCCTTGCCGGGATGGAATCCGTAATGATGAGTTCTTCCAGGCGGGAATTCTCGATCCGCTCAAAGGCGTTGCCGGAGAGCAGGCCGTGGGTGGTGATGGCCCTGACGCTGCGCGCGCCGCGTTCCATCATCAGGTCGGCTGCCTTGGTTAGCGTACCGGCCGTATCCACCATGTCGTCCACCAGGACCACATTGCGGTCTTCCACTTCCCCAATCAGCTCCATGTGTTCGATCACATTGGCCTTGGCGCGCTGCTTGTAACAGATCACCACGTCGCTTCCCAGGGCTTTGGAATAGGCATAGGCCCGTTTAGAGCCGCCCATATCCGGGGAGGCGATAGTCAGGTTGTCGAGTTTCAGTTTTTTCAGGTAGGGTAAAAACAGGGTAGAGGCAAAAAGGTGGTCTACCGGTTTTTCAAAAAACCCCTGGATCTGGTCTGCGTGCAGGTCCATGGTAATGATCCGGGTGGCCCCTGCGGTTTCCAGCATTTTGGCGACCAACTTGGCGGCGATAGGTACCCGCGGCTTATCCTTGCGGTCTTGCCGTGCCCAACCGAAGTAAGGCATCACAGCGGTAATGTGGCGGGCAGAAGCCCTTTTTGCCGCATCCAGCATCAGCAGCATTTCCATCAGGTTTTCCGGCCCCGGATGGGTGGACCCGATAATGAAGATGCGCGCCCCGCGGATGGACTCCTCGAATGAGGGTTGGAACTCCCCGTCGCTGTACCTGGAAAAGATCACCTTCCCCAGATCAGCTCCATAGGATTTGGCAATTTTCTGCCCGAGCTCCTGGCTCTGGGTGCAGGCAAAAATTTTCGGCTCCGGTACGGTATACGACATCAGTGCTGTTTTGCGGGCCTAACTCCCTGGCCCGAAAGGAGGTGCAAATTTACACAATTATTTCAGTTGCTAAAGCCAAAAACGGGCATTTTTGGATGCGGCCATGGAAAATATTTTATAGCTTTGCCTCCCCATTATTGCCTCGGTGGCGGTCCCGATAGTTATCGGGAGGTAGACGCGCTGTAGTGCTTCGGGATTTTATGCCTCGGTGGCGGAATTGGTAGACGCGCTGGATTCAAAATCCAGTGATAGCAATATCGTGTGGGTTCGATTCCCACCCGAGGTACGAATAAACCACAAAAGAGTGGAAGTACGAGCGAGCTTCAAAAAATGAAGCTCGCTTCTTTTTTTTGAAGCCGCGAAGTGCTTCCTTTTGTGGTTTTCAAAGCGAGCTCGAAGGGAAGCTTGCCTTCAGGCAAGCAATCCCACCCGAGGGCGAGGTTTGCTTCTCCATTCCTGCTTATTGTAGCGCCGTGCTTCTTTTTTCGGCTTTCAAAGCGAGCTCGAAGGGAAGCTTGCCTTTCTCCTACTACACCCGCCTGTACACCTCCTCAAAAGGCACCCGGAACCTGGGGCCGTATACGCCTTCGGGCTTGCGGATTCCGCACCCGATCACCATATTGATTTCGGCACCGGAGGGCAACCCCAGTGCTTTTTTGATCCGAAGGCTGTCGTGCCCCTCCATGGGGCAGGTGTCATATCCAATGGCAGCCATGGAGAGCATAAAATTCTCTGCGGCCAGGGCAGCGCTTTTATGGGCCACAATACGCATGTCCGATGCGCGCACCTGCCGGTACATGGGGCGGAATGCCCCCATAATGCTAAAGGCGATATATTTCAGACAGCCCAAAATGCCCAGGAAATCCGTATACAGGGAGGGCATGATCTTCCTGTAGTAGGAAAAGACGAATTTTTCGCGTTGGGTATAGTCGCTTTTCGGCTTCTTTCCGAAGCTCTTTTCCAGAAAGCCCAGGTTGGCCCTGACGCGATCGCGCCACTTGTCCTTGCGGGCTACAACTACTACCAGTTGCCGGGCGGTCCGGGCAGCAGGTTGGTCCATACAGGCATGAACAATCCTGGCCTTTATATCCGGGTCGGTTACCTGATAGAATTCCCACAACTGCAGATTGGAGCTGGTTGGCGCCAAAACGGCATTCTCAATAGAGGCTTTCACCTTTTCGGAATCGATGGGTTCCTCCTGGTAAATTCTAACGGAACGCCTGTAATGGATGGCTTCGGTTACGGTCTTTTCCATGCTGATGGCTTTCTGGTATATGCAGTGCGAAATGCAACGTTCTCAGGCAAAGTTAGCACATCCGGATACAGCAGGGCCGGCCGGCGTCCGAGATCTTTCAAAAGCGCATCGGCATTTCCCATGGCAGGGATGGGAGAAAACCCTTAGATCATAGCAGGAAGATCAGCAGGCTGGCCAGATAGACGGCCAGGATTACCAGGAAATACCGGAACAGGTTTCGCTGGTTTATTTTGGCAGGCTCCAGTTCGTCGGTTTGGGTATGTGAGCGGTCCATGGGGGTTAGAATTTAAGGTCCGTGTTCAGTGAAGGGGAGATTCGGAAGACGCGCTCCGGGGCCGGGGCGCTTTGGGAAGCGGGTTTCGATAAGCCAGCCCGGGCCCGGTTTTCGACCACTTTTGCAATGGCCTTTTTAAGCCGGTCCAGGCGTACGTTTTTAAGGAGGAAGTCGGTACAGCCAAAATCGAAGGCGAAGAGGGCGTATTTTCCCTTGGACGAGGTTACGATCACCTCGGTTTCTGTCGGGATCAGGCTGATGAATTCAAACCCGCAAATACCGCCCAGTTCCACATCGGATATGAGCAGGTCCACCTTTTGGTTTTTCAGGTAATGCAAGGCATCCCAGGGGTCTGTAAAAGTGCCGGCAAGCTGGATGCCAGGGCACTTGGAAACCAGTTTGGCCAGGGCAGCCAACTGGGTTTTGGAGTCATCCACAAGGATGGTCTGGAGCATGGGTTTCATGGGCTCGGTTGGGGGAATTAGGGTGTAAAATTACCCTGCAATACGGGAAATCGGTTGCATTCTCGATCTGGGGTCCAATTACTCGGTATCCGGCCTCCAGGTTTCCGAAGGGCGGGTTTTTGATACGGGTTATCCGGAGGTTTCCTGAGCTGCGCTACCCACTGCCACAAACAGGCCGGGAGAGCGGAGACTGCCTGGGGAGCAAAGTCCGTGAACGAACTGAATATCAGGATAAAATGTTGGTGTTTCGCTCTTGGTCGGTTTCTGCAGGTTACTGATCGAATACGAAAAGCCGAATGTATTTTCTGTATTATTTTTGCCCGCACATATTTTGGTGTGCACACCACACTTATATGTATTTTAATTCCATTTTTAATATTTCTGATATGCGGAAGATGTCCAGGTTTATGGAGAAGCACCAACGGCGCCTGGGGATTATCGTGATTGTTGCCATAACCGCATACATTGTGGGGATGGCCACCCTGTATTTCCTTTATTTCTAGCCTCCCTTTTTATCCGTTTTACTGTCCGGGTTTCCCCTTGCAGCCCACCCTGTGGCGGGTTGAAAATTTTAACATCAGGTTTAATGGAAAAATTCCATAAAAATGGAAATAATCCATAACTTAGCATCCCTCTTTTTTAAAAAGGCATGCAAAAAACCATTCTTCATCTGGATCTGGATACCTTTTTCGTGTCGGTGGAACGCAAGCTGGACAGCCGCCTCAAGGGGAGGCCCATCCTGGTAGGCGGGCTCAGCGACCGCGGGGTAGTGGCGGCCTGCAGTTACGAAACGCGGGGGTACGGGGTACATTCGGGCATGCCCATGCGGATGGCCCGGGAACTCTGCCCGGAGGCGGTGGTGATCCGCGGGAATGCGGGCACTTACAGCCGGCATTCGGACGAGGTTACGGACATCATCCGGGAGCAGGTACCCGTCTTTGAAAAGTCCAGTATAGATGAGTTTTATGCGGACCTGTCCGGGATGGATCGGTTTTTCGGGAGCTACCGCTATGCCACCGAACTCCGCCAGCGCATTATCCGCGAAACCGGCCTGCCGATATCTTTTGGCCTGTCGGTGAACAAGGTCGTTTCGAAAATGGCTACGGGAGAGGCCAAGCCCAACAACCAGCTGAAGATCGACTTCGGCTACGAGAAGCCCTTTCTGGCCCCCTTGTCTATCAAAAAGATTCCGATGGTGGGGGATAAGACCTACCAGACGCTCCGGAACCTGGGGCTCCGGCAGATTCGCACAGTACAGGAAATGCCCCTGGAAGTGATGCAGCAGGTACTGGGGGCCAACGGGGGGGTGATCTGGAGGCGTGCCAACGGCATTGACAACACCCCGGTGATCCCCTTTTGCGAACGCAAATCCATTTCTACCGAGCGCACCTTCGAGCGGGATACCATAGACGTTCACCGGTTGCGGGGCATCCTGATCGCCATGACGGAAAACCTGGCCTTCCAGCTGCGCCGGGGCGGGAAGCTTACCGCCTGTATCGCGGTAAAGCTCCGCTATTCGGATTTTAACACCTATTCCCGCCAGTTGCGTATCCCGTACACCTCTGCAGACCATAAACTGATCCCCCAGGTGCTGGACCTGTTTGAAAAGCTGTATGACAAGCGGTTGCTGGTGCGGCTTATCGGGGTGCGCTTCAGCCACCTGGTACCGGGGAATTACCAGATTAACCTGTTTGAGGATACGCAGGAAGCCCTACGCCTCTATGCTGCCATGGACCGGATCCGGGAACGCTTTGGGGATAAGAGTGTAATCCGGGCCGCAGGGATGGGGGCCCGCACCATTGGCCGCATGCATAACCCCTTTGACGGCCGCCCGCCAGTGGTGCTGGCCCACCGAAAACAATAGGGGTATGGAAGGCCGGGAGGGGCGGATGGGCCTATTCGATGGGGTTAAGCGCCGAAGTGCGGAAGGCGCCGGTTTAAGGGGGGTATTTTGGGGGGCACCCTCCCCCCCGGGAATCAAGATAAAGGGGTACCCTGCCATTGCCTTGCAGGGGCCGATGAAATGTTACGCGTGTATTTGAACTGCCATACATATTACAGCCTCAGGTACGGGACGTTTTCCGAGGTGGAGCTGCTGGAGTTGGCCCGGGAACAGGGGGTGCGCTGCCTGGCCCTTACCGACATCAACAACACCTCCGCCGGCCTGAATTTTGTGCGCAGGGCCCCGGAGTTTGACCTGCGCCCCCTGCTGGGCATCGATTTCCGCAATGGGATAGATCCCTGTTTTGTAGGGCTGGCCCGAAACAATGCGGGTTATATGGAGCTGAACCGCTTCCTGTCTTCCCACCTGCACCAGGGAAAGCCCCTGCCCGAGCGCGCCCCTGAATTTTCGGACGCCTTTGTGATTTACCCTTTCGAGAAGGTTTTGCTGGCCGAAATGCAGGATTTTGGCCCCGGGGAATTCATCGGGGTATCGGTGCGGGACCTGAGGCGGCTGCCTTTTTCCCGCCTGGTGGAATACCGGGACCGCCTGGTGGTCCTGCAGCCGGTTACCTTTCGCAACAAACGGGATTTTAATGCGCACCGCCTGCTGCGTGCCATAGACAACAACGTGCTGCTTAGTAAGTTGCCGGAGGAACAGCAAGCCCACCCGGAAGATGGTATGTATCCCCTGCCCAACCTGGCAGCGGCTTTCTCAGAGCATCGGTTTATTCTGGAGAATACCCGGGTCCTTATGGAATCCTGCAGCATCCATTTCGATTTTTCCGAGGCCCGCCGCCCGCAGAACCTGCAGACCTACACCGGCAGCCGGGAAGAAGACGAGGCCCTGCTGGAGCGGCTATGCCAGGAGGGCATGCCCTACCGCTACCCCAATCCCGGCCCGGAAATCCGGGCCCGGCTGGAGAAGGAACTAGGCCTGATCCGGCAGAAGGAGTTTGTGTCCTACTTCCTGATCAACTGGGATATTATAAGCGAGGCCCGTCGCCGGGGGTTTTTCTATGTGGGCCGGGGCAGCGGGGCCAACAGTATTGTGGCCTACCTGCTGCGGATCACCGATGTGGACCCCATAGAACTGGATTTGTACTTTGAGCGTTTCATCAACTTATTCCGGGCCAACCCCCCGGACTTCGACATCGATTTTTCCTGGCGGGACCGGGATGCCATTACCCGCTACATCTTTGAGCGTTTTGAGCACGTAGCCCTGCTGGGCACCTATGTGACGTTCCGGGAGCGGGGTATCCTGAGGGAACTCGGTAAGGTTTTTGGCCTGCCCAAGGCAGAGGTGGATGCTCTATGCGAGGGGCAGTACGAGCCTTCCCGCCTGGACGGGGTAGCCCGCCTGGTGGTGCGTTACGGCCAATTGATCAAGGGGATGCCCAACTACCTGAGCGTGCACTCCGGGGGTATCCTCATTGCAGACAAGCCGCTGCAGTGGTTTGCAGCCACCCACCTGCCGCCCAAGGGGTTTCCCACCACGCAGTTCGACATGGTCATTGCCGAGGATGTGGGCCTGTACAAGTTCGACATCCTGGGGCAGCGGGGGCTGGCCAAGATCAAGGAAGCCCTCCAGATTATCCGCTGCAACCACCCCGGGGATGCCGGGGAGGTAGACATCCACAACATAGGCCGCATCAAAGCCGATACCCGGGTAAACCAGATGATCCGGACCGCCCAGTGTATGGGGTGTTTTTACGTGGAGTCCCCCGCCATGCGGATGCTGCTCAGAAAGCTGGAGGTAGATAATTACCTGGGCCTGGTGGCGGCCAGCTCCATTATCCGGCCCGGGGTATCCAAGAGCGGGATGATGCGCGAATACATCCTGCGCCACCGGGACCCGGAACGGGTAAAGCAGGCCCATCCGGTTTTGCTGGACATTATGCCGGATACCTACGGGGTGATGGTCTACCAGGAGGATGTGATCAAAGTAGCCCATTATTTTGCAGGGCTCAGTTTGGGCGAGGCGGATGTGCTGCGCCGGGGGATGAGTGGGAAATTCCGGTCCCGGAGCGAATTTGAACGTATCCGTTCCGTCTTTATCCGCAATTGCCGGCAGAAGGGGTACCCGGAATCCCTGGTCTCCGAGATCTGGAACCAGGTGGCCAGTTTTGCGGGCTATGCCTTTGCCAAGGGCCACTCGGCCTCCTATGCGGTGGAAAGCTACCAAAGCCTCTTTTTGCGGGCGTATTTCCCGCTGGAATACCTGGTGGCCGTCCTGAACAACGGCGGGGGCTTCTACCGGCCGGAACACTACGTACACGAGGCCCGTATGCTGGGTGCGCGCATTCACCCCCCCTGCATCAACCGGTCCGCAATAGCCAATTGCATATACGGAAAGGATATTTACCTGGGGTTTATGTACCTGCGGGAGCTGGAGCAGCGCGTGATGGAGCGCATTGTGCGCCAACGCGAACAGGGCGGCCCTTTCCGCAGCCTGGAGGATTTCCTGGATCGGGTACCCATTGCCGTGGAGCAGTTGAGCATCCTGGTCCGGGTGGATGCCTTCCGCAGTACCGGAAAGGAGAAGCACCGGCTGTTATGGAAGGCCCACCTGCTGTTGTCCGGGAGTCCGAAGAAGGAACACCCCCGCCTGTTCCCGCCCCAGCACAGGCACTTCCAAATTCCCCGGCTGGAGGGCACGGCCCTGGAAACGGCCTTCACCCAGCTGGAATTGCTGGGGTTTTGCCTGTGTAGCCCTTTTGAGCTGCTGGCCCAGCCCCCGGCTAACGGGAACGGGAGCCGGCACCTGCCGGACTATCTGGGGCGCAACATCGACATTTACGGTTATCTGGTGACCGTTAAGAATACCCGTACCCACCGCGGGGACCGCATGTATTTTGCCACCTTTATCGACCAGGACGGGGCGGTTTTCGACACGGTGCTGTTTCCGCCCGTGGCCGCCAGGTATCGCTTCCGGGGGCGGGGCATCTATCGTTCTTATGGGAAGGTGGTAAGCGAGTTTGGGTTTCTCAGTATCGAAGTGGCGCGGATGGAAAAACAGGACCTGGTCCCGGACCCCCGATATTCGGACATGAAGACCAGCCAGCGGTTGCGTCTGGGCCGGGACCAGGCCGCCCGGTAGCTTTTGCATCCTCTGAATTTTGTGCCCCTAAAATTACGGGTTTGTCAAAAAGGGGAAGCCTACCCTTCCTCCCTCGTAAAAATGCCCGGTTTTTGGCCGGTTTGGGAGCAATTTTCCGAAATTGAAAAAGCCATGCGGAGGTTTTTCCGTATGTCCCTATTTATTGTTGATCGCGGGGCCTGCCCCGGGAAAATAATCCCAAAAAAACCCGGGCTGTGAGGCTCGGGTTTAAAGGGGTTGTTCGGGGTGGCCCTGTTGCGATCACAGGTCCTGGCCCTTGGGGATCAGAGGTACTGGTTCAGGATGTTTTCGTACAGTTCCTGCTGCCCGCTGATTTTTGCGATGTCCGGATGCTTTCCGGCATAGGCCCGAAGGTCTTCCAGGCTCAGTTTCCCGGCTTCGAAATCCTTTCCGGCCCCGCTGTCGAAGGAGGCGTACCGCGCTTTGCGCATTTCCGGGATCCGGGATTCCGTCATGACGGCGTGTGCGGTTAAAAGCGCTCGTGCAAAGGCATCCATCCCACCAATATGGGCATAGAAGATATCGGCCAGGTCCGTGGAGTTCCGACGGATTTTAGCGTCAAAATTAACGCCCCCGCCCTGGAAGCCCCCGGCGCGCAGGATCACCAGCATGGCCTGGGTAAGTTCATACACGTCTACCGGGAACTGGTCCGTGTCCCAGCCGTTCTGGTAATCTCCGCGGTTGGCGTCAATGCTGCCCAGCAGCCCGTTGTCCGCAGCTACCTGCAACTCGTGCTCGAAGGTATGTTGGGCCAGGGTGGCGTGGTTTACTTCGATATTCAGTTTAAAGTCGTCCAGCAGGTCGTATTTGGTCAGGAAGCCCAGTACGGTGGCCGAGTCAAAGTCGTATTGGTGCTTGGAGGGCTCCATGGGCTTGGGCTCAATAAAGAAGGTGCCTTTAAAGCCCTGTTTGCGGGCGTAGTCCTTAGCCATGTGCAGGAAGCGGGCCATGTGGTCCAGCTCCCGCCCCATATCGGTGTTGAGCAGGGACATATAGCCTTCACGGCCGCCCCAGAACACATAGTTTTCGCCTCCCAGTTTAATGGTGGCATCCAGCGCGTTCTTCACCTGGGCCCCGGCGGCGGCTACCACATTGAAATCCGGGTTGGTGGCCGCCCCGTTCATATAGCGGGGGTTGCTGAAACAATTGGCTGTTCCCCAAAGCAGTTTTACCCCGGAGGCCTTCATTTTTTCTGCGGCGTAGTCCGTAATGATGTCCAGGCGTTTTTCCGATTCGGCCAGGGTGGCCCCTTCCGCAATCAGGTCAAAATCGTGGAAGCAATAATAAGGCGCCCCTATTTTGGTAATAAATTCAAAAGCGGCATCCATTTTATCCCGGGCTTGCTGGATGGGGTCTGCTGAGGCCAGCCAGGGGAAATCCTGGGTAGGGGCCCCAAAGGGGTCTGCCCCGACCCCGGTAAAGGTGTGCCAATAGGCAATGGCGAACCGGAAATGTTCTTCCATGGTCTTTCCGCCCACTTTCTGGTTGGCATTGTAATATTTAAATGCCAGGGGGTTGTCCGATTCCTTTCCTTCGAAGGCGATTTTTCCAATCCCTTTGAAATATTCCTTGTCTCCTGTAGTGATCATCCGATGTGGTTTTTAAGCAGTTGATTCAATTCGTTTTTCCAGCTACCATAGGCGTGCCGGTAGGGTTCGGGGTTGTTTCCCGGGGCATAACGCAGGGGGATCTGGTCCGTGGAAGTGGCTTCCGTCATATTTTTAAAGGCGCCTCCGGCTACCGCTGCTGCCCGGGCAGCGCCCGCGGCCCCGGTCGTGGTCACCATTTCTATAGAGGCCCCGGTTAGGGTGGTGATGGTTTCGGCAAACGGGCGGGCGCGGAACAGGTTGTCGTTCCCGGCCCGGATGCGTCCCAGGGACACCCCGTCTGCGGCCATGATCTCCATGCCGTACACAAACGAAAAAGCAATTCCCTCCAGGGCGGCACGATACAAATGGGCCTGTTTGTGGATGTTGAAATCCAGGTGTTGTATGGCAGCCCCGGTATGCACATTGCCCAGCATGCGTTCTGCCCCGTTGCCGAAGGGAAAAACACGGAGGCCTTCCGAGCCTACGGGAATACGCTCGGCCATCTCATTCATTTCCGGGTATCCCAAATCACGGGAGGCCTGATGTTGCATCCAGCTGTACTGTATACCCGTTCCGTTAATGCACAATAATTTTCCGATCCTGGGGGTATGTGCCTGGTGGTTTACATGGGCAAAGTGGTTCACCCGGTTCAGTTCTCGGGTGGCCGTCTGTTCGGTAACGGCATAAACCACCCCGGAGGTGCCTCCGGTGGCGGCAATTTCGCCGGGCTCCATCACGTTCAGGGCCAGGGCGTTATTGGGTTGGTCCCCTGCCCGGTACAGGATGGGCGTTCCGGTTTTCAGGCCCAGTTGCGAGGCAGCCTCGGCACTGAGGGTGCATTGTTCCCCAAAGGTCGGTACCCGTTCGGGCAGTACCTCCGGGGATATCCCTGCGGCTTCCAGCATCCACCAGGCGGGGGTATTATCCTTAAAATCCCAGAGGATGCCCTCGGAGAGCCCGGATGCCGTTGTAGTACATTGGCCGGAGCATTTCATGGCGATGTAATCCCCGGGCAGCATAATTTTATGGATACGGGCAAAGGTTTCGGGTTCGTGATCCCGGACCCAAACCAATTTGGAGAGCGTAAAATTTCCGGGGGCATTCAGCAGTCGCTCCCGGCACTTCGCCTCTCCGATTTTTTCGTAAAGCCCGTCTCCGGTGGCTACCGCCCGGCTGTCGCACCAGATTATGGAGGGGCGCACCACCTGTTGGTGGCGGTCCACAGCCACCAGGCCGTGCATCTGGTAGGAAATACCGATGCCCTGTACGGATGCCCCGGGTACCCCGGCGGTTTCCAGGAGCTCACCCGTGGCCAGCAGGAGGTTTTCCCACCAGATTTCAGGGGGTTGTTCCCCCCACCCCGGTTGGGGCGAGTGGATGGGCATCTCTTTTTTCGGGCTTTGTACCCGTGCCATTTCGGCCCCGGTGGCCCCGTCAATCAGGGAGGCCTTTACCGAAGAGCTTCCAATGTCATATCCGATCCAGTACATAGGTTAGTCAGCAGCGTTCAGGCAAAAGGGTCCTCTGCGGAACCCCTGTGGTTTCAGACCCTTAAAGTCCGGATATCTGGGCAATTCCGCAAGCTTTGAGCCAAAAATAACAGATTCATGCAAACGATTGCGTAAAAATTGGTGTAAATTTCACACCTTTAACCTGCTTTTTGTTTTTTATTCCGGGAGATTGGGATTTCTGTCGCTTCCCTCCCCGGGGTTTCTTACCTTGCAGTTATGAGAGATAAGGTTAGTATTGTTACCGGTGGTACCTCGGGCCTGGGGCTGGCCACCGCCCGTAAATTCTGCCAGACCGGCTACCGCTGTTATGTGGTGGGGCGCAACCCCGAGAAAACAAAAACCACCTGTACGGAGCTGGGGCATAATGCCATTCCTGTTATCCTGGACCTATCCCGCCTGGAAGACATTCCCGGGGTTATTGCCGGGATTGCGCAGGAGGCCGGCCAAATTGACGTCCTGGTGAACAATGCGGGTATCAACATGAAAAAGCCCATGCTGGAGGTAACCGATGCAGATTTCCTTCAGATCATTCAGACCAACCTGCTGAGTGTCTTTGCCATCAGTAGGGAGGTGGGGAAGGTGATGCAGGCTGCTGGTAGCGGCTCCATCATCAACATTAGCTCTATGGCGGCTCAGTATGGCCTGCCCTATGTGATTGCGTATTCCGCCAGTAAAACGGCCATAGAAGGGATGACCCGTGCCATGGCGGTGGAAATGGGGCCTATGGGGATCCGCGTGAATTGCGTGGCCCCCGGCTTTATCAAGACTCCCATGACGGCGAAGGCCCTGGACAGCGACCCTGAACGCAAGGGGCGGGTGTATGCCCGTACCCCTATGGGGGAAATGGGCATCCCGGAAGACATTGCAGATGCCGTGTATTTCCTGGCTTCCCGGGAGGCGCGTTTTATTACCGGCACTGTCTTGCCTGTGGATGGCGGCAATAGTATCGGATTCTGATGAAGACCCCGGAGACACAACCGAAATTACTGGCCTGCATGCGCTGGTACGGCCCCAACGATGGGGTTGCCCTTACGGGAATCCGCCAGGCGGGGGTAGAGGGGATCGTAACGGCCCTGCACCAGATCCCCGTAGGGGAGGTATGGCCTATTGATGCCATCAAGGCCCGACAAAAGGAAGTGCGTGAGGCCGGGATGGAATGGACGGTGGTGGAAAGTCTGCCCGTTTCCGAAGCCATCAAACAGCAGAAGGGGGAATTTCGCCAACATATCGAAAACTACAAGCAAAGCCTGGTGAACCTGGCCGCCTGCGGGATCCGAGTGGTAACCTATAATTTCATGCCGGTGCTGGATTGGGTGCGGACCGAACTGGATTACCTGAACCCGGACCAAACCCGGACCCTGCGATTCGACCGGACAGCATTTGCCTGTTTTGACCTTTTTATGCTACGGCGTCCCGGGGCGGAGGCCGATTACGATCCTGCCACCCGAGCGGCTGCAAAAGAGCGATTCGAATCCATGGGGGAGGAAGCCCGGCAGCGCCTTCGTCGCACCGTATTGCAGGGCCTTCCGGGTAGTGACGATCATTTCACCGAAGCCCAGCTCCTGGAATTGCTGGAACAATATGCCCGGATCCCCAAGGAAACACTGAGAGCTCATCTGGTGGCGTTCCTGCAGGAGGTAGTCCCCGTGGCCCGCGAACACGGGGTGGTGCTGGCGGTTCACCCGGATGATCCGCCTTATCCCCTGCTGGGGCTGCCCCGCGTGGTCTCTACCCAGGAAGATCTGGATTTCCTTTTTAGTGCCGTCCCGGACACGGCTAATGGACTTTGCTATTGTACGGGCGCACTGGGGGCAGGGCCCGAAAATGATTTGCTGGGCATCCTTGAGGCTTTTGGCCCAAGGGTGCATTTCCTGCACTTGCGCAATGTCCTGCATGAACGGCCCGGCATTTTCCGGGAGTCGGACCACCTGTACGGCCATGTACCCATGGCTTCAGTCCTGAGAAGCCTTCACCGGATCATGGCCCAGCGGGATATCCGCCTGCCCATGCGGCCCGATCACGGATTTTTGCACACTTCGGAAGTCGGTTCCCGCCATTATCCGGGGTATTCCCTGCTCGGGAGGCTGAAGGGCCTTGCGGAGTTACGTGGGATGGAAGCCGGCCTGTTGGAGGGGTAAGCCTGTGTGGCTAAAAGGGTTGAAGTGGCCCGGAACGGTAAATTTAGTACCTTGAGGGAGGTTAGCTAACGCATCCCGCCACCAAACAACCGAAAACCGCATGACCGTAGAAACTTATATGTCCGAACGGGTGGACGACCAGATTCGCTGGTACGGAAAAAAAAGCGCCCGCAATAAAAAGCTGCACATCTGGAGCAGCGGGGGCATTATTCTCTTCAGTTCATTGATCCCTTTTTTTACCGGGATTGACCACCCTTCACCCATCCCATTTGTCCCTGTAAATTCCCAGGTGCTGGCAGGGCTTTTGGGTGTCTTGACGGCAACCCTCACCGGGATTACAGCCCTGATGAAGTTTCAGGAAAAATGGGCAACCTACCGCATCACCTGCGAGGCCCTGCAACGGGAAAAATTCCTCTTTCAAACGGCCACGGCCCCCTACCAGGCCGGGGCGGCCGCCTACCCTGTTTTTGTGACACGTATTGAACAGCTCCTTGGGGAGGAAAATCAGGGATGGCGCGGGTTGGTAACGACTACCCCGGGGCAGGAAGCGTGAGGACTGCACCCTGTTGCCCTTTCACGGATTCGAATCCTCGGGGACCAGGGTATAGGTCTTTTCGAAAATTTCCCGGTCTATGGGGTACATTTCGCCATGGATACCTACCATGAGCCAGTCTCCGGGCTTGCCGGAAAGGGTACCTTCCATAGTCTCCACCGTAAAAGCTTCGCCTACCTGTACACACCGCAGGGGAATAGGTTTTTTGATGGCACGCCGGAAGTGCAGGGGAGGGATTTCGCCTTTTTTGAAATGGGCCATGGCGCTTTTATTGTAGGAAGAGGGTTTTCAGGTAGGCGGTAAAATCGTCTGCCCCCCCGGCGGGGGTATGCAGGGCCAGGTAGGCTGCGTGGGCATTGGTGTAGATCGATATCTTTTCTCGTATCCCGGCCGTTGCTGCCGCCTTTTCGTAAAAACTTTTGGATGCAAAAAGGTTGCCCAGATAGAGGTGGGCCTCCCCTAGGGTAGCAAAGGTCCAAAGGCCGTCTTCGGAGTCCTGGGCAGCTTCCAGGGCCTGTTGGGCATAGGATTTCATGTGTTCCGGGTCCTGTTGCATCACCAATGCCAGGAAGGCCAGGTTAATGGCGTGGTAGTATACCTGCTCCTGGTCTGCGGCCTCCTTCGCCTGTTCCAGGGCGATGGCGTAATAGACCTGGGCGGCTTCCCCGTTTCGGCGATCCGGGCGTTTGAGGTATTCCCGTTTGTATCGGCCTCCAATGATGCCCATCAAGTCTGTGGATTCTTCCGCCAGGGGGTGGGTTTCCAGCAGGGCCTGCGCCTCCTCCCTTCGGTCCAGGCCTTCCAGGGCAAAAACCAGTTGGCGAAGACCTTTCAAATCCAGGTGCTCCGCAATGGGCAGGAGTTCCCGTGCCACGGCATCGTACTGCCCCAGGGCCAGGTTGCGCGTGCGGGCGTCCCCGAATTCCCCCAGGGTTTCGGAGGCGGTGAGCAATTCCCGCACCAGCCTGTAGGATGGCTCTGAAGTGTTTTCCGGTTTGACCAGGGAAAAATGATTGCCCTCCAGCAACCAGCCTTCTACCCCCGGAAAAGCCTCCAGGCAGGAGGCGGGTTGCACAAAGGGATCGTCGGCTGCGGCGATCAGTCCCAGTTTAAAGGGAGGGTTATCCTTGAACGCGGTGTTCCAGGCCGAACGCAGGCCGGTTATAAAGGGCCCTGAGGCGCTCATTTCGGAATACTCCTGCTGCCACTGGGCCGCCAGGTCCTCTTCCGGTATGCCATTGCTCGGGCAGGCCAGCAGGATCAGGTGGGATATTTTTTCGCGCTGTGCCTCGGGCATCTCCAGGATAGCTCGCTGTGCTACCAGTCCCCCCATGCCATGGGCTACAATGGCTACCCGGTCGTAGGCCTCGAATTTGTATTTCATGGAGGTGCAGAGATAACTGGAAATCCTGCCGATATCCTTAATCCCGCCCCAGACGTGTTTACCGTGTTCCGGCTGAATAAAGCGCGAATAGCCAAAAGGCTTCATGTCCCAGCCATCCAGCTCGGGGTCCTGCATGAGCAGGTCCGGCAAACGGCCAAAGGTTTCCGTGGATTCCCCTGAGAAACCATGCACAAACAATATGAGGTTGTTGGCGCCCTCGCTTTCCCGAAATACCTGTCTGACCTCTTTGGGCCTCGGGGCCTCCGCCACTACCGGTGCGGTCTCCGGTGTTGTCCGCTTTCTCAGGGCTTCCGGAAGGTAACTCAGGACAAAGTTGTCGTACATCTCCAGGTTTACGTAGGGTTCCTGGCGGATATCCAGAGGCGGGTCGCATTCGGCGGCCACCCGCTCAATGGTTTCTGGGATAACGCGCAAGAGGTACCCGGCCACCTCCAGGATCCGGACGTAGGGATCCCGGACCTGTTCCAGGTGTTCCCCCTTCAGAGCCAGCAGCAGGTGCTTGGTGAACAAGCTGTTGCGGTCTCCGTCCAGCTGGTAGGATTCCTGTTCTTCCTTACAGGAGGCTATCACGGATATCCCGCGTTCGTTATCTACCTTTTGGGCCAGGCCTTCCAGTTTGTCGAAAGCAGCCTGGGGGGCTTCCTCCGGCTGTCCAGGACCCAGGCGCGGGCTGAAACCGCCAACGGCCATTCCGGTGGCGTGGCAGCAATCCATAAAGAAGATCAGCCTGCGGGTTTGCAGGCGGTCAATTTTGTCCCGGATATCCTCTGCGGTTACCCAGGCGGAAGTATAATCGTCGTACTCCATACCGGCCACGATGCCATGGGGCACAAAATGAAAAATCCCATCCAGTACATCGCCGTGGCCGGAATAATAAAGGAAAACGGAGGAATTGGCATCGGTCCTTTCGATCAGCTGGTCGAAGGCAGACAGGATGCCGTTGCGATCCGCCTGCTCGCCCGTTACCAGAATTACGTTCTCCGGGAGATACCCGCAAAGGGCCGGGTCCTGAAGCAGGGCCGCAATATCCTGTGCGTCTCCAATGGTATCGAGGCCGTCTTCATAAGAGATGCCGATCAGCAGGGCATAGGCGTTTTGCAGGAGGGTCATATGCGGGTGTTTATTTCCAATAATTCATTACGGCCTCAAATCCGGGGGTGTTGTAAACCGGTCGGAGCAGCGGATCATTCTGGAAGGCACTGGTCTCGTACCAATGGCCTTCCGCAATGGCCTTTAGCAACTGGTCCAGGCAGGCTTCAACCTGCCCTGTGGCCGCGTAATACATGGCCAGGGAATAGGGCAATTCCCCATACTGGTATGGGGCCTTCAGGCTTTCCATTTGTTGCAACTGCTGCTGCGCTTCGGCAGCCCGCCCCAGTTTTTCGAGGCTGATGGCCAGCAGGGCCCCGTAATTGAAATCTGCAGGATCGGCCCCGTATCCTTCTTCCAGATAAGGCAGGGCTTCCTGGTAGTTTCCATTGTAAAATAGCAATTCCCCCTTCAGATAGGCATCGACGGGATTGTCCGAAAAAGGCAGCTCCAGAGCCTGCTTCAGGATTTCACGAGCCTCCTTTGATCTCCCCTCCCTCAGGAACTCCCTGGCCCCGAAAAGCATCAGGTCCTTTTGGGTATCCACCGGGGCGACAATGCGCCAGGTTTCGAGTTGGCGGCGCCCTTCTTCCCACTGCCCGGAGCGGACATAGGCCCTGAGGAGAATTTTTTTCAGGATCCAGAAACCATCCTGCCGGGCCAGGGGTTCCAGTAACCTGATGGCTGCTTGTTCGTTGCCGAGGTCAATATCGGACATCGCCTTGATCTTGTAGCGCTCCACGCAAAAAGCACATTGGGAGAGGTCCATTTCGGACATATCGATCTCCCGGTACAGGCTGTCGATAGCCTCCGGCCGGTTGGTGAACTGCAGGGAAAAGACCATCATATTGGAATTGGTCTCCAGATGCATGGGGGTAATGTGGTATTCCTGCTCCTGGTATTTATAGGCATTGCGGTGGTTGCCTTCCAGCAGGGCTTCGTAGAGGTTCAGCAGGATTTGTTGCCGAAAGTACAGGCCGGATTCCTGTTTCATTTGCCGCAACAGGGAATCTGCCGTTGGATAGATTCCCCGATTGAAATAATACATAAACCGAAAGGCCTTGGGTTCAAAAAAATCCTGATCTGCCGCAATGGCTTCGTTCAGGAGTTTCAGGTATTGCTGGTCGTCTTCATTCCACCAGGTCTTGGCCTTGCTGAATAACTCATAAGCCTCGTATTTAGGGGGGTGTTCCTCCAGGCTTTCGGCGGCCCGTTCCTCGTCGATAAAGAAACCGAGAATACGCTGGCTAAGGGCCTCTATACATTCCAAGGGGGTGTCCGCATCGCAGGAAACGGGTTCGAAGGATACCAGGGTGCGGTTCATTACTTCGTCCGTGATGGAGCACTGGAAGAGCATCCGTCCCTCGCTCAGGTAATAATCCCCTTCAATGATTTTGGAGGGTTTCAGGTATTCGGTCACCTGCACCTGGGAGGGATCCGGCACCATACTCGCCCGGAGTACTTTGGAATAATCCTCTATAATCTCCGGGGAGATCACCTGCCCGAGTTTATTGCGGGTAATGCCATGTATAATCCAGTCTACGGCCATTTCCCCTATAAGATTTTTGGAAGGGTCCCCCGTAAGGTTTTCAAAACGCAGTACGGCAATCTTGTTTCCCGTAGGGGCCTGCAGGGAAACCCCTGGCCGTACCAGGTTCTGATTCACCAGGGCCAGCACAATTCCCGTACAGACCAGAGTAATAATGGCGAGGAAGGAGAAATACAGTTTTTGGAAAGGGGATTTCGGGGATTTGCCAGCGGTTGCGGCTCCGTCTTCAGGCTCCGGCCCGGCCTGGGAAAGTTGGGGCGCCAGTTGAAAACGCCAGACCCCGTAGATGTAGAGGGGGAACCCGATAAGCAGCAGGATCAGGCCGTATGCAACGGCCTTGGTGGAAAACCCCAGTGGCTCAGCGATCAGGGCGATGACCTGCAGCAGGACCCAACTGGATACGATGTAAATTGAGAGGTTTTTCAGGACATTGTGCTCCCGGCATTCCCTGATAAATTTTTTAAATTTCATGTCCCCGTTAAAAGCTGAATTTGAGGGTCTAAAACCCCCGGATTTGTTTGGTTGCCTCCCTTATTTTAACTAATATAGTGAATATAGTAACTAATTGGGGAACTCATGTCTGAATCAAAACAACCAAAACCAAGCCTCCAGTCCAAGTCCGGTCCGGGGGTGAAATCCAAGTCGGGCCCGGGGGTAAAATCCAAAAGTGGCCCCGGAGTAAAATCCAAGAGCGGCCCGGGGGTCAAGTCCAAAAGTGGTCCCGGAGTAAAATCCAAGAGCGGCCCCGGAGTGAAGTCCAAGTCTGGTCCGGGCGTTAAATCCAAGAGTGGTCCCGGGGTGAAATCTAAGAGCGGCCCTGGAGTTAAATCCAAGGGCGGCCCAGGGGTAAAATCGAAGTAGGGGGCCGATATTCCTTACCGATAGCCTCGAAATATGGGCCTTCGGATGTTTACGTGTACACTTTAAATCCTCGCCTATGGATTTCAATCTGGCCGAACAAATGGCCGTCCTAAAGTCCGTCGATACCATTATGCGTTCCGATGACCGGGTATATGAAGGGGAAGCCCGGTTCCTGACCCAGCTTGCCGCGGTCCTGCAATTTGATCTCAACCTCCTGAAGCAAGCCCGGGATTTGGATCATGAGAAGGCCTATACCACCCTTAAGGCCATGCCGGAAAGTAAAAAATACGCCCTGGGGGTTATGCTGCAGGAAGCAGCCAGTTCTGATGGCCGGGTCTCCGACAGGGAGCTGCAGCTGATTGCGAATATTTTTGAGCGGGTGGGCATCGAAACGGAGCGCCTCTAGGTTTTTTCGCCCAAAGGATACCCTGGAAACGCATTGCAGTCCGGCAGGGTTGCCTTTATGGCTTCTCCGGTAGCGGGGAAAGTTCTATCTTCGTGTCCGGCGCAGGCCCTGCTTGCGCCTGCCTTAACCTTAGTCTTCTATTTATGCAATTCAATCTCCTGGAAAAATTGGCCGTCCTCAAAGCTATCGACGAGGTCATTCAAATGGATAATCAGATCAAAAGGGGTGAAGTGCGGTTTATGGACCGCCTGGCAGACGCCCTGGATTTTAAGCCGGAACTTATCCTGGAGGCCCGCAAGGCCGAACCCGGGGAGGCGCTTGGGGTCTTGCGCGCCATGCCGGACGCCCAGAAGCAAGCCCTGGCCCGCCTGATGAACGAGGCCGCCAATGCAGATGGGGATGTGGACGAAAAGGAGATCCAGTTTATCTACAGGGTATTTTCCGCAGCCGGCATCGACGTCGATATCTAATCCGAGGCAATTCACCTATCCGGTATCCAGCCCCAGGCGGCAGGATTCCATATTCTTAAATCTGGACACTGACTTCTTTCCTTGATTGGTGTTAGGTGTTTACTCCCAAAACGGAAAGGGGGTGGCTATGCGCACCCTTTGTCGGAAATTTTTTTTTTGACCGGAAACCAAACCCGTACCGGAAAGCTGCGTAGGTAAGGATGTAATCCTAAAACAAAAACCTATGTTTTCCTTTAAACCACAAGTAAAGAGTACCTGTTTTATGCTTTTCGGCCTGCTGTTTGCCGGCCATCTGGCTTCGGCCCAGGTAAAAATGGTGGGTGGTGCCCCCATGTACCCCACCAAGGATATTGTTGCCAATGCCGTGGAATCCAAAGATCACACCACCCTGGTGGCTGCCGTAAAGGCGGCAGACCTGGTGCCCACCCTCCAAAGCGAGGGCCCTTTCACGGTCTTTGCCCCTACCAATGCAGCTTTTGATAAGTTGCCCGAGGGAACTATTCCCATGCTGCTGGCTCCGGAGAATAAGGCCAAATTACAGGCCGTGCTGACCTATCATGTGGTCCCGGGGCGTTATTCCGCCACAGCCCTTATGGAATTGGTCCGTAAAGGAGGGGGTAAGGCCACCCTTACCACAGCCCAGGGCGGCAGCCTCAGCGTGATGCAGCAGGGCAAAAGCCTGGTGGTGCGGGATGCCTCCGGCAACACTTCCACTGTGCGCATTGCGGATGTAAACCAGTCCAATGGCGTAATCCATGTGGTAGATACGGTAATACTCCCTGCTTCCTAGGGAGTCGTTTGGTTGTTGATTTGTGCAAGGCGGCACCCGTTGGGTGTCGCTTTGTTTTTTGAAAGCAATTGGGAATTAGCGGGAACCTGTGGTGAGGCGGTCAATATCGCGGGTTATTTCCTGCCGGTCTACCGAATCGAATTCATCCAGGTCCAGGACGGTGTAATAGATGGGGCGGCCCTGGGGCTGCCCCCAAAGGATCCCGACAAACCGGTCATAAGCGCCTTGCGACCCACCTGCCAGAGCCCGGATGCGGTCGTCCGAATTGATGTAGTACTGGTTAAAAATCAGTTGTTCTCCTGCTTTATCTATGGCGTTGCCGCCGGTAAACCAGCGGATGGAAAGGTCCGATACCGGGTTTCTAACCAGGCCATTGCGGGCATCGGTTTCGGAGAGCTCGCCATTGCGGTCCATATCCCGGATCAGCAGTACTCCTTCCGAATAGGGCACCAGAACCCGGTCTGCCCTGGGCGTGCCCAGTTTCATGCGGTGCTGCCCTTTGGGCAAAAAGGCCAGGTCGCCTTCGGTCTGATAAAAGCCCGTGCCCCCCAGGAATTTATAGGCCTTGCCCTGGGCGAGCAAGACAAAGAAGGCTTTGGGGTTGCGGGCGTCAAAGACCCGCCTTCCCGTTTTTACCCGGATGGCCAACAGGTGGGTGGCCTCGGGGTCCAGGTCCCAGCCCTCCGGTGGGCGGGTGTCTGAACTTCCCGAAAAACCGTCAATGCTGCGGTACTCCGCATCCGGGTCTGCGCTGAGCTTGGTCCTTAGCCGGTCCAGTTTTTCGATCCATTCCGAATGCACCTGGGCAGGGAGCCTCACCAAAATGCGGTCGTCTATAGGCGGGCCAACGGGGCCTGTGATTACCTCCGTATCCGGAGGGTCTGTTCCGATAACCGGCCCAATGCCCGTGGTGGGCGTTGCCGCCTCGGCAAGCCGGTTGCGCAGGCTGTCCAGCGTATCCCGCTGTTGCTGGATTTCAATATTTAATCGGTCAATGACCTCTACCTCTCCGGGCACTTCCACCACCCGTATGCTGTCCTTGTATTGGTCCAGTGCCTGGCGAAGGCTGTCTACATCTTTGGCAAGGTCGTCTGCCCGGGACATCTGGTAGGTGCCCCAGGAAGCGAACCCGATAATGGCCAGCAACAGTAGTAACCCGGCAATGCGCAGCCGCCTCCAGAGGACTTTCTGCCGGTGGCGCCGAGCTGTTTTCAGGATGGGAGGCACCAGGGTGTCGTGGCTGAGCTCATAGCTGGTGGTGCCCACCGAATTGAGCTGGGACCGCACCAGGCGTCGCTCTACCAGGGTGTTAACCAGCCCCAGGGGGATGTGGTATTGTTCCGTAATCATCTGCTCCGGCAGGGGAATGCGATTCCCGTTCAGAATCAGTCGTTTCTCAACCAGGCTGCGCGCCTTGCCCCGGTTTTTGCGGGGCAGCCCCAGAATAATTTCCTCGTAGTGGTTTTCAAAGATTTCATCCGGATTGCCCAGGTCTTTGGCGGAAAGGGTGAAGGCTTTCGCCTGTGGGTTGGCCGCGGCCTGGGCCATCATGGCCTCTTCCGCATGCTGGGCAATGAGTTGCAGCTGGAAGGTCTCGATGCGCTGGGTGCGTTTGTCCCTCAGGCTGCTGACAATTTTTTCAAGGGCTTTGGGCTGATAGGTGAATGCAGGCGAAGCAAAGTCCCCTTCCAGGGCCGCCGGGCGTTCCAGGGCCTCCAGGGCCTGCAAACTGCTCAGGGGCTTGAGTTCGTAAGTGTGCCTGAAGATATAGGGGATATAGGGTTTCAGCCCGTCCAGGGACCCCAGGTGGTCATGGCGGACCGAGAGGACCACTTTCAGGTTCAGGGGGGCAAACCAGGCCTCCAGTTCGGCTTCGCTAAAGCTGTCCGCCCCGGATTTCATATGGGTTTTGATGATCCGCCGGATGGGCTTCGGGGGCTGTTTTTGCAGCATTTCGGACAGGGCCCGGCCCAGGGATTCCACATGGGGCTGGTGACTGTTGAAAAGGTCTTCGAAGTGGTCAAAGACCAGGGTGTTCCACGTATGTTCCGGGTGCGCCAGTTGTATGGATTTCAGGGTGCACCAAAGTACGGCCACCAGGTCGTCAGGGAGCTCGGCCGCAATATTCAGCCGATCGCCCAGGTATGGGGCCCCGCCCAGATGCTCCTGCAATTGGTGGATCACCAGGTCTATGGGGTGGGCTTCGGGTTCCTTGAGGTCCAGTTCAATGGTTCGGTGGTTCTCCCGTTCCCGCAGTATGGGCAATACCCCGGCCTGCAGCAGGGAGGTTTTTCCATAGCCCGATTTTCCGAAAAGCACCACCAGGGGTTCCAGGGCAATCCGGTTGGCAAGCGCACGGATATCCTGTTCCCGTCCGAAAAACAGGTTGCCGTCCTTTGCGGAGAAGGGGCGGGCGCCGGGATATCTGAATTGCTTTTCCAAGGTGGTTGCGGTTCGCGGGTTTTAGGTGTTTTGCCGGATGGCTTTGATCAGGTCTTCGAAATGGGTGCTTTTATGGATGTCCGGGGTCAGTACATTCATATCGGACACCTTGTTGATGATGCGGTCAAAATCGTCGTAGATGCGCTTGAATTTCTCGTACTCGGCCCCTATGGTCTGCAGGGCCTCAGCCCCGGAACGTTTGATTTCCTCATCCAGGGCATCCAGCTTCTGTTTCCATTCCTGTTTGTATTCCAGGCGCTTGTTTACATCGAAGATCATGGCATCCTCCAGCACGATGGGAAAAATGCGGCCCTCGAAGTCTGCATGCCGGTAAATCTCGGAGAGTTCGTACATGCAGTACCCGGATTTGAGGTACTTGTCGCTCACAATCACCACTACTCCCTTGGCCTGCCCAATCCGGTTCATGAATTCTGTGATCCCGCCTTTATAGCCGAGGTCGTTCTTGTCCCGTACCAAGTGGATTTCATTGGCCTGCAGGGTGGTTTCGATCAGGTTGGCCATTTCCTCGCTGGCGCCTTTCCAGGCATAGGAAATGTAGATTTCAGTCGGTGCCACTTTCTGGGCTTCGGGCTCCTGGATCTGCCCTGCTTCCAGGGCCTTGTGCAGGGCGTCTATAATCTCGGCCGCGGTGCTGTTCTCGAAAAATTCCACATCGAATTCTTCGTGGTAGAGGTGTTTGATACTCTCCTGGTTGATGTCGTGGGAATTCAGCAGCTTGTCTTCAATCTGCATCAGCCAGAGCAGCAGCTGGAAATACCATTTGTCGAAACTGAAGCCGAAAAAGAGGACGGTTTTGGATTCCCGAAGCAGGCTTTTGATCTTCAGGCCGTTGTCTCCCATAATGCTGTGGAGGTATTCGTAGAGGTCCCGGTAGGTGAGGATCATGGAATCCAGTTCCCGGTGGTCGCCAAAAATGTTGTAGAGGTAACGGGCCTGGGTTTTGGCTGGTTCCTTGGGGGCCCTTCCCTTATGGTAAAAGTCGTAGTCGAACCCTATGCCCTTTTCCTTCAGGATCTGATTCAGGGTCACATCCGGGGCAGTATTGATGATCAGGGGAAAGGGGATGTCCGCGATCTTGCGGTACAGGTCGTTGGCCTGCAGGCCCTCGAAGAAGTCCGAGACCTCATCTTCTATGAGCAATTCCCGGGTTTTGGCATCGAAGCTGATGAATTCCTGGTCGTCGTAGCAACGCACCTTGCTACCCAGGGTTTCGGTCAGGTGCTGGTTCAGCAGGGTATGGATGCCGGTGCCATCCGGACTCAATAATTGCGGCCCGAGGATCACCAGGCACTGGCCCTCATTGATCCGCTTGATAATGCGTTGCAACGTGGCCTCGTTCATGAGTCTTTGAAGGATTTGGTATGGGGTTGGCTTCCCGTTGTTTTCATTGCGTACCGGTAACTAAAACGTCCGTACTCCGTTGGCGCAGGGCACCTCCGGCGTTGCTGGCAAGATGATGGGGGAGCGGCACCCTGGCCACGTTCCCTCCAATTTAATAAGTTTCGGGTAACAGCCCACACCAAACGGGCAAAATCATCGCCTGTATGCATGAAAAGCTTCAATTTTTACTAAAAAATGTAGGAAACCCCTTGCTTTTGGTCCGAAAGCGCAAGTTAGTACTCCCCTTTGTGCCTGAAATCCCCAAACCGTGGCCTTCCGGTTCGTTTGAGCGGGATCTGCATGCCCCCAGTGCTTTCCAGCCAGGTGTACAGGGAGTCCAGCATTTGCCTGGCCACCTCCTGCTGCTTCGGGTGGGCTATCAGGTTGTACATCTCATGGGGGTCGTTTTCCAGGTCGTAGAGCTCGTTCTGATCCCAAACCCCGTTGTAGCGGATATACTTGTATTTATCCGTCCGCATCCCAAAAACGGTGGGGGTCATCGGGAAGTCGTTTTCCCAATAATACTCATAGAATATCTTATCCCGGTTGCCCTCAGGCTTCTCCCCGGTCAGGATGGGGATAAACGAAACTCCCGGCATATCTGAGGGCTGTTTTACCCCGGCCTCGGCAAGGATGGTTGGACCAATGTCGATGTTCTGCACCATGGCCTGGGGGGTCTGCCCCCCAGAGAAGAGTTCCGGACAGCGCACCAGCAGGGGAACCTTTACGGATTCCTCATAAAAGTGGCGCTTGTCGATTAGCCCGTGCTCGCCCCAGCTGAAGCCGTTATCGCCCATGTAGATAACCAGGGTTTCCTGGTCCAGGCCTTCGGCTTCCAGATACGCCATAACCGACCCAATGCTCTCATCTACCCCCAGCAGGGTCTCACAATAGGCCTGTACCAGCTCCTGCATATCGGTATTGCTGTGGTACATATAGTCCACGCCATGCCAGCTCACGCGCTGTTCGGCTACCCATTTGGGCCATTTCAGTTTGCGCCATTCCCCGGTTTTAGTCTGGTCGTAGGTAGGGGGCAGGGCGATTTTTTTCCCGGCGTACTTCCCTTTATGACGGCGTGCAGGCTGGAATTCGGCATGTACGGCCTTGTGGGAGAGGTATAGAAAAAATGGTTTTTTCCGGTCCCGCTCCTTAAGCCAATCTATGGCATGTTCGGTAAGCAGGTCGGTGATATAGGTGGAATCCCCATACTGTATGCGTTCTCCGTTAATGTTCAGGGTGGGGTTATAATACACCCCCTGCCCAAAAAAGCTCTCCCAATGGTCAAACCCCGGGCGGGGTTCATCCGTATGGCTGCCCATATGCCATTTCCCGAGGAAGGCGGTCTGGTACCCCGCTTTCTGCAGGTACTGCGGAAAATAGGTAAGGTTGCCCGGGTTGGGGGCCTGGTTGTCCACAATGGTATGGGTATGGGAGTACATCCCGGTGAGGATGGAGGCCCGGCTTGGGGAACAAAGGGAGGTGGTCACAAAGGTGTTGGGCAGGTAGGCGCCTTCGGCTGCCAGGCGGTCCATATTCGGCGTCTCCAGCCAGGGGACTTTCCCGGTAAACCCCATATAGTCGTAGCGGTGGTCGTCCGTTAGGATAAAGATGACGTTTCTTTGTTTTTTCGCGGGCTTCGGCCCCGGGTTCCCGGCCAGCAGAGGTAGCGGGAGGGCCAGCATAAAGGCGAAACCAAGCAGGGAAAGGCGGAACGGGCGCATAGGCTGGGGTTAGGTGGTTTTCGTTTAAATGTAAGGAATTGTGTGTACATTACGCTTATCCCGGCCCCAGCACCTTGCAAAACCACCAGCCCATGCCCGTACAGCCCGCTTTTTCGGTTCCATCGATCCCCTTTATCTTATTTCTGGCGGCCCTGTTGGCCGGTCCTGTCGGTTATGCCCAGGAAGCCCCGGCTACCCGCCCTCCCAATGTGATTGTAGTCTTTGCAGACGACCTGGGATACGGAGACCTGGGGGTATTTGGCCATCCGACCATCCGGACCCCCAACCTGGACCGCATGGCCCTTGAGGGGCAGAAATGGACCCAGTTCTATGCTGCAGCCAGTGTGTGTACGCCCAGCAGGGCCGGGCTGATGACAGGCCGCCTGCCTATCCGCAGTGGGATGGCCTCGTCCGTGAACCGGGTGCTTTTCCCGGATTCCCACGGCGGCCTGCCGGCCTCGGAGGTGACCCTGGCCGAACAACTGAAGGCCGCCGGATATGCTACCGGCATGGTGGGTAAGTGGCACCTGGGGCACCAACCGGAGTACCTGCCGGTGAACCATGGTTTTGACGATTATTTCGGGATCCCCTATTCCAACGACATGGATCTGACCCGCAAGCTGACGGCTGCTAGCGGCTATTGGGAACTCTGGACCAGGGAATATAAAAACCTGACCCCTGCAGATTTCAATGTCCCCCTGATCCGGGACACCGAAGTGGTGGAACGGCCCGCAGACCAGCGCACCCTCACCCGCCGTTATACCGAGGAGGCCATCCGGTGGGTCCGTGACCATAAGGAGGGCCCGTTTTTCATGTACCTGGCACACAACCTTCCGCATGTGCCCCTCTTTGCTTCGGAAGACTTTCTGGGCAGCAGCCGCAGGGGCCTGTACGGAGACGTAGTGGAGGAAATTGACCACGGCATGGGGCTTTTGCTCGAAATGCTTCGGGAAGAAGGCCTGGATCAGAACACCATTGTGGTCTTTACCTCGGATAACGGCCCCTGGCTGCCTACCGAAATTTCCGGGGGTACCGCGGGAATGTTGCGGGAGGGCAAAGGGACCACCTGGGAAGGGGGGATGCGGGAACCTACCATATTCTGGGGCCCGGCCTATGTTCGCCCGGGCGTGGTGATGGAGATGGGCAGTACCATGGACCTGCTGCCTACTTTTAGCGCCATGGCCGGGGTGCCCTTGCCCCAGGACCGCATCCTGGATGGAGTAGACCTGACTCCGGTACTGGCCGGCAACGGGAAAAGTGCCCGGAATACCATGTTCTATTACCGCGGAAGTGAGCTGTATGCTGTGCGCCTGGGCCCCTTTAAGGCCCACTTTATTACCGAGGCGGGATATCGTAGGGATACGCGGGAGGAACATGGAATACCCCTGCTCTTTAACGTGGAAGAGGATCCTTCGGAACGCTTCAACATTGCGGAAGCCCACCCGGAGGTATTGGAAGCCATCCGTAAGCTGACTGCTGAGCACCGGGCCAAAATGGTCCGCAAGCCGGACCAGTTAAAGGACCGGGGATAGGGTTAATGCCCGGAAGATTAACGCAACCGACACGGGGTTATGCGTACAAATATAAAAAGGCAGCACCAGCTGCCTTTTTTAGTGCTTTGTGGCCTTGCAGGCCTATCCCACCAGGGGTGGTTTGTCCGTGGCAAACGGCACATGGTATACCCGATTCCCGGTAGCCTTGTAAAGGGCACTGGCCATGGCTCCCACGGCGGGCGGTAATCCGGGTTCGCCCAGGCCTGTGGGCGCCACGTCGCTTTCCACAAAGAAGACCTCGATGGCCTCCGGTGCCTGCAGGTGGCGGATCAGTTGGTAACGGTCAAAATTCTGTTGTTGGGGTGCCCCGTTCTCAAAGGTGAGCTCACTATACATGGCATGGCCTATGCCATCTACCACGCCCCCCTGGATCATATTGACCGCACCTTCCGGGTTGATTACAATCCCGCAGTCTACCGCACACCAGACTTTTTTCACCTTGGGCTGCCCGTCTTCCATGGCCAGGTCAAAGACTTCAGCCACATAGCTGTTGTGGCAGAAGTACGCGGCCACCCCCCGGTAAATCCCGGGCGTCTGGGTGCCCCAGCCAGATTTTTCCCTGACCAGTTTCAGGACTCCGGCATAGCGCTCGGCGTCGTATTCGAACTGCTCACCAACCCGGTCCGATGCAGCGCGAGAGAGCAGTTCCAGGCGAAAGTCAATGGGGTCTTTCCCCGCGGCCTCTGCGACTTCGTCCAGGAAGGACTGCTCCGCCCCGGCAGTGAAATGTGAACGCGGCGCCCGCCAGGCGCCGGTGGAAATATTAGTTTCGGACATGATGTTTTCCGCCAGATAATGATCTACGGCCCCGGCGGGAAAACGGTTCGGGAAAATGGCGCCTTCGGGCAGGCCGGTACCCCGAACCGAAAAGGCAACCAGATTGTTGTCCGCGTCCAGCCCGGCTTTGTAGGTGGAGCGATAGGCCGGTCGGTACACGCCGTTGGTCATATCGTCTTCGCGGGTATAAATCAGTTTAATGGGAACACCGGCCTGTTTGGAAATGGCGGCGGCCCTCAGGCCAAAATGCGTATACAGCCTGCGGCCGAAGCCCCCTCCCATGCGCGTCATGCCCACGCTGATTTGCTCTTTGTCCATTTCCAGCAATAAGGCTGCCAGATCGCGTAAGGCATTCGGGGTCTGGGTTGGCCCAAAGAGTTCGGCCTGACCCTCTGTTACATGTGCAAAGAAGTTCATCGGCTCCAGGGTGTTGTGGGCCTGGAAGGGAGAGGTATAGGTCCGTTCGATGATTTTCGACGCCCCGGCAAAGGCGGCTTCCGGATCGCCATCCCGGCGGGTATCCCTGGGTTCCCCGGCGGCCAGGGCCTCTTGCAACCTACGGTCGTGCATACTGGAATCCTCCAATGCGCCGGTGGTTTCATAGGTTGCCCGCACGGCCTTTTTGGCCTGCATGAGTTCCCAGGTGGTATCCCCCACCAGGGCAATGCATTTGGGAAAGGCATTCACATTGCCGAAGAGTTCGCTTTCCAGGCCCGTGTCGATCATAAACGCATCCTGCACCCCGGCCATGGCCAGGATTTCGTCCCGGTTAAACCCGGTAGGAGTCAGCCCAAAGGCAGGTGGTTGTACAATCATGGCCAGTTTCATGCCTTCGCGCTGGTAATCCAGCCCAAAGAGGGGTTTCCCGGTTACAATCTCCGTCCCTACCACATTTTTTTGCGGCGTTCCGATCAGGGTAAAATCCTTGGGGTCCTTCAGGGCTACTTCCTCCGGAATCTCCATGCCCACGGCCTTGGAGGCAATTTCCCCATATCCGATTTGCCGGGTGCCCTGGGTTTCTTTGATGATGCCCTGGCTGGCCGTAAGATCAGAAACGCTAACGCCCCATTCCTTTGCAGCCGCTTCCAGCAGCATTCGCTTGCCGGTGGCCCCGGCCATACGCAAGGGCTCCCACCCCAGCATTATCGAAAGGCTTCCCCCGGCAAACTGCGGGTTTTTAAAGGCATCCGAATCCAGCATGCCCTGTTCCACAATGACATGATCCCACGGCACATCCAGTTCTTCCGCTACAATCATGGGCATGGAGGTCATTACGTTCTGGCCAATTTCGGGATTGGGGTTATAGAGGGTTACCATCCCGGTATCCCCTATTTTGATATAGCCGTTAATTTCGAACCATTCGTTCGGGATGGCAACAGCCGGTTTTTCATCGGACCGGGTGCAGCTCATGAGCCAGTTAAATCCGATCAGCATACCCCCGCCAGCAGCAGTGGAAACCTTTAGGAATGAACGGCGGTTGTATTGTGTTTTGACCAGTGTCATGTTTCAGGGATATTAAGGTTCAGGATTGGGATGCCGCGTTCTTAATGGCTTCCTTGATGCGCACATAGGTGCCGCAGCGACAAATGTTGCCATTCATGGCCATTTCGATTTCTGCGTCCGAGGGATTCGGGTTTTGCTTGAGCAGGGCCGTAGCGGTCATGATTTGCCCGGCCTGGCAGTACCCACACTGGGGTACGTCTGCTTCCAGCCAGGCTTGTTGCACCGGGTGGTCTCCCGTTTCAGAAAGGCCTTCTATAGTGGTGACGTTCTGGTTGCCTACCGAGGAAACGGGCAACATACAGGAGCGTGTGGCCACATCGCCAACATGTACGGTACACGCCCCGCATTGGGCAATGCCGCATCCGTACTTGGTGCCAACAAGGTTCAGGTGGTCCCTCAGGACCCAGAGCAGCGGGGTGGTGGGGTCTACGTCCACCTCCCGCGATGTGCCATTGATGTTCAGGGTAAATTGTGCCATAATTCGGATTCTTGCCCTGAAAGTAAAGAATATACCCCTAAGAATCGTTTTAAATAGAAACGCTTGCCGGCCGGTGCCAGCTGTGCATCAGGGGGTTGGTTCCAATTGCCCGGGAGCTTTAGCCCAGGAAAGGCTGGCGGTAATGCCTGCGGCCGGTAGCCTGGTACAGGGCATTGGCCAAAGCTGCAAATACGGGGGGGAACATGGGTTCTCCCAACCCGGTCGGATCCATCCCGTTTTCCACAAAATGGACGTCTATGGCTTTAGGTGCTTCCGCCATGCGGATCATGCGGTAGCGGTCGAAGTTGTCCTTCTGGGCCACCCCATCCACAAAGGGGAGTTCGGCAAAGAGGGCATTGCCAATTCCGTCTACGATCCCGCCCTCGGTCAGGTTGCGGGCGGCGTCCGGATTAATGACGATGCCGCAGTCCAGGGCACAGGTTACGTTTTGTACCCGGGGCTTCCCATCTTCCATCACCAGATCCAGGACCTGGGCGGCGTAGGAGTTATGGCAGAAATAAGCCGATACGCCCCGGTACAAGCCATCGGGTGGATTGGCCCACCCCGATTTTTCACGCACCAGTTCCAGGACGCCGGCGTACCGGGCTGCATCGTAGTCGTTGGTTTCGCCTACGGGGTTGGTTAGTGCCTGCTCCAATAGTTCCAGACGGAATTCGATGGGGTCTTTTCCTGCGGCTTCGGCCACCTCATCCAGGAAGGACTGCTCTGAGGCGGCCATAAAGTTGGAACGGGGGGCGCGGAACGACCCTACCGTCAGGTTGGTGTCCAGGGTCCATTCCTCGGCCAGGTAGTGGGGCACGGCCCCGGCCGGAAAACGATTGGCGGCCAGGGGGCTTTCCGGGATGCCCCCGGCTTTTACATGGAAGGCAATCAGGTTATTCTCCGCATCCAGACCGGCGCGGAACCGTACATGGTAGGCTGGCCGGTAGATACCGGCAGTCATGTCGTCTTCCCGGCTATAAGTCAGTTTAACGGGCGCTCCCATGTGCTGCGAAATCAAGGCGGCTTCTATAGCCCAATGCGCATAGGATCGGCGGCCGTACCCGCCACCCAGGCGGGTCATTTCAAAATCGATCTGCTCCAAAGGCATCCCCAGGCGGGCGGAAAGGGCCTTTTCCGTGAGTTCCGGTTTCTGCAGGGGGCCTTTCAGCCGGGCATGCGTAGGGGAGACATCGGCAAAAAAGGTCATCGGCTCCATGCAATTATGTGCCAGAAACGGGCCGGTATAGGACCGTTCCACAATCCGGGCGGCACGCCGGAAGGCAGCTTCAGGGTCTCCGTCCTTACGGCGGATGGCACCCGGGCGGACCGCCATTTCCTCCATCTGCCTTTCGTGCCCGGCCGAGGATTCCAGGCCGGAAGGGGTTACAAAAGGATACGGCTGGCCAAAACGCAGCCGGGTTTCTTCCCGGGTTGCTATAGGTTCGCACGTAATTCGCAGGGCCTTTTTAGCCTGCATCACCTGCCAGGTGGAATCCCCCACAATGGCCACCACTTCATTAAAAGTGAGGGTGTCGAAATACTCTTTCTGGTAGGCCTCGTCCAAAATTTGAATGGTGAAAATATCCCGGATGCCCGGCATGTTCCGCGCCTGGGAGTCGTCCACGCTTTTAATTTTCAGGCCAAAGGCGGTTGGGTGCACAATCATGGCAATCAGCATGCCTTCCTCGGAGATGTCTGAGCCAAAAAGCGGTTTCCCGGTTACGATTTCCGGCCCATCTACATTTTTACGGGAACTCCCGATAATATGAAAATCCCCGGGCTCCTTCAGCGGGACCTCCTCCGGCACGGGTAGCAGTGCAGCGGCTGCGGCAAATGCGCCATATCCGGCAGACCGGCCGCTGGGCTGGTGTTCCAGGACTCCACTGCGGGTGGTGACCTCAACGGGGTCTACCTCCCAGGCCTGTGCAGCTGCGGTGCGCAACATCAGGCGGGCGGAGGCCCCGGCTTGGCGGAGGCCGGGCCAGCCGCGGCGAATGGCCTGGCTACCCCCCAGCCATTGGAAGGAAAAGGCATCCAGGTTAAGGGGGGCCTGTTCCACACGGACGCTTTTCCAGTCCACATCCAGTTCGTCGGCAACGATCATGGGCATGGAGGTTTTTACATTCTGCCCGCCTTCGGGGTTGGGCGACATAATGGTCACCTGCCCATTGTCCGCAATTTTGAGGAATCCGTTCAGTTCGGACCATTCCTTGGGCATTTCACCCATTTCCTCTGCGGAAAACCGGCACGAGGCCAGCCAATTGAAGGAGAGCAGTAGCCCGCCCCCGGCCAGGCTGGAGGCCTTAAGGAACTGCCGCCGGCTTTCGGAAACCTCGAGATGCTTCATAATCAAGTCTTTAAGGGTCTTTCAGTGACAAAGGGCTGGTGGTACTGCCGCTGCCCGGTGGCTTTATAAAGCGCATTGGCAAATGCCCCGAAAATGGGCGGGAAGGGCGGTTCACCAAGCCCTGTGGGGGCAATTTCGTTTTGCACAAAATGCACCTGGATATCCCGGGGTGCTTCGGTCATGCGGATCATACGATAGGTATCAAAATTCCGCTTATCCGGCCGGCCGTCGGTAAAGGTCATTTCGCCGAACATGGTGTTGCCTACCCCGTCTACAATGGCCCCTTCGGCCATGTTGACGGCGGCGTCCGGGTTAATAACGATCCCACAATCCAAGGCACAGGTTACTTTTTCTACCCGGGGTTTCCCATTTTCCATGGAAAGCTCCAGCACGTGGGCGGCGTAGCTGTTGTGGCAGAAATAGGCCGAAACGCCCCGGTTGCCTTTGTTTTGGAGGGTGTCCCAGCCGGATTTTTCACGCACCAGCTCCAGTACACCAGCGTACCGCTCCGGATCGTAATCGTTGGTTTCGCCAACGGGTTGGGTTTTGGCCTTTTCCAGTAATTCCAGACGGAAGGCGATCGGGTCCTTGCCCGCGGTTTCGGCCACTTCGTCCAGGAAAGACTGCTCCGCCCCGGCCATGAAATTGGAGCGGGGCGCCCGGAAGGCACCAATGGTGATGTTGGAGGGGATGTCCCATTCCTCGGCCAGATAATGGTCTACGGCTCCTGCCGGGAAGCGGTTGGCAAAGAGGGGGGATTCCGGGATGCCCCCGGCCTTCACGGTATATCCCACCAGATTGTTGTCCGCATCCAGGGCCGCTTTAAACCGGGCAAAGTAGGATGGCCGGTAAATACCGAAGCCCATATCGTCCTCCCGGCTGTACATGAGCCGGACCGGGGCGTTCATTTTCCTTGAAACCAGGGCGGCCTCTACGGCATGGGTGCTGTAGGCCCGCCGTCCGAACCCGCCTCCCATACGGGTCATGTGAATGTCTATATTTTCTTTGGGCATCCCCAGACGGGCGGCCAGGGTGTTTTCTATAAATTCGGGGGCCTGGAGCGGGCCGGCCAGTTCGGCCTTTTCTTCCGTTACATGGGCAAAGAAATTCATGGGCTCCATGCAATTGTGCGCCAGAAAGGGACAGGAATAGGTGCGTTCCACTACCTTGGCGGCGTTTTTAAAAGCCGTTTCCGGGTCTCCGTCTTTCCGGGCAACCTTGCCGGGTTTGGCATCCATGGCTTCCATTTGTTCCCGGTGGGTCCGGGTGTTTTCCAGCCCGGCCGGGATGGTTACTTCCTGGGCCCCGCCCCAGCCGGCTACGGTATGAGTGCGGGCTTCAAAGGGTTCCCATTGGGCGTGCAGGGCTTTTTTGGCCTGCATCACCGCCCAGGTGGTTTCCCCCACAATGATAATGGGTTGCTCAAAAGTGGTGGTATCGAACATACTGCGCTGGTAGTCCGGTTCCAGCGTCTCAATGGTAAAGACATCGCGAATGCCGGGCATGGCTTTCACGGCTTCGGCATCCATGGATTTAAAGGTCATCCCGAACGCCGGCGGGAATACCGGCATGGCAATGAGCATGCCCTCTCGGGTATAATCCACGCCAAATATGGGTTTGCCCGTTACGATGTCGTGACCTCTCACGTTCTTTTTGGAATGGCCGATAATATTGAAATCCGCCGGGGTTTTCAATTCAATTTCTTCAGGTACTTCCAGTTGGGCTGCTGCTGCGGCCATCTCACCATAATGGGCAGATTTGCCGCTGCCCGCGTGGTGCAGCATGCCACCTTGGGTGGTGATTTCATCCATGGACACCGCCCAGGCGTTGGCGGCTGCCTGCCGCAGCATATGCCGGGCAGAGGCTCCCGCCATGCGCAGGCCTTCCCAGGCGCGGCGGATGCCCTGGCTGCCACCAGTAAATTGGCGGCCGTAGTTTTCCACATGGAAGGGCGCTTGTTCCACCAGTACCTTTTCCCAGGCTATACCCAGTTCCTCGGCCACTATCATGGGCATGGAGGTGATCACATTCTGCCCGAATTCCGGGTTGGGCGAAAAGATGGTGGCCAGGCCATTATCCCCAATTTTCAGGTAGGCGTTAATCTCGAACCATTCCTCGGGCATTTCGAGGACGGCCATGGTTTTGGCCTGTTCGGGTTTGCAGGCATTCAGCCAGCTGAATCCCAGGACCAGGCCGCCACCGGCCAGGCTGGTGTTTTTGATGAAGGCGCGCCTTCCCAGGGTCGTTTTTATTCGGGTCATCTGTCCGGGGTTTTTATGTCAGCAAATAAGGTTCAGGCATTCGCATCGGCCGCGCGGCGAATGGCCTTTTTGATTCGCACATAGGTGCCGCAGCGGCAGATATTGCCATTCATGGCCATTTCGATTTCGGCATCCGACGGGTTGGGGTTTTGCTTGAGCAGGGCAGCAGCCGTCATGATCTGCCCTGCCTGGCAGTATCCGCACTGGGGTACGTCTTCCTCCAGCCAGGCTTCCTGAACCGGGTGGTCTCCGGCCTCGGAAAGGCCCTCAATGGTGGTGACTTCCTGATTGCCGACCGAGGCTACCGGCAACATACAAGAACGCGTGGCCACGTCCCCCAGGTGCACGGTACAGGACCCGCATTGGGCAATACCGCATCCATATTTGGTGCCGACCAGGTTCAGGTGGTCCCTCAGGACCCATAGCAGCGGGGTAGAGGGATCTGCCTCTACCGTGTGGCTGCTTCCGTTGATGTTAAGGGTGAATTGTGCCATGATTTCGAATATGCTCTTGAAGATAAGTGTTTTAAGAAAAAGAACGGATTTAAATTGGGTGGCCGGGAAGAAGGCCTTATGGGGTCATCGTTGGATACGCGTACCTTTGGATCGGCCCGGGTTCGGAAAACTGTACACCAGGGAAACGTTCCAGATAAAATCCTTTTCCGGCTGGATTTCCGTGTCGATGGCCTTGTTGAAAATGGCCGAAAGGGAGAGGGGGAAGCCGTCCCGAACCAGGGAAACCATTCCAACGGTATAGACGCCCCTGGCCTGGTCCATCTGCAGGTAATAGAGCTGGGGCGAGATATTCATATGCACCTTTTCTGCCAGGTACAGTCTGGAAAAGGCCGAATTCAAAACTATGAAATGGGTGGTCTTTACCCCCTGGTCAAAGCCTTTTCCCAGAAGGTAGTAAGCGCCTACGCTAATCTTGTCCGTCAGCCTGTAATTGGGGGCCAGTTCCGCCGCCAGATACCTTCGGGCTTCCAACAGTTCTTCCGGTTGTCCGTCGCGGAGAATCTCCACGGTCCGGAAGTTCAGGGCCGGGTGCGCCCCCACGCGCAGGGAGAAACGTTCTTTCTGTATAGCCTTATACCGGAACCAGAATATGAAGGACCAGGGCTTGCCCTCCAGGGCAAACCGCATATCGGGTTCAAAACTCAGGCGGCCTTTGGTGAATTTCAGATCGAAAAGCAGGGCCGGGTCGCCCAGGCTAAAGGAGGGTACCAGGGAGATGCCGTTGTGGGTTATGCTGGCCGTGCCCCGGAAATCGTCCAGGAACCGGCGGTTTTCTTCCTGGGCATGAACCCGGGAAAAGGTAAGGAGTAACAGCAGAAACAGGAGGAAGTAATGGTATGGGTTCGGGTTGGGTTTCATAAAAGGATGGTGTTTGATACAAAGATACCCGGACTTTGGCTGCGTAACCAACCTGTATTACGGCAATGCCTACCACTTTTACCGGTCGTCTGGCATACATAGGGGTTTACTGGGCCGGGATCAGTACATTTGATTCAAAATCAAACCGGTATGGGCAAGATATGCAACCTGGAAACCGTAAACGATTACTGCGAACGGTTTTACACCTCCGCCAAGCACCCCCTGGTAACCACCCTGGACCTGAAGGACCTCACCCGCAGGTCCCAGGAGGGGATTGAAGCGCTGCGGTTTAACTTTTACGCGGTCTTCCTCAAGCAGGGGAAGCATTGCACCATCAAATACGGACGGCGCAATTACGACTATCAGGACGGTACCCTGGTCTTTATCGGCCCGGGGCAGGTGGTTACCCTTATGAATGACGGGAATGCCTATATTCCTTCCGGGCAGGCGCTGCTCTTCCATCCGGACCTATTGCGCGGTACCCACCTGGGGCAGGTGATGAACCAGTACCATTTTTTCTCCTATGAAGTGAGCGAGGCCCTGCACCTTTCCCGGAAAGAACGGCACATTGTACTGGATTGCCTGGACAAGATCGATTACGAACTGGAGCAGGGGGTGGATCCCCACAGCAAAAAGCTGATCGTTTCCAACCTCGAGTTGTTTCTGAACTATTGCAACCGCTTTTACGACCGGCAGTTTATTACCCGGGAAGATGTGCATCAGGGGGTGGTTGAGCAGTTTTCAACTGCTCTGGAAGCCTACCTGAACTCGAAACAACCCCAGGAAATAGGAACCCCTACGGTGGGGTATTTTGCGGGGCAATTGAACCTCTCTGCCAATTACTTTGGCGACCTGATAAAAAAGGAGACCGGGCAAAGCGCCCAGGAGTTTATCCAGGATAAAATCATTGAGGTGGCCAAGGAAAAAATATTTGACCCCGAAAAGTCGGTAAGCGAGGTGGCCTTTGAACTGGGCTTCAAATATCCCCAGCATTTTACCCGCCTCTTCAAGAAAAAGGTAGGGGCAACGCCCCAAGCGTACCGTGCCACTATCTGAAAAAGGCAACTGGTTTACGCCGGGTGCTTAAAGCCCAGGGTGAATGTGGTGCCCTGGCCTTTCTGGCTTTTGCAGTGGATGCTGCCTTGCATTAAATCCATCTGGTGCTTTACCCAAAACAGACCCACATCGTCCACCCTGGACGATTTTAGCGGGGATTGATAGGGTTGTTCCATCCATTTGGAGACTGTTTTAGGTTCAAACCCTTTGCCGTTGTCTTCTATGGTCATATAGGTGTGGAGGTCGTCCCTATCGGCGCCCAGAATAATGACCAGGGGTTTGTCTTCCTGCCGGTTTTCGCAGGCCAGCTGTATCATAAACACCATGATGTTTTCCAGGTAAATGGGGTTACCCCGCACGGCCAGGTCGTCCGGGATTTCATTGACGATCTTGGCGCCAACGCTGCGGGTAAGGGTGGAGAGCTTGGCCTCTGCATTGTAGATAATGTCCCCCAGGGCCACCTGAGCCGCCTTTTTATGCTGGGTTTCCTCTATACTCACCATATACCGCAAATCTTTGATGGTTTTGGTGAGGTTGTCGCAGGAGGTCTGCAGGTAGTTCAACAGCACCTTTTTCTTTTCCGTGTCCTTTTCCCGCGTAAGAATCTGCAGCAACAGTTGCTGGTTGGAGACGTGCCCTTTCAGGTTGTGGGAAATCAGGTGGGTAAAGTTTACGATGTTGTGCAGCTCTTTGTTGCGGGTTTCCAGGTCGGCCTGCAGCTTCAGGGATTTATTGCTTTCCTGCAGGGTAAGCACCAGGTGCTGCACCCCGTTAATGGCGGTGTAGGTCTGCCCCTGCAGATTAAAGGTCCGGTCTTTCTTCCTGGCCAGCTTTAAAGATACCTCGCTCAGGTCAAAATGCCCGCGGGTTTCCAGCTCCCCCAGCAGGTTGCGTTTGCGCTCGTTCGAAAGGCGGATGAAATCAAAAAAAGGCTTGGCCAGGAGGTCTTCCTCGGGTATGCCCAAGAGCTGGCATACCATTTCGTTGGCCAGGGTAACCCGCCCGCTGGACAGCTCCAGGACCATGAGGGAAACCGGAAGGCACATAAGCAGGTCGGAGTCTACCTTATTGATGGGCGACCAGGCAAACTTCCCGGAAGGAATGGCTTCGGACTGTTCCTGGAAGGTGCCGATAATACGGGAGCACATCCCGTCCTTGAACTTGGGCCGGCCAATGGATTGCAGGAAGGTAGTGCCCCGCCCCTCCAGCTGCACGCGTATTTTTTCGGACCAGGGCTTGCCATTGCGGATACCCTCCTGTATCAGGTAGTGTATGCGTGAATGTTCCAGGGATTTGTCGAGTTGCTTGATGAAATCCTCGAGAGAAAGTGTAGCCCGGGTAATGCCCAGGAGTTCCTGCAGGGCTGGGGTCAGTTCCAGGGTATCTTCGGCCACGCGGTATTCCCAGCTCCCGATTTTAACCATCTTCTGGTTTTCCATGATCAGGTCCTGGGCTTGCTGTTCTTCCAACTTGGTCTGGGCTGCATCATCCAGCTTTTCGGCCTGTACCATCAGGCCCGATATGGTGCCGTACCCATCCTTAAGGGCGGAGAGTTGCCAGACCAGTATCTCGCCTTCCAGTGTTTTTTTGTCGAGCAGGGATATGCCCGGTAACCCGTCCAGGGCGTATTGGAACTTGGTAAGCCAGTCCCCGTCCCGGTCGTCAAAAAAATCGAAAAACGGCTTGTGCTCAATCTGTTCCAGTTTAAGTTCAAATTGCCCCAGCCATGCCTTGGAGGCTTGAAGGATTTTCATGTTTTTGTCCAGTACCACAACGGGGGAGGGGAGCTGGTCAAGGATTTCCGGGGAAGGGATGGAGGTGGAACGCAGCTTCATAACGTAAGGTATATCCTACAATTTATAACAAAAAATCCAATCATGAACCGATGGGTATCAGAATCGGCAAAGGGCATCAAAAATCCGATCAATGACGTAAAATGCCCAATTCCGCCAGGATTTCCATCTGCAGGGGCTTAATCATGACGGCTCCTTCCATTCCATACTGTGCAATCTTTTCTTCATCCCTGGGGCTGATATGGGAGCTGAGCAGAACCAGCGGAAGTTCCCCAATGGCCACCTGGCGCTGTTCCAATTCCTGTAAAAAGTCCCAGGCATCCATGGCCGGGAGGTTTATGTCCAGCAGGATGAGGTTGGGGTGGGAGTAGTCCGGGCCCAGAAAGTACTCCAGGGCCGCTTCCACAGAGGGGTAATGCACGATTTCCACGGTGCCCAAAGCTTCTTTCAGGATCATGGAATTCAAATAGACACCCAGGTCGTCGTCGTCAATAAGGATAATGGTCTTCATTCAGGGATTTCCCAGGGGATTATATCTCATGGCCTCATCCGTGTGCAGCAATAATTTCCTTCAGGTTTTCGCTGCTAATGGGTTTAACGATGTAATTCCCTACCACTTCGTATTGGCGGGCCCGTTCCCGGTCTGCCGGATTAATGGAGGAACTGATCACGTAAATGGTCACTTTTTCCCGGTTGTTGTGGGGAATCTGTACAAAGTCGTCCAGGAAATCCCAGCCGTCCTTGATAGGCATATTCAGGTCCAGGAAAATGACAGGTGGCAGGGCCTCGCCCCGCCCCAGTTTCTGAAGCAACCCGTCTATGGCCTCCTGCCCGTCCTGATAAATCAGGATTTGTTCGGAAAAATCCACTTCACTCATCAGGATCTTCATCCCGAACTGGTAGATCGGGTCATCATCGATAATACATACTTCTTTAAACGCTGCAGACATCATTTGGATTTTAAAAATTCAACCGTAAAAGTGGAGCCCTCGTTAACCATGCTGGTTACATGTATTTTACCGCCCATGGATTCGATCTGGTTCTTGGTGATAAACAGGCCAATTCCCTTGGCATCTTTATTGTTGTGAAAGGTTTTATACATCCCGAACAGCTTTCTTTGGTGCCGGGCCATATCAATCCCCAGCCCGTTGTCGGCAATGGTAACCGTTACCGTTTCCCCCGTATCCACGGCACGGATCTCAATGCGATTGGCCTTGTCCGGGTGCCGGTATTTAAGGGCATTCGAAATCAGGTTCAGCAGGATGCTTTCCGCATAAGCGGATACCCCCCTGACTTTAAGGCCGGCAGGGATTTCCATTTGGAGAGTGGTCTGGCTCTGCCGGATTTGGGTGTTCAGGTCTACCAGTACCTTTTCCACAATTTTGGACAGGTTAAGGGCCTTCAGGTTCTCGTTGCGGATCACCTTTACCTGTACCACTTCATTCAGGTGTTCAATGGTTTCGTGCAGCCCGTCTGCGGCCTTGTGCAGCATATTCAGGGCATATTCTTTCTGTCCCTCTTCAATTTTGTCGTTGATAAGCAACTGGGTGAGCATGGAGAGGTTGGTGGCATGGCTGCGGAGGTTGTGGGACACAATGTGTGCAAAGTTTACCAGGCTTTCATTTTGTTTCCCCGTCAGGTCCAGTAAGTGTTTCAGCCGGTTCTCGGCCTCAGTACGGGAGGTAATGTCTACAATCTGTGAGATGAAATGCGACAATTTCCCATGGATGTCTTTAACCCCGGTAACCGTGAGGTAGACGTAGACTATATTTCCGTTTCGATGGATGTAGCGTTTTTCGATCTGGTAGGTTTCCCGCTTCCCTTCCATGACTTCGCCCAGCATTTCCAGGTCTGCATCCAGATCTTCCGGGTGGGTGATCTCCTGGAAAGTTTTGGCCAGCAAGCCTTCCCGGGAATACCCAAGGCTATCGCACAGGCTGGGGTTTGCATCCATAAACCGCCCGTCCATCCCTACCAGGGCCATCCCTACGCGGGAATTCTCGAAGGCCCCTTTCAGGGAGGCTTCGCTCTGTTGTAACTGCAACTGGGTATTGCGCAATTCGGTAATATCCCAGTTTACCCCGAGCATCTTGACCGGTTTCCCATAGGTGTCCTTTACCGTGGTGGCAAAGGCCTTGATCCAACGGATATCCCCGTCCGGCCGCTGGGCGCGGAACATGGTGCTTACGTCTTCTCCCCGTTCCATAGCCTGCCGGACTTTGTTAACGGTAGGGTCCTTATCTTCCAGGAAAGCCACGGCATCCCAGGCCTCACGGGCGCTGGCAAAGTCCTCCCGACGAATGCCGTAGATGGCGTACATATTTGCGTCCCAGATTACCTCTTCGGTAGAGAGGTTATGCTCCCATATGCCAATCCCGGAAGTTTGGGTAGCCATTTGCAGGCGGTGGCTCAGGGCATTGAATTCCAGCTCGGCTTTTTTGCGTTTATCGATATCCTGGAAAGTGCCGGTTAGCCGGACACATTTCCCGTCCAGGAGTTCCGCTTCCCCCTTGGCCCGTACCCAAAGCTCTTTGCCGGTAGCGGTGATGATCTGCAGCTCGGTGTCCCAGCCCTGTCCCTTTTCCATAGCTGTCCCCACCAGGCGCGTGATGGTATCCCGGCTTTCCCCTTCCTTGTAGAAATTAATGCCGGTTTCCAGGTTGGGTTCAAAGTCTTCCGGTACCTCGTGTATTTCTTTAGTGATGCGGGACCAATACATGGTACCCTTAATCAAATCCACTTCCCAGCCCCCAATCCGGGCCACTTCCTGGGCGCGCTCCAGCAGTTCCTCGTTACGCTTTTGGGCGGTGCGATCTTCCAGGATCACGATCAGGCCGTTCACCTCCCCGGCATCGCCCAGCCAGGAATTCACCTTCCACTCATACCAGAAGGCATGGCCCCGGCTATCCACAAAGCGCAGGGTATCAGTGCGATGTTCCACCCCTTCCAGGCAGTAATGAAAATCCAGGTAGAGTTCTTCCGGGAGTTCTGGCATGGTTTCCTTAAAAGGTTTACCTAAAAGGGAATCGGTGTCCGGCACATGCTGTTTCCAGAAATCCGAACAGGCCAGAAAGCGAAGGTTGGCATCTAGAACCGCAATGGGTAATGGGGTGCGCTTAAGCAGTTCCTGGGTAACGACCACGGGACTAAAATTTTATTTAAGGTAAGTAAAAACGTACAAATTAAGGAATTAGATGCGCATCATGACAGATAATTCTGTTAAAATCATTGTCGTGGAGTACTGTTTTTACCGAATACCCTGGTAAAACCCCATCCGGGAAAGGGTTGGAACGCTAATTTCCTGAAGTTTCCCTGTAGTCTTTCAGGGCGGTTTCACTTAGGAGGATATAACCCAGCCATCCAAAGGATACCATAAAGATCAGGCGCTGGAACAGGCCGGTAACCATGGGGAATTCGAACATAGTTGCAGAAAGGACCGTGTCCCAGACTGCCACCAGCGCGGCCAGGAGCGCCTGTTGCCGCTGCTTCAGGATAAAGGCCATAGTCATGGCGAAGCAGGTAAATGCAAACCCTGTGACCTTCGCCAGATGCGAATGTGCCTGGTCTTCCCAGGCGCTAAAGGGCATGGCGGGGTCCGTCGGGGCATGGCTGTAAAAGGCCGTGCCTGTTAATGCCAGTCCGAATACAAGGATCAGGAGCTTCGGAATCCAGTAGGATTTCAGGTAGGCCCAACTGCCCAGGATGCTGCTTGCCCCCAGCAGGACAAAAACCACATTCATGACCCAGGCATGCGGCATGCCCTGCCCGCCCAGTTCACTGGTAGTGTGCTCCAGTATTGAATAGTTCTCTGAGCTGTAAAAAGGAAGAATGAAAATGACCGCCAGCATCAGGGCATAGGCTCCCACATAAAATTTGATACTCCATTGCATTGGGCGCTTTTTAAAAAAGGAATGCCAGCAAGCCAGGATGCCTTCCTTTAAGGCCTAAAGGTCGTTATCGGTTACCGTCAGGGTGTATTCATACCGGTTTTCCTCGGGCTCCATAAAGCCCCATACGGCATCGTCTATAGGGTCCTGGCTGTACACCAGGATAAAATTCTCGTTTTCGGATTGATACAGATTGATACCCGTAAAAAGATAGGAATCTGATGGCGCAATAGCCTGGGTATTGGAGTTCAGGGTAGTGCCAAGGGTCAGTTTGGCCTGGCTCTTCACTTCCACAAACGTATTATCCTGGGTTTTCAAATACAGGTCTGTCCCGGAGCGGTTTTCCAGAATATACCCGGTTTCATACCCGTAGGGCACTATATCTTCTTCGCACTGGGTGGAGAGGAGGAAGGGGATCAGCAGTAAGAGCCAGATTTTTTTCATTTCAAAGATTTCTATATAGACCAGCCTTGGGGTAAAAGGTTGCGTTTGGTGCCAAAATTTCAGGCAGTGGCCTATTCGGTTTCCGGCATCAGAATCCCTATAAAGTACTGGTCATCCAGATATTTCCGGGCTACGGCCTGCAGGTCTGCTGCAGTAAGCTGCTTCAGTTGGCCTTCCAGGCCCACCAGTTCCTCCAGGTTCCGCCCCTCCTGATCGGCCCTCATCAGGTTGCGAATCCAGAACACATTGGTCTTCAGGTCTTCTTTGTGCTTTACCAGATAGGTCTCTTTGACCTTGGCCATGTCTTCCGGGGTTACCCCATCTGTTTTTATTTTTTCTACTTCGGCCAGTGCGGCGGCTACCAGTTTATCCACATTCTCCGGCCCGCAAGGGAAACCGATGCTGAAGGTGAGGTTGGAGAATGAGATCTTACTGAGGGAACCCCTGGCCCCTACGCCATAAACGCCCCCTTCCTCTTCCCGGAGTTTTTCGACGAGCTTAATGGTGAGTACCTCGCCCAGCGCCTTTACCGCCATTTCGGTGTGGCTGTCGTAAGGGATCTCTTCCTCCCAGGTAATGCTGACACTACTTTTGGGATCTGTCCCCTTTTTTACAATGTGTTTCTGGTAGGCGTCCTTTCTCCGGAATGTTGTGGGGACAAAGGCTTCATTGCTGTTTAACCCGGGCAGGGAGGCCAGGTAGGTAACGGCGTACTCCTTCAGCTGGGCTTCATCCACATTGCCGACAAAATAAAAATGGAAATCCCCGGCATCGGCAAAGCGCTGCTGGTAGGTTTCATAAGCCAGGTCGTAGTCCGAAGCATCCAGTTTTTCTACCGTGGGGAACCCGGTGTACCGGGGGTTGCCTTCATTCCGGATTTGCCCCAACTGGTCCTGGAAATAAAACTGGGGGTTGGCCATCAGGTTCCCCAAAAAACTCTTCTGTTTGATCAGGAAGGAGTCAAAGGCTTCCCGGTCTTTGTTCAGGGACGTAAAATACAGGTGCACCATCTGGAAGAGGATTTCCAGGTCCTTCGGGGCGGCCGAACCGGTAAAATTTTCGCTGAAACTGCTGATTCTGGGCGTTACCCGGGCAATCTTCCCGCTCATAAACTTACTCAGGTCCGTTACGGATAACCCGCCTATGCCGGCCTCGGAGAGGCCGTTGTTGGCAAAAACAGTGGCGTGATAGACTTCGTCACTCAACAGGCTGCTGCCTCCCGGGCTAAAGGCTTCAAAAAGCACTTCGTCGTTTTTAAAATCGGTTTTCTTGTAGGTGACTTTGGCCCCGTTACTGAGGGTGTAGGTGGTGGTGTTCAGTGCCGGATTGTTTTCGGTGTCCACAATGGTTCCTGGCACGGGTTCCTCTTCCAGCAGGGCAGCACGGACGCCCTCGTCCTGATAGGGGGCAATCTCCAGGGTTTTCATCGTTTCCAACAGGGTCCTGACCTCGGCCTCCGAGACGGGAGCCCCGCCGTCTTTTTCCGGGCCGGTCATTACAATTACCCGGTTGTTGTCGTGCAGGAAGGAATTGATCAGGGCCCCGACCTCGTTCAGGTTAATGGTGGGCAATAACTGCCGGGTCATATCGAACTCCCAGGCAATGCCCGGGATTGGGTTGTTTTCCAGGTAGTGGTTGATGTACCCGCCAACCAGGCGGTTGCTCTCCATTTTATCCCGATCGTTGTACTGCTTTTCCAGCCGGGATATCAGGCTTTTTTTGGCCCGCTCAAACTCCCCTTGCTGAAAGCCGTATCGCTTTACGCGTTCATTCTCTTCCAGCAGGGCATTCAGGGCTTTCATCTGGCCATCCGGGCTGGTCTGGGCAAAGGATTGATAGGCGTTTTTGGTTCGGGCCAGGGTACCCCCGTAATAGGAAAACCCGAACACAAAAGGCGGGTTGGGCCCATTGCGCAGTTCGTTCAGGCGGTTGTTGATCAGGGTGGAGAACAGGTTTCTGATTAACCGGTCGCGAAAGTCATTCACGGTGGTGATTTGCGGGGCCTGAAAGGGGTCTTTGTAGAGGATGCGCACGCTGGTGAAGGCCGCTTCCTGGTCTGCGGCGATGGCAATAAGGGTTTCTTCGTGGTTGGGGAGCTCATAGGATTCCCTTTTGGCCGGGTTTTCCGGTTTGTCGATCCCGGAAAAGTGTTCCTTGATCTTAGCCTCCAGGGTGGCTACGTCCAGGTCGCCCACGGCCACCACGGCCATTAAATCCGGCCGGTACCAGGTGTGGTAGTAATCGCGTACATCCGAGTAGGAGAAATTTTCCAGGTTCTCTTTGGTGCCAATAGGTAACCGCTCGGCATAGCGGGAGCCGTACATGATCTTGGGCAGGGTTACCTTTTGCATACGCTCTTCGGCCCCCAGCCGCAGCCGCAGCTCTTCCAAAACTACTCCGCGTTCCCCGTCTATGGCTTCTTCGGAAAGGGTGGTCTGGTGTGCCCAGTCTTCCAGGATCTGGAATCCCTTCTCCAGTTTCTCCGGGTCGTCGCTGGGGATAGGCAGGATGTAGACCGTTTCGTCAAAGCTGGTGTAGGCATTTAAATCTGCCCCGAATTTTACCCCTATGCTCTGCAGGTAATCCACCAGGTCGTTCTTCTCAAAATTGGTGGTCCCGTTAAAGTTCATGTGCTCCATAAAGTGGGCCAGCCCCAATTGGCGTTCCGTCTCCATAATGGAACCGGCATTGACCACCAGCCGAAGCTCTACCTTGTCTTCCGGTTTTCCATTGTTCCGAATGTAGTAAGTAAGCCCATTGGGCAGGGTCCCCACTTTAACCTGGGGGTCCACCGGGATGTTTTCTTCCGGGATGTTGCCACTGCCCAGGCCATCGGTCTGGGCCACTACCGGGGTTATTCCGAGGAAGGCAAGGGCGATCAGAAATGCGAATTTTTTCATGCTGTCAGGTTCTTGAACCGGGAATATAAAAATTCATTTTGTAAGAAAAGTATGTAAAATGTGAAAGTTTACTAAATCGCTAGAGGAAGAAAGGTGCCTGAAATTGGAGGTTACCGTAGAAATATCCCTAAAGTGATGCCTATCTAATGTGCTTATGTGGCAACCATCGGAGTACTGTTCAGACTAAATATATCCCAGGTACAACAGGCTAACAATGATGGTATTGTAGAAGCCGTGGCAAAATACCGCATACCAGAGATTCCCGTTGAAGTAAAGCGCAAGGCCATGGTAGGCCATTCCCACTACGAAGGCATTCAGGGCATCGGCGGGGCCGAGCTGTAGGTGATACAGGCCAAAGAGGATCCCGGTGAGCAGAAAGCTTATGCCTTGCCTGTAACGCCCTTTAAAGAACTTTTGCATTTGGGTATATATGAACCCGTGAAATATGATTTCTTCGTACAGTCCGCCTATAATCCATGCCATGATCAGGATCAGGATATAAAACGCCGTGTCCCCCCGCAATTGGTCATACAATTCAACCCGCGTTTCCGGGAAATCGATGAAGGTCTCAAGCAGGGGGAAGAAGAGGAGTTGCATAAAGGCTACAATAGCTATGGCAGCCCCTAAGCCGAAGGGGATGGCCCTCCAGCGGAACCGGGAAAATGCAAAGCCCTGATTCGCAAAAGTGTCCGAATCCATTTTCAGGAAACCCCAAACCATCAGGAGTACAACCAGACTATACGTATTGAACGGCAGCGGCCACAGATGTGGCAGGACCACAGCGGTGAGCATAACGAGTAAGCGGAGGAGGTTTTTCAAACGAATTCCAAGGCGTTAGGTTCTTGTAAATATGTCCATTCTGTTGCCAAAATGCCCATTTATCTGTGATTTAATGCCAAAAAAGGGCCATTAATAGTGTGCGCTTACACGGATTCGGGGCAGGTATAAGTGGGCTTATGATTAAAGACTTGAATCCCTTCACGGAGTTACGCCTCTGTTATTTCTGGCCAGCCACCTCTTAGCGGAAATACCTGCCGGGATGTAGCCTGCCCTCAGGGTTTAGTTTCCAATGCCCTGAAGCTCCTGCCGGATCTGGGCTTGAATGTTATCAATGGTTGCGAGGATACTTTGGATGCGCTCCAGACCACTGCCGTAATTGTCGCGATTCATGATAAGAATCCTACGGGCCTTGGTGTCCTGCAGGAAGATTTGAAAATCCTTGACCACTACATAACTTTTGTATTTAAAGTCCCTGGCCTGTTCCAGCATCACCGGGTTCCAATCGGAATTAAAAGTAACTTCCAAATCTGCGATGGATTTTTTGGCATGCTGGGCCTGATCGTCGTAGTAGGTGCCCAGGTCAATGCGCAGCTTTTTGTTGGAAATCAGGTCCAGGCCTTTGGATTTGATTACTTCGTAGGCGTTGGTTAACGGTTGGAAACGATCGAACTGCACAATATCGCCCAGCCAGAATTTAAGGCTGTCCGCCTGCGCTTCATCCCAGTTGCCATTCAGCAGTTTATCCGAGGAGGCAACGGCACGCTTAAAATTATGGGCAATTTCCGTAAGGTTCTCTTGGTCCTTAACCAGGTTGGCCTGGATCTGCTCCAGGATTTCCCTTTCGAATTCCCGGTTTTTGCGGGCTTCGTTCCATTCATTGATCTGCAGGGCAATCAGGATCCCAATGACCACCAACACAATTTCCCCTATGGCATAGAGCAGGTATTTCGAGAAGCGGTTCTCGGTGAGGAGCTGTTTTCGGAGGCGGCGGAAGAAAGAAAGCATAAGAGGAAGGTACAGAATTCCGATTGAAATTTTAGTACTTTGGAAGGAGATGGTAAAACAAGCAACTACCCAATCCAACCGCCTATGACATCCAGATCCCATACCCGCAGAAATGCCTTAAAGACCGGTTTTGCAGCTGCCCTGGGCCTGAGTTCCGGCTTGGCCTTTTCCCGTTCGGATTCCCGGCCCGTAAGAAAAGGGTTTAAGCATACCCTGCCATTCCGGGTAAGCCTGAACACCTCTACCCTGATGGCCTATGAATTGCCGGTGGACCAGCAGATAGACCTCATAACCGCAGCGGGTTTTGACGGCACTGAACTCTGGATGCGGGATATCCAGGCTTATTTGGAAAAGGGCGGGAAGGCAGCAGACCTGAAGGAAAAACTGGAGGCCGGGAACCTGGTTTTGGAGAACATCATCGGGTTTTCCCAGTGGTGTAATGACGACCCTGAGATCCGCAAGGAAGCCCTGGAGGTGTTGCAAAAGGAAATGGAGGTCATTGCCGCCCTGGGCGGGGGGTACATTGCCACCCCGGTGATGGGGGTGCCCCAGCTTGACCCGGCCCGATTTGATGCCTATGCGGAGCGCTACCGCAGCATTCTGGATCTGGGGGAGCAGACCGGGGTGTACCCCCTGCTGGAACTCTGGGGCATGGGTGCTTTACACCGGGTTTCGGACGCAGCCCAAATCGCTATGGCAACTGGCCACCCCCGGGCGGCCCTGTTGCTGGATATCTACCACGTACACCGGGGCGGGAATTCCTGGGACACCGTAGATATGCTGAATGGCGCCCGCATGCCTGTGATCCATATGAATGACTACCCGGCCACCCCGGCCTGGGATGCCCTTACGGATGCAGACCGGGTCCTGCCCGGGGAGGGTTCATGCCCGTTCCAAACCGTTATTCCCAAGCTTTACCACGCCGGCTTCCGGGGCGCGTTTTCAGTGGAGCTTTTCAACAAAGGCTATTGGTCCCAATGGGATGCCCGCGAAATGCTGGCACAGAGCTATGCCCGTACCGTGGAGGTATTGGCGCAGGCGATGGAGGGGGTGAATCGGTAAGAGGAACGTACAGGTGCCTATTTCCTGGAGCGCTAAGATTCATTCAGGGTACTCTGAAAACTAGGAATGGCTCTTCGGGAGGTAACCTAATTCCACAAGCTCTGTATGGGCTTTAACTTCACGCAAGTGCCCATCTTTCAAAAGGAGCATGCGGTCGGAAAGTTTGATGATATTGACGTAATCGTGATCTGAGATAATGATCCCTTTCTGCGGGGTGAGTTGACGGATATACTCACAGATATAGTCGCGTAAGACAGGACTCAATCCATTGAAAGGCTCATCCAGGAGTAAGAAATCGGCTTTGGAGTGGAGGAGCAAAAGGATCTCGACAATTCTGCGCTCCCCCCCGGATAAGTCACCATTCTTTTTGTACAGCAGGGGTTTTATGTAATCGTGTTCCAAAATGCCTTGGCGGTGCTGCGGCTCCAGGAATAAGTCTATGAGTTTTTGAATGCGTACCCCGTTGGGCATAAAGTTTTCCTGAGGGAGGTAGTTGATAAGCTTTCTGCCGTCGGTGATATTTCGGACAATCCGGCTTCCTGCGCGAACGAATTTCTGGTCCGCTTTCTCGGATCCAAAAATGATTTTGAGCAAAGTGGATTTACCCATGCCATTCCGTCCTAAAAGGCCCACGATCTCCCCCTGGTTACAGGTTAGGTAGATGTCGCTAAGAATAACCCTGTTTTGAAACGACTTCCGTATAGAATCTACATGTAGGGTTTTCATGCCAGATAGGAGATTAGCAGCAGAATCAGGCCAAGCCCCAGAGTGGAGGCCCAAAGCAAGACCGGGCTGAACCCCAGGTTGTAATAGTAATAATACGCTTCAGGCCGTTTGTGATTATAAGTCCAGTAGTGAAGACCAAGGGACAGGAATAAAACCGAGTACCCAGAGAATTGGAAATGGCCGCCGGACAGGAATAGGACAGGGATGGAAAGTACAAGGGCCAGGGGAAGGATTCGCCTTTGAAATAATGCAATGATCTTAAGGGATTTCAGGAAGGGCATTATTTTTTAGGGATGGATCCTTTCAAATATACCGCTTAAAACATTTTTAGGGGAATACCTGGAGGTCGGATAGAGCGTCTGTGTGCAGTGGACGGGATTGATTTCCTCGCTTTGCTCGGAAATCGGCCCAAGGGGTGGCCAGCTGAGAAGCGTGGCCGAGCCCTTCCGGCTGCTTTGCAGCCGGCGGTTCCTTTTCTTTTAGCTGCGTCAGCAAGCGAGCTTGCACGCAGCTAAATGAAAAAACCCTCCGCACTTGCGTGCGAAGGGCTCTGCTTCTCAGCGGTCTGGACGGGACTCGAACCCGCGACCCCCTGCGTGACAGGCAGGTATTCTAACCAACTGAACTACCAGACCAAGTTTCCAACCCGAAGGTGACTAACGACAGTTAGTTTTAAGGAAATTGTCGGCGCTTTTTCTTCAAAAGCGTGGGCAAATATACGCTACTATTTCAATCCCGCAAACAAAAACGGCATTTTTAGGGCCGGATTTCAGACAAAGCGCTGGCGCTCCACCAAAAAGGTATTGAAGACCCGGGCAAAGGGCTCCGCAATGTCTACCCCCACGTACTTGATACCGTATCGGGCGCTGATCAGTTTCAGGTTTTTCACATACTCCGCAAGGGCCTCGCGGTAGGCGTCCCGAACCGCTTCTGGGTAGAGATCTACGGCCTGCCCGCTTTCCACATCCACAAACTTCCGGGGTATGTTTTCGAAGTCGAAATCCAGCTCGGAGGCCTTATCGGTTACATGAAAGACAATCACCTCGTGCTTGTTGTATTTCAGGTGGCGCAGGGCATCGAAGAGCACTTCGTCTTCTACCCGGTCCTGGAAGAGGTCGGAAAAGAGGACCACTAGGCTGCGGCGCTTGAGCTTTTCGGCAATCAGGTGGAGGTGAGTATGCAGGTCTGTGCCCGCGTTGTGCTGGGGTTCAGATCCAATGCGCCCCAGGGCGTTAAAGAGCATCTGGTAGTGGCGTTCGCTCCCTTTTTCCGGGGCATAGTAGGGGTAGGTGTCCGAAAAGACGCTGAGCCCCACCGCATCCCGTTGTTTTTTGAGCAGCTGCATCAGGGCGGCCGCTGCCAGTACGGAAAAGCCCATTTTGTTGAGGTGGTCCAGCCCCTGGTTGGCCACGGAAGGGTAGTACATGGAAGCGGAATGGTCTACCACCAGGTGGCAGCGCAGGTTGGTTTCCTCTTCGTACCGTTTGGTGAAGAGCTTGTCGGTTTTGGCAAAGAGTTTCCAGTCGATGTGCTTGGTGCTTTCGCCCGGGTTGTAAATTTTGTGTTCGGCGAATTCTGCCGAATACCCGTGGAAGGGGCTTTTGTGGATGCCGCTGATATAGCCCTCCACTACCTGCCGCGCCAGGAGGGGCAGGTTTTCAAAGAGGGGGGCTTTATGGAGTTCGCCTTGCAGGTCCATGCCTTAAAGATACAAAAGCCGGGGCGGTGGGCATGAAAAAACCCCGGCCATGCCGGGGTTTGGGAGGTGTATATTTTCAAAGGCTTACATGGCCGCCTCCAGGGCGTCCGCATAGACCTTCTTGGGGCTGACGCCAACCTGGCGGTTTACGATTTCCCCGTCTTTGAATACCAGTACGGTAGGGATGTTGCGCACGCCGTATTTGGCGGCAAACTGCATGTGGACGTCTACATCCACCTTCCCGACTACGGCCTTGCCGTCGTATTCCTGACTGAGTTCCTCAATGATCGGACCTACCATCCGGCAGGGGCCGCACCAGGCTGCCCAAAAATCCACGAGGACCGGTTTATCGCTTTTCAGTACTACTTCGTCAAAAGTAGCATCGGTGATTTCTAAAGCCATTATAAATCAGATTTTGTTTCGTGCAAAGTTAGTCAATATTTCCACCGAAACCTTACCGATACGGCATTCGTTTTCCCTATCCGCAGATCGAGGTAAACTATTCAAGCCCCGGAGTATCAGCCGGATGCAAATCAGTTCAGTTTGTAGTGTACTTCCTGGGCTTTCAGGTTGTCCAGGAGTTCGGCCGTGATGTGCACTTTTTGTTTACGGCTGGCCAGGTTTACCTTGATCGCTTCTTCAGGCTGGTAGACCACAAAGTTCAGGGGGTGCTGCCCCTTAAAAGAGCGCAGGGTATCCTTCAGGGTCTGGATGCGGCCTTCCTGCAGTTGGTTGATGTCCAGCTGTATGGTCAGCTTTTTGGCGTAGGCCTCCATCACGTCCTGCAGCAGCATCACCTGGTTGTACTGCAGGCGGGGCTCGCCTGTGGCCCCGGTATCCCGGTTGGTCCACCCCTCCCGGATAAAGACCTTCAGGTACACAAAGGCATTAATGGTGAAGAAATGCCGGAATTTCAGGTAGTCCTCCCCGAAAATCCGGAAATCCCGGCTGTCCGAGTAATCTTCCAGGGTAAAAATCCCCCACCCCTTTCCGTTCTTGGAAACCCGGTGCTGCACATCGGTGATGACCCCGGCCAGGGAAAGCTCGCGGTTAATGAAGGGCTGCAGGTCCTGCAGGTCCTGTACCTGGGCGTTGCAGAAGCACTGCATTTCCGTATTGAAGTCGTCCAGGGGGTGGCCGGAAATATAAATGCCCACCACTTCCTTTTCCCGCTTTAGGGTCTCCATGGTGCCCCAGGATTCGCAGGGCGGGATTTCCGGTTCGGCAATCTGCACCTCGCTATTGCCCCCGAAAAGGCTCACCTGGGAGGAATTCTCGCTTTCCTGAAAGCGCGCCCCGAAGCGGATCACTTTTTCCAGGAAGCTCACCCCGTCCGGGCCGGTGTGGAAGAACTGGGCGCGGTGGGCTTCCCCCAGGGAGTCAAAGCCCCCGGCCAGGGCCAGGTTTTCGAATGCTTTTTTGTTGGCCGCCCTTAAGTCTACGCGTTTGGCCAGGTCAAAGATGGAGCGGTAGGGCCCGTCTTCCTTCCGTTTCTCCACAATGGCTTCCACGGCAGAGCGGCCCACGCCTTTGATGGCCCCCATGCCGAAGCGCACCTGGTTTTCCTTGTTTACGGCAAATTTGTAGTAGGATTCATTTACGTCCGGCCCCAGTACATCCAGCCCCATGCGACGGCATTCTTCCATAAAGAAGGTCACCTGCTTGATGTCGTTCATGTTGTTGGAAAGTACGGCCGCCATATATTCGGCAGGGTAGTGGGCCTTCAGGTAGGCGGTCTGGTAGGCAATATAGGCGTAGCAGGTAGAGTGGCTCTTGTTGAAGGCGTAAGAAGCAAAGGCTTCCCAATCCTTCCAGATTTTTTCCAAAACGTCCCTGGGATGGCCGTTGGCCACGCCCCCGTCCAGGAATTTGGGCTGGAGTTTCTGCAGCAGGGCAAAGATCTTTTTCCCCATGGCTTTGCGCAGTACGTCCGCCTCGCCCTTGGTAAACCCGGCCAGCTTTTGGGAGAGCAGCATCACCTGCTCCTGGTAGACCGTGATCCCGTAGGTTTCCTTCAGGAATTCCTCCATCTCCGGTAGGTCGTAAGTGATCTCTTCCCGCCCGTGCTTCCGGGCCACAAAGCTGGGGATGTATTCCATGGGCCCGGGGCGGTAGAGGGCATTCATGGCTATCAGGTCGTCAAAAATCGAGGGCTTGAGCTCCTTCAGGTACTTCTGCATCCCGGGGGATTCGTACTGGAAGATCCCTACGGTCTCCCCCCGCTGGAACAACTCATAGGTGGCTTCGTCGTCCAGGGGAAAGTCGTCCGGCACCAGTTCAATGCCCAGGCGCGCCTTCACGATCTTAACGGTGTCCTTGATCAGGGTCAGGGTCTTCAGCCCCAGGAAGTCCATTTTGAGCAGCCCGGCGCTCTCCACGACGGAGTTGTCGAACTGGGTCACATACAGTTCGGAATCCTTGGCTGTGGCCACGGGCACAAAATTGGTGATGTCGTCCGGGGTAATAATCACCCCGCAGGCGTGGATGCCCGTGTTGCGCAGGGAGCCTTCCAGCACCCGCGCCATGTTTACGGTCTGGGCCTCCAGGTCTTCCCCTTCGGCAATATTCAGCAGCTGGTTTACCTTTTCCAGTTCGTCTGAACGGAATTTTTTCCTGAGGTCTGCCTCGGGCACCCCGAAAATCTTGCCCAGTTTGGACATGTTCGGGATCAGCTTGGCAATGCGGTCCGCATCCCCCAGGGGCAGGTCCAGCACCCGGGCCGTATCCCGGATGGAAGACTTGGCGGCCATGGTGCCGTAAGTGATGATCTGGGCCACCTGGTTGGCACCGTATTTTCCGATCACGTAATCCATTACCCGGGAGCGGCCCTCGTCGTCGAAGTCGATGTCGATATCGGGCATGGACACCCGGTCCGGATTCAGAAAGCGCTCAAAAAGCAGGTCGTATTTCAGGGGGTCAATGTTGGTGATGCCCAGGCAATAGGCCACTACCGATCCCGCGGCCGATCCCCGCCCCGGCCCGACGGAAACGCCCATATTGCGCGCTTCCCGTATAAAGTCTTCCACAATCAGGAAGTAGCCCGGGTAGCCGGAATTCTCAATGGTGGCCAGCTCAAAGTCCACCCGTTCGCGGATGGCGTCGGTGATATCCCCGTAACGCCGTTCGGCCCCCTGGTAGGTAATATGGCGCAGGTAGGCATTTTCCCCCCGTTTCCCCCCGTCCTTTTCGTCTTGGGCTACCTTGAAATTGTCCGGGATTTCAAACTTGGGCAGGAGCACATCACGGGCCAGGTCAAAAGGTTCGATCTTCTCCACAATCTCGGCCACGGAGAGAATACTCTCCGGCAGGTCGCTGAAGAGCTCCTTCATGGCCTGGGAAGACTTGAAGTAGTATTCCTGGTTGGGCAGGCCAAAGCGGTACCCCCGGCCGCGGCCAATGGGGGTGGCCTGTTTCTCGCCCTCCTTGACGCAGAGCAGGATGTCGTGGGCTTCCGCGTCTTCCTTGTCGCAGTAATAGGTATTGTTGGTGGCCACCAGGGAAACGCCGTGTTTACGGGCCAGGGCCACCAGGGTCTGGTTGGCGCGGTCTTCGTCTTCCTGCCCGTGGCGCATCAGTTCCACATAGAGGTCTTCCCCAAAGCGCTCCTTCCACCAGAGCAGGGCTTCCTCCGCCTGTTTTTCCCCCACGTTAAGCACCTTGGAGGGCACTTCCCCGTACAGGTTCCCGGTCAGGACAATCAGGTCGTCCTTGTAGGTTTCCACCACGTCCCGATCTATGCGGGGTACGTAATAGAACCCCTCGGTATAGGCGATGGAAGACATCTTGGCCAGGTTCTGGTATCCGTTTTTGTTTTTGGCCAGCATCACTACCTGGTAGCCGTAATCCTTGACCGATTTGTTGTGCCGGTCTTCGCACACAAAGAATTCGCATCCCAGGATGGGCACCAGCCCGGTTTTCCCTGCTGCCCGGTCTTCTTCGGTAAGCCCCGCATTGTAGGCCTTTACCTCCTTCACGAAATGGAAGGCCCCCATCATGTTGGCGTGGTCCGTAAGGGCTACGGCAGGCATGTTGTGGCGGGCTGCCGCCCCTACCAGGTCCCGGATGCGGATGGTAGATTGCAATACCGAAAACTGGCTGTGGTTGTGCAGGTGGGCAAAGGGGGCGTCCGCCAGCACTTTTTCGTTTTCCCGCAACTCTTCCCGGCTTACATCCGGCTGGTCCGAAGCGGCCTGGGCTTGCAATTTGCGGGAGGCCTCTTTCAGGTTAAGGTGTTTTAGCCCGATGGGGGCAATCACCCCCGGGTTGGCGGCTTCAAATTCGCGGAAGTACTCGGGGCCTGCACCCAGGTCCGTTGCGCTGAACGCGCGCTGGCGCACCAATTCCAGGAAACAACGGGCTGTGGCCTCCACATCTGCCGTAGCGTTGTGCGCCTCCTCAAAGGGCTCCCCGAAGAGATGCTGGTGCAGTTCTGTCAGGGTGGGCAGTTTGAATTTGCCCCCGCGGCCACCAGGCAGGCGGCAAAGTTCGGCGGTATCTTCTGTACAGGTGTCCAGCACCGGCATGGATTCCAGGGGGTTTTCCCGCCCGGCCCTCAGGAATTCCGCCCCCATAATATTGATGTCGAAGCCCACGTTCTGCCCCACCAGGTAGGTGGTGCGGCTCATGGCCTCGCGGAAAGCCTCCAGGACATCGTTCAGGGGGAGTCCCTGTTGGGCAGCCAGTTCGGTGGAGATGCCGTGGATTTGTTCGGCATCGTAGGGGATGTTGAACCCCTCCGGTTGTACCAGGGCGTCGTACTGCTCCAGCAATGCGCCGTCCGGGCCGTGCAGTTGCCAGGCAATCTGCACACAGCGGGGCCAGTTGTCCGTGTCGCTCACCGGGGCGTCCCAGCGTTTCGGAAGGCCGGTGGTTTCCGTATCGAAAATCAGGTACATCTGCTGAGGCGGGATTAATGAGGGTTAAAAATATGGAAATGCCCCCATGGAGTAAAGGGCATTTTTTCAGGAGTTATCAACGAATAAAAAAACCCGGCCGGAGCCGGGTTCTTTCTCTTGGAATTTGTCGGTTTAGGAAGTCAGGGTTTCATACATCCGCGCCGTGTTCAGGGAAGCCTGAATGGCATCCCGGTGGCGGGCCAGCATGCGTTCGGTGCTGGGTGGCAAGGTGACTTCGGTGTCTTTCAGCATCTCATTGTACTGTTCCAGGCTGGCTTTTTCGCCCCGCTCTACCTCTTCCAGGATCCGGGAGGTCTGGTTACTGCTCAGGGCGGCGGTAAGCTGCATCCAGCTGCGGTGTACGTCTCCTTTCAGGCTGCCGTCTTTTTCCGGCAATTTGCCAAATTCGCGGATTTCGTCCTTCAGCTCGTGGCCAAAGGCATTACGCTGCTTTACCTTGTCCTGCAGGAAGGCTTTGACCTCGGGGGTGTCCACCTTTTCCGCGGCCAGGCCAAAGCCTTTTTCCGCATCATATGTTTTTTCCAGTAAGTCGTTGAGTTGGTTCGAAATTTTTTCAGAATACGTCATATTATCTCGCTTCATTTTTAAAGTCTACAGGGTTGCCGGCTCTCGGCAACGCATCTATAGTATAAGAAATAAAAAGCTGAAAATCAAATATTTAACATCTTTTAATAGGGCTTTAACAACCTGGGGCGCTGTGGTGGGTCCAAAATTTCGGCCGGAGGGTCTGAAGAACTCAAAAAAGTAGCTTATATTTGCACCCGCTTTTGATTGAAAGCCAGAAGGGTGAACAACGCTACCCGCGTTGTAACCGGAATTAATAACCGGGGTCGGGTACCCCATCTAAATTAATGTGATATGCCCGTTAGAATCAGACTTCAAAGACACGGTAAGAAAGGAAAACCCTTTTACTGGATTGTTGCCGCCGATGCGCGTTCCAAGCGCGATGGCCGATTCCTGGAGAAACTGGGAATCTACAACCCCAACACCAACCCCGCTACGATTGACCTGGACGTAGACCAGAGTGTTCAGTGGCTCGACAACGGGGCCCAGCCTTCCGAAACCGCCCGCCGCATCCTCTCCTACAAGGGAGTGCTGCTGAAGCACCACCTGAAAGCCGGGGTTCGCAAAGGCGCCCTCACCGAAGAGGAGGCCGAGAAGAAATTCGAGGCATGGCTGGATGAAAAGGCCCAGAAGATCGAGGCCAAATCCCAGGGGCTGGCACAAGCCAAGGCCGACGCCAAAGCCAAGGCTCTGGAAGCCGAGAAAGAGGTGAACGAGAAGCGTGCCCAGGCTGCCGCTGCCGAGGCTGAGGCCGAGGTTGCTGCCGAAGCGGCCGAAGAAGCCGTAGCCGAAGCTGCCCCTGAGGCAGAAGCTGCTGCCGAAGCGGCCGAGGAAGCTCCTGCTCAGGAAGAGGAAGCTGCCAGCACCGAAGAAGAATAAACCGGCCATGCGTAAGGAAGACTGTTTTTACCTCGGTAAGATCGTCTCCCGCCACGGCTACAAAGGAGACCTGCTCGCCAAGCTGGACACGGACGAGCCCGGTGCCTACGAAAATCTGGAATCAGTTTTGGTTGCCCTCGGGAACCATCTGGTTCCTTTTTTTGTGCGCCAAAGCCGGTTGCATAAGTCGGAGCTTCTCCGCCTGAGCCTGGAAGACGTGGCCTCCGAGGCCGACGCCACCGACCTGATCGGTGCGGAACTTTACTTGCCCCTGGACCTTTTACCGCCCCTGGAAGGAAACCGCTTCTATTACCACGAGGTCATCGGCTTTACCTTAAAGGACCTGGAGCACGGGGATGTCGGGGTAATCCGGGCCGTGAACGACCAGGCCTCCCAGGCCCTGTTTGTGGCCGAGAAGGATGGAAAGGAGCTCCTGATCCCCATTAGCGATAACTTTATCCACCGGGTAGACCGGAAGGCCCGCTGCATTGAAATTACGACCCCTGAAGGCCTTATTGACCTTTATTTAGGGGCTGGGGATTAACCCAGGGCCCCCGCGCAGTAATCCAGGCATTTCCGGACCTCCGCAATGGGGTCGGATCCGTCCGGGATGGCGTATTCCAGTTCTATGGTGGCCGGGAAGTCGTACCGGTTGTCCCGCATGAGTTGCAGGGCCGCTCCAATGGGGGTGTCCCCCGTACCCCAGACTACATTGCCTTTCCCGTTTTCGGGGGTCTGCCGGTCCTTGACGTGCATGCTGCGGATGCGGTAAAATTTATCGCGGATCAGATCCAGGGGGGCTGCATTCCCGGCAGCCACGTAATGCCCCAGGTCCAGGTTCAGGGCGTTGAAGGTGGACTGGCGCAGGGCTGTATCCCAGAAGGTGGGGGTTTGTTGTTCGTGCCCGTGATAGGCCACAAAGATCCCGTGTTTGGCTCCCATTTTACCGAGCTTCAGGGTATGGGCGTCGTCCGAGGGGTGCTCCAGCGTCACATGGCTCGCCCCCAGGGCTTTGGCGGCCCGGATGCCCCAGTCGATTTCCGCATCGGTATTATCCTGCCCAAAGGCCCTGGGCTTAAAGGCATAGATAGAAACCCCGGCATCTGCGTACATCTGCCGTATTTTCTCAAAGGGTTCCATGGAGGTTTGGGCGCGCCAGGCGGCAACCTCCTGGTTGTAGGCCGCCATGCGCTCCCGCATTTCTTCCAGTTCCTTCTCCTGGTTAGTGCTCAGGCCGCCCTCGCGCTGGGCGCGCATCAGGCTGAACATGGCCCTGCGGTCTATGGGGTTTTCCGGCTTGCCGGCAAAGGCCTCGGCCGGGTCTCCCATCAGTTCGATGGCATTTATGCCGCAGGCCTTTATATAGCCCAGGGTGGCTTCCGCACTCTGGTCCGGCAGGCTGCGGAAGGAGTAGGTTATGACCCCCACCTGTACCCCGTTAATCATGGATATGGCTTTCCGCGGTGTTTTCAGGATAGCCGGCCCGGCAAAGAGGCCGGAGGGTGTCAGGCTCAGGCCCGCCGCCCCAAGGGCAGCAGTACTGAGGAATTGGCGACGATTCGGATTTTGTTTGTTTTTCATGGCGATTGGGTGTTTGAAGGGTTTTGTGGCATATGGTTCTCATATTGCCCGTAGATTTTTAAGTTGCGGATAGACCAGGGGATATCGCCCAGGTCTGACGGGATGTCCTCCAGTTCCAGGCGGAGGTACCGGGCGGGTTGGCCGTCCAGGGGCAGGTGTACCTGCTGCTGTTCGGGATGCGCCCGGACTACTTCTTCCCAGGCCGTGCCATCTGCGGAAGTCAGGACCCGGAGCCCCCGCGGATAGGCCGGGGGTTTTTTGTCAGCCTGCCAGGGCAGGCCATTGGCAGGAGCATCAAAAGCCAGTTCATACAGGCGGGCGCTGCGCGGCAGGCGAACCTGGTACCACATGCCGTTTTGTTGGGCGGACCCGGTGGTCCACCCCTCAAAATTAAAGCCGCTTTCCGGGTTTTCGGACCCCCCGATAATCACGGGCCCCGAATGGCTGGCGGTTACTTTCCAATCCGGCCCGAATTCCAAGGCCAGGGGCACTTCTTCGCGGAGCCTCTTATAGGTGTATGGCTGGGATTGTGCTGCAGTTTCTTCCCGGATGCGGGATACTTCGGCTTCGGAAACCATGCTGGCCCCGTTGCCAAGGAGCACGCGAATGTAGGAGCTTACGTCTGCAATCCAGCGGTCGGGCTGTTCGGCATTGCCTACCATGACGCCCCCGGCAAAGGTGTTGCCGTCCAGGGGTCCCTGCAGCCCGTGCATTACGGTTTTTACCACATAGGCCGGGTGGCCCTGAACCCGGGCGGAACCGGCCAGCACCGGGGCCATATAGCTGCCGTTGCCCAGGGGTTTGCCATGGCCGCCCGGGCCGTGGCATTGCACACAGAGTTCATTGAAGATGGCAGCGCCCCGGGCCAGGGATTCCTTTTGAGGTTCACTTAAGGGGAAGGGGGCATTTTCCTTTTTTTCGGGTTCCCGGGCCAGCAATTGGGCACCTACGGTTTGTATGCCCCGGGATGGATTGGCCTCCAGCACTGCTGCGATGTGCTCCCGCCATTCTGGGAGTTCCAGCCAGGCCATACTCAGCATGGCCTGCAGGGCTACATCCACCTGCGGGTCTTCCAGGGCGCTCAGGTAAAGCGGGTGTAGGGAAGTGCTGCCCTGTCCGGCCAGCGACTCCCCGGCCCGGAGCGCCTGAATCCGGATGCGGGGGTTGGGATCTGCAGCTAGCGCCCGGATCTGGCTCTCCGAGAGGGTACCCAGGCCCTCCAGGCACCAGAGGGCGTGGATGCGGGCTTCCACAGGATGCCCCGGCCGGGTTAGTTGCTCCAGGGCGGCGCCTAAGGAACGGTCGCCCGAAAGTACGATCAGTTGCTGGGCTTTGTCCCGCCACCACCCATTGGGGTGACTCAGGTACTGCAGCAGTTCGGCGGGCGCCTGGTCCAGCATGCGCGGCTGTTCCCGGTTGCGGGGCAGGCTGTTGTGGGAAATGCGCCAGACCCTGCCCAGGCGGATCACCTTATCCAGCTGGTATTGTTCAATCTTGGCGCGGAGGTAACTCCCCGGTTGCGCCCATTCCCCCTCCTGAATAATACCGTGGTACATGTCCGTTACATAGAGGGTGCCATCCGGTGCCGTGGTAAGGTCTACGGGTCGGAACAGGGGGTCGGTGGATCGCAGGAATTCGGATCGCGATTCCTGATACGGGTTGTGCAGGGTGGTGAGGCCCTCGCGCACCTCGGGGTTGGCCTGACGGATGATCCGGGCCACCGGTTCCCCGTAAAAAAGTTTGCCATACAGCTCGGGGGGCAGGCGGTCTCCCCGGAAAATGTCGTTGCCGGCGGCACCGGTTACGCGGTTCAGGGAGCCGTCCGGCTGGCGCACTGCATCCATGCCCCCCTGCACGTCTGCCACCCCTATGGGCGCACCCCAGGGGACTTCAAACCCCTCCGCAAAGGATGCTTCCACCTCAATGTTCCCATAATGGATGGGGAACTGGAAGTAGGAGGGCAGGCCGGAGGCCCCGCCCAGGAACCACAGCTTGCCATCGTCGTCGTGGGTAATGCCCCACTGGGCCCGGTTATACCCGGTAGGCTGGCGCACCAGGCCGCCCGGGGTTTCCCGCACCCTAAAGGCATTTACGGTGCTGTACAGCCAGTTGTCCATCCCGTAATAGAGGAAGGCCTGCTGGTGTTCCACATTGCCGAACCGGCCAAACTGGGTGGCGAACAATTCCTTGCGGTCCGCCTTGCCGTCTCCGTCGGTATCCGTATACCGGTATACGTTGTCCTGGTTGGTTTCCATGGCCAGGATGCAGTCTTTTCCATAGGGGAGTACAAAGCGGGGGAAGACCAGGCTGTCCACAAAGACGCCCCCCGTTTCGTAGATCCCGTCGTTATCCCGGTCTTCCCATCGGGAAATCCGGCTTACCGGATCCAGGGTGCCTTCCGAATCCGCATTGAGCATATAGGTGCGTAGTTCCAGGACGTACATCCGCCCGTTGCCGTCGAAGGCAATGGCGCCAGGCTGCTGGATTTGCGGTTCCGTAAGCACCGGGGAGATTTGGTAGCCTTCGGGCAGCAGGAAGTGTTTAGCGGCTTCGGAGGCGTAAAGGGGTATTACCGGGGCTTTGGGCTCCAGGTCTGCCCCTTTCCAGTTGGGATCTTCCGGGTCTGTGCCTTCGGGCGGGGCCACCTGGGGCAGGGTATCTGAAAAACTCCCGATAACCTGGTCTACAGGGTGTGGGCCCGGCTCGCGGCAGGCGGCCGTGAACAGGAGGCAGAGGATGCCCGTCAGGGCCCCGGCAGAGTATAGGCTTCGGTTCATTGGGTACTGGGTTTTGCGCCCCCGGGGGTAGCCCCAGGGTCGCAAGGCGACAGAAATTTAACTACTTTACGATCATCTATCAAGGATTTAACAGTATGAAACCCAAGTTTTCACCGCTAGGGGCCGCCGGAATGGGGCTGTTGGCTGCCCTGTTTTCCACCCTGGCCAGGTGCCGGTCCGAAGTCCCGGAACGGGGAGACCCGGACCGCCCCAACATCGTTATCATCTTTACAGACGACCAGGGATACGGGGATGTAGGGGTCTTCGGGGCTGCGGATATCCCGACCCCCAACCTGGACGGGATGGCGGCAGAAGGGGTAGTCCTGACCGAGTTCTACGCGGCCCAGCCCGTATGTTCGGCTTCCCGGGCCGCCTTGCTTACCGGGTGTTATCCCAACCGGATCGGGATCCACAATGCCCTGATGCCCGGCAGCCCGGTGGGGCTGAACCCGGAAGAGGAAACCCTGGCAGAACTGCTGCAGGCCCGGGGGTATAGCACTGGTATTTTCGGGAAATGGCACCTGGGCGATGCGCCGGAATTCCTTCCGACCCGCCACGGCTTTGATCAGTTTTACGGTATTCCCTATTCCAACGACATGTGGCCCCATCACCCCCAGCAGGGGAGTGTCTTCCATTTTGACCCCCTTCCCCTCTACGAACAGGAAACCGTGGTGGATACCCTGGACGACCAGACCTACCTGACGCGGGACATCACCCGCAAAAGTGTGGCCTTTATCCGGGAGCACCGCGACCAGCCGTTCTTCCTCTATGTGCCCCACCCCCAGCCCCATGTGCCGCTATTTGCCTCGGAAGCCTTTCGCGGAAAATCCGGACGTGGGCTTTACGGAGACGTGATCATGGAAATTGACTGGTCGGTAGGGCAGATCCTGCAGGCGCTGCAAGACAACGGCCTTAGCGAAAATACGCTGGTGGTCTTTACCTCGGACAACGGCCCATGGTTATCCTATGGGAACCATGCCGGGAGTGCCGGGCCGCTGCGGGAAGGGAAAGGCACTACCTGGGAAGGGGGGGTGCGCGAACCTTTTATCCTGAAGTTCCCGGGCCGGATCCCGGCCGGGCAACGGGTGGAGGTGCCGGCCATGGCCATTGATCTGCTGCCTACCCTCACGGACCTGGCGGGCGCCCCCAGGCCCCAAAACCCCATTGACGGCAAAAATATCTGGCCCCTGCTAACCGGGCTGCAGCAGGAGAGCTCCCAGGACGCCTACTTTTATTACTACCGCGTAAACGAGATGCACGCGGTGCGCAGCGGCCCCTGGAAAATGTACTTCCCCCACAGCTATCGCTCCATGGAGGGGCAACCCCCGGGGCGTGACGGGCTTCCGGGGCCGTATACCTATTTTGAGCTGGAAACCCCGGAGCTATACCACCTGGGCCGGGACCCCTCCGAAACGCGGGATGTAGCCTCCGAGAACCCGGAAGTGGTCGGCCGGCTTTCTGCCCTGGCCGATGGGATGCGCCACCGCCTGGGCGATGCACTGACCGGGAGTGAAGGGGTGGAAAACCGCCCCCCGGGCCGGCTTGCGCCAGGGGAAACACCAGAACCCTGACGGTGTCGGTTTTCCGGTTCAAACAATTCCAGGTAGACGAGGCCGGAGCGGCCATGAAGGTAGGGACGGATGGCATCTTGCTGGGGGCCTGGGCCCCTGTTCCCGGAAAGGCGCGCAGGATCCTGGACGTCGGTACCGGCAACGGGCTCATCGCCCTGATGTTGGCGCAACGCTGCCCCCTGGCCCATATTACGGGAATTGACCGGGACCCTTCGGCTGCAGCACAGGCCAAAGCCAACATGGCAGCCTCCCCCTGGTCCGAAAGGCTCAGGGCCCACGCGGCGGATTTTGGAACGTATGCTCGTGATGCTGCTAAAGATTGGGATGCCCTGGTGAGCAACCCCCCATTTTACCGGGAAATGGTGTCTTCCGGGGAACCCCGCCGCGACCAGGCCCGTCAGCTGCGCTCCCTCCCATTTGAAACCTTGCTGGAGGGTGCGGACCGGCTCCTGGGGCCTGCGGGCACCCTTTCCCTGATCCTACCCGTGGGAGAAGCCCCTGGGTTTATGGACCTGGCCGCTGCCCATAGCCTTTATCCCTTGCGGCTTTGCCGGGTACGCGGGTTGCCCGACGTCCCGTGCAAGCGCATGTTGCTCCACCTGGGCAGGACCGCCGGGAAGCCCAAAGTTTCCGAGTTGATCATTGCGCAAATTGCGGGGGAGCCCAGCACCGAATTCCGGGCGCTTACCAGGGATTACTACCTGAAAATGTGAGGTTGCAACCCCAGATCAGGAGTTGGTACGGCGGGCCCGTTTGACGGCCCAATACACCGGGGTGCCCAGCAGGAGTAAGGCCAGTCCCCAAAGGACTGCAGGCCCGCCAGCGCCATAGATGGCCCAGGCCGAAAAGGCCAGGGTGCTCCCGCCCAGGATCCATACGCCCGGCGTTCCCAGGCGTTGCCTGCGCGACAAAACCAAATAGGCCAGGGCACTGCCCACATAGGGCACCAGGGTGCAGAAGGTGGACAACAGGATCATAAACCGGAACTGCTCCACCAGGCCTTCTGTATAATGCATCCCGACAAGCAGGGAGCTCAGTACACTCCCCAGGACCAGGCCATAACCCGGCACGCCAAAGCGGTTTTCCTTCCCGAAAACTGCAGGAAAAAGACCGTCCCTGGCGGTGGCCCGCGCCACCTGCCCCTGGATCAGGATCCAGCCATTCAGGGCGCCAAAGGCAGCTACGGCCATGCCCCCGGCTACCAGTACCCCGCCCCACTTCCCGGAAATGATCCGCATGGCATCGGCAAAGGGGGCGGTAGATGCGGCCAGTTCTCCCATGGGAACCATACCCATTACCACTACGGTACCCAGGATGTAGACCACCGTGGTGAGGGCGGTGCCTACCAGGGTAGCCCTGGGAACATTACGGCCTGGGTCGCGGATGTGGTCTGCGGGTACCGTGGCGCTTTCCAGGCCCAGGAAGGCGTACAGGGTCAGGGCCCCGGAAGCCGCAATGGCTTCCAGGCCGGATTGCCCGCTGGCATTCAGGGGAACAAAGTGTTCCGGCCTGAAAAAGAACCAGCCACCGGCAATAACCACCAGGATGGGCAGGAGTTTGAGGGCGGTGCTGACCAGCTGCAGCCAGCCGGAACGACGCAACCCCAGCAGGTTCACCCCGGTAAGCAACCAGAGCGTACCCATCCCCATGGCCATAGCCAGCAGCGGACGGGCCTGCAGGGCCGGAACCAGGTCCGAGGCGGCTCCCACAAAGGCAATGGTAATGGCGGCATTGGCAATCCAGATGGAGTTCCAATAGCCCCAGGCCACCAAAAAGCCCGGATAGTCTCCCAGGCCGGCGCGGGCAAAGGCATAAGGCCCCCCGCCGCGCCCCGTAAGCAATCGGCTGAGCCGGCTGAACATTTGCGCAATCAGCAAGGCGCCTGCAGCGGATATCACCCAGCCGGCCAGGCTGATCCCCCCGTATTGGGCCAGGGCGGCGGGCATCAGGAAAACCCCCGCCCCGATCATGTTGCCGACCACCAGGGAAATACTCATCCAGAAGCCGAGTGCGCCGCCTGTTTTTGAAGTTATTCCCATGGAGCGATCGGAAAGAAATCCATAACTTTAATTCCTTAGAAACGGTTTGCGTGATACCATCCTTCCATATAGATCCGGACATTCGGAAAGCCGAGACCCTGCCGGCATCCTTTTACCGGGACCCGGAAGTGTACCAGGCCCTTAAAGAAAAGGTTTTTTACCAATCCTGGCAATGCATCGGGGATAGCGGTATGCTTGGGGATCCGGGTTCTGCAACCCCGTTAATGTTGTTGGAGGGCTTTTTGGACGAACCCCTGGTTTTGACCCGGGATGCAGGGGGTAACCCCTATTGCCTGAGCAATGTCTGCACCCACCGGGGCAACCTGGTTGTGGAAGAATCCGGCCCGGCGCGTAAGCTTGTATGCGGCTACCACGGGCGGCGTTTTGGCCTGGATGGTAGTTTTGAGCATATGCCGGAATTTGAACAGACCAAAGACTTTCCTTCGCCCTGCGACCACCTCGCCCAGCTGCCCCTGCGTCAATGGGGCCCCTTCCTGTTTGCCGGCCTGGACCCGGCCTTTGAAATAGGACCTGTCCTGGAAGCCATGGAGGCCCGCATCGGGTTCCTGCCCCTGGACCAACTCCGGCCGGACCCGTCGCGCACCCAGGTGTACGATGTGAAGGCCCATTGGGCCCTGTATTGCGACAATTTCCTGGAAGGGTTCCATATCCCCTTTGTGCATAAGGCCCTGGATGCAGTTTTGGATTACGGGGACTACGAAACGGTACTTTTTGAGCATTGCAACCTGCAGATTGGTTATGCGGACGGGGAGCAGGAGGTCTTTGCCCTGCCCGAAAAGCATCCGGATGCCGGGCGGCAGGTAGCCGCCTATTATTTCTTGCTCTTCCCGAATACCATGTTTAATTTTTACCCCTGGGGGGTCTCGGTCAACTGGGTGCATCCGCTGGGCCCGGACCACACGCGGGTTACCTTTAAGAGCTTTGTCTGGGATGCCTCCAAACTGGACCGGGGTGCGGGTTCCGGCCTGGACCGCGTGGAACTGGAAGATGAGGCCGTGGTGGAAGGCGTACACAAGGGGCTGCAGTCCCGTTTTTACCGCGCGGGGCGCTTTTCACCCACGCGGGAGCAGGGGGTACATCATTTTCACCGGTTGCTGGCCGAATTCCTAATGCGTTAAGCCCGCTGCCCTGGCAAAACCTTCTCGTTAAATTCATAACGATCCGCCTGCTATTTGTTGGTTTTATCTACCTTTGAACCTGATAATTTTACACCCATGAAACCCGATCTTTTTGAAGCCCCCGATTACTACCTGCTGGACGATTTGCTCACTGAAGAGCACAAACTGGTGCGCGACGCAGCCCGCAGCTGGGTGAAGCGCTCGGTTTCGCCCATCATCGAGGATTTTGCCCAGCGGGCAGCCTTCCCGAAAGAAATCATTGGCGGGCTGGCCGAGATTGGCGCCTTTGGTCCCTACATTCCCATGGAATACGGCGGGGCGGGGCTGGACCAGATCAGCTACGGCCTGATCATGCAGGAAATTGAACGCGGAGACAGTGGGGTGCGCTCAACCGCCTCGGTGCAGTCCTCCCTGGTGATGTACCCCATTTTCGCCTACGGAAGTGAAGACCAAAAGCAGAAATACCTGCCCAAACTGGCCACCGGGGAACTGATGGGCTGTTTTGGCCTGACCGAGCCGGACCACGGGTCCAACCCCGGGGGGATGGTGACCCACTTCAAGGACAAGGGCGATCATTTTTTGCTGAACGGGGCCAAGCTCTGGATTTCCAATGCCCCTTTTGCAGACATTGCCGTGGTCTGGGCCAAAAATGAGGAAGGCCGCATCCACGGGCTGATAGTAGAACGCGGGATGGAAGGTTTCAGCACCCCGGAAACGCATAATAAATGGTCCCTGCGCGCCTCGGCCACGGGTGAACTCATTTTCGACAATGTAAAAGTGCCCAAGGAAAACCTATTGCCCGGCAAGAACGGACTGGGCGCTCCTCTGGGGTGTCTGGACTCTGCCCGGTACGGAATTGCCTGGGGCGCCATCGGGGCGGCCATGGACTGCTACGATACGGCCCTGCGCTATGCCAGGGAGCGGGTGCAATTCGGCAAACCCATCGCGGCCACCCAACTGCAGCAAAAGAAGCTGGCCGAAATGGTTACGGAAATCACCAAGGCCCAGTTGCTGGCTTTCCGCCTGGGGCAGCTCAAAAACGAAGGCAAGGCCACCACGGCCCAGATCAGCATGGCCAAGCGAAACAATGTGGATATGGCCCTGAAAATTGCCCGGGATGCCCGGCAGGTATTGGGCGGTATGGGGATTACCGGGGAGTATCCCATCATGCGCCACATGATGAACCTGGAATCCGTGGTCACCTACGAAGGCACGCACGACATTCACTTGCTCATTACCGGGCACGATATTACCGGATTTAGCGCTTTTAAATAGGAATCAAGCCCCGGAAAACCGCCGGTACAATTCCGGCAGCGCTTCCTGGCTTGCGCGGGCAAGCTCAAGCAGGTTCTTTGCGCGCACCAGGTTTTGCTCCGGGAAGCTGACCTTGTAGTACACGTCTCCTGCCAGATAATCCGCCAGAGCACGGATGCCGTGCAACAGCGGCATAAGTATCAGGCCCCAGGGGAGCCACTCCCGTTCTGACTCCGTAAGCTCCACCCCGCTGCCGAGAAAGCCGTCCGCAAAGGCAGCGAAAGCGTCCAGGTCCGGTTGCATGGCCCCCTCCCCCCCGTAATCCTCAGGGTACGCACAGACAACGCTGCGCACCGCATCCCCGAAATCCCAGATCAGGACCCCCGGCATAAGGGTATCCAGGTCTATGAGGCAAAGTGCCTGAGGGCGGTCTTTGCGGTACAGGATGTTTTTCAGTACCGGGTCGTTGTGGCAAACCCGGAGGGGAAAGGTGTCAAAGGGGATTTCCCGGCAGGCATCGATAAGCCCGCCGGCCACTTCTAGCCAGGGCGCAGCCTGGGATTTACGCGCAGTTCCGCCCTGGGATACGGCTTCTTGCAGTTCCCGGGCTCGCTTCTCCAGGTCATGGAAGCCCGGCAAGGGCGTATGCAGTTCCCGGGCCGGCACGCCATCCAGCAGGTTGTGGAATTGCCCCAGGATGCGCCCGGCTTCCCGGGCCAGGGCAGGGTCTGTGGTATTTTCGTAAGTCCGGCTGTTGGGGATGTACCGGTAGGCCCGCCAGAACCCCGATTCCGGTTGCCATACCCAGGCTTCGCCTGCCGGCGTTTTAAGGAGTTCCGTTTTTTGGTATCCTGGACCTTCCAGTACAGGGAGTACCTTCATCAGGTTTTCCATTAGGGCCACGGGGTCCTGGAAAACTTTTGTATTAACCCGTTGCAGGATTACGCCTGTTTGCCCGGGGTCCAAAACATGGTAGGTGTCATTAATAAGGCCGCCCCCCAGGGGTGAGACCTGGAACGGGTTCAGCCCAAAGGCTGCCAGCACGGGTTTCAGGACGGCATCCATGGGCCGGGGTCAGGAGGTCCAGAGGGGGGAGGGATACTTCCCGTTGCCGGTAAGGTCCTGTAGGGCTCCCACTGCCTTTTCGCGGTCCGCGGCATAGGTAACCCCAAACCAGTCACTTTGGGCCGGAATCACTTCAACCTCGGTCAGGCCCTGGCGCAGCATGTCCTGGATTACAAACGGCAGGTAAATTTCCCCTTTGGAGGCGTCTTCGGCCGTTTCCAGGAATTGGCGGAAGTCCGCTTCGATCTTCGGAAAGATACGAGGGCTGCACACCCAGAAATTCATACTCACCAATTCGTTCCCGGTGAACTCCAGGCCGCTGTCCGCATCGCGGATCTGCCCATTCTCCCGGGCAATTTCCACCCGCTCGTCCACGGACATCAACAGGTTCCCCTCCTGGCTGCACACGCCCCGGGAAACGGAGCCATGGGGGGAGAGGGTGTCCTGCAGGGTGTAGGCCACCAGGCCAAAACGATCCCGGTTGCCGGCGTTGGAGATAAAATGGGCTGCGCGGGCAAAAGCCGGCTGCCCGTAATAGTCGTCTGCATTGATCACGGCAAAGGGCTGGGTGATCACCGAACGGGCAGTCCATACCGCATGGGCCGTTCCCCAGGGTTTGGGGCGTTCCCCCGCAAACTGGGCGCCGGCCGGCAGGTCCGTAAGTTCCTGTGCCAGTACGTCCAGGCTTACATGGCCGGGCAGGCGCTGGCCCAGGTATTCCCGCAGGTAGTCCACATTGTCTTTCTGGGTGATTACCACGATATGGTTAAACCCGTTGGCCAGGGCATCGTATATACTGAATTCCATCAGGAATTCCCCCTGGGGCCCCAGGTCGTCAAATTGTTTGAGTTTGCCGTATCGGCTGCCGCGTCCTGCGGCCATCAGCAGTAATGTCATGGGTTCGTTATTTCGCTGCCCAAAAATAAGGTTTTGGGGGGAACTCCTTCCCGGATTGGGATTATTTCATACCTTCCAAAATCCAATCCAACCTTTTAAAAAATGGAATCCAGACGCTCTTTTCTGAGAAAATCCGCCTTTGGCGCCACCGCTTTGGGCATCTACCCCCTGGGACAACTCCAGGCCGCTGCCCCCCAGACTGAACGCTTGCGCGTTGGCCTGATCGGGTTGGGCCTGCGGGGCACCAACCATTTGAGGAACCTTTTATTGCGGGACGATGTGCAGGTAACTGCCCTTTGCGATACGGACCCGGCCCGTCTGGAACTTGCCGCCCAGGCCCTGAAAGAGGCCGGGCAGGCGAAAGCCGCTACTTTTGGCGCCCACGAATATTCGTATCGCGACCTGCTTGCCATGGAGGCTGTGGATGCCGTGGTGATTTCCACCCCCTGGCTCTGGCATACCCCTATGGCCGTGGACGCCATGAAGGCCGGGAAATATGCCGGGCTTGAAGTTTCTGCCGCCACCACCCTGGCCGAATGCTGGGACCTGGTGAACACCCACGAGGCCACGGGCACCCATATGATGCTTTTGGAAAACGTGAACTACCGGCGGGACATTATGGCGGTATTGCGCATGGTGCGGGAAGGCGTATTCGGGGAGTTGGTGCATTTCCGCTGCGGGTACCAGCACGACCTGCGCGAGGTAAAATTCAACAACGGCAAACAACCCTATGGAGGCGGCGCTGAGTTCGGGGAAAAGGGCATCTCGGAAGCCCGCTGGCGTACCCTGCATTCCCTGAAACGCAATGCGGATGTCTACCCCACCCACGGGCTGGGCCCTATTGCGGTGATGGCAGACATCAACCGGGGCAACCGCCTGGTAAGCCTCACCTCTTCGGCTTCCAAGGCCATAGGCTTGCACAACCACATTGTGGCCCAGGGGGGTGAGGACCACCCCAATGCGGCCCTGAAATTCAAACAGGGCGATGTGATTACCACCACCCTGACCACAGCCCGGGGGGAAACCATTATTGTGACCCACGACTGTAACCTGCCCCGCCCGTACTCCCTGGGATTCCGGGTACAGGGGGCAAAAGGCCTTTGGGAAGTGGACGGCAGCCGCATTTATGTAGAGGGGAAATCCCAACCCCATCGATGGGACCCGGCAGCTTCCTGGCTGGAGGCCTACGACCATCCTTTGTGGCAGCGCTATGGAGAATACGCCACTGGGGCCGGGCACGGGGGTATGGATTTCTTTGTGATGCACGCCTTTGTGGAATCGGCTAAACGGGGTATCGCCCCGCCCATTGACGCCTACGATGCTGCAGCCTGGAGCGCGGTCACCCCGCTATCCGAGCAATCCATTGCGGCCGGTGGCGAACCCCAGCACGTCCCGGATTTTACCCGGGGCCGATGGATCGGCAGGACCCCTTACGACTGGCTGAAGGACACATTTTAGCCCGGAGCCGGATGAAATCTGCGATCCAGGGTTAGCGGCCTGATTTTTATCATGTTTTGAACCGGGCCCACCGGCTAGTTTTGTATCAAACAGCAACCTCTATGTGTGGATTGGTACAAAAATACAATGTCCCTGGGCCGCGGTATACCAGTTACCCCACTGTGCCCTATTGGGATCCTAACGGGTTTTCCGGCCAGCACTGGAAAGAGACCGTTAAAAGAGCATTTCAGGAATCCAACCAAACCCAGGGCATCAGCCTGTACCTGCACCTGCCTTTTTGCGAGAGTATGTGTACGTTTTGCGGATGCCATAAGCGCATTACGCGCCAGCATAGTGTGGAGGTACCCTACATCAAGGCCTTGTTAAAAGAGTGGGATCTTTATTGCCAGCTGTTTGACAACCGTCCCATGATCCGGGAATTACACCTGGGTGGGGGTACCCCCACATTCTTTTCCCCCGAAAACCTGGGAATGCTGCTCCGGGGGCTTTTCCGTAAAGCGGACCGGGCCGAGACCTGGGAATTCAGTTTTGAAGGACACCCCGGCAACACCACCCGGGAACACCTGCAGGTCCTGTACGATGCCGGTTTCCGCCGGGTTTCCTATGGGGTGCAGGATTACAGCGAATCCGTGCAGCGGGCCATCCACCGCATTCAGTCCTTTGAACAGGTGGCTGAAATCACCCGGATTTCCCGAGAAATCGGCTTTACTTCCGTAGGACACGATATCATCTATGGCCTACCCCTGCAGACGGCGGACCATATGTCGGAGACCCTTCGCAAGACGGCGGAGATCCGCCCGGACCGCATTGCCTTTTACAGTTATGCTCACGTGCCCTGGCGTAAAGGCAATGGCCAGCGGGGCTATAAGGAAAGCGACCTGCCCTCCCCGGCCGAAAAGCTGCAGCAGTACGAACTGGGTAAACAGGCCCTGAAAAAGGCCGGTTACGCCGAGATCGGGATGGACCATTTTGCCCTCCCGTCGGACGGCCTGTACCGCGCCATGAAGGCCGGGCAATTGCACCGGAATTTCATGGGGTATACGGAAAGCAATACCCGGCTGATGATTGGCCTAGGCGTATCCAGCATTGGCGACAGCTGGTATGCTTTTGCGCAGAATGTCAAAAGCATTGAAGAATACGAACACCTGGTGTCCTGCGGCATCATCCCCCTGATGCGCGGTCACGCGCTAAGCGAGCAGGACCAGCAGGTGCGCCGGCATATCCTGGACCTCATGTGCCGTTTTGAAACGGCCTGGGACAAGGAGCTGCCGGAGGCAATACGGGCGGAGATTGAAGCCCGTTTGCGGGAACCCGAATCGGACGGCCTGGTGGTTCTGGGCCCGGACCGGCTGTCTGTTACAGAAAAGGGACGGATGTTTATCCGGAACATCTGCATGGCCTTCGACCTGCGTTTACACAATAAAGCCCCGGAAACGCGGTTGTTCTCTATGACGGTTTAACCTTAAAACCCAAGCCATGAAAACCATTATCGTTCCCGTTGATTTTTCCCAACAATCCGAATATGCGCTTAAGGCCGCGGCATCCCTGGCCAAGAAGCACGGGGCGGAGATCATAGTCCTGCATATGCTGGAGTTGAATTACGCCATGATTTCTTCTTCGGAGGCCTACCACCCCGAACAAATTGTATTCCTGCTGAAGGCGGCAGAAAAACGCCTGGAGGAATTCCTGGATCAGTCCTATCTGGAAGGGGTAAAAGTTACTCCGGTAATCAAGCATTACAAGGTCTTCTCCGAAGTGAACGACATTGCCGAGAAACACGAGGCAGACCTGATTATTATGGGGTCCCACGGCACGGACGGCCTGGAGGAAATTTTCTTTGGGTCCAATGCAGAGAAGGTGGTGCGCACCTCAGACATCCCCGTCCTGGTCCTGAAAAAGGACCGGCCGAATTTTGCGATCAGCACCTTTGTTTTTGCCTGTGATTTCCGGGAAGACAGCATTCCCGCCTTCCAGAAGGCCAGGGCTTTTGCAGACAAGATGGGAGCGGCCTTTAAGGCGGTTTACATCAATACCCCGGGCGACCATTTCCTGAGCAGCTCGGATATGAACGACCAGATTTCGAAGTTCCTGGACCGTGCCAAGGCCGGTATGCAGGTAGATCATTATTGCGATTACAGTGTGGAACGCGGCGTCCTGAATTACGCCGAGGCCATGCATGCAGACCTGATTGGCATCCCGACCCATGGCCGCAAGGGCATTTCCCATTTCTTTATGGGCAGTATCGGGGAAGACATTGCCAACCATTCCGGCGTTCCGGTAATGACCTTTAAGATATAAGGATTTTAGTTGCTGTTACGATTGGGGAGGCGCATCCTGCGGGATGGCCTCCCTTTTCAATGGTGCTTATACCAACCGCATCTTAACAGGGTCCCAGGCTACAGGCTGCCCTTTGAAGTAGCTTTCGTTGGCCAGCAGGGCCGCTCCGGCAGCGCGAAGCCCGAAGGTGGCGTCCTGTACAACCTTCTTATTGCCACGCACCGCTTCAAAGAAGTTGTGGAAGTGGTCGTAATGCCCGCCCTGGTAATCGCGGGGAGCCTCCCATACCGTTTCGCCCAACTCCAGCTGTTCTGCCCGGTTTGGCGGGAACTGTTTGGCAAATTGTTCCCTGAGGGCCTGCTGGTTGGCTTCGGTCTGGGCCACCATGGAGTAGCCCCCAGGGGCCATGCCCAGTGCCGTCCGGCTGAGTTTTACCGAGCGCTGCCCCACTTCCATGGCGCCCTCGGTCCCCACCATCCGGAAACCGCCACCGCCACCGCCACCGGCAATAAAGTTTACGCGGAAGGAGGCATTAAAGGCGGCATGGGTATCCGTTTTGGGGAAGTCGTAGAAGGTCAGGGTTACATCCGGCACATCGCGTCCGTCGTTCCAATAGCGTAGCCCGCCCGTGGAAAGCGCCCGTACCGGGCCCTGGCTGTCCAGGATGTAGTGCAGGGTGGAAAAGGCGTGAACAAACAAGTCCCCGGCTACCCCGGTACCGTAATCCCGGTAATTGCGCCAGCGGAAGAAGCGCGTATTGTCGTAGGGGCGTTTCGGGGCACGGCCCAGGAAGGTGTCAAAATCTACGGTATCCGGATTGGCGTCCGGGGGGATGGGATACTGCCAGGCCCCTTCGGCCGAATAGCGGTCGTTGTACATGTCCAGCATTACAATTTCCCCGATAGCCCCGGCCTGGTATAGCTCCCGTGCCTTTTCATTGCCCAGGGAAGACATGCCCTGGCTGCCTACCTGCAGGATACCACCGGTTTTCCGTTCGGCTGCTATGATCTCATGGCCTTCCGCGGCCTGTTGTACCATGGGTTTTTCGCAGTACACCGCTTTTCCGGCTTCCAGGGCGTCTATCACAATGCGTTTGTGCCAGTGGTCCGGGGTGGCCACTATTACAGCGTCAATATCCGGACGCGCCAGCAATTCCCGGTAATCCTGGGTTAAGAACAGCCCTTCCCCCCAAAGTTCCGTGGCCCGTTCCAGGCGGCCCGTATAAAGGTCACAAACCGCAGTCAGGGTTACCCCGGGTACTTCCAGGGCAGAGCGGGTATCGTAAATGCCCTGTATGCCGCACCCGATGAGACCCAACTGGATATGGTCGTTGGCCATCGGGGCCTGTCCGGCCAGGCGGGTGAGGGGGCGGGTTTGCCCGTGGGCAGCCATCAGGTAAGGGCCTGTGGCGAGCCCTGCCGTGGCCAGCCCTGCTTTTTTGAGAAAGTTCCTGCGGGGGTTTTGTTCCGGTTTCATGCGGGTAAGGTTTTGAGGTTTGCCCGCTGAAGATACGCGATTCCCCCGGCAGGCGCAACCTGCAGGAGTGGGCTTCTTATCCGAATCGTTCCCGGGCTGCGGCTTCCAGCGCTTCCCTATGCTGGGGGTGGGCAATGGAGATCAGCGCTTTGGCCCGTTGCTGCAGGTTTTTCCCGAAAAGGTTTACCACCCCATACTCCGTGACCACGTAATGCACGTGTGCCCGGGTAGTGGTTACCCCGGCCCCGTGTTGGAGGAAGGGGGTGATTTTCGAAATGCCCCTGGCCGTGGTGGAGGGGAGGGCAAAGATGGGTTTCCCGCCTTCCGAAAGGGATGCCCCCCTGATGAAATCCATCTGCCCGCCTACCCCGGAGTACTGGAAGCTCCCGATGGTGTCTGCACACACCTGCCCGGTGAGGTCAATTTCAATGGCGCTGTTAATGGCGGTAACCCTGGGGTTGGCCCGGATATGGGCGGTGTCGTTGGTATAGGCTGCTTCCCGGAAGTGGACCAGGGGGTTGTCGTCCACAAAGTCATACAGGGCCTGGGAGCCGGCTGCAAAGCTGGTAACAATCTTGTTGGTGTCCAGGCGCTTTTCCTCCCCGGTAATCACCCCGGAATCCACCAGGGGAAGGATGCCATCTGAAAACATCTCTGTATGGATGCCCAGGCGCCGGTGCCCGCCCAGGTTTTGAAGGACGGCATTCGGGATGTTCCCAATCCCCATCTGCAGGGTGGCGCCGTCTTCCACCAGAGAAGCCACATGGGCCCCGATCCGGGCCTCAGTTTCAGAAATGGGAGCCCCTGGGTACCGGTGGATGGGCTCGGGCACTTCCACCAGGGCGTCAATCTGGCTAATGTGGATGATACCGTCCCCGTGGGTGCGGGGCACGTGGGGGTTAAGCTGGGCAATGACTTTTTTGGCCTGCTGCACGGCAGGCAGGGTGATATCCACCGAAACCCCAAGGGAGCAATACCCGTGTTTGTCCGGGGGCGAAACCTGCACCACGGCCACATCGAGCGGAAGGATGCCCCGGCGGAACAATAAATGGATTTCACTCAGGAAAATGGGAATGTAATCGCCCTGGTTGGTGTTTACGGCCTGGCGCATATTGCTGCCCACAAAACAGGTATTGATGCGGAAGGCAGCCCGGTACGGGTCCTGGGCAAAGAGCACCTCCCCGTCCGTGTGGATGGAAATGATTTCCACCTGTTTCAGCTCTTTGTGGCGCTGGCAGATGGCATTGACCAGGGTATTGGGCGTCATGGCGGCCCCCTGTACAAAAACCCGGTTGCCGGAAGCCACAAAGGCGGCGGCTTCTTCCAGGGAAACAAGATTCATCGGCGGCAGATTAAAAGTTGCGGGCGGGGTTTATTCCCCGTCCATGCCCAGGTGTTTCTGATAGAATTCCCAGGCTTTGTGCGCTACGTCCCGCCCCAATTCCAGGCCGGCGATATTGTCGGCTTGGATGTGGTACCCGCCCATCACGCGGGAAATCCCAGCCATTTCCGCGGCCTCGGTAAAGGTGGGGAATTCCAGGACCACCGTGTCGCCGTAGTATGCCGGGTCAATTTCCGTCAGGATTCCCGGTACCAGGGTTACTTTTTCCCCGAAGTAATCGTCTCCGGTAAAGAGTTTCAGGGCTTCCCCGCAGGCGCCGCTCACGGTGCTGTGGCCCGAGGTATAGCTGGGAAAGGGCGGGCAGAGGAAGGTTTCGGGCGAATACGGCCTCCAGGCCTCGCCCTTCATATCGATCATCCCCTTGCCGGGGCCGCCCCATGCCTTGATCATCTGGCCTTCAAAGTAATCGTGGACCAGGGCGTAAGGCCGTGCAAAATCGTAGAACATCTTGGAGTCCCAGGAGGCGATAAAGGCATCCATGGCGGTAATCTGGTTCAGGAAATACATCTTCACGTCCTGGTCCAGAGTATGCTGATCCCGTCGGGAAACATCCTGGGCAAAGTTGAGCCAGTGCCCGGCCTGCTGTACGGATTTGGGGCCGTCCCGCATAAACTCCACCAGGGCTTTGTCCGCATCGGTCAGGTTGGCCTGCATCTCGATCACTTCCCGCACCTCTTTTTCCAGCTGTTCGGAGCCGACCATGGGCGGCGGGCCCGGGCGAAACTGGCTGGCGGAATCCAGGGCGATGGGGGCCACATCCTGCCAATAGGGGGTCAGGCAAGCTGGGGCATAGCGCCCGCCCATGCCATCCGAGAAGTATTTGGGCTGCCAGCGGTTGATGTCTGTGTTTTGCTCCGGGCTGTTTACCGGCTGGTACCCACTGTAGTCAAAATAGGGCATACCGTCGGAACCCGGTTCTTCCCCATACTGGTTGGCCCCGTCGCCTTTCCGGGCTTCGATCACTGCCCGGGCCGCCAGGTTCCCGATCCCAATGGGGTTATCCGGATCCATATTGTGGTTATCCGGGTCCAGGCCCAGGCCCATCATAAAGCCCCGGAACAGAGTGCTGTCCGTATAATAATATTCTTTCATGGCCCCATAGGCCGCATAGCTGATGGCAATTTCCTTGTTTTCCCGGATTCGCTGGGCTGCGGGCACCCGCTCTACGCCTTGCAGGTAAACCGGGAGGGCATGGGCGTCGTAACGGGACCAGGCATCAAAAACGGCCGTAAAGATCAGCGCCAGGTAACGGGAGGTGATGGTCGGGCGGGGTTTAAAACGCTCCGTGTCCAGGGCGGTGGCCTCCAGGGCCATGGCGCCCCACTGATAAGCCACGTTTTCCTTGCCGGTGGGTTCGGCCATTGCGGGGGCCGCTTCCGGGGCCGGTTTGCAGGCTGCAACCAACAAGAGCAGGAGGGGGAAATAGTTGCGCAATTTCATGAATTCGTGTTGTTTGGCGTTTCGCAAGGCAAAAGTACAAATTTAGGGGTGACAGGCCGCTGCCGCGCTCAGGTGTTGGCCCGGAGGCGGGGGGGAAAGGTAGGGGATGCCCAGCCCCAGCCCACGCAAGATAAATAACGCCCCGATCAGCACTACCAGCACAGGGATGGTGCGCCTCAGCAGCGGGGCCCACCGGCCTTTCAGGAGTTTGCCCAAAAGGGCGGCGGCACTCATCAGCGGGATGGTGCCGGCCCCGAACAGCATCATATATGCGGCGCCTTCGGGCGCCGAGGCCAGGGCCATGGCACCGATCAGGGCCATGTATACCAGGCCGCAGGGCAACAGCCCATTGAGCAGACCCAGGGTGAGGAAGGTGTCCGGCCCGCGCTGTTTCAATTGATTGCCCAGGGCATTTCTAAGGCGCCCCACCAGGCGGTAGGCCGGGCGGGTCAGTTGCCAGCGGGAAAACCAGTGGGACGGCACAACCACCGAAAGGATCATGATCAACCCTACCCCAATAGACAGGTATTGCTGGAACCCGAAAAGGTAGAGGCCGCGACCGACCAGCCCAAAGATCAGGCCAATAGCCCCGTAGGCCAGCAGGCGCCCCACATGGTACAGCCCCAGCTGGGCATAGCGGGCAACCGGCCGCTCCCGGTCCAGGGGCAGCATAAAAGCGATGGGGCCGCACATGCCAATGCAGTGCAGGCTTCCCATCAGACCTAATATGAAGGCGGTTGCGATCATTTTTCAATTTGTGAATTTGAAAATTTGTGAATTTGAAAATTTGTGAATTTGGAAATTGCAGCATTCAAGCTTCATGGTTCATTCCTTTAAAAGGAGCTTAATTGACCGCGGCCCTTAAAACGGAACGTTTCCTGATAGTTGATTTCAGGGAGCCATTATTATGGTTGAACGAATCCCCATTTTCAAATTTTCAAATGGGCACATTTTCTAATTAATAAGTTACCCGTCCCCGATACAAATACGGGGTACCCTGGTATTCCCAATCCAGGCGTATGTCCCAGCGACCATCCAACAAGCGGCTTTCGGGTATGAGCAATAGCGTATCGGATATTTGAATGGGCGTTTCAAAATCCAATTGCTTATTGGATGGCCTGTAAAGGGACAAGGTTCCTTTGATTTTGGCGGGTTCCATGCCTTCCGGGAAACGGATGCCCAATCCGGATGCCGTGCGCTCGATGCGCAGGTCCCCCCCGAAGGCTTTTAGGTTGGCGGCGGCATTCAGGTCCGCCTGGTAGGTGAGTTCCTGTTGGTAATAATCCTCCGTGACCATATGGTGGTTTGCTTTTGGGTCTGTGCTGGCCACAAAGACGAAGTATAGGATAAAACTGATAAAGGCGGTAAAGGCCAATACGATTCCGGTTCCCCAGTTGAATTTCATAGCGTATTTATTTAAAGGTCCGCGGCGCCAAAAAGCGCGTCCGGGCCGTTTCGATAAGCGTATCCCCGCTGTATATCCCAACTTCCAGCCGGTCCTTGTCGCCAGTGAGTTCCCCGCTTTTGATTTCGATAAAAAGGGTCCCTTCGGAAAGATCCTGTGCCGGCACCTGAAATCCGCTGCCCTGTACGGGGGTAATGGTTCCCTGGTGCGACAACAGTCCAAAATGGATGTCCGGGATGTTATGGGTGGTTTTATTGATCAGTTTATAGGTGTAAACATTGCTGATGATGTTGTCTGCCTTGCGTTCGTATAATTGGCCTGGCAGCCTCAGGATGGTGGCTTCCACGTCGTTTCTCAGGAAAAGCATCCCGACCAGCACCCCCGTAAGGATAAGCAGGACGGCGGAATACCCTTTCATACGCGCAGTGAATCGGAATTTTTCCTTGTTGGAAATCTCGGCTTCGCTGGCGTAACGGATCAGGCCCGTGGGCAGCCCCACCTTTTCCATTACGGTATCGCATTCGTCAATGCAGGCCGTGCAGTTCACGCATTCCAACTGGGTGCCGTTGCGGATGTCAATACCTGTGGGGCAAACGTGCACACATTGCTTACAGTCTATGCAATCCCCATACCCCTGGGCGTGCCGGTCTTCCCCCTTGCGGAATTTTTTGCGGCCCTGTTCCGCCTCGCCCCGTTTGTGGTCGTAGGCGACCACCACGGATTTATTGTCCAGCAGTACGCCCTGCATCCGGCCGTAGGGGCAGGCAATGATGCACACCTGCTCGCGGAACCAGGCAAAGACAAAATAGAAAACGCCGGTAAAGATCAGCAGGGCTGCCAGGGTACCCGTATGCGCAGCCGGCCCGTCCCAGATATAGCGCAACAGCGTATCGCTGCCAATCAGGTAGGCCAGAAAAATATTGGCGATGCCAAAGGAAATCAGGAAGAACACCGCCCACTTCAGGAGGCGCTTTCGGATCTTTTCCCCGTTCCAGGGCTGGCGCGCCAGGCGGATTTGTGCGCCCCGGTCCCCGTCAATCCAGTATTCGATCCGGCGAAAGACCATTTCCATAAAGATGGTCTGGGGGCACATCCACCCGCAAAAAATCCGGCCAAAGGCTACGGTAAAGAGGGCCACAAAGATCACCCCGATGATCATGGAGATCACAAAAAGGTGGAAATCCTGGGGCCAGAACGGAAAACCGAAGATGTTGAAGCGGCGTTCCAGCACGTTGAACATCAGGAACTGGTTGCCGCCTACTTTCACAAAAGGCGCGGCGAAGAGGAACCCAAGCAGGGCATAGCTTACCCACTTGCGGTAGGTGTAATAACGCCCGCTGGGTTTTTTGGGAAAAATCCAGGCCCGTTTTCCCTCTTCATTAATGGTGGCGATCGAGTCGCGAAACCGTTCCTTTTCCTCGGTCATTACGGGTTACTTCTGTGATACATTTTCGCTGCCTTATTCTGCGGACGGCTGGGATTCTTCTGCCTGTGGCTCCGCCGGCGGGGCGGCATTCGGGTCTGTATACAGATCTCCTTCCGGCGCTTTGGCATCGGGAGGGTTGGTGCCGTGCAGGCTAATGACATAACTGGCTACCTGGGCAATTTCCCCCGGTTTCAGGGTGCTTTTCCAGGCCACCATGCCTTTGCCGTCGCGGCCGCCTTCCGAAATGGTGTTGAAGACGTTGCTAATGCCCCCGCCCAGGATCCAGTAATCGTCCGTGAGGTTGGGGCCGATGCTGCCTCCCCCGTCGGGTTTATGGCAGACGGCGCAATTGGCGGTAAAAACGGCTTCCCCGGCCCTCAGGTCAGAGGCTTCTGTGAGCAATTCCACAGTACTGGCGTCCACCAGGTCCTTGGCTGTTTTCTTGTACTCCTCAACAGCCAGGCGGGCTTCTGCCATATTCTGCTCAAATTCCTCCTTTTGGGTATAGTCATCAAAGATGTGGAAGCGCACCAGGTAGATGGCCCCGAAAATGGCTGTGGCGTAAAAGAGGTAGATCCACCAGGGGGGCAGGCGGTTGTCCAGTTCCTTGATGCCGTCGTAATCATGGTCCAGGATAATTTCCCCTTCTTCCTGAATGGGGCGGCTGGCCGTAAGTTTCTGGTACACCCGTTTCCCCCAGGTCCATTCGCGCGGGCGCTGCCGGGCCTCCAGGTAACGTTGCTTCGCCTCCTCGGAAAGGGTGTTGAACATGATGTTTTCGATAGAGATCAGGATGAGCTCTATAGCGATCAGCAGCAGCAACACCATCAGGAGGAAGAACAGGGTGATCGGGAAGGCGATAAAGGCGGGCTGTTCCCCGGAATCGATGAAGTATTCCATCAGGGCAAAGATGGTGAAGAACAATACGGGGACCCGGATCCAGGACGGGATGAAATGTCTCATTGGTCTGAAGGTTTATGGGGTTGGTCGTCTAGTGGCATTTCGCTCATTTCCTTAATGTGTGCCTTGGAAGTGGTGGCCACCCACCAGAACAGCAGCACAAAGAATACGAAGAAGAGCATCAGGGAGATCAGGGGGTAGGTGGCAACCCCGTCAATGGTCTCCAGGTGGCTTTTTACGAATTTCAGCATGGCTTAGCGGTTTTCGGATGCGATATTCGCATTCTGTTCTACTTTAATGTCGGTGCCCAGGCGCTGCAGGTAGGCGATCAGCGCCACGATCTCGCGGTCGCGCATCTCCACAAAGTCCTCCCCGGCTTCCTGGGCGGCCTGTTTCTGTTCTTCGTAACTCCGGGCAAATTCCGGGTCGGCATACAGGTTCTGTTCAATGGAAGCCGCCTGGGCCGCCATGGAATCGAAGGCTCCCTCTATATCGGCATCGGTATAGGGCACCCCAAGGGTAACCATGGCGCGCATCTTATCCTGGATGGCGCTGCGGTCGTGGGCGTTGCGCACCAGCCACTGGTAGGCGGGCATGATGGAGCCGGAGGAAGTACTCTGCGGGTCGTACATATGGTTCAGGTGCCAGCTGTCCGAATACTTGCCCCCAACGCGCAGCAGGTCAGGCCCGGTGCGCTTGCTGCCCCAAAGGAAGGGGTGGTCGTACACAAATTCCCCGGCCTTGGCGTATTCGCCATAGCGCTCTACCTCGTCGCGGAAGGGGCGGATCATCTGGGAGTGGCAGCTTACGCAGCCCTCGCGAATATAGAGGTCCCGGCCCTCGAGTTCCAGGGGGGTATAGGGTTTTACGCTACTGATGGTGGGGATGTTGGAATCTACCAACAGGGTAGGGATAATCTGCACCACGCCCCCGATCAGGATGGCCAGGGTGGTGAGGACGGTAAACCGCACGGGCAGGCGTTCCAGCCAGGTGTGGTATTTCTCCCCGGACTGGCGGTGGCGGGACACGCGGGCCAGGGCCGGGGCCTCGGCCAGCTCGTCTTCTACGCTGCTGCCGGAACGGATGGTGGCAATGATGTTATACAGCATCACAAACATCCCAATCAGGTACATGGAGCCGCCAATGGCGCGCATCCAGTACATGGGGATAATTTGTTCCACGGTTTCCAGGAAGTTTCCGTAGGTAAGGGTGCCATCCGGGTTGAATTCCTTCCACATCATGGCCTGGGTAAAGCCGGCCACGTACATGGGCAGGGCATAGAGCACAATCCCCAGGGTGCCGATCCAGAAATGGAAGTTGGCCAGGGGGGTAGAGCGCAGGCGCGTCTTGAACATGCGCGGCACCAGCCAGTAAATCATCCCGAAGGTCATAAAGCCGTTCCAGGCCAGGGCCCCAACGTGTACGTGCGCAATCACCCAGTCACTGAAGTGGGCAATGGCGTTGATGTTCTTCAGGGAGAGCATGGGGCCTTCGAAGGTAGACATCCCGTATCCGGTGATGCCTACAACCATGAACTTCAATACGGGGTTGGTCCGCACTTTGTCCCATGCGCCTCTAAGGGTAAGCAAGCCGTTGATCATCCCACCCCAGGAGGGAGCGATCAGCATAACGGAAAAGACTACGCCCAGGTTCTGTGCCCAGTCCGGGAGGGCGGAGTAGAGGAGGTGGTGCGGCCCGGCCCAGATGTAGATAAAGATCAGGGACCAGAAGTGCACGATGGACAGGCGGTAGGAATAAATGGGCCGGTTGGCTGCCTTGGGCACAAAGTAATACATGAGCCCCAGGAAAGGGGTAGTCAGGAAGAAGGCCACGGCGTTATGCCCATACCACCACTGCACCAGGGCATCCTGTACTCCCGCATAGGCGGAGTAGCTCTTCAGGGCGCTAACCGGCAATTCCAGGCTGTTGAATATATGGAGCACAGCCACCGTAACAATGGTGGCCAGGTAAAACCAGATGGCCACATAGAAATGGCGCTGGCGGCGGCGGAGCAGGGTGCCGATAAAATTCCAGCCAAACACCACCCACACAGCAGCAATGGCCAGGTCAATGGGCCATTCCAGTTCTGCGTATTCCTTGGAAGTCGTGTATCCCAGGGGCAGGGTCAGGGCTGCCGCCACAATGATCAGCTGCCAGCCCCAGAAGTTGATGTTGCTCAGGGCATCGCTAAACATGCGGGTTTTGAGCAGGCGCTGGGTGGAGTAATAAACCCCGGCAAAGATGGCATTGCCCACAAAGGCAAAGATCACCGCATTGGTGTGCAGCGGTCTGAGGCGGCCAAAGCTCAGCCAGGAAATCCCGTCCGTGAGGTTCGGGAACAGGAACATGAAGGCCAGCAGCAGGCCAACCAACATGCCCACCACCCCCCAAAGCAGGGTGGCATACAAAAACTTCTGTACGATTTTGTTGTCGTAATGAAATTGTTGGACTTCCATAAAAGCGAATTTAGTTGGGTTGTTTAGTGGGTTCTTCGGACGGTTCTTCCGGCGGGTCCTGGACCAGCTCGTCATCGAAAAGCATGCGTACGGAAGGGGTGTAGGCGTCGTCGAACTGGCCATTGCGGACCGAGAAGATAAAGGCCGCAAAAAAGACCAGGGCTACCAGGAGGCTGATAGCCAATAACATATAAATTACGCCCATACCCTTTGGTAATTTTGGTGTAAAACTAACCGGATGCTGCTGCGAAAAACATGATATAAGTCAGGGTTTCCCATTTATTCGAGTTTTCGGGCAATCCAGTTACTGGCTACGGTGGTAAAGACTACAATACTAATGGAGCTAAGCGGCATCAGGATGGCTGCAATCACAGGTTGCAGCTGCCCGGTTACGGCAAAATACAGCCCCACCAGGTTATAGAGCAGGGAGAGCGCAAAACTGATGCGGATCACCCCCATCCCTTTGCGGGCCACGGCCAGAAAGCGGTCCAGAATAGCAAAGTGCCGGTAGTCCAGGATGGCATCACAGGCCGGGGTGAACAGGTGGGCATCTTCCGAAATGGCAATCCCTACATCGCTTTGCGCCAGGGCCCCGGCATCGTTCAGACCATCGCCCACCATCAAAACGTTCTGCCCTTCCTGCTGCAACTCCCGCACAAAATGCAGTTTGGCCATGGGGGATTGTTCAAAATACATAGGGGTGAGCGGGGGCAGCAGGTTTTCCAGAGCTTGTTGTTCTGAGGGGTTATCCCCGGAAAGCAGGGCCAGTCGATAGCCCTTTCGCAGGCGGTCAAACAAGGGACCCATGCCCTTGCGATAGCTATTGTGGATGTGGAAACACCCTTTGTAGGCGTCATTGGCACTCACATGAACTTCAGTGCCCTGGGCCGGGTCCAAAGCCCCGCCTTTTACAAAGGATCGGGAGCCTACCTTCAGGTGTTGCCCCAGGGCCTCGCCTTCCAGGCCCAGCCCAAGGTGTTCCTCAAAATGATCCAGGGGCACGATGCGGAAAGGGGCCAGTTCCCGGTAGAGGGTCTGGCTTAGGGGGTGGCCGGATGCGCGCAGCAGGTTCCGCAATGCCCCGGCTTCGGCCTCGGTGAGTTCTATCCCTGTATAGGATACGCTGTTTTCCCGGGTGGTACTCAGGGTGCCTGTTTTGTCGAAGATCAGTGTGTCTACCTGGGCCATGCGCTCCAGGGCATCCGTGTCCTTCACATAAAATCCCTTCCGCCCGAAACGGCGCAACAGGTTGCCCAGGGTAAAGGGGGCTGCCAGGGCAATGGCGCAGGGGCAGGCAATGATCAGCACGGCAGTGAGCACGTCCAGGGCGCGGGCCGGGGCAATCCCGAGCCAGACCCCCGCGGCTGTAAAGGCGATGGTCAGCACAGCCAGGGTAAAGCGTTTGCCGATGCGGTCCGTCAGGTTCCTGAAGGCCGACCGGTGGTTTTTGGAAAAGGCGGAATCGCTCCAGAGTTCGGTCAGATAGCTTTGGGAGACGGGTTTGAGGACCTCAATTTCAATAGCCCCCTGCAGTTGTTTGCCCCCGGCAAAGATCTTTTCTCCCGGGGCCTTGTGCACTGGCCGCGCCTCCCCGGTCACAAAGCTGTAATCGATTTCGGCCTGCCCTTTTTGAAGTATGGCATCTGCAGGAATCAAAGACTGGCTGCGGATCAGCAGGCGGTCTCCCTGGGCTACCTCATAGACCGGGACGTTTTCCTCCGCCCCATCCGGCCTGAGCCGGGTAACCGCAATCGGGAAATAGGAGCGGTAGTCCCGTTCAAAGGAAAGGAAGGCATAGGTGCGCTGCTGGAAATACTTCCCGAGCAGCAGGAAAAAGACCAGGCCGGTAAGGCTGTCAAAATACCCGCTGCCCCAGTCCATGGCAATCTCTACGGTGCTGCGCATAAACAAGACCAGGATGCCCAGGGCTATGGGCACGTCTATATTCAGCAGGCGGCTGCGCAGGCCTTTGTAGGCCGCGGTCAGGTAGCCCGAGGCCGAATACAGGACCACCGGCAGGGAAAGGGCAAACATCAGCCATCGGAAAAACCCTTTATACTGTTCGATCCAGTATTCCCCGGTCTCGAAATATTCCGGGAAGGACAGGAACATGATATTCCCGAAGGCAAACCCGGCTACCCCCAATTGGTAAATGAGCTTGCGGTTGCGACGGGGTTTGGCGCTGCTGTACTGCTCCAGGGTAATGGAGGGTTCGTATCCGATAGCCGCCAGCAATTGCACCAGGGTCTTGAGCCCGATGCGTTCGGGGTTAAAGTGGATACGGGCTTCCTTACGGGGGAAATCAACCTGGCTGCTCAGAACCCCGGGGTTAAGCCGGTGCAGGTTTTCCAGGATCCAGATGCAGGAGCTGCAGTGGATGGCCGGGATATTCAGGGTAATGACCTGGTGGGTATCGTCCTGAAAATCGAGCAATCTTCCGGCCATGTCAGGGTCGTCCAGGAAATCGTATTTCCCTTCCGTGGCACCGGGAGTGCGGCCGGCACCGGCTTCCAGTTCGTAGTAGTAATCCAGCTGGTGGTCCCTCAGGATCTGATAGACGGTTTTACACCCCGTACAGCAAAAATCCTTGCCGTCATAGGGTACCGCATCGGCCCCGCAGGGGTCCCCGCAGTGAAAACACGGGTGCTGCTTCATAGGTCAGGTAGTTCCATTCTAAGGTAAACGTTTTTAAAAACCCGGCAAAAATGGGGTTCCCGGTTGGGTAAAAAGATGACATCCGTCAACTTTCAGAAGTGGCCGATTTTGGCTACCTTTACCTAAGCTTAGCTTAGCATATGGAGGAAAATCGTTGCGAAAACTGTATTGTGCGCAAATTCAACGCCCTTCGCGCCATGTCCAAGGAGGAACTCAAGGCCGTTTCGGATGCCAAAGTTTCCAAACAGGTCAAGAAAGGCGAAGCCCTTTTTGAAGAGGGGGAAAAGCTTAACGGCGTGTATTGTGTTCGCGGTGGCGTCTCCAAACTCTCCAAGCTGAGCGCCAATGGCAAGGACCAGATCGTGAAGCTCGCCTCCCGGGGGGAAGTGATCGGGCAGCGCTCCGTGGTGGCCGAGGAAACGTCCAACCTGAGTGCCACCGCAGTGAACGATATGGACGTTTGTTTTATCCCCAAAGAGGCCATTGTCAGTACGCTTCACAAGAATCCGGATTTTACCTTCGAAGTGTTGCGGCACATGGCCCACGACCTGCGGGAAGCAGACGATGTGATTGTAAACATGTCTCAGAAAACCGTGAAGCAGCGGATTGCAGAAGCGCTGTTATACCTGAAAAACAATTTCGGGGAAGATCAGGAGGGCTATTTGGCCCTGGTGCTCTCGCGGGAAGATATTGCCAATGTGGTGGGGACGGCCACCGAATCCTGCATCCGGATCCTTTCGGAATTTCGTTCCAAAGGCTTTATCAAAACCTCCGGAAAACGGATGCGCATTGCGGACGAGCGCAAGCTCCGCGACCTGGCAGAGGGCTTCTGAAGCCCATTCGACAAGCCGATTCCATTTTTTTTGAAACCTGATCATTATCATTATTTCCGCTTGGCCGGCCGGTTATCTTTACCCCATGATAGCCCCCACGTGTCATGGAGATTCATGAGCTTTTAATACCAACCGATTTTTCGGATACTGCCCGAAACGCCACTGACTATGCCCTGGCGTTTTTTGCAGGGACGCCATGTACCATCCACTTTCTGAACACCTACACCCCGGATTTTGTGAACAGTCGGGTGATGGCGGTAACCTATAATGCCAATTACGGGGAAGACCGGATGGAGCGTTCCTCCCGGGAAGGCTTGGAACAACTGGTCGATACCCTGAGCCGGCAGAGCCATGGCCAGGGGTTCCAGTACACCACCACCTCCTCTTTTAACCTGCTAACCGAGGAAATACGCCAACAGGTAAGCCTGCGCGGCATTGACATGATTGTGTCCGGGACCTCCGGGGCCAGTGGCCTGAAGGAAGTCTTTCTGGGCAGCAATACGGTGCGGATGCTGCGGGTAGCCAACCAGACCCCGGTGCTGGTGGTGCCCAGGGAGGCCCGCTTCCGCGGCATCCCCAAAATCGGTTTTGTAACCGATTTCAACCGGCCGTATACCGTACGGCAACTGGAATGGCTACACGCTACCGTTACGCGTTTTGAAGCGGGGCTGGAGGTGATGCATATCGGGCGCCCGGATACCCAGACCGAACTTCAGTCCTTTCACCGCAAGCAATTGTTGCTGGAACTGGATGCCCTGGACCCGCATCTGTGCTGGTTGCCCCCGGAAGCCGGAAAGGCACAGCTCATCGAGCGCTATATCAGGGATTCCGGTATCAAGCTTCTGGTTATGGTCCGCAATGAGCGCAGCACCCTGGAGGAACTCCTGCGCGAGCCGGTAGTCAAACGGGTGGCTTTCCACACGCCTGTACCCATGCTGGTGCTTCCTCCGGCCAGCCTTTAAAACGCCCGCCTACGCCCAATCGGGTGGTCTTCAAAAAAAGGGGCAAGCCAGCACAAAGCAGAAAGCTTTTATTTTTTATAAGAACCGGAATAGCCTGCTTCGGTGCGGCTAAAAGGGTGCTGAAGCGCTGCTTCAGGAGAGGGGGGAAGGGGCCGGTTTGGCAGGCTCATCCATCCGGAAGGGGTTCAGCTGCAGGTGGGCAAAGACAAACCAAACGGTAGAAGACAAAGCGGCCTGGCGGTCTGCATGGTCCCACAGGCTTACCGCCCCGTAGGAGCTGCCCTGGTTTGCCGCATAGGGCAGGCCCAGGGTGTCCTGGTTCTTCTGACCGGGAACCAGGGAGGCCTCCAGGTGCTTCAGGGTTTCCCGGAAACCGGCAGTCATGCCGTTTTCGGCCATGGCCAGGGCAATTTGGGAGGTGCCTTCCAGCCATACTACATCCAGGTCGCGGTCAAAACAATATCCAGATACCGGGGTGCCATTAACGCTATGGGATTGTACGGTCATAAATTGTTCTGCAGTTTCGATAAAGGGCAGGTCGGTGTTGGCCCAGATCAGGGCGGGCAGGGAATGCAGGTCCAGGGCGTTGGCGTAGCGGGAGGGTTGGTCCTCGGCCAGCAGCTGGGATCCGGTTTCATCCCAGCGATTTGCCTGCAGATACTGCAGCAGGCGCTCGTGGAAAGCATCATTGCCGGAAACCGCCTGATAGGCAGTAATCATACCTTCGGTAACCTTGGGGATCAGGGTGCCGTCTGCATTAGTGCCCCCAAACAGGGACCCGTCCGTGTCCTGCATAGAGCGCAGCCAGTGGTCCAGGGCCCCGATCAGGGCATCATAAGTAGGGTCGGCGTAGGTGTCGCGGTAGTGGCGCAGGGCCATCAGCAGCCAGGCATTATCGCCAATCCATACATGGGAGGGTTCGCTGCCTGAAAGGTGTCGAAATTGGTAGAACCCGCCCCCGGTTTGGGCGAATTCAGAAACCAGGCGATTGTTGAAATAATCGAAAATGTGGCGGGCCTGGGCTGTATGTCCGGTTTTGGTGAAGAGGATGGCCGCCAGGGCGTTGTCGTAGAGGGATACAAACCCGGTACCCTCTGCACTTTCCATCAGGCCGTTGCCAGCCTGCATCCCACGTACCCATTCCAGGGCCAGGGCTGCCGAACCCGGGAGTTCCAGTGTCAGAGCACTGGAAGCAGGAACCCCTTCGGACAGTTCGGTTTTCTGACATCCCAGGAACAGGGCAAAACTCAGCAGGAAAAGATAGAAACGCTTATTCATGACGGTAATTCTTATAGGACGAAAGTAGTTTAAGGAAGCAGGCTTCCGGGGAGGATTGCGCTCAGCTTCGCCTATCCATCGATTAATGCCGCCGAGGCATCGTTTGATGCCAAATCGACTGCCACTGGCCGAAAAAGGGCACCACTGGCCGATCATTTTTTCGGCGAATGGCAGGATTTCTGCGGAAGGCAGCTCTGAGAATTCCGGAAGCGGAAAAGCAAAAATTCCAAAAGTTTCCTATCTTTGTCTTGTTGTGTTGTGTTCCCTTAACCGGGAACAATGGTCAGCGGTTAAAAGCCGCTTCCAATGAAAGGCTTTCCATTACGGGAGGCTTTTTTTGTTGACACCCGGTTCTCCCTCTTCCACCTTCCCGGCGGAAAATCGCCTTCCCGTCTTCTGTCCGGCATCCTTTTCGATGCCCTGAAAATGTCGTATTTTTAAGGTGGAAAAAATAGAGTCCATATGCCCTTATACCACAAGCTGGGGAAGATGCCCCACAAGCGCCATACCACCTTTCGCAAAGCCGACGGCAGCCTGCATTACGAACAATTGTTCGGCACCATTGGTTTTGATGGGATGTCCTCCCTGCTGTACCACCTGCACCGCCCTACCCAGGTGAAGGAAATCCTGGAAGCCACAGACCTGAGCCCTCAGGCAGCGGTGGCCCATAATATGCACTCCCGCCTCTTGAAAGGGCTGGAATTGCCGCCGGCAGACGATTACCTGGATAGTCGGAAAGTAATTTTGTTCAACTCCGATGTCCATATTGCGCTGGCTGCGCCCCGCCGCTCCCAGACCGATTACTTTTACAAAAATGCCGATGCAGACGAACTGTTATTTGTGCATGAAGGCTCCGGCACCCTGAAAACCTTTATGGGGGAAATCCCCTTTGAATATGGGGACTACCTCCTGATTCCCCGGGGGATGATCTATCAGATCCATTTTGACGGCCCCGATAACCGGCTTTTTGTGGTGGAATCCTACCATCCCATTTATACCCCCAAACGCTATCGAAACTGGTTTGGCCAGCACCTGGAACACAGTCCGTTCTGCGAACGGGATTTCAAACTGCCCCGAAACCTGCAGACCCATGATGAAAAAGGGGAATTCCTGATGAAGATCAAAAAACAGGGGCAGCTGCACCAACTGGTTTATGCCACCCACCCCTTTGACGTGGTGGGCTGGGATGGGTACAATTATCCCTATGGCTTCTCCATTCACGACTTCGAACCCATTACCGGGCGGGTGCATCAACCGCCGCCCGTGCACCAAACCTTCGAAACCGGGGCTTTTGTGGTGTGCTCCTTTGTGCCCCGCCTCTACGACTACCATCCCGAGGCCATCCCCGCCCCTTACAACCATTCCAACATCGATTCCGATGAGGTCCTCTACTATGTAGATGGGGACTTTATGAGCCGCAAGGGGATCGATAAAGGGTATATCTCGCTCCACCCGGCCGGCATTCCGCACGGGCCGCACCCGGGGACCTACGAAGCCAGTATCGGCAAAAAGGGGACGGAGGAGCTGGCGGTAATGGTCGACACCTTCAAGCCGTTACAGGTTACCCAAACCGCGTTGGACCTGGATAACGGAAACTACTATAAGTCCTGGTTAGAGTAAGCCCGGGTGGTGCAGGGCGGTATGAATCAGGCTGGCTGCCAGACGGGCGGTTTGCCCGTCGCGGTCCAGGCCGGGGTTCATCTCGGCCAGGTCCATGCTTACCACCTTTCCCGTATCCCAAACCGCGCGCAGTAAGGGCAGGATTTCCTGTGGGGTAAATCCCATAGGGGAGGCAGCGCTTACCCCCGGGGCAAAGGCCGAGGTAAAACCGTCCAGGTCAATGCTGAGATAAATGGCATCCAGGCTTTCGCAGAACGCAAGCAGGCGAGTTTCCGCCGCCCCGGTATCTCCCAGGCTGTCGCGGGAAAGGCACAGGACCCCCCATTGGGAAGCCCGGTCCAGGAGTTCCTGGGTATTGGCGTCTGCGCGTACCCCCACACATGCATAGGAAAAGCGGTCGCCCCGCGCTTCGCAATCGGCGGCCATCTGATGGTACGGGCTACCCGAATGGCCCCTGGGCACGGGTTGCCTCAGGTCCAGATGGGCGTCAAAATTAATCATCCCCAGGCGGCCCTTGCCGGGCATCAGGCCCCGAAGACCCATGTAGTGGGCGTAGGCCATATCATGGCCTCCACCCAGGCCTATCGGAAAATACCCCGTTTCCAGTAAGGTTTTGAGGCAGTTGGCAAAACCCTTTTGCGCGCCTTCCATATCCGTGTTTTCCCTGATGTTGCCTGCATCCGCAAGGGCAACGGGGCCGCCGTGCAGGAGGGGGAGTTTTCCCAGGGCTTCGCGGATGGCATTTGGCCCTTCGGCGGCGCCCACACGGCCCTGGTTACGGGCCACCCCCGCTTCGCAGGCATAGCCCAAAAGGGCCGGGAGGCGGGTTTCTGTCAGGCGGGCAGGACTGTCTTCCAGGTTCAGCAACCGGATGTGCTGGTAGAGGTAGTCGGGGTGCTGTGCCTGCCGACCGGACCACCAGGAAGGTTGGGCTGCTTCGTAGGTCATGGTTCCTGGTTTTCTGAAGGATAGAGGTCTTGAAGCAGGCTTGCGTTTACCCGGTGCGGTAAAGCTACGGATAACCCCGGGCTGCGGTCCAGTTCCCGCTGCATAGCCTGCATGGCTTCCGGGTTCCGCGCCCAGCTGCGCCGGGCAATCCCGTTGTTCACGTCGAAAAAGAGCATGGACTCCAGGCGGCGCCCGGCCTCTTCACTGCCATCCAGGACCAGCCCGAAGCCCCCGTTGATGACTTCGCCCCAGCCCACGCCACCGCCATTGTGGATGGAAACCCAGGTGGCCCCGCGGAAACTGTCGCCGATCACGTTGTGGATGGCCATGTCTGCCGTAAACTGGCTGCCGTCGTAAATGTTGCTGGTTTCCCGGAACGGGCTGTCCGTACCGCTTACGTCGTGGTGATCCCTGCCCAGGACTACCGGGGCGGAAATCTCTCCCCGGGCCAGGGCCTGGTTAAAGGCTTTGGCAATTCGGATGCGCCCCAGGGCATCGGCATAGAGAATCCGGGCCTGGGAACCCACCACCAGGCGGTTTTCCCGGGCCTGTTCCATCCACCGAATGTTGTCGCGGAGCTGGCCCGAGATGTCCTCCGGGGCAGTTTCGCTTTGCTCCCGCAAAACACGCAGGGCAATCTGGTCTGTTGTATGGAGGTCTTCTTCCCGCCCGGAGGTGCATACCCACCGGAAGGGGCCAAACCCGTAGTCAAAACAGAGGGGCCCGAGGATGTCCTGCACATAGGAGGGATAGCGGAAGCCATTGCCCGCGGTATCCATGATATCGGCGCCGGCCCGTGAGGCCTCCAGCAAAAAAGCATTGCCGTAATCGAAGAAATAGGTGCCCTTTTTGGTATGCCGGTTTATGGCGGCCACATGCCGGCGCAGGGAGGCCTGTACGGCTTCACGGAATTGGTCTGGTGCTTCGGCCATCATCCGGTTGGATGCTTCAAAACTCAAACCCGCCGGGTAGTACCCCCCGGCCCAGGGGTTGTGCAGGGAAGTCTGGTCGCTGCCCAGGGTTACCGGGAGGTTTTCCCGGTCGAAGGCTTCCCAGAGGTCCACCACATTGCCCAGGTAGGCCAGGGAAACCACTTCCTTTCCGGCAATGGCTTTCCGGGTGCGTTCTACCAGGGATTGCAAGTCCTCATGAAGTTCATCCACCCAACCCTGCTCATGCCGTTTACGCGCTGCTGCCGGGTTAATCTCCGCACATACGGTAATACAGCCGGCAATGTTCCCGGCCTTGGGCTGGGCGCCGCTCATACCGCCCAGGCCCGCAGTCAGGAATACCTTCCCGCCAAAATGGTCGGCCCCGGGCAGGACCCGCCTGAAGGCGTTTAGCACCGTTATGGTTGTGCCGTGCACAATGCCCTGCGGCCCGATATACATGTAGGATCCGGCCGTCATCTGTCCGTATTGGGTCACCCCCAGGGCGTTGTAGCGCTCCCAGTCGTCCGGGCGGGAGTAATTGGGGATCATCATCCCGTTGGTTACCACTACCCGGGGTGCCCCGGGCGAAGAAGGGAATAATCCCATGGGATGGCCCGAATACATGTGCAGGGTTTGGTCTGCTTCCATACGGGAGAGGTACTGCATGGTAAGCAGGTATTGGGCCCAGTTCTGGAATACCGCCCCGTTCCCCCCGTAGGTGATCAGTTCTTCGGGATGCTGTGCCACTTTGGGGTCCAGGTTGTTCTGGATCATAAGCATGATGGCTGCAGCCGCAGTGGTACGGGCCGGGTAGTCGGCAATGGGCCGGGCATACATGGGGTACTCCGGCTTAAAGCGGTACATGTAAATACGCCCGTAGGTTTCGAGCTCCTGCTTGAATTCGGCTGCCAGTTCCTTATGCCACTGGGGCGAAAAATACCGCAGGGCATTCTGCAGGGCCAGTTTTTTTTCTGTCGGATTCAGGATGTCTTTCCGCCGCGGGGCATGCGGCACTTCAGGGTCTCTGGGCCGGGGTGGCGGCAGGGTAGGCGGGATGCCCTGGCAGATGGCTTCCTGGAAGGCGGTAAGGGTTTTGGTCTCAGGCATGGGTTTCGGCATTGGTGTCCAGGATGCATTGCCCGTTTTTCCAGACGGATGCAGGTTTCAGGCGCCCCTGGTGATAGGTGATTTCGTTGTAGTGGTCTGTGGGGTAGACGTTAAAGTCTGCCCGGGCCCCGGCCAGCAGGCGGCCGCGGTCCGAAAGCCCCAGGGCAGCCGCAGCTCGGAAGGTGATACCTGCCAGCACTTCGGCATTGCTCAGTTTCTCGGCGGCCCCCAGGATGGAAGCCTGTGCGATCAGGTCGCCCATGGGGGCAGACCCCGGATTGTAGTCGCTGGCAATGGCCAGGCACCCGCCGGCATCCAGCAGGGCCCGTGCCGGGGTATACCCGCAACCCAGGCCCAGGGAGGCCCCGGGCAGTGCCATTGCCACCACCTGGCTTTGGGCCAGGGCTTCAATTTCGGCGGGGCCGCTGGCCTCCAGATGGTCGGCACTCCGCGCCCCACACCCAATTGCCACAGCGCTCCCGCCCGTGCTGAACTGGTCCGCGTGGACAGTGAGTTCAAAGCCCTGCCTGAGGGCTTCCGAGAAATAGGCAGAGGTTTGCTCGGGCGTAAAGGCGCCCTTTTCTACAAAGGCATCCACCCGCAGGCTGAGTTCTTCTTTTCGAATTTGGGGCAGGAGCTCCCGGGCCACCTGTTCCAGGTAGGCTTCCGGGCTGCCGCCGAAGTCCCGTGGGGCCATATGGGCCGCCAGGCAGGTAGGAACCAGGTCCAGGAGGGTGTATTTACCCGCCTCGCGAATGGCCCGGAGCATCTTCAGTTCTTCCGTTATGGAAAGACCATACCCGCTTTTCACCTCCAGGGTGGTGATGCCGTCTGCGACAAAGCGCTGGCACCGGGCCAGCAGCAGTTCGGTCAATTGGGCCTGTGAGGCCTTGCGGGTCTTTCCCACGGTGTCCCAGATGCCCCCTCCGGCGGCAGCGATCTCCTGATAGCTGCTGCCGCTGTTTCTCAGGGCATAATCCCGGGCTCTACTCCCGGCAAAGCAGCTATGCGTATGGGCATCCACCCATCCGGGTACCGCAACTGCAGGCCCGTTAATGTCCACGCGTTCCGCATCGGCTGCGTTTTCCGCCAGGGCGGAGTAGGGGCCTGCTTCCAGGACCCTCCCCCTTTCCACCAAAAGCCCTCCCTGGTGGATCACTTCCAACCGGGAGTCCCTTAAAGGTCCTTTCAGGGGGAGGCCATTCAGGGTCAGCAGTTGGGTAAAAGGGCCTATCAGGCGTTGCGTTGGTTTCTTGGCCATGGGATCAAAAGGTTTCAAATAAGGGGTCAAAGGCGGTGGCCAGGGATTGGTCCTCCCGGGCAGCAGTCTTATCGATCAGGCGCATCAGGGCACCGGATTGGATCAGCTCCAGGCCCTTTTCGATATCTTCCGCAAAAACCCGGTCTTCTTCGGCAAAGGAAACATGCTTGCGCACCAGGGCGTGAGCCTGCTCTAATAACCATCCGGATTTCAGGGGCTTGCGGTATTCAAAGGCCTGTGCGGCCGTAAGGAGTTCTATCGCCAGGATTTTTTCTACGTTCCCGAGCACCTGCAGGGCTTTCCGCCCGCTAATGGACCCCATGCTTACATGGTCTTCCTGCCCCATGGAGGTGGGGATGCTGTCTGCACTGGCCGGAAAGCACAGGCTTTTATTTTCGCTGGCCAGGGCAGCCGAGGTGTACTGTAAGATCATATAGCCGGAATTCAGCCCGGTATCCTGCATCAGCAGGGTGGGCAGGCCGGTGTTATTCCCTTCCAGGGCCAGGTAGATGCGCCGGTCGGAAATGTTTCCGATTTCCGAGGCTGCCAGGCAAAGGTAGTCCAGGGCCATAGCCAGGGGTTGCCCGTGGAAATTCCCTCCGCTGATGGACAGGTCGCGGTCGATGATCACCGGGTTGTCCGTAACGGCGTTTAACTCTACCTCCAGGAGTTCCTTAAGGTGCAGCCAGGCATTGCGGGAGGCACCGTGTACCTGGGGGATACACCGCAGGGAATAGGGATCCTGCACGCGTTCGCAGTCAATATGGTCCTCCAGGATCTCGCTGCCCTGCAGCAGTTTCCGGATTCGGGATGCCACATGACGGGTGCCCTGGTAGGGCCTTAGGTCATGCAGGGCCTCATGGAAAGGCATCAGGGAGCCCTGCAGCCCCTCGATCATCATGGCGCCGATAATATCGGCCTGGGCCAGGCAGGCGTGCATTTTTTCCAGGGCGGCCACGGCATGGGCCGCGATAAACTGGGTGCCGTTAATCAAGGCCAGCCCCTCTTTGGGCCCAAGCTCCAGGGGTTTGATCCCATGCGCTTCCAGGACAGGCCCGGCCGGCACCTTTTTGTCATCCTGCCAGACATACCCCAACCCGATCAGGGGCAGGAACAGATGCGCCAGGGGCGCCAGGTCTCCGGAAGCCCCCACCGAGCCCTGGGAAGGCACCACTGGAGTGACGCCGGCATCCAGGTGCCAGAGGATGCGGTCCAGCGTTTGTTCCCGTACCCCGCTTCGCGCCTGGGCCAGGGCCTGTAGTTTCAAAACCAGCATCAAACGGGAAACTTCCGGAGTCAAAGGCGGGCCAACCCCAACACTATGGCTCTTCAGGATGTTGAATTGGAGTTGGGTAGTTTCATCGGGAGAAATACGGGTGGTACACAAGGGTCCGAAACCCGTATTGATGCCGTAAACGGCCTTGCCGCGGGCCACGATCTCCGATACGATTGCCTCACTCTGTTGAACCTTTTTTCGGGTTTGCGGATTGAGGAGGCCACGCATTTGGCCACGGGCCAGGGCCAGGGCTGTCCCGGCGGTGAGGTTGGCAGCCCCGAAGGCAAATTCCTGAAGGTTTTTTGGCATGGGAAAGGACAATGGTTACCTCAAAATTACCGAAAATCACTAATAATTATTGATGCGAAATAATCTATATTTGATAACTATGAGTTATCAAATTGAATTGCGGCATTTGCGCTATTTCATGGCCGTGGCCCAACACCTGAATTTTCATAAGGCGGCCAAATCCCTGGATATTTCCCAACCTGGCCTGAGCCGGCAGATTGCCCGTCTGGAATACCATCTGGGGACGCAACTCCTGAGGCGCAACCGCCGGGAGGTGAAGCTTACTGCGGCAGGTCGCCACCTGCTGGAACAGGTCCGTCCGCAGCTGAACCGCCTGGAACATATCTACGACCAGACCCGCGATATCGGGCAGGGGCTCTCCGGGGAGATCCGCATTGGTTTTCTGGGATCGGCTATGCAGGCGGTGATCCCCAATCTGTTGCTGGACCTACAACACGCCTTCCCCCAGTGGCACAGCAGCCTGGAGGAACTCTCCAACCCGGCCCAGGTGGAAGCCCTGCTGGAGGAGCGGCTGGATCTTGGATTTGTGCGGCTTTCCCAGCTTCCCACAGAACTGGCTGGCTGCCCGGTGGTCCGGGACACCTTTTCAGTAGTGGTTCCCGTTAACCACCCGGTGCTGGAAAAAGGCTTCCTGAATGTACGGCAGTTCGAATCGGAATCCTTTATCCTGTTCAGCCCGGAATACAGCCCGGACTACTACCGCACCGTGCTCAGCATTTGTGAGGATGCCGGGTTTCACCCCCGCGTATCCCACAAATCCGTGCACGCCCATACGATATTCAAATTGGTGGAAAGCGGGCTGGGGGTGGCCATCATCCCCTCCTCCCTCCGGCAGGGGTTTGATCTCTCCGTACGGTTTCTGGAACTGACCGAAATCCGTCAGCGTGCGGTACTATCGGCCGTATGGAAAAAAGGGGAGCACTCCAGGGCACTGGACTACTGTATCCGGAACCTGCAGGCCAAGGGGGTTTAATCCCCGAAAAGGAAAGGAAAAAGGGCGTGGCGGTAGTTCCAGGCATCCATGGCAAAAAGGCCCAGGAAGACCATGCAGACCACAAATTTCAGGAAAGTTCCCGTCAGAAAGCCGATAAAGGAACCCACCGCAGCGCGGAAGGCTTTTTTGCGGTCGGATTTATTCAGCAATTCCCCAACAATGGCACCCAAAAAGGGCCAGATCACAATCCCGGCGATACCCAGGACGGGGAAGAAAATAGCCACGACCAGGCCAATGGTCGTACCCACCATCCCGGCGCGACTGCCCCCGAATTTCCGGGTGCCCATGGCCGGAATCCAATAGTCCAGGCCGGTTATCAATAGGGCTACAGCCGCCGTGATGCCCAAAAACCACCAGTTGTCCGGCACGGCGCTGGTTAAGGCCAGTAGCAACAACCCCAGCCAACTAATGGGCGGGCCGGGCAGCACGGGAAGGAAACTGCCCGCCAGGCCCACGATCATGCAGGCCAGGCCAATAAGGAACAAAGCGATATCCATAATGTTGGCTTATCTGTCTTTGGGTAAAGATAGTTGTTACATGATTCTTTATTAACTAAATAATTAGTTTAAACTAAATATTTAGTTATATTAGCAAACAGAAAATCAGCTTATGAAGCAATTAACCAAAGCCGAGGAGGAGGTCATGCAGGTCTTGTGGGACCTGGATAAATCCAATGTAGCTGGGATTATCGGGCAATTGCCCGAACCGCGCCCCGCGTACAACACCGTTTCCACAATCGTCCGGATTCTTGAAGGAAAAGGCTTTGTGGACCACGAACAACAGGGCAAGGGGTACCTCTATTATCCCCTGGTCACCAAGGAAGAGTACAGCCATAAATCCCTCGAGAAATTCGTCGACGGATATTTCCAGGGATCGTATAAAAGCCTGGTTTCCTTCTTTATGAAAAAGGAGGATCTGAGCCTGAAGGAGCTGGAGAGTATCATGAAAGAGATTAAAAAGGAGAACCCATGACAACCTATATAATAGAAATGCTCGCCATCCAAATTATGGTCTTGGTTGGGTATAAGATTTACTTTGCGCGTACCACATACTTTGCCTGGAATCGCCTGTTTCTCTTATTGGGTTGTGCGCTTTCCCTGGTTCTTCCATGGGTTGATTGGAAACTGTCGGACCGCTATTTACAGGTGGTCCAGGGACCGATTAATACCCTTGCTTCCATTCGGGAATTAGGAGAATTGACGTTTACTGCCACGGAAAGTACGGGTCTTAGCCTTGGTTCACTTTTGTTGTGGATATGGGTTCTGGGCGGCTTAATTGCCCTCATACAGCTGGGCCGTAAATGTTTCCGCCTCTATCGCGTCCATCGCAATTCCAAGGTGGAAAATAAGCTGCGGTATGTCCTGGTAACCCTCCCTAACTCCCAGGAAGCCTTTTCTTTTATGAATCGGATTTTTATGGGGGATCAAATCTCCCCGAAGGCCCGAGGAAACATTCTTCAGCACGAAATGGCACATGTCAGTCATTGGCACAGTGCGGATATTCTTTTTCTTGCTGTAGTTCGCATGGTATTCTGGTTCAACCCCCTGCTTTGGGTATTTCAAAAGTACCTGGTAGAGATACACGAGTATCAAGCGGATGCAAAGACGGTAAAATCTAACCCATCAGCGTATTATCACCAACTGATCAGCCAGGTATTCGGGGTGGAAGAACTCCCCCTTTCCCATAGCTTTTTCACACAAAACCTAATCAAAAAACGTATTGACATGTTACAAAAGAAAAAAAGTTCAAGCCTTCAAAAATGGTCTTATCTGATGCTTATTCCTTTTTGCGGAATACTTTGTTTGGTGAGTTCCTGCCTCGGTGAATCCCAGGAATTCCCGGATGATCCACAAGGGATAAAGCTCCAGGCCAACCCCAATGTCAAATCCGTACCTTTTGGCATGGTCGAAGTGGCCCCGGTCTATCCCGGATGTGAGGATGCAGAAGACCCCGCCGCCTGCTTTAACGCCAAGTTGCAAGAGCATATCCGGAAAAACTTCAGGTACCCCGAGGAAGCCATGGAAAATGGGTTACAGGGTAGGGTGGCCGTTATGTTTACCATCGGCACCGATGGCTCGGTAATCGACATCCGCCAGAAAGGACCGGATCCCATTTTGGAAGCGGAAACAGAGCGCATTATTTCAAGACTCCCCAAAATGGTTTCCCCGGGTATGAGCAACGGCGAACCGGTTAATGTTCCTTACTCCATTCCCATTGTCTTTAAACTGCAGTAAGGATTGACCAATAGAATTGTTTCTCGGTTTGCGGTCTGCTGTGCTTTGGTACTGCTACAACAGTCCCATGGACAGAATTCAGTTACTGCAGATAGTTTATTCGCGGTTGGTGATTACGATAAAGCCATATCAGCGTATTCCATATGCCCGTCTGCCCGTTCTGAATTACGAATTGCTCAAGCCCTGGCTGCCATGGGTAAGGAAATGCAAGCAATAGATCATTATCGCCAATTCTGTGAAAAATATCCTACCAGAAATGTCGCCCGCTATGAATGGGCAAAGCTTTTGTACCGTTCTAAACGGTTGAAAGAAGCCAGAGAACAAATTAACATACTAGTTTCTACGCATCCGGAGCATTCAGAGTTTCAATATTACGATGGCCTTTTGGCCAACAATTTGGGGCAGACAGAAAAGGCGATTTCCATTTGGAGGAACACTGTTTCTCGCGATTCTGCACATCTCCGGACTTTGCTTCAACTGGGTTTGGCATACCTGAAACGAAACCAGCCGGATTCTGCAATTTTTTATAGCGAAATGGGAATCCATTCTTTTCCGCATCACATAGGCTTAAAGAGTTTGAGAGCACAAGCGTTATTTAACCGAGACAGTTTTCGCGAAGCCGTGGTGGGATTAAAGTCTTTGATTGATGCAGGGGAAGACAAGGCATATGTTTGGGATAAACTCGGGCACTCGTATTTAGTCCTCACACAACCGGATAGCGCAAGAATTGCTTTTAAGAATTTATTGGAATTTGATGGGCGCGAGGGTGATGCATATTTTGGATTGGCTCGGAGCTACCACCAAGAACGTAAAATCGATAGTGCCAAAAATTTTTATCACTTGTCCATTTTGGCCAAATCCCCTAATCTCTCGAATGAATATGAGGCTTTGGCACGAATAGCTCAGGAGGGTCAGGATTTCGAGGAAGCGTTGTCTTATTATCGCCTTCTTTTAAAGGAAACCGGCGATAATATCAGAGTTGAATATCAGATTTGTGCTTGTTTGGATAAGACTTCCGAAACCCCGCAAAAAATATTTGCCTGTTATGATCGCTTTCTAGACAAATATGGCAATTATGAGAATTATTTTACCGCCACTGCCAGACGTAGGCTAGATCAATTACGTCAGGAGGCTGATTTGGATTGACCAGTTGTTGAAGATAGGAGCAAACGGCAATTGTGCGCATATGGTTTGCGTGTATTGATGGGGTCCCCTAAAATTATCGTAATTTTCGGACGTCAGCAGTGACCGGACGAATGAGATCAGCAACAGGGATTTTATGGTGTATTTTGGTGGGGTTATGTACCTCCTGCGAGTGGTTTACCTCCTGGGACACCCTGACCCGCCAGATGGTTTCGGAAAAGGTTGAAGGCATTAACTGGAACCAGGTAGACCAGTTTCCGCTTTTTGATGCTTGTGATGAATCCGAACCCCGGGAAGTGCAATTGCAATGTTTTGAAAACACCCTGGTGCTCCACCTGAATATGACCCTGCAGGATTTTCAATTCCGCAGCCCGGAGGCTTTACGGGATACCCTGTTTATCGACTTTGTAATCGACAACCAGGGGGTGGTTTCCATTTTGTCCATGGACCAAAACGCCACAGTGGTCCGGGAAAATCCCCAGTTTGAAGGGATTGTTTCCCGAAGCCTGAAGAGCCTGCCGCGCCTGCAGCCCGCTACCAAGCAGGGTATTCCCGTGGCTACCCAATACCGTCTGCCCTTAATCCTGAATACGGATGAATAAAGAGATGCTGCAGGATAAGATCATATTGGGGATCGACCCCGGGACAACCATTATGGGCTTCGGGATCATCCGCGTAGTGGGCAAGCGCATGGAATTCGTGCAAATGAATGAGCTCCTGTTGGGCCGGTATCAGGACCCCTACACCAAGCTCAAACTGATTTTTGACCGGACCGTGGAACTGATCGACACCTACCATCCGGATGAGGTGGCCATTGAAGCCCCCTTTTATGGGAAGAATGTCCAATCCATGCTGAAGCTCGGCAGGGCCCAGGGGGTGGCTATGGCCGCGGCCCTTTCCCGACAGGTCCCCATCACCGAGTACCTGCCCAAGAAGATCAAGATGGCCATAACCGGAAATGGGAATGCCAGCAAGGAGCAGGTGGCCCGGATGCTGCAATCCACCCTGGGGCTTAAATCCCTTCCCAAAAACCTGGACAGTACCGATGGCCTGGCGGCTGCCGTATGCCATTTCTACAACCAGGGCAACCCGGTTGGCGGTAAGTCCTACTCCGGGTGGGAGTCTTTTGTGCGGCAGAATTCGGACCGGACCAAGGGGTAATCGTACCGGATAAACCTTTGTTTCCCACCTTGCGGGATCCCCCCTTCCCTCCCCCCCAGCGACAAGCTACAACCCCAGCCTGAAAAAAACGAGCACCGCTGTTTGCCCTATTCCCCCTACCTTTGCCATGCCGCGCATTGAGGCGGCAATTGAACCCCCCGGCATGAGCGGCATCTACCTCCATATCCCCTTTTGCAAACAGGCCTGCCACTACTGTGATTTTCATTTTTCCACCACCCAAAAGCACCGGGCGGAGGTGCTGGCAGCCATGTGCCTGGAGCTGGAGCAGCGTGCCGGAGAGGCCCACGGGCAGGAAATCCAAACGGTTTACTTCGGGGGTGGTACCCCTTCCCTTTTAACCCCGGAAGAGATAAAGGTATTCCTGGAAACCATCCATCGTTTTTATTCCGTGGCACCTGGGGCGGAAGTTACCCTGGAGGCTAACCCCGACGACCTGGACCTTCAGCGCATTGAAAGCTTGGCTGCCGGACCTGTGAACCGCCTGAGTATTGGAATCCAGAGCTTCCGGGAAAAAGAACTGCAATGGATGAACCGCGCCCACACTACGCCGCAGGCGGTGGCCTGCCTGGAGGCAGTGCGCAGCCGGTTCGAGAATTATTCCATCGACCTGATTTACGGCCTGCCGGGAAGCACCCCCGGGCAGTGGAAGGAGACTCTGGAAAAAGCCCTGGGGTTTGAACCGCCCCATATCTCTGCCTATGCCCTTACCGTGGAGCCGGGTACCGCCCTGGGCGCCATGGTGGCCAAAGGCCGGAGTCCCGATGTGGATGATACCCGGGCCGAAGAAGATTTCCGCCACCTGGCCGACACCCTGGAAGGGGCAGGGTATGTACATTACGAAACCTCCAACTTTGGCAAGCCCGGATTTTTTTCCCGGAACAACACCGCCTATTGGCAGGGGAAGGCCTATCTGGGAATTGGCCCCTCCGCCCACTCCTATGATGGAAAAAACCGGCGCTGGAATGTAGCCCACAACCTGAAATACCTCAAGGCCCTGCAGGAGGGAACCCCCTACTGGGAAAGTGAAGCGCTATCGGTACGGGACCGGTACAACGAGGCCATCATGACCGGGTTGCGTACGGTGTGGGGCGTGTCCCTTTCGGGCATCTCCCAGGCCTTTGGCCCCGCCTATCTGGACTACCTCCTGGGGCAGGCCCAGCCCTACCTGGACAGCCATTTGCTGTTCCGGGACGGAGATGCCCTGTTCACTTCCCGCAAAGGCAAATTTCTGGCCGATGGAATTGCCAGTGATTTATTTATGGTTAATTTGAAATAACCCAAACCCCACTGCCTATGAATTTGGAATTTACCTTTGAGGGCACTGCCTACCGCGCGGATGCGAATGGGGCCGTGGATTGTTCCCTGCCTATTTGCAATAACGGACTAACGGCCTGGGGCATTGGTCCTGCGCGCATTTCTCCCTACCAGGATGGGGATTTTATCGGCAGCGTGGCCGCAGGGGCTTCGGTAAATTTCCGGGATATCAATTTTAATCCCCATGCCCATGGAACCCATACGGAATGCTTGGGCCACATTACCCCGGAAAATGAAACCGTTCTGGATGTACCGCCGGCCCCCTGGTGCATGGCCAGGGTATTGACCCTTGAGCCCAGGGGGGAAGGAGAACATTACTTCATAGCTCGTGCAGACCTGGAGAAAGCCCTGGAGCCAGGACCGCTCCCTGCCCTGGTATTGCGGACGGGCACCGAGGCATCCCGAATGGCCGTGAAAGACTGGTCCGGGGCCGGGGCGCCCTTTCTGGAAGCTGTAGCGGCTGCCTATCTTGCCCAGCGCGGGGTTACCCACCTCCTCATTGACCTGCCCTCGGTAGATCCGGAATCGGATGGGGGCGCCCTGGCGGCACATAAGGCCTTCTGGGGGCTTCCCGGGGAACCGAGGCGGGATGCCACTATAACGGAATTCATCTCCGTGCCGGATGCCTTACCGGATGGATGGTATTTGCTTAATCTACAAATGGCACCCTTCCAGAATGACGCCTGCCCCAGCCGCCCCTTGCTTTTTCCGCTTGTGGAAGTCCGCTAGGGGAGGAGAATCCCGGATATTTCAAAAAGCAATGTACCTTTAAGCGGCTGTAGTCAACCAAAAAAGAATTTAGGAACCATGCTGGAATTGTTTACCGGAAGCGTACTCGGTGCCGTGCTTATGTACGGCATGTACACCTTCTTTTCACGGAAAAGGAGCCGATCGGTAACCCTGAAGCAGTCCTCGGTTTTGCTGGAGAAAATCCGTGCCGTTTCCAAACTCATTTCAGTGGAAGGGGATTTTGCGGAAATTTACCGGTACGAAAACCAGAAGGACCACTTTGGCAGGCTATTCAGCACCAAGAAAAAGGCGCTTATCGTGATCAAGGCCCGCGCGCATGTGGGCTATGACTTTAAGAAGCTTGTGGTTGTTGCAAACCCGGACCGAAAGACGGTGGTCCTGAAGGAGTTTCCGCAACCGGAGGTGCTGTCGGTAGAACCGGAGCTGGAATTCTACGACATCCGTAACGGGATTTTCAATCCTTTTACCCCGGACGACCTTACCGCACTGAACCGGGAAGCCAAGGAACACATCCGGGAAAAAATCCCGGAGAGCGGGCTCATGGAGGCAGCCCGGAAGGAGGCCCTGGAAGCCATTCTGGTTATGGAGTCCATTGTGGGCACCATTGGCTGGAAACTCGACTATGAAGCCCTGAAACTGGATGTGCCCCTACGCGCCCTGGAAGGTTCAGGGGAGGCATCCCCATTCAATAAACCCAATCCGTAATGAAAACAAATTTTTTTCTCGCCGCGCTGGCCCTGCTCTGTTGGGTGGCCCCGGCCCAATCTCAAAGTGAAACATCTATGAATAATTTTGACCCGTCCTTTGCCCACACCGTTTATTTCTGGCTGCACAACCCTGAAAGTGCCCAGGATCGGCAGGCCTTTGAAAAGGCGCTCAAGACCTTTTTGTCCCGCAGTCAGTATGCCAAGACCCTTTTTATCGGGACGCCCCCCTCGGCTACAAGGGATGTGGTGGATGGCTCTTTTACCTATAGCCTGATCGTGAGCTTTGAATCTGCCGAAGCCCAGGCGGCGTACCAGTCTGAGCAGCCCCACCTGGATTTTATCGCCGAGGCAGAACACCTCTGGAAAAAGGTGATTGTCTACGACTCCATTGGCCTGGATGCCGGGGAGTAAGACGCTGCCCTGTGGATATTGAGGCCTTTCGGGAATATTGTTTGAAAAAGAAGGGGGTAACCGAGGGGTTTCCTTTCGATCAGTATACCCTTGTTTTTAAGGTGATGGGAAAAATGTTCGCCATTGCCCCTCTGGAGCGCATACCCCCGCAGGCCAACCTAAAGGCAGCCCCGGAGGATATCCCCGAATTGCGGGAGCAATACGAGGGGCGTATCCTGCCGGGATACCATATGAGCAAGTCCCATTGGAATACGGTGCTCATTGAACAATTGCCGGAAGCCTTCCTGCGCAAGCTCATCGACGATTCCTATAACCTGATTGTGGCCTCCCTGCCTAAAAAGGTAAGGGCCGAACTGGAAGGGTTACCCGAGTAGGGTGTGCCTGCCGCGGCTGGGGATGAATCCGGGTGATAGGGGAATGCAGTTGCTGCACCTATCTTGCCGCTACAGGGGGGAGGTGGGCAATTTTTATTTCCCACAACGCCTTGAGCCTGCAAAGACCTATCACCCCGAAATTTTTTGTATTTCCGGGATAGCTATAGCCCCTACAGGTTGCGGGCATGCAGGTCGTGAAAGCGGGCGGCCTGCAGGCGCATCAGGGATTCGGCCTTCTGCTTTTTGTAGGCGTAAACGGCTTCTTCCTCCGCTATTTCCGCATAGATCTTTTCATTGAGTACCCGGTCGGTGTCGGCCAGTTTAAAGCGCTGGTCCACCTTTTGTTGTACCCAGGATTGCACGGCCGTTTCCTCGTCCTCCAGTTTCATGTCGTATGGCCCTTTGGGGGTCATCAGCTTCACCAGTATAGGTGCGGTTTCCACAGCCAGGAATAACAGGAAGATAAAAAAGGAAGGGAACCAGGGCAATGTGCCCAGGGCATCGATGCGGGCCATAAGGCCGTCAAAACGGTCAATGACGGGCTGGCTTTCCGTTACGGCCGTGGTGTACCCTGCTTCCAGATCGGCAATTTCGGCCTCAACACCGGCTATCTTGGTCTGGTTTTCGGTGCGCAAGGCCTGTAATTCGGCCAGGGAAGCATCGTGTTTTTCGCGTTTTTCCTTGTAGACCGGGCCCTTGCCCAACAGCAGAGTGCCTTCCCGTCCTTCAGCTTCGGCAATATAGGTGTCGTACAGGGCATCAGTTGTGGCTTGCTTGTCGGCAATCTCCTGTTTCAGGGCCGTGATTTCCGCCTGCTTTTCCGCAATGGCCGGGTTGAATTGTTCGGCAAGTTGGGTCTGGTTGTCCAGGGTAAGCTGGTTTTTACGCTCCAGCAGGACCTGGTCGATTTCCTTTTCAAAAATTTTAAGTTCCAGGGGTTTGGAAATCACAACGGCAATGATCACTGCCAGAAAGATTCGTGGGGCCGCCTGCAGCAATTCGCGTCCAAATCCATCCCGCTTGCGCATGGTGGAGACAATGTACCGGTCCAGATTAAAAATCAGGAGCCCCCATACAAGGCCAAACCCCAGGGCAGCCCAAAGGTTGTCAAAGACGGTAAAGAGGGCATAGCCGGCAGCCAGAAATGCCATTAATGCGGTAAAGAATACCGTGGCCCCAATGCCGGCGTACTTGTTTTGTTCCCCGGAGCTGCAGGATTCCAGCAAATCCCGGTCTGCCCCTGAACAGAGGATGAAAAAGCGGCGTATCATAATAGCGTTCGTTTTTGATGTACCTATTAGAACGCAGCCTTTGGGGAATTGTTACGTGACCCTGTCGGTAATTTTGGGGTTATGCGCCTTTGGTAGCCAATTCTGTGTAGTGCTGGTAAAACAACGGGATGGTTTCTATGCCTTTCAGGTAATTGAATAGGCCGTAATGTTCGTTGGGGGAGTGGATGGCATCGCTGTCCAGGCCAAAGCCCATCAGGATGGTCTTGCTCTCCAGTTCTTTCTCGAACAGGGCTACAATCGGGATGCTGCCGCCGCCCCTTTGCGGAACCGGGATTTTTCCAAAGGTGGTTTCATAGGCTTTGCTGGCCGCCTGGTACCCGATGTGGTCTATAGGCGTCACATACGCCTGCCCGCCATGGTGGGGTGTCACCTTTACCCGAACGCCTGCAGGGGCAATGCGCTCAAAATGCTCCGTAAACAACCGGGTGATCTCATGCCAGTCCTGGTCCGGGACCAGGCGCATCGAAATCTTGGCGTGGGCCTGGCTGGGGATAACGGTTTTGGCCCCTTCGCCAATGTATCCGCCCCAGATGCCGTTCACATCCAGGGTGGGCCGGATGGCGTTGCGCTCGTTGGTGGTATATCCCTTTTCCCCATACACCGCATCAATGTTAAGGGCATCCTTGTATTCCTGTAGGTCAAAAGGGGCTTCGGCCATGAGCTGGCGTTCTTCGGCAGTGAGTTCCTGCACCCTGTCGTAGAATCCGGGGATGGTGATGTGGTTGTTTTCGTCGTGCAGGGAGGCAATCATTTTGGCCAGGATGTTGATAGGGTTGGCCACCGCCCCACCGTAAAGCCCGGAGTGGAGGTCCCGGTTAGGGCCGGTTACGGTTACCTCTACGTAACTGAGTCCGCGCAGGCCTGTTGTGATGGAAGGGACGTCCCGCCCGATCATACCCGTATCCGAAATCAGGATCACGTCATTGGCCAGTTTTTCGCGGTTTTCGCGCACAAAGGCGGAAAGGCTGGTACTGCCCACCTCTTCTTCCCCCTCGATCATAAATTTGACGTTGCAGGGCAGGGCGTTGTTGCGAACCATATATTCCAGGGCCTTTACATGCATAAAAAACTGCCCTTTGTCGTCGGCCGCCCCCCTGGCAAAAATGGCGCCCTCAGGATGTAAGGCGGTTTTCCGGATCTCGGGTTCAAAGGGGGCCGTATCCCAGAGCTCCATGGGGTCCGGGGGTTGTACGTCATAGTGGCCGTAGACCAATACGGTAGGCAGGTGGTCCCCCATACGCTTTTCCCCGTACACAATGGGGTATCCTTCAGTTTCACACACCTCAACCTGGTCGCAACCCGCTTCCCGCAAGGCTTTCGCCACGGCCTGGGCCGTGTCCAGTACATCCTGGCTGTATGCGGAATCCGCACTTACGGAAGGATGGCGCAGCAGGGCCATAAGTTCCTGGATAAAACGGTCTCGATGGGTCTGAATATAGTCCGAAATGGAAGTCATGGGGTCTTTATTTAATGATCCTACTAAGGTACGAAAGCGGTGTAATTTTGGAAAATACTTGGAGGCTGTATTGCGAATTCCGCTATATTTGCAGTCCTTTTGCAGGCGTGGTGGAATTGGTAGACACGCTAGATTTAGGATCTAGTGCCGCGAGGTGTGTGGGTTCGAGTCCCTCCGCCTGCACTTCGGCTTCAGGCCTCCTTCGGGAGGCCTTTTTTTATCCCCAATTGGGGTGGCTTTGCGTTTTTCATGTGCTTACAGAAAACGCGATAGGTTTCTGCCTGCGGGGAACGGGGACTAACCCCTGGGGAGGAATGGGAGTATAGGGAATTCACCTGCGATGTCCTTTGGCGAAAAACAGGAAATATTTGGAAGGGGTTCAAATAAAATGTTAAATTGACATTTGAAAAGTTCCCTAACCAACCTAGCTCATGAAATCCAAAAACTCGCTCCCAGGCTTTGTGCGATCACAACGCCTGATGGATTCCAAGGACCTGCAAATTTCCCAATTGTTTTACCAGACCGAAACTTTTAAACTGGTGCAACGTTTTGGGGATTCCATGTCCATGATGTTCAAACTCATCATCAGCCTGCTGGTGGTGTGTTGCCTCCTCATTACGCTGATTATTGCCCTTTTGCTGCAACTGACCTGATTCCGGGTTCGGAATTGTGTGATTCCCTGTCGTGTCAAACCCGGAATTGGGGCAAATCCCTTATGGCTACTGGTGTAGGAGCGCCGGCGGGTATAATTCCCTTGTATAGTGGGGTTTTAAAGATGCTCCGTGCATTTTGATTCGATTTACGGAATCGATTGCAAAAAATGCCCTGAAGTCCGGGAATTGTTTTTTTTCTATGACCTCGAGGTGTATCTTTAACACCTAATGGCACAGTGCCCAAGCCTGACGGAATGTCTTTTATAACCGACCATTTCTTATTGGAAAATGCATTTGCGGAGCGTCTTTACCATGAGTATGCCGCAGATTTGCCCATTCTGGATTACCACAACCACCTGGATCCCGAGCAGGTGGCTACAGACCATCGTTTTGAAAATCTGAGCCAGGCCTGGCTGGAAGGGGACCATTATAAATGGCGGGCCATGCGTACGCTGGGGGTACCGGAAGCCTTTATTACAGGGAATGCCCCGGACCGGGAGAAGTTTCGAAAGTGGGCTGCCTGTGTTCCGCAAACCATACGCAACCCGCTCTTCCACTGGACCCACCTGGAACTGCTGCGGTATTTTGACTGGGATGGTATGCTGAATGCGGACCATGCAGATGAGGTCTATGCCCTGGCAAGTGATAAGCTGGCTGGCGCTGGTTTCGGAGCCCAGGGCCTATTGCAACAGATGAAGGTCGAAGTCGTCTGTACTACGGACGACCCGGCAGACTCCCTGCAGTGGCATGAAAAAGCCCGGGCGGATGGCATAGCGCCCCGGATGTTGCCTGCCTTCAGGCCGGACCTGGCCTATACTCCTGCCCCCCCGGAGACCTACAATGCTTACCTGGACCGGCTGGAAGCAGCCAGCGGGGTACAAATAAAAACCTATTCAGACCTCTTGCAGGCCCTGGAAATGCGCATGGATGCATTCCAGGCCCTTGGGTGCCGTCTGAGTGATCATGGGCTGGAGCATTTGCCCATGCCGGGGCCAGACGCCACCAATCCGGAGGCCGTATTCCTGAAGTTGCGCCAGGGGGGGCGTGTTTCCCCTGAAGCCTGGGAAAGCCTGCAATATGGTTTGTTGCTGGAGCTTTGCAGGTCCTATCACCGCAGGGGGTGGGTGCAGCAATTTCACCTGGGCGCCCTGCGCAATGCCAGCAGCAGGCTACTGGATCAGCTTGGGCCCAACACCGGTTTCGATTCTATCGGGGATTTTTCACAGGCGCGCAGGCTTGCGGCCTTTCTGGATACCCTGGACCAGTCCGACCAACTGACCAAAACAGTACTGTATACCCTGAATCCTGCCTGGAACGAGGTATTTGCCACCATGGCGGGGAACTTTAATGATGGCAGTAGCCGCGGGAAAGTACAGTTCGGCTCCGGGTGGTGGTTCAACGACCAGTTGGACGGTATGCGGCAGCAGATGGAGGCTTTGTCCCAAATGGGGCTCATCAGCACTTTTGTAGGCATGCTAACGGATTCCAGGAGCCTCCTTTCCTTTCCCCGTCATGAGTACTTCCGCCGGCTGGTCTGCCAGCTTTTCGGGGAGGATATACAGCGCGGGCTCCTGCCCACAGACCTGGATCATATCGGCGGGATTGTACAGGATATCTGCTACGGCAATGCCTTATCTTATTTCGAATTTAAAGACCATATAAGCCCATGAAGAAAATAGTCACCTTTGGCGAGATCATGCTCCGGTTATCCCCGCCAGGGTTCCTCCGCTTTTCCCAGGCCAACCATTTTGACGTGGTGTACGGGGGAGGCGAATCGAATGTGGCCGTGTCCCTGGCCAATTACGGGCTGCCCGTGGACTTTGTGACCCGCCTGCCCGACAATGACCTGGGGCAATGTGCCCGTATGGAATTGCGCAAACGGGGTGTAGGTACGGACCAGATTATTTTCGGGGGCGACCGGCTCGGGATTTATTTCCTGGAAACCGGGGCCGTTAGCCGCGGCAGCAAGGTGGTTTACGACCGGGCCCATTCGGCCATGGCCGAAATCGGCCCGGGTATGGTAGATTGGGAGGCCGTATTTGCCGATGCCCAGTGGTTCCACTGGACCGGGATTACCCCGGCCATTTCCCAGGGTGCGGCAGATGCCTGTCTGGAAGCGGTACAAGTGGCCAGCCGCATGGGGATTACCATTTCCACCGACCTGAACTACCGGGCCAAACTCTGGAAGTACGGGGTGGCGTCCGAAGGGATCATGTCCGAACTCACAGCCTATTGCGATATCATCCTGGGGAATGAAGAAGATGCCGAAAAACATTTCGGGATCAAACCCGAAGGCCTGGATGTGACCCGGCACGGGGATGCGGTGCAGGCGGAGGCCTTCCGCAGTGTCTGCACCCAGATGATGGCTCGTTTTCCCAAGGCTAAAAAAGTGATCACCACCCTGCGCGGTTCCCTCTCGGCCTCACACAACACCTGGGCCGGGGTGCTCTACGACGGGGAGACCCTGTACAGCTCACGCCAGTATCAGATTACGCATATTGTAGACCGTGTGGGCGGCGGGGACTCCTTTATGGGGGGGCTCATTTATGGCCTGCTCACCTACCCGGGCAACGACCAGAAGGCTTTGGACTTTGCCGTGGCCGCCTCCTGCCTGAAGCATACCATTGTAGGCGATGCCAACCTGGTCACGGTGGCGGAGGTGGAAAAACTCATGGGAGGCGATGCTTCCGGGCGCGTGGTCCGTTAAATTTAAACTTCGAATTATGGCACGATTTACACGATTGGAAGTGGCGCAAAAAATGGAAGCGACCGGCCTGGTGCCCCTCTTCTACCACCCGGACGCCGAACTGTGCAAACAGGTGGTTGCCGCCTGTTACCGAGGCGGGGCCCGGCTGCTGGAATTTACGGCCCGGGGAGACTTTGCCCATGAGGTATATGCCCAGCTCAGCCGTTTTGTAGCCGCAGAACTCCCCGAAATGGCCCTGGGCGTAGGCTCCATCACCGATGCCGCCGCCGCCTCCCATTATATGCGCATGGGCGCCGACTTTGTAGTTACCCCATCCCTCAGGGAAGATATTGCCCTGGTTTGCAACCGCAGGAAAGTGCTCTGGTCCGCCGGGTGCGGTTCTGTGACCGAAATTAACCGGGCCGAGGAACTGGGGTGCGAAATCATCAAATTGTTTCCTGGAGATGTTTACGGCCCGGGCTTTGTCAAGGCGGTTAAAGGCCCTCAGCCCTGGACCAGTATTATGCCCACGGGCGGGGTGAGTACCGACCCCGATAACCTGAAGGCCTGGTTTGGCGCCGGGGTGAGTTGCGTGGGGATGGGCTCCAAACTCATTACGGCCTCCCTGCTGCAGGCCGGGGATTTTGCCTCCCTTGAGGAACAGGTACGTCAAACCCTGCAAACCATCAGGCAAATCCGGGCTTAGGGTATGAGATGGGTCATCGCCTTCCTCGGGATACTTCTATTGGTCGGGTGCCGGCCCCAGGCAGAGGTGCGGTTTGTGCGCCTGGCCCATAGCCTGGATGTGACCCATTCCGTTCACCAGGCCATGATGCGTATGGGGGAAGACCTGGAAAAGCTTTCCGAGGGGCGGATGCGCCTGGAGATTTATCCCAACCAGCAGTTGGGCAGCGAACGGGAAATTCTGGAATTGCTGCAAATAGGGACCCTGGACATGACCAAGGTTTCCGTGGCAACGCTCGAAAATTTTGCGCCCAAAACCCGCATCCTGGGCCTGCCCTACCTCTTCCGGAACCGGGGGCATGCCTTTGCCGTTCTGGATGGATCCATTGGGCAGGAATTGCTGGACGATGGCCTTAAATACTGGCTGAAGGGGCTGGGATTTTACGATGCCGGTTACCGCAGCTTCTATACCATGGCCCGTCCCGTTACCCATCCGGACGATCTGAAAGGTTTGAAGGTCCGGGTGATGGAAAGTGTTACGGCCATCAATATGATCCGGAGTATGGGGGGGTCTCCCACCCCGATTTCCTGGGGCGAATTGTATACGGCCCTGCAACAGGGCGTGGTGGACGCGGCGGAAAACAACCCGCCCAGTTTCTACCTGGCCCGCCACTACGAAGTGTGTAAATACTATGCTCTGGACGAACATACCTTTTCCCCGGATGTACTTATTGCGGGCACGCAATTCTGGGATACCCTGAGCACCGAAGAACAATCCTGGCTGCGCCAGGCCGCGCAGGAATCGATCGCCTACCAGCGGGAGCTCTGGGCCCTGGCCGAAGCCGAGGCCCTGGCCGCTGTCCGCAAGGCGGGGGTGGAGGTATCCCGCCCGGACAAGGCCCCGTTTCGGGAGATGTCACAAGAGGCCTATGCCCTGTATGAGGCCGATACCACCCTGAACCGTCTGATCCGTCAAATCCAAGCAACCCCTGACCCATGAAAACCCGCCAGACCGTAAACCAGATTTTGGGATGGACCCTGGTGGTGCTGATGACCGCCATGGTACTGAACGTGCTTTGGCAGGTGTTCAGCCGCTATGTGCTGGGGGCCCCGAGCTCTTTTACGGACGAACTGGCCCGCTACCTGATGATCTGGCTGGGGGTGCTGGGGGCGGCCTATGTCTCGGGCCAACGTATGCACGTGGCCATCGATGTGATCCCCAACCGCCTTTCCCCCTCCCGCCAGCGTCGCCTTGGATTTTTGGTGAATCTGGTGATTATCCTGTTCTGTTTCTTCGGGCTGATCATAGGGGGCTCTCGCCTGGTATATGTTACCTGGGTGCTGGATCAGTTTTCCCCAGCTCTGGGCCTGCCCCTGGCAGTGGTCTACCTGGTACTGCCTTTAAGCGGCCTGCTGATTATCTATTACAAAACCCTGGACCTTTTATCGCCCTGACCTATGGAATACATCCCATTACTGGTTCTGATCCTGAGTTTTGTTGGCCTGCTGGCCATTGGGACCCCCGTGGCCTGGAGCATTGCCATCTCCGCCACGCTCACCATGTTGGTTAGCCTCCCGGCCCTCCCGGCCCTCACTACGGTGGCCCAGCGCATGGCGGCAGGGCTGGATAGTTTTGCCCTGCTGGCCATTCCCTTTTTTGTGCTCTCCGGGGAGCTGATGAACCAAGGGGGGATTGCGCGCCGGCTGATCGCCTTTGCCAAGACCCTGGTGGGCGCCCTGCCCGGGGGGCTGGCCCTGATCAACATCATATCCGCCATGCTGATGGGGGCCATTGCGGGTTCTGCCCTGGCTTCCGCCTCGGCCATGGGAACCATGCTGGGACCGGAAATGGAAAAGCAGGGGTACGACCGGGGTTTTGGGGCGGCTGTTAACATTACCTCGGCCACCACGGGCCTGGTTATCCCCCCGAGTAATATCCTGATTGTCTATTCCCTGGCCAGCGGGGGTGCTTCCATTGCCGCCCTCTTTTTGGCCGGGTATATCCCCGGTATCCTGACAGGCCTGCTGCTGATGACCGTGGCGGCCATATGGGCGCGGCGCAAGGGTTACGGGGTAGGACGCCGGTACGGCATCCGGGAAGTCTTCCGCACCTTTGTGGATGCGGTGCCCAGCCTTTTTCTGCTGATACTGGTGATCGGCGGCATAGTAGCCGGGATTTTCACGGCCACCGAGGCCTCTGCCATTGCCGTATTGTACAGCCTGGTTTTGGGGATCATCTACCGGGAAATCGACTTAGGCAAGCTCCGCCATATTATCCTTGGGTCTTCGTCTACCACGGCCATTGTGATGCTGCTGATCGGGGCGTCCATGTCTATGTCCTGGGTGCTGTCCTACGAGCACATTCCCCAGGAGATCAGCGAAGGGCTGCTGGGCATGACCGATAACAAGATCGCCATCCTGCTCATGATAAACCTGATCCTGTTGCTGGTGGGTATTTTCATGGATATGACACCGGCGGTTCTGATTTTTACCCCTATCTTTTTACCTGTGGTAACCAAACTGGGGATCGATCCGGTACATTTCGGCATCATCATGATCCTGAACCTCTGCATTGGGCTGTGTACCCCGCCTGTGGGTTCCGTGCTTTTTGTAGGCGTGGGCATTGCCCGGACCAGTATAGAGAAAGTGGTCCGGCCGCTGCTGCCGCTTTTTGTGGCCATGATCGCCGCCCTGTTCCTGGTGACCTATATCCCGCAGCTCAGCCTCTGGCTGCCATCGCTGTTTGACCTGTGACCAATACCAAACCCATGATAACAAATCGATATTTTAGTTGTGCAGCCGCGGCTCTTCTGTTGCTGGGGCTGGCCTGCGCCCCTGGCCCCGAAACGGATACGCCATGGCAACCCCTGTTTAACGGCACAGACCTGAACGGATGGGAGCAATTGGGCGGAGAGGCCCGCTATGCAGTGGAAGACGGTGCCATTGTAGGGCGTACCGTGCACCAGACCCCGAACTCCTTCCTGGCCACCCAGGCCCGGTATGGCGACTTTATCCTGGAGCTGGAATACCGGGTAGATACCACCATGAATTCCGGGATCCAGATCCGCAGCAACAGCTTTCCCTATTACCAGAACGGCCGGGTACACGGCTATCAGGTAGAGATTGACCCCTCGGCCAGGGCCTGGAGCGCGGGCATCTATGACGAAGGCCGCAGGGGGTGGCTGGTGCCCCTGGACGGTAATCCGGAAGCACAGCAGGCGTTCCGCCGCGATGGCTGGAACCATTACCGCATCGAGGCCATAGGGGATACCCTTAAAACCTGGATCAACCAGGTGCCGGCCGCCCACCTGATCGACGACAAGACCGGGGAAGGGTTTATCGCCCTGCAGGTGCATAGTATTGGCAAAGACCAGCAGGCGGGTACCGAAATCCGCTGGCGCAACCTGCGCATCCTCACCGACAGCCTGCAGCAATATACCCAGGACATGCCCCTGGAGCCCATAACCACCCTGAACCGTCTGACCGCAGCCGAGCAGGATGGTGGGTGGCAGCTCCTTTGGGACGGGGCTACGGCTAAGGGTTGGAGGGGTGCGCGCCTGGACAGCTTTCCTGCAACCGGATGGAATATGGAAAACGGCATCCTTACCGTGCTGGCCTCGGGCGGGGCCGAAGCCGCGGCAGGTGGCGACATTGTAACCGAAGAAACCTTCGGGGATTTTGAGATGCACGTCGATTTCCGGATTACCGAAGGCGCCAATAGCGGGATCAAATACTATGTGGATACCGAGCTTAACCAAGGTGAGGGATCGGCTATCGGGCTGGAATACCAGATCCTGGACGACGCCCGCCACCCGGATGCCAAACTCGGCAACCACGAGGGCAGCCGCACCCTGGCTTCCCTCTACGACCTGATTGCCGCTGCCCCGGATAAGCCGGTTGCGCCTATCGGGCAATGGAACACCGCCTACATCCGGTCCGAGAACGGCCATGTGGAACATTGGCTCAACGGCGCCAGGGTACTGGAATACCAGCGGGGCAGTGAGGCCTACCGCCAATTGGTGGCAGAAAGTAAATATAAAGTCTGGCCGGCCTTCGGGGAAGCCCCGCGCGGGCATATCCTTTTGCAGGACCACGGAGACCGGGTGCAATTCCGGAACATTAAAATCAAACCCCTAAACGAATAGGTTATGGAAACCCGTAGAAGTTTTATTCGGAAAACCACAGCTGGGACGGCAGCCCTGGGTCTGTCCGGCCTGGTCTTCCCCAGTGCCAGTTATGCCCGCATCCTGGGCGCCAACCGCAGGATCGCCTGCGCCGTAATCGGGATCCGCAGCCGGGGGAAGGCCCATGTCATGGCCATCCATGCCTGCCCGGACGCCTATGTGAAATACAATTGCGATGTGGACGAAGCGATCCTGGAGGCCCACAATGCCTGGTGCCAGGAACACCTGGGGCAGGTGCCCGCTTCGGTCCGGGATTTCAGGAAAGCCCTGGAAGACCCCGAGGTGGAAGCCGTCTTTATTGCCACCCCGGAACACTGGCATGCTCCTATGGCCATCCTGGCCCTGCAGGCCGGCAAACACGTATATGTAGAGAAACCCTGCAGCCACAACCCCCATGAAAACGAGTTGCTGGTGGCCGCTCAGAAGAAATACGGGAAGGTGGTGCAAATGGGGAACCAACAGCGTTCCGCCGAGACCTCCATACAGGCCATAAAGGATATCCGCAATGGCCTTATCGGAAAGGTTTACAAGGGGGAGGCCTATTATTCCAACAACCGGGAATCCATAGGAAAAGGCACCGTGGCGCCTGTGCCGGATACCCTGGACTGGGAACTCTGGCAGGGCCCTGCCCCGCGAACCGATTACCGCTCCAATATCCACCCTTATAACTGGCACTGGTTTCGCCGCTGGGGTACGGGGGAAATCCACAACAACGGCACCCACGAGATCGACATCTGCCGTTGGGCGCTGGGGGTAGGCCTGCCCGAAACGGTAACCTCCTTCGGGGGTAAATACACCTACGATGACGACTGGGAATTCCCGGACAACCAACAGGTAACCTACACCTTCGGCGAAGGCCGATTTATTACCTGGACCGGGCACAGCCGCGGCCTGCTCAAGCCCGAACGGCCCGGGCGGGGAGTAACCCTCTACGGGGAAAAGGGGACCATTGAGCTCAGCCGGAACTTCTATAAACGCTACGACCTGGGGGGCAAACCCGTGGCCTACTTCTTTGAACGCAGCCTGAGCGCTACCACGGACACCCAGGGGATAGGGGCGCTGGACGTAAACCACGTGGCCAACTTTTTCAACGCCATCCGCGACGGGGAGGCCCTGGCCGCGCCCATTGCAGACGCCAGCATCTCCACCATGCTCTGCCACCTGGGCAATATGGCCCAGGATGCCGGGCATACCCTGCATGTCGATACCGCCACAGGGCGCGTGACCAATGACAAAGAGGTCATGAAAAACTGGAAGCGGGCCTATCAACCCGGGTGGGAGCCTACCTTGTAAAGCTGGCGGTTATCGGGTAACGGTATTTTCCAAAACGCCAACGGGATCGATGCGGATGCGAACCTGGTCCCCCACCTGCAGCGTGAAATCATTGGGAGGGACAATACCCGTGCCCGTCATCAGCAGGCTGCCGTTGGGAAAATCCAGTTCCCGGTACAAGTAAGAGACCAGTTCCTCCAGGCTTCTTTTCATCCGGGCCAGGGCTACGGTGTCTTCAAATTCCACCACCCCGCCGCGCAGGATTTGCAAATGGATTTCCGTCTCCGGCGGAATGGGGCCGTCCGGGACCCAAAGGCAGGGGCCTATTGCCGCAGAACCTTCATAGGATTTGGCCTGGGGCAGGTACAGGGGGTTTTCCCCTTCAATGTCCCTGGAACTCACATCATTCCCGATCGTATAGGCGCAGATACGCCCGGAGGGATTGATCACCAGGGTGAGTTCGGGTTCCGGTACATTCCAAAGGGCGTCCCTGCGGATGCGGATGGGTTGCCGGTGCCCGGCAATGCGGTGGGGCATGGCCTTGAAAAACAACTCCGGCCGCGGCGCTTCATACACCTTATCGTAAAAATTGCCGCCTCCGGCTTCCCGCGATTCCTCCATCCGGGCGCTCTTGCTGCGCAGGTAGGTGACCCCCGAGGCCCAGAGTTCCTGTTGGCCTACGGGTGGGAGCATTGCATGCAGATAGGGGGCAGGGTCCTCCACTAAAGGGGAGTGACTCCAGAGGCCCTCCAGGGTGGCGGGCAGGTTTGCCGAACGGATCAGGGCGTCCCACTCGGTTTGCAGGATGCGGAAGGCACCCTGGTGTTCCAGTAAGATTCCCTGGGTGGTGCGATAGAGTTTCATGGCAGCAGCGGCATTAGGAAATAAAGAGATAAAGCAGGCTCAGGCAAATCATGGCGGAAAGACCAAGGATGGCTGTACCCATCGTATGGGTTCGGTATCCCCGGGCGGTATCCAGACCCAGCAGTTGGGTTACCACCCAGAAAAAACTGTCGTTGGCATGGGATACTACGGCAGACCCGGCCCCAATGGCTACCACGGCCATGGCCTGGGCCAATGGGGTGTCGAACCCCAGGGCCCCTTGCAGGGGAGCAATGATGGATGCAGTGGTTATGAGGGCTACCGTAGAAGAACCCTGGGCAGATTTCAGGGCGGCTGCCACCAGAAAGGGCAGCCAAATTCCCAGGGCAGTCGTCCCGAATTGTTCCTCGATAAGCGTCCCGATTCCCGCTTCCTGCAGCACCTTGCCAAAGGCCCCGCCGGCACCGGTGATCAGGATAATGATAGCCGCGTTGTGCAGGGCTTCCCCAACCCACCCGCTGCTGTGCAGCATTTGCCGCTCCCACTTTTTCGGGAGCAACAGGGCCAGCAGCAGGCCCGCACCCAGGGCAGCCACGGGGTGGCCGGCATTTGTAGCCGCGGTATAGGCCCAACCGGTACCCAGCGGGTGCCCGGGGAGGGCAGCCAGGGCCCCCAGCAGGATCAGCAGGATAGGGGCCAGGATGGGGAGGAAGGCTTTCAGGGCCCCCGGTTTATATGTGCTTTCAATGGGCACAGGTGCAGGAGCAGCCCCTTCCGGGTCCGGGAGATGCCGAAGGCTACGGGCAAAAAGGATACAACCGGTGAGTCCGGCTGCGCTGGCTGCCAGGCCAAAGAGGAGCACCAGCCCCAGGTCTGCTTCCATGATTCCGGCTGCAGCAATGGGGCCTGGGGTAGGGGGCACCATGGTATGGCTGGCCGTTAACCCCAGCGCAAGGGCAATACCCGCCCCAATGTAGGAGGCCTTCGCTTTTCGCGAAAGGGCGCGGGCCAGGGGATGGAGGATCATAAAACCGCTGTCTGCATACACGGGGATGGACACGATATAGCCCATAATGCCCAGGGCGGCATAGATGCGTTTGCGGCCAATCCACCCCAGCACCTTTTCGGCAATAACCATGGCCCCGCCGGATTTCTCCAGGAAGGTGCCAATGATGATCCCCAGGATAATGAGCAGGCCAATTTTACCTATGGTTTCCCCAAAGCCCGTATTCAGGGTGTCGATCAGGGTGCTCAGCGGCATCCCGGATAGCAGGCCAAATAAAAAGGAGGCCGTCAGTAAGGCCAGCAAGGGATGCCATTGCAGGCGGGCGCCTGCCCAGACGATAAAGGCGATGCATAGCAGGACCAGGATAAAAATGTACATAAGCAGCCAACTTCCCCTAAATATACATTTTAATACGAAGTGCGCTCCCCGTGAAAGAGCTGCGTTCCGGCCCGGGGAAAGAATTCCCGGAACGAAACCCAAAAAATCTTTGCATACAATTCAAAAAAAGCACTAAATTTGCCGTCCCAATTTGAATGAATTGGGTGTTATGTGGCCTTCGGGTCCTGACAGGCAGGTGTGGTGGAATTGGTAGACACGCTAGTTTCAGGTACTAGTGCCGCGAGGCTTGGGAGTTCGAGTCTCCCCACCTGTACAAAACCCATCCCGACGGATGGGTTTTTTTGTGGGGTTTTCCCGCGCAAAGTAAGATGCAATAGGATGGATCCACTAGACCAGGCTGCCGCCTGTATCCGCGAGGGGAAGGTGGTAGCTTTCCCGACGGAAACCGTTTACGGCCTGGGGGCCAATGCGCTGGACCCCATGGCGGCCGCACGGATTTTCGAACTCAAGGAACGTCCGGCCTTTGACCCACTTATTGTCCACATCGCAGACCTTTCCCAGCTGCAACTGCTGACCCCTTCCAAAGACCCGAGGCTCACCCGCCTGGCCGAAGCCTTCTGGCCCGGCCCCCTCACCGTGGTAGTGCCTAAGACCGAACGCGTTCCGGACCTGGTGACCTCAGGGCTGCCCACCGTGGGCGTGCGTATGCCGGACCACCCCATGGCCCAGGAGCTCATCCGCCGTTCGGGCTGCCCCATTGCCGCCCCAAGCGCGAACAAATTTGGCCGGATCAGCCCCACGGCTGCCCAGCACGTAACCCGGCATATGCCCGAGGTGGATTTTGTGCTGGACGGAGGGGAAACCCGGGTGGGCATCGAGTCTACCATCATTGCATTGCGCCCGGATGGATATGTGATCCTGCGCCCGGGGGCCATTACGCGCGAAGACCTGAACCGGATCTTGCCGGAATCTGCCAGCCCGGTAGCCGCGGGCAGCCCGGAAGCCCCGGGGATGCTGGCTTCCCATTACAGCCCTGCAAAGCCCTTTCACCTTTTTACCCCGACCCTGCTGCAACGCCTGGATCCCTCCAAATGCGGCTTTATCAGTTACCGCGGTAACGCACCCCAGGGCTTTGCCCGGGTGCTCACTCTGGCCCCGGATGGGGACCTGAAGGCCTATGCTGCCGGTATTTTCGGTGCTATGCACCAACTGGAGGCCTCCGGGGTGGAATGCCTGGTGGCCGAACCCGTCCCGGAGCAGGGGATAGGCATTGCCATTATGGATCGCCTGCGCAAGGCTGCCCATGAACACGGCCTCCCGGGTTAACGCGCATCCAGGCCTTTCTTCCAGGGATCACCTGTGCCCAGTGGGCGTTAGGTTTTGGATCTTGTAGGGGTAGGAAAAATAGTGCTATCTTGGAGGAGAACTAAAACGATTTCCCATGTTGCGAAACTGCTTCCTTTCCTTGTTGTTCCTTCTGGCAGGTGCCAGCGTTTGCGCGCAACAACAGGTGACTTTCAAGGTGGGGTACGCCCCCGAATCCGTATATCAGCTGGAGGTGGAAACCGAGGTGGTCGGGCGCATGGACCTGCACATGCCGGATTCCCTGGCTTCGGCTATGGGGAGCGCGGCCGACGGCTTTCCCATGGAGATGGAGATGCGCAATACCATCCCCTATACCCTTACCACCGGTGCCGCCGGGCCGGAAGGCTATTTTTCATGGATCATGGCTTATGGCAACATCCGCTCCGAATCCAAAATGAACGGACAGGAGATACAGCAACCAGAAAATCCCTTAACCGGGGAGATGCTCTATGGGCGCTATGGGCCAGACCGCTCCTTTGTGCTGGATTCGGTAGGCGGCAAAGGGTTTGACCCTGCCATTGAAGGGATGCTGAAAGGGGTGATGGAAAACATCCAACGTTATATGCAGCTTCCTGAGCATCCCGTTGCGGTGGGGGATTCCTTTCCCATGGAAATCCCGATGACCATCCCCATGGCCGGGATGAACCCCATGGAAGCCCAGATTACCATTCTCTATACCCTGGATGCGGTGGAAGGAGACCGGGCGTTTTTTACCCTGGACCAAAGCGTAACCATGGACATGCAGAATGAACAAATGGAGATGCATGTGGAAGGCCAGGGCGGCGGAAGCGGGATTTTTCGGATTTCTGAAGGGTTTTGGGAAGAAGTAAAAGGGGATTTGCCAATGGCATTCGAGATTGCTTTGCCCGGGGAGATGATCATCACCTCCCAAATGGATACCCGCAGCGTGGTTCGCACCAGCCGGGAGCCCGCCCGGAATTAAAACGTGGTTTGGGGAGTAGATTGCAGCCCTGTTTGGGGGAAGAATTGGCCAGGGTACACCCCAAAACCTAGAATACCCCGAAGACCGCCAGGATCAGGCAAATGACCACTGCAGCCAGAACGAGGATCAGCAGGAACACCATCAGGCTCAGAAATCCATTCAATAGCCGGGTGCCCAGAGATAACTGGTTATCCATTTTCATATAGTTTCTAACAAGATACTAAAAACCAGTGGATCAGCCATTAGGACGGGATCGGATTTCGACCAAGTGAACCCCTTGCCGGACCACTGCCACCTGCCGGATTACGACCCTTTTCTTCCGGGGCTCAGGCGGGCGCTCAGGGCCTCCAGGGAAACCCCCTTGGTTTCCGGCATCATATAATGCACAAACAACAACTGCAACACCATCATAAAGGCGAAGAAGCCAAAGACGGGGCCGGGACCTATCCAGTTCATCAGGAAAGGGATAGACGAGGGGATCAGCCAGGCGAGCACCCAGTGGACCGAGCAGCCAAAGGCCTGCCCGGAGCCGCGCAGGTGGTTGGGGAAGACCTCGGAAATAAAGACCCAGATCACGGCTCCCTGCCCTATGGCGTGTGAAGCGATAAAGAGGAACAGGAAAATAGGGACCACCATGCCGGTCCATTCCAGCAGGAAGGCCGCTGCGACCAGGGCCAGGGAGATGATGTATCCGACCGAACCGAAATACATAAGCTGTTTACGCCCCAGGCGGTCAATTAAATAAATCCCCAGCAGCGTAAAGACCAGGTTGGTAAACCCGATACCGATGCTGCTGAGCAGGGCCGTACTTTCGCCCAGCCCGGCCAGTTCAAAAATCCGGGGGGCGTAGTACAGGAAGGCATTGATCCCGGAGAATTGGTTAAAAAATGCGATCAGGAAGGCCAAAATCAACGGGAATCGGTACTTGCGCATAAAGATGTTTTCGGATTTCAGGGCCTCCATCTCGTTGGCCTTCATGTCCCTTTCGATTTCCTCCACACTGACCCCTAGCCCCAGGCGCTCCAGTACCTGCGCGGCCTCGGCTTCCCTGGACTGCGTAATCAGCCAGCGTGGGCTTTTGGGGATCCCCAGGGAAAAGAGGGTGTAGATGATGGCCGGGAAGGCTTCAACCCCCACCATCCATCGCCAGTCGTTAGGGCCTGTGCCGCTTAGCAGGTAGTTTGAAAAGAAGGCGATCAGGATCCCGAAGACAATGTTGAACTGGTAGAGGCCAACCAAACGGCCCCGATGCTCGGCCGGGGCAATTTCCGAAATGTAGGAAGGGGCTGCCACGGTAGAGGCGCCTATCCCCAGCCCGCCCAGGAAGCGAAAGATCCCGAAGGAGACCGGGTCGTTGGCCAGGGCAGAACCGATAGCCGAGACCGAATACAGCACCCCAATCCATACCAGGGTCTTTTTTCGGCCAAAGCGGTTGGTGGGCCACCCCCCGAACATCGCCCCGATCACGGTTCCAAATAAAGCCATCCCGATCACCACGGTCCCGTGGAAGGCATCGGAGGTTTCCCAGAGGGCCTGGAGTTTTTTCTCTGCCCCGCTAATCACAACGGTGTCGAAGCCGAACAGGAAGCCGGCAAGGGCGGCAATCAGGGAAATGCGGTAGATCTTGGAATGCATGGGCGTGTTTGGTTTGGTCCGTTCCGGTAAACTTAAGAAAAAAAGGGAGCCATACCCATGCCGTGGCGTTAGCCCTGGGTTTCCAACGCCATGACCGGTTTCAGGGTGTCCGCATTGCGCCTGGCGGGAGGCTTTTTACCGGGGGTGCGCAACCCTGCCGTGTCCGGGGTAACCGGGGCAGAACGCCCGTTTACGGGCCTTTTTTGGGCAGGGTTTTGGCAACCGGCGGCAATGCCAATGGCCAGGAACAGGCAGATACCAATCCAAAAGCGGGGCATGTAGGGGAGGGTTTATAATAATTTACGGATCCCATTGAGGATCTGGACGCTGGCTCCCCGGTTTTTCTCTACGTAGGAAGTGTTGATTTGCCCGATGCGTTCTCTGGTGTCCGGGTCGGCCAGGAGTCGGGAAGCCTGTTTGGCAAAGGCCGCAGGGCCGTTAACGGAGAGGATGCCACCGGCGGCAACCAGGTCGCGGGCCTCCCGGAAGCGATCGTAATGAGGGCCGATCATGACCGGGATGCCAAAAACGGCAGGCTCCAGGGTGTTGTGCAGCCCGGTCCGGAACCCGCCACCCACATAGGCCAGGTCTGCATACCGGTAAATGCGGGTAAGCAGGCCAATGGTGTCGGCCACCAGGAAGGTGGCCCGGTCGGCTTCGGCTTCCCGGAATTGCGAATAGCGCAGGGTGCCCGGTCCCAGGCGGTTGCACAGTGCGGTTACGGAGGCCTCGTCCACCTGGTGGGGCGCGATAACCACACAAACCTCCTTGGGCAGATTTTCCCGAAGGAAGGGCACAATGGCAGCTTCGTCTTCCGGCCAGGTGCTGCCAGCCACCAGGCAGGTGCGCTGGCCCTTAAAGCGTTCCATGAATTCCAGGGGTTCCCCGGCTGCAGCAATAGCGGCCACGCGATCCAGACGGGTATCCCCGGCCAGGGCGCCGTTTCCATAGTCAATGCCTTCCAGCAGTGCCAGGGAGGCCGGGTCCTGTACGTAGATACGGGTAGCTTTTTTAAGGGTTCGGCGCAGGAACCCGCCATACGGTTGGAAGTAGGCCTGCCCGGGGCGGAACAGGGCAGAGAACATCAGGATGGGCGTTCCGTTTTTTTCCAGGGCCCGGAAAAAATTGGGCCATACCTCGTATTTCACAAACAGGGCGATTTCCGGAGAAACGGCCTGCACAAACCGACGGGCATTGCAGCGGGTATCCAGCGGCAGGTAAAAGACCCCGACACCGGGAAGGCGGCCTTTCTTAACCTCATAGCCGGAAGGGGAGAAAAAGGTTACCAAAAGCTGGTGTTCCGGGAAGGTTTCCCCCAACTGCTCTAAAACCGGCAGGCCCTGTTCGAATTCGCCCAGGGAAGCCGTGTGCATCCAGATGCGCGGGCGGCCCGGTTCCAGAAAGGCATCCAGGGCGGCCCACAGGTCTTTGCGGCCGGTTACAAAACGTTGGATTTTGGGCCGGAACAGCGCCAGGATCTTCAGCCCCAGGGCGCTCAGGTGAACGGCCAGATCGTAGATAAAATACACCGCTGCCGGGTTTTTGGCTAAATTACGTTTCTTTGGGAAACCCGTTGAACTACCCTCCGTATTTTTGTATGTTTGCTTAAGAAACTGCCCGTTATGCGAAAAATCCAAATGGTCGACCTGGTTGGCCAGTATGCGGATATCCGGGAGGAGGTCCAGTCCGCATTCCAGAACATCCTAGAAAACGCATCCTTTATAAACGGGCCGGAGGTGGCGGCCTTTCAGCAGGACCTGGAAGCCTACCTGGGGGTCAAGCACGTCATCCCCTGTGCGAACGGGACAGATGCCCTGCAGATCGCGATGATGGGCCTGGGCCTGGAGCCCGGGGACGAGGTCATTACTGCGGATTTCACCTTTGCCGCTACTGTAGAAGTGATAGGCCTGTTGCGCCTTACGCCGGTACTGGTGGATGTAGATCCGGTTACCTTCAACATCGACCCGGACCAGGTCGAAAAAGCCATTACGCCCAAAACCAAAGCTATTGTTCCGGTTCACCTGTTCGGGCAGTGCGCGGATATGGAGCGCCTGCTAGACATTGCCGAACGGCACAACCTCTTTGTCATAGAGGACAACGCCCAGGCCATTGGAGCCAATTACCGCTTTTCGGACGGGACGCTCAAGAAGGCTGGCACCCTGGGCCATGTGGGGGCGACTTCCTTTTTTCCCTCCAAAAACCTGGGAGCTTACGGGGATGGGGGCGCCATCTTTACCGATAATGACGAGCTGGCGCATACGCTGCGCGGGATCGTGAACCACGGGATGTACCGCCGGTACTACCACGACGTTATCGGGGTGAACTCCCGACTGGATTCCCTGCAGGCTGCTGTGCTGCGGGCCAAACTCCCACATCTGGACCGGTATTGCGACCGGCGCCGTGAAGCGGCACGCGCATACAATAAAGCCTTTGAAGGCCACCCGCTGCTGTCCGTACCCGTTACTGTCCGGGACTGCCCGGGGATTTGTGATGCCTGCGATTGCCATGTATTTCACCAGTACACTCTGAAAGTCGGTGGCGGGAAAAGGGATGCCCTGGCCGAAAAACTGGCCGCGGCTGGAATTCCCTTCGGCATTTATTACCCCGTGCCCCTGCACCGGCAGAAGGCCTATACGGACCCCCGGTTCCGGGAATCGCATTACCCGGTAACCAATGCCCTTTGCGAGGAGGTCATTTCCCTGCCCATGCATACGGAGCTGGATGCGGAGCAAATCGAATACATTACGCGCACCATCCTGGATTTCCTGGATTCGTGATACCAGGGCGGTGTATGCACATAGATGATTAAAAAAAATCCATTTTGAAGATACTCGTTACCGGAGGCCTTGGATTTATTGGTTCCCACACCGTAGTGGAGCTCCAGCAGGCCGGCTTTGATGTCGTAATCATAGACAATTGTTCCAATGCCTCGGAAGCCGTCCTGGACGGGATTGTGGCCATTACCGGGATACGCCCGGAGTTTGTTCGGATGGACCTGCGGGACAAGGCCGGGGTGGCGGACTTTTTCAGCCAGCACCCGGACCTGGGCGGCGTTATCCACTTTGCTGCGTCCAAGGCCGTAGGGGAGAGTGTGGAGAAGCCCCTGCTCTACTACGAAAACAACATCACCACCCTGGTTTACCTGCTGGCACAGCTCACCGCCCTGCCCAAGGCGCATTTTATCTTCAGCTCCTCCTGTACGGTATATGGGCAGGCGGACGAAATGCCCATAACGGAAGACGCCCCGGTGAAGCCGGCGGAGTCCCCATATGGCAATACCAAACAAATCGGGGAGGAGATTATAAGGGATGCCTGCCACGTTCACCCAGCCCTGCAGGCCATTTCCCTCCGGTATTTCAACCCTATCGGGGCGCATCCCAGCGCCAAAATCGGGGAACTGCCCCTGGGGGTGCCCCAGAACCTGGTCCCCTTTATCACCCAGACGGCTGCGGGCATCCGTAAGGAATTATCCGTTTTTGGCGATGATTACCCCACGCCGGACGGGACCTGTATCCGGGACTACATCCATGTGGTGGACCTGGCTCGCGCCCACGTGGTGGCGCTGCAGCGTTTGCTGGAAGGGAAGAATCCAGGGAATTACGAGGTCTTTAATGTGGGCACCGGAACCGGCAGCTCCGTCCTGGAAGCCATCCAGAGCTTTGAACGCGTTTCCGGCACCCCCCTGAACTATAAGATCACCGGCCGAAGGGCCGGGGACATTACCACGGCCTATGCCGATACCACCCGCGCCAATACCGTGCTGGGTTGGAAAGCCCAGTCATCCCTGGACGATGCCATGCGCACCGCCTGGGCCTGGGAGCAACAAATCCGCGGCTTATAACTTCTGAAACCAATTTCCATGAGAACAAAAGTATTCACCCTGGTTGTTGCCCTGCTGGCCACCTGGGGTTACGGACAAAAACAATACCTGCAATGCGGCCACATCCTGGATGTGGAAAAGGGCCGGCTGCAGGCCGAAAAAACCCTGGTAGTAGAAGGGAACCGCATCCTGGAAATTCTGGACGGGTATCAGGAGGGAGGCGACTCGGATACCCGAATTGACCTCCGGGGCTTTACCGTGCTCCCGGGCCTGATCGACATGCATGTGCATATTGAGAGCGAGTCCAGCCCCCAGACCTACATCAAGCGGTTTACGTCTAACCCTGCAGACATTGCCTACGAGGCTGCCGTTTACGCAGAGCGCACCCTGATGGCCGGATTTACTACGGTTCGCGACCTGGGCGGTACCGGCGTAAATATTGCCTTAAGGAAGGCTGTGGATCGCGGCCTGACCCCTGGCCCGCGGATTTATACCGCCGGGAAATCCATTGCCACCACCGGTGGGCATGCAGACCCGACCAATGGCCGGCGCCTGGACGAAATGGGCAACCCCGGCCCTAAGGAAGGGGTAGTCAATTCTCCGGAGGAAGGCCGGCAGGCGGTGCGCCAGCGGTACAAGGAAGGATCCGATGTAATCAAGATCACCGCTACAGGCGGGGTGCTCAGTGTAGCTAAAAACGGGCAAAACCCCCAGTTTACCGTTGAGGAAATCCGGGCGATCACCCAAACGGCCCGGGATTATGGCATGCTTGCCGCAGCCCATGCCCACGGAGACGAAGGCATGCAGCGCGCCATCCTGGGCGGGATCAACACCATCGAGCACGGCACGCTGATGAGCGAGCAAACCATGGCCCTCATGAAAGAGCACGGGGTGTATATGGTGCCCACCATTTCTGCCGGAAAGGAGGCCGCCCGCCTGGCAGAGGTGCCGGGGTATTTTCCCGAAGTAGTGGCCCAGAAGGCCCGGGAGATTGGCCCCCAAATCCAGAATACGTTTTCAAAGGCGTACCGGAAAGGCGTTCCCATCGCTTTCGGTACGGATGCCGGGGTGTTTAAGCACGGTACCAATGCACAGGAATTTGGCTATATGGTAGAGGCGGGAATGCCGGCAGCAGAAGCCCTCCGGGCGGCCACCATCACCAATGCCACTCTGCTGGGTGCGGGCGACCGCCTGGGGCAGCTCAAGCCCGGATACCTGGCAGATATTATTGCGGTTTCCGGCAACCCGCTGGAGGATGTGGGTACGCTCATGCAGATGCAATTTGTGATGAAAGACGGGGTGGTGTACCTCCCCTAATCCTGGTGGCAGCCCAAGATCTTACTGCCAAAGGCGCCCTTGAACTGGCCGGGCGGGAAGGGCTCCTGGAAGCCCTGAGAGACCAGTTGCAAAAGGATTTTAATCGGGCTGGCGTGCCTTTTCCCAACCTTGATGCGGCTAGCCCTCAGCAGTGGATTTCCTTGCTTCGGGAAACGCTATACCGCCTGTTGATGGAGCATTCGGACCAGTACATGAACCTGATGTACGCCGTGGATATTCCCGAAGGAGTGTTCCGTCAAATTCCGCTGACGGACCCTGTGGAGGTGGCAGAGGCCGGGGTAGAGCTGGTTTTGAGGCGGGAATGGGTCAAGGTGCAGTATCGCCAAGGCAGGCATTAAAGGGCCAGGGGCGACCCGCCCCCTTGAGAATTAAAGTTTTGAGGCGCTTTCTATCCGCCTGAAATGTTGTATTTTTGGTGAAATATTCTGTCAAAGGCACATTTCGGATTTTTAATGGATAAGTATTCCTTTTTAAACGCGGCTCACACCGCTTTTTTTTCAGACCTATACGATCTGTACCTCACCCATCCGGACCGGGTGGAACCCAGTTGGAGGGCTTTCTTTCAGGGGTTCGACTTTGGGATGGAAAGCGCCCTGGGCGACCTGGGGATCGATTCCGACCAGGGGGTGGTTACGGCACCAGACGGCAGCCAGCTGTCTATGCCACAGACCATGCAGAAAGAATTTCAGGTCGTCCGCCTTATTGACGGCTATCGCAGCCGGGGGCATTTGTTTACCAAGACCAACCCGGTTCGGGAGCGGCGCACCTATACCCCCAATCTGGATATCGCCAACTTCGGCCTGCAGGAAGAAGATTTGGACACGGAATTCCGGGCCGGGGAGGTCATCGGCATCGGCCCCAGTACCCTTCGAACCATTATTGACCACCTGACCAGCATCTATTGCGATGCCATTGGGGTGGAATACATGTATATCCGAAAGCCGGAACGCATCCAGTGGATACAGGACTGGCTGAACGTAAACGACAATCACCCGGACTTTAGCCCGGGGCTGAAAAAGCATATCCTCCGCAAACTCAGCGAGGCCGTGTCCTTCGAGGCCTTCCTGCACACCAAATATGTTGGGCAGAAGCGCTTTTCGCTGGAGGGGAACGAATCCCTGATTCCGGCTCTCGATGCCATCGTGGAACGCGCTGCCAAACACGGGGTAAAACAATTTGTAATGGGGATGGCCCACCGGGGCCGCCTGAACGTGCTTACCAATGTATTCGGGAAACCGGCCACGGACATCTTCAGCGAATTCGACGGTAAGGACTATGAGCAGGAGATCTTTGACGGGGACGTAAAATACCACCTGGGGTGGACCTCCGAGCGCAAAACGGACCTGGGGCATTCCATACAGATGTACATCGCCCCCAACCCCTCCCACCTGGAAACCGTTGGGGCGGTTGTCGAAGGGATTACCCGGGCCAAGCAGGACCAGCACCACCCGGAAGATTTCAGCAAGGTATTGCCCATAGTCGTACACGGCGACGCTGCCATTGCCGGGCAGGGCCTTGTCTATGAAGTGGTGCAGATGGCCGGGCTGGAAGGCTATGGCACCGCCGGGACCATCCACATGGTGGTTAACAACCAGATCGGGTTTACCACCAATTACCTGGACGGGCGTACCTCCACCTACTGTACCGATGTGGGCAAGGTAACCCTGAGCCCGGTCCTGCACGTGAATGCCGACGATGTAGAGGCTGTGGTACACGCTGCCCTGTTTGCCCTGGAATACCGCATGCGTTTTAAAGGCGACGTGTTCCTGGACCTGTTGGGGTACCGCAAGTACGGGCATAACGAAGGGGATGAACCGCGCTTTACGCAGCCCAAGCTCTACAAAGCCATTGCCAAGCATAAAAACCCAAGGGATATCTATGCCGAAAAACTGATTGCAGAAGGGGTGATCGACGAGGCATTTGTCCAATCTCTGGAAGCGGATTACAAAGCCAGCCTGGAAGAAGAGCTGGAAGACAGCCGTAAAGAAGAGAAGACGCGTATTACCCCCTTTATGGAAGACGAATGGCAGGGGTTTGAGCACGTGCGGGAATGGGAAATGATGGAGCCGGTGCAGACGGGCTATCCCCAGGATAAACTGGAAGGGATCGCCCGGGCGATCACGCAGCTGCCGGAGGGCAAGAAATTCCTGCGGAAGGTGGAGCGCCTGGTAGCGGACCGCCGGAAGATGTTTTTTGAAACCAACAGCCTGGATTGGGCCATGGGGGAACTCCTGGCCTACGGATCCCTGTTGGCCGAAGGGTACAATGTACGTATGTCCGGGCAGGATGTGGAACGGGGTACCTTCTCCCATCGCCATGCCGTCATGAAGGTGGAGGAAAGCGAAGAAGAGGTACTCCTGCTCAACCAGGTTGCGGAGCAGCAGGGTGACTTCCAGATCTACAATTCCCTGTTGTCTGAATACGGGGTGCTCGGCTTTGAGTACGGGTATGCCATGGCCAGCCCGAATACCCTGACCATCTGGGAGGCCCAGTTCGGGGACTTCAGCAATGGCGCCCAGATCATGATAGACCAGTACATCTCTGCGGCCGAAGACAAATGGAAACTGCAAAACGGGGTGGTGTTGCTGTTGCCCCACGGGTACGAAGGGCAGGGGGCGGAGCATTCCTCCGCACGGATGGAGCGCTACCTGCAGCTCTGCGCGCGCGACAACATGTTCGTAGCGGACGTGTCTACGCCGGCCAACCTGTTCCACCTGCTGCGGCGCCAGATGCATGTCAACTACCGCAAGCCCCTGGTGGTTTTTACCCCTAAAAGCCTGTTGCGCCACCCCCGCTGCGTTTCACCGGTGGAGGATTTTGTGAGCGGGCGGTTCCAGGAGGTGATTGACGATGCCCAGGCCCGCGTAGACCAGGTAAAAACCCTGGTCTTCTGTACCGGAAAATTCTATTACGACCTGCTGGCGGTCCGGGAAGAGCAGGAGCGTACAGATGTGGCCCTGGTGCGGGTCGAACAGCTGTTCCCCCTGCCGGTGGAACAAATGCAGGCCATGATGGCCAAATACGAAAATGCGGACGACCTGGTATGGGCACAGGAGGAGCCCCGAAACATGGGGGCCTGGAGCCATATGATGATGCACTTTCCGGATGCCGGGAAGTTCCGGGTGGCTTCCCGTAGATTCTACGCCTCCCCGGCTGCGGGAAGCGCCGTGCGTTCGCGCATGCGCCACCAGCAGGTGATCGACTATGTGTTCGACAAAAGCAAGGATAACCAGTCCCAGCCCCAGGGGAAAACCGCAAAAGCAAAATGAGAACGCTGTTGCTGCTGATTATGGTTGCGGGAACCCAGGTGCTGGGCGCCCAGCAGGAGCAGGCCCGCTTCCGGGCTGTGGCGGCAGCATTCCAGGCAGCCTATAATGAGGGCGCTTATGGAAAAATTTTTGAACGGTTCGACAGCCTCATGCAGGCCGGCCTCCCCCTGGAGCGGACCGAGGAACTTTTCGGCAAGCAGGTCCGGGCTACGGCAGGGCAGTTGCGCAGCCTGGAGTTTTCCCGCCTGCAGGGCCCGGCCCATGTGTATAAAGCCACCTTTGACGGGGCTGTGCTGGACCTGATCCTTTCCCTGGATGTACGAGACCGCATTAACGGGCTGTACCTTCGGCCGCATACGCCGGATAGCAGTGACAAGGCACCGGTCCTGGAGCGGAACACCACCCCGATGGCCCTCCCTTTCCGGGGCGAGTGGTTTGTGTTCTGGGGCGGGGAGGATGAGCTTACGAATTACCATATGGGCAATGTCAACCAACAATACGCCTACGATATCCTTAAGGTTGCTAATGGCTCATCCCACAACGGGGACCCAACCCGTAATGAAAATTATTACGCCTTCGGGCAGGAAATCCTGGCGCCTTGCGACGCTGAGGTGGTCCTGGCAATCGACGGTGTGCCGGACAATATTCCCGGGGAGACCAATCCCATACACATGACCGGTAATACCCTGGTGTTGAAAACTCCTGCGGGGGAATTCATTCTGATGGCTCATCTGAAGGAAGGTTCCCTTAAGGTGCGCAAAGGTCAGGCCGTCCGTCGCGGCGAAGTGCTGGCCCAATGTGGTAATTCAGGGAATAGCACCGAAGCCCACCTGCATCTGCAATTACAGAATACCCGTGATTTCCATAAAGCCACCGGGGCCCGGTTGCTTTTTGACCGCATCCGGGTCAACGGGCAGCAAAAGTCGGATTTTATGCCCGTCAAAGAAGATTTTATCGCGAATTTCGAAGAAAAGTAAAACCTGCATCGCATGATTTTAGAAATGAAAGTCCCGTCTCCGGGAGAATCGATAACCGAGGTTGAAATTGCCCAGTGGCTCGTCAAGGATGGCGACTACGTGGAGAAGGACCAGGCCATTGCCGAGGTAGATTCGGACAAGGCAACCCTGGAGTTGCCGGCCGAAGAAAGTGGTGTAATCACCCTAAAGGCCGAGGAGGGAGATGCCGTGGCCGTGGGGGAAGTGGTTTGCCTGATCGATACGGGAGCCGAAAAACCCGAAGGTTCGGCCCCGGCACAGGAAAAAGAAGCCCCGGCCCCGAAATCGGAGCCTAAGGCGGAAGCCCCGGCACCCGCCAAGGCAGAGGCAGCCCCGGCTAAGGGGAAGGCCGCAGGAATCGCCTCACCCGCCGCCCGGAAAATCCTGGACGAAAAAGGGATTGATCCTTCCACCGTGCAGGGCAGCGGCAAAGATGGGCGTATTACCAAAGAAGATGCTGTGCAGGCCGTGCCCTCTATGGGCAGCCCGGGCAGCGGCTCCCGCGCCCAGACCCGCAGCAAACTCTCCATGCTGCGCCGCAAAGTGGCCGAACGCCTGGTGGCGGCCAAAAACGAGACAGCCATGCTGACCACCTTCAATGAGGTGGACATGTCTGCCGTATATGAGATTCGCGCCGCGCACAAGGAGGCTTTCAAAGAAAAGCACGGGGTTGGGCTGGGCTTTATGTCCTTCTTTACCAAGGCGGTGATCCGCGCCCTGCAGCAATTCCCGGCCGTGAACTCTATGATTGACGGGAAGGAAATGATCACCTACGATTTCTGCGATATCAGTATTGCCGTTTCCGGCCCCAAGGGGCTTATGGTTCCGGTGATCCGCAATGCGGAAACCCTGAGCTTCCGGGGTATTGAGGCGGAGGTAAAGCGCCTGGCATTACGGGCGCGGGACGGGCAGATTACCGTAGATGAAATGACCGGCGGTACCTTCACCATCTCCAATGGGGGGGTGTTCGGTTCCATGCTGTCCACCCCTATTATCAACCCGCCCCAAAGCGGGATCCTGGGGATGCACAATATCGTGGAGCGACCCATCGTACGCGATGGGGCCATTGCCATTGCCCCGGTCATGTACGTTGCCCTGTCTTACGACCACCGTATCATTGACGGACGGGAGTCTGTCGGCTTCCTGGTAGCCATCAAAGAGGCTATTGAGAACCCAGTGGAACACCTCATGGATGGGGACCTCGAAAAGGCCCTGGAACTTTAAGCGGGAGTCCCGCGATTAATCGCAACCCAAATCCTGACGCGAAACAGGGTCGGCCACGGGGAAACAAAGCCCTGAAGGCAGGGCCTCGGGTTCGTACCGTTGCAGGTTGGGGTCAAAGAGGGCCTCTTCTACAAAGCGGGTAAGCAGGTATACTTCCTGTTCGTCCAGTAACAGAGGGGTGAAATCCGGGGAGAGGTATTGCTCCGGCACTCCGGCGTTTTCCGGTACCCCGGCATTCTTGTAGCGGATCACTTCCCCCACGGAGGAAAAGCTCCCCCCGTGTCCGAAAAACCGGAGTCCTTTAAGGTTGTAGAGCGTCGGCACCTTAAAGGTGTAAAAATCCTCATCCTTGCCGGTAAAGCCGCCCCGCCCCTTGCGGGTGGCATCATCTACCGTTCCGGCAACCTGGTCGGGGTCAAAATCCCCCATCCCCAGGGCATGGAAGGACATGCCGTTCAGGCCCGGCCCGGAATGGCACTGGAAACATTTTCCCTTACCGAAAAACAAAAGGGCCCCTTGCTTCTCCTCCTCAGACATAGCTCCTTCCTCTCCCCTGAGCCATACCTGGAAAGGGGCGGCATCGGGAAGGACCGTCCGTTCATAGGCTGCAATGGCCAGGCCGGCATTGCGATCGGAATACCGCTGGTCTTCGGGAATTTCAGGAAAGGCGGTGTCAAAGAGGGCTTTGTACCGGGGATAGTCAGTGAGCAGGCTGGCTTCCAGGTGTAGGCGGTGCACCCCTATCCCTGCAATGGCCTGGGTCTCCAGGCCTTCAAACCCGAGGGTGTTGGTTTCCTTAGGGGTGCCGGGTGTCCAGGCGGGTTCGGTACCTGCATTGATCCCGGTGGCCCCGAACTGCCCGTTCCAGAGCATGGCTTCCTGGTAAGCCGTATTGAGGATGGTAGGAGAGCGTATGGGTTGCACATCCAGTTCTTCGGGGGCGTAGGTGTCCGCTTTGCGCCGTGCCTCCCCGAGCAGGCCATAGCCGGAACCCCCTTCCCCGATCCCCTGCAGGGTTCCGCTTTGGAAGCCCGCAGAGGCGTGATGGCAACTGGCGCAGGAATACGTTTGCAACCCTTCAGCCTTAACAGGCGCCGCGCCCAGGGCGGTCTCGTGGAAGAGGAATTTGCCCAGGGCAATTTTTTCCGGGGTCAGGGGATTGTTCGGGTCCGCGGGAATGCGGTCGAGTTCGGCAGCTGTGGGCAGTTGCAGGGCGGCAGGAGATCCGAACAGGGTAGTGAGTTGTTCCCGGAGAAGGGCCTCCGAAGGATCGCCCACCACGTCGTACAAATCCGGGTCTGCGGCACAGGAAGCGGCGAGCAGTAAAGCGGCAAGGGGGAACAGCCTTTTCAACAATGCCGGGAAAATATTCATCACATCGGGGGTATACCCAAATGTAAGGTGCCTGTAGGGGATTTCGCCTGCCCGGAAGTCAAAAGTTGGTGGAATTTCGACCAACTACCGTTTCGCGCCGGATTTCAGGAATAAGCGGTACGTCCCGTAATCGATCAGGGCTTCCGCTTCCCGCAGCACATCTGCGCCTATGATGCCGTCTACGGGAAGGGTTTCGTGTTGGAGGAGGGCCTGGTTTACATGGGACAAATCAATGAGCACCACCTGCAGGTTTTCCTGTTTCCATGGGGGGAGCTCCAGGCAATTCCCCGCGGAAACCTGGGTGTCCATATCCGTGGCTCCTGCACCTGCCGCCTTGATTTCGGAAGGTTCCCCTACCAGGCCAAAGGCGGTAGCCCGGTCCATGGCCACGCAGGTGTTGGAAGCCCCGGTGTCTACGATAAACCTTCCGGGCACCTGGTTTAAACGGGCTTCGATGGCCAGGTGTTCGGTGGCTGTAGCCTCCAGGGTAAAGCCCAGAAAACCCTCTTGTTCCAGCAATTTTTTCAGTGCGCCCATGAATTATTTTGGTAAAGATAATCCTATTTTTGTGCTGTGACTCTGACCGATACGCACACCCATATGTATGTAGAGGAGTTCCGGGAAGACCGGGATGCCGTCATGCAGCGCGCCCTGGAGGCAGGGGTGGAGCGCTTCTTTATCCCGGCCATCGATTCCACCTATACCCGGTCCATGCGCGAGTTGCGCGAGGCCTTCCCGGACCGTGTTTTCCTGATGAGTGGGTTGCACCCCACCCATGTGAAGGAAGACTATGAGCAGGAACTGGAGCATGTGCGGACCCAGCTGGCCCAGGGGGGCTATGTGGCTGTTGGCGAGATCGGGATGGACCTCTACTGGGATACTGCCTTCCGGGAGCAGCAGGAAGACGCTTTCCGCCAACAGATCGGGATGGCGCGCGGGCATGGCCTGCCCATTGTGATCCATTGCCGGGAAGCCTTTGATGAAATCTTTGAGGTGCTGGAATCCGAAAAAGGCCCCGGCCTTTTCGGGATATTCCACTGTTTCACCGGAACCCTGGAACAGGCCCATCGTGCCATTTCCTATGGGATGAAGCTGGGCATTGGCGGCGTGGTGACTTTTAAGAACGGGAAGATAGATACCTTCCTGGAGCAAATTCCCCTGGAGCATATTGTGCTGGAAACCGATGCCCCATACCTGGCACCCGTACCCCGGAGGGGCAAGCGCAACGAACCCGCCTACCTGAGGTATGTGCTGGCCCGGCTTTCTGAAATCTACGGCCTGCCGGAGGCGGAAATTGCAGCTATAACTACCGAAAATTCCAAAGCGGTCTTTGGCGTATAATCAGGCAGAGGGCATGGAGAGTACACCGAAAATACTGTTGATCTATACCGGGGGGACCATCGGCATGGTACGGGATTACCCTTCGGGAACCCTTAGGGCCTTCGATTTTAAGAACCTCCTTCAACAGATTCCTGAGCTGCGCCAGCTGGAATGCGACATCCATTCCGTGGCCTTTGCCAACCCCCTGGATTCCTCCAACATGGACCTGCAACACTGGCGGCAGCTGGCCCGGCTGATCGCGGAACACTACGGCCGATTTGACGGGTTTGTAGTCCTGCACGGGAGCGATACCATGAGTTATACGGCTTCCGCCCTGAGCTTTATGCTCGAAGACCTGGCCAAACCGGTTATCCTGACCGGTTCCCAGTTGCCCATTGGGGACCTGCGTACCGATGCCAAGGAAAACCTCATCACCACCATACAGCTGGCCGCCCTGCAGGACAAGGACGGACCCGTGATACGCGAGGTGTGCCTGTATTTTGAATACAAGCTCTACCGGGGCAACCGCACCCTGAAGGTGAATACCGAACACTTCGAGGCCTTTGCTTCGCCCAACTATCCGGAACTGGCGGTTTCGGGCGTGCACCTGAACGTCCATCGCGACCGCCTGTGGAAGTCCCAGCGCAAGGGCGGTCTTAAGGTGCATACCGAACTGGAAAACCGGATCGGGGTATTAAAGCTCTTTCCCGGAATGCATCCGGATTGGGTTTGCCCGGTGCTGGAAAACCAGCAGTTGCGCGGGTTGGTGCTGGAAACCTTTGGGGCGGGCAATGCCCCTACAGCCGCATGGTTGCTGGAGGCTCTGGAAGCTGCTGTCAAACGTGGGATGCACATTGTAAACGTAACCCAATGCGCAGGGGGAAGTGTGTTGATGGGGCGTTATGAAACCAGTTCAGGCCTGCGGGATATCCCGCTCATCGACGGGCGCGACATAACGACCGAAGCGGCTCTGGCCAAGCTGATGTACCTGCTTGGGGCCGGGGTGGCTCCCCGTTCCTTTAAAACGATCTTCGAAACCTCCCTCCGGGGAGAGTTGACCGAAAATTAAGGGGTTAATATTTTTATTTCTTCCCGAAAATTTTCTTATTTTCGCAGCCCTAAATCAGGGTTACAGAGAGGTGGCCGAGTGGTTTAAGGCGCACGCCTGGAAAGCGTGTTTCCGCGAGAGCGGATCGAGGGTTCGAATCCCTTCCTCTCTGCACAAAAGGAAAGCATCGCTGCATTTGCAGCGATGCTTTTTTATTTCCCATGCCGTCAAAAGCTCGCTTTTGTAAGGCATACGGAAATAAAAAAGCCCGACCCGGCCCTGCCGGGTCGATGCTTTCCATGCTTGTCCGGCCCCCTGAACCGAGGTATGGGGATCAGCGCCAGCGCGAGCGGGCGCTAATCCATGGGGTTGTGATGTTTCGGTTTGGGGTTGCCGGGTCGTTGCTTTCTATGCTTGTCCGGCCCCCTGAACCCCGGCAGCGTCTCGGCTATCCCCTGGGAGATACAGCCCGGTGTTCAAAACCCCGGGTATACCGTATTATATATAACCCGAAAAATTCCGGTGATGCAACCGGTTGTTGATCGCGCATCGAAACGGTGTTTCCTGCACGGCGCGTTTTTTTCCGGCCCGGATCATTATCCCTAGATGGAATCTTGTTTGCAACGCCCTTTTGAAAAGATTTGATGGCAGGAAAAAAAAGGTGGTCGAAAAGTAGTGTAAACCTCCCGGAATTTTAGTAATTTCAGGGGTTCCCATCCCGAAATTTAATTTTTTAATTCTAATTTTTTTATATCTTTAGCCACATAACTAATCTAAATTTAAGTTTGAAAAAAATGAAAAGATTATTCTCTTTCCTGGCCATGGCTGGGCTATTTGTAATAGGTACAAATACGGTAAGCGCTAAAGCTTCGGCAATTGTTTCCAACATGTCTTCAACCTTGGCCACAGCCACCATTGCCCTCCAGGATGAGGCCGCTGCGGCTTCTGAGGATAGAGGATTTACCCAGGTTTTGAAAGAGCAATTCATCCAGGGGGGTGCAGGCTTCATGGGCATCGTACTGTTGTGTCTGATCCTGGGCCTTGCTGTTGCCATCGAGCGAATCATCTATCTGAATATGGCCAGCACCAATACCTCCAAACTGAAGCAACAAGTGGAAGACGCCCTGGCCTCCGGTGGCATTGAAGCGGCTAAAGAAGTTTGCCGTAACACCAAGGGCCCCGTTGCCTCTATCTACTACCAGGGACTGGACCGGGCTGGTGAAAGCATCGAGTCTGCCGAAAAAGCCGTTGTGGCTTACGGTGGGGTTCAGATGGGCCAGCTGGAAAAGAACGTTTCCTGGCTGTCTCTGTTTATCGCCATTGCGCCCATGCTCGGGTTCATGGGTACGGTAATCGGTATGATCCAGGCCTTCCAGAAAATTAGCGCCGTGGGTAACCTGAGTGCCTCCCTGATTGCCGGTGATATCCAGGTTGCACTTCTTACCACGGTATTTGGTCTGATTACTGCGATCATCCTGCAAATCTTCTACAACTACATCATTGCCAAGATCGACAGCATCGTCAATGATATGGAAGATTCCTCGATCTCCCTGATCGACATGCTGGTGGATCACAAGAAGTAAATCAGAACATCCAAATACCTGAAATATGCACAAGTTTGTAAAAATAGGATTAGTAGTATTGGGCGCCATAGGGGCAATCCTCTGGTCCCAGCTGCCAGAAGCGGAAGCCCCAGTTGGGGAAGCCGTAGAAAGCGGCGCGGTACACTGGATGTTCATGATCATGTACTTCCTGCTTGCTGTTGCCGTGGTATTCAGTCTGGTATTTACCCTGAAGAACCTTTTCTCCAATCCTAATGGCCTGAAGAAGACCCTTTTCGGAGTGGTCGGATTCCTGGTTGTTGTAGGGATTGCGTATGTATTGTCCGACGGGGCTGACGGCACCGTGGAAGCCATGGCAGACCGTGGCGTTGCCACCACCGAGGGCACCGTAAAGAACATTGGAACCGGCCTGAATGTATTCTTCATTCTGGTTGTGATTGCAGTGGCTTCCATGTTCTGGGGCGGACTCAAGAAGATGATGAACAAGTAAAATGAAGGATTATGCCTAGAAGAGGAGCACCACCGGAAGTAAACGCAGGCTCGATGGCGGATATCGCCTTCCTGCTGCTGATTTTCTTCCTGGTAACCACCACTATCGAAACCGACGCGGGGCTGGACCGTATGTTGCCGCCCATTGAGCCGCCGGATCAGGATGTGGTGATTAAGCAGAAGAACATTTTTACGGTGAACATCAACAAAAATGGCCAATTACTGGTCGAGGAAGAGTTGATGGACCTTAAAAATCTGAGACAGGCTGCGAAGGATTTCCTGGACAATGGGGGGGACGGTACTTGCAACTATTGCAAGGGCCGTAATGATGATAGTTCATCGGACAACCCCACCAAAGCGATCATCTCGCTGAAAAATGACCGGGAGACCAAGTATGCTACCTACATCACCGTTCAGAACGAACTGGTAGGGGCTTACAACGACCTTCGGAACCGCGAGGCCCAACGGCTTTACGGCAGGGATTTTACGGAAATGGAGGCGGAATACCTCAATCCGGAAACCGCGACCGAAATCCGGGACGATCTGAAAGATAAGGTGAAGCGGATCCAGGATCTATTCCCGCAAAAGCTTTCAGAGGCCGAGACATCCACAAATTAAAACCCGCGTAACGCATGGCTAAGTTTAATAAGAAAAAAGATGGGGACCTCCCAGCAGTATCCACGGCATCGCTGCCCGATATTGTATTCATGCTGTTGTTCTTCTTTATGACGGTAACAACCATGAAGGACAGTTCGCTGATGGTGGAAAATACTTTGCCGAACGCTTCTGAAATCAAGAAACTGGACAAAAAGGACCGGGTAATCTACATTTTTGTTGGGAAGCCCACCAGCCAGTATCAGAAGACTTTCGGGTCCGAACCCAGAATCCAGCTGAATGATAAATTTGCCGGCGTCGGAGACGTCGGGGATTACATCCTGCAGGAACGGGCCAAGAAAGCTCAGGAGCTTCAGAATGTATTGACCATTGCCATGAAGGTGGACAAAGAAGCCAGCATGGGTCTTATATCCGATATCAAACAGGAACTGCGTAAGGTAAACGCCCTCAAAGTGAACTACACGACCTATGAGGGGGATGCCTTCCGGAACCTGCAATAATTTTTTCAATACTTAAATGAAAAACGCTTCATTCCGGTGAGGCGTTTTTTTATACCCGTTATGAAGCACTTTGCGGCTTTCTTCTGTATTTTTTGCCTCTGTGGCGGGGTACTTGCGCAGTCACAACCCGACCCGGACCCTTGGTATCTGGAGGACCAGTTTTATGTGGGCCTCACCTATAACCTCTTGCGCAACCGGCCGGCAACTATTTCCCAGAATAACCTTTCGTACGGGCTATTTATGGGGCTGATTAAGGACATCCCCGTTAATGGCCCCAGAACCTGGGCCCTGGGCATTGGTTTGGGGTATGGGGTGAATTCGTATTATTCCAACCTCAGGGCGCTGGAATCCTCTGGAGGGTTCACGTATGTGAATGCGGATGCGCTGGAAGGCTACCGCCGGAATAAACTGGAAACCCATCTGGTGGAAATGCCCATTGAAATACGCTGGCGGAGCTCCAATGCCACCGACTATAAATTCTGGCGGATTTACGGGGGGGTAAAAGCGGGGTATATTGTCGGAACCCGTTCCAAGTATATCGGGGACACGACCAAAGACAGCTTTTATAACCCCGACTCGGAAAACCTGCAGTATGGCCTGACCCTGAGCGTGGGCTATAACACCTTTAACCTGCATGCCTATTACGGCCTGAACAGTTTGTTCCAGGAAGGGGTAACCGGGCCCCAGGGGCAACCCCTGGAAATGGCGGCGGTGCGGGTTGGCCTCATTTTCTATATTCTTTAAGCACAAGAGGGTGACTTCCCTCATTGAAGTGGAGCCTTCACGCAAGATTCCTGGCGCTGCGGGGGTTTAATGGGTACTTTTTGTTCGGATGCCGGGGATAGACCCTGGCCTGAACGAAATCCCGAAACCATGCCCAATAGAAGTATTCCGGAAGTCAGTGCCGGTTCCATGGCGGACATCGCCTTTTTACTGCTCATTTTCTTTTTGGTGACCACCACCATAGAAACCGATGCCGGCCTGGACCGGATGTTGCCACCGGACGAGACCCAGCAGCCCATTGTTGATATCAGGCAGAAGAACTTGTTCCAGGTGGCTCTGAACCGTGAAGGGCAGTTGCTGGTAGAGGAGCAGCCCATGGACCTTGCGGAATTACGGCCGGCCGCCATAGCCTTCCTGGACAATGGGGGGGATGGCAGCTGTGCCTATTGCCAGGGGTTGCAGGAAGCTTCCTCTTCGGACAACCCGAACAAGGCTGTCATCACCCTTAAAAGCGACCGGGAAACCCCCTACGGGGCCTATATTGCAGTGCAGAACGAATTGACCGGGGCTTATAATGCCCTGCGGAACCGGGAAGCCCGGGCACGCTATGGCAGGGCCTATACCGAGATAGAATCCGAATACCTGAACCCCCAAACGCCCCCCGCCCTCAAAGCAATATTGCGGGAGCAGGTTGCAGGCATCCGCGAGTTGTATCCCATGAAACTCACCGAAGCCGAAACGGCACGGCACTAACCCCTGTAGGTCATGTTAAAAATCCCTGTATCCCATAGCAGTCGTGTGCCGGCAGTATCCACGGCCGCATTGCCCGATATCGTATTTATGTTGCTCTTCTTTTTTATGACGGTCACCACGGTAAAGGAGCAATCCCTTAAAATAGAAAATACCCTGCCTGTGGCTACGGAAATCAAAAAACTGGAGCGCAGGGACCTGGTGATCGATATCCATGTGGGGGCGCCCCTGTCCCCATACGCGGAAACCTTTGGTAACGAACCCCAGATCCAGCTCAATGGTAAGTTTGCCAGGGTTTCCGATGTGGGGCCCTATATCCTGGAAAAGCGGGCATCCGTCCCGGAACACCTGCGAGCCCTGATAACCATATCCCTGAAGGTAGACCAAAAGGCCCGGATGGGGCTGGTACAGGATATTAAGGAAGTGCTGCGGGAGGTACACGCCCTGAAGGTCAATTATACCACCTATTCGGCGGAGCGACCCCAAAGCACGCCCTGAGGGCCTTACAGCCAAAAGCGGATCAGCATCAATTGGGAAAGCAGGCCAATGAGCCAGCCCGTCAGGACAGCGGCGCGGCCGTGGGCGCGCAGGTAGAGGCGGGCGCTGGCCAACAGCCCGCTGCCCAAAGTGCAAAGGCTAATGGCCAGCACAATGTTCTTTTCGAAATGGATGCTCAGGGCCACCATAAACATGAGCAAGCTGCCTATTCCCGCCATATGAAGGCTCACGACCTTCCCAAGCAAGGCCAGCACCAGGCATGCGGTACCGGCCAAAATGATCCCCAGGGAAAAGAAATAAATTTCCGGGGAATAGTGGTTGGGAATAACCCGGAACAGGACCATGAGCATCAGCCCCAGGAAAATCAGGATGGGATAAATCCGCTCTGTGGCCCGCAGCAGTAACATGTTGCGAACCATCCCCAGGTTTTTCAGAATCAAAAGGCTTACCAGGGGGATAATTACTGTCAGGATAAACAGGGGCAGCAGGTTTCCCGCCCGGAAGGCTTCGGCGTGGTATTTGGGGGTCATCTGGAAATAAAAGAGCACCCCGTATACGGGGATCAGCAAAGGATGCAGGACATAGGTCAGGATTTTGCTCAGCAGTCGCATCATATCTCCTTCCGCAACCGGGCTACCGGGATGCCCAGTTGCTCCCGGTATTTCGCAACCGTCCTGCGGGCAATAGGGTAGCCTTTTTCCTTGAGCAGGGCCGCCAGTTTATCGTCCGTAAGGGGCTTCCGTTTGTTTTCTTCCCCGATCAGGGTTTCCAGGATCTTCTTGATTTCCTTGGTAGAGACGTCTTCGCCCTGTTCGTTTTTCACGGCTTCGGAAAAATAATCCTTGATCAGGCGGGTGCCGTAAGGGGTGTCTACATATTTGCTGTTGGCCACGCGCGATACGGTAGAAACATCCATCCCGATCTGGTCTGCAATGTCCTTCAGGATCATGGGGCGCAGGTTGCGTTCATCCCCGGTCAGGAAATATTCCTCCTGGTAGTTCATGATGGCGTTCATGGTTACGTAAAGCGTCTGCTGCCGCTGCTTTATGGCGTCGATAAACCACTTGGCCGCATCCAGCTTTTGTTTGATGAACAACACTGCGTCCTTTTGCTCTTTAGAGCGCTCTTTGGCATCCTTGTAGCCGGCCAGCATGTTGGAATATTCCCGGGATACATGCAGCTCCGGGGCATTCCGGTTGTTCAGGCTCAGTTCCAGCTCCCCGTCCACAATGCGGATGGAGAAGTCAGGCACCACGTGTTCTACCGCCTTGCTGCCCCCGGCGTAGGAACCCCCGGGTTTGGGGTTCAGCTTTTCGATTTCCCCCACGGCCTCCCGTAATTCTTCTTCACTGAGCCCGTGTTTCTGTTGCAGCTTGGCATAGTGCTTCTTGGTGAAGTGCTCAAAGGAACGTTTTAGAATTTCCCTGGCACGCTCAATGGCTGGGGTTGGCTCTTTCCGGTCCAATTGCAACAGCAGGCATTCGTCCAGGGAGCGGGCACCTACCCCTGGCGGATCCAGCTGCTGTACCTTGTGGAGCACCTCCAGGATGGTCTGCTGGTCTGTAAAAATGTTCTGGGTAAAGGCCAGGTCGTCCATGATGTCCGGGAGGGAACGGCGGATGTACCCGCTCTCGTCCACGCTGCCCACCAGGAACTCGGCAATGGCCCACTGGGCATCGTCCAGGTACTCCGTGTTGAGCTGGTTCATCAGGTACTGGTTAAAAGATACCCCAGAGGCATAGGGAACCTGCCGGTCTTCGTCGTCGTCGCTGTAATTGCTGGTGCGAACCCGGTAATCGGGTATTTCGTCGTCGCTCAGGTATTCGTCTATGTTGATGTCCTCCGCTTCAATGCGGTCCGAGTCCCGCTCCTCCGGGTACAGGTCGGCGAATTCGTCCTCAAGCGCACCACTCTCCTCCCGGCCCGTTTCCAGGGCGGGGTTCTCTTCCAGTTCCTGTTTCAGGCGCTGCTCAAAAGCCTGGGTAGGCAGCTGGATCAGCTTCATAAGCTGGATCTGCTGCGGCGACAGCTTCTGCGAGAGTTTTAATTGGAGGTGTTGTTTCAGCATATGCCCGGAGTCCGTAGCGTTTGGGGTCCTTTCCTAAAAATACGGAATTCGCCTTAAAACTCGGCATTCTGTGGGGTACGCGGGAAGGGGATCACATCCCGGATGTTGCCCATCCCGGTAGCAAACTGCACCAGGCGTTCAAAGCCCAGCCCAAAGCCACTGTGTACGGCCGTTCCAAAACGGCGCAGGTCCAGGTACCACCAGAGTTCCTTTTCTTCCACGCCCAGGCGCTCCATTTTTTCGCGCAGCACTTCCAGGCGTTCTTCCCGCTGGGAGCCGCCCACAATCTCCCCGATTCCCGGGAAGAGGATGTCCATGGCCCGTACGGTTTTGCCATCTTCGTTCAGGCGCATATAGAAGGCCTTGATCTCCGCCGGATAGTTGAACAGGATCACCGGGCAGCCAAAGTGCTTTTCCACCAGGTAGCGCTCGTGCTCGCTTTGCAGGTCCGCCCCCCAGGCCTCAATGGGGTACTGGAACTTCTTCTTTTTATTGGGCTTGCTGTTGCGCAAAATGTCTATGGCTTCGGTATAGGTAACCCGTTTAAAGGGCTGGTCCGTTACAAAGCGCAGCTTATCGAGCAGGCCCATTTCGGAGCGTTCGGCCTGGGGCTTGCTTTTCTCCTCGTCCGCATAGCGTTTATCCAGAAATGCGAGGTCTTCCTGGCAATGCTCCAGGATATATCGGATCACTTCCTGTATAAAATCCTCGGCCAGATCCATGTTGGCATCCAGGTCGTAAAAGGCCATCTCCGGTTCAATCATCCAGAACTCGGCCAGGTGGCGGGAGGTGTTGGAGTTTTCTGCCCGAAAGGTGGGCCCGAAGGTGTACACCTTGCCCAGGGCCATGGCATAAGCCTCGGCTTCCAGTTGCCCGGAAACGGTAAGGTTGGTCTCCTTTCCGAAGAAATCCTCTTTAAAGTTTACCTCCCCTGCATCGTCCAGGGGCGGGGCTTTGGGGTCCAGGGTGGTGACCCGGAACATCTCCCCGGCTCCTTCCGCATCCGACCCGGTAATGATAGGGGCGTGGAAGTAATAAAATCCGCGGGAGGTGAAATACTGATGCACGGCAAAGGCCAGAGCCGACCGTACGCGCATCACGGCTCCGAAGGTGTTGGTCCGCACCCGCAGGTGCGCCTGCTCCCTAAGGAATTCCATGGAGTGTTTCTTGGGTTGTATGGGATAGGTCTCCGGATCTGCATCGCCCAGGATTTCCATGGTTTTTACCTGTACTTCCACGGTTTGCCCGCGCCCCTGGCTTTCCACCAGAGTGCCCTGCACCCGGATGGCAGCACCGGTAGTGATGCGTTTGAGTTCGGATTCTTCCATGGCCTCGAAGTCTACCACACATTGCAGGTTTTGCAGGGTAGAACCGTCGTTCAGAGCAATAAAGCGGTTGGACCGGAAGGTGCGCACCCATCCGGAAACCGTTACCTCCTGCAGGAGGTAGGACCCGTTGAGCAGCGTTTGGATTGGCGTGATCATCTCAATAATCGGCATTCGGTTTCAAGTGGCAAAGATAGCGGTTTGCGCGGATTGGGATGGGGGTTTCAGGCCGCTTTTATTCCGTGTCCTCCCCGTTGGTGTCGGTAAGAATGTCGATTTGGGGCTCCTTGAGCACCTCCTTGTTCGCAATGCTGCGCTCCAGGGAAAGCAAAAGGGAGGGCAACAGGATCAGGTTGGCCAGCATGGCAAAGAGGAGGGTAGCCGAAACCAGGGCTCCAAGGGCTACCGTTCCCCCAAAGCTGGAGATGATAAAGACGGAAAACCCGAAGAAAAGTACAATGGAGGTGTAGAACATACTTACCCCGGTTTCCCTGAGGGCTGCATAAACGGACTGGCGGATCTTCCACCGGTGGGTAGCCAGCTCCTGCCGGTATTTGGCCAGGAAGTGGATGGTGTCGTCCACGGATATCCCGAAGGCAATGCTAAAGACCAGGATGGTGGAGGGTTTAATGGGTACCCCGGCAAAGCCCATGACCCCGGCCGTAATGATCAGGGGCAGCAGGTTGGGGATGAGGGATATCAGGATCATCCGGAACGAACGGAAGAGGTAGGCCATAAACAGGGAAATAAGCCCGATGGCCAGGGCCAGGGAGAGGATCAGGTTACGCACCAGGTATTTGGTGCCCTTCAGGAAGAGCAAAGCCTTCCCGGTCATAAAGACATCATAGCGATCCGCCTCAAAAACCTTCCCGATTTCCTCCAGCAGATCCGATTCAATTTCCTCCATCCGGTCCGTGGGCATGTCCTTCATATAGGTGGTAATGCGGGCCACCTGCCCGGAGGTGTCTACAAAACTCTTCAGCAGGTTGCCATTTTCCTTGGATTTGCGGGCCACGTCCAGGATAAAGTTGCTCTCCTGGGAGGTGGGCAGCTGATAGTATTTGGGCATCCCGTTATAGAAGGCCTGTTTGGAGTATTTCACCAGGTTTACCACGGAAATGGGGCGCGAGAGTTCGGGGGTTTCCTCTATAAAGGCGCTTAGCTGGTCCATGCGGCGCAGGGTAGGGGGCCGAAGGATCCCGTTGCGCCTTTTGGAGTCAATCACAATTTCCACGGGCATGATGCCGTCAAATTCGGCTTCGAAAAAGCGGATGTCCTTGAAGAACTCCGCATTTTTGGGCATATCCTCTATGGGGCTGCCGGAGATGCGGATCTGGTACATCCCGATGATGCTGGCCATCAGCAGGGCCACCGTAACCAGGTAGACCGCTACCCGGTGGTTGCGTACAATATGCTCCATCCAGTTTACAAAGGTGTCGATCCAGCGCTTGTTCAGGTGCCTCAGGTGTTTGGTCTTGGGCAGGGGCATAAAGCTGTAAAGGATGGGGATAATCAGCAGGGAAAGGATAAAGATCCCCAGGATGTTCAGGGAGGCCACAATCCCGAATTCGGTAAGCAGCTTGCTGTCCGTGATGATAAACGTGGCAAAACCGGAGGCCGTGGTGACGTTCGTCATCAGGGTGGCGTTCCCGATTTTCGAGATCACCCGCTGCAGGGCCATGGCCTGGTTGCCGTGCTTGTTTACTTCCTGTTGGTATTTGTTGATCAGGAAGATGCAGTTGGGAATCCCGATCACAATAATCACCGGGGGGATCAGGGCCGTAAGGACCGTGATTTCGTACCGCAGCAGGCCCAGGGTGCCGAAGGCCCACATTACCCCGATCACCACCACGCAGATGGAGATAAAGGTGGCCCGGAAGGAGCGGAAGAAAAAGAAGAATATCAGGGAGGTCACCAGCAGGGCAGCCCCGATAAATATTCCGATCTCGTCAATGATGTTCTGGGCATTCATGGTCCGGATATACGGCATCCCGGAAACGTGCACCTTAAGCCCGGTCTCCTCCTGGAAATCCTGCACCAGGGTCTGGAGGTCCTTCAGGATAAAATCCTTGCGTACCGGGGTGTTTACAATATCCTTATCCAGGTAGGCCACCGTTTGCAGGGTCCCGCTATCCCGGTTGTAGAGCAGCTTGTCGTAAAACGGCAGCTCGTGGAACAGCTCGTGCATCATACTGTCCAGTTGGGACCGCCGGGTGATCTGCCCTTCCAGCCAGGGTTGCAGCACAAATTCCTGCTTGTCGTTGTCCTTGACCAGGCGCTGCAGATTTTCCGTAGAGACCACCAGATCGATCTCTGGAAAGGCCTCGAGCTGGCGGCTCAGTACATTCCAGGCATTGAAATTCTCCGGATTAAACAGGGCGGAATCCCCCACGGCCAGGACAATGGCATTGCCTTCTTCCCCGAATTGCTGCAGGAAGGTCTGATACTCCAGGTTGGTGGGGTGGTCATCCGGCAGCAGGTTGGCTTCGGAGGTGGAAAACCGCATGTACTGCCATTGGGTGGAGAGTAGCAGGGTTGCCCCCGCAATCCCGAGTAGGATCAGGATGCGGTTGCGCAGGATAATGCGCGCGGTCTTGGCCCAAAAGCCTTGTGTCAGTTTCGCTACCATGCCACCAGGATTCGGCGGCAAAGGTAGAAAACTCCGGGCACTGTACCCAAATTTGGAGGCATTCCCTACCTTTAAATAAAGTCCCGCCTGTCCATGGAAACTCCCCATCGCAAATACCGGAGAATAGCCCGGAGGTTTTACCGGCTGCTTATCGTAGTTTGTAGCTTGGCCCTGATCCTGGCGGCCCTGGTTTGGTACCGGTACCGCGGAGCATAAAAAAACCTCCCGGCAAGGGGAGGTTTCTAAGGCGTTTCAGGCGTATCAGACCTTCAGGATCTCCGCCTCCTTGTTGTGCAGGATCTTGTCGATGCGAGCCGTATAATCGTCGGTGAGTTCCTGGATGTCGATTTCGGCATTCTTTTCCAGGTCTTCGGAAATATCCAGGTTCTTGATATCCTTGTTGGCTTCCTGCCGTGCGGAGCGTACCCCTACCTTGGCATCTTCGGCCTCGGCCTTGGCCTGCTTTACCAGTTGCAGGCGCCGCTCTTCGGTTAACGGGGGCACGTTAATGATAACCATCTCCCCATTGTTCATGGGGTTAAACCCGAGGTTGGCATTCATGATGGCCGTTTCGATTACGGGAATCATGGCTTTTTCCCAGGGCTGTACGGAAATGGTTCGCGCATCCGGGGTGTTCACATTGCTAACCTGAGACAAGGGGGTCTGGCTCCCGTAATAATCCACCATAACGGAGGAAAGCATGGACGGGCTGGCCTTGCCTGCGCGGATTTTCACCAATTCCTTCTCCAGGTGGGCTATGGCCTTATCCATGGCTTCCCTGGCACTGTCGATTACAAAGGTTACTTCTTCGTTCATATCCTGAGCTTGATGTAAAGCGCTTGGTTTGTATTTATAAATTCACCACCGTTCCGATGTTCTCCCCGGAGACGATCTTCAACAGGTTGCCGCGTTTGTTCATGTCGAACACCACAATGGGGAGTTCGTTTTCCTGACTCAGCGTAAAGGCGGTGGTATCCATGACCTTCAGGCCGCGCCGCAACACATCCTGGAAGCTTATGGTGTCGAACTTTGTTGCCGTTTTATCCTTCTCCGGGTCGCTGGTGTAGATACCGTCTACCCGCGTGCCCTTCAGGATCACATCTGCCTCTACTTCAATGGCGCGCAAAACGGCGGCAGAGTCCGTGGTGAAATACGGGTTCCCCGTACCCCCTCCGAAAATGACCACCCGTCCCTTTTCCAGGTGGCGCATGGCCCTCCTGCGGATAAAGGGTTCGGCCACCTCGTTAATTTTAATCGCAGTCTGCAGGCGGGTATCCACCCCCTGGTTTTCCAGGGCGGATTGCAGGGCCAGGCCGTTAATAATGGTAGCCAGCATCCCCATATGGTCGCCCTGAACGCGGTCCATACCACTGCTGGCACCGGCCACGCCCCGGAAGATGTTCCCTCCGCCGATCACAATGGCCACTTCCACGCCCTTGTCTACTACCTCCCTGATCTGGCTGGCGTACAATTCCAGTCTGTTGGGGTCAATTCCGTATTGTTGGTCGCCCATCAGGGCCTCACCGCTCAACTTGAGGAGGATGCGTTTGTATTGCATGAAATGCCGCTTATTTGCACACAAAAATAACTAAAATTCTTTAGCCCTGACCTGTACCGGGTCTTCCGGGAATTGCCAATAATTTCTAAAATCCGGCTCCAATCCAAGCAGAAATCGATATCCTTGCTCAAAATAGATCCCTCTGAAATGACTGCAATAAGAAATGGGCTGATGCTCACCCTGTTGAGCATTATGGCCCTGGGTTGCGGGGCTGCCCGCAAAACGGTTTCGGCCAAGGATTCCCCCGTTCAGGTGTATATGGATTTAAACCAAACCCGGGACGACCGCCTTAGGGTGGAGGTAGACCCGGGGGCCTTTGGGTCCGGCCCCGTCCGGTTCTATATCCCTAAAACGGTGCCGGGCACTTACAGTACGGATAATTACGGACGGTATGTGGAGGCTTTTTCCGCCCAGGACAGCCGCGGGGATGCCCTGGAGGTTCACCGGCTGGGCCCCAACACCTGGGAAATTCCCGACGGAAAGGTTCTGGATCGTATAGTGTACGAGGTGAACGATACCTTTGACGCTGAAGGGGGAGGGGAAGATGCGCCTTTTTCCCCGGCAGGCACGAATATCCTTGAGGGCAGGCATTATATGCTGAACCTCCATGGATTTGTAGGATACTTCGAGGGCATGACCGAGCAGCCGTATACGTTCTTCCTCAAGGCGCCTAATGGGATTTACCCCTCCAGTTCCCTTCCGGTAGGACCTGTTGAAGATGGGTGGCGCACCTATAAAGTGGGGCGGTATTTTGACCTGATCGACAACCCCATACAGTTTACCCCCACGGCCCCGGCAGTGTTCCGGGTGGGTGGCATTAATGTGGTCCTGAGCGTATACTCCCCGGGTGGCAAGTATTCCGCGGCAGATTTCAAACCGTCCATGGAAAAGATGATGCGGGCCCAGAAAGCTTTCCTGGGCGATATCGATGGTACCACGGAATACAACATCCTGCTATACCTGTCCACCATGCAGGGCGACGCCATGGGCTTTGGGGCTTTGGAGCACCACACCTCTACCGTGGTGGTGTTGCCGGAGGTGCTCCCCCTCCCGCAATTGGAGGAAGCCATGACCGATGTGGTTTCACACGAATTCTTCCACATCGTGACCCCGTTGAATGTCCATTCCGAGGAGATCCAGTATTTTGATTACAACGCCCCGAAGATGTCGCGCCACCTGTGGATGTACGAAGGAACTACGGAATATTTTGCCAACCTCTTCCAGGTGCGGGAAGGGCTGATTGGTCCGGATGAATTTTATGCCCGCCTGATGGGCAAAATCCGAAATGCGGCGGCCTATAACGACTCCCTTTCCTTTACGGAGATGAGCCGGAAGGTACTGGAGGAGCCTTATGCTTCCCAGTACCCCAATGTATATGAAAAGGGTACCCTGATCAACCTGGCCCTGGATATCCTGCTCCGGGAGCAGAGCGGGGGGCAGTACGGGGTGCTGGAACTCATGAAGGACCTGTCCCGAAAGTACGACCTGGATACCCCGTTCAAGGACAGCGAGCTGCTGGCGGAAATAGCAGCCATGACCTACCCGGAGGTGGCAACCTTCTTTGAGACCCACGTCATTGGGGGCACTCCCATCGATTACGCGGCCGTTTTCCGCAAGGTGGGCCTGCTGAGCGGTGAGCGGCAGGTGCCCAGTGGGTACTTCCTGAAGGACCTGGCCAGCCAGGAACCCTTCATCGATGTGGACCCCGACGATACCGACCGCATCTTTATCCGGCGCGGGATCCCCTTGAATTCCTTTCTGACCGGGTTGGGGGCCCGGGGCGGGGATGTGCTGAAAAGCATTAACGGAACCGAAGTGAACCTGAATGGTATCCGGATGATTATCGGGCAGAGCCTGGGCTGGACCCCGGATACGGACATCCGGATGGAAGTGGATCGGGACGGCGAACGCCTGTTGCTGGAAGGCAAGGCCGGTTCCCCCACGGTGACGGACAACCGCCTGGCCCCGGACCCAGATGCCCCGCCGGAGGCGGTGGCCCTGAGAAATGCCTGGCTTAACGGCCAATAAAAAAAGCCACCTGGAAGGGTGGCTTTTTGCTTTTAGGTGGCATTGGGGTTAACCCAGGGCTACCCGTTCGAAGCCGGTTACTTCCAGGTTGGCATCGACAGACTTTACGTATTGCTTTACGCTCATTTTGCTGTCTTTGATGAAATCCTGGTTTACCAGGGTATTGTCCTTAAAGAAACGGGTCAGTTTCCCTTTGGCAATCTGGTCCAGCATATGCTCAGGCTTGCCTTCCTTACGAAGGGTTTCCTTGGCAATTTCGATTTCCTTGTCGATGGTCTCCTGATCCACACCTTCCTCATTCAGGGCGATGGGGCTCATGGCAGCAGCCTGCATGGCCACGTCTTTTGCAGCAGCAGCGGCACCATCCACATTGGCAGACAGTCCAACCAGGGTTGCGATCTTGTTCCCGGCGTGGATGTAGGACCCTACGAAGGGCGCGTTCAGACGACGGAAGCTTCCGATCTCGATTTTTTCACCGATTACCCCGGTTTGCTCCATCAGTTTTTCCTGAACGGAAATACCTTTGAAATCGGCAGCCAGGAAGTCCTCTTTGCTGTCAAAGCCCAGGGCCAGGTCAGCCAGGTCGTTGGCCAGGGTCACAAAGCTGTCGTTCTTGGCAACAAAGTCGGTCTCGCAGTTCAGGGAGATGATCACCCCCTGGGTGTTGTCTGCATTTACCTTGGCGATGGCAGCGCCTTCGGCGGAGTCGCGGTCTGCACGTTTGGCAGCTACCTTCTGGCCTTTCTTGCGCAGGATTTCGATGGCCTTGTCAAAATCGCCATCGGCCTCGACCAGGGCGTTTTTACAATCCATCATTCCGGCACCGGTGGCCTTTCTCAAATTATTTACTTCAGCGGCGGTTATCTTAGCCATTTTTGATATGAGATTTGTGGGGTGCACCCGGCACCCCGTTTACGCAATTCAGTTTAGTTTCTTTGCTGCGGAAGGCCTACTCCACGCCGCCTTTGGCATTGTCCTGCCATTCCTTCAGCTCGTCCCATTTACCGTCTGCAGCCATTTGGGCCTGCTTGGGCCAGGAACCCGGGTCCAGGTGGGCCATACGGGAGCTGGCTTCCGTCAGGATTTCCTTGATGGCTTCCGGTTTGGCCTTGGCCAGGGCAGCATAGGTGCTGATCCCTGCATTCACCAGGGCTTCGGCGGCTTTAGGGCCAATACCTTCTACCTTGGTCAGGTCTTCAGCTTCTGCAGCGTCGGCTTTAGGGGCTTCGGCTTTCGGGGCTTCGGCTTTCGGGGCTTCTTCCTTTACCACCTCGGCTTTCGGGGCCTCGGCCTTGGGGGCTTCAGCCTTAACTTCTTCATTTTCAGCGACTTCTGCCTTGGGGGCTTCCACTGCAGCTTTCTGTTCGCCTTCCTTTTCAGCGGCTTTTTCACTCTTACGCTCGGACAGGCCTTCGTTGATGGCCTGGGTCACATGGGTCATGATGATCTCGATGGACTTGGAGGCGTCGTCGTTGGCCGGGATCACAAAGTCGATCGGGCGTGGGTCGGAGTTGGTATCGACCATCGCAAAGATCGGGATGTTCAGTTTTTGGGCTTCCTTTACGGCAATGTGCTCGCGCATGGTATCTACCACAAAGATGGCACCGGGCAGGCGGGTCATGTCTGCGATGGATCCGAGGTTTTTCTCGAGTTTGGCACGCAGACGCTCTACTTGCAGGCGCTCCTTTTTGGAAAGGGTATTAAAGGTGCCGTCCTTCTTCATCCGGTCGATGGAGGTCATCTTCTTTACCGCCTTGCGGATGGTTACGAAATTGGTGAGCATACCACCGGGCCAGCGCTCGGTGATGTACGGCATGTTGGTTTCGGAAACCTTCTGGGCCACGATGTCCTTGGCCTGCTTCTTGGTGGCCACGAACAGCACCTTGCGCCCGGAGGCGGAGATTTTCTTCAGGGCCTCGCAGGCTTCTTCCAGCTTGGCGGTAGTTTTGTAGAGGTTGATAACGTGGATCCCGTTGCGCTCCATGTAGATGTAGGGCGCCATGTTCGGATTCCACTTACGGGTGAGGTGCCCAAAATGCACCCCTGCTTCCAATAGGTCTTTTACTTCAGCTTTTGCAGCCATTTTTTGAAACTTAGTTTACGTTCTTTGAATTCGCAATCCCGAAGTGGTAGGCCCTGTTCTGGCAGGGCTTGCCTCCGGCATTTAGATGCTAAACTAAATCGGCTACCGAACCCGTCTTGCGGGATTCGGTTAGTCAGTAGTTGCTCGTGAGAGCGGTTTCAAGGAACAGGGTTAATACTTCAATCCTGCCGGGGCAGGGAACTCGATATAAAAAGGGGTCCCCGGGAAAACCCGGGGACAGGATATTAACGTTTGGAGAACTGGAACTTCTTACGGGCTTTCTTCTGTCCGAATTTCTTGCGTTCCACCATTCTCGGGTCGCGGGTCAGCAGGCCTTCGGGTTTGAGGGCGCCGCGGTTTTCGCTGTCAATTTCACAGAGGGCCCGGGAGATGGCCAGTCGGATGGCTTCTGCCTGCCCGGTGATGCCCCCGCCGTAAACGTTGATGTTTACGTCGTAGTTATCGTTGTTCTCGGTGAGGGTGAAAGGTTGCTTTACCTTGTATTGCAGGGTGGCAGTGGGAAAGTATTCTGTCAGGTCCCGCTTGTTTACGGTGATATTCCCTTTGCCTTCGGATACGTATACCCGGGCAACCGCTGTCTTTCTTCTCCCGATTTTGTGAATTACCTCCATTATTTAAGGTCGTTTAAATTGATGGCCTTCGGTTTTTGGGCTTCCTGGTCGTGTTCTGCGCCGGGGTATACCCGCAGGTTGCGGAACAGCTGAGCCCCCAGGCGGTTTTTAGGGAGCATCCCCTTAACAGCCATTTCCACCACGGCGATGGGCTTTTGCTCCAGCATCTCCTTGGCAGAACGAACGCGCTGGCCTCCCGGGTAACCGGTGTACCGGATGTATTCCTTGGCATCCATTTTGTTGCCGGAAAGGGCAACCTTGGCGGCGTTGATTACAACCACGTTGTCACCACAATCCACATGGGGGGTGAAATCCGGCTTGTACTTACCGCGCAGGATTTTAGCCACTTTGGAGGCGAGGCGCCCCAGGGTTTGGCCTTCGGCATCTACCAGAACCCACTCTTTCTTCACGGTGTTCTTGTTGGCAGATAAAGTTTTGTAGCTCAATGTATCCACTACTGAATATTTACGCATTAAACACTTCAATCCCGATAAACGGGCTGCAAATGTACGATTATTAAGTTGAATTGCAAATGCTTGTTGGGCAATATTTTTTGCAATCCGGCAAATTTACAAAGCCGGGCCGAATTTTTGTTAAAGCCTTGTGAAAACTTGCCTGAAAGCTGTAACACCGCCTTGCAGCAGCCGTCCTTAAAGTATCATCAATCAACCTGACAGTCATGACGCGATTGAAACTCTGGGCGCTGCTGCTCGCAGTTCCTGTATTTTCCCTTTCCGCCCAGGAGGATGCTTCTGTCGGTGCCGGCCCCTCAGACCCTTCTGCCACCGCAGATCCGGATGCCGTTCCGCGTAAAACCTATACCACACAAAGCATTATGCCCGCGCAGGCCCCGACTATAGACGGGGATCTGTCCGATGCGGCCTGGGAGCAGGTGCCCTGGGGCGGGGATTTTATCGAACACCGGCCGGATGAGAATACCCCCCCGGCCCAGCAAACCCAATTCCGTATCCTCTACGATGCCAGCAACCTTTATGTGGGGATCCGGGCTTTTGATACGGAACCCGGGAAGATCGTAAAGCGGCTTTCCCGGAGGGATGGTTTTGACGGGGATTGGGTTGGGATCTTTATCGATAGTTACTTCGACAAGCGCACGGCCTTCGGCTTTATCGTTTCGGCGGCCGGGGTAAAGGGGGACGTATTTGAATCCAACAACGGCAACAATGAGGACGATACCTGGAACCCGATCTGGTATGTGAAGACCCGGACCGATGCCCAGGGCTGGACCGCCGAGATGCGCATCCCCTTAAGCCAGCTTAAGTTTGCAGAGGCCCCCCGGCAGACCTGGGGGTTGCAGGTGATGCGGCGGTTTTTCCGGGACGAAGAGCGTTCGGTATGGCAGCGCCTGCCGGTAGACACCCCGGGCTTTGTAAGTGAATTTGGCCTGCTGGAAGGATTGCGGGATATCGAATCCCAGAATCAGCTGGAGATCCAGCCCTACACGGTGGCCCGCACCCGCAGTTTTGAAGCCGAGGCGGGAAACCCCTTCGAGGATGGGCAGGAAACTACCCTTACCGGTGGGCTGGACGCCAAGATCGGCATTACCAATGACTTGACCCTGGACCTGACCCTGAACCCGGACTTCGGACAGGTGGAGGCGGACCCATCCGCCATTGCCCTGGACGGCTTCCAGATCTTTTTCCGGGAACAGCGGCCCTTTTTCGTGGAAAACAAAAACATTTTCAACTACCCCGTGTCCGAATCCATTGCCGGGGATACCTTCGGGTCCGACAATGTCTTTTACAGCCGCCGCATTGGCCGCAGCCCGCAGGGCTACCCGGCAACCGCGGCCGGGGAATATGTAGACCAACCCACAACCACGCCCATCCTGGGGGCGGCGAAATTCAGCGGCAAGACGCAGGACGGGTGGTCTGTGGGCTTATTGGAAAGCCTGACGGCCCGCCGCCGGGCCGTTATCGACAACCAGGGCAGCCGCCGGCGCGAAACCGTGGAGCCCCTGACCAACTATCTGGTGGGGCGTATCCAGAAAGATTTTAACGAGGGGGATACTTATATCGGGACCATCGTTACGGCCACCAACCGGGAAGAGTTGCCCGAATCCATGGGCTGGCTCCACCGTGCAGCCTACTCCGGGGGGGTGGATTTCAAGCACCAGTGGAACAACCGGGACTGGTACCTGGGCGGCAGCCTGGTCTGGAGCCATGTTAGCGGCAGCCCGGAAGCCATAACCCGCACCCAGCAGTCCATAGCCCATCTCTTCCAGCGGGCCGGGGCGGATTACCTGGAGGTAGACCCTGACCGTACTTCCCTGACCGGGACGGGCGGGAACCTGCAGGTGGGGAAGGTAGGCAACGGCCACTGGCGGTTTGAAAGCGGCGCCACCTGGCGCTCCCCGGAACTGGAACTCAACGATATTGGCTTCCAGCGGCAGGCAGACGACATCCGCCACTATACCTGGGTGGCGTATCAGAGCCTGAAGCCGGACAATACCTTTCGCAGGGTGGGGATCAACTACAACCACTGGAGCGCCTGGGATTTTGGGGGGAACCACAACCTGCTGCAGTTCAATGCCAACAGCTGGCAGAACTGGGCCAACAACTGGTTTACCAACCTGGGGGTTACCGTGCAGCCGTTGCAGTACTCCAATTTTGACCTCAGGGGTGGTCCCCGCCTGCGCAATTCCCCCGGGGTATCCTTCTGGAACGGCATTAATACGGACCGCCGGAAAAAACTTCGCTTTAACCTGTTCCAGAATGGCCGGAAGGCCTTTGACGATTCCTTCCGCCGGTATTACCTGCAAGGGGGAATCACGTATCAGCCCACCAACGCCCTCAGTATTTCGGCAAATCCCAGCTATACTGTGAATAAGGACCGTTTGCAGTATATCCAGAATATCGATCTGGGCGGGTCTGTGCGCTACCTGAACGGGACTATAGACCAGCAGACCCTTTCCCTCTCGTTGCGGGTGAATTATACCATTAATCCCAACCTGACCATACAGTACTGGGGGCAGCCCTTTATTTCCCAGGGGCAGTACAGTGCCTTCAAACATGTAACCGACCCCCTGGCAGCCCGGTTTGAAGATCGCATTACCGCCTACAGCGATGCCCAGCTCACCTATGCGGACGGGGCTTACCAGATTGACGAATCCCTGGACGGCACCCCGGATTTCAGCTTTGCCGACCCCGATTTTTCCTTTGTGCAATTCCGGTCCAACCTGGTGGTGCGTTGGGAATACATCCCCGGGTCCGAGCTTTTCCTGGTGTGGTCACAGGACCTTACCGCTTCGGGGGACCCCGGCAACAGCCTGTGGGCCGGGCTACAGGACAACGTCTTTGGGGGCGCGCAGCAGCCGGCCAATATTTTCCTGGTGAAGGCCACCTACCGCTTTGCCTTTTAACGAAAAGGGTAAAAGATATTGGGTATCTTGCCGTTATCGTTTAAAACAAAGGTTATGAGAAAAGCAATAGCGGCGGGCCTGCTGGCCCTGGGGTTCCTAAGTAGCTGTTCCAACGACGGAGGGGGTTCCGAACCGCCTTCCATAATTGGCACCTGGGATGCCGTGGAACTGCAACTGGATGCCAATACAGCCACCCAGGACGAATTGCTGGCCAGCGATTTTTTACGGATCCTGGCCGCCCGTAACTGTTATATTCTGGCCCTTACCTTCGAGGCCAATGGGGAGGCCACTGCTGAAAATTCCTTTGATTACCTGGACCTGAGCGGCCTGGCGGTCGGGAACTTCGACATCCCTTGCCCGACCCAGGCCGATGCGGATTCCGGCACCTATACCTATGAAAACGGGGTGGTAACCATTACGGATGCCGCCGGGGCCACTTCTTCCGTAAACGTAACCCTTTCCGGGAACCTGCTCACCATGGATCTGGAGGGTTCTGTGTTTGCAGACCAGATCAGCGGCGGGCAGCTGGTGTTTCGCAAGCGGTAGTTTAATGCGCTTCCAGCCAATTGGCGCCCACCCCTACATCCACTACCAGGGGTACGGCCAGATTGTAGGCGCTTTCCATTTCCGATTTGATCATGGCGCTTACCTTTTCCAACTCGGGTTTGTAAACGTCAAAGACCAGTTCATCATGAACCTGAAGGAGCATGCGGGTGCGGTACCCATCCTCCTGTAGTTTTTGGTGGATGCGGATCATGGCAATCTTGATGATGTCTGCGGCGCTCCCCTGGATGGGGGCATTTACGGCGTTGCGTTCCGCCGCCCCCCGCACCACGGCATTTCCGGCATTGATGTCCTTCAGGTACCGGCGGCGGCCCAGTACGGTCTGTACATACCCGTTTTCCCGGGCAAAGTCGATCTGGTCGCTGATGTAGTTCCGCAATTTCGGATAGGTCTGGTAATAGGTGTCGATCAATTCCTTGGCCTCGCTGCGGCTCAGGTTGGTCTGGTTGCTCAGGCCAAAGGCCGATACCCCGTAAATGATCCCAAAGTTCACGGTCTTGGCGTTGGAACGCTGTTCCCGGGTCACTGCCTCCAGGGGGACCTTGAAAACCCGGGCTGCCGTGGCCGCGTGGATGTCTTCCCCCCGCCGAAAGGACTCGATCATGTTTTCCTCTTCGCTTAAGGCCGCAATAATGCGCAGCTCTATCTGGGAGTAATCCGCTGCCAGAAGCTGGTAATCGGCATCCCTGGGAATAAAGGCCTTGCGAATCTGCCGGCCCCGTTCAGTGCGGATGGGGATGTTCTGCAGGTTGGGGTTGTTGCTGCTCAGGCGGCCGGTAGCGGCTACCGTCTGCATATAATCCGTATGAACCCGCCCGGTCACGGCAGAAACCTGTTCGGGCAGGGCGTCCACGTAGGTGCTCTTGAGTTTCGCCAGGCCCCGGTAGTCCAGGACCATGCGAACAATCTCGTGTTCCTTGGCCAGGTCCGAAAGCACTTCCTCTGCAGTGGAATACTGGCCTGTGCGGGTCTTTTTGGGCTTGTCCACCAGTTTCATCTTGTCGAAGAGGATTTCCCCCAGCTGTTTGGGGGATCCGATGTTGAAGGTTTCCCCGGCAGCCTTGTAGATACCCTGTTCCAGGGATGCAATGTCGTTTTCCAGGTCCCCGGAAAGGCTTTTGAGGAAGGCCGTATCCAGATTAATCCCCTCCAGCTCCATGTCTGCCAGGACCCGCAGCAACGGGATCTCAATGTCCCGGAACAGGGTCTCGGTTTGGGCGGCCTTCAATTCCGGCTGGAAGTGGTCGGCCAGTTGCAGGGTAATGTCCGCATCCTCCACCGCGTATTCGGTCTGTTCCTCCACGGGCACCTCCCGCATACTCAGCTGGTTCTTGCCCTTCTTCCCGATCAGGTCGCTGATGGGTACGGGGGTGTAGTTCAGGTAGGTTTCCGCCAGCACATCCATGTTGTGGCGCATATCCGGGTTAATCAGGTAATGGGCCAGCATGGTGTCGAAAAGCGGGCCCTTTACCGGGAGGTTGTAAGTGCTCAACACCTTGATGTCGTACTTCAGGTTCTGTCCCACCTTCTCGATGGATTCAGATTCAAAGAAGGGTCGCAGCTGTTCCAGAACCTGGCTGGCCGCTTCCCGCCCACCCGGAATGGGGACGTAATACCCTTTGTGGGCTTCCCAGGAAAAGGCAATGCCCACCAGTTCGGCCTGCAGGGGGTCCAGGGAAGTGGTTTCGGTGTCGAAACAGACCCGGCCCTGAGCCATAAGGCTGCGCATAAAGAGTTTCATGCCCATGCCTTCCTGAACCGTCTGGTAATGGTGTTCTGTTTCCTTGATGGTTTTACGGCTGGAGTATTCCCGGGGTGCTTCCCCCTCGCCCTGAGCCTCCCCGAAAAGGGAAAACTGCCCGCTGCCGGCGGGCTTGTCCAGTTGTCGTGCGGTCTCCGTACTGCTGACTGCTGTGGCCTCTGCTGCCTCTCCGGAAAAGAGTTTGAGAAACTGTTCCCGAAGCCGGCGGAATTCCAGCTCTTCAAAGAGTTCCTGCACCTGCTGGCTGTCCGGCATGCTCAGCTCAAAATCGTGCTCGTCAAAGGTTACGTCGCAATCCACGCAGATGGTGGCGAGTTTTTTGGAAAGTCGTCCCAGTTCGGCATTCTCAATGATGCGTTCCTTCATCTTGCCCTTTAGCTGGTCCGTGTTTTCGAGCAGGTTTTCCAGAGAGCCAAATTGCTCGATGAATTTCTTGGCTGTCTTATCGCCTACCCCGGGAAAGCCGGGAATGTTGTCACTGCTGTCGCCCATCATGCCCAGGTAGTCGATCACCTGTTCGGGCCGTTCTACCCCAAAGCGTTTCTGCACCTCGGGGATGCCCCAGATCTCAATCCCGTTCCCCATGCGGGAAGGCCTGTACATAAAGATGTTTTCGGTAACCAACTGCCCGAAATCCTTATCCGGGGTAACCATAAAGACCTGGTAACCCTGGGCTTCGGCCTGCCGGGCCAGGGTGCCGATAATGTCGTCGGCCTCCATGCCGGAGCGTTCAATTACCGGGATGTGCATGGCCTTGAGGATCTTCTGGATCCAAGGGACGGCGATGCGGATGGCATCCGGGGTTTCGTCCCGGTTGGCCTTGTATTCGGGAAAGAGTTCGGTGCGTTCCGCACTGCCGTCCTTGTCGAAACACACCGCCAGGTGGTCCGGCTTCTCCCGCCGGATTACATCCAGCAGGGAATTCATGAACCCCATAATGGCAGAGGTGTCCATGCCCTTGGAATTGATGCGGGGGTTTTTGATCAGGGCGTAATACCCGCGAAAAATCAGGGCATAGGCATCCAGCAGGAAGAGCCGTTTTTTCTCAGACATGTCTAAGGCTTTGGGTGAGGGATAAAACTACAGAAAATCTCAGGACTTCAGGACGCTTTCGGACGGGATATTCCGGTGCCCGCTACCGTCAAAGCGGCGGTAGGAAAACCCGGGGTGTATGCAATAGGCACCCGTTTCCCCTCGCTTATTCAGGGCCAGGAAGCCAATCTGGAAATCTTCCCTGCCCTGGTTGCGCTGCAGGATACGGCGCACCCCTTCCTCACAGGCCTCCTGAGGGCTCATGCCCTGCCGCATCAGCTCCACAATCAGGAAGCTGCCTACGGTGCGCACCACTTCCTCGCCCAGGCCCGTGGCCGTGGCGGCCCCTACCTCATTATCCACGTAAAGACCCGCCCCGATCACCGGGGAATCCCCCACGCGCCCGCGCATCTTGTAGGCCAGGCCGCTGGTGGTGCAGGCGCCGGCCAGGTTGCCCTGGGCGTCCAGGGCCAGCATACCAATGGTATCGTGGTTTTCGATGTTGATGATGGGCTGGTAGTTGGCCTCCTCTTTCCAGGCTTCCCATTCCAGGCGCGAAGCCTCGGTAAGCAGATCCTGCCGTTCGAATCCCTGGGCTTCGGCAAACTGCCCTGCCCCTTCGCCCACCAGGATCACGTGCGGGGTTTCTTCCATCACTTTCCGGGCTACGGAAATCGGGTGTACAAAGCCCTCCAGCCCCATGACTGAGCCGCAGCCTCCTTTAGCATCCATGATGCAGGCATCCAGGGTTACGCGCCCCTCACGATCCGGCCGTCCGCCCAGGCCCACCGTCTGGTTTTTGGGGTCCGCTTCTTCCACCATAACCCCGGCTTCCACGGCATCCAGGGCCTGGCCCCCGGGTTGGAGTACCTCCCAGGCGCGTGCGGTGGCATTCCCGAAATCCCAGGTGCACACGGCAACAGGCCCCTTTGCCTCGGTTGGGGGGAGGGGTTCCGGACTGGTTTCGCGACAGGAGGCCAGGGCGGAAGCGCCCAGCAGGCCGGCGGTTCCCATGGAGGAATTTCTCAGGAATTTTCTTCGGTGCATGGCGGGAAGGATTTACATTTAGGGATTAAATATACGTATTATGCAGGTAGAAGTTTGCGCCAATTCCCTGGCCTCTGCCCGGGCTGCAAAGGCCGGGGGAGCCCACCGCATTGAGCTTTGTTCGGAGCTGGCTGTGGGCGGGCTTACGCCTTCTGCGGGCTTGCTGGAAGTGGTCTGCGAACAGCTCTCCCTGCCGGTACACGTACTTATCCGTCCCCGAAGCGGGAATTTCAGCTATACAGATGCGGAATTCGACATCATCCTCCGGGATATTGCCTGGGTATCAGAGCTCGGGATGGCCGGGGTGGTTTGCGGCTTCCTGCTGCCGGACGGGCAGCTGGACCGGCACCGCACAGCCATGGTCCGGGATGCCTTCCCGGGGCATTTCACCTTTCACCGGGCCTTTGATCAGTGCCCGCAGCCCCTGGAGGCCCTGGCCCACCTGGACGCCCTGGGGGTAGATACCCTCCTCAGCAGCGGGCAGGCCGCGGACGCGGTAACGGGCTTGCCGCTGTTGGAAAAACTGCAGGCCGAGGCGCAGTATTGCCAGATCATGCCCGGTGGGGGTATACGGCCCGACAATGCCCACCTGTTTCTGGAAAAGGGGTTCCGTACCCTGCATGTATCCGGGACGGCAGGTTTCCGCAGCATACCCCCGGCACACGGCCCGGGGATGAACAGCCCCGGCCTGCTCACGGACGGCCCTCCGCCGGTTACTGATACGGCCCTGATCCGGGAGGTGGTGGCTGCTGTAAATCCCGGCCCCGGAGCGCCCCGAACCGCCTGAAAATCGGTATATTTGTAGAAAGCCTCCACCATGCTACGCTGGATCGTTTTTACCGTCCTTTACCTGGCCATGTCCCTGTATACCCTGCAAGCCCTGCGCTCCGGAACGCGCTTCCCTTGGGTATACTACCTGTACCTGGGGGTGGCCCTGGTGGTACTGGGGAATTTTATCTGGCAGTTTACCGCGGGGGATGACCCCGGGCGGGTACTGAGCCGGCCCAAGAGCTATGCCTTCGGGTTTTTGCTGGCCCTGCTCACCTTTAACCTGATTACCATTTTTTTCCTGTTTTCCGAAGACATTTTCCGCCTGGTGGTGGCTGCCTACCACAAGCTGGCCGGGAACACCCGGGAATTCAGCATCCCGGGCCGCCGCCGCTTCCTGAGCCTGATGGCCCTGGGGATTGCCTCCCTGCCCTTCGGGGCGTTGCTCTATGGCATGTATCGGGGGAAATACAATTTTCGCGTCCTCCGGTATAACCTGGAATTCAAAGACCTGCCGGAGGCCTTCCACAATTACACCATTACCCAGATTTCCGATGTGCACAGCGGCAGTTTCGACAACCGGAAGAAAATCGAATACGGGGTAGACCTGATCAACCGGCAGGAGAGTGATGTCCTCTTTTTCACGGGGGACATGGTCAACAACAAGGCCAGTGAAATGCAGCCCTGGACGGAACTCTTTTCGCGCCTGAGTGCGCCGGACGGGAAGTACTCCATCCTGGGCAACCACGACTACGGGGATTATATTCCCTGGGATACCGAAGAGGAAAAGGCCGAAAACCTGGAATCCCTGAAAACCATGCAAAGGGAAATGGGCTTTGACCTGTTGCTGAACGAACACCGGTACCTGCAAAAAGGCCAAGACCGCATTGCCCTGATTGGCGTGGAAAACTGGGGGCGAGGCGGCTTCAAGAAGGCGGGAGACCTGGATGCGGCCTGCGGTGCCGTGGACCCCTCCGATTTTAAAATTCTTCTAAGTCATGACCCTTCCCATTGGGAGGACGTGGTTATCCACCATCCCATGCATTACCACCTGACCCTGAGCGGGCATACCCACGGCATGCAATTCGGGATCGAGATCCCGGGGTGGGTAAAATGGAGCCCGGTGAAGTGGCGGTATAAGTACTGGGCGGGAATCTATGAGGAACTGGGGCAGTTTATCAATGTAAACCGCGGCTTCGGGTTCCTGGGCTATCCCGGGCGGGTAGGCATTTGGCCGGAGATTACCGTCATCACCCTGAAGAAAACCGGTTTAACTTGAATTTAACGACCGAGCCCCCTCTATCACAGGCGGTTTCAAGCCGTGTTTAACATTTTTTCTTACTTTTGAGGGGTAAATCAACGCCTGCTTTATGTCGAAATTCGGTGAACTCATCGACCAGAAGGTCCCGGTACTCCTGGACTTCTATGCCGAGTGGAACGACCAGTCCACAGCTATGCACCCTGTCCTGAGAGATGTTGCCGCTGCCCTGGGCGACAAGGGAAAGGTCATTAAAATTGACGTGGACAAGAACAAGGAATTGTCCCAGGCACTTCGCATTAAAGGGCTCCCGACCCTGATGATCTACAAGAAAGGGGAAATGGTCTGGCGCCAGAGCGGCGAGCAGGATGCCAATACCCTGATCGGGATCCTGAACGAATACGTATAAATTCCTCAGTGCGCCCTATGGCAATAGGGCATTTTATTCCGGCACCTGCGCCAGGCTGTCCGGAACTACCTCCGTCCCGTCCGTGGCTGAAGTAGTGGTATCCATCCCTGCAGGTGTTTCTCCGGTGGTGTCCGGAACCCCCTGACTTTCCAGGTCCTGCAGCAGGCTGCGCTGCCCGAAAATGGCAAAGCGGTCAAACTGCTCGTTAAAGAGGTTGGTTTCCGTTTCGGCCAGGGTGTCGTCCTGGTTGGCAATCAGGATATCCGTAATGCGCTTAAAGCCCTCCAGATTGTCCAGGATGGCTTCGGCCTTGTCGTATTGCTCATCCAGGGGCATCCCGGCATAGTAGTCCAGCCGGTCCAGATAAATGGCCTTCAGCTGTGCGTACAGTTCCCGGGCCTTTTCGGTGGCGCCCACCTTGTAGTAGCCGTCTACGAAAGGCTCCACAAAGGTGTAAAAATCATAGTAGGCCACGGGCATTTTTTCCATAGCCAGGTCAATGACTTCCCGGGCCCGTTCAATTTTGTTCTCGGCAATGAGCGCCTCCACCAGACGGGCCAGGTTGGCGCGCATGGAGAGCCCTTGCGAACGGGTCTGAGGATCGTGGTATATCTCCGGGCTGCCGGAGTTGCCCCAGTCCCAGCCCATGACTACATCGTACATCAGGTCTGTGTCGATGCGGCCCATTTCGAAGCTGTTCCGGTTTTCCGTGCGGATAGGGACCAGTTTGTACGCCATCCCGTCCAGTTGGAGGTATTCCTTCATCCAGATGTATTCCGCCCGGTCAAAGCTGCCCCCGGAGAAATAAATGGGACGTTTCCAGTCGTTATTGGCCAGGATGTCCAGCATCAGGATGCGGTGCTTGGGCAGGACTCCGGGCAGGTCAATGTCGATGTAATCCACAATAAGGGCCGAATCCTTGGCTTTGACCAGGCCGGAGGCCAGTACGTTTTCCTTGTTTACCGGCACCCGGATCTTGTTGGTGGGGTAAAATACGGTTTCCAGGGTGCTCTCCGGGTATTGGGAGGGGTCTGCCCCCACCCGCTCCAGGTAGGATCGCATCTTGGTTTCGGGCCTGTCGCTGCCAATCCAGTTCATAAAGTCCCGGATATCCCAACGGTTCTCGGTCAGGGCCTGGTGGTAAATCACGTCCCGGTTACCGTAGCGATACAGGTTGTGGGTGAGCTGGGAAGGGATGGGGTCACTCTCGTACGCCTGCCGTTTCATCTGGTCTACATACCAGTCCGTGGCAAACAGGCTGGTACAGATAACGCGCACATCGGTGCGGTATTTCTCGATTTCCTGCACATACCACAGGGGGAAGGTATCGTTGTCCCCAATGGTAAAGAGCATGGCCCCTGCATCTTCCTGGCAGCTGTCCAGATAGGATTTGGCGGCGGCCCGGGCGGTATAGCGCCCGGAACGGTCGTGGTCGTCCCAGTTCTGGTATGCCATTACCGCGGGTACGGCCAGCAGGCACACCAGGGTAATGACCGGGGCCCAGATTTTTGGGGTTATCCATTTTTTAAATTCCTCATACAGGCCTACCACGCCCATTCCGATCCAGATGGCGAAGATGTAGAAGGAACCCACCAGGGAATAGTCCCGTTCCCGCGGCTGGAAGATATAGGGGTTGGTGTAGAACTGTATGGCCAGGCCGGTAAAGAGGAAGAATACCAGCAGCACCCAGAATTGTTTCGGGTTCCGGCTCAGCTGGAAGATCAGCCCGATGATCCCCAGGATCAGGGGCAGGAAGAAATAGGTGTTCCGGCCCTTGTTGTCCAGTTGGTCCTGGGGCAGGTTGGCCTGGGTGCCTTTAAAGAGGCTGTCTACAAAGGGGATGCCGCTAATCCACTCCCCGTTGCCGTTGTAGCGGCCCTGTTTATCGTCCTGTTTGCCCACAAAGTTCCAGAGGAAATACCGCCAGTACATATACCCGAACTGGAAGCGGAACATGTAATCCAGGTTCTGCCCCAGGCTGGGAGGGTGCACTTCCAGGTAGTCCCGAAAGCGGTTCAAAAAGCCGATGTATTGTTGTTCGTCAATTTCCCCGTTGGCCAGGCCATCGCGCATTTGCTGGGCGGCAGCCCGGAGTTCCGCATTGTTCTCGGTTACGGAAAATTCCAGGGGGCCAAAGTAGCGCATGTAGTTTTCGGCGTGCTGGTCGCTCCACATGCGGGGTAGCAGGCCAACATGCTCCGGGTTGGGCCCGGGCAGGGCTTCTTCATAGTGGTTCACCACCACGTATTTGCCGGTTTTGGTATCCTGTTCGTATTTGGGCTTGTCGTCCCGGTTGGGGCCGGCTTCTGCAAAACGGTCCGAAAAGTAGGCCCCGTAAATGGGACTGTCTACCCCTGGGTATTGTTCCCGGTTGTAATAGGCCAGCAGAGCCCGGGCATCTGCGGGGTTGTTCTCGTTAATCACCACATTGGCGTTGGCCCGGATGGGCAGCATCAGCCAGGAGGAGAAGCCGAGGAACATAAAGAGACCACAAAGGATAAGGGTATTGGCCTTTATATAATTGTTGCGGCGCGTATACCGCAATCCAAAATAAAAGGCTGCGGCAAAAACCAACCCGATAATTATGGTTCCGGAATTGAAGGGGAGGCCAATGTCGTTTACAAAGAAGACCTCGCCCCAGCCAAAGAACATCAAGACGTAGGTCAGGGAAAATTTATACACCAGGATCAACACCCCGATCACGGCGGCGTTGGCCAGGATGAAATTTAAAGGGGTAATCCGGTCGTAACGTTTGAAATAGTAGAGCAACCCGATGGAAGGGATGGCCAGGAAGCCCATAAACTGGATCCCGAAGGTTAACCCGATCACGAAGGAGATCAGCACCAGGTAGCGATTCCCGCGCGGGTCGTCCAGGTTGTCCGTCCATTTCAGGCCCAGCCAGAGCAAGAGCGACATAATCAGGCTGGCCATGGCATACACCTCGGTTTCCACAGCGTTAAACCAGAAACTATCCGAATAGGCCAGGCTCAGGCAGCCTACTGCCCCGGCCCCCAGCAACACCAGAGCCTGGGGGTTGGTGGGCGTGTGCCAGCCGGTGAGTTTACGACTGAGGTTGGTAAGCGTCCAGAACATAAAAAGCAGGGCAAAGGCCGAAGAGACCCCGGACATCAGATTTACCATAAAGGCCACCTGTTCCGCATTGGGGGCAAATAGGGCAAAAAAGGCCCCCAACATTTGAAAGAAGGGTGCCCCGGGCGGGTGGGCCACCTGCAGTTTGGCCGAGGTGGCGATGTATTCCCCGGCATCCCAGAAGCTGCCGGTAGGTTCGGTGGTGAGGTAATAGGTGATGAAGGTAATCAGGAAAACGAACCACCCGGTAAGGGTGTTCCATCGCTGGAAGTTTTTCGCAAACATGTAGGCTGCTTTATCGGACTTTGGGCGAATTTAGTAAATAACCCCCATTTCCGCCCCTTCTGTGTGAAAGGTTTAACAGGGCATTGGCCCGTCCGGGGCGAATTGGCATTATTTTTTGTTTGGCGTAATCAAACTTTGTTTTAAATTTGCCGCTCCTAAGGCTCTGGCCCATGGTGTAATTGGCAACACTACTGATTTTGGTTCAGTCATTCTAGGTTCGAGTCCTAGTGGGCCAACAGAGAAAGCCCCCGGATGCAAATGCGTTCGGGGGCTCTTTATTTTGTTGCGGTTGGTGCACAGGGATCAGGGTTCGACCAGGGCGTCTACGGTACGGATGGTCCCGTCAGCATTGTGGTGCAGGCGGGTGTACTTCACATTGCGCAGGTGGGTCTGGCCGCCACTCATGGAGCTGTCGTGGAAAAACAGCCACCAATCCCCTTTGTACTGCACGATGGAGTGGTGGTTGGTCCAGCCCAGTACGGGCCTGAGTAGTACCCCCCGGTAGATAAAGGGGCCATAAGGGTTGTCTGCGGTGGCATAGGCGATGTTGTGGGTGTCTCCGGTAGAGTAGGAGAGGTAGTAGGTGCCTTCGTATTGGTGCACCCAGGCGGCCTCAAAGAAGCGGCGCTCATTATCTCCTGCAGTAATGGGGTTGCCCCCGGCGTCCACAATAAGGACATCCCTGGGGGGTTCCGCAAATTCCAAAAGGTCATCGGCCATTTTGGCCACCTTGGGTGCCAGGGCCGGCTGGTCGTCTGCCGGGTAAACGTCCTCCCCGTGGTATTCCCCGTCTTTCCATCGCTGGAGTTGCCCACCCCAGATGCCGCCAAAATACATATAGTAATCCTCCCCGTCCTGGAACACGGCGGGGTCCATGCTGTAGCTGCCGGCAATGGGATTTTCCCGGGCCGAAAAGGGCCCCGCGGGATTGGAGGCGGTGGCTACCCCGATCCGGAAAATATCTTCCTTATCCTTTACCGGGAAATAGAAATAATAGGTATCCCCTTTATGGGCTGCATCCGGGGCCCACATCTGCCGGCCGGCCCAGGGGACGTCTGCAAGGTCCAGGGCTACGCCGTGGTCCGTTACGGGCCCGCCCACGCTGTCCATGGAGAATACATGGTAGTCCTTCATGTTAAAGTGGCTTCCCAGGTCGTCTTGGGGGATGCCGGACTCATAATCGTGGGAGGGGTAGACGTAGATTTTGCCTTCAAACACGTGTGCGGAGGGGTCTGCGGTGTACAGGTCACGGGTGAGTTCATATACAACGTTGTCCCCGGCAGGTTCTTCCTGCATGGCCTGGCTGGCCTCGGCGGCAGTTTTATCGGTTCTGTCCATACAGGAAATACTCCCCAGCAGGATAGCCATAGCGGGCAGGAGGCAGGTGAGTTTCCGGAAGGAGTTTGCTTGATTCTTCATAACGGATAGGATTTAGTTCCACCTGGGGCGGATGCCCGGGGCATAAGGGAATTTCAGGGACTTGTAATATTCCAGGGTGTGTTGCGGGGGTTCCATTTCCGGGGGGAATTCCCGCCCGGAGAAGGTTTGGAAATACAGCATGCAGGCATCGCGCCACCACTGGGCTTCCTTAAGCTGGATCCCCAGTAGCATGTGTACCTGCCGATACCGTTCCGGGGGTATTTGCGACTCCAGGCTTTCCCAGGTCAAGATCATCTCCCGAACCTGGTCTACCCCTTGCTGGTATTTCATCCCCAGGTTGTCCCAAAGGGTGCGTCCGTTTTTTAGCGGGTAATCCCAGGGCAGGTGGTGGAACCAGAGCAGGTATTCTTCCGGACAGGTCTCCAGGTTGCCAAAATAACGGGCCACCTCCGGGGCATATTGAGACAGGGCGTCACTGCCCGTGGCCGTCCGGTCAAAGCCGATACCTTCGGCATCCGCCTGGTGGTAATACACCGGGTTCCATTCCGGGCGGGAGAGATTATCCACCCAGGGGCCTGGCCCATAGTGGTGTCCGGTATCAAAAATGTGGTGCAGCCCCAGGGGATTCATATAGTTGACTACGGCTTCCCGGGATTCCAGCATCATGGCCTTTAAAGGTGCTATCACCCCGGGGTCGTTCGAGAAGGTGCATCGCAACCATTCCCCGGCAATGGTTTCGGAAGACAGGTCCGGATCCCAGGCCAGACGGCCAAAGCCGTACCAGTCTGCCTGCCCGAAAAGGTGTCCGGTCCAGTTGTAGTCCGTACCGATATTCGACACCCCGGCCATTCCGGTTAGCCGGTTGCCGAAAAGGCTGCCGTCTACCACCTTTGAAACGGTAGATCCTTTTCCCTTGCGGTAGGTGTCCGATTGCAGGGTTTCTTCGAAAAGTTTGGGCAGGTAAACCAGGTGGGTGGCAAACCCCAGGTATTCTTTGGTGATCTGGAACTCCATCATGAGCGGGGTGTGCTCCATGGCCCCGAACATGGGGTGGAAGGGTTCCCTGGGCTGGAAGTCTATGGGGCCGTTTTTAACCTGGAGCAGGACGTTGTCGCGGAACTTCCCGTCGTAGGGCACAAATTCGCTGTAGGCCTGTTTGGCCCGGTCCGTGGGGTCGTGTTCCGAATAGACAAAGGCCCGCCACATGATCACCCCACCATGGGGTGCCACGGCGTCTGCCAGCATATTGGCCCCGTCCAGGTGCGTTCTGCCATAATTCTGGGGCCCGGGTTGTCCTTCTGAATTGGCTTTTACCAGGAAGCCCCCAAAGTCCGGGACCATGGCGTAAATCTCGTCGGCTTTCTGTCTCCACCAGGCAATAACCCCGGGGTCCAGCGGGTCGGCGGTGGAAAGGCCGCCTATTTCCATGGGGGCCGAAAACCGTGCGGTCAGGTATACCTTCAGTCCGTAGGGGCGGAACAGATCTGCGAGGGCCTTAACTTTTTCCAGGTAATGGGGGGTCAGGATCAGGGCGTTGGCGTTTACGCTGGTCAGGGCTGTACCATTGATGCCGACAGAGGCATTGGCGCGTGCATAATCCATATAGCGCGGGTCGATATAGTCCGGGAGGGTTTGCCAGTTCCAGATGGAGAAGCCGGAATACCCACGTTCGATAGTGCGATCCAGGTTGTCCCAGTGGTTGAGCATTCGAATATCCGTACGGGGTGCTTCCGAAAGATCCAGTCTTGCCAGGGGCTGGTGCATCTGCAGCAGGCGCAGCAGGTGGAAGGTGCCGTATAGCAACCCGCTATCGCCATGGGCGGTCACCACCAGCGGGCGGTGTTTTCCTTTTTGCACCCTGTGGATCCGGTAGGTTTCTATTCCCGCTTCGGGGGCAGGGATGTTTTTGCGCAGGGATTCCGGGAGTGCTTCGTAGGGCATCACCACCAGCCCTGCCCGGGAGGCATCCCGGGTTTCGAAAACAGGTTCCCGGCCCAGCATGGTACTCAGGCCCTGTTGCAATTCCTCGCGGATTACCCTGGGGGTACCGTCACCTTCCGGGGCCTGGATACGCAGGAGTTGTTGTTGATAATCCAGCAGCAGGGCTGTATCGGACACGGGTTGGTAATCGAGCCACAAGTCATAGCCGTCGCCCGGGCCGGCCTGGGCGGTCACTGATGTGAAGGGAATAAGGGTGAAAATCAACACAAGCAGCCCTGAAATGGGGCAAAAAGAGGCCGTTAAACGGATGCGTCTGAAGAAACCAACCATGTCTGTTTCATTTGGAGCCCTGGTACAAGGCAAGGGATAAGGTATTTTAGGATGCAATCGATTGCGAAAGCCATTCGCTAAGGTACATCAAAATTGCTGTCGAAATGTACGATTGCCCCAAAAAATGATGCGGCACAACTGCCGGAGCATTAGCGGCATAAGGGACTGGTTCAGTGCGCTTGCACCGTTGCCTGGCTACCTGTCCAGGGCAGGCGTTCCAGGCATGGGGAATTCGCGCAAGGAAGATTGGCGGGCTATGATTTCGGTCTCCAGAACAATGGTTTCCGGAGGGGTGGTGTCCCCTTCGCTTTCCGATTGGTCCACGATCTTCAGGGCGGAAATCTCCCCCATTTTTCCTGCCGGATGGGAAACGGTAGACAGGGGGGGCTCCACGATGGAAGCGATAGGGTCATCGTTAAAACCGATGATGGCCAATTGCCCCGGAACGTCAATGCCCAACTTTTTGGCATACATGATGGCACCTACGGCTGCCGTATCGTTGGCAGAGAAAATCCCATCCGGAGGGTTTTCCAGTCGCATCAGTTTTTTGGTGGCCTTACGACCCTCCTTAAAACTGAGAGTCTTAAACGGAATAATCAGTTCCTCTTCCACAGGAAGGCCGTGATCCTTAAGGGCATCCCGGTATCCCCTGGTCCGACCGTCGTAAATGTTACGGTGTTGTGAGCCGGCAAAATGGGCAATTCGTTTACAGCCCTGGTCAATAAGGTGTTTGGTGGCCTGGTACCCTGCTGTGTAGTTGTCAATAACCACCCTGCAGGCATCGAAGGCATCGGGAACCCGGTCTACAAAGACGATAGGGATGCCCTGGTCGGAGAAATTCCGGAAGTGTTCCAGATCCCGGGTTTCCATGGCCAGGGAAACAATAAGCCCGGCTACCCGGCTATCGTAAAGGGCCCTGCTGTTGCTCACCTCATTTTCATAAAGGTCGCTGGACTGGCTGATCAGGACATTGTAACCTGCTTTTCGGGCCGTTTCCTCTATGCCGCTGATCAGTGCGGCACTAAAGGGGCGGTTGATCCGGGATACCAGTACGCCAATGGTTTTGCTCTTGTTGTTCCGTAACCCGGCCGCAAGGACATTTGGGCGGTAGCCCATGGCCCGCGCCATTTCCTGTGCAGCCTTCCGCGTTTTTTGGCTAATGCTCTTATGGTTGTTAAGCGCACGCGATACCGTAGAGGCGGAGCAGTTCAAGGCTTTGGCCAGGTCGTAAATGGTAACTTCTTTCTTGGCTTTCATGCCGGGGTGGGATAGGTTTCGAACCGGGGAGGTCCGTTATGGGGTTTGTGCGTCCAAGATAGGTAATGTGTCTCAATCACTCCCGGCACTGTTTTGATTCGGGGATAATATGCAACTGTCGGAATATGCAGGAGTAACTTATCGATCCGCAAACCGCAATTCTGCCAGGCGGCGTATGACGGCCGGGTCCAGCTTTTTACTGCGGGTGTCCATCATGTTGGGATCTACCACCCATTGCATAAAGTCCACCAGGGGGATGCGGGTGATCACCCCGCCCTGTACCTCGGATACAGGGGCCTCGTCCCGGGCATGGGCCAGCAGCAGGGAATCCAGGCGGGTAAACTGGTTGCGGGCCAGGCCCCAGAAGGCATAGGCGCGTACCACGGCATTGTCGTGGTTGCACAGTTCAAGGAGTTGCCCTTCACTAGCAGTTTCGGTAAGCTGCAGGAAGTTCCGGTACTGGTTAGTGGTTTCCCCGTTAAACCCCACGTAGGGGCCGTGTACCCGGTTCACCTTAGCCAGGGAATCCGCCAGGGCCTGGTAGGCCGGTACGGAATCGGCCGCAGTTTCCTGGGCCGGGGCCAGGCCCGGCAGCAGGCAGCAGACCAGCAGCAAGCGATATAAAACGTTGGGTCTCACAGGTGCAAAGGTACATCAGAAACCGGTGGGGTGCCAAATCGATAGGCTATTGGCAATGGGGTGATAAAAATGAGGATGGGAATGGCTTGTGGTGCAAGGATTTTTCAGGGTTGCGGGGTACTTTGAAGCCGGGCGGGCGGGGGTGCCCCTTTATGGTTAACCTGCCCAATTCCCTTTCCCAAAAACATCTACCTGAGTTGCAAATCCCTTGCCGGCGAAATGTTGAGGCTATCCCACTGCGGGTAAAGCGCCCGGATTTCTATAAACTCCTCCCGAAGCTTCATGCTATCCCGGACGTTTTCCAGATCCCATCCCAATAGGTCCAGGTAGAGAAGTTGTTCCGGGTAAAAACCATTGGAGAGGAACCTGGGAAACTCCCGATTTCCATCTGCATCGGGTTCCGGACCCTTGCCGTACATGATGTCGTAATATTTCAAAGTGTTCTCCCGTATCGAGTACATAGCGAGGAGCAATTCCATCAGTTCCCGGCTTTCCGGGGAATTCCCCGGGTAAACCTTTAATTGCCTGTAGGTTTCGTGTGGGAGGGGGTAATACCAGAATGTGGGCTTGCCTGCGTATTCCCATTTGAATTCCCAGGGCATTTCCTTTTGCAAATCGATAATCATACGCGCCAGGATGATCGTGTCCAAAGATACCGGATGGTCCTGTTCGAAGGCCTGGCTTACCCCGTGCATTTGAATGGCCGACCTTATGGAATAGAATTTTTTTAAATCTGAGATCGTTTCCCTGGTGTATTCGATACCATACAGGAATTTCGCTCGGGACGTTTGAGCGGCTATATATTCGAATTCCTCCTTGTACCAACCGGCATATTCCCGGTTCACCACCTCCGGCCCCACCACCAGAAAGCGGCCCAGGAGAAAAATAATCAGCATCCCAAGCAAAAGGGAAGCCAGCATCCACCGTCCCGCCCTAAAACATTTCTGATAAATGTGCCAGGACTGCAGGAAAAATACCATTGGGATTAGCCCGAAAAGGAAGGGATAAGAATCGATCAGCCGCAGTTGGTTATTGACATCGGGCATGGCAAATACCAGGATGGGCACCAGGCTGCAATAGCGAAAGACTACCAAAATGACCACCCAGAGGGATAACTGGTTCATCAGCCAACCGGTTCGCAAGGCCGGGCGATGTCCCCGAAAGTTTCCCCGGATCCTGCCAAACCAAATACTCAGGGCTATATTGAGACCCAGCAGGTAGGAGACGGAGGCAAAGAAGTACTGGTAGAAGGGTCTTTCCAATTCGTCCAAATCCCACAAGTCCGACCAGATGGAGGTGACCAGGCGCATCAATTCCATTCCTACAGAAAAGAAGGAATTCAGGGCCACGGCCACGAAGAGCCCTGCGCCAATCCCAAACCAGAATTTGGTAAGCCCGATGCTTTTGCGGGTAAGGCGTGGTTTCCGTAGGCGAAGACGTTCCATAGACAATCAAGTAAGGGGCCTGGTGAGTGCCTCAAATGCGCTTTCGGCACATGAGTTTTCAGCCCTATCTTTAGTGGAGTTCATGGAGGCTCTTCATTCCTCCTCCGCCTCCTGCTCTGCATCGTAGGCCTCATCCAGGGCGTCGTATTCCTCCTCGATCCCGTCCAGGACAGTGCCCGGTTTCTTTTTGTCGCGGATCATGGCCCAGGTCATGATCAGGCTGGTGGCAATGATGATAAACAGCAGGATGCCGGGTTCAAAGGTTTCGATCTTGGCCTCTGCCGGGATGGCATAGAACAGCAGTACGGTAATCAATCCACGGGGTGCGATAAAGAGCTGGGGCCGAATATCGCTCCCGAATACAATGCGCAACAGCCCAAAGCGGATGATGTAGATGGAGGCGATAATCAGCAGGCTGATCAGCAGTACCTTAATACTGAGCAGGCTGCTCAATACTATAGTAAGCCCGAAGACCACAAAGAAGAAGGTGCGCACCACAAAGGCGGTCTCCAGGGTAATAATGTGGAGTTCGTGGTAGATCTGCCGGGCGCGATCCGGCTGCAGGTACCGGCGCAGGGGGCCGAAAAAGAACAGTTTCATGTTGGCGATCACCAGGCCAAAGACCAGGATAATGATCAGGGAAGACAGGTGCAGCTTCTTCCCGATGGCATAGAGCAGCAACAGCACCGCAATAAGCAGGAATTGCTTGGCCTGGGTGCGGATGCCCTGGAAAATGAGGATCAGCAGGTAGCTGGCCGCAATGGCCACCACCACGGTGAGCAGCAGGGTGCCGGCAAACCCGGCGGGGCCCACGGCTTCGGCGGGGTTCAGCTGCCCAGCCAGGAAATAGAACAGGATAATCCCGGCAATATCCGAGAAGGTGCTCTCGTAAATATGAAATTCCTTCTTGGCTTCCGGGAGCCCGCCCACGCTGGGGATGATGATGGCGCTGGACAGGATGGACAGGGGCGTGGCGTACAACCAGGCCGAGGCCGTGCTCATGCCGGGCACCAGGGCCTCCAGGATCAGGGCGGCCACCCAGGCCGAGGCCAGCAGGCCGGCAACGGCCACCCCCATGGCTTTGAGGATGGGCCATACCTTGTCCCGCCGCAGCTCCAGTTCCAGGGCGGCTTCCAGCACAATCATAATCAGCCCCACTATACCCAGGATCTCCAGGGCGGGAAACAGGTCCGGCAGGCGGTTGCCCAGGGCGCTTACTGCATATTGGAGGATCACCCCCAGCACAATGAGCATCAGGACCGAGGGGATGTTCGTTTTCCGCGACAGGGTATTGAACCAGAATGACAGGATCAGGATCAGGGCGCCTTCAATGATCAGGTTGTAGGAAGAAAAGAGTTCCATAGGCCGGGCTTTGGGTTTAAAGGTAACGGAATTCGGGCATTTCAACCGGCTTAATTTCCATGGGATTACATTGTCAATTCCCGAAAAAAGGTATATCTTTGCGCCACTTATCGAAGCATTGCGAATTGATAAGGGGACCGAAAGTCCCCTTTTTTGTTAGCAGTCATTCATGGTGATGGAACCAAGCAGTTTACAACAGCGCGTCAGTGCCCTGCTCGAGGAAGCCCTCCGGGCGCGGCCGGACTTGTTCCTGATCGACCTGAAAGTCGGGTCGGACCAGTCCATCCGCATTACCCTTGACGGAGATTCGGGGATCAGCCTGCAGGATTGTATGGAAGTGAGCCGGGCGGTGGAGCACCAGCTGGACCGGGATGCCTTCGATTTTTCGCTTGAGGTAAGTTCGGCAGGGGCCTCGGCCCCGCTGGAAATGCCAAGGCAATACAAGAAACACGTGGGCCGGAAACTGGCGGTGCGCCGCTCCGGGGAAGACCTGGAAGGCACGTTGCAGGCCGCGGATGAACATGGCATAACCCTGGGCTGGAAGGCCCGGGAACCCAAGCCGGTTGGCAAGGGGAAGCATACGGTTCGGAAAGAGGAGGTAATTCCCTATTCCGACATTGAACAGGCAAAAGTGGTTTTAACCTTTTAACGGTAACGCAAAAACATGGAAAATCTCGCACTGATCGAATCGTTTTCCGAATTCAAGGACGACAAGTTTATCGACCGGGTAACCCTGATGGCTATCCTGGAGGAAGTATTCCGGGCTGCCCTCAAGCGCAAATTCGGTTCGGACGACAACTTCGACATCATCATCAACCCGGACAAGGGCGACCTCGAGATCTGGAGGAACCGCGTGGTGGTGCCGGACGGGGAAGTAGAAGAGCCCAACGAGGAGATTTCCCTTTCCGAGGCCCGCAAGATCGAACCGGATTTTGAGGTAGGGGAAGACGTATCCGAGGAGGTAAAGCTGATCGACCTGGGGCGGCGTTCCATCCTGGCGCTGCGCCAGAACCTGATCGCCAAGATCCACGAGCACGACAACACCACCATCTATAAGCAATTCAAAGACCTGGAAGGCGAGATCTACACCGCAGAGGTGCACCACATCCGCCACAAGGCCATTATCCTGCTGGACGACGAGGGGAATGAAATCCTCATGCCCAAGGAGAAGCAGATCCCTTCGGATTTCTTCCGCAAGGGCGACAACGTGCGCGGGATTATCGAGAGCGTGGAACTGAAAGGCAACAAGCCGCTGATCATCATGTCCCGCACCTCTCCCAAGTTCCTGGAGCAACTCTTCCACCAGGAGATCCCGGAGGTGTTCGACGGGCTGATTACCATCAAAAAGGCCGTGCGTATCCCGGGCGAGAAAGCCAAGGTTGCCGTGGATTCCTATGACGACCGTATAGACCCCGTCGGGGCCTGTGTGGGGATGAAGGGTTCCCGCATCCATGGGATTGTGCGCGAACTGGGCAATGAGAATATCGACGTGATCAACTGGACCAACAACCCCCAGCTGATGGTGTCCCGGGCGCTGAGCCCCGCCCGCGTAACCCAGGTAAAACTGGACGATGAAAACAAAACCGCCCAGGTATACCTGAAGCCGGAAGAGGTCTCCAAGGCTATTGGCCGCGGCGGCCACAACATCCGTCTGGCCGGCCAGCTTACGGGGTATGAAATTGATGTCTTCCGCGAAGGGGTGGAAGAAGATGTGGAGCTCACCGAGTTCCGCGACGAGATCGAGGAATGGATCATTGCGGAGCTTCGCAAGATTGGCCTGGATACGGCCCGCGCCGTCCTGGAACAGGACGTGGACGACCTGGTAAAACGCACCGATCTGGAGGAGGAAACCATCCTGGATGTGATGCGTATCCTCAAGGAAGAGTTTGAAGATTAAGCTATATATTAGCAACTTATTATTTAGAACGCTGGAATTCTTTTATGGCAGACAACGCAACCATAAGGCTTAACAAGGTCCTCAGAGAACTCAATATTTCGCTGGATAGGGCAGTGGATTACCTTGCCTCCAAGGGGCATGAGGTAGACGCGCGCCCGACCACCAAAATCTCCGACGAAGTATATCAGGTGCTCCTGGATGAGTTCAAGTCCGACATGAGCAAAAAGGTTGCTTCGCAAGAGGTAGGGGAGGAGAAACGCAAGGAGAAGGAAGCCCTGCGCCTGCAACTGGAACAGGAGCAGGAAGAGCGCAGGCTGGCCCGCGAACGCCGCCAGGCCAAGACTGAGGTGGTACGCGCCAAGGCCGAACTGAGCGGTCCCAAACAGGTGGGCAAGATAGATCTGGATGCCCCCAAGGCCAAACCGGCACCGGTGGCAGAGGAAGCCCCCAAGGCAGAAGTGCCTGCCCCAGCCAAAGAAGCAGAGGCCCCGGCCCCGGCCGAACCCAAGGCAGAGGCCGAACCCAAGGCCGAAGCCAAACCCGAGGCCGAACCCGAAGTTAAAGCCGAAGAAAAGCCCGCAGCTCAGGCCGCACCAGAGAAGATCGAGACGGAGTACCAGAAACTCTCTGGCCCCAAGATCAAAGATAAGATCGACCTCTCCAAGTTCGAGAAGCCGAAAAAGAAAAAAGAAGACAAGGACGACCAGGACCGCAAGCGCAAGCGCCGCCGCATCACCAGCCGGACCGATGCCGCAGGCCGTGGGAAGGCAGGAGGTCGCAAACAACGGGGGGGCACTGCCAAGGTGGAACCCACCGAGGAAGAAGTACAAAAGCAGGTACGGGAAACCCTGGAAAAATTACAGGGGAAATCCAAGAAAGGCAAAGGGGCCAAGTACCGCCGCGACAAGCGGGACATGCACCGTCAGCAGACCGAAAAGGACCTGCAGGAGCAGGAACGCGAGAGCCGTACCCTGAAAGTGACCGAATTTGTGACCGCCCAGGAGGTGGCCACCATGATGGACGTCCCCACTACGGATATTATTTCGGCCTGTATGTCCCTCGGAATCATGGTCACCATGAACCAGCGCCTCGATGCCGAAACCCTCAGCATCGTGGCCGAGGAGTTCGGGTTTGACGTGGAATTCGTGACCGCTGAAATCGAGGAGGCCATTGAAGAGGTAGAGGATGCTCCGGAAGATCTGAAAGCCCGTGCCCCCATCGTTACGGTGATGGGTCACGTAGACCACGGTAAAACCTCCCTGCTGGACCACATCCGCGAAGAGAATGTAATCGCAGGCGAAAGCGGGGGAATTACCCAGCACATTGGCGCCTACGGGGTAACCCTCGATAACGGGCAACGGATCACTTTCCTGGACACACCCGGGCACGAGGCCTTTACCGCCATGCGGGCGCGTGGGGCTCAGGTGACCGACATCGCTATTATTGTGGTGGCGGCAGACGACGATATCATGCCCCAGACCAAGGAAGCGATCAGCCACGCCCAGGCTGCCGGGGTTCCCATTGTCTTTGCGATCAACAAGATCGATAAGCCCACGGCCAACCCGGACAAGATCAAGGAAGGCCTGGCGAATATGAACTTACTGGTAGAAGACTGGGGTGGGAAAATCCAGTCCCACGACATCTCTGCCAAAACCGGGCAGGGCGTTAAGGAACTGCTCGAAAAGGTCCTGCTGGAAGCGGAGTTGCTTGAACTGAAAGCCAACCCGGACAAGCTGGCCAACGGTACGGTGGTGGAAGCCTTCCTGGATAAGGGACGGGGCTATGTCTCTACCGTGCTGGTTCAGGCCGGAACCCTGAAGATTGGGGACTACGTGCTGGCGGGAACCTGCAGTGGTAAGGTTAAGGCCATGCAGGACGAACGCGGAAAAAGCATTAAGGAGGCCGGGCCTTCGGTGCCTATTTCCATCCTAGGGTTGGACGGGGCGCCCCAGGCCGGGGATAAATTTAATGTGCTGGAAGACGAACGGGAAGCCAAGCAAATTGCGGCCAAACGTTCCCAGCTGCAGCGCGAACAGAATGTCCGCACCCAGCGCCATATTACCCTGGACGAGATCGGAAGGCGAATTGCCCTGGGCGACTTCAAGGAGCTCAACATTATCCTGAAAGGGGATGTGGACGGTTCCGTGGAAGCCCTCTCGGATTCCTTCCTGAAACTTTCCACCGACGAGATCCAGGTGAATATCATCCTGAAAGGGGTGGGTGCCATTACCGAATCCGACGTATTGCTGGCTTCGGCCTCGGATGCGATCATTATCGGGTTTAACGTACGTCCCATGGGCAATGCCCGCGAAGTGGCCGACAAGGAGGAAATCGATATCCGGACCTACTCCATCATCTACGACGCCATTAACGATGTTAAAGATGCGATGGAAGGGATGCTCTCCCCCGAAATCAAGGAGGAGGTTACCGGTACGGCCGAGATCCGCGAGACTTTCAAGATATCCAAGATCGGTACCATTGCCGGGTGTATGGTTACCAGCGGCAAGATTTTCCGCAACTCCAACATCCGCCTGATTCGCGACGGCGTGGTGATCTTCACTGGGGAGCTCGCTTCCCTGAAGCGCTTCAAGGACGATGTGAAGGAGGTATCCAAAGGGTACGATTGCGGGATGCAGATCAAGAACTACAACGACATCCGCGAGAGCGATATCGTAGAGGCCTTCCAGGAAGTGGCTGTCAAAAAGACCCTGTAAGACCTGATAAATTGGCAATAAAAAATCCCAAACGCCGGTGGTGTTTGGGATTTTCTTTTTTGGGCCGCCCGCATCGGGATAGGCGGCGAGGAGGTGCTATTTTTCCTCGGGGCGGAGCAGGAGGGCGGCGGGAAATTTTTTGCGGACTTCGCGGTATTCCCGTTCGGCTTCCAACCGGCTTTTAAACCGGCCTACCTGCACCCGATACGTGGGGGAGTCGAACACGATCTTCGCCTGCCATTGCGGGAAGTCAATTTCCACATCCCGCTTGAGTTCTTCTGCAGCGCTGAAGGAGCCAAAGCCCACCTGGATGGTGTAGTATCCGGCTTTGGCTATCCCCTGGGCATAAATGGCCAGGAGTTTTTCGATCCCGGGTTCCTGTTCAATATGGAGCTGCCCGTTTTGGGCCCGGGCAGAAAGCCCCAGCCCCAGCAGGCAGATAAGGGTAAAAATCGCAGTTTTCATCCCGTAAATTTCTAGTTTTCCGATATGGATAAAGGTACTTTTTTAGGGGCTTTCCGGGGCATAAAAGTAATTATTTAGAAAGATTATAAATTATAAATTATAAAACCTTTAAGATTTCCTGAATAAAGTCTAGTTTGTATTTTTGCTGACCGTTTGGGCGGTTTTAAATCGCTATTTTAATCCGGTTTTGCGCCGGGCCTGCGCGCCGCCAAACTGAACAAAAAAGCCCGTATCACTGGCTTTTGGTAGGTTTACCAGCCAAAAGCATGCCAAGCTTTAGCCCAGTGCTGCGGGATGCAACATATATTGAACAGCAACACATGAAAAAGGTTCCAAACCGCCATCCGAACTTTGCGATTTTAGCTTTTTCTCTTGCCCTCTCCCTGCTTGTTTCACCCACCCTTACCGCCCAGGACGATGCGGCTGCTGCTGCGTCTACAGAGGCCGCGGCTGACGCCGGGGATGGGAGCCCTTGTGGCCCGGGGGATGCTGCGAAAGGGAAGCAATTGTTTAATCAGAACTGTGCGGCCTGCCACGCCCTGGACCGTCGGATGACCGGTCCGGCCCTGGCAAATGTAGCCACCCGCCTCACGGAAGAGGAGGGGCTGGACTGCGACTGGATTTACGGATGGATCCGCAACAGCGCCGGGGTGATTGCTTCCGGAGACAGCTACGCCAACAGCATTTACAACGAGTACAACCAGGCGGCCATGACCGCCTTCCCCACCCTGAGCGATCAGGACATCAATGACATTCTGGCCTATACCGAGGCCCCGCCCCCTGCACCGGCTGCTGCCGCTGTGCCTGCTGGCGGTGGGACCGGGGATCCGGCTGCCCAATCCGGAATTTCCAATGAAATTATCCTTGGTGCCCTGGCCCTGGTCTTTGCCCTGTTGGTGATGATGTTGTTCCTGGTAAACCGTACCCTGCGCCGCATTGCCGAGGCCAACGGGGTCATGGTGGAAAAGGAAAAAGCCGAGAAAGGACTGCCCATCTGGAAGGCCTTTGCCCAGAACCAGTTCCTGGTCCTGGTAACTGTGATTTTCCTGATGCTGGGCGCGGCCTACTTCGCCTACGGCTGGCTCATGCAGGTTGGAGTGGACCAGGGGTATGCCCCCATCCAACCCATCCATTATTCCCATAAAATCCACGCCGGGGACAACGGCATTGACTGTAAGTACTGCCACTCCTCTGCCCGGGTGTCCAAGCACTCCGGCATCCCGTCCCTGAATGTGTGTATGAACTGCCACAAGTCCATTTACGAATACAAGGGCAATCCCGAAGGGCCTTCTGCCGAAGACCTGGCCAACGGGTACACCAACGAATTCTACACCGGCGAGATCAAGAAGCTCTACGCTGCCGTCGGCTGGGACGAAGAGACCCAGAGCTACGCCAACGAGCCCAAGCCCGTAGAGTGGGTGCGGATCCACAACCTCCCGGATTTCGCGTACTTCAACCACTCTCAGCACGTAAGTGTGGGCAAGATCGAATGCCAGACCTGCCACGGCCCCGTGGAGGAAATGGAAATCATGTACCAGTACTCTCCCCTCACCATGGGTTGGTGTATCAACTGCCACCGGGAGACCAACGTACAGATGGAAGGCAACGACTATTACGAAAAAATCCACGAGGAACTTGCCAAGAAGTACGGCGTGGAACAGGTTACTGCAGCCCAGATGGGCGGCCTGGAATGCGGCAAGTGTCACTATTAATCCGAGCAGCTAAATAGACCCATATACCTATGGCATCAAACAAGAAGTATTGGAAGAGCGAAGTGGAGTTATCCGCGGATGCTTCCATTGTTGAGACGCTGAGACAAAACGAATTCCCCGAGCAGCTCCCGGTGGATGCCTTTCTGGGCGAAAAGGAGCAGCTGGCTTCCAGCCAGACCAGCCGGCGGGATTTCCTGAAATACGTGGGCTTCAGCACGGCCGCCGCTTCCCTGGCAGCCTGTGAGGGCCCGGTGCATAAGTCTATCCCTTACGTGGTGCAGCCCGAGCGCATCATCCCCGGGGTGGCCAACTATTATGCCACTACCATAGCGGATGGTTTCGATTTTGCCAGCATCCTGGTCAAGACCCGCGAGGGTCGTCCGATCAAGATCGAGCGCAACAAAGAGGCAGCCTTTAAGGGGGACACCAATGCCCGGATCCAGGCCTCAGTCCTCTCCCTGTACGACAGCACCCGCCTGCAGGGTCCGCGCAATGCCGAGGGCGATGTGGAGTGGGACGTTCTGGATGCTACCGTAAAAGCGCGCCTGGCTTCCCTGGCCTCCAGCGGAAAGCAGGTTGCCCTGCTGACCCAAACCTATGCCAGCCCGTCTACCGACCGGCTGATTGCGCAGTTTGCCGAGCGCTACGGCAACGTAACCCACGTGTCTTATGATGCCGTGGGGGAAAACGCTGCCCTGGATGCCTACCAGGCCAAGTACGGCGAGCGCGCCCTGGCCGATTACGATTTTTCCAAAGCAGACCTGATTGTGTCCTTCGGTGCCGATTTCCTCGGGGATTGGCAAGGCGGCGGATACGACAGCGGTTATGCTGCCGGCCGTGTGCCCAAGGCAGGGAAGATGTCCCGCCACGTACACTTTGAGGCCAACATGAGCCTGAGCGGTGCCAACGCAGACAAGCGCGTGCCTCTGTCTCCGGCCCACCAAAAAATTGCCCTCGCCAAACTGTTTGCTGCCCTGAACGGCAGCAGCGCAGGCGGGGAATTGCCCGAAGCTGCCGCTCGTGCGGTGGAGGAACTTGCTGCCGCCGTGGCCAAAGCCGGCCGGAAAGCGGTAGTGGTAACCGGGCTGCAGGACGCCGATGCCCAGGCCGTGGTCCTGGCTATGAACGAAATGCTGGGCAGCGAGGCCTTCCAGCCGGAAGCTCCGCGCTACACCCGACAGGGGGATGCCAAAGCCCTGGAGCAACTGATGGCCGATATGCAGGCCGGGAAGGTTGGGGTGCTGCTGATGGACGGGGTTGACCCGCTCTACACCCTGCCCAACGCCGCGGCATTTGCCGAGGCCCTCGGGAAGGTAGACCTGTCCGTGGCTTTTTCGACCAACCGCACCGCTACCACCGAGGCTGCTACCTTTACCGCTGCCGCCAGCCACTACCTGGAATCCTGGGGCGACACCCAACTGAAAAAGGGGCATTACGGACTTACCCAGCCGGTAATCCGCCAGCTGTTCGATACCCGCCAGTTCCAGCAGTCCCTGCTAACCTGGATGGGCGAGGAGCAGACCTGGTACGATTTTGTTCGCGAAACCTGGGAAGGGGGAATCCTTTCCGGTGCGGACTGGAACAAAGCCCTCCACGACGGCTTCTTTGCCGGCGCGGCCATGGCGGACCCCGAAATGGGAGCCACGGCCCAACAGGATAAGGAAAATGCCGAAGGGGAAGGTGCCACCAGTACGGTAGCCGACCTGGCCGGAGCCGTAAGCCGCCTGGCTGCGGCCCAAACTGCCGAGAAAACCCTGGTGCTTTACAGCAAGGTGGGGATGGGCGATGGCCGCCAGGCCGGAAACCCCTGGTTGCAGGAATTCCCGGATCCCATAACCCGGGTGTCCTGGGACAACTACCTGACGGTATCCAAGAAGGATGCCCAGGCATTAGGCCTGGTAAACAAATATGCAGCTAATGGCGGCCTGGATGGCAGCTATGTAAATATTACGGTAAATGGCACCACGGTTTCCGGGGTTCCGGTAGTGATCCAGCCCGGACAGGCGGAAGGTACGTTTGGCCTGGCCTTCGGGTACGGGAAGACCACCGGCCTGAAAGCCGAGATGCAGACCGGGGTAAATGCCTTCCCGCTTTACCAGGGCTTTGACACCGCCCAGGAAGTGAGCATTGAAAAGGCTGCCGGCATGCACGAGTTTGCCTGCATCCAGCTGCAGAAGACCCTGATGGGCCGCGGCGACATCATCAAGGAAACCACCCTGGAGATCTTCAATACGAAGGATGCTGCCGAGTGGAACCATGTGCCCCAGGTTTCCCTGAACCACCAGGAGGTGCCCGCCACCACCGTGGACCTCTGGGATTCCTTCGACCGCTCCATCGGGCATCACTTCAACATGTCCATTGACCTGAACGCCTGTACGGGTTGCGGGGCCTGTGTGATTGCCTGCCACGCCGAAAACAACGTTCCGGTTGTTGGAAAAGAGGAAATCCGCAAGTCGCGCGATATGCACTGGCTTCGAATCGACCGTTACTATTCCTCCGAGGATACCTTTGAGGGCGACAATGTGAAGAAGGATGAATTCTCCGGTGCCCTGGAGTCCAAACGCGGCTTTGAGGAAATGGAAGACCCGGCGGCCAACCCGCAGGTAGCTTTCCAACCGGTGATGTGCCAGCACTGTAACCACGCCCCTTGCGAAACCGTTTGTCCGGTTGCCGCCACGGCACACAGCCGTCAGGGCCACAACCACATGGCGTACAACCGCTGCGTGGGAACCCGTTACTGCGCAAACAACTGCCCCTACAAGGTGCGTCGTTTCAACTGGTTCCTCTACAACAACAACGACGAGTTCGATTACCATATGAACAACGACCTGGGCAAAATGGTACTCAACCCCGACGTCAACGTACGTTCCCGCGGGGTGATGGAGAAGTGCTCCTGGTGTATCCAGATGACCCAGAAATCCATCCTCGACGCCAAGCGGGAGGGCCGTGCCGTAACGGACGAAGAATTCCAGACGGCCTGTTCCAATGCCTGCAGCAGCGGGGCGATAGTCTTCGGGGACATCAACGACCCGGAAAGCGAAGTGTCCAAGCTGAAAGCGGACGCGCGTATGTACCACCTGCTCGAGCACGTTGGCACACAGCCTAACGTATTCTATCAGGTTAAGGTCCGCAACACAGACGAAGCATAATTCTTAAGAAACGAAAACGATATTCTATGGCGTCGCATTACGAAGCACCGATACGCAAACCCCTGGTACTGGGCGATAAGGGCTACCACGATGTTTCTGTGGATATTGCCGCCCCCGTGGAAGGCCGGGCCAACAAGCACTGGTGGATTGTCTTTTCCATCGCGCTGGCTGCTTTCCTTTGGGGAATCGGGTGTATCATCTATACCGTTTCCACCGGTATCGGGACCTGGGGTCTGAACCGTACGGTTAACTGGGCCTGGGACATTACCAACTTTGTATGGTGGGTGGGTATCGGTCACGCCGGAACCCTGATCTCCGCCGTACTGTTGCTTTTCCGCCAGAAGTGGCGTATGGCCATCAACCGCTCTGCGGAGGCCATGACCATCTTCTCGGTAATCCAGGCCGGGCTTTTCCCGATCATCCACATGGGCCGCCCCTGGCTGGCGTACTGGGTGGTGCCGATCCCGAACCAGTTCGGTTCCCTCTGGGTGAACTTCAACTCCCCCCTGTTGTGGGACGTATTCGCGATCTCCACTTACCTTTCCGTATCCCTGGTATTCTGGTGGACGGGATTATTGCCGGATTTTGCGATGATCCGCGACCGTGCCGTAAAGCCTTTCCAGAAAAAGATCTACAGCCTGGTGAGTTTCGGCTGGAGCGGCCGGGCCAAAGACTGGCAGCGTTTTGAGGAAGTATCCCTGGTACTGGCCGGTCTGGCTACCCCCCTGGTACTTTCCGTACACACCATCGTATCCTTCGACTTTGCCACCTCGGTGATTCCCGGATGGCATACCACCATCTTCCCGCCCTACTTTGTGGCCGGGGCGATCTTCTCCGGGTTTGCCATGGTACAGACCCTCCTGATTATCATGCGGAAGGTAAGTCACCTGGAAGCTTATATAACCGTACAGCACATCGAACTGATGAACATCGTTATCATGATCACCGGTTCCATTGTGGGCTGTGCCTATATCACAGAGCTCTTCATTGCCTGGTACTCCGGTGTGGAATACGAGCAATACGCCTTCCTGAACCGTGCCACCGGGCCTTACTGGTGGGCCTATACCCTGATGATGACCTGTAACGTGGTCTCCCCCCAGGTGATGTGGTTCAAGAAAATCCGGACCAGCATCATGGTCTCCTTTATCATTTCCATTGTGGTAAACATCGGGATGTGGTTCGAGCGTTTCGTGATTATCGTAACCTCCCTGCACCGGGATTACCTGCCGTCCTCCTGGACCATGTTCTCCCCCACCTTTGTGGACATCGGGATCTTTATCGGTACCATCGGGTTCTTCTTCGTGTTGTTCCTGCTGTATGCCCGTACCTTCCCCGTAATTGCACAGGCCGAGGTTAAATCCATCCTGAAATCCTCCGGGGAGCGCTATAAAAAGCTTCGGGATGCAGGCAAGCCCCTGTACCAGGTGTCTGCAACTGCAGCGCCGGTGAAGGCTGCGGCTCCCACCCCGGAAGCCAAAGAAGAACAGGTTAGCAGCCTGCTGGAAACCCTGGGTACTTTTGACCCGGCAACCCAGCAAGCGGACGACCTCAAGAAAATTAAGGGTATAGGTCCGCAGATGGAGCAGGCCCTGAACCAGCTCGGTATCTTCACCTTTGCACAGGTGGGCCGCATGACCCAGCGCGAATACGACCTGCTCGATTCCATTACCGGCTCCTTCCCGGGCCGGGCCCAGCGCGACGATTGGGCAGGGCAGGCAAAAGGTTTTAACGAAAACAAGTAAGCACAGATGGCATCTAAAGTAATACAGGCATTTTACGACGACGACGACGTGCTGATGCACGCTGTCAAGAAGGTGAAGGCTGCCAAGCACCACATCGAAGAGGTGTACTGCCCCTTCCCGGTGCACGGGCTGGACAAGGCCATGGGACTGGCCCCCACCCGTATCGCGATTACCTCTTTTATGTACGGTTGTCTCGGGCTTACCGTGGCCATTGTGATGATGAATTACATCATGATTCAGGACTGGCCGCAGGATATTGGCGGAAAGCCGAGCTTCAGCTACATCGAAAACATGCCGGCCTTTGTTCCGGTGATGTTTGAGCTGACCGTATTTTTTGCAGCCCACCTGATGGTGATTACCTTTTACCTGAGAAGCCGCCTCTGGCCTTTCAAAAAAGCTGAGAACCCGGATGCGCGCAGCACGGACGACCACTTCATCATGGAAGTGGAAGCACACGGCAGTGCCGATGCGCTGGCCGCCCTGCTGCAGGAAACCGGAGCTGTGGAGATCAAAACCGTAGAAAAGTAACATCGGAATGATGAAGAAAACGATACAAGGCCTTGTGATAGTTGCTGCCGTAATGGCCGTGGTGTCCTGCCAGGATACCCGTCAGCCCAATTATCAGTATATGCCCAATATGTACGAATCCGTAGGGTATGAAACCTATCAGCCGGTAGACTGGCTCCCCGGGGGGTCCGAGGCGCTTTTGCCTGCAGAACACACCGTGGCACGTGGCAAAATGCCCTACCGCTATGCGAACACCCTGGAGGGTAGAGAAATGGCCCGCACCCTGGAAAGCCCGCTGGATTCCCTGAACCGGGAGGAAAACCTGGCCATTGGGAAGGAGCTTTACGGGATCAACTGCGCCATCTGCCACGGCAACAAGGGAGACGGACAGGGGAACCTGGTGAAACGGGAGAAAATCCTGGGGGTACCCAGCTATGCGGACGCCGGGCGTAACATTACTGTGGGGAGCACCCACCACGTGATCTACTACGGCCTTAACGCCATGGGATCCTACGCCAACCAGCTGAACGCCAAGGAGCGCTGGCAGGTGTCCGAATACGTGATGAAACTCAAGGAAGACCTAACTCAATAAGATAGCACTGCAGATGTATACCTTCTCGAACAGACTAAAAATAGGATCCGTTATCCTTATGGCCCTGGGCCTGATGGGGATGGCGATCGGATTTGTCTCTGCACCTTCTACCGTGGAGGAAGCCAAGGCACTGGTGGCTGCCCACGACGACGGGCACGGTTCAGGCCATGGGGAAGCGGCTGCAGTAGCCGACCACGGAGAAGCGGCCCACGGGGAAGCCGCCCACGGCGAGGAAAGCCATGGGTCTTCCCACGATGAGCACCTGCTGCACCAACTGCAGAACCGCCCCTGGGCGGCCCTGTACGTGGCAGCGTTCTTCTTCTTTATGATCGCCCTTGGGGTGCTGGCGTTTTACGCCATTCAGCGGGCCGCCCAGGCCGGCTGGTCCCCCTTGCTCTTCCGCGTTATGGAAGGGATTACCGCCTACCTGGTGCCGGGAGGTATTGTGGTTTTTGTGATCCTGGTACTCTCCGTACTCCACATGAACCACCTCTTTACCTGGATGGACCCCGAAACCGTGGCCCACGACGAATTGCTGCAGGGCAAGGCCGGGTACCTGAACCCGACCTTCTTCCTGGTGCGCGCTGCCATCTTCCTGGGGGGCTGGATTGCCTACCGGGAGATTTCTCGCCGGCTTTCCCTGGCGCAGGACAAGGCCGATGACCACAGCAACTTCAAAAAGAATTTTAAATGGTCCGCCGCCTTCCTGGTATTCTACCTGGTAACGGAATCCATGATGTCCTGGGACTGGATCATGAGTGTGGACCCGCACTGGTTCAGCACCCTGTTTGGCTGGTACGTGTTTGCCAGCATGTTTGTCTCCGGCATTACCACCATTGCCCTGGTGACCATCTACCTGAAATCCCGCGGTTACCTGCCGGATGTAAACAACAGCCACATCCACGACCTGGCTAAATTTATGTTCGGTATCAGCATCTTCTGGACTTACCTCTGGTTCGGACAGTTCATGCTTATCTGGTATGCGGATATTCCGGAAGAAGTCACCTATTTCGTAACCCGGATCGAAGACTTTAAACTGCCTTTCTTTGGCATGGTTGCCATGAATTTTGTGTTCCCCCTGCTGGTGCTGATGAACAGCGATTACAAACGGGTGAACTGGTTTGTGGTCATGACCGGGATTGTGGTCCTGATGGGGCACTACCTGGATGTATTTGTCATGATCATGCCGGCTACCGTGGGAGACCAGTGGTACATCGGGATCCCCGAAATCGGAGGCGTACTCTTTTTTGCAGGAGCCTTTATTTACTGGGTCTTCAATACCCTTACCAAGGCGCCCCTGCAACCGACCAATAACCCGTTCATCGAGGAGAGCCGGCAGTTTCATTATTAACAGCATTAGCGAATCATATCCGTTCAGACAATGACAGCATTATTGACGATCACTGTTTTAGTTTTAGTGGCCATCGCCATCTGGCAGATGACCAAGATTTTTGAATTGTCTCAGATCGGGACTAAGGCAGCGAATTCGGAAGTAGCCACAGACGAGGATAACAAGAAAAACGGGTACCTGATGTTCGCCTTTTTGGTGTTCATCTACCTGCTCACCATCTTTTCCTTCTGGAAATACGGGAAGTACATCCTCCCGGAATCGTCCAGCGCCCACGGAGGCCAGTACGATTCCCTGATGCTCTGGAGCTTTGTGATCATCTTTATCGTACAGATCATCACCCAGGCCCTGTTGCACTACTTCGCCTTTAAATACCGGGGTGAAAAAGGGAAAAAGGCCCTTTTCTATGCAGACAATGACCGCCTGGAATTTATCTGGACCATTATCCCGGTAATTGTCCTGGCCGGCCTGATCCTCTGGGGGCTGTATACCTGGACCAACATTATGGACATAAACGAGGAAGACGATCCCCTGATCGTGGAACTCTACGCCCAGCAGTTTAACTGGACGGCCCGCTACGGCGGTGCCGACAATGTGCTGGGGGAGTCCAATGTCCGGATGATCGACATCGACAAGGCCAACGTGCTGGGACTGGATGAAGCGGACCCCAACGCAGAGGACGATGTGATCGTGAAGGAATTACACCTGCCCGTAGGTCGGAAGGTGAATTTTAAGATGCGTTCCCAGGATGTGCTGCACTCTGCCTACATGCCGCACTTCCGCGCTCAGATGAACTGTGTTCCGGGAATGATTACCGAATTCTCCTTTACCCCTACGGTAACCACCGAAGAAATGCGGTTGCGGCCGGAGATCATCGAAAAGGTGCAGCGCACCAATGCCATCCGCGCTGAGCGGGCGGCCAACGGCGAGCCGAATTCCGATCCCTGGGAGTTCGACTATGTTCTGCTTTGCAACAAAATCTGCGGGAAATCCCACTACAACATGCAGATGAAAATCATTGTGGAAAGCGAAGAGGATTTTAACGCCTGGCTGAGTGAACAACAGACGTTTGCCCAGACCGTTATGGGAAAATAAAATTGCTATTTTAGGAAGAAGACAAAACAAGAAGGACTATGTCAGCACATGCACATGCCATCGCCGATGATCACGCGGACGATCACGGTCACCACCACAAGGAAACATTTGTAACCAAATACATCTTCAGCCAGGATCACAAGATGATCTCCAAACAGTACCTGATTACAGGTCTGATCATGGGATTCATCGGGATTGCCATGTCCCTGTTGTTCCGGATGCAGCTGGCCTGGCCGGGTGAATCCTTCCCCATTTTCGAGGCACTGCTGGGCAAATGGGCCCCCGACGGGGTAATGGATGCCGATATTTACCTGGCACTGGTAACTATCCACGGGACCATCATGGTGTTCTTTGTACTTACCGCGGGCCTGAGCGGTACCTTCAGTAACCTGCTGATTCCGCTGCAGATTGGTGCACGGGATATGGCCTCCGGCTTCCTGAACATGCTCTCGTACTGGATGTTCTTCCTTTCCAGTGTGATCATGGTTATCTCCCTTTTTGTCGAAGCCGGACCTGCTGCTGCCGGGTGGACCATTTATCCCCCGCTGAGTGCCCTGCCTATGGCACAACCAGGCTCCGGGGCCGGGATGACCCTCTGGCTGGTGTCTATGGCGATCTTTATCGCTTCTTCCCTGCTGGGATCGCTGAACTATATCGTAACCGTACTGAACCTGCGTACCAAAGGGATGTCCATGACGCGGCTGCCCCTGACCATCTGGGCCTTCTTTGTGACCGCGGTAATCGGGGTGATTTCCTTCCCCGTACTGCTGTCTGCAGCCCTGTTGCTGATCATGGACCGCAGCTTTGGCACCTCTTTCTTCCTCTCCGACATTTTTATCCAGGGCGAAGTACTCCATTACCAGGGAGGTTCCCCCGTGTTGTTCGAGCACCTGTTCTGGTTCCTGGGCCACCCGGAGGTATATATCGTAATCCTCCCGGCCATGGGAATTGTCTCTGAGGTGATGTCTGTAAATGCGCGCAAACCCATCTTCGGATACCGGGCTATGATTGCCTCCATTCTGGCAATCGCCTTTTTGTCTACCATTGTTTGGGGGCACCACATGTTCATCTCCGGGATGAACCCCTTCCTGGGATCCGTATTTACCTTTACCACCCTGTTGATCGCTATCCCCTCTGCGGTAAAAGCCTTTAACTGGATTACCACCTTGTGGAAAGGAAACCTGCAGCTGAACCCGGGGATGCTCTTCTCTATCGGGATGGTTTCCACCTTTATTACCGGCGGTCTTACCGGGATTATCCTGGGAGACAGCACCCTGGACATCAACGTCCACGACACCTATTTTGTAGTGGCCCACTTCCACCTGGTAATGGGTATCTCTGCACTATACGGCCTGTTTGCCGGGGTATACCACTGGTTCCCCAAAATGTTCCAGGGCCGTATGATGAACAAGAATCTGGGGTATGTACACTTCTGGATTACCGCCATCGGTTCCTATGGGATTTTCTTCCCCATGCACTTTGTGGGGATGGCCGGGGTCCCCCGACGCTACTACCAGAACACCGCCTTCCCCATGTTCGACGAACTGGTGGACGTACAGGTGCTCATGACCGTATTTGCCATCATTACCGCCACCGCCCAGCTGGTATTTGTCTACAACTTTGTACGCAGCATCTTCTACGGCAAACGCGGCCCGCAAAACCCCTGGGGTGCCACTACCCTGGAGTGGACGGCCCCGCAGGAGCACATTCACGGCAACTGGCCGGGTGCCATTCCGGAAGTTCACCGCTGGCCGTATGATTACAGCAAAACGTACGAAAACGGGGAATACATTCTGGAAGGACAGGATTTTGTGCCTCAGCACATTCCCCTTCAGGAAGGAGAAGAGGAGATGCATCACTAAGCTCCCCAGCTCATTCTGAACGAAAAACGGCCCGTCTTTTGATGGGCCTTTTTCGTATCCGGTAAGTTTGGTCCGGAATTGTGATATCTTTAAAAGGCGAAAAACGAGAACCTATGAAACGTATTTGGCAAATGACATGCGGCCTGGCCCTGTTGTTTATCCTGGCCCCGGCGCAGGCAAACGCCCAGCGCAAACCCAAGATTAAAGGCAGTCGCGTACCCGTAGAGGTACGCCAGGACCTCCCGGGCTTCCATACCCTGAGGCTGGCAGACCCCCTGGAGGTGGAGGTGCGGATGGGAGCTGCCCCCGGCTACCTGCTGGAAGTGGACGATAACCTGGTAGACGTGCTGCGCCTTGAGGTGAGGGACAGTGTGCTACAGGTATCTTCGTTTTACAATATTACCGCCAGTAAGGCCCTTAAGATAGTGGTCTATGCCAACCAGCTCAATGCCGTGGAAGCCCTGGATGGAGAGGTATTTTCGGAGAATCCGGTTACCACGGACCTATTAACCGTGGTAGCCCGCGGCGGGGCACGCGTAAACCTGCGCGCCCGGGCCGCCTGGTTCGACCTTTTTATGGAAGACAGCAGCCGGGCAGACCTGAATGTGGAGGCGGATTCCGTTTCCCTGCGCCTGGGGGCCCGGGCCGATGCGGTGCTCTATACGGTTACCGACGGCCTTTCCGCTACCCTGGCCCAGAATGCCGGCCTGACCCTGGAAGGCCTCTCTGTTTTTTCACGGGTTGAAGGGGGTGATAACACCTCTTTAAAGGCCGCCCGCCTGCACTCGGACCAGTTGGAGCTTCGACTGGCGGGATCTGCGACCGCCCGCGTCCAGGCACGGCAGGAAACCCTGCTGGACCTGAGCGGACAAACGCGCACCTACCTCTACGGCCAGCCCGCCATACAGCTTCAGCGGTTTACAGACCGGGCCGAACTTCACAAGGAACCCGAATAAAAAAGCCCCCGGTTCAGGGGGCTTTTTCATCATCATGGTTAGGGAAGCTTCGGGCCGGCAGCGCGGATGGCTGCATGCACGCCTGCTTCAAATTTCTTGAAGTTCTCCTGGAACAACCCCACCAGTTTTGCCTTGGTAGCCTGATAGGCCTGTTGATCCTCCCAGGTGTTTTCGGGCACCAAAACCTCATCCGGTACTCCGGGGCAGGATTTAGGGATCTGGAAGCCAAAGGCCGAGTCTTCCGTAAAGTCGACCCCTTCAAAATCCCCGTGGTGGATGGCGTCGATCATGGCGCGGGTGTATTTCAGTTTGATCCGGGAGCCTGTACCGTGCGCCCCTCCGGTCCAGCCGGTATTCACCAGCCAGGCGGTTACCTCATGTCTGCGGATTTTCTCGGCCAGCAATTCGGCATAGGTGTTGGGGTGCCACATCATAAAGGCCGCCCCAAAGCAGGCGCTAAAGGTGGCCTGGGGTTCGGTGATACCCATTTCCGTACCGGCTACTTTGGCCGTATATCCGGAAATAAAATGGTAACTGGCCTGCTCCGGGCTGAGCTTGCTTACCGGGGGCAGTACCCCAAAGGCGTCGCAGGTCAGGAAGATCACGTGTTTGGGGTGCCCGGCCACGCAGGGTACCTGCACGTTTTCAATATGGTGGATGGGGTAGGAGGCCCGGGTATTCTGGGTGATGGAGGTATCGGTATAATCTACCTCGCGGGTTACCTTGTCGTAAACCACGTTTTCCAGGACCGTCCCAAACCGGATGGCGTTAAAAATATCCGGTTCGCTTTCCGCGGAAAGGTTAATGGCCTTGGCATAACAGCCGCCTTCGATGTTAAAGGTGCCCTCGTCCGTCCAGCAGTGTTCGTCGTCTCCGATCAGCTTGCGTTTGGGGTCGGCACTCAGGGTGGTCTTCCCGGTGCCTGAAAGCCCGAAGAGGATGGTTACATCTCCTTCCGTACCCACGTTGGCCGAGCAGTGCATGGGCAGTACGCCCTGCAGGGGCATAAGGTAATTCATCACCCCAAAGATGCCTTTCTTCATTTCCCCGGCATACTGGGTGCCCAGGATTACGATCTCCCGCCGCTCCAGGTGTACATCCACAGAGGTTTTGGAGGTCATTTCGGAGGTATAGCTGTTGGCCGGGAAGCCCCCTCCGTTAAAGACCACATAATCCGGTTCCCCAAAGTTTTCCAGTTCCTCGGCCGAGGGCATAATCAGCATGTTTTGCATAAACAGGGCGTGGTAAGCCCGGGTGCAGATAATGCGCACCTTGATGCGGTACTTCGGGTCCCACCCGGCAAAGGCATCCACCACAAAGAGGCGTTCGCAGATGTTCAGGTAATCGATGGCCCGCTCGTGGTTTACCATATAGGTGTGCTGGTCCAGGCCAATATTGATGTCGCCCCAGTCGATATTTTTTTCGGATTCCGGGCTGCGGACAATGCGTTTGTCCTTGGGGCTGCGCCCGGTTTTTTCGCCTGAATACACCAACAGGGCGCCCACATCCGAGATGGCGGTGCCGGGTTCCTTGCGCAGCCCGATTTCATAGAGCACCGGGACAGCGGTATTGCGATGGATTTCATTTACGTGGATCCCGTATTGGGAAAGGTCAAAACTTGCCATTGACGAATGGTTTTAAGGATTGTTTTTGCCCCTGGCCGGCACGGGGCCTTTAGCCGGGGGTATCGGACAAAGGTAGGGGGGAGCTTTGGGGTTAAATATGACAATTATCAATGACAATTCCCAGCCGGCAGCTTTTAAATGCTGGTTGCGCACCCGCGCTTTTGTTATCTTTGTTTGGCGATGAATGAGCACCTGGATCCAACCGGCGAACACCTTTCCCCAGAAGAACTCGATATTGAACGGGCCCTGAGGCCGGTGTCCTTTGACGACTTTACCGGACAGCAGCAGGTACTGGAGAACCTGCAGGTGTTCGTACAGGCTGCCAACCTGAGAGGTGAAGCCCTGGACCATACCCTGTTGCACGGCCCCCCGGGGCTGGGGAAAACCACCCTGGCGCATATCCTGGCCAATGAGCTTGGGGTGGGCCTAAAAGTTACTTCCGGCCCCGTGCTGGATAAGCCCGGCGACCTGGCCGGGCTGTTGACCAACCTGGAACCCCGGGATGTGCTTTTTATAGACGAGATTCATCGGCTGAGCCCCGTGGTGGAAGAGTACCTGTATTCCGCCATGGAGGATTACAAGATCGACATCATGATCGAATCCGGGCCCAACGCCCGTTCCGTACAAATAAACCTGGAACCTTTTACCCTGGTAGGGGCCACCACCCGCTCCGGGCTGCTCACGGCCCCCATGCGGGCGCGTTTTGGTATTGCCAGCCGGCTGGAATACTATGACACCGAACTGCTGTCTACCATCGTGCAGCGGTCGGCGGATATCCTGAAAGTGCGCATTACCGAGGAAGCGGCCATAGAAATTGCCGGTCGCAGCCGGGGCACCCCCCGGATCTGCAATGCCTTGCTGCGCCGGGTACGGGACTTTGCCCAGATTAAGGGAGATGGGAATATCGGGATGGACATTGCCCGTTTTGGGCTGAAAGCCCTTAACGTGGATGCCTATGGCCTGGATGAGATGGACAACAAAATCCTGGCCACCATCATCGACAAATTCAAAGGGGGACCGGTGGGCATTACCACCCTGGCCACAGCGGTTTCCGAAAACGCCGAAACCATAGAGGAGGTGTACGAGCCCTTCCTGATCCAGCAAGGTTTTATTATGCGTACCCCCAGGGGCCGGGAAGTAACGGAATTGGCCTACCGCCACCTGGGGCGGATGAAAGGCGGGGCACAACCGGATTTGTTCCGTGGAGAGGGTTGAGGCCCGGCCGGTTCCCGGAGCGCCGCAGGGCGGGCAAGGCCCCGGGGCGGTGCCGGAGGCGGACCTGACCGCCTTGCATACGGTGACTACCGGCACAGTCCTGCGCAACCGCAAACGCATCCTTAAAAACCCCCTGCCCTTCCACCGGGAAAATTTTGAACGCCACGGGCATACCTTCCGGGTGCAGATCGGGTTGGGATCCCCGGTCGTCTTTACCCGCCATCCGGACCTGATCCGGCATATCCTGCAAAAAAACCACCGGGGGTATTCCAAATCCACCCTGCAGACCCGGGACCTGGCCAAATATATCGGCCATGGAATCCTGACCAGTGAAGGGAAATTCTGGAAACGCCACCGCAGGCTGATCCAACCCGCCTTCCATAAAGAAAAGCTGGAAGGCCTGCTGGGGCTGATGTTCCAAACCATCCGGGCGGAGTTGGCATCCCTGCCCGAGGGCAGGGAATTCGATGTGTTCCCGCATATGAGTGACCTGGCCTTTCAGGTGGTGGCCCGATCCCTGTTCAGCGCGGGCGACCTGCGCAGGGATATGCGCCGGCTGCAGCAAATCACCCAGGATAACCAGGAAATGCTGATCCGGGAAATGCGGCAGCCTTACCTGGTCTGGTGGTTCAGGCTTACCGGCCGGATCCGCAGGCATTTGTCCCTATCGGCCGATGCCCGCAGCCTGCTCGATACCATCATCTCGAAGCGGGTGGCCTCCGGCCAGGAAAAGCACGACTTACTGGATATGCTGCTGGCTGCACGCTATGAAGACGGCACGCCCATGACCCGTGCCCAGCTGATCGATGAGGTTATGGTCCTCTTTACTGCCGGGCATGAAACCACGGCCAATGCCCTGAGTTTTGCCCTGCACTTGCTGGCCTGTAACCCGGAGGTACAGGACAAGGCGGCAGCCCAGGCGCGCAGCCTGGACTGGGAGCGCACTCCGCCCATGGCCCTGCTGCAGGGCCTGCCCCTGGTGCGCCAGTGCGTGGAAGAAGCCATGCGCCTGTACCCGCCGGTGTATGTGATTGACCGGGTTTCCCTGAGGGAAGAAACCCTCGGGGGCCAGCGATTCCCCAAAGGCACTACCTGGCTGCTGAGCGTAGTGGAATTGCACCGGCTGCCCCAACTTTGGGAAGAGGCGGATGCTTTCCGGCCGGAGCGGTTTGCCAGCGAAAACCCGCGGCGCCCATCCGAACATTTTTATCCCTTTGGCGCCGGCCCGCGCATGTGTATCGGGAATAATTTTGCCATGTACGAAATGGTCCTGGCCCTGGGGTGGATGCTGCACCAGTTTCAAATCAATACCCCTGTCCGTTCCCTGGAGATACAGCCCCTAATTTCCCTTAAGCCCGGGCAGGTACCCCTTTCCCTGATCCCGCGTCCCTGACCCTGCGCAACCTCACCGATGCGGACCTGGAAGCCATGTTCGCCTTTCTGCAGTCCCTGGAACCCAAAGACAACGTGGTGCCTGCATACCAGCCGCCCCCCGGGTCCTGAACATTTCGTATTCCTGGCGAATAGCGTAATTTGGTCCTATGGACCTTTCCCGATACAGCCAAATGATCAAAGCCGAAGCCCAGCGCCTCGGCTTTATGGCTTGTGGGATTTCCAGGGCCGAATTCCTGGAGGAGGAAGCGCCCCGCCTGGAACGTTGGCTCCGGCAGGGGATGCACGGGGAGATGGCCTATATGGAAAATCATTTCGACAAACGCCTGGACCCGCGTAAACTGGTGCCTGGGGCCCGCTCGGTGATTTCCCTCCTGCTCAATTACTACCCGGAGGCCACCCAGCCGGAAGGCACCTACAAAGTTTCCAAGTACGCCTACGGGGCAGATTACCACCACGTGATCAAAGCCAAATTGCGGGAGCTCCACCATTTTATCGAAACGGAAATCGGGGAGGTGGGTGGTCGCGCCTTTGTGGATTCGGCCCCGGTGCTGGATAAGGCCTGGGCCGCGCGAAGCGGGCTGGGCTGGATAGGTAAACACAGCAACCTGCTCACCCAAAAGACGGGCTCCTTTTACTTTATCGCCGAACTCATTGTAGACCTGGACCTGGCCTACGACGGGCCGGTAACAGACCATTGCGGCAGTTGCACAGCCTGCCTGGATGCCTGCCCCACCCAGGCCATTGTGCAGCCCTATGTGGTAGATGGCAGCCGCTGCATCTCCTATTTCACCATCGAATTGAAAAATGAGATCCCGGACGCCTTTAAGGGCGCCTGGGACGATTGGATTTTTGGCTGCGACATCTGCCAGGACGTCTGCCCCTGGAACCGCTTTGCCAAACCCCACCGGGAACCCGCCTTTGAGCCCCACCCGGACCTTTTGCAGATGCAGCCCGAAGACTGGCAGGACATTACCGAAAGTGTCTTTGGGAAGGTTTTTCAAAAATCTGCGGTTAAGCGGACCAAGTTTGAAGGCCTGAAACGGAATATCCGTTTTCTGCAAGCTGACCCCGAAAAGGAATAGGGTTCGCACTGATCCTTGAAACGAAAACGATTTCGTTGGGCCGCATGGGGAGAATTTATCCACATGCCGGCCCGGGCCAAAGATGAAAACACTATATTCAGCCTTCAGAGCGAACCCCCTAACCTTGTGAAAAGATGAAAATTCCGAAGCCCCAGCTGAGTTTTTGGCAAATATTCAACATGAATGTTGGCTTTCTGGGAATCCAATACAGTTTCGGGCTACAGCAAAGCGCCATTAACCCCATCTTTCTGTTCTTGGGTGCCAAGGAAGAAATCCTGCCCATCCTAAACATTGCCGGGCCGGTAACCGGCCTGATCGTACAACCTATTATCGGGGCCATTTCGGACCGGACCTGGTCTCCGCGCTGGGGCCGGAGGAAGCCATTCTTCCTGATTGGCGCCCTGTTGGGGAGTATCTGTCTCTTTTTGTTCCCCCTGAGCCCGGCCCTCTGGTTTGCCGTGGGCCTGTTGTGGATTCTGGATGTGGGTAACAACATGGCCATGGAGCCGTACCGCGCCTTTGTGGGCGACAAATTGCCGGACCGGCAGATGAACCTGGGATACCAGATGCAGAGCCTGTTTGTGGGTGCCGGCATCCTGTTGGCCAATGCCTCCCTTTTCCTGTTTCAGGATTGGTTTGGGGGCGGGGAGGAAATTACCGGTCAGGTGCCCAAGTGGTTGTATTACTCCTTTTTTATAGGTTCCTTCCTTTCCCTCTCAACCATTTTGTGGTCGGTGGTAAAAACCCCCGAAATACCGCCCAGCCCGGAGGAAATGGATGTAATTAACAAGCACCGCGCCCTGCCCTTTGGCCAGCGGGTAAAAATCCCTTTCATGGAGATTGCCGAGGCGGTTCGGGAGATGCCCAAGTTTATGTGGAAGCTGGCCGGGGTGTATTTCTTCCAGTGGTATGCGCTGTTTGTGTACTGGCAATTCATAACCCCCCTATTCCGGTCTACCCTGGGTTTCGATACCTCGGAAGCCACGGCACAAGCGGCCAAAATGAGTACGACCTATAATGTGGTTACCACAGTGGTGGCCCTGATTTTGGTGCCATTGACCATGCGCTTTGGCAGCAAACGGGTTTATGCCCTGAGCCTTTTGGGTACGGCCTTTGCCCTGTTTGCCATTCCGCAGATTTCAGACCCGACTTATGTGTTATTCCCCATGGTGTTGTTTGGGATCGGCTGGGCGGCCATGATGGGCATCCCTTACAGTATGGTGTCCAAAATTGTGCCCCAGGAGCGGCGCGGGGTGTATATGGGTATCCTCAATATGATGATCGTAATCCCCATGGGGATTGAAACCGTTTCCTTTGGCCCCATCTTTAAAAACCTACTGGGGGAGAGTTCTGTAAACGCCATGTTGTTTGCGGGAACTTTCTTTGCCATTTCGGGCCTGCTGGCCCTGCGGCTGAATGTTGCCAAGGCCAAGGCAGAGGTGGAAGGCTAAGATTTTGATGGAAATAGAGTGGGGTGGAGGAGCCTGCGGGTTCCCCCCTTCCCGCCCCCCAGCGACAAGATACCCCCTGAACCTGCAATACCCCAGCAGCCTCTGCCTGGTACTGCTCCTGGCAAATTCCAGGCTTCAGACTCATAGGGAAGCCGCCTGAAAATAAGAGGTGCCGCCCATTCTAAAAATTCGATTTGCACCCGTACCTTTGTGAAACAACGCACCTGATATGAGCAAGGAGAAAAAACGGCGGGAAGCGCTGATTTACCACGCCAAGCCTACCCCCGGAAAAATAGAGATTGTCCCTACAAAACCCTATTCCACCCAGCGCGACCTGGCCCTGGCCTATTCGCCCGGGGTGGCCGAGCCCTGCCTGGAGATCGAAAAGGACAAGGAGCAGGTATACCGGTACACGGCAAAAGGCAACCTGGTGGCCGTGATTTCGAACGGTACCGCGGTACTGGGGTTGGGGGATATTGGCCCGGAGGCTTCCAAGCCGGTCATGGAAGGCAAGAGCCTGCTCTTTAAAATCTTTGCCGACATCGACGGGATCGACATTGAGCTCGACACGAAGGATGTGGACAAGTTTGTGGAGACCGTTAAGATCCTCTCGCCCACCTTTGGGGGCATAAACCTGGAAGACATCAAGGCGCCTGAAGCCTTCGAAATCGAACGCCGCCTGAAAGAGGAGCTGGACATCCCGGTGATGCACGACGACCAACACGGAACTGCGATTATTTCTGCAGCGGCCTTGTTGAATGCCTTGGAGCTGGCCGGGAAAAAAGCCGAAGAGGTGCGGGTAGTGATCAGCGGGGCTGGGGCTGCTGCCATTTCCTGCAGCCGCTTGTACCGCGCCTTTGGGGTGCGCCCGGAAAACATGGTGATGCTGGACAGCAAAGGGGTAATCCGCAACGACCGGGACAACCTGAGTCCGGAGAAAAAGGAATTTGCCACGGATCGGAAGATCGATACCCTGGAAGAGGCCGTAAAGGATTCGGATGTCTTTATCGGCCTGTCCATTGCAGACATTCTGAGCCCGGAGATGTTGCGAAGCATGAACCCCCGGCCTATTGTCTTTGCGATGGCCAACCCCAACCCGGAGATTGCCTATGATCTGGCCCTGGAAACCCGGGACGACCTGATTATGGCCACCGGCCGCTCCGACCACCCCAACCAGGTGAACAACGTGCTTGGGTTCCCGTACATCTTCCGGGGCGCCCTGGACGTTCGCGCCACCAAGATCAATGAGGCCATGAAGATGGCTGCCGTAAAGGCCCTGGCAGACCTGGCCAAACAGCCCGTGCCGGAACAGGTCAATATCGCCTATGGGGAAACCCGCCTGACTTTCGGGGATGAGTATATCATTCCCAAACCCTTCGACCCCCGCCTGATTGCGGAGGTACCCCCGGCCGTAGCCCGGGCAGCCATGGAGAGCGGGGTAGCCAAGGCGCCTATTCAGGATTGGGACCGCTACCGGGAAGAGCTGCTGCAGCGCTCCGGGGATACCAAAAAGGTGATGCGCCTGATGATGAACCGGGCCAAGGCACAGCCCAAGACCATCGTCTATGCCGAAGCCGACCAGCTGGATGTGCTTAAGGCGGCGCAGATCGCTTTTGAAGAAGGCATTGCCCACCCCATCCTGCTGGGGAACCGCAAAACCATTGAGTCCCTGAAACAGGAACTGGAGTTTGACGCGGATGTTCCCATCATTGACCAGTACGAGGAGGCCTCCCAGGAGAAGCGGGAGCGCTATGCCCGGAAATACTGGGAAATGCGCCGGCGCAAGGGATGTACCCTGTACAATGCCCGAAGTAAGATGCGGGAGCGGAATTATTTCGGGTCCATGATGGTGCGCGAAGGGGATGCAGACGGGATGATTACCGGGTATTCCCGGGCCTATAGTACGGTGGTGAAGCCCATTTTTGAGGTCATCGGGCGGGCTACCGGGGTAACCCGGGCCGCTACGGTACACATCATGATCACTTCCCGGGGGCCGCTGTTTCTGGCGGACACCTCCATCAATATCGACCCCAGTGCCGAAGAGCTGGCCGAGATTACCCGGATGACGGCTAACCTGGCCAAGGCCTTTAATTTCGACCCGGTGATGGCCCTGCTGTCCTATGCGAACTTTGGGTCGTCCAGCCACCCCAGGGCCGTGAAGGTGCGGGAAGCCATCCGAATTTTGCACGAACAAAACCCAGACCTGGTGGTAGATGGGGAAATCCAGACGGATTTTGCCCTGAACAGCAAGTTGCACCAGAGTCAGTTCCCCTTTTCCAAGCTGGCAGGCAAGCAGGTTAATACCCTGATCTTCCCGAACCTGGAATCTGCCAACATTACCTACAAGCTTATCAAGGAGCTACAGGCCTCGGATACCATCGGGCCCATTATGCTGGGGCTGCGCCGGGCGGTACACATCCTGCAGATGGGCGCCAGCGTAGAGGAGATGGTCAATATGACGGCCGTGGCCGTGATTGACGCCCAGGAACGTCAGAAGCGCCGCAACAGCAAATCCTAGATTCCGGCCTGTGGCCTAAACCAACCTAACCAATGATTGACCAATTAAACGGCAGGCTCCTTGAAAAATACCCGACCCACCTGGTGGTGGAATGCGCCGGCGTGGGTTACCTGGTCCATATTTCCCTGAACACCTATGGCACCCTTCCCGAAGGGGAGCAGCTTCGAATATATACCCATTTGCAGGTGCGGGAAGACGCCCATACGCTTTTCGGGTTCAGCACCCCCCAGGAACGGGAAATATTCCGGCTGCTGATCTCCGTGAGCGGGGTAGGGGCCAGTACAGCGCGTACCATGTTGTCTTCTATGACGCCGGCCCAGGTACGCGATGCCATTGCCTCCGGAAATGCGGGGGCCATACAGTCCGTAAAAGGGATTGGTTCCAAGACCGCCCAGCGCGTTATTCTGGACCTTAAGGACAAGGTTCTGAAAATTTACGACACAGACGAAGTTTCCCTGAAAACAGACAATACTCACAGAGAAGAAGCGTTATCAGCTTTAGAGGTTCTCGGGTTCGCCAGGAAGCCTGCCGAAAAGGTGGTGGACAAGGCGTTAAAACAGGACCCGGACCTGAGCGTGGAGGGCATTATCAAAACCGCGCTTAAAAATCTGTAAAAAGTTTGAAAACAGGGGCTTCAGCATTTTACACTGCTTACTGTAAACCGTTTTTCCTCCTCACCTTCCTGCTGGGGGCCGTCTGGGCCACCCGGGCACAGGATACCGAAACGGAGGCGGATACGGTTCGCACCGGGGCGTCCCTGGGCCGCATCGAGCTCGAAAACCCCCCGAGCATCCTCTCCAAATACACCTACGACCCCCAGTTGGACCGGTATATCTACACCGAGACCGTGGGGGACTACGATATTTCATACCCCATTATCCTGACGCCGGAGCAATACCTGGAGCTGGTCCGCAAACAGGACATGAAGGCCTACTTCAAGCAGAAGATCGACGCTTTTTCCGGTAAGAAAGCCGGGAGCGAAGAAGCCCGCAAGAACCTGCTGCCCAACTTTTACGTCAATAACAATTTCTTTGAAACCCTCTTTGGAGGCAATACCATTGAGGTGGTACCCCAGGGGTCCGTGGCCATGGACCTGGGGGTGATCTGGCAAAAGAACGACAACCCGGCCCTTTCCCCCCGCAACCGCACCAACCTGGCCTTCGATTTTGACCAGCGCATCAGCCTGAGTTTGCTGGGGCGCATTGGCGAGCGCCTGCAGGTCACGGCCCAATACGACACCGAGGCTACCTTCGACTTCCAGAACCTGATTAAACTGGACTATACCCCCACGGAAGACGACATCATCCGCAAGATTGAGGTGGGGAACGTGAACATGCCCCTGAACAGTTCCCTGATCTCCGGGGCCCAGAGCCTCTTTGGGGTGAAGACCCAATTGCAATTTGGCCGTACCACCGTTACGGCCGTCTTTTCCGAGCAGCGTTCCCAGAACAACACCGTGGTGGCCCAGGGCGGGGGCACCCTGAACGAATTTGAGCTTACGGCCCTGGACTACGACGAAGACCGCCACTTTTTCCTGGCCCAGTTTTTCCGCGACCAGTACGATCAGGCCCTGGCGGATTACCCCTACATCCGCAGCCAGGTACAGATCACCCGCCTGGAGGTCTGGGTGACCAACCGAGGTCAGATTACTACAAATGTGCGCAACCTGGTGGGGATCCAGGATCTGGGGGAAGCCATCCCGGATCAAACCCGCATCGGACGGGTGGGGGGAGACCCGGCCGGCTTTTTTAACCCGTCTGCGGCGGCCGGCAACCTGCCGCGCAACGGGGCCAACGACTACGACCCTAACCTGATCGGCAACGGGGGCGTACTTACCCAGGCCATCCGCGACATTGCAACGGTGGACAACGGTTTCCAGATTCCCGGGGGCTATGCGGCCAACCAGGGCTTTGACTATGCCATCCTGGAAAACGCCCGCAAGCTGGAACCTTCCCGGGATTACACCCTGAACACCCAACTGGGCTACATTTCCCTGAACCAGCGCCTGAGCAACGACGAGGTTTTGGCCGTGGCCTTCCAGTACACCTACAACGGGCAGGTCTATCAGGTAGGGGAGTTTGCCAACGGCGGGCTGGATGCCACCACCGTGAGCCCCGGGGCCCAGGTAGAGATCAACAACAACGCCCTGGTGCTGAAGCTGCTCAAAAGCAACATCACCAACGTTACGGATCCCATCTGGGACCTGATGATGAAGAACATCTACGCTACGGGGGCCTTCCAGCTGAGCCAGGAAGATTTTAAGCTGAACATCCTCTATTCCGACCCTACCCCACGGAACTACATCTCCCCGGTAGACCCCAACACGGGCTGGCCAAACACCCCCAAACTGCTGCAGGAACGCATCCTGCTGGATGTTTTTAACCTGGACCGACTGAATGTATACAACGATGTGCAGCCGGGCGGGGACGGCTTTTTTGATTTTGTGCCGGGCATTACCGTAAACACCCAGAACGGACTCATTATCTTTCCCAAAGTAGAGCCGTTCGGGGAATTCCTTTTTGACCTGATGGGCGGGGGGACCTACGACGTGGCTGACGACCAGGGATATAATGTGAACCAGCAGAAGTACGTTTTCCGCAACCTCTATACCCAGACTAAGGCCGCTTCCCTGGAAGATGCCGAAAAGAACCGCTTCCGCCTGAAAGGGCGCTACAAATCCGAAACCGGGAACGGCATCCCCATAGGGGCCTTTAACGTACCCCGCGGGTCTGTGCGGGTTACGGCCGGGGGCCGCACCCTGCAGGAGGGGATCGATTACACGGTGAATTACCAGGCCGGGACGGTGCAGATCCTGGACCCCAGCCTGCAGGCTTCCAATACCCCCATCAACATCTCGGTAGAGAACAACGCCGTATTCGGGCAGCAGACCCGCCGGTTTTCCGGGGTGAACGTGGAGCACCGGATCAGCGATAAGTTTATCCTGGGCGGTACCCTGCTGAACCTGAACGAACGCCCGCTCACCCAGAAAGCCAATTTCGGGGTGGAGCCTGTAAACAATACCATCTTTGGCCTGAACGGGATTTTTTCCACCGAAGTGCCCTTTTTGACCCGTCTGGCCAATGCCCTGCCCAATGTGGACACGGACGTACCCTCCAATGTTTCCCTGAGGGGGGAGGTGGCCGTCCTGAGCCCGGGCTCCCCTAAGAATGCCGATTTCCGGGGCGAAACCACCTCCTACCTGGACGATTTTGAAGGGGCCCAGGCCCTGATCGACATCCGCTCCTCCCTGGGGTGGACCCTGGCCAGTACCCCCCTGGAATTCCTGGACGAGGGGGAAGACGACCTGCAGACCGGTTACGAACGCGCCAAGATGGCCTGGTACACCATCGACCCGATCTTCTACACCAACCAGCGCCCATCCGGGGTAACGGACAACGATATTTCCCTGAACGCCACCCGGCGCATTTTCATCGATGAGGTCTTTCCGCGTATCGATATCGCCCAGGGGCAGACCACGGTGCAAAACACCCTGGACATGGTGTATTACCCCAACCAGAAGGGGCCTTATAACGCCAACCCAAACTTTGACGCCGAGCCTGTCACGGACCGCTGGGCCGGGATCATGCGCCCGCTCACCAGTACCAACTTTGAGCAATCCAACGTGGAATTCATCCAGTTCTGGGTGCTGGACCCTTATGTGGACGGACAGGCCACCGGGCCCGGCGAGCTGGTTATTAATTTGGGGAACATCAGCGAAGATGTGCTGGCGGATGGCCGCAAACAATACGAAAACGGCCTGCCCGGGCAGGGTTCCAACGACCTGACCACGGACACCCCCTGGGGGACCGTGCCCGCTACCCAGGCTCTGGTATATGCCTTTGATGCCAACGAGGCCAACCGCAGCTTGCAGGACCTTGGGTTTGACGGCCTGGACGATACGGCCGAAGCCGCCCAGGGGTATAATGGCCCGGCAGAAGACCCGGCCCTGGACAACTACACCTATTACCTGAACCGGGATGGCGACATCCTGCAGCGGTACCGGGATTTCAACAACCCCCAGGGGAACTCCCCCGTGAGTGTGACCAATACGGACCGCGGCAGCACCACCCTGCCGGACGTGGAAGACGTAGACCGCGATCTCACCATGAACACGGTAAACAGCTATTTTGAATACCGCATCCCGATCCGCCCCGGGATTTCGGTGGATGACCGCTATGTAACCGACATCAAGGAGGGGGTGACCCCAAACCTGCCTAACGGGGCCCAGCTGAACCGGCGCTGGATCCAGTACAAGATCCCGCTCAGCGATTTCACCGATGCCATAGGCGGGATTACGGATTTTCGCTCCGTAAGCTTTATGCGGATGTACCTCACCGGCTTTTCGGACCCCGTGGTGCTGCGCTTTGCCACCCTGGACCTGGTACGCGGCGACTGGCGTACCTATACCAAAACCTTGCAGACCGGTAACGACAACCCGGCGGACGACGGCACCCTGGTAGATGTGAATGCAGTGAACATCGAGGAGAACAATGCCCGCCTCCCCATTCCCTATGTGCTGCCCCCGGGGGTGTTCCGCGAGCAGCTGAACAACAACAACACCATTGTGCGCCAGAACGAGCAGTCCCTCTCTTTCGTGGTGGAAAACCTGGAGCCCCAGGATTCCCGTGGCGTATTCAAGAACGTGAATATGGATATGCGGCAGTACGAGCGCATCCGCATGTTTATGCACGCCGAAAAAATTGTGGAATCCGATCCCTACCAGGACGGGCAGTCCCTGGTGGGCTTTTTGAGGATCGGGACGGACTTTTCAGAAAACTATTACCAGATCGAAGTCCCCCTGGAGTACACCCCGTTTAGCGCAGCCACGCCGGAGCAGGTCTGGCCGGCCGTAAATGAACTGGAAATTGCCCTGGACGACCTGAACAAGGTAAAATCCCAGGGCATAGCCAACCAAACCCTGGGGCAGACCACCTATTACGAGGTGGTGGACGGGCAGGCCGTGGAGGTAGCTGAATTTGCACCCCGCCAGCCCGGGCAGATACGCATCGGGTTGCGGGGGAACCCATCCCTGGGGAGCATCCGCAGCATGATGGTGGGGGTCAAGAACATCGACAACATCCCCTTGCGCTCCGAAGTCTGGTTTAACGAATTGCGCCTTGCCGGCCTGGACAACCAGGGCGGGTGGGCCGCGGTGGCTGCCCTGGATGCAAACATGGCGGACTTTGCCAATGTTTCTGCCACGGCCAGCACCAGCACCTCCGGTTTCGGGGCCATTGACCAGATGCCCAACGAGCGGGCCCGGGAAGATGCGATTTCCTACGATGTGGTGACCAACGTGGAACTCGGGATGCTGTTCCCCAAGAACTGGAAGCTGCAATTGCCCTTCAACTACGGGATTTCCGAACAGCTGATCACCCCGGAATTCGACCCGGTATACGACGATCTCAGGCTGCAGGACCGCATTGATGCGGCCGCCAGCACCCAGGAGGCCGATGAGATCCGGGAGCAGGCGGAAGATTACACCCGGCGCACCAGCGTCAACTTCATCGGGGTGCGGAAGAACCGGGGAGAGGAAGCCGAGGCCAATTTCTTCGACGTGGAGAACTTCACCTTCAACTACTCCTATAATGAGACCAACCACCGGGATTTTGAGGTGGCCAGCCTGAGGGACCAGAACGTGCAGGCCGGGGTGGTATACAACCACAATTTCAAACCGGCCCCCCTGGCGCCCTTTGCCAAAAACGATTCCCTGTTGCGGGGCAGTTACCTGAAGTGGCTGAAGGATTTCAACATCAACCTGCTGCCCACCAGCATTTCGCTTCAGTCCAACATTAACCGGCAATTTAACCAGCAGCGCTTCCGGGACGTGCTGGAACCCGGGGTGGATGCCCTGGAGCTGCCCCTGCTGCAACAGCGGAACTACCAGTTCAACTGGCAGTACAACCTGAATTACGCCCTTACCCAGGCCCTGCGGGTGCAGCTGACCGGGTCCAACAACAACATAATCCGGAATTATTACGAGGAGTTGGGTAACCCCTTCTCGACCATCGTGCAGGACCGGACCCTCTGGGATGGCTTCTTCAACATCGGGGAACCCAACCGCCACAGCCAGCAGATGACCCTCAACTACGAGTTGCCGCTGTCCAAGATCCCCCTCCTGGATTTTGTGAATGCCCAGTATACCTACACCAGCAATTTTGAATGGCAGCGGGGCGGGGACGCCCTGAACCTGGCCGTGGCCAAGGCGCAGAACCCGGGCATCCCGGACGACCAACAGGTATTGCCCACCATTAACACCGTGCAGAACGCCGGCACCCATACCCTCACTGCTGCCCTGAGTATGCAGCGCCTTTACGACCGCCTGGGCCTGAAGCGGCGCAGCGGGAAACCCACCACCGGTATTGCACCCCCACGTACCGATAAAGGCGGAAATACCCGGGGCGGGAATACCGCAGGCAGCGGCAAATCCGGCAAGGGAGTTAATGCACTGGTGGATTTCCTGACCATGGTGAAGCGGGTGAACATCAATTACAGTGAAAACAGCGGCTCGGTCCTGCCTGGCTATACCCAGTCCATCGGGTTTATCGGGACCACCCGCCCCACCCTGGGCTTTGTATTCGGCAGCCAGTCCGATATCCGTTACCTGGCAGCCCGTAACGGGTGGATCACCACCTTTAACGAATTCAATGAGCAGTTTGTGCGGCGCACCAACCAGCAGCTGAACCTCACCGCCACGGCCCAGCCTGTGCCGGAGCTTACCATAGACCTGATTGCTGACCGCCAGTATGCCGAAACCCTGCAGGAGAATTTTGATATTACCGCCGGGGAGTACATCCCCCAGGCCCCCAATACCTACGGCAACTTCAGTATTTCGACCATGATGCTGGGTACGGCCCTGAGCCGTAGCGACGAATTCAATTCGGAGACCTTCGAGACCTTCAAGGCCAACCGCCTGACCATAGCTCAGCGGCTGCTGTCGGACCGCAGCGGGGCCGATGAGGGCGTGGATGCCGATGGCTTCCCGATCCGTTACGGCAAGACCCACCAGGAGGTGTTGTTGCCGGCATTCTTTGCGGCCTACACCGGGCAGGATGTGAACCGGGTAAACCTGGACGCCTTCCGGGAAATTCCCATTCCCAACTGGAACCTGAAGTACACCGGCCTGATGAAGAACAAGTGGTTTAAAAAACAGTTCAAGCGGTTCTCCCTGAGCCACAGCTACCGGGCGGCCTATACCATCAACAGCTTCCAGACCAACCTGGAGCGCTACCAGTTGCTGCGGGAGGGTACCCGTCCGATAGAAGCAGAGACCCTGGACCTGATGCCCGAGAACGTCATCAACAACGTGGTGCTGGCCGATGCCTTCAACCCCCTGGTACGCGTGGATTTCGAGATGCAGAATTCCCTGAGCGTGCTGGCGGAGGTACGTATGGACCGCGCCCTCTCCCTGAGTTTTGACAATAACCTGCTCACCGAGATCAACGGGAAGGAATACACCGTGGGCCTGGGCTACCGCTTCAAAGATGTACAGTTCGTAACCCGTATTGGAGGGGAACGCACCCGGTTGAAGGGCGACCTGAACCTGAAGGCGGACTTCAGCCTGAGGGATAACATCACCCTGATCCGCAACCTGGATATTGACAACAACCAGATTACTTCCGGGCAGAACCTGTTCTCGGTAAAATTCACGGCGGACTACGCCCTGAGCAAGAACCTGAACGCCCTGTTCTTCTACGATCACTCCTTTTCCCAGTTTGCGGTATCTACCGCCTTCCCCCAGACCACGATCAATACCGGGTTTACCCTGCGGTATAACTTCGGCAACTAAGAAGCCGGACGGCGGCTGTGCAGCCCAATCATTTTTGCGTTGGGGGGTTTGGCGTGTCCGGGCCGAATACGTTACATTTGCGGGACTGACTAATCCCGATACCCGAATGAATATTCCATCCGAACTCAAGTACACCAAGGACCACGAATGGGTCCGCATTGAAGGGGATACCGCCACTGTCGGCATCACCGATTTTGCCCAGGGCGAGCTGGGGGACATTGTCTACGTGGAGGTAGATACCCTGGACGAAACCCTGGACCGCGAGGAGGTTTTTGGCACTGTGGAGGCCGTTAAGACGGTTTCCGACCTGTTCCTGCCACTCAGTGGGGAGATTGTGGCTTTTAACGAGGCCCTGGAGGAGGAACCGGAAAAAGTGAATTCCGACCCATACGGGGAAGGATGGATGATCCGCCTGAAGATGACGGATGCTTCAGAAGTGGACGACCTGCTCAGCGCCGACGACTACAAGGCCCTGGTAGGTGCGTAGATGGGTGTTTACCTTTCTTTTTATCCTGTGGCTGACCCTGGTTACGGCTTCCTCCCTGCTTTCACTCCAGGGGGTAGACCTGGACGGCGTGTATCTGCCTTTCGGGGATAAGGGCGCCCATTTTATCTTTTATGCGGGGGCGATGCTGCTGGCCATGCTGGCCCTTTGGGAACGGGTTTCTGCCCGAATCCCTTTTAAAAAGGCCGCTTTGTGGGCCTTTGGGGTGCTGTTCCTGTATGGCCTGAGTATTGAAGGACTACAGGCCGTTATGCATATGGGGCGTACCGCCCAGGCCATGGATGTAGTGGCCAATACCCTGGGTTTAACAGGGGGACTTGCCTCAGCCAAAGTGGTGTTTCACGCATTGCGGTGGCTAAATTGGAAGCATTAATTGCATAATTCATAAAAGATTGGTTATTTTAGCAAGCATCAAATTATCGATAACATGGAACTGAAAAAGAGTCCGAAAGCCGACCTGAGGAAGAACAGCAGCCTGTACTTCGTGCTCGGTCTGGCCGTAGTGATGGCGCTGGTTTACGTGGCGCTGGAATGGAAAACCTATGACAAGGCGAATGATTACGACATCTCCATGGATGTTGAGGAACTGCTGGATGAAGAGGTCCCGATGACCGAACAGATCAAAACCCCTCCGCCCCCTCCGCCCCCTGCCGCCCCCGAAGTAATCGAGGTGGTCGAGGATGAAGAGGAAGTGGAAGAGACCGTTATCGAGTCAACCGAAACCAGCCAGGACGAAGAGATCATCGAGATCGAAGATGTAGAGGTGGAGGAAATCGAGGAAGACATCGAGGTGCCTTTTGCCGTAATTGAAAATGTACCGGTCTTCCCGGGCTGTGAAAACGCCAGCGACAAAAAGGCGTGTTTCAACGAAATGATGCAGAAGCACATCCGGAAGAACTTCCGTTATCCCGAAATTGCCCAGGAAATGGGGATTCAGGGACGGGTTGCCGTAATGTTTACCATCCAGAAGGACGGGAGCATCGGGAACATCCGAATGAGAGGTCCGGATAAAAACCTGGAGGCAGAAGCCCTGCGGATTATTGAAAAACTGCCCAAGATGACCCCGGGAAAACAACGCGGCCGCCCGGTTCGCGTACCCTTCAGTATCCCGATCATGTTCAAGCTGCAATAATCGGTTCCAACTTATAAACAAGAGCCCGGCCCTGAAGCCGGGCTTTTTGTTTTTCGTTGACTCACCCAAAGGGACTGTTCCCTCATTGGCAGGTATTTGCAAAGGCCTGGGGAATGCTTTTTGTGCCGGATTCAGGGTAACCTAAAACCCTTGAATCATGAAAACTACTGCGTCTTCCAAGACCCCTTCCAAACGCCGTGTAACCAAAGCGGAGGTGTCCCTGCCCCGGAGCGGGGTCCTCCGATTTCAGATTGGCCTGATCCTGGCCATGCTAATTTCTTATATCGCCCTGGAGTGGGTTTGGCCGGAGGTGCCGCCCCGGCAGGCTCCCCCCGAATCCCTGGAGGAGGCACCGGTGTTTTTTGTCATGGAGGAGCCACCTAAAGAAATGGCCCAGGCACCCCGGCCTAAGGCCCCACCCCGTCCGAAACCCATACAGGTACTTCCGCTGGAGGTACAGACCCCCGCTGCCAACCCACCGGATATTGTCCCGCCGATATCTCTGCCCCGGCCCTTTTCGCCGGCTGCCACTCCATCCGGATCCGATCCGGAGCCAGCCGTTTACCATGTCTTAAGTGTTCAGGAATTGCCGGTGTTTCCCGGGTGCGAGGAAACGGGGCCAGAAGAGCGCCTGGCCTGTTTTCAGCGGCAACTTACCCGCCACATCCGCAAAAATTTCCGGTACCCGGAATCGGCAGTGGCTACCGGGCAGCAGGGACGGGTGATGGTGGAATTTGTGATTGACCCGGGCGGGGTGGTGGGGCAGCTGCGACTGCGCGGCCCGGCCCTGGTGCTGGAGGCGGAAGCTGAACGGATTATTTCCGGCCTGCCCCGGATGCTTCCGGCACGGGTGCAGGGCATCCCTGTGGCGGTGCGGTATACGGTGCCTATCCAATTTGTGCTGGACCAATAGTCCTGAAATAGAAGCTGTGATTTGAAACAGGCTGCTGGGAAGTTGCAGGGCGGGGGGTTAGTTTAGCTCCGGGAGGGAGGGTGGGCCCCCTATTTCCGAGTCCCAACCAAAACACGCCCGCCTCAGCCATTCATTTTCAAATCGACAGCGTTTCAAATTAGCACATTAGGGAATTGACCCTTATCTTTGCGGGCCGATAGGAAATGCCTATGAAATCCGCCGCAGGGACTGTTCAGGCCAGCAGGTTACAGTTGGTTTATGCAGACTTTAAGACCCTTACTAAAGCCAAACTGGCTGTAAGCGTGGTCTTTTCTGCCGTGGCCGGATACCTGCTTGGAGCCCAGGGTATTGCCCTGAAGCCCATCTTGTTGCTGGTCCTTGGCGGATACGCCATGGTAGGGGCTTCCAATGCCTTTAACCAGGTGATAGAGCGCGACCTGGACGCCCGGATGCACCGCACGAAAAACCGCCCCATCCCGGCGGGCCGCATCAGTGTGGCAACAGCCCTGCTGATCGCCTCGGCCATGACCCTGGCCGGCGTGGTGTTGCTCTACCAGCTCAACCCGCGTACCGCCTTATTCGGGGCATTGTCTATATTCCTGTATACCTGTGTGTATACGCCCTTAAAAACGATTACACCCCTCTCCGTCTTTGCCGGGGCCTTTCCCGGGGCCATCCCTTTTATGCTGGGGTGGGTGGCAGCCACCGGGCAATTCGGGATTGAACCGGGCACCCTTTTTATGATACAGTTCTTCTGGCAGTTCCCGCATTTCTGGGCGCTGGGCTGGATGCTGGACGAGGACTACCGCCGGGGCGGGTTTAAAATGCTGCCCACGGGTAAAAAGGATACAGGCACGGTTGTACAAATTATTATGTACACCATCTGGATGATCGTGATTTCAGTAATACCGGTATTTGGGATTACGGGCAGGCTCACCCTCTCGGTGCCTGCAGCCGTGCTCATTTTTACCATGGGCCTGGTGATGTTGTGGTTTGCCCTGCGGCTCTATGAGCGGCGGGACCGGCAATCTGCCCGAAGCCTGATGCTGAGCAGCGTAACCTACATCAGCCTGATGCAAATTGTATATGTTGCCGATAAATATATAGGATGAACAAAAAGGAAATGGAAGTGACGACAGAGACCCGGCATGACCGGGCAAGGAAGATGATGTTGTGGTTCGGGATTGCGAGCCTGCTGATGACCTTTGCGGGCTGGACCAGTGCCTATATTGTGAGCAGTACCCGGGAAGACTGGTTGCAGGACTTTACCCTGCCCGGGGCCTTCTGGGTGAGTACGGGCATCCTGCTGGTCAGCAGCCTGACCTACTGGCTGGCGTTGCGGGCCGTCAGGACCGGGCAACAAAGGGCTGGCAGCCTCCTGCTGGGGCTTACCCTATTGCTGGGAATTGCCTTTATCGTATCCCAGTTTATGGGCTTTTCGGAAATGATCAGTTACGGGTATTACTTTACAGGCCCTACCAGCAGCATCACCCTTTCCTATGTCTTTCTCATTGCCGCCGTGCACATTCTGCACGTGGTTGCAGGAATCATTTCCCTGCTGGTAGTGGTATACAAACAACTGCGGGGGCGTTACGGCCCTGGGCGTATGCTGGGGATGGAACTCGGGATTACCTTCTGGCATTTCCTGGACCTGCTCTGGCTTTACCTGGTATTCTTTTTCAATTTTTACCGGTAGGCAAAGCCTTTTAAATGCATGGCATTTTGGCTTTTGTAACAGATAAAAAAATGTATTTTTGCTAAAATTCTCTTAATACCCAAAACGTATCTATGGATTCTACGGTAACGACCGGCACGGAAGGCAGCGTTTGGGGGGGTGGAAACCGCCCGCTCGGCGCCAGCTACGGCAAAATGATGATGTGGTTTTTCATCGTTTCCGATGCACTTACCTTCTCGGGCTTTCTCGCTTCTTACGGCTTTTCCCGATTCAAATTCATCGAAACCTGGCCGATTGCCGATGAGGTATTCACCCACGTCCCGTTTTTCCACGGGAACTTCCCCATGTACTATGTGGCCTTTATGACCTTTATCCTGATCATGTCTTCTGTGACCATGGTACTGGCTGTGGATGCGGGTCACCGCATGATGAAAAACCGGGTGATTATCTACATGTTCCTCACCATTATCGGAGGGGCTATCTTCGTCGGGTCCCAAGCCTGGGAATGGGCTACCTTTATCCGTGGTGATTACGGCGCGGTGGAAACCCGTGGCGGCCGTATCCTGCAATTTGTGAAGGCAGATACCGGCGAACGCGCTGCCCTGGCCGATTTTGCGGCCACTCTGCCCGAAACCCGGGAGCGTCAGGAATCCCGCAATGGGATTTGGTTTGAGTCCGAAGGCAGCCTGCCCACCTACTCTGTGGAGGAAGTGGCCGAAGGTCTGCGCGCCAACCCGAACATCCTGATCCGCACTGAGCAATTGAATGAAGACGGGCATAAAACGGTCCTGAACCGGGAGCAAACCCTGGAAAAAATCAAGGACGCCCGCCTGGTGGTGGAAGGCGCCAACCTGATCCGCAACGAATACGGCAGCCGCCTCTTTGCAGACTTCTTCTTCTTCATCACCGGGTTCCACGGGTTCCACGTGTTCTCCGGGGTGGTGATCAACATCATCATTTTCTTCAATGTGATCCTGGGTACTTACGAGCGCCGGGGGCATTATGAAATGGTCGAGAAAGTAGGGCTCTACTGGCACTTTGTAGACCTGGTATGGGTCTTCGTATTCACCTTTTTCTACCTGGTTTAATCCATCTAAAGCGATAACAGTACAGATTCATGGCACACGATCATAAACTCGAGATTTTCAGAGGCCTGCTCAAATTCAAGTCCAACACCCAAAAGATCTGGGGGGTACTGGTGTTCCTGTCCATCGTTACGGCGATAGAAGTGGCATTGGGGATCACCAAGCCGGCTATCCTGACCCACAATACCTTTATCGGGATGAAAATCCTGAACTGGATCTTTATCATCCTGACCCTGGTGAAGGCCTATTATATTGCCTGGGATTTCATGCACCTGCGGGACGAGAAGGCCTCCCTGCGCAGGGCTATTGTATGGACCCCGATTTTCCTGGTGAGCTATCTGGTTTTTATCCTGCTCTTTGAGGCGGATTATATCTATAACGTTTGGAAGGACGCCTACATCAGCTGGAATTTCTAACGGAAATTTAACCCCATTACAAGACGGTCCTACGGCCGTCTTTTTTTATTTTTGTACCCCTATAGGCTATGAAAAAGACTCTGGTCCTTATTGTTCTGTTTGTATTGCCCCTGGTGGTGTATTTGTTTTTTGCCTCCGGGGTAACCAATTTTGGCCGCCTGCCCGTTTTATCGGGTCCGGTCGGCACCCTGGAAGCCTTTGAAGGCGGAGGGGAATTGCAGGGACGCATCACCATCCTTGGCTTTCTGGGTTCGGAGGTAGATACCAAGAAGGGCCATGCCTTTAACCTGAACCAGAAGATCTATAAACCCTTTTACGAATTTCGGGACTTCCAGGTACTGATGGTGGTCCGCAAGGGGGCAGAAGCCCAGGTTGCGGAACTGAAAAAGGAACTGGGTGGGTTTACGGACCTTAGGGGCTGGGAATTCGTTTACGGAGAGCTGCCGGAAATCCGGGCTTTTTTTGCCTCCCTGGGAACAGACCTGGAATTGGATCAATCCGGGGCCACGCCTTACGTATTTATCGTGGACAAGGATGCGAACCTGCGCGGGCGCTCCCAGGACGAAGACGAAGGGTTGAAATACGGGTTCGACGCCACCTCGGTGGCAGACCTGAATAACAAGATGAAGGACGATGTCAAAATCATCCTGGCCGAATACCGCCTGGCACTGAAAAAGAACCAGTCGGAGACCCGCTAAGGCCCGCCTGAAGCATACCTATGGCAAAGCAAGGAAAATACCACTACATCTGGATCGGAGCCGTTATCCTGGTTTTCGGGATCATCTTCGTACCTGAAATCCTGGAGCGATTCCAGGCAGGGGCAGTGGTGCAACACGACCGGATCAGTACGGAGGCAGGCCCCCTGGAGTACATTACCCTGAATGGCGAGCGCCGGAAGGCCCCTTCCTTTGCCTTGCTGAACCAGGACAGCCTGCTTATTACCGATGCCGATTACCGCGGAAAGGTCTATGTGGCGGAGTTCTTCTTTACCACCTGCCCCACCATTTGCCCGGTAATGACCCAGAACCTCCTGGATCTGCAGGAGACCTTTGCAGACAAAGAAGACTTTGGGGTGGCCTCCTTTACGATCAACCCCCGCTACGATACCCCAGGCGTGCTTAAGGCCTATGCGGAGCGGTATGGCATTACGGATATGGACTGGCACCTGCTCACCGGGGAGCGGGACAGTATTTACGAGCTGGCCAATGCCGGATACAACATTTTTGCCGCCGAGATGCCGGATGTGCCGGGTGGCTTTGAGCATTCCGGGCTTTTTGCCCTGATCGACAAAAACGGCTATATCCGCTCCCGCAAGGACGAATACGGGAACCCCATTGTGTACTACCGGGGCACCATTACCCAGGCCCAGGGGGCCAATGCGGCAGGCGAAACCGAACAAATCAGCCTGCTGAAAGCCGATATTGAAAAATTACTGGAAGAACCCTATGAGCCCTGAAACTACCCAAAAAGAGCGTCAATTTAACCGTTGGATCTGGATTGTTTCCATCGCGATCCCCGTGGTGGTGGCCATCCTCTTTGGCATTAAAATCCCCGGGGCGGAACCCCTGGGCTTCCTGCCGCCCATCTACGCCGGCATCAATGCCCTTACGGCCGTACTGCTGCTGGCTGCCCTCTGGGCCATCCGCCAGGGCAAGCGGGCCACCCACCAGAAGCTGATGGTAACCTGCATTGTCCTCTCCCTGTTGTTTCTGGTGATGTACGTAGCCTACCACATGACCTCGGAGTCTACGCCCTTTGGGGGCACGGGTGCGGTGCGCATCCTGTATTACGCCATTTTGATCAGCCACATCCTGTTGTCCATTGCCGTAATCCCATTGGTGCTGCGTACCTATGCCAAGGCCTACCTGGGGGATTTTAAAGGACACCGGAAACTGGCCCGGGTTACCTTTCCCATCTGGCTGTACGTAGCCGTAACCGGGGTGGTGGTATACCTGATGATTGCCCCGTATTATCCGTATTGAAGATGAAGAAAGCCGTCTTTTTTCTGCTATTGCTCCTGGCCGCCCCGGCCATTTACGGCCAATGTGCCATGTGCCGTGCCGTACTGGAAAGCGGGGGAGACAACGGGGTAGCCGAAGGCATCAACAACGGCATCATTTACCTGATGGCGATTCCCTACGTCCTGGTGGGGGCCATCATTTTCCTGGTCTACCGCAAATTAAAATCCTGATCTCCTGGGATTTTTCTGCCGCTTTACTGTAACAATTCCTGCCCCGGGCCGTCTACTAGGTAAGCCGTCTGGCTGTTCATCAATCAATAGACCAACCCATGTTCGACCTGGAACGTTGGCAGGAAATCTTCGATACCCTTCGAAAGAACAAACTGCGCACCTTTCTTACCGGGCTCTCTGTGGCCTCCGGTATCTTTATCCTGGTAATCCTGCTGGGGTTCGGGCAAGGTATGCGCAACGGGATTGCCCACGAGTTTGAACAGGACGCCTCCACTTCCGTCTGGGTCTGGCCCGGCACCACAACCAAGGAATTCAAGGGCCTGAACCCCGGGCGCCGCATACAGTTACGCAACGAGAATTTTGACCACTGGAGCCAGGGCAACCGCGATCGCATCGAATATGAAAGCCCCCGCATTTTTGTGGGCGGGGTATCCGTAACCTATGGGAACGAAGCCCTGGTGTACGGCGTACAGGGCGTGGATGCGGATTTCCAGTTTATCGAGAACGCCCATATGACCCAGGGCCGCTTCCTCAACGCTGCGGACCACCAACAAACGGCTAAGGTGGTGGTGATCGGCGAGAAGATTAGAAAGGATGTCTTTGGCGATTTGGATACCCCCATAGGGGAATTTGTGGAATTCTCCGGTATCCCCTTTAAGGTGATCGGGGTGTATAAAGAACAGGAAGACCGGGAGGAAGAGCGACTGTATATTCCATTAAAGACTGCTCAGAAAGTCTTTAACGGGGGCGACCGCCTCAATAACCTGGCCTACACCCTGCCGCCGGCCGAAACCTTCGACCAGGCTGTGGCCCAGGCCATTGCCTTTAAAGACCAGTTGCGGCAGTATCTGCAGCAGGTGCATACGGTGGCCCCGGACGACACAAGCGCCATCCAGGTATGGAGCGCCATGGAAGAGGCCAAGCGGTATTACAGCCTGACCAATAACATCAAGCTCTTTTTCTGGTTTGTAGGGGTGTGTACCATCATTGCCGGGGTAGTGGGGGTAAGCAATATCATGCTGATTGTGGTCAAGGAACGCACCCGGGAAATCGGTATCCGCAAGGCCCTGGGGGCCAAGCCCTGGTCCATTGTGGGGATGATCCTTCACGAAGCCATCTTTGTTACGGCCTTTTCGGGATTTGCCGGCCTGATCTTCAGTATGGGCCTGCTGGAACTGGTAGGGCCCCATGTAGAGGTAGATTACATCATGAACCCATCGGTGAACCTGAATGTGGCCCTGACTACGGTAGGCGTCCTGATTCTGGCTGGCACGGTAGCCGGCTTTTTTCCCGCATGGCGGGCTGCGAACATCCGGGTCATCAATGCCCTGAGGGACGAATAAAGCTGCTGCGCTATGTTTAACAAGGACCGCTGGAAAGAAATTATCGAGGTGCTCACCGCAAACTGGTTCCGAACCGTCCTGACGGCCTTCGGGGTTTTTTGGGGCATCCTGATCCTGATAATCCTGCTGGCGGCAGGGAAGGGCCTGGAGAATGGCATTAAGGCAGACTTTGGCGACATTGCCACCAACACCATGTTTATCTGGACCCGCCGTACCACCAAGGCCTATAAGGGCCTGCCCAAGGACCGGGATTTCAGTTTTAAGGTAGCGGACCGGGAATTGTTGGCCTCCCAGTACCCCCAGCTCCGGTTTATCTCCCCCCGCAACCAGCTGGGTGGCTTTCGGGGCGGCAACAATGTGGTGCGCGGCATCAAGACCGGGGCCTACAATATTTACGGGGACTACCCGGAGATCATAAACCAGGACCCCATGGGGATTACCGGTGGCCGCTTTATCAACCACAACGACATCCGCGAGAAGCGCAAAGTAGCGGTAATCGGCGAAGGGGTGGTAAGCGAACTCTACGATGCCGGGGAAGCCGTGCTGGGGACCTACATCAAGGTGCAGGGAGTCAACTTTATGGTGGTGGGCACCTACAAGAAGAAATCCAACGGGGGCGATGGGGAAGAAGGGCAGAAGCAGATTTTTGTCCCCTTCACCTCCTTTTCTCAGGCCTTTAACCGGGCGGACAATGTGGGGTGGATGGCCATAACGGCTAAGGACGGGACCTCCATCACCTCCCTGAAGGAGCGGATTGTCTCCACCCTGAAAGACAAGCATAAGGTGCACCCGGACGACCAGCGGGCCATCGGGTATTTTGACCTGTACGAACAGTATAACCGGGTGGAGAGCCTCTTTGGCGCCATGCGGTTTATCGCCTATTTCGTCGGCATTCTGGTGCTGCTTTCCGGCATTATCGGCGTGAGCAATATCATGCTGATTGTGGTGAAGGAACGCACCAAGGAAATCGGTATCCGCCGCGCTTTAGGGGAACAACCCTGGAGCATCCGCAAGCAGGTGCTCATGGAATCCCTTTTCCTGACCATTATTTCCGGGATGGCCGGCATTGCCATGGGCGCCCTGTTTATCTATGGGGTGAATGCCCTGCTGGATGCCAGCGGCCCTGTGGATATGTTTACCAGCCCCAGCGTGAGCCTGGCCGTAGTTTCGGGCGCCCTGGGTATCCTGGTGGTTTCCGGCCTGCTGGCGGGCTTTATCCCCGCCCAGAGTGCCATCCGCGTTAAACCGATAGACGCCTTGCGTACCGAATAAAAATTTATCTGTTAAAAAAAACAAGTTACAAACTGACGTACTGCCATGAAAAAATCCGTAACCATCCTGATCCTGGCCATCATCCTGATCACCTTTGGCGGGTCCATGTACTACCTGTACCAAAAGAACGCAGAAGACCCGGTGGTCTACCAGACCGAGACCCCCACGCGCCAGAATATTGTTCGTAAAACTGTGGCTACGGGCAGCATCCTCCCCCTGGAGGAAGTCCTGATTAAGCCCAACATTTCCGGGGTGATCGAGGAGATCTACGTGGAAGGGGGCGATTTTGTCCAGGCCGGCGACCTGCTGGCCAAACTCAAGGTGGTTCCCAACCTGAGTGCCCTGAACGACGCCAAGAACGCTATTGCCGATACCCAGATTACCCTGGACGACCAGCGCCGCAATCTGGAGCGCCAGCAAAACCTGTTCCGCAAAGGGGTGATTTCCCAGGTAGACCTGGAACGGGCCCAGGTAAGCCACGACCAGGCGCGGCAGGCGTATTCGGCTGCCAACAAACGGTACGACATTGTGCGTACCGGGACTACCAGCGGCCTGAGCAGTGCGGCCAATACCATGATCCGCGCCACCGTGAGCGGGATGGTCCTGGAGGTGCCTGTGGAAGTGGGCAACCAGGTGATCGAAGCCAACACCTTTAACGAAGGCACCACCATTGCCGCCATTGCGGACATCGACAAGATGATTTTTGAAGGGAAGGTAGACGAGTCCGAAGTGGGTAAGATCCGCGAGGACCTTCCCCTGGAGATTACCGTGGGGGCTATTGAAGACCAGGTCTTCGATGCCGTACTGGATTACATCGCCCCCAAGGGCAATGAAGAGAACGGGGCCATACAGTTCGAGATCAAAGGGACCCTGAAAAAGCAAGACAGTGTGTTTATCCGCGCCGGGCTGTCCGCCAATGCTTCCATCATCCTGGGGCGGGCGGACAGCGTCCTGGCCCTGAAAGAAGCCCTGGTACAGTTCGACGCGGATACCAAACAGCCCTTTGTAGAAGTGGAAACGGCCCCCCAGCAATTTGAGCGCCGGGACCTGGAACTCGGGATCTCGGACGGCATCTACGTGGAGGTAAAGGCCGGGGTGCAGGAAGGGGAGGCCATCAAGGTCTGGAATGCACTGGTACCCTCGGAAGCGGGTCGTTAAGCTTTAACATAAAATTTAGACCGGGCCCTGTAACAAAAGCGCAATTTCGCGGTCTAACCAGGTGTTCGGCCCAACAGAAAAGACCAACCATGATTGAAATCAAAGATTTGCACAAGTCCTACAAGATGGGGAGCAACTCCCTGCATGTGCTCAAAGGGATCAATTTTAAGGCGGAAGAAGGGGAACTGGTGGCCATTATGGGTTCCTCCGGTTCCGGGAAATCCACCCTGCTGAATATCCTGGGCATGCTGGACGAGGCAGACAGCGGGCAGTATATCCTGGACGGGGTAAGGATCGAGAACCTGAGTGAGACCAAGGCAGCCCGTTACCGCAACAAATTTCTGGGGTTTGTCTTTCAGTCCTTTAACCTGATCAACTATAAAACGGCCATGGAAAATGTGGCCCTGCCCCTGTATTACCAGAAGGTGAGCCGGAAGGAGCGGGAGGCCAAAGCCCTGAAATACCTGGACCAGGTTGGCCTGAAGGAGTGGGCCCACCACCTGCCCAGCGAACTCTCCGGGGGGCAGAAGCAACGGGTGGCCATTGCCCGCGCCATGGCGGCAGAACCCAAGGTGTTGCTGGCGGACGAACCTACCGGGGCCCTGGACAGTACCACCTCCTATGAAGTGATGGATCTGATCCAGCAGATCAACGACAGGGGGAACACCATCCTGGTGGTCACCCACGAGGAAGATATTGCCCATATGTGCAAACGCATCATCCACCTGCGGGACGGGGTGATTGTGGAAGACAAGAAAATTAAGCAGGTAAGAGCTTCCGAATATGTTCAGTAGGGATACTTGGCGGGAAATCTTTACCACCCTCCGGAAAAACAAGCTCCGGACCTTCCTTTCGGGCTTTACCGTGTCCCTGGGGATCCTGATTTTTATTACCCTTTACGGGATGGGCAACGGGCTCATCAATACCTTCGACAAGTTCTTTTCCCAGGATGCCACCAACGTGCTCTACCTCTTCCCGGGGCGCACCTCCATGCCGTACAAGGGATATAAGTCCAACCGCACCATCGAATTTGAAAACTCGGACCTGGAGGACATCGAAAAGGATTTTGACATGTTCGTGGAACACGTTTCGCCCATCATCCGCCGCTCGGCCCTGGTGAAATACAAGCAGGAGTCCAACAACTACACCACCATCGGGGTAGACTGGGGGCAACAGTTTGCCGAGAAGACCATTATGATGAAGGGGCGCTACCTGAACCAGCGCGATATCGAGGAGAAAACCCGTAATGCCGTCATTGGCCGCCTGGTGGAAATCGATCTTTTCGGCTCTGGGAATGCCATCGGGGAATTCATCGACCTAGGGGGCAGCGTCTTTAAGGTTATTGGGGTGTTTCAGGACGAAGGCGGCGACAACGAGGAGCGGCAGATCTATATTCCCTATACCACCCGCCAGCTTATTGAAAAGAACACGGACAAGGTGCAGCAGATTGTGGTGCAGTTTAAACCCCAGCTGGGGTATACCGGGGCCATGGCCCTGGAGCGCAACCTGGAACGCTTCTTCAAGGACAAGAAATTCATTAACCCGGAGGACCGCAATGCCCTGTTTATCCGCAACGTAACGGACCAGCTCAAACAGAACCAGGATTTTGCGGGTGCCCTCCAACTCATCGTTACCGTAGTGGCCTTCGGGACCATTATTGCCGGTATTATCGGGATTAGTAACATTATGGTATACGTGGTGAAGGAGCGGACCAAGGAGATCGGGATCCGCAAAGCTATTGGCGCCACTCCGCGCAACGTGATCAGCACCATATTGCTGGAGTCCGTATTTATTACCACCATTTCCGGCTTTACCGGCATGCTTATCGGGATTGGCCTGTTGCGCTCTTTGGGCGACAACCTTTCGGAGGATTATTTTATCACCAACCCCTACATCAGCACCGGGGTGGCCGTGTTTGCCACCGTGGTCCTGATCGTGTTTGGCGGCATTGCGGGATATGTGCCAGCACGGCGGGCGGCACGGATTAAACCCATTGTAGCCCTAAGAGACGAGTAAGATGCGATTGCTATTCGACAAAAATACCTGGCAGGAGATTTTCGGTTCCATCGGAAAGAATAAGACCCGTACCATTATCACGGTAATCGGGGTGCTCTGGGGCATCTTTATCTACATTGCCCTGGCCGGGGCCGCTAAGGGGCTGGACAATGGTTTTGAGCGCAACTTCGAAACCGTGGCCAAAAACAGCCTCTGGGCCTGGACCAACCGCACCAGCATTCCCTATGGGGGGTACAAGATCGGGCGGGCGGTCCCCCTGAAGGTGGGCGACGCCGAAACCCTGCGCAACCGCATCCCGGATATCCAATACATTGCCCCCATCAACACCAAGGGGGTCTTTGGCGGGGCCGCAGCCCAGGGGATACGGGGCCTGAAATCCGGATCTTACCCCGTGTATGGGTATTACCCGGAAATTGCCAAGATGGCCACCCAGAAGATCTATAAGGGCGGCCGCTTCATTAACGAGGAAGATATGGAAGGTGCCCGCAAGGTCTGTGTGATTGGCGAGCGCGTACAGCAGGAACTCTTCGAGAAGGACGAGGAGCCCGTGGGGTCTTACGTCCGGATCGACAACGTATACTTTCAGGTGATCGGGGTGCATAAATTCTCCCAAACCACCCCCTTTGGTTCGGATGGGGATATTTTCATTCCTTTCAACACCTTTAAAAAACTGTACAATACCGGGGATTCTGCCCAGTTCTTTACCATTGCCGCCTACGACGATGCAGATGTGGTACAGGTGGAGCAGGATGTAAAACGGGTGCTGAAAAGTATTCACCGGGTGCACCCGGACGACGAACGCGCCATTGGCTCCTTTAACCTGGGCCAGATTTTTGGCCGCATCATGGGCTTTGCCCAGGGGATTACCTTCCTGTCCCTCATTGTGGGGCTGGCCACCATCCTGGCCGGGGTGATCGGCATCGGGAACATCCTTTTGATTTCGGTAAAAGAACGGACCAAGGAACTCGGTATCCGTCGTGCCCTTGGGGCTACCCCGGGGGAGGTACGTACCCTGATCATCCTGGAATCCGTCTTCCTGACCATGATTGCCGGGGTTATCGGAATTGTATTAGGAGCCGGCGTACTCAGCATCATCAACCGCCTGACGGCGGATACCACAGATTTCCCCTATACCAACCCCACGGTCCCCATCCCTCTGGTGGTGGGCGCCCTGCTGGTAATGGTTGTCCTGGGGACCCTGATCGGGATGATTCCGGCCCAGCGGGCGGTAAGCATTAAACCCATAGACGCGTTGCGCGAAGAATAAGAACGTAAAAGAAACTACTAATACCAACTACTGCGATGAACAAGTTTGTCAAATACGGATTAATCGGAATCCTGGTGATCGGAGCCCTGTGGGCCGCTACCTATTTCATCAAGACCAACAGCAAATCCGCCGTTACCTACGAAACCCAGACCCCCTTTACCTCGAATATCGAGCAGAAAACGGTGGCTACCGGAAAAGTGGTCCCCGAGGATGAAGTGGAAATCAAGCCACAGATTTCAGGGATTATCGACAAGATTTATATGAAGGAAGGGGACGACGTCCGCGCCGGCGACCTGATTGCCGTGATCAAGGTAGTACCCAACGAACAGGCCCTGAACCAGGCCCGCGGCCGGGTGCGAAATGCCGAAATTGCCCTGAACAATGCCCAGATGGAATTCGACCGGAACAAGACCCTGCACGACCGGGGGGTGATCTCCGACCAGGAGTTCAACAACCAACAACTCCGGTACGACCAGGCCCGGCAAGAACTGGATAACTCCCGTGCAGATTACCAGATTATCCTGAAAGGTTCGGCCGGGGGCTCTTCCAGCGCCAACACCAACATTCGCGCCACGGTAAACGGGACCATCCTGGAGATTCCGGTAGAAGAAGGCGACCAGGTAATCCAGTCCAACAACTTTAACGACGGGACTACCATTGCCACCATTGCCGACCTGAATAAGATGATCTTTGAAGGCCAGGTAGACGAGGGCGAGGTTGGAAAACTACGCATCGGCATGCCCCTGGAAATTAGCCTGGGTGCCCTGGAAGACCAGAAATTCGATGCGACCCTCCGCTTTATTGCGCCCAAGGGGATCGAGGAAGCCGGAGCCGTACAGTTTAAAATTGAAGGAGACGTGCAGGTAAGCGATACCGTAATGATCCGCGCCGGCTACAGCGCCAACGCCTCCCTGACCCTGGAGAAGCGGGACAGCGTAATGGTGATCCCCGAAGCCCTGCTCCAATTCGATAAGGAAACCGACAAACCCTATGTGGAAGTGTCCACCGGCGATCAGAAGTTCGAACGTCGTGAGATCGAAATCGGTATTTCAGACGGCGTAAACGTAGAGATCCTTTCCGGCCTCTCCATGGAAGACAACGTAAAGGTTTGGAACAAGACCGAGCCGATCAAGCGCGGTACCGAAAATGAAGACGAAGCCGAAAGCTAAGAAGGCAAAAACCAAGACCAGCCAAAACGACTTGAATTCATCAAAAAACGCATCATGAAATTTCGAATACTACTTGCTGTAAACCTGCTGGCCATAGCCTCCCTGGGGGCCCAGGTACGCCAATGGACCCTGGAGGAATGTGTGGCCTACGCCGTGGAGAACAACCTGACCATCCAGCAAATGGAACTGGACTTTGAGAGCATTTTGCTGGACGAGTCCGATGCGGTCAATGCGCTGCTCCCGGACCTGAATGCCCAGTTGCGTACCGGCGGTAACACGGGTCTGACCTTCGACCCCACCACCAATGCCCCGGTAACGACTACCATTATCACGGCCACGGGGAACGCTACCTCCACCATGAACCTCTTTGACGGGTTGCGCAATGTGTACCGCATACAACGTGCCCGTATTAATGTGCTGGCCAACCAGTACCGCATCGACAACCTGAAGGACGATATCCGCATCAATGTGGCCACGGCCTTTTTACAGATCCTTTCCAATAAGGAGACCCTGAAGGCCCTGGAGGCCCAGTACCTGGTTACCCAGCAGGATCTGCAACGGACCGAGCAACAGGTGGAAGCCGGCGTACTGCCCCGGGGCGACCTGTTGGAGGTGCAGGCCACGGCGGCCGGGCAGGAGCAGCAAATTGTCAATGCCCGCAACCAGGTGATGCTCTCGCGTATTTCCCTGGCCCAGCTGTTGCAGATTACCGATTATGACAATTTTGATGTGGTGACCGTGGATTACGACATCCCTGCTTCGGATATCCTGCAATACAGCCCTAAGGTCATTTTCGACAAGGCGGTAGGCTTCCGCAACGACATCAAACTCTCCGAAACCGGGGTGGATCTGGCCCAGAAAGACCTGCAGATTGCCAAGGGGGCTTACTTCCCTACGTTGGGGGCCTTCTTTAACTACAACACCCGGTACTCCGACCAGACCCGCGACCCGCTTACCGGGGGTGAGGTTAGTTTTGCGGACCAGCTGTGGCTTAACGACGGGATCTCCTACGGGGCCCAGGTGAACATCCCCATCTTTAATGGCTTTGCCACCCGCAATAATGTAAAGCGCCGGCAGATCGATGTTAAAAAGGCCGAGATCCAGCTGGAACAGGACAAACTCGCTCTGGAATCTACCATCAATACGGTTTATGCGGACGTATCCAATGCCGCCACTACGTATGAGTCTGCCCAGAAAACCCTTGAAGCCCGGCGTACCGCCTACGACTATGCCAAAGAGCGCTACGAGGTAGGGCTGATGAATGCCTTCGACTTCGGACAGGCCCAGGCGCGGCTGGACAGTGCCCAGGCCGAGGTGATCCGCTCCAAATACGCCTACATTTTCCGGATCAAAGTGTTGGAATTCTACTTCGGACTGCCCATTTCTATAAACTAGGCCGGGGTTTACCCCGTAAAAGAACAAACCCGCCTGTGCATTGCCAAGGCGGGTTTTTTATCTTTGCGCCATGGCCTGCATCCTCAATATTGAAACCGCATCCACGAACTGTTCGGTGGCCCTTTTCCAGGGGGAGGCATTGATCGCCCTGAGGGAAGACCGCACCGATGCGTATACCCACGGGGAGGAGTTACACAGCTTTATTGCGGCCGTTTTGGCCGAAGCGGGCCTGGGCCCGGAAGGGCTGGATGCAGTGGCCGTAGGGAAAGGCCCGGGTTCTTATACCGGGTTGCGCATTGGGGTTTCGGCAGCCAAGGGCCTCTGTTTTGCTCAGGACATCCCCCTGATTGCCCTCTCCACCCTGGAAATTATGGCCCGGGGGCTGGAGGTTAAAGAGGGGATCTTGGTTCCCATGCTGGATGCGCGCCGCATGGAGGTATACAGCGCCATCTTCAATGCGGACGGTCAACCCTTGCGGGAAACCCGGGCAGAGGTGTTGTCGGCAGATTCGTTTGCCCAGTACCGGGACCAACCTGCCATCCACCTGCTGGGCAGCGGGGCCGCCAAAACCGCGGAAGTCCTGCCGGATCCCGTTTTTGTTCGGCACCCGGACATATTACCGGATGCCCGCTTTATGGGGCCTATGGCCTATGAGCGGTTTAGGGCCGGGGCGTTTGAGGATGTGGCCTACTTTGAGCCCTTTTACCTCAAGGACTTTATTCCCGGGGTACGGAAAAATTAAGGCAGGGCTTCCAGGGTATTGAAGTACCGGACCAGGGCTACGGCATCAGCCAGCTTGCGCAGGTTCAGGTCGTTCTCCCGAATATAGGTTACCAATTCCCCCCTGTGGGCTTCCAGGTGATCCAGTAAATCCCTTTTGGTCAGTTTAACTTCTACCATGGGGGCCCCGTCTATGCGCAGGTAATAGGTAGAGGCATCAAAGTACTCCGGGTCCCGGGCATCTTCATAGCCGTGCTCCGGCATTTTGGGTTTGCGAAAATGCTTTAGCGGCCGCTGGTACAGCACTACCTTTTCCCCGGGGTTAAGCGGGTTAAAGAAGGCGCGGAAGACTTCGTCCTTCATGCGGTACGGGTGCACCTCGTAATGGAGGCCATCCAGCACTACATGGATGTTTTCCCTTCTCAGCAGGGACCTGGACTTGCCGTCGGCCATGTATTCCATGTCTCCGGTAAAGGCGTTAAAGCGCATCAGTTTTTCCTCCTCCAGGGTGCCCTTGGCGTTGTCAATGGTAATGGTCCCTTTTTTATAGACCTCATCTACGTACGGACTGCCGTTTACCGGGAGTTCGTATTCCACAATGTGGAGCATGCCGTGGTGGCGCATCTCCTTGTTGCCGTTGTATTGTGCCCCCGCCCAGGCACACATGAGTAGGGCCAGGGGTAGAATTCCTCTTTTCATCTGCTTCATTTTAACCTATAAGATACTACATTTCAAGGACATGGGCAATTATTTCCCGGCGGGTTGGGCCATGTGGATCTGCCGCTGCGGAAAGGGAATCTCAATGCCTGCGGCATCAAAGCGCGCTTTCAGCGTTTCGAGTACCTGGAAATGCGCCCCCCAGAAATCTTCATTTTTCGCCCAGAATCGCAGGCTCAGTTCTACGGCACTATCGGCCAGATTACCTACGTAGACCTCAGGGGCGGGTTCTGTCAGGATTCGTGCGTCTTCGCTGCAGATCTCCAGCAGGATTTCCTTGGCTTTGCGGATATCGGAGCTGTAACCAATGCCCACGTCAATCTTATCGCGCCGGGTTTGCTCGGCATTGTAGTTTACGATGTTTTCATTGGAGAGTTTCCCGTTGGGCAGGATGGCCACCTGATTGCCAAAGGTGTTGAGCTTGGTGGTGAAGATGGAAATTTCCTTAACGGTGCCGTCAATACCCTGGGCGGAAATAAAATCGCCCACCCGGAACGGTTTGAAAATCAGGATCAGCACCCCGCCTGCAAAATTGGAGAGGGAACCCTGCAGGGCCAGGCCCACGGCCAGGCCGGCCGCACCCACCATGGCTACCAGGGAAGAGGATTTTACGCCCAATTGGGTGATGACCAGCACAAAGAGGAGCAGTTTCAGGCCTATGCGGATAAAGCTTTGCAGGAAGGTTTCCAGGGCTTCGTCATAATCCTTTTTCTGGAAAAAGCGGTGCACCCATTTGTTGATGATGCGGATCAGCCACAGCCCCACCACCAGGATAATGGCGGCGGTAATCAGGTGGGGCAGAAAGGCCCAGAACCAATCCAGGAAATCGTCCACGTAATTTTGGGATTCGTCTATTTGTGCTTTAAACTGGTCGAACATAAAAGTGTATGGTTTTTTAAACGATAACAAAATTACATACAAAGCCCAAAAATAGCGGGTTAAAAATCGTTAAGATACGGCCTGGATGGCCCCTTCAAGGGTAGTTTCAGGTTGCTGGCAGGCCCCACCCTGGCAGAGGTAGGCCCGGGTTTTTCCGGGGCGGTACCGCTCCCGGAACAGGGGTAGGTCAGAGGCTTCTTCGCACCCGGCCAGAAATACCTGGGGGAGGTACTGCAACCCGATTTCCGCCACCCAGCCTAAGGCTTCAGGGCCGCAAATAGCCAGTTCCCGGAAGGGGGCTTCCCGTTTCAGGGCCAGCCGCAGCCAGTTGGCGTGTTGCCCGCTGTATCGCTCCATAGACGGCCCGATGGCTGCAAGCATTTCTGCCGCCCGTCGGATCTGCCCGGCATTTCCGTAGAAGTGCCCCAGCACAAAGAGGTTTTCTGCCATAATGGAGTTGGAGGCGGGAATCACATTGTCTGCTACCTCCAGGGTGCGCCGGATCAGGGGGGCGTCCTGCCCGGAATTGAAATAGAAAAGGGCCTGTCCGGATTCGCTGAAGTGGGTTTCCACATAGGCAGCCAGGTTCCTGGCCCGCTCCATCCAATGTGGGTTTCCGGTAATCCCGAAAAGCCGGATAAAGCCTTCGGCAACCGCGGCGTAATCTTCCAGAAATCCGTTGCCCTTCGGGTGGCCTTCAGACACGCCGTGGGGCAGGCGGCCCTCGGTGTCCATTTGCCCGCTCAGGAAAGTCCCCAGCTCCAGGGCTGCGGTACGTGCGCCTTCCAATTGGCCATAGCGCCATGTATCACAAAGGCCGCTCAGCAGCAGCCCGTTCCAGGAGAGCAGTACCTTGTGGTCCAGTCGGGGTGCCGGTCGCTCTTCCCTCCGGGCCAGCAGGACTTTGCGGCAGCGCTCCAGCCAGGTTTGAAAGACATCGGAATCCATTCCCAGGCTTTCTGCGTCGGCCCCGGTGCGCATCAGCACGTAATATCCGTCTTCCCAGTGCCCCTCGGCCCCCAGGTGGAAGACCCGCTCAAAGAGGGCATAATCCCCGCCCAGCACTTCCTGTAATTCGTCTAAGCGCCACCGGTAGAAGGCCCCTTCAGTCAGGCGACCCTCCGGGTCTTCGCTGTCCGCATCCAGGGAGGCGTAATATCCGCCTTCCGGCGCCTTGAGGGAGGCCTGTACAAATTCCAGGGTGCCGGCCACCACCTCCCGGTAATAGGGATCGCCGTAGCGGGCGTAGGCCTCGCTGTAGAGCGTCATAAGTTGGGCGTTATCGTATAGCATTTTCTCGAAGTGGGGTACATGCCAGCGGGCATCCACCGAATAGCGGGAAAACCCGCCACCCAACTGGTCGTACAGACCGCCCCGGGCCATCCGGGTGAGGGAACGCCTCAGGTGGGCTTCCACCGCCGGGTCCGGATGCAGGTGGTCCCAGTGGAGCAGGCAGCGCAGGGTTACGGGCATCATAAATTTCGGGGCGCCGCGAGATCCTCCATATTCGGGATCAAACCGGCCTTTCCACCCCTCAATCCATTGTGCCAGGACATCCGTGTTTGGCAGTTGCGCACCCGGGTCCGGGAGGGGCACATTGATCTTGTGTACGGCATCCGTAAGGTCTGCGGCATAGCCCACCACCTTCTCAGGCTGGTCCCGGAACAGGCGATGCAACTGCACCAGGGCGCTGATCCACTGCTCCCGGGGCAGGTAAGTAGCGCCCCAGAAGGGCCTTCCATCCGGCAGGGCCACCACGTTCAGGGGCCAGCCCCCGGAACCCGTCATAATCTGCAGGGCATCCATGTAGATCTGGTCCACATCCGGCCGTTCTTCCCGGTCTACCTTCACCGGGATAAAATGGGCGTTCATGACCTCGGCTACTTCGTTTTCTTCAAAGCACTCCCGTTCCATGACATGGCACCAGTGGCAGGCGGCATAGCCTATACTGATCAGCAGGGGTTTGTTTTCGGCCCGAGCCTTTGCCAGGGTTTCCTCATTCCAGGGGAGCCATTGTACCGGGTTGTAGGCATGTTGCAGCAGATAGGGGCTGCTTTCCCGGATCAGGGCATTGGGGGTGTGGGGTTCCATAGGAGGGTTCTGTTGGGGGGTAAAAAAAGCGCCCCCGACGGGGCGCTTCCGATATTGGGAACAAGGGGCGTTATTTCACTTCGAAAGTGATCTTAACGTTCACCCGGTACTGATCGATCTTGCCGTCTTTTACCGTGGCGCTTTGTTCGTTGATGTAGACACTGCGGATGTGTTCTACGGATCTGGAGGCTTGTGCCAGCGCCTTTTGCGCGGCATCTTCCCAGCTCTTGTCTGAATTGGCCAGGACTTCAATAACTTTTAATACTGCCATATTGCATAGATGTTAATGGTTCAGCATTAAGTTACGAAATCCGGGGTTAAATCACAAGCGCTTCGGGGGCATTACCCATTAATGGCCACCACTTCGGATACCTTGTCGCCCATCATGTTCTGCAGCATGCTCTGTATGCCGTTTTTCAGGGTGAAGGTAGAAGAGGGGCACCCGCTGCAGGCACCCTGCAGCACCACGTGAACGCGCCGGGTTTCCGGTTCGTAGGATTGGAAAACGATATTGCCCCCGTCGCTGGCTACGGCGGGTTTCACATACTCTTCCAGAATCCCCACAATCTCGCGCGAGGTTTCGTCCAGATTCGGGTCTTCCGCGGGCCCTGCCTGGGCCGCATGGGCTGTTTCCTGTAAGGCCGCCTCGGAGATTACCTCCCCGCCCTGGGCCAGGTATTCCCGGATAAACTCCCGGAGTTCCATGCTAACCGCATCCCACTCCGCCACCTCGTATTTGGTTACCGAGATATAGTTCAGGTCCATAAATACCTCCTTTACAAAGGGAAATTCAAAGAGTTTACGGGCCAGGGGGGAGGGGGCGGCCTGGTCGATGTCCTTGAATTCAAAAACCCCGGGAACCAGCTTCTTGTTGGCTACAAACTTCATCACCCCCGGGTTGGGCGTGACCTCCGCATAGACGGTTACGGGCAGGCGCGAGGGCTTTTCGGGTTCATTCACCACAGGCTCTCCGGCATTGAGGTATTCCACCAGTTGCTGGGCCACGGCATCCTTAACGTCTTCCCACTGCACAATGTCAAAGCGCTCCATGGCAATGAAGTTGCCGGAGATGTATACCGTTTTGATGAAAGGCAGGTAAAAGAGCTGCCGGGCCAGGGGTGAATCCTTGGCCTCGTCGATGTTGCCGTATTCATAATTGCCCTGGTGCACCAGGGGCTGGTTGGCCTCGAACTTCAGGATGGCCGGGTTATTCGTTGTCTTGACGGTGATCACGTATTCGCTCATAGCATGGGTTTTGCTGTACAAAAATACGGCATTTTAGGTGGATGCACAGGGATAATAATATAGGGGTTCTCCCGTTATACACTATATTTAGGCCCATAACGATACCGCCCCACACCTGCCGCATGAAGCGATTCCCGAATTTCCTTTACCTGCTTGTCTGGCTCCCGTTTTTCGGGGCCGCCCAGGAGGGCATCCCGGTGTATTTCGACTACCTGTCGGACAACTATTACCTGGTGCACCCGTCCATGGCGGGCATCGGGGAGGGCGGCAAGATCCGGCTCACGGCCCGCAAGCAGTGGTTTAGCGTGGAGGAGGCTCCCAATATGCAGACCCTCAATGCGCACTACCGCATACCCCAGACCCGCAGCGGGCTTGGGGTGATCCTCTTCAATGACGCCAATGGCTACCATGCCCAGACCGGCATGAAGTTTACCTATGCCCACCACCTGCCCTTCGGGGACGATATCCGTATCCTGAACCAGCTCAGTTTCGGGCTAAGCCCGACTATTCTGCAGAGCAGCCTGGACGAGACCGAATTCCGTTCCGTGGTCCCCGACCCTGCCGTTACCGGTTCGCGCATTAGCGCCACCTATTTCAATGTGGACCTGGGGATGTCCTATTCCTATATGGAATTCTATGCCCATGCTACCATCCTGAACTTGCTGGAAAGCCGCAGGGAACTGTACCGCATCGGGCGGGCAGACCCTAATAACGTACCTGTGATCGACAACCTGAGGCGCTACCTTTTCTCGGTAGGCTACATTTTCGGAAAAAGCAGCCTTCGCCTGGAACCCTCGGTGCTGTTGCAGATGACGGAGTTTACACGGGAGAAGACCATAGACGTAAACGCCAAGGTCTATAAGGACACCGGTTTCGGGACCCTTTGGGGCGGGCTTTCCTACCGCCGGAGTTTTGACGGGGCCCAGTACCTAACCGGGGGTGAGTTCGGGGAGCAACGCCTACAATTGTTTACCCCCATTATCGGGGTGAACGTGAACCGTTTTATGTTCTCCTATAACTACTCCTACCAGTCCGGGGATATACGCCTGGATAATGGCGGTTTCCACCAGATCACCCTGGGGTACGATTTTGGCCCGACCCGGGAAAACCGCTACGACTGCTTCTGCCCGGCTGCCAACTATTAAAGGAAAACTTTTAAATGAAAAGCCCGGCCTGCGGTTCCCCGCAACCCGGACTTCTCTCCAACGACACCATCCAGCTTTGTTTTATCGGATCCAATGAAAATTCTTGGCCCCGGCCTGTTTTTTTACCGCCTCCAGTAAGGCTTGCTGCAGGGTAGGGGATTTTTCCCCGCCCTGGGCCTTCAGGAAGGCCTCCCGGTCGGCATTGGCCTGGCGGATGGCCTCCTGGATTTGCTGGCGCTGCGACAATTGTTTTTCCAGCAGGGCCTTCAGGGCTTTGGGCTGCAGGTGCCGGAGCGAATCCGGGAGCTGGTCGGCTTCCAGGCGTTCCAGGTCTACCTTTTCCTGGGCATAGGCATCCACCAGGTCCCAGCTGCTGTTCTGATAATAACCGGAGCTCTTGCTTACCGCACGTGCCACCATGACCCCTTCCTCCATTTCCATGGCATTCACGTCCTGTACGGCCTGGGCGCGCTTCTTTTCGGCGCCCCGGCTCCCATACCCGATATAGGTTTGGTTCAAGCCCCGGTTGAGGCGGATAATGACTTCGTCGTAAGGGGTAGGGACGTGTACGATAGCCTGGTTGTGGTCTATGGCGGTGTATTGCCCGCCCCCCAGATGGGCCCCGTCCGCCCAGAGGGTGCGGATACCCAGCTGGTAGTCCCCGCAAAAAATGGTATTGACCACCACGTCCCGTTCCCGGGCCTGTTCCAGGACCGACGGATAGGGGGTGCGGCCCTGGTTAAAAGGTTCGTTTCCGGCAATGAAGACCATTTTCAGGTCTTCGGCCTTCCGGCTCCATTGCAATTGCTGCATGGCGGTCCCGATGACCTGCCCGCAATACTCTTCCCCGCCCCGGGTCTGGAGGGAAAACAATTTGGCCGAGACCTCATCCAGGTCGTTGCTGAAGGGCAGTACCTGCCGGATGTAGCCTTCGCCAGCGCTCAGGTTGTCATTGCCGTATTCATAGAGGGCAATTTCCAGGCGGGGGGTCCGATCCGTGCCGCAGCGGACGTAGGTGAATTCATTGACCAGATCCCAGAGCGTGGCCTTGGCCTGGTTGATCAGGCCATCCATGGAGTTGCTGGTATCCAGCAACAGGGCAATCTGGATCTTACTGGATTCGGGTGCCTCTGCATGCGGGGCGGTTGCAGGGAAGAGGACCTGCCCCCCAAGGGTCAGCATCAGGGCCAGGGTGAGGGATCGTATCATAGCGTTTTTTTTAGATTATACCGCCAACTTAAGGTGGGCTCTAGCGAAAAAAAACCCGGAATGAGGCAACGGCCCTGATGGATTAGCCTGCCGCCCCCCTCTGTTAGCCAACCCGTCAGAATAGCCCGGAAAATGGCCGTTTCGGGCGGCAGGGCGTTTTTTAATATGAGGGAAATGGACTATGTTTATCGGAAGTAAACCCGCTGGCATGCCCCTGAGATACCTCCTTCTGTTACCCTTCCTGATGCTCGGTTGCAGCCTGTGGGCGCAGGACCCGGTTATGCGGGAAGAATTCGACCTGAAGGGGCGGGTGGTGTCCGAGGCCTCAGAAACCCCCATCCCCGGAATTGAGGTGGGTACGGACCGGGGTCCGGTAGTGCGCACCGATGCCCTGGGGGAATTCCGCATTCGCGCGGCCGAGGGGGATGTGCTGATTGTCCGCGGGCCCGACATCCAGACCGTGCGTTACCGCATCCGCAGCCGGGACGATATCAAGATCGTGGTGCAGGGGGATCCTGAACCGGAAGCCTTTAGCAGCAGCAAGAACCAACCCGGGTGGTCCCAGCGGCACCGGCAGCTGCTCGATTCGGCCAATTACTATAAACGGACGGACATCCGGAAAAGCCTGGACTTTATTACCCAATCCATCGAAATCCTGGGCGATCGCAGCAGCCGCAGGGAACTGGCCCGCTCCCTGACTACCCTGGGCGAGGTATACCAGTACCACCGCCAGTACGACCTGGCTATCTCCAACTACCGGGAAGCCCTGGATACTTTTGAAACCTTCCAGACCCTTTTATTGCTGGGTAAAGCCTATGTGTTGAGCGGGGCCCACGACCAGGCCATAACCCTGCTGGAGCGGGAGGTGGGCCGTACCGGCCTGGTGCCCTATCAGCGGCTGGAGCTCTACGAAACCCTGGGCGATGCCTACCGCGGGCAGGGTAAGACGGCCCCGGCCGTATCCTATTACCAGCAGGCCCTGGCCATTGCCGAAAAGAACCAGATTGCCCCCAAGGTCCCGGATTTGAATTCCAAGATTGCCGATGCCTATGATGCTGCAGATCGCACCCTGGAAGCCGAGGCCTACTACGATAACTCCCTGAGGGAAGCCGCCAGCCAGAACCCGGTACGGGCCGTACAGGAAAGCGAGAAGGTGGCGGATTTCTACAGCAAGCGCAGCCGCTACCCCGAGGAAATTGCCCTGCGGAAGGAAAGCCTGGAAAAGCTCAAAGCGCTGGACCTGCCCGTAGAGCAGTTGCAGGGCGACTCCGACTCCATTACCACCCAGGGCCTGAATTATAAGATCGGGCGTGCCTACATTGCCCAGGCCCGGTACGAAGAAGCCATCCCCTTCCTCTCCGAAAGCATGAAGGAGGCCAACACCCAGGGCGACCTGGTGGTGCAAAAGGATGCCACCCGGAAGCTTTCCGAGCTTTACCGCAACCGGGGCGACTTTGAAAAAGCCCTGGATTTTTACCAGCAATACGTGGCCCTGGTAGATACCCTCTACATCCGCAAGGAACAGGAACTGGCCCGGGCCGCCCGCTTTACCCGCGAGCTTAGCAGCCGGCAGAACCGCATCAGTTCCCTGGAGCAGGAACGGCAGTTAAGCCAGAGCAAATACGACCTGGCCCTGGCCGAACAACGCCTGACCCGCGAGATCAACAAACGGCAGAAATTCATTATCTATTCCCTGGTTTTCGGGATCCTGCTTACCGGGCTGGCGGCCTTTTTCTACTACCGCAGCAACCGGCAAAAGGAACTGGCCAACCACCTGTTGGCCCTGAAGGGGTTGCGCACCCAGATGAACCCGCATTTTATCTTTAACGCCCTGAATTCGGTAAACCATTACATAGCGCGAAACGACGAACGCAGCGCCAACCGCTACCTGAGCGATTTTTCCCTGCTGATGCGCACCGTCCTGGAAAATTCCGAAAAGGACTTTATCCCCTTAAGCGAAGAGCTGGAACTGCTGGAGCTTTACCTGAAGCTGGAGCATACCCGCTTCCCGGATAAATTCGACTACCGTATTGCCGTAGACCCGGAAGTAGACCCGGATACTTTTACCATCCCGCCCATGCTCCTGCAACCCTACCTGGAGAATGCCGTTTGGCACGGACTGCGGTATAAGGCAGAAAAGGGTTTGCTGGAACTGGAGGTGAAGCCCCTTTCGCAAGGGGTGCTGCAGGTCAGTATTACGGACGACGGGGTGGGGCGAAAACGCTCCGCGGCCCTGAAGACTAAAAACCAGAAAAAACAGAAATCCAAAGGGATGGGCAATATCCGCAGGCGGATCGAGATCCTCAACCGCATGTACGGCGACCGCATTACCGTTTCGGTCTATGATGGGAAACCGGACGGCAGCGGGACCCGGGTGGTGCTTATCCTGAGAAAGAAATAGCCTATGGAATTACGCGCAGTACTGATTGACGACGAGGCCCAAAGCCGGGAAATCCTCCGGAATTACCTGGAGAAATACTGCCCGGAAGTAGCAGTAAAAGGGGAGGCTGCCGATGTGACCCAGGGAGTGGCCGTGATCCGCGAGCAACAGCCGGACCTGGTTTTCCTGGATGTGGAAATGCCCTTTGGCAATGCCTTCGACCTGCTGGAACAACTCCCGGACCGGGCCTTCGAGACCATCTTTGTAACGGCCTACCAGCAATACGCCATGGAGGCCCTGAACAGCCATGCGGCTTACTACCTGATGAAGCCCATTTCCATTGACGCCCTGGTAGCCGCCGTAGAGTATGTGCGGGAAATCAAGGGCAAGGAAGACCGCCTGCACGACCGGGTACTGAAGGGGGTACAACGGGTAGAAGGCAAGATTACCCTGCCCCAGCAGGATGGGTTCGAGGTGCTGGACGTCTCGGATATTCACTATTGCAAGGCGGACGACAACTATACCGAAATCCACCTGGAAAAACGACGGATTGTGGTGAGTAAAACCCTGAAGTACTTTGAGGAAGCCCTGCAGGAATACCCCTTTGTGCGGGTGCACAAAAGCTACATCGTGAATGTGGGCGAGGTGGTGCGCTACCGCAGGGGTAAGGGCGGGAGCGTGGTACTGGCCAGCGGCAAGGAAATCCTGGTAGCCCCCTCCCGTAAAAAACAACTCCTCAGTTATTTTGAATAAACCCAACCTATGGCCATCATCAAAACAGTAAGGGGCAAGACCCCGCAGATCGGAGCCGATTGTTTTATAGCCGAAAACGCCACCCTGCTGGGCGACGTGCATATGGGCGACCGTTGCAGCATCTGGTACAATGCCGTGGTGCGCGGAGATGTGCATTACATCCGCATGGGCAACCAGGTGAACGTGCAGGACGGGGCAGTGATCCACTGCACCTACCAGAAAGCCCCCACGGAGATCGGGAATAATGTTTCCATCGGGCACAATGCTATCGTGCACGGATGTACCGTTCGGGACAACGTGCTCATCGGGATGGGGAGCATTGTGATGGACCATTGCGTGGTGGGTTCCGGGAGCATCATCGCTGCCGGGGCCGTGGTGACCAAGGGAACCGAAGTGCCCGAAGGCAGTATCTACGCCGGGGTCCCGGCCCGGAAGATTGGGGAAGTGAGCCCGGACCTGAAAGAAGGCGAAATCCTGCGCATTGCCGAAGCCTACGTTACCTATTCCGGGTGGTTTAAGGAATAAGGGCCCATCCCATTGGCAGGGATTGTGCCTGAGGGTCCTAAGTCGCCTCGCTGGGTTTACCGAAAATCCAGTATCTTTAATTGAAGATCGCCTTCGGGGCGGTTGGCAAAAAAAGACCTATGGCCGTCCGGAAGTACGAGGGAATGAAATACGACCAGCAGGGGGTGACCCTGGTGTCGGACCCCCTTACCATAGAGGAAGCCCTTCAGATCCGCATCAACGGCAAGGCGTTTACCCTCACTATGCGCACCCCGGGGGCAGATCCGGAGCTCATTCGCGGGATGTTACACGCCGAAGCCGTCCTTAATTCCACGGGCTTCCATCCCAGGATTGCCCTGCAGAAGGAAAACGAAGCGGGGATCATCACGGCGGTGGACCTGGAGATCCCGGAGGCCTATCTGGGCTCGGGATACGCCAATACGCGCAGCCTGCTTTCGGTATCCTCCTGCGGCATCTGCGGGAAGACGGAACTGGACCAGCAGGGGTTTACAGGCGCTGCCCTGGAAGGAGTCGCCGCCTTCCAGCCCGCCCTTTTCTCCGGGATGTTTGAACAGATGAACCGCCGGCAGGCAGATTTTATGCAATCCGGCGGCACGCATGCGGCCGCCGTATTCGATGCCTCGGGTACCCTGATGGTAGCCCGGGAAGACATCGGGCGACACAATGCGGTAGACAAGGCCGTGGGCAGGCTGTTGCTGGATGGCAGGCTGAAAGAGGCCCGGGCCATGACCGTAAGCGGCCGTATTTCTTATGAAATTGTGATCAAAGCCTTTAAGGCCGGAATTCCCTTTCTGGCAGCCGTATCTGCGCCTTCCTCCCTGGCAGTGGATTATGCCAAGGAACTGGGAATTACCTTGCTGGGCTTTTGCCGGGAAGGACGGGCTACCTGTTATTCCCATTCGCACCGTATTGCCGACCCCCTTATGGCAGCCCCTGAACCGAAATAAAAACAACTGATGTCCGAAAACCTAAGTGAACTCCTGGGCCGCAAGGGATTGCGGGAAAACCTCTTCGAACAACTGGGCCGGGCGGCCCGGGAAACGGGTACGCCCGACCCGGCCGAACTGGACCGGTTGGCAGATGCCTTTCTGGTCGGGACTGCCAATACCTATGGCGCTGCCACCTTCTACGATTTCCTCAAACCGGAGAATAAGGGCAAGCAGGCCTATGTGTGTAACGGCACGGCATGTACCTGTGCCGGTACGCAGGAGGCCGTTCACGAGAAACTGGCTGTACATTTGGGGGCGGAACAGATCGGGCATATGACCTGCCTGGGCCGTTGTCATGAGAATGCCGCCTTCCATTACAACGGCAGGAATTATTCCGGGGCAGATATTGATAACCTCCCGGAGCTCCTGAAAGGAACAAAGCAGCCGGGGCCTGACCGCTATCATGTGGGCGCCAGCCATACCCCCATCCTTACCCGGCCCATTTCGGATATCCAGGCGTTTTACCAACCCTGGAAGGACCTGCTGGGCAGCCCGCCCGAGCACATTGGTGCCCAAATCCTGGCCTCCGGCCTTCGCGGCAGGGGCGGGGCCGGTTTCCCCATGGGGCAGAAACTCGAATTCTGCCGGCAGGCCCCTGGCGATGTAAAATTTATCATTTGCAATGCGGACGAAGGGGACCCCGGGGCCTACTCGGACCGCTACCTGCTGGAGCATCGCCCTCATACCGTGCTTTTCGGGATGCTGGTGAGCGGCTATGTTACCGGGGCCCACTACGGGGTGGTCTACATCCGGGGCGAATATCCGGAAGCGGTACAGGTGGTGCAAAATGCCGTGGCTGAACTCGTGGAACTGGGCTTAGCCGGGCAGGATATCCTGGGCAGCGGCTTCCATTTCGAATTTAAAATCATACAGGCGCAGGGTTCCTACATCTGCGGGGAGGAAACCGCCCTGATCAACTCTATTGAAGGCCAGCGGCCGGAGGTGCGGGTGCGCCCGCCGTATCCGGCCCAGCGGGGGTTGTTTAACAAGCCCACGGTGGTGAATAACGTAGAGACCCTGGCCGCTCTGCACTATATCCTCAGTGAAGGCCCGGATGCCTGGAAAGCGCTGGGCACTGAACAGTCTACCGGCATCAAGCTGGTCTGCCTGGACAGCTTTTTTAACCGTCCGGGCGTATACGAAGTGGAGATGGGCACGCCCCTGAAGACCGTTATTGAAGACCTGGGCGGGGGGTTCCGGGTGCCGGTAAAAGCCCTGCAGATTGGCGGGCCCCTGGGCGGTGTGGTTCCTGAGGCCGCTTTTGGGAAACTCACCGTGGATTTTGAATCCTTTTCCGAAGCCGGATTCCTGCTGGGGCATGCCTCCGTGGTTAGCATTCCGGAAGGCTTCCCCATGATCCGCTACATAGAACATTTACTCGATTTTGCAGCCTATGAGAGCTGCGGAAAGTGCTTTCCCTGCCGCCTGGGCACCAAAAGGGGCCATGAGATGGTCCGGCAGGCCGCCGAGGGGGAAATCACCCTGGATCGGAATCTGTTTGAAGACCTGCTCACGACCCTGCAGCAGGGGTCCCTATGCGCCCACGGGGGCGGGATTCCCCTGCCGGTACGCAACATCCTGCAGCACTTCGAAGCCGAACTCACCGCCTTTTTTAACTGAAGCCTATGGAAACCGCCTATATCAACGATGTCCCCTACGCCGTTCAACCCGGGGAAACCCTGCTGGCATTCATTCGCCGCCATATGGGCCAAGACCCCGTACCGACCTTGTGCGATGCCCCCAACCTGGAGCCCTTCGGGGCCTGCCGGGTCTGCAGCGTGGAAGTGGGGATGAAAGCTGGTGGTCCCCTGAAGACGGTGGCCTCCTGCCATACGCCGGTATCGGCCGGGCAATATGTCTATACCAGTACCCCTTCCGTTCAAAAGCTTCGGCGCAATATCGTGGAGCTGATCCTGACGGACCACCCCCTGGACTGCCTTACCTGTGAGGTAAACGGGAATTGCGAACTGCAGACCGTGGCCGCCCGGGTAGGGGTGCGGGAAGTGCGATACCCCCAGGGGGAGACCCATCTGGATCGGGAAAAGGACCTGTCCCACCCGTATATGACCTCGGACCTGAGTAAGTGCATCAATTGTTACCGCTGCGTCAGGGCCTGCGATGAGGTGCAGGGGCAGTTTGTATTGAGCATGGCCGGGCGGGGGTTTGATGCCCATATCGTGAAAGGGCTGGACCAGGATTTTATGTCTTCCGACTGTGTAAGCTGCGGGGCCTGTTCCCAGGCCTGCCCCACCTCTGCCATTTCGGATGTCTTCCAGTCCAAATCCGTACAGGCCACCGAAATGACGCGTACCGTATGCACGTATTGCGGGGTGGGCTGTAACCTGGAAGTGGCCTCCAACGGCGGGGAGATTCTAAGCATAACTGCCCCGTATGATGCCGAAGTAAATCAGGGGCACACCTGCCTGAAAGGGCGGTATGCCTTTAAGTTCTACAACCACCCGGAACGTCTGGATTCCCCTATGATCCGCCGCGGGGATGGTTTCGAGAAAGTGACCTGGGACGAGGTCTACGACTACATTGCGGAGCGCTTTACCCACTACAAAACCACCTTTGGCCCGGACAGTCTGGCCGGGATCTCCTCTTCCCGCTGTACCAACGAGGAGAACTACCTGATGCAGAAATTTTTCCGGGTTGTGCTGCAGACCAACAATATTGACGGGTGTGCCCGGGTATGCCATTCGCCCACAGCCCTGGGGATGCAGCGCACCTTTGGGACAGGAGCGGCTACGAATTCCATTGCCGACCTGGCCCATACGGATTGCATCTTGGTGATTGGGGCCAATCCTACGGATGCCCACCCGGTTACCGGGGCCAAGTTCAAGCAGTTCGCCATGAAGTCCGACAAGGTGAGTATTGTAATCGACCCGAGGCGCACCGAACTGGCACGCTACGCCACCCACCACCTGGCTCTGCGTCCCGGCACCAACGTGGCCCTGCTCAATATGATGATGTATTACATTGTGGAGGCCGGCATGGTGGATAACGCTTTTGTGGAGCGGCGTACGGAGGGTTATGAAGACTTTAAGGCGCAATTGATGGCTTTGGACCTGGACCGCATGGAGGAAGTTTGCGGCGTACCCCGGGAGCAGGTGAAGGCGGCTGCCCTGGCCTATGCCGGCGCCCCCAATGCCATGTCCTTCCACGGGCTGGGGGTTACTGAACACTCTCAGGGAACGTTCACCGTGATGCAGATCGCAGACCTGGCCCTGCTAACCGGCAACATTGGCCGCAAGGGGGTAGGGGTAAACCCGTTGCGCGGCCAGAACAATGTGCAGGGCAGCGCGGACATGGGGGTGCAGCCCCACCAGGGGGCCGGGTACCTGGATGTGACGGACCCGGAAATCAACCAACGCTACAACGCCTTCTATGGGGGGCAGGTGCCTACACATATAGGCTACAAGATCCCGGAGATGTTTGATGCTGCCCTTCAGGGCAAGCTCAAGGCCCTTTGGATTATCGGGGAGGATGTGGTGCAGACCGACCCGAATACCCTGAAGGTAATCCGTGCCCTGGAAGCCACAGACCTGGTTATTGTACAGGAACTGTTTATGACGGAAACGGCCAAATATGCGGACGTGATCCTGCCCGGGGCCTCTTTCCTGGAAAAAAGCGGCACCTTTACCAATGGGGAACGGCGGGTACAGGCCGTTCGCCGGGTGGTGGATCCCATCCCGGGTACCCGCCCGGACGGGCAGATCATCGTAGAGCTGATGAACCGCATGGGATACGACCAGCCGCCCTACACCCCGGAGGGGATGCTGGAGGAGATTTCACAGATTGTCCCCTTCTTTGCGGGCATCCGCTGGGACAGGCTGGGCAACAATGGCCTGCAATGGCCGGTAGCCCCGGACGGGACGGATACCAAAATCCTCCACCAGGAATCCTTTAAGCGCGGGCAGGGGTATTTCGAATTCCACGGGTGGGAAGAAACCCGCGAACTCACCGCCCACGGCAAGGATTATCCTTACATCCTGACCACCAACCGGGAGCTGGAACATTACAACTGCGGGGCCATGACGCGCCGCACCGCTAACGAGCAGCTGCTCGGCAGCGATTACCTGATGATCCACCCGGACGATGCCAGGGCTAATGCCATTGCGGACGGGGATTACGTCTGTCTGGAATCTGCCCGTGGCAAGGTGGATGTGAAAGCCCGGGTAACCGATGAGGTGAAACCCGGGGTGCTGAGCACCACCTTTCATTTCCCCGAGATCATGATCAACACCATTACCGGGGATGTACACGACTCCGAGGCCATGTGCCCGGAATACAAGGTAGTGGCGGTACGCATCCGCAAATCCCGGGGGAAATTCCGGGAAATGATGAAATCTTAACTGTTTTGCAAGGGTTTTGCAGGGTTAGTGCCGATCTTGAAGGAGGGGGGCGGGGCCCCCATGTTTTCGAAAAACTTCCGGCGCCTCCTTTCCGGCGGTCCGGATCTGTTCCCATCAGAATATTTAAATTGGGGTGGTAAATATTAATATTTGCCTATGGCCATGGAACAACTGAGTATTATCCCAATTCACAGGGACCTCTTTTCAACGGAAGGGTTTCAGGGCAATTACCTGCTCTGGATTCAGGAGGGAGTCCGGGCAGTGGAAATTGATGGAATTGTTGAAAATGATGTATCCAATGCCTTGTATTTTATTGATGGCAGAACACCCTGGCGGATCCTCCACAAGGCGGAGCCGGTCCTTTCCGGATATGTGATGAAGTTGCCTGTGTCCCTGATGGAACACCCTACGCTTAAAAACCTTCATATTAGCGAAGTGCGCCTGCTTGCACACCAACAAGTCCAAAAGGTTACCCTGGCACCGGGTATTGCCAAACGCGTTCAAAGCATCCTGGAGATGTTAGACGAGCTGGCTGGTTCTGCTCTGAACCATAAGGACGAAGCCATTGCCTCCCTGGTTAAAACCCTATTTGTGTATACGGACGGGCAATGCAATATCCGCTCTACCCTCTGTGAAAACAACGCTGGAAAGCATCTGGTCTTCCGTTTCAAGAAACTTATTGATCAGTATGGTACAGAAATCCATGAAGTGGGGGATTACGCAAAAATGCTTCATATTTCTGCCAAACACCTCAATACCTGTACGCGGGAAGTTCTTGGGGTGACTGCCAAGCACCTGATTGACGAAATGCGCATTCTAAGATCCCGTCATTTGCTGAAGTTTTCAGACCTTTCCATTAAAGAAATCAGTTTCACCCTGGGGTTTTCCTCCCAGGATTACTTCAGTTATTTTCTGAAGAAACATACAGGTAAGACGCCGAGTATGATCCGAAACGGGTAGGATTTCCCAAATTCTAAGAAATCCCCGAAATATTCCAATAAAGCTTGCCCTTGCCGGCCTATATCTTGCTGGCAAACCTAGAAGCAATGAATAGAAAAACATTTTTACAGGCCGCAACTCTGGGGGCCGGGTGTACCTTTTTACCCTCCATGGGCTTTGCCCGAAACCTGAAATCGGGCCTTACATCCCTCTTAAATCCGGATCCTAAATTAGTCCGGGACCAGGAGGGACAGGTCCTTAATGTAATTGGAGATATCCAGACCCATAAACTGGCTGGCAGTGACACCTATAATCAATTGGTGGAATGGGTGGATAATGTAGATCCAGGTGTGGGTATTCCACCCCATGTACACACCCGTGAAGACGAAGTATTCCGGGTAATTTGGGGCGAGGTGGAAATTACCATAGACGGGGTAACCCACTTGCTTAAGGCCGGGGACACCGCTTTTGCCCCTAAGGACGTACCCCATTCGTGGAAGGTTGTGGGAACGGAAAAGGCCCGGATGATCACCAGCGCTTTTCCGGCAGGTATTGAACATATGTTTGCGGAACTGGCCGCTTTGCCCCCCGGGCCACCCAACTTTGAAAAGGTGGCAGAAATCTGTGCCCGCCAGGGCATCCGCTTTGTTTAATCAGCGCCCCCCGGGGTAAAAACCCCGGGGGCATCACATTCTTTTTTGGGCCCGGATGCGGCTTTCCTTACCTTTGCCACACCTAAACGGCATAGCAGATGAAAGCATATATTTTCCCGGGCCAGGGGGCCCAGTTCAGCGGTATGGGTAAGGACCTCTACGAGGCCTCCGCCAAAGCCCAGGAACTTTTTGAGACGGCCAACGACATCCTCGGTTTTTCCATTACGGACATCATGTTTGAAGGGTCTGCCGAAGACCTGAAACAAACCCGGGTTACCCAACCCGCCATCTTCCTCCACTCCGTGGTGCTGAGCCAGGTCCTTGGGGATGCCTTTAAACCGGATATGGTGGCCGGCCACTCCCTGGGCGAATTCTCCGCCCTGGTGGCCAATGGCGCCCTCACCTTCGAGGACGGCCTGAAACTCGTTTCCCAGCGAGCCACGGCTATGCAGAAAGCCTGCGAGATGCAGGAGAGCACCATGGCGGCCGTATTGGGCCTGGAAGACCAGGTGGTGGAAGAGGTCTGTGCGCAGACCCCCGGTGTTGTGGTAGCGGCAAACTACAACTGCCCCGGGCAACTCGTGATTTCCGGGGAAGTGGCCGCCATCCATGCAGCCTGTGAAAGCCTGAAAGCCGCAGGGGCCCGGCGGGCCCTGGTCCTGCCGGTGGGCGGTGCCTTCCACTCGCCCTTAATGGAGCCCGCCCGCGAAGAGCTGGCTGCGGCGATTGAACAAACCACTTTTTCTACCCCGACCTGCCCGGTATACCAGAACGTAACCACCACCGCGGTAACCGATACGGACCAGATCCGTAAGAACCTGATTGCCCAGCTCACGGCCCCGGTGAAATGGACCCAAAGCGTGCAGCAAATGGTTGCGGATGGGGCTTCCGAGTTTATCGAGGTAGGCCCTGGCAAGGTCCTGCAGGGGCTTGTGCGAAAAATCCATCCGGAGGCTGAGGTAAGTTCTGCCGCCCTGGGGTAAGCCGTTTGTCCGAAAAACACTGATTTTAACTGCTAATTTAAAGGGAAGCCTCCTTTTTTTAGTAATATTGGAGTCCCCCCGAAAAAAGGGGCTGCTGCCCGGTCCCGCCCTGCGTCCGGCCGCAGAATTGAATCATTGCTATGGCCCGGATTCCCAACCCTGTTCTCCTGAGAAACCCGTTTTGCTTTTTGGGGGTGTTCCTGTTGGTTTTTATGACCTTCTCGACCTCCGCATACGGGCAGTGTAATGCCGGGACTGAGGCCCCTGTTCTGAATACGGACGTCCCCCTGCTGTTTTGCGAAGGGGAGGTAATCCCAAGCCTGGATGCGTATTCCTCCAGTACCCCTCCGGCGGGGACCACCTTTGTGTGGAGTTTGAACCAGGACCCCCTGGTAACCAGCGGCCACCTCACTCCTGCCGAGATTGCCAATCCCGTACCCGGAACCTATTACGGCTTCTTTTACGACGAGGCCAACAATTGCGCCAGCCCGTTATTGGAAATTACCATCATCCGCAACCCCACCCCGGTAGTAGAAAGCGTAACCGCAGCAAATACGGACGGCTTTGCAGAGAGTTGCGGGCCATCCTCCTTTGTGCTGGAAGCAACCGGCAGCGTGCCCAATAGCGCCACCCTGCCCGATTTTAACTGGTATGACGCCCAGGGGACCCTGGTGAGTACCCTGCCCAATTACGAAACCCCGGTGCTCTCGGCTACCACCTCCTATTTTGTGGAGGCCGTGGCGAACGGATGCGTTTCGGCCCGGGAAGAAATTGTACTGACGGTTTCTCCTGTGGTTAACCCCGGGACGCCCACCAATTCGTTTGCCTGTTCCGTACCGGCCAACGGTCCCAGCCTGCGTGATCTGGATGACCTGCTGGCCAATGCCGACCCGGGGGTATGGACGGTGGAAACCGATCCGTCCCAGGGTATCCTGAGCATAGAGCCCGGCAACCTGGTGAATTTTGACGGCCTGCCTTCCGGCATCTATACCTTCCGCTATACCACCACCAATGCCGAAGCCCCCTGTACCAATGCATCGGTTACCCTGGATATTGATGTGACCACCTGCGATTCGGATACGGATGGGGATGGCTTGCTGGATGGGGTAGAGGCCTCCCTGGGCACGGACCCGAACAATACAGATACGGATGGGGACGGCATTGACGACGGCACCGAGGTGGGGAGCCCGGACAGCCCCCTGGACGAGGACGGGGACGGCATCATAGATGCCTTGGACTCCAACACCCTGGATACGGACCAGGATGGGGTTAATGACCAGCAGGACCCGGCCAATGACAACCCCTGTATCCCGGAAAACAACAACAACTTCTGCGATTCGGATGGGGATGGCCTGAGCGATGCGGAGGAGATTGCCAATGGCTCCGACCCTTTTGATGCCTGCGACCCCTTCCTGACCCCGGACTGTGAGACAGCACCCATAGACCTGGAAATCCTGAAAAGCGCCAATGTGGGCGAGGCCTACGTTGGGGGAGAGGTGGTTTTTACCATCCTGCTGAACAACCTGAGCAACCGCCCGGCCAGTGATATCCGGGTGGGCGACCTTTTGGAGGACGGCTTTGCCTACCTCTCGGATAACCCTTCTCTTGGGGAATACGACCCCTTGCTCGGGGTATGGACGGTGCCTGCCCTGGCGGCCCGGGCCGGCGCACGCCTTGAAATTGTCACGGAAGTGCAGGCCGTAGGCCCGTATTCCAATACGGCAGAGCTCTTTGATTCCTTCCCGGAAGACAATACCCCGGACAATAACACCGCCGTGGTGGAAATCACCCCCCTCTTTGCCGAAGGGGTAGACCTGGTCCTTGAAAAATTCGCCCGGGTGGAAGATGGTGCCTACCAGCGCGACCGGATTTCGCCCTTTGAAGACCAGCAGGTTACCTTTTTGCTGCGTGTCACCAATGCGTCCCGGGAAAACGACCTGGGCAACGTCCGGATTGAAGACCAGCTGGAACCCTGGATACAAACCGGCTTCCGGTACCTGGAGCATGTGGCTACCGCCGGCAGCTATGACCTGTCCACCGGCCTCTGGCGGATTCCCCAACTGGCCCTGGGGGCACAAGCGGAGCTGGAAATCACCGTGCTGGTGCCCAACCCCGGCCGCTACACCAATATAGCCCGTTACCTGGGCTCCGGGCCCATAGATGGAAATCCCGGAAATAATGAGGATGAAGTCCTGGTGGTGGTGAGCGAACGCTCCGAGGTGGACGACGGCTTTGTCTTCAACCAGTTTTCCCCTAATGGGGACGGGACGAACGATTACTTGGTAATCCGCAACGTTGCCGGGTTTGCCAATACTACCCTGGAAATCTACAACCGGTACGGCCAATTGGTATTCCGGGATGAAAACATGACGGACGACAATGTCTGGGACGGTACCTACAAAGGGGAAGCCGTTCCGGCAGGCACGTATTTTTATCTCCTGACCCTGGAAGCCCAGGGGGAACCCCTTAAAGGATGGATACAGATTATTCGATGAAGGGGAAACACGCACATAATCAGGTGCGGGCTGCTGCACGCCTAAAAAGCATACTGTTGCTGGGCTTTTGCTTTTGGGTGCTCGGGGCTTTGGCCCAGCGGGAACCCCTCTACACCCAGTATATGTACAATATCGGGAGCTTTAACCCGGCCTATGTGGGCAGCGTGGAAAACACGGATATTTCCCTGCTCTACCGCGCCCAGTGGATTGACCTGCCCGGGGCGCCGCGCACCCTGCGTTTCGGGATCAATATGCCGGTGGGGGAACAGCACGGGTTGGGCTTTAACGCGGTGAGCGACCAGCTGGGCCCGACCACCCAGGCCTTTGTGGATGTTTCCTATTCCTTCCAGGTGAACCTGAGCGAGGACGCCTACCTTTCCTTTGGCCTGGATGCCGGGGGGAGTTTCCTGAATACGGATTTTTCCAAGGGATCTTTTGAAAACCCGGGGGAGCCCATTCTGGACCAGCAAACGGTTAATGCCTTTTACCCCACCGTGGGCGCTGGGATATTTATGTACCAGGAACACTGGTACCTGGGGGCATCCGTGCCCAACTTCCTGACCGATGCCCTATACAGCAACGAGGTAGCCCAGATTGTGGAAGACCGGCTTCAATTCAATTTCATCGGGGGGTATGTTTTTAACCTCTCCCAGAAGCTGCGTTTCAAACCGGCATTTTTGGTAAATTACATCAGCGGGGCACCGGCCACGGTTAACGGGTCGGCGAATTTTCTCTGGAATGATGTCCTTACGTTAGGGATGGCCTACCGCTTTGACAATGCCGTAAGCACCCTGGCCGGCTTCCAGGTTACCCCATCCCTGTACCTGGGGTATGCCTACGATTACAACACCAATGGCCTAGGGGGCTACAACAGTGGCTCTCATGAGGTGGTATTGAAATTCTACCTGGGCCGCGGCGGGTTTCGGCGCCCTTCGGATTCGGACCGGGACGAAGATAAACCCAAGGGAAAACAGATCGACAGTCCAAGATTTTTCTGATATGGCATGGCAGCGGTTAATTTGTGTTTGTTTGATGTGCATGGGCCTCTCGGCCGGGGCGCAGAAAACCCCCCGTGCGGACCGCCTTTTTTTTGAATACGACTATCCGGGGGCCATTTCCGAATATGAAATCCTGGGTCGGGCGGGGGCCTTAAGTCTGCAGCAGCGCCTGAACCTGGCCGAATCCTATTTTAAGACCCGTCAATATGTAAAGGCCCAGGACCAGTACCTGGAGCTCTTCCGGGAAGACAGCCTGATGGCTAATACCCATTTTAACAACCTGTTGCAGGCCCTGGGCAAGATTTCCGGGCAGGAGCGGGTGAAGGCCTTCCTCAGGACCCGCAGCAATGCCCTCTCCAATGAGTTGGTGGAAAACGCCGATTTCAATTTCGAGCTGCTGGAACAATCCATCCGCGACAGTGCGGATTATGCCATCTTCCGGTTGAATTCCAACAGTGTACAGATGGACCTGTCGCCCAGTTTCTATGGGGAAGACCGCTTGCTGTTCAGCTCCTCCAGGCCGTCCGAAAAGGAAGACTATTTTCCCTCCGGGGAGGCCTACCTCTCTGTTTTTGTCGGGGTCATGGACCCGGACGGGCAGGTGCGTAACCCGGAACCCATCAACTGGCTGCCCGAGTCGGACTACCACCAGTCCACCCCATTTTACAGCGAAGCCCTGAATGGGATCCTCTATGTGCGCAGCAATGAAGAAAACGGGGAGATGCTATTCGATGCCCGGGGCAAGAATGCCCTTGCTGTTGCCCTGGCCGGCCGCAACGGGCAGGATGCCTATCTGCTTCGCGACCCCAGCACTTCGTTTTATTACCCCTTTTACGACGCCCCGCGCGGGCGCCTCTATTTTGCCGCAGATTTTCCGCAGGGTTATGGGGGTACGGATATTTATTATGTAGTGACCAACGACGGGCAGATTATGTCTGCTCCCATAAACCTGGGCCCGCGTATCAATACGCCCGGAAATGAAATAGCCCCATTTATTGTGGGGGACCAGTTGTATTTTGCCTCCGATGTATTCTACGGCCTAGGGGGAATGGACATTTATAAAGCTACGGAATTTGAGGACGGGCAGTTCAGCAGCCCGGTTAACCTGGGGCCGGAACTCAATACCTCACACGACGAATTCGGGTTTATCCTGAGGCAGGGCGCTACAGGTGCCTACAGCGGTTACTTTACCTCCAACCGCCCGGGCGGTATGGGGAGCGACGACCTTTACGGTTTTCGCGTAAGCCGCCTGCCGGGCCTGCGCACCCTGGTGGTGCGGGGTACGGTATTTAACGAGCGCAATACCCGGGGCCTGGAAAAGGCCCGGGTGCGGTTGATGGATGCAGGCGGGCAGGTCTTGAAAGAAGGCTATAGCCGCGAAGACGGGACCTTCTTCCTGGAAATTCCCTGGCAGGATGGGGTTCATGTACAGGTGGATAAGCCAGAGTTCACCGCCGTTGATCTCGGCTCTCTTGGGGGCGGTAACGGCGCCGTACAGGCCGGAAAACCGCTCTCGGTAGGCCTGACCCCAATAAGTGACTTCCTGGTGGAAAGGGAGGGGCGTACCTTCCTGAAAAGCGACCGCTTTTACTTCCCCCGGGGTGGTGTGCGCATGGGCACTGACATCACCTCCGGGCTTCGCCAGGCCGTGGAGGCCTTGCGCGCCTTCCCGGACCTGCGCATCCGCATTGAAGCCCATACGGACAGCCGCGGCAGCAAAGCCCTCAATCAGAGTTTATCCGAACGGCGGGCCCGGGCCATCCGGGATTACCTGGTGTCTCAGGGGGCTCTCCCGGAACAGATTGTGGAAGTAGAAGGGTTAGGCGAAAGCCGTATCCTTAATAATTGTACGGATGGGGTGTATTGCCTGGAGGTACTGCACAAGCAGAACGAACGCTATCTGCTGATCGTGCTGAATGCCCCGGGAAAATAAACGGAAATCTAAGCCCTCAGCTCACAATCTGCGCAGGCCTTTACCTCGCCGTAGTAGGTGTCCCGGTATTTATGCAGGGTTTTAATGGGAATACCGAAGAGGAGTTTTCGGATGTAGGTCACCCTGGTTTGCAGGCTTCCCATGTTCTTGTGGAATCGTACTTCTTGTTTGGTGCTGCGCGAAACGCGGATCAACTTCATGGTTTTCATAAGGGTGCAAAGCTCCTAAATACAGGGCCCAATGTCAAGTTTAGCGTGTTAAACCTTTGTTAGGGCACCCCTGCCCCCCTCCCCCCCGGTGTAATCTAGAGCATAAGCCACATGTAATACCCCGCAAACAGGGAGAGGAAAAGAATCCCCGCATAGGTGAGCCACCGCAGGGCAGGCCCCGGGCGCGCTTCTTCCGGTAGGTCTTCGCTCTGCACGTTTTTCAGGTTCATATACCCCACCAGTGGGGCCAGGACAAAGGAGATGAAAGTGGCCAGGGCTACCAAGTGCCCCATGTTAGCACTCAGGGCGGTAAGTACCAGATAATTTACGCCCGTTAGCAGGAGGATGGCAGCTGCATAATGCCATTTTTGGGTATATCGCTTGCGTTTGGGCTGCAGGTATTCCAAAACGTCTATACTCACCCGGGCAATGGCGTCGTGGGCGGTCATACAGGTGCTGAACATGGTGGCAAAGGCCGAAACGGCGATAAAAATATAGGCCCAATCCCCAATATGGGTGGTAAAGAGCTGTACCACCTGGTCTGCAAAGGTAACCGCATTCCCGCTGAGTTCCGTACCCGTGCCGTACAGGGTACGGATCCCGATTACCAGGAAAAATACAGCCAGCAGGGCCGTGGTGATGTAGCCGCTGTTGAATTCGTCAAGGGCTTCCTTCAGAGAGGGTTTCCGACCCAGTCGCTTGTACTTTTCCAGGCTCCAGAGACTGATCCAGCTGCTGGCTTCCACGGCTGTGGGCATCCACCCGATCAGGCTGATCAGGAACAGCACCCCAACCGAATCCAGCAGGGGTGGGCGCACAAATCCGGGCTGCGCAGTAACGGCTGGCTTGAAAAGGACCAGCAGGGTGGTCACCAGCAAGGCGGCAAACAGGATGGTGACCACAAATTTAAGGGTGGTTTCCAGCAGGCTGTACCGGCCAATGATGAGCGCACCACTGATAAAAGCAAAAAGCCCCAGGGCAATCCAGCTCACCGGGATGTCGGAGAGGTTAAAGAGGTTGGCCAGCAACCCTGCCGTTACGATATAGAGGGCCGCCAGGATGGTAAAGGTGGTGACCAGGGTTATGCCGGCATAAACCCACATATAGGCTTTGCCCCGGCGGGAATACCCCTCAATCAGGCTACGGCCCGTAACGTTGGTGTACCGGATCCCGAATTCAAAAAAGGGGTATTTCAGGAGGTTGGCCAGCAGGATGGGTACAATCATGACCCACCCGTAGGTGGCCCCGGCCTTGGTGGAAAGCACCAGGTGGGAGGTCCCGATGGCCATACTCGCAAAGAGGAGTCCCGGCCCCAGGTTAATCAGCAGGGTTCTTAGTCGGTTCATAGGTTGGAATTCGCCCTAAAATACGAATTCTGCCTGCACTATTCTATGGAGATGTGATTCCCGTAAAAACGGGGTTGGGTGTTAAAGGTGAGGTCCAGGAATACTTTTACCCGGGCCAGGTATTCCCGCAACTGCACCTTTACCCCTTCCGAGCCCTCTACCGCCCGGGCATTGAAGCCAATGGCGTGCAGGCCTTTCTTGCCGGCAATATACAGGGCCCTTTCGTTGTGGAATTCCTGGGAAATCACCGTCACGGAATCCAGGCCAAAAACGATCTTGGCCCGCACCATGGAGTCCAGGGTGCGGAAACCTGCGTAGTCCAGGTATATCCGGTTTTCGGGAATGCCGCCGGCCACCAGGTCCTTTTTCATGGTATCCGGTTCGTTGTAGTAGATGCTGCCGTTGTCCCCGCTTACCAGCACAAAGGCAATTTTGCCAGCTTTATACAAGGCCAGGGCGGCGTCAATACGATACTGGTAATAGGGGTTAATGCCGCCTTCCGGCCGGTGGCGGGCCGTGCCCAGCACCAGCCCAACCTTCTGGTAGGAGATTTCTCCGGGGTCCGAATAGGTCTTCCCCCGGGCGTGCCATTCAATCAGCAGGTGGCAGGTGGTAATTACGGCCAGGGGAACCAGGGCCAGCAAGCCCAGGCGTTTGATCCATTTCCTTTTCATAGCGGCGGTTGCTATGCTATAAAGGTACACATTTCGGGTTCACGAACCCCCTTAAAAGAGGGAATCCCCTGTGGGGAGCAGGGGATTCCTCAATGCCGGCAACCGGGCTGGAATTACCAGCTGTACCGGGCGCCAAACATAAGCATGGAGGTAGTCATTTCATAAGAGACCTCACTTCCCGGAACGGCTCCGTAGGGTGGGTTGTCCTGTATGAATTGGGGATTGTACATGGGCCCTGCTGTGGCATCGCCACTAAAGCCATAATGGAATACGCCGTTAAGCTCAAAATGGTCACTGGCTTTCAGCCCCAGCCCGAGTTGGAAAGCATTCTTGATGATAGCTGTGGCGGGGATGTTAAAGAAGGCGGTTTCCGAAGTTATAGGGTTGGAACTGTAGGTATATCCCAGCCGGATAGGCATTTTGTGGATGCCCTTATACTGCAGGCCTGCGGATATAATGTTTACATTCTTCCACCCAAACCCGGAAATGGTAAAGGTGGGGCTCCAGCCGGTGGTGTCAAAACTTTCGGTGTTTTCATAATTCACCAGGCGATAATCCAGGGCCAGGTCCAGGTTTCCTAGGGAGTATCCAAGCCCCAGGGACCAGATAGCCGGGTAGTCCAGGGTAAACTCGTTGGTGCCTTCCGAATTGTCCAGATAGGTGTTGTTGAATTCAAAAGCCCCGAAATGCTGTTTGGTTTTATAGGAGGTGCCGGCTTTGAACCCGGAACCACTGTCGTAAAAAATTCCGATCTGGGCGCCAAAACCCATGGCGCTGGCGCGGTCAGACCTTGGGTAGCCTGCCCCGGTAGGGTTGCCCGTAGGGTTGGGCAGGAGTTCCAGGCTGGCGTAATTCAGGTTGGGCTGGATACCTATGGAGAAGGTTTCGGAAAGCTCATAGGCCCAGGCCACACCAAACTGCAGTAGGCTGTAGTCGGATTCAATCCGGCCAAAACCGCCCATGTTCTGCGGCATGTTTATGGGGTTGGAGTTGCTCTCGGGAAAGGTAACGCCAAAGCCGCTGATCCCGAAGGCCGAGAAGCCAAAGTGGTGCTTGCTTTCCCCGGCTGCAGGCACATAGGATAGTGCCGGCAAGGGAGATACCCCGCGGTCGTCTTCGGTAAGCCCGCTGATGAAGTTGCCGGTAGGCTGTCCATTGCCATCCACTTCCGGGACGGTGGAACGCAATTCGGGAGAAGAGAAGAACAGGCCAATATCCAACCCTACAGCTCCCTGGTCAAAAGTGGTGAGGGTGGCGGGGTTCCAGTGGAGGGCGCCGGAAATGTCCAGGGGCTGGGCCGTGGCTGCGCCCCCCATCGACATGTTTACTGCGCCAACCCCCTGCATGATATGCCCGGCCTGCGAATAGGCCCAGGGAACGCAACAAAAGATGAATAGAAATGTGCTCAGGATTTTCATGATATACAGTTTTTCAGATTGCAAGCTAGGGTGGGCCCAACCTGTCCGAAGGAAATCGAGGGTGTTGATTGTGCCCGAAAGGTACCGCCGCAACCAGGACCAACCTATGACAAAAATCATCGAAAAAACGGGCTCTGGCGCAGGGATGAAATAAAAAAAACCGGAACCCGTGGGGTCCCGGTTTTAGTCGTGTTAAGCCTTGTGGATTAACGGGAAGCGATCGGGTCGGCATTGCCGTCCGGATCTCCGTTTACCGTTCCGCTGGTCTGGATGTTCCCCCACAGCAGCAGCCCGCATACGTGGGGCGAGGCCATGGAGGTTCCGGAAATGGTGTTGTATCCGCCATCCTTCCAGGTAGACTTGATGGCTACGCCCGGGGCGCAGTAATCTACGGGCGGGTTGCCGTAGTTGGAGAAGGATGCAAAATTATCGTTGCTGTCCATGGCGGAAACCGTATAGATGTTGTTGCCGTTGGCACGTGCCGGGGAATGGTTATTGGCATCGTCGCTCTCATTCCCGGCAGCCAGAGCAAATTTCACCCCTCCCTGGGCAGCGGCTTCAACAGCTGCATCCAGGGCCGTGGAAATGGGCCCGCCCAGACTCATGTTGGCTACATCGCCGTTGCCGGCACTAGCGCCTACAAAGTCCACCCCGGAGATTACCCCGGAATAGGATCCGCTGCCACGGGCGCCCAGAACTTTAACGGGAACTACAGTAGCACCGGCAGCTACACCTACCACGCCCACTTCATTGTCAATTGCCGCTACGGTTCCGGCCACGTGGGTGCCATGTCCGTTGCCGTCGTCCAGGTCGCGCCCGTCTTTTCCGCTGGTGAACGCGTTAAAGCCTGCACCTGCGTCTACATTCAGATCTTCGTGGTCCAGGTCTATCCCGGTATCCAGGATATAGGCTTTCCCGGTTCCGGTGTAGGTCTGCCCGCCACCAACGCGGGTAATGCCATAGGGAATTTCCTCGGTAGCCGTTCCACCGCCACCGCCTCCGGGGCCTTTTCCGGGGGGAGGCGCCAGGATGATCAGGTAATCCTGCTCGATGCTTTTCACCCTGGGGTCGTTGCTGAGGGTAACCAGCTGCTCGTCGGTCAGCCGGCCGCTGAAGCCTTCTACCGAATAGGCGTAAACCGCTTCAATGGCTTCTGCACTCAGGGCAGCCTTCGAAAATTCGGAGAGGATCTGGTTTTTACTGGTTTGCAGGACGCCCTTGTAAGCAGTGGCGCCTTTTGAGGTTTTGGGGGAATTAAGGGTCCCGGGCTCGAAGGTCACTACGTACTGGCCGGGAATCACCTGGTAATTGAGTTCCACCAACAGGGCATTCTGGTTTTCGAGGGTTTCAAAAACGGCGTCGTTACCGCCATTTTCACAGGATGCCATAAACGCCAGGGCCGCCATTGCGGAGATACCCAGGCCTGTTCTCAGTGTTTTTCTCATAGGAATCAGTTGTAATTAATGATTAGAATTAAACAATTGTTCGGGAATATAGTTAAAATTCTAACAATCTTAAGGAATTGTTAATAATTATGAAAATTCCTACAATTGAACTTTATCGCGAAATACGGCAACCAAAACAGGTTGCTGGCAGTAGTATGGTTTTCGGGTTGGTGTACGCGCGCGAAGTCATTTAGAGCGACGCCTGGAATCCAGCCCTGGCTGGCGGTTTGGACTGATGGGGAGGTGCAGGATTAGGTGTTAACTTGTAGTTGGGTGGGGGTGGGGCGGCCCCAGGCGGCAGGAGCCTAGAGCGAAAAACTCAGCCCAAAATACAGGTTGGAGGCCATATCCCGAGCGCCCGAAGGGGTAACGCTTAGCAGGTAATAGTCGTAAGAGCCCGACAGGCTGATGACCCTGGAGACAGGCACCTCCAGTTTGAACTGCTCCAGGATGCGGTGGTTGCCCAGAGCCCGGTACAAGGGCTGAAAGTACAAGGTGTTGGTCAATACCACCTTCCCGCCGGCAGGGCTAAAGGAAAGGGAGGCATAGGCGTTGTGCCGCCAGTTATGGGATTGCTGGTCAAAATCCGTACTGCTTTCGATCTCGTACATGGCGGATTGCCCGAGGTACGCACTCAAATATGATCCATCCAGCACCTTGAGCCGGATCCCGGCCCCCGCCAGAAAGCGGGTATCAATAACCAGGAGTTTGTTGCGCTGGTGTTGTAAAAAAGCTTCGGCGCGCAACAGCTGGCTGAGTTTCCGATTGAACCGCAAATGTACGAGCCAGGCATTCCGGTAATCCTGGTTTTGGGTGCTCACCAGGCTGTAATTCCCCAGCAGGAAGAAGATGCTTTTCAGGTCCCGGGATTTTAGCTGTACCGTGCCATTAAGGCTGGCCGAGACTACGTAGTCCTCATTTTGTTTGGAGTAGTTGAACCAGGTGTCTGCCACAGCAGCCACGCGAACGGAATCCGTCTGCATTCTTCGGGTTTCGATGTTGACCAGTTGGGCGCATGCGAATTGCGATATCAGAAGGGTAAGGGAGATCAATCCATACCTGTTTTTCTGCGAAAGGGCGGCAATACAAATGGGAATCGGGCCTAATAAGGAGCGCATCGGTTTATTATTGATCTTTTCCGAGTGCGGCTTGAATGAATTTCGGAAGGGCATCTCAGGCATCGGGCCTTGCCGCACTGAACCGTTCCGGTTGGGTTGCCTTATGATTCGAAAACAACGTCTCCGGTTTCCTGGGCCTTGGCTGCCTGAAAGCGCAGCCTGCCTGAGACTTTATTTTTTGGGCGTCAGGGAAAGGTTGATGACAATGGCCATCAGCAGCCAGATGATCCAGGTTTCACCGTGGCTCATTTCATAGCTGGATCCGGCGGCCCCTGCAAGGAGCAAAATAATATAGACTACAATCGGAGAAGCGATCAGGGAGATTGCGAGTTTGATCAGGGATTTTTTGATATCCATGGTTACTTGGTGGGTTGGTTTTCAGGGAAGTTAGGGAATTTTTTAATGCGTTGGAAAACAAGCTTCCTTAAAGGCAGGGAGTTGTTGGAACGTTTTAAAATGCAGATAAGCCAGGTATTCAAAACCGGGCTGGAAAGGCGTGTTATTTGGGTGCCCCACGAATCCCGCCCACCTGGGTTAAACGTGATGAAGGATAAGAATCAATTATGGTTATATTTAGAACTAATAAATCATTTTAAATCAGAGGAAACGCTTCGGGGGAGCGTAATTCGCAGCATTGGGTTGTGAGGACCCGTATCGTTTCCTGGCCAGGTTAAACCGACTTAGAGCGGTTAAGAGGGCCCCGTCAAACCGACCCAATATGAAATATCTAATTTATACCCTTATTGCGGGTTGCCTGCTGGCTTCCTGCGGGGAGAGGGTCGTCCAGGAACAGGTTCAGCCGGGGCAAACCAGCCAAAAAAGGCCGAATATCCTTTTTATTATCAGTGATGATCATGCCTATCAGGCCATTAGCGCGTATGGGGGGAGGTTGGCTGAGGTGGCGCCTACGCCCAATATCGACAGGCTGGCTGCGGAAGGCATGCTGTTCAATCATTGCCTGGTAACCAATTCCATTTGCGGGCCGTCCCGGGCGGCAATCCTTACCGGGAAGTACAGCCATAAAAACGGGTTTATAGACAACACCTTCGGCTCCAAATTTAATTTTGACCAGCAAACCTTTGGGGAACTCCTGCAACAGGCAGGCTACACTACCGGGGTTTTGGGCAAACTCCACCTGGGTCAGACCCCTACCAAAGGCTTTGACTATGTGGATATTCTCCCCGGCCAGGGGGCATACTACAATCCTACGTTTATCAATAGGGAAGGGCAATATCAGATGGAGGGTTATACCACCGATATCATTACGGATAAAGCCATTGCCTGGGTAGATTCGGTTAAAACCGGGGAGCAACCCTTTATGTTGTTTCTGGGGCATAAATCTCCCCACAGGGCCTGGCAGCCCGGTCCGGATGAACTGGGCATGTACGAAGGCGTGGAAATTCCCGAACCGGAAACGTTGTTTGACGATTATTCGGGAAACCGGGAGGTGGCCGCCATGAACTATATGTCCATTTCGGATGCCATGAGGATGGCACAGGACCTGAAAATGACGGACCAGCCGCAAGCCGGGTTTACCGGGGAGCAACAAAGGCGCTGGGACTCGGTTTACGGACCGATTTACGAAGAATTCAAAGCATCTAATCTTTCAGGAGACGACCTCACGCGCTTTAAGTACCAGCGGTATATGCGGGACTATCTGGCCTGTATTGCCGGGGTGGATAAAGGGGTTGGAAAAGTGTTGGATTATTTAAAGGAAGCAGGCCTCGATGAAAATACCATTGTGATTTATACCTCCGACCAGGGCTTTTATTTAGGTGAGCACGGGTGGTTCGATAAACGGTGGATGTATAAGGAATCCTTGCGGACCCCCCTTATTGTGAAGTGGCCTGGGAAAATAAAGCCCGGAACGGTCAATAACGACTTGGTTTCCAACCTGGATTTTGCAGAAACCTTCCTGGATTTGGCCCAAACGGAAATCCCCAGGGATATGCAGGGGAAAAGCCTGGTCCCTGTTTTGGAAGGCCATACGCCGGAAGATTGGCGTCAGGCACATTATTACCACTATTACGAACACCCTTCGGAGCACGACGTGCGCCGGCATTATGGAATTACCACGGCCAGGTATAAGCTCATTCACTTTTATTACGACTTGGATAGATGGGAGTTGTACGACCTGGAGAAGGACCCGAGCGAACTTCATAACATATACGGAGAACAGGCATACGCGGCCATACAGGAAGAACTGCACACGGAACTTGAGGCGTTGCGGGTAAAATACGAAGACAATGATGCGCTAAACGAGCATTACATTGAGGATTACAAGGCGCGGGTCAAATCCAATCCCCTCATCGAATATTGGAAGCTGCCCCCGGATGAGATGCGCCAACGGTATCAGGAGTACCTGAAAAGCCAGCAGTAGACGCGCTGTGGGGTGGTGTTACGGGAATTGCTCGGCTTGCAGCCTCGCGAGTCCCGCCCGAACGTGTTGAAAGCGGAGAACAGTTCAACATTTACCAGTCCTGAGTAAGGCAGAAGCAAAAAGGGCAGCGACGGGAATTACCTTACCTGCGACTCTGTGAGTACCGCCCGTAGTTGAAAAGGAATATCCAGGTTTTGATGGTGTGACGGGAATTGCTCGGCTTGCAGCCTCGCGAGTCCCGCCCGAACGTGTTGAAAGCGGAGAACAGTTCAACATTTGCCAGTCCTGAATAAGGCAGAAGCAAAAAGGGTAGCGACGGGAATTGCTCATTCCTTCGGAATTTCGCGAGTCCCGCCCGAACGTGTTGAAAGCGGAGAACAGTTCAACATTTGCCAGTCCTGAATAAGGCAGAAGCAAAA
>NZ_JARPUQ010000001.1:115467-308864 GCF_029537735.1 Robiginitalea aestuariiviva | reverse complement strand
AGGGTAGCGACGGGAATTGCTCGGCTTGCAGCCTCGCGAGTCCCGCCCGAACGTGTTGAAAGAGGAAAAGCCAGGCCTACGGCCTGCTTTTTTGTTTTACGCCCATTCGCTCAAACAAGTTTGGCTCTGAGCGCAAAAACAAAAAAGTCAGAGCATGTGCTCTGACTTTTCCTCTTATTCGTACTCGGGACGGGACTTGAACCCGTACGGCCGCAATGGCCATTGGATTTTAAGTCCAACGTGTCTACCAATTCCACCACCCGAGCGGGGTGCGAACAAAAAAACGCTGACCAGCAGCGTTTTTCTTGCTCAGAGCGAAAAACGGGATTCGAACCCGCGACCTCCACCTTGGCAAGGTGGCGCTCTACCAACTGAGCTATTTTCGCATCTTGCGAAAAACTTCCGAGCGCGTATCGAAATTTCGAGGGTGGCGCTCTACTCCCGATAGCTATCGGGAAGCTATTTTCGCATATTCGTAAGTAGGTACGTCCCTAAAGACGCGGATGCAAATTTAATATAAATTGCCGAAATGCCACAAATTTTTTGGGGTAATTTCTAGGGGCATCGGGGCTGAAAGTACGTTCAGGTCGGTCTCCCGGCTCCGGGCATTCGCAGGGCAATCACTCCTGCAGATAGCAGGGTGAGGCCGGCAGTGAGCCAGATGGCTGCCTCCAAACCAAACAGATCTGCTGTAATCCCGGAGATTACGGCCCCAAAGGCATAGCCCAGGTCCCGCCACAGGCGAAAAACCCCAACACTTTCGGCCCGTTGTTTGGGCGGGGTGGCACTGGCAATGGCATTCAGGAAGGTCGGGTAAACCAGGGCGGTCCCTATGCCCAACAGGCCGGCCAGCAGGGCCAGGAGCCAGAACCCCCCGGAAGGGGGTAAAAACGCGATGGCCAGGGCCTGCAACAACATCCCCCAAAACAGCATCTTTTTAAAATCGATGTGGTCGGACATCTTTCCGGTGGCGATTTGCCCAAGCCCCCATACGGCCGGATAAATGGCCGTAAGTACCCCAATCTGCGCCAGGTCAAAGTCCTTGAGGTAGAGCAGGGCAGGAAACAGCCCCCAGATCATCCCGTCGTTCAGGTTGTTCACCAGCCCGGCCTGGGTAACGGAACTCAGGGTGCGGTGCCGCAGGGTGGTATCCCAAAAGACATGTTCCAGGGCCCGGGTTTGGTCGGTTCGGGTTTCCTGGTGTACAAAACCCCGGGTATCCCGGACCCAGATCAGGGAAAGGAGCAATCCGGTAACCGCCAGAAATACCCCCAGGTAAAAAGGGTAGGGGACCAGGCCAAAGCGGCTGGCCAGGAAACCGGAGAGGAAGGCCACCAGACCCACGGCCAGGTAGCCCGAAAATTCATTGAGCCCCATGGCCAGCCCGCGCTGTCGGGGCCCTGCCAGGTCAATTTTCATCACTACCGTGCTGCTCCAGGTTAGCCCCTGGCTAACGCCCAGCAGGATGTTGGCAAAGACCACCCAGTTCCAGTGCCCGGCAGACATCAGGATCAGGGGTACGGGCAGGGCGATACCCCACCCCAGGACCAGCAGACGCTTCCGGCCCATAACATTAGCCATGCGGCCGGTGTAGTAATTGGCCAATGCCTTGCTGATCCCGAATGCGGTAATGAAGGACAGCATGGCCGTTTTGGAGGTCACCCCAAAAATGGTTTCCGCATATTGGGGAAAAATACTGCGCTCCAGCCCCACCATCCCGCCCACAAAGGCGTTAATCACCACCAGCAGGGTGAATTGCTTCCAGTTTTCACGAAGGCCCAGTTGGGGTTCCGGCTTCAAGGGTATAAAGGATTAGGATGAACTGTTGGCCTGTTTCTTGGAAGACAGCAGGCGTTTGATTTCGTTGAGTTTCATCAGGGCCTCCACCGGGGTAAGCGTATCGATGTTCAGGTCCAGGATTTCATCCCGGATCTGCTCCAGTAAGGGGTCGTCCAGTTGGAAAAAACTCAGTTGCATCTCGTCCTGGGCCTGTTTAAGCCCATCGGTAAGCTGGTCTGCCGAATGGGATTGTTCCAGTTTTTTAAGGATTTTCTGCGCCTTCAGGACCACCTGCTGCGGCATCCCCGCCATCCGGGCCACATGGATCCCGAAACTGTGCTGGCTGCCCCCGGCTTCCAGGGTGCGCAAAAAGAGCACCTTGTCCTTGAGCTCCTGCACGGCCACGTTGTAATTCTTGATGCGGGGGAAGCGGGCCGCCATCTCGTTGAGCTCGTGATAATGGGTGGCAAACAGCGTTTTAGGGCGGTCCGGGTGTTCGTGGAGGTACTCGGCTATGGCCCAGGCAATGGAGATCCCGTCGTAGGTGCTGGTGCCGCGCCCGATCTCGTCCAGCAAAATCAGGCTCCGGGAGGAGAGGTTGTTCAGGATGGAGGCCGCTTCGTTCATCTCTACCATAAAGGTGGATTCCCCCAGGGAGATGTTGTCCGAGGCACCTACCCGCGTAAAAATTTTGTCCACCAGTCCCAGGGTAGCCTCCTGCGCCGGTACAAAACTCCCCACCTGGGCCATCAGGCAGATCAGGGCGGTCTGCCTCAGGATGGCGGATTTTCCGCTCATGTTGGGCCCGGTAATCATGATGATCTGCTGCCCTTCCCGGTCCAGCCAAAGGTCGTTGGGGATATAGGCTTCCCCGGCGGGCAACTGCTGTTCAATGACCGGGTGGCGGCCCTGTCGGATGTCCAGATCCGTGCCGTCCGTCATTCTCGGGGCCGAGTACCCCCGTTCCACGGCCAGGCTGGCAAAGCCGCAAAGGCAGTCCAGTTCGGCCAGCGCATGGGCGTTTTCCTGTACGGGGGCAATATATTCCTGCATCCAGACCAGCAATTGCGAAAAAAGCTGTTGTTCCAGTTCCAGGATACGCTCCTCCGCCCCCAGGATACGGCCTTCGTAATCCTTGAGCTCTTCGGTAATGTACCGCTCTGCATTGACCAGGGTTTGCTTGCGGATCCATTCTTCCGGTACCTTGTCCTTGTGGGTGTTGCGCACCTCAATATAGTACCCGAATACATTGTTGGAGGAGATTTTCAGGGAGGGGATTCCGGTGCGTTGGGATTCCCGTTCCAGCATCTGGTCCAGGTAGTCCTTTCCGGAATGTGCCAGGCCCCGCAATTCGTCAAGTTCTTCGGAAAAGCCCGGGGCAATGGTGGTGCCCTTGCCTACCTGGGCAGGGGCCTCTTCCACCAGCATGGCTTTTATACGTTCCCGCAACGGCTCACAGGGGTCCATACGGCCGGCCAGGGTTTCCAGGGCTTCGGTCCCACAACCGGACAGGCTGCTCTTTACGGGCATCATGGCTTCCAGGGAATTTTTAAGGTACACCGTTTCCCGGGGTCCGATTTTACCCGCGGCTACCTTGGCGATCAGCCGTTCCAGGTCTCCCATCCGCTTCAGGTGCTGCTGAGCCCGGGAGAGCTCCTCCGGTAACTCCATAAAATGGGAAACCGCTTCGTGCCTGCGCCGTATAGGCTCCAGGTGCTTCAATGGCAGGGCCAGCCACCGCCGCAACATCCGCCCGCCCATGGGGGAACGGGTCCGGTCCATGACCTCCAGGAGGGGAACGCCCTGCCCGTTGCGGGTGCGGAACAGTTCCAGGTTGTCCGAGGTAAAGCGGTCCATCCAGACGTAATCGTCCGAAGCCAGGCGTTTCAGAGCCCGGATATGGCCCAGTTGCCGGTGCTGGGTTTCCCCCAGGTAATGCAGGATGGCCCCGGCAGCCAGGATACCTTCCTGCAGGGTATCCACCCCGAATCCTTTCAAGTTGGTGGTCTTAAAATGGGATGTTATGGTTTCCCGGGCGTAGTCCTCCTGGAAAACCCAGTCGTCCAGGAAAAAGGTGTGGTAGCCGGTCGGGAATGCCTCTCGAAAAGCAATGCGCTGGTTCTTGGAGACCAGCACCTCTTTGGGTGCAAAATTCTGCAGCCATTTGTCGGCCCCTTCCCGCCCGGCTTCGGCCACCAGGAATTCCCCGGTGGAGATATCCAGGAAGGCCACGCCCACGCGCGTCCGCCCCAGATGTACCGCAGCCAGGAAATTGTTCGCTTTGGCCTGTAACAGGTCGTCGCTAAGAGACACCCCAGGGGTAACCAGCTCGGTAACCCCCCGTTTTACAATGGTCTTGGTCTGTTTGGGGTCCTCCAGCTGGTCGCAGATGGCTACCCGTTGCCCGGCCTTGACCAATTTGGGCAGGTAGGTGTTCAGGGCGTGGTGGGGAAAGCCGGCCAGGGCAGTCTGGTCGCCCCCATTATTGCGCTTGGTCAGAACTATGTCAAGGATTTCCGCGGCCTTTTCGGCATCGGCCCCGAAGGTCTCGTAAAAATCCCCTACGCGAAACAGGAGCAGGGCATCCGGGTATCGGGTTTTGATACCGTTGTACTGCTTCATCAGCGGGGTTTCCTTTTTGCTCTTGGAGGCCACGGGGTTAGGGGTTTAGGCTGAAAAACGAAAATAAGCGATTCCCCCAGCCCCCCCAATGGATGTTGATATCTTCGGATAACTTGGAAGGTCCGTTTCCCGGGCCGGATTTCGGCCATTTGCCGTACTTTTGGACCCCAAAGCCAAGGCCCATGCGCAAACTCAAAAACGAGGAACTGGACCGCCTGGATCCGCAGGCCTTCCGAAAAGCCCCTAAAACCCCGCTGGTGGCTGTGCTCGACAATGTCCGCAGCCTGCATAACGTGGGGTCGGTCTTCCGCACGGCCGATGCCTTCCGCATTGAAAAAATCTACCTCTGCGGGATAACCGCCACCCCGCCCCACAAGGATATCCGAAAAACGGCTTTGGGGGCCACCGAAACCGTAGCCTGGGAATATGTCCGGGATACGGCCGAACTGCTGAAAACCTTGCGCGAAACCCACCGGTGCTGGGCCGTGGAGCAGGCCGAAGGGGCGGTGTTGCTGGATGAGGTCATCCCGGATAAGTCGCAGGCCCACGCCCTGGTGTTCGGACATGAGGTGCACGGGGTATCCCAGGAGGTGGTGGATCTGTGCCACGGGGTGGTGGAGATCCCCCAGATCGGGTCCAAACATTCCCTGAACATTTCGGTGGCTGCCGGGGTTGCCCTATGGGAATTTTGGAAACACCTCAGGACATAAAAAAACCCGGCTCTTTGGGAGCCGGGCTGCATATATGCATGCTTTGAGTTAGTTGGGTTCGTTTAAACGGACGTGCAAGAAACGGCAATCCCTGCAGATATGCAAGCCCAGTCCTAAAAATTTAGGCCGGGCTTCAGGGCGTGTTCCAGCATCCGGTCCAGGATGGTGTGGTAATCCTCGGGGCGTTTCACAAAATCCAGTTCGGCCAGGTCCAGAACCAGGGCATTGAGTTCCGGGGTGTTTTTCATAAAGTCGAAATATCCCCTGTGGATCTGCTGCAGGTATTCCGCCGGGATGCCGCGCTCGTATTCGCGCCCCCGGTTGGCAATTTGTTCCAGCAGGCGGTCGGTTTGTTGGTAGAGGTAGACATAAAGCCTGGGCTTTCGCACTTCCGAATACATCAGGTCAAAGAGTTTCCGGTACAATTGGAATTCGTCCTGCTCCAAGGTAATCTTGGCAAAGATCAGACTCTTGTAAATATCGTAATCGCTTACCATAAACGGCCTGAAGAGGTCCAGCTGGGCGGTGTCGTCTATATATTGCTGGTAGCGGTCAGCCAGAAAGGACATTTCCAGGGGGAAGGCATACCGGGCCCGGTCTTCGTAGAATTTAGGCAGGAAGGGGTTGTCTGCAAAGCGCTCCAGGATCAGTTTGGCCTCCATATCTGCCGCCATCTGTTTGGCCAGGGAAGTCTTCCCGGCCCCGATGTTGCCCTCAATGGCAATAAACCCGATTTCGGCAAAGGCGGCTGCGGGGTTGGGAAACAGGCGCAGGGGTGTTTTTTCCAGCTGCCCCCGGTCGCGGCAGGCCATCAGCAGGTTGCGACTGTCTTTATTTAGCTCCGGGTGGTAAAACTGGGGGGCAATATCGGCCAGGGGGCGCAGGACAAAGGCCCTGGCGTGCAGTTTCGGGTGCGGGATGCGCAGCCCGGGATGGTCTACCACCTCCCGCCCGTAATAAATGATGTCCAGGTCCATGGTCCGGGACTGGTATCCCGCGGCATCAGAGCGGGTACGCCCCAATTCCTTTTCGATGCCCAGCAGGACCCCCAGCAATTCATCCGGGGGCAATTCGGTATCCACGGCCACGCAGGCATTCAGGAAATCCGCCCCGCTGAACCCCCATGCCGGCGTCTGGTAAACAGAAGATGCCGCGGTTACGGATCCGGCCCTTTCGGCGATCCGAAACACGGCCCGTTGCAGGTTCCAGGCCCGCGGGCCCAGGTTGCTGCCCAGGGAGAGATAGGCTGTGGTGGTTTGGGTTGCCATAGGAGGCAAAGTTCGTAAAAACCCTTCGACCATCCAGCCTTGACCCTCCTCAAATTTTAGGCGGGTATTGGTTATCTTTGCGGTTCTACAACGCAGTATGGCATTTTTAAGAAACCTTTTAGCAGCGATCCTCGGAAGCCTGATTGCTTTCGGGCTCCTGTTCTTTATTTTCCTTTTTTTCATTAGCCTGGCCGGGGCAGACCAGTCCGTGGTGGTCCACCGCAATTCGGTACTGGAACTCCAATTCCCGTATCCGGTAAGTGAATATTCGGGCACCGACCCGGACGACCCCTTTGCCGTGTTCTACGACCCCACCTTGGGGCTGGACGAAATCACCAAGGCCATAAGTCTGGCGAAGCAAGACGACCACATTGCGGGCATTAGCCTGGCCGGACCCTATGTGCTGGCGGGCATGTCCCAGACCCGGGCCATCCGCAATGCCCTGGAAGATTTTAAGGCCTCCGGGAAATTTGTGTATGCCTACGGAGATTTCTATATGCAGAAGGACTATTACCTGAGCAGTGTGGCCGATAGCGTCTTTATGAATCCTGCGGGTTCTTTCGACTTTAAAGGCCTGGCGGCCGAAGTACTTTACTTTGGGGATTTCCAGGAACAGACCGGGTTGAAGATGGAAGTGGTGCGCCACGGGAAATACAAAAGTGCGGTAGAACCCTTCCTGGGCAATGCCATGAGCCCGGAAAACCGGGAACAGATCAGTGTGCTGCTCGAATCCGTCTGGGCCAGTATGCGGGCCGATATGGCCGGCAGCCGGAACCTGACAGAGGAAGCTCTGGACCGCATGGCCACCACTATGGAGGCGCGCACCCCCGAAAAGGCCGTTGCCCTGGGGCTGCTGGATGGCACCGCCTACCGCGACCAGTACGACGAAAAACTCCTGCGCGCCACAGGGGACGACGGTGATGCTCCCCGTACCGTGACCCTGCAGGATTACATCCGTGCCAGCAAGACCAAACGGGTCTACCAGGGGCCGGACCGCATTGCCGTGATCTATGCCCAGGGCGAAATCCTATACGGGGAAGGCGGCCCCCAGTACATCGGGCAGGGCAAGATGGTATCTGCCCTGGAGAAGGCCGCTTCGGACGAGAAGGTGAAGGCCATCGTACTTCGGATCAATTCCCCTGGGGGCAGCGCCCTGAGTTCCGAGATCATTTGGCGGGCCATCCGTCAGGCCCGGGAAGAAAAACCCGTAGTGGTCTCCCTGAGCGATGTGGCTGCTTCCGGCGGCTATTATATGGCTGTTGGGGCCGATCGGATTGTGACCGAACCCACTACCATCACGGGTTCCATCGGGGTCTTTATGACCCTGCCCAACATTGGGGGGCTTACCGAAAAGCTCGGGATTTCGGCAGAACAGGTGGGGACCCACCCCCTGTCCCTGGATTATTCCCTTTTTGAACCCCTGAGCCCGGAATTCCGGGAGGTATTGCGGGAAGGCATCGAAGACACCTACCAAACCTTTCTGGAGCGGGTTTCAGAAGGCCGAAACATAAGTGTGGCCCAGGCGGACAGCCTGGCACAGGGCCGGGTATGGACCGGTCAGCAGGCCGTGGAGCTGGGGCTGGCCGACACCCTGGGCGGCATGCCCGAGGCCATTGCCCTTGCGGCTGACATGGGTGGAACGGAGAATTTTCGCCTGGTAACCTATCCCAAATACAAGTCCGGGCTGGAACGCCTGATGAACGATTTGAACGCCTCCGGCGGGGAGGTGTCTTCCCGGTTGCTCGAGCGGGAACTGGGGGAAGAATGGGTGGAGCTGCTGCGGCAGATCAAAGCGCAAACCCGGCAGGAAGGCGTGCAGGCACGCCAGCCCTTTATCCTGAGAATCCGCTAAGATGACCCCAAAGGACCAGCAGGCGGCATACCGTATCTACCTCTTTCTGGGGGCGCTTTTCATTACTTCCCTGGTGGTGTCTAACCTCATTTTTCAGAAGTTCTTCCTCTGGGAACCCTTCGGGCAACGCACCCTGTTTGGGGCGCCCCTTTTTGTGCTCTCCGTGGGGATTCTGCCGTATCCCATTACCTTCTTGATTACCGACCTGATTTCCGAAGTCTTTGGCCGGAAGAAAGCCAACCAGGTGGTGACCGCCGGCATTTTTGCCTCCTTCTTTTCCATGGGTATCATCCTGCTGGCCAACCTGGCCCCGGCTGCCCAGGATTCCCCGGTGGGGGACGAATTGTTCAGCAAGGTCTTCGCGCTTTCGCCCATAGCAGTGCTCGCGTCCATGCTGGCTTACCTCTCTGCCCAATATATCGACATTGCCATTTACCACTTCTGGAAGCGCCTTACCCAAGGGCGGCACCTCTGGCTCCGGAACAATTTTTCCACCTTTTCCTCCCAGATCGTGGATACCTTTACGGTAATTTTCCTGTTGTGTACCTTTCAGGTGCTGCCCTGGAGCTCCTTTTACGGGTTGTTCATTTCGGGCGTGGTGTTTAAGGTCATGGTAGCCGTGCTGGATACCCCCTTTCTGTACCTCTTTGTTTACCTCCTGCGCAGGCGATTCCGCCTGGCCCCGGATGCTGAGATTGAGATGGTATTCTGATGGCAGGGTAATTCGTCGGAACGGCGCCTCCCCACATACGTTTTTAGGAGGCCACAGCGTTTACAAACCACAGGGCTCCATACCCCCTCCCGGAGCCTGAAAAGTCTAAGCATATGAAAAAGAAGAAAGTCCTGAAAATCATCCTCGGCGTCCTGTTGGTGCTCCTGGGCATCGCTATGGGTTTACCCTTTTGGCTGGAGGCCAGGATAGCGCCCCTGTTGCGGACACAGGTGAACCAGCAGATCAACGGGCAATTCGATTTTGAAGATGCCCGACTGAGCCTGATCCGGAGTTTTCCCGAGGCGCGCATTACCCTGGACGGGATTCGCCTGACCACGAATGCCCCTTTTGAAGGGGATACCCTGCTGCTGGCGGACCAGGCCTATTTGGTGGTGGGCCTGAGCCAATTGTGGAAGGGCGGGTCTGAACCTTTTGAGATTTCCGAATTTGCCCTGGATGGGGCAGACCTGCGCCTGAAGGTAGATGCCCAGGGGCGGCCCAACTACGACCTGGCCAAACCCGGGGAGGCCCAGGAGGAATCGGCTTCAGAAAGCGGCCCCACTCTGGCCCTGCGCGCCTACGACATTGCCCGGTCGCGCCTGAGTTACCAAAGCCTGGAGGACGGCAGCACCCTGCTGGTACTGGACTCCCTGGCGCTTTCCGGTTCCGGAGACCTCTCCCTGGATGTTTCCGAGCTGCAGACCCATACGGAGGGATTGATTTCCCTGGAACTGGACAGTGTAGCCTACCTGAAACGCAACCGCCTGAGCCTGGATGCCCTGCTGGGGATAGACCTGGGTACGGATACCTATACCCTGAAGCGGAATGAAGGCCGCATCAACCAGATGCCCCTGGTTTTCTCCGGTCAGGTGCAACTGCTGGAAGACGGGCAGGACCTGGACCTGGCCTTCCAGACCCCGGATGGGGATTTCCGCAATTTTCTGGCCCTGATCCCGGAAGCCTATGCCGGCAGCCTGGAAGGGGTGGAAACCTCCGGGCAGTTTGGTCTGGAAGGGGAGATAAAAGGCGTGCTGAACGACGACCAAATCCCGGGCTTCCAGATCCGGATGCAGGCCCGGGACGGGTCCTTCCGGTATCCGGACCTGCCCCGGTCGGTAGAGGGGATTGCCCTGCAGGGTACCCTGGCCAATACCAGCGGGCAGGTGGAAGATACGTACATGGAATTGCCGGAAGCGCGGTTTTCCATAGATGGGGAGCCTTTTTTCCTGAGTGGGAAGGCCGAAGCCCTGGGGGGCAACCCCCGGGTAGGGGCCCAGCTCAAAGGAGTCCTTGACCTGGCCAAACTTCGGGATGTACTTCCCGCGGAAGGGCTGGATGTCCTGTCCGGCCGCCTGAAGGCGGATATACAGACCCGTTTTGACCTCGAATCCGTAGCGCAGCATCGCTATGCACAAACCCAGACCTCCGGAACTTTAGACCTGACCGGGGGGCGTTTTGTGACGGAATACCTGCAAGACCCCCTGGAGATAGCCCAGGCCAACCTGCGCTTTTCTCCCAGGGAAGTAGAGGTGCGCGAGCTGCGGGCGAAGGTGGGGCAAAGCGATGCCCGCCTTACCGGGAAACTGACCCAATATTTGGAATACGCCCTGGGCTCCGGGGTACTGAAAGGGGATCTGGTCATGGAATCCGGGCAACTGCTGGTTTCGGATTTTACCCAGCAGGAAACGGAGGCGGCCGGGCAGTCGGATGAAGCTTCCACCTTCCGTATCCCCCCGGACCTGGACCTGCGCATCCGCGCCCAGGCCGGCCGGGCCGAATACGACGGCCTGCCCCTGGAGGATATCCGGGGCGAACTGCTGGTACGGGACCGTCAGCTCCTGTTCCGGGAGGTGCGTTCCCGCGCCCTGGACGGGATGCTGGCCCTGGACGGGGGTCTGGATACCTCGGGGGAGGTGCCCGGTTTTGCGCTGGACCTGGGCATAGATGGGTTCCGCATCCGGGAAGCCCTGGAATCCATTGAGCTGATGCAGACCCTGGCGCCTATTGCCGGGATCCTGCAGGGAAGGCTGAACTCGAAAATAAGCCTGCAGGGCAACCTCTTATCGGATTTCAGCCCGGATATGATGGCCCTGGCCGGCAAGGTAACGGCCGAGGTGCTTGCCGCCCAGCCCAGCGGGAAAAAGGCAGCCGTGCTGGAAGCCCTGGATACCAGGCTGGATTTTGTGAACCTGGAGGAGCTGGACCTGAAAGGCCTGAAAACCTACCTCTCCTTTGAAAATGGACGGGTGGCGGTAAAACCGTTCAGCTTTACCTATCGGGATATTGAAGTGCAGGTGCGCGGCGGGCATAGCTTCGACCAGCAATTGGACTATAACGTGACCCTGATGGTGCCGGCCCGATACCTGGGCCCGGAGGTGAACCGCCTGATGACGGCCCTTTCAGAACCCGGCCTGGAAAACCAGCCCGTACCCGTTGGGGCCACGGTATCCGGCACCTATACCCAGCCCCAGGTGCAAACCGACGTTAAAACGGTGGTCTCCTCCCTGACCACGCGCCTGGTGGAAGCCCAGAAACAAAAGGCCCTGGCAGGCGGTAAAGCCAAGGCCCAGGAACTTATTGGCGGTTTGTTCAAAAAGGACAGTACGAAGACGGATTCCCTGGCCAAACCCAGCCTGGGGAATGTCCTGAAAACGGTATCGGGGGTTGCCCGAAAGGACAGTACGGCCACGGATAGCACCAAAACTTCCGGGCAGGTGGAACAGACGGCCCGGAAAATCCTGGGCGGGTTGCTCAAACGTAAAAAGGATACTGCGGCTACCCGGAAGGACAGCGTGCCCCAGGCGCCGGATTAGCCAATGGTGATACCCACTACGTAGCCCTCGCTGCCGCGGATGTTAAAAACGGTGTTGTCCTCAAAAATGAGGTATTGCCCTTTAATGCCTTTCAGGACACCGCTGTATTGCGGGGATTTGTCCAGGTTCAGGCTTTTGATTTTCTCCGGGTACCGCAGCACCGGGAACTCCAGGTGGGTTTCCTGGGTGTCTTCAATAAAGTATGGGAGTACTTCCTCGGGCAGGTAGGGTTTCAGCCGGGCCCGCCAGGCAAAAAGGTCTACATCTTCCAGTTGGTTGGTGAGCATGCGCCTCCAGTTCGTTTTGTCGCTCACGTGCTCCTTTAGGGCAACCTCCGCCACCCCTGCCAGATAGCGGTTGGGCGTTTCCACAATCTCTATGGCCTCATGGGCCCCCTGGTCGATCCACCGGGTGGGCACCTGCGCTTTTCGCGTTACCCCAACTTTCACATTGCTGGAATTGGCCAGGTACACGATATGGGGTTGGAGCTGCATCCGCTTCTCGAAGTCCAGGTCGCGGTCTTCCTCGCCCAGGTGGGCCCGGCTGCGCTCGGGGTGCATGATCCATTCCCCGGCCCTGGGGGTGTCAAAAAAACAGGACCTGCAGAACCCCTGTCGGTAGATGGGCCGGTCCAGGCCGCAGTTCAGGCACTGGTAGCCCAGCATCTGCAGGTGCAGGGGCCGGTCCATTACGGCATTCATATGGATAAAGTCGGCCGGGAGGGCCAGATAGTACTGGATGGGGTGGCCCATCTCGGTTTCCATTTTCTTCAGAACCCCTTGGTATTGCATGGTTACGGGTGGTGTACTAGATGATAAAATGCTATATTTAGCGGCGGTGTTCAAAGATACCAAAAATGCCTATTCCACTGTTTAATTCCATTGCCTCCTGGCTGCTGAAAAAGCGCTATCATCAGATAGAGCTGTTCCTAAAGTATCCCGCGGAAGTACAGCACGAGGTGCTGCTGCAATTGCTGGATTTTGCAGACGACACCGAGATTGGCCGCAAATACGGTTTTGAAGACCTGCAGGCCTATGACGCCTTTGCCAACCGCGTGCCGGTGGTCACTTACGAGGAGATGGAACCCCTGATCGAGCAGAGCCGGCAGGGAAAGCAGAATGTATTCTGGCCCACCGAGATCCGCTGGTTTGCCAAAAGCAGCGGCACCACCAATGCCAAGAGTAAATTCATTCCGGTAAGCGAGGAGGCCCTGGAGGATTGTCATTACAAGTCCGCCAAGGATCTGCTGTGCCTGTATCTGAACAACAACCCGAATTCCCAGCTGTTTACGGGGAAGGGCCTGCGCCTGGGCGGGAGTAAGGAGCTCTACCAGGACAACGGGACCTATTTCGGGGACCTCTCCGCCATCCTGATCGACAATATGCCCTTTTGGGCAGAGATGAGCAGTACCCCAAGCAACAAGGTTTCCCTGATGAGTGAATGGGAGACCAAGATGCAGGCCATTATTACCGAAAGTTTAGACGAAAACGTGACCAGCCTGGCCGGGGTGCCTTCCTGGATGCTGGTGCTGTTGGGGCAGGTAATGGAGCGCACCGGGGCGTCTCACCTCTTTGAGGTTTGGGAAAACCTGGAAGTCTATTTTCACGGGGGCGTCAAGTTTGGCCCGTACCGCGAACAGTTCCGGCGCCTGCTGCCGCGGGATTCCTTCCAGTATTACGAAATCTACAACGCCTCCGAGGGCTTTTTTGCCATTCAGGACCAGAACGGCAGTGAAGACCTGTTGCTGATGCTGGACTACGGGATATTCTACGAATTCATCCCCATGGACACCTTCGGGACGCCCAAACAGCGGGTCCTGCCCCTCTGGCAGGTGGAATGCGGGGTGAACTATGCCCTGGTGATCACCACCAACGCGGGGCTCTGGCGCTACCAGATCGGGGACACCGTACGGTTTACCAGTACGGATCCCTACCGCATCCGCATTACCGGGCGCACCAAGCACCACATTAACGTCTTCGGGGAGGAACTGATCATGGAAAATGCAGAAGACGCCCTGCGCAAGAGCTGTGAGGCCTGCGGGGCCGTGGTCTCCGAATATACAGTGGCGCCGGTCTTTATGTCCGAAGGGCAGAAGGGCGGGCACGAATGGCTGATCGAATTCCGTCAACCGCCCAAGGATTTACGGGCATTTGGCGAAGCCCTGGACCAGGCCCTCAAGGAGGTTAATTCGGATTACGAGGCCAAGCGCTACAAGGACATGACCCTGCTGGCTCCCCGCATCCACAAAGCGCGGCCCAACCTCTTTTACGACTGGCTGAAGGCCCATGGCAAACTGGGCGGGCAGCACAAGGTGCCCAGGTTGTCCAATACCCGCGAATACCTGGAGGACCTGCTGGCCCTGAACGAGCGGGTGAAGGCCCTCTGATCCCGCCTCCTGAAAGAGAACTCTTTCTATTTTTTCCTGTGACCGATTGCCCAAAAAGGTGTCCGAAGTTATGTGGTACGCATGGTTTCGGACACCCCCTGTTAAGGGTTGTCCTATCCTTGTCGTAGCAATTCAAAACCACAAACAATGAAAATCAGGATTTTTTTGGGTGCCCTGCTACTCAGCAGTTTTATGGCTGCCCAGCAACCGGCGCAGGATGCTTCCGAGATGCGCAACGAACTGAAGGTAAACCTGCTGATGGGGGTACTGGAGTATCCGGAATTCAGTTATGAACGCCTGACCGGGCAGGATGGGGCGGTTGGGGTGTCCATTGGTTTTGCTGCCAATAAGGATATCGACTACCGCTTCTTTGTGATGCCCTATTACCGGGTGTATTTCGGGAAGGTGAAATCCACTGGGTTTTTTCTGGAGGTCAACAGCCAGCTGGCCTCGGTACGGGAATGGGATTATATTGATTTTTCCGGCCCGGGGGAGGAAACGACCTCCCTTGCCTTTGGTATGGGGGCAGCGGCCGGGGGAAAATTCCTTTCGGGTTCCGGCTGGATTGGCGAAGTATATATAGGTGTAGGGCGCTATTTCCAGGACACCTACGAATGGGGGTACCCGCGGGTGGGAATCACCGTTGGGCGTCGATTTAAATAGACGAAATCCCCTGCCAACAGGGGTTTTATCGACAAAATACCTCCGGTGGGCCAAAAATTTCGGGGATTTCCGGCCGAAGCCGCAACTTACCCTTGCCCAACCGACCTACGCGCATCTTAAACGCGATTACTATGGCAGAACGACTTGTTGTCCTTTCCGACATGTGGGGTTCCAAAAGGGGACTCTGGATTACCTCTTACCTGGGATACCTTCAGCAGTATTTCGATATTGTGTACCACGACAGCCAGGCCCTGGCCCAGCTGGAAGGGGTGGTGAAAACCCAGGAAAACCTTTGTGAGGCCTTTGTGAAAGGGGGCTATGAAAAAGCGGTTGGCGCCTTGTTGCAGGCAGAACAGACCCCCAGTCATTACCTGACCTTTTGCGCCGGGGGGACCATTGCCTGGAATGCAGCCCTTCGGGGGTTGCCCATGAAATCCCTCTATGCGGTATCCCCCCTGTGGATGCACCAGCAGGAGGAAACCCCGGATTGCCCGGTACAATTGGTATATGGGGAATTGATGGACCACCGGCCTTCACAGGCCTGGGCCGAAGACAGGGGGGTACGAATGGAAGTGGTGCCCCGTTTTGGCAAGCAGCTGTACTCGGACGAAAAAATCATCCAGAAAGTCTGCCTGGATTTATTGGAACGGCTGGTTCAGGGAAAAGCGCCTGAGCCTATGAGACCGCTTTCAATTTTTTGATGGTCTCGAAAGAGAGTTTTTCTTCCGCATAGGACTTGGTTACCTTGAATTCGCTTTCATCTGAACTGGGAAGGTCGAACATGGCATCCGTGAAGACCGCTTCGCAAAGGGAGCGAAGCCCGCGGGCCCCCAATTTGTATTCTATTGCCTTATCTACAATAAAGTCCAGCGCCTGGTTGGTAATTTCGAAGGAAATCCCATCCATGGCAAAGAGCTTTTCGTATTGCTTGATGATGGCGTTTTTGGGCTCGGTCAGGATGGAGCGCAGGGTACTGCGGTCCAGGGGGTTCATATGCGTGAGTACCGGCAGGCGACCGATAATCTCCGGGATTAATCCAAATTCTTTCAGGTCCTTCGGGATGATGTACTGCAATACATTCTCGGTATCCAGCAAGTCTTCCCGCTTAGAGGCGCTGTAGCCAATGGCCTGCATATTCAGCCGTTTGCTGATGATGCGCTCGATGCCGTCAAAGGCCCCGCCTGCAATAAAAAGGATGTTCTCCGTATTGACTTCGATGAATTTCTGGTCCGGGTGTTTGCGGCCGCCCTTTGGGGGCACGTTAACCAGGGTTCCTTCCAGCAGCTTTAAGAGGCCCTGTTGCACCCCTTCCCCGGACACGTCGCGGGTAATAGAGGGGTTATCGCTTTTGCGGGCAATCTTGTCGATCTCATCGATAAAGACGATCCCCCGTTCGGCCTTCTCCAAATTGTAATCTGCGGCCTGCAACAGGCGGGTCAGGATGCTTTCCACATCCTCGCCTACGTAACCGGCCTCGGTTAGGACGGTGGCATCTACAATAGCCAGAGGCACATTGAGCATGCGGGCAATGGTTTTGGCCATCAGGGTTTTTCCGGTCCCGGTCTGGCCCACCATCACGATGTTACTCTTCTGGATTTCAATGTCGTCCTGCTTGGAAATGGGCTGCAGCAGGCGTTTGTAGTGGTTGTATACGGCAACGGAAAGGACTTTTTTGGTGCGCTCCTGCCCGATCACGTAGGTATCCAGGAATTCCTTGATCTCGCGCGGCTTCTTCAGCACCAGTTCAGCGCTCAGGTCGTCCGAGCGGGACTGCCGGGATTCCTCAGCCACGATCCCGTGAGCCTGCTCAATGCAGCGGTCGCAGATATGGGCGTCCAGGCCCGCGATCAGCAGGTTGGTTTCGGGCTTCTTCCTCCCGCAAAATGAACATTCCAGGTTTTCCTTCGCCATAAAAGTCCGTTCTTGTATCTAAAACGTGTAAATCCGCAAAAATTGCGTTTTGTGCCCGCCAAGCCGGGTTTATTCGCTATCCCGCTCCAGGATTTCGTCAATCATCCCGTAGGCCAGGGCTTCATCTGCCTTCATCCAGAAATCCCGGTCGGAATCTTCGTAAACCTTGTCGAAAGACTGGCCGGAGTGGTCGGCAATGATGTGGTAGAGTTCGTCCCGGAGTTTCAGGACTTCCTTGGCCGCAATCTCAATATCGCTGGCCTGGCCCTGGGCTCCGGACATGGGCTGGTGGATCATCACCCGGCTGTGTTTCAGCCCGCTGCGCTTGCCTTTCTGGCCTGCGCAGAGCAGTACAGCCCCCATGGACGCGGCAATGCCCGTGCATATGGTGGCAACATCCGGCCTGATAAACTGCATGGTGTCGTAAATCCCGAGGCCCGCGTAAACGCTTCCCCCCGGAGAGTTGATATAAATCTGGATATCCTTGGAGGAGTCCGCACTGGCCAGGAACAGCAACTGTGCCTGTACAATATTGGCCACCTGGTCGTTAATCCCGGTTCCCAGGAAGATAATGCGGTCCATCATCAGCCTGGAGAACACATCCATCGCAATGGCGTTCAGCTGGCGTTCTTCGATGATGTTCGGGGTCATCCCCACAGGGTACATGCTGTTAAGGGTTTGTTCCACATAGAGGCTGCTGAGCCCCCGGTCCTTAACGGCGTAATTCTTGAATTCCTTGGCGTAGTCCATGTGTTTCGCACAACAAGAGGGTTAAAAAAAAGGTGCCGAAAGAAGGTTCTCCGGCACCGTAAAGATACTTAATTTTCGGCTTAACGGCCGCCCCCGGGCCAATTTGTGGCCCTGCCGGGTGGTTTAGCCGTAAACCTCCTCGATAAATTTCTCGTAGGTAACTTCTTTGGTTTTCAGGTTGGCCTTCTCCTTGTACAGCTCCAGCAGTTTCTGGCTCATCAGCTGCTCGGAAAGGCGCTTCACCTCGTCCTGGTTGCTCAGCACCCGGGCGGCTATCTGGTCCAGGTCTTCTTCCTTAGGGTTTACCTGGCCATACTGTGCCATCTGCGCCCTAATAAAGCCTTTGGCGAAATCCTTGAGCTCTTCAAACTGGATGTCCAGCCCGTGGTCCTTGATCAGGCGGCCTTCAATCAGTTGGTAGCGCAGGCCCTTTTCGGAACGCTCAAACTCGTCGTTGGCCTCGGCCTCGGTAAGCGGCTTTTCGCCCGTGGTCTGCATCCATTTCTTCAGGAAGGTAGCCGGAAGGTCGAATTTTACCTCCTCGATGAGTTTTTCCGTTACGTCGTTCAGCAGTTTCTGATCGGATTGCTGCTGGAACTGGTTTTCGGAATCCTCCTTGATTTTGTCGCGCATTTCCTTTTCGGAGCTCACCTGGTCTTTGCCAAAGAGCTTGTCAAAAAGTTCCTGGTCCAGGGTGGCCGGCTCGCGGTGGTTGATTTCCTCAATCGTAAAGGTGACCTCGGCATTCAAGTCTTCGGCCTTTTCCCGGGAAACGCCCAGGGTGCTGGCCAGCAGGTGATCTTCCTTGAGCAGGCCTTTGGTTTTCAGGGTTACGCTATCCCCAACTTTGGCGCCTTTCAGGGCATCCAGGGCTTTCTTGGCTTTCACCTTGCTGATCTCCAGGGTGGTAGTGTGGTCAATTTCCTCGGCTTCGCTGAAGAATTTCCCCGTTACCTCGTCTTCGGCGCCTACCGTGTCTTTACTAACCAGTTTGCCATACTGCTTGCGGATACGGCTTACCTGGTCGTCGATCATTTTTTTGTCCGCTACGATCTTGTAGTGGGGAACGGCCTTTTTGGTTTTCAGGGACACTTCAAATTCGGGGGCCAGGCCCAGCTCGAATTCAAAGGCCAGCTGGTCGGCGTCCCAGTTCAGGTTGTCCTGTTGGCGGGGCAGGGGGTTGCCCAGCACATCCAGTTTTTCCTCGACCAGGTAGTTGTGCAGGTTGTCCTGCAGGAGTTTATTTACTTCGTCCACCAACACGGCCTTGCCGTATTGTTTCTTGATCAGGCCCATGGGGACCTGGCCTTTGCGGAATCCCGGAATATTGGCGTTTTTCCGGTAATCTTTCAGGATGCGGTCTACCTTTTCCTGGTAATCATCCTTGGTGATTTCTACCTTCAGGACGGCATTCAGCGCGTCAATCTGCTCTTTGGTAATGTTCATGGCAATCTGCGTTTGCGTCTAAAAACGGGATGCAAAAGTAGCGCATTTTCGGCGCTCCGGCAAGTTTTCAAATCATTGTCTTTCAAAGGGTGAGGCCCTAGGCTTTTTCCTCCTTTAAAAAAGAAAATAAAACCGCCTGGAACAGGGAGAGCAACAGGGAAAATATCAGGGCAGACCACAACCCGTCCACATGGAAGCCGCCTATCAGGCCGTCCGCCATCAGAATGATCAGGGCATTGATAATGAGCAGGAATAGACCTAAGGTTACAATGGTAACCGGGAGGGTCAGCAGGATCAAAAGGGGTTTGACCAGAAAATTCAAAAGGCTCAGGACCACGGCAACCAGGACCGCAATCCAATAGGAATCTACCGAAACGCCGGAGAGGAGGTTAGACAGGACCACCACGGCCAGGGCGGTAAGCAGGAGGCGCAAAACGGTTTTCATAGGACTTGATTTTTGACATTAAAAAAGGGTGCCCGGGAAGGGGCACCCTAAAGGTAACAGTATTTTCCGGGACCTAGTTGATGTACAGGCCGGTGTAAGCCAAGGGATCCACTGCGGGGAGTTCTGCCCCGTACTGGGCTTCAATGGCAGCCAGAAACTGGTTGGCCAGCAGGGCATATCCCCGGGGAGAAGGGTGCACCCCGTCCAGGGAGAACCCGCCGCCGGTGGCATATGCTGCGGTTACCGTGCTGCCGTCTGATAGGGGCACCCCGGCATCGGCAATGGTTTCCAGGTAGGCGTTGGCATCTACAAAGGCCAGGCCGTAAGCGGTGGCCAGGGTTTCAATAGTCTGGTTAAAGGCCAGGGTGGCCGTAGCCACTTCATTTTGTTCTTCAGGGGTGAGCACCCACTGGTCTGCCAGGGGTACTGCCACCCCGTTAATGCTGGTGGGGTCCTGGGGGTTGGCCAGGGTACCGATAATGGTCTGGGAAGTAAAAACCAGCAGGTCTTCGGCCGTGGCCTGGCGCATGTTGATCAGCCCCGGGTTGTAAGGGGTCAGGTCGGTCAGGTCCTCGTCCAGGATCACCACGGCATTTCCCGCTCCGGCGCTGAAGGAGATGGTGCGTTTGGCAACTTCGTCTGCGTCAATCACGCCCAGACCCTGCAGTTGCAGCAGCCCGCCGTTGTAGGCGGCATAGGCGCCGTTCAGCAGGTCTGCCGTAGCCTGGTCCAGGGGTACCGGGTTGTGGGGTACGGTGGTAAAGAACGGGATTTTGGTCACGTCCGGGATGTTGGCCACCACGCCCTTGGCGCCATTGGAGGTGAGCGCCTGCAGGATAGAATTCATCACGCTGGCAAAGACGTTGGGGTCGGTAATGTCCGAACCGCCATAAGTGCTCGGGTCCAGGTTTCCGGCCTGGTTTACGCCGGCCCCGCCGGAGGTGGCATAACTCAGGACGTCGTTGTTGCCCAGCCAGAGGGTGAAGAAGGTCGGGTTCAGCGCCATGGCGTCGCCCAGCACGGTAGCCGAGGCGCTGGTGGCGAAACGGGCGTAATAGGGGTTGGCCAGGCCAGCCTGTACGCCTGCTACGTTCCCGTAACCGGGGGCAACCAGGTGGAAGCTCTTGGCTCCTGGAACGCCCATATTGTTAAACGGCCCGGAGAGGGTGTTGGTTACCTCGGTGGTGCCTTGCCCCGCAACAGGGGTGGGCAGGGGGGAGCCGGTGGAAAAATCCAGGTAAAGGCGGTTGCCCACAATGGGGGTGCCTCCCAGGGTCATCCCGCCCAGGTTGTCGGCCATAAAGGGGATGGTGAAGGTGCCCCCGCCGGCTTCGGCAAAACTACCGGCCAGCATATTGGGGAAGGAGGCCGTTTGTCCGTCCACAAAAAGAGCGGCATCGGAATAGCCTGCCGTAAGGGAGTTTCCAAGGGATACATAGGTGGAAAAATCCGCAGAACCGCTGCTATAGGCCACGGGATCCGGATCCTGAGGCCCGGGGTCTACAATGGGGTCGTCATCGCTACAGGAAGCCAGTAGCAGACCTGAAAATGCCAGCAAGGCCAGAAGTTTTTTCATGGGATGTGTTTTGAGTTTGTTTAGTCTAGAAACCGCAGATAGACGGTCGGAATCAAATTTAACCAAAATTGCGACACACGCAATAACGGGGGGTTGAAAATTATGCACGCATAATAATGAAGGGGGTTTCTTCAGGATTTCGCAAATTCCAGTACCCGCTGCAGGAAGGCGTCCGGTTGTTCCGCATGCAGCCAGTGCCCTGCCCCGGCCAGGGTTTCCAGCCTGGCTTTGGGGAAATGGGCGCGGATGCCCGGCAGATCTGCGTCCCGGATGTACTCCGAGGCCCCGCCCCGGATAAAAAGGGATTCCTTCTCGAAACGGGCTCCTTCCGGCAGGGCGGCCCCTATTTCTTCCATCCGGTCCTTCAGCACCTCCAGATTAAACCGGAACGCCAGTTCCCCGGGATTTTTCCAATACAGGTTCTTCAGCAGAAACTGCCGTACGCCCCAGTCCGGGAGGGATTTGGCCAGGGCGGTATCCGCATCGCCCCGGGAGTCGATTTCGGAAAGCGGCAGGGCTTCCAGGGCCCCCAGGATATGCTGGTGGTGGGGTGGGTAGCGCCGCGTCCCGATGTCTGCCACCACCAGGCGGTTTACCCGCCCGGGGAAGGAGGTGGCCAGGGTCATGGCGGTTTTTCCGCCCATGGAATGCCCCAACAGGAGGGCGTCTGCAATGCCCTTATGGTCCATATAGCGCACCACATCCCGGGCCATCAGTGGGTAGTCGAAGGCCTCCGACCAGAAACTGCGGCCGTGGTTGCGCTGGTCCAGCAGGTGTACCCGGTAGCCGGCTTCTGCAAAGCGGCTGCCCAGGGTCTTCCAGTTGTCGGACATCCCCAGGAATCCGTGAAGGATCAGAAGGTCCGGTCCCTGCCCCAGGGTTTTGGCATAGAGCTGTTCCATTATTTCAGGCGTTGGAGGTACATCTGGATTACATTTTCCAGACCCAGGTACAGGGATTCACAGATCAGGGCGTGGCCGATGGAGACCTCCATCAGGTGGGGGACCTGCTCGCGGAACCAGCGGATGTTGTCCAGGTTCAGGTCGTGGCCGGCATTGAGCCCCAGGCCTACCCCGGCTGCGGCTTCGGCCGCCTTGCGGAAGGGGGCCACGGCGGCTTCCGGGTCTTTCCCGTAGTGCTGTGCGTAGCTCTCGGTGTAGAGTTCCACCCGGTCCGTGCCCGTATCCCGGGCGGCGCGTACCATTTCCGGGTCCGGATCCACAAAGATAGAGGTTCGGATGCCGGCCCTATGGAAGACTTCGATGATTTCCCGCAGGTGTTTCTGATGGGTACGGGTGTCCCACCCGGCGTTGGAAGTTATGGCGTCCGGGGCATCCGGGACCAGGGTTACCTGGTCCGGGACCACTTCCAGGACCAGGTCCGTAAAGGCGGGTACGGGGTTGCCTTCTATATTGAGTTCGGTGGTCACTACGGCCTTCAGGTCGCGGGCATCCTGATAGCGGATGTGCCGCTCGTCCGGGCGGGGGTGGATAGTGATCCCCTGGGCGCCAAAAACCTCGATGTCTTTTGCGGACTGGACCAGGTTTGGCATATTGCCGCCCCGGGCATTGCGGAGGGTGGCGATCTTGTTCACGTTTACGCTCAGTCGAACCATGATTGGGGTTTTTGCAGTTTTCGGAGCCCAAAAATACGAATTCGGCATGCCTTTTGTCCTTTAAAAATTAGTAATTTGCAACGCAGCCCGTGCTATGGAAATGCAGGAACACATCAACGCCACCATCCCCGTCTTCGAAGTAGAGGATTCCCTTAAAGAGGCTATCCACTTCTTTACCCACTCCACCTACTCCCATGTGGCCGTTACCGAAAAAGGTGAATTCCTGGGGTTGCTGGGGGAGGCAGACCTGGATTCCTTCCAGGAAACCAGCCTTGTATCCGAGTTCCGGTATCAGCTGGAGCAATTTTCCGTCCCGCCTGAGGCTTCCTGGCTCGATGTCCTGGAAGTGTTTACGCGCAATGAGGCCAACCTGATCCCTGTGGTGGACACCCAGGGTAGTGTGCTGGGCTATTACGACCTGAACGATGTGGTCGGGATTTTCACGGACATGCCTTTCTTTACGGAACCCGGGGTAATCCTGGTCGTGGCCCGGGCCGCCCGTGACTACAGTTTCAGCGAAATCGCTCAGATTGTCGAGGGGAACAACACCAAATTGCTGGGTGCGTTCATTACCGAAATCCGCAACGAGGTGGTGCAGGTTACCCTGAAGATGAGCGATACCAACATCAACGAGGTGCTGCAAACCTTCCGCCGCTATCGCTATTCCATCCTGTTTGGCAGTGTGGACGACCAGTTTCTGGAGGAACTCCGGGAACGTTCCGGCTACCTGGACAAATACTTAAACGTCTGACCCTATGAAGGTCGCGATCTACGGCCAGCCTTTCAATGAAGAAGTGCGCCCGCCGGTGTCCGAACTTTTGGATGCCCTTAAGGAAGCCGGGGCCCAGGTGGCCATGGAGGCGGATTTTGCCGACTTTTTAGGCTTTGGGGATCGGTATGACCGTTTTGGGCCGGATTACGGCCTGCATGCGGGCTTCGATCTGTTTGTGAGTTTCGGAGGGGACGGAACGATCCTGCGGGCTATTACCTATATCCGGGACCTGGGCATCCCCATTGTCGGGGTCAACACCGGGCGGCTGGGATTCCTGTCTACCTTCCGCAAGGAACAGGTCCGCACCCTGGTGCGGGAATTCCTGGCGGGCCGATATACCCTGGTGCGCCGCAGCCTGGTTTGCGCGGATATGGAAGGGGAGGTGCCCGGGGGCGACCGCCTGAACTTTGCCCTGAACGAGGTTACGGTAAGCCGCAAGGATACCACTTCCATGATTACGGTAGAAACGTACCTGAACGGGGAGTACCTGACCTCCTACTGGGCGGACGGGCTTATTGTGGCTACGCCTACCGGGTCTACCGGGTATTCGCTCAGCTGCGGCGGCCCGGTAATCATGCCCACGGCCCAGTCCCTGGTAATCACACCCATTGCCCCACATAACTTAAATGCCCGCCCCCTGGTGATTTCGGACGATACGGAAATCCGCCTGAAGGTCTCCGGGCGCGAATCTCAGCACCTACTCTCTTTGGATTCCCGTATTACCAGTGTAGACCGGGGTACGGAAATCATCGTGAAGAAGGCCCCTTTTACCATCCGGATGGTGGAATACGCCTCTGAGAGTTTTTTCAAGACCATCCGCAACAAACTCCTCTGGGGCGAAGATCGGCGCAATTGAGGCGGCCACGGGCAATAAAAGGCCTTAAATCCTGTTAAACAAAAGAAATAAATGAAGCGCCATTCGTGCCCGAACGGGGCATGAAATTGCTATATTTGCAAACTTTCGGAATTGATGAGGATTCTTTGTTCCGCGCTTTTCCTGCTGCTATTTAACGCATTGCAGGGGCAAACCTATGAGCTGGGTTTGTTCGGTGGAGGAGCCAACAACATAGGGGATATCGGCAGGATGACCTACGTGGCGCCTTCCGGCCCGGCCTTTGGGGCGGTCTTTAAGTGGAACCGCAGCAAGCGGTACGCCTGGAGGGCCCATATGATGTACGGCACGTTTACTGCGGACGACCAAAAATCCGATCTTCCGTCAAGACAACAGCGGGGCCTCCGCATGGAAAACCGTATTTTAGAGTTTTCCGGAGGCCTGGAATTCAATTTCGTGGAGTATAACCTCCACCAGCTGGGCACGGCGTTTACACCGTATTTATATACGGGCGTTACCTATTTCAGGTACGACTTTGATTATTTCGACGCCGGGTTCCAGCAACAGACCAACCAACGGGACGGTGCATTTGCCATCCCAATGGTCGCAGGGGCGAAGTATCGTCTGAACCAGTTCCTGATCCTGGGAGCGGAAGTCGGTGCCCGGTACACCTTTACGGACAACCTGGACGCCAGCAACCCTGAAGGGACCAATTATGAACCGTTTTCAGACGGCCCGTTCGGGAATGTCTTCAGTGACGACTGGTATGTGTTTTCTGGCGTTACCCTGACCTTCACCTTCGGGCGCAAGCCTTGCTGCGATGCTTTTGAATAGCAAAGCGCAACATGAGCAAACTGGAAGAAATCAAAAGCGGCCGCCTGCCGCAGCACCTGGCCATCATCATGGACGGCAACGGCCGTTGGGCCAAGGAGCGCGGTAAACTTCGCGTTTTCGGGCACCAAAATGGGGTACAGGCCGTGCGCCAGACCGTAGAAACTGCAGCCAAACTGCAGATCGGGTACCTGACCCTTTACGCCTTCAGTACCGAAAACTGGAAGCGCCCCAAAATGGAAGTCGATACCCTGATGCGCCTGCTGGTTACTTCCCTCCGCAAGGAACTCAAGACCCTTACCGAGAACAATATCCGGCTGAACGCCATTGGCTGTGTGGAGAGCCTGCCCGGGAAGGCAGTGCAGGAGCTTCGGGAGGTGATCAAGCGCACCGAAAACAACGATGGGATGACCCTGACTTTAGCCCTGAGTTACGGGGCTCGGGAGGAAATTACCTCGGCTGTAAAAGCCCTGGGAACCAAAGTTAAAAATAGCATAATTTCCCCTGAAAAAATTGATGAATCCATTATTAATGATCATCTTTACACGCGCGGTTTGCCCGACGTTGACTTGCTAATCCGGACCAGCGGAGAGTACCGGATCAGCAATTTTTTGCTTTGGCAGATTGCGTATGCTGAATTGTACTTTACAGACGTTTTTTGGCCTGATTTCAATGAGGAGCACTTGTTGGAGGCCTTAAAAAGTTATCAGAACCGAGAACGACGATTTGGAAAAATTAGCGAACAACTTAACTAAGGGTGCACGGGTATACGCCACATTGAAAACGTTCCTGTTCACCTTTTTTCTTACCCTTTCCCTTCCCGCTTCAGCCCAAGAGATCAACTACCAGGACGGCAAGACTTATATCCTGGGCGGGCTAACGGTTTCAGGGCTGCAGAGTTACAACGAACAGACGGTTATTACCTATACCGGCCTGCGCGAAGGTCAGCCCATTACCATTCCGGGAGACCAGATTAGCGAAGTGATCAAAAAGCTGTGGAACCTGGACCTCTTCAGCGATGTGACCTTTTACATCAACCGCATTGAGGGGGACCGCATCTTTCTGGAGCTCGACATCCGGGAGCGTCCTTCCCTGAATAATGTCACCTTTTACGGGGTGCCAAAGCGCCAGGTACAGGACCTGATGGACGATACAGACCTGAAGAAAGGGAAAAAGATCACCGAAAGCCTGATTGCGAATACCAAGAACTACCTGGAGAATAAATACCGGAAGCAGGGCTTTCTGAATGCCCAGGCCCAGATTGCCACCTCGGTGGACACCAGTGAAACCAATGCCCTTAATATGGTGGTGAACATCAAACGGGGCGACCGGGTTAAGGTGAAGGATGTGGTCTTTGAAGGCAATGAAAAGCTCTCCGACGCCCGCCTGCGTAAGGCGCTGAAGAACACCAAGAAGAAATTGTTCGGCCGCTTCTGGAAGAAGTCCAAATACATTGAAGCGGATTACGAAGAAGACCTGGGGTCCCTGGTGGACAAATACGCCGAGAACGGCTACCGGGACGCCCGTGTACTCTCCGATACCATCCACCGCCTGGACGACAAGAACATCGAGGTGCGCATCAAGGTGGAAGAAGGCGACCGCTACTATTTCGGGGATATCGATTTTGTGGGCAATTCCGTGTATACAGACCGGCAGTTGGCCCAGATCCTCGGGATCAAAAAAGGCGATACCTATAACGGGGTTTTACTGCGCAAACGCATTGCGGACGACACCAAGCCGGATGCCCAGGACCTCACCAACCTCTACCAGAACAACGGGTACCTCTTCTCCCAGATCAACCCGGTGGAAGTCTCTGCGGAAAACGACACCATTAACTTCGAGATTCGCATCATTGAAGGGAAAGAGACCTTCCTGAATCGCGTAACCGTGGCCGGGAACAACAAGACCAACGACCACGTTATCTACCGGGACATCCGCACCAAGCCGGGATTGCAGTACAGCAAAGACGCCATAATCCGGACCATCCGGGAATTGGGGCAGCTGGGCTTCTTTGACGCGGAGCAGATTAAGCCTGAAATCCAGAATCCGGACCCCAACGCGGGTACGGTGGACCTGAAATTCGACCTGGTGGAATCCGGTGCCAGCCAGATTGAGTTGCAGGGGGGCTACGGAGGTGGCGGTTTTATCGGGACCCTTGGATTGTCCTTTAATAACTTTTCTATTCAGAACCTATTCAAGGGGGAAGCCTATAAGCCTGTACCCATGGGAGACGGCCAGACTTTTGCCCTGAGGTTGCAGGCCAGCCGGACCTTCCGGGTATACAGCCTGAACTTTTCAGAGCCCTGGCTGGGCGGCCGCAAACCGGTTCGCTTTAACCTTTCCCTCTCCCGTACTCAGCAATTCCTGGCTTCCTTTGGCCGAAACGGCCGGGTAGAGGTAGACAAGAACCAGCAGTTTTCCATTACCGGGATCTCTGCAGGGCTGGCCAAGCGGGTGCAATGGCCGGACGACTTCTTTGTGCTGAGCCACTCCCTGAGTTACCAGCTGTATGACTTCCAGAATTACCGGACCGGGCTGTTCAATTTCGGGAACGGCCGTTCCAATTCCCTGGCCTATTCCCTGGGGATCTCCCGGAACTCTTCCGGGCCCAACCCCATTTTCCCGCAAACGGGGAGCCGGGTGGAATTCACCGCTAAATTTACCCCGCCCTATTCCCTGTTCAGCGACAAGGATTACGCGGCCCTGAAGGGGGAAACCGAAGACATTATCACGGAGCAAATTGAGCGCGCCCGCCTGGGGGTAAGCGGCGAAGCCCGGGATGCCGAACTGCAGACCCGCCTGGAAGAGCTGGACCAGGAGCGCTTCCGCTGGCTGGAGTATTACAAGTTTAAATTCCGTGCAGACTGGTATACCCCAATCGTCGGGAAGCTGACCCTGCGGACCAACACCGAATTCGGGTTCCTGGGGGCCTACAACCAGGAGGTGGGCAACGTTCCCTTTGAGCGCTTTTTCCTGGGGGGAGACGGCCTGGGCCGGAACTTTACCCTGGACGGGCGGGAGACCATACAGCTTAGGGGGTACGACAACAACTCCCTGACGCCGGTAGACCCCATTACCCAGCAACCCGAGGGCGGGATTGTCTATAACAAGTACTCCATGGAGCTTCGGTATCCCCTTACCCTGAAGCCTACAGCCTCTATTTATGCCCTGACCTTTTTGGAAGCGGGGAACTCCTTCAACAATTTTCAGGAGTTTAATCCGTTTCAAATAAAAAGATCGGCCGGGGTGGGCCTGCGTATTTTCATGCCTGCCTTTGGTCTATTGGGGATCGACTTCGGATATGGGTTCGACGAGGACCTGAGGCCCTCTTCGGCGGGTACAGGTCCGAGCGGATGGCAGACGCACTTCGTGATCGGGCAGCAGTTCTAAGACCGGTTCCTCCTGACGGTCAAAAATGTTAAATCCTTCATTTTAAAAGATTTAATAATTTTGGCACGATATTTTCTATCAGTAAATAGCGTTCTGTGATGAAGCAAAGTATAGCAACCTTCCTCCTGCTGTTGGGCATATGCGGATGGAGTTCGGCCCAGCGGGGCGTTCGAATTGCCTACGTGGATATGGAATATATCCTCGAAAATGTAGAGGAGTACCGCGAGGCCAGCGAACAACTGGACAACAAAGTGGTACAGTGGCAGTCCGAGATCGAATCGCGCAAACGGGCCATCGAACAACAGAAAAAGGACCTGCAGGCGGAACGGGTGTTGCTAACGGACGAGCTGATCGCGGAGCGGGAAGAAGAAATTGAAATCCTGGAAAAGGAGCTGTCGGATTACCAACAGAACCGCTTTGGACCCCGGGGGGATCTGGTGCTGCAAAAGCAGCGGCTGATCCAGCCGATACAGGACCAGGTATTCAATGAAGTACAGAAGATTGGAGCCAATAAAAAGTATGATTTTATTTTCGATAAATCTGCGGATGTTGTAATGTTGTACTCCGAAAACCGGCACGATATCAGCGACTTGGTGCTGCGGAGCATCGCCCGGACGCGCAAGGTGAGTACGCCGCCTGCAAAACCGAGAAACCAACGGTTGGACGCATACGAAGGCGAAACCGACGAGCCGGTCTCCGAAGCCCTTCAACAGCGTCAGGAGCGGGCACAACAGGCCGAGCAGGCCCGGGTGCAGGCCGCGGATGAGCGCCGGGACGAACAACTCCGGCTTCGTGAGGAGCGCAAAAAGGCTTATGAGGAGCGTCGCAAGAAACTGCTAGAGGAGCGGGAGGCGCGCCGCAAAGCCAAGGAAGATGAGCGGGCCAGGGAAATCGAAAAAGCGAAGGATTCCGTGATCGAGAACTAACAGATCCAAAACCATAATTAGTAACTCAAATTAATCAAAGTAGACATCATGAAACAAGTAGTTAAGGTAGCTGTAGCGGTTGTCCTGTTTATTGCGGCATCCTCCGGGGTGCAGGCACAGAGCAAAACAGCCCATATTAATGTGCAGGAGCTTTTGTCGCAGATGCCGGAGATGAAAGCTGCCCAGGCGGAACTGAAGAAGCTGGAGGAGACCTATCGGGCAGACATCCAGGGTTCCCTGAACGAACTGCAGAATAAACTGACCCAGTACAACAACGAGGCCAGTGCCATGACCCAGGAGGAAAACCAGAAGCGCGCCCTGGAACTGCAGGGATACGAGCGCAATATCGGTGAGGCCCAGCAGGCTGCCCAGCAGGAGCTGGCCAAGAAGCAGGCCGAGCTCTTTGAGCCCATCTCTGTAAAAGCCAAAGCGGCCATTGAAAAGGTAGCCGCTGCCCAGGGCTTTGACTATGTGCTGGACGCTACGCCGGGTTCCGGGGTAATCGTGGCCACAGGCAAGGACCTGTTGCCGGACGTGAAAAAGGAATTGGGATTCTAATCGCATCCCACGGATATAAACCGCCCGTAACAGGGCGGTTTTTTGTTGGTAATCACCAGGGTTTCAAATGAAGGCAGGACCCATAGGCATTTTCGATTCGGGCGTAGGCGGGCTTACCGTCTGGAAGGAGGTTACCGCCTTGCTGCCCTGGGAGGATACCGTATACCTGGCGGACAGCGCCCATGCGCCCTATGGGGAAAAACCCCCGGAAGCCATCCTGCAGCGCAGCCTGGTGTGCACCCGGAAGCTAATGGACTTCGGGGCCAAAATGGTGATCGTGGCCTGCAATACAGCTACCACCAATGCCATAGCCGAACTCCGGCGGCAATTTCCCATCCCGTTTATCGGCATTGAACCGGCCATTAAACCCGCGGCCCTGCAATCGGCTTCCGGCACCATTGGCGTGCTGGCAACGCGGGGCACCCTGGCCAGCGAACTTTTCGCCCGCACCTCCCGCAGCTATGGTGCCCAAATCCGTATTTTGGAACAGGAGGGGGAAGACCTGGTGGCCCGCATCGAAGCCGGCACCCTGGAGCAACCGGAGTTAGGTGAAAAGCTACGTGCCATGCTGCAACCGATGGTAGACCAGGGCATGGACCACCTGGTGCTGGGATGCACCCATTACCCTTTCCTGACCCCAATCCTTCAAACCGTATTACCCCCGCAGGTGCGGATTGTGGATTGCGGCCTCCCCGTAGCCCGCCAGGCCCTTGCCGTCCTGGAACGGGAAGACCTTTTAGGACCCAGGGAAGAAACCGGGGAGCACCGGTTTTGGACCAATGCGGACCCCGTGCTCCTGGATCGGATGCGCGCCCGCCTGGGCGGCCCGCCAGGGACAGTAGCTGCTCTCGATTTTTAAGGTTTCCGGCTAAAGGTCTGATAGGTAAAGGCGTGCTTGTGCCGCCCGTCCGTGGGGTGGTATGTTGCCTTTTTCAAGGTCCAAAGGTCCGGGTCGATTTCCGGGAAGCGGGTATCGGCTTCGAAGGTGCCGTGTACCCGGGTTAATTCAATTTCGGTGGCCTGTGGCAGGGCCAGGGCGTAGATTTCCCCACCTCCGATTACAAAGCGTTTTTCGGCTTTTGCAGTGGCCTCCAGGGCCGCGTCCAGAGAATGGACCACCTCGCAATCCGGGTGGTCTGCCCGGTAGTCTTCCCTGCGGGTAATAATGATGTGTCTGCGGTTGGGCAGGGGCTTGGGGAAGGTTTCGAAGGTCTTGCGCCCCATGATCATGGGGTGACCCGTGGTCAGGGCTTTAAACCGGCGGAAGTCGTCCGGGAGGTGCCAGGGCAGTTCCCCTTCCTTTCCCAGTTCATTGGCCTGCCCAGCCGCCGCGATCAGAATCAGTGCACCCCGTTGTTTTTCCCCCATCGTTCCGGTTTTTGGCATATTCTGCACCTGGCCTCCCTGGGGTGGCCCGATATGCGTATCTTTAAGGGATAAAGATAATGGATTTGAAATCGGACCCCAAGGGTATACCACAGCGCTTTTTTAAGGGATTTCCCGCCCTGGCCCAAACCACCTACCTGAATACGGCGGCCTGGGGCCTGATGCACGAGGAGGTAATGACCTGGAGGCAGGAGTACGACCTGGACTTCCTGGTGGGGGGAAGCGCTTTTAAGCTGGAAGCCATGCCCATCCTTGGGCAGACCCGCGGGCGCATTGGCGAATGCTTTGGCTGCGCCCCGGAGCGCGTGGCCCTGGTGCCGAATTTTTCCCTGGGGCTGAACCTGCTGCTGGAAGGTTTGCCCAAAGCCTCCCGCGTGGTGTTACTGGAAGGGGACTATCCCTCCCTGAACTGGCCTTTTGAAACCCGGGGCTTCCATTGTCGGGAAATTCCGGCCGATGCCCGGGTGGAGGAGCGCTTGCTCGAAACACTTAAATCAGAGCCTGCAGAGGTACTGGCCCTGAGCCTGGTGCAGTGGGTAAACGGCCTGTTGATCCGCCCGGAATTCCTCACCGGCCTGAAGGCGGAATTCCCGGACCTGTTGATTGTTGTGGATGCGACCCAATACCTGGGGGCCCTGCCCCTGGATTTTGATGCCAGCGGGATAGACCTGTTGGGGGCCAGTGGCTATAAATGGATGCTGGGCGGCAACGGTAACGGTTTTTTCCTGTTGGGCGAAGGGGTGGAATCCCGCCTGCAGGTGGGGAGTACCGGATTCAATTCGGTGGGGGCGGACCTGAATCGCAAGGGGAAGGTTTCCCTGGCCCGCAACCTGGAACCGGGCCACCTGGACACCCTGAATTTTGGCAGCCTGTGGTGTGGGCTGGGACTCCTGCAGGATATAGGTTTGGAACAGGTGGCCGCCTATAACCGCAACCTTTGGGGGTATGTGGCCAGTCGCCTTGAGGAAGCCGGCTTGCTGGACCCTGTGATTGCTGGCCGGAAAGAACATAGCGGAATCTTCAATATCCCGGACCATGGAGGGTGGTACCAAAGCCTTGGGCAGGAAGGAGTGGCGTGTTCCCCCCGGGGCGGTGGGATTCGCCTGAGCTTTCACGCCTACAATACACCCGAAGACCTGGACCGCGTCCTGGAAGTCCTGAAGCGTTAACGCCCTTGCAAACTTCCCGGGGCTAAAATGGCAACATGCCGGCATTGTAAACGGAATTTTACGAAATTGATAAAACTGGGGTAACGAATTGTCTTTTAGTGCTTTTATGTGTTGCTTTGTCCCGTAAATCGGGACGTAACAAATCACTAAAAACACCTGATCATGGCAATCAAGAAACAATATCTCAAATCCAAGCCGGTGTGCAAGGTAACCTTTACCGTACCTGCCGAAGAGGCTAAAAAAGTAGCTGTAGTAGGCGATTTCAACAACTGGAACCCCAAAGGCAGCATGCTGAAAAAACTTAAAAACGGAACCTTTAAGGGTACGTTCGACCTCCCCATGGAGCAGAGCTATGAGTTCCGTTACCTGGTGGATGGTAGCACCTATGTAAACGACGAAGCTGCCGATCGTTACCAGTGGAACGATTTCGCCGGTGCCGAAAACGCGGTACTGGAGCTGTAAAACAAAGCGTATTGCAAAGCGAAAAAGGACCGGTTTTCCGGTCCTTTTTTTATTCGGAAAGCCGGAACATTAAAGGGAGGGCAAATTCCCAGGCATCTGCCAGCCCATTGCGCATTCCGGGCTGAAACCGGGGTAATTTGGACATAATCCGAATACCTTCTTCCTGAAAGGCGGGATATCCGGAATCGCATCTCAGGTCCTGGACACGCCCCTTTTCATCGATGGTGAAGCGAACTACCACCCTTCCCTGTATGCCGTCACCCAGGGCGTCTTTCGGGTATCTGAAGTTTTGGACGATATGCGCCCGCATCCGTTGCTGGAAACACGATATATCCGATTCGAAGTCGGTTCGGAGGCAGTCCGGGAAAAGGGGCGGCCGTTCCACAACACCGCCGGAATATACGTCCTCACTTGGGATGGGTTTCCATACGGTATCGTTCACCCGCGCAAATTCGAAGGAAAAATTGTGCCATGCCGGATACGGGCCGCGCTCTGGGTTGCTCACAGCAATGGGTGTCAAAACGTTTAGGCTGTCTTCCATTATCGGGTTTATCGCATCCCAGGCCTTTCGCGTCTGCCTCTGCAGCGACAGGCGCAACCCGTCCAGCTGCCCGGCCTGGTCCACCCGGAACCGGACAATCACGCCAACCGAGTCCTTCAGGAGGCTGGCGTTAGCCTTTAGGACAGGCTGTATCTGTGTTTGCAGCCTTTGGTAAACGCAATCGGGTTCCCCCTGGGGGCATCCGGATAGCAGGAGGCGTTCCGCCCTGTTTTCCATTTCCTGGGCGTGAACCCCCTGGGATAGGAAAAGGCCCATGCCCAGGATCAGAAATACGTTGGATAGGGTCATTGGCAATCGCAAGACTCAGACGGCCACTGCCCCTTTAATATGCGGGTGGGGGTCGTAGTTTTCAAGGGTAAAGTCCTCGAAGCGGAAGGCAAAAAGGTCGCGCACCTCCGGGTTGAGTTTCATGGTGGGCAGCGGCCGGGGGTCCCGGCTCAGCTGCAGGCGGATTTGCTCCATATGGTTGTTGTAGATATGGGCATCCCCGAAGGTATGGATGAATTCCCCGGGTTCCAGGTCGCATACCTGAGCCATCATCAGGGTGAGCAGGGCATAGGAGGCAATGTTGAAAGGGACCCCCAGGAAAATGTCTGCGGAGCGCTGGTAGAGCTGGCAGGAGAGCTTCCCGTTACTTACATAGAATTGAAAAAACGCATGGCAGGGCGGCAGGGCGGCCTTGCCGCGGGCCACGTTCTCCGCAAAGGAGACCGAGGTGTCCGGCAGGACGGAGGGGTTCCAGGCGGCCACCAGCATCCGGCGGCTGTCCGGGTTGTTGCGGATGGTATCGATCACCTCCCGGATCTGGTCAATATCCTCGTTGTTCCAGTTGCGCCATTGGCGGCCGTACACGGGGCCCAGGTCTCCGTTTTCATCGGCCCATTCGTTCCAGATGCGCACGCCGTTTTCCTGGAGATACCCGATGTTGGTATCCCCGCTCAGGAACCACAGCAATTCGTGAACAATGGATTTCAGGTGCAATTTCTTGGTGGTGACCATGGGGAAACCCTCGGCCAGGTTAAAGCGCATCTGGTACCCAAAGACGCTCAGGGTTCCTGTGCCGGTGCGGTCGGTTTTGGCTTGTCCGTGTTCCAGGACGTGTTGCAGCAGGTCGTGATATTGTTTCATGCGAAATAGGGTGCTATGGCCATACATGGGCGCCCGGCCCGGCCTCGGGAATCAAAAATAGGAAAACCGAAGGGTGCCGGCCAACCGGCCCCATGCCTACTTTTCAAGAACTTATCAACCCAGGATCATCCCCGCCATGGTAGCCGACAAAAGGGAAGCCAGGGTGCCGCCCAAAACGGCCTTCATCCCGAATTCGGAGAGGGTTTTTCGCTGCCCGGGCGCCAGGGAACCAATGCCTCCGATCTGGATGCCGATGGAAGCAAAATTGGCAAAGCCGCAGAGCATATAGGTGGCCATGATGATGGACTTCTGGTAGCCCAGGTGGGTGCCGGAAGTCACGTCCTTAAGTTCGGCCAGCTGGATGTAGCCCACAAATTCGCTGGCGGCCAGTTTGATCCCCAGCAGTTGCCCCATCTGAAGGATGTCTGCGGAGTCCACCCCGATCAGCCACATCAGGGGGGCAAAGACCACCCCCAGGATGGCTTCCAGGGAAAGGCTGTCGTAGGGGGAGTGTTCGGCAATCCACCCGTTCAGGGAGGTGGCGCCCCCAACCAGGTCCAGGATGCCGTTCAGCATGGCGATAAAGGCTACGAAAACCAGCAGCATGGCGCCCACATTCACGGCCAGTTTCAGCCCTTCGGTGGTACCATTGGCAATGGCGTCCAGCAGGTTGCTCCCGATCTTTTCGGAGCTCACCTCTATGGTGACATCTATGGGTTCGGTCTGGGGCTGCAGCATTTTGGAAACCACAATGGCCCCGGGAGCCGCCATTACGGAGGCGGCGATCAGGTGGCGGGCAAACTCCAGGCGCAGGGCGGGGTCACTGCCCCCAAGGAAGCCGATGTACGCAGCCAGGACACCCCCGGCTACCGTGGCCATGCCGCCTACCATAACCAGCAGCATTTCAGAGCGGTTCATCTTTTCCAGGTAGGCCTTGATCAGCAGGGGGGCTTCGGTCTGCCCCAGGAAGATATTGCCGGCCACGCTCAGGCTCTCCGGGCCGGAGATTCCAAGAAAACGGGTGAGCAACCAGGCCATGGCCTTGACCACTACCTGGATGATGCCCAGGTAATACAGTACAGAGGTGAGGGCCGAAAAAAAGATGATAGTAGGCAGGATCTGGAAGGCAAATACATACCCGATATTCGCATTCTCCAGGTCCATGAGGTTGCCGAATAAAAACGTACTTCCGGCTGCCGTGAATTCCAGGATGCTGTTAAAAAAACTCCCCAGGACATTGAAGAACCATTGGACGGCGGGGACTTTCAAAATCCCGATGGCCAGCAGCAGTTGCAGCCCCAACCCGATGCCCACGGTTTTCCAGTTGATCTGCTTACGGCGGGCACTGAAGGCCCAGGCCAGCAACAAGATCACAAGCATGCCCAGGGCCCCGCGCATCAGGGAATCCAGGGTAAACCCCTGGTTGGGAATAATGGAGGCGTCCTGTGCGGCTGCCAGACCCGGTAAAAGCATTAAAACGCCGGAAAGCAGGGCGCCGGCGGGCCGGCGTAGGTTACGGGGGTGGCTCACGTTATTACTTGCGTTTGGAGATTTCGTCCCGGATCTTGGCCGCTTTTTCATAGTCTTCGCTGGCCACGGCCTTGTCCAGCTCCTGGTGCAGGTCTTCCAGGGTCATTTCCCGGTAGGGCGCGTCTGCCCCCGCGTCAATTTCCACGGCCTCGCTTTCCTGCAGGATTTCGTCCACCACAATGCTGTCGTCCCCCTCCTTGTCCTTTTCCTTGGAAGAGAATTTCAGGTAGATCCCGGCCTTGTCCAGGATGGTTTTGTAGGTGAAGATGGGGGCTTCAAACCGCAGGGCCAGGGCAATGGCATCGCTGGTACGGGCATCGATGATCTCTTCGATCTTGTCCCGCTCGCAGATGATGCTGGAGTAGAAGACCCCGTCCACCAGTTTATGGATGATAACCTGTTTGATCACAATATCGAAACGATCCGCAAAATTCTTGAACAGGTCGTGGGTGAGGGGCCTGGGCGGTTTGATTTCCTTCTCCAGGGCAATGGCGATGGATTGGGCTTCGAAAGCCCCAATCACAATGGGCAGCTTGCGGTCCCCGTCCATCTCATTCAGGATAAGGGCATAGGCGCCATTTTGGGTCTGGCTATAGGAAATTCCCTTTATTTGTAACCGTACAAGGCTCATAGGCTGGGTAAAAGCGAAAGGCTGTTAAACACCAGGGTTGTCTGGTCATTTAACAGCCCTTCAAAAGGACAAATTAACAAAAATTAGGCGTTTTGGGCCTTAAAATCCTTTAATTTTTCGATGAGTTCGGGGACCACTTCGAAGGCGTCTCCCACCACTCCGTAGTCGGCCGCTTTGAAGAAAGGGGCCTCCGGATCGTTGTTGATCACCACCTTTACCTTAGAGGCATTTACCCCCGCCAGGTGCTGTATGGCGCCGGAGATTCCTATAGCGATATACAGGTTGCTGGCCACAGGTTTCCCGGTCTGCCCCACGTGCTCGCTGTGGGGTCTCCATCCCATGTCGGAAACGGGTTTGGAACAGGCTGTGGCAGCGCCCAGCACCTCGGCAAGCTCTTCTACCATGCCCCAGTTTTCGGGGCCTTTCAGGCCGCGTCCGCCGGAGACTACGATGTCTGCATCGGCAATGGCGATCTTGTCGGTGGCTTTGTCTACGGAAACGGCTTTGGTGGCAAAGGTGCCTTCCCCGAATTCCGGGGTAAAAGCTTCGGCCGTGGCAGCCCCTTCGGCTTCCACCATCCCGAAGGCATTATTGGAAACGCCAATGATGGCGCGTTCGCCCTGGAGTTCGGTATGGGCAAACCCCTTGTTGCTAAATACGGTACGCCGCACCACCAGGGGCTGGGTGCTGTCCGGCAGGCCTACCACATTGGGGGCGTACCCGGCTTGGAGGGCACCAGCCAGCAGGGGGGCGGCAAATTTGGCATCTGCACTGGAGCTTACCACAACCACGCGGGCCCCGGTATGGGCGGCAGCCTGTTCCAGCAGGGACGCCACGGCCCGGGCGTTAAAGGTTTCCAGGCGGGGTTCGCTAACCTGCAGTACGCGGGCAATGCCGTATTTCCCCAGGGGGGAGGCATCCGCGGCGTTTACGGCCACAGCTACGGCATCGGTTCCCATGGCCTTGGCGAGCTGGGCGCCATAGCTGGCTACTTCCCAGGCATTTTTCTTAAAGGATCCGTTTTCGGTTTCGGTATATACGAGTACTGACATTGGATTTTCGCTTTTGGATATGCGTTATATGACTTTGGCTTCCTTGTGGAGGAGCTCCACCAGCTCCCCGATATTTGCAGGGTCTACCAGTTTAACCTGGCCTTTGGGGGCCGGTTTGTCAAAGGTTTTGTCCGCCGTCCCCTGGGTCGCTTCTGCGGCAGGAACCACGGTTAGTTTTTTCTGGCGGGCCATCATGATGCCGCGCATGTTCGGGATGCGAAGGTCGCTTTCCTCCACCAGGCCTTTTTGCCCCCCGATGACCAGGGGCAGACTGGTTTCCAGGGTTTCCTTGCCCCCGTCAATTTCGCGTACGGCCTTTGCAGAGGTGCCGTCCACTTCCAGGCCAATGCAGGTGTTCACGAAATTCATTCCCAGCATGGCGGCCAGCATTCCGGGGACCATGCCGCCATTGTAGTCGATGGACTCCCGCCCGGCAATCACCAGGTCATAGCCGCCACTTTTAACCACTTCGGCCAGCTGGCGGGCTACAAAAAGGCCATCGGTAGGGGTGGCATCCACGCGGATGGCCTCGTCCGCCCCAATGGCAAGGGCCTTGCGCATGGTGGGCTCTACGCCCGGGCCGCCAACGGTGACCACGTGCACGGCAGCGCCTTGTTTTTCCTTCATCCACATGGCGCGGGTAAGGCCAAATTCGTCGTTGGGGTTGATCACAAACTGCACCCCATTGGTATCGAAAGCCGTGTTGTCGGCCGTGAAGTTGATTTTGGAGGTAGTATCAGGAACATTGCTGATACAGACGAGTATCTTCATAGATGCTTGTTTTTTTGTAGTAACGCGGGCCGCTAAGATAGCCAATTAATTTCAAAAATACTATGCATGCATAATAAAATTTCCCGATTTTTTTGAAAGATCGGCTCGGGGAAGTTGCTGGAGAATTTCTATTTTTGTGCGCACCCGGGGCAGAACCTCCCGGGCCCCAAAAACAAAGACCCAATGAGGACGATACAATTCAGGGAAGCCATCGCAGAAGCCATGTCCGAAGAAATGCGGACGGACGAGTCCATTTACCTGATGGGCGAGGAAGTAGCCGAATACAATGGCGCCTATAAAGCTTCTAAGGGGATGTTGGACGAATTTGGCCCGGACCGCGTGCTGGACACCCCCATTTCGGAGCTCGGTTTCGCCGGGATCGGCGTGGGATCCGCCATGATCGGCAACCGCCCGATTATCGAATTCATGACCTTCAACTTCTCCCTGGTGGGGATTGACCAGATTATCAACAATGCCGCCAAGATGCGGCAGATGTCCGGCGGGCAATTCAATATCCCGATCGTATTCCGGGGGCCCACGGCCTCTGCCGGCCAGCTGGCCGCCACGCACTCCCAGGCCTTCGAGAGCTGGTTTGCCAACTGCCCTGGCCTGAAGGTGGTGGTACCGTCCAACCCCTACGACGCCAAGGGCCTGTTAAAATCTGCCATCCGCGATGACGATCCCGTGATCTTCATGGAATCCGAGCAGATGTACGGAGACAAGGGCGAAGTGCCGGAAGGGGAGTACACCATCCCGCTGGGCGTGGCCGAAATCAGGCGCGAAGGCACCGATGTGACCATTGTGTCTTTCGGAAAAATCATCAAAGAAGTGTATACGGCTGCCGAGCAGTTGGCCGAGGAGGGTATTTCCTGTGAAGTGATCGACCTGCGCACGGTCCGTCCCCTGGATTATGCCACTGTCCTGGCTTCCGTGAAAAAGACCAATCGCCTGGTGGTGGTGGAAGAGGCCTGGCCTTTTGGCAACGTGGCCACCGAGATCACCTACCATGTGCAGAACGAAGCCTTTGACTACCTGGATGCCCCGGTGGTGAAGATCAACACCGCAGATACGCCTGCGCCTTATTCTCCCGTACTGCTGGAAGAATGGCTGCCCAACAGCGGCGATGTCATAAAGGCGGTTAAAAAAGTGTTATACAAGTAGGCCCCCCGGGCACAAACCGTATCTTAGTACCGCCGGCCCCGTTGCCGGCGGTGTTATTTAAACCCGCAGTATCCGACAGACCACTACCTGTAACCCGAAAACTCATGCCCCGGTTTCGCCTGATGCAACTCGCAGCAGCGGGTCACGGGGATAATCTGATGCCTATGCGCATGTGGCTTACCATTGTGGTTTTTCTCTTCGGAGGGATGGCCCTGCTGGCCCAGACCAAGGCCGGGGGTATTGTGGTGGACCAGGAGGGCGAGCCCGTACCCTTTGCCAACATTGTCTTCCCCGGATCCAGCCAGGGTACTATATCCAACGACAATGGCCGTTTTTATCTGGAATCCGACCAGACCTTCCAGACCCTTTCCGTGTCCTTTGTAGGCTACGCCACCCGCGAAGTAACCCTTGAGGGCCGTGTAAACCTGGAACTGCGAATTGTGCTGGAGGAGGGGGAGCAACTGGACGAGGTGGTGGTCTACGTGGGCAGGCAGTCCAAGAAGAACAATCCCGCGGTGGATATTCTGCGCAAGATCTGGGCGAAAAAGCGCACCAACGGTTTGCGCAAGTATGAGCAGTATACCTACGACGCCTACGAGAAGATCGAGTTTGACCTGAACACCATAGACAGTGCCCTGATGCAGAGCCGGGTCTTTAAGGGGATGGAGTTTGTCTTCCAGGACCTGGATACCTCCCGCATTACCGGCAAGACGTACCTGCCTATCTTCTTGAATGAAAAATTCACCCGGGTGTATGGGGACAATGCCATGGACCTGGAAAAACAAGAGGTGCTGGGCAATAAGAATTCGGGATTTAGCAACAACCAGGCGATCCTGGCCTTTGTACAGGACCTCTATTCGGATTACGACATCTACGACAACTACCTGAAGTTTTTCGACAAGAGCTTTACCAGCCCGCTTTCCCGCACCGGGGTGGATACCTACAATTACGTGCTGGCGGACAGCGCCTTTCTGGAGGATAAATGGTGTTATAATATCCTGTATTACCCCCGCCGCAAGAACGAGCTCACCTTCAAGGGGGATTTCTGGGTAAACGACACCACCTTTGCGGTCAAGAAGATCAACCTTCAACTTACCCGAAGTGCCAATATCAACTGGGTGAAGGAGATCTACATCGAACAGGAATTCGAGGTGCTCTCCGATTCCGTATTCCTGCTGAAACGGGATTACATGCTCAGCGATTTTGCCTTTAATAAAAAGGAGGAATCCCGGGGGGTGTACGGCAAACGCACTACCGTATATGACCACTACGCCTTTGACCAGCCCCGCCCCAGGGAATTCTACAAGGCCGAGGCAGACCCCTTTCATCCGGAGGTTTACCAACGGCCGGACAGTTTCTGGGCCACCAACCGCCTGGAAGCCCTGAACAAGGACGAGCAAGGGGTATACAGCATGCTGGATACGCTCAAGACTGTGCCCCGCTTCCGCAGCTACTACAACCTGGTGAGCATCCTGGGATCCGGCTATGTGGAGATCGACAAATGGAACCTGGATCTGGGCGACATCTACAGCGTGGTGGGCTACAACGATGCCGAAGGCTGGAGGGTGCGGGGTGGGGCCCGTACCTATTTCGGACAGAACGACCCCTGGCGGCTGGAGGGCTACCTGGCCTATGGGTTTGCCGACCACAAGGTGAAATACGGGTTGTCCGGGAAGTTTCTGCTGGACCGTAAGCTCCGGCTGATCCTCTCCGGGGGGAACCGCAGGGATGTGGAACAGATGGGCCTGAACCTGACGGCCACCACGGACGTACTGGGCCGAAGCGCCGCCTCCGGTTCGGTGCTTACGGTGGGGAACAACAACCGCCTGACCAGTATTAACCTATCGACGGCTGCCCTGGAGATGGAGCCGGTTCGGAACCTGCGACTGCGCATTGGCGGGTCCTTCCGCACCCTACGCTCGGCCCTGCCCGACGCCTTCAGCCTGGATTACCTGGACCCGGAAGCCCCGGGGGGAATAGCGTCCAGTATCCGGCAATTCGACCTGATTACCACCCTGGTGTATACCCCGGGGCGGGAAACCATTGGGTACGGGGTAGAACGGCGGGACGTAAACGACACTTACAGCAACCTGTTCCTGCAATACACCCGGGGCCTGCAGGGGTTCCTGCAGAGCGATTTTGACTATTCCAAATGGCAGTTCTCCTACACCCAGCCCTGGCAACTGGGGGGGCTGGGCCGGCTGCGCACTACCCTGGAGGCAGGCAAAACCTTCGGAGAGGTGCCCCTGGGCCTGCTGAGCGTGGTGCCCGGAAACCAAACCCTGTTCTCCATCTATTCCACCTTCCCCAACCTGGACTTCTACGAGTTTGTGACCGACACCTATGTGGCAGCCCACCTGGAGCACAATTTCAACGGCCGGCTGTTTTCCCGCCTGCCTCTGTTGCGCAACTGGAACCTCCGGGAGATTGTAGGGCTGCGCGGGGCCTGGGGCGAGCTTTCGGATGCCAACCGCCAGCTGAGCAGCCCGGCCAATATCCCCCTTCAGGCCCCGGACCAGAAGGTCTATTGGGAGTACTCCGTAGGGGTGGGCAACATCTTCAAGGTCTTTCGTATCGACTTCAATTTCCGGGGGAATTACCTTTCCCGTCCGGAGGCCCGCCCCTTCAGCGTTACCGGGGCTTTCGGCTTCCATTTCTAGGGGCGAACCCACAGGCGGAAGGGGCGGAAAAAACCTTTTTATAGTTTAAACCCTTTTACTACTTTTGCACCCGTTTCAACTCTCTAAATAACTGACATAATGGAACAAATCGTGAATTATTTGTGGGCATTCGGCCTTTTGGGGCTGCTCTATGTGTTCGTGCGCAACGCATGGGTGTCCAAGCAGGAAGTAGGCGACGCCAAAATGGCGCGTATCGCCAAGAACATTGCCGATGGGGCCATGTCCTTCCTCAAGGCCGAATACAAGATCCTTTCGATTTTTGTTTTGGCGGTGGCCGTACTGCTCTTCTTTAAGGGGCAGAGCGAAGCCGGTTCCAACGGAATGGTGGCCGTATCCTTTGTGGTAGGGGCCGTGTGTTCCGCTTTGGCCGGTTTTATCGGGATGAAGGTAGCCACTAAAGCCAATGTCCGCACCACCAACGCCGCCCGGAATTCCCTGGGTAAAGCCCTGGAAGTTGCCTTTGCCGGCGGCTCCGTAATGGGGATGGGCGTTGTGGGCCTCGGGGTACTGGGCCTGAGCGGTTTGTTTGTGATATACAGCGGCCAGGGCTGGGCTATTTCCGAAGTCCTGAACGTATTGTCCGGTTTCTCCCTGGGCGCCTCATCCATTGCCCTCTTTGCCCGTGTGGGCGGGGGGATCTACACCAAGGCTGCCGACGTGGGGGCCGACCTGGTAGGTAAGGTGGAAGCGGGTATCCCCGAAGACCACCCCCTGAACCCGGCCACTATTGCCGATAACGTTGGGGACAACGTTGGGGACGTAGCCGGGATGGGTGCCGACCTGTTTGAGTCTTACGTGGGCTCCATTATCGGAACCATGGTACTGGGCGCCACCTTTGTAGGCATCCCCGAATTCCAGGCTGCCTTTGACGGCCTGGGCGCGGTGTACCTGCCGCTTGCGCTGGCCGGTGCGGGTATCGTAATGTCCATTATCGGGACCTTCTTTGTAAAAGTTAAGGATGGCGGGTCTCCGCACAAAGCCCTGAACATCGGGGAGTTTGGTTCTGCCCTCCTGACCCTGATCGTTTCCTATTTCCTGATTACCAACATGCTGCCGGAGTCCTGGACCGAAGGCGGGAAGGTGTTCACCTCCATGGGGGTTTTCTGGGCTACCATTGCCGGTCTGATTGCCGGCCTGCTGGTAGGTAAGGTTACCGAATACTACACGGGTACCGGCACCAAGCCGGTGAGCAGCATTGTGCGCCAGTCCGAAACCGGATCGGCCACCAACATTATTGCCGGGCTGGGTGTGGGCATGATGTCCACCGCCATCCCGATCCTGCTGATTGCCGGGGCTATCCTGGTATCCCACTACTTTGCGGGGCTCTACGGAATTGCGATTGCGGCCGTTGGGATGCTGGCCAATACCGGTATCCAGCTGGCTGTAGACGCCTACGGGCCGATCTCCGACAACGCCGGGGGTATTGCCGAGATGGCCGAACTGCCTTCCGAGGTGCGGGAGCGAACCGATAAACTGGATGCCGTGGGGAACACCACTGCCGCTATCGGAAAAGGCTTTGCCATCGCCTCTGCGGCCCTGACCGCCCTGGCGCTGTTTGCCGCCTTTATGAAGACTGCCAACGTAACCGCCATTGACGTATCCCAGCCGGATATCATGTCCGGGTTGCTGGTAGGGGCCATGCTGCCTTTTGTCTTCTCCGCCCTCTCCATGAACGCTGTGGGCCGCGCGGCCATGTCCATGATCGAGGAGGTGCGCCGCCAGTTCCGGGACATCCCCGAACTGAAAAGCGCCCTGGAGGTGATGCGCAAGTACGATTCCGATATGAGCAAGGCCTCCGAAGCCGACCGCAAGGTGTTCGACGCTGCAGACGGCAAGGCCGAATACGATAAATGCGTGGAAATCTCCACCACGGCTTCCATCAAGGAAATGGTGCTGCCCGGCCTGCTGGCCATTGCCGTGCCTGTAGCCGTTGGCTTCATCGGCGGGGCTGAAATGCTGGGCGGCCTGCTGGCCGGGGTAACCTCTGCCGGGGTGCTGATGGCCATCTTCCAGTCCAATGCCGGTGGGGCTTGGGACAACGCCAAGAAAATGATCGAAGAGCAGGGCCGTAAAGGATCCGATGCCCACAAGGCTGCGGTAGTAGGAGACACCGTAGGGGATCCCTTCAAGGATACCTCCGGGCCTTCCCTGAACATCCTGCTGAAGCTTATCTCCGTGGTTGCCCTGGTGATCGCCCCGAGTATTGCCCTGTCTTCCGATACGGCCATGGCCTATGCCGAAAAGCAGGCGGTGGAAGTGCAGAAGCGCGTTGAGGTAAAAATGGAGCAGAACCAGGACGGTACCTATACCGCCATGGTTACCACCACCACTACTGAGAACGGGGAAGAAAGCGTTCAGCAAGAGACCCTGACCGGAGATCTCGAAGCCGTAAAAGCTCAGGTAGAAGCCATGGGCGAGACTTCCGGCGCCAAGATCCGCGTAGAGAAGGAAGTAAAGATCGAGCAGCAGCAATAGGTGCTGTTTGACTGCGATATACAACCCCCGGTCCGCAAGGGCCGGGGGTTTGTTTTTGGGCTAAATCCGGGTCCGCGTTTGTCCGGTTCGCCTGGCCTGGGTATCTTCAGGGGCCCGGGGATTACCCCGGTAAACAAAATACCTATGGGCTGGCTGGGCCGAAAAGATCCGTTGCAAATCCTGGCGTTCCGCAGTTACGGGACGCCAACGCACCTCTATGCCCGCGGGCGGGCCCTGGAGGATGAAGCCATAGACCTGGCCCAGAAAGGAACGCTTTCCCTGCTGATCAGCAGCTGGAAACGCTTCGAGACGGATGAGGTCCGCAATACCCCCCTGAAACTGACCCTTCCGGATGGCCGGGGTTTTGACCTGCGCACGGACGGGGACGGATACTACCTGCTGGACCAGGCGGTGGATGGCCTCGGGGCCCTGGCCGATGAAGAGGGCTGGGTGCCCTATACCGTGGCCTACGACCCCGAAGGCCTCAGCCGGCCCATCCTGCGGGAAAATCGCTTTGAAGGGCGGTTGCTGGTGCCGCCTGAATCCGCAGCTTATGGCGTAGTTACGGATATAGACGATACCATCCTGCATACGGGGGTTACCTCTTACCTGAAGTGGCAGGTTATTGCCAATACCCTGTTCAAACGGGCGGAAAGCCGCATTCCCCTGCACGGGGCGCCCGAACTGTACCACCGTTTGCACGCCGGGGCGGGCGGCCAGGCCCGCAACCCCATTTTTTACGTGAGCCACAGCCCCTGGAACCTCTATAGGTACCTGGAGTATTTCCTCTCCCGCAATGCTTTCCCGGCCGGCCCCATCCTGCTGCGTTCCATGGCCAGCTTTTTGTCGCGCCGGCGGGGCGGGGCGCCCCACAAACAGCACGAAATTGAAAACATCCTGAAAACCTACAGGGACCTGCCGTTCATTTTGATCGGGGACAGCGGGGAACGGGATGCGGACATTTACCTGGAGCTGGCGCGCCGTTTCCCGGGTCGCATCCGGGCCATCTACCTGAGAAGCGTGCGCCACGGAGGCCGGATGCGCAGGGTGCGCAACCTGATTGCAGGCGAACAGGAGGTGCCGGTATGTTTGGTGCACCAGTCCGAGGAGGTGCTGGAGCATGCCCGCGGGTTGGGACTCTTGTAGGGTAGGGTCAGAACAGGCCGTGGATCTCGGCGTCGATTTTATTGATCACTTCCCCCAGGTGTTCGGGGTTATCCACAAAGTCCAGGTTATCTACGTCTATAACCAGTAAATTCCCTTTTTCGTACCCGTGTACCCAGGCCTCGTACCGCTCGTTGAGGCGGCTCAGGTAATCGATGGAAATGGAATTCTCATACTCCCGCCCCCGCTTGTGGATCTGGTTCACCAGGTTGGGGATGGAGCTGCGCAGGTAGATGAGCAGGTCCGGCGGCTGCACCAGGGTCTCCATCAGCTCGAACAGGCTGATGTAATTCTGGAAATCCCGGTTGGTCATCAGCCCCATGGCATGGAGGTTGGGGGCAAAGATGTGGGCATCCTCGTAAATGGTCCGGTCCTGGATTACGTTTTTACCGCTTTCCCGGATTTTCAGGATCTGCCGGTAACGGTTGTTCAGGAAGTAGATCTGCAGGTTGAAGCTCCACCGCTCCATCTGGGTATAGAAATCGTCCAGGTAGGGGTTGTCCACCACATCTTCGAAGTGTGCCTCCCATTTATAATGTTTGGAAAGCAACCGGGTCAGGGTGGTTTTTCCGGCGCCGATGTTGCCCGCAACCGCAATGTGCATGGTGTGAGGTGTTAAGGTTGGTCCATTGAAAAAAGTGGGGTTAAAGATACAAAGTTCGGGTGGACCCTGAAAGGGCTTCCGGGGCATTTCGGCCGGTAAAAAAGGCCGTTTTCCGCGTTTTTCTTTTCATTGATTTACGTACCTTTGCCTGCGCAAAACGCGAGGAAAGATTTGACTGATTGCAACCTCGGGCCGGCCAAACGCCAGCCGCCAAAAATGCTAAAGCAGTTTTTACCGCCTCCCCCTTTGGGGACCGCGGGACTGTAAAGCACCTGTAAACAGTCAGCTGTCCCTAAAAGTTTATACCATGTCGTACCTGTTCACCTCGGAATCCGTTAGCGAGGGCCATCCCGATAAAATTGCGGACCAGATCAGCGATGCCCTGCTCGATAATTTCCTGGCCTTTGACCCGGAGAGCAAAGTGGCCTGCGAAACCCTGGTTACCACCGGGCAAGTGGTGCTGGCGGGGGAAGTCAAGAGCCATACCTACGTAGACCTGCAGCAGATTGCCCGCGAGGTGATCAACGAGATTGGGTATACCAAGGGGGAATACCAGTTCAGCGGGGATTCCTGCGGGGTGATTTCCCTGATCCACGAGCAATCGCCGGACATCAACCGGGGGGTGGACCGCGGGGCCAAGGAACTGCAGGGCGCCGGAGACCAGGGGATGATGTTCGGGTATGCCAGCCGGGAGACCGACAACTATATGCCCGTGGCCCTGGAGCTGGCCCATATCATCTTGCAGGAACTGGCCGCCATGCGGCGGGAGGGAACCGGGATGGCCTACCTGCGCCCGGATGCCAAGGCCCAGGTGACCGTGGAATACACAGACGACCACCAGCCTGCACGGGTGGATACCATCGTGATTTCCACCCAGCACGACCCCTTCGATGCGGATGAGGCCGCAATGCTCCGCAAAATCGAGGCAGACATGAAAGCCCTGCTGATGCCGCGGGTCATCGGGCAACTGCCCGAGCGCCTGCAGCAGTTGTTTGGGGAAGACATCACCTACCACATCAACCCTACCGGTAAATTTGTGATTGGGGGCCCCCACGGGGACACCGGCCTCACCGGGCGCAAGATTGTGGTGGATACCTATGGGGGTAAAGGCGCCCATGGGGGCGGGGCCTTCAGCGGGAAAGACCCCAGCAAGGTAGACCGCAGCGCAGCCTATGCCGCACGCCATGCCGCCAAAAACCTGGTAGCCGCCGGGGTGGCGGACGAGATCCTGGTGCAGGTGAGCTATGCTATTGGGGTGGTGGAACCCACCTCCATATACGTCAACACCTATGGCACGGCCCGCGTCGGCCTTTCGGACGGGGACATTGCCCGGAAAGTGGCAGAGCTTTTCGATTTCCGCCCCTTTGCCATTGAACAACGCCTGAAGCTGCGCAACCCCATTTACCGGGAGACCGCCGCCTATGGGCATTTGGGTAAGGCACCCCGCACGGTATCCAAGGTGTTCGAATCGCCCTATAACGGGCGGGTCGAACGGGAGGTGGAACTCTTTACCTGGGAAAAACTCGACGCCGTGGAAGCGGTAAAAACGGCCTTTGGGCTGTAAAAATTCCAGGGCGGATGGGGGATTTTTTCCCGGCATCCCTATATTTGTCCCGAAACGTTCACTGTTTTACTGACCCGTTATCAAGAAAGGCGGAGGGAATAGACCCTGTGAAGCCTTAGCAACCCTTCAGCCTGCCTGAAGAAGGTGCTACGTTCTAACCCGGCCATGGCCGGGGCAGATAACAACCCGGCTATCGCCCCTTTTGCTTCTCTTCATAACGCTTTTTGTATTTTAAAATATCCGAGGCCCCGTGGCCCGGCCTGCATGTTTATGGAAGCGAAGCCTTTGCAACAGATCCAACTGGAAACCTATACCACCCTGAGCGGGGTGACCCAGCCTATTTCCCTTTCCTACGAGATATTCGGGCAACCCCTGGGGGAGGCGCCCGTGGTATTGGTGAACCACGCCCTTACCGGGAATTCGAACGTGGCCGGGCCGGACGGCTGGTGGACATCCCTGGTCGGCCCCGGTAAATGTATCGATACCGGGCATTACACGGTGTTGTGTTTTAACGTACCCGGCAACGGATACGATGGCTACCTGATTGAAAATTACAAGGATTTTGTGGCGGGGGATATTGCCCGCATCTTCCTGCAGGGCCTGGATACGCTGGGAATTACAGAGCTATTTGCCCTGGTAGGAGGGTCCCTTGGGGGGGGCATTGCCTGGGAAATGGCTGCCCTGCGCCCGGACCTGGCCCGGCACCTGATCCCGGTGGCCTCCGATTGGAAATCCACGGACTGGCTTATTGCCAACTGCCAGATCCAGGAGCAATTCCTGGTCAATTCCAAGCAACCGGTGCACGATGCCCGTATGCATGCCATGCTTTGTTACCGTACCCCGGAGTCCTTTAAACAGCGCTTTAAGCGCAGCACCAATGAGGAGTTGCAGGTCTTTAATGTGGAGAGCTGGCTGCTGCACCACGGCAAGAAATTGCAAGAACGCTTCCAGCTGGCAGCCTATAAACTGACCAACCAGTTGCTGAAAACCATCGATATCACCCGGCGCGGGGATGGGGTTTTCCAGGCCCTGGAACAATCCGGTACCCACATCCACATTATCGGGGTAGATTCTGACCTCTTCTTTACCGCCAGTGAGAACAAGGAGACCTATAAGCAACTGGCCCAGGCCAGCAGCAAGGTCACCTACGGGGAGATCCAATCCGTGCACGGGCACGATGCCTTCCTGATCGAATTTGAGCAGATGGAGGAGCTGCTGCGCCCCATTTTCCAACCCGAAGGGCAGGCCCAGGGCCTGAAGGTGCTGAAGTTCGGCGGGAAATCCCTGGCCAACGGGGAGGGTCTGGAAAGGGTACTAAAAATTATTTCGGACAAAGCGGCCCGGGGCGAGCGCCTGCTGGTGGTGCTATCCGCCCGGGAAAAGGCTACCGACCAACTGGAGGCCTTGCTGGAAAAGGCGGCTGCAGGCAAACCGTTTCAGGAAGCCCTGGAAGCCTTCGAAGCCTACCAGCGGCACACCTTTAACGGGGCCATCCCGGACGATGCCTTCCAAACCCTGGCCCAATTGCTGGAGGGGGTCCGCCTGCTGGGGGATTTCAGCCCTAAAACCAAGGACCTGGTCCTGGCGCAGGGCGAATTGCTTTCGGCCCGCCTGGTAACCGGCCTTTTGCAGCAGCGCGGGGTGAAGGCCGTTATGGCGGATGCGCGGGAACTGCTGGTTACGGATTCCACCTTTGGCAACGCCCGTGTAGACGATGAAGCCTCCCGCCAGCGCGCCGATGCGGTGTTCAGGGAATTGCCCCCGGATGCCGTTCCGGTGGTAACCGGCTTTATCGCATCTAACGCCCAGGGGGAGACCACTACCCTGGGGCGCAACGGCAGTAACTATACCGCCTCCCTGCTGGCCAATTACCTGAATGCGGAGGAGCTGCAGAACTACACCCATGTCAATGGCATTTTTACGGCCAATCCGGACCTGGTGCCGGACGCGCGCCGCATCGGGCAACTATCGTACAGCGAGGCCAATGAACTGGCCAATTTCGGGGCTACCATCCTCCACGCCAAGACCATTATCCCCCTGCTGGAAAAGAACATCCCTTTGCGCATCCTCAACACCTTTGACGGCGACAACGAAGGGACCCTGATCAGTGCCCGGCCCAGCCCCGAAGGCATCCGTTCCCTGTCCGTCATTGAACAGGAGGCCCTGATCCACCTGGAGGGGCGGGGGCTGCTTGGGAAGGTGGGCGTGGATGCCCGGATCTTCCGGGCCCTGGGCCAGAGCGGGGTAAGCGTGGGCATTATTTCACAGGGTTCCTCCGAGCGGGGCATCGGCCTGGTGGTGAAGGCCAATATGGCTGAACGGGCCAGGGCTGCCCTGGAGGCGGAGTTCGAAGAGGATTTCCGCAGGCGCGACATCAACCGTATCCATATCACCTCGGATGTGGCTGTCATCTCGATTGTTGGCCAGGACCTGAGCACCTTCCACAAGCCCTACAACGCGTTGATCCGCAACCAGGTAGTTCCCCTGTTGTTCAACAATGCCGTAACGGGGAAAAACGTGAGCCTGGTGGTTCAAAAGGCGGATATGCTCAAAGCCCTGAATGTGATCCACGGGCAGATTTTCGGCATCAGCAAGAAGGTGAACCTGGCCATCTTCGGGGTGGGGCAGGTAGGGGGTACCCTGGTAGACCAGCTGCTGGCCTCGGCCGAAAGCATTGAGCGCCGCCAGGGCATTCGCCTGAACATATTCGCCCTGGCCGGTTCGCGCCGGCTCTTACTGGATCGGGACGGGGCGGGAGCCAATTGGCAAAACCGCCTGCAGGATGCCCCGGACGGGTACCAGCTGCAAGAGGTCTTTGACTTTGCCAGGGCCCACCACCTGGAAAACCTGATTGCCGTGGACAATACGGCCAGTGAAACCTTTGTTTCCCGCTACCTGGATTTTGTGGCGCATGGGTTTGACCTGGTTTCCTCCAACAAGATTGCCAATACCCTGGGATATGAATTTTACCGCAACCTGAGGCGGGCCCTGGCCGGAAGGCAGAAACAATACCGGTACGAAACCAATGTTGGGGCGGGTCTCCCCCTGATCGATACCATTGCCCTGCTGCACCTTTCCGGGGAGAATATTACCCGCATCCGGGGGGTCTTCTCCGGTTCCCTGAGCTATATTTTCAATACCTTCTCCGCGTCCGGGGCCCCTTTTAGCAAGATTCTGAGGGAAGCCGTGGAGAAAGGGTATACCGAACCCGACCCCCGCGAAGACCTTTCCGGGAACGATGTGGGCCGCAAGCTGCTGATCCTGGCGCGCGAGCTGGACCTGCAGAATGAATTTGAAGATGTTGCCGTGGAAAACCTGATCCCCGAAGGGATGCGCGGGGGCAGCCGGGAGCAATTCCTGGAACAGGCCGCAAGCCTGGACCGGGAATTTGAAGCGCGCCGCCGCCGGCTGCAGCCCGGGCATGTGCTCCGGTATGTGGGGGACCTCTCCGGGGACCTGCAACAAGACCGGGGCGTCCTGGAAGTTAAATTGATCGAAGTGCCTGCAGACAGCCCCCTGGGGCAGGTGAAGGGGGCAGATTCCCTGATCGAGATCTATACCGAATCCTATGGGGAGCACCCCCTGGTGATTCAGGGGGCCGGAGCCGGAGCCGCCGTAACCGCCCGAGGGGTATTCGGCGATATCCTCCGCATTGCCCAGCAGGGGCATAACGTGTAACCGTAACCAATTATCAGGCATGAAAAAGCAACACCGCACCGAGACCGACGCCATCCGCACCCAGATTCCCCGAACCGACTTTATGGAGCACTCTGCGCCCATGTACCTGAGTTCGAGCTTTGTTTTTGAGGATGCCGAGGATATGCGCGCCTCCTTCGCGGAGGAAAAGGACCGCACCATCTACTCCCGCTATTCCAACCCGAATACTTCCGAGTGGATCCAGAAGGTCTGCCAGATGGAAGGCGCCGAGGCCGGGTTTGCCTTTGCCTCCGGAATGGCGGCGGTGTTCTCCACCTTTGCGGCCCTGCTGGACAGCGGGGACCACGTGGTGGCCAGCCGGTCCGTATTCGGGTCGACCCATACCCTGCTGACCCAGATCTTCCCCAAATGGAACATCGGACATTCCTATTTCCGCCACGACCGCCTGGAGGAGATCGAGGGACTTATCCAGCCCAATACGCGCATCCTCTATGCCGAAAGCCCCACTAACCCCGCAGTGGATGTCCTGGACCTGGAGGCTTTGGGGCAGATCGCCCGCAAGCACGGGCTGCTGCTGGTGATAGACAATTGCTTTGCCACGCCCTACCTGCAGCAACCCATCCGCTTCGGGGCAGACCTGGTGATCCACTCCGGCACCAAGCTAATGGACGGGCAGGGGCGGGTGCTGGCCGGGATAACTGTGGGCCCTGCAGGCCTGATCGACCGGATTTACCGGTTTGCCCGTATTACCGGCCCGGCCCTCTCCCCCTTTAATGCCTGGCTGCTGTCAAAAAGCATGGAAACCCTTGCGGTACGCGTAGACCGGCATTGCGAGAATGCCCTGAAGGTGGCGGAATTTCTTTCGGCTCACCCCAGGGTTAACTGGGTGAAATACCCCTTCCTGAAGAGTCACCCCCAATTTGCCCTGGCCAAAAAGCAGATGAAGGCCGGCGGCTGTGTGGTGGCCTTCGAGGTAGAAGGGGGCGTGGATGGGGGGCGCACCTTTTTTGACCACATCCGGCTGTTGTCCCTCTCGGCCAACCTGGGGGATACGCGCAGTATCGTGACCCACCCGGCCTCTACCACCCACAGCAAGCTGAGCCCTGCCGAACGGGCGGAAAGCGGGATTACGGACGGGATGGTACGGATTTCTGTGGGCCTGGAGCACCCCGAAGATATCTGTGCGGACCTGGGGCAGGCCCTGGATAGCATCGGCGGCTAGCATCTCCATTTTTCCTATCTTCGTACTATGCTGTCCAAGAAGACCAAATACGGCCTTAAAGCACTTTCCTACCTGGCTTCCCAACCGGATCGGCAACCCGTGCAGATCGCGGAGATCGCCAAGGCCGAAAACATATCCCAGAAATTCCTGGAGAGCATCCTGCTTACCCTTCGCAAAAACGGCTTCCTGGGGTCGCGCAAGGGCAAGGGCGGGGGATACTACCTGATCAAGGACCCGGCGGATATCCCAATGACCAGTGTAATGCGGGTATTGGAAGGGCCCATTGCCATGGTGCCCTGCGTAAGCCTGAATTTCTATGAGAAGTGTGCGGACTGTCCGGACGAATCGCGTTGCTCTGTAAACAAGCTCATGCTGCAGGTGCGGGACAGCGCTTTAGAGGTCTACCGCAACAACTCCCTGGCCGATATCCTATAAACCCTTAATGAGCTTCCGGGGTTGCCGATCTTATAAAAACTCAGTCTGTTTCTTATAAATCTACTAAAACAATAGGGTTTATGTGATTTTTAACGATTTTGTTGAGTTACATCCGAAAAAGAAGTGTAGTTTTGAATACTCTAGTAAATTAATAGGAATATTATGTCCTGGGATCCTGCACACATCCGTCACCTGAACCAGCACCTCAAGGGTATCCCCCCGGAAGAGATCATTTCCTGGGCTGTGGAACGGGCTGAACGACCGGTAATCACCACGAACTTTCGCCCGTATGAAGTGGCCCTGCTGCATGCCGTAACCGAGGTTGAGGAAAACATGCCTGTGATTTGGTGCGACACCGGCTATAACACTCCCCAGACGTACCGCCACGCGGAGGAATTGATACGCCGGCTGGATTTGAAAATTCGGCCGTATATCCCCAAACAAACGGCGGCCCACCGGGATGCCACGCTTGGGATACCCGATATTGAGGACCCCAGGCATGCGGAATTTACCGAACAGGTAAAGCTGGAGCCTTTCCGCCGTGCCATGCAGGAACACAAACCAGACGTGTGGTTTACCAACTTGCGCAAAGGGCAGACCGCCCACCGGGATTCCCTGGATATCATGAGTCTGAGTGCCGATGGGGTATTGAAGGTTTCGCCTTTTTACTACTGGAGCGATGCCCGGTTGGATGGCTACCTGTCCCGCCATGGCCTTCCCAACGAACATAAATATTACGACCCCACAAAGGTGCTGGCCCACCGGGAGTGCGGCCTGCACACCTAGGTTATCAGGGGAGAGGGAATAACGGTATACTTTTATTTATAAATCTATATAATCTATAGGAAAGATAGAATGAATAGCTTCCGAACTGAAATCGAAAACCCCGTAGTGGAACGGGATATCCTGGAGCTCGAACGCAAAATACGCCTGTTCCGGGAAGGGCAGCTGGACCCGGAAAAATTCCGGAGTCTGCGCCTGGCCCGCGGGGTTTACGGGCAACGGCAGCCGGGGGTGCAGATGATCCGCATCAAAATCCCCTATGGCAAACTCCGGGCCACTCAACTGGAGCGCATTGCCCAGGTATCGGATGAATACTCCACTGGGAAATTGCATATTACTACCCGGCAGGACCTGCAGATCCATTATGTAGACCTGGACCGCACCCCGGAGCTTTGGGCTGAACTGGAAAGAGACCAGGTAACCCTTCGGGAAGCCTGCGGCAATACGGTCCGCAATGTAACGGCCAGTGAAACGGCCGGTATTGACCCGCAGGAAGCCTTTGACGTTTCGCCCTATGCCCAGGCGGTGTTTGAATATTTCCTTCGCAATCCTGTGGGGCAGGAACTCGGCCGGAAATTCAAGGTCTCTTTTTCCGGAAGCGATGCCGATACCGGTCTTTCCTATATGCACGACCTGGGCTTCCTGGCACGTATACAGGGGCGCCAGCGCGGATTTAAAGTGTTGATTGGCGGTGGGCTGGGGGCACAGCCCAGGCATGCGGATGTGCTGTACGAATTCCTGGAAGCAGACCGGATCATTCCCCTTATGGAAGCCGTCCTCCGTGTTTTTGACCGTCATGGGGAACGGAAAAGCCGGGCCAAGGCCCGGATGAAATTCCTCCTGAAGGAAATGGGGCTGGAAGCCTTCCGGGAGCGCATCCGGGAAGAATGGCCTGCCCTGCCGTATCCCGTATATCCCATCGATACGGAAACGTATCCCAAACCGGTGCCCGCGGTGCAGGCACCGGAAATCCCGACAGTGGAAAATCCCAGTGCCTACCAGGCCTGGAAGCAGAATAATGTATTACCCCAGCGGCAACCCGGATATGTGGCCGTGGGCTTAAAGGTCAAGCTCGGGAATTTCTCCACAGAACAGGCCCGGGCTCTTGCGGCCCTTGCTTCCCGCTATGCAGCCGGGGAGCTGCGGCTGACCCTGAGGCAGAATATCCTGCTTCCCTATGTAAAGGAACGCTGGCTGCCCTATTTTTATGAGCGCCTTAAGGCTCTGGGCCTGGCTGAACCGGGCTACCAGAGTGCTGCGGATATCACCGCCTGCCCGGGCACCGACACCTGTAACCTGGGGATTGCCAGCAGTACGGGTATTGCCGCGGAACTGGAGCGCCTGTTAAAAGCCGAATACCCCCATTTTCAATCCAATCCTGATGTGGTCATCAAGATTTCCGGGTGTATGAATGCCTGCGGGCAGCACACCATGGCGCACATCGGATTTCAGGGAATGTCCATTCGCACCCCGGATAAGCGGGTTGCGCCGGCCCTGCAGGTGCTCCTGGGCGGGGGTAACCTGGGTGGGGGGCAAGGTTTATTTGCAGATAAGGTGATCAAAGTCCCCTCCCGGAGGGGCCCGGATGCCTTACGCCGTATCCTGGACGACTATCAGGCCCACGGGCAGGGGCAGGCCTACCACACCTATTACCAGGCCCGGGGGCAACAGTATTTCTATGCCCTGTTGAAATCGCTGGCAGATACGGCTACCCTGACCGATGAGGACTTTATCGACTGGGGCGCGCGGGAGAAATACGAGAAAGCCATTGGCGTGGGGGAATGCGCCGGGGTGGTGATTGACCTGGTGGCCACCTTGCTGCTGGAAGGGCGGGAAAAGCTCGAAGAGGCCCGGCAGGCCCTGGCCGGAGAAAAGTGGGCGGCAGCACTGTACCATGCTTACAGTGCCCAGATCCATACCGCCAAGGCCCTGCTTACCGGGGAAGGGGTTACGACCAATACCCATGCCGGTATCCTGGAAGACTTTGATTTACATTTCACCGGCCAGGACAAACCCTTCGGGGTTCAACCTTTCCGCGATTCGGTTTTGGCGATTCAGCAGCACGCCCCGGAGGCGGATTTCGCCTCGCGCTACCTGAAGCAAGCGGCCGCTTTTCTGGACCTGGCAGAAACCTTCCGCCAAAACAACCTACGCTATGCCGGGTAGGGGCAAACTCACCCTGATTGGGGCTGGCCCGGGCGATCCGGAGCTGATCACCCTGAAGGCGGTACGCCTGCTGGGTACGGCTGATGTGGTGCTCTACGATGCCCTGGTGGCAAAGGAACTCCTGGCCTACGCCCCCCAGGCCGAACACCTGTTTGTGGGCAAACGAAAAGGGTGTGTGGCTTACAGGCAGCCCCAGATTCACGACCTGATTGCCCACCGTGGCCGGCAGGGCTTACACGTGGTGCGCCTCAAGGGCGGTGACCCCTTTGTGTTTGGCCGGGGATCTGAAGAGCTGGATCATGCGGTATCCCATGGCATGGCTGTGGAAGTGGTTCCCGGCCTGTCCTCCAGCCTGGCGGTCCCTGCCCTGCAACATATCCCCATGACCCTGAGGGGAGAAGCCGAAAGTTTTTGGGTTTTGACGGGAACCACCCGGGCCCACCGCATGAGTGCTGACATTGCACTTGCAGCGCGTTCCTCTGCCACGGTGGTCATCCTGATGGGGATGTCCAAAATTGCCGAGATCATGGCCTGTTTTTCGGATTGCGGGAAGTCCGGGCTCCCCGTTGCGGTGATTCAGGAAGGCAGTACCCCGGCTTCGCGTATGGTGGTAGGCACTGTGGCCACCATCGCCCGGCAGGTTGAAGCAGCCGGGCTGCAAAACCCCGCTGTAATCGTGGCCGGTACCGTAGTGAAAAAATATCGGAAAAGCCGGCATCCCGTGCCGGAGGTATGGCCCTCTACCTTCCGGATGCCCCAAACCCTTGAATCTATATGAAACGAAATACGCTTTATCCCATCTTCCTGAAGGCCCAACAGCTGGAGATTTTAATTGTGGGCGGAGGATACGTAGCGGAGGAAAAACTTCGCTTTTTGACCAAATCCAGCCCGGACGCCCGGGTAACCCTGGTGGCCCCGTTCTTCCGGGAGGACACCCGGACCCTGGCCGAGGGGTACCGGGCCAACCTGGTCTTTGGTGAATACCACCCCGGCTACCTGCAGGGCAAACACCTGGTCATTGCCACCACCGACCGGCCCGAGGTCAATACGCAGGTTTACCGGGATTGCCGGCAGCGGCATATCCTGGTGAACGTGGCCGATAACCCGCCTTTCTGCGATTTTTATATGGGGGGAATAGTAACCAAAGGACAGGTTAAAATCGCGATCAGTACCAACGGGCAATCGCCTACCACGGCCAAGCGGCTCCGGGAGTTTTTCGAGGCCATCCTCCCGGACGACATCAGCGAGCTGGTACAAAACCTCCATGCCTACCGCAGGACCCTTCAGGGAGACTTTCAGGCCAAAGTAAAAGAGATGAACCGGGTAACCAGCCGGCTGGTGGCCCAAAACGAGGAAAACCTAAGATGATACAAACCGACTTGCTAATTATAGGTGCAGGCCCTACCGGCCTGTTTACCGTATTTGAAGCCGGCCTGCTGGGCCTGCGCTGCCACCTGATAGACGCCCTGCCGCAACCCGGGGGGCAATGTGCGGAAATCTACCCCAAAAAACCGATTTACGACATTCCCGCCTATCCGGAAATCCTGGCGGGCGACCTGGTGGAGCGCCTGCTGGAGCAGATTCGTCCTTTCAGCCCCGGGTTTACCCTGGGGGAGCGGGCCGAAACCCTGGATCGGGATGCCGAAGACCAATTTATAGTAACCACGGATAAGGGGACAGCGCACCGGGCCCCTGTGGTGGTGATCGCTGGCGGGCTGGGCTCTTTTGAGCCGCGCAAACCCCAGATTCCGGACCTGCAACTTTTTGAGGATAAGGGGGTGGCCTATATGATCAAAGACCCGGAGGCCTATCGCGGGAAAAAAGTGGTCATTGCCGGGGGTGGGGATTCCGCCCTCGATTGGGCCATCCACCTGGTCGGGATTGCGGCCGAGGTGCACCTGGTCCACCGCCGGAACGAATTCCGGGGGGCACAGGATTCGGTGGATAAGGCCGCTGCCCTGGCTGCCGAAGGCCGTATTCGCCTGCTTACCGAAGCCCAGGTAAGCCGCCTCTATGGGGACGAACACCTGGAAGCGGTAGTGGTGGCCCATAACGACCCTAAACGGGGGGAGGTCTATGTGGAGGCCGATAGCTTTATCCCCCTCTTCGGACTGTCGCCCAAGCTCGGGCCCATCGGGAACTGGGGGCTGGAGATCGAAAAGAATGCGATCCGCGTGAACAATGCCTACGACTATCAGACCAATATCCCCGGGGTGTACGCCATTGGGGATGTCAATACCTACCCCGGAAAGCTCAAACTGATCCTGTCGGGATTCCACGAGGCTGCGGTAATGTGTCAAAGTGCCTACCAGGTGGCCCGTCCGGGGAAGCGTTTTGTTATGAAGTACACCACTGTGGGCGGCATCAACGGTTTTGACGGCAGCCGGAAGGAAGCAAAAAAGGAGGTGGTACAGGCGCTGAAATAGGGCAGCCCACCACCCCTATACACAAGGGCTGCAGATCAGTAGGGGTTTTGAGGCCTTGGGCATCGTAAAAATCGGGGCTGAGGTTTGTTTTTGCCGGGCAGGTGCCGTTACTTTGCGCCAGTTCATTGCCAGGCTGCATTGTTATCGAGAAAGGTGGAGGGAATAGACCCTGCGAAGCCTTAGCAACCCTCGGGCCACTGGGCCGGAGAAGGTGCTACATTCTATCCGGTACGCCGGACAGATAACCAACCGGCTTTCCAGGCCATTTCCCATTTTTACTCGATGTTTTGCAATTCAGTTTCTACCTTCCGAAAGGTTTCGGGGGTATGGCACGGACCCAAATGTATGATATGGCGGACCTGTATTCCATCCTGAACGATCGCATCCTGGTGCTTGACGGCGCCATGGGGACCATGTTGCAGCGCTATAACTTCACGGAAGCGGACTTCCGAGGAGACCGCTTTAAGGACTGGCCCCAACCCCTGCAGGGCAACAACGACCTGCTCTCCCTCACCCAGCCCGGGGCTATTGCCGAGGTGCACCGGAAATACCTGGAAGCCGGGGCTGATATTATTGAGACCAATACGTTTTCCTCCACTTCCATCGGTATGGCCGACTACGGGATGGAAGCCCTGGCCTATGAACTGAACCGGGCTTCGGCTGAAATTGCCCGGGCCCAGGCCGATGCCTTTACCCAAAAAGACCCGTCCCGACCCCGCTTTGTGGCCGGGAGCATGGGGCCCACCAACAAGACGGCCAGTATGTCGCCGGACGTAAACGATCCGGGCTACCGGGCTATTACCTTCGAGGCCCTGCGCCAGGCGTACCGGGAACAGGTGGAAGGCCTGCTGGATGGCGGGGCAGACCTGCTGCTGGTAGAAACCGTATTCGACACCCTGAACGCCAAGGCCGCCCTCTTTGCCATTGAAGAGGTTAAAGCCGAACGGGGCATTGACATCCCGGTGATGGTAAGCGGGACCATAACCGACGCTTCCGGCCGGACCCTTTCGGGACAAACCCCGGAGGCCTTCCTGATCTCGGTATCCCACATTCCCCTCCTGTCCGTGGGCCTGAATTGCGCCCTGGGGGCCGAGCAACTGGTACCCTACCTGGAAATCCTGGCCCAGCGGGCGCCCCAGGCGGTGTCTGCCCACCCCAATGCCGGCCTGCCCAACGCCTTCGGCGAGTACGACCAAAGCCCGGAACAAATGCAGGAACAGCTCCGGGAGTACCTGGAACGCGGCCTGGTCAATATCCTTGGGGGGTGTTGCGGGACCACCCCCGAACATATCCGGGCCATTGCCGCCCTGGCGAGGACGTTTAAACCCCGGCCTTTCCAGGCCCCACATCAGCCTGTACAAAATCCGTAAACCCTTGCCTGAACACACGCCCAAATACCTGAAACTCTCCGGCCTGGAGGCCCTGGTGATCACCCCGGAAAGCAATTTCGTGAATGTGGGGGAACGTACCAATGTGGCCGGTTCCCGGAAATTCCTGCGGCTGATCAAGGAAGGGCAGTTCGAGGCTGCCCTGGACATTGCGCGCGAGCAGGTGGAAGGCGGGGCCCAGATCATCGACGTCAACATGGACGACGGGATGATAGACGGGAAGCAGGCCATGGTGACCTTCCTGAACCTGATGATGGCCGAACCCGACATTGCCCGGGTACCGGTAATGATCGACAGTTCCAAATGGGAAATCCTGGAGGCTGGCCTGCAGGTGGTACAGGGTAAATGCGTGGTGAATTCCATTTCCCTGAAAGAAGGCGAGGAGGCTTTCCTGGAACAAGCGCGCAAAATACGCATGTACGGGGCTGCCGTGATTGTCATGGCCTTTGACGAAACCGGGCAGGCGGACACCTATGAGCGGCGCATCGAGATCGCAGCGCGCTCGTACCGCCTGCTGACCGAAAAAGTACAATTCCCGCCGGAAGACATCATTTTTGACCTGAATATTTTTCCCGTGGCCACCGGGATGGAAGAACACCGCCGCAATGCCGTGGACTTTATCGAAGCTACCCGTTGGGTGCGCCAAAACCTGCCCCACTGCAGCGTAAGCGGGGGGGTGAGCAATGTTTCCTTCAGTTTCCGGGGCAACAATGCGGTGCGGGAAGCCATGCACTCCGCCTTCCTCTACCACGCCATACAGGCCGGGATGAACATGGGGATTGTAAATCCCACCATGCTGGAGGTTTATGACGACATCCCCGGCGACCTGCTGACTCATGTGGAGGACGTATTGCTAAACCGCAGGGAGGACGCTACCGAACGCCTGCTGGAATTTGCCCAGACCGTAGAGGGGCGGGTGCGGGAACGAAGCGAGGACCTGAGCTGGCGGGAAGCCCCCTTGCAGGACCGGATTACCCGGGCCCTGGTAAAGGGGATCGACCAGTATATTGAGGCCGATGTGGAAGAGGCCCGGCAACAGGCGGCACGCCCGATTGAAGTGATTGAGGGGCACCTGATGACCGGCATGAACGTGGTTGGCGACCTGTTCGGGAGCGGAAAGATGTTCCTGCCCCAGGTGGTCAAATCGGCCCGGGTGATGAAAAAGGCCGTGGCCTACCTGACCCCCTATATCGAAGCCGCCAATGCCGAGGATGCCCAGGGGGGCAAAAGCGCAGGAAAGATTCTGCTGGCCACGGTAAAAGGTGATGTGCACGACATCGGAAAGAATATTGTAAGCGTGGTGCTGGCCTGCAACAATTACGACATTGTGGACCTGGGGGTCATGGTACCCCCGGAGCGTATCCTGCAGCAGGCCCGGGAACATCAGGTGGATATGATCGGCCTGAGCGGCCTGATTACGCCTTCCCTGGACGAGATGGTCTTTTTGGCATCTGAAATGGAACGGCAGGAGTTTCGCCTGCCCTTGTTGATCGGAGGGGCTACCACAAGCCGCGCGCATACCGCGGTAAAAATCGACCCGGCCTATAGGGGGGCCGTGGTGCATGTGCCGGATGCCAGCCGTGCCGTGACGGTGGCCGGGGAATTGCTGCAACCCGAAAGCGGGCAGGCCTATGCTCAAAATGTCAGGAACACCTATCAGGAGCTGCGGGCCGGCTACCTGAAACGCGGGCGGGAGAAGGCCTACCTGTCCCTGGAGGAGGCCCGGGCCAATGCCTTGGCCATTTCCTGGGAAGAGACAGATATTACCGTACCCCGACACCTGGGCGTTGAGTGCCTGGACCCGCTGGACCTGCGTAAGCTGGAGCCCTATATTGACTGGACCCCGTTTTTCCGCTCCTGGGACCTGCACGGAAAATTCCCCGATATCCTGGAGGATGCGGTAGTGGGGGAGCAGGCCAAAGGCTTGTATGAGGATGCGCGCACCATGTTGCGCCAGCTGATCCGCGAACGCAGCCTGACGGCGCGTGCGGTGTTTGGGCTGTTTCCCGCCAACCGCGTGGGGGCGGACGATATTGAGATTCATCCTCCCGGTCATGAACCCCGGAGGCTTTTGACCCTGCGCCAGCAGGGACGCAAAAAGGAAGGGGTGCCCAACCTGGCCCTGGCCGATTTCATTGCCCCGGCCGAAAGCGGGCTGCAGGATTACATGGGCTGTTTTTGCGTGACGGCTGGTTTTGGGGCAGACAAACTGGCTACCCGTTACCTGGAAGAACTGGACGATTACCGCAGCATTATGGTAAAAGCCCTGGCCGACCGGCTGGCCGAGGCGGCTGCCGAATACCTGCACCGGGAGGTGCGCACCCGGTACTGGGGGTATGCCCCCGGGGAAACCCTGGACAACGCCGGGTTGATCCGGGAAGCGTATCAGGGCATCCGCCCGGCACCCGGTTACCCGGCCTGCCCGGACCACCTGGAAAAGCAAACCCTCTGGGACGTGCTCCAGGTAGAGGAGCGCATAGGGGTTCGCCTCACCGAAAGCCTGGCCATGTGGCCGGCGGCCAGTGTAAGCGGGTATTACTTTGCACACCCCCAGGCCCGTTATTTCGGGGTGGGTAAGATCAAACCCGACCAATTGGAGGATTATGCCCAACGCCGGGGCATCCCCCTGGAAGAAGCTGAAAAATGGTTGCGCCCCAACCTGGCGGATACCGAATAAACGAACCTGCATGTCATGAAAGTCACCCAGCATATACAAGCGGCCAAGGAAACCCAGTTTTCCTTTGAAGTGATCCCTCCGGTGAAGGGGAAGAACATCGAAGAGCTCTACAGCAATATTGACCCACTTATGGAGTTTAACCCCCCCTTTATTGATGTTACGACCTCCCGGGAGGAATACGTCTTTATTGACCGGGACGGGCTGTTCGACAAAAAGGTGACCCGGATGCGCCCGGGTACCCTGGGCATCTGCGCCGCCATTATGCACAAATATAATGTGGATACCATCCCCCATGTACTTTGCGGCGGGTTTACCCGGGAAGAAACGGAATACCTGCTGGTGGATTGCCAGTACCTGGGCATCGACAATGTGATGGCCCTTAGGGGAGATGCCATGAAAGGGCAAAAGTATTTTGAACCCACCCAGGGAGGGCATACCTATGCCTCCGAACTGGTATCCCAGATTGCGGACCTGAACCAGGGGAATTACCTCCACGACGTGGTGGAAACCAACAATACCCCGGACTTCTGTATTGGCGTGGCAGGGTACCCGGAAAAGCACATGGAGGCCCCCTCCCTGCGCACCGACCTGAAGTGGCTGAAGCACAAGGTAGACCTGGGAGCGGATTACATCGTGACCCAAATGTTTTTCGACAACCAGAAATTCTTTGAATTCACCCGTCAGTGCCGGGAAGCCGGTATTGCGGTTCCCATTATACCGGGCATCAAGCCCATTGCCGTGAAGAAGCACCTGCAATTGCTGCCCCAGGTATTCCGTACGGACCTGCCCGAAGCGCTTATTGAGGCGGTAGAAGCCTGTAAGGATAATGCTGCCGTACGCCAGGTGGGCATCGAATGGGCCATTGAGCAATCCCGGGAACTGAAAGCCGCAGGGGTACCCGTACTCCATTATTACTCCATGGGGAAATCCGACAACATCAAGGCCATTGCGCAGGCCGTCTTCTGATACCGCTACCTGTGGAATAAAAAGAAGTACCTTTGCCCTGCATGAGCCGCGGATATTTCCTACTTGTTTTCGGCCTCCTTTGTGTAACCTCATTAAAGGCACAGGGAGAATCCCCTTCCCGGACCCTGGATGTCAGCCCGTTTTACGGGTCCATCCTGTTGCACAACCCCGACATTTCCCACCTGATCCAGGGGCATCCCGCCGGGCTTATCCTGGGGTGGAATACCCAAACCTTCGGGGCAGAAGACTGGCAGGGCCGGTTTAATTACCCGGATACCGGGGTTTCCTTCATCTACCAACACATGGCCGATGAGACCCTGGGCGACAATCTGGGGCTGTACCTGCACTATAATTTTTATTTTCTCCAGCGGCGCCTGCAATTGCGCATAGGCCAGGGGGTGGCTTACAATACCAACCCCTACGATGCCGAAGATAATTTTAGGAACAATGCCTACGGCAGCCACCTGCTCAGTTCCACCTACCTGATGCTGCAGTATTACCGGGAACGCCTCTGGGGACCCTGGGGGGTTAGGGCCGGCCTGGCGCTGGTGCATTATTCGAATGCCAATGTGCGGGCGCCCAATACCTCCACCAATACTTTCGGGCTTACCGCCGGGGTGCTGTATAACCTGGACCAGGTGGAGCGCCCCTACCTGCCGCCTTCTGAAACGTTTGGGGGAGAACCCCTGCGGCTGAACCTGGTATTCCGGGGCGGGGTGAACGAGAGCGATATTGTGGGGTCAGGCCAATTTCCATTCTACATCCTCTCGGCCTATGCAGACAAACGCCTGGGCCGATTCAGTGCCTTGCAACTGGGGACAGACCTGTATTTTTCCAATTTCCTGAAGGAGCTGATCCGCTATCAGGCGGCCGCCTTTCCGGAATTGGAGGTTTCCCCGGATGCGGACTACAAACGCGCCGGGATATTCCTGGGCCACGAGTTGTTTGTCAACAATCTGAGCGTGGTTACCCAGCTGGGTTATTATGTGTATTACCCCTTTGATTTTGAGGGGCGGGTCTATAACCGAATTGGGATGAAACGGTATTTCGGCTCCCGATGGTTTGCGGCCATTACCCTGAAATCCCATGCCGCCAAGGCAGAGGCTTTGGAAATCGGAATAGGTATTCGCTTATGAAAAAGATATTTTACCTCCTGATGCTGGCCTTGTGCCTGCCCTATGGCTGCGGGAAAAATACCCCCGACTGTTTCCAGGGTGCCGGGGATCCGGTAGCGCAGGTCTGGGACCTGCCGCCTTTTGACCGAATTGTGGTGTACGAGCGCATCCGCCTGGTGGTCCGCCAGGGCGATGTGCAGGAAGTGCGCCTGGAAAGCGGCAAAAACCTGTTGCCTGAAATTAGTGCGGCGGTGGTGGATGGCACCCTTGAACTGCGCAATGAAAATGCCTGTAACCTTTTTCGCCCGTACGGGGAGACAACCTTTTACGTAACCGTGCCGGAATTACAGGAAATCCGAAGCAGTACCGGCCTACCCATAGAAAGCGCAGGCCCGCTGAACTTCAGTAACCTTAGCCTGGTTTCCGAGAGTTTCAACAACCCGGCTACCGCTACCACAGATGGAACCTTTGACCTGGAATTTTCCGGGGGGCGGGTGAGTGTGGTGGCCAATGGCATCGCCTATTTCCAGCTGCGCGGGGCCGTGGATTTCCTGGGGGTTACCGTGGCTGCCGGGGACTCCCGGGTAGAAGCGGCCGGCTTACAGGCTGCGACCGTTCGGGTTAGCCACCGGGGCAGCAATGCCGTGGAGGTCTTTCCCACCACCCGCATTGAAGGGCAGATTCGCGGCTATGGCGATGTGCGCAGCTATAACCGCCCGCCCGAGGTGGAGGTAACCGAATTGTTCCGCGGCAGGCTCGTATTTGTTGGGGAATGATGAAAGGGTTCTGGGAGCGGATATTGCCTTTTTTTGGTGTGGCTGCCGGGCCGCGGGAAGCGCCATTGCCCGGGCCCGCCCCGGAAGTGGATGCCATGCTGGCCGCCCTGCCGCCGGGCGGGCATGTTCCAGGATTGGCCATTGGGGTATGCCGGGGGAACCGCCCCCCGGTTTTTAAGGGGTATGGCCTGGCAAACCTGGAGGAAGGCCTCCCGGTAGATCCGGAACACACGGTTTTTCGGATAGCCAGCGTGTCCAAACCCATTACCGCCACAGCCCTGGCCCGCCTGGTGGGGCAGGGGATCCTTTCCCTGGACGATCCCCTTGCCCGCTATGTACCGGAATACCCCCAGACAGGTATCACCCTTCGGCATCTGGCGGCCCATACCGCGGGTTTGCGCGCTTACCGGGGCAAGGAATACGCCCTGAACCGCCCCATGTCCATTGCCCAGGGGTTAGAGGTATTCCGGGATGACCCCCTGGAATTTGAGCCGGGAACCGGGTTTAATTACAACAGTTTCGATTTTGTCCTGCTGTCCCTGGCCATGGAGCGGGCAGCCGGACTTCCCTTTGAGCGGCTGGTGGAACAGGAAGTGCTGCGCCCCCTGGGGATGGAGCATACCACCCCGGAGGACCCTGTCTATCCCGTAGCGGGCCAGGCCGGATTCTACACCCGGAGCCGGGCAGGCTTTCGCAGGGCCCTAGAAGTAGACAACCGCTATAAACTGGCCGGGGGCGGGTATTTGTCTACCGTTGCAGACCTTTGCCGCCTGGGGAAGGCCTACCTTCAGGGAGCTGCCATTCCCGAAGACCTCAAAGCTGATTTTCTGCAATCCCAGGAGGTAGGAGGAAATCCCACATGGTACGGGCTGGGATGGCAGGTAAGCCGGGATGCGGCTGGCCGTGCATATTACGGGCATGTTGGCAACGGAGTAGGCGGCTACAGTAACTTCTATGTGTATCCGGAGTACCAGACCGCAATTGGTATCCTGGTGAATTGTACCGACCCCGGGATACAGGCGTATCTGGATATGGTGATCGATCGGATCCTGGAGGATCCGGATGGGGCATAAGGGCTGTTTCTTTTTTCCGGTAATGGGCCTTTTTATTAACGTTGTTGGGGAAGGGGTCCCCCCGCCCTCCCACCCAATTTCAAAATAACCTTCCGCCCTGCAACTCCCCAGCAGTTTTACGCTTCCAGATACCCCTTGGCAAAATCAAAGGTAGTTTTGGCGCATCTGGGTTCGGATTTAGCAAGGCGATCCTGTACCTTTAAACCTCCGATACAAACGGAACCGAAACGACATCCCTATGAAAAAGTACATCCTCTCCCTCCTGACCCTGGCAGCCCTGACTACGGGTTTTGCCCAAAACAAGAATTTTCTGGATACCCCCTTCCTGGAAACCCAGGCGTCTGCAGATTCCCTGGTTACCCCGGACCGCATTTACCTGGCCATCCAGCTTCAGGAAGCAGATGCCAAGGACCGGGTCTCCCTGGAAAAACTGGAAACCCGCATGGTCCGCGCCCTTGAAAAATGCGATATCGATACCGGAAAACAGCTGACCATGTCCGGCCTTTCCAGCAATTTTCAGTCCTATTTCCTGAAGGGGCAAAAAGTGCTCAAACAAAAGGGCTTTGAACTCCTGGTATACGACGCCGCCACCGCGGGTTGCGTGCTATACGAACTGGAACAACTGGGGGTTTCCAATGTGCGGATGCAGCGGTCGGAATACTCCAAAATGGAGCAGTTGCAGACCGAACTCAAGGCCCTGGCCGTACTGAAAGCCCGCAACCTGGCCGAGATCATGGCCGGGGCCGTAGAGCAAAAGGTCGGGAAGGCGGTTTATATTTCCGATAGCGGGAACTATGGTCCGGTCTATGGCCCGGTCATGGCCATGCGCGCCGCCTCCGATGATATGGGCAGGGAAAAATCTTCCTACGAAGCCATTGATGCCGAGTTTCGCAAGATCAAAGTGGAGGTAAACGTACAGGTGAAGTTCCTGTTGGAGTAGGAGCCTTAGCCTGAAGGCCGGCTGCTTGCGGGTTGCAGGCAAAACCGGTAAATTGTTATCCGGGGCGGGGATCGTCCCCGCCCATTTACACCCACCCATGTGCTACGACATCAAAGCCAGTAAGACGGCCCAGCTGAAACGGGCCCTGCATCGGGGCGATGCCGAGGCTGCGGCCGAGATCCGGGAATCTTTGCTGCCGCAAACGGACCTGCCCCTGTTTCACGCTTCGGGCTTCAGCCACCCCAGGATGCTGATCTATACGGACCAGCAACCAGATTTCCCCTGCGTGGCCACCTGGGGCCTGGTGCCCCATTGGGTACGGGACCACGCCCAGCAGCAGAAACTCTGGAACCAGACCCTGAACGCCCGGGGGGAGACCGTGTTCGAAAAGCCCTCCTTCCGCACCGCGGCCCGGAACCATCGCTGCCTGCTTTATGTGGATGGGTTCTACGAACACCACCACCACGGGGGGAAGGCGTATCCGTATTTCATTTACCCCGCAGACGGGGAGCCCATGGCCCTGGCCTGCCTGTACAGTGACTGGGCCAATCCCGAAACCGGGGAAATCCTGACCACCTTCAGTATAGTAACCACGGAGGGTAACCCTATGATGGCGCGCATCCACAACAACCCCAAACTGGCGGGCCCCCGCATGCCCCTGATCCTGCCGGAAAACAGAGTAGACCAGTGGCTGGAACCCATACGGGAACCTGCAGACCAGCAGGCGATTGAGGGCCTGATCCGGTCCTTCCCGGAGGAGGGTCTGAAAGCCCATACGGTGGGTCGCCTTCGCGGGAAAGCCTACACGGGAAATGTCCCCGAAGTAAGCGACAAGGTGGTTTACCCTGAATTGGAGGGGTGAGAGATCCGGGAGGCCCTTTGGGCGCGTAGATAAAAGTGAACCTGCCGGTGCCCCGGCCCTGATATTTTTCCAATGAAATCCACATTCGTACTTCCCGCCTTGTTTTTAGCCCTGGGCCTGACCCTGGGCGGTTATTTTATCGGCAACACCTACCTGAAAGGCAAGCAATGGGACCGCCTGGTAAGCGTGAAGGGGTTGTCCGAACGGGAAGTGCCGGCAGACCTGGCCGTATGGCCCATCAATATTGTCCTGACCGGAAATGACCTGCAAACCCTGCAGGGGCGGATCAGCCGGCAGAACGAACAGGTTTATACCTTTTTTATGGACCAGGGTTTTGACACCACAGAGGTGCGGATGGGGGTGGTGAACATCAGCGATGCCCAGGCCAATATCTATAACAACAATGCGCAATATGCGGTGAACCGCTACCTGGCCAAATCTGAAATTACCGTGCGCACTACGGATATCCCCAAATTGCAGCAAGCCCTCAATGCCAGCCTGCAACTGCTGTCGGAAGGGATCCTCTTTGCTTCCAAAAACGAATGGCAGCCCGTGGAGTACATCTTCACCGGGCTCAATTCCCTGAAACCCGAAATGATTGAAGAAGCCACGCGCAATGCCCGGGAGGTTGCGGCCAAATTTGCCCGGGATTCCGGGAGCCAGGTGGGGCCCATACGCGCTGCCCGCCAGGGGATTTTTACCATAGAAAACCTGGACGCCAATTCCCCCCACATCAAAAAGATCCGGGTGGTTTCCACCATCGATTACCAGTTGGTCGACTAAATTCTACAGGGTTTCCCCGGCCGTGGTGAGTTCCGTAAAGAGGCTCTCCAGGTTCCGGGTTTTACGGGAGAGCTGCAGGGTTTTCAGCTCATTATCGTGGGCAAAATCAAAGACGGCCGGCCGCATGTCCACGGAGGTGGAAAAGTGGATTTCATACACAAATCCCCCGGTGTTGCGCACCTGGGCCACGTGGTCCAGTCGCTGCAGCAGGGCTTCTTCCACCCGGTAGTCAAATTCCACTTCAATCACCTGGGTTTCCCCTTCCCGCAGGGCCTCCAGGGTGGTGTCCGCCACCAGTTGTCCTTTGTTGATGATCAATACCCGGTCGCAAACCGCCTCCACTTCCTTCATAATATGGGTAGAGAGCAAAATGGTCTTGTCCTTGGCAATATCCCGGATCAGTTTGCGGATTTCCAGGAGTTGGTTGGGGTCCAGGCCGGTGGTGGGTTCGTCCAGGATCAGTACTTCGGGGTCGTGCAGCAGGGCGGCCGCCAGCCCCACCCGCTGCCGGTATCCTTTGGAAAGCTGCCCGATCTTTTTTCGGGCTTCGGGGTGCAGGCCGGTTTGTCCGATCACGGCTTCCACGCGATCCTTGCCCACCCCGAATACGCGGCGGCAAAAATTCAGGTATTCCCGCACATAAAGGTCCAGGTACAGAGGATTGTGTTCGGGGAGGTAGCCCAGGCTCCGCTGTACGTCCCTGGGATTGGCTACCACGTCATAGCCGTTTACGGCGGCACTACCCGAGTCTGCCTGGTAGTAGGTGGTAAGGATTTTCATCAGGGTGGATTTCCCGGCGCCGTTGGGACCCAGAAAACCGACAACTTCCCCTTTTTCGATGGAAAAACTCACCTGGTCCAGAGCCTTTTGGGCCCCGAAGGATTTACTGATTTGCGAAACGCGGATGGACATATGCCGGGTTTTTGGTAAAAATACACAAAGCCCGGGAAAGCCTGCCCCGGGATTTGAAGAGTTCGGATTTCATAAAGAATGGTAAAAATGGCTTTTGATTTCGCAACGAAAGTTCCCATTCCTCTTTTTTTTTGAAAAATGTTGGCAGAAGTATCGGAAATTCAATTTAATATTTACCTTAGGCGCCAGATAAGACACCTATGCGTCCGACTTTCTTTTATAGCGGTTTGTATTTCTACTTCTTTTTTAAAAGGGGTACGGGACCGTTGTAGTTGGTATGCAACCAGATATCACAGGGTCCCGTTTCAAACGGGACTTTTTTTTTAGGCCTGCGGCAGGCCGCTGAAACAAAACAGAAGATGAAGCCATTGCGCGTAGCCATTCAGGGAGTACTGGGGTCCAACCACCACAAGGTGGCCTCGGAGTATTTCAGCCGCGAGATCGAGCTGGTGGAATGCCTGTCCTTTCACGGTATGGTCGATACCCTTATGGAGGGCCGGGCAGACAAGGCCGTGATGGCCATCGAGAACTCCATTGCGGGCTCCATTATCCCCAACTATGCCCTGGTCTGCGAGAACGGCCTGCACATCATTGGGGAACACTACCTGAACGTACACCACAACCTGATGGCCCTGCCTGGGCAGCAGCTTTCCGACCTGCGGGAGGTTCGCAGCCATCCTATGGCCCTGTTGCAGTGCCGGGAGTACCTGAAAACCCTGCCGCAGGTAAAACTGGTAGAGGATGTGGACACGGCCGAAACCGCCCGGAATATCCGTCAGAATGGCCTGGAGGGGATTGCAGCCATAGCCCCGGAAATTGCCGCAGAACTCTACGACCTGGATATCCTGGCCCGTGAAATCCAGACCATAAAAAACAATGCCACCCGCTTTATTGTCCTGAAGACCATAAACAAGGAATTGCCCAGGGCCGAAATTAACAAGGCTTCCGTGCGTTTCCTCACGGACCACAAACGCGGCAGCCTGGCCACGGTGCTTAACGTGATGAGCGACTGCAACCTGAACCTGACCAAAATCCAGTCCCTGCCCGTCATTGAAACCCCCTGGAAGTATTCCTTCTTTGTGGACGTGACCTTTGAGGCGTATGATTCCTTTGAAAAGGCAAAAGCACTTCTGCAGATCATGACCGAAGATTTCCGGGTACTGGGCGAATACAAAAATGCAAGGCAATGATACAGGAAGCCGAAAGACTCCAGCACGTAAAGGAGTACTATTTCTCCACCAAACTCCGGGAAGTCCGGGGCATGATGGCCCAGGGCCACCCGGTGATCAATATGGGTATCGGCAGCCCGGACCTGGCCCCGGCCCCGGAGGTACTGCACACCTTGCGGGAGGCGGTGGACCATGCCGGCGCGCACCAGTACCAAAGCTACCAGGGCCTGCCCGAACTGCGGCAAACCATTGCGGCCTTTTACGCCAGTAAATTCGGGGTGGACCTGAACCCGGATACGGAAATTCTCCCCCTGATGGGCTCCAAAGAGGGGATCATGCACATCAGCATGGCCTTCCTGAACCCCGGGGACAGGGTCCTGATCCCAAACCCCGGGTATCCTACCTATGCCTCGGTTACGCGCCTGGTGGGCGCCCATCCGGAATTCTATACCCTAAGTGAGTCCCACGGTTGGTTCCCGGACCTGGAAGCGCTGGAAGCCGCCGGGCTCGATGGGGTCAAACTTATGTGGATCAGCTATCCGCACATGCCTACCGGAGCCCGTGCCTCGAGGGAGCAACTGGAAGCTCTGGTGGCTTTTGCCCGCCGCCACAACATCCTGCTGGTGAATGACAACCCCTACAGTTTTGTGCTGAGCCGGGAGCGCCTGAGCATCCTGGAGGCCGATGCAGACAGCGGGCATGTACTGGAACTCAACTCCCTGAGCAAGACCTTTAACATGGCCGGCTGGCGGGTGGGGATGGTCCTGGGGGCCGCCCCCCTGATTGCCTCCGTGCTCAAGGTGAAAAGCAATATGGATTCCGGGATGTTTTACGGGATACAGAAAGGGGCGGTAGCCGCCATGAAAAGCGGGCCGCAGTGGTTTGACCGCCTGGATGCGGTGTATGGGAGCCGGCGAAAGGCCATGTATGAGCTGGCCGACCTGCTGGGCTGCCGGTACGATCCACAGGCGGTAGGGATGTTTGTCTGGGCCCGCTTACCGGAAGGAAGCCCGGATGCCGAAACCTATATTGACCACCTGCTGCACCGGCACTATATCTTCATTGCCCCGGGCACCATTTTCGGGGACGCCGGGGAAGGCTATGTGCGATTTTCCCTCTGCGTGCCGGAGGAGCGGATCCGGGAGGCTATTGACCGCCTGGCCGGGGCCGGGGTCAAAACCCAAAAAAACAACAAAGCATGAATGCAGTCATTCTGGGCATAGGACTTATTGGGGGATCCCTGGCCAGGGACATCCGCATGGCGGTTCCCGGGGCGCGGATACTGGGGCAGGACCGCAACCCGGACCACCTTGCCAAGGCCATCGCCCTGAAGCTCGTGGACGGGGAGGCCGGCGCGGAAGACCTGCAAGCGGCCGACCTGGTGGTGGTGAGTATCCCGGTGAACCACATTACGGAAACCCTGCCCGGCCTGCTGGATGCGGTAGGCGAGCACACCCTTGTGGTCGATGCCGGCTCTACCAAGGTGCCCATCTGCCGGGCGGTAGCCGGGCACCCCAAACGCCGTAACTTCCTGGCATGCCACCCCATTGCGGGAACGGAATTTACCGGGCCGGAAGCAGCGGTATCAGGGTTGTTCCACGGCAAGGTCAACATCATTTGCGAAGTGGAACAAACCGCCTTCCAAATCCAGGAACGCGCCCTGGAACTCTTCGGGAAGATCGGGATGCGCATCCGCTACATGAACCCCGAGGCTCACGACCGGCATATCGCCTATGTTTCCCACCTCTCACACATCAGCTCCTTTATGTTGGGGAAAACGGTGATCGAGAAGGAAAAGAATGAACGCGATATTTTCGATATGGCGGGGAGTGGTTTTGAAAGCACGGTTCGCCTGGCCAAGAGTTCCCCGGCCATGTGGACCCCCATATTTGAGCAGAATAAGGAAAACGTATTGGAAACCCTGGATGAATACATTGCCAACCTCCGGGATTTCCGCGATAAATTAGCGGCCGATCAGTACGAGGCCCTCTACCGGGAGATGGACCATACCAACCGCATCCGGGACATTTTAAAAGGAATACCATTGAACAATAAAGCAGACTAGATTATGGAAAATTCGAAGCAAATGCGCAAATGGCTGGACGATATGGGCCTGTCGCACCCCCTGGTGATTGCAGGGCCCTGTAGCGCGGAGACCGAACAGCAGGTGATGGCCATTGCACACCAGCTCAAGGATACGGACGTGAATTACTACCGGGCCGGGATCTGGAAACCCCGGACCCGCCCCGGAAACTTTGAAGGGGTAGGGGCCATTGGCCTGAAGTGGTTACAAAAGGTGAAGGCCGAAACCGGCCTGAAAACGGCCACCGAAGTAGCCAACAAGGCCCATGTGGACCTGGCCCTGGAGCACGACATTGACCTGTTGTGGATTGGAGCGCGTTCTACCGTGAGCCCGTTTATTGTGCAGGAGATTGCCGATGCCCTGGAGGGAACGGACAAAATTGTCCTGATCAAAAACCCCGTAAACCCGGACCTTTCCCTCTGGCTGGGGGCCGTGGAGCGGCTATACTCCGCCAACATCAAGAACCTGGGAGTGATCCACCGCGGGTTTTCCACCTACCAGAAAACCAAATACCGGAATATCCCGGAATGGCAGCTGGCCATTGAATTGCAGACCCGCTTCCCGGACCTGCCTCTGATCAATGACCCCTCCCACATTACAGGCCGTCGGGACCTGATCTTCGATGTGTCCCAGACTGCCCTGGATCTGAATTTTGACGGGCTGATGATCGAGACCCATACGGATCCGGACAACGCCTGGAGCGATGCCGCCCAGCAGGTTACCCCGGAGCGCCTGGTACAGATTATGCAAGACCTCAGGATCCGGAAGGAATCGGACGAGGAAGCCGAATACAACAGCAAGCTCAGCAACCTGCGGGCCCAGATCGATGTGATCGACAACCAGCTGATTGAGATCCTGGGCAAGCGGATGCAAATCTCCGATGCCATCGGGGGCCTGAAAAAGCAGCGTAACGTGGCCGTGCTCCAGACCGGTCGCTGGAATGCCATTTTGGGCAGTATGATCCTGGAGGGGGAAAGCCATGGACTGAGCGAGGAGTTTGTCCTGCGGATGTTCAAGGCCATCCACCAGGAATCCATTAACCACCAGGAAAAAGTCATCAAGTCCTGACGGAACAACAGGTGCCAAAAAAGGAAAGCCCGGGAGGAATCCCGGGCTTTTTTTATTAGGTAAGGCGTTTAGCGCCTACTCCGAATTTTTGGTGTAAGCCAGCCGCCTGGAGGCCTTCCGCATCAGGATATTCACCAGGTCATCCGGGCTGCTGCCAATGCTGCCGCGCACTTTCTTGTTGTAGTTCCAGAGCAGTACCCCGTCTGCTGCGTTGTGCACGCTCATATTGATGATGGCATTGTTGGTGGCGCCCCAGAAGCCCACCAGCAGGCCCAGGGCTACGGAAGCCCCCTCAGACATGGGTTTGTCCGTTTCATAATCCCCGGAAATCACGGCATCCACCTCCAGGAGGTTGGCCAGTTCCTGGGGCGTATACTCCAGGATGTTGTCATAGTCGATGTCCGATTTCGCAAGGATGGCATTGGTGGTGCGCGGGTCCTGGAGCTCCAGGGTTTGCAGGCTGCCGCGTTTTTTGCGCTTCAGGAACCAGGAATACATGGCACTCTGGATACCTTCCCCTTCGGAGCGTTCCAGCCGATCGAGTTGTTCGTCCGTCATATCCTTCATTTGTTTCGGGCGCAGTTTCACCTGGGTTTTAAAAGGCACAATGGCAATGATGCGGTGCCCCTGTGCGATCTGGTCAAAATCCGGATTTTCGTAAAGGCTGGTTTGTGAAAGTGAAAGGAAAGGGCTGCAAAGCAGTAACAGGAAAATTTTTTTCATCATGGGTAATTCTTGTTTCTAGTGATTTTTCTTTGGTTTGACGTACAGGGGAAACTGCTCCCAAAATAGGTTAAATTTTGATAGGGGAAATAAACTGTAACAAATAGGTTCTAAAGTCTTCTTTACAAGAGAACACAAAACGAACCTCATGAAATATTTTCTGACCTTCTGCTTTATTTGGGCCCTGGCCCCCCTGGCTATGGCCCAGCGCACCATTGACCGCGAAGTGGGCGCCTTCCATGAAATCAAGGTATTCGACCTGATTGAAGTCAACCTGATCCGTTCCGACCAGAACCGTATCCTGATCAAAGGGGAAAATACGGAAGACATCCAGTTTGTGAACCGGGACGGTGTCCTGAAACTCCGGATGGAACTGGATCGCAAGTTTACCGGGGAGGATACTTTTATTGAAGTCTATTACACGGACCTGGAAGTCATAGACGCCAATGAAGGGGCCCGGGTGGTTTGCAATGAACTCCTGGAGCAGGACCGCATTGAACTGCGCGCCCAGGAAGGGGCCCGCATTGAAATCGGGATGCAGGTACGCCATGCAGACATCCGCGCGGTTACCGGTGGAATAGTGCAGGCCAGCGGCCTGGCGACCAGCCAGGTGATCCGGATCAATACGGGCGGAATCTTCGAGGGACGCGAATTGCGTACAGATTCCAGCGATATCCGGGTATCTGCCGGGGGGGAAGCCGAATTATATGCCTCCGAACGGGTGGATATCGAGATCCGCGCCGGGGGGGATGTAGTGGTATACGGTAACCCAGCTCAGGTTACCAAGGATCGCATCTTTGGCGGGCGGATTTATATTCGGGATTGATTCGAAATCCGTAAAGTATTAAAAAGCCCCGGAAAGTTCACGGGGCTTTTTTATTGAGAAATATGCTATTTCCGGAATATATAACGGGTAATAAATATGCCCTGACCATCACCTTTCCCGCCATCGCTTTCCACTGCGCTGGTAACAAAGGCAAGTTCCCAGCCGTTGGCTACCATGTCGTTGATCATGGATGAGAGCAAAGCGTCATTGGCGGCAATATTTTGAAAACGGATACCTGTCAGGTTAAAAAAGTTGAGCAATTTGGTTTCCTCAAAATTTTTCACCCGGATTTCGCCCCGGTCTGATTTGTTCCGGGTGTTGTCTTCTTCGGTTTGCACGCTGGTGAATTCCTGATAGTCCTTTTCCTCCATGGCGTTAATGATACGGGAACGCCCAAGGCCGTTTGGCACAATGGATTCCACACTGGTAATCACTTTGTAGGTCTGCGCCTGAACAGCCAGAGCTGGGGCCAGTAATAGCATGGCGAGTAATGCAATGTTTTTCATAAGGATTGTTTTTAAGTTATCGACTATACCGGTCTTTCCTGTAATGTTACGGTATTATCCGTAATTTGCGAAGCGCCAAGAAAACCAATGCAGGGAACCGTATATAAATCTACCGGAAGCTGGTACCAGGTAAAAGCCGAGGATGGGCAACGCTACGATTGCCGCATCAAGGGAAAATTCCGCATACAGGACATCAAAAGCACCAACCCCATTGCCGTGGGTGACCAGGTAAAGTTCCGCCTGGAATCCGTGGCGGGGGAAAACGTGGGGCAAATCGAGGAAATCCTGCCCCGTAAGAATTACATGGTACGCAAGGCGGTAAAGCTCTCCAAGCAGACCCATATCATCGCGGCCAATATTGACCAGGTTTTCCTGCTGATCACCCTGGAAAACCCCACCACCTTTACCGTTTTTATCGACCGTTTCCTGGCCACGGCCGAGGCCTATGGCATCCCTAGTGTGTTGTTATTCAACAAGGCGGATACCTTTGACTCGGTTTCCGGGGAGGCCACCCACCACCTGATGGACCTCTATGCCGGCATCGGGTATACCTGCCTGGAGATTTCCGCTAAAACCGGCGTAGGCACAGACCAGGTGGCAGCACTCATGAAGGGGAAGACCTCCATGTTTGCCGGGCATTCAGGGGTGGGAAAATCCACCCTGATCAACCGGATTGCCCCGGAGTTGCAGCTGCGCACTATGGAAACCTCCGAACAACACCGGCAGGGGCAGCATACCACCACCTTTGCCGAGATGTACGACCTGTCCTTTGACGCCCGCATTATCGATACCCCCGGGATTAAAGGGTTTGGCCTGGTCGATATGGAGAAGGAGGAAATCGGGGATTACTTCCCGGAATTCTTTGCCCTGAAATCCGAGTGCAAGTTTAACAACTGCCTGCATGTGGACGAACCCAAATGTGCCGTAAAACAGGCCCTGGAGGAGGGGCGCATAGCCGAGAGCCGGTACCACTCCTACCTGCAAATCCTCCTGGGGGAAGACGAAACCTACCGCTAAGCTGCGAATTATGAGAGCTGTAATCCAACGTGTACTGGAAGCGTCTGTGACCGTGGAAGGCCAGCGGGTGGCCGAGATAGGTCCCGGGTTGTTGGTGTTACTTGGCGTAGAGGTGGGCGACACGCCGGAGGAAGCCGAATGGCTGGCCCATAAGGTGGCCCATATGCGAATTTTCAACGATGCCGAAGGGGTGATGAACCGCTCCCTGCTGGACACGGGCGGGCAGGCCATTGCCGTGAGCCAGTTCACTTTGCTGGCTGCTACCAAAAAAGGGCACCGCCCTTCCTATATCCGGGCGGCCCGCCCCGGGGAAGCGGTTCCCCTCTACACCCGCTTTGTGGAACAATTGTCCGGTTTACTGGGCAAACCGGTAGGGGAAGGGGTATTCGGGGCCGACATGAAAGTAGCCCTGACCAATGACGGCCCCGTAACCATTACCATGGATAGCCGGCGGCGGGAATAGGATTTTTATCGAAAAAGATTCCGTTTTTGTAAGAAATGTTCCATATTTAGGAGCAAGACCAGCCGCGATTACCCATTAATGAACCGAATTTTTACGTTCCTCCCCGGGATTTTCCTCTTGTTTGCCTCCCTGGGCCAGGCCCAGGAATCCCGATACCAGGCCGTGTTGATCCCGGATGACCTGAAGGCCCAGGCCGATGCCGTGGTGCGGTATGAAAAAATGACCGTGAAGCTGCGGGACCTCTTTCGCATGGAGGTGGACATGGAACGGGCCGTTACCGTATTCAACAGCCGGGGCGACCGGCACGCCCGGGCTGTAGTGGGCTACAACGACAGCCGTAAAATCCGGGATATTGAAGCCGTGGAATACGATGCCATGGGCCGGGAAAACCGGAAATTCAGGCAACGGGATTTCATGGATGTAAGTGCAGTGGACGGGGGTACCCTGTATTCGGATTCGCGCAGCCTGTACCTGGACCACACCCCGGTTTCCTATCCGTACACCCTGGTAGTCCGGTATACGGTGGAAAATGAGAACACGGCCCCGTTGCCCAACTGGTATTTCCTTAGCGGTTACCGGGTGAGTACCCAGGAAAGCCATTTTGAATTGCGATACGACCGGCCGGACCTGGTGCCTGAAGTGCGGGAGGTATTACTGGAGGGATATGAGATTGAAAAGGAAACCTTTTTCAACGGGTTTCGCTATTCCGGGCGCAACATTCCGGCCATGCGGGACGAAAGCATGAGCCCCCCCTTTTCTGAGGTGGTACCCAAAGTGATGGTACGCCCCCTGCATTTTGGTTACGAAGGCATAGAAGGGCAGGTAGATACCTGGGAAGATGTGGGTCGGTGGATGTACACGCATATGCTGCAGGGGCGGGATGCCCTGCCCGAAAGCACCAGGAATGAAGTATTGCATTTGGTGGCCGATACCCGGGATACCCTGGAGCGGGCGCGCCGTATCTATCGGTATGTTCAGGAAAATACGCGCTACATCAGCGTACAGGTGGGCATAGGGGGGATCCGACCCATCAGTGCCCTGGAGGTGGATCGCGTGAAATACGGGGATTGTAAGGGACTGTCTAATTATACGCGGGCTTTACTTAGCGCCGTAGGGGTCCCCTCCTATTACGTCCATGTGGAAGCCGGGTCCTATAAATCCGATTTTGAACCCGGGTTTGCCGACCTATCCCAGGGGAACCACGTGATTTTGGCCATCCCGCAGGGCGGGAAGCTGCATTGGGTGGATTGTACTTCCCAGACCATCCCTTTTGGGTTTCTGGGCGATTTTACGGACGACCGCCTGGTACACCTGATTGACGAAAACGGGGGGCGCCTGGTGCGAACCCCCTCTTATAAGGGCCTGCAGAACGGGCAGGTGACCAGGGCCCGCCTGGCCCTGAGCGCGGAAGGTGCCCTGCAGGGGGAGGTGGAAATCCGCGCCACGGGCACCCAGTACGATTCCCAGTATGGCCTGGAAGACCTTGGAGCAATCGACCAGCTTTCTTACTACCGCAGGCGCTGGGGTTATCTGGAGAATCTGGAGGTGTCCGGCCTGGCTTATGAAAATGATAAAGACGCCGTGCAGTTTACCCAGCGTATGGACATTGAAACGGGCCAGTACGCCAAAAAAGCAGGGGATCGCCTGCTTTTTGCTCCCAATGCCCTGAACCGCCTGAACCTGGTGCCGGACCGCCACCGGGATCGCAAACTCCCTTTTATGGTGCAACGCGGTTTTGAAGACCAGGAAGCCTATGAGATAGCGCTTCCCAAAGGATATCGACCGGAAGCCCTTCCGGGGGAGACGGCCTTTGAAACCCCTTTTGGCCACTACCGGTTGCAGGTGTCCTATGAGCCGGAATCCCATAGCGTCTCCTACCAGCGCAAGGTATTGCTGCAGGCTGGGGAGTATGCCCCGGACCAATATGACGCCTACCGGGATTTCTGCCGGAAAATAAGCCGCTCGGACCGGTTGCAAATGATTTTGATAGAATCCGATACCACCAAATAACCACCATGAAATACCTGACTACCTTCATCGCCCTTATAACGGGGTCCCTCCTATGGGCCCAGGATGTGAAATTCGGCAAAGTGGACGAGGCCCTGGTGGCCCGTACCGCAGACCCGGCAGCCGCCTCTGTAGCTGCTTCCGTGGTGTACCGGAATGTCTACATCTATTACAAATACATCGAAAATGACGGCTTCCACCAGTTCCGGGAGGTGCACGAGCGCGTTAAAATCTACACCAAGGATGGCTACGATTATGCCACGGTAAGCGAATCCCTGTACCGCAATGGGGGAGATAAGGAAGGCATGAGTTCTATCAAAGGGGCCACCTACAACCTGGTAGACGGCAAGGTAGTCGAGGACAAACTCCGTAAAAGCGACCAGTTCAGCGAGGAGGTTAACGATTACTATGAGCGCGCAAAATTCACCATGCCCAATGTGCGTGAAGGGAGCGTGATTGAATACAGCTACACGGTGCATTCCCCCTTTGCCTACAGCATAGACGAAATCGAGATGCAGTATGACATCCCGATCGAGTTTCAGGAAGTGCGGGTGGAAATCCCGGAGTATATCGTTTTTAAGCCCCAATTCAAGGGCTACCTGCTGTTGCAGCCCGAATACGGCAAGCGCAGCGGCAAGATTAATTTTACTTATAAGGATACGGGGCGTTACGATGATCGGACCCAAGGTTTTCAATCCGGGGCAGTGGATTACCAGATCAACACCATTTCCTATGAGATGAAGGATGTACCGGCACTGGTGGAAGAGCCCTTTGTGAATGATATGGACAACTACCGCTCTGCCGTGAATTATGAACTCTTGTATGTGCAGTACCCCGAAAGCCCCAGGGAGAATTTCAGCACCACCTGGGACCAGGTGGTGGAGCGCATCTACCAGAACGACAATTTCGGGTACCAGCTTAACCGTTCCAACTACTTTAAGAAATCCCTGGAGCAGCTGGTGGGGGGCGAAACCGATCCGATCAAGAAGTTGTCTGCCATCTTTTTCCATGTACAGCAGCATATGAACTGGAACGGCTTGTACGGGTATGTCACAGACCAGGGCGTGCGCAAGGCATACGAAGAACAGACCGGGAATGTAGGCGACATTAACCTGATGCTGGTGGCCATGCTCCGGGAGGCCGGCCTGGATGCCCGCCCCGTGCTGCTGAGTACCCGCGACCACGGCGTACCCAGCCTCCCCACCCAAAGGGGTTTTAACTATGTAGTGGCCCAGGTGGTCCTGGACCAGGGCTATGTACTGATGGATGCCACCAGTAAATACACCAAGCCCAACCTGCTGCCGGTACGCGCCCTGAACTGGTTTGGGCGTTCCGTTTCCGAAGACGGGCGTTCGCGCAGCCTTTCCGTATTTCCCAACGCCCCATCCAAACGCGTCCATTTTGTGAACTTCCAACTGGATGCAGACGGGCAGGTAAGTGGTAAACTGCGTACCCAGTACACCGATTACCGGGCGTATAACTTCCGGAGTCAGTACGGGGTTATGGAAGAGGAAGAATACCTGGAAAACTATGAGAACCGGTATGAGGGTATGGAAATCATCTCTTACGACCGCAAGAATGCCAATGTTATCGGGAAAGCCATTGCCGAACAGATCGAATTCGAAATGGAAGAGCCCCTGGCCATTACCGGCGACAAAATTTTCTTCAGTCCCCTGTTGCACCTTTCCTCGGACGAAAATCCCTTTAAGCGGGAATCCCGGGAATACCCGGTGGATTTTGCCTTCCCCTGGCAGGAGCGGTATAATGTCAATATAGCCCTGCCCGAAGGATATGAGGTTACCTCCCTGCCCGAATCTGCCGCCATGACCCTGCCGGACGAGGTGGGGGGCTTTAGCTATCATATTGGGCAGAATGGGCATTCCCTGCAAATGGTGGTGGAACTGAGTATTAACCAGGCGGTGGTGCCGGCTACGTACTACCCCGGCCTGCGGGAATTGTTCAAAAATTTTGTGCAGAAACAATCGGAACAAGTAGTTTTGACAAAAACAGGTTCCGATGGAAATCAAGAACGCACAGGAGGCCGTAGATAATTGGATCAAAGCCCATGGGGTACGTTACTTCAACGAGCTTACCAATATGGCCCAGCTCACCGAGGAGGTGGGGGAGGTGGCCCGGATCATCGCCCGGCGCTACGGGGAACAAAGTGAAAAGCCCTCGGATAAGGATAAAGACCTGGGCGAGGAACTGGCCGATGTGGTCTTTGTGGTCCTCTGCCTGGCCAACCAGACCGGCATTGACCTGGAGGCCGCCTTTGCCCGCAAACTCGAGCTTAAAACCCGCCGCGACCACGATAGGCACCAGCAAAACGAAAAGCTGAAATAGCCTATCTTTGGCCCTTACCCAACCAAAAACAAAGGCTTTGGACATTAAGCTTACCGGCCCCCGCAAAGAGCAACTGGAGTGTGAAATCAACATAACGGGTTCCAAAAGTGAATCCAACCGCCTGCTGCTGCTGCAAGCCCTGTACCCTAACCTGCAAATTGAGAACCTGTCTAATTCGGACGATGCCCGTGTTATGGAGTTGGGCCGTTCGCGCCGCGAAGGGATAGTAGATATCCACCATGCCGGCACGGCCATGCGCTTCCTCACAGCTTATTTTGCCAGTCGGGAGGGGGTAGAGGTTACCCTGACCGGTTCTGCCCGTATGAAGCAGCGGCCTATCCGTATTCTGGTAGATGCCCTGCGCGCCCTGGGTGCGCGGATCGAATACCTGGAGGCGGAAGGGTGTCCGCCCCTGAAGATTTCCGGGCAGCGGCTGCAACAAAATGCCGTTACCCTGCCTGCCGACGTAAGCAGCCAGTATATCTCGGCCTTATTGCTGGTGGGGGCTTCCCTGCCCAATGGCCTGGAGCTCACCCTTCAGGGGACCATTACTTCGGTCCCGTATATCCGCATGACCCTGGGGCTGTTGAGCAGCCTGGGGATCCCCAATCGCTTCGAGGGCAACCGGATCCGGGTAGAACCGGTGGCCTCGCTGCACGCTCAAAAATGCGTGGTGGAATCCGACTGGAGTTCGGCTTCTTATTATTTCAGCATTGTGGCCCTGGCCGAAACCGGAAGCCGCATCCGCTTACGCGCCTATCGGAAGGATTCCCTGCAGGGAGACAGCGTATTGCCGGAGCTGTTTGCCCCCCTGGGGGTGTCCACCCGTTTTGAAAATGATTATATGGAGTTGGTACGCACGGGAGACCCGACCGTGCCTGTGCTGGAGGCCAACCTGATTGAAGCCCCCGACCTGGCCCAGACCCTGGCTGCCTGTTGTTTCGGACTGGGGTTGGGCTGCGAACTCACTGGCCTGCATACCCTGAAGATCAAGGAGACGGACCGGCTGGTGGCTTTGGAAAATGAACTCACCAAACTGGGGGCCGAAATCCGGGTAACGGACCACTCCCTCCACCTGCAGCCCAGCCGCCGTATTGTACCCATGCAGCGCATTGGCACCTATAATGACCACCGCATGGCCATGGCCTTTGCCCCCCTGGCCCTGAAAACGGACCTGATCATTGAAGATGCCGGGGTGGTATCGAAGTCCTATCCGGATTTTTGGGAAGATCTGGCCCTGCTCCATTTCCACGCAGAACCCCTGTAACCGCCTGCCGGGAGGGATCAACCTGCAGGTGCAAGGCCTATGCAGGGCGTGGCCTTATTTTCCCCCCGGGGAGGGGGCGTCAAATGGCCGCTGGGTCTTCCGACCACACTGCCAGCATGTTTCCCGCCGGGTCCCGGAAATGGAAGCGCTGCCCCCCGGGAAAGGAGAAGGTTGGGACCGTGATTTCGCCTCCTGCTGCCCTTATTTTATTCTGTACAATCTCCAGGTTGTTGTGGTAGAGGACAACCAGTACCCCATCCGCTACCGGTTCCTTGCTCAGGCGAAACCCGCCGGAAACCCCGCTTTCTTCAAAGGCGGTATACTCCGGCCCGTAATCGGTGAAGACCCACCCGAAACACGAATGGTAAAATGTTTTGGTAGCCTCCAGATCTGGTGCCGGGAATTCGATGTAGTCAATATGGTTGTTGGTCATGGGGTTCCGATTAGCGAGTTTACTGGGGCTGGTCCACGGCCTGAGGGGCAAATACCAGCAGGAGGGAATCCCCTTGTTGCAGAAAGAGTTTGCCGTTTGGGGTAATGCCCCAGCGATCTATCTGCTGCAGCGCATTCTTAAAGTGGCGTTCGCCCTCCCCGCAGTACATCAGGGTTGCCGGGTCCGGGGGGCCGAAGGATAAGCGGGACCCTTCCAGCCGGTATGGGGCCGAGTACCCGTTGCAGCCACTGTTGCCCGCGACTTTCCCGGAGTCTTCTTCAAAACGGAGGTAGGGTTTTTGGCCGGGGAACAACGCGGCGATTTCCAGGGCCTGCCCGGGCATGTTCTCCAGCAACCAGACTGTACCGGTGAGGGGTACAGAAACGGCCTCGCGGCTGCTGCCGCAGGCGAAAGCCAGGTAAAGCAAGGGCAAAAGCAGCCAAACCAGCCCGGACCGTATGGGTTTTAAATGGGGATTGCACATAGCTTAAAGATAGGGAATGCCCCGAAAGCCAAGAAGCGCCCCCGGGGTTTTTATGCAAGTGATTTTCAGTTTATCCGCTCATTACTTGACAACCCCCTGCCCGGGATCGTATATTTGCCCCCGCAAAACACAAAACCCACCGCCCTTCATGAAACTTTCGCACTTCAACTTTGAGTTGCCCAAAGAACTCCTGGCCGAATACCCTGCCGAAAGCCGGGATGAATCCAAATTGATGGTCATCCACCGGGAAACCGGCAAGATCGAGCACAAGTATTTTAAGGACCTGATCGACTACTTTGATGAAGGCGATGTGATGGTGCTCAATAACACCAAAGTATTTCCTGCCCGCCTGTATGGGAATAAGGAAAAAACCGGGGCCCGGATTGAGGTCTTCCTGCTCCGGGAACTGAACGAAGAGCAACGGCTGTGGGACGTGCTGGTAGACCCGGCCCGTAAAATCCGCATCGGGAACAAGCTTTACTTCGGTGAAGACGAATCCCTGGTGGCCGAAGTGATTGATAACACTACTTCCCGGGGGCGTACCCTGCGGTTCCTGTACGATGGCTCCTATACGGACTTCCGCCGCAAGTTGCGGGAACTGGGACAAACCCCCCTGCCCAAATACATTAAACGCGACCCGGAGCCGGAAGACGAAAGCCGTTATCAGACCATTTACGCCAAACATGAAGGCGCGGTAGCGGCTCCAACGGCCGGACTGCACTTTTCCAAGCACCTGTTAAAGCGCCTGGAGATCAAGGGGATTGATTTTGCTGAGCTTACCCTCCACGTGGGGTTGGGGACCTTTAACCCGGTTGAGGTGGAGGACCTTTCCAAGCATAAGATGGACTCCGAGGAGCTGATCATTGACGAAAAAGCCACAGAGGTAGTCAACCGGGCCAAGCTCGGAAAACGTAAGGTCTGTGCCGTGGGTACCACCGTAATGCGCGGGCTGGAAAGCGCGGTCTCCTCGGAGCATTTGCTGAATACTTACGAGGGGTGGACCAATAAGTTTATCTTCCCGCCCTATGATTTCAGTATCGCCAATTGCATGATCACTAATTTCCACCTTCCCAAAAGTACCCTGCTGATGATGGTTTCCGCCTTTATGGGACATGACCTGATGAAGAAGGCTTACAAGGAAGCGATCCTGGAACAGTACCGGTTTTATTCCTACGGGGATGCCATGCTGGTCCTCTAAGGGAAGGGGATCCGGCCCATTGGCCCATCCACCTGCAACATTATGCCAGAAGCCACCAAAATAGATATCAGGGCCCAGAGTTTGGAAGAACTCCGGGCCTTCTTTGTGCAGCGGGGTGAGAAAGCCTTCCGCGGCAACCAGGTCTATGAGTGGTTATGGCAGAAAGGGGCCCATCGTTTTGAGGAGATGACCAACCTGTCCAAGGCCCTTCGGGAAAAACTGGAGGAGCGGTTTGTGATCAACCATATTGCGGTGGACCAGATGCAGCGCAGTGCGGATGGAACCATTAAGAATGCTGTGAAACTCCACGACGGTTTGGTGGTGGAGTCTGTGCTGATCCCCACCGAAACGCGTACCACCGCCTGCGTCTCCAGCCAGGTGGGATGCAGCCTGGATTGCCGGTTTTGCGCCACGGCCCGCCTGAAGCGCATGCGCAACCTCAACCCGGATGAGATCTACGATCAGGTAATGGTCATTGATCGCCAGAGCCGTCTCTATTTTGGCCGCCCATTAAGCAATATCGTGTTTATGGGAATGGGGGAGCCCCTGATGAATTACCCCAATGTGATGAAGGCCATTGACCGGATTACGGCCGAAGACGGATTGGGGATGTCGCCCCGCCGCATCACGGTATCCACCTCCGGGGTGCCCAAGCTGATCCGGAAAATGGCAGATCAGGCCCCCAGGTTTAACCTGGCGGTTTCCCTCCATTCCGCGATTGAGGAAACCCGATCCCGCATCATGCCCTTTAATGAGCGCATGCCCCTCTCGGAATTGCGGGAAGCCATAGCCTACTGGTACGACAAGACCCGCAGCCGGGTGACCTACGAATATGTGGTCTGGGACGGGGTGAACGACGGGGATGCCGATATTCGCGCTTTGCTGGATTTTTGCCGGGCCGCACCCTGTAAGGTCAACCTTATTGAATACAACCCCATAGACGATGGCATGTTCCGACAGGCAGGGGAATCCCGCATACAGGCTTATGTGGATGCTTTGGAAGGGGCCGGGGTCACGGTAACCGTGCGGCGTTCCCGGGGCAAGGACATCGATGCGGCCTGTGGCCAGTTGGCCAACAAATCTACCGGACCGGGGGAATAACCCTCCCGCATAATTCCTTTAGCCTTATTCGGTAATCAGCGGCGATGTGGACGGGGTACCCTGATACCCCGGGGGCAGGGGAGCCTGGTACACCTCATTCATATACCAAAGGGGCGGGAGGCCTATCGCTGCCCGCAGGCTGTCTACCTGATCCGGGAGTTCCAGCGGAAATTGTTGATAGTTATAGGGGTACATCCCGTAACGCTGTTGCCGCTGGGTACGGATTAGCTTTTCGTCCTCGAATTGCGCCCAAAAGGATGGGCGTACACGCCCGGCTTCGATTTCCTTTTCTATTACGGGTGTAAAAGAGGTCCAGAACCAGTGGTCGGAGCCGTAATGCTGCCGGCGGTTCCAGAGAATGGGAAACAACTTCTGCTGCCACCCGATTTCACCGACAATCTGGGCCAGGCGTACCATATTGGTGGAATCGATCCGGCGCATAGCCTGTGGGTCATAAAATCCATTGCGAAGGTTTTGGTCAATCAGGGCCAGGCTGTCCATTTCCCGTTGCAGGGGGGTAGAAGCCGGCCCCAGGGTGCCATTGCGTTCCGCTATGGAAAAAGCCTCCAGGAATTCATCCATAACCGGGGTTCCCCAAAATTCGGCCAGGGGCTGAAAGTTCTCAAAATCGGAGCGGCTGATTCGGGTATGCTGCAGGGCCTTAGCCAGGATGGTCCCGGCTTTTTCTTCCTGTTGTAGCTTCAGGGCAGTTGCGGCGGCGTAGAGATACGGTTCAGGACTTTCCTCCGGAAGGGTCGCCATGGCGATTTCAAAGTGCGCCAGAGCCCCGGGGTACTGCCCGTTTTGGAACGCCAGAATGCCGGACCAGCTGTTTTGGTCAAATTGCCGAAAATCCCTGGGGGCCTCGGAACAGGAAACCAGGAAAGCCAATATCAGGACAGGAATGAAGCGCATGTGCGGATATATTAGGTGACAAATATAACGCACCGGAAAGAAAACTGAGCGCAGTCCTATGGGTTTCCCAAACGGATTCCCAGGCATTTTCCGTAATTTTACAATCCCAACGGCAAGACCATAAACCACGCTTTTTGAAGATCAGCGCCCAGATTCGACAGCCCATTGAAAGGGAAATGGAACTTTTTGAAAAGAAGTTCCACCAGTCCATGTCGTCCAGCGTGCCCCTGCTCAATCGGATCACCTATTATATCGTGAACCGAAAGGGGAAGCAGATGCGCCCCATGTTTGTCTTTCTAACGGCTAAACTCCTGAATGACGGGGCCGTAAACGAGCGCACCTACCGTGGGGCATCGGTTATTGAGCTGATCCATACGGCCACCCTGGTCCACGACGATGTGGTGGACGACAGCTACAAGCGGCGCGGGTTTTTTTCCATCAATGCGCTTTGGAAAAACAAAATTGCCGTGCTGGTGGGGGATTACCTCCTGTCCAAAGGCCTGCTCCTTTCCATAGACAATGGGGATTTTGACCTGCTGCGGATCATATCGGTAGCCGTGCGCGAAATGAGTGAAGGGGAGTTGCTGCAGATCGAAAAAGCCCGCCGGCTGGACATTACCGAGGAGGTGTATTTTGAGATTATCCGGCAGAAAACGGCCACCCTGATTGCGGCCTGTTGTAGCCTGGGGGCGGCTTCGGTTTGCCCGGACAGCGAACATGTGGAAACCTTCCGGAAGTTCGGTGAGCTCTGCGGCATGGCCTTCCAGATCAAAGACGACCTGTTTGACTACGGACAGGAACGCATTGGCAAGCCTACCGGCATTGATATCAAGGAACAGAAAATGACCCTCCCCCTGATCTATGCCCTGAATCAGGCCACAGAGGCGCAGCGTAAGTGGCTCATCAACTCGGTCAAAAACCACAACAAGGACCGAAACCGTGTCCGGGAGGTTATCGCCTTTGTCAAGGATTCCGGCGGGCTGGAATACGCCGTGGATAAAATGCAGGAATTCAAGGCCGAGGCCTTGCAGATGCTGCAGGCCTTTCCGGAATCCCCCTACCGGAGTGCCCTGGAGCTGATGGTCAATTACGTGGTGGACCGCAAACAATAGGCGCCTCCTTGCGACCCTGGGGCAAGCCCCCCCCCACCCCCGGAAGCCAAGGTATACCCCGCCCGTGAAAGGGGCTTGCAGTCGGGGATTTTTGGCAGGTTTCTTGCGGCTGCAAAGAAAAAATTCCTCCGGCAGGCAACCCTTTTTTTCCGACCTGCGTCTTACAGATAGAAACCCAGGAGAACCGTGAAGATCATTTCGCTTTTTCGCAACGAACGCACGCTGGTCGAGAAGGCCCGCGCCGGACAGCGGGAAGCGCAAAAGGCCCTTTACGAAAGCCTGGCGCCGACCATGTTAGCCGTTTGCAGGCGGTATATCCCAGACCTGCATTTCGCAGAGGACGTCATGATCAGTGGGTTTGTAAAGGTGTTTCAGGGCCTGGATTCCTATCGCTTTGAAGGTAGTTTTGAAGGTTGGGTACGCCGGATCATGGTACGGCAGGCCATTGATTTCCTCCGGAAAAAGCAGTTTGTGGAGTTCGAAGAAACCCCGCCGGAACCGCCAGTACAGGGATGGGAGTCGGCCGATTTTCTGGAATTGCAGGAAATTGAAAAAATGATCGATGCCCTGCCCGAGGGCTACCGGACCGTATTTGTCCTCTACGCTGTAGAAGGATACACCCACCCGGAAATCGCAGACATGCTGAATATTTCGGAAAGCACATCAAAATCCCAGCTGTTTAAGGCTCGAAAACGCTTGCAGGACCACCTGGAAGCCCAACAAAAGACACATTATGGCACCCGTTGAATTCGAAAAAAACCTGCGCGAAAAACTGCGCGCCCGCAAGATTACCCCTTCCCCGGGAAGCTGGGAGCGGATTGCCACCCAGTTGGGGCAGGAGCCTGTGCGGGGCAGGCGCAGCCTCCGCCCCTGGTACTATGGGGTTGCTGCGGCAATTGCCTTGTTTTTTGGGTGGCGTGCCCTTTTAGACCGGACCGATCCGGAACCGGTTTTCCCTACCCGGGTGGTCTCGCGTCCCGAAGTTACCCAACCTGTACCCAATACCTCTCCCGCCCTGCAACCCGAAGAACTGCGCGAGACGGATCCGGCAGTGGTCGGGGCGGAAGCCCAACAGGGCAATGATCCGGCTTTGGAACAGGCTTCTCCGGATCAGGTAGATCTGGCATCGGTAACACCTGTAAGGCCGGCCCAATCCCAGCCCAATGCCGGGTTGGATACAGCTCGGATAACTGACTTACAGGAAACCCGGGTTGGGATTGCAGTAGATTCCGGACTGGAGCAGCGCCTGGCTTTGGCACTGGATAGCGTCGTATTACGCGTGGCGGTGCTGGAAGCCTCCGGCACCGCGGTCAGTGACGCCACCATCGATTCTCTGCTCCATGAGGCCCAGGCCGCCATGGCCCGGGAACGCCTGACCGACCTCAAGGCCCCCCTGGATGCCAATGCCCTACTAAGCCAGGTGGAGTCGGAACTGGACCGCAGTTTCCGGGAGGAGTTGTTCAATACCCTAAAGGCCCGTTTTAACAAAGTGCGTGTGGCTATGGCCCAGCGCAACCAGTAGTTTATTCATCAATCATCCATCAATCAAAATCAAAAAAAAACGAACACATGAACCACATTGTACATAAGATTATCCCCTTGCTCTTTATCCTTTTGACCGGCACCCTGTTTGCCCAGGAAGATTATCAAGACCGTATTGAAAAGCTGAAGGCCGCCCGCGAGCAGGTGGTTACTGCCGAAAAGGAAGCCCTGAAGGCCGAAGTGCTGGAGATTGAACGCCGGCGGGAGGCCGGAGAAATTTCGGCCGAGCAGGCCCAGGTCCTTAAAACCGAAGCCGCCCGGAAGCGGGCGCTCAACATCGAGGACCGCCAACAGATGATCGACCGGGAAATTGCCTTGCTGGAGCGCAATGCAGGGGTGGTAGCCACCCAGGAAAAGACCCCTCCAAAAGAAGTAGAGCGAATTGAACTGAGCCTGGGGGTGGGGGAGGCTTCCTGGATCCGTTGGGAAGACCCCGACCGCCCCGTGCCTTACGATCGCAGGACGTATTCCGATATGGTACTGGCCTTTGGGCTGAACAATGCCATTGCGGATGGGCAGGGCCTGGAGGATTCTCCCTATAAGGTGGCCGGCAGTCGGTTTTTTGAGATTGGCTGGGCCTGGCGGACCCGGGTTTTCAAAGAGAGCAACTTTATGCGCCTGCATTACGGGGTTTCCTTCCAGTTCAATGGGCTGAAGCCCGAGGGCAACCAGGTTTTTGTCTCGGAAAACGGGCAGACTACCCTGCAGCCTTTTGACGTGGAACTCCGAAAAGCCAAGTTCCGTATGGATAACCTGGTGGTGCCGGTTCACCTGGAATTCGGGCCTTCCAGATTCCGGGAATATGAAGACCGCATCCGCTATTCCCTGCGCAACCAGTTTCGTATAGGGTTTGGCGGGTATGCCGGGCTCAACCTGGGGGCGCGCCAGAAATTGAAGTACACCCGCGATGGCGAACGCGTCAAGGACAAACTGAAGCGGGATTACAACACCTCGGATTTTGTGTACGGCCTGAGTGCCTACATTGGGGTGGAAGGGGTGCTGCTCTACGCCAAATACGACCTGAACCCCATTTTTGAAAATGCCGCGGTGGAACAGCACAATGTTTCCCTGGGGCTGCGGTTTGACCTGTAGCCCCTTACCGATCCGCGTAATACAGAGCGTCCTTTCCAAAGGGCGCTTTTTTTATTACATGCCGGTGTCCTTCAGAGCCTGTTGCATTTCCAGGGTCAGATCCCGACCGTCATAGCCTTTTTTACAATGGGAGCACTGTACCCAGACCATGGGGCGCAGGCGATATACCGGTATCCAGAAGATATGTACAAAATGCGGGGCCACCGTCCCCTGCAGGCTTCCCGTTTGCCCGCAATGGGGGCAGGTCAGGGCGGCCAGAGGCAGCTCCCTTCGCTTGCCGGGGCGGGTGCCGAAGAAGAGGATCACAATACAAGGGGTTTTGCCTAAAGGTACAAAATGGTGCTTTTTTCGGCTCAATCCCATTTAGGCTTTCGGGGGTCGGGCCTGTTTTCTTATTTTTATCGGCCCGAGTGTTCCGGCCCATGATTACCAAAAGCACCATAGACAAAGTTTATGAAACCGCCCGCGTGGAGGAGGTGATCGGGGATTTTGTACAGCTGAAGAAATCCGGATCTAATTTTAAGGGGTTAAGCCCTTTCACAGACGAGCGCACTCCCAGTTTTATGGTCTCCCCGGTGAAGCAGATCTGGAAGGATTTTTCCAGCGGGAAGGGAGGTAACGTGGTGGCCTTCCTGATGGAGCATGAACACCTCACCTACCCGGAGGCTATCCGCTACCTGGCTAAAAAATACCAGATCGAGGTCGAGGAAACCCAGCGCACAGAAGAGGAAAAGGAGAAGGCCAGCGAGCGGGAAAGCATGCTGCTGGTTACCGAGTATGCCCGGGATTTCTACAGCGATTGCCTCTGGAATACGGAACCCGGGAAGGCCATTGGCCTGAGTTACTTCCGCGAACGGGGGTTTTCGGACGATACCATACGCACCTTCCAGTTGGGGTATAACCCGGACCAGTGGGATGTCTTCACCAAAGCGGCCCTGGAGAAAGGTTACCAACTGGAATTCCTGGACAAAACCGGCCTCACTATTGTAAAACCCGCCGAAGGGGATCGGGAAGAACGCCGCTTTGACCGCTTTAAGGGCCGGGTGTTGTTTCCCATCCATTCCCTTAGTGGCCGGGTGTTGGGCTTTGGGGGGCGTACCTTGAGTGCGGACAAGAAGACCGCCAAATACCTGAATTCCCCGGAAAGCGACATCTACCACAAGAGCAAGGTGCTCTATGGCATCTCCATTGCCAAGCAGGCCATTGCCCGGGAAGACCGGTGCTACCTGGTGGAGGGCTACACGGATGTGATCCAGCTTTACCAGGCCGGGATTGAAAATGTGGTAGCCTCTAGCGGGACAGCCCTGACCCCGGAACAGATTCGGCTCGTGCGCCGTCTCACACAGAACTTCACGGTGCTGTTTGACGGGGACGCTGCCGGTCTCAGGGCCTCCCTGAGGGGGGTGGACCTGATCCTGGAGGAAGGGATGAACGTTCGCGTTTGTACGTTCCCTGCCGGGGAAGACCCGGACAGTTTTGCGCGGAAACACTCCCGGGATGCCATAGAGGCCTACCTGCAGGAAAACAGCCGGGATTTTATACAGTTCAAAACGGCGCTGCTTTCCGAAGAAGCGGCCCAGGATCCGATAAAGCGGGCCGAGATGATCCGGGATATCGTGGCCAGTATTTCCCGTATCCCGGACCGGATCAAACGGGAGGTCTACGTACAGGAGTGCGCCTCCCTGATGGGGATTTCAGAGGATGTACTTTTCAATACCCTGGCCCAGATGGGACGGAAACGCCAGCAGGACGCCGCCCGCAAACCAGAGCGGTCCGAGATGGAGGTAGTTCGCCCGGAACCTCAGGAACAAAAGGTGGACGTGCAGTACGAGCTGGAGCGCAAACTTATCGAGGTCTTGCTGCTCTACGGCACACAGACCGAAACCTTCGAAGACATGTTGCTGAAGGAAAACGAAGCCGGGGAACTGGTTATGGAGCCGGAACTGCACGAGGCACGCGTCTTTGAGAAGGTATACCTGGACCTGCAGCAGGACGAGATTGAGCTCAGCCACGAGGGCTTTCGCAAGGTGTACTATCGCCTGATCGACCGGATGAATGCCGATGAGGCTTTTGACATCAACCAGTTTATGCAGGAATTGGAACCCGAGGCTGCCCGGGAAATCTCCTCCATCCTGATGGATGAAGAGAAATACGAGTTGCATCAGTGGGAGCGAAAGGATATCTTTCCCCGTCCCAAACGCGACGGCCTGGCACAGCTGGTTACCGAAACCATCCTTTCCCTGCGCAGCCACCTGATCCGCAAACGGATTCAGCACCTGCGCCAGGACACCGAGTCCCAGCTTGCGGATACCAACCGGGAGGTGCTGGAGGAGATTGTGAACTACCTCCAGCTGAACAAGCTGCTCAATCAGAAGCTGAACCGTATCATTCCCTGCTGAGCATAAAAAAACCCGGCCAGGGGCCGGGCGTAAGAACGGGTTGTTGCGGGTCTAGTAGAGTTCCAGGGCTTTGGCCTGTTGCAACAGGTCTACCATGTTATCCACATTCAGCTTTTTCATCAGGCGGGCTTTGTAGGTGCTAACCGTTTTTTCATTCAGGTTAAGCCCCTGGGCCACTTCCTTATTGCGTTTACCGCTGGCCAGCATCTTCAATACTTCCACCTCGCGGGTAGAAAGTTTACGGAAGAAACGACGCGGCTTTTGGGTGCCTTCGTCAAAGGCAAGACGCTGGGCCAGTTCATTAGTGATAAACATCCCACCCTGGGCCACCTTGCGGATAGCATCCTGCAGGTAGTCCATCGTGGCGGTTTTAGAGAGATAGCCACTGGCACCGCTGCGTATGGTGCTTAAGGCGTACACATCCTCGGATTGACCGCTGTAGATCAGTACCTGGACATCTGGGTATTCTTGTTTAAGCTTCCGCAGGGCAGCAATACCGTTGATTTCCGGGATGTCGAGTTCCATCAGGAGGACGTCTGGCTGCTTGTCCTGCAGCACATTGAAGAGTTCGGAAGTTGTGCCCACATCACCCATCAGGCGGATATCTTCCGCGCTTTGCAGGGCGTTGCGTACCCCCAGTCTTACGACCGGGTGGTTGTCGGCAATGAGAACTTGGATCATATTTAGGTAGTTTTCGGGGGTTTTTGTGCGAGCTGTCAGTAGGCACAAAAGTTCCTGTGCTGAATTACTGACATGAAAAGTAAGGTTTAAATAATTAAATCCTTTACAAAGTTGCCAAAAAAATCCTATAAAGTGTCTATAACACGTTTAAAAATCGTGCTAAGGTGCTGAATCTTAGTTAAGATGTCTTTTTCAGCGCTTTAGGAATCTCGCACACGGGGATGGGAAGCATTTTATGCCGATTAACGGTATTCAGGTGCTTGTAGATGCGGAAGACTTCCTGTTCCCTGCCGCTGAAGTCTTCGGCAGTCTTTCCGGCATCGTCCATGGCCATGGCCCATTCCAGTTCGGGATAGCTGGCGCCAATCTGGTCTTCGTCTGTTCGGTTATCCCCCCAGAGCCCATCGGTTGGCGGGGCTTCCAGGATTTCGTCGTTCACGCCCAGGTGTTTGGCTAGAGCGTAGACTTCGGTTTTAAGCAAGTCCGCAATGGGGCTCAGGTCTACCCCTCCATCTCCGTACTTGGTATAAAAGCCCACCCCGAAATCCTCTACTTTATTCCCGGTGCCGGCCACCAGCTTTTTCTCCAGGGCAGCAAAGTAATACAGGGAGGTCATCCGCAGGCGTGCGCGGGTGTTGGCCAGGGACATAAAGCGGCTTTCCTCGTCCTCCACGGGGGGCATCACCCCGATCAATTCGTCAAAAACGGGGGTGAGGTTAATCCATTCCGAACGCACATTCGGGTACTTGCCCTTAAGCCAATAGATGTGGTTGGCCGCGCGGGTAACCTGGTTTTTGGATTGGTGGATGGGCATCTCCAGGCAGAGTACCTCCATGCCGGTGAGGGCGCAGAGCGTAGAGGTCAGGGCGGAATCAATCCCCCCGGATACCCCTACAACAAATCCTTTCATTCCCGCTTCAGTGGCATATGCCTTCAGCCAGTTTACAATGTGTTCTATGATGCGTTCGCTTTGCATGTAGACTTCGGTTTGATGGGAAAAACAAGTACCTTTACCCTGTAAAAATAAGACCTGTACCCTTAATAAGGAAGCCTTGGGAAGATTACTTAAACCCCTCCTGCCTTTTGCCCTGCTCATTTTAGCCCTTTCCTGTGCAGATCCGGCGCCCCGTGTACTGGAAGCTGTGCAGCAAATCCCCCTGGATCTGCAGGTAGACCGATTTGACCAGGCTTTTGGCGCGATGCAACCCGGGGGCCTGCCCGCCCTGAAAAAGACCTACCCCTACCTGTTCCCGGAACAATACCCGGACAGCGTCTGGCTGGCCAAGCAACAGGATACCCTCCAGGTGGAACTCCGGGAAGCCGTAGATTCCGTTTTCTCTGATTTCGGGCCCTACCAGGCCGGGCTGGAAGGGTTTTTCCGCCATGCACGCTATTATTTCCCGGACGTGCCCGTACCCCATGTGGTCACCCTGACCACAGATGTGGATTACCAGAACCGGGTCCTGCTGGCAGATACCCTTTTGTTGCTGGGCCTGGACAACTACCTGGGGGAAAATCACCGCTTTTACGGGGGACTGGACCGCTACATTGCAGCAGACCTGCAGCCGGAATACCTGGTGAGCGATGTGGCCAGTGCCTTTGCCAAACAGGTAATTCCCTACCCCCAGGAGCGCTCCTTTGTAGCCCAGATGGTGTATTATGGGAAGGAACTCTACCTGAAAGACCTGATGCTGCCGCTGGTGCCGGATTCCATTAAGGTCCGCTATTCGGCCGGGCAACTGGAATGGGCACGGACCAACGAAGCCCAGATCTGGCGTTATTTTATTGAACGGGAATTGCTGTATAATACAGACCGGGCCCTGGGGCCGCGCTTTCTGGAACCCGCCCCCTTCAGTAAATTCCGGTTGGAACTGGACCGCGAATCCCCTGGTCGGATTGGCCGGTACATGGGGTGGCAAATCGTGCGGGCCTTTGTCCAAAACCACGATGTTTCCCTACAGGAGCTCCTGCGTATGCCCGGGGAAGCCCTGTTTAAAGCCTCCAACTACAAACCCCCCAAATAAGATGTCCAAACTGCATACCTCCGAAATTACGCTGAAAGTTACCCTGGATGAAAACCGCGTCCCGGAATCCCTCCACTGGTCTGCCCAGGACGGGGGCATACACGAAGAAGAAGCCAAGGCCATGCTGCTATCGGTCTGGGACAGCGCCAACCGCGAATCCCTGAAAATTGACCTGTGGACCAAAGATATGCCGGTGGATGAGATGAATATCTTTTTCCACCAGACCCTGGTGGCCCTGTCCGATACCTTTATGAAGGCTACCCAGGACGAAAAAATGACCGCGACCATGAAGGACTTCTGCGACTATTTTGCGGAAAAACTCGAATTGAGGGGCAAAAAATAAACTCCCCAACCGGAAAAGAACTATACGATGAGTGCTGACAACCGATTTGATATCCGCCGACTGGGAACGCCATCCCATGTTTCCCCTTTGCCGCTGAGCAGCGAGAGCGGGGATGACCTTTTTAATTTTGTAGAGGATTCCCACCGTGTACTTTTTGATGTAACCGCCGCACAGTGGAAGCACCTGCAGGAGAGCGGAGGGCAGCCCCTGACTCTGGAAAAGGCCGGCCCCAGGAAATCCCTCCTGTTCAATCCGGAAGAGACCACGGCGGCCATCGTAACCTGCGGCGGGTTGTGCCCGGGGATCAACAACGTGATCCGGGGCCTGGTGATGGGACTCTATTATTTCTACGGAGTAAAGCGCATTCTCGGAATTCCCTATGGCTTCGAAGGCCTCACCCGGGATTGCCCGCATCCCTATCAGGAACTGGACCCGGAAAAAGTGCGGGATATCCACCAGTTCGGGGGCACCATCCTGGGGTCTTCCCGGGGGGCCCAGGATGTTGGGGAAATGGTAGACACCCTGGTGGCCCATAAGGTGAATATGCTGTTTACCATCGGGGGAGACGGCACCCTGAAAGGGGCCGATGCTATTGGTGCTGAAATTGAGAAACGCGGCCTTAATATTGCCGTGGCCGGGATCCCCAAAACCATTGACAACGATATAGACCTGATCGATAAATCCTTTGGCTTCGAAACGTCATATGCGGTGGCATCGACCATCATTCGGGATGCCCACAATGAGGCAACCGGGGCATATAACGGGATTGCCCTGGTCAAGCTCATGGGGCGCGACAGCGGCTTTATTGCTGCTTCTGCCTCTATGGCGATGCCGGAGGTGAACTTTGTGCTGGTGCCCGAAATGCCCTTCCGCCTGGAGGGCGAAAACGGCCTGTTCCAACAATTGGAAGAACGCCTGGCCCGCAAGCAACACGCGGTGATTGTGGTGGCCGAGGGCGCCGGGCAATACCTGTTCGAAACGGACCAGACCCTGCGGGACGCCTCCGGCAATATCAAACACCAGGATATCGGGGTGCTGCTCAAGGACCGCATTGCGGACCACTTCCGGGAGCGCCAGACCGAAGTGACCATCAAGTACATCGACCCCAGCTATATTATCCGTTCGGCCCCGGCCAATGCCAGCGACAGTATCTTCTGTAACCGCCTGGCCTACCAGGCCGTGCACGGCGCGATGGCGGGGAAGACCCGTTTTGTGGTAGGTTTGGTTAACAATCAGTTGGTTTACCTGCCCATTGCCGCTGTAGTGGGACGCCGGAAAAAAATAGACCTGGAAGGCGAATTTTGGTTTGCTACCCTTCAAAGCACCGGGCAGCCCAATGCCATCGGCTAGCCCTTGTACAATTTTTTATAATAATCCGTGGCCATCCGATGGCTGGAAAAGGCAGGAACCACATCCTCCATTCCCTGCATGACCAGGGCATTCCATGCGTCCGGATGCTGGTAGTACATGGGCAGGACCTCTTCCTCCAGGATGCGGTACAGGTTGCGGGCATCCATATCGTCCTGCACCGGATGGGGTTGGTTGGGGTCTGCCTCCGGCAGAATAAAGGCATTTTCCCCATGCCGTCCGAATTCTGGGATCCACCCGTCGTTAACCGTGAGGTTTACCGACCCGTTCATGGCGGCGGTCATCCCGCTGGTGCCCGAGGCCTCGCGGGTAATCCTGGGGTTGTTCAGCCAGACATCCGAACCTTCCTTCAGCATACGGGATAATTCCATTTCATACCCTGTCATGACAGCCATGTTGGGGAATTGCCAGCTCACTTCCACCAGGCGGTTAAAGACATGGATGGCTCCGTAGTCTTCCGGGTAGGGCTTGCCGGCCCAGATAATCTGGATTTTTTGGCCGGAGTGGTTCATCAGCCTTTGAAAACGTTCAAAATCCCGCAAGAGCAGGTCTGCCCGCTTATAGCCGGCAAAGCGCCTTGCCCACACCACGGTGAGCACCTCGGGGTCGAACATCTTGCCGGTCTGGTCCAGCACCCGGTTGAAAAGGCCTGCTTTGAGTTCGCGTTTGCGTTTGGCCACGGCCTTGAGGTTTTTTTTCTCGAAGGCCTTGCGCAGGGCCGGGTCTGTCCAGAACCCCGGATGCTGGGCATTGGTGATGGGGATGATTTTATCCTGAAGGCCAAAGGGCTCCCACATCCCCTGGGCTACCTTGGCGTGCAGGCGGGAAACGGCGTTGGCTTTTTTACTGTGCCGCAAGGCAGAGACGGTAAAATTGAGTTCGTCGCCCACCAGCTCCTGCTGCAATTGCGGAGGGGGGAGGGTACGGCCAAAAAATCCCCTGTTGTTCAGATGGTACCCGTTGCGTACCTCGTTGCCCCCTTTTTCCGGGGTATGAGTGGTGAAGACCAAGCGGGAGGAGTCCACGCCCCGGTCCCTGAGGTAGTAAAAGGCCGGGAGGGCATGTCCCTCGTTGAGGTGGTAGACCTGGGCGCCCCCCAGCATCTCCACTAACTTGGCCCCCCCAATCCCCAGTACAATACTCTGGGATATCCGGGTTTCGTCATTGGGGTCGTATAGCCGGTCGGTAATGGTGCGGGAAAGGTGATCGTTCTCCGGCAGGTCCGTGGAGAGCAGATATAGGGGCACGGTGCCGAAAATTTCCGGGCGAAGCACATAAGCCCGCACCTTTACGTGGGGGTTGTCGTTGATGGTTACCTGTACCTCCAGGCCGGTGTCTTCCAAGAAATCGTATCGTTTCAGGATATGTTCTGCGCGCATGCTGCGGTCCGCATTGCGGGTCTGGTCGTAGTACCCGTATTTCCACAGCATCCCCACGCCAATCAGGTTTTGTTTCAGGTCGAAGGCCGAGCGCAGGTGGGAGCCCGCCAGGAAACCCAGCCCGCCCGAATAGATTTTCAGGGCCTGGTCGATCCCGAATTCCATGCTGAAATAGGCCACTCTGGTGGAAAAGGCCGCGGCCGGTTTATACGGGTGGTGCCATTGATGATACGGGGAGGCTTTAGCGGTCATAGGCTTGGTTTAGTTATCGCCCGAAAATACACATTAATCCCAATTCGAGGGCTATGCTTGGAGAGGCTTTCGACCACCGGTAATCCTGTCCGTTAGCGGTAGGGCCAGATCCATGGGACCAGGATCAGGGTGGCGGTAAAAAACAGGAGGAGCAGGGGAAAGCCCACCCGCAGGTAGTCGGTAAAGCGATAGCCGCCGGCGGACATGACCATGGCGTTGGTGGTGGTGCCCACCGGGGTCAGGAAGGCCGTAGAGGCGCTCACGGCCACCGCAATCAGAAAGGGTTGGGGGGAAAGCCCCAGGGAGGCTGCTGCCATAAGGGCGATAGGAGCCATCAGGACGGCCGTGGCCGAATTATTAATGGTTTGGCTAAAGCCTGTAGTCAGCAAAAAGATCCCAGCCAACAGCAGGGTAGGGTGGGTTTGACCCAGGGAGGCCACCAGGGCGTTGGCGGCATCCGAGGCCAGCCCGGTTTTCTGCAGGGCCAGGCCCATGGGGATCATGGCTGCAATCATGATTACACTGGTCCAGCTGATGCGTCGGTACGCCTGGCTGATAGGGACACAGCCGGTGAGCATCACCAACCCGGCCGAAAGCAGGGCGGCAATGGCGCCTGGTACGATATTCAGTACCAGGAGTACCACCAGTAAAACCAGGCTTCCCAGGGCCATCCAGGACCTCGGGGTAAGTTGTTCCACATCCCGTGCCATGGCATCCGGACTCCCGGTAATTACCAAATTCCGATACACGCTTTTGAGTTGCTCCATATTTTCCCAGGACCCCCGAATTACGAAGGCATCCCCGGCACGGATATCCACTTCGGCGCCGGGCAGGGGTTTATTGTTGCGGGAGGCGCCCAGCAACTGAATGCCATATTTTTTCAGGTAGGCCCCCATGGCCACCCGTTGTCCTACAAAACTGGAGTTTGGGGTGATGAGCATCTGTGCCATCCCGACCTCCTGGGTAATGAATTCGGAGCGTAGTTCTTCGGTGTTGAAAGGTTGCGGGAGCAACCCCAGCTTGGTTTCCTGCATGAGGCGGTCCACAGAGGCAGGGTCTCCCTTAACGGTAAGCACATCGTGGTAGCGGAGTTCGGTATCCGGGTCCGGGAATTCCACAAACCCAGCACCGGATTCCAGCAGGCGCGGGTGGCGGCGTCTCAGACGCAAAACCTGTACCCCGTATTGAACCTCCAGGCTCCAGGCGCCCAGCCGGGTACTGATCATGGGCGACATGGAGCGGATGCGCAGGCGGTATACGTTTTCAGCAATGCTGAAGCGTTCTATCCAGCCGTGCATTTCCGTGTCTATGCTGGCCGGGCGGTTGGCGGTGCGGTTCCCCGGTAGCAACCGGAACCCCACAAACCGGAAATACAGGAGGGAAATCAGGAGCAGGGGTAGCCCGATCAGGCCAAATTCGAAAAAGCCAAACCCCTCCTGTCCGGAGGTTTCCAGGGCGTTGCTCACAATGATGTTCGGGGGCGTGCCTGTAAGGGTGAGCAGGCCACCGGTATTGGAGCCAAAGGCCAGCGGCATCAGGACCTTGGAGGGGAAGGTGCCCGCACTCCAGGCAGCCGCCACGGCCACCGGCAGCAAGGCCGCCACCGTACCCGTATTGCTCACCAGCCCGGAGAGGAGGCTGGACCCCGCACTCAGGATTACCGTGAGGCGGGTGGCGCTCCTGCGGGCCAGGGCCACAAATTTTTTCCCGGCCAGGGCGGTCCAGCCGGTTCGTGCCAGCCCTTCACCTATAATAAAAAGGGCGGCAATCATGATCACGGTGGGGTTGCTGAAACCGCTCAGGGTCTCGCCAAGGGTAAGGATGCCACTGAAATACAGGGCCATCATGGCCATCAGGGCCACCACATCCGGGGGCCATTTCCCCCAAAGGAACAGCAGGACCGTCAGGCCCAGGATCAGGATAAGGACGGACATCACCGGTTACTTAGTGCTCTACGGCCAGCAGGGGCGACCGGGTCTGCAGGGTGAGCAGGCGGGTCAGGCGGCCTTCGGAAGGCGTGCCTTTTCGGGCGTGGTTGCGGGGCAGGATGGCCAGCATGTCGATTTCCTTTTCAACTACATAGTCGAAAATCCCCTTCACCACGTCTTCGTTTTCGATAAATACGTGGTGGGAATAAAAACTTTCCAGGTAGTATTCCAGCAACTCTTCGTTGCGTTCCTCGCTCTCGGAATATCCGTAGGTTCCCGGTTTGTTTTCAATGGTCAGCACATGAACCTTGGCATTAAAGGTGCGGGCAATATCCAACAGGGTACCCAGTACCTTGGGGTCGTCAATTTCCTTGGACCCCAGAACCAGGGCAATGGTTTTAAGTTGGAATTCTTCCCCTACATCTTTGGGGATAACCAGTACCGGGCACTCCGTAGCCAGTACGGTTTGGGAGGTGTGGGTGGTGCCCTCGGGATCCTCGGAACCCGAGGTACCCATAACAATCAGGTCCGGTTGTACCCATTGGCACTTCTTCAGCAGGCCGTCTACGGAAGGGGGTGCAAAGGCTACCCACGACATTTCGGCACGAAAGGCCTTGGTTAACCCCGCTTTGATTTTTGCGTATTCGTCCTCAAGGACCTGCTGGTCTTCGGTTTCCTGCATAAAGCAAACCACAAGGTGTTTGTCCGGCCGGTTCCCGGCAAAGGCAACGGCATAATCCAGCGCGCGGCGTGAAACCTCGGTGAAATCGTAGGGTACAAGTATTTTGGCAATGCGATCCATCTGAGTTCCTGATTGAAAGGTGAGCGATAAAATTAGGCTCTAGATTACGAATAAATCATGACAAATATCAAACCCCGGCCGGAGATTTTCCGATACCCAGAACCCATTCCGGACCGTATCAGGCACCTTGTTCCAAAGGAACTTCCAGCAGCAATACCCTGCTATCTTTCAGGAACTCAAAGGATACGGACCCAGTGTCCCATACGCCCAGGGCATCCCTTTGGTCCAGGGTTTGGCCCCCTGCCGAAACGTTGCCTGTGATCACAAAAACATACAACCCGTTTTTCGGGTTTTTCAGGGTGTATTCGGAGGTGGTGCCTGCCTTGAATTCCCCCAAATGGAACCAGGCATCCTGATAGATCCACAGCCCGTCGAACCCCCCGTGCGGGCCGATTACCGGGTGCCATTGCCCCCGGGTCTGCCCGGGCTCCAGGGAAATTTGGCCGTATCGGGGCTCCACATTGGCGGTATGGGGGATCACCCAGATCTGCAGGAAGGCTACTTCCCGGTCTTTGTTTTTGTTGTATTCGCTATGGGTTACCCCGGTCCCTGCACTCATTACCTGAATGTCCCCTTCCCGGATCACGGTAGTGTTCCCCATATTGTCCTGGTGCTCCAGGTCGCCCTCCAGGGGGATGGATATGATTTCCATATTGCGGTGGGGGTGGGTGCCAAAGCCCATTCCCGGGGCTACCCGGTCGTCGTTGAGTACGCGCAGGGCCCCGAATTGCATGCGCTCCGGGTTGTAGTAGTTGGCGAAACTGAAGCTGTGGTAGCTCTGGAGCCAGCCGTGGTTGGCCGCTCCCCGGCTATCGGCTTTGTGGAAAAGGGTTTTCATGTTTTTAGTGGGTTCGGGATTGGGTTGTCTGGATAGGCAAAGGTAGGAAAGGGAAGGGGACAGGTGGCCTAAGGAAAGGTTAAAGGGCCCGCCCTCCCGCCCACAACCAAGGTAGGGCGCTATCCCGAAACCCCATTGCAGGAATAGGAGCTGCCAGGATTTTGCAGGCGATGCCGGTATCTTGAATTCAGGGGGGCGTCCCCTTGCTACACCCCTGGCTTTCGCGCCAGAACCACGTCCCGGACAATAGACTGGTCCACCCGGTGTACAAGCGTATCGTATGGGGGTTCGCGGAGCACGACCAGTCCTGCTGTTTCCAATTCGGCCTCCAGGGCCTTTCGGGGCGTGACCAGGGTATTCCAGGAAAGCGCGATTACCCCGCCCGGGGCCAGGACTTCCACCCAGGCGGGCAGGCTGGCCTGCACAAAATCCCGGACGTTTCGCGAGCCGCTTTTCTGCTGGCGGGATTTGCGGGAGGTGTGGGCTATACCATAAGGCAGGTCGCCCACTATAACGGAAAAGAAGTTCTTTTTAAAATAGGCATTACACTGGCCGGTTTCGCCCTGGACCATGCCCAGGCTCCGGGTGCCCTGCCCTTTGCCATGGGGGTGGTATTCCCACTCCCGGATATAGACGGCGTCTGCCTTGCTGCCCCCTGCAACCCGCCGTTGCCCGGCCGAGTGGCGGATACGCTCCCGTTCCAGGAATTTTTTAAAAAATACAGCGCCTTCATGTACGGCCTTGGAGTCCAGTTCCACTCCAAAGGCATCGCATCCCATCACACCAGCCTCAAAGAGGGTGGTGCCCCTTCCGGCCACCGGATCCAATAACCGGCAGGGGGTATCCTCCCCAAGGCGGGTGCTCCAACGCGCCAGGCGGATCATCATCCGGGTAAAATCCTCATTGGTCTTACCCTTGTATTTCAGCAGGGACCCGATCTTGGGGTCCAGGTATTCGGGAGATGGAACCGTCACGGGCTGCAGGCACGGGGCTTCCGGGGAACCTTTGTCCATATAAAAGGCGAAAGCAAAGGAAAGTTCCCCAAGGAGTTGCCAGTCCGCGGCAACGGGTTCGCCGTACAGGTCCAGTTTAAGATACCGGATCCCGGCATGTTCCACCGCTTCCGGGGGCCGGCAGGGCACAGACAGGTGGCGGGAGGCCAGTTCCAATTCGGCCAGGGCCAGGTTGGCTGCCGCATTATAGAATACCCGGTTATACCCGGGGTGTTGCAATACCAATAGGGTCATAGGCCTTGGTTTCGGGCTTGCTGGTACTCCCGGTTTACCTGGTCAATGTAGCCCAATAGGTCTTCTTTGCCCAACCCCGAAGTAGAGGAGGTTACAAAATAAGGGGGAGTCTCTTCCCAACCGGCTTCCCGCATCCCTTCCAGGTAGGCAGCTACCTGCCTGGGGTGCGCACCGTCCTTGAGTTTGTCGCCCTTGGTGAAGACCATCCCGAAAGGGATACCCTCGCTGTTCAGCCAGGCCATGAAGTCCAGGTCTATGGGTTGGGGCGGGTGGCGCAGGTCCAACAGGACAAAGGCCGAAATCAGTTGTGGGCGCTCCCGGAAGTAATGCTGGATCAGTTTCTGGAAGGCCGCTTTGTCTTTTTTGGAGGCCCGGGCATAGCCATAGCCCGGCAGGTCTACCAGGTGCCACTGGCGGTCGATCAGAAAATGATTGATCAATTGCGTCTTCCCCGGCCTGCCCGAGGTTTTAGCCAAATGCTTCCGATCCGTAAGCATATTGATCAGGGAAGACTTCCCCACGTTGGAGCGCCCGATAAACGCGTATTCCGGCAGGTGACCCTGGGGGCACTGGTCCGCACGGGTACTGCTTTTAACAAATTCGGCGCTTTTTACCGTCATGGCGGTATGGGGTTAAGGGGAGGGGTCGGGTCAGAACCCCCGGGCCTGCAGCCAGCCTTCCAGGATCTTGTTAAAATCCTCCGGGTGTTCCATCATGGGGGCGTGCCCGCATTTGGGAATCCAGAACAGGTCGGAATCCGGCAACAACTGGTGGAATTCCTCGGCCACCTTCGGCGGGGTAACCGTATCGTTTTCGCCCCAGATAATACATGTGGGCGTTTTCATCTTGGGCAGGTCCTTGGACATGTTATGGCGGATGGCGCTTTTGGCGATGGAAAGGGTTTTGACCAGTTTCATCCGGTCATTCACCGTAGCAAATACCTCGTCCACGATTTCCTTGGTCGCAACCTTGGGGTCGTAGAAAACGTCTTCTGCCTTTTTCTTGATGAATTCGTAGTCGCCCCGCTTGGGATATCCGTCACCCATGGCGCTTTCATACAACCCGGAACTCCCGGTAATTACCAGGGCCCGAACCATTTCCGGGTACATCTTGGTGTGCAGCAGGCCAATGTGGCCACCCAGGGAATTCCCGAGAAGGATAACGTCTTTCAGGCCTTTAAATTCAATAAAACGCTCCAGGAAACGCGCAAAGTTCTTGACGTTGGTCTTGATCAGGGGCATGTCGTAAATAGGCAGTTCCGGGATCAAAACCTTGTAGCCGCGGGAGGGGAAGTGCCGGGAAACACCCTGAAAATTGCTTAGGCCGCCCATAAGGCCATGCAGGATAATCATAGGGGTGCCCTCGCCTTGCTCAATATAGCGGTAACCGCCTTCCGAAATGATGTGTTCTTCCATCCCCGGGGGTTTGTCGTCAGGTGGCAAATATAGGCATTTCCGCCTAATGGCAAGGCTTGGCGCGGGCCTGGGTGCGGTGTGTTTTTCCACACGGACCGCGCGCGTGGAGAAGGCGGTGTCTTCCCACCCGGAGCATGCAATTAATCAGCACGTTACGTGCTTCAGGGCGTTAAAATCCGGCATTTTATCCACAAAGTGGTAATTTGTGGTAAAATGTGGTAATAATTTCTATATATTTGAGTTTTATAACAGGAATCAACCAGACTTTTCCGTGATCACATTTGTGGGAACATACGATTGTAAGGCCGACGCCAAGGGGCGCGTCATGATCCCTGTGGCGTTGAAAAACCAGATGGCCCCTGTGGTCAATGAGGGCTTTGTGATCAAGCGCTCTGTGTTTCAGCCCTGTCTGGAATTGTATCCCATGTCCGAGTGGAACCAGCTGATGCAGCAAATGCATCGGAAGAACCGGTTCAAGAAAAAGAACAATGATTTTATCCGCAGGTTTACCGCCGGGGTGAAGATCGTGGAGATCGACGCTACCGGTCGCCTGCTTATCCCTAAGAACCTGATAGAGGTGGCGGGCATTGCCCGGGAAGTGGTACTCTCTTCTGCCATAAATATTATGGAGATCTGGGATAAAGACCGATACGAAAAAGTACTGGAGGAAACGGCTGAAGGTTTTGCAGACCTGGCCGAAGAGGTGATGGGCGATGACGGAGACGCCTTACCATAACCCCGTCCTGCTGCAGGAGTCCGTAGACGGGCTCGCGATCCGCGAAGACGGGGTGTATGTGGATGTCACCTTTGGCGGTGGCGGCCACAGCAGGGAAATCCTCCGCAGGTTGGGTCCCGCCGGAAGGCTGATCGCCTTCGATCAGGATGAGGATGCCCTGGCCAACGCCCCGGAAGATGATCGGTTTATGCTGATCCACGAAAACTTCCGGTACCTGAAACGGTTTTTAAAGTTCTATGGCATTCTGAAGGTTGATGGAATCCTCGCGGATTTTGGGGTATCCTCCCATCAGTTCGACCAGGCCGAGCGCGGGTTTTCCACTCGCCTGGAAGGGGAACTGGATATGCGGATGAGTCGCAGGGGGAGCCTCTCGGCACGCGACGTTGTGGGCACCTATTCCTTTGAGCAGTTGCGGGACCTGTTTCGCGATTACGGGGAACTGCGCAACGCCGCCCAGGTAGCACGGGCGCTGATCAATGCGCGGGAGCACGAGCCGCTGCGTACCACGGCAGATTTGCGCGAGGTGGTACAGCCCTGCATGCCCAGGGGAAAGGAAAATAAAGGATTGGCCCAGGTATACCAGGCTATCCGGATGGAGGTAAACCAGGAATTGCAAGTGCTGCGTGAATTCCTGGAACAAACCCCGGAACTGCTTCGCACGGGCGGGCGGCTGAGCCTGATCAGCTACCATTCCCTGGAAGACCGGCTGGCCAAGCGCTTTATCCGCGCAGGCAAGTTTGAAGGGGAGGTGGACAAGGATTTCTACGGAAACCCTATCCGGCCCCTGAAGGCGGTAGGTAAACTGATTGTGCCTTCCGAGGAGGAGATCCGGATCAACCCCAGAGCCCGAAGTGCCAAACTCCGCATAGCGGAACGGCAGGAATCGAAATAAAAAAGTAAAACGCATGAAACAGAGTTTGTTCGCCATTTTGAAAGGACGCTTTTTGGTTAGCGCCGATGCTTCCCGCAACTGGAAGTTCATCCTCTTTTTCTCCGCCCTGGCCACGGCCATGATTGCCAGTTCCCATGCAGCGGACCGCAAGGTCCACCAGATTGCCGCGCTTAGCGATCAGGTGCGGGAATTGCGAAGCGAGTTTGTGGAAACCCGCTCCCGGGTGCAGCAACTCAAGCTGGAGTCCGCCATCCGCCAGCGGGTACAGGAAGTAGGCCTGTTACCAGCCCAGACCCCGCCGCGTAAACTCATTGTCACCCCAACCGAATAAACCTTGGCCATTACCCCAAAACATATCCTGATCCGCTTGTACCTGGTTGCCGGGGGCCTCTTTGTGTTTGCCCTGGCCGTGGTTTTCAAGCTGGTGAACATACAGACCGTAGACGGGGATAAATACCGGGAACTGGCCATGCAACGCACCGAAAAGATGTTTACCATTGCCCCGAACCGGGGCAACCTCTATTCGGACGATGGCAGCCTGCTGGCTACCTCGGTGACCAAATACACCATCCGCTTCGATGCGGTAACCGTTTCAGATGCCGATTTCCGCGAAGGGGTGGGGCCGCTTTCGGCTGCCCTGGGCAAGCTGTTGGGGCAGCCGGCCACCCATTATGAAAAACTGTTGCGCAAAGCCCGGGCCAACCAGAACCGGTACGCCCTGGTGGCACGCAGCCTCGATTATTCGGAATATACTGCGCTCAGGGACTTTCCGCTTTTCCGCAAAGGGCCGTACAAAGGGGGGCTGATCGTTGAACAGCGCACGGTACGGGAACACCCGTTGGGCAAGATTGCAGAGCGCAGCGTGGGGTACGAGCGTTTTGATGAAAACGGCTACGCCACCCGGGTAGGCCTGGAAGGTGCCTTTGGGAACTACCTGCGCGGCATGGAGGGCAAGCGCCTTAAACAACGTATAGCCAAAGGGCAGTGGAAGCCCATTGGCCTGGACAACATCATTGAACCCCAGGACGGGTACGATGTGATCTCCACCATCGACATCAACATCCAGGATATTGCGCACCACGCCTTGTTGCAGCAGCTGGAAGCCTACCAGGCCGAACATGGGAGCGTGATCGTCATGGAGGTGGCTACCGGCGAGATCAAAGCGATCAGCAACCTGGGCCGCACCTCTGAAGGTACCTATTACGAGCGGCTGAATTACGCCATTGGGGAATCCCACGAGCCGGGCTCCACCTTTAAGCTGATGTCCCTGGTGGCTGCATTGGAAGACGGGATAGTAGATACGGCAACCGTAGTGGATACCGAGAAGGGGTACTGGCGCATCTACGACCGGGTAGTGCGGGATTCCCGTCACGGGGGCTACGGGGAAATCAGCGTGGGCAAGGCCTTCGAGGTTTCCTCCAACACCGCCTTTGCCAAAATCATCCACAACGGCTATAAGGAACATCCCCAGCAGTTTGTAAACCGGCTGATGGAAATGGGGCTGCACAAAGACCTGGGCCTGCCCATCAAGGGTGAAGGACAGCCTGTGCTGCGGAGCCCCGGAGACAAGGGCTGGTCCGGAATTTCCCTGGCCTGGATGTCGCACGGGTACGAGGTGTCCATGACTCCCCTGCAGACCCTGGCTTTTTACAATGCCATTGCCAACGGCGGGGAGCTGGTGCGCCCGCGCCTGATCAAGGAAGTACGGGAATGGGACCGGACGGTGCGCCGCTTCGAAAAGGAAGTCCTGAACCCTGCCGTCTGTTCCAAACAAACCGTGGCCAAGGTGCAGCAGTTGCTGCGCAATGTGGTAGCCATGCCCCACGGTACCGGTCACCGTCTGGAGACCCCCTATCTGTCCATGGCGGGCAAGACCGGCACGGCCCAGAAGAATTACGCCCAGCGGGACCCTGAGAAACTGGCCTATATCTCCACGTTTGCGGGGTATTTCCCGGCAGAAAACCCGCAGTATTCCTGTATTGTGGTGATTCACGAGCCGGATAAGGCGCGGGGGTATTACGGGGCCGATGTGTCCGGGCCCGTATTCCGCTCCGTGGCCCAGAAAATCATCGCCAACCAGCCCATTGAAGAGCGGCTGGAGCGCCTGGGGCTGGAAACCCCGGAACTGGAGCAGGAATACCAGGCCTATTTCGAAAAAGTTCGCGAACCCCTAAAGACCCTGCCGGACCTACGGGGGATGAGCGGGATGGACGCCCTTTCCATCCTGGAAAACCTGGGGGTTGAGGTGGAGATCCGCGGCAACGGCAAGGTCCGTCGCCAGTCCGTTTCCAAGGGAACAGACCTGAAAAAAGTGAAACGCATCGTACTGGAATTGTCATGAAGCCGCTGAAAGACCTTTTATACGGCGTAGCCCTGCGGGCAGTGAGCGGAAGTACCGCCATCCCGGTGGGCGGGCTGTGCTTCGACTCCCGCAAAGCCGGCAGTGCCGATGCCTTTGTGGCGATCCGGGGCACCCTTTCGGATGGTCATGATTTTATCGATGCGGCCGTAAAAAACGGAGCCCGGGCCGTGATCTGCGAAGCCCTGCCCGAGGCCCTTCAGGAAGGGGTGACCTATGTGGAGGTGGCCGATTCCCAACAGGCGCTTGCCGTAATGGCGTCTAACCAGTATGGCAACCCGTCTGCCAACCTCAAACTGGTCGGGGTAACGGGTACCAACGGCAAAACCACGGTTACCAGCCTGCTCTACCAGCTGTTCAAGGCGGCGGGCTTCAAGGTGGGCCTGCTTTCCACGATCCGCGTCTTGGTGGACGAAACCGAACACCCGGCTACCCATACCACCCCGGATGCCCTGTCCATCAACAAATACCTGGCAGAGATGAGCCAGGAAGGGGTGGAGTATTGTTTTATGGAAGTAAGTTCCCACGGGATTGCCCAGGGGCGTACGGCCGGACTGCGGTTCCACGGGGCCATCTTTACCAACCTTTCCCACGACCACCTGGACTACCACAAAACCTTTGCAGCCTACCGCGATACCAAAAAGCGGTTGTTTGACGACCTGCCGCCCACGGCCTTTGCGCTTACCAATGCAGACGACAAAAACGGGTTGTTCATGATCCAGAACACCCGCGCCCGAAAATATACTTATGCGCTCAAGTCCTATGCGGATTTCCGGGCGCAGATCCTGGAGCAACAACTGGACGGGCAGTTGCTGAAAATCCAGGAGAATGAGGTGTGGACCAAACTGATCGGGTCCTTTAATGCCTACAATATTCTGGCAATCTATGCCACAGCCAGCCTCCTGGGGCTGGAAACCCTGGAGATCCTGAAGTTGCTCAGCGGCCTGCAAACCGTAGACGGGCGCTTCCAGTATTTTATCTCCGGGCAGCGTATAACGGCTATTGTTGATTATGCCCATACGCCGGACGCCTTAAAAAATGTGCTGACGACCATTGGCGCATTGAGGACTGGAAATGAAAGCGTCATCACCGTAGTGGGGTGTGGTGGTGATCGCGACAAGTCTAAGCGTCCGGTAATGGGTCATATCGCATCGGAAATGAGTAACACCACCATCTTCACCTCGGACAACCCGAGGTCCGAGGACCCGGAAACCATCATTGCCGAAATGGAAAAAGGGGTAGAGCCCCAGCATGTGCGAAAAGTCCTGTCTATCACGGACCGGGCCCAGGCCATTCGCACGGCTTGTAAACTGGCGGCCCCGGGGGACATCATCCTGGTGGCCGGCAAAGGCCACGAAACCTATCAGGAAATCGCCGGGGTCCGCAGGGATTTTGACGATTTCAAGAGGGTCCGGGAGGTATTGGAGGACCTGGCATCGGAAGAGGCCGGAAACCGGAACTCGAAACGGTAACCCCAACGAAAAGAAAGAAACACTATGCTGTATTACCTGTTTGAATACCTGGAGCAAGCCTACCAGTTCCCCGGAGCCACCCTGTTCCGCTTCCTGACGTTCCGGGCGGCCATGGCAGTGCTGTTGTCCCTGGTGCTGGCCACGGTATACGGCAAACGCGTTATCGGGTACCTGCGCCGGCGGCAGATCGGGGAAACCATACGGGATTTGGGCCTGGAAGGACAGCAGCAAAAGGCCGGGACCCCCACTATGGGCGGGATCCTGATTATCGGCTCCACCCTGATTCCCACCCTGTTGTTCGCCCGCCTGGATAACATTTACGTCATCCTTTTGATCGTGACTATGATCTGGATGGGGGTGATCGGGTTTATTGACGACTACATCAAGATTTTCCGCAAGAACAAAAAAGGCCTCAAGGGTCGGTTCAAGGTCACCGGGCAGGTGGTGCTGGGGCTGATGGTTGGGGCGGTACTGTATTTCCACCCCCAGGTGACCATGAGAGAACAAGCCGTAGCGCCCGTGGCACAGGAGGTGGTGATGGGCGGGGAGGCCGGAGGGGCCGAGGTCAAATCCCTGAAAACCAACGTGCCCTTCTTTAAAAACAACCAACTCGATTACGCCAGCTGGATCTCCTGGATGGGGGAAGGGGCCGAGCAATACGCCTGGCTTATCTTCATCCCCATTGTGATCTTTATTGTCACGGCTGTTTCCAACGGCGCCAACCTCACCGACGGTATCGACGGGCTGGCCGCAGGCACCTCGGCCATTATCGTCCTGACCCTGGGCATTTTTGCCTGGGTTTCCGGGAACGTGATTTTCTCCGATTACCTGGATATCTTCTTTATTCCCCGGGCCGGGGAACTGGTGGTGTTTATTGCCGCCTTTGTGGGAGCTCTGGTGGGTTTTCTGTGGTACAACGCCTTTCCTGCCCAGATTTTTATGGGCGATACGGGCAGCCTCACCATTGGCGGGGTCATTGCCGTAATAGCCCTGATCGTACGGAAGGAATTGCTGATCCCAATTCTGTGTGGAATCTTCTTCGCAGAGTCCCTGTCAGTCATGCTGCAGGTCAGTTATTTCAAGTACACCAAACGCAAAACCGGGGAGGGCCGGCGCATTTTCCGGATGGCTCCCCTGCACCACCACTACCAGAAGATGGGCTACCACGAAAGTAAGATCGTGACCCGTTTCTGGATTATCGGCATCCTGCTCGCCATTGTAACCATCGTAACCCTGAAAGTGCGATAGATGGTACAGCCCAAAACACATAGGAAGGTGGAGGCCCTGAAAAAAGGCGGCCGGCTTATTGTCCTGGGCTCTGGGGAGAGTGGGACCGGAGCGGCCCTTTTGGGGAAACAAAAGGGCTATGAGGTCTTTGTCTCGGACAAAGGCGCCATTGCCCCGGAGTATAAGAAACTACTGGAGGATGCTGGCATCCCCTGGGAAGAGGGGCAGCATACCGAGGCCCGCGTCCTTAAGGCAGACCTCTGTGTGAAATCGCCCGGCATCCCGGATACCGTACCCCTGGTGCAGGCCCTGGTGGCCCAGGGTACGCCGGTCATTTCCGAGATCGAATTTGCCTCCTGGTTCTGCGATGCCACCCTGGTGGCCATTACCGGGAGCAATGGGAAAACCACCACTACCCTGCTTACCCACCACCTGCTAACCCAGGGCGGATTGCAGGCGGGTTTGGCCGGGAACATCGGCAACAGCTTTGCCCGTATGGTGGCCGAGGACCCGCACCCGGTTTACGTACTGGAAGTAAGCAGCTTCCAGTTGGACGGCATCATGGCCTTCCGCCCCCACATCGGGGTGATCACCAACATTACCCCGGACCATCTGGACCGTTACGGCTACCAGATGGAGCGGTACATCCAGGCCAAGTTGCGCCTGGCGGAAAACCAGACCGGAGCGGACCACCTTATTTACGACCTGGACGACCCCGTGTTGTCCGAAAACCTGCATCCCGCAGAGCTGGCCCCCAAATGCTGGGCCTGTTCCCTGGAGCAACCGTTGCCCGAAGGCGCATGGCTGGAAGGGCAGCACCTGGCAATTAAGACAAATCAAACAGAAAACGACACCTTGCTCATGAGCACCGAATCTCTGGCCCTGCAGGGCCGCCACAACGTAAAAAATACCATGGCTGCGGCCACGGTTGCCCGTTTGCTGGGCATCCGTAAAGAAACCATCCGCCAGAGCGTGGCCAATTTCCAGGGGGCGCCCCACCGGTTGGAGCCCGTCCTGAAAATCCACCATGTGCAGTACATCAACGACTCCAAGGCTACCAATGTGAATGCCACTTATTTTGCCCTGGAGAGCATGAAGGCGCCCACCATCTGGATAGTGGGCGGGGTAGACAAGGGCAACGACTACAGCGCCCTGATGCCCCTGGTACGGGAAAAGGTAAAGGCGATCATCTGCCTGGGGGTAGACAACACCCCCATTGTGGAAGCCTTTGGCCGGGCCGTAGACCTGCTGGTAGAAACCGTTGCCATGTCCGAGGCCGTAAAGGTGGCGTACAAGATCGCGGAGCGGGGAGACACCGTACTGCTTTCCCCGGCCTGCGCGAGTTTTGACCTGTTCGAGAATTACGAAGACCGCGGCAACCAGTTCAAGGCTGCCGTAAAAGCGCTATAGGAATGAAGCGGCTGCTGCAACAACTGGAAGGAGATAAAGCCATATGGGGCGTGGTTGCCCTGCTGGCCCTGTTTTCCTTTTTGCCCGTCTACAGCGCCAGCAGCAACCTGGTGTATGTGGTGGGCAGCGGCACCACCTTTGGCCACCTGCTCAAACACGCCCTTTTGCTGTTGCTGGGCTTCGGGATTATCTATGTGGTACACAAGATCCCCACCCACTTCTTCAAAGGGCTTTCCATCATTGCCATCCCAGTGGTGCTGGTGCTCCTGATCTATACCCTGGCCCAGGGCACGACCATAGAAGGGGCCAATGCCAGCCGGTGGATCCGCATCCCCCTGGTGGGAGTCACCTTCCAGACCTCCAACCTGGCAGCCGTGGTGCTGATGATCTACACCGCCCGCTACCTGAGCAAGATCAAAGACCGGCAGATTCGCTTTACAGAGAGCATCTGGCCCCTTTGGGTGCCGGTGTTTGCCGTGATTGCCCTGATCCTGCCAGCCAACTTTTCCACGGCAGCCATGCTGTTTTGTATGGTGCTGATGTTGTGTTTTTTGGGCGGGTACCCCCTCAAATACCTGATGGGTATTGTGGCTTCAGGAGTGGTTTGCCTGGCCCTTTTTGTGCTGACCGCCAAGGCCCTGCCCGGGGTATTCCCCAACCGGGTCGATACCTGGATCAGCCGGGTGGAAAGCTTCTGGGACGGGGCGGATACCGAAGGGGATTACCAGATCGAAAAAGCCAAGATCGCCATTGCCAGCGGCGGACTGGTGGGCAACGGCGCCGGCAAGAGCGTGATGAAACACTTCCTGCCCCAAAGCAGTTCGGATTTCATCTATGCCATCATTATTGAAGAATACGGCCTGGTAGGCGGGCTGAGCCTGATGTTTTTTTACCTGTTGCTGCTGTTCCGCATTGTGGTGGTGGCCAATGCCCACCCCAGCATTTTCGGGAAGCTCCTGGTGATAGGCGTAGGCCTGCCCATTGTGTTCCAGGCCCTGATCAATATGGCCGTTGCAGTGGAACTTTTCCCGGTTACCGGGCAAACCCTGCCCCTGATCAGCAGCGGGGGTACCTCTATCTGGATGACCTGCCTGGCTATCGGGGTGATCCTGTCCGCCAGCCGCAAACAACAGGAGGCCGAAACGGAAGTGACGGATACGAATGAAGAACACCCATTGGAGATACTGAGTGGACAATTATAGGTTTTTACTCTCCGGGGGCGGCACCGGAGGCCATATTTATCCGGCAATTGCGATTGCCGAGGAACTGAAACGACGTTATCCCGGGGCTGAGATCCTCTTTGTGGGGGCCCGGGGCAGAATGGAAATGGAAAAAGTACCCCAGGCAGGATACCCCATCCGGGGGCTGTGGATCAGCGGGCTGGTTCGCAAACTGACCTGGAAGAACCTGCTTTTTCCGATTAAAGTACTGGTAAGCCTGATGCAAGCCTGGAAGATCATACGCAGTTTTAAGCCCCACCTGGTGGTGGGCACGGGCGGCTTTGCCAGCGGCCCCACCCTGCGCATGGCTTCGGCCATGGGGATCCCTTATGTGTTGCAGGAGCAAAATTCCTATGCCGGGATCACCAACAAATGGCTGGCCGGCAAGGCCCGGCGCATCTTTGTGGCCTACGATGGCATGGAGCGGTTTTTTCCGGCCCGGGCCCTGGTCTTTACCGGCAACCCGGTGCGCGAACGCCTTGCCCGGGAATTGCCCCCGCGCTCACAATCCCTGACGCATTTTGGGTTGCAACCGGGGCGTACCACCCTCCTGGTACTGGGCGGAAGCCTGGGGGCGCGCCGGATCAACCAACTGGTCGATGCCCATTTGCCACTCTTTAAAAAGATGGGCCTGCAGGTGCTGTGGCAATGCGGGAAAGGCTATTACGAGACGTATCAGGACCGGCAAGCCGAAGGCGTGGCCGTCCGTGCCTTTATTTCAGAGATGGATGCCGCCTACGCCTCAGCGGATATGATCATCTCCCGGGCCGGCGCGGGGTCGGTTTCCGAACTCTGCCTGATCGGGAAACCCGTTCTGTTTATCCCGTCACCCAATGTGGCCGAGGACCACCAGACCAAAAATGCACAGGCCATGGTTTCGGCCGGGGCAGCATTGATGATGAAGGAATCAGAACTGGATACCGGCTTTGAAGGACGTTTCCGCGCCTGGGTGGAAGACCCGCAGGGGATGTTGCGCATGGGGGCACGAATGCAGGAGCTTGGGCGACCGGCAGCCACCCGTCATATCGGGGCCGAAATTCAAAAAATAGTGGAAGCGGATGCAGCTTGAAGGCGTACATAGGGTTTATTTCCTGGGCATAGGCGGAATCGGGATGTCCGGCCTGGCGCGCTACTTCCTTAAGGAGGGCCGGCAGGTAGCCGGGTATGACCGTACGCCTACTCCCCTGACCCGGGCCCTGGAAGCCGAAGGGGCTGCCATCCATTACACCGAAGATATTCAAGCCATTCCCACAGCATTCCGTAACCCGGAAGGGACGCTGGTGGTCTATACGCCTGCCGTGCCGGCAGCCCATGCGGAATACCGCTATTTCCTGGATGGCGCCTTTACCGTGCGTAAACGGTCGCAGGTGCTGGGGATGATCAGCGAAGCCACCCGCTGCCTGGCCGTGGCAGGGACCCATGGAAAGACCACCACCTCCTGTATCCTGGCCCACCTGCTCCGGGAAGCTGGCCTGGAAGTAATGGCCTTTTTAGGGGGGGTAAGTGAAGATTTTGGCAGCAATTTCCTGATGGAAGGCACTGCTTTTTCCGTAGTCGAAGCCGATGAATTTGACCGGTCCTTCCTCTGGCTGACCCCGGAGGTAGCCTGTGTGACCTCCATGGATGCGGACCACCTGGATATTTACGGTAATGCCCAGGCCCTTACCGAGGCTTTCGGCGCCTTTGCCGCCCGGGTACGGCCCGGTGGCCGGCTGGTGGTGCGCAACGGTTTGCCCCTGCATGGGATTACCTACGGGATTGAAGACGATGCCCAGTACTGCATCGAAAACCTGCGGACCCGTAATGGACAGTACGAGTTCGACATCCGCACCCCGGAAGGGACCTTTACCTCTGTAGGGTTCGGGAAGCCCGGCAGGCACAATTTGTTGAATGGATTAGCCGCTTTTACGATGGCGGTCCAGGTGGGGGCCCCGCCGGACCGCCTGGTAAAGGCATTGGGCACCTTTAAAGGGGTGCAGCGGCGATTTTCATATAAACTGCGATCGCAGGAGTTCACCTTTATCGACGATTACGCCCATCACCCGGCGGAAATCGATGCGGTATACCAGGCCATACGGGAAATGCACCCGGGAAAAGAAATCCTTGCGGTCTTCCAGCCCCACCTGTATTCCCGGACCCGGGACTTCGGCGCCGATTTTGCCCGCAGTCTCTCCCGCTTTGACCGGGTGTGGTTGCTGGACATTTATCCGGCCCGGGAGGAGCCCCTGGAGGGAATCACCTCCCAGTGGTTGCTGGAACAGATTGACAACCCCCGGAAAAGACGGGTGGGCAAAAGTGAATTGATCGATGCGATCCGGGCGCAAATGCCGGAAATCCTGCTCACTATAGGGGCAGGCGACATCGGGTTGGAAGTAGAAGCGATAAAACAAGCCTTTAGCCATGCGAGTGAATTGGAATAAATGGAAACTCATTGGTCTATGTGTAGGAATCACAGGCCTTTACGCCTTTGCTGAGGCGCGGAATGAGCAACGGGGTATTAGCGGCATACGGGTGGAATTCACCGAGCCCGAAGCCCTTTACATGACCGAGGCTACGGTTAATAAATTGTTAATACAAAAATATGGGGCCCTCCAGAACGTCCCTAAAGATGCGATAGTTTTGAATGCTATAGAATCGGTTCTGAGGAGCCATGAAATGGTGAAAAGTGCCCAGGTCTATCTCACTATTGACGGTGAACTTAACGCGAAAATAACGCAAAGGCATCCTATCGGCCGCGTAGCCGGGGGGCGGGATTTTTACCTGGACGACCAGGGAAAACAGATGCCGCTTTCCCCCTTGCATTCTGCGCGGGTCCCTATCATTACGGGAAAGATTACGGGGAAAAGCCTGGAAGACGCATATGTGATCCTGAAGTATATCAACGAGGATCCCTTCCTGAGCAAGAACGTGATTGGCATCCATATCGAAGAGGAAGACGATTACCGCCTGAAGTTCCGGTTGGAGCCCTTTGTAGTGCGTCTGGGAGGGGTCGAGGACCTGGACCAGAAGTTCGACAATTTCAAGGCCTTTTACGCCAAGGCCGCCCAAGATAAAACCCTGGCGCATTACCAGATGGTAAGCCTGGAATTTGAGAACCAGGTGGTGTGCACTAAAATATAAGAACCCATGGAAGAAGCGAATTTTTCGGTAGGACTGGACATCGGTACCACCAAGATTGTGGCCATTATCGGGAAGAAGAACGAGTACGGCAAGATCGAGGTGGTGGGTACCGGGCGTTCCAAAAGCCTTGGGGTACACCGGGGCGTGGTGAACAACATCACCCAGACCATACAATCCATACAGCAGGCCATTGAGCAGGCGGAATCCAATTCCGGCCTTAAGATCGATTCTGTAACCGTGGGGATTGCCGGCCAGCATATCCGTTCCCTGCAGCACAGCGATTACATTACCCGCCCCAATTCCGAGGAGGTGATCGGGGAGGACGACCTGGAAAAACTCTGCGACCAGGTATACAAGCTGGTGATGCTGCCCGGGGAGGAAATTATCCATGTACTCCCCCAGGAATACAAGGTGGACGGGCAGGCCGAGATCAAGCAGCCTATCGGGATGTATGGCGGCCGCCTGGAAGCGAACTTCCACGTGGTGGTAGGGCAGATTTCCTCCATCAAAAACATTGGCCGCTGTATTAAGAGCGCCGGGCTGGACCTGGACAACATCACCCTGGAACCCCTGGCCTCTGCCAATGCCGTATTGAGCCAGGAAGAGAAGGAGGCCGGGGTGGCCCTGATCGATATCGGGGGTGGCACCACGGACCTGGCCATTTTTAAGGATGGCATTATCCGGCATACGGCGGTGATACCCTTTGGCGGCAACGTCATTACCGAAGACATCAAAGAAGGGTGCTCCATCATTGAAAAACAGGCGGAACTCCTCAAAATCAAATTCGGATCGGCCTGGCCGGGCGAAAACAAGGATAACGAGATCGTCTCCATCCCGGGCCTTCGGGGCCGGGAGCCTAAAGAGATCACGCTGAAGAACCTCTCCAAGATCATCCACGCCCGCGTGGTGGAGATCATTGAGCAGGTCTACATGGAAATCAAGAATTACGGGCATGAGGAGCAAAAGAAAAAGCTGATTGCCGGCATTGTCCTTACCGGGGGCGGCAGCCAGTTGAAACACCTCAAGCAGCTGGTGGAGTATATCACCGGGATGGATACCCGGATCGGCTACCCGAACGAACACCTGGCCGGGGATTCCGAAGCCGAGATTGCCAGCCCCACCTATGCCACGGCTGTGGGCCTGCTGATGAATGCCGTCCACAATAAGGACAAGGGCAAAAAGCGGCCTGAAGATGCCGAAGGCAGCCAGCCGGAAGCGGAAATGGTGTTGGAAGGCGTGGGCGAAGCCACCACTGCGCCGCGTACCAAAAAAGAACGCCGTTCAGTGCTGGACAAATGGGCGGACAAGCTCAAGGAGTTCCTGGACAACGCGGAATAAAGAAATCATAGCATACCCACAACCTGAAAAATCATTAAAACGAACAACACATGGAAATGGAGAACATCACCTTCGACCTGCCAAAAAACCAAAGCAACGTGATCAAGGTCATCGGCGTGGGCGGCGGAGGAAGCAATGCCATTAACCACATGTTCCAGGCCGGGATCAACGGGGTGGATTTTGTGATCTGCAATACCGATGCCCAGGCCCTGCAGAACAGCGCAGTCCCCAACAAGATTCAGTTGGGGGTATCCCTGACCGAAGGGCTGGGGGCCGGAGCCAACCCCGAAGTAGGGGAGCAGGCTGCCCTGGAAAGTATGGAGGACATCAAAAACATGTTGGTGGCCAACACCAAGATGGTCTTTATCACCGCCGGGATGGGCGGGGGTACCGGTACCGGTGCGGCCCCCATTATTGCGCGCCAGGCCAAGGAAATGGACATCCTCACTGTGGGTATTGTGACCATCCCTTTCCAGTTTGAAGGCAAGATGCGGTGCCAGCAGGCCCAGCGCGGGATTGAAAAACTGCGGGGCAATGTGGATTCCCTGATTGTGATCAACAACAATAAACTGAGGGAGGTATACGGCAACCTGGGCTTTAAAGCCGGGTTCTCCAAGGCCGATGAAGTCCTGTCTACGGCTGCCCGGGGGATTGCCGAGGTGATAACCCACCACTACACCCAGAACATCGACTTGCGCGATGCCAAGACCGTGCTGTCCAACAGCGGGACGGCCATTATGGGCTCTGCTACGGCAACCGGGTCTGCACGCGCCCAGGAAGCCATTATGAAAGCCCTGGATTCGCCCCTGCTGAACGATAACAAAATTACCGGGGCCAAAAACGTACTGCTGCTGATCGTATCCGGATCCCAGGAAATCACCATCGACGAGATCGGGGAAATCAACGACCACATCCAGACCGAAGCGGGGCATGGGGCCAACATTATCATGGGGGTTGGCGAAGACGAAAACCTGGGCGAGGCCATTGCGGTGACCGTGATTGCCACCGGCTTTACCACCGACCAGCAGGACGATATTGTCAATACGGAAAGCAAAAAGATTATCCATACCCTGGAAGACGAACAGAAGGCCCAGCATGATCTGACCGAACCCACGGTGGTTCACACCCTGGAGGTGGAGGAAACGGCCCTGGAAGACCTGCCTGTGTACGATGCCGATGTTTTGGAGGTAGAACCGGACCTGATCCCCACCACCAATTACATCCGGAATTTCAATGTCTTTTATGAAGAGGTGGTTGCTGCACCCGGCGAGGCCGAGGAGTTTATCATGGTAGATTCCCGGGAGTTGCTGCGCAATATCGAGGTGATCGACCCCGTGGTGGTCCGCCCCGAGGAAGCTATGGAAGACCAAATGAGCCTGCATTTTGACATGCCCCTGCAGGCAAGCGCCGAAGCGGAAGAGGAAGAAGACGAGCAGCAGCACACCATCACCTTCGACCTGAACGACGACCTTCGGGAGATGGAGGTGAAGGAGCATGTAGAGATCACTCCCGTGCTGGAATACAAGAAGGAAGGCGAAACCCGTTACAGCCTGGACGAGTACATGGAACTGGAGCGCCACCTGACCGGCGCCAAGTCCAAGGCAGAGCAATACGACCCCAAATTGGTGGACGACGAGCTCGTATTTGAAAAGAAGACCGTGGAAGCTCCCAAGCCTGTGGAAACCCCGGAGACGGCAGACCCCACGGACCGTCCGATCAGCGAAATCCTGCGGGAGCGGGCAGACGAACGCCGTCGCAAGCTGAAGGACTTCAACTATAAATTCCAGCACAACCGATCCAATATCGAGGATATAGAGAAGGAGCCGGCGTACAAGCGGCAGGGGGTGGACCTCTCCGCCCCGGAAAAGGAGGACGGGAAGGTTTCCCGTACCAGCCTGAGCGAGGATGCCAATGACGAAATGCGTCTGCGCACCAACAATTCCTTCCTGCACGACAACGTGGACTGATAGCCTTACCGGCGTCGAGGCAAACCCCCGGAGCACCGTCTTCGGGGGTTTCTTTTTATCTTTGTATACATCTTAAAATTCCCGAGCGATGAGTTTGCAAGACCGTGTTATGGACGAAATGAAAACCGCCATGAAAGCCAAGGATGCTGTGGCGCTGGAATCCCTTCGGGCGATTAAATCCGCCCTGCTGCTGGCCAAAACCGAAAAGGGCGGGGGGGCAGCCCTGGGCGAATCCGAGGAAATAGCCCTGGTCCAGAAACTGGTGAAACAACGCAAGGACAGTGCAGCCATATACAACGAGCAGGGCCGGGCAGACCTGGCCGAACCGGAACTGGCCCAGGTAGCTGTGCTGGAGCGCTTTCTCCCCGAGCAACTTTCGGAGGCGGAAATCCAGGCTGCCGTATCCAAAACCATTACTGCCCTGGGGGCAGAAAGCATGAAGGATATGGGCAAGGTGATGGGGGTGCTCACCAAAGAACTGGCCGGGAAGGCCGATGGGAAGGCTATTTCGGCCGCAGTGCGCGCCCAGCTTTCCTGATGGCTTTCCTGATTAGATCGATTTGGCCAGCGGCATCCGCACCGGGCGTTTGCCTGTGAGGCGGAACAGGGCATTGGCCACCGCAGCCCCTATAGGGCCCAGGGGGGGTTCCCCAACCGGCCCGGGGGTTTCTTTCCCCTGCAGGAGAATCACTTCAATTTCCCGGGGGGCGTCCTTCATCAGCAGCATGCGATAGGGGCCGTAGATAACAGGGGTTAACGCCCCGTCCACCACCTGCATTTCTTCATACAGGGCTGCACTGAGTCCCATATGGATGCTGCCTTCGCATTGGGCCCTAACCTGGTCCGGGTTCACGGCCAGCCCGGGGTCCAGCACACAGGTAACCTTGTGAATCCTGATTTTCCCCTCCTCCAGGGAAAGTTCCACTACCTGGGCGCAGGGGGTACCGGCATCCACAGAAGCGGCCAGGCCCATGGCCCTCCCGGCCCGGACGGTTTCCGTATATGCCGAAGCCTTTGCCGCCCGTTCCAGGACGGCCCGCAGCCGCGCCCCAAGGGCGTCGTCCTGCGGGATATGCTGCAGGCGGAAGGTCAGGGCATCCTGTCCGGCTTTTGCGGCCATATGGTCCACAAAACTTTCAATGGCAAAAGTGTTGGCCAATAACCCCAGGCTGCGCCACCAACTGGTGGCAAAAGGGAGGTCTACATGATAGTAAACAGCCCGCAGGTTGGGCACGCCGGTATACTGCAACAGCCCACCGCGTACCGCGCCAATATCTGCGCCCAGGATGGTGGGCACCCCGGGAATCATCAGGGCGGAATTGTTACCCACGTCCCCGCTTACAAAATGGTGTTCCAGGTGTTCCAGGCGGCCATCTGCACCCAGGCGCCCCTTCATCCGGTGGTGGGTAGGAGGGCGGAACATGTCGTGCTGGAATTCTTCCTGCCGGCTGAAGATGTATTTGACCGGCCTGCCCACAGCCTTCGACATTACGGCGGCCGGGACGGCATGCGGGGTGTGCAGCCTGCGGCCAAAGCCCCCGCCCAGATAGGCCGGAATGATATTGACCTGCTCGGGGTTCATCCCCAGGCGTTCGGCTACTTCCTTCCGGGTAAGACCCACCACCTGTGTGGAAATAACCACCGTGGCCCGGCCTTCCTCTACATGGGCCAGAGCCCCGTTGGGTTCCAGTTGGGCATGGGCCCCGATGGGGGTGCGGAATTCCAGGGTTTCCCCTTCTGGACCTTCCATGGGGCCGCCTTCTTTCTGGATGATGGTATGCTTGCCATTGCCTACGGTCATCCGGGCCTCGATATCGGCTTGCTGCAGGTGTACAGGAGCTTCCCATTCGGCTTCGATCTGGGCCTTGGCCCGTTCGGCCTGCGCGTAGGAGCGGGCCACCACCCCTACAAAATCTTCCGCTTCCACTACCTGTACCACCCCCGGCATCCCTGCGGCCTTTTGGGTGTCGGCCTTCAAAAGCCTGGCCCCGATATGGGTGGGCCGCAATACGGCCCCGTAAAGCATACCCGGCATTTCCGCATCCAGGCCAAAGATAGGATCCCCGTACACTTTGGGTGCCAGGTCTACCCGCGCTACGGGTTTCCCGATATGCCGGAAAGCGTCAGCGGCTTTTAAGGCTGGGGTTTCCGGAAGGTTCCAGTCGGTAACGCCTGCTGCTGTATCGGCAAAAGTCAGCTGGGAATCCCCATATTGAAAGACTCCGTTTTTGAGCTGCACCCCAGACAGGGGAGCGCCCAGTTTTCGGGCTGCTTCCGTCCGCAGCATTTCCCGGAATGTAGCCGCCAGCTCCCGAAGGGGTTCCCACAGCCCGGCAATGGAAGTGCTGCCCCCTGTACTTAGCCCGTCGATATTACCGGTTGCCGTGGCAGCGTGTACCACCCGCAGCCGTTCCAGGGGGATTTCCAGTTCTTCTGCGGCCAGTTGCGCCATGCCCGTAAAGATGCCCTGCCCCATTTCCACCTTGGGCGATAGCAGCAGGACGTGGTTATCCGCTGTGAGTTCAAACCAAATGAGCGGGTCGTCTGTGTCTCCCACATAGGTGAGGTCCATGGTACTGAGCGTTTGCAAAACCGAACGCCGGATCGGGTTTCGGGCCAGGTAGGTGCCCAGGGCCAGGACCCCGGCGGTCCCCAGGCCGGTGCGTATCAGGAATTTGCGTCGGGAAAGTTTGCCTTTATGCGCCATCTTCCGGGGTATTGGGTTGGGCCTGCCCGGTTTGTGCCAGGGTAGCGGCCTTATGGATTGCTTTGCGGATGCGGGTGTGCGTGCCGCATCGGCAAACGTTCAGGATGTTTTGGTCTATGTCGTCGTCCGTGGGGTTGGAGACGCGCTTCAGCAGGGCTGCGGCCGCCATCATAAAGCCGGGTTGGCAGTACCCGCACTGGGGTACGATTTCCTCGATCCAGGCCTGCTGGACGGGGTGAGGCTCCGCTTGTGTACCCAAGCCTTCCAGGGTGGTAATGGTTTTTCCTTTGCCCAAACGGGCCGGATAACTGCAAGAGCGGACGGGGACGCCATCCACCAGCAGCGTACAGGCCCCGCAGGCGGCCTTGCCACATCCGAATTTTGTGGCCTTCAGGCCCAGCAGGTCACGAATGGCCCACAATAGGGGCATTTCCGGATCCTCAAGTTCCAGGTGGTGAACGGTTTTGTTCACGGTAAGCGTAACTTTCACGGGCATATGGGGAGAAGTTTAAAGCGGCTACCTTAGGTTCATTAAAGTTATGGAAAATCGGGAAAGCCTGTATCCTGGCCCCGTTGCTTTTCCCGGTTCAGGCGGCTGAACTTTTTCGTATCTTTTGCTTCCGACAAAAAGATACAACATGAAAAAAATACTCTTTGGCCTGATGCTTTGCGTGGGGCTGCTCACCCAGGCCCAGCGGAATTGGGACGCCGTGGAAATCACCTCTGAGCGTCTGGCCGATAACCTGTATGTGCTTTATGGCTCCGGAGGGAATATGGGGCTGGCCATAGGCGACCAGTTTGCCTACCTGATCGACGACCAGTTTGCCCCCCTATCGGATAAAATCCTGGGGGCCATCCGTGCCCTGACGGATAAGCCACTGCGGTATGTGGTCAATACGCACTGGCACGGAGACCACGCCGGTGGCAATGCGCCCATGGCCCAGCAGGGGGCTACCCTGATCGCCCACGAGAATGTCCGCAAACGGATGGGCTCGGTCCAATGGGCCGGCACCGATCGGGAAACCCAGCCCGCCCCCTTTGAGGCGTTGTCCCGGATTACCTTTAACGAGGAGATGACCGTCTATCTGGATGCAGGCCACAGCATGCATATCATGCACGTAAACCCCTCCCATACCGACGGGGATTCCTATGTCTATTTTCCGGAGGCCAATGTGATCCATATGGGGGACAATTTTATCAGCGGTTACCCCTTTATCGATATTGCCTCGGGTGGGGACATAGACGGGTTGGTGCAGAATATGAATATGGCCCTGTTTATTGTGGACGACCAGACCAAAATCATCCGGGGGCACGGCGGGGTTGCCGGCCGGGCCGAACTACAGGCTTTCCGGGATATGATCGATACCATCCGGATGCGGGTAAAGCAGGCTAAGGATGCCGGAAAAACCCTTGAAGAAGTTCAGCAAATGGGCCTGACCTCGGAATGGGATGCCCAGTACGATAAAGGTTTTATCAATGCCCAGCGCCTGCTGGAAGCTGTGTATTCTTCTGTGGATTAAGGGGCCCGTAAGGCGTGTGATTGCCCTTTGCAGGGGGTGTGTTTAATTTGAAGTTGGGGGGGTACCCCCGGCAATGCCATTCCATTCCCGGCATCAAACGTTTTGAGGTTTCCGATTGCCCGTGGCGGCATACAGCGCCAGCCCGACCAGGATGCACCCCACCCCCAGGGAACTGATAAGGGAATACTGTTCCCCGAAAAAGAAAATCCCGATCAGCAGGGCATAGACCACCTCTGCGTATTTGAAGGGGGCTACCTGGTAGGTTTTCCCGGTTTGGAAGGCCCGGGTCATAAAGAGTTGCCCAAAGTACCCGAATATCCCAAGGCAGCCTAGCAACCCCCATTCCCATCCGTTGTTCGGGGCCTTCCAGTTCCAGAGGGTAGCGATCCCGCCCACTGCGGTGGCAAGCACCATAAAATAATTCACCACTACCACCGGGTGTTCCCGGGGGCCGATCTTGCGGATGGCAATGTAGACCATCCCGCTGAACATGGCGGCCAGCAGGATAAGGAGGAGCCCTAACGGATCTACTTCCGGGGAAAACCCGCGGATAATCAGTACCCCTGCAAAAGCGAGAAGCAGGAATATCCCTTGCAACAACCTGAAGCGTTCGCGAAGCAGGAACCAGGCAAAAACCACAGCGTATAAAGGGGCCGTATACCGCAGGGAGACCGCCAACCCCAGGGGCAGGTATTTCAGGGACGTAAAAAACAAGGACATGGCTGTAACCCCCAGGGCGGCCCGGAGCAGGAGTAATCCCCGGGTTTGCCCCAGCAAGGGGATGCGTTGCCGCAGCAGGAAGGAGGTTGCAATACAGGCAGAGCCTATGGAGCGGAAAAAAACAAGTTCCAGGGCGGGGATGTGGTTCAGGTACTTCAGCAGGGCATTCATAACGGCAAAGGCCGCCGTACTCAGCAGCATATACCCTATGGCCCGTTTTACACCTTTATCCATAGGCTTATCCCTCCGGGGGATTTCTGTAGTACGATCCGAATCAGTTCTTCTGGGCTGCCAGCCACTGCATGACCGTCACGGGGGTCCCCTTCAGGGTAACCGGCTTCCCGTCGTAGTCCAGGGTGGCTGTATTCGCATGGGAATAGATCCAGGACCAGTGCCCGCTGTAGTGGAAGTCCTCGCCCCCGTACTGGCCGGTGATGTCCGTAACATGGTCGTAATAGGAGAAATGCACATTCCGAGCCCCGGCAGCCATAAGCCGGTTATATATAGGGACAACCGTTTGCTGCGGGACGGTTACCGGGTCGTCCTTGGAATGTATAAACCAGATAGGTACGTTACGGATACTCCGGATTTGGGCATCGCTCACAAACTCCGAATGGTAGGCCAGGGCACTGATATACCCCGCGGCAAAATAATCCGGATGTTCCAGCAGGAGCTTCAGGCTCATATACCCCCCGTTACTGCATCCGCCCACGTAGATCCGGTCTGTATCGATTCCGGGATGGCGCGCTACAAAGTCCCTGATCAGGGCCATGAGCCCCACGTGGTAAATGTCTTCGGCATCCCCCCGGGTATAGCCGCCACCTTCCCGGTTCATCCAGAAAGTGGGCGATTGGGGTGCCAGCACATAGGCCCCTCCAAAAATGTTTTGGATTTCAGGGGAGGCATAATGGGCCGCCCGGTTGCCCAGCAGGGCAATGGTGGGGTCAGTGCCCCCCTCACCCCCGCCATGGAGCCAGATAATCAGCGGCTTTTTATTGCCGGGGGCAGGCGTATAAGCTGCATAGGACAGGGTCTTTCCGGGGGCGTACTCAAAACGCCCGTCCAGGTTAAAGCGGTCTGCCTGCGGCATGATTTTCCCCGTTTTATGCTTCCAGGTCCTCAGGCTGGGCATATGGGTCACCGCTACCTGGTAATCTACCCAGAAATTCCCGCGTACTTTTTCGTTTCGGGCATAATGGAAGGGGGAGGCCAACCGCATCTGCGGATTTACGGACAGAACCAGTGTCAGGTAATTTCCCTGTGGCAGACGATTCCCGGATGCATCTGAAATATACGCTCCCAGCACTTCCCTTTCCCCGGAAATGGTTGCTTCCGGAAGTTCGGCCAGGTCCGTTTGTCGCGAGGCCAGGACCTTAAAGGAGCCGGGAGGTACAGAATCCAGGGTAGCTTCAAAATCCAATACGATTTTGTTTACGGCAGGCCCCCAGTCGAAGCCTTCCACAATAAGGGCATACCCGCCTGAGGGTTCCGCCTGGGTTTGGGCTGGCAGGATGCTGGTGGTCAGCAACAGGATGAAAAGAAGGGAGGAGTACAAAGATTTCATGGGATTGGCGGTTTTGAATTAATAACAGGCTATGCTTCACCTTCAGCCAGGGAACGTTTGCAGGTTACCCCTTCAGGCCGGGAACAACCCCCAAGATACGCTTTTTGGGTCTTAGCCCCGTTCTGGACTGTTTGTCTTTATTCCTGAGGTTTCCTCCCTGCGGTATGGGCGGATAATCAGCCCCAGCGGTCGGTCATAACTGATGTAGTTGAAGGCCCAGTGATACAGGGCAGAGAGTTTGCTGCGAAAGCCTACCAGGGAAAGGATATGGACCAGCATCCAGACAAACCACGCAAAACCGCCCTGGAATTTCCAGCCCGGCAGGTCCACCACGGCGCGCACCCGCCCCACGGTGGCCATTACCCCTTTATTGTTGTAGGTAAATGGCAGGAGTTCCTCTTTACGCAACAGGCGGCGGAAATTCTGTGCCAGGTGCCGGCCCTGTTGCTGCGCCACGGGAGCCATCATAGGGAGGCCCCGCGGATCTTCTTCGGTAATGCAGGCAGCCACATCGCCAATGGCAAAAACTTCCGGGACGCCTATCACCCGGTTACAGGTATCCACCAGGATGCGCTGCCCCTTGCCCTCGCAGGGCTTAGGCAGGCCTTTGACCGGGTTGGCCCTTACCCCTGCGGTCCACAACACCGTGTCCGTGGGGAAGGAGGTGCCGTCTTCCAGGTAAATCCGGTCATCATGGTAGGATGCCACCCGGGAATTCAGCTTAACCTGTACCCCAAGCTCCTGCAGATAGGTTAGCGCCTTGGCCGACGCTTCTTCGGACATGGCGTTAAGCACCCTGGGCCCCGACTGGTATAGGTTGATGCTCATCCGGGAGGTGTCCAGGTCCGGAAAATCCCTGGGGATCACGTGTATTTTCATTTCCGCCAGGGCGCCCGCCATTTCAATACCGGCCGGGCCCCCGCCAACAATGGCCACATTCATGATTTCTTCCAGGGACTCCCCGCTGTAGTTGGCCAGGGCTTTCTCCAGGTTTTGGTAAATATAGCTTCGGATATTCAGGGCATCCGGTACCGATTTCAGGGTCAGCAACTGCTCCTTTACTGGTTCAAAATTGAAGAAATTCGTGGCGCTGCCCGTGGCCAGTACCAGATAATCGTAGGGGATGGTCCCTATGGAGGTGTGTACCCGGCTGCGTTCCCAGTCTACCGAGTGTACCTCGGCCATACGGCAGGCAACGTTGCGTTGCCTGCGGAAAATCCGGCGTACCGGGTAGGCAATGGTGTCGGGTTCCAGTCCGCCTGTGGCCACCTGGTAAAGTAAGGGCTGGAAGTTGTGGTAGTTGTTGCGGTCAATCAGGGTGACCTGTACCGGAAGTTTTCTGAGGGCCTTGGCCAGTTCGATTCCGCCAAAGCCGGCGCCGACAATCACAATGCGGGGTTCCTGGGGCATAAGGAGCTGGGATTATGGCATGCAAGATACAATTTGGAAGGGTGAATTTCCATGCCTGCTGGCAGATTGCGGGGGCGGTGCATTATTTGGATGGGTGGGGGGAGGGGGTGCCCCCTGTCACAAAACGGCCCTGAAATCTTAAAAACCATACAGCCGCCACCCAGTTTGCGGGATATTCATTATCTTCTATCAAAAATTTTTCCATGGCAACTTTCACCCTGAACATTAACGGTACCACCCGGGAAGTGGACGTGGACCCCACAACCCCCCTGTTGTGGGTTTTGCGCGACCACCTGAGTTTGGTGGGTACCAAATACGGTTGCGGGATCGCACAGTGCGGTGCCTGTACCGTCCACCTGAACGGCAATGCCGTCAGGTCTTGTTCCCTCCCGGTTTCTTCCGTGGGGAACCAGGAAGTCACTACGATTGAAGGCATTTCGGAGCACGGAGATCACCCTGTTCAACAAGCCTGGCTGGAAGAGGATGTGCCCCAGTGCGGGTATTGCCAGGCCGGCCAGATCATGACAGCCACTGCCTTGCTGAAGCAAAACCCGAGCCCGACTGATGCTGAGATTGAGATGGCAATGAACGGCAATATCTGCCGGTGCGGCACCTATGTGCGGATCAAAAAAGCCGTGAAGCGCGCGGCCGATTCGGGCAGTATGGCCTGATGCCTTTCCTGACAACACCTAAAAAAAAAGCAAAGATGACACTTGTAAAAACCAAAATAGGAAGACGTGCCTTTATCCGGAATACCGGGATGGCTGGCGGTGGTTTACTGCTCGGTTTCAACTGGCTGGCCTCCTGTAAAATGACCCCTGAAGAAGTAAGTGCCCTCCCTAAGGAGTGGTTTGAGCTCAATGGCTTTTTGCGGGTAGGGGATAACGGGATGGTGACCATCATGTCTCCCAACCCCGAGATTGGCCAGAATGTAAAAACGGCCATGCCCATGATCATTGCAGACGAACTGGATACAGACTGGGATAAGGTAATCGTGGAACAGGCACCCCTGAACACCGATATTTTTACGCGACAGCTCGCCGGGGGAAGCCAATCCATCCGCCAGGGATGGGAAAGCCTCCGAATGGCAGGGGCCACGGCGCGGCAGATGCTGAAGAACGCTGCGGCACAGGCCTGGCAGGTGCCGGTAGCCGAAATTACCACTGCGGCCGGGGTACTCACCCACCAGGCCAGCGGCAAGTCTGCCGGATACGGGGAAATGGCTTCGGCCGCGGCTGCCCTGGAAGTACCGGAAGAAGTCAATATGAAAAGCCCCGAGGAGTTCACCATTATCGGCACGGACCGCAAGAATGTAGACGGCCCCAAGATCGTTACCGGAAAGCCCCTGTTTGGGCTGGACGTACAACGGGAGGGGATGCTCATCGCCATGATCGTTCATCCGCCTGCTTTTGGAATGACCTTTCAGAGTGCGGATTTTGATGCCGTGAAGGCGATGCCCGGAATCCGGGACGCCTTCCACCTGATCGCCTACCCGGAAGGGGCAGAGCGGCAGTGGTCCGATGGGGGTGCCATCCCGGAAATGGTTGCCATTGTCGGGGAAAGCACCTGGCAGTGTATGCAGGCCAAAAAAGCGCTGCGAGCCGAGTGGGAAGCCCCGGAACTCCTGGAGAGTTCCGCCTACCACGAGCAGGCCCTTTCAGACCTGCTCAACAAAGCCCCGGAGGCCCCCGCCCGGGAAGATGGCAATGTGGATCGAGCCTTCCGCGGGGCGGCTACCATAGTAGAGCGGACCTACAGCGCCCCCTACCTGGCCCACAACACCATGGAGCCCATGAACTTTTTCGCCCATGTGACCCCGGAGAAAGCGGAGTTGCTCGGCCCGATTCAAACCCCGGAGTTCCTGGAGAATACCCTGGCCTCCGTGCTGGAAATGCCCAAGGAAAAAATCGATATCATGATGACCCGTATGGGTGGTGGCTTTGGCCGCCGGCTCTATGGCACCTTTGCCGTGGAAGCCGCCATGATTTCCAAAAAGATGCAGGCCCCCGTTAAGCTGGTGTATACCCGGGAAGACGACATGAGCCAGGGCACGTACCGCCCCAGCTATAAAATCCGTTACAAGGCTGGCCTGGATGCCGACGGCAACCTGCTGGCCTGGCATGTGCGCAGTGTAGGCACCAACGATGGGCGCGTCTTCGAGAACCGCTTCCCCGCAGGGGCGGTAGACCACTACCGGGCGGAGTTCCATACCCTGCCCACCCAGGTCACCACAGGTGCCTGGAGGGCGCCCACTTCCAACTTTATCGCCGGGGTGGAAAACGCCTTTCTGGACGAGGTAGCCGAGGCTGCAGGCAAGGACCCCATAGCCTTCCGGCTGGAGCTCTTTGACCGCGCCATCAACAATCCGGTGGGCGATCCGAAGCAGAACGACTACGAACCCGAGCGCTATGCAGGCGTATTGAAACTGGCCCGTGAGAAATCCAATTGGGATGCCGGGGCACCCAGCGGTTTATCTCGTGGGGTGGCTGCCTACTATTGCCACAATTCCTATGTAGCCCAGGTGCTTGACCTGGAAATGGAAGGTAATGAGCCCCGGGTGAAAAAGGTGCTGTGCGCGGTAGATTGCGGGATCGTAATCAACCCCTTAAGTGCGCGCAACCAGATTGAAGGCGGGATTGTGGACGGCATCGGGCATGCCACCTACAGCGCCCTGACCTTCCAGGACGGCCGGCCGGAGCAGAACAATTACGACACCTACCGCCTGATCCGGAATTCCGAGGCCCCGGAGGAGATAGAAACCTTCTTTGTGGATAACGGCATAGACCCCACAGGACTCGGAGAACCCTCTCTGCCCCCTGTACAAGGGGCACTGGCCAATGCCATGTACCGCGCCACCGGTACGCGTTATTACCGCCAGCCTTTTGTGGGCTCCCAACAGGAGCAGCGCATCATCGGATAAGCCGCCCTGGCGCCTGAAACTAAAAATCCCGCAGCTGACTGCGGGATTTTTTAGATGGGTTTTGTCGTTACAGACTCCAGCGGTTGCCGATCTCCGACAGGGGTACGCACCCGCGGTACGCCCCGGGTATGGGATCATAACTCAGCACATTTTCCCCGATTTCTTCGGAGCTGAAGTAGGCCCAGATGACCGTGGATTTAAAGGGGCGGTAAAAGCCCATGGGTTGTTGCTCCCCCACGGCAGTACCCCATACGCTTTTTCCGAATTGGCCATCGGTTTGTTCTGCCGCCTGCAAAATCTGCCCCCGGGCTTCGTTGTCCAGGTCTGCAAATACGGCACCCGCGGTATCCTGGCAGTGCTGGTCAAACCCGGCCAGGGCTTCCCGCATGGTTTGTTGCCCCTCCGGCGGGTACGCCCGCGCCAGCAGGCGGTCTATAAAGATATCCACTTTTACATCCAGGGCGCCCGGGGTATCGGTTCGGGGCAGGAGGGTGTCGGCCAGGGCCGATACCAGGCGGGCTTCCGCCCCCGTAAAAAAGAGGGGTTCCCAACTGGGCCCCGCTTCCCCCTGGCAGGACTGCAACAGGGAAAGGGCGGCCGGCATGGCCAGCGTGGCCCCGGCAAGCAACCCGGTGGTTTTTAAGGCTTTTCTTCTGTCCATCAGAGGTTGAATTTTTTAAGTTCGGAAACGGCATGGTGCGCAGCCCTGGCGCTCAGTGCCATATAGGTCAGGGAGGGGTTCACACAGGAGGAGGAGGTCATGCAGGCCCCGTCCGTTACATAGACATTCTTAACGGCGTGCACCTGGTTATTCCCATTCAGCACAGAGGTTTTCGGGTCGCGCCCCATGCGGGCGGTCCCCATTTCATGGATGCCATACCCCGGTTCGTGTTTCTTGTCGAAGCCCTCCACATCCTTCAGGCCCGCCTGTTCCAGCATCTCTACGGCGTCTTCCCGGATTTGCCGGTTCATCGCCAACTCGTTTTCCTTGAATTCACAGTCGATAGACAGGGTAGGCTGCCCCCATTTATCCTTCAGGTCCGGATTCAGGGTAACCTGGTTTTCATGGTAGGGCAAACACTCGGCAAACCCGGTGATAAAGAATTCCCAGGGCCCCGGTTTCAGGATGGCATCCTTAAAATCTGCGCCAAAGCCTTCCCGGTTTGCAGCGGCCTGTACGCCCCCGCGGCTGCCGGCACCCTGGTACCCGAAGCCGCGGACAAATTTGTCGGATCGGGTGGCCTCGTCCAGGTTCCAGTACCTCGGGATATAAATCCCGTTGGGCCTGCGCCCGCTGTAGTATTCCCCATCGAACCCGTCTACACGGCCCACCGCACCCACGCGGTAGGTGTGGTCCATCAGGTTGTGGCCCAGTTCCCCGCTGTCATTCCCCAGGCCATTGGGAAATCGACCGGAGGTGGATTGCATCAGGATCTGGGTGGAACTCAAGGCCGAGGCGTTACAGAAGATCACCCTGGCGTGATATTCCAGGACTTCTGAAGTTTCGGCGTCAATGATGCGCACCCCGGTGGCTTTGCCCTGGGCTTCGTCGTAGATAATGGACTGGGCAATGGAATACGGGCGGATGGTCAGGTTCCCTGTGGCCTGTGCCGCCGGGAGGGTTACGGCATTGCTGCTGAAATAGGCCCCGTACGGGCACCCCCGGCTGCAGCGGTTGCGGTACTGGCATTGCCCGCGCCCGTTCAGGGGCTGGGTCAGGTGGGCTACCCGCCCTATAATCATATGCCGCCCGGAGAACTGGCTTTCAATCCGGGACTTTACATGCCGTTCCACACAGTTCAGTTCCATGGGCGGCAAAAAGTGGCTGTCCGGCAGGTGGGGCAGGCCCAGGGCTTCCCCGCTGATGCCTGCAAATTTTTCTACATAAGTGTACCAGGATTCAATGTCCTTGTAGCGGATGGGCCAGTCTACCCCATGGCCATCCCGGGCATTGGCCTCAAAATCCAGGTCGCTCCACCGGTAGGTCTGTTTGCCCCATAAGAGGCTGCGGCCACCCATCTGATGGGCGCGTACCCAAAGGAAGGGTTTGGTTTCCGTATAGGGGTTTTCCTGGTCATTGGCCCAAAAGTGCTCCGTGCTCTTCCCGATAAACCCCGTGCGGATGCCTTTGTAGTGTTTGGTCTGTTCTTCCGGGGTCAGGGCTTCCCGGAGTTCCATATCCCAGGGGTCGTCGTGCATGGTGGGGTAGTCCACAAGGTGTTCCACGATGCGCCCGCGTTCCAGCACCAGGGTTTTCAACCCCTGTTCGCATAGTTCTTTCGCCGCCAAGCCCCCGCTAATCCCGGAGCCGATTACAATGGCGTCGTAGGTCATGTCTTGTTTCGCATCGATATTGAATCGGGCCATAATAAAAGGTTAGGTCCGGACAAGATACACAATTTCGAAGCGCCCCGGGGGGAAAAGAAAAAGCCAGGCCCTGTGTTTGCCACAGAGCCTGGCTTGGGTTCGTGTTCGGGTACGGGGTTAGTGGAAGCGGTCCTCCGGAAAGGTATAGAGGATGCCGAAGTTGACCGTGGACCAGGGGGCATCCCCGGTCTCGATCCCGGTATAGGAGAGGTTAATCTCGGTTTGCGTCCCAAAGAGGTACCCCAGGATGGGTTTGTAATACAGCCCCCCGTCATTGCCCTCGCTCAGGCCCAGGGCATACCCCAGGTCTACGCCAAAGGAAAAGGAATTGGAAGGCCATACCCGCGCACTGGCGGCCAGGGGAACAAATTGTACGCTGGGCAGGTCTATGCCGCCCACGTCAAATTTTTCCGGGAAACCGTGGATAAAGCCGGCCATGGCTCCCAGGTCTACCACTTCGCCCAGGGCAAAAAGGTAGCCGGTATCCAGCCCCAGGGCCAGGCTAACCGCATTGTTGGTTTCGCTGCTCACGGGGAGGGACCCGTGAAATCCGAGTTTAAAACCCTGTTGTGCCGCGGCGGAGCCGAACAGGCCCAGGGCAAACAGGAACAGAAGGATTCGTTTCATAAAGGGATTGTTTGCTCCCTTAAACGCAAAAGGGGGACGTTTTAGCTTACGCTCCCCTTGTTTTTTGTTAAAATCCCGCTTTTTGGGATGATCGGCACTAATCCTTCAGGAAATGCTGTAGCTGTGCCAGGGTTTCATTTTCCTGGAATTTACCCCCGTAAAAGGCGGTTACCGTGGTGGAGTGGTCGTCCCGTATCCCCCGGGAAGAGACACATAGGTGTTTGGCATCCAGGATCACGGCCACATCCTGCGTTTGCAGCATTTGCTGCAACTCTGCACCAATCTGGTTGGTCATCCGTTCCTGTACCTGGGGCCGGCGGGCATAGTAATCCACAATGCGGTTCAGTTTGGACAGCCCGATTACCTTCCCGCTGGAAATGTAGGCAATATGCGCTTTCCCGAAAATAGGTACAAAGTGGTGTTCGCAATTGGAATAGAAACCGATATTCTTTTCTACCAGCATCTGCCCGTACTGGTATTTGTTCTCGAACAGGCTTACCGAGGGTTTATTCCCGGGGTTCAGCCCGGCAAAGATCTCGTCAATGTACATCCGGGCCACCCGCTGGGGGGTGCCCTTCAGGGAATCGTCCGTGAGGTCCAGCCCCAGGGTATCCATGATCTGTCCAAAGTGGTAGGCGATTTTGGCCTTTTTCTCCGAATCGCTCAGGTCAAAGGCATCCGGGCGCATGGGGGTTTCCATGCCGGAGGGCAGGTGGTCGTCCCCGTAGGCATCGTGGGAATGGCCATTGAGGGGTTTGTTTTTCAGGAGTGCATCTAACATAATAATCGGGTCTAAAAGCGCCTATGAGGCTTGTTCCAGGGTTTTGAGTTGCTGCAGCACAGCTTCGGCCTCGGCGTATTTGGCATCGCCCTGGCTGCGGTTTACCTGGGAAAGCTTATGGGCCTCCCCCAATAATTTCCGGTACCGGGCTTGCAGTTTGTCTTTTTCCGAAGTTTTCTTAAACCAGTTGAACATGGCACTGTTTTTAACTTACAGATAGCCAAAGTACCAATAATGTTTAAGTATAAATGTTAAAGATTAAACAAAATTAATACGGGAAGCGGGTAACCCAGGGATTAGAGGTCAAAATCCTCTGGGCGAACACCGGTTTTGTATTGCATCCCGAAGCCCGAATTGTTGGGCGCATAGGCCCTTGTGAAATCCAGGTTCAGGGAATCCGGGATTTCCCGTCCCAGGGCCCAGAAGATGCCGTTCAGGGCCAGGCGGCGCATGTTGGGGTCCTTCCAGTCGTAGGGGTGACCAAGGGTGGTGAAGAAGACGCGTGAAGGCTTGCCCGAAGCGCCGGTGTAGGTTTTGGTCCAGGCTACCGGGTTGGTCAGCGGGTACTGATCGGTGCGCCCGGCCTCCTTATGCGCAGAGCGCAGGGCGCGGCCGGTGAGTAAAGGGGAGGCATCCCCCTGCAGACGCCATTCCCCACCGTTAACGTGATAAAGCCAGGAATAGGCCCGGAAGGGAGCCACTCCTTTCAGGACGGGGTGGGCGGCATTCGGTGTGGGATAGACCTCGGTTAGGGGGGCATTGCCGTCCTCAAAATGCCCGTGGTGCGTAATCCATTGCTGGCCAAAAACCTGGGCCGGCCAGGTGTTGTTCATAGGAGCCAGGCCGGAGGAATCCGGGTATAGGAAAGCATGGGTGGCCGTGCGGAAACCCACCATAGGGCGGCCGGATTCCGCATAGGCGGTAATGTGTCGCAGTTCGTTTTCGGGCAGGGCCCTGAAGCGGGTAAAGAGCACCATTAGGTCGGCACTGTCCAGGGCTTGCAACCCCTGGATGTGGTCCAGGCGGTTGGGGTCGATATAACCCGAGGAGTCTACCGCAAAACAAAGGGTAACCCGGGCACCCAGTTCCCGTCGGGCCAGGTCGGCCAGCATGGGCATGGATTCTTCCGAACGGTACTCCTCGTCCCCGATCACAAAGACCAGATGCGGGGGTACTGCCAGAGTTTCCGGACCGGGCTGCTTATCCCCGCATCCTGACCAGGTGGTTACAGCGGCCAGCAGGCCTAGCATACAAAAGGCTTTTTTCATAAGATCAGCGATTGAGTTCCGGCCCCAGGTAAAAGGTTTTTTGGTCTTTTTCCCGGTCCCGGATGGCCTGCACCTCTTCCGGGGAAACGGCTCCGGCGGCATTGCCAAAGGCATTGCGCACATAGGTGAGTACGGCCGCAATTTCTGCATCGGTCAGCAGGTTTTCAAAGGCCGTCATGGGTACCTGCCCGTCGTAATTTTGCCCGGCTACCGTGATCGGGCCCTGCAGCCCCTTAAGGGTAACCTGAATCAGGCGTTCTGTATCGGCGGTAACCCATTCGCTCCCGGACAGGGGCGGGAAGCCGGAGGCGGGAAGGCCTTTCCCATCGGCCTGGTGGCAGGTGGCACAATACCCGTCCCGATGGTAGATTTCCCGTCCGGCCAGGTAGCGGGTGCTATCCGTACCCTTCAGCTGGTCGGGAACCGCCGGTTTGGTTTTTTCTTCCAGGGCTGGCTGCCCGGAAAGGCGGTGCTGCACGGCCAGGTAAGGCGGGTTCATCCAGTCGTCTACCCCGGCCTGTGCCAAGCGGTTCAGCAAGGGCTGGGCCTGAGCCTCCGGCAGCCAGGAGGCCGTGGCCAGCACTTCGAGGCGTACCCGGCCGTGGGTGTCCGCTGCAGCGGTTTGCAAAAGGTCAAAACCATCGTCCAGCTGATGCAGGTTATAGCGTATTGCCCGCACGGCGGCAGCGCGTACCCGGTGGTCTGAAGAGCCCAGGAGGGTTGCCAGTAAATCCCGGTCAACCCGGTTCAGGCCCCAGGAAACCCACAGGGCTTCCAGGCGGTGGTGTTCTGCTGCCGGGTCCTTCGGATCCAGATCCTGCAACCACTCTAGCAGGCGTGGCATTACGCTTTCGGCCGAAAAGCCCCGCAGGGCCCGGCGCGCCCGGTAGCGGGTGCGATATTCCGGGGCTTTCAGTAATTCCAAGAGGCGGTCTACGGGGGCGTCGGCAATTTGTGCGGGCTCCAGGGTAGGGCGGTCTGTCCGGGTAATGCGGTAGATACGGCCATGGCTGTGGTCCCGGTAGGGATCCCGGGCATTGTGCTGCATGTGGCCTACCAGCATATTGTGCCAGTCCACCACGTAAAGGGAACCATCCGGGGCAAATTCCAGGTCTACGGGGCGGAAATTCCGGTCCGAACTCTGCAGCAGGTCCTGGCGAAACTCCAGGCGGTAACCCGTACCGTCCTCCAACACCTGGTGCTGCTTAATCCCCAAAAACCCAATGCTGTTGCACAGCAGTACGTCCCCTTGATCTTCGGACGGGAAATGCCGGCTGGAAACAAACTCCAGCCCCGCTGTTGGCCGTACTTTTTGCGCTTCGGGCACCAGGTCCCGGGGCAGGGGGTCCGAAGTGCCGTATACGGGTTTAAGGCTGCCCGGGCTCATCCATCGCAGGGCCGGGCCTGAGGTATCCAGGAAAAAGGGTTGGCCCCAGCGGTCAAAGGCAATACCCCAGGGATTGGGGATGGGCAACTGGGCGGTGCGCTCCAGGTGCTGCCTGCGGGGGTTATAGCGATAAAAGCCCCCCTGGGTGCCGCGAACCGGGCCATATGGGGTCTCTACATTGGTGTGCAGGAAGGTTCCTTCGCCCATGTAAATAGCCCCGCTCGGGTCTGCTGTAAAGGCGCTGATGGCATGGTGGGTATCGTGGTCGTCAAAGCCGCTCAGCAGGATTTCCACCCGGTCTGCCCGGTCGTCCCCGTCCGTATCGCTCAGGCGTTTCAGGTGGCTCCCCTGGGACACGTACACCCCTTCCGGGCTCAGTTCAAACCCCACCGGCAGGTGCAGGCTGTCTGCCCAGACTTTGACGGTATCGGCCCGCCCGTCCCGGTTGGTGTCCTCCAGGATCAGCAGTTTGTCGTTGGGTATGGGGTCCCCTGGTTTGTAGTGGGGGTAGGAGGGCATGGTGGCCACCCACAACCGTCCCCGGTCGTCAAAGGACAATTGAACGGGGTTCGCCAGCTCCGGGAAGTCCCGTTCACTGGCAAAGAGTTCAATCTGGTACCCGGGCGCCAGGGTAAACGAAGCCAGGGCGTCTTCCCCATAGAGGTAGGAGCCCCCATGGCCATAGGATTGGGGCTGGTAGTTCGATACCACAGGCGGCAGGGGGCGGGTGCGGGCGTCCGCCGCCTCCACCTCATAAGTATCTCCCCGTGCCACGGCCCAAATAGCAGTATCCCGCACGGCCGTCATCTGCCGGATCTTTTCCAGTTCGTAGGGGTAGTTGTCCGGGCCAAAGGGGTCGTAGCGCCGCCCGAAGACGTGCACCCCGTTGGGGATTTTAAAGTCGTTCTGCCAGAACCAGTTTTTTTCCCGGACAGCGGCCAGTACCCCAGGCGCATCCGCGGCGGGCGGGTTAATCCCGAAAAGCCTTTCGGCCAGGTAAGCGGCCAGCTTGCGGTTCCCTGCATCATTGAGTTGTAACCCGTCTATGGTGTTGGGCCCGGCGGCGGCATGCCACTCCAGGGAGGGGTGGTAGAGGTCCAGAAAGGGTACGCCCATGGAGTCGGCTACCCGCTCCATCATCCGGGTATAGGCTTCCAGTTTGGCATTGGTTTCGTCAAAACCGGGAAGTTCTGGCCCCGGCACCCCGCTTTCCATAGCCGTAGGCGAGAGCAGCACCAGGCGCGGCTGCGCGTTTCCATGATAGTGCTGGGCTCGGGTGTGGGCCACAAAAGCGGCCAGTTCGGCGGCCGTGATGTCTTGATATTCCTGCGGGCGAAAGACCTCGTTAAAACCAAAAAAGGCCAGGATCAGGTCGGCATCCAGGCGGGTTAGCCACTGGTCCGGGGTCTCCAGGTGGCCCTCGTTCCCCGAAGGCGGGTACAATGCACTGAGCAGGGCTTCGGCTTCGGGAAAGGCCCAGGAGTGGTTGCGGCCGGAGTGGGGCCGGAACCCCGGGGTGTTCCCCCCGTCCCCCATATTGCGGATGCGGATCAGGCTATCCGGGAAGGCGGCCTGTACGGCCGTCTCAAAATACCCGTACTGCATCATCCGGGCAGGCAGGTTATTGCCCAGCAGGACCAGGGTTTCCCGGGCATGCAGGGTTTCCAGGGGCGGGGTATGGCGGCAGGAACCGGCCAGGACCAGGAGGGTCAGGCCCAGTATGGCTGGCAGGGCACTGCGGAACAGGGTAGTCATAGGGGTTGGCTTTCAGGTTGCTCAGACCTTAAAGCTAAGGAAATTTTGGATGCCCTGCAGGGCTTCAGGCCCCGGCTGCCGTGCGGCCTGCTGTAATGTGGTCCATGATCAGTTGGGCGTGTTCCCGGGAATTTTCAATAAACCATTTATGGGTCTCCATCCCCCCACAGATCACCCCGGCCAGGTAAAGTCCGGGTACGTTGGTTTCCATGGTCTCGGGGTTGTATTCCGGGAGGCGTTTCCCGTCAGCACTCAGGTGAATGCCTGCCTGCTCCAAAAATTCAAAATTGGGCTGGTACCCGGTCAGGGCCAGCACAAAATCATTGGGCAGGGTTTTGGCGCCTTCCGGGGTCTGTATGACCAGCGCATCCGGCCTGATTTCGGTAACGGTGCTGTTGAAGTATGCCGTAATGCTCCCTTCCTCGATCCGGTTCAGGATGTCGGGTCGCACCCAGTACTTGACCCGCCGGCCAATTTCGGGCCCGCGCACCACCATAGTGACCCGCGCCCCTTTGCGCCAGCACTCCAGGGCAGCGTCTACCGCGGAATTGCTGGCCCCCACCACGGCCAGGTCCTGGCTGGCATAAAAATGCGGGTCCTTGTAGTAATGGGAAACCTTGGGCAAATCTTCCCCGGGAACACCCAGGGGGTTGGGCAGGTCGTAGAAGCCGGTGGCGATTACCACCCGGTCCGCACCGTAGGCGGCTTTGTCCGAGGTAACCCGGAAGCCGTTGGCCGCCCTGCGAATGTCCATTACCTTTTCGAAAAGGTGGATGCGCAGCCGGTTGGAGGTCACAATCCGACGGTAGTATTCCAGGGCTTCATTCCGCTTGGGTTTGGCCTCCTTGCTGATAAAGGGGACCTCGTCGATCTCCAGGCGTTCCGAGGAGGAAAAGAACTGCATGTTTACCGGGTAGTTGAACAGGGAATTCACAATAGGCCCTTTTTCAAGGATCAGGTAGGACAGGCCCTGTTTTTTTGCTTCCAGGCCACAGGCGATGCCTATGGGCCCGCCCCCGATAATAAGTACATCCAGGTTCTTTTCCGTTTCCATAGTACAAAATTAGCCATATTCACCCAAAGCCCGAAACCGCTGCTGCATGACAATTGTCATTCTTTTTGGAGTGTAAACCTAGGATATTTAATACGTTGAACCCCCTAAAACCATAAGTCATGGACGTTCAGGAGCGCGTACCGGTTTCCAGTATCATGAGTACTCAGTTGGTCGTGCTGAACACCTCCGACGGACTGGAAAAGGCCGAAAGGCTGTTTAAGAAACACCACATCCGCCACATCCCGGTGGTGAGTGGCCGCAGGGTAGTGGGGATGCTAAGCCTGACGGACCTGCTGCGGATCAGTTTTGCCGACGGGGCCTATGAAGAGGAAGAGGATATCGAGGCCGTGGTCTACGACATGTTCAGCGTACCCCAGGTAATGGCCAAAAACATTAAAACCGTGGCACCCGATACTACCGTTAAAGAAGTGGCCCAGATGTTGGCGAAAGAAGAATTTCATGCCCTCCCCGTGGTCGAAAATGGCGAATTGGTCGGGATTGTCACCACTACGGACCTGATCAAATACCTCCTGAAGCATTACTGAGGCAGGGGCAGGGCAGCGAGTTCCGCTATCGTGCCCGTGGGGTCCGCGGCACGGAAAACGGTGCTGCCGGCCACCAGTACATCGGCTCCGGCCTCCAGTAAAGCTGGGGCATTCTCCAGGGTTACCCCCCCGTCTACTTCAATGTGCGTCCCACAGCCTTGCGCCCGGATCATGGATCGCAATTCCCGGATTTTTGCATAGGTCCTGGGGATAAACTGCTGCCCGCCAAAACCGGGGTTCACACTCATCAGGCAAACCAGGTCAATATCTTCCAGCACATCCTCGAGCAGGTGTACGGGCGTATGAGGGTTAAGGGCCACCCCGGCCTTCATACCCGCTTTGTGGATATGCTGCAGGCTGCGGTGCAGGTGGGTGCAGGCCTCGTAATGCACCGTTAGGCTATAGGCCCCCAGTTGGGCGAAGGTGTCTGTGTACCGGTCCGGATCCACAATCATCAGGTGGACGTCCAGGGGTTTGGTGGCGTGCCGGGCAATGGCCTGTATTACGGGCATGCCGTAGGAAATGTTGGGGACAAAGAGCCCATCCATCACGTCGATGTGGTGCCAGGCGGCGGCGCTGGCATTGACCATTTCCACGTCCCGTTGCAGGTTGCCGAAATCTGCGGCAAGCAGGGAGGGTGCAATTATTGGGTGTTCCATACCAGGGTGGGGTGTGGTACAAAGGTAGGCTTTTCGGGTGAAGGTTACACCCTCCGTTCCGCTGGTAGGCAGAAACCTTCCATTGGTCTTCCCTTACCGGGAACTGACCCTGTCATGGCCCTGCCCAGGAGGTTTGCTGTCGTATTTTAACCCTTTCAAAATAACCACCATGAAGCAAACCGATACCTGGACGGCCATTGGGGTGGCGCTCCTGCTGTTGGCCGGACTCGCCTGCGAGCAACCCGGCCTGCCCGCCGAAAACGAAACCCCCGACACCCAGGCCGCGCCTGCCGAACCCGTCGGGGAATACCACCTTCCGGAGTTGGAAGGGCCCTTTTCAGAGGCCCAGCTGCAACGCCTGATCCGGGAAGAACTGGATTCCATAAAAAGCGGGAAGCCGGGCGGCAAGGGGGACAGGCCCATGCAGGTCCCCAAACGCAATGCCAAGCCTGTATACGTACATTATATGCCCTGGTTTCAGAGCCTGGGGTACGATGGCTACTGGGGGCAGCACTGGACCATGGCCAATTGCGACCCCGGGGTGGAAGCACCGGATGGCCGCCGCCAGATCGCCAGTTATTATTATCCCCTGGTAGGCCCGTACTCTTCCCTGGACCCCTACCTGCACGAATACCATTTCCTGCTCATGAAGCTATCCGGTATTGACGGGGTGATCTTTGACTGGTATGGCAGCCGCGACATATGGGATTACGGCCTGATCCGCGAAGCCACGGAATCCTTTATGGGTAGTCTGGAAGAGATAGGCCTGCAATACGGTATTATGTACGAAGACCGGGTGGCGGCAGCCAGCTTTAACCCTTCTGACGGGGCCACGGAGGCCCAGCGCCTGCAATCCGACCTGGAATTGCTGGGAAGGGATTATTTTTCCGACCCCCATTACCTGCAGGTGGACGGCCGCAATGCCCTGCTGGTTTTTGGGCCACACCACCTGACCCAACCCGAACTCTGGCAGCAGGCCCTGGAGGACGGGCTGGGTCAGACGCCGGTAAGCCTGATCAGCCTCTGGGGCACGCGCCAATTCCTGGGCGCGCTATCCGGGGGGGAATTCCTTTGGATTTCAGAAGACAACCTGGGGGCACATGAATATTACTATGCCAACCTCCCGCAGCACGGGGTTACGGTAGGATCTGCCTACCCCGGCTTCCGCAGCTATTATTCCCGCGGCGGATGGGACTGGGGCAGCAATGCCTTTGTGATCACGCCATCGGTGGCCAACCTCCATGAATCCCTGCAGTACACCCACCATGCCGCTTCCGATTTTGTACAGCTGATCACCTGGAACGACTTTGGGGAGGGCACCATGATCGAGCCTTCCCGGGAGTTCGGGTTTACCCTGCTGGAAACCGTGCAACAGTATACGGGCGTTCAGGTAAAACCAAAGGAAATGGAACTGGCGGCCCATCTGTACCTGATGCGGCAGGAGTTCCGGGACCAGCCCGAAGTAATGGCCCTGCTGGACCGTTCCTATACGTACTTCAAGCGGCTTAACCTGGGCCGGGTTCGCGGTATCCTGATGGGGGTGAAGCGGTTTTACCAGCCTTAGCCGAGTTCCAGCAAGCCTTCCGAATCCAGGGGCCGGGTATACATTTTCAGGCCCCCCTGGGGGTCTGTGGGCCACTGGTCCCGCGGCCGGTCCCAATAGAGTTCCACACCATTCCCGTCCGGGTCGTCCAGGTAGAGTGCCTCGGAGACCCCATGGTCCGCCGCCCCGCTTAAGGGATATCCGGCCTGCAGGAGGCGGCGATATATGGCTGCCAGGTCTGCCCGGTTCGGGTAACATATGGCCAGGTGGAAGAGCCCTGCGCTGCGCCGGGGAGCCGGTTCAGCCCCTTTGCTGTACCAGGTATTCAGGGCAATATGATGGTGGTAGTTGCCGGAAGCCAGGAATACGGCCTGGCCTTCAATGCGGTCTGTAACCCGGAAGCCCAGCAAGTCCCTGTAAAACTTCAGGGCGCGCTCCAGATCAGATACTTTCAGATGCACATGCCCGATGCGGGTGCCGTCAGGTGCCCGGTATGCAAGGGATTCCGTCGGGTTTTTCATGGGGGTGGTGTCTTCAAAAGGGTATAAATGAAAAACTCCGGTAATCAGCCGGAGTTTATTCATCAATCAAAAAACGAACAGTCATGATATACTGCTGTTGCGGTACAAAATACAAACTTTATACCAGAATTCCAATACTGCTGGAATTTAACGTGGCGTTTGCATTTTTCCTACCCGAGGTAGGTTTTCAGGATTTTGCTGCGGGAGGTGTGCTTGAGCCTCCTTATGGCCTTTTCCTTGATCTGGCGCACCCGCTCGCGGGTTAGGTCGAAGGTTTCTCCGATTTCCTCTAGGGTCATGGAGTGCTGCCCGGCCAGGCCAAAGTACAGGCGGATGACATCCGCTTCCCGGGGGGTCAGGGTCTCCAGGGCACGCTCAATCTCCGTGCGGAGGCTTTCGTGCAGGAGTTCCTTGTCCGGGTTGGGCGATTCCCCGCTGCGCAATACGTCGTAGAGGTTGGAATCCTCCCCGTCAATCAGGGGGGCGTCCATGGAAACGTGGCGGCCGGAGTTTTTCAGGCTCTGTTTCACATCTTCCACGGTCATATCCAATTCCTTGGCAATTTCCTCGGCGGAGGGCTGGCGTTCGTGGGCCTGCTCCAGAAAGGCGTAGGTCTTGTTGATCTTGTTGATGGAGCCAATCTTGTTCAGCGGCAGGCGAACAATCCGGGACTGCTCCGCCAGCGCCTGCAGGATGGATTGGCGAATCCACCACACGGCATAGGAAATAAATTTAAAACCACGGGTTTCGTCAAAACGCTGGGCGGCCTTGATCAGACCCAGGTTCCCCTCGTTGATCAGGTCGGGGAGGGTAAGCCCCTGGTTCTGGTATTGTTTGGCTACCGATACCACAAAGCGGAGGTTGGCCTTAGTCAGCTTCTCCAGGGCACCCTGATCCCCGGCTTTGATGCGCTGGGCCAGTTCCACCTCTTCGTCCGCGGTGATCAGATCCACCTTGCCAATTTCCTGGAGGTATTTGTCCAGAGAGGCCGTTTCGCGGTTGGTAACCTGTTTTGTGATCTTTAACTGTCTCATCTATGCTTCTTTCCTTTGCTTTAGAATTGTACTCCCCAAAGGGGTTGCTTTAGTTATACGTACAAATTGTGTAAATGTTACACGGGGGGTGTGAAAAATGGATTTTTCCGGCAAAGGGCATAAAAAAACCCCTGAAAAACAGGGGTTTTAATTCCAATGGGTAGGTTCGGATTAATCGCGGTTGCGACGGCCTCCGCGATCCCCGCCCCGGCGGTCTCCGCCTCTGCGGTCCCCGCCACGACGATCGCCACCGCGTCGGTCCCCGCCTCCGCGACGGTCTCCGCCTTCGCGGCGCGGCGGGCGCTCCACGTAGCCTTCCGGCTTGGGCAGCAACACGCGGCGCGACACGCGCTCCTTGCGGGTACGCGGGTCAATTCCCATATATTTCACATCAAAGACATCGCCCATCTGAACGGCATCCTCTACGTTTTCGGTCCGCTCCCAGGCGAGTTCCGATACGTGCAGCAGGATTTCGTTCCCCGGCGCATCCAGATATTCCACCACGGCTCCGAATTCCAGGATCTTGATCACCTTCACTTCGTATACGCTGCCCTCTTCGGGTACGAACATGATGGAGTCGATCTTGGCCAGTACGGCGTCGATACCGTCCTGGTCGGTCCCCAGGATCTCCACGATGCCCTCGCCGGTAGCAGGGTCTTCGTTGATTACAATCGTGGTCTTGGTGGTCTTCTGCAGTTCCTGGATCACTTCCCCGCCTTTTCCGATCACGGCACCGATGTACTCGTTCGGGATAATACGGGTTACCATCTTGGGGGCGTGCGGTTTTACGTCCTCGCGCGGCCCGGCAATGGTTTCGGTGAGTTTGGACAGGATGTGCAGGCGGCCATCGCGCGCCTGTTTCAGGGCTTTAATCAGGATTTCATAGGACAGGCCCTTGATCTTGATATCCATCTGGCAGGCGGTAATCCCGTCTGCAGTACCCGTTACTTTAAAGTCCATATCCCCCAGGTGGTCTTCATCTCCCAGGATGTCGGACAGGACGGCGTACTTTCCGGTTTCGGCGTCGGAGATCAGCCCCATGGCGATCCCGGATACCGGCTTCTGAAGTTGTACCCCGGCATCCATCAGTGCCATGGTTCCCGCACATACGGTGGCCATGGAAGAGGAGCCATTACTTTCCAGGACTTCGGAAACCACCCGTACGGTATACGGGCAATCTTCCGGCACCATGCGGGAAAGCGCCCGCTGGGCCAGGTTTCCGTGTCCGATCTCGCGGCGGGAAGTCCCCCGGATGGGGCGGGCCTCCCCAGTGGAGAAGGGCGGGAAGTTGTAGTGGAGGTAGAAGCGCTCTTCCCCTTCAAAGGAAGGCATGTCGATGATATTGGCCTCGCGGGACGTCCCCAGGGTTACGGTTGCCAGGGCCTGGGTTTCACCCCGGGTAAAGACGGCAGATCCGTGGGTGGAGGGGAGGTAGTCCACCTCGCACCAGATGGGGCGGATTTCGTCGGTCTTCCGGCCATCCAGGCGCTTCCCTTCATTCAGGGTCAGGTTGCGGATGGCGGCCTTCTCGGCCTTGTAGAAATATTTGCTGATCAGGTCGCCGTACTGCTCTTGCTCTTCTTCGCTGAAGCTGGCAGTGATCTCCTCCTTCAGCTCGCTGAAAGCCGCGCTGCGTTCCTGCTTGGAGGAACCGGCCTGGGCAATGGCGTACACCTTATCGTAGGCCATGTCGTAGATCTTCTTCTCCAGGGCTTCATCTTCGGCAGCGGTGTCATATTCGCGCACTTCCTTACGGCCAACGGCCTCGGCCAGGCGTACCTGGGCTTCGATTTGTACTTTGATGGCCTCGTGGGCAAATTTGATGGCTTCGGTCATTTCCTCTTCGGAAATTTCGCCCATCTCGCCTTCCACCATCATCACGGAATCCGCGGAGGCCCCGATCACCATGTCGATGTCGGATTCTTCCAGCTGGGTGCGGGTGGGGTTAATGACCAGTTCTCCGTTCACGCGACCCACACGTACCTCGGAAATGGGGCACTCAAAGGGGAAGTCGGAGAGCTGGATGGCCGCAGAGGCGGCCAATCCGGCCATGGCGTCCGGCATCACGTCCTCGTCGTGGGACATCAACTGGATCATCACCTGGGTTTCGGAGTGATAGTCCTTGGGGAAGAGGGGGCGCAGAACCCGGTCTACCAGGCGCATCACCAGGATCTCGCCGGTGCTGGGGCGGGCCTCCCGCTTAAAGAAACCACCGGGGTAACGCCCGGAAGCGTGAAATTTTTCGCGGTAATCCACCGTAAGGGGGAGGAAATCCACGTCAGAAGCTTTGTAGTTGGAAACCACGGTACACAGCAGCATACATTTGCCGGATTGTACCACCACGGATCCATGGGCCTGTTTGGCCAGTTTTCCGGTTTCGATAGAGATCTCCCTACCGTCACCAAGGTCAATGACCTCTTTGTATACGTTTGGAATCATAAAATGGTATTGTTACCCTGAGGTAAAAATTAAACAATGGTCTACCGTCTTACCGGACGGTCAGGGTTGTGTTGTTGTGTGGGTCAGACCAATGAAAAGCCGGAAGTAAGCTTTTTAAGTTTGCCTTAGCGATTAAGGGCTTGTAGGGTGGGGGCCTCACGGCCGCCAATATACAAAACAGGGGAACCCGAAGGCTCCCCTGAAATGCTTATTTTCTGATGTTCAGCTCTTTGATGAGCGCACGGTACTTCTCGATATCCTTCTTCTTGAGGTAATCCAGGAGGCTGCGGCGCTTTCCTACCAGTTTCACCAGGGCCCGCTCGGTGTTGAAGTCCTTCTGGTTCTTCTTCAGGTGGCCGGTGAGGTGGTTAATCCGGGTGGTGAAAAGGGCGATCTGCCCTTCAGTAGACCCGGTGTTGCTTTCAGCTCCGCCGAATTTCTTGAAAATTTCGGCTTTGTTTTCTTTGGTTAAATACATGCCAATATTGTTGTAAATGATTTTTATGTATCCGGACGCACCTTGCGTCCGTAATGACCGGAGGTTTCCAATCAGGCTGCAAAGATAGTATTATTTTTTATTGTCCCTTCGGGATCAGGGGATTATTTCAGTCCATTAAACCTTTGAACCCCACAGGGTGTCAAAGGAATGTTAACAAAAAAATTGCATTCTTATGAAAACGCCTCAAATTTCTTTGCGCCGGCTGGCCCTTCTGGGGGTAGCCGCCTTTGCCCTGGTTTCCTGTGAAAAGGAAGCCGAAACCACGGACCTGGCCGAAACCGGCGAGTCCCTGGACACAGCCGTACTCTTGCAGGCCGATGAATCCGAATGGATTTCGGAAGAACTCGTGAACCTGGGGGAGGAAGTCTATGAAGACGAGATGTCTGCCTCGGGGAAAGGCCCTGCCTTTGCGGGTCTGATCCCGGATTGCGCCACGGTAACCACCGTGCGTACCGAAACCACCGTAACCCGCACCGTGGACTTCGGGGAAGGGTGCGAGATGCCCAATGGCAATGTCCTGACCGGCATCCTGACCCTGGAGTTTGCCCGCAACCCCGAAGCGGCTTCCCGCACCTTCGAGCTTTCCCTCGCGGACTTCACCTTCAATGGCATTGCCGTGGAAGGCGGGGCCCATGTACTGCGGGTGCTGGACAACGGGCAGGGTAACCCCCAGTCCGAGGTACAATCCGGTTTTGCGGCCACCTGGCCCGACGGGCAGACGGCTACCTGGAACGGGAACCGCACCCGCGAATGGGTCGAAGGCTTTGGCAGTGGGTTCTGGGGAGACAATGTCTTCCTGATTACGGGCAGCCAGTCCTTCACCGGCCCCCTGGGGAATACCTTTAGCCGGACGGTATTGGAGCCCCTGCGCCGGGAAGCCAGCTGCCGCTTTCTTGTGAGCGGGGTGCTGGAAATTCAACGGAATGAAGCCACGGCCAGCCTGGATTTCGGGGATGGCAGCTGTGATGCCTTTGGCGAGCTTACCCGCGCGGACGGGACCGTGGAGACCGTACAACTGCGGCGGCGTATGCGTCCCTGATCATTGGAGTATCCCAAGAAAAAACCCCGGGCCGTCAGGTCCGGGGTTTTGGTATTGAAAGCTGCGCTTTATTCGGCCTCGGCCGGCTGGCGCAGGGGTTGGTTCTGGATCAGGTCCAGATAGAGGTTGATCTTTTGTTTCAGGTCTTTCCGGTGAACGATAAAGTCCAAAAAACCGTGTTCCTGTACAAATTCGGCGGTCTGGAAGCCCGGAGGCAGGTCTTTCCCGGTAGCTTCCTTAACTACGCGGGGGCCGGCAAACCCGATCAGGGCACCCGGTTCTGCAATGTTGATATCTCCCAGCATGGCATAGGAAGCGGTGGTACCCCCGGTAGTGGGGTCCGTACACAGGGAAATATACGGTAGTCCGGCTTCGGCCAGCTGCGCCAGCTTGGCCGAGGTCTTGGCCAGCTGCATCAGCGAAAGGGCAGCTTCCATCATGCGCGCACCCCCGGATTTTGAAATCATCACAAAGGGCAGGTTGTGCGCGACGGCATAATCGATGGCCCGGGCTATTTTTTCCCCGACCACGCTACCCATGGAGCCCCCGATAAAGGCAAAATCCATACAGGCAATAACCAGGTCCTTGCCCATGGAAGGGCCCACGGCGGTGCGTACGGCATCTTTCAGGCCGGTTTTCTTCTCGGCAGCCTTGAGGCGGTCCGAATACTTTTTGGTGTCTTCGAACTTCAGCGGGTCTTTGGAAGAAACCTTGGCGTCGAGTTCCTTAAAGGTATTGTCGTCAAAGAGGATGGAGAAGTACTCCTTGCTGCCGATGCGGACGTGGTAATCGTCTTCAGGGCTTACATAAAAGTTGCGCGCGAGTTCCTCGGACTCCACAATCTTGCCGGTGGGGGATTTGTACCACAGGCCCTTGGGGGTGTCTTTCTTCTCTTCGGTGGCCGTTTGTATTCCCTTCTCTTTGCGTTTAAACCAGGACGACATAGTTTGGAAATTTGGTTGAGCGCCCTCCGCTTAGAGGGTATGAACGTTGTTCAGGTCTTCGAAGGCTTTCTTCAGCCGCTCCACAAAGGTTTTTTCGCCCTCGCGCAGCCAGACCCTGGGGTCGTAGTATTTCTTGTTGGGCTGGTCTGCCCCTTCCGGGTTCCCGATCTGCGCCTGCAGGTAGGCCCCCTTGTCCTTCATATAGTCCCGCACGCCGGTGGTAAAGGCGTATTGCAGGTCCGTATCGATGTTCATTTTGATGACCCCGTAGGAGATGGCTTCCCGGATTTCCTCCAGGGTAGACCCGGAACCGCCGTGGAATACGAAGTCGATGTGGTTGTGGCCCACCCCGTATTTCTCGCTGATGTACTCCTGAGAGTTCTTCAGGATTTTAGGCGTGAGTTTCACGTTCCCCGGCTTGTAAACCCCATGGACGTTCCCGAAGGCCGCCGCAATGGTAAAGCGGTGGCTCACCTTGGAGAGTTCCTCGTACGCATAGGCCACTTCCTCGGGCTGGGTATAGAGTTTGGAATCGTCCACATCGGTATTGTCTACCCCGTCTTCCTCTCCCCCGGTGATCCCGAGTTCAATTTCCAGGGTCATGTTCATTTTGCTCATTCGGGCCAGGTACTCCTTGCAGATCTCGATGTTTTCCTCAATGGGTTCCTCCGAAAGGTCAATCATATGGGAAGAGAACAGGGGCTTTCCGGTAGCGTTAAAATGCTCTTCGCTGGCGTCCAGGAGCCCGTCAATCCAGGGCAGCAGCTTCTTGGCGCAGTGATCCGTATGCAGGATCACGGTGGCCCCGTAGGCCTCGGCCAGCTGGTGCACGTGTTTGGCCCCGGCCACGGCCCCCAGGATGGCAGCGCGCTGATTCTCGTTAGACAGGCCTTTGCCTGCGTTGAATTGAGCTCCCCCGTTGGAGAACTGTATAATGACCGGCGCCTTCAGGGCGGCGGCGGTTTCCATGACGCCGTTAATGGTGTCCGAGCCGATCACGTTTACGGCGGGAAGGGCGAAACCTTTTTCCTTTGCGTATTGGAAAATCGCCTGCACTTCGTCTCCGGTGGCTACGCCCGGTTTAATGGAATGGGCCATATGTATGGATTTCTTGGTTAGATAATTGCTGCGACAAAAGTAATAATATCCGTTTTAAAACGGGTAATTAATTCCGATCTGCAGTACGGAGTTGGCAAAATTATAAGACCGGAACCAACGGTCGGACAGCGGGTCGGCCGGGTTGTAGGTCTTGAACCCCAGGTCTGCCCGGAAGACGAAATAGGTGAAATCGTACCGCAGCCCAAACCCCGTACCCAGGGCGATATCGCGAAGGGAACTGATGCCGGAAAAGGTGGCCGCGGGGTCATCTTCGTTGTCCCAGAGGTTCCAGATGTTGCCCAGGTCGCCAAAGAGGGCGCCTTTCAGGTTCCCCACCAAGGGGAAACGGTACTCCAGGTTCAGGGCGATTTTGAAGTTGGCTTCGTTAAAGTCGTTCAGGTTGCGGGTGCTTCCCGGCCCCAGGGTATAGGGGAACCAGGCCCGGTTGTCGTTGGACCCGCCTGCAAAGTAGGACCGCACGAAGGGGATGTCTCCGGAATTGCCGTAGGGCACGGCCAGGCCGGTAAAGGCCCGGAAGGCCAGCACGCTGCCCGGCACCGTTTCCCAGTGGCGGATAAAGTCTACCTCCGTTTTTACATACTGGGAGTAGGGCACCCCGAACACCAGGCGTTCGCCCGCGTCGTTTTGTTCGAAGGAAAGAAGGCGGGAAAGGCCCGAGAGCAGGTTGCCTGCGCTTTCGATCTTCCACCGCAACTGGTAGAAGCTGTTGTCGTTAATGTCTGCCTTGGTGTTTTTGGTAAAGGTATAGTTGGAAGTAAAAATAAGGTTGTTTTCGGTCAGGCGCCGCCGCCGCTCCTCCACCCGGAAAACCTCCGTATAGGCGGTGGAGCCCACGGGCGCCAGCCCTTCTTCCAGGATGGCCCGGGTAAAGCCGGTGGTGCCTTCGGGGATGCTCAGGCGAAGGGGGTCTGCCGGGTCGTCCGTGGCCTCGAAGAAGCCCGCGGTAGCCGGGTTTCCCTCATAGGCCTCTGCCACATTGTCCAGGCGCTGGTAGGTACTGCGATAGACATTAAAGAAGCGGTTGTCGTTTACGTTCCGCACAAACTCTACGTTCAGGAGTTCAAACTGGTTGCGGCGAAAGTCGTCCGGTTGCCAGTTATACCCCAGGATGGAATTGAAGGTCTGCTTGTCCAACCCCAGGTTCTTCTGGAAACTGGTCCCCAGGCGCACCCGGGTCTGGGGCAACATGTAGAAGGGGATGATTTTGCGGGTGTTCACAAAGGGCAGCATCCAGATGCGGGGGAAGGTCAGGTTGATCTCCCCGCTGATTTCGGAGAAGAAATCCTCGCCCAGGGCATCTTCGCTCAGCAGCCCGAAGCTTCCGTTGGCCGAAAGGCTCAGGGTTTCGGCCCCGTTAAAGACGTTCCGGGTAATCAGGGCAGCCCCAAGGCCCACCCCCACCCGGCGGATGTTGGAGTGGGTCAGGTCAAAATCCACGCTCAGGGAATTCTTGGGCCGGGCGCTCAGGTAGATGTTGGCATCCAGCCGGTCCCCCGGCGCCTCCAGCAGCTCGATATTGGGGTACCGGAAGGTGTTCAGGCTGGCAATTTTGCGGTAGGTGCGAAGCCGGTCGATGTCCCGGTATACGCTGTCCTGTTGCAGGAAGATCGCTTCGGTAATGGCCTGGGGGCGGTAGCGCAGCTTCCCGTTGTAGTGGAAGATGTAATTATCGAAGTGCAGGGTGTCCATGGGCTGGCCCTGTTGCAGGTAATTGTGGTCCGGGTAGATGTTGATGTTGCCCATCCGGTGGATGCGGTACTCCGAGGAGGTGGCGGCGCTGTCTCCGCGGCTTCGGAGGTTTTCCACATTCAGGGTCACCTCCATTTCCTGGTCCGAAGTCAGGGTATCCCGCAGGATCAGAAAGGTAATGGAGCTCTCCTGGAAATTCCAGACCCCCGAATTCCGGAAGATGGCGGTCAGGCGTTCGCGTTCCCGGGTAAAGTGGTCCAGGTCGTAGCGGTCGCCGGTTTGCACCTGGCTGCCGCTGCGGTGCAGGCGGTACAGGGAATCCAGGGCCGGGGAGGCAATGTCGTGGTCCAGGGAATCGATGGTGTAGGGTTCGCCCAGGTCAATCAGGTAGCGGGTGCGGGCCCGTTTGCGACCCGTGCTGTCCACTTCAAAACGGGTGCTGTAATCAAAATACCCGCGGTTGTAGTAGTAGGCGCCCAGCCGTCTCAGGCTGCGCTCAATGCGGGCGGTATCCACCACCACGGGGGCTTCGCCTACCCGCTTAAGCCACTGGCTGTACCCGCTCACCAGGAAGGATTCGCCCAGGCGGCCCACCTGCTTGCGGGAGAGCAGGCGCTCCAGGCGTGCTTCCCGTCCTTCCTTGCGGTGCAGCCAGGCCTGGAAGGAAGAGTCCGCATCTTTTTTTGCCAGGTTGTACAGGTGCAGGCGAAGGGGAAAGCCCAGTACGCGGCTGTTGGGTTTTTGCAGCACCAGGCTGTTCACGTCTGCGTCCGTTACCCGGGTGCTGTCTGCGTAAATGGCGTAATCGGTGAGCAGGAGTTGATCGTCCTCCACCCGTTTCAGGGCATTGCAGGAACAAATGCTGATCCCCAGCAAGAATAATCCTATTTTTGGGGGGATCCCCGCCATGCGGCCACAGACCTTCATATCGCTCAAAATTAAACTATTTGGATGGTTGCCAAAAACGATTTAAAGCTTATACGTAGCCTGCATCAAAAAAAGTACCGAACCCGGCACGGCCTGTTCCTGGCCGAGGGGGTCAAGGTGGTTTCGGAACTGTTGGAAGGAGGCCTGGAACCCTACCGTATCTACAGCACCGAACCGGACCTGCTGGCGGGGGCCGAGGCCGTTACCGGGGCGGAACTCCAGAAAATGAGCGCCCTGGTGCAACCCAACCGCACCCTGGGGGTCTTCCATATCCCGGAGTTGCACCCGCCGGCCTGGAGCGGCTGGGTACTGGCCCTGGACGGGGTGCGGGACCCGGGCAACCTGGGCACCCTGATCCGCCTGTGCGACTGGTTTGGTATCCGCGAGCTGGTTTGCAGCCCGGACACCGTAGACTGTTTTAACCCCAAGGTGCTGCAGGCCACCATGGGCTCCCTGGCCCGGGTAGGGGTGCATTACCTGCCGCTGGAGGAGGTCCTGCCCCAGAGTGGCCTGCCGCTGTTCGGCGCCAGTATGGAGGGCGCCCCGGCAGCCTCGGTTACTTTACCGGACAAGGGGGTGCTGGTGCTGGGGAGCGAGTCCCACGGGGTATCCGCGCCGGTGCGGGCCTTGCTGGACCAGGTGGTCTGCGTTCCCGCTTTCGGGCAGGCGGAAAGCCTGAATGTGGCCACGGCCGGGGCTATCCTGCTCTACGAAATCAAAAGGAAAGCCTGAGGCTTATTCAAAGGTGAAATTCACGAAGATGCCGCGCGTGTGCATGGCATTGATGTTGCCTGTCCAGGGGCTGTTGGGGTCCGTATCCGGTACCAGTTCGTCCGTGATGGCAAACACCCCGCGGATGGATGGGGAAAACTTGAAGTACTCCAGGTAAAAATCGATCCCGAAGCCCAGTTCGTAGTTGAAGACCTGTTGCTTCATCCGGAAATTGCCACTGCTGTTGTCGTCCAGGGAATCCTCGTTGGAGCCCAGGTTCAGGGCCATGCTGCCGCCTCCGATCACAAAGGGTTTCCAATTGCCCAGCCGGCGGGCACTAACCTTGAGAAGGAGCGGGAAGCTGATGTAGGTGGATTTCACCTCCCTGAGGGCGTCCGTCTGGTTATCGAATCCGGGAAAGCCCAGCAGGCGGCTGGTATAGAACAGGCCGGGTTCAAAACGCACGTCCAGGAATTCATTCAGGCGCAACTCCCCGATCAGCCCCACGTTAAAGCCGATGGATTTATCCACCAGCACCTCGGGCAGGTCGTTGCGGTAGGTGAATTTAAAATCGTATTGGTTAAACCCCAGGTAATACCCCCAGTTGAGGAATTTTTCGTCTTCGCTCTGCAGGTTCAGGATGGGGTCCTCGTTGAATTGCGCAAACAGCCCCTGTGCCAGGAGCAGGGCGCAACAGAGCGAAACGATTTTGGTCATAGCCTTATTTTGTGGCAACATATATGGCAGCAACCCCGAATGTCTGGGGCCGGTGTTTCATACCTATAAACCCGATTTTTCCCAAAATATTGTTGAAGCGCTGGCCATAGGGAAAGGCGGCTGCGGATTCGGAAAGGTAGGCGTAGGCCGAACCGTCACGGGAGAACCATTTCCCGATCCGGGGCAGCAGGTAGCGGCCGTAGAGCTGGTACCCCCAGCGGAAGGGTTGCTTTTCGGGGACGGAGGTCTCCAGGATGGCCAGGGTACCCCCAGGGCGCAGCACCCGGTAGATTTCCGCCAGGCCTTTTTCCAGGTTTTCAAAATTCCGCACCCCGAAGGCCACGGTAACGGCATCGAAGGAGGCATCCGGGAATTCCAGGGCTTCGCTGTCGCCCTCCACCATTTCCACCCGGGCATCCAGCCCCTGCCGGGTCACTTTTTTCCGCCCCACCTCCAGCATACCAGGCGCCAGGTCCAGGCCCACCACGCGGGTGGCGCCGGCCTTGGCCAGGGCCAGGGCCAGGTCTCCGGTGCCGGTAGCGATATCCAGCACATCCCGGGGGTTGTTTTGGCTAACCAGGCGCACCAGCCGGCGGCGCCACCCCTGGTCCAGCCCCAGGGTAATCACCCGGTTCAGCCCGTCGTAATTGCCCGAAATGGTATCGAACATCTGGCGGACCTGTTGTTTTTTCCCCAGTTCGGAATCCTTGTACGGTAATATGTCCCTGCTCATCGGCGGCCTCGTTTTGGCTGCAAAGATACGACATGCACAGGGAAGGAGCGCCGGATACCGGTGCGGGTATTTCCGGCAGGCTACACGCCGGGGAATCATAAATTTGCGTAATTTTGACCCGCGTGCCTGACGCTTCCGGCCTGGGGCATTCGCAACCCGACCGGAACCAACTCAATTTTGAATGAAGATTATCATCGCAGGGGCCGGGGAGGTCGGTTTCCATCTCGCCAAGCTGCTATCTTACGAATCCCAGGACATTACTCTGATCGACACGGACAAAGAGAGTCTTTCCTATGCGGAAGGCCACCTGGATATCCGTGTCCTGAAAGGTGACGCCACCAGTATTTCGGTTCTGAAGGAAGCCCGGGTAACCGGGTCGGATTTGGTGATCGGGGTAACCTCTTCGGAAACCACCAACCTTACCCTTTGCATGCTGGCCAAACAACTGGGTTCGCGCCGGACCATTGCCCGGATCTCCAATACCGAATTCGTGGAATACCGGGAGCTGATCCGTTTCTCCCAGTTGGGCATCGACGAGCTGATTTCCCCGGAAGAACTGGCCGCTACGGAAATCCAGTTGCTGCTGAACCAGTCTGCCTTTAACGATACCTATGAGTTTGACGACGGCCGCCTGATCATGGTAGGGGTATCCCTGCCGCGCACGGCCCCCTTTGTGGGGAAGATGGTGAAGGAGGCCGCCCGCATCCTTCCGGAACTGCACTTTATGCCCATTGCCCTGCAGCGCCGGGGCACCCAGTATACGCTTATCCCCCGGGGGGATACCGTCTTCCGGGAGGAAGACCAGATCTACTTTATTACCGACCGCAAGGGGGTGGACGAACTCTACAAACTTACCGGAAAGAAGAAGGAAGACATCCGCAACGTCATGATCCTGGGCGGCAGCAAGGTAGGCGTTAAGGCGGCGCGGGAACTCTGCGAGAAGCGCTTTAACGTCAAGATCATCGAAAAGGATAAGAACAAGGCCTTCGAGGTGGCAGACCTGTTGCCCAATGCCCTGGTCATAAACGGGGACTGCCGCAACGTGGAATTGCTGGAGGAGGAATCCCTGGATTCCATGGATGCTTTTATTGCGGTTACCGGAAATTCCGAGACCAATATCATGTCCTGCCTGGTGGCCAAGTCCAAGAATATCAAAAAGACTATTGCCCTGGTGGAGAACATGGACTACTTTCAGCTTTCCCATTCCATTGGGGTAGATACCCTGATCAACAAAAAGCTCCTGGCGGCCAACAACATCTTCCGCCACATCCGTAAAGGGGAGGTGGTGGCCCTGACCCGCCTGAACAACCTCAATGCGGAGATCCTGGAATTTGTGGTGAACCCCTCTTCCGAAGTGAACGGGGCCGTAATCCGCGAACTGGATTTCCCGCGGGAAGCCATCATTGGCGGGGTGATCCGCGACGGCGAAGGCATCATTGCCCTGGGGGATTTCCGCATTACCAGCGGAGACCGGGTAGTGGTCTGTTGCCTGCCCAGCGCCATCCACAAGGTAGAAAAGCTATTCCTGTAATATGACCCTGAACACCCGTATCATTGTACACCTGATGGGCATGTTGTTGCTCATCAACGGGGGGTTTATGCTTATTGCTGCCCTGGTGAGCGGCATATATCAGGACGGGGTCACCTATAACATTGCCCTGGCTTCCATTACCACCCTTTTTGCCGGGACTACGGCCATGTACGTTACCCGCGGCCACCGCAAGGAGGTTAAACGCAAGGAAGGGTATATGATCGTAACCCTGGGCTGGGTGGTCATGTCCGTTTCCGGGGTACTGCCCTACCTGTTTTCAGGGGCCATCCCCAACGTGGTGGATGCCCTCTTTGAGACGGTAAGCGGCTACACCACCACGGGGGCATCCATCCTGAACGATATCGAGGTGCTGCCCAAGGGGATTTTATTCTGGCGCAGCCTCACCCACTGGATTGGCGGGATGGGAATCATTGTGCTGGCCATTGCCATCCTTCCCCTGCTGGGGATTGGCGGGATGCAGCTCTTTGCCGCCGAGGCCCCGGGCCCGGCCGGGGATAAACTCCACCCGCGCATTACCGATACGGCCAAGCGGCTGTGGTACATCTATGTAGGGTATACGGTGGCCGAAACCCTGTTGCTGAAACTGGCCGGGATGTCCTTTTTCGATGCGATGAACCACGCCCTGGCTACGCTTTCCACCGGGGGCTTTTCTACCAAAAACGCCAGCGTGGCCTATTGGAATGACCAACCCCTGATTCAGTACATCATCATCCTGTTTATGTTTCTGGCGGGGTCCAATTTTGTATTGAGCTATTTCGCCTTTAAAGGCAAGGTGCAGAAGATCCTGATGGACGAAGAGTTTCGCTACTACGGGATCTATATCGCCCTTTTTGCTGTAATGGTAGGGCTGGTGGTCCTTTTCCGTGCCGAGGTGCCGGTGGATGATTACCACCCCCAGGTATACGGGGCAGCAGAAAGCGCCTTTCGCCACGGCCTGTTCCAGGTGGTGGCCGTAGTGACCACCACAGGTTTTGTCTCGGCAGATTTTACGGCCTGGACCCCTTTCCTGACCATCTTTTTCTTCGGGCTCATGTTTGCCGGGGGGTCGGCGGGATCCACCGCCGGGGGCATCAAGGTGATGCGCCACATCCTGATCATCAAAAACGGCCTGCTGGAATTTAAGCGCACCCTGCACCCGAGTGCCATTATCCCTGTGCGATTTAACAACAAGACCGTATCCGAACACATCGTTTACAACATCATCGCCTTCTTTGTGCTCTACATGCTGTTGTTTATTATCGGGGCATTTGTGCTGGGGCTCTTCGGGCTGGATTTTGTTTCCGCCATTGGCGGGGCAGCCTCGGCCCTGGGCAACGTGGGCCCGGCATTCGGGAGCCTGAGCCCCTTAAATAACTTCAGCGGACTGCCCGGGGCAGCTAAATTATGGTGTTCCTTCCTGATGCTGGCCGGCCGGCTGGAGCTCTTTACCGTGCTGATCCTGCTGACCCCCGCCTTCTGGAGGCGTACCTGATATAGGGCTACTTTCTCTTTGTTGCGAAACGGTTCTTCCTCCCGGAGCAAACCTACATTGCTTTCCAGGTTCAGACCACCATGGGAAGTGTTAACCAGGGATCATATGTAACCCAGACGGATGGTAATGCTTACGTCAGGGCTTCCTTCATGCGGCGCACGGCCTCGCGGATCTCATCCTCCGAAGCGGCGTAGGAAATGCGGATGCAGTTGGGGTTGCCAAAAGCTTCGCCGGTCACGGTGGCCACATTGGCCTCTTCCAGCAGGAACATAGCCAGGTCCGAAGCGTTACCAATGGTCTTCCCTTTCACGGTTTTTCCAAAATACTCCGAGATATCCGGGAATACGTAGAACGCGCCTTCCGGTACATTGAGGCGGAAGCCGGGGATTTCGCCCAGCAGGTCCAGGATCAGGTCGCGCCGCTCGTGGAATTTATCGATCATAAAGCGGATCTTCTCCAGGGGCGCGTCCAGGGCGGCAATGGTGGCCCGTTGCGCAATGGCGTTGGCCCCGCTGGTGATCTGCCCCTGGAATTTGGTGCAGGCCTTGGCAATCCAGGCCGGGGCGCCGATAAACCCGATCCGCCATCCGGTCATGGCGTAGGCTTTGGAGACTCCGTTTACGGTGATGGTGCGCTCGTACATGCCAGGCTGGGCGGCAATACTCACATGCCCGCCCCGGAAGTTGATGTGCTCGTAAATCTCGTCCGAAACCACAAAGATGCCGGGGTGGTCCTGCAGCACTTCGGCCAGGCCCCGCAGTTCTGCTTCGCTGTAAACGGAACCGCTGGGGTTGCAGGGCGAGCTGAACCAGAGCATCTTCGTTTTGGGGGTAATGGCCGCCCGCAATTGCTCCGGGGTCATCTTAAAGTCCGATTCAATTCCCGTGGGCACCTCTACCGGCACCCCTTCGGCCAGCTTCACAATGTCGCTGTAGCTTACCCAGTAGGGGGCAGGCAGAATCACCTCGTCTCCCTGGTTGAGCATCACCATGGCCACATTGGCCAGGGATTGCTTGGCCCCTGTGGAAACTACAATCTGGTCCAGGCCGTATTCCAGACCGTTGTCCCGCTTGAATTTCCGCGCGATGGCGGCCTTCAGGTCTCCGTACCCGTCCACAGGCGAATAACTGCTATAGTTTTCATCGATGGCCACCTTGGCGGCATCCTTGATGAAATCCGGGATGTTGAAATCCGGTTCACCCAGGCTTAGGCCTATGATGTCACGTCCTTCTTGCCGCAATTCGCGGGCCTTGGCGGCCATAGCGAGGGTGGCCGAAGTGGACATGGCGTTGATCCGGTCGGAGAGGAAGGCATTCATGGTATGGGTCGGCTTTTAGGTGTGCTGGAGCCCGGGTTGCTGCCCCAGGTCCCTTAACTGTTTGAAGTGCGAAAGTATGGCTTTTCGCGTGGTCTTGTATTCGTTATAGGGCAAATTGAATTCCGCCGCCGTCTCTTTCACAATTTTGGCAATTTTTGTGTAGTGGACGTGGCTGATGTTCGGGAAGATATGGTGCTCTACCTGGTGGTTGAGCCCCCCGGTAAACCAGTTCACCAGGCGGTTGCGGGTGCCGAAGTTCACGGTGGTGCGCAACTGGTGGATGGCCCAGCTGTTCTTCATGCTGCCGTCTTCTTCGGGCAGGGGCATGTCCGCGTGGTCTACCACGTGGGCCAGCTGGAAGACGATACTCAAAATAAGCCCGGCAACGTAGTGCATCACAAAGAAACCGATCAGCACCTTCCACCAGGCGATGTGCAGTACCGCCAGCGGAATCACGATCCAGATACCTATATAGATCAGCTTGGTGATTACCAGCACGCTCCAGTTTACGATGGGGTTCGGAAATTTTCCGTAGGCCAGTTTGCGGCGGGTGTACCGCACCATCTGCTTAAAGTCCGAGGTGATGGCCCAGTTCAGGGTCAGCAGCCCGTAAAAGAATACGGAGTACAGGTGCTGGAAGCGGTGGATGCGGCGCCAGCGGGCGTGCTTGGAAAAGCGGAACAGGCCGCGGGCCTCAATGTCCTCGTCGTGCTCGTGGATGTTGGTGTAGGTGTGGTGCAGGACGTTGTGCTGCACCTGCCAGTTATAGACATTCCCGGCCAGGATATAGATACTGCCGCCCATGAGTTTGTTTACCCAGGAACGGGAGGAAAAACTGCCGTGGTTGCCGTCGTGCATCACGTTCATCCCAACCCCGGCCATGCCCACGCCCATCAGGACGGTAAGCAGCAGGTTGGCCCAGTTGGGCCACCCCATGGTGAGGATCAGGAAGTAAGGGGTCAGGAAGATGCCGAACATCACGGCGGATTTCAGGTACAACTTCCAGTTCCCTGTTTTTTTCAGGTTGTTTTCCCGGAAATACGCATTCACCCTCTGGTTGAGGGTCTTAAAGAATTTCGGGCTTTCGGTTCGGGGGAATCTGATGGTAGGTTTCTGCATAACTCGGGGTGCCTGTTTACAGGCGGCATTCTCAATTGGGTGGGCCCCTGGTGGGGGAACCCGGTTAAAGGATTATTTTTGCAATATTTACAAATATACGCATGACGGCGGAAATCGTTTTTAAATACTTCCCGGAATTGTCCGATCTCCAGCGGGAGCAGATCGTGAAGATGGAGGCCCTCTATCAGGATTGGAACCAGAAAATCAACGTGGTATCCCGAAAAGACATCGACGAGTTATACCTCCGCCATGTGCTGCATTCCCTGGCAATTGCCAGGGTCCACAACTTTGAGCCGGGCGCTTCCGTGCTGGACGTGGGCACCGGAGGCGGGTTTCCGGGCATTCCCCTGGCGGTGCTGTTTCCCGATACCCAGTTTACCCTGGTGGATGCCATCGCCAAGAAAATCGGGGTGGTGCAGGAGGTTATTGCCGGCCTGGGGCTACCCAACGCCACCGCCCGGCAGGTACGGGCCGAACAGATGGAGGAGCGCTTCGATTATATCGTGAGCCGGGCGGTGGCGGCCATGCCCACGTTTGTGCGCTGGACCTATGGCCGGTTGCGTACAGATGGTTCCGGTCCGCCCCTGGGCGGCACCTATTACCTGAAGGGCGGGGACCTGTCCGAAGAACTGGCAGCATTTCCACAGGCCCGCATTACCCACCTCTCCGACCTGTTTGAGGAACCTTTTTTCGAAACCAAAAAGGTGGTCTTCCTCCCCGCTGCCGCCCAAAAGAAAAAGCCCCGCTAGGGCAGGGCTTTTTAGTGTGGTAATCCCGGGTTACCCCAGGAAGGGGTAGCGATAGTCTTCCGGGGTCACAAAGGTTTCCTTAATCAAACGCGGGGATACCCAGCGCAGCAGGTTCTGGGCAGACCCGGCCTTGTCGTTGGTTCCGGAGGCCCGGGCCCCGCCAAAAGGCTGTTGCCCCACCACAGCACCCGTGGGTTTGTCGTTGATGTAGAAGTTACCCGCGCAATCCTGCAGGGCTTCCGTAGCCTGGCTGATGGCATAGCGGTCCGTGGAGATCACCGCCCCGGTCAGGGCGTATTCGGAGGTCTGGTCCACCAGTTGCAGGGTGGCTTCCCAATCCGCATCTTCGTACACGTATACGGTAACCACGGGCCCGAAGAGCTCCGTTTCCATGGTTACGTAGTGCGGGTCCGTGGTCAGGATCACGGTGGGCTCAATAAAGTAGCCCACGGATTTATCGTACCCGCTCCCGGCTATGATCTCGGCCTCGGCATCCGCCTTGGCGCGGTCAATGAAGCTGGCCAGTTTGTCGAAGGCCCCTTCGTGGATCACGGCGGTCACAAAGTTGCTCATGTCTTCGGGGGATCCCGGTTTATTGAAGGTGGCCAGGTCTGCCTTTACCCGGTCCAGGATGTCCTGGGCGGTGGATTTGGGCAGGTATACGCGGGAAGCCGCACTGCATTTTTGGCCTTGCAATTCAAAAGCCCCCCGGGTAATGGCGGTGGCTACCTGTGCAGGTTTGGCGCTGGGGTGGGCCAGGATAAAGTCCTTGCCGCCGGTTTCCCCTACAATGCGCGGGTAGGTCTTGTATTTCCCGATATTGGTCCCGATCTGTTTCCACAGGTTGCGGAACACCTCGGTAGAGCCGGTAAAGTGCAGGCCGGAGAAATCCGGGTGCTCCAGCACGGCGTCGGTAATCATGGCAGGGTCGCCAAATACGGTGTTGATCACCCCGTCCGGCAGGCCGGCTTCGCGGAAAACGTCCACAATCACCTGGGCGGAGAAGATCTGGTGGTCGCTGGGTTTCCAGACCACGGTATTCCCCATCATGGCAGCGCTGGCCGGCAGGTTCCCGGCAATAGCGGTAAAGTTAAAGGGGGTGATGGCATAGATGAAGCCTTCCAGCGGGCGGTATTCCACCCGGTTCCAGATGCCTTCGGAAGACTCGGGCTGGTCCTTGTAAATCCCGGACATGAACTCCACATTAAAGCGCAAAAAGTCGATCAGCTCGCAGGCGGCATCGATCTCGGCCTGGTGGATGGTCTTGGACTGGGCCAGCATGGTGGCCGCGTTAATGCGGTTGCGGTAGGGCCCGGCCAGCAGCTCGGCGGCCTTTAAAAAAACGGCTGCGCGCTGTTCCCAGGGGAGGGCCGCCCAGGCTTTGCGGGCCTCCAGGGCCGAAGCGATGGCCTGGTCCACCTCCTTGCGGGAGGCCAGGTGGTACTGGCCCAGGGCGTGCTGGTGGTCGTGGGGAGGCGCCATAGTCCGGGTCTTCCCGGTACGCACTTCCTTCCCCCCGATGGTCATGGGGATGTCCGCCTTCCCGTTGTAGTATTCGCGGTATTGATTCAATACGGCCTCGCGCTCCGGACTGCCCGGGGCGTAAGACTTGACCGGCTCGTTGTAGGCCGGCGGGACTTGAAAAAAGCCTTTGCCCATAATTCGTGTGTTTCGCGGTTAATAACGTGGCGCAAAGGTACGAAAAGCAGCAGCCTTACGAAAGGGAATTAAAGATCCTGCCCTAGTTCAGGGCGAATGGGGCGCAGAGGCGGAACACCGGGATGTAAACCCGGAATTTTTCCGTGGAGGAGAAGTTCACCATGTTGAAATGGCCGCGCATGGCACCAATGGGGGAAGCCAGCAGGCAGCCGGAGCTGTAGGTGTGGGATTCCCCGGGGCGGATCACGGGTTTCTTGCCGATTACCCCTTCCCCGTCCAGTACCTCCATGTCGTTCAGGGCATCGTAGATGTTCCAGTGCCGGGAGGTGAGCTGCACCGAATCCTTGCTCTGGTTTTCTATGGTGATGGTATAGCCAAAGGCAAAGTGCATCTTGTAGTTCTTGAAGAAGGTGCCTTCAAAACTGGTAGCTACTGAAATCCGGATGCCTTTGGTGACTTGTGTGATCATACTTCAATAGGTGAACGCACTGGAGAACAGTACGAAGATGCCTGCAAAGGTCGCTAAAATTATAAAAATCGTATTGAGGAACACATACTTCAGGAAGGTCTTTATGTGTCCTTGTTTGTAAAACCTGCGCATGGCCGCATAGAGATAAATCCCGAAGGCCAGCAGGCAGAAACCAAGGATGTCCACCCCAAAGAGGCTATCCATCAAATAGCCGATTATCAGCAAGATAAAAAAGAGGGACTGATTGTGGAAGCTAAATACGAGATTATCGGTGTAGGTATAGTTTTTCCTGATGTAGACCGCCCAGACAAAGACCGTAAACACCGGCAGGAAGAAGAAGGTCACAAAGGGCAGGCGGGAGATCAGATCGCTTAAAAAGGTGCCCGGGCGGCTCAGGGCGCGCTTCAGAGACAGGGCCCCATTAAAGCTCATTCGGTTCTCGCGGGTGGCGGGCAGTCCGTACAGGGAGTCGGCATCCGCAAAGGTGTAGAGGGTATCCCTGCGCATCAGGTTGTAAAAGGCATCCGTCTTGCGGAATACCCGGGAGGTAAACCCGCCCGAAGACGCTTCAAAATAGGCTTTGGGGTCGGCCATGAGGGCCGAGTCTTTTTTGCGGCTCTCATCCGAAATCTGCTCCATGATTACCCCGGCATCCGTATGTTGCAGGGAATCGAGTACGGCCTGCGCGGCCTGCTGGGGTTCCCCATCCCCCTGCACTTCGAAGTTCAGGGGAGAGCCCGGCACCCCTTTTACCCGGTCATCCAGATTCCAGCGGTCCAGGGATTGCAGGTCGCCGCCCAGGTTCAGCAGCAGGAAGTAGATCACGGCCAGACTCAGTAAAAACCGGAAGGGGTTGGTATAGGAGACGCGCTTGCCGGCTACATAATCCAGGCTGATCTGCCCGGGGCGCAGTACCAGGGCCGTGATGGTGCGCCACAGGCGGGAATCGTAGTCGATAATGCTGCCGAAGAACTCCTCGGCAAAGTCCCGCATGGTAATTTTTTTGGTGCTGTTCAGCTGGGAACAATTGGGGCAGTACCGGTCGCTGATGTCCAGGGGGTGGCCGCAGTTCTGGCACTGGTTGCTGCGGTACATAAGCTTGTAGCGCGAGGCGCGTCTGGCCGGCTTGGTTTCCATGCGGATAGGGTTGTCTTTAGTTGCTGATGGTGCGGGAATTGGCCGTGCCAATTCCGATCAGGCTGTCGTAAAGGTCCCCAAAATTCCGGTAATATACCAGAATGAGGTACTGGTTTTCCGTAAAGTGGAAATTGCCGCCCACGGCATTCAGTTCTACGGTGCCGTCTTCGCGGCCGATAACGTACTTGTAGTTATAGAACCCCTGCTTCAATAACAGGGCAGCTTCCATATTCCCGGTTTCCTCGTTGTAGGTCATCCGGTTTTCTTCCTCCAGGGCGTAATTGTTGAACTTCCCGTAGATGTAAACCCCGTCCAGCCCGAGCAGCGCCGTATAGGGTAGGGTAAAGTGCACCCAGGTGTATTCTGCCTCCCGGCTGGGGTCCCTGCCCTGCAGGGTGCGGATGCGGAAATCCCCGTCAATATCCGGGAAATAGGTGTAGGCCCGGTCATTGCGGTAGAGGTCCGGGAAGAGGTAGTGGTGGTAGAGGTCTTCTATGGAAATCCGCGAGATGGCGGCCGTGGGTGCCCGCAGGTCGCTGGAGTCGAAGTTCAGGTACTCGTTCCCCCCGAAAAAGGCCGTTTGCGCATCGTATTTGTAGACCAGTTCCTGCCCGATGGTAAACTGGGGCGGCACGTTATAGCGGGCGGTGGGCCAGTGGTAATTCTGCAGGATGGCCACCTTGACTTCTTTCTTGGGGTTGATCAGTTGTATGCCGTTGGGAATAATGCTGAACTGCACGGATTGCTTCTCGGTAAGGTATTCCAGGTCGCGGGAGCGGCGTACCACGGCCGGCACCTGCACCAGGTCCTGGTAGACCACAAAGCGGCGGGAAAACTGGATTTCCCCGTAGGCGTTGTAAACTTCCAGTACATAGTTGCCGCTTACCCGCAGGCCCACCTGGGCGTTGGGGATACTCAGGCGGTAATTGGAGTAGGGCTGCAAGGTGGTGTAACTGTTGCCGTAATCTATAATGCGCTGGTTGTCCATCCCGCTCAGGTACTGTGACTTGAGCAGGGCCGAAGGCTGCCAGTCGTAATCGCAGTGTACAAGTTTATAATAATAGTCCTGTTCGCTGGCCGAAAGGTCGTCGAATTCCAGGGTAACGGGCTCCCCGAGCTGTACAATGGGGAACTGGTCCTCGGTGGGGCCTTTAAAGACCACGGACTTGATATGGGGGGGGTCGGGCACCTCGGTCTGCACCTGGGCCAGGGCCCCCATCACGGCAAAAAAGAAGGGAATTTGTTTAAGCTTCAAACGCATTCAGGCCCCGATTTACGGGCAAAGGTAAACAAAAACCATGCCCTTGAAATTCCGATCGTTATAAAGCCCAAAAAAAGGGTTAATAATTATGATTACTATCTTTTGTTCGTTATTTTTGCGCCGTATTTTTCTAATCTAAGGTCTACGATCCTATGCCTACTGACATCCGAATAAAAAAGGGATTGAACATCAATCTTGTCGGTGCTGCAGAACCTTCCACTTCACAAGCTGTTTCCAGCAATACTTACGCGATCAACCTGAGTGATTTCCACGGAATGACCCCTAAAATGGCCGTCCGCGAGGGCGCCGAGGTCCAGGCTGGGGAACCCCTGTTTTACAACAAGGATTTCCCGGAAATGCAGTTTGTATCGCCTGTTAGCGGGGAGTTGGTGGAGATTGAGCGGGGTGCCCGCCGCCGTATCCTCACCCTGAGGATCCTGGCAGACAAGCAGCAACGCGTTTTGAAACACCAACCCGTAGATGTGGCCAAGGCAGATGCCGACGCCATCCGCGCCTTTCTGCTGCAGTCCGGCTGCTGGCCCTTTATCTGGCAACGCCCCTACGACGTGATCGCGGACCCGCTTTCCGTTCCCAAGGCCATTTTTGTCTCGGCCTACGTGACAGCCCCCCTGGCAGCAGACATCAACTATACCCTGAAGGGGAAAGAAAAAGAATTACAGGCGGCCCTGGACGCCCTGGGGAAACTTACCCCGGGCACCGTGCACGTTAGCGTGGGCAAGGGAGAAGATTCCCCCTTTGCCGGCCTCAAGGGCATTTCCCTCCACACCGTTAGCGGGCCGCACCCGGCCGGTTTGGTGGGGACCCAGATCAACCGCATTGACCCCATCAACAAGGGGGAGCGGGTCTGGACCGTGAGCCCCCAGGACCTGGTGATTATAGGCGAAGCCCTGCTTACCGGCATTTTTAACCCTAAGCGCACCGTGGCCCTGGCCGGGTCCTGCGTAAAGCAACCCAAATACTACACCACCCGCATCGGGGCGGAAATTTCTACCTTCCTCTATGCGAGCGGGGTGAACGAAACCCGTTGCCGGGTGATTAACGGCGATGTGCTTACGGGCAGTAAAACCCGCCCGGAAGGCCACCTGGGCTTCTACAACAACGCTGTGAGCGTGATTCCCGAGGGGGACGACTACGAATTCTTCGGCTGGAACAAGCCGGTTTTCAACAAGATCTCCAATACCCGGGCCCTGACCTTTTCCTGGTTGCGCCCGAAAAAGAAATACGACCTGGACACCAACACCAACGGCGAACACCGCGCCTTTGTGGTAACCGGGCAGTACGAGGAGGTTTTCCCCATGGACATTTACCCCATGCAGCTGCTGAAGGCCTGCATGTACAAGGATATCGACGAGATGGAGCAACTGGGCCTCTATGAGGTGGCGCCGGAGGATTTCGCGCTAACCGAGTTTATCTGCATCTCCAAACAACCGCACCAGCAAATCATCCGCGAAGGATTGGATTTGCTCCAAAAAGAAATCGGATAATCGTATGAGCCACAAAAAACTCACCTTAAAGAAACGCCTGCACATTATCAAGCACAGTCTGCGGGGGAAGAAGATGGCGCCGGCATTCAACGCCTTTCATACCTTTCTCTTCACCCCGGACGAAACCACCCACAGTGGTTCGCATGTACGCGGGGCAGACGACCTGAAACGCACCATGAATACCGTGATCCTGGCCCTGTTGCCGGTGCTGGTATTCTCCTTTTTTAACACGGGTTACCAATTTTATGCGGCCATTGACGCTGCCAACGGTACCCCCCGCACTGTAGACCTCTTCGGGAACTTCCTGACCTGGGAGAACTTCTGGCTGGGCTTTACCCAGGTATTGCCCCTGCTGATTGTATCCTATGGGGTGGGCCTGCTGGTAGAATTCATCTTTGCCGTGATCAAGGGACACGAAGTGGAGGAAGGTTACCTGGTGACCGGGATGCTGGTTCCCCTGATCGTACCGGTAGATACTCCCCTGTGGATGCTGGCCGTGGCCGTGGTCTTCGGGGTAGTGATCGGGAAAGAGGTTTTCGGGGGCACCGGGATGAATATCCTGAACCCGGCCCTGACCATTCGCGCCTTCCTGTTTTTTGCTTATCCCACCTGGATGAGCGGCGACAAGGTATGGGTACACCAGGCGGTGGAACGCACCGGAACGGCAGACGCCATCTCCGGGGAAACCATTCTGGGTTCCCTGGCGCAGAACGCCTCCTACTCCTACAGTACGGCCGATATGTTTTTCGGGTTTATCCCGGGGTCCGTGGGCGAAACTTCCGCCTTCCTGATCCTGTTGGGCGGGCTCTTCCTGGTCTTCAGCAAGATCGCCAGCTGGCGGATCATGCTCAGCGCCGTGATTGGCGCCCTGGTTATGGGGCTGATCTTTAACGGCGTGGCAGACATGGGCTGGGTAGGCGAGAGCAGCCGCTTCTACGGCCTGATGAGCTTTGATTTCTGGAAACACCTGATCGTGGGCGGCCTGGCCTTCGGGATTGTATACATGGCTACCGACCCGGTTACCGGCTCCCAGACCAATCGCGGGAAATGGATATACGGGTTCCTGATCGGTTTTATTTCCGTGATGATCCGCGTCTTTAACCCGGCCTACCCGGAAGGGGTATTTTTGGCCATCCTGCTGATGAACGTTTTTGCGCCCACCATTGACCACTACGTGATCCGGGCCAATGTCCGCAAGCGTCTGAAACGCCTTAAGAATGCCACCATCCTGCCCCAGGCGGATGCCGGTAAAATGGAAGAACTTCAAGCTGAAACTGTCTGATTATGGCACTGAATACGGATAAAAACGTTTATACAGTACTTTTCGCCGCGGTAATGGTAGCCGTGGTCGGGACCATCCTGGCCTTCGCCGCCTCCGGGCTGAAACCCCGCATTAAGGAGAACGAGCGCTTCGAGAAGCAGCAGAACATCCTCTATGCGATGGGCGTTAATGAAAATACGGACGAGGGCGCTGTGAACTTCATCCCCACCGACCGGGTGGAGCAGACCTTTTCCGAATACATCGTAAAGCAAATTGTGATTGAGGGCGGCGATATCTCCGAGAACCCGGAGGCCTACCTGATCGATATGAAGAAGCAGATCAGCCGGGCCAAGGAGGGGGAAACCCCCAGCCTGCCGGTTATGATCGGAGAGAAAGACGGCAAGACCTTCTATGTGATCCCCATGTACGGCAAGGGGCTCTGGGATGCCATCTGGGGCTTTATCGCCCTGGACGAAAACATGGTGGTCCAGGGGGTGTATTTCGACCATAAAGGGGAAACCCCGGGCCTGGGGGCCAACATTAAGGCCCGCTACTTCATGGACGACTTTACCGGGGAATCCATCATGGACAATGGCCGCTATGCGGGTATTGCCGTGGCCAAGGGGAATAACGACCCCCTGAACCAGGACAAAGAGGACAACCAGGTAGATGCCCTGGCAGGAGCCACCATCACCGGAAACGGAATTACCGCTATGATTTCCGAGACCCTGAAGCTCTACAAAGACTATCTCCAAACCATCAGAAAATAAGCATATGGCACTCTTAAGCAAAAAAGATGCAAACCTGATCCTGGACCCGCTGGCGGACAACAACCCCATCACCATCCAGGTACTGGGGATCTGTTCGGCCCTGGCGATTACTGCAGAGCTCAAGGCTTCCGTGGTAATGGCCCTGTCCGTGATCTTCGTGCTGGGGATCGGAAACGTGGTGATCTCCCTCATGCGGAACATCATCCCATCCAAGATCCGCATTATCGTACAGCTGATTGTGATTGCCACCCTGGTAATCATTGTAGACCAGGTACTCAAGGCTTTTGCCTACGAGCTCAGCAAGACCCTGGCGGTCTTTGTGGGGCTGATCATCACCAACTGTATCATTATGGGCCGCTTTGAGGCCTTTGCCCTGGGGAACGGCCCCTGGCGCTCCTTCCTGGACGGGATCGGCAACGCCCTGGGTTACGGGGTGATCCTCATTATTGTAGGTTTCTTCCGGGAATTGCTGGGCTCCGGGACCCTGTTCGGCTTCCCCGTGTTGGGCGACCCCATTGCCAAGACCGGGCTTTACGCTACGGGGTACGAGAATAACGGCTTTATGATTATCCCGCCTGCCGCTCTGATTGTGGTGGGGATCATTATATGGGTTCAACGTTCGCGCAACCGCGCCCTGATCGAAGAAAACTGATAGCAGCGCATTAAAAGCACATTGTTATGTTAGAACATGTAGAACTTTTTTTCAAATCCATCTTCATCGACAATATGGTCTTTGCCGTATTCCTTGGGATGTGTTCCTACCTGGCCGTTTCCAAAAAGGTGGCCACGGCTGTGGGCCTGGGGGCAGCGGTGATCTTCGTACTCGGGGTTACCGTACCGCTCAACTGGCTGCTGGACCAGTACCTGCTGCAGGAAGGCGCCCTTACCTGGCTGGGCCCGGAATATGCAGATTACGACCTGAGTTTCCTTTCTTTTATCCTGTTCATCGCCACCATTGCTACTATGGTACAGCTGGTGGAAATTGTGGTGGAGAAATTCTCCCCGGCCCTGTATAATTCCCTGGGGATTTTCCTCCCCCTGATTGCGGTAAACTGCGCCATCCTGGGGGGCTCCCTCTTTATGCAGGCCCGCGAGATCCCTAGCCTGGGGCTGGCCTTCAACTACGGGATTAGTTCCGGGATTGGATGGTTCCTGGCCATCCTGGCCATTGCCGCCATCCGGGAAAAAATCCGCTACTCCAACGTACCGGCACCCCTGCGCGGCCTGGGCATCACCTTTATCATCACCGGCCTGATGGGCATTGGCTTCCAGAGTTTCGGGGGCATGCTCACCGGCGGCGACAGCGGTTCCGAGGAAACCGAAGAGCAGGCGGTTATCCTGCCCGAGGCGAACAAGGAAACCCAAACCACCGATACCGATACCGAAACCGAGAACGCGGCAGCCAAGGCCGTATCCTATAACGATCTTACAAACCCGAACTAAATGATCTTAGCTGCAAGTACCGTAGGAACCATTGTCATTACCGTAGTTGCCTTTCTGATCCTGGTATTACTGCTGGTGGCTCTCCTGCTGTTTACCAAGGAAAAGTTATCCCCTTCCGGGCCGGTAACGATCACCATTAACGGGGAAAAGGAAATTGAAGTGCCCTCGGGCAGTTCCCTCCTTTCCACGTTGGGGAACGCCAAGATTTTCCTGCCTTCCGCCTGCGGGGGTGGGGGAACCTGCATACAGTGCGAATGCCATGTGCTGGCCGGCGGGGGCGAAGCCCTGCCCACCGAAACCCCGCACTTCTCCAAGCGCGAGCTGAACGAAGGGGCTCGCCTGGCCTGCCAGGTGAAGGTGAAACAAGACATGGAGATCACCATTCCCGAAGAAGTCTTCGGGATTAAGAAATGGGAGGCTACCGTGGTGCGGAACTACAACGTGGCGTCTTTCATCAAGGAATTCGTGGTGGAAATCCCCGAAGACATGAATTACAAGGCCGGGGGCTACATCCAGATCGAGATCCCGCCCTGCGAGGTGCCTTATAAGGATATCGACATTACCGCCCACCCGGAGGAGCACGAAACCCCGGATAAATTCCAGGCGGAATGGGACAAATTTAACCTCTGGCCCCTGGTGATGAAGAACCCGGAAACCGTAGAGCGGGCCTATTCCATGGCTTCCTACCCTGCAGAAGGGCGGGAGATCATGCTGAACGTGCGGATTGCCACCCCGCCCTGGGACCGTTCCAAGAACGGCTGGATGGATGTAAATCCTGGAATTGCTTCCTCCTACATCTTTGCCCGCAAGCCCGGAGACAAGGTGACCATTTCCGGTCCTTACGGGGAATTCTTTATTAACGAATCCGAATCGGAGATGCTGTATGTGGGTGGTGGTGCCGGGATGGCCCCCATGCGTTCCCACCTGTACCACCTCTTCAAAACCCTGAAGACCAACCGCAAGGTGACCTATTGGTACGGCGGCCGCTCCAAGCGCGAGCTCTTCTATATTGACCACTTCAAACAACTCGAAAAGGAGTTCCCGAACTTCAAGTTCTACATGGCCCTTTCCGAACCCCTGGAGGAGGACAACTGGAAAGTGAAGGAGAACATAGACGCCCCGGGCGACGGGTTTGTAGGTTTTATCCACAACTGTGTGATTGAGAACTACCTGAACCACCACGACGCCCCGGAGGACATCGAACTCTATTTCTGTGGCCCGCCCCTGATGAACAAGGCGGTTCAGAAAATGGGCGAGGACTTCGGAATCCCGGACGAACATATCCGCTTCGACGATTTCGGCGGATAGTCCCGAGCCTGAAAAATACCTAAAAACCGATATCTTGTATATCGGTTTTTTTTAACCCGAAAACCAGGGCCTGACATGAAGGAACTGACCGAACAGGAATTGCACAACCTGGCCATGAACATTGTGGGCCGGGAACTGGAAGCCGAGGGCTACGAGTTTATGGGCGTGAACTCCAAGCCGGGTAAGAACCCCCAGTTTGTCTGCCTCAAAGAGAAGGTGCTGCATTTTATCGTGGTGCGGCCAGTGCCCTTCCCCGAAGACCCCAGGGCTTATGACAAGGCCCTGATGGAGAAGGTGCGGGACCACGCCCAGAAGTTCGAGGCGCGTACCTATTACGCCGGTGTGGGCCTGTACAATGCGGAAGACCGCCATGCCCCGGTTTACCTGAACGAAAAATATATGGTGGATTATGAAGGACTTATCGAAATATAACCTGCTGGGGTTGGTATTGCTTTTTGCAGGATGCGGGACAGCAACCCTGCAGGAACAGCACTACCAGGGCGGGGCCCTGGGCACCTCCTATGCCATTACCACCTATTCCGAAACACCAGAGGATTTACGGCCGGCGATTGACTCGGTCTTTCGGGTGCTGAACCAGTCCCTAAGCACCTACCAGGCGGATTCCGATATCAGCCGCATCAATGCGGGCGATTCTACTGTACAGGTAGACCAGATGTTCCGGGAAGTGCTGGAGGCCTCAAAGGAGGTGTTTGAGGCTACTGACGGGTATTTTGACCCCACCGTGGGCACCCTGGTAGATGCCTGGGGTTTTGGCCCGGGACAGGCCCTGATCATGGACAGTACCCGCGTAGACAGCCTGCTGCTTTACGTGGGCCTGGAGAAAGTATCCCTGGGCCCGGACGGGCGCATCCGTAAAACGGTACCCGGCATTCGCCTGGATTTCAATGCCATTGCCAAGGGATATGCCATAGACCGATTGGCTGCCATGCTGGATGCGCATGGCGTTCCGAATTACCTGGTTGAAGTTGGGGGCGAAGTACGCACCCGGGGGGGGCACCCCCTGAAGGGGCAACCCTGGCGGGTGGGTATTGACGACCCCCAGGTAACCGAGGGGCGGCGCATTAAACAGATTGTAAACCTGGAGGACCGCTCCATGGCTTCCTCCGGGAACTACCGGAAGTTCCGGGTAGATCCCGGAACGGGCGAAAAATTTGTCCACACCATAGACCCCCATACGGGATTTACCCGCAATGCCAGGGTCTTGGCCACTTCCGTGATCGCCCCTACCTGTATGCTGGCAGATGCCTATGCCACGGCCTTTATGGCTATGGAACTGGAAGCCTCCCAGGCCCTGTTGGCATCCGATCCGGAGTTGGAAGGCTATATCATTTACCTGGATGATGCCGGGCAGCCGGCGGAATACATGACCGCAGGCTTCCGGGAGCGGGTACAGGACCTGGGAATTACGCCTTAGCGCACCACCATGCGCACCTGCAGGCGCCGGCCTTCCGGCAAACCGATTTCCGCCAGGTATACCCCTGAGGCCAGGCCGTTTACGGGCAGTTGAACCTGGTTCTCGCCCGTACGCACCGTTGCGGTGCCGGCGCGCAGCTGTTGGCCACCTGAGCTGAATACCTGCCACCGGGCCTCGCCGGGGGCCGCTGCCCTAAATACGAGTTTGGCCCTGTCGGAAACCGGGTTGGGATACAGGCGCACCTGGGCTTCGGAAAGGCGGGCCACCGGGGCCGAAGCCTGCTCAGGCGATTCCACGGTGAACCGCAGCTGGTTCATCTCCAGGCGTACCGTTTGGGGCGTTTCCTTTCTATTGCGGACCACAAAAGTCATCATACTCACCTGCGAGCGGGCTTCCGGGGCCCAATCGTCCAGGGATATCCGGTGCTCCTGCATCCCGGCTCCAACCTGCAGGGTTTTTTTCGGGAGGTCCTCCCAGGCCACGCCGGGGGAGGTCAGCACCAGTTGCAATTCCAGGGGGGATTCGGACTGGGTGCGGAAGGCCAGGCCCGTATAGGGGCTCAGGTCTACCGGGGCAAAGGTGTTTTTCAGGGCCCGGTACCAGGCCATTTGCTGGTGCAGTACGCCCTGAATGCGGATGCCCCGCTCTACGTACCAGTCCTGGTCGTTTTCGCTTTGAACATCCCGGAACACGGATAGGGTAACCTGTTCGGAAGCGGGATCTGCATCCAGGCCCCAGGAGCCGTCGGCAAAGAAGACGGTGTCCGGGGTGCCGGCCTGCGGGCTAAAGGTGAGCCCCAGGCTATAGATGCCTTCGGTATCGAACTGCAGGGTTTCCCGCGCTGCCCCGGAAAGGGTCTGGGTCTGGGTAAAGGCCTGGTCGGTATCGGTTTCCGTACGCCGCCGCATGCCGTGCAGCTGTACGGTTTTAAGCCCGGCCGGGTTGGCGATTTCCAGTTCCAGAACGCGGTTGCGGTAGGTGCTTTGCAGGATGTAGAGTTCGGGCGTTTCCCCAACGGCAAAGGAGGCCTGCCCGCTGGTTTGGGCCAGCAGGCGGTCCAGTACGCCCCGGGTCAGGGTACGCATACTCATGGGGTCTGCGGCCCAGACCTGGAAGTTCATAAAGCCGGAGCCGGGGGTGTATTCGGCAACGTTCCAGAAGTTCTCCACATGCAGGCTGCCGCCGGCATCTACGCGGGCCGAGAAGCTGCAGCTGTATTCCACCACCCCGCCGGGGCGTTCCAGCTTACTCATCAGCAGCGGCTGGCCGTGGTACAGGTCTACCTTCCAGATCCCGGATAGGCGGGTGCCGTCTACCCGGTCGCAGATTACCTTGGTGTGTTCATACACGCCGGATGCCGTGCGGGTGGCCAGGATGGCGCCTTTAAGGGTGCCCTCCTGCAGGTAGTCTGCCGCAAAGGTTTCCAGGGCATTGGTCAGGCTGCCCAGGTCTTCCGGGGAGCTTACGTAGGCTTCGGCCCCCAGGGCAGTACCATCCGGGAGCATGTTGCGCAAAGTCCAGTCCGCTTTTTCCGATCGTCGGGTGCGCACTTTGCCGCGCACGGCTTCCAGGGTATTCCCGGGGCGTACCACGGGCTCCCGCGTTCCGGCTTCGCGGCTGCGCTGGTATTGGCGGCGGGCGATTTTCTCCAGCAGCCTGGGGTTGCTCTCCAGGCCCCCTTCTTCCCCGCTGGTAGTCTCGGTGTAATCACAATTTTCAAAGGGGGTGCATTCAAAATCATCACAGTCGATCAGGCCATTGGCATCGTTGTCCACCCCGTCGCTGCAGCGTTTAGCGGTGTTTTCCGGCCCCAGTTCCACCGGGCCGTCTGCGGGCATGGACAGGTACACGGGAAAGAAGTTGTAATCCCCGCACTTTCCGGCCGGTACCAGCTGGTTGCAGCCTTTGGCGGTGGCAATGTCGCCGCAGTCCGTGGGCGACACGTTCCAGCCTACCCACACGTCTTCCAGGAACACCTCGGACCCGCAATTGAAGGTATAGGCCAGGGGGCTTACGTAAAGCGCCCCGCTGTTGGCGGCCAGATCCGGGTAACACCCGCTCAGGACCGTAGTGGCCCCGTCAATGTTCAGCCGGGCATGGATCATGGGGGTATAGCGGAGGTTGCCCGTGGTGTTGGTCATGGTAAAGGCGATGTAGGCTACAAAGGTTTCTCCCGTCTCCCCGTCACAGGTCCCTATCGGGGTCCCGGAAATATCAGCGGACAGGAAAGGGTTGGTCAGAATCACATCGCTGGCGCTGCAGGAATACCCACAGTCGTTGGGGTCCAGGGGCAGGTCCTGGGCGGCCAGGGGCTGTAAAAAAAGCAACGGCATCCAAAAGAGGAATGCCGTTGCCAGGGGAACTTTGGGGAAGGTTCGCATAAAAAGATTTGGGTTGTATCGGAATCGTACCGCGTTTTTGTTTGATCCAAAAGTAGGACAGGCCCCCGGAGGAGCAGGGCCGGATCAGGCGGATGGCGAGAAGGTGTCGGTCAGTGGTACTTTCAGGCCGTCAGGGGTTTGGATACCCGTGGGATAAGCTCCCCTGCGGCCAGGCGGAAGCGCTCTACGGCCTCAGGGCCCAGGGTGGCGGTGTAGTCTACCGCCTCTACCTCAAAGCCGGCCTTGCGCAGGATATCGAAGTAATCCCGGCCATAGACGCGCAGGTGGTCGTACTGCCCGAAGATGCGCTGCCGCTCCCGGGGGTCCGTGATGGTTGCGTCTTCGAAGGTCAGTTCCCGTTTCAGGTCCTGGGGAACCTGGAATACGCCCCAGCCCCCGGGTTTCATGACCCGGTAGAGTTCGGACAGGGCCTGGAGGTGGTCCGGGATATGTTCCAGCACGTGGTTGCAGAGGATGATGTCGAAGTGGTCGCTTTCAAAGGGCAGGTTGCAGATGTCCGCCTTCACCTCCGCCAGGGGGGAGTTCAGGTCCGTGGTGGTATATTCCAGGTGGGGGAGTTTTTTAAAACGGCCATAAAAGGCTTGTTCCGGGGCAAAGTGCAGCAGGCGGGCAGGGGCTTCGAAAAAGTCTGTTTCCCGCTGCAGGTAAAGCCACAACAGGCGATGCCGCTCCAGGGAAAGGGTAGAGGGGGAGAGCACGGCATCCCTGGGGTTTTCATACCCATAGGGTAAAAAGTTCCGGAAGCTGCGCCCGTCTATAGGGTCGGTATAGCGCTTGCCCCGCAGCAGCAGGGCCAGGATGGGGCGCACGGCAAAGCTCAGGCGGATCAGCCAGGGTCGGGGGAACAATCCCAGGGCCCATTTGAACAACCGCTTCACTTTGCGTACAGATTAAAGGGTGATGGGGGTCTGCCGGAATTCGGCTTCTTCATCCGAATCAATCCCCAGGGCCTGATAGATATAGGCAAAGGTGGAGAGCAATTCGGGCTTTCCGTTCACCAGGGCCACATCGTGTTCGAAGTGGGCGCTGGGTTTGCCGTCGGCCGTAAGGATGGTCCACCCGTCCCGTAGCTGGCGGATGCGCTTGGTGCCCATGTTGATCATGGGTTCTATGGCCACCACCATCCCATCCACGAATTTCTTGCCCCGCCCGCGTTTGCCGTAGTTGGGCATTTCCGGGCTTTCGTGCAGGTCGCGGCCCAGGCCGTGGCCCACCAGTTCGCGTACCACCCCGTATCCGTGGGCTTCGCAATAGTGCTGGATGGCGTAGGCCACATCGCCCACCCGGTTGCCCAGGCGAAATTCCCGGATGCCCTCGTACAGGGAGGCCTTGGTTACCTCCAGCAGTTTTTGGGTTTCCGGGGCAATCTCGCCCACGGGGAAGGTATAGGCATGGTCGCCGTAAAACCCGTTTTTCAGGGCCCCGCAGTCTACGGAAACAATATCCCCTTCCTCAAAAGGGGTGTCGTTGGGAATCCCGTGCACCACCTGTGCATTGGGGCTGATGTTCAGGGTATTGGGAAAGTCGTACATCCCCAGGAACCCGGGTTCGGCCCCGTGGTCCCGGATAAAGGTCTCGGCCAGGGCATCCAGCTGCAGGCCGGTTACCCCCGGTTTGATTTCCGCCGCCAGCATCCCCAGGGTTTTGGATACTACCAGGGCGCTTTCGCGCATCAATTCAATTTCTTCGGCAGTCTTTACAAGAATCATAGGCGGCAAAGATAGTACTCTTCAGGGCAATGGGGATCAGTCCCAGTCGTAGGCGTGTTTGTAGGGCTGCCCGCTCAGGATCTTCAGCATGTCGGACTCCAGGTCTTCGATGGGGAATTCCACAATCCGCCCCAACTCCGTCCCGTCCTTGTAGAAGATAAAGGTAGGCACGTTAATGATGTCCATGCCGGCTTCGTATTGCTGGGGGGTGGTTTTGTCGCGGGTCATGGCGATCACCTCCACATCCTCAATGGGGTAGCCTGCGCTTTCCAGGATCTTGACAATATGGGGGACTTCCCGTTTGCTGTCCTTGCACCAGGTACCCATATAGGTGGTGATGGAAACGCCTTTGAGCAGGCCTTTGAGCTGGGCCACCTTTTCGGGGTCCGGCTGGTAGGCGCTGCGGTTGTCCCCAAACCAGGTGTTGAACGGGGCTACCTGCAGGGAGTCAAAACTCAGGGTCCCTACCAGGATCTCGTGTTCTTTCTTGTCCGGCATGCGTTCGGCCGTATGGTGGGGCTGGGCCTTACAGGCCATCCCCAGCAGGAATACCAGGGCTGCGCCAGCGCCAAACCAGGTGCTAAGCTTCATCGTGTAAGAGGGATTTTTGGGTCATCAGGTCGGGTTGTTCCACCCCCAGGATTTCCAGGATGGTAGGGGCCATATCCCCCAGTACACCGGAGCGGATATAAGTACGGTCCGGGTCTACCAGGATCAGGGGTACCGGGTTGGTGGTGTGGGCCGTGTTGGGGGTGCCGTCCGGGTTTACCATGGTGTCGCAGTTGCCGTGGTCCGCAATCACCAGGGTGGTGTACCCGTTTTCCAGGCCTTTGGTGATCACGTCCCGGGCACAGGCATCCACGGTTTCGCAGGCCTTAACGGCGGCCTCCATCACCCCGGTGTGCCCCACCATGTCCGGGTTGGCAAAGTTCAGGCACACAAAGTCCGCCTCCCCTTTTTCCAGCTCGGGCAGGATGGCGTCCCGGATGTCGTAGGCGCTCATCTCCGGCTTCAGGTCGTAGGTGGCTACCTTGGGAGAGGGGCAGAGCAGGCGTTTTTCCCCTTCAAAGGGTTCTTCCCGCCCCCCGTTGAAAAAGAAGGTTACGTGGGGGTATTTCTCGGTTTCCGCAATGCGGATCTGTTTTTTGCCGGCCCGGGCCACTACTTCGCCCAGGGTTTCCCGTATGTTTTCCTTGTCGTACACCACGTGCACGCCTTTAAAGGTGTCGTCGTAGTTGGTCAGGGTCACATAATAGAGGTTCAGCGGATGCATGTTCTGCTCGTGGAAGGCCTGCTGGCTCAGGGCCTGGGTAAGTTCCCGCCCCCGGTCCGTACGGAAGTTGAAGAAGATCACCACATCCCCGTCTTTTACGGTAGCCACCGGCTGGCCGTCCTGGCCGGTAAGGACCACCGGTTTCAGGAATTCGTCCGTCACATTTTCGGCATAGCTGCCCTCCATGGCCTGAATGGCATCGGTGGCCGGGGTGCCGGTGCCGTGCACCAGCAGGTTGTAGGCTTCTTTTACCCGTTCCCACCGTTTGTCGCGGTCCATGGCGTAATAGCGGCCCACCAGGGAGGCCAGGCGGGTAGGGGTGCCTGTAAGGCTTTCCAGCAATTCGGCCACAAAACGCTTCCCGCTTTTCGGGTCCACATCCCGGCCATCCGTAAAGGCGTGTACAAAGGATTCCTGTACCCCGGCCTGGTCGGCAGCGCGCACCAGGCCTTTTAAGTGGTCAATATGGCTGTGTACGCCCCCGTCGCTCAACAGCCCCAGGAAGTGCACGGGTTTCTCATGTTCCCGGGCGTGGGCAAAAGCCGCTTTCAGGGCAGGTTCGTCCTTTAGGGTGTCCTGGGCCACGGCCCGGTTGATCTTGGCCAGGTCCTGGTAAACGATACGCCCGGCCCCCAGGTTCATGTGACCCACCTCGGAGTTTCCCATCTGCCCCTCGGGCAGGCCCACGTTCATCCCGTCCGTCAGGAGGGTGGCATTGGGGTATTGGGTGTACAGGCTATCGACAAAAGGGGTCTTGGCCCGGGCAATGGCAGAGACCTCCGGGTTGGGGGAGATGCCCCACCCGTCCAGGATCATCAGTATGGCTTTGGTATTCATGGTTGTCTTCTTTCTGGGGCAAAAATACCACTTTTAACGGGCTTTCGAAGGGATGGGCCCCGCTAAATACCGGGTTCCCCGCCTGTTAAAGTTCTGTTATTTAACAGGCGGCCCCTGCCCGGGCAGCCATAGCTTTTCTCTATATTTAAATAGCGTTTTTCGATTATCCTCTGAAAGGCGCCACCCCGGAAGCGGCCCGGCCGCAGCCTGGAGTTTATTCATCAATCAAAAAACCCTGACTGTGCCGTCAGGGTTTTTCGTATGCCGTACCGGGGGTTGCCCGGAAAGTACCTCAGAATTCGAAGCCGGTAAAGATCCGGTAAAACAAGGCGTACATGGCCACAAGCCAGAGCAGGGCGCAGCAAAAGGCATACCCCTTCAGGAAGAGGACCACATAAGCCGGTTTACATTCGTCAAAAGCGTGGACGTAGATGTCCTTAAAGTGTAATAATGTTCCCATATAGTTGTTCTCAGTGTTCTCAAGACACAGCTATAAGGGCTAAATTCGGGTAAGTAAAAAGATTGGGATAGGCGGAATATACAAAAATTGGGCCGCCATAGGGTAGGATTCCCTGCTTTTTCGATCAGGAGCTATATTTTTCGATAGCCGCCCGTATTTTCTCGATCCGGTTGTCCGGATCCGGGTGCGTACTCTGGAATTCCGGGACCCGGTTGGGCCCGGCCGCATCCTTCAGGATTTGCATCACGCGGATCATCTCTTCCGGGTCGTACCCGGCCTGTATCATAAAGTACACCCCCAGTTCGTCGCTTTCCAGTTCGTCCCCCCGCCCGTTTTTCAGCAGGGTGTTCTGCCCGATGCCGGCTACCACGTTCCCCATGTCGGCCCCAACGGAGGCGCCCATGGACAGTTGTTGCCAGTACTGGCTGTCGGCAATGCGCTCTGCCGAATGCCGCCCGATCACGTGGCCGATCTCGTGCCCCAGTACCCCGGCCAGCTGGGCCTCGTTCAGGCGGGAAAACAGGGCATAGGTAATAAAGATCTGCCCGCCCGGCAAGGCAAAGGCATTGATGGTTTTAGAGTCGGCCAGCAAATGGAATTCATAGCGGTACGGGGTTTCCCGCGCATAGCTTTGCTGTACCAGCTTCCGCCCCACGGCATCCACAAAGGCCTGCATGCGCTGGTCCGGATAGAGCCCGCCGTGCTTCTGGGCCATTTCAGGGGCAGATTGCAGCCCGATGGCGATCTCCTGGTCTGCGGACATATTGATGTGCTGCACCCGCCCGGTATACGGGTTCTCTTCCTGGTTGCTGCAGCGGTTGATGTAGGCAAAGGCCACAATGGCCAGCCCGATCAGGATGCGGAATTTCCAACTGCCTCGGCGCATGGGATAGGGTTAATGGTTAGTCGGAAAAAGGTACGAAAAAACTACAGTAAATCCGGGTTGATGTCCAGGATGTTATCGGTGAAATAGGTACGCAGGAAACCCGTAGTGAAGTGTTCGGCCCCCAGGAAGTCTTCACTGTCCATCAGGCGCACCAGGTTCAGGGAGCGGTAGGCCTTGAGCATGGGGATGGAAATGGGCGCATAGCTGTAATGCCAGGGTTCGTATTTAAAGCCCCGCCGGCGCGGGTGGTCCGTGTAGACCAGGTAAAACCCGTAGTCCTCGCTGTGCTCGTCCATCCAGGCCTTGAAATCTGCAAAGGGTGCCCCTTCAGCAAACTTATCGGCTACCAGTACATCCCCTTCGGTGGGTTTGGACGCGTCAATCAGGTCTACGTCCGTACCCCAGTGGTGGCGGCTGGTGCCCGGAATGGTGGAGTATTCGATAATCTTGTCAATGGCCTCCAAAGGGGTCAGGCCTTCGTCGTCCGTAAACTGCAGGTACTTGCGCTCAAAAATGGCCCGCTGCCGGTCGTAGCTGCGGTAACTGCTCACCGCCTGTATGGTGATCCCGTCCTGGTAGGCGTCCCGTTTCATTTCCTGGAAGGCCAGGTGGGCCTCCTCCTGCAACTGGTAGCCTTCCCCGTAGAGTTCCAGGTTGGCCTTGCCCATGAGTTCCTCAATGGTGTATTTCAGGTCCTGGGAAGCCCAGGCCGGCAGGGGGAGGGAGAGGGCCAGCCCGCCCAGGGCGGTACGAGTCAGGAAGGATCTGCGTTGCATGAGGTGCTGAATTTTATTTCCGAAGATACCAAAAGTCCGGGAACCCTGGACTTATGGATTCAGGTAAAGGTAGCCCTGGTGACGCTCCATGCGTTCGTGTAGGGTAATGATGTAGAAATAGATACCGTCCGGCAGGGACTTGCCCCGGCCCACGGTAAAATCGGTGTTGGCGTGCCCGTCAAAGCCGCCCTGGTATTGATTCTCCCGGTAGACCAGTTGGCCATAACGGTTGTAGATTTCTATGGTGTTGTTGGGGGCCTCCCGGGTGGCTTCCAGTTCCAGGGTTTCGTTCTTCCCGTCTCCGTTAGGGGAGAGGTAATAGTTGTTCAGGTCTACGGTGCGGTATTGGGCCCCGCTGCCGTCTGTACCGCCCAGGGTAATGATCTCGTATCGGTCCGGCAGGAAGGTGTCGGAGGTGATGGTGCCGTAATCCCGCCCGCCCTGTACGTCCGTATTGCCCAGGTCTACCCAGGCCTCCTGGCTTTTGTCCCAGCCCACTACCCGCAGGTCTCCCAGAAAGCCAGCCAGGCCGGGGGCATTGCTGAGCACGTCCCAGCTCAGGGTTACGCGCAGGGGTACTGCGGCCTCTACCCTCCAGAATTCATTGGCGGAGATTTTCAGGTTGCCGTTACCGCCTTTGGAGACAAAGCTCATGCCCAGGGTGCCGCTGGCCTGAGGGGCTTCAAAGAAATAGGCGGCGCTGGCCACAGGCACGGGGGCATCGGCCTGGATGCGCAGGGGCCGCAAGCGGGAATTGTCGCCTATGGGGAAGGTGAATTCGGTTTTGTCCCGTATGCTGGCGTACCCATCTATCTTGGAGACGTTGCTCTCGCCTGTGTAGAAGGAGGCCAGGCCAAACATGGGGTAGGCCTCGGCCCTGAAGCGGGTGGTGCGCACATCGCCCCGGATCAAATTGGCGTTGTTGCGGATTTCCATGGGGGTTTCCAGCCAGATCCCGGCCGGGGCGTCAAATTCCGCGTCGAAGACCTCCGGGGCATGCTCCCCGGAAATGACCAGGGAGGCGTTTTCCCGGTAAAAGCCCACCAGGCTTTCAGGGCTTGTAAAGGCCCCGTGGTTCTGGAAGTCCGTATGAAAACCGGCGGCCCCGCCTGCATGCAGCTGCATGGCGCCGTGGTTGCCCACCCCATCCTGCGCTTGCGCTGCCAGCAGGGTCATACTCCCCAGTAGTCCCCCTATAATTTTCTTGTTTAACATGTCCGTTCCCCTTATGTCCCCTTTTAGTCGGTATTGATTTGCTGCCAGCTCACCCCGTCGCTCTGCAGCCAGTACACCCGGTTTTTAATGATGCGGTTTTCCGAGGCCCCGTCTTCGGAGATAAAATTCACCGAAGTGGTATTGTCTGCATTGGCCAGGTTTTTCAGAATATAGACCCGCCCTGCACAGGAGGCGGCAGATGGCAATGTCAGGGTAAGGCCCCCGGCGTATTGCACCAGGGTATGGTCTGTGGCCCCCAGGGCGGTGGAGGTATACGTGGCGCGGATGGGCAGGGAAAGCGTCCCGGCAATGTGTACGGTAGAATTGGGGGTAGCCGTGCCAAAGCCCGTTTGGCCATTGGTAAAGCCCAGGGTTTGTCCGTTCTGGTTGTAGGTACGGGCCTCGGCATCCTGGGTAAGCTGGTCGGTAGCCAGGTTTTTCTCTACACTGCCCGGGCCTGCGGGCCCCTGGGGTCCGGCGGGACCCTGAGGTCCCACTTCTCCCTGAGGTCCTTGGGGGCCTTGAGCTCCGGTATCGCCTTTGGGTCCCTGGGGTCCTACAGCACCGTCAGCGCCATTTGCTCCAGCGGGTCCTTGCGGGCCTTGCGGGCCTTGTGGTCCAACAGCGCCATCTGCACCATCAGCCCCGGCGGGTCCAGCGGGGCCTTGTGCACCAGTATCTCCTTTGGGTCCTTGCGGTCCGACAGCACCATCCGCTCCGGCGGGTCCCTGGGGTCCCACTTCGCCTTGCGGTCCTTGCGGGCCTTGTGCACCAGTATCTCCTTTGGGTCCCTGAGGTCCAACAGCACCATCTGTACCATCAGCTCCAGCGGGACCTTGCGGCCCTTGGGGTCCGACAGCGCCATCAGCGCCATCCGTTCCGGCGGGTCCTTGTGCACCGGTATCTCCTTTGGGTCCCTGGGGTCCAACAGCGCCATCTGCACCATCAGCTCCTGCGGGTCCGGCGGGTCCAGCGGGGCCTTGTGCTCCAGTATCTCCTTTCATTCCTTGCGGCCCTTGCGGTCCGACAGCACCATCTGCACCATCAGCTCCGGCGGGTCCTTGCGGGCCTTGCGGGCCTTGTGGTCCAACAGCGCCATCTGCACCATCAGCTCCTGCAGGTCCGGTGGGTCCAGCGGGTCCTTGTGCTCCGGTATCTCCTTTGGGTCCTTGCGGTCCCACAGCGCCGTCAGCGCCAGCGGGTCCTTGTGCTCCGGTATCCCCTTTCATTCCTTGTGGTCCTTGTGGGCCTTGAGCTCCGGTATCGCCTTTGGGTCCCTGGGGTCCAACAGCGCCATCCACTCCGGCGGGGCCTTGCGGGCCTTGCGGTCCGGCAGCACCATCTGCACCATCCGCTCCAGCCGGTCCGGCGGGTCCTTGCGGACCTTGTGCTCCGGTATCGCCTTTGGGTCCCTGGGGTCCCACAGCGCCGTCAGCGCCAGCGGGTCCTTGTGCTCCGGTATCTCCTTTCATTCCTTGTGGGCCCTGGGGTCCAACAGCACCATCGGCACCATCAGCTCCTGCAGGTCCAGCGGGCCCCTGCGGGCCAACAGCACCATCCGCTCCGGCGGGTCCGGCGGGTCCTTGCGGACCTTGTGCTCCGGTATCGCCTTTGGGTCCCTGGGGTCCCACAGCACCGTCAGCGCCAGCAGGGCCTTGTGCTCCGGTATCTCCTTTGGGGCCCTGGGGTCCGACAGCACCATCAACTCCATCAGCACCATCAGCTCCGGCAGGTCCTTGAGGCCCAGCGGGTCCAGCGGGTCCTTCTGCTCCGGTATCTCCTTTCATTCCTTGCGGTCCCTGGGGTCCCACAGCACCGTCAGCGCCAGCGGGGCCTTGCGGTCCCTGGGGTCCGACAGCACCATCTACACCATCCGCTCCAGCCGGTCCCTGCGGTCCCATTTCGCCTTTGGGTCCTTGCGGTCCCACAGTGCCATCCGCTCCGGCGGGTCCCTGAGGTCCGACAGCACCATCTGCTCCTGAAGGTCCGGCGGGTCCAGCAGGTCCTTGAGCTCCGGTATCGCCTTTGGGTCCTTGTGGTCCCACAGCGCCATCCGCTCCGGCGGGTCCCTGGGGTCCCACTTCTCCCTGAGGTCCTTGCGGGCCTTGCGGTCCAACAGCGCCGTCAGCGCCGGCGGGTCCAACAGGTCCTTGGGGTCCTTGGGGTCCAACAGCGCCATCCGCTCCAGCCAGTCCGGCGGGACCTTGCGGGCCTTGAGGTCCAGCAGCACCATCTGCACCATCAGCGCCAGCGGGGCCTTGCGGTCCCTGGGGTCCCACAGCACCATCAGCGCCAGCAGGGCCTTGCGCACCAGTATCTCCTTTGGGGCCTTGAGGGCCCTCAGCACCATCCGCTCCGGCAGGTCCCTGGGGTCCCACTTCGCCTTGCGGGCCTTGGGGTCCGACAGCGCCATCGGCACCATCAGCTCCAGCAGGTCCGGCGGGGCCTTGCGGGCCCTGGGGTCCCACAGCACCAGCAGGTCCGGTCAGGTCCGGGGAGGTGTAGGCAGTGCCGTTGCCGTAAAGGATGGTAAAGGTGCCATTGCCGTTATCCTGGAAACTGAATTCGGCTGCAGTGCCGCCCCCTTCGCACAGGCTGTGCCAGGTACCGCCTGAGAAATAGAAGAGGCAACCGGCGTCCGTATTGAACACCACTGCGCCCTGCAGGGGGGTAATGGCCTGCATCTGGGCGTTGGAAAGCCGGGGTAGGACCAGGGCCTTGTCCGAACTTTCCAGTTCCAGCACGGAATTGGCGTGGATGCGGTCCGGGTTTTGGCCCACCTTAAGCTGGGCCGTGGCCCCGTAGGTGACCAGGAGGGTTAAAATCGTAAGCAGACGTAAACGCATGTTGTGGGCTATTGGTACCTAAAGGTACCCCGGCCCCCAGGGCTGTACGGCAGAATGTTGTGAAGCGTGCCCCGGATGTTGTGTAACGGCCCCCGTTTGCCAATCGTCTACGCTTTGCTGCCGTTCGCCGACAGGAATGCGTTACCCGTCTATCGACGTAAGTACAAAAATCCCTGATGTTCGGTGGCCAGATCGAACAGGCGGATCACGTAAAAATAGATGCCTTCCGGCAGGCCGGCCTCCCTGTCAAAGACCAGGCCGTCCACATTGGAGATGCCGGTAAACTCGTCCGTGTAGTTCTCTTTCTGGTACACCAGCAGCCCCCGCCGGTCGTAGATGTAGATCTCGTTGTTGGGGGAGTCCAGCAGTTCCGGGATAATAAGCTGGTCGTTCAGGCCGTCGTTGTTGGGGCTGATGTAAAAATTCCCCACAGAAGTGAGCTCTTCGGCCACGGCCCGCACCCCAAAGGTGATGATCTCAAAGTCGTCCGGCACAAAGGCTTCGGACACGGCAAAACCGTTGCTGAGGTCGCCGGCCACGGCCGTGGTGCCCAGTTCAATCCAGCGTTGCCCGCTTTTAACCCACCCCATCAGGATAATGTTGGCCGGGTCGTCCGCAATGGCCGCCAGGTTGGAACTCGGGGTCCAGGGCAGGGTAATGGTACCGGGGACGCTGCCCTCCAGGCGCCAGAATTCGAAGGTGCTCACAAACTCCACGGTCTGGGGTTTGAGGTCCGTCCGGAACTGGGGGTAAATGGAAGGGAAATTGGGGTCTTCCCGGAAATAGGCGCAGCGCGCAAAGGGGTAGGGTTCACTGCCCTGCAGGGTCAGGCCTTTGAGTTCGGAGGCGTCGCCCACGGGGAACAGGATTTCCTGTTTGTTGATGGCTGCAGCGCTGCCGTTTACCTTCGAGAGGTTATTCTCGCCGTTGGTAAAGGCATCCTGCAAGAGCCCCAGGTAGCGGTCGGACAGGGCGCGGTCCGTCCAGAAATCCCCCTCGATAAAGTTTACCGCATTGGCGGCAAAAACGGAGAGGTTCAGGTCTACATCGGCCGTGCGGAAAATCTCCAGGTCAAAAAAGACCGGGGCAGCCGTACCGCTCACGCTCAAGGGGTTACTGCCGTAAAAGCCCACCAGCCCGCCCTGGGCCTGCAGGGGCGCCTGGTTGATCAGGTGGGTGTGGAAGCCCAGCTGGGAACCCGGGTGCAGCGCCATGCCGCCGTTATGCTGCAGGGCCGTTTGCCCCCAGGCCAGGGGGCCGCAAAAAAGCGCGAGAAGGAGGCGTTTGCACATGGGTTAGTTGATTTGGTGCCAGTTGGTGCCGTCGGATTGGAGCCAGAGTACGGTTGATGCCGTAATAGCTGTTGCTCCGGTATTAGTTTCATCCTGATAAGAGCTAATAGTTACATCGGATACGGTCGTATTCTTTAGTATATACACCCTACCTGTAGCTGTTCCAGCGGCGGGTAAGGTAATAACAGCGGCACTATTGGTAATGATCACAGTATAATCCGTGCCATCCAGGGTTGTGGAGGCGGACACGGATCGGATGGCATTGTTTGCAAAGGATCCGTCCATATGCAAACGGGATGTTGGCGCATTGACATTTAATCCCATTTCCTGTTCGGCATCCAGGACCATGGCTTGTGTAGCTCCTGTAGAGAATCCAATAATATCTTCCCCACTACGGTACATACCTGTATCCGTATTTGTATCCTGGGTAAAGCCATAATTGGGATCACTCTGGCTGCCAAAACCTGACCTGAAGCGCAATCGGGCCCTCACATTACCGTCTACATCTAATTTTTCAGTAGGTGGGCTTACCAGTGTAAATACAGATCCAATACCTACATTTTCTCCTAATCCGCCAGTAAATACAAGGTCTCCTCCATTGAGGTCATATGTTCTGTATAATTCAGTTTGAGACAGATCTGTGTTTTCCAAATTTTCCCCCAAGGTCATACCATTTAAGACTTGCAATGCCGCTTCAACCGTGGTTTCCGTTGTCGTATCCCCATTGAGGTCGGTGGGGGTGACCAGGTTAACTTCGGCTGCGGTTTGGTCATCGGTGTTATCCAGATACCCGGAAAGGTCTACATCGGTATTGGGGTCGCCGCTGATGGCCAGGGTATTCCCAGTCAGAGTGAGGTCCTGGGCATCGGTATTATCCAGATACCCGGACAGGTCTACATCGGTATTGGGGTCGCCGCTGATGGCCAGGGTATTTCCTGTAAGAGTAAGGTCCTGGGCATCGGTGTTGTCGAGATAGCCGGAGAGGTCTACGGTAGAGGCATCACCCGAGAGGCTCAGGGTATTGGTGGTCAGACTCAGGTCCTGGATTTCGTTGGTGGGGCTGGCATCTGCATCGTCCACGTTCAGGGCAATGGTATTACCTCCGGAGATGGAGAGGTTTCCTGATGTTCCATCGGTAGACACGGTTTGTGCATCGGTATTATCCAGATACCCGGAAAGATCTACATCGGTATTGGGGTCGCCGCTGATGGCCAGGGTATTTCCAGTTAGGGTGAGGTCCTGGGCATCGGTGTTGTCGAGATAGCCGGAGAGGTCTACGGTAGTGGCATCCCCGGAAAGGCTCAGGGTATTGGTGGTCAGGCTCAGGTCCTGGATTTCGTTGGTGGGGCTGGCATCTGCATCGTCCACGTTCAGGGCAATGGTATTGCCTCCGGAGATGGAGAGGTTTCCTGCGGTCCCATCGGTAGACACGGTTTGTGCATCGGTGTTGTCGAGATAGCCGGAGAGGTCCACCGTTGTGGCATCACCCGAAAGGCTCAGGGTATTGGTGGTCAGGCTCAGGTCCTGGATTTCGTTGGTGGGGCTGGCATCTGCATCGTCCACGTTCAGGGCAATGGTATTACCTCCGGAGATGGAGAGGTTTCCTGCGGTCCCATCGGTAGACACGGTTTGTGCATCGGTATTATCCAGGTATCCGGACAGGTCTACATCGGTATTGGGGTCGCCGCTGATGGCCAGGGTATTCCCAGTCAGGGTGAGGTCCTGGGCATCGGTGTTATCGAGATAGCCGGAGAGGTCCACCGTTGTGGCATCACCTGAAAGGCTCAGGGTATTGGTTGTCAGGCTCAGGTCCTGGATTTCATTGGCGGGATCAGCATCAGCATCGTCCACGTTCAGGGCAATGGTGTTGCCCCCTGAAATGGAAAGGTTTCCAGCCGTACCATCAGTGGAGACGGTTTGTGCATCGGTATTATCCAGATACCCGGAAAGATCTACATCGGTATTGGGGTCGCCGCTGATGGCCAGGGTATTCCCGGTCAGGGTGAGGTCCTGGGCGTCGGTATTGTCAAGGTATCCGGAAAGATCCACAGAAGTGGCATCTCCGGTTAGTGCCAGGGTATTCCCGGTCAGGGTGAGGTCCTGGGCATCGGTGTTGTCGAGATAGCCGGAGAGGTCTACAGTAGTGGCATCCCCGGAGAGGCTCAGGGTATTGGTGGTCAGGCTCAGGTCCTGGATTTCGTTGGCGGGATCAGCATCAGCATCGTCCACGTTCAGGGCAATGGTGTTGCCCCCTGAAATGGAAAGATTTCCAGCCGTGCCATCGGTGGAAACGGTTTGCGCATCGGTATTATCCAGATACCCGGAAAGGTCTACATCGGTATTGGGGTCGCCGCTAATGGCCAGGGTATTTCCGGTCAGGGTGAGGTCCTGGGCGTCGGTATTGTCAAGGTATCCGGAAAGATCCACAGAAGTGGCATCTCCGGTTAGTGCCAGGGTATTCCCGGTCAGGGTGAGGTCCTGGGCATCGGTGTTGTCGAGATAGCCGGAGAGGTCTACAGTAGTGGCATCCCCGGAGAGGCTCAGGGTATTGGTGGTCAGGCTCAGGTCCTGGATTTCGTTGGCGGGATCAGCATCAGCATCGTCCACGTTCAGGGCAATGGTGTTGCCCCCTGAAATGGAAAGATTTCCAGCCGTGCCATCGGTGGAAACGGTTTGCGCATCGGTATTATCCAGATACCCGGAAAGGTCTACATCGGTATTGGGGTCGCCGCTAATGGCCAGGGTATTTCCGGTCAGGGTGAGGTCCTGGGCATCGGTGTTATCGAGATAGCCGGAGAGGTCCACAATTGTGGCATCACCTGAAAGGCTCAGGGTATTGGTTGTCAGGCTCAGGTCCTGGATTTCATTGGCGGGATCAGCATCTGCATCGTCCACGTTCAGGGCAATGGTGTTGCCCCCTGAAATGGAAAGGTTACCAGCCGTACCATCAGTGGAGACGGTTTGTGCATCGGTATTATCCAGGTATCCGGAGAGGTCTACATCGGTATTGGGGTCGCCGCTGATGGCCAGGGTATTCCCGGTCAGGGTGAGGTCCTGGGCGTCGGTATTTACATATCCGGAGAGGTCTACCGTAGTGGCATCCCCAGAAAGGGTGAGGGTATTTCCTGAAAGACTCAGGTCCTGGATTTCATTCAAAGGATCCGCATCCGCATCCCCGGCGCTGCTGCTGCCCACGGCCTGCCAGGCGGCGCCGTCCCAGATAAAGAGTTGCCCGGCGGTGGTATCCACATAGGTTTCCCCGGCCAGGGTGCCTGCTGTTACAGGAGCGCCACTGCCCTGGGACGTGAGCTCATTGGAGGGGTCCGCATCCGCATCGTCCACCAGGGCAGACAGGTCTACCGTGGCAGAGGTGCCGTTTTCAATATCAACCTGCAAAATGTTACTGCCATCCAGGGAAGCCCCGGTGAGGTTTTGGTTATCCGAGCTCCCGCCGGCCAGTTCGTCCAGGGCTGCTTTTACGTCGGTTGCAGCCAACCCGGAAAGGGTAGGGTCGTAGGAAACGTCTGCAGCGGTACCATTAGCTGCTGCGGTGATCCGGCCATCGGCATCCACGGTAATGTTGGCAGCGTAGTATGCTCCGGCCGTTACGGTGGTGCTGGCCAGTTCCACATCGGTAACCCCGTCTGGAGTGAGGCCCACTTTGGCATCGTTTACATCTACCCGTGCTTCTACTTCGTCAATGGCGGTCTGCACGTCTGTGGCTGCCAGGGCGGAGGTGACATTAGAATAATTCACATCTGCAGCGGTACCATCGGCAGCGCTGGTAAGGCGTCCATCGGCATCCACGGTAATATTGGCAGCGGAGTATGCTCCGGCCGTTACGGTGGTGCTGGCCAGTTCCACATCGGTAACCCCGTCTGGAGTGAGGCCCACTTTGGCA
>NZ_JARPUQ010000001.1:14509-115367 GCF_029537735.1 Robiginitalea aestuariiviva | reverse complement strand
TCGTTTACATCTACCCGTGCTTCTACTTCGTCAATGGCAGCCTGCACATCGGTGGCTGCCAGGCCGGAAGTGGTGTTGTCATAGGGGTTGGAGGCGGCCCGGGTATCCAGGACCTGGGTAGCTCCACTTTCATCCGTATAGGTGTAGGTACCGTCCAGATTATCGACCAGGGTAGAAAGGGAGGTGTCGGAAATGGTAGTGGTATTCCCGGAGGCATCCGTAAAGGTGTAGGTGCCGTCTGCATTGTCCGTAAGGGAAACGGTATTGGTAAGGCCGTTAATCTCGTCCAGGGCGGCCTGCACATCGGTGGCTGCCAGGCCGGAAGTGGTGTTGTCATAGGGGTTGGAGGCGGCCCGGGTATCCAGGACCTGGGTAGCTCCACTTTCATCCGTATAGGTGTAGGTACCGTCCAGATTATCGACCAGGGTAGAAAGGGAGGTGTCGGAAATGGTAGTGGTATTCCCGGAGGCATCCGTAAAGATATAGGAGCCGTCCCCGTTGTCTACCATAGACACGGTGCCGGCCGAGGCGGCGAGCTCGTCCAGGGCGGCCTGTACGTTGCCAGCCAGCAGGCCGGAAGCGGTATTGTCGTACAACAGGTTACTGATGGTTACCTGGGTATAATCGATTTGGGCGTCCGTAACGGCATTGTCCTGCAACTCATCCGTACCCACGGCGTCCGGCGCAATCTTGTCTGCATTGATGGCATTGTTCTGAATGTCCTGGCTGCCCAGGCTAAAGTCCACCACGTTTTCGCTCCGGATTTCCCCCACCTCAAAGTTCAGGGAGTCTCCAATGGCCGTGATTACAATGGTGGGTGCGCTGTTTACAATGGCCTCGGCCGTAAAATTCAGCCGCAGCGCCTCGCAGATGTTGATCCAGGCGGCCCCGTCAAAATAGAAGAGGCAGTCCTCGTCCGTGTTGTACACCAGGGCCCCCGGGCTGGGGGTGATGGCGGTCATCTGCGCCCCGGTCATCCGGTTGATGACAAATACGCGGTTGGTGCTCTCCAGTTCCAGCAGGGAGGCAGGGTCAATGGTTTGGGGGTTGTCCCCGATCTTGACCTGCCCGTGCAGGGTGGCGGCAAGCAGCAGGAGCAGCCCCGTAAGAAGGAAGTTTTGTTTCATGGCCGTTGCGTTCTTCCGGCGTCCGCGGGCATGCGGAAAGGCGACGTGTCATTCCCCTTTTTACGCCGTTTGTTCTAAAACAAATGTAATGTTCCGCATCTATAACGCCGAACTGCCCGGAATATTGGTTGCATTTTAACGATTCCGCCCCGCACCCAGCGGATTTCCGGCCGGATGCCCCGCAGATCAATTAACATAAGTTTAAGTTGTGCGGGTTTTTTTTTCGTACTGCATCCCCTTTCTTTATCTTTAATAAGGAATTCAATGGCTATGCAAAAGGTTTGGATTTGGGTTTTGGCCTGTTTGTGGATACTGCCCGTTGCCGCCCAGGATGCGGATGCGGACCGGCCCCTGCTTCGGGGAACGGTATTGTACCGCAACAGCCCGGTGCCCAACGAAAATGTGATCAACAGCACGGCCGGCCTGGCCACTATTACGGACGAGCGGGGGGAATTTGCTATCCCTGCCCGCCTGGGGGACGAACTGGTCTTTATGGCCCTGAATTACGAGCTGAAGGTGGTGACGGTGGATGCCCCCACCCTGCAGCGCAACCGCCTGGTGGTGGAGGTCAATGAAAAGGTAACCCAGCTGGACGAGGTAACGGTGAGCCCGGAGGACCAGCAGGAATTCCTGCGGCTGCAGAACGAAGAGTTCAAGCAGTTCGACTACGAGCCGGACGCCACCTCTGAGGTCATAAACATAGCGGAAGACCCCACCGTGCGTGGCATGCAGAACGGGCTGAATTTCGTAAACCTCTTTAAACTCCTTACGGGGACCTACAAGAAATCGGCGGCCGATGAGGGACCCACCCTGAAAATGAGCGATGTGCTCCGTCAGATTTACGACGATGCCTTTTTTATCCGCGATTTGCGCATTCCCCCGGAACGCATAGCGGACTTCCTGACGTATTGCGATGCCCAGTTGCCGCCCCGCAGCCTGCTGCGCAAGGAAAACGAATTTGAACTCATCGATTTTTTGGTCAACCAGAGTGAGGCTTTCCACAAGACCCTGGAATAGGGGAGCCCTGGCCTTTTGGGGACTCTTGTTCCTCTGCATCCTGCCGGGCCCTTTGCGGGCACAGCAAGGCGGGCTGTTGCGCGGGCAGGTGGTGGAAGAGGGGCAGGGCATCACGGATGTACACGTGCTGAACCTCTCTGCCCAGACCGCTACCATCACCAACCCCACAGGGTATTTCTTCCTGGCAGCACAGGCCGGGGATACATTGCTTTTTTCGGCCGTTCGCTACCGACGGACTTCCCTGGTGGTGAGCCAGGCCATGCTGGAGGCCCCGGAGATTACCGTGCCCCTGGAACCCTTTGTGAATGAACTGGACGAGGTGGTGGTGACTCCCTATCACCTTACGGGAGACCTGACGCGGGACCTGGAGCGCCTGCCGGAAAAGGAAGTGGTAAACGCCTGGACCCTGGGGTTGCCCAATGCCAATGCCCGCAAATTCACCCCGACCGAAAACCGCCTGAACGAGGCCACCACGGGGGCGGGTATTGTACCCCTGAACCCCATCCTGAACGCCATTACCGGCCGCACCAAACAGCTCAAAAAACAACTGGCCTACGAACGGCGCTATGCCAAGGCAGAGCAGCTACGGGTGCAGTTTACGGACAGCGTACTGATCCGGGAACTGGGCATCCCCGCGGGCCGCATCCCGGACTTCCTGTATTTTTGCGAAGTGGATTCCCTCTTTGAACCGGTGGCCGATTCCGGAGACCGGTTGCGCCTATGGGCTTTTCTGAGGCGGAAGAGCAACGAATACCGGGGGTATAATTCCGTGGCGGATTAACCGGTTCTGGCATGGCTGTTGCAAGAAATACTTCGAAACGCAAGAAAATGAAACAACGCATCCTTTTATTGGCCCTGGTACTGACCCTGAGCAGCTTTGGCCTGGCCCACAAATTTTATGTAAGCGTGACCAACGTGGAGTACTCCGAAAAGAACGCCTCCCTGCAGGTGATCAGCCGGATTTTTATCGACGACCTGGAAGCGACCCTGCTGGAGCGTTATGACCTGAAGGCCGGCCTGGGTACCCCGGAGGAATCCCCCCTGGCCAAGGCGTATATAGAGCGGTATTTCCGGGCCAAATTTGCCCTGGAGGTAAACGGGGACCCGGTGGAATACACCTTCCTGGGTACACGCACGGACAAGGACCTGCTGGTTTGTTACCTGGAAGTGCCCAACCTGGAGGCCGGTACGCTAACGAGCATCGGGGTGCGCAACGACCTGCTGACAGATATGTTCGAAGAGCAGAAAAACCTGGTCCACCTGAAGGCACTGGGCAAGAAGCACAGCCTGGTGCTGGTGCGCGAGAACAATAAAGGAATGTTAAACTTGTAACACTTTCCACAGCTTTTGGGTCTAAAATGTTAATTTCCCGCGTCAAAAAATCGAACAAACCAATATGAAATGTAAAGCCATTCTTTCCGCTGCCCTGTTTCTTTCGGGGATAGCGATGTTTGCCCAGGAAGAACCTGCGGCCCCCGAAAAGCAACCGGGGCATTTAAACCAAAGCAAGTTTCGCCAGCTCTACCAGGAATTTGCCACCCCGAATACCTTCCGTTCGGCCAGCGGCGCCCCCGGGCCGGACTACTACCAGCAACAGGCGGACTATCGCATGGACATCACCCTGGACGATAAAAACGCCAAAATCTACGGGGAGGAAACCATTACCTACCACAACAACTCTCCGGACAACCTGGAATTCCTCTGGGTGCAGCTGGACCAGAACGTACGGGCCAAGGATTCCAAATCCCCCCTGCGCAATGGTAACGGAGTGCCCCTGGCCTACCGCACCGGCAGCTTTGCCGGGGAATACCTGGGCGAACCCTTCGACGGCGGCTTTAACATCGAATACGTGCGGGATGCTGGCGGCAAGCCGCTTTCCTACACCATTAACCAGACCATGATGCGGGTAAACATCCCGCAGCCCCTGGCCAGTGGCGCCAGCATCTCCTTTAGCATCAAATGGTGGTACAACATCCCGGACCACACCGTTAACCGCGCCCGCTCCGGATTCGAGTATTTTGAAAAAGACGGGAACCGGGCCTATGTGATTGCCCAGTTCTTCCCCCGTATGGCCGTGTACTCCGATGTAGAAGGCTGGCAGAACCACCAGTTCTGGGGTAGCGGTGAATTCGCCCTGCCGTTCGGAGACTACGAGGTTAATATTACCGTGCCGGCAGACCACGTGCTGGATGCCACCGGGGAATTGCAGAACCGGAAGGAAGTGTTCAGCCGGGAAATGATGCGCCGCTACGAGCAGGCCAAAAAGACCTACGACGAGCCGGTGATGATCGTGACCCAGGAAGAGGCCGAAGCCGCAGAGAAGGGCTTTGCGGACAAGACCAAAACCTGGAAGTTCAAGGCCAGCAATGTGCGTGATTTCGGCTTTGCCACCTCCCGGAAATTTATCTGGGATATGATGGCCGTAAAACTGGGCAACCGGGACGTGATGGCTGTTTCCCTCTACCCCAAGGAAGGGAACCCCCTGTGGGAAGACCTCTCTACCAAGGTGGTGGCCAGCACCCTAAAAAGCTACTCGGCCCACACCTTCGACTACCCCTATCACAAGGCCATTTCCGTACACGCCAAAAACCAGGGGATGGAATATCCGATGATATGCTGGAACTACGGGCGGCCCAATGAGGACGGCACCTATTCCGACCGAGTAAAATACGGCATGATTTCCGTGATTATTCACGAGGTGGGCCACAACTTCTTCCCCATGATCGTGAACTCCGACGAGCGGCAGTGGGGCTGGATGGACGAAGGCCTGGATACCTTTATGCAATACCTGGCCGAACAGGAGTTTGGCGAGGCTTATCCCCAGGTGATCGAACCCAACGAGAACTACCCTTCCCGCCGTGGCGCCCCTGCGGCTATTGTGCCCTATATGGCGGGCGACCAGAGTTTTATTGCCCCCATTATGGCTAACCCTGAGAACGTGTACCAGCTGGGCCCCAACGCCTATGCCAAGCCGGCTACCGCCCTGAACATCCTGCGGGAAACCGTAATGGGCCGCGAGCTGTTTGACCACGCGTTTAAGACCTATGCCCAGCGCTGGAAATTCAAGCACCCCACCCCGGAGGATTTCTTCCGCACCATGGAAGATGCTTCTGCTGTAGACCTGGACTGGTTCTGGAGGTCCTGGTTCTACACCACCGATTATGTGGATATCGGAGTAAAGGGCGTGAAGAAATACTATGTATCCGACAAGCCTACCCAGCAAATGAAGGAATACATGGCCAACAACGGGATTACCGAAGCCCAGCTGCCGCCCCTGGTGTACCTGGCGGAAGAAGACAGCGAGGACTACGACCCCAATCTGAAGGGCAAGAAACCCTCCGAGGTTTCCCAGCCGCTGAAGGAGTTTATGATGGATAACATGACAGCCGAGGAGCGCAACCGGGTAGAGGAACCCAAGTTTTTCTACGAGGTAACCTTTGATAAGCCGGGAGGCATCCCCATGCCCCTGATTGTGGAATACACCTATGCAGACGGCTCTACCGAGCGGGTAACCTACCCCCCGGAGATCTGGCGCAAGAATGACCAGGAGGTAAGCCGGGTGATTTCCTCCACCAAGGAGTTGGTGGGGATTATGGTAGACCCGGACGCCGAAACGGCGGATATCGATACGGCCAACAACCAGTGGCCGGCCGATAAATCCCCTTCCGAATTCGAGCAATTCAAGGAGCAGATCAAAGGTCGCTAAGCCCGTAAAACCTGAAAAAGTCCCGATGTTGCCCATCGGGACTTTTTTTATGGGGAGGTCTTAAACTTGATTATATTTGTGCTATGTCTACCGTATTACTTTTTATCAGCGGCGCCGAAATCTTTTTCATCCTCTTCATTGTGGTGATGGTATTTGGCGCGGATAAGATCCCAGGTATTGCCAAGGGATTGGGTAAAGGCATGCGCCAGCTTAAGGACGCCACCGAAGACATTAAGCGCGAAATCCACAAAAGCGCCGAAAAACAAGGTATCGATACTTCCTTTACCAAGGAGATCGAAGAAGACATCCAGGCCGTAAAACGGAACCTGGACGACGTAGGCGGCACCATTAGCCGCAAATAATCCTGCACTATGCTGGAACACCTCCTGCAATGGGACCGCGAGACCCTGATCTACCTGAACAGCCTGGGCATTGAGTCCTATGACGGCTTCTGGCAGGCCGTAACCGATATAGCCACCTGGATCCCGTTATTCCTGCTGCTGGCCGCATTGTTGTTCTGGAAGTACGGCCGAAGGGAAGGGGCAGCGATCTTGCTGGCTACCCTGCTGATGCTGGGGTTTATGCTGTTGCTCACAGACCTGACCAAGGAGTGGGTGGGGCGGCTGCGCCCCAACAACGAGCCGCAGGTCAATACGCTGATCCGCATCCTGAGGCGCCCTTCCTCCTTTAGTTTCTTTTCGGGCCATGCCTCCACTTCCTTTTCCATCAGCACCCTGGTTTTCCTCTTTTTAAGGCCGCATTTCCGTTGGGCCGCCTTGCTGTTTCTCTGGCCGTTGCTCTTTGCCTTCAGCCGGATTTATGTAGGGGTACACTATCCGATCGACATCCTGGTGGGGACTCTGGTGGGGATTGCGATAGCCATGGCCTGGTACGGGTTGTACCAGCGCCTTATTCCACGGTACATACGGTAAGCCCGTCCCGGATGGGCAGCAATACGGTCCGAAGCCTGCGGTCCGAAGGCAGGCGCGCATTCAGTTCCTGCAGGATGGGAGTAACCTTGTCTTTTTTCTCCGGGGGGTCCAGTACCTTCCCGGACCAGAGCACATTGTCCAGCAGGATGAGGCCGCCTTTCCGGGTCTTGGGGAGGACGGCTTCCAGGTAGTCGGGGTATTCCTTTTTTTCCGCATCGATAAAGACCAGGTCGAAGGTCAGGTCCAGTTTGGGGATAACTTCCAGGGCCGGGCCCAGGTGTTGGAAAATCCGATCCCCGTAGGGGCTGCGATCAAAGTACCTGCGCTGCATTTCCTCCAGTTCCGGATTCAGGTCTACAGTGTGCAGGGCTCCGTCTGCAGCCATCCCCTCGGCCAGGCAAAGGGCGGAATACCCGGTATAGGTCCCAATTTCAAGAATGTTTCTCGGATGTGCCAGGCGGGAGATCAGGCTCAGGACCCGCCCCTGGAAATGCCCCGTGATCATGCGGGGGCGCAGCACTTTCAGGTGGGTTTCCCGGGTGAGTTCTTGCAGGAGCTCGGGTTCTTCCTCGCTGCAGCGGGCAATGTAATCTTCCAGTTGGGGCGACAGAAAATGCATGGGCGTACAGGCTTTGTCCAAAAGTAGGGAATCCCCACAAGAACATCAGAGGCGGTATGGGCTGAAAATGCCGTGGCACCCTCCCGGGAATTCCTTACTTTCGAATCCCAACCTATAGGCAATGGAGGCAACCATCAGACCCGCCCGCACATCCGACCTGCCCGTGCTGCGCGACATGGAGCAGGGCCTTATCCGCGATGAGCGCCCTTTTGACCCGACCATCCGGCCCAACCCGGTGGCCTATTACGACCTGCCAGCCATGCTGGAAGACCCGCATACACACCTGGTGGTGGCCGAGGCCGATGGGCAGGTAGTCAGTTGTGGCTATGCGGCCCGCCGCACCCCACGGCATTACCTGGACCATGCTGCCTATGCGCTGTTTGGCTTTATGTATACGCTCCCCGAATTCCGCGGGCAGGGCCTGAACGGGCAGGTGATGGCCGTGCTTCGGGAGTGGGCCCTGGAGCAGGGGCTTACCGAGATGCGCCTCACGGTGTATTCCGGGAACCACCCGGCGCTTAGGGCGTATGAGAAGTTTGGATTCAGGCCGCATATCCTGGAAATGCGGCTGCGGAAAGGGGAGGAGTAGCCTCGGTTTTTTTATTTTTTTGCGGAGGGGGTCCCCCCGCCATCCCACCCAATTCCAAAATACCCCCCAACCCCGCAACCCCCTTGCAGGCCTTCCCTGGCAGATCGCCGCAGACCTTCCCGCTTTTTGCCCGGATCGTCGTATTTTTGGCCAAAACATCGCCATGGAGTTTCAGAATACCGAAGCCTTTGCCCGGTCCCTGGACCGGGAAGACCCCCTGGCCCCCTTCCGGGAGGAATTCCTCTTTCCTCAGGAAGGGGGGAAGGACGTGATCTATTTTACCGGGAATTCCCTGGGGTTGCAGCCCAGGGGGGCGAGGGCTGCTGTAGATGAGGTCATGCAGGACTGGGAAGCCCTGGCGGTAGAGGGCCACTTTAAAGCCGACCGGCCCTGGTGGACCTACCACGAAGCCCTTCGGGCCCCCATGGCCGCCATTGTAGGGGCCATGCCGGAGGAGGTCACGGTCATGAATACCCTGACGGTGAACCTGCACCTGCTCATGGTTTCCTTTTACCGGCCCCGGGGCAAGCGGGTCAAGATCCTCTGCGAGGAAAAGGCCTTCCCCTCGGACCAGTACATGCTTAAGAGCCAGCTCCGCTTCCACGGGCTGGACCCGGCCGAAGCCCTGGTGGAGGTTCGCAAACGCCCGGGAGAACACCATTGGCGCACCCCGGATGTGCTGGAGGCCATCGCGCAGCATAAAGACGAACTGGCCCTGGTACTCATGGGCGGGGTGAACTACTACAACGGGCAGGTTTTCGATATGGAGTCCATTACCCGCGCGGCCCAAGATGCCGGGGCTGCCGTAGGTTGGGACCTGGCCCATGCCGCCGGTAATGTACCCCTTAAATTGCATGAATGGGGGGTGGATTTTGCCGCCTGGTGCACCTACAAATACCTGAACAGCGGCCCGGGCAATGCCTCCGGGGTGTTTATCCACCAGCGCCACCTGGGGCGGGAAGACCTGCCCCGCTTTGAGGGATGGTGGGGCACCCGGCGGGAAACCCGCTTTCTGATGGAACCGGAATTTGATGCCGCCCCCTGTGCGGATGCCTGGCAACTGAGCAACCCGCCCATCCTCTCCCTGGCTCCGCTACTGGCCTCCCTGAAACTCTTTGAGCAGGTGGGCATGGAGGCCCTGCAGGCCAAAAGCCGCAAACTCACCGCCTATCTGGAATTCATCCTGAAGGAGGTTGACCGGGAGGTAGACAGCACCTTCGAAATCATAACGCCCCCGGCTCGGGGATGCCAGCTTTCGGTCTTTTTGCACGGGGAGGGGCGCCCCCTTTTTGATTACCTGATGGCTCAGGGGGTGATTGCGGACTGGAGGGAACCCAACGTTATCCGGCTGGCCCCGGCGCCTTTCTATTGTTCCTTTGTCGATATGTACCGCTTTGGCCAGATCCTGAAAACCGGAATCCAGGCCAAAGGCAAGGGCTAAGCCCCCCGGGTCCCTAAAAACAACCACCCTTGAACTCCCTGAAACTCATCCTCACCCGCCGCCGGTATTTTGCCCCGGCCTGGGTCTTTGCCAGCCTGAACCTCTGGTTCGGGACCTGGGCCATCTATATCCCCAGGGTGCAGGCGCGCCTGGAGATTGACAAGGCCCAGTTGGGGATTGCCATCTTTTTCCTCTCCCTGGGGGTGTTTACCATTTTCCCCATTGCCTCCCGCCTGATCAACCGCCTGGGGGTGGGGCGAGCCACCTGGTATGGGGTGGTTTCCAGCAGCCTTGCCGCCCTGCTGCCCCTGCTGGCCTGGGATTACATTTCCCTGATGGCGGCCCTGTACCTGTTCGGGATGAGCAACGGCTTTACGGACATTTCCATGAATACCCTGGTGACGGAAATCGAAAAGGAAGACCAGCAGCACTTTATGTCTGCGGCCCATGGGTTCTTCAGCCTGGGGGGCGTACTGGCCGGGCTGGGCAGCTTCCTGATCCCTTTTGTGGGGCTCCCGCCCCTGCATATGGCCGCTGTGGTGGTAGTGGTTTTCGGGATTAACCTTTACCTGCGCCGGCAATACCTGCACATCACCGCGGCCCCGGTACATCAGGAAGGGGTAAACCTGGGGTTGCTTAAACCCCTCTTGCTGCTGGCGGTCATTTCCTTTGTGGTGATGGGGGGCGAAGGCGCTGTGGTAGACTGGAGCGCCCTGTACCTGAAAGAGGTCAGCCAGGCACCAGCCTGGCTATGGGGCAGCGGGTTCCTGGCCTTTTCCACCACCATGACCCTGGGGCGCTTTCTGGGCGACGGCATCAGCCGTAAAATCGGTTCGGTGCGTATGGTAGGCATGGGCAGCCTGGTGGCCCTGGCCGGCTACGCCGCCGTACTTACGGAATGGGCCCTGGCCGCCCTGTCCGGGTTTGCCCTGATCGGCCTGGGGTTCTCGGTTATTATCCCGGAGCTCTTCCGGATTGGCGGGAAGGTGCCGGGGGTGGATTCCTCCAAGGGCATTGCATTGATTGCCGGTGCCGGATATGGGGGGTTCCTGGCCACACCTCCCCTGTTAGGGTACCTGGCGGAGGGCTATTCCCTGCAGGTATCCTTCTGGGTGCTTGCGGGTTGTGCTCTGCTGGTGCTTTTGGCTACCGCCGGGTTGGGCCGCAAAGGCTGATCAGTTTACTTCAATCCCCGTGAAATACAGTTTAAAACTGCCGTCTGCATTCTGGTGCATGGTAGCGATCTGCAGGCCGCCAAAGTCCTTATAGTCTTCCCAGGTGGAGGTCAGGGAAGGCTCCGGCTGGTTGCCGCGACGGAAATTCCATTCAAAGACCCGGTCGTTTTCGTCCAGGAAAAAATCATAGGCGTCGCCCGGGGTGTAGCCCCCGTCGCCCTGATACACAATGGTGAGCTTATTGCTGGTTTTTCCGGATAGGGGGGCGGCCACACCTTCCTCGTAGGTGTGGGTAAAGCTTTCCCGGTCCCATACCCATTGGAAGGGGGCCAGCATCCAGTATTTGTCATTGATAAAACCGCCGTCTGCCTGGGCCAGGGTAGAATCCACAGCGCTGCGGAGGTAGGAGACGGTATCCCCCTGGGCAATGCGGGTGACGCGTTGGCTGCGGACGTCCCAGATCCAGCTGCGCTCGTAATGGGTAGTGTCCCGGTCTACATTAAAAGTGAAACGGATTTCGGAAACGCCCTTCCAGTGGTCGTAGCCGTGGGCTTGTGCCAGGCGGTCCAGCAAGGGGAGTTCTGCCGGGGTTTCCGCGGCGGGTTCGGCCTTCTTGTCCGAAGGTTTGCAACTCATGATGGCCATCAGGCCCAGCAGGGGTAAAAACAGTTTCATAAACAGGTCTTTTTTCAAAGATACGGCCTTTTCTTTCGGGAATTCCTACATTGGGTGCCCACCAGATGTGACCCCGGCCCAAAAACGGTGTCACAAGGAAAACAAATCTCGCAAGCCAACCCGGATTGGAAACCGACCAGTCATACGACCACCTCGCAGACGAGGATTTGGTAGCGGAAATCGTGCGGTCCCGCAACGCCCTGTTGTTCGGGGTCCTCTACGACCGGTACGCCCAGCGCATCTATAACAAATGCTATGGGTTTGCCCGGTCCGAAGCCGAGGCCCAGGACCTTACCCAGGACGTATTCCTGCACCTTTTCCTGAAGTTACCCAGCTTTAAGGGCCGCTCCCGGTTCTCGACCTGGGTATATTCGCTTACCTATAATTTCTGCGTGAATTACGTGAACCGGGACAAGCACCGCAAAATGGCGGACAAGCAGGTCCGGGAGGCCGAGATCGGGGACGAGGCCGCCTATCCGGAGGTGGACGAGGCCGAAATCCTGCAGATGCGTTCGGATAAACTGGCCAGGGCCATGGCTGCCCTGGAAGCGGACGACCGGGCCATCCTGTTGCTGAAGTACCAGGACGAAGCCTCTGTTAAGGACATACAGGAATTGATGGACCTGGGCGAGAGTGCCGTGAAGATGCGCCTGAAGCGGGCGCGAGCCAAATTAGTTGAACAGTACCGAAAACTTCCATAGATGTCACAGAAGAACCCATTTAAAGAGCTCGAGAAATCGTTGCTGGAAGTACCTCCGGAAATGAAGCAGAAGGTCATGAGCGATATTGCCACGGCCCGGCTCATGCTGGATATCGGTACGCTGATGACTTATAGCGGCCCCGAGTCCCTGGAACAGACCCTGCGTAAACGCCGCAAGAAAAAAGATTAATCGCAAGCCATTCAAACCCTTACCTCATGGAAACTATTGACCACTGGAAAGAAATTACCCTGTCTTCCTTAAAAAACATCGGGCAGGAGGTCTCCTCCGCCCTCCCCAGCCTGGCCGGCGCCCTGCTGATGCTGGTGCTTGGCGCTTTTGCCATCCGTATTGTCCTTTGGGCCACCCGCAGGCTGTTACGCGTCTCCGGTATCGATCGCCTGAGCGAAAAGCTCAATGAAGCGGACCTGTTTGGAAACCCGGAGATGAAACTGGACCTGGGCAAGATCCTGCTCGGCTTCCTGAAATGGTTGCTCTACCTGGTGCTGGTCATTATCCTGGCGGATATCCTGAACTGGACTATTGTCTCTACCGAGATCGGAAACCTGCTTCGGTACCTGCCCCGGTTGTTCAGCGCCATCGCCCTGATGCTGATCGGGCTGTATATTGCCTCTTACATCCGCAAAGCCATCCGCTCCCTGTTTGAATCCCTGGAACTGAGCGGTTCCAAGATCATCAGTAACCTGGTTTTCTACGCCATTGTGCTGATCGTTTCCGTTACCGCCCTGAACCAGGCCGGGATCGATACCACCATCATTACCGGCAATGTTACCCTGATTTTGGGGGCATTGCTGCTGGCCGGGGCCATCGGTTTCGGCCTGGGGTCCCGGGAGATATTCACGGACCTGCTGCGGGGATTTTATTCCCGCAAGACCTATATGGCCGGAGACCGCATCGCCATCCGGGACAAGGGGATCGAGGGCACCATCGAGACCATCGATTCCATTACCGTGGTGATTAAAACCGAAAAGGGCAAGGTGGTTTTCCCCATTCGGGAACTGGTGGAAAACCGCGTAGAAATCCTCTGAAAAAAGGACATCCTACGGGCATTTGCTCTTCGGGGTTTCCCGGGCTTTACCTATGCGTTTCACGGGGTCGATTCTTTTGTTTCGGCCCCGTCCTTTTCTTATAAAATCACTATTTTTGACGGGTAATCCCTAAGCACTATGAGCGCAAAAAAAGGAAAGGTACAGGAGCTGATCGATACCCGTTTACTGGAGGAACGCAAGGTTTTTCTCTGGGGGCAGGTAGATGACGATTCCGCCAAACATGTGATAGACAGGCTTATGTACCTGGATCTGCTGAACCACAAGGAAATCCAGCTGATCATCAACAGCCCGGGGGGCTACGTTACTTCCGGGTTCGCTATTTACGACACCATCAAGGCCCTGAAAAGCCCGGTTTCCACCATATGCTCCGGCCTGGCGGCCTCCATGGGGTCCATCCTGCTTTCGGTTGGGGCCAAGGGGCGGCGGTTTGTACAGCCCCACGCCCGGGTCATGATTCACCAGCCCAGCGGCGGGGCCCGCGGGCAGGCGTCCAATATTGAGATCCAGGCGCGTGAAATCCTCAAAACCCGTGAAATCGGGGCGCGCATCCTGGCCGAAAACTGCGGCCAATCTTTCGACAAGATTATGAAGGATTTTAACCGGGACTACTGGATGGATGCCCAGGAATCCGTGGAGTACGGCATCGTAGACGGTATCCTGGAATAGGACCGGCTCTCAAGACATAATCGAAAAGGCCTTCCCGCCAGTGACGGGAAGGCCTTTTCTTGTCTATATAGTGTCGCCGAAGCGTTAAATTCATACCTATATACGCAAAAGGCGTGCCGTACAGATGCCCAATGGGGGGTTAAGGTTTTCCCATTTCCCAGCTTCAGAAGGCGTCCGGATTGCTGCGGACCTCCCCGGCACGCTCCCGAATAGCCTGCATCTCATCGGCCGGGATTTTATCCAGCAGGCGGTACATCATCCCCATGCGGGGGTTGGAGGCCAGCTGCTCCCGTTTGTCTTCCAAAAAATCCCAGTACAGGGCATTAAACGGGCAGGCATCCGGACCGGTGCGCTTCTTGTGGTTGTAGGCGCACGTTTCGCAGTAGTTGCTCATTTTGTGGATGTAGTTGGCCGAGCTGATATAGGGTTTGGTGGCCAGCAGGCCCCCGTCAGCAAACTGGCTCATCCCCCGGGTATTCGGGAGTTCCACCCATTGGATGGCATCGATGTAGATGCCCAGGTACCACTGGTCTACCAGGGCCGGGTCCGTTCGCAGCAGCAGGGCAAAATTCCCGGTAATCATCAGCCGCTGGATGTGGTGGGCGTAGGCCAGCTCCAGGCTCTGGCCAATGGCTGAGGCCAGACATCGCATCCGGGTATCCCCGGTCCAGTAAAATTCCGGCAGGGCCCCATAATTCTCCAGTTGGTTCTGATGTTCATAGGCGGGCATCTGCTGCCAGTACATACCCCGCATGTATTCCCGCCACCCCAGGATTTGCCGCACAAACCCCTCCACCTGGGAGATGTGGATTTCCCCCGGGCGTTCCCGGTAGGCCGCCAACGCAGCCTCCACGGTCTCGGCCGGGGAGAGCATTTTGGTATTCAGGGCAAAGGAAAGGCGGGAATGGAACAAATAGGGGACGCCCGTATGCATGGCGTCCTGGTAGTCTCCAAACAAGGGCAGCAGGCGGGTGCAAAAGTACTCGAGCAGTTCCAGGGATTGCGCCCGGGTCAGGGGCCAGGGGAAGGCTTCGGCCCGACCCTTGCCAAGGGTATCAATCCCCGCATCCCGGAGTTCGGCTTCCAGGGGGCTCAGGTCCTGCTCCCATTCCAGGGCGGGCGGGGGCGGCGGGTCTCCTTTCCATTTTTTGCGGTTCTGGCTGTCAAAATTCCACTGCCCGCCTTCAGGTTGTCCGCCTTCCAGCAGTATCCCGTGCTTTTGGCGCATCATGCGGTAAAAGGACTCCATCAGGTACTGCTTTTTGCCCCCAAAGAACCCGGCCAGTTCGCTGCGGGAGGTGTAGAAGTGCTCGGAGGATACCATCCGGCAGGGTACCGATGCCGCCTCCGCATAGTCGGCCAGCATCCGGTCCAGGCGGTATTCGTCAGGTTCCAGATATTCCAGGCTCCCGGCCCCTTCGGCCTCCAGCACCTGGTCCAGCAATTCCGGGAGGTTTTGGGGGTTATCCGGGTCGGAGATGCGCAGGTAACGCACCCGGTGGCCGCGTTCTTCCAGGGCCTGCGCAAAGGCCCGCATGGCCCCGAAGAACCCCAGTACCTTCTGCAGGTGGTGGGTGACGTAATCTGTTTCCTGACGCATTTCGGCCATCAGGTAACAGACTTCAGGGTCGGCTTTTTCAAACCAGCTGTGCTGCAGGTTTAGCTGGTCTCCCAGGATCAGGCGCAGGGTTTTCATGGCGTGGCCGGGTTTTCGAAGAGGGAGGTTTGCAGCCAGAGCCGCCGGAAGCGGCCGTCCGCATCATAGCGGCGCGCCTGCAGTTCCGGGTTAAAGGTCCGGTCCCTGGGGTCGTTGCCCACCCCGCTGTTGTACATCCAGTTTCCCCAATTGCTGTGCACGTCGTAATCCAGCAGCAGGTACTGGAACCAGGCGGCCCCCAGGCGCCAGTCCTGCCCCAGGGTACGGGTCCAGTAACTGGCGGCGTTCTGCCGGCCCCGGTTGCTCATCCATCCGGTGCGGGCCAGTTCCCGCATGTTGGCGTTTACAAAGTCACTTTCCGTAAGCCCCTGGGTCCAGGCCTTCAGCAGGTCCTGGGAACGCCCCCACGGGTAATGGCGGTCTTTGATGCCGCCGGGGTAAAATATGCGGTCCTGGTGTTTCAGGGCGATGTATTTGAAGTAGTCCCTCCAGAGCAGCTCAAAGACCAGCCAGTAGGTGTCCTGGTTTTTTCGGATTTCCTGTTCATACCGTTTTACTTCCCAGTAAATTTCCCTGGGGGAGAGGGAGCCGTTGGCCAGCCAGGGCGAGAATTTGGAGCTGTACTCGGTGCCCACCAGCCCGTTGCGCGTCTTTTTGTAAAAGCTCAGGCGGCGGTGTTCCCAGAAATAGGCATTTAGCCGGTCCCAGGCGGCCCCTGCCCCGCCTGGAAAAGGGAACGCCGTACGGGTATCCGTTTCCACTGCGGAAAAGCCCAGGGCTTCCAGGGTGGGAATGTGACCGGGTTCGGAAAGAGTATCGGGGTAGGGCTGGGGTTCGGGCCGGGGGAGGACCGGGCGAACCGAAGCTTGTTTTTCACAGGCCTTCCGGAAGGCGGTAAATACTTCGGGGATGGAGCCGCTGTCTTTAAAGGGGATGTCTTCGGGGTGAAACAGGAATTGCCCGTAATGGGAAACCATCCCTACCGCTGCCGGCAGGGCCTGGCGTACCGCTTCAGCTTCCTGCTGTTCGTCCCGGGTCCACTCCTTCTGTAAAAAGACCGTTTGCAGCCCATATCGTGTAACCAGTTCGGGGATGGCGAGCTGAGGGGCCTGATGGGCCACAAACAGGGGAATGCCCAGGGCCTCCAGGTCTGCACGCAAACGGATTACGGTTTCGATCAAAAAACGCGCCCGGAAGGGCCCGGTACGCGGAAAGCCGTAATCACCCACGGCATAGTCGCGGGGGTTAAAGCAATAAACCCCAAAGACCTGACCGGCCTGGCGGGCGGCCAAAAGGCCCGGGTGGTCGGTGGCGCGGAGGTCGTTTCGGAACCAATACAGGGATGTGCTCATGGGGTAGTGGTTGGGGTGGACGTTCTGCGGCTGCGGCATCGCTGGCTGCAGTAGCGTACCTCCTCCCAGCATCGCTCCCATTTCTTGCGCCAGCGGAACGGCCGGCCGCAAACGGGACAAAGTTTTTGGGGGAGGTCGTTTTTGTTTTTCATTGCGTTTAACGAAAATAAGTTATTATTAAACAAAAACGTGTTAGTATTTCCCTAAATTACCCCGTCCCCCTGCAGTAGGGTTGCCCCGTGGTTTTCGTACCTTTAACGGGAACGAAATTCCCACTGATGAAGCAAACCCCCAAGAATATCGCCATTGTGGGCAGCGGCCTGGTAGGCGCCCTGCTGGCCATCTACCTGCGCAAGGCCGGGCATCAGGTTACAGTTTTTGACCGGCGGCCGGATATTCGAACGGTCGAATTCTCGGGCCGTTCCATTAACCTGGCCATGAGTAACCGGGGGTGGAAAGCCCTGCGGGAAGCCGGGATTGACCAGGAGATCCGCCCCTTGGGAATTCCGCTCTACGCCCGGGCGATGCATGTAGTGGGCAAGCCGGTATACCTCCAGAAATACGGCAGGGAAGGGGAGGCCATCTGGTCTATTTCGCGGGGAGTGCTCAACCGGAAGATGATCGACCTGGCCGAAGCCGCCGGGGCCGAATTCCGCTTTGAGGAAAAGGTGTGGGATGTAGACCTGCCCACCGCCCAACTCTTTACCGGGGAATCGGAGAAAGGGGAGTGGAAGGCCTATGCCTTTGACCATATCTTTGGGTGCGATGGCGCCTTTTCGCGCATACGCCACAAGATGCAGCGGCGCAGCCGTTTTAATTATTCCCAGCATTTCCTGGATGTAGGTTACAAGGAACTCACCATTCCGCCTGCGGCAGACGGTACCCACCAGCTGGACCCCAACGCCTTCCACATCTGGCCCAGGGGGCATTTTATGTTTATCGCCATGCCCAACCTGGACGGGAGTTTTACCTGTACCCTGTTCCTGCCCTTCGAAGGTCCGGATTCCTTTGAAGCCCTGACCACCAAGGACCGGGCGCGAACCTTTTTCAAGACCCATTTCCCTACCGTAACCCCGGTGATCGAAAACCTCACCGAAGATTTCTTCCGCAACCCGACCTCTGCCCTGGTTACCGTAAAGTGCTACCCCTGGACCTACTGGGATAAGGTGGCCCTGGTAGGCGATTCCGCCCATGCCATCGTACCCTTTTTTGGGCAGGGCATGAACGCCGGCTTTGAAGACATTGGCGCCCTGTACCGCCTGATGCAGACCTATGGGGACGATTGGGAAGGGCTGTTGCAGGAGTACCAGCAACAGCGCAAACCCAATGCCGATGCCATAGCGGAACTCAGCTACCGGAATTTTATGGAGATGAGTTCCCGCACGGCCGACCCCGATTTTCTGCTGCAGAAAAAAATCGAAAAACATTTTGCCACCCGGTACCCGGAAAAATGGGTGCCGGCCTATTCCCGGGTGACCTTTTCGGACCGGCCCTATACCGAGGCCCTTGCCATGGGCGACCAGCAGGAGGCCATTATGCGAGAAATCATGCAAATGCCGGATCTGGAAACCCGCTGGGACAGCCCGGAGGTCACGGCTCGGATCCTGGAGCTGCTGGAAGCCCCTTAACGCCTTACTTCAGGTACAGCCATAAAAAAAACCATCCGACAGGATGGTTTTTTATGCGCCTTTGGGCTGGGTTTAATTGATGCCTTCGAAAAGCTCGTGCATTTTCTGCTGCTCCTCTTCGGCCAGGGCCGGGTCTACCAGGATACGGCCGCTGTGTTCGTCGGTAATGATTTTCTTGCGGGAGGCAATCTCTACCTGCACCTGGGGCGGGATGGTAAAGAAGGATCCGCCGGAGGCACCCCGCTCAATCGGGACGACCGCCAGGCCGTTCTTTACGCTGCCGCGGATGCGTTTGTAGGCATTTACCAGGCGGGGCTCAATTTGTTTCTCGTATTCCTCGCTCTTAGCCAGCAGGGCTTTTTCCTCTTTTTCGGTTTCGGCCAGAATGGCGTCCAGTTCCCCTTTCTTGTGCTTCAGGTGCGTTTCCCGCTCGCTGAGCTTTTCTTTGGTCTCGGTAATGACCTCTTTCTTCTGCTCAATCTGAACCTTGAATTCCTTGATGTGCTTCTCGGCCAGCTGGATTTCCAGCTCCTGGTATTCGATCTCTTTGGAAAGGGAGTTGAATTCCCGGTTGTTGCGAACGTTTTTTTGTTGTTCGGTGTATTTTTTGATCAGGGCCTTGGCATCCTCGATCATGTTCTTCTTGGCCGTGATTTCGTAGTTCACGGTTTCCACGTCGGTCTTCAGTTTGTCCACCCGCGTTTTCAGGCCCTGGACCTCGTCCTCCAGGTCTTCCACCTCCAGGGGGAGCTCTCCGCGTACGTTGCGGATTTCATCCACCCGGGAGTCGATCAGTTGCAAATCGTAAAGCGCCCTGAGCTTGTCCTCTACTGTTACTTCGGTCTTTGATGCCATACTTTAAAAATAATTGACGGGGTTCGTTTTCGTCTCCGATAAAGAGATGGCAAAATTAGGAATTTTTTCGCTAAGATAATCGCACAGCAATCTTTTTGTAAACTGCTCAGTTTCATAGTGCCCCACGTCGGCGATCAGCAGCTTTCCTTCGGCCTGGAAGAACTGGTGGTATTTCACGTCCCCCGTTACAAAAGCATCGGCCCCGGCAGCCTTGGCAGCTTCGATGGCAAATGCCCCGCTGCCGCCCAACACGGCCACCCGTTGCACCGGGGTTTCTGGCAGGGCGCTGTGGCGGATACAGGGGGTGCCCAAGACCTGCTTCAGGTGCTCCAGGAAGGCCTCTGGGCCCAAGGGAGCCTCCAAAGACCCAATCATGCCCATTCCCAGGTGGTTGTAGTCGTTTTCCAGGGTGGTGACCTCATAGGCCACCTCCTCATAGGGATGGGTACGGAAAAGCGCCGCCAGTACCGAAGCTTCCCGGTCTGCGGTAAAGGTAAGGTGGAGCTGGTCTTCCGGTTCCCGCTGCAAGGTGCCGGGGGTGCCCAGGGCCGGGTTGGCCGCTACCGAAGGCAGGAAACTACCTTCGCCTTCCAGGCGGAAACTGCATTGGGAGTAGTGCCCCAGACTGCCTGCCCCGGCGGCAAAAAGGGCGTCCAAAAGCGTTGGAGTATGCGCCTTGGGAACGTAGGTCACTAATTTTTTAATCCCCTGTTTTTTAGGGATCAGAATGGAAGGGTCCTGTATGCCCAGGGCCTGGCACAGGGCTCCGTTCACGCCCCCGGGCACGTTGTCCAGGGCGGTGTGGATACTATAGATGGCGATCTGGTTTTCCAGGGCCCTGGCCACCACGCGTTCTACATAGGTTTTGCCGGTAAGGCGCTTGAGCCCCTTGAACAATATGGGGTGAAAACTCAGGATCAGGTTGCACCCCCTGGCAATCGCCTCGTCCACCACGGCTTCCAGGGTGTCCAGGGTTACCAGTACTCCGGTCACTTCCATGTCCGGGCGGCCTACCAGCAGGCCAACATTGTCGAAATCCTCGGCGTGATGCAGGGGGGCCAGGGCTTCCACTTGGGCAGCGATTTCTTTTACGGTCATCCTTGGGGGGTTAGGGTTTCCCCAAAGATAAATAAACTATTTTCGCGCTTATGAACCGGTTTCGCAAACTCCTCTGGCCGTTTTCCCTGGTATACAGGGCAGTGGTTTACCTGCGCAACAAGGCCTACGATGCGGGCCTGCTGCCATCGCGGGACTATGCCGTGCCCGTGATTTGCGTAGGGAACCTGAGCGTGGGGGGCAGTGGCAAAACCCCTATGGTGGAGTGGCTGCTGCGGTACTGGGAAGATCGGCGGGTGGCTGTTTTGAGCCGGGGGTACCGGCGACAGACCCGGGGCTTCCTCCGGGTAGGGCAGGGACATACCGCCCGTGACGTTGGGGATGAACCCCTGCAACTGGCGGGTAAGTTCCCGCATGCCCTTGTGGCGGTCGATGCCAACCGCAGGCGGGGTATCGAGACCCTGATGGCTGCCGAACAGCCCGAAATTATTTTGCTGGACGACGGGTTCCAGCACCGCAAGGTTCGGCCGCAGGCTTCCATTTTGCTAACGGCTTACGACGCCCTGTATACGGACCTGGGATACCTGCCCTCCGGGGACCTCCGAGACCATCGCTCCCAGGCCCGGCGCGCAGACCTTATTGTAGTGACCAAATGTCCGCAAACCCTTTCCCGACAGGCCCGTGAAGCCGTAGCCGCCCGCCTGGCCCCGAAACCTTCGCAACCCCTTCTGTTTGCTACCCTGGCCTATGGTCCGGTTCGATCCGAGCAAGGGGAAGAAGTCTCCCTGGAGCGGCTGCGCGAAGCCCCGGTAACCCTGGTTACGGGAATTGCGCGCCCCGGGCCCCTAGTGGAACACCTGCGAGGGCTGGGCCTGGAAGTACGCCACCTGCGCTTCCCGGACCACCATGCCTTTTCCTCCTCGGAAATAGAGCAGATTCGTGCTGCAGGGCGGGTGCTGACCACGGAAAAGGATGCCGTCCGCCTGGGTGGATCCCTGGATAATTTTTGGGTGATAGGGGTGGCGCATCGGTTTGGGCCGGAAGACCGGCAGCGCCTGGAAGCCTTTCTCTCGGCCTTTTAGGTAGCGGTCTTGCGGAGTTTGTACTCCACGATATTCTCCCCGATTTTTTGGTAAAACACCTCTGGTTTGAAGGGTTTGGTGACCACGTCGTTGCACCCTGCGGCGTAGAAGGTCTCCAGGCTGTCGTCCAGGGAGATGGCCGTAAGGGCAATGATGGGGATATCCGGGTTGAAGGTCCGGATTTGTTCGGTGGCTTCCACCCCGCTGATACCGGGCATGTGGATGTCCATCAGGATACCGTCGTAATGCTTGGTGCGGGCCAGGTCTACCGCTTCGGTGCCGTTATTGGCAATGTCGCACGTAATCTCTTTTTTGGCCAACATCTTCTTGGTGATGACCTGGTTGATCTTGTTGTCTTCCACGACCAGCAGGTGCAGGTCTTCAAAGGTGTATTCCCGGTTGGTAACCTCAAAGGTCTGCTCACTTACGGAGTGGTCCTGGCAGGTAAAGTCCAGTTCAAAGTAGAAGGAGCTGCCTTTCCCGAGTTCACTGCGCAGGTAGATTTTGCTGCCAAACAGGCCCAGGAGGCTTTTCACAATGGTCAGGCCCAGGCCGGTACCCCCGTATTCCCGGTTAATCTGCACGGAGCCCTGCTCAAAGCTGTCGAAAATCTTGGCCTGTTGTTCCGCATCAATACCGATACCATTATCCCGGACTTCGAAATAGATCCGGGCTTGTTCCTGGGCTTCTCCGAGGAGCTTCGCGATTACTTTAACTTCCCCGCCCTTGGTAAATTTCAGGGCATTACCGACCAGGTTGATGAAGATCTGCGACAGTTTCAGGGGGTCGCTCTTCAACAGCCCGGGAATACGCGGGTCAAAATCCAGGACGAGTTCGGTACGGTTTTCCTTGGCAGTTTGTTGCAGGGAATTCAGCACTTCCACCAGGATTTTCTTCAGGCTGCATTCCACCTCGATGGGTTCCAGCTTGTCCGCATCGATCTTGTTGATCTGCAGGATGTCGTTAATGAAGTTCAGCAGGTAATCCCCGGAGAACTTCAGCGCCTTCAGGTGTTCTTTCTGGCTGTCGCTGGGGTTTTCCTCCAGCAGCAGGTGGGTGAGGCCCGTTACCGCGTAGAGGGGCGTTCGCAACTCATGGCTTACGGTAGACAGGAAGTTGGTCTTGGCTTCCATGGCCTGTACGGCCGCGTCCCGGGCGGCCTGCAACTCCCGGTTTTTGGTATGCAGCAGGTCGTTGGTCTTGAGTTTGATCTGGTTGTTCCGGTACAGGGATACCGCCAGCAGGGAAATTATAGTCAGGAAGATGGAGGTGAAAATCACGGTAAGCTCCGAGCGGTTGGCCGTCTTGTTGAGCCTCACGATTTCCTCGTCCTGTTTGCGGATTTCCTGATTTAGGTGTTTAAACTCTACCTCGCTGGCTATCCCGGCTTCGGCCTTGGCCTTTTCCAGGGAATAGACCGAATCCTTGATATTTGCCAGACGGCGCTCAAATAGGAGGGCCTCCTGCAGTTGCCCGGTGGTTTCATACAAGCCGCTCAGCATCACCACAGTCTGCCGGTTCAGGGCAGAAAACCCTTCTTCAGAAGCCAGTGCCAGGGCGCTTTCGGCACTGCTGATGGCCTGCTGGTAATCCCCCTGGTCAAACCGGAGGCGCGCCAGGCCCATGTAGGCCCGCGCCTGCAGGAATTCCTTTTCCAGCGGGTCCGTATTGACCAGCAGGGCATTGTAGTTGGTTTCGGCCAGGTCCAGCTTCCCGATTTGCAGGTAGCTGTCCCCTTCCAGCAGGATAAGGTTATTGAGCAGGTTGCGGTCGTTGGTACTTTGCTTGGCTTCTGAAATCATGTTCAGGGCCATAAAGTAGTTCCGTTCATCGAAGAGGACCCGGGCCTCGATGTAGCGGTGAAATGCCCGGCCCATGGGGTACTCGATCTGATTCAGCAGGAGGTTGGCCCGTTCCCAGTAGAATTGCCCGGTTTCTTTCTTGCCCAGGTCCTGGTAGATCAGGGCAAAGTAGTGATAACAGTCGATAAGCCCTTTCTCGTCCTGCTGGTCCTCTGCCCATTTCGAGGCCTTGTCCAGGGTTTCCAGGGCCTCGTCTATGCGGTCCTGGTTCCGGTAGAGTATGGCTTCCTGCAGGTAGGCCTGGAAGGTTTCGTCCTGGGTATTGAGGAGCTGTGCTCCGAGTGAGGTCACCCAGAACAACCCTGCGCACAGGGTTGCAAAAAGCCGTATGGAAAACTGGCGGTGTGTCAAATACGGTTCGTTACCCGAGGCTTCCCCCTACGGGGGATGCATCTTTGCTCTAACGCGATAAAGGCGTTTGTATTGTATCCGGAGGCTGAAAGTACGCGCCGGAATCCGAAAAATAAACCCTTTTTGGGAAAAATCCTTCTCACGGCGCCGGAAGGCGGGTCCGTAGGTATCTGAATGTCTCTAATCTACGTGTTTGTGGGCCTTGTAGGAGGAACGGACCAATGCCCCGCTTTCTACATGGCGGAAGCCCATTTCCAGGCCGGCATCGCGATAGCGGTCAAACTGCTCCGGGGTGATAAAGGCTTTCACGGGCAGGTGCTTTTTACTGGGCTGCAGGTACTGCCCAATCGTGACCACGTCTACACGGGCGTCCCGCAGGTCGCGCAGGGTCTGCATCACTTCTTCCTCGGTCTCGCCGAGCCCTAGCATAATCCCGGATTTGGTGCGCCGTGCCCCCTGTTCCTTCAGGTAGCGCAACACCTCCAGGCTCCGGTCGTATTTGGCTTGGATGCGCACTTCGCGGGTGAGCCTGCGTACCGTTTCCACATTGTGTGAAATGACCTCGGGCGCTACCTCCAGGATGCGGTCCAGGTGCCTTTCAATGCCCTGAAAATCAGGAATAAGGGTTTCCAGGGTAGTTTCGGGGTTCATGCGGCGGATCGCCTTTACGGTTTCGGCCCACATGATGGAGCCCATGTCCTTGAGGTCGTCGCGGTCTACGGAGGTCACCACGGCATGGCGGATCCCCATGATTTTGATCGAGCGTGCCACCTTTTCCGGCTCGGCCCAGTCCACATCTTCCGGCCGCCCGGTTTTTACCCCGCAGAAGCCGCAGGAGCGGGTACAGATGTTTCCCAGGATCATAAACGTGGCCGTGCCTTCCCCCCAGCACTCGCCCATATTGGGGCAGCTGCCCGAGGTACAGATGGTGTGGAGGTTATAGGTGTCCACCAGCCCGCGCAATTGGGTGTACTTCTTGCCGGTGGGCAACTTAACCCGAAGCCATTTCGGTTTTCCCTTGGGCGGGGCAGCAGAATCCAGGGTAGTGGTGCTCATGTCCAATTTTTAGGCAAATATACGAACAAATTCAGCGGGAGGCACGGGTGGCCGGACCCGGTTCAGGAACGCTCCGGATGGCTTGAAATCAGGCCTGCTAACAGCTTTTTGGCCCGCAGCAGCTTCACTTTAACATTCCCAATGGGTTCTCCCAGGGTCTCGGCAATCTGGGCATAGCTCATTTCGCGGAAGTACCGCAGGTCGATCACCTTGCGGTAGGCGGGTTTAAGTTCCTTGAGGTAGCGCAGCAGGGTTTTCAGGTTTTGTTCGATGATGATGCGGTCTTCTGCCGTGGGGCTTTCGTCCAGGATGCGCGAAACGGCCTCGGACTGGCTGGAATCGCTGCTCTCCAGTACATTGCGCTTGCGCTTGCGCACCATATCGATATGGAGGTTCTTGGAGATGGAAATCAGCCAGGTGTTAAAGCCGTAATTGGGATCGTAGGAGCCGATACGGTCAAAGGCTTTGGAAAAGGTCTGTATGGTGATGTCCTCGGCGTCGTTTTCGTTCTGCGTCCGCTTCAGTTGGAAATGGTAGACTTCGGGCCAGTACAGGTCCAGCAAACGGCTGAAGGCCATCTGGTTGCCTGCCTGGGCCTTAGCAATGGTTTCCAGGACGGTTTCCTTCTCTGAGTCCAAAAGGCGTATCGGTTATTCCCCGGGGTTCAGGGCCCGGATCAGGCCCCGACTTCCTGCCGGCATTCCTGTTCCGCGGGCATTTTACCGCACATGCCGCAAGCCTGACCGTCCTTGTTCAGGTGGGGGTTTTGGCTGGCGCAGGTGCCGGCAAATGCACCGTCCTTCTTAGCCCAGATCTTGATGGCGATGCCGCCAAAGGCCAGGGCGAGCAGACCGATTGTAAGCAATGCGAGCTTCATAGGGGATTACTTTGTGCAAAGATACAAAAAAAGCCCCCGGAACAAGGGGCTTGAATGCGTAGGACCTTCGCGGATCAGTAGCTGAAATCCGCCACGATATTCTCCACGGAAGGGGTCAGGTTCCCGCCTTTGGGTTCTATGGTGATATAGCTGACAGCCTTTTCGCCATACGGGAGGGCCAGGAGCTTATCCGAGTCTACAAAGTTCCGTAAAACCCCCAGGTTTACCATTTCCCCGTTCACCTCGGCCCACATCTGATAATCCTGGTCTTCCGGGAGGTTGGGCAGATTTTTCACGTTGATGTAGGAGAGCTTCTTAACCGGGTTTACGTAGGCAATGGCCTTCAGTTCCCGCGCCTTGCGGTTGCCCTCTACCATAAACTTGCGGGTTTGGGGGTTGTTCAGTACGATAAACTGGTTGCGCACATCTTCCAGCTGTTCCTTCATGTCTGCCTCCAGCACCCGGATCTTGTTGTTCACCAGGTCGTTTTCGGCCTGCAGGTTCTGGTTCTGGTTCCAGAAGAAGACGGAGGCCCCCAAAAAGAAGACCGCGGCCACGCTGGCTGCTGCGGCATACCGCATAAACCGGCGGCGGAATCCCTGTTCGCGGCGCACGCTTTGCAGAATGCGTTCCCGCAACCCTTCCGGGGTGGGTACGGCGTGCATACGGGCGTAGGCTTCCAGGTTCTCCTGCAATTCCAGGTAGGTGCGTCTTACCTCCGGGTACATGGCAATGTACCGTTCCACACGGGCGCTTTCGGCGGTATCCGTGGTGCCGAGCAGGTACTGCTCCAGCAGGTCCGTTTCCAGGAATATTTTAATTTTCTCTTTCATAACCCTTGAATTAGGAGCCATAGGGCAATTAAGGCGGGGTCGTAGATCTTCCGAAGCTCCCGAAGGCCGATTTTCAGCCTCGATTTGATGGTACCCAGGGGGATGTCCAGCTCGTCGCTGGCTTCCTGCTGGGTCATGCCCTCAAAAAAGAGGGCTTCCAGCACCACCTGGTATTTGAGTTCTATCCTGCCCAGGTGTTTTCGCATGTCCATCAGCTCCGGGTCTAACCCTTCCACGCCTATGGTATATACGTCCGAAACGTCAATTTGGATTTCCTTTTCGTTTTTGGTGCCCAGGCTCCGCAGTTTGTCGATGGCCGTATTGCGCACAATGCGGAAGAGCCAGGTGAACAGCTTGGCCTTGGAGGCGTCGTAGGTAGCGGCTTTTTTCCAGATTTTAACAAAGCTCTCCTGCAACACGTCCTGGGCCAGGGCCTCGTTGCGAACCACCTTCAGGGCCACCCCATAGAGCGTATCCCCATAGTGCTCATACAGGAGCGATATGGCTTTTTCGTTTCCCTCCCCAAGGAGTTCCACAATATGTTTCTCGAGTAGTTTGCTCATAGCTCTGGGGAGGGCGGAAAATTTTCTGACTCCGGAAATCCATTCCCTGCTTTCCCCGCGTATATCTGGGTGAAGGCTAAGGTAAGAAATTTTGATTCCCGTACCACTTCGGGCAACGGGCTTTGACAATACCAGGGTACGCCGTTCTTAGGTGCCCTGTCTTTTGGTTAGTTTGGTTTGGCTTAACCCCCGCAGGGATGCGGGGGTTATCTTTTTCAGGGCCTCAGAGGACATTGACCTCCGGCTCCAGTACAATCCCGAAGGCCTGCTGTACCTTTTCCTGGATTTCCCGCGCCAGGGCCAGGATTTCGGATCCCCGGGCCTGTCCGTAGTTCACCAGCACCAGGGCCTGTTGTGCGTGTACCCCCGCATCCCCACGGCGTATCCCTTTAAACCCGAGGTGTTCGATTAGCCAGCCGGCAGGCACCTTTACGCTACCGTCTGCCTGGGGGTATCCCGGGAGGTCCGTATACTGCTCCTTCAGCCGTTCATAGACAGGGCCTTGCACCACGGGGTTTTTGAAAAAACTGCCGCTGTTGCCCAGCCTGGCCGGGTCCGGCAGCTTGCTGCTGCGAATGGCAATGACCGCCCGGGCCACATCTGCAGGGGTGGGGCTGGAAATGCCCTCCTGCTCCAGTTGTTGGCGGATGGCGCCATACTGGTCGCGAATGCGGTGGTTGCGGCAGGTGAGTTCCAGGGTAACGGACCAGATGGCATATTGGCCCCGGGCCTCATTTTTGAAGATGGAATCCCGGTATCCGAAGCGGCAGGCTTCCCGCGAAAATTCCCGCAGCTTCCCGGTGGCGAGTTCCACGGCCTGGCAGCTGTGCATCACGTCCTTGAGTTCCACCCCGTACGCCCCGATGTTCTGGACCGGGGCCGTGCCGGTCTTCCCGGGGATCAGGGCCAGGTTTTCCAGCCCGCCGTAGCCTTGTTCCAGGGTCCACATGACCAGGTCGTGCCAGATTTCACCCCCCAACACGCGCAGGCGTACCGTATCTCCATCCTCATAAACGATTTCCCTGCCCCGGGTATCCATGTACAGGACTAGAGCCTCCAGGGGTCCGGTTAACAACAGGTTACTGCCCCCGCTAAGCAGAAAGGGGGGCGGGACTCCCGGGGTGCGCAGGGCTTCCCGAAGGGTGTCCAAAGAGGTGACCCGCACAAAATGGCTGGCCTCTTCGTGCATGCCGAAGGTGTTGTAGGGTTTCAGGGAAACGTTCCGCTCAAGCCTCATGCCCGGGATAGCTTTTCAGGGCCTCGGCCAGGATGCGTACGGCCTTTTTTAATTGTTCCTCTTCCAGCACATAGGCAATCCGGATCTGGTTCTTGCCCAGGCCCGGGGTGGCGTAAAAACCGGCGGCAGGCGCCACCATAACCGTAGCCTGCTCGTACTGGAAGTCCTCCAGTAGCCAGCGGGCAAAGTCGTCCGCATCCGCTACGGGGAGTTCCACCATGCAGTAGAAGGCGCCCCTGGGACGGGCCACCTTGAGGCCGGGGATCTTATCGAGCTCTTCCAGCAGCACATTCCGCCGCTGTCCGTATTCCCGGATTACTTCCTCGAAATAGGACGGCGGGGTCTCCAGGGCAGCCTCGCTGGCAATTTGTGCGAAAGTGGGCGGTGACAACCGCGCCTGGGCAAATTTCAGGGCGGTTTCCATGACTTTGGGGTTGCGGCTGATCAGGCAGCCGATGCGGGCCCCGCACATGCTGTAGCGCTTGGAAACCGAATCTACCACCACGGCGTAGTCTTCCAAACCGGGCTGTTGTAGAATGGAGTTGTGGGAGGCCCCGTCATAGGTGAATTCCCGGTAAACCTCGTCCGCCACCAGGAACAGGTCGTGTTTGCGCACCAGGGCCGCCAGGGCTTCAATCTCTTCCGGGGTGTACAGGTACCCGGTAGGGTTGCCCGGGTTGCAGAGCAGGATGGCTTTGGTTTTGGGGCCGATCAGGGCTTCAAAGCTGGAAATGGGGGGGAGGGCAAAGTTGTTTTCGATAGCTGAGGGCACGGGCACCACGGTCAGGCCCATGGCCACGGCAAAGCCGTTGTAATTTGCGTAAAAGGGTTCCGGGATGATGATTTCATCCCCGGGGTCTGCCACGCACCCCATCACAAAGGAAAGGGCCTCCGAACCCCCTGTGGTAACCAGGATCTGCTCCTTATTCAGGGCAATCCCGTGGGTGCCGTAATAGGCGGCCAGTTTGGCCCGGTATGCATCGCTGCCCTCGCTGCGGCTGTATTCCAGGACCTCCAGGCGGTGCTGGCGAACCGCCTCCATGGCCTGGGGCGGCGACTTGATGTCGGGCTGGCCAATATTCAGGTGGATGACTTCCACACCGCGTGCCTTGGCCGCTTCGGCATAGGGGACCAGTTTTCGAATGGGGGAGGCCGGCATGGCCAGGCCTTTGTGGGATAATTGGGGCATAGCTGGGTTTTGTCCTGCAAAAATCGGAAATAATGCGCGGCTTTCCAACCTTATTACGTGTAGGTTTAACACCCTGTGGGCTAGGGAGTAAACCGTTAAAACGTATGTTAAAAAAATGTCCGCATCCCCAAAATTGTTTAAATTGAAAGCAACCACCCCCGGACGAGATGTTTACCAAACGCACATACCTGGTATTTTCGCTTTTGCTGTTGCTGGCCGGCACCAGCCTATGGGGGCAGTATTTCCAATTGTCGGGGGAGTCAGAGCGATCCCCCAAAATCCGCTTTGAACTCATCAATAACCTGGTCATCGTCCCGGTAGAGGTCAACGGGACACCCTTGCGGTTTATCCTGGATTCCGGGGTGAGCAAGCCCATTCTCTTCAACCTTTCCGACCAGGATTCCATCCAGCTGAAAAACGTGAGCCGCATCAGCATTAAAGGCCTGGGTGGTGGGGAACCTATCGAGGCCCTGGCCTCTGTGGGCAATACCTTTCGGCTGGCCAACGCGGCAAATTTTAACCAGGCGATATACGTGGTCCTGGATAAGGACCTGAATTTTTCACCAGCCCTGGGGGTTACCGTACACGGGATTATCGGTTACGACATTTTCCGGGATTTTGTGGTGGAACTCAACTACGGGCGGAAATTCCTCCGTTTGCACCACCCGGACCACTACCGTGGAAAAAGCTCCGCAAAAGAAATGTCCCTGCCCCTGGAAATACAGGGCAGCAAGGCATATCTGAAGGGTGAAGTGGTTGTGCAGGGCGGGGAGGCCGTGCCCGTTAAACTCCTAATGGACACCGGGAGCAGCGATGCGGTCTGGCTTTTTCCCGATCCCGAAGCCGGCCTGCCCGTACCGGACAAAAACTATGAAGACTTTCTGGGCAAGGGCCTGAGTGGGACCATTTTCGGGAAGCGTACCCGGATTGAGCGCCTGCAATTGGGGGATTTTGTACTGCAGGATGCCAAAGCGGCCTTTCCCTATATGGAGTCCTTCCAGGCCGTGCAGGACCTGGGTGACCGCAACGGCAGCCTCGGTGGCGAAGTGCTCAAGCGCTTCAATATGGTGGTGAATTACCCGGCTGGGGAAGTAGTGTTGGGGAAAAATACGCGTTTCAGCAGCCCCTTCCATTTCAACATGGCGGGTATCGAGATTGAACACGCCGGGGTACGCTATATCGCCGAACGCATCACGGATGCCCGGGGGGTGGTACGTCAGGACGAGGTCCCCTTTGGGAATGTGCAGATCATGCTGGGGAACCAGACCCGTGTAAGCCTGGTGCCGGAAATTGTGGTTTCGGCTATCCGAGCGGGCAGCCCGGCCGAGGAAGTAGGCCTGCGCGAAGGCGACATTATCCTTGCGGTAAACGGCAAGAAGGTACACCAGTACAAGCTGCAGGAGATTGTGCGGATGATCAACGAGAAACAGGGAAAACGCGTGCGCCTGCTTATTGAGCGCACCAACCGAAACCTTATGTTCTCCTTTGTGTTGCGGGACCTTTTTGAATAAAAAAATCCCCGGCGCTAGCCGGGGATCATATGCTTCAAAAGGCGTGGAAACAGGCTAGCGCGTGCCGGCCCCGTCTTTCACTGTACCTTTAATTTTCAGGATAATCGTTGGCGTATCCGCATTGGAAATGACCGTAATGGCTTTCCGGATAGGGCCGACCCGATTGGTGTCGTATTTCACCTGGATTTCTCCGGTTTCGCCCGGCATAATGGGGGATTCCGGTTTCTTGGGGATGGTGCAGCCGCAGCTGGAACTCACTTTGCTGATCACCAGGGGGGCGTCGCCCGTATTGGTGAATTCAAAAACGCGTACGCCGTCGCTGCCTTTGGCGATGTCGCCATAGTCCACGGTTTCGGACTTGAATTCGATTTTAGCCGTTTTTTCCTGGGCAAAAACCCCGATACTCAGCAGGCTCACAAAGCATAGTAATACTACTTTCTTCATAGTAATTTGGTTTGGGTGTAATTTCAAATGTAGCCAAAGCGGCAGGAACATCCAAAATTCTTTTGTTATCTACTAACGTTACTTATTTTTGTTTCGTATTATTTTTCGGCGCTTTTCAGGCGGTCCGGGCCCACTTTAACATTTCGGCCCGCTTCACTTTCTAAAAGCCGATTCAACGGGTCAAAAACCATACCAAAAAATGGATATCCCCTCCAAATACGACCCCCAGCGGGTTGAAGGCCAGTGGTATGACTACTGGATGCAACACGGGTATTTTCACTCCGAACCGGACCACCGGGAACCCTATACCATTGTGATCCCACCCCCCAACGTTACGGGGGTACTCCATATGGGACATATGCTGAACAACACCTTGCAGGATGTGCTGATCCGACGCGCGCGGATGCAGGGCAAAAATGCCTGCTGGGTGCCGGGCACCGACCACGCCTCCATCGCCACGGAAGCCAAGGTGGTGGCCAAACTTAAGGAAGAGGGGATTCCCAAAGCTTCCCTGACCCGCGAGTCCTTCCTGGAGCACGCCTGGGACTGGACCCACAACTACGGGGGAGTCATCCTGCAACAGCTTAAGAAACTGGGGTGCTCCTGCGACTGGGACCGTACCAAATTCACCATGGACCCGGACATGGAGGCCTCGGTGATCAAGGTATTTGTAGAGCTCTTCGACAAGGGGCAGATCTATCGCGGCTATCGTATGGTCAACTGGGACCCTGAAGCCTGTACCACCCTCTCGGACGAGGAGGTGATCTATGAAGAGCGGCAGGGCTTCCTCTACCATATTGCCTACCCGGTAGTGGGGTCGGACCAGCAGGTGGTTATCGCCACCACCCGCCCGGAGACCCTGCTGGGGGATACAGCCGTGTGCGTACACCCGGAAGACCCCCGCTATCAGGACCTGCACGGGAAAAGGGTACGCGTCCCTATCTGTGACCGGGAGGTGCCGGTGATCCCGGATCCCTACGTGACTATGGAATTCGGGACGGGATGCCTGAAGATCACCCCGGCCCACGATGTAAACGACTACGAACTCGGGCAGAAGCACGGCCTGGAAATTGTGGACATCTTTAACCCCGATGCCACCCTGAATGCCTATGGGCTGCACTATGAGGGGATGGACCGCTTTGAGGCCCGCAAGGCCATTGAAAAGGAACTTCAGGAGAAGGGCTTCCTGGTGAAAAAGGAGCCCTATACCAATAATGTAGGTACTTCCGAGCGTACCCGGGCGGTGATCGAACCCCGCCTCTCCGACCAGTGGTTCCTGCGGATGGAAGACCTGGCCAAACCAGCCCTGGATGCCGTTTTGCAATCCGGGGAGGTCCAACTGGTACCCTCCAAATTTGAAAACACCTACCGGCATTGGATGGAGAACATCCGGGACTGGAACATCTCCCGCCAGTTGTGGTGGGGGCAGCGGATCCCGGCCTATTACTACGGCCCCGGCAAAGATGATTTTGTAGTGGCCGAAACGCCCGAATCCGCCCTGGAAAAGGCCCGCGCCAAAAGCGGGAAGGCCGGTATGCAGGCAACGGACCTCAGGCAGGACGAAGATGTGCTGGACACCTGGTTCTCTTCCTGGCTCTGGCCCATCAGCGTTTTTGGGGGTATCCTGGACCCGGACAACCCCGAAGTGAAGTATTATTACCCGACCACGGACCTGGTAACCGCTCCGGACATCCTGTTCTTCTGGGTGGCCCGTATGATTATGGCCGGCTATGCCTTCCGGGGGGAACGCCCCTTCCGCACCGTATACCTGACCGGCCTGGTCCGGGATGCCCAGCGGCGGAAGATGTCCAAATCCCTGGGGAATTCCCCGGACGCCCTTAAACTCATTGAGACCTACGGGGCCGATGGGGTTCGCGTGGGGCTGCTGCTGAGTGCCGCTGCCGGGAATGACCTGCTTTTTGACGAGGCGCTCTGCCAGCAGGGAAAAAACTTCGCCAACAAGGTGTGGAACGCCTTCCGCCTGGTTCAGGGATGGGAAGTGGCCGATATCCCGCAGCCCGATACGGCCCGGCAGGGGATCAGCTGGTACCGCAACCGCTTTGACCAGGCCCTGGAAGAAATCGAAGATCACTATTCCAAATACCGCATTTCGGATGCCTTAATGGCTACCTACCGCCTGATCTGGGACGATTTCTGTTCCTGGTTGCTGGAGGTGGTAAAGCCCGCCTACGGCAGCCCGGTAGATGCCGAAACGTATAAGGGGGTCATCACCCTGTTCGAAGACAACCTGCGCCTGCTGCACCCCTTTATGCCCTTCCTGACGGAGGAAATATGGCAGCATGTGGAAGAACGCACCCCGGAAGAGGCCCTGATCGTATCCGAGTGGCCTGCCCGGTCCGCTTTTGATGCCGGGCTGCTGGCCGCCTTTGAATTTACCAAGGAGGTGATTTCCGGCATCCGCACCATCCGCAAGGACAAGAATATCCCCTTTAAGGAAGCCCTGGCCCTGCATGTCCGGGACGAAATGGGGCAGGACCGTCGCTGGGATTCGGTAATTGCCAAACTGGCGAATGTGTCCGAAATCAACTATGTGGATACCGCGCCTGAGGCGGCCCTCTCCTTCCGGGCCGGCAGCAACGAGTACTTTGTACCCATGGGCGAAGCGGTAGACGTGGAAGCCGAAATCAGCAAACTGCAGGAAGAGCTGGATTACACCCGGGGCTTCCTGGCTTCGGTAGAAAAGAAGCTCTCCAATACCCGTTTTGTGGAAAATGCCCCGGAAAAGGTGGTAGCCCTGGAACGCAAAAAGGCGGAAGACGCCGCCTCCAAGATCGAAACCCTGGAGCGAAGCCTTGCCGCCCTGCAATAACGGAGATTGCGCTTAAAAGGCGTCCTGTAATTCCGGATCCAGGGCAACCCGTTGCCGGGTGAAGCGGTATACCACGCCCAAATTCAATACATAATCGGCAAAGGCGGCATCCCCGTTTCTGGGGTTCCCGGTGGCTTGCTGGGTTTCCAGATCCGTAAGGCTTTGCGGCCGTTCCCGGCGCACGGCAAAGGGTACGCTCAGGTTCAGCAACAACGGGCCGGTGGCATAGCTAAGCCCCGGATCTACCGCCAATACATTGCCAGGCCGGCGAAAACCGGCACTACCCCCGATCAAGTCCCGGACGGGGACGCCGTCGTAGCGCAGTCCCAGGGAGGCGGACAGTGCATCCGAAAGCGAATGGCTGACTCCTGCCCGCAGTGAAAACTGATCCGGTACAGACATGATGGCCTCGTTGGCCAGGATGGGGCTAAGGGTTTCCCGGAAGGTCCTTACCCCGTTAGTTTCCCGGGGGTTGGAGAGGTAGAATCCACCGCCGTACAGGAACCAGGCCGGGGCCAGCTCCCTGTAAAACTGCAATTCGGCGGTCAGGCCAAAACCCCCGTCACCCGGCTGGATGGACTGGTCTACCGGCCGAACCTGGGGGGTGCCGTCCGGCCCTACGTTGTAGAAGATGTCTGTGGCCTGGAAGTTCCCCGTAGGAAGCTTAACCCCGAGCCCAAGAGCCAGGTTTCCCCTGGGGTTTTCCGCCGGTTCCAGCAGCCAGTAGCCGGCGGTCAGGCGCACGTCTGCCAGGCCCCGGGAGAAGGTGGTGTTCCGTTCGTTTCGCCCATGTTCATAGAGGGAGGAACGGGTATTGATCACGGTGGGGACCACCAGGCTGGCATACCACCGGTCGGATATCCCATAGGTAGCTGTAAAATCCCAGGCGTGGGCATGGTTGATGACCTCGGTCTGGTTGGCTACCCGGTCCGGTTCCTCCTCCGTGCCGCGGAAGTGCCGGAAGGATTTGAAGTAGCGGTAATTGACCCCCAGCACCAGGTCCCCCGGACCCAGCTGGTTGGTTTCCGGGTGGGCCCCGTTACAGGTGGAAAAGTGTCGGATGGCCACGCAGCCCTGGGAACGGGCAAAGGCGGGAAGCAGCAGGGCACAGAGCAGCAGGGCCCCGGCCCAGGGCAGATGTTGGTTTTTCATAAGAGTTGCTGTTACGTGATATAAAGGGCGCACAGACCTCCGGGAAAAGAAAAAGTTAGCCCGCGGGCTAACTTTCTCTCCTTGAACTAAACTTAATAACTATACAGAGATTAGTACTACCTTTATTTTCCTCTAAACTACGCCTAAACCCATTCGGGAAAGGTTAGGTAGGGGTTAAAACAATTAATGAATCATTAAAAAGGATAAATCCGGGTTAACGATCCGTTTCGGGCCGGAAAATCCCCGATTTTTGTCCGGGATGCGAAGTAAGCGAATCTTCTTCATCGGGTTGTTTGTGGTCTGTATAGCGGGCCTTGCCGTGGTGCAATACCGCTATCTGCGCGTAGGGCTGAGCCTGGCCCGGCTGCAGTTTAGCCAGAAAATTGCGGAAGCCGGGACCGATATCCGCGCTGGCCTGTATACCCGAAACCAGTTAACCTACCTGTTAGGTACCGCCCTGGAAAAGGACAGTACCCGCTTCAATACCGGCCTGGACCACATGACGGATGCCTCCCGGCACTTTATGGACGATTTCCTGAGGGAGAAACTGCTGGACAACCAGATTGACGCCCCCTTCACCTTTGCTCTGAAAACCCGCGACAGCTCCTTTTATCTGGGTTCGGCTCCGGCCCTGGAAGGATCCGGGGAAACGTATACCTATCCCATGGAGGTCCACGGGTACCTCCCGGCCCAGATCGGGCAGCGGCTGATCCTGGAGTTGCAGTTCCCACACCTGCCCCGGTACTTCCGCACCCAGCTCAATGGGCTGACCCTGCCCAGCCTGCTCTTTTTGGCCGGGATTCTGGTGGCCGTACTCTGGGTCTTGCGTACCTTTTACTGGCAGCAGCGTACCATAACTACTACCCACGAATTCATCAACAACCTCACCCATGAGCTTCGCACTCCGGTTTTTTCCATCAGCCTGGCGGCCAAGATCCTGAAAGAAAAAGCCGGGAAGGCGAGTGAGCCCCTGGCCGACACCATTCTGAGCCAGACGGCCCGGATGAGTGATCATATTGACAAGGTCCTGGAGCTCGGAAGCATGGAGCGCTCTGCTACGGCCATTTCGCTCCAACCGGTGGATTTCCGCCCACACCTGGAGGAGCTCTGCCGGCAGTTTGAAGCCCTTTGCCGGCTGGAAGGCATTCCGTTTACCTGGAAGTTGCCCGATGCAGCCCTCCCTATGAAGGCATCGACCTTCCACCTGGAGCACGCCCTGAACAATTTACTGGACAATGCCCGTAAATATGGGGGTGGGGCGGCGGTACACCTGGAAGCCCGGGTGGAAGGGCGGAAACTGGTACTGGCCGTTACGGATCAGGGTCCGGGCATCCCCCCGGAACTTCGGGAGGAGGTATTCCGCAAATATTACCGCATCCCCCAGGGCGACCGGCCGGCCGTGCGCGGCTATGGCCTGGGCCTGAGTTATGTGCGCACGGTGGTAGACCGCCACAAGGGGCGTATCCGCCTGGAAGCGGGTGCCGCGAAGGGCGCAGTGTTCACGATTGTATTACCTTTATCTGACCATGGAACAAACCCCGTATAACATCCTGCTGGTGGAGGACGACACCTCCCTGGGTTACCTGCTTACCGAATACCTGGGGATGAAGGGATTCCGCATGCGATGGGCCCAGCGGGCCGAGGAGGTCATGCCCATGCTGGAACGGCGGGCGTTTGACCTGCTGATCCTGGATGTGATGATGCCCGAAACCGATGGTTTTACCCTGGGGCAGCAGATCCACGAAAAATACCCGGAACTCCCCTTTATCTTCCTCACGGCCCGGTCCATGAAGATCGATGTGCTGAAGGGGTTTTCGGTAGGGGCAGTGGATTACCTTAAAAAACCGATTGACGAAGAGGAACTGGTAGTACGCATCGAAGCCCTGCTGGCTCGCTTGGAACCCCGCAAACCCGAAACGGCCGATGCCCCCCTGGTTTTGGGCAGGTTCCGCTTCGACCCCGGAAAACAGGAATTGGAACTGGAAGGGGACACCCGGGCGTTAACGCACCGGGAAGCCGAATTGCTGGCCTACCTGGCCCAGCACCCCAACCGCCTGTGCAGCCACGCGGATATCCTCAAGAAGCTGTGGGGGCGTAACGATTATTTTAACCGCAAAAGCCTGAATGTCTTTATTACCCGCCTGCGGAAACACCTGACCGACGACCCCGACCTGAAGATCGAAAACATCCACGGCCAGGGCTTTATCTTCCGGATGCCTTAACCCGGATTATTCCCGGAGTAGGCTAATGGCAAATCCACCGCCCGGGGCCAGGGCAAAGGTGCGGGTATCTCCTTTGGCAATTTCCGTTTCTTCAATGGCAATGTCCGTAGGGTTGTTCTGGTAATGGGAGGCTTCCGTGTCCCGATAAATCCGGGCCTTATACGTTACCCCGTCTTCCAGAAAGGAGAAATCCACCTCCAGTTCCCGGGCGTTTTCGTCCGTGATGCCGCCCACAAACCAGTTGCCGGTCTCCCGTTCTTCCCGGGCTATGGTGAGGTATTCGCCCACCTCCCCATTCAGGACCCGGCTTTGTTCCCAATCTACCCCAACATCCCGGATAAACTGAAAGGCCGGCTGTCCCTCGTAGTTCTGGGGGAGGTCGCAGGCCATTTGTACCGGGCCGTAAATCACCACATAAAGGGCCAGTTGCTGTGCCAGGGTGGTATTGATCTGGTTGTCTGGTTTGGTCGGGAGGGAAATTTCGAACACCCCGGGGGTAAAATCGATGGGTCCGGCCAGCATGCGGGTAAAGGCAACTATGGGCAGGTGCTCCGGCGGGTTGCCCCCGTCCGTGGCCCACGCATTGAATTCCTGTCCGCGCAAGCCTTCCCGCGCAATGGCATTGGGATAGGTTCGCCTCAGGCCAGTGGCTTTAATGGGCTCGTGGGCATTAACGGCCACCTGGTACTTCGCTGCCGTTTCCAGGGATTTCCGGTAATGGTTCACCATCCATTGCCCGTGGTGGTATTCGCCTTTGGGGATGATTTTACCCACATATCCCGTCTTAACGGCGTGCATGCCGTAGTGCTGCATGAGCGCATAGGCCGTATCCATTTGTTGCTCGTAGGTGCGGGGTGCGGCACTGGTTTCGTGGTGCATGATCATTTCTACCCCTTTCTCGCGGGCATAGCGGTTGATTTCCTCCAGGTCGTAGTCTGCATAGGGGGTGACAAAGTCAAAAACCCCTTCCCGGTCCTCGAACCCGATCCAGTGGTCCCAGCCGGTATTCCATCCCTCTACCAGCACCCCTCCGAAACCATTGGCTGCGGCAAAGTCGATATAGCGTTTGGTGTTGGCTGTGGTAGCCCCGTGTTTGCTGCTGGTCTGATCCTTACCCAGGGTGGAAAAGGTATTCATGTCCTGGGTGGCTTCCATATCCCAGGTAGAAACCCCCAGGTGCATTTCCCACCAGATACCCACATATTTCATGGGCTGGAACCAGGAGACATCCCCCAGTTTGTTGGGTTCGTTCAGGTTTTCGATCAGTCGGGATTCTATGAGGTCCCCTGCACGGTCGGCAATCTGTACGGTGCGCCAGGGGGTATGGAAAGGCAGGGCCCGCTTTACCTTATATCCGGTGCGCTCTGAGCCCACCAGTTCGCTATCAAACCTCAGGGCCGCGGTGTCTACCTTCAGGGTCATGCCGGCATAATCCGTCAGGTCCGCCTCGTGGAAGGCCAGGTGCACCCCATTTGCTGCCCGCAGCGTTACCGGGGTGTTTACGGCGTTTTCCGGGATGTAGGTGGCAGCCAGGTCTTCATTGTCCCGCTTGGAAATCGCATCGATCCCGGAAACCGGGGTGGTATTGTACTTATGTTCATAAATGTCCCAGTCTCCCGGAATCCAGAAGGCCGTATGGTCTCCGGTAAGCTGGAAGGCCGTGTGCTCGTCTGTGATGCGCAGGCTGTCCTGCCCGGGCTGGGCATGGAATTCGTACCGGAAACCGATCCCGTCGTCATAGGCCCGGAAGCGTATATCCAGGCTGCGGTTGGGGGCGGCTGCTTCCTGCAGGGTAACGGTCATTTCGTTGTAGTGGTTGCGCACTTCCCGTTGCTCACCCCAGGGCATTTCCCAGGTTTCGTCCATGCTCGTGCGCTCGGTGGCTATCCATTCCAGGCCGGTAGATAATGGGGCCTGGTCCTCGAATTCAAACCCCATGGACGAGGTATCGATCACCACTTTCCCCCCATGGGTAATCCGGTACATGGGCTGGCCCTCCGGGCTCAGGAAAAAGTCTATGGTGTTGTTCCCCCCGGGGGAAGACAAGGGTTCGGATTGGGGATTGGGATTGCAGGAGCTAAGGATCAGGGCCCAAGCGGGCAACAGGTATAAAAGGCGTTTCATGTAGCGAAGTTTTTGGGTCAAGGCGGCATCCGGCACGCGGCCGGAGTACTGCCTTAAAAGTACAAAGCCCTGGCCAAAACCGAAAATGGCCCATGGCACAGAGGGGAGGGGCACACTGGTTTCAGGCCGTACCGTATTCCGGGTTTTCTTATTTTTGGGGAAAGCCGCAACTGTGGAAGCCTACGCCAACGCCCTACTGATCGCCATCCCCTTCTTTATGCTCCTGATGGGGGTAGAAATGGCCTATGGCCATGTTACCGGAAAACAGAAATACAAGCTGATGGACACCGTAAGCAGCCTGAGTTCCGGCCTGACCAATGTGGTAAAGGATTCCCTGGGGCTGGTGCTGGTGCTGGTATCTTATCCGGTACTGGTAGACCACCTGGCCCTGGTACACCTGGAAGCCGGGTGGGCGGTCTGGTTGGCGGCTTTTCTGGCCATAGACTTTGCGGGGTATTGGAACCACCGCCTGAGCCACCGGGTTAATGTTTTCTGGAACCAGCATGTGATTCACCACAGCAGCGAGGAATTTAACCTGGCCTGTGCCCTGCGGCAGCCCATCTCCAACCTGGTGGGGTATTTCTCCCTGTTGTTGATTCCCGCAGCCCTTCTCGGGGTGCCGGAACAGGTGATTGCCGTCCTGGCTCCTATTCACCTTTTTGCGCAGTTCTGGTACCACACCCAGCACATTGGCAGGCTCGGATGGTTGGAGTACGTCCTGGTTACCCCTTCCCAGCACCGGGTGCACCACGCCATCAACCCGGAGTATATCGACAAGAACCTGGGGCAGATCCTCTGTATCTGGGACCGTATGTTCGGGACCTTCCAGGAAGAGCTGGATACGGTGCCACCCCAGTACGGGGTGCTGAAACCGGCGGCTACCTGGAACCCTATCCTGATCAATTTTCAGCACCTCTGGCGCCTGATGCAGGACGCCTGGAGGGCACAGCGGTGGCAGGACAAGCTGCGCATCTGGTTTATGCCCACCGGCTGGCGCCCGGCCGATGTGGTGGCCCGTTACCCCAGGGAAGGCATCACCGATGTGTATGGCTTTAAACGCTACCAGACCCCGGCCGGCCCCTGGCGCAAGGCCTATGCGGTAGTGCAGATGGCGGCAACCCTGGCGCTTTTGCTTTTTATGTTCGGGAATTTCGCGCAAATCGGCACCCAGGGCCTGCTCTGGTTCGGGGCTTTTATTTTTGTGGGCATCTTCGGGTATACCGCGCTGATGGACCGCAAACCCTATGCCATTTGGGTGGAAAGCGGCCGCGCCCTGGTAGGGTTGTGGTGGCTGCTGGCCAGCGGCGGGTGGTTTGGCCTGGAAACCTGGTGGGCCTACGGCGGTTTAGCCATGGGAGCATACCTAATCCTAACCCTGGCGGGCGGGGTCCTTTTGGGCGGACAGGACCTGAAACGCCAGCACCCAGAAATTGCTTAAAGAACTACAGATGATACGACCCTATATCCTGGCCGAGACCAACTGGAAGGCCCTGAAAGATGCCCGGATGGAGCTGGCGGTACTCCCCTGGGGCGCCACGGAAGCCCATAATTACCACCTGCCCTACGGCACGGACAATTACGAGGCGGATGCCCTGGCTGCCGGTGCTGCAGCCCACGCCTGGGAGCGGGGCGGCAAGGTGGTGGTACTGCCTACGCTGCCCTACGGGGTAAATACGGGGCAGGCCGATATCTACCTGGATATGAACCTGAACCCGAGTACCCAACTGGCCATCCTGGACGATATGGCCCATACGCTGCAGCGGCATGGTATCCGGAAATTCCTGGTGTTTAACAGCCACGGGGGCAATAATTTTAAACCCCTGTTGCGGGAGCTGGGCCTCAGGTACCCGGAAATGTTTATTTGTATGACCGAATGGTTCCGGGCCCTGGACCGTGAGGCCCTTGGGGTAGCCCCTGGCGACCACGCGGACGAGGTGGAAACCAGCCTGTTGCTGCACCTGCAGCCCGGCCTGGTGCTACCCAGGACCGAATGGGGTGAGGGCAAATCCAGGCCCTTTAAGATGAAGGCCCTGGGCGAAGGCTGGGCCTGGGCAGAGCGCCAATGGTCCAGGGCCACCCTGGATACAGGGGTAGGGGACCCCAGTGGGGCATCTGCCGAAAAAGGGCAGGAAATTACGGGGTTACTTACCAAAAAGCTAGGGGAATTTTTTCTGGAACTCTGCCGGGCGAATCCGGAGGATTTATACGAGGCCGAAGCTACTTAAGCTTGGGGATTTCCCGTCTCACCAAATCCACATAGGCCTGCATGGCTTCTTCGGGCTCCATACGGCGGGCCTGGATCAGGGCATTGGCCTTAAAGGCGTTAATCAGCGGGGTCTTGCTGCCGGGGTGGCTGAAGTTGTTGTTTGCGATCTTGTAGTACGCGTAAAGCTTGAGCAGCAGGTCTGCCGGGATCAGGTCGGTGTAGTTGTTGATTTGCTCCACCGCCGCTTCAAATTCCTTGCGCAGGGCTTCATTCTCCATCGCTGGGGTGGGGCAGGGTGGCAATGCAGGTTACGGCCCCCTTTACTTTTTGGTTCAGTTTTACGGTTGGGATGCAATCCACGGGCAGCAGCACATCTACCCGGGAACCGAATTTAATAAACCCGGAATCTTCCCCCTGCTGCACGCTGTCTCCTTTTTCGGCATAGTTCACGATACGCCGGGCCATGGCGCCGGCAATCTGCCGGAAGAGGATTTCGCCAAATTTGGGGGTGCGCACTACTACGGTGGTGCGTTCGTTTTCGGTGCTGGACTTGGGGTGCCAGGCCACCAGGTATTTCCCGGGATGGTATTTGGAGTAGGTAACCACCCCGGAGGCCGGGTAGCGGGTTACGTGTACATTAACAGGCGACATAAAGATGGAAATCTGCAGGCGCAGTCCTTTGAAGTACTCGGATTCCTCCGTTTGCTCAATGACCACCACCTTCCCGTCCACCGGAGCCAGGATCTCATCGAAACTGGGTACCACGGGGCGCTTGGGGTTGCGGAAGAATTGCAGGATCAGCACCAATACCACCAGTGCCAGAACCTGCAGGCCGATGCGCAGCCAGGGCGTGCCCACATAGTACTCTGCCCCCAGGGCCAGGGCCGCGGTGGCGAAAAACGTAATTAAAATGATGCGTTGGCCTTCCTTATGAAACATAGCGCAGGATAATTAATGTCAAATATGCAAAAGGCGCGGCAAATACCAAACTGTCCAGGCGGTCCAGCATCCCCCCGTGCCCGGGCAGGATGGCGCCGGAGTCCTTCAGGCCGGCGTTGCGCTTGAGTTTGGATTCGATCAGGTCGCCCAGGGTTCCCATCCCGGTAAGCACCACGGCCAGGGCCAGCCAGTGCGGGACCCGCAGCACAGGGGTGCAATACCCGAGCGCCACTGCAGCCCCCAGGGTAAAGAGGAAGCCTCCCACAGTACCCTCTACCGTTTTCTTGGGTGATACGGATGGGAAAAGTTTGTTGCGCCCCAGGGTTTTTCCAACCAGGTAAGCGAAGGAATCGTTTACCCAAATCATGACAAAGACCCCCATGATCAGGAATTTTGCAAAACTCTGGTCCTGGTAGGGGATCATGGTCAGGAATATACACCCGCCCCCCAGGTAAAACAGCCCGATAATGAATTTCTGTACTTCCGTAAAGGCACGCGCTCCGGGGTTAAACAGGCGCGCGATCAGTACCAGATCTACCATCAGGGTGAGCACCAGCAGCAAATGGATGAGCAGCTGGCTGCGGTTCAGGTATATGAAAACCCACCAAAGGGCCAGGTAGGCGATAAAAATATAATAACCCTTCAGGCGGACCAGTCGTTTGTATTCATACAGACAGGCCAGCCCAAAAACCATAAAGAGAAAATCGAAGGCATCCGAACTCAGGAAGACTGCGGATAGTAGGATCAGCACGTATAGGCCACCGGTAATCAGGCGTCGGAAGACTTCTTTCATGGCTACAGGTCTTCCAGCAGGATCAGGTATAGGTGTTTGGAACTGCTCCCGTAGGTAAGGAAGTCCTGCGCATTCTCATCCGTGGGTTCGAAGTGCTTCAGGGTAGTGATGTTGGTGGGGATACGGTCCCGGTACTGTTTCTTGATCGCTTTGAGCCCTTCGCCAATGGATTCCACCAGCTGGCTGGTGGTGGCAAAGACAATCACATTTTCGGGAATTTCGTGCAGTTTTTTCTCCAGCAACTGGTGGGAGGAAACCAGGATGGAGCCATCCTGGGCCACCAGGTGTTCACAGGTGGTGAAAAATACCTCACTCTCGCCAGCCCGAGCCGTAAATTGGATACCCTCTCCCTTGAACCGGCCCTCCAGGTTGGCATTCATGCAGAAAAAGGGCATGGCCTCCCAGTGGTTTTCGGTTACGATGTCCTTCAGGGCAGCCGAAGCTTCCTCGAAGGTATCGCAATACAGGAATTTCCCGCCGTTTTTCTTGAAGTGGATGGTAAACTTTTCGTCCACGGGCAGCTTCAGGTCCGGCATATGCTTGCCGCGGGTTTGCACCGTGTCCCGGGAGGGTTTTTTCTTTCCTCCCCCGAAAAGTTTGTCCAGTATGCCCATAATCGGGTTTTGGGTTTACACCACCGGTTTATTTTTCCTCTACGGCGGTTTCGGTTTCTTCCGTCTGGGACCCCTTGTCGCCTTTCGCACCGTCATTTGACTTCTCCTCCGGGGTAATGGCCCGTTCCTGTCCCAGGCGGTCAAAATTGTCCTCGAAGGGCCGCTGGCCGAAAATGCGTTCCAGATCCTCCTTAAAGATAACTTCTTTTTCGAGTAGCAGTTCCGCCAGCTCGCTAAGCTTGTCTTTGTTGTCCTGCAACACCTCTATAGCGCGGACATATTGCTCCTCGATGATACGGGAAATTTCGTGATCGATTTTCTGGGCGGTCTCCTCGCTGTACGGTTTGGTAAAACCGTATTCGTTCTGCCCGCTGGAATCGTAATAGGTCACGTTCCCGATCTCGTCATTCAGGCCGTAGATGGTTACCATAGCCCGGGCCTGTTTGGTCACCTTTTCCAGGTCGCTCAGGGCCCCTGTGGAAATCTTGTCGAAGATCACTTTTTCGGCTGCCCGCCCCCCAAGGGTGGCGCACATTTCGTCCTTCATCTGTTCCGGGCGTACCAGCAGCCGCTCTTCCGGCAGGTACCAGGCCGCACCCAGGGACTGGCCGCGGGGCACAATGGTCACCTTCACCAGGGGGGCGGCATGTTCCAGCATCCAGCTCACGGTGGCGTGGCCGGCCTCGTGGTAGGCAATGGTGCGTTTTTCTTCCGGGGTAATGATCTTGTTTTTCTTCTCCAGGCCACCCACAATACGGTCTACTGCATCCAGGAAATCCTGTTTGGTCACGGCCTTTTTCTCTTTCCGGGCCGCAATCAGGGCCGCCTCGTTACACACATTGGCAATATCCGCCCCGGAGAAGCCAGGGGTCTGGCGGGCCAGGAAATCCAGGTCCAGGGTCTCGGCCGTCTTAATAGGCCGCAGGTGCACCTCAAAGATCTCTTTTCGTTCGCGGATGTCCGGCAAGTCCACATAGATCTGGCGGTCAAAGCGCCCGGCCCGCATCAGGGCCTTGTCCAGCACATCTGCCCGGTTAGTGGCCGCCAGCACAATCACGTTGGTGTTGGTGCCAAAACCATCCATTTCGGTCAGCAGCTGGTTCAGGGTGTTTTCCCGCTCGTCGTTGGAACCGGTAAAGTTATTCTTGCCCCGGGCCCGGCCGATGGCGTCGATTTCGTCGATAAAAATAATGGAGGGTGCCTTGTCTTTAGCCTGCTTAAACAGGTCGCGAACCCGGGAGGCGCCAACCCCTACAAACATTTCCACAAAATCCGAGCCGGATAGGGAAAAGAAGGGGACCTTGGCTTCCCCGGCCACGGCTTTGGCCAGCAGGGTTTTCCCCGTACCGGGAGGCCCTACCAGAAGGGCGCCCTTTGGGATTTTACCCCCAAGGGAGGTATACTTGTCCGGGTTTTTCAGGAATTCCACTATTTCCTCCACCTCTTCCTTGGCGCCTTCCAGGCCGGCCACATCCTTAAAGGAGGTGCGGGTGTCCGTTTTCTCGTCAAAGAGTTTGGCCTTGGATTTGCCGATGTTGAAGATCTGCCCCCCGGCACCGCCCCCGGCCCCGCCGGACATGCGTCGCATCAGGTAGATCCAGATCCCGATAATCAGCACAAAGGGGAGAATGGTGAAGAGCAATTCCATAAACACGTTCGATTCCGTGGTGTAATCCACCACCGTGTCCAGGTTGTTCTCCTGTTTAATTTTCTTGATGTCGTTCTCGAAATTCTGCAGGTCCCCGTAATCCAGGATATAATGGGGAGCCGTGGCCGAGGTCAGCGAAAAGGGCTGTTGGGCCACATCCTTGTGCACATCCTTGGCCAGGGCCTCATCGGTCAGGAAAACCTTGGCCTGCCGCGTGTTGGTGATGATCAGAATTTTTTCGATATCGCCATTGCGCAGGAATTCCTGCAGTTCGGAAGTGGTGGTTTTACGGGAAGGCGAAAGCGTATCGCTCCCGAAAAACTGGAACCCGATCAGGAAAACAATGATCAGGCCATATATCCACCAGGAACTGAACCTTGGCTTTTTTTGGGGGGTTTTGTTATCGTTTGACATGGTGTATTTTAATTATAACTGCTTTCGACCATGGTGACCTTGGCATCGCCCCAAAGGCCCTCAATGTCGTAGTACTCCCGGGTGTGTTTCTGGAAGACGTGAACCACTACGTTCACATAGTCGATCAGTACCCATTCGGAATTGTCCGTACCCTCCACATGCCAGGGCTTGTCCTGGAGGGTTTTACTGACCGTCTTTTGTATGGAATTGACGATGGCGTTAACGTGGGTGTTGGAAGTACCGCTGCAAATCACAAAGTAGTCGCAAACCGTATTGTCTATAGCCCTTAAGTCCAGCAAGTTGATGTCTAATCCTTTGACTTCTTCTATCCCTTGTAAAATGGTGGCAATCAGTTCATCTGCGCTAGCTTTCCTTTTCTGCATCCAAAAGATTTAGTTTATACAAAGTTACCATTTTTTTGTTTTTTTAGGCAGTACCTTTAATATTCCCTTTATCACCGGAAATGCGCCCGCTCTCACTGATCAAAATAAGTGCCACGGATTCCACCAATGCCCATTTAAAACGGCTGTTGGCCGAAGGGCCGGTTATAAACGGCACCCTGCTCTGGGCGGAGCTGCAGACAGCCGGCCGCGGGCAGCGGGGGGCAACCTGGGTATCTGAGGCAGGTAAAAACCTAACCTTCAGCCTGTTGAAATCGGGTTTAAATTGGGATGCCCAGGCGCATTTTCAATTGAATATGGCGGTTTCCCTGGGCATCTGCCAGGCCCTGGAAGCCTTTGGAATCCCGCAACTTTCCATCAAATGGCCAAACGACATCTTGTCAGGCCGTCATAAGATTTGTGGCATCCTGATCGAAAACCTGCTCCAGGGCGGCCGCATCACTACCACGGTAATCGGGGTTGGCTTAAACGTAAACCAAACCGAATTTGAGGCCCTGCCCAGGGCCGGGTCCCTACTGCTGGCCACCGGCAGGACCTTCGATCGGGAACCCCTGTTACGGGCCGTCGTGGCCGGGATCGAGCAGGAAATAGCGGCCCTGGGGGTACGGCGTACGGAAACCCTGGAGAAACGATACCGGGAACGCCTGTTCGGGCTGGGCAAATCCCACCGCTACCGATTACCCGGAGGCAAAGCTTTTCGTGGCGTTATTCAAGGGGTAACCCAGGACGGATTACTACAATTGCAGGACGCGGGTGGGGATTTGCAAATTTTTGGCCCGAAGGAAGTGGAAATGCTCTATTGAAAAGGGCTAGACCTGGGAAAGCTTCTGGCTCAGGGTCCCGATAAAGTTGGTAATGGGCCCTTTGATCATCATGGCCATCATGGGGTTAAAATCCCCGGCAAAACTCAGGCGTACTTCACTGGCCTGGGGGCCAGCCTCCTGTATGTCTGCCGTTAGGGAGAAAGGCAGTTTATCGCTGGCCGCCCCCAGTACAATCTGGGACTCCGGCTGCTGGGTCTTGCGCTTCAGGACAATTTCGGGCATGCCCTTCAGGGCAAAGCGGAAGGTATCCTCATCCAGCACCTCAAAGGTCTGGATGTTCTCCGGCATCAGCTGTTCAAAATTTTTGAGGTCGCTTAAAAAGGCATAAACCTCTTTTCGGGATTTTTCGATCCGGGCGGTTGGGGCTTCAAGGTGCATATCAGGGGTTCCAGTCTTGGGGATTGGCACGCCATTCCCGCAGGGTTTCCAGTTGGGCCTCTCGTACGTATCCGGTTTCGGAGGCCAGTTCGATCAGATGGTTGTAATTGCTCAGGGTGTGAACCTGCAGTTCCCGCTCCAGGAATCGGGATTCTGCCAGGGGGAAACCGTAGGAAAAGATACCGAGCATGCCCTTAACTTTCAACCCGAAGGCTTCCAGGGCGTCTATGGCATTCAGGCTGCTTTTTCCGGTACTGATCAGATCTTCAATTACCACTGCCGTTTGCCCGGGTTCTGCATGCCCTTCAATCTGGTTTTGCCGGCCATGGGATTTGGGTTCCGGCCGCACATAGGCAAAGGGGAGCCCCAGCTTTTCAGCTACCAGCATCCCGATGCCGATGGCTCCGGTGGCCACGCCCACAATCAGGTCCGGCTTGCCGTAGAGCTCTTCTACCTGGTAGGCGAGCTGCTCGCGGATGTAGTTTCGGATCTGGGGGTAGGACAGTACAATCCGGTTATCGCAATAAATAGGAGATTTCCAACCGGAAGCCCAGGTAAAGGGATTTTCTGGTTTTAATTTTATTGCATTTATTTGTAGCAGAAGCTCCGCCGTTTTACGGGCTGTTTCATCGTTTAAAACCATGCCGTAAATGTATAAAGTTTTTGTGAATGAGCGTCCGCTGATTTTAACGGATAAAATCATGGACGCCGGCGAAGGTGAATACTTCAAGATGAACGGCAAGGCGGTGAAATCCGCGGTAGATGCCCTCTTTAAAAAGAAATTGGAGCGGGCCTATATCTACCACCCCAACCTGGAGGAAATCCTCAATAAGTTTACCGCCGAAATCCCTATGATAGTCGCTGCGGGAGGGGTGGTAACCAACGCCAGCGGGAAGGTGCTCTTTATCTACCGCAACGACAAATGGGACCTCCCTAAAGGAGTTTGCAAGAAAAAGGAAAAGCTGGAGGACTGCGCCTTGCGCGAGGTAGAGGAAGAAACCGGGGTGCAGGGCCTTGAAATCGAAAATTTCCTCCGTACCACCTACCACGTACTGAAGCGGGGCGGGAAATACCGCCTTAAAGAGGTGCACTGGTACGCCATGCGCACCACCTACGACGGCCCCCTGAAAGGCCAGAAGAGTGAAGGCATTGAAAAGGTAAAGTGGAAGGGCCCCAAAAAAATCCAGGCCGCCCTGGAGCAGTCTTACATCAACATCCGCATCCTCTTTGAACCGCCTGCCCTTTAGGGCTTACTCCAGGCGGTATACCGGGTAACGGTTATGCGCCGGCTCGTAGTGCGGGCTGTGCATATAGATCCAGTTCAACTGAGCCCCGGCACTGCCTGCAAAGGCCGCATCTGAAGCCTTCCGGGCCTCAAAAGCCTTGCGCAGGGTGCTGTCCGCTGCCAGGAGGGATGCCGCTTCATCCTCAAACACATAAGGCGAATACCCCTCCTTCCGCTGCAGTATGGGGTCGAAGAAATTCCAGTTGAAAAAGGAATCCACCCCCTGGGGCTCCAGGGTTTCCAGCAGGTACCTGAGCCCGGGTTGTGCCGTGGGGATATACAGGTCGCCTTCCCGAAAGGCCACCTCCAGGGTGTCCGGGGATACCGCCGTCGCGTAATGGGGATAATGGCCTTCGTAGGGCCGGTTATAGGTTTGGTAATTAGCAATCCGATAGGCGGTAACCTGCATAACGGTATCGGCCTCCAGGGTGCTGTACTGGATGTGGTTCCAATCCAATCGTTCCCGGATCCCTTCCCACTGCAGGGGCATCAGGTAGGCCCTGGGGATACGAACCGAATCCGTGGCCCGGAAATTATTGTAATAGGCAAGGACGGTATCTACAGGCTGCTCCCGGTCGTACTGCAGCCGCTCCTGCCCGGTAACCCTGCTGGGTATCCATCGCGCTTTGTAACCTTTAAAGGGGAGTTCCTGATAATGCAGGCTGTCTACGGCCCAGGCCAGGGGGTAATAGGCAGCCCCTTCCCAGTAGGCTGCCGAGGCTTCCCGGAGTTTGGACAGGCGGGGCCCGTGTTCGGCCATCAGCTGCAACGTGGTTTCCAGCACGGCATAAGTCCCCTCCACACGGGTGGAATAGGGTTTCAGCATGTGGGTTTCCAGCATCATTCCGGGCACGTTCCACAGGGTGGTATACCCGGTGGAGTAACGGGGGGAATCCATGAACTGGGAAAACCCCGATTCCGGAGGGCGGTTAAAGACATTTACATAGGGGGTGATATCCCAGTCCCGCTCCTTCAGGGCTGCTTCCAGGGCCGGACGCAATACTTCTTCCTGATAGGCCCCCAGTGGCCCGCCCAGCTTTTGGTATTGCGTAAAAAGGTGGGTAAGGGCATAGGTGTAATCCGCCCCGTTACTCACGTGGGTATCCAGGAAAAAATCCGGTTGCACCATGTGAAAGATCTCCGCAAAGCTCCGGGCATTGTGCGTATCCATCTTGATGAAATCCCGGTTCAGGTCATAGTTGCGGGCATTGCCCCGGAAGCCATATTGCTCCGGGCCATTCTGGTTGGCGCGGGTGGCGCTGTTGCGCTGCAGGGCTCCGCCTACATTATAGACCGGGACCATGGCTACCACTATATTTTCCGGGGCCTCCAGGGCGCCAGTTGCCAGGTCCCGCATCAGCATCATACTGGCGTCAATCCCGTCCGGTTCCCCGGGGTGGATGCCGTTTAGTACCAGCAAGACGGTCTTTTCCGGCCCGAGCCGCTGAAAATTGAAGTTGCCTTCGGGATTAAAGGTGACCAGGTGCAGCGGGTGCTGGCTGTCCGTCATTCCCAGGGTCTGGAGGTTCACCTGGGGGAATTCCCGTGCCAGGTGGATATAAAAATCCAGTACTTCCTGGTAGGTGGCACTGGTATTCCCGTTGCCGGTTTCGAAGGGGGTGGGATATTCTTCTTTCTCGCTTTCGACCCGTTGTTCACAACTGGTAAGCAAGAGGGCTGTCAGCAGCAGTAAGCCGGGTAACCATTTCATAGCGTACGCCTTGCGGATTTTTCGCAAAGGTACCTAAAAAACTGAAGGTCAGGCCGCGCTTACGATGGCGATAAGGTCGTCTTTGCGGATGGGTTTATTCTTGTATTCCAGGCGGTGGTGGGTTATGGCCCGGAAGGTTTCCCAACGCCCGTAATCGGAAGGGTCTATGGACGAAGTAATGATGGTAATGTCCATGGGCATCGGAATGGGAAGGCCAATAAAGGCTTCCAGGAATTGCCACCCGTCCATAATGGGCATATTGATATCCAGCAGAATATGCCGCGGAAGGGGTATCCCCTGGTCCAGGGCCGCCTGCATGTAATCCAGGGCATGCCGGCCATTTTCGAAGGCGATTAAAGAGGTTTCGGGCAGTGCATTCTGCAGCATCTTTCGGATGCCGAAGACCACAATGGGGTCGTCATCAATCACGCAAATGGAATCAATGGGGGTCATTGAAGAATATTTTAAAGGTGGTTCCCTGATCGACCTCACTGCACGTCAGGATGCTGGCCTGCATGGCCTCGATCTGGTTTTTGGTGATATAAAGCCCGATACCGCGGGCATCCGGGTGGTTGTGGAAGGTTTTGTACATCCCAAACAGCTTGTCGCCGTACTTGTCAAGGTCAATGCCCAGGCCATTGTCTTCCACACACAGGACCGTCCGGTTGTTGGTTTTCTCCATATACAGGCGAATCACCGGCAGCCGGTCCGGATGGCGATAGCGTACGGCATTGGTAATCAGGCTGGAAATTATATTTTCCATGTAGGAAGGTACGGCCTGGACCATGGTGGCTTTGGGGATTTCATTTACCACTTTGGCCAGGTTGGCGCCCAGGTAGGCCGCCAGGTTGTTTTCGGCTTCTTCGGCCATATGGTGGAGGTCCACCCGGCTGGTTTGGATATTGGTGTTGGTATTGATGGCTACCACCTCGTTAAGGTTTTCCAGGGTTTCCATCAGGTTGTTGGAGGCCTTGGTGAGCATCCCGACAATGCGCTGGGCTTCGTGCGGATCTTCTTCCACCCCAAGCAGTTCCAGCAGCATGGAGAAATTAGCGGAATGCGACCGCAGGTTATGGGAAACGATGTGGGTGAAGTTGATCAGTTTTTTGTTCTGCTGGGAGGTTACGTTGATCAGCTCCCTCAATTCTTCCTGTTTCTGTTTCAGGTCGGTAATATCCAGGCTAATGCCCATTAGGCCGTAAATCTGGTTTTCCGCATCAAAAAGCGGGATTTTGGAGGAAAGGAAATGCGTGGTGGAACCATCATGAAGTTCTAAGAGGGTTTCCTTCCCTATAATAGACTTGCCGTTGCTCATCACATACAGGTCTTCGTCCCGGGAGATCTGGGCCATCTTTTTGGGCAAGAGGTCAAAGTCCGTTTTGCCCAGCAATTCGGAGGGGTCGGACACCCCCAGGTATTCACATTCGGACTTGTTCACCAGGGTTTTACGGGATTCCAGGTCCTTGATATAGAGGTTCAGGGGCAGGTTGTCCACCACGGTCCGCAACAGCTTTTCGCTTTCGATGATCCGCTGCTCAAACTGGGTGGTATGGGTTACATCCTGAAAAGTGCCTACCAAACCAATGTATTTGCCGTTTTGGTAGAGGGGTTTTCCGGAAGCGATGACCCAGATTTCACGACCGTTTGCGGTCACCAGTTGCAGTTTCTCGCTCCAGGGCTGCCCGGTTTCTATGGACCGGTATACCACCATGGAAATGGTATTGCGGGAATAACCCTCTTTGTAAAATTCTATAGCGCTTTCCAGGTCCGGTTGGAATTCCAGGGGTACCTCGTGGATTTCCTTGGTCATGTTGCACCAATGCAGCTGGTCTTTCACCACATCGTATTCCCAGCTGCCAATCCGGGCCAGTTCAGATTGGGCCCGCATAAGGATTTCGGTCTTTTCGTGCCGGATTTCGCTTTTGATGCGCCCCGTTACGTCGGTAATCTGTATGAGGACTCCAATCACGTTTTCCTGTTCGTCGTACCAGGGGTTATTTTCGTACTCGAACCATTTTTCTTCCCGGTTCGGGCTAACCACGCGTTCTACTCCTTTTTGACCGGAAATTCCTTTCAGGCAATTCTCCAGGATTTCGTGCCAGTGTTCCGGCGCCTGGGGTATCAGCTCCCAGATCCCCCGGCCGATGACTCCATCCTTTTGCAGCATCAGGGCCTCGATCCAGGAATCGGAGGCATATACCACTTCCAGCCTGTCGTTCAAAAAAGCTGTCGGGTTGGGCAGCTGTTTGATCAGGTAATTCTGGATATCGTGATTTAGCCTTTTGAGCACCTATAAGATATTTCCTACTAAAGTATGTAGTTCACCTACAATAGATGAAGGAATGTTGTGAATGCCCTTCTGGCTGTTGTGAGGGGTGGGATTGACGCGGTGCGAAGCCCTGAAGGGGGCTGGGTTATGATTTGGAAACCCTGACGGTATCCGGGACCAGCCCGGTGAAATCCCCCCCGTTTCGGATCACGTCCCGCACAATGGAGGAACTGATGTAAGACTTGCCGGAAGCGGTGAGCAAAAAGACCGTTTCGATCTCGGAAAGTTTCCGGTTGGTATGGGCAATGGCCTTTTCAAATTCAAAATCACCGGGGTTGCGCAGGCCCCTGAGGATAAAACCGGCTTCCACCTTTTTGCAGAAATCCACGGTGAGGCCGGTGTAGCTCATTACCCGGATGCGGGGTTCCCCGGCAAAGGCCTCGGAGATAAACCGAATACGTTCTTCCAGGCTAAACATATACCGCTTTTCCGCATTCTCCCCAATGGCAATCACCAGTTCATCAAACAGGGAGAGGCCCCGCTGGATGATGTCATAATGCCCCAGGGTAATAGGGTCGAAGGATCCGGGAAAGATGGCGCGTTTCATGTTTAGTCATTAACCGGGACTAAGGTACTTATTTTTTACCCAAGGCTTCCTCAATGGCGCTGCCGAAAAGCTCGGGCAGCGGAATGCCGGCGGCTGCAGCCTGTTGCGGCAGCAGGCTGGCTTCGGTCAGCCCCGGGGTGGTGTTCACTTCCAACAGGTGGGGAATACCGTCCACCAGGATAAATTCGCTCCGGCTGTACCCCTGAAGGCCCAGGGTTTCGTATATGTGCGCGGCCAGTTTGCGGACGGCCTCGGTCTCGTGCTCCGGGATCGGGGCCGGGGTGATTTCCCGGGATTTGCCCTCGTACTTGGCCTCGTAGTCGAAAAATTCGTTGTCCGGGCAGATTTCGGTAATGGGCAGCACCTGTATTTTCCCCCGGTACCGGATGACCCCCACGGAAACTTCCCGCCCCTGCAGGGCCTGTTCAATGAGGACCTGATTGTCTTCCTTGAAGGCGACCTCGAGGGCCGCATCTAATTCTTCGGCCTTTTTGACCAGGCTCACCCCGAAACTGCTGCCGGAGCGGTTGGCTTTTACAAAACAGGGCAGCCCTACTCGTTCCAGAATGGTGCCGGCGTGTATGGGTTGTCCCTTATCGAGGTGGTAGGAGCGGGCACAGGGCACCTGGTGTACTTTCAGCACACTCAGCAAATCCCTTTTGTTGAAGGTGAGGGCCGAGGCGTAGAAATCGCAGCCGGTGAGCGGCAGGCCGATCAATTCAAAATAGGCCTGCAGCAGCCCATCTTCGCCGGGGGTGCCGTGAATGGCGTTAAAGACGCAGTCAAACCGCAGGATGCCCTCGGGCAGGTCTACGGTAAAATCGTGACGGTTCACCGGGTGCAGCTGCCCATCTTCAGTTTTCAATTCCCAGGCTTCCGGCCTGATGACAACCGGATAGGCCCGGTAGGCTTCTGGATCCAGCCATTTACAGACCACTGCCCCGCTTTTCAGGGAGATGTTGTATTCGCTGGAATACCCGCCCATAATGACGGCAATATTTTTCGGAGTTCCCATAGCAGGATACTGGTAATTTGGCTTTTCGACCCAGCCAAAGTAATTAAAAAGCGGCGGGTTTTCTATATTTGTAAGGTAATTCGGTGCCCATGCGAAACTTCCTGAATTTCTTGCGATCCAAAACCTTCCTGATCCAGCTGGGGCTGGCGCTGGCGGCCACCATCCTCTTGGTATGGTTCGCCCTGCAGTGGCTCAAAAGCTCTACCCGGCACGGGGAGTTTGTGGAGGTGCCCGAACTGGCCCGGCTGTCCGTACCGGAAATGCGGGAGGTCATCGAAGAGGCCGGCCTGCGGTACGAGGTGGTCGATTCTGCCAACTACGACCCGGAATACCCGCGTTTTTCCATTAAGGACCAGGACCCTCCGGCCGGTTCCCGCGTTAAGGAGAACCGTAAAATCTACGTTACGGTTAACCCCTCCGGTTATAAAAAGGTAACCGTTCCGGATATCATCCAGGTAACCCAGCGCAATGCCGAATCCATGCTGCGGGCCGTGGGCCTGGAGGTGGATAAAGTGAGTTATATAGACGAACTGGGCAAGGATATGGTGTACCGCATCCGCCACCAGGGTAAATATGTTAACCCAGGGGATAAATTGCCGAAAACCTCCCGCATAGAATTGATTTGCGGGAATGGTACCATCCCGGATCAGGCCCGGGTAAAAGCGGAATCCAACTAGCATGGCGGCATTTGACGCGGAACCCGAAGAATCCGACTCCGAAGAACTTTTTGAGCATTACAGCTTTACCGCCGGCGGGGGGCAGGACCCTTTGCGGGTGGATAAATTCCTGATGAACCTGATCCGCAATGCCACGCGTAACAAGATCCAGCAGGCGGCCAAGGCAGGCAATATCCGGGTAAACGAGCAGACGGTTAAACAGAACTACCGGGTTAAGGCCGGAGATACGGTCCGGGTCCTGTTTGAACACCCGCCATACGAGTACCTGCTCACCCCGGAACCCATCCCCCTGGATATTATTTACGAGGACGCCTCTCTTTTAGTGGTCAACAAAGCGGCCGGGATGGTGGTGCACCCGGGCCACGGCAACTACTCCGGGACCCTGGTCAATGCCCTGGCCCACCACCTTGGGGATATGCCCATGAATTCCAGTAACCGTCCCGGATTGGTTCACCGTATCGATAAGGATACCTCCGGGCTGCTGGTCATTGCCAAGACCGACCATGCCATGGCTCACCTGGCCCAGCAATTTTTCGACAAAACCACCCAACGCGAATACGTGGCCCTGGTCTGGGGCAATGTGGCAGACGATGCCGGGCGGATTGAAGGCCACATTGGCCGTAACCCCAAGAACCGCCTGCAGATGCAGGTCTTCCCTGAGGCCGATCAGGGCAAGGAGGCCGTAACCCATTACGAGGTGCTGGAGCGCCTGGGGTATGTGACCCTGGTCCGTTGCCGCCTGGAAACGGGCCGTACCCACCAAATCCGGGTACACATGAAATATATCGGACATACCCTGTTTAACGATGCCCGTTACGGGGGCGACCGCATCCTGAAGGGTACCACCTTTACCAAATACAAGCAGTTTGTGGAAAATGCCTTCCAACTGCTGCCCCGGCAGGCCCTGCATGCAAGGACCCTGGGCTTTGTGCATCCGGAAAGCGGGGAGCATTTGTTTTTTGAGGCGCCCATCCCGCAAGACATGGCTGCCTGTATCGAAAAATGGCGGGGCTATGCCCGTCACCTTTCCGCAGAATAGGGGCGCTCAATAGAACCATAAGGAACTCTTTTCGACCCCGCTGGGCAGAACCCCGGGAGCGTTGTATTTTTGAAAGGCAAAAACTCAGGAGATGAAGATTGTGATTTCCCCGGCCAAGTCGCTGGATTTTGAACGTACCCTTCCCACTACGGAATATTCCCAACCGGAATTTCTGGAAGCTGCCCAGAAGCTCAACCAGGTGCTGGCCCGCAAGAAGCCCAAGGCCCTGTCTGAGTTGATGGATATTTCTACGGACCTGGCGGAACTCAACTGGAAACGCAACCAGGAATTTTCACTGCCATTCGGGCCGGAAAATGCCCGTCCTGCCGTTTTTGCCTTTAATGGCGATGTTTATCAGGGATTGGATGCCTATTCCCTGGATGCCAAACATTTTGACCGCATGCAGGAGCAGTTGCGAATCCTTTCGGGGCTTTATGGCCTGCTGCGCCCGCTGGATTTGATACAGCCGTACCGCCTGGAAATGGGAACCTCTCTCAAAGTGGGTCGGAAGGCCAACCTGTATGCCTTCTGGAAAGAAACGCTTACCAAAAAACTGAATTCGGAAATGGAGGCGGGGGAGATGCTGGTGAACCTGGCCAGCAAGGAGTATTTCTCCGCCCTGGATGCCAAAAAACTAAAGGCGGAGGTCATTACGCCGGTTTTCAAGGACTGGAGCAAGGACAAACTTCGGGTGATTAGTTTTTACGCCAAAAAAGCGCGGGGCGCCATGGTGCGGTATATTATTGAATCCGGTGCTGCCAGTGCAGAAGACCTGAAGGGCTTTGATGCGGATGGCTATCAGTTTAGCCCGGAACATACCCTTAAGGCAAACGAACCTGTTTTCATTCGGTAACGGCGGGGGTCAGGATTTACCCTTTACGCCTACCTTTTCCTCTATCGGTGTCCGCTTGCGGATTTTCCTGGGGCGCCTTGCCCCGTAACTCTTGTTTGCGATTTTGCCGCGTTTGGTCTTTTTATCTCCTTTTCCCATATCTCGTAACATTAGATCCTTTAAGATACGAAATAGGCATGACTTCCCAATAAAGGGGAAGGGCGGACAGGGGATTGCAGATTCGGTCGCTATATTCGAAGCGGGGCTTTGGGGTGGTTTCCCCTTGGGCAAAGGACTGCAATTTATATGCGGGTTGGATCGGTAATTTGAACCCGGGGCTTTGGGGTGGTTTCCCCTTGTAGACCTGTAGACTAACTGCTTGGGTTTTGCAGGGTCAAACTGTATTTTTCACCGGGGCTTTGGGGCATTTCCCCTTTCCCGGGGCCGGCAATCATGAAAAACCCTTTCACGTTCCGTACTTATTTTGGTCAGGGGGGTGGGGGAGTCCGCCCCGCCCTGTCCCCACTAAAATGCCACAAAGGCCAAACCCCTGAAGTATGAAGCTCCAGGACGAATTTCCGGCCTGGTCCGAATCCTGTATTTTTACGGGCAGTATCCTTTCACATGTTTCTCCACCGCCACCCGTATCCCCCCTTCCTTTTTGACACCGCGACCAAGTGGATTGTAGGTACGTTGCCCCCGCCGCGATTTACCACCGGACATTTACGGCCCGGGGATGTGGATTTCTGTTACGGCAGCCGGGACGGGCAGCTCTGGCCCATCCTGGACCGCATCTTTCAGCTGGGCCTTACCTATGAAACCACCCCGGAGGCGGTGGCCGAACGCCAGGCTTTCCTGCGGCGCCGGGGTATTGGGATTTGCGATATTGTGGCAGAGGCCCAACGGCAGCGCATCGATGCCTCGGACCTGGGGATGCAGCACATCCGACTGCGCGACCTGCTGGGGCTCCTTTCGCAGTATCCCAGGGTAGAAACCTTACTGTTTACCGGGGGCAACAGCAAAAATGGCCCGGAATACCTCTTCCGGAAGCTGTTGAAGCAGGCCGGCTTAACCCTGCAACCGGTTACCGTCCAGGTGCCCCGCATCAATACGGTGGAACTCCCCGGGGGGCGGCAGTTGCGCACCGTATCCCTGACGGCGCCTTCGGGTTCGGCCAACCGTGCTGTGGGCAGCCTTGCGGAGTACAAGGCGCGTAAGGCCAATGACCCTGCATATACCGTCTTGGATTTTCGCGTGGAGCAGTACCGCCGGTTTTTTTAGCCGTTTTTGTTGATTTTCTACCAGGTGAGGCCTATTTTGTTAAAAGAGCCTTCCCAAAAGTTTTGGCTTTTCCGGGATAGGCGTAATTTGCATGGGCCGGGCTGCTGCAATTTGCCGTACCCCGGGGTAACAGTCAACAACGCATACTATGAGTCAGGTGGAACGCCTCAAGGAATTCAAGCGCTCGGTGCGCAATAAGTTCAATGTTTACAACAGCCTTTTCCTTAACCTTCCCTATACGGAAGGGGAAAACGTAGGGATTTATATCCCCTTGCTCTTCCAGCAATGCCATAAGGGGCTGGAAGAGGGTAAAAACCCCACGGAAATCCTGGACGGATTTTTCCGGGATTTTACCAAAGCCACTACGGAACGGGAACAGATCGACCTGATGTTCCACATCATACAGTTTGTAGAGCGGCAGGTGGTGCTTTACGACAGTGTGGAGGATGCGGCTTTTCCCAAGCTGCACGAACACACGGATTCCCTTTCGATCCGGGATTATTTCCAGCTGGCCAAGAAAAACAAACGCTGGGACAAGGTGGCCAGAAAGCTGGACACCTTCAGTGCCCGGATTGTACTTACGGCCCACCCCACCCAGTTTTATACCCCTGCGGTACTGGATATCATTACCGAATTACGCACCCTGATCCTGGAAAACAAAATCGACGAGATCGATGTAACCCTGCAGCAGCTGGGGCTCACCTCCCTGATCAACCGCAAGAAACCCACCCCCCTGGACGAGGCTAAAAATATCATCTATACCCTCCGCCATGTGTATTACCAGGCGGTGGGGGAACTCTACCAGTACATCAAAACCAGTATTGGGAACGACCAGTACAACAACCCGGACATCATCAAGCTGGGCTTCTGGCCCGGGGGCGACCGGGACGGGAACCCCTACGTCCGGGCAGATATCACCCGCGATGTGGCGGACGAACTGCGCACCACCCTGATGAAGTGCTATTACAACGACCTGAAGGAATTGGCCAAACGCATCTCCTTCCGAGGGGTGCAGGAAGCCCTGCAGGAATTGCGAAGCAAGGTGTATGTGGCCATGTTCGACAAGGAAAAGAACCTGCCGTATTCGGAAATCATGGCACCCCTGCTGGAAGTTAGGGCTACCCTGGTGGACACCTATTACGGGTTGTTCGTGAAGGAGCTGGATCACTTTATTGACAAGGTGCGGCTGTTCCGCACCCATTTTGCCACCCTGGACATCCGCCAGGACCACCGGGTACATAAGCGGGTGGTGGAAGCCGTATTGCTGAAACACGGGAAAATCCGGGAAAACCTGGACGAACTTTCGGAGGCCGCCCTGATCCGCCTGCTGGTGGAGGAACGCCTGCCCGTCACTGCCTCGGATTTTGACGACCCGCTGGTACAGGACACCCTTCAGAATATTACCCAGTTGCCGGATATACAGGCCAAAAACGGCGAGGCGGGTTGCAACCGGTACATTATCAGCAACTCGGAAGACATCTTCTCCGTGTTGTTTGTTTACGGGCTGTTCCGCTGGTGTGGCTGGCAGGATGGGGCCATTTCCTTCGACATCGTCCCCCTGTTCGAAACCATGAACGGGATGCAGGAGTCCGAAGCTATTATGAATACCCTTTTTGATTTGCCGCAATACCGCGCCCATGTGCAGCAGCGGCGCGATATACAGACCATCATGCTCGGCTTTTCAGACGGCACCAAGGACGGAGGCTACCTGAAGGCCAACTGGTCCATCTTTAAAACCAAGGAAACCCTGTCGAAAACCTGCCGCAAACACAAAATCAAGGCGATCTTTTTTGATGGTCGTGGGGGGCCGCCCGCAAGGGGTGGCGGGAAAACGCACCGGTTCTATGCCGCCCAGACCAAGGCGATAGCCAACCACGAGATCCAGCTTACGGTACAGGGGCAGACCATTACCAGCACCTTTGGGACGCCGGAGCAGTTCATCCACAACAGTGAACAATTGCTTACGGCCGGGTTGTCCAATACCATCTTTGGCCGGGAGAATATCATTACCCCTGCCCAGCGCGACCTGATCGAAACCCTTTCGGACCTGAGTTTTGACAAATACGACGCCCTGAAGCAACACGAGAAGTTTATCCCGTACCTGGAGCACCGCAGTACGCTTAAGTACTACCAGAAGGCTAATATCGGCAGCCGCCCGGGGAAACGGGGCAACAAGGCCAAACTGGAACTCTCCGACTTGCGGGCTATTTCCTTTGTGGGGTCCTGGAGCCAGCTCAAGCAGAATGTGCCGGGGTATTTCGGGATCGGGACGGCCCTGAAGGCGCTCAAGGAACAGGGCCGGTTGTCGGACCTGAAGAAACTCTATAAGGAAGTGCCCTTTTTCCAGGCCCTGATGCGCAACAGTATGATGTCTCTGACCAAGTGCTATTTTGAACTGACCCGCTATATGAACGACGACCCGGAATTCAGCGAATTCTGGAACATCCTTTATGAGGAGTATCAGCTCTCCAAGCGGATGCTGCTGCAGATTTCCAGTTCCAAGGTGCTGATGGAAGGGGAGACCGTCTCCCGTGAATCCGTTAAGATCCGGGAAGATATCGTCCTGCCGTTGCTGGTGATTCAGCAATGCGCCCTGCAGCGGATTGGTCAGGACAGTTCCTTCAAGGAGCTCTACGAAAAGATCGTGACCCGTTCCCTGTACGGCAACATCAACGCCAGCCGGAATTCCGCCTGATCCCTAGGGGGCAAGCGGGGTAGTCAGGATGGCGTCCAGGGCCTTCAGGCCATAGGCAATCTGGCCCAGTTTCAGGTTTTCGTCCGGGCTGTGCTGGTTGTTGTCCGGGTTTACCAGGGGGAGTAAAAATGCCGGGATATCCAGGGCGTTTACAAAAGGCGCGATCGGCACCGTGCCCCCGGCAATGCGGATCTGCACCACGTCTTCCCCGAAGGTGCTTCCAAGCAGATCTACCACATGCTTACCAAAGGGGTGGTCCAGGGGGGTGCGGAAGGGCTCGGTAACTTCGCTCTCCTCTACCCGTACCCAGCGCTTATCCTGCATCCGCATTTCGGCATCGGGTTCTTTGTCGGTAAGGGTATAGCCCAAAGATTCAATATGGGATTTGATCAGGCCTTTGAGCCGGTGCCCGTCCGATTCCGGTACCAGGCGCAGGTCCAGTTCGGCCGTAGCCGTTGCCGGAACAATAGTGCGGGCCTGGTCTCCCGTCCACCCGGATGAGAGCCCGCGGATGTTCAGGGAGGGGTACTGCAGGGCTTCCTGGTAAAAGGCGCCCACCTGTTCCGGCCGTCCCACCAGCAGGTCGCCATTGATGCGGCCGGCGTCGTCCGGCACGGATTTCAGGATATTCTTTTCATCCGGTGTCAGGGAGATGCCGTCGTAGTAACCTGCAATCCGTACCCGTCCTTCGGTATCTTTCATGCTGGCCAGGATTTGGGTCAGTTGTTGCCCCGGGTTGGGGGCGTAGTTGCCGTAATGCCCGCTGTGTTGGGGCCGGATAGGGCCATAAGTAGTCAGGCGCAGGGTAGTAATGCCCCGGCAGCCGTATACCAGGGTGGGTTTCCCGCTGTAGTGGGTGGGGCCGTCGGCAATCAGCAGGTAATCCGCTTCCAGCAATTCCCGGTAATCCACCACGGCCTGGGGCAGGGGTCGGCTGCTGCGTTCTTCCTGCCCGTCCAGGATTACTTTCAGGTTATAGGCCAGTTCCTTGCCTTCTTTCCGGAGCAGGTCAATAGTGTTCAGCAGCATCACAATGGGCCCTTTGTCGTCCGAGGTAGATCGCCCAAAGAGCCTCCAGTCGTAAGGAATGTCTTCGGAGAGGTCCGAAAAAGGATGCGTTTCCCATTGCCCGTCTTCCCCCGGGGCTTTTAAAACCACTTTATAGGGGTCCGGTTGCGACCAGCGGGCGGGGTCTACAGACTGCCCGTCAAAGTGCATGTACATGAGCAGGGTGGGCTTCCCTTCCACCATGGGCAGGGCCGCAAAAAACAGGGATTCCTCCGAGGTAGGCAAGATGGAGGTGTTAAACCCGCGGGCCGTAAACTTATCGGTTAGCCAGGTGAGGTTCCGGTTGATGTCTGCATGGTTCAGGGCATCGTTGGGGATAGCCACAAAGGAGACGAGTTCGTCAATACTGTGGCGTACCTGGGCCTTCAGGGTGGCATCTTCCTGCGACCAGGTTGTAGCAGTGGAAAGCAGGGCTGTAACCAGCAGGCTTAGAAGGCTAAAACTTCTCATAGATTCGGTTTTGGGTTCGGCGTCTCAAGTTACCCTATTTTCAGGGGCTAGGCAATACGGGATGGCTTATTTCCGGACGCGGCGGTAAACGGCCAGCGCAAGCCGTCGCAGTAAAAGGATCCAGGGGAAGCCGTGCAGCACGGTGTCGAAATAATCGATAGGTTCCATCCCGCGGCCCCCTCCGGCCAGCCACCGCAGTTTGCCCAGCAGGTGGGGTTCCGGGAAATATGGGGCCATCCCCAGGGTGAGGCAGAGGACCATCAGGATGCGCCAGTCTTCCAGCCAGGCTTTCATGGGCGTATGTTTTCGATAAAGTTGCGGATACCGCCCAGGCCTTCCCGTTCCAGCAGGCGGATAAAGGCGGACCCGATAATGGCCCCTTTGGCCGTGCGGGTGGCTTTTTGGAAACTCTGGGCATCCGAAATCCCGAAGCCCACCACCTGAGGGTGCTTGAGTTCCATAGCATGGATGCGGTCAAAATAGGCATCCTGACCCTGGCCGAACTGGTCCTGGACCCCGGTGGTGCTGGCAGAGCTCACCATGTAGATAAAGCTATCCGAAGCCGCATCGATCTGCCGGATGCGCGCCTCCCCGGTTTGGGGGCTGATCAGAAAAACCATGCTTAGGCCGTAGGGGGCCATCAGGTGCTGGTAGTCCCGCTGGTAGATCTCCAGGGGCAGGTCTGGCAGGATAAGCCCGTCTATCCCCACTTCCTTGCATTTGCGGCAGAAGGCCTCTACCCCGTATTGCAGCACGGGGTTAAAATACCCCATCAGGATCAGGGGGAGGTCTACGGTTTTGCGGACATCTTTCAGCTGTTCAAAAAGGAGTTCCGTATGCATGCCGTTACGCAGGGCCCGGGTGGAGCTTTCCTGAATGGTGGGGCCATCGGCCAGGGGGTCGCTAAATGGCAGCCCGATTTCCACCATATCGGCCCCGGCCGCCTGTAATTCCTCCAAAATGGGTACGGTGTCCTCCAGGTTGGGGAAGCCGGCAGTGTAATAGATGGAGAGCAGTTTCCCGGGTTTTTCCAGGGCCTGGTGTATGCGGTTTTGGGATTGGGTTTCAGCCATGGCTTCAGGTTAAATCAAAGTAATCGATATAGGTTTGCAGGTCTTTGTCCCCCCGCCCGGAGAGGTTGATCACCACCAGGCTGTCCGGGGGCACGGCCCCCATTTCCAGTACGGCAAAGGCGTGGGAAGATTCGATGGCGGGGATGATCCCTTCCAGGCGGGCCAGTTCCCGCCCGCCCGCCATGGCCTGGGCATCGGTAACCGGAATAAATTGCGCCCGCCCGGTTTGGAAGAGGTGGGCGTGCATGGGCCCCACCCCGGGGTAGTCCAGCCCGGCCGAAATAGAGTAGGGTTCGGTGATTTGGCCGTCCGCGGTTTGCATGAGCAGGGTCTTGCTGGCGTGAATGATGCCCACCCGGCCCAGGGCCGAGGTGGCCGCGCTCTCGCCTGTATCCACGCCTTTGCCGGCAGCCTCTGCAGCAATAATCTGAACTTCTTCCTGGTCCAGATAGTGGTAGTACGTACCGGCGGCGTTGCTGCCGCCCCCCACGCAGGCAATCAGGTAATCCGGGTCCGTGCGGCCTTCGGCTTCCAGGAGCTGGTGGCGAATCTCCTCCGAGATTACCGCCTGAAAGCGGGCCACCATGTCCGGGTAGGGGTGGGGGCCCACCACGGAGCCTATAATGTAGTGGGTGTCTTCCGGGTTGTTGATCCAGTCCCGGATGGCTTCATTGGTGGCGTCCTTCAGGGTTCGGCTCCCAGAACGGGCGGGGCGCACTTCCGCGCCCAGCAACTTCATGCGGGCCACATTGGGCGCCTGGCGGGCAATGTCCACCTCTCCCATATAGACCACGCAGGGCAGGCCCATCAGGGCACAGACCGTGGCCGTGGCCACCCCGTGCTGCCCGGCACCGGTTTCGGCGATGATGCGCTTTTTACCCAGGCGCTTGGCCATCAGGATCTGGCCAATGGTGTTGTTTACCTTGTGTGCCCCGGTGTGGCAGAGGTCTTCCCGTTTCAGGTAGATCCGGCTGCCGTATTTCTCGGACAGGCGCTCGGCGTAATAGAGGGGGGTGGGCCGGCCCACGTAATCGCGCAGCAACTTTCGGAATTCCTGCTGGAAGCTTTCGGAGGCCATGATTTCCAGGTAATGCTGCCGCAGCTCTTCTACATTCGGATAGAGCATCTCGGGGATAAACGCCCCCCCGAATTCCCCGTAAAACCCGTGTTCGTCTACATGGTATTTACTCATTTTTTTCCGTGCTTTTCAGGCCGCGTTTGGTAGTCCAGAAGGCCTGGTTCATAAAGGTTTTAATGCGGGCGGGGTCTTTCTCGCCCGGCCGGGTCTCAAACCCGCTATTGATGTCGATGGCCATGCACCTGCGGGCGGCAGGTTGTTGGAAAAAGGCCTCCAGTTCCGGCACTGACTCCGGACCAATCCCCCCACTCAGGAAATACGGGAGGTCAAAGGGGTAGGCAGCCAGGAGGGTCCAGTCGAATGCCTTGCCATTCCCGCCGGGCATAGGGCCCCTGCTGTCGAAGAGGAAAGCGTCGCAGGCCTGCAGATAGGGCTGTAGGGCTTCAAAATCAAAACCCGGCCCCACGGCGAAGGCCTTAACCAGGAGTACATCCAGGCCCAGGTCTTCCAGGCGGTTTTTCAGGTGGCCGCAAAAGGCTGCACTTTCTTTCCCGTGTAACTGCACCATACCCAGGCCAAAGTCCCGGCATTTTTCCAGGATGGCATCGGCCGTGGCATCCACAAAAACCCCGGCGGGCACCGGGCCCTTGGAAAGGCCTTCCGGGGGCGGCCCGCCAAAGTTGCGGGGGCTGGGTTCCCAGAAAATAAAGCCCAGGTAATCCGGGTGCAACCGGGCAATGGCACCCGGGTTGTGTTTCATGCCGCAGACTTTCAGTTTCACGGAGTCAGGGTTTGGAGGAATAACTCCAGGGCGCGCCCCGGGTCCTCGTGCTTCATAAAACGTTCGCCCATCAAAAAGCCGCGGTAGCCCAGGGCGTGTAATTCCCGGAGTTCTTCGGGCCTGTCCAGCCCGCTCTCCGATACCTTCAGGGCCCCTTCCGGGATATGGGGGGCCAGTTGCCGGCTGGTCTTCAGGCTCACCTCGAAGGTTTTCAGGTTGCGGTTGTTCACCCCGAAAAGGTCTGCACCGCACTCCAGGTTGTCGTCCAGTTCTTCCTGGTCATGTACCTCCAGGAGCACCTCCAGCCCCAGCTCATGGGCCTCGTGGGTCAGGGCGGTAACCCGTTCCGCAGGAAGCAGGGCCGCGATCAGCAATATGGCATCAGCCCCGTAGGCCCGTGCCTCCAGCAGCTGGTAGGGGTCCAGGATAAATTCCTTGCGAAGCAGCGGCAAATCAGTTGTGGCCCGGGCCAGCAGCAGGTCTTCCAGGGAGCCGCCAAAGTAGGTGCCATCGGTCAGGACGGAAACACCCCCGGCCCCGGCTGCGTCGTACCCGCCCACCACGGCGGGCAGGGGGACACTCTGGTTAATGACTTCCCGGGAAGGAGACCGCCTTTTGTGTTCGGCAATGATCCCGAAGGGGCGGGCTTCAAGAGAGGCTTTCAAGGAGCGGGTGGGCATGGAAAAAAGCGCGCTCCCGCGAAGCTGGGCTTCCGGCACACAGGTTTTTTTCAGGGTAATTTCCCGCCTTTTGTCGGCTGCTATTTGCTGTAGGATATTCATGGTTCGCTCAGTTTTTGAAGGGTGCGGAACGCTTGCAGGGCCTTACCGGAAGCCAGGGATTCCTGGGCCCGTTGGTAGCCCTCCAGCGGGCTGCAGCCTTGTACTGTGGCAATGGCCAGCCCGGCATTGGCGCATACCACCTGGTTTTGGGCATCGGTGGCCTTGCCCTGGAGCACTTCCAGAAAAATACGGGCAGCATCTTCAATTTGGTCCCCCCCGGCAATATCGGCTGGGCTCAGGGCCTGTAACCCGAAGTCCTCCGGTTGCAGGATGCCCTCGCCGGCCGATCCGATCCACTTGGCCGGCCCGGTCAGGGAGATTTCGTCATACCCGTCCAGGGCGTGAAGGATGCTGTAGGTCTTGTCTGTGTTCTGGTAGAGATAGCCGTACATCCGGGCCAGTTCCAGGTTAAAGACCCCTACCATCTGGTATTTCGGGAAGGCCGGGTTTACCATGGGCCCCAGCATGTTGAAAAAGGTCTTTACGCCCAGTTCCCGCCGGATGGGCGCCACCTGTTTCATGGCCGGGTGAAAGAGGGGGGCGTGCAGGATGCATATCCCCGCCTGGTCCATACACCGCCTCAGGAAATCGGAATCGTCCGTGAAGCGGATGCCCAGGAACTCCATCACGTTACTGCTACCGCATTTAGAGGAAACCCCGTAGTTCCCGTGCTTGGCCACGGGCACCCCGGCCCCGGCCGTCACAAAGGAGGCCAGGGTGGAGATGTTGAAGGTGTTTTTGCCGTCCCCGCCCGTGCCGCACAGGTCTATGGGCTCGTAATCGCCCAGGTCTACGGCTTTGCAAAGCTCCAGCAGGGCGTCCCGGAAGCCTTCCAGCTCTTCGGTGCTGATGCTGCGCATCATAAACACGGTCAGGAAGGCCGCCACCTGGCTGGTGTTATAGGTACCGGAAGCAATATCGACCAGGACCTGCCGGGCCTCCAGCCGGGTCAGGAGCTGGTGTTCAATTAGTTTGTTCAGAGTTGCTTTCATGCGTCTTCGTTTAGCCAGTTCGCAAGCATTTGTTTGCCTTCGGGGGTAAGGACGGATTCCGGGTGGAATTGTACGGCCCGTACATCGTAGGTGCGGTGCCTCAGGGACATGACCTGGCCCGAAGCGTCCACCGAAGTGGCCTCCAGGGCCTCGGGCAGGTCCGGGTCTACCACCCAGGAATGGTAGCGGCCTACCTGCAGTTCCCGTGGCAGCCCGCTAAAGAGGATATCTTCCCGGGTTACGCGGATGCCGGTAGCCACCCCGTGGTACACCTGGTCCAGGTTGATGAGCCTGCCGCCAAAGACTTCCCCTATGGCTTGTTGCCCCAGGCAAACGCCAAAGATCCGTTTGGTGGGGGCGTATTTTTCAATGATCGCCTTCAGCAAACCGGCTTCCTCCGGGATGCCGGGCCCGGGGGAAAGCACGATATGCGCAAAGGCTTCAGGTTCTTCCAGGCTCAGCTTGTCGTTCCGACGCACCGTTACCCGGCACCCCAGTTCCTCCAGGTAATGGACCAGGTTGTAGGTAAAACTATCGTAGTTGTCAATTACCAGTACCTCTTTCATACTACAGCGTTTCAGCGATTTCCAGGGCCTGGTTCAGCGCCCCGAGCTTGTTGTAGGTTTCCTGCAGTTCGGCCTCGGGGTCGGAGGCGGCCACCAGGCCTGCCCCTGCCTGGTAGTAGAGGTTGTGGTTCCGGCTCAGGAAGGTCCGGATCATAATGGCGTGGTTAAAATCCCCATCGAAGGCCATAAACCCGATGGCTCCCCCGTAGTATGACCGGCTGGTTTTCTCGTAGCGCTCAATGAGCTGCATGGCCATGTGTTTGGGTGCCCCGCTCAGGGTGCCGGCAGGGAAGGTGTCCGCCACCACCTTCATGGTAGGGATGTCCTTTTTCTTCAGGCCGGTAACCTTGGAAACCAGGTGAATCACATGCGAGAAATACTGCACCTCCCGGTAGGTTTCCACCTGCACCGTATTCCCGTTGCGGCTCAGGTCGTTGCGGGCCAGGTCTACCAGCATCACGTGTTCCGCATTTTCTTTTTCGTCCGCAGCCAGGGCCTTGGCCAGCTGGGCGTCTTCCTCGTCGTTCCCGGTGCGCCTGAAGGTGCCTGCAATGGGGTGGATTTCGGCCTTACCGTCCTTGACCACCAGCTGGGCTTCGGGAGAGCTGCCGAAGATCTTGAAATCCCCGTAGTCGAAGTAGAAGAGGTAGGGGGAGGGGTTAATGGACCTCAGGGCCCGGTATACGTTGAATTCATCTCCTTTAAATCCCTGGGCAAACCTGCGGGAGAGGACCAGCTGGAATACATCGCCCCGGGCGCAGTGTTTTTTGGCCAGTTCCACCTGCTCCAGGAATTCTGTATCCTCCAGGTTGGAGGCCCGATCCCCTTCCCGGGTAAAGCGGTAGGAGGCAAAGGTCTGTACGCTCAGCAGCTGCTCCAGCTGGGAGAGGTTGTTGTCCCCCTCATAACTGTGGGCAAAGAGGTAAGCCTCGTTCTTAAAGTGGTTTATGGCAATGATGTTCTGGTATACGGCGTAATAGATGTCGGGGATGTCTGCAGAATCCGGCTTGCGCCCGATCTCCACATCTTCGAAATACCGGACCGCATCGTAAGCCATATAGCCAAATAACCCACTGTGGATGAACTTGAAATCGTTATCCGCAACCTTGAACTGCCGGGCAAAGGCATGGATTTCCAGGGCGACATCCGTGTCCGGGCCTATGGCCTGTTGCTCCTTTTTACCATCCGGGTACTGGCGATACAGGGTATTGTCCTGCACCCGGAAGCTGGCAATGGGATTGCAGCAGATATAGGAAAAGGAGTTATCGTTGGCGTGGTAGTCGCTACTCTCCAGCAGGATGCTGCCGGGAAAGCGGTCCCTGATTTTCAGGTATACGCTCACCGGCGTAATGGTATCTGCCAGGATCTTCTTGTAAAACGTCTTCAGAGGGTAAGACATGTATTTTGGCTTAATGTTTTCCACGAAAAAAGGCCTGTCGTGACAGACAAGCCTTTATTCGAAATACAACCATAGGGGCTCAGGTCACGGGGTTTCGTGAAGTTGCAGCCACCACCAGATTGTATGGAAATTCGGTTTCATGAGATTTCAAAGATAGAACGAAATCTTATTTTTCCCAATCATTTCAGGCCAAAAAAAAAACCGGCCCATCAAGGACCGGTCTTTCCGTGGTACCGTTTAGCTGGCGGTATCCCATTCCAGGTCTACTACCAGGTCAAACTCATCGTAGATGGTTTTGTCTCCCAGGTCGTCAAAGAAGCTGCCTGAGCCATAGCGTACGTCGTACTCGGCCCGGTCGATCTTCATGGTGGCGGTTGCCTTGCTGCCGTATACGGACAGGTCAAAGGTCACAGGCTTGGTGATCCCCTTGATGGTGAGGTCGCCGGTTACTTCGTAGGAGTTCTTCCCGTTGGCCTTGATGCTGGTGAATACCAGGGTGGATTCCGGGTGGCTGGCCGTGGAGAAGAAATCGTCGGACTTCAGGTGGCCTACCAGCTTGTCGCGCCATTCGCCTTCCAGGTCGGTAGCGGTCAGGGAGGTCATGTCTACGGCAAACTCGCCTCCGCTCAATTGTCCGTCCTCGAACATCAGGGATCCGGATTTCAGGGCTACGGTCCCGGTGTGGGAACCAGTCACCTTGTAGGCCTTCCAGGTTACGGTGCTCTTTTCGGTGTTCACTTCCTTTTTCTCAACGGCCGGTTCTGTGGCCAGGGCGGCGCCTCCTGCCATCAGGGCCAGGGCCAGGGTAATGATTTGCTTTTTCATGTTGTTGTTTTTGTTTAAAGCGTTAGAGTAATATGCGTAATCAGAGGTATTCAAAAAGTTCTTCTTCGGTGCGGCGTACTTTCTGGTAGTGCTGGGTCACGTCTTCCTCGCTGCGGTAGCCAATGGTAGCTATTACGGCAGCGCTGTACCCCTGGGCCGGCAGGTCCAGGATTTCGTTTACGGTTTCCAGCTCAAACCCTTCCATGGGGCAGGTATCTACCCGGGCCTCGGCCGCGGCGTACATCAGGTTGCCCAGGGCAATGTAGGCCTGGCGCGCCGTCCATTCATTTTTTGCAGCATCCGGAAGGTCCAGCAGCTTCGATTTCATGAAGTCGCCATAGCCTTTCAGGTTGTCCATATCGGTGTCACGTACATGGGCTACACGCCGCAGGTAAGAATCGATAAGTTCGTCCCCAAACGCGGTCCGGTGGGCAAAGACCAGCACATGTGAGGCTTCGGTAAGCTGGGGTTGGTTCCAGCTGGCTGCCCGCAGTTTTTCCCGGATTTCCGGAGATTCCACCACCAGTACGCGGTAGGGTTGCAGCCCGTAGGAGGAAGGGGCCAGGCGAATGGCCGCCAGCAGTTGGGTCAGGGTTTCGGCATCGATTTTACGATCCGCGTCAAAGCGCTTGGTGGCATACCGCCATTGCAGGGCTTCAAGGGAAGGGATCTGAAGATTTTCTACTTGGGTCGACATAGGATTTTAGGGATTAGATTTGGTCAAGCAGGTTGTTTAAAGTCTTGAGGTCCTGTTCGGACAGCCCGGCCAGCAATTCCTGCTCGCGGGTCGCTACGGCCACATCCATTTCGCGGAGGGCCTCTTCCCCGGCATCGGTCAGGAAGATTTCCACTTTCCTGCGATTGTTGGGGCAGATATTGCGGCGCACCAGGCCTTTGACGATGAGTTTGTCTACCAGACGGGTGGTGTTACTCATCTTATTAATCATACGTTCGTTAATGGTGCCCAGGTTGGCCGGGGCTCCTTTCTGGCCCCGCAAAATGCGCAGCACATTGAATTGGGGGATGGAAACCTCATACGCCTTCAGCACCTGGGTCAGGGCGTCATATATATGGTTGTGCACCAGGATCAGGTGTATGATGGACCGCTGCTCCAGCGGCATGGGGCGTTCGGTTTTTAAAAGGGCCTCCACATTCATTGTATATACAAATGTTGTGATGACAAATGTAAGATGGTGTTCTGGTTCCCGCAAGGCCTGCTGCACTAAACTTTTGTTAAAAACCTTAAGGCATTTACCCGCGCCGCCGGACTGGGTTGTGCAGGGCCTGCCGTACTTCTTTCTGCATAAGGGTTCCGCTATAAATTGTACCTTTACGGGGTAAAAAACGTATCCTATATGTCAGATTTGACTCAAGAGCAATGGGCAGCCAAGGCCCAGGCAGATCCCGAAGCGGTGATCCTGGATGTCCGCACCGACCAGGAAGTGGAGGAGGGGATTATCCCCGGTGCCATCCACCTCGATTTTTACCAGGGAGCCGGATTCCTGGAGGAAATCGATAAGCTGGATAAAGCCAAGAGCTATTACGTATACTGCCGTTCCGGAAACCGGAGCGGGCAGGCCTGTGCCCTCATGCAAAGCCGTGGCTTTGGCCGCACCTACAACCTGATGGGTGGCATGATGGAATGGGAAGGGGATGTCATTACCTGATCCGGAACGGGAATGGATGCCAAAGCACCCTATATGAACGAAGTGGAGGGAAATGTCTTTTACCGGCTGCTCTATTATTTCCAGAAGCGCGGCTTTGAGGTGTGCCGCAGGATCGCAGAACGCCTGGGTATTCGTACCCGGGTGGTGCGCACCTCCTTCATCTACCTTACCTTCGTTACCCTGGGCTTTGGTTTCGCCCTCTACCTTTTTCTGGCCTTCTGGCTGAAGATCAAGGATCTTATCTATACCAAACGCACCTCCGTCTTTGACCTGTAGCCCATGCTGAAGCTCTTCCGCTCTAAATTCTACCTGGCCCTGACCCTGATGTTCGCCATGCTTTCCATGGGCGTTCTGGGGTACCGGATCCTGGCGGACTACACCTGGAGCGAAGCGCTGTACATGACCATCATTACGGTAACTACGGTGGGCTTCCAGGAGGTCAGGCCCCTGGACACCGAAACCCGCCTCTTTACGGTGGTGCTGATTATCTGCAGCGTCTTTATCTTCGCCTTCGCCATTTCCGTGATTACCGAATACATCCTGAGCCGCAACACCCTCCAAACCCTAAAGCAAAAGAAAGTGAAACAGCGCATCGACCAACTGGACCAGCACGTTATTGTCTGCGGTTTTGGCCGCAACGGTTCCCAGGCCGCCCAACGCCTGGAGATGTACAACCGCCCCTTCGTTATTATCGAAAAAAACCGGGAGGTGATCGAGAAGTTCGAGGAGGAGTACCTGTTTGTGGAGGGGGATGCCAACGAGGACGAGGTTTTGCTCGAGGCCGGGGTGGACCGGGCAAATTACCTGATTGCCACCCTGCCGGAAGATGCGGCCAACCTCTTTGTGGTGCTCACGGCCCGCCAGCTGAACAAGAAGCTGTTTATCATCAGCCGGGCTTCCCAGATCTCTTCGGTAAAGAAGCTGCAGCTGGCCGGGGCGGACAAGGTCATTATGCCGGACAAGATCGGGGGCGACCACATGGCTTCCCTGGTGGTGTTGCCGGACCTGATCACCTTTATGGATAAGCTTTCCATGGAAGGCGGGACCACCACCAACCTGGAGGAAGTGGAGATTGAGGACTTCCGGGACCAGGTAGACTGCAACACCTTAAGGGACCTGGACCTGAGGCGCAAGACGGGCTGTACCATAATCGGGTATATTGCCCCGGATGGCAAATACATCATCAACCCCGAGGCAGACCTGCCCCTGGAACCCAAGAGCAAGGTCATTGTGCTGGGCCGGCCGGAGCAGATCCGCAAACTCAACCAAATGTTCCATATTGGCTGATCCCGAAGGGCCCCTGATGCCCGTCCGGATTTGACCGGGTTAAATATTTTTAGGATATTGGCCGAACGCAAAAACGAAACCCACTAAAAACGTACGCAAAACCTATGAAGTTTTTCTATACCCTCATCCTTAGCGGTCTTTTTCTGAACCTCAGTGCACAGGACCTGCAGGTGAAGGAATCCATAAATAACCCGTCGAGCAACATCAACGACGGGGTGGTCCACCTGAATGTTTCCGGCGGGGTGCCGCCCTATACCTATAAGTGGAGCAACCAGAGTACCCCCCTGAGCTCGGACCAGGCTACCGGCCTGACCGAAGGAGTGCCCTATTCCGTGGTTATCACGGACTCCCGGGGCAACACCGTAACCCGGGTGTATACGGTGCCCACAGAGGCTATTACCGAGGTGTTTAACGGGACCATGACCCCGGCGGTAAATGCCCTGGGCAGCGTGCTGTTCTGGGATCCCTTTGCCTCCTTCGGGTTATACGACCCGGTAGTCTACGCCGAGATGAAACGTATCCCGGTGCCGGGATGGAGCCCTGAAGTGACTGAGCGCTTTGTACTTAAACGCTGGATTGTGGCCGATGGACAAAAGGTGAAGAAAGGCGACCCTGTGGCCGTGATTACCCGGGGCGATGGGAACGACGTAAGCGTACGCGCCGAGGCCGGCGGGACCCTGAACCACCTGGTAGCCGAGGGAGGCGTGATCTACGACCCCAATAACCCGGAACACGTAATTGAGCAAGGGGCCCATTACCTGGCCGAAGTGCATTACGATCAACCCGTGGTGATGACCCACCCGAACGGCGACCCTATTTCCAACGGGATTCCCTTTATCGTGATCTGGCTGGTGCTTGGGGCTACCTTCTTTACCCTGCGTATGGGCTTTATCAACATCCGCGGCTTTCGCCACTCCATTGACCTGGCCAAAGGCAAATACGACGACCCGGACGCCCCGGGGCAGGTTACCCACTTCCAGGCGCTGGCTACTGCCGTATCCGGAACCGTGGGCCTCGGGAATATTGCCGGAGTGGCTGTTGCTGTATCCCTGGGCGGGGCCGGAGCCACCTTCTGGATGATTGTCTGCGGCTTGCTGGGGATGTCTTCCAAATTTGTGGAATGTACCCTGGGGGTGAAATACCGGAACATTCTGCCGGACGGACGCGTATTTGGCGGCCCGATGAACTACCTGCGCTACGGCCTGGAAAAACGCAATATGAAGGGCCTGGGCCGGGTATTGTCCATCCTCTTCGCCATCCTGGCGGTAGGCGCCTCCTTCGGGGGAGGGAATATGTTCCAGGCCAACCAGTCCTTTGAGCAATTGGCAGGACAATTCACGGTCCTGCAGGGCAACGGATTCTGGTTTGGCGTGGTAACCTCCATCCTGGTAGGGGTGGTGATTATTGGCGGGATCAAGAGTATTGCCAAGGTAACCGGGCGGGTAGTGCCGCTCATGGCTTCCATTTATGTGATTGCTGCCCTGGCTGTCATCATTTTAAATATCCAAAACATTGGCCCGGCTTTTTCGGCCATCATTGAAGGCGCCTTCAGCCCCTCCGCCCTTAAGGGTGGGGTTATCGGTGTCCTGGTGGTCGGCTTCCAGCGGGCGGCCTTTTCCAATGAGGCCGGGGTAGGTTCCGCGGCCATCGCCCACAGTACGGCCAAGACCAACCACCCGCCTTCGGAAGGCTTTGTGGCCCTGCTGGAGCCCTTTATCGACACGGTTGTGGTGTGTACCCTGACCGCCCTGGTGCTGATCTTTACCGGGATGCACGAAGTGGAAGGTATGGCCGGCGCCCAGCTCACCTCTGACGCCTTTGGCAGTGTCTTCAGCTGGTTCCCGTATGTACTCGGCATTGCCGTATTCCTCTTTGCTTTTTCGACCATGATCTCCTGGTCTTATTACGGCATGCGTGCCTGGACCTACCTGTTTGGCAAGAGCCGCAAAACTGAAATGGCTTATAAGTTGCTGTTCCTGGTTTTTGTGGTCATAGGCGCCTCTGTTTCCCTGGGAGCGGTACTGGACTTTTCGGATATGATGATCCTGGCCATGTCCTTCCCGAACATCATCGGCTTGTATATCATGTCCGGCGAGGTGCGTGAAGACCTGGATAATTACCTTCAAAAACTGAAAGCCAACCTGTTGTTCAAGAAGGCTGCAAAATAATTGCGCGCCGCCCCGGTACCTTTACCGGATGCGGCAGCCCAGATCCCACTCCGGATATCCCTTGCGGCTCCGGAGTGGGATTTTTATTTTTTGTTGCCTGCTCTGGGGGCTGGAGTGGGGCCGCAGACAACTGCCGCAATGGGTGCCGCCTCCCGGGGTTCAGGTGGCCCTGGATTCCCTGCGGCAAAACCTGCTGGACAGCCTGAAGCAGCAACAGGTTTCCCGTTCGCCCGTAAGACGGGTAAACCCCAACTACCTGTCCGATTACCAGGGCTATCGCCTGGGGTTAAGCCCCGGGGCCATGGACCGGTTGCAGGCTTACCGCCGTGGCGGCGGCCGCATCTATACCTCGGCAACCTTCCGGCAGGTTACCGGCATATCGGATTCCGCCTATGCCTTATTACAGGAGCAATTGTACTACCCATACCCGCCCCGCAACAGGGCGCGACCGCCTAAAAAGAGACTTCCTGTGCTGGAGCTGAATACCGCTACGGAGGTGCAACTTATGGAGGTACGGGGTATCGGGCCGGTGTTAGCCCGGCGCATCCTGAAGTTCCGGGAAGCTCTGGGCGGCTTTATGGATGCCAGCCAGCTCTACGATGTTTACGGCCTGGATCCGCAGGTGGCCGCCCGCGCTATAAAACGCTTCCGCGTAGGGAAGCCGCCCGAGGTCCACAAGCCCAGCCTGAATACAGCCCCGGTGGCCGAATTGGCGCGTCTGCCGTACCTGTCGTGGGAGATGGCGCGGGAAATTGTGCGCTACCGCGAACGCCACGGCCCCTTCTTAAAACTTTCCCAATTGCAGGAGGTGCCCGGTATCCCTGCCGATAAAATTGAGAGAATTGGGTTATATTTGGCACTTTAAAAAAAAGCGTGCTATGACCCCCGAAACGGTGACCGCATTAAACTTTGAATACTCTGAAACCCAGCGGCTGGTAGCCGAATCTGCCCGTGCCTTTGCCGAGCAGCACCTGCGCCCCCACATTATGGAATGGGACGAATCCCAGCACTTTCCCATCGAGGTTTTCCGCAAAGCGGGCGAACTCGGCTTTATGGGCGTGCTGGTGCCCGAATCCCTTGGGGGGTCCGGCCTGGGGTACCATGAATACATCGCCATTATTGAAGAAATCTCCAAGGTTGACCCTTCCATAGGGTTGTCCGTAGCTGCCCACAATTCTCTATGTACCAACCACATTCTGGAATTTGGTGACCAGGAGCAGAAGGCCCGTTGGATTCCGAAACTCGCCAAAGGGGAGTGGATTGGTGCCTGGGGGCTTACCGAGCACAACACCGGGTCCGACGCCGGCGGCATGAATACCACCGCACGGCAGGATGGGGACCACTGGGTTTTGAACGGTGCCAAGAACTTTATCACCCACGGCATTAGCGGGGACGTGGCCGTAGTCATTGCCCGTACGGGCGAAAAGGGTGACAGCCGGGGAATGACCGCCTTCGTCATTGAAAAGGGCACGCCGGGTTTCAGCAGCGGCAAGAAAGAGGATAAACTGGGCATGCGCGCCAGCGAAACGGCCGAGCTGATCTTCGATAACTGCCGCATCCCGGATTCCCATCGGCTGGGGCCGGTAGGAGAAGGGTTTATCCAATCCATGAAGGTACTGGATGGTGGGCGGATCTCCATTGCTGCCCTCTCCCTCGGGATTGCCAAAGGGGCCTATGCCGCCGCCCTGAAGTACTCTAAGGAACGGGTGCAGTTCGGCAAGCCGATCAGCCAGTTCCAGGGGATATCCTTTAAGTTGGCCGAAATGGCTACCGAGATTGAGGCGTCTGAGCTCATGGTGCACAAGGCGGCCTTCCTGAAGAACCAGGGCCGGCCGGTTACCCAGTTGAGCGCCATGGCCAAGATGTACGCTTCCGAAGTCTGTGTGCGGGTATCTAACGAAGCCGTACAGATCCATGGCGGTTATGGGTACACCAAGGAATTCCCCGTGGAGAAGTTCTACCGGGATTCCAAGCTCTGCACCATTGGGGAAGGGACAACCGAGATCCAGAAAGTGGTGATCGCCAAAAATATTTTGAAATAAACACGGGGATTTTCGAAGAGAGGCGTATATTTGCAGCCTCAAATCCCAAAAGAAAGGAGGTGGTAGCCTATGTTGATTATACCTGTTAAAGAAGGAGAGAATATAGATCGCGCGCTGAAGCGTTTCAAGCGGAAGTTTGACCGTACCGGTACCATGCGCCAGCTGCGGAAACGCCAGCAGTTCACCAAGCCTTCTATCGAGCGCCGCCAGCAAGTGCAAAAAGCGAGATACATCCAGCACCTGCGGGACCAGGAAGACATCTAGTCCCTGCAGCTTGCGATGCAATATACCCCCGGCCCTTCGGCCGGGGTTTTTTTTGCCCCTGCCTTTTGTACCTTTAGGCTATGGCGCTGGAAGCATTTCGGAAATACCTGGCCCTGGAGCGGAAATACGCCGCCCATACCGTACAGGCCTACCTCAGGGACCTGCAGGCCTTTGCTGTGTATTGTGAAGAGAACCACCCGGGCGAATCCCTGGTGGCCATGCCCTATAGTGTAATCCGCAGCTGGATTATCCACCTTATGGAATCCGGCCTGGCCAATCGCACCATTAACCGGAAGGTGGCCTCCCTTAAAGCCTATTACAAATATATGGTGCGCCAGGGCGCATTGCCCTCCAACCCCCTGACCGGGCACCGGCCTCTGCGGGTCGATAAAAAGGTGGAGCTGCCCTTTTCAGAGGCCGAAATGCGGACCCTGCTTTCGCAGTGGCCGGACCCGGACCATTTTGAAGGGTTGCGGGACAAACTCGTGGTGGAGTTGTTATACGCCACGGGCATGCGGCGCGCAGAGCTGATTGGGCTGCAGCTGAAGGACCTGGATTTGCAGCAAGGCACCCTGCGCGTACTGGGCAAACGCAACAAGGAACGCATTATTCCGCTACTGGCCGGGCTCAAGCCTCAGTTGGGCCGTTACCTGGCCCTGCGCGAAGCGGAATTCCCGGATCCTGAAGCCCCCTATATTTTCCTTACCGTACACGGCAATAAAATGTACCCCAATCTTGTTTATAGGATTATAAATAAGTATCTTGGATTAGTGTCGGCCAAGGTTAAGAAGAGTCCGCATATGCTGCGGCATACCTTCGCCACGCACATGCTCAATAAGGGGGCGGATATGAATGCCGTAAAGGAATTGCTGGGCCATGCATCCCTGGCGTCCACCCAGGTATACACGCACAACAGCATAGCTACCCTTAAAAAAGTGCACGGCAGTGCCCACCCCAGGAACAAGAACTGAGTGTAAACCCTAATATTGGCCTTTATGAATGTAACCATGCAATCCGTGAACTTCACGGCAGACGGCAAGCTTCTGGATTTTACCCAAAAACGACTGGATAAACTGGATCTTTTTTACGACCGCATTATCCGGACAGAAGTCTTCCTGAAAGTGGAAAATATCAGTGGTAAGGAGAATAAGATTGCGGAGGTTAAACTGCATGTTCCCAAGGAGACATTTATCGTCAAAAAACAGTGTAAAACCTTCGAGGAAGCAGTCGATACCGCGTGCAGTTCACTGGAGCGAAAACTGGTCAAAAAGAAAATGAAACCGAAGGCATATGCCTCCCTAAAATTTTTCTGAAATAGTTTTGATTAAATAAATAATTATCTACATTTGCAGTCCGTTAGAAATAGCGGACTTTTTTATGTGGTAAAAAGGCCCATAAAGCCGATGTAGCTCAGCTGGCTAGAGCACGTGATTTGTAATCTCGGGGTCGTGGGTTCGAGTCCCTCCATCGGCTCGTAAGTTCTTAGAAATAAACACATTGGGGGAGATACTCAAGCGGCCAACGAGGACAGACTGTAAATCTGTTGGTTTTCACCTTCGCAGGTTCGAATCCTGCTCTCCCCACAAAGAAAATTTCAGAGTGGGTGTCGAAAGCTCGCTTTCGTAAAGCCACGGAGAAATTTTCTTTGGTCCTGGACCCCCGGTCCAGGATCACCGAGCGAAAGCGAGGTAATCCGTCCTGGTTCCCCGAACCAGGATCACCGAACGAAGTGAGGTAATCCTCCTGAGTCCGGATGTTCGTTGAAGCCGATTTCAAGGCCAGACCTTGAATGACATATTGAAAGTAAAGTAATGCGGGAGTAGCTCAGTTGGTAGAGCGTCAGCCTTCCAAGCTGAATGTCGCCGGTTCGAACCCGGTCTCCCGCTCCAAGAGATGTCCTGCCGCCCTTCCCGGGCGGCACGGTACATCCCGAGCCGCCCGGGGTTTTCCCCGAAGGTGCGCTTCCAAACCTTGGGCAAGCGTAGTGTTGCCGGATACGGAGCCTTCCGTCGGTCTTGCGAACCTTGCGCCAAAAAGCCGACGTAGCTCAGGGGTAGAGCGTTTCCTTGGTAAGGAAGAGGTCACGGGTTCAATTCCCGTCGTTGGCTCGAATGAATTGAAGTCAAGTGGGATTGTAACCCCAGCCTCCTGAAGAGGTCACGGGTTTCCCCGATAGTTATCGGGGCCCGTCGTTGGCTCGAATGAATTAAAGTCAAGTGGGCCTAATACCCCGCTCGGGCTTTAAGAATAAAAGTCCCCAGGGACGAGAGTACACCGCCGGCAGTCGGGTTTTTCCAGAGGAAATTCCAGGGTGTTCGGGGGCTTTTAACGCAGATACACTAATATAAACTAAGATTAAAATCACTAACAATGGCTAAGGAAACTTTTGATCGTTCCAAACCGCACTTGAACATCGGTACGATTGGACACGTCGATCACGGTAAAACTACGCTGACAGCCGCCATCACCACTGTTTTGGCGAAAGCAGGTTTGTCCGAACTGCGCAGCTTCGATTCTATCGACAACGCGCCGGAGGAGAAAGAACGTGGAATCACCATCAACACCTCTCACGTGGAGTACCAGACGGCTAACCGTCACTATGCACACGTAGACTGTCCGGGTCACGCCGACTACGTAAAGAACATGGTAACTGGTGCGGCTCAGATGGATGGTGCGATCCTGGTGGTTGCTGCTACCGATGGTCCTATGCCCCAAACCCGTGAGCACATCCTGCTCGGCCGTCAGGTTGGTATCCCGCGTATCGTTGTTTTCCTGAACAAGGTAGACATGGTGGACGATGAGGAACTGCTGGAGCTGGTAGAGATGGAAGTTCGCGAACTGCTGTCTTTCTACGAGTACGACGGAGACAACAGCCCGGTAATTGCTGGTTCTGCCCTGGGTGCCCTGAACGGGGAGGAAAAATGGGTGAACACCGTTATGGAGCTGATGGAAGCCGTAGACAACTGGATCGAACTGCCTCAGCGGGATGTGGATAAAGACTTCCTGATGCCTGTTGAAGACGTATTCACCATTACCGGTCGTGGAACTGTTGCTACCGGCCGTATTGAGACTGGTGTTGCCAAAACGGGTGACCCTGTTGAGATCATCGGTATGGGTGCAGAGAAACTGACCTCCACTATTACTGGTGTAGAGATGTTCCGCAAGATTCTGGACCGCGGAGAAGCCGGAGACAACGTAGGTATCCTGCTGCGTGGTATCGAGAAAAAAGATATCAAGCGCGGAATGGTAATCTGCAAGCCGGGCTCTGTGAAGCCGCACGCCAAATTCGAGGCTGAGGTGTATATCCTGAAGAAAGAAGAAGGTGGTCGTCACACTCCCTTCCACAATAACTACCGTCCTCAGTTCTACGTACGTACTACCGACGTTACCGGAACTATCGTACTGCCTGACGGTGTAGAAATGGTAATGCCCGGGGACAACCTGACCATTACTGTTGACCTGCTCCAGCCCATCGCCCTGAACGTGGGACTGCGCTTCGCGATCCGCGAAGGTGGCCGTACCGTTGGTGCCGGACAGGTAACCAAGATTCTGGATTAAACCCTAAGGGTTTAACTGGCACGCAGTGAGGGGTCCCGTCCTGATCGTATCGGGAAGGTACCCTTTCACTGTGTATACGGGTGTAGCTCAGTTGGTAGAGCACCGGTCTCCAAAACCGGGTGTCGGGAGTTCGAGTCTCTCCTCCCGTGCAATGAAGTGCTAAACACAGTATGTGTGAGGCGAGAAGTTTATCCTGAAGACGGAGTCCTTCAGGGAGTCTCTCCTCCCGCGCAATTTGTCACGAAGGCCGCGCGGCGGCCGCAAGTCCCGGATGGTTCCGGGCCAAATAAAGAACAGCAGGACATGTTAACATACATCAAGGAATCCTACGACGAACTCAAACACCAGGTTTCGCTCCCTACGCGGTCCGAAGCTTCTAACCTCATGGTTATTGTGGCGGTTTTCTCCATCCTGTTCGCCTTGGCGACCTGGGCGGTAGATTCCCTGTTTTCCGAGGTTATCCAGGTGTATTTCAATGCGTTAATCGGATAAGAGAAGGAGAATGTCTGAAGTGCTGGAGAAAAAGTGGTATGTGGTTCGCGCGGTAAGCGGCCAGGAGAATAAAATCAAAGGGTACATTGAAAGCGAGGTAGAGCGCCACGGTTTCGGGGAGTACCTGGAAGAGGTCCTGGTCCCTACTGAGAAGGTGGTCCAGATCCGCAATGGAAAAAAAATCAACAAAGAACGCGTTTACTTCCCGGGATATATCATGGTGAAGGCCCATCTGGTGGGGGAGATGATCCACGTGATCCGCTCCATCACCAATGTGATTGGCTTCCTGGGAGAAACCAAAGGCGGGGATCCGGTGCCGCTTCGCAAGTCCGAAGTAAACCGTATGCTCGGCAAGGTAGATGAACTGGCTGTGAGCACTGATACGGTCGCTATCCCCTTTGTACTCGGGGAAACTGTAAAGGTGATCGACGGGCCGTTCAACGGCTTCAACGGTACCGTAGAGAAGATCAACGAAGAGAAGCGCAAGCTGGAAGTGATGGTGAAGATTTTCGGACGGAAAACGCCACTGGAGCTCAGCTATATGCAAGTCGAAAAAGTCTGAAAAATATCTGTTACGCTTAAAAGTGATGTCGCTTCCAAATTAGACGCACTTTTACTTTTCCGGGGCTGAATCCCGGAAGGCACAGACGGCCGGGGTGAAACGGCCGGGAGTTGTAAATTAATTATAACAATGGCAAAAGAAGTAAGTAAAGTAGTAAAACTACAAGTTAGGGGAGGTGCTGCGAACCCGTCGCCACCGGTTGGACCCGCTTTAGGTGCTGCCGGCGTTAACATCATGGAGTTCTGCAAGCAGTTCAATGCGCGTACGCAGGACAAACAGGGCAAAGTCCTGCCTGTTGTTATCACCGTTTATGCCGACAAGTCCTTTGACTTTGTCGTCAAGACACCTCCGGCGGCAGTACAGCTATTGGAAGCGGCTAAGGTTAAAAAGGGTTCCGGCGAACCGAACCGCGCGAAAGCGGGGAGTGTAACCTGGGATCAGATTCGCACCATCGCGGAAGACAAGATGGCGGATTTGAACGCCTTTACCACCGAATCGGCCATGAGCATGGTTGCGGGTACTGCCCGTTCCATGGGGCTGAAGGTGGCCGGGAAACGTCCCTTTTAATCTGAAAAGCACTTTTTAAGATGGCAAAACTTACCAAGAAGCAAAAAGAGGCCCGGACCAAAGTGGACCGCAATAAACTGTATTCCCTGCAGGAAGCCTCCGAGCTCATCAAGGAGATCACCAACGTAAAATTCGATGCCTCCGTAGACCTGGCCGTGCGCCTGGGTGTGGACCCCCGTAAAGCGAACCAGATGGTACGCGGGGTGGTAACCCTTCCCCATGGAACCGGAAAGGACGTGAAGGTATTGGCCCTGGTGACCCCGGACAAAGAGGCGGAAGCAAAGGAAGCCGGTGCGGACTACGCAGGCCTGGACGAATATCTCGAGAAAATCAAAGGAGGTTGGACCGATGTGGATGTAATCATCACCATGCCCAGCGTGATGGGGAAACTCGGCCCGCTCGGCCGAATCCTCGGACCGCGCGGCCTGATGCCGAACCCCAAAACCGGAACCGTTACTATGGATGTGGCCAAGGCCGTAGCCGAGGTGAAGGCCGGTAAGATCGACTTCAAAGTCGACAAGACGGGGATCGTGCACGCAGCCATTGGGAAGGTATCCTTCTCGCCGGATAAAATTGCCGGCAATGCGAAGGAACTCATCGAAACCCTGATCAAGATGAAGCCGGCTGCGGCTAAAGGTGTGTACATGAAGAGTATCTACATGTCCAGCACTATGAGCCCCAGCGTTCAACTGGATCCTAAGGCGGTTCAACCCTAAAAGCATCTAAAGATGACCAGAGAAGAAAAAGCAACAGTAATTAAGGACCTGACGGCACAGCTTGCCGGCAGCCCGGCAATTTACCTGGCCGATATTTCCGGCCTGGATGCAGGGGCCACTTCAGATCTGAGAAGAGCTTGCTTTAAAGCAAATGTAAAGCTGGCCGTAGTGAAAAACACACTGCTGGCCAAGGCTATGGAAGCTTCCGACCGGGAGTTCGGGGATTTGCCCGAGGTCCTGAAAGGAAATACTTCCCTGATGTTTAGCGAAACCGGTAACGGCCCCGCAAAGCTGATCAAGACTTTCCGCAAGAAGTCTAACCGGCCTTTGCTCAAGGGAGCCTATATCGAGGAAGCCGTATACATCGGGGACGATAAACTGGACGCGCTGGTAAGCATCAAGTCCAAGGAAGAGGTGATCGCGGATATCGTGGCACTGCTCCAATCTCCGGCCAAGAATGTGATTTCCGGCCTGAAATCTGGTGGCGGCAAGCTGGCGGGTATCCTGAAAACCCTTTCCGAAAAAGAATAAGTACGCACTAATAACTAAGTATAAATTTCTAACAGATTTTAAACGATAGAAAAATGGCAGATTTGAAAGAATTCGCAGAACAGTTGGTCAACCTTACCGTAAAGGAAGTAAACGAGTTGGCTGATATCCTTAAGGAGGAGTACGGGATCGAGCCCGCTGCTGCAGCTGTTGCTGTTGCCGGTGGTGCTGCCGGTGGTGACGCTGGTGAGGCCGCCGAGGAGAAATCCGAGTTCGACGTAGTCCTGACAGCCGCAGGTGGTTCCAAGCTGGCGGTTGTAAAACTCGTTAAGGAACTGACCGGTCTTGGCCTGAAAGAAGCCAAGGAGATTGTGGACAGCGCCCCCAAAGCAGTTAAGGAAGGCGTGTCCAAAGACGAAGCCGAAGGTATCAAGAAATCACTGGAAGAAGCAGGAGCAGAAGTTGAGCTTAAATAATCGCTTCAACCATACGGTTTAGGTTTAGGTCTTCCGCCTTTTTGGCGGCTAGACCTAAACCCTTTTATAGCCAGTATATGAAGGCATATACGGCCCATCCTTGAAATCACACGTAATTCTTGTCCATAGATGTTCACTAAACTGACTGAAAGAAAAAGCTTTGCATCCGCTAAGAACATACCGGAATATCCGGATTTCTTGGACATCCAGATCAAATCCTTCCAGGATTTTTTCCAGCTAGAGACCAAAACCGACCAGCGGGCCAATGAAGGGCTGTACAACACCTTCATGGAGAATTTCCCGATAACTGATACCCGGAACCAGTTTGTACTGGAGTTCCTGGATTACTTCATCGACCCGCCCCGTTACAGCATTCAGGAATGCATTGAGCGCGGCCTTACCTACAGCGTGCCGCTGAAGGCCCGTCTGAAACTGTACTGTACCGACCCGGAGCACGAAGATTTTGAAACCATCGTGCAGGATGTATACCTGGGTACCATCCCTTACATGACCCCCAGCGGGACTTTCGTGATCAACGGAGCCGAGCGGGTGGTCGTATCCCAGCTGCACCGTTCCCCGGGCGTATTCTTTGGCCAGTCCTTCCACGCCAACGGGACCAAACTGTATTCAGCCCGTGTGATCCCGTTTAAGGGGTCCTGGATTGAATTTGCCACGGACATCAACAGTGTGATGTACGCCTACATCGACCGTAAAAAGAAATTGCCCGTCACCACCCTGTTCCGCGCCATCGGGTTTGAGCGCGACAAGGACATCCTGGAGATCTTCGACCTCTCCGAGGAAGTGAAGGTGACCAAAACCGGGCTTAAAAAGGTCCTGGGCCGCAAACTGGCCGCCCGGGTACTGAATACCTGGCACGAGGATTTTGTGGACGAGGATACCGGCGAGGTGGTTTCCATCGAGCGGAACGAAATTGTTCTGGACCGGGATACCGTGCTGGAAAAAGAGCACCTGGACCTGATCCTGGATGCGGACGTGAAGACCATCCTGCTGCACAAGGAAAACAATGCGCAGAGCGACTACGCCATTATCCACAACACCCTGCAGAAGGACCCGACCAACTCCGAGAAGGAAGCCGTAGAGCATATCTACCGCCAGCTGCGTAATGCAGAACCGCCGGATGAGGAAACGGCTCGAGGCATCATCGACAAGCTCTTCTTCTCCGACCAGCGCTACAACCTGGGCGAAGTGGGCCGCTACCGGATGAATAAAAAACTGGGTCTGGATATCGGGATGGACAAGCAGGTGCTGACCAAGGAAGATATCATCACCATCATCAAGTACCTGATCGAGCTGATCAACTCCAAGGCCGAGATCGACGACATCGACCACCTTTCCAACCGGAGGGTGCGTACCGTGGGCGAGCAATTGTCCGCCCAGTTTGGCGTGGGGCTGGCCCGTATGGCCCGTACCATCCGCGAGCGGATGAACGTCCGGGACAATGAGGTATTTACCCCTATTGACCTGATCAATGCCAAGACCCTGTCTTCGGTAATCAACTCCTTCTTCGGAACCAACCAGCTCTCCCAGTTCATGGACCAGACCAACCCCCTGGCCGAGATTACGCACAAGCGTCGTCTCTCCGCCCTGGGGCCGGGCGGTCTTTCACGGGAGCGCGCCGGTTTCGAGGTGCGTGACGTACACTATACCCACTATGGCCGTTTGTGTCCGATCGAAACCCCGGAAGGGCCGAACATCGGTCTGATCTCTTCCCTGTCCGTGTTTGCCAAGGTGAACAACATGGGCTTTTTGGAAACCCCATACCGCAAGGTGGATAACGGGAAGGTAGACCTGAGTGGCTACAGCTTCCTGAGCGCCGAGGAGGAAGAAGGGATGAAGATTGCACAAGCCAACATCCCGCTCAAGAAAGACGGCAGCATCGATACCGACAAGGTCATTGCGCGCGAGGAAGGCGACTTCCCCGTAACCGACCCCAAGGATGTGAATTACACGGATGTGGCCCCGAACCAGATTGCCTCTATTTCGGCTTCCCTGATTCCGTTCCTGGAGCACGACGATGCGAACCGCGCCCTGATGGGCTCCAACATGATGCGGCAGGCCGTACCGCTGCTGAAGCCGGAATCCCCCATTGTGGGTACCGGGCTGGAGCGGCAGGTAGCTACCGATTCCCGCGTCCTGATCAACGCCGAGGGAGACGGGGTAGTGGAACGTGTGGATTCCAAGAATATTACCATCAAATACGACCGTTCCGACGAGGAGCGCCTGGTGAGCTTTGACGAGGATGCCAAGACCTACGACCTGGTGAAGTTCCGCAAGACCAACCAGGGGACCAGCATTAACCTGAAACCCATTGTCCGCAAGGGCGACAAGGTGAAGAAGGGGCAGGTTCTCTGCGAAGGCTATGCAACCGAAAGCGGGGAACTGGCACTGGGCCGGAACCTGAAGGTGGCCTTTATGCCCTGGAAGGGATACAACTTTGAGGATGCGATCGTGATCTCCGAAAAGGTGGTTCGCGAAGACATCTTCACTTCCATCCACATCGATGAATACGCCCTGGAAGTGCGGGATACCAAACTGGGAGCTGAAGAGCTTACCAACGACATCCCGAACGTTTCCGAAGAAGCCACCAAGGACCTGGACGAATACGGTATGATCCGTATCGGGGCCGAGGTGAAACCGGGCGATATCCTGATCGGTAAGATTACCCCGAAAGGGGAATCCGACCCCACCCCCGAAGAAAAACTGCTGCGCGCCATCTTTGGCGATAAGGCCGGGGATGTGAAGGATGCCTCTCTGAAGGCACCGCCCTCCCTGAACGGGGTAGTGATCGATAAAAAACTCTTCTCCCGTTCCATCAAGGACAAGCGCAAGCGGTCCGAGGATAAGGAGGCCATTGCCAAGCTGGAACTGGAATACGAAGTGAAATTCCAGCAGCTCAAAGACGTGCTGGTAGAGAAACTCTTCCAGTTGGTGAACGGCAAAACCTCCCAGGGGGTTATGAACGACCTGGGCGAGGAAGTCCTGCCCAAGGGCAAGAAATACACCCTGAAGATGCTGAACGCCGTAGACGACTTCGCACACCTGGTGGGCGGCAGCTGGACTACGGACGAGAAGACCAACAGCCTGATTGCAGACCTGTTGCACAACTACAAGATTAAGCTGAACGACCTGCAGGGGAATCTGCGCCGGGACAAGTTCACCATCTCCGTAGGGGATGAACTGCCCGCCGGGATCATGAAGCTGGCCAAGGTGTACATCGCCAAGAAGCGCAAGCTCAAGGTAGGGGACAAGATGGCCGGACGCCACGGAAACAAGGGTATTGTGGCCCGTATCGTCCGTCAGGAAGATATGCCTTTCCTGGAAGACGGCACGCCGGTGGATATTGTCCTGAACCCGCTTGGGGTACCTTCCCGGATGAACATCGGGCAGATCTACGAAACCGTTCTGGGCTGGGCCGGCCTGAAGCTGGGCCAGAAATACGCCACCCCGATTTTCGACGGGGCTACCCTGGACCAGATCGAAGCCCTGACCGAAGAGGCGGGCATTCCGCAGTACGGCCATACCTACCTGTACGACGGAGGCACCGGAGAACGGTTCCACCAGGCGGCCACGGTAGGGGTGATCTACATGCTAAAGCTCGGCCACATGGTGGACGACAAGATGCACGCCCGTTCCATTGGCCCGTACTCCCTCATCACGCAGCAACCGCTGGGTGGTAAGGCGCAGTTCGGAGGCCAGCGTTTCGGGGAGATGGAAGTGTGGGCCCTGGAAGCCTATGGCGCTTCTGCAACCCTGCGCGAGATCCTCACGGTGAAGTCCGACGACGTGATCGGCCGGGCCAAGACTTACGAGTCCATCGTAAAAGGCGAAAGCATGCCCGAACCCGGTTTGCCGGAATCCTTCAACGTATTGATGCACGAACTTAAGGGATTAGGTTTGGACATCCGCCTGGAGGAATAAGCGTAGTTCACAACACATTAAATCTAGTACCATATTATAATGGCTCGACTCAAGGATAATACACAAGTCAAGAGGTTTAACAAGATTTCCATCGGACTCGCCTCACCGGAGGCTATCCTGGCGGAATCCCGGGGGGAGGTCTTGAAGCCTGAAACCATAAACTACCGTACCCATAAGCCGGAGCGCGACGGATTGTTCTGCGAACGCATCTTTGGCCCGGTTAAGGATTACGAATGTGCCTGCGGCAAGTACAAGCGCATCCGCTACCGCGGTATTGTTTGCGACCGCTGCGGGGTTGAGGTGACCGAAAAGAAGGTTCGCCGCGACCGCGTGGGGCATATTAACCTGGTGGTGCCCGTGGCCCACATCTGGTATTTCCGTTCCCTGCCGAACAAAATCGGTTACCTGCTGGGGCTGCCCTCCAAGAAACTGGACATGATCATCTACTACGAGCGGTATGTGGTCATTCAGCCCGGTATTGCCAAGGGCCCGGACGGGGAAGAAATCCAGGCGATGGACTTCCTGACCGAGGAGGAATACCTGAACATCCTGGAAACCATCCCGCCGGAGAACCAGTACCTGGAAGATTCCGACCCCAATAAATTCATCGCGAAGATGGGGGCCGAGTGTCTGATTGACCTGCTCTCCCGCATCAATCTGAAGGAGCTCTCCTACCAGCTGCGGGACAAGGCGCACACCGAGACTTCCAAGCAACGGAAAACCGAGGCCCTGAAACGGCTGCAGGTGGTTGAGGCCTTCCGCGAATCCCAGGAAAACCGCGAAAACAACCCGGAGTGGATGATCATGAAGGTGATTCCTGTGATCCCGCCGGAACTGCGCCCGCTGGTGCCGCTGGACGGGGGGCGTTTTGCCACCTCCGACCTGAACGACCTGTACCGCCGGGTGATTATCCGTAACAACCGCCTGAAGCGCCTTATGGAAATCAAGGCCCCCGAGGTAATCCTGCGGAACGAAAAGCGGATGTTGCAGGAAGCTGTGGATTCCCTCTTCGACAACACCCGCAAGGCTTCTGCCGTGAAGACCGAATCCAACCGCCCGCTGAAATCCCTTTCGGATTCCCTGAAGGGCAAGCAGGGTCGCTTCCGCCAGAACCTGCTCGGAAAACGGGTAGATTACTCCGCCCGTTCCGTTATTGTGGTTGGCCCGGAAATGAAGTTGTACGAGTGTGGTCTGCCCAAGGATATGGCCGCGGAGCTCTACAAGCCTTTTGTAATCCGTAAACTCATTGAGCGCGGCATCGTGAAAACGGTGAAGTCCGCCAAGAAAATTATCGATAAGAAGGAGCCCGTGGTCTGGGATATCCTGGAGAACGTGCTGAAAGGGCACCCGGTACTGCTGAACCGGGCCCCCACCCTGCACCGCCTTGGGATACAAGCGTTCCAACCCCGCCTGATCGAGGGGAAAGCCATCCGCCTGCACCCTCTGGTATGTACCGCCTTTAACGCGGACTTTGACGGGGACCAGATGGCCGTACACCTCCCGCTTGGGCCCGAGGCTATCCTGGAGGCCCAGCTGCTGATGCTGGCTTCCCACAACATTCTGAACCCGGCTAACGGTTCTCCCATCACCGTACCTTCTCAGGATATGGTACTGGGGCTGTACTACATGACTAAAGAGCGCAAGTCTACCAAGGAAGTGCCGGTTATCGGCGAAGGGTTGACTTTTTACAGCCCGGAAGAGGTGGAGATTGCCTACAACGAGGGCCGTGTAAACCTGAACGCCGGCATTAAGGTGCGGGTTAAAGACCTGAACGAGTCTGGGGAACTGGTAACCAAACTGATCGAAACCACGGTAGGGCGTGTGCTGTTTAACTCCGTGGTGCCCGAACAGGCCGGTTACATCAACACCGTACTGAACAAGAAATCCCTGCGGGACATCATTGGCCAGATTTTGGCGGTCACCAACGTGCCCACCACGGCAGACTTCCTGGACAAGATCAAGACCATGGGGTACGAATTCGCCTTTAAAGGCGGGCTTTCCTTCAGCCTGGGGGATATCATCATCCCGGCAGAAAAGCACGACATGATTGGCGATGCAAACGAGCAGGTGGACGGCATCATGATGAACTACAACATGGGTCTGATCACCAACAACGAGCGTTACAACCAGGTGATTGACGTCTGGACCTCTACCAACGCGATGCTGACCGAACTGGCTATGAAGCGGATTCGCGAAGACCAACAAGGCTTCAATTCCGTGTACATGATGCTGGATTCCGGGGCACGGGGTTCCAAGGAGCAGATCCGTCAGCTTACCGGGATGCGCGGCCTGATGGCCAAGCCCAAAAAGTCCACGGCCGGGGGCGGGGAAATCATCGAAAACCCCATCCTCTCCAACTTTAAGGAAGGGCTGTCCATCCTGGAGTACTTCATCTCCACCCACGGTGCCCGTAAGGGTCTGGCGGATACGGCCCTGAAGACGGCGGATGCCGGATACCTGACCCGCCGCCTGGTGGATGTGTCCCAGGACGTAATCATCAACAGTGAGGATTGCGGTACCCTGCGCGGCATTGAAGTCGAGGCCCTGCGTAAGAATGAAGAAGTGGTGGAAACTCTCGGGGAGCGTATCCTTGGGCGGGTTTCCCTCCACGATGTATACCACCCGATCACCGAAGAGCTGCTGCTCGAGGCCGGGCAGGAAATCATGGAGTCGGACCTGGCCCGTATCGAGGAATCCCCGGTCGAGCGTATCGAGGTGCGGTCTCCGCTTACCTGTGAGGCTACCCACGGGATCTGTGCCAAATGTTATGGCCGCAACCTGGCAACCAATAAGATGGTTCAGCGGGGCGAGGCCGTGGGCGTTGTGGCCGCGCAGTCCATCGGGGAACCGGGTACCCAGCTTACCCTGCGGACCTTCCACGTGGGAGGTATTGCCGGTAACATCTCCGAGGAGAGCAAACTGGAGGCCAAGTTCGACGGTATTGCCGAGATCGAGGACCTGCGCACCGTAAAGGGCAAGGATGCCGAAGGCAAAGCCGTTCAGATCGTGATTTCAAGGACATCCGAAATCAAGATTGTAGATGCCAAAACCGGTATCACCCTCAGCACCAATAACATTCCTTATGGTTCCCAGCTTTTCATAAAAGACGGGGGCAAGGTGAAGAAGGGCGATCTGATCTGCCAATGGGATCCCTACAACGGGGTAATCGTCTCCGAATTCCCGGGTGAAATCTCCTACGAGAACATCGAACAGGGGGTTACCTACCAGGTAGAGATCGACGAACAGACCGGCTTCCAGGAGAAGGTGATTTCCGAATCCCGGAACAAGAAGCTGATCCCCACCCTGCATATCAAGGACAAGAAAGGCGAGGTGCTGCGTTCCTACAACCTGCCGGTGGGCTCCCACCTGATGGTAGACAACGGCGAGAAGATCGAGGAAGGCAAGATCCTGGTGAAAATCCCGAGAAAATCCGCCAAGGCGGGGGATATTACCGGAGGTCTGCCGCGGGTTACCGAGCTCTTCGAAGCGCGTAACCCCTCTAACCCGGCAGTGGTTACCGAAATTGACGGGGTAGTGTCCTTTGGCAAGATCAAGCGGGGGAACCGGGAGATCATCATCGAGTCCAAGACGGGCGAGGTGAAGAAATACCTGGTGAAACTCAGCAACCAGATCCTGGTTCAGGAGAACGATTACGTACGGGCGGGGATGCCGCTTTCCGACGGTTCCATTACCCCGGAAGACATCCTGACCATCAAAGGCCCGTCCGCCGTACAGCAATACCTGGTGAATGAGGTACAGGAAGTGTACCGCCTCCAGGGGGTGAAGATCAACGACAAGCACTTTGAGGTGGTGGTCCGCCAGATGATGCGCAAGGTCCAGATTCAGGATCCGGGCGACACCATCTTCCTGGAAAACCAGTTGGTGCACAAGGACGACTTCATCAACGAGAACGACGAGATCTTTGGCAAGAAGGTAGTTATCGATGCCGGGGATTCCGAGAACCTCAAGCGCGGACAGATCCTGACCGTTCGCGAATTGCGGGACGAAAACTCCATCCTGAAGCGGGCAGACAAAGCCCTGGTTCAGGCACGCGATGCCGTAGCGGCCACCGCTACTCCGGTGTTGCAGGGGATTACCCGTGCCTCCCTGCAGACCAAATCCTTTATCTCGGCGGCTTCCTTCCAGGAAACCACCAAGGTACTGAACGAGGCTGCGGTAAACGGCAAGGTAGATCAGCTCGATGGCCTCAAGGAAAACGTGATTGTAGGTCACAAAATCCCTGCCGGTACCGGTATGCGGGATTACGACCACATCATTGTGGGCTCCAAGGAGGAATACGACGAGATCATGGCCCGCAAGGAGGAATTGAAATTCTAAGCAGACATTTGCAAACAGACCCCCGGCCCAGGCCGGGGGTTTTTTTAAGGTATCGATTATGGCAGAAAAGGATGCATCGCAGCAAAAACAGATCAATATAGAGCTGGACGAAAAGACCGCCGAAGGTATCTATTCCAACCTGGCGATCATTAACCACTCCGTTTCCGAATTCGTGGTGGATTTTATCAGCATCATGCCCGGCCGGCCCAAGGCCAAGGTGAAGAGCCGGATTATCCTCACGCCCCAGCACGCCAAGAAGTTCTTAAAGGCCCTGGGTGAAAACATACAGCGCTTTGAACAGGCACACGGCACCATACAGGAACACGACCACCCGCCCATCCCGTTAAACTTCGGGCCTACGGGCGAAGCATGAGAATAAAAAAACCGCGCCAGCAGCGCGGTTTTTTTATTATGCCATAACCATGCACTACTGGAACTCAAAAAAGTTATCCTGGGGCCAGCTGGTGCGATCGCGGGTTTTTTCTTCCATAAAGTCGATAACCGCCTGCAGGGTTTCATGGAAATTGCTGTTGCCGGCATTGAACAATACTACATAGGAAAGGGGGTAACCTACCTTTAAAACGGCCGTGGTCCCCGGCAGGGCCCCATTATGCCCCCAACTGCTGCGACTCAGATAAGATACTCCTTCCCCGCGGTCCAGGAAATCCGGGAAGTTGGGACTCCCATCCGTTTGCGCGGCCAATAGGGCCAGATCGTATGCCCGGGCCAGCCATCCCCCGTGGGCATCCATTCGCGTAACGTTTAAGGGGTAGGGCACCTGCCAGCGGGTATAATAGGAAACTTCGTGCTGCACGGGAACGCCCTGGGCGTCTGAACTAACCTGCATTCCCGTAATGCCCATAGGGCCCAGGACCTCATTCTGAACATATTCCGAGTAGCTCTGGCCCGAAACGGCTTCTATAATGCGCCCCAATAAACAGTATCCGAAATTGGAATAGGTATAGGTGGTCCCTGGTTCATAGGCCAGGCTGCGCTGGTCCAGGACCTGCCCGATCAAATCTGCCTGGCTTAAGGCCGGGTCTTCGAACATGATATCGTTGGGGATATCCGCAAATCCCGCCCGGTGCTCTATCAGATCGTCTACTGTGATGCGCATCACTGCCTCTTCATAAGGCGGGGTGCCGTATTGGGTCCCCAGCAGGCCGTCGGGCCCGAATACCAGGTCATTGGGTTGTACACGTCCCTGCACAATAAGCCTGGACAGGGCCAGGAGGGTAATCGGTTTGGAAATGGCGCCTATGCGGAAACGGGAGAAATCCGTGACCTCCTGCCCGGTATCCAGGTCTGCCTTGCCAAATGCTTTCAGGTATACCAGTTCTTCTTCCCAAACAATGGCTACCTGGGCTCCTGGGAATCCCAGGTTTCGCAGTAGGAATTCAAAGTCCTGTGTAATATCACTAAGGCTTGAAGTGCCTTCGTCCGTAGGGGGGTCTGGCGTGGTACTGCCCGGACTGCCAGGACGGGGTACCAGATTGGTGTCGGGTTCCTGAATGGGATCAGGTGCCTCAGATTTGCTGCAGCCCAGGGAGGCCAACAGCCAAAACAGGAGGATTAGGGTCTTTTTCATAACAGCAGCGCCGGAAAGGATAGCAGGCATTTCCGGTACCGGAGGGAGAAGATAGAAAAAATCTCATTACGGGGCAAGGGGAAGGGTAGGGGATCAAAGTTGTAAAGGGCAGTTAACGAATGGGTTAATGCTGATTTCTCATGCCTGTCATGAACGTTCATCACAAAGGGCTTCAGACCCCGCGTGTAAGAAGGGCACGCATAATTTTGCCATTGGGTATGGTATATGTTGTTAGAAATACATAACTTAGTGTTAGAAATAAATAACAATATAATCATGAAAAAGACCCAAACCCTATTGGTGCTGATCCTGGCGGGAACCGTTACCTTTTCCGCAGGCCTTTGGTTGTATGCCCAGCAAAGCCCCCTCGGCATCTTTGAAATTTCAGTGGCGGCCTTGGTATTTGTTGTGACCGGATTTAGTGTGGTGGTAGCCCTGCGCCGCATGAAGGATGAGAAAAAAGGCTTGCCGGCAGAGGACGAACTCAGCCGGGGTATAAAACAACGGGCTGCTGCCAGCGCATTTGCCGGTTCCTTTTACCTTTGGACGGCCATTGCGGTATTTGTGATGGATTCAGGCCTGCGTCCGGAAATCCCCCTGGAAATAGGCTTGTTGGGCATGGCCCTGCTTTTTGTGGGGTTCTGGATCTATTACTCCAAAACGGGCTCCACCCATGCAAACCCGGATTAAAGAACTCCGTGCCAGGGACGGCTTAACGCAGGAAGACCTGGCGCGGAAGGTACAGGTGCGTCGAGAGACCATTGTTTTTTTGGAAAAGGGCAAATACAACCCTTCCCTGCAGTTGGCCCATGCCGTAGCCCGGGTTTTTGACCTGCCCATAGAAGAGGTTTTCCTGTTGGATGCGTAGCCTGGAAATTCAGGACTGGCCTTAGCTACGAATGTATGCACCTGATCCATGTCATAGGTCTTTGCCCTGGCAAAAAGTACCTTGGGTGCGGTTCGGGCTGATTCCGGGCTCTTGGCATCATGGATGAAAAAGCAAAACCCCAAAGGTCATCTTTCCTGCAGCGACTTGCCTGCCACCTGAGGGCCACCGGCTACACCTATTTTTTCGACACCCTGGTGGTCATCCTGGGTATCCTGATCGCTTTTTCACTCGACAACGCCTATAACCGATCACAACGGGACGCCCTGATGCAATCCTATGCCCGCTCTTTAATCTCGGACCTTGAGGATGATTTGCTAGAACTCCGGGACATCATGGGGCACATGCGGGAATCCATTCGCCGCATCGACAGCCTGGCAAATTATACCCGCCACAGGAGCATTGACCAACTGGACAACCTGGACCTTTTCCCCCTGGCGATGGGGGATAACCCCTATCGTCCCTATTCCTTTAACCGCATTACCCTGGAAGACCTGAAGCAGTCCGGTATCCTGAGGATGCCCGAAAATGAAATCCTTTCGCGTAAACTGGCCGAATACGAGGCCTTTACCCGCCACCTGGAAGAGGATTATTACTACGATTTACGGGCCCGGGAGCAGGTTTCTGTACTCTCGGATGGGATCCTGAACCTGAACTATTCCGATTTTGGCCACCTGGCGCCGAACTATGCCAATCACAATAAGCATATCCTGGAATACCATTTCAACCAGACCGACGATTATGCCCGCGCCCAAAGCGATGGCCTGAGCCTGCTCACGCACGATATAAACGAAGTGCGCAAAATGGTCAATGGGTATTTACGGCTGCGATTCTTCCTCAATATCCGCGGCAATGCCGAATTACCGCGGCTCATCCGGCAGGGGGAAGAACTTATTGTACTGCTGAAATCAGACTATTTGTAAGGCGCCTTTTCTTAAGAGCGTTAAGATTTTCCAAGTTGAGCCCCGGTATTTAGTGTTTCCTTGGCGGGGAGGAGGAGTGGTATCTCCCTACCCCCCCTTGGGTAAAGCTATGACCCCGGGCTGAAAAAAGAAAGCAGGGCAATTTCCGGGAAATAAATGTTTTATATGATACATTAAGTGTCATATGTAACATTTTGTCTTTTCTTGCGACGCATATAGAAACGCTAGGCCATGGGAGGAGAAGGAAGCATGCTGCATGCCATCAAGAGCATGAAGCAAAATCGGGCGCTGCTGAAAAAGCGGCGGAAAGGGAACCGCTCCGATTATATCGGGGATGGAGCTACTCCCTTATCTTTTAAGGAGGTATCCCCGGAGGAACTGGCTCGGATCAAAGCCGGGATTCGTTCCCGGGCGGCCCGGGAACGCCGAAGGGAATGGCTTTTGTGGGGCGTCCTGGTCGTGCTGACTACCTTGGGATTGCTTTGGTTATTTGGGGGATAGCCCTGCTGCAGGCAAGGTGTCCGGAATCCTGCCCCAATGCCATTTTCGGACAGCCTTACCGTTTATTAGGTTTTCCTTGTGCCTGAAATCCCCTAATAACGGAAATCATGAGGAAAATTATTTCACTTTTATGGGTTGGCTCTGCCCTGGTCACCTATCCGGTAAATGCCCAGCAGGAATCCGCAAAAACTTCGGGATTTGAATTCCAGGTGGGATTCCCCGTCATAGGGCCGGCCAATGCGATGGCCCGGTATTTCAGGGAACAGGGTTACGACGAAAATGTCAGTGGTTTTTTTGGAAATGTGGGCTACCCGGTAAAACGGGGCCCCCGGGGTTATTTTGCCCTGGGATATCGCCGGAATCTGGGCAGTGGCCATAGTGCAGGCCTGGAAGCCACTTATGCTCAACTGGGCCAGGTAACAGGTGTCCGCTCGGGCAGCGCGGCAGAGGTGGGGTTTAATTCCGTGGGGCTTGGGGCTTATTACGGCATAACCGCTACTCCCTGGTTACTGCAGGCAGGGCCGCAACTGATGTTTAATACCGCTTACGCCCCAGAAGGGGATGCCCCTGAAGACCATTCCGTTACGGTGGGTTTGAAGATGCGACTGGGAATTCATTTATGGCAACGCCCGGGCAGTTACGGTACCCTTGGGGGCTTCTATGTACTTTCCTATGGTACGGCTTTGGGGTCTTATACATCATCCGGGAGTTGGCCTGCCGATTTGGAGGCTCCTACGGTTTCCTATGGGTATGGGGCCCTGCAACTCACCATGGGGCTTCGCTTTTAACAGGGATCCGGGATGTGCATTCCCCACCCCCGCCCAATCCAAAAATAACCGCAGCCCCCGCAACAATTTTGCGCAGGCCACCGCTTTCAGGTGCTGCCGGTGTCAGGTATCGAACTCGGAGGTAAAATGCAGTTTAACGCTGGGGTATTTGTCCTGGGTCATCTGCAGGGAGAAGGCGGAATCCGCCAGAAAGACCAGCTGGCCCCGTTTGTCCCGGGCCAGGAATTTCTGTTTGACCCTCAGGAATTCCTGATATTCCTCGTTGTTCGGGTCCTGGGGTTCGACCCAGCAGGCCTTGTGAACCGGGAAGTTTTCGTAGGTGCATTTGGCGCCGTACTCATGTTCCAGGCGGTACTGAATCACCTCGTATTGCAGGGCCCCCACGGTACCGATCACCTTCCGGCCGTTTAGTTCCAGGGTAAAGAGCTGGGCCACCCCTTCGTCCATCAGTTGGTCAATGCCCTTGGCCAATTGCTTGGATTTCATGGGGTCCGCATTGTTGATGTAGCGGAAGTGTTCGGGCGAAAAGGAAGGGATGCCCTTGTAGTGCAGTTCTTCCCCTTCGGTTAGCGTATCCCCGATTTTAAAGTGCCCCGTGTCGTGCAGGCCAACGATATCGCCGGGATAGGAGCGGTCTACAATTTCCTTTTTCTCGGCAAAAAAGGCATTGGGGCTCGAAAACTTCAGGTTCTTGCCCAGGCGCACGTGCAGGTAGGGCTTGTTGCGCTCAAAGGTGCCGGAAACGATTTTGACAAAAGCCAGGCGGTCCCGGTGTTTGGGGTCCATGTTGGCGTGGATCTTAAACACGAAGCCGCTCATCTGTTCTTCCTCCGGCTTTACCAGCCGCTCCTCGGCCTTTTTGGGCCTCGGGTCCGGGGCAATCTGCACAAAACAATCCAGCAGTTCCTGCACCCCGAAATTGTTCAGGGCCGATCCGAAAAACACGGGTTGCAGTTCCCCGCTCAGGTAGGCTTCCCGGCTGAACTGGGGGTACACCCCGGTAACCAGTTCCAGGTTCTCCTTCAGGCTGTTCAGGGCTGGGGAGCCAATGCGATTTTCCAGCTCAGGGTCCTGCAGGTCCTCGAATTCCAGGGTTTCTTCGAGCTTCTTCTTACTGCCCCCGCTAAAGAGTTTAACATTGCCTTCATAAATGTTGTAGATGCCCTGGAAATCATAGCCCATCCCGATGGGGAAACTCAAGGGGCATACGTGCAAGCCCAGTTTCTGCTCCACCTCGTCCAGCAGGTCGAAGGCGTCTTTCCCCTCCCGGTCCAGTTTGTTGATGAAAACGATCATGGGGATGTTGCGCATGCGGCAGACAGAGACCAGTTTTTCGGTCTGTTCTTCCACCCCCTTAGCCACGTCTATGACCACGATAACACTGTCTACGGCCGTAAGGGTCCGGAACGTATCCTCAGCAAAATCCTTGTGGCCCGGGGTATCCAGGATATTGATTTTCCGGTCTTTATACCGGAAAGCCAAGACCGAAGTAGCTACGGAAATCCCACGCTGCCGTTCAATTTCCATAAAGTCGCTGGTGGCGCCTTTTTTGATTTTGTTGCTCTTTACCGCACCGGCTTCCTGTATGGCCCCGCCAAAGAGCAGCAGCTTTTCGGTAAGGGTGGTTTTTCCGGCATCCGGGTGAGAGATGATGCCGAAGGTGCGTCGTTGTCTGATTTCCTGGGTAAAACTCAAGGCCTTGCTGAAATTTGGTGCAAAAATACCAAAAATACCGAGCGCTTCCATCGGCGGTTTGAAGCGGATTTGAAGGGCAGGAGTGGAGGGAAGCGCCGCTCCGCTTATCGAAGAATTGAGGAGATGGTCGAAAAACCGGTGGTAAGCCGGGGCCTCGGCCAGGGGCTGAGGGCCATTTGTCCCCAGGCTTAAGCCTTGCCCTTCAGGCCGTTTGTCGATTATTGCGGCCGTTGAAGGAAGGCCCGCCGGATTCCTGTTAAAATTGATTGGCCGGACCATGTATTCCGATTATATTGCGGGAACCAAAGACTCCCCAAGTCTTTACGAGAGAACCTGACCTGAAAATGCCATGGTGACCGTTAAGCCTAAACGATCACGCATGGAAAACCTTTACTTCCGTCTTTTTTCCAAACCTTTTCCGGTTCGGGGACTCGCCCTGCTTTTGGGCTTGTTCTGGTTGCCCGTCCTGGTGCTGGCCAGCCCTGAATTTGAAGGAACACCCCAACCCCATGGCGTGCTCCGGACCCTGCCGGTTCCGAACGACATCGACGATGACGATGACGGGATAATCGACAGCCGGGAGGATGCCAACACCGACGGGGATAACAACCCGGCCACCAACCCTACGGATACCGATGGGGACGGCGTACCGGATTACCTGGATATCGACTCCGATAACGACGGCATTACGGACAACCTGGAGGCACAGGCATCTGGCAGCTATATCCCGCCTTCCGGCGTGGATTCCGATGGAAATGGCCTGGACGATGCCTATGAGCCCAGCCCGGGTGCATGCGGGGGACTGGTCCCAGTGGATACCGATGGGGACGGCATCCCGGATTACCGGGATATCGATTCCGATAATGACGGCATTACCGATAATGTGGAAGCCCAGTCTTCCGGGAGTTACCAGGAGCCTTGCGGCATTGACAATAATGGCAACGGCCTGGACGACCATTACGACCCCAACGGCCTGGACCCCATGGATACGGACGGGGACGGCCACCCGGACTTCCGGGATATCGATTCCGATAATGATGGTATTACCGACAATGTGGAAGCCCAGGATTCCGGCAGTTACCAGGAGCCCTGCGGCATTGACAATAATGGCAATGGCCTGGACGACCATTACGACCCCAATGGCCTGGACCCTATAGATACGGACGGGGATGGGCTGCCGGACTTCCGGGACATCGACTCGGATAACGACGGCATCCCGGACAACGTAGAGGGCCAGCCCACGGACGGGTACATCCCGCCCAGCGGTACAGACACGGACGGCGATGGCCTGGACGACGCCTATGAGCCGGACGGGGTTACCCCTGAGGACACGGACGGCGACGGCACCCCGGACTACCTGGATCAGGACTCGGACAACGACACCGTACCGGACAACAACGAAGGGAACGACTTTAACTTCGACGGGGAGCCGGACTGGACCTACACGGGCACCGATACCGACGGGGACGGCCTGGACGACGGGTATGAAGGCTCGGATGTAAACGACGGCTACGACGTTAACGACGAGATTGACGACCCGGCTAATGACCTGCCCGATACGGACGGGACCGAAGATGTAAACTACCGCGATGCGGACGATGACGGAGACGGTACGCCCACCGAAGAGGAAGACCCGGACAATGACGGGGACCCGACCAACGACGACACGGATGA
>NZ_JARPUQ010000001.1:0-14409 GCF_029537735.1 Robiginitalea aestuariiviva | reverse complement strand
AACTTCGATGGGGAGCCGGACTGGACCTACACGGGCACCGACACCGACGGGGACGGCCTGGACGACGGGTACGAAGGCTCGGATGTAAACGACGGCTACGACGTTAACGACGAGATAGACGACCCGGCCAACGACCTGCCGGATACGGACGGGACCGAAGATGTGAACTACCGCGATACAGACGACGACGGAGACGGTACGCCCACCGAAGAGGAAGACCCGGACAATGACGGGGACCCGACCAACGACGACACGGATGATGACGGCACCCCGGATTACCTGGATCCCACCGACGACCGGGATCCCGACCCGGATCCGGACCCCGATGAGGAAGGGATAATCGTCTTTGAGCTGGTGACCCCCAACCAGGACGGCCGGAACGATTTCCTGTTTATCCAGAACGTACACCTGGCACAAAACAACTCCATCCGCATCTTTAACCGCTGGGGAGTTGCCGTATACGAGGGCCGGAATTACGACAACCAGTTTAATGTCTTTGACGGGCGCTCCCGCGGGCGTTCTACGCTAAACACCAATGATTATCTTCCGTCCGGGGTATATTATTATATCTTTGAGTACGACTACCAGGGCGAAAGGAAAGTAGAGAAGGGGTATGTCTACATTGGCAATAAGTAAAAAGATGCGCAGTATTTTTTATAGATTCTTGTTTGTAGCCCTGGTTTTCGGGTCTATTTCCGGGCTGCAGGCCCAACAGGATGCACAGTACACCCAGTACATGTACAATACCATGACGGTGAACCCAGCTTATGCGGGGTCCCGGGGGCAGCTGAGCCTGGCGGCCCTTTACCGTTCCCAATGGGTAGGTCTGGAGGGTGCCCCGCAGACCTTTACGGTAAACATGCATTCCCCCATCCGGAATTCCCGTCTGGGATACGGGATTTCCCTGGTGAATGACAACATCGGGGATGGGGTGGTACAGGAAACCTATCTGGATGCTGTACTTTCCTATACTATTGATGTGTCCAGGGATGCCAAACTTTCCTTTGGGCTGAAGGCCGGGGGGAATCTGCTGAGCCTGGATTTTAACAACCTGCGGAAATACCAGCAGGAAACCGTGGATGAGGATAATATCGACAACCAGTTTACCCCGAATTTTGGCCTGGGGATCTATTACCATACGGACCGGTTTTACGCGGGCTTGTCTGCGCCCAATCTGCTGGAATCGGAGCATTTCGATAATTCTGCGGGCGCCCAGGAGTCCTTTCTTTCCGTAGATCGGGTGAACTTTTATATGATTACCGGTTACGTCTTTGACCTGAACGGGAACCTGAAGTTCAAGCCGGCCCTGCTCACCAAGGTGGTTAGCGGCGCCCCCCTGCAGTTGGACCTATCCGCCAGCTTCCTGTTTAACGAGAAATTTTCCTTTGGGGCCGCCTACCGCTGGGATGCCGCCGTAAGCGGCCTGGTAGGGTTCCAGCTAAACGAGCAGCTGATGATCGGGCTGGCCTACGACCGGGAAACCACCGCCCTGGGCGGGACCCAGTTTAACGACGGCTCTTTTGAGATTTTCCTGCGCTGGGAACTGATCCGCTCCTTTGAACGTTTGATTAGCCCCCGTTTCTTCTGATAAACGCCCTGCCGCTATGCTGAAAAAGCCCGCCTTACTCCTTGTCTTCTTCCTGGCCTTCGGGACTGTTGTGGCCCAGCAGCGCCGCCTGGAGCGGGCGGAAACCGCATACGACCAGTATTCTTTCAAGATGGCCCAGGACATCTACCAAAAAGTACTGGACCGGGGGTTTGAAAATGCGGACCTGTTAAAGAAACTGGGAAATGCCTATTATTTCAATGCGGAATATGCCCAGGCTGAAGAAATCTATGGTCGCCTGGTTACCGCCTACCCTAAGGAAACCGGGGCCGAGGATTATTTCCGGTATGCCCAGTCTTTGCGCAGCGTGGGGAAGTACGAGCAGGCCGATGCCATGATGGCCGAATTCCTGTCGCGCAGCCGCGCCATGGCCGATACCCGCGTGGATCTCTTTAAGGCCGAACCGGATTACCTGGAACGCATCGAAGCCAATTCCGGCCGGGTGCGCCTGGACACCTTTCGTTTTAATTCCCCGTATTCGGATTTTGCTCCAGCCTATTACGGGGCAGAGTTGTTGTTCTCCTCCGACCGGGATACCGGTAACCTGGCCCGGTACCGGCACACCTGGAATGCCCGGGATTTTCTGGACCTGTACCGGGTGGATACGGCCGCCCGCAGGGCCGGGGCGCCTGTTAAGCTGGATGGGGTGAATTCCCGCTACCACGAGTCTACCACTGCGGCCACGGCCGATGGCAACACCCTTTATTTTACCCGCAACAATGTGGTGGAGAATAAACAAAGCCGGGACGCTTCCGGGATCGTTCGCCTGAAGATTTTCCGGGCCCACAAAACCGACGGGGTATGGACCACCCTGGAAGATCTGCCGTTTAACAGCGACAGTTATTCGGTGGCCCACCCGACCCTGAGCCCCGACGGAAAATTTTTGTATTTCGCTTCGGATATGCCCGGCAGCCGGGGGCAATCGGACCTGTGGCGGGTGCAAATCCTGGAAGACGGCACCTTTGGCGCCCCCGAAAACCTGGGGCCTAAGATCAACACCCCGGAACGGGAAACCTTCCCCTTCGTGTCCGGTAACAATGTTTTGTATTTCGCTTCGGATGGCCACCCGGGCCTGGGCGGACTGGATATTTTTGCGACCAAACTGGATTATCTGCCCTACGAAGGCAGCGTACAGAATGTAGGGCGGCCGGTAAATTCCTCCATGGACGACTTTACCTTTATCCTTTCCGAAGACAGCCATAAGGGCTATTTTGCCTCCAACCGGCCGGATGGGGTAGGGGACGACGACATTTATGCCTTTACAGAACTGGAGCCCCTGGGCTTTGAATGCATTCAATCCGTAAGCGGGACGGTGCGCGACCTGATCTCCAACAGCCCCCTCTCCGGGGCCACGGTTCGCATTATAGACGAGAACAACATGGAGATTGGCAGCGGGATTACCGATACGGACGGGAACTACGAAATTACCCTGGACTGCAACCAGGGGAACTTTGTGCGGGCCACCCGGGAGGGCTATATCCCTTCAGAGGAATACCTGGCCCCTTCGGATGGCAAACCCCGGATTATGGACTTTTACCTGGAACGGGAAACGGTCCTGGCCGGATTCGGGGACGACCTGGCCAAGCTCCTGCAGCTGAGCACCATCTATTTTGATTTCGACAAATACAACATTCGCCCGGATGCCGAAATCGAAATCCAGAAGGTGATTGCCGCCATGGAGAAATACCCCAGCCTGAAAATCCGCGCCATTTCGCATACGGACAGCCGCGGGCGGGATGCCTACAACCTCTGGTTGTCCCAGAAGCGGGCCGATGCTACGGTGGCCTATATGATCTCCAAGGGGATTGCCCCGGAGCGCCTGAGCGGCAAGGGCTATGGGGAAATTTACCTCATGAACGAATGCGAGGACGGGGTGCCCTGTACGGAAGAACAGCACGCCCGCAACCGCCGTTCGGAATTCATCATACAGGAGTAACAACCTTCGTAAACGCCGTGTTTTAGGGGCCTGATCGACCAGATGCACCTGTTTTTGCGGTGGCTAACCCCGGAAACTCCCCCCTTCACCCCCCGATTATCCCACTTCACAACAAAAGTTTAGCGGGGCGGCACCTGCCGGTTACATTTGTGTATTGGGAAGAAGTGGGTTAATCCCGCTTTCGCATAAACAATGGGGAACATGATCGTACATCTACGGAGTACATCCATTTGGGTACTGGCCCTGATGCTGTTGGTTTCGACGGCAGCCATGGGGCAGGAAACCTTTCGTGATGAATTTGGCACCGTATCCTATTCCAATCAGGATGGGTCTGTAAACTGGTCTTCGGACTGGGAGGAAGCCGGGGATACCAACCTGGGGCCGACCGGGGATTACATTTACGTTAATGCCGGAGCGTTGCGAATGGACTACCTCTGGACAGAGCGGATTCAAAGGACCGCAGACCTTACCGGAGCCACTACCGCAACCTTGAGTTTTAACTATTCGACCAATAGTCTGGGTGGACCCAGAACCTTAGGAATTTTCCTCTCCAATAATGGCGGAGCATCCTTTACCCAAATTGCATCGGTAAGCGGTTCGGGATTTTTCTCTCAAAACATTTCCGCCTATATCTCTGCCAATACGGTTCTGCGTTTTGCCAAGTCCAACCAGAACTGGAATGCGGATGATTGGGCACAGGTAGATAACGTTCAGATCAGCGCCAATGTAAGTACCCGATTGGCTATCGCCTCCATAACTGTAAATGAGAACGACGGTACCGCAACGTTTGTGGTAACCCATGCAGGGCCTGCTACCTCGGGTCCTTTTTCTGTCGATTACAGCAGCCTTAACGGCACAGCTGTGTCCGGTGCGGATTACACTGCCGTTTCCGGAACCCTGTTTTTTAGCGGGAGCAGCGGAGAGACCCAGAATATCGTTGTCCCGCTTATAGACGATGGGCTCTATGAGACTGACGAAACTTTTCAGATCCAGTTTGATGCGGTAACGGACCCGGCAGTTGGGATTACGGGTGTGGGGACGGCCACCATTGTGGATGATGAGATCATTCTGGATGATGTGCCATTGGCCTTATACCGCAATTTGAGCGGTAACTTCGATTATACTACCGCAGGAGGTACCTTCCGGACCGCCCACAACACAACCGACCCTTGTGCCATTACCAGTACTTCGTCCGCCAGCCTTACCTCTCCCATACCTGCAGGGGCAACCATAAAGGAAGCGTACCTGTTCTGGTCCCATTCCTCTTATGTGCCGGATTCCGAGGTAACTTTTGAAGGCCAGGGCGTGAGTGCCAATTTGGTATATAGTGCTGGTTTCACCGGCCGAAACTTCTATGGCTACCTGGCCAATGTGACCAGCATTGTAGCCGGGATTTCGGACCCGACTACCAACACCTTCGACCTGACCGATCTGGTCATTGACAATACGGCAGATTACTGCGGTACGGCAACGGTTCTGGGCGCCTGGTCCCTGTTGGTGTTTTATGAAGAGCCATCCCTGGCGGCTTCCACCATTAACTTGTATTACGGTTTTGACATTACGCAAAATGCGGGTACCTCCTTCACCCTGGACAGCTTTTATGCCATTAGCGCGGCGGGGAGTAAGGCCACTTTCCTCTCTTACGAGGGTGATGACACCCTGGACGGCTCCAGTGCCGGCTCTACCAACCCGGAGGAGCTTTCCATCACCAACCAGCTGGGTATTAACAATATCCTTTCCGGAGATGGGGGGCAAAGCGGGAATAATGCCTATAACTCTACGGTTTATGATGAAATATCCGGGGTGAATAACAGCAATATCTATGGGCTGGACCTGGATACCTATGATATTTCTTCCTTTGTAAACCCCCTGGACACGCAGGTAACTGCCAATGTGGATGTAGGGCAGGATTTGGTCATTTCTTCTGCCGTTGTTATTCGGGTACCCTCCAACCTGATTTCGGGCACCGTCTTTGAAGACCTGAATTACCCTGGGGGTGCAGGCCGAGATCAGGCTACCGCAGCCGGTATTGGCATTCCCAATGCTACCGTTGAATTGTATACCTCCACCGGGACGTTCCAGGCCACCACCACTTCGGATGCCAGTGGCGACTACTATTTCGGCGGGATGTCTGATGGGAACTACTGGGTACGCGTTCCGAATCAGGATATCAAATCTACCCGTAGCGGTGGTGCAGGCTGTACCTCCTGTTATGGCGTTCAAACCTTTCGGACTGAATTCACAGCAGGGTCACCTACTCCGATAACCGATGAGATCGGAGGGGCTAATCCCGCAGCTACGGCAGATGCCGCCCTGGGCACTGTAGTAAACGCCCAAACCCTTTCCTCAGTTAATATTTTGGGCGGAGGTATAGGAGGCATCGATTTCGGGTTTAATTTCAATACCATCGTTAATACCAACGAAGAGGGGCAGGGCTCCCTGCAACAATTTATCCTGAACGCCAACAACCTGGACGAAAGCGGCCTGGACATTGAAGCCAATGCCCTGTTTGACCCGGTCGCAGGCAAAGACGTGTCCATTTTTATGATCCCGCCCACCGGGGATGCCCTGGGCCGGACCGCCGATGCCGGATATGCTTCCGGGATCTTCGACATTTTCTTTGGCAACAGCGTAAACCCGGAGGACCTGACCTCCGATAACCTGCACATTGACGGCCGCACCCAGACGGCCTACAGCGGAGATACCAATGCCGGGGCTGTAGGGGCCGGGGGTACTGCCGTGGGCGTATCCGGTACCCTGTTGCCGACCTTTGACTTACCGGAGATTCAGTTGCACCATAATGCCGGGGATGTGATTGTAAACCTGGGTAACGACAACCTGCTGCGGAACGTGGCCGTATATGCAGACAACAACGCCGCCGTACGCGTGGATGGCGGTTCCCTGACCGTGCGCAATGCCCTGCTGGGCGTGGATGCCACCGGGGCCAATGCCGGGAATATTGACACGGGGGTGGAAGTAGACGGAGGGGATGCTGTGCTTACCGAAAACTATATGGCAACACTCACCAACCAGGGCGTGTGGGTGCGCAATACCGCCTCCCTGGCCATAAGCCTGAACCACATTACCGGCAATGGCACGGCCGGGTGCGGGGTCAATGTCCTTATAGAAGGGGGGACGGGCATTAGCCTGACACAAAATCTCATTGAAAATGCCCAATCTGTGGGTATTGAGGCCATTGGCAGTGCCGGCGGCCTGCTGATTGACGACAACAGCGTAACGGCATCGGGGCAGGACACCGCCTGCCACGGGGGCGAAGGGGGTACTGGGATCCGCCTGGGCGGCAGTAATTCCACCATCAGCTCCAATGTCATTTACAGCAATGGCAATGCGGGCATTGTGGTGGCCGACGCCTCGGGCACGGGTAACCACATTACACAGAATTCCATCTATGCCAATGGCACCACGGCCCCTGCCCTGGGGATTGACCTGGATGCCGGCGGGAATTACGGGGACGGGGTAACCCTGAACGAATCCGGGGATGCGGATTCGGGCCCCAACACCCTGCAGAATTTTCCCATCCTGTCTGCGGTATATATGGAAGGCACGGAGCTCGTGGTAAAAGGCTGGGCCCGCCCCGGCACCGAGATCGAGTTCTTCTTTACCGATATCAGGGAAGGCACGGCCGCCGAGGGAGATAACCAATTGGGCTTCAGCACCGACTATGGGGAAGGGCAGGTGTATATCACCACAGTAACCGAAGGCTCCGGCGCAGACCTGGATGGCGGTAGCTCCTCCTATCTGGATGCCGATGGGAATACCGACAACACCAACCAATATGAATTCCGCCTGCTTCTTCCCGCAGGTGCGGTGGTAGGCGACCAGGTAACCGCCACAGCTACCCTGGGCGGCAGTACCTCAGAATTTGCACCCATGAGCCAGATCCGGGTACGCAGCGTGATCACCAACCGCCGGATTACCTACCGGGTTAATTCCAATTAAAAAACAACGCATCCTAACACAAGAAGCCCACGATTAGAAACCGTTTAACCTACATGAGGCCCCCGAGAACACAGATTGTTTTTTTAATTTTTGGAATAGCGTTGCTGGCCCCGAACGGCCTTTCCGCGCAATCCGGGGTAGGGGCCAATTTTGGGGTGGAAGCCGATGCCTATAGCGGGGACGCGCTCTCCGGGGTGGAGTCCGACGACTGGTTCTACAATGGGGCTACAGGTTTTGGGGTAATTGACGAAGCCACGGCGGCAGCCAATGGCTATGCGGCCCTCCTGGCTGCTAACAACAACATTTCTTTCGATTTGCGCCAGAGTATCGCCAATTATTCCTCCAATCGCGGGTACATCTGGTACAGCGCCCGCTATGCCCGGGATTATGTAAGCTATACCTCCCAGGACCTCACCCAGTTTACCGGAGGAAAAAATGGGGATAATCCGCAAACTTCCTGGGGAACGGCTCCCGGTTCCGTCCCCGACAAGACCGATATTGTAGATGCTGCGGTGCACATGCGCCGCGACGGCGATCAGGTAACCGACGACCTATGGGTTTTTATGATGGTCTCTACCCTGTCTTCTTCCGGGAACCACTTTATCGACTTTGAACTCTTTGTGTCCGAAATCCAGGATACGGGCTCGGGCTTTACCAATTCAGGGACGCAGGAAGGCCATACGGCCTGGGAGTTTGACGCTTCGGGAAACGTGACCCAGATCGGAGATATGATTATCGGGTTTGCCTATACCGGGGGTTCCGTAAGCGGGGTTGAGGTGCGCCTGTGGGTAGACCGCGCTACTTTTGTGCCCGGCTCCTCTCCTGGAGGGACCTCAACTTTTGTTTGGGGCACTCAGATAGACGGGGGCAGCACCTACGGGTATGGGGAAATTGTACTGGGCCCGGGAAGCCTGTTGAGCAACGTCAATCCCATCTTCACACAGGCCCCGCCCTGGGGGACTACCAATACAGGGGGCTACACCAACCTCTATAACCAGGACTATTTTGCCGAGGTGGGGGTGAACTTTACCCAGCTGGGCTTTGACCCGCGCGCCCTCTTTGGGTCTACGGCGGCATGCGATTCCCCTTTTAGTGCCATTATGGCTAAATCCAGGACCTCTTCGGCTTTCACCTCCTCCCTGAAAGATTATGTAGGCCCCCTGGATTTTCTGGGCAGTGCCTCCGATACGCAGGTGAATACGACTATAGTGGCCCCGGCATCTTTTGATAGTTGCGCCACGGGAGAAACCCGTATTCTACAGGCCGAATTTGCCTCTACCAGTGCGGAGTACGTCTGGTATTCCCTCACCCCAGGCGTGGTCTTTCCGGCCAATGGGCTCGATACCATCACGGGCGTGGGGATGGACCAGGTGGTTATAGATTCCCCGGGAGATTACCAGCTGGGGATTGCCCCCCTGCTCGGGTGTACTCCTTATTCCGAAGCCTCGGACATCCTTGCGGTGCGCAGTATTCCCTGTGCCTTCGACGATGCCTATACAGCCCTGAACCCGGGAACCCTGGTGGTACCTGCGGCCGGGCTGCTGACCAACGATACAGACCGGGACCCCGCAGACCCATTAACGGTGAATACGGTTCCCATTTCTGGCCCGGCCCACGGCACCCTGTTGCTAAATGCCGATGGCAGCTTTACCTATGCGCCGGATACCGGGTATTACGGGACCGACGCTTTCACCTACGAGGTATGCGACAGCAACGGCCTCTGTGATACCGCCACGGTTTCCCTTACCATAAGCCTTTCTTCGGTGATCACCAACCGCCGGATTACCTACCGCGTAGATCCCGAATAGCCACCCTATCCTACATGGCGATTCCCGTTTCGGGAATCTTAGGCGCAAGCCCCTGCCCCCTGTGCAGGGGTTTTGCAATTGATATAGGTCTGTTTTTCAAGGCTTTTAATGATTTTAGCTTTCCCGTTGGCCGCACCGGTTTCGGCCAGTGCCGGGATTTTCGACCGGCCGCCCGCTTATCGAAACATGGGGGCCGTTGGCCGCCACCAATCCTCCGGAAAGCCGTTTTTACCTAAATAGTGGAACCCCCCGTGCTAGTTTAGCCGCATCGGTTGCCTTCTGCCGTGAAGGCGCCGGTCCCAAATGAATGCGGCATGGAACTCAAACACAACCTATCCGGGGCTACCTACACCCTGTTTTGCCTTTTGGCAGCCTTTCTGCTGATTCCCGTTGCGGGCGTTTCCCAGGAAACCTTCCGGGATGAATTCAATTCGATTGCTTATAACAACCAGGACGGGACCGTGAACTGGTCTTCGGACTGGGTGGAATTCGGGGATACCGATCCGGGCCCCAATGCCCAATACCTGTACATAACCCCCGGCGGGCAGCTGCGCCTGGACTACCTGTATGGTGAAAACATCCGCCGCTCAGCCAACCTGAGCGGGGCCACCACCGCAACCCTTAGCTTTGACTACTCTTCTTTTAGCCTGGAGGGGACCCGTGCTCTTGGGGTGTATATCTCAAACAATGGGGGTACCAGCTTTGCGTTAATCGGTTCCCTGACCGGTTCCGGCACCTTTACCCAGAACATCTCGGCCTATATATCGGACAATACCGTTTTGTTGTTTGCCAAAAACGGTTCCAACTGGGCCCCGGACGATTGGGCGGCCATCGACAATGTGCAGATCAGTGCTGATCTGCCTGCCCGCCTGTCCATTGCCAATATTTCTATAAGCGAAGACGCTGGCACGGCCACCTTTACAGTAACCCATTCCGGCCCCAGTGTAGCCGGGCCCTTCCAGGCCACTTACAGTACTACAGATGGTACAGCTACCTCAGGCCTGGATTATACCGCTGTATCCGGAACCCTGTCCTTTAGTGGGGTTTCCGGGGATTCCCAGACGGTAGTGGTACCCCTGCTCAATGATGCAGAATACGAGGGGGATGAAACCTTTGTGCTGCAGATCGATTCGGTAACGGACCCCGCAGTGAATATTTCAGTAACCGGGACGGCCACCATCCGGGACGACGAAATTATCCTGCAGGATGTGCCCCTGGACCTGTACCGCAACCTGAGCGGACATTACAACTACAGCGCCGGCGGGGGGACTTTTCGCACCGCCCACAACAGTGTGGATCCCTGTGCCATTGGCCCGAATTCCTCAGGAACCCTGACCACCCCCATTCCGGCAGGTTCTACCATTAAGGAGGCCTACCTGCTGTGGTCCCATTCCGCCCAGAACCCGGATACGCAGGTAACCCTGGAGGGAAGTACCGTTAATGCAGATGTGGTATACGGGGCCAATGTGGCCGGCCTGAACTTTTACGGGTACCTGGCCAATGTGACCGATATCGTAACCGCCCTGCCGGACCCCAGCGGCAATACCTACGACCTGACCGACCTGACCATTGATAACTCTGCACCCTATTGCAACGGCACCGTAGTGTTGGGCGCCTGGTCCCTGCTGGTATTTTACGAGCACGACAGCCTGCCGGTGTCTACCATTAACCTGTATTACGGATACGATATTTCCCAGAATACGGGCACCACCTTTACCCTGGACAGTTTTTACGCCATAAGCCCGGCCGGGAGTAAGGCCACTTTTATCTCCTACGAAGGGGATGATACCCTGGATGGTTCCAGCGGCGGCTCCACCAACCCGGAAGAGCTTTCCATCACCAACCAGTTGGGCGCCAATTTTGTACTGACCGGCGATGGGGGCCAGCCTGGCAACAATGCCTATAACTCCACCGTATATGACCAGCTGGCCGGGGTGAATAATTCCAGTGTTTATGGCCTGGACCTGGATACCTACGATATTTCGGCCTTCATCAATTCCACAGACACCCAGGTAACGGCCAATGTGAATGTAGGGGCTGACCTGATTATCTCCACGGCCGTGGTCCTGCTGGTGCCCTCCAACCTGATTTCCGGGACCGTTTTTGAAGACATCAACTACCCGGGGGGTGCCGGCCGAAATTTGGCCAACTCCGGCGGGCTGGGCATACCCGGGGCCACCCTGGAACTGTACGATGCCCTGGGTAATCTCTTACAGACCACGACCACCGATGCCTTCGGGGATTATACCTTTAGCGGCATGTCCGACGGGGCCTATACCGTACGGGTCATTAATTCCGAGGTGCCATCCACCCGCGGAGGCGGGGATACGTGCGCCGATTGCTATCCCATCCAGACCTTCCGCACGGATTATAACGGGACGGTGCGCAATGAATATACCAATGAAATAGGCGGGGCCAACCCCGCTGCCACAGCCGACGCCCCGGCCGGCACGCTCACAGCCGCCCAGACCAGCAGTACCGTAGTGATTTCCGGAGGGGGAATAGGCGGAATCGATTTTGGCTTCAATTTCAACACCATTGTAAATACCAACGATTCCGGACAGGGCTCCCTGGCCCAGTTTATCACCAACAGCAATGCGCTGGACCAGGCCGGTATGGACATTGAAGCCAATGCCCTCTTTGATCCGGCGGCAGGGGAGGATGTCTCCATCTTTATGATCCCCCCAACCGGGGATCCGCTGGGGCGTACGGCAGATTCAGGATACACCGGGGGCATCTTCAGCATTAACCTTACCACCGCACTGCCGGTTATCACCGGTACCGATACCCATATTGATGGCCGCACGCAGACGGCCTACAGCGGGGATACCAACCTGGGCACCGCTGGTGCAGGGGGCGCTGCCGTGGGCACGGCCGGGGATGTGCTGCCCGTATACGAACTGCCTGAAATTCAAGTGTATCAGGCCTCGGGGGATGTCTTTGCAACCTCGGGCGACGGTACCGTAATCCGCAACCTTGCCATTCTTGCCCAAAATGCAACTGGAGTGCTTCTGAGTGCTGGATCAACTACCCTACAAGAAAATTTAATTGGTACAGATGCTACAGGAACCCCTTTGGCAAACACGAGTATTGGGGTACAGATAACGGGAGGGGAAGGTACCCTTGATGGAAATTATATTGCTGGAAATATTCTTTCAGGCATTTGGATCAGTGACACCTCCGGATTTAGCGCTACCGGCAATCACATCACTCAAAATGGCCTCAGCACATGTGGAGCTAATGTGATCCTGGAATCTGGTACGGGAATTCGTTTTACGCTTAATTTATTGGAGCAATCCGGGGCTGTAAACGTAGAAGCAGGAACTTCTCCGGGAGGATTGAATTTCAACAGGAACACCATCACGGAAGCCGGTCAGGATACTACCTGTTTTGGTAGTCTTGGCGGGGTTGGAATCCGGTTGGGGGGCAGCAATTCCAGTATCACGGAGAATCTCATTTTTAATAATGGCAATGCGGGCATAGCCCTGGTTACCCTATTTGGCGGGGCAAATTTAATCTCCCAAAATGCCATATATGCCAACGGAACAACGGCAGATGCTCTGGGGATTGACCTGGACCCAACCGGAGGGTATGGGGACGGGGTTACTTTAAATGATAATGGGGACACGGACTCCGGCCCCAATGGACTCCTGAACTTCCCGATAATTGTGACGGCCTATACTGAAGGTCCGGACCTGGTCATCAAAGGTTGGGCCCGCCCGGGCACCACCATCGAATTTTATCTTTCTGATATCAGCGAAGGTACAGCTGCCCCAGGGGATAACAGACTTGGACTTTCCCGGGATTACGGGGAAGGCCAGCGCTATATCGGTTCGGTGGTGGAAGGCTCCGCGGCCGACCTGGATACCGGAACCTCCGGTTATTCGGACGCAGACGGCAATATTGACAACACTTCACGCTTTGAGGTACGCTTTCCCAACAATGCCTCGGTTACGGCCAATGACGTGCTGACCGCCCTGGGCTTTTTAGGAAACCATACGTCCGAATTTGGCCCCCACGGGCCGGTTCGGATCCGAACGATCATCACCAACCGGAGGATCACCTACCGGGTAAACCAGCAGTAATATAACCCCATTTTTGATCCTTACGCCCATGTCTTTCACCGTGAAAACCGACCCTTTTATGCCAACACCTGCCATGCATCCGCAAGGGGATTCCGCTCGTCGATCAGCGCCCGTATTTCGGGCCCTAATCGATAAAAAACAAGGGCAAATTTCCGTGGAAAACGGTCGCAGACCTCAAAAAGGAGGGGCTATACTTTGGAATTTCACCTCTACACAACAATTATTTTCCTCCCCTGGGTATCCCGATAATTTTGTAGGGTGTAGTGGACTGTATTCCGCCCAGATAAAACGCAAAAATGACAACATGGACTGTAAAACCCCAAACCTCCTAATCCAACTTCCCGTACATACTGCGGGAGGGGTTTGCCAGGACCATTCAGATTCGGTATCCGTCCTGCTACAACCGGCCACAACCGGACAAACACTAACCAAACCTATGACAGCTACAACATCTACCCACGTTAACCCTAGGATCATGAAACGACTGTTCCTCCTGCTGCTCCTGACTTTCTTTTCGGGAGTGGCCTTTAGCCAAACCACGGTAAACCTTGCAGATCAGTGTAACTGCGAGGTCCTGAGTGGTACGGCGGTTACTGCCCCCGGCATGACCAGCCCTACCGGCGCGGATACCGGCGACATTTATGTCAATACCAATTCCGGTACCATTTACTATTGGGATGGCGATTCCTGGGAACTGACCTCTACCGATTCCAACACCACCAATACCAGTTTTGCCGTTGTGGGGGCAGACCTGGTGCTGACCGACAGCGATGGGAATAGCGTGAGCGTTCCCCTGGCGGACCTGGGTGCAATCAATACAGACGACCAAACCCTTACCCTTAGCGGGAATACGCTATCCATTGAAAATGCGAACAGCGTGGACCTGAGCGGATATCTGGATAATACCGATAACCAAAATGCGGCTCAGGTGGCCTTTGACAATACCGCCAGCGGCCTGGCCGCCACTACCGTACAGGATGCGATCGATGAGATCAACGCAGCTGCGGGTACTGT